>NZ_QJKL01000001.1:549710-2350275 GCF_004127935.1 Fictibacillus sp. S7 | reverse complement strand
GACACGTGGAGCTGACAGATACTAATCGGTCGAGGGCTTATCCTTAATTAAATCAGTAAGTTTGGATGAAGTTATCTAGTTTTGAGGGAATATGCCTCAAAAACAAAAGATTTGTCAGCGACAAGAGATTCGAGGAAGCAAAACGACGACTCTCCGGAGTGTACTTTACCGTACATGAGGAAGAGGAGGAGTGAAGCTGACGAAGAAAATCGCCGTTGATCACAAATCGATAGATGTCTGGTGGCAATAGCGAAGAGGTCACACCCGTTCCCATACCGAACACGGAAGTTAAGCTCTTCAGCGCCGATGGTAGTTGGGGGCTTCCCCCTGTTAGAGTAGGACGTTGCCGGGCATATATATTATTCCACAGTAGCTCAGTGGTAGAGCTATCGGCTGTTAACCGATCGGTCGTAGGTTCGAGTCCTACCTGTGGAGCCATTATATGGAGAGCTGTCCGAGTGGCCGAAGGAGCACGATTGGAAATCGTGTATACGTTAACCGCGTATCAAGGGTTCAAATCCCTTGCTCTCCGCCATAATTACTTAACATACGGCCCGTTGGTCAAGCGGTTAAGACACCGCCCTTTCACGGCGGTAACACGGGTTCGAATCCCGTACGGGTCACCATGTTTTTTTCGAAGAAAAAAACTTATACATATAAACCTTTCGGAGGATTAGCTCAGCTGGGAGAGCACCTGCCTTACAAGCAGGGGGTCGGCGGTTCGAACCCGTCATCCTCCACCATTTTATCTTAATATATTGATTATCATCGCGGGGTGGAGCAACGAGCGCTACAGCACGATTAAGCTGCGAGTAAACTCGACGCATACACTTCTAAGAAAATACTGGTAGAGGAAGAGTTCCTCATACTCGGACACATCGTCCGTAATCTTAATATCATCGCGGGGTGGAGCAGTCTGGTAGCTCGTTGGGCTCATAACCCAAAGGTCGCAGGTTCAAATCCTGTCCCCGCAACCAAATGGACTCGTGGTGTAGCGGTTAACATGCCTGCCTGTCACGCAGGAGATCGCCGGTTCGATCCCGGTCGGGTCCGCCATTTTATCTTTAATAAGAAGTTTTGGCTCGATAGCTCAGTCGGTAGAGCAGAGGACTGAAAATCCTCGTGTCGGCGGTTCGATTCCGTCTCGAGCCACCATTTTTGGCGCCGGTTTAGCTCAATTGGTAGAGCAACTGACTTGTAATCAGTAGGTTGGGGGTTCAAGTCCTCTAGCCGGCACCACTATCCTTTTTGTTCGAAGTGTAAGAAATTTCCTCTTGAAGAATACATGGATATGTATTAAAATAGGTTTTGTCTCTCATGGAGGGGTAGCGAAGTGGCTAAACGCGGCGGACTGTAAATCCGCTCCTTTGGGTTCGGCGGTTCGAATCCGTCCCCCTCCACCATCTAATTTTTAGCACATTTATTTTGATTTAGGGGCATAGTTTAAAGGTAGAACGAAGGTCTCCAAAACCTTTGGTGTGGGTTCGATTCCTACTGCCCCTGCCATATGGCGATCGTGGCGAAGTGGTTAACGCACCGGATTGTGGTTCCGGCATTCGTGGGTTCGATTCCCATCGGTCGCCCCATATGATTGGGCTATAGCCAAGTGGTAAGGCAACGGACTTTGACTCCGTCATTCGTAGGTTCGAATCCTGCTAGCCCAGCCATATATGCGGAAGTAGTTCAGTGGTAGAATACAACCTTGCCAAGGTTGGGGTCGCGGGTTCGAATCCCGTCTTCCGCTCCAATTATATGATCTTTAAATGGCGGCATAGCCAAGTGGTAAGGCCAGGGTCTGCAAAACCCTTATCCACCGGTTCGAATCCGGTTGCCGCCTCCACTACATACCACCCAGCCGGGGTGGTGGAATTGGCAGACACACAGGACTTAAAATCCTGCGGTAGGTGACTACCGTGCCGGTTCGAGTCCGGCCCTCGGCACCAATTAAATACACTGCCAGCTTTACTTTTCACATGCCGGTGTGGCGGAATTGGCAGACGCGCACGACTCAAAATCGTGTTCCCTTGGGAGTGTCGGTTCGACCCCGACCACCGGTACCATTACATAACATAATAACGTTAAATATAGACGTTCCTTGCACAGTGCAAGGAACGTTTTTTTTCTTTATACTTTTTCAGTACGCAGAGATATACGTTTTTTCTCCATTACATTATCGCATACTAATATACGTGCATTTGGCGCCTAATACTATTCCACTCTCAAATTGTTCACAAAAGAATAAACACTTTGCCAATTATGTGCTCTACCCTAAACAAATGTAAAAAAAAGGCGAAATTTGTAGATGGAAGGCTGTCGGTAATCATATTCAGTATTCCTCTTTAAAATTTGGAAGGGAGTTTCATGAATGAGTGATTTGCAACGAAAGATGGGAACTTTTGCCCTGACCATGGTCGGGCTCGGATCGATCATTGGATCCGGCTGGTTATTTGGGGCATGGAGAGCTGCACAAATCGCCGGTCCAGCCGCTGTTTTTTCCTGGATCATCGGCATGATCGTTATTTTATTTATAGCGCTTTCTTATATTGAATTAGGCGCCATGTTTCCTGAAGCCGGAGGTATGGTGAAATACACACAGTATTCTCATGGATCGTTTGTAGGATTTCTTGCAGCCTGGTCCAATTGGATTGCCATTGTTTCTGTTATTCCTGTTGAAGCAATCGCCTCTGTGCAATATATGAGTTCATGGCCGTGGAAATGGGCAAGGTGGACGCACACGTTAGTGACGGAAGGCACCCTTACCGGGAAAGGATTGCTTATCGCTTCAGTATTGATGCTGATTTACTTTTTTTTGAACTATTGGGCAGTCAGCCTGTTTGCCAAAGCAAATAACCTGATAACAATTTTTAAAATTGTTATTCCTGGACTCACGGTTGGAGCGCTTCTTTTCGTAGGATTTCATGGGGAGAACTTTACATCCGGGCACAGTTTAGCTCCTTATGGATGGGCCAGTGTACTAACTGCCGTAGCTACTTCAGGGATTGTATTCGCGTTCAACGGTTTCCAAAGCCCCATTAATATGGCGGGCGAGGCAAGGAATCCCGGCCGCACTATTCCATTTTCAGTTGTAGGGTCTCTTCTGATCGCAACCGTTATCTACATTTTATTGCAAGTGGCCTTTATCGGGGCTGTCAGTCCTGCCACGATTGCTAAAGGCTGGCATCATTTAAATTTCAATTCGCCATTTGCCGATTTGGCCATTGCACTGGGCATTAACTGGCTTGTCATTCTACTTTATTGTGATGCATTCATTTCTCCTTCCGGCACAGGAACTACGTATACGGCCACCACAGCGAGAATGATCTACGGAATGGAAAAGAACGGATATTTACCAGAAGTGTTTGGAAAGGTTCACCCTTTTTACCGTGTGCCTCGTCCTGCTATGTATTTAAATCTTGCTGTATGTTTTCTGTTTCTGTTTGTCTTTAGAGGCTGGGGGGTACTAGCAGAAGTTATTTCAGTAGCAACCCTTATCTCTTATATCACCGGCCCAGTTACCGTCATGACATTAAGACGGACAGGCAGGAATCTATATCGTCCATTACGTGTTAAAGCACTAAGCATCATCGCACCATGCGGGTTCGTCTTTGCCTCTTTAACGCTGTATTGGGCAAGATGGCCGCTGACTGGACAGGTGCTATTCTTTATTTTGATTGGCCTTCCGATTTACTTTTATTATCAGGCGAGAAAGAAATGGAAAGGTTTCAAAACGAATTTCCTGGCAGGACTCTGGATGGTTGTTTACTTAATCTGCATGATGTTTATCTCCTACCTGGGAAGTGAAAAATTTGGAGGAGCCAACATCATTCCATTTGGCTGGGATATGGTTCTCATTGCATGCTTAGCCCTTGTGTTTTATTATTGGGCTGTAAAAAGCGGGATTCAAACCGAGTATTTAGACGAAGCAGCTAAACTGAATGAGCAAGTTAGAGTTAAAGAAATGTCGAAACGAGGGAACGAGTCTGGGGAAGAAGTAGGTTAACTATTACGGTAAAAAGAAGTGCATAAATGGTGCACTTCTTTTTTTATGGTTTTAATACATCGTGTAAAAATTCCTGATTTCATAAAAAGTAATGGAAGGTTGTCATATTTTTAATACACGCTGATTATATTGGTATCAAGGCAGTTGTAGGTTTTAGCGCAGGACTTCGTTTTAAATGAAGTCCTGCGCTTTTTTTATTGGATGAGATAGGAGTCAGAGGAACCGCCGTGGATTTGAACAAACATTTTCTCTATCGCTGATAGCAGTTTTTGGGCCTCATCGTCCGCCATGGAGGGTCTGAGGTAAACGAGCTGGAGGGCATTTTTGACCTGTTCTCCTGTCATGGTGCGTTTGGAATCGACGATAGGGCTTCCAAATGCGCCGTTTTCGTCTGCTGACAGAAGTTTCCCTTCCATGTTCATTAAACGACCGTTTAACCCTTCATATTGATCTCCAGGAGCTCCTATTTTAATTTCAACGTCTCCATGAACCCCATCTGCATTATAAATCCCTAAAGGTATACCATATTGAAGGGAAAAGAAGTTATTTACGTCAACGGCCGAATTGACCAGTGCTACGTCCTTGCCGCCATATACACGGCGCAGGAGAGCTTCAGAGGAAGGCCTGTAGCGGGACGGATCCATGGAGAGCTTTTTGAAGACCTGACGCCATTCCTGTATACCCGGGTGGTCGGCCGCCGCCTTTTCAAGAGCATCTAGTTTCAGGGATTCAAGAAATAATTGGAATCTGCCTTTTAGCATTTGCGGTGATTCTTCAATCACGATATCATGATATAGTATTACGCCCATTTTAAAGGAAGGAACAAGCTTTTTTATGTCCTCTGCCAGTTTAATCATCAACTTTTCACCCTTATCTTATAGCTTTATTTTATAGTTAGTTTACCATAGATGAAATCATCCATTTAAGGAGAAAGGAGGTGCAGTCATGACAGGCGCCCAGTTAAAAGAAGAACTCATTGCATATAGTAAATCAATTGGTATCGACAAGATTGGGTTTGCTGCCGCGGATGTCTTTGCGGAACTGAAGGAAAGGCTGAAGGAACAGCAGAACCACGGATACCAATCTGGATTCGAAGAAAAAGATATCGAGAAACGGACGAATCCCCAGCTGCTGCTTGAGGGAGCGAACACCATCATCTCGATTGCTCTTGCTTATCCTTCCAGGATGAAAGATGCTCCACAAAGTACAAGGGAAGCGAGAAGAGGAATATTTTGCAGAGCTTCCTGGGGTGTGGATTACCATCATATTTTGCGTGAGAAATTAAGGCTTTTGGAAGCATTTATCGCTGAAAAAGCCCCGCATGCCCGTTCTGTGTCGATGGTGGATACCGGCGAACTGTCTGATCGTGCGGTGGCAGAACGTGCCGGAATTGGCTGGAGCGGAAAAAATTGCGCAACCATTACGCCGGAGTTTGGTTCATTTGTTTATTTGGGAGAGATGCTGACGACGGTTTATCTTCCGCCTGATACGCCCATCACAGACCAATGCGGAGATTGCAACATCTGTGTGGAGGCTTGTCCTACGGGCGCTCTCGTACAAGGGGGACAGCTCGATTCGAACAAATGCATCGCCTTTTTAACACAAACTAAGGATTTTCTTCCTGATCAATATCGTGAAAAGATCGGCAACCGGTTGTATGGTTGTGACACATGCCAAACGGTCTGCCCTAAAAATAAAGGAAAAGATTTTCACCTTCATCCCGAAATGGAGCCGGATCCTGAAATTGCAAAACCTTTATTAAAGCCGTTACTGAAGATGAGCAACCGGGAATTCAAGGAGAAGTTCGGCCATGTGTCCGGTTCCTGGAGGGGGAAAAAGCCGATTCAACGAAATGCCATCATTGCGCTTGCCCATTTTAAGGATACCAGTGCTGTCGGAGATTTGGCGCAGCTCATGAAGGAGGACCAAAGGCCTGTTATTCGCGGAACCGCTGCCTGGGCACTCGGTAAAATAGGCTCAGAGGCGGCGGAAAACGAGCTTATTTCGGCGAAAGAACAAGAAAATGACGGAAATGTGGCAGCTGAGATCAACAAAGGCCTTCAAATGATTCAAAATCAAGGCATACACTAATCGCATCGCAACTACATGTCCGTTAGTATAGAAACCAAGAAAATAAAAGAAGGGATTTTTATGTGTAATATCAAAACCTTATTCTCTTACGAGGAAATGGATAGCCCCATGGGCCCCCTGACTGTTATCGCTACACAAAACGGCATTTGCCGGATTGACTTTGGGAGCCTTGAAGAAAATTTACCATCCCTTCAATCCTGGATGTCAAAGCACTATCTTAAGGGGGAACTGATCCATTCACCGGAAGAACTCAAACCGGTTGTTGATCAGCTTGCAAGTTATTTCAGCGGGAATCTCCAACAGTTTACTATTCCTTTGGATTTATATGGCACTCCTTTTCAAATAAAAGTGTGGGAGGAGCTTAAGGGAATTCCCTATGGTGCCACATGTTCCTATAAAGACATTGCTCAAGGAATTGGTGCACCAAAAGCAGTAAGAGCTGTAGGCAGTGCAAACAATAAAAATCCAGTTCCGATCATTATTCCTTGTCATCGTGTGGTAGGGAGCAATGGCGCCCTGGTCGGTTACGGCGGGGGTCTGGATAAAAAAGAGCTGCTTTTAAACATCGAGCTTCAAAACTTTATACCTAAGTCTTCCTGAACCGTTTATTTTGACGGTTCTTTTTTTTTGGCTCTGATTCATATGGTAATAGTACGTTACTTTTGCAGCAGTGGAGGTGCCATATGAACTGGCTGGAACATCTCAAATTTTATGTCCAAAAGCTGACCGACTGGATGGTCAATGAGAACTGGAGTGATAGTGTTCAGCTTCCGATGGAGGAAAGGGAAAGCTTTGCAAGGAAAAAACAGGCACTGCATGAAAGGAATGCGGTTCTTGTCAATAATAATGTGGAGGCGCAGGTTCTCAGGCATTCGGTTTTTAATGATACGAGACAGGTAGATTATGTACTTCACTTCAGCAATTTAATCCGGCATGGATTCGATTTTTATGTTGAGGAGTGGATCCAGCAGAGGCGGGCTGTGTTTAAAGACGACGTGCTGATCAGCGACCAGCTGCTGAATCCTGAAGGGAAGCATAAAGAAAAAGTGAAGATCGAAAGGGAAACGGATCCGCCTGAACCTCGAAAGCATACGTACGATCGGCTTGCAGCGGTACAGTATGCCGAGCGATGGTGGAATACGTACAATCCAGCCTACAAGTCATTTGATGTTGATTGTACAAACTATATCTCCCAGTGCCTTCATGCGGGGGGAGGCATTCCCATGGCCCATCACGGGACACGTTCCAAAGGGTGGTGGTTTAAGTATCATGACTGGAGCTACAGTTGGACAGTGGCCAACGCCATGCGGTGGTATTTAAGCGGATCAAAGGCAACCCTCCAGGCGAGGGAGAAATCCTCTGCCAGTCAGCTCATCCCGGGTGATGTTATTTGCTATGATTTTGACGGCGACGGTCACTGGCAGCATACCACCATTGTCGTGGGGAAGGATTCTTCGGGCGAGCCGCTGGTAAATGCCCATTCCACGGACAGCCGGATGAGGTATTGGAGGTATGAAGACTCTACGGCTTATACTCCGAAAATTAAATATAAGTTCTTTCATATTACGTAAAGTCCCACCTCAGGGCTAATTCTTCATAAAAGTGCTATAATAATGAAGATATAAGTATACGAGGTGAGAGTTTTGGGTTTACATGTAGTTCTTTATCAGCCGCTGATCCCGGCGAATACAGGGAATATTGCCCGTACATGTGCGGGAACAGGCACTTCACTGCATCTGATTCGGCCGCTTGGCTTCTCAACGGATGACAAACAGCTAAAGCGTGCAGGTCTTGATTACTGGGAACATGTAAATGTTCATTACTATGATTCGCTGGAAGAACTGTTTGAACGGTTTCCGGAAGGATTGTTTTACTATATTACAAAGTTTGGAAAGCAGCGGTATACCGATATGGATTACAGCGCGCCGGCCAGGGATCACTTTTTTGTATTTGGCCGGGAGACAACCGGATTGCCGGATGAATTATTGAAGGCAAACGAGGAGTATTGTTTCAGGCTGCCGATGAATGATAACATCCGGTCGCTGAACCTTTCCAATACAGCCGCCATTTTAATTTATGAAGCATTGCGCCAGCAAGGTTTTCCGGCGCTCACATAAGCTGCTGGTGAAATAAATAAAAAAACGTCCCGGGCTCGGGGCGTTTTTTTATATGTACTGATTATTTGGCTCCAGGATTATCATTGTATCCCGCAGTGAAAATAGCGGTCAAGAACGTAAGCATAACTCCTAATATCAGGATAAAACTCATGCGGTCTCCTCCTTTTGGTGTAATGGTTCCGTATCTTCTTTTATTATAACGAAACCGCTGTCATCGTACAACGGCAAACACAGCCTCAAAAAGAAAAGACTATTTCTTCAACTCGTATCATACCCATACTAAAACCACTATCATTCATTAAATTCTGTGGCAATATGGCAATCCTGCGAAATTCATAAAACAAGTTGAATGATTGGGGACATCCTCGCATAAAGTAGATTAACAAACGAAGGATGCAAACACTACGCAAGGGGGTACACATGGATATTTTAGGTAAAATCCAATTGCACCGTGAAGAAGAGAGGCGTCTTGCCTGGGAAGGTACCTTCGGAGAATACCTTGAGATTTTAAAGGAACGTCCCTATGTCGCTCAGTCCGCTCATTCCCGAGTCTATAATATGATTAAAGATGCTGGAATAGAGGAAGTGAACGGAACCAAGAAGTATAACTTTTTTAACAACCAGATTTTTGGACTTGAAGATTCAATCGAGCGGCTGGTGGAGGAGTATTTCCATCCTGCAGCCAAACGGCTGGACGTGAGAAAAAGGATACTTTTGCTGATGGGGCCAGTTTCCGGAGGGAAATCCACCATTGTCACCATGCTTAAGAGGGGTCTGGAAGATTATTCGAAAACAGAGGCAGGGGCAGTCTATGCCATTAAAGGTTGTCCGATGCACGAAGATCCGCTGCACCTCATACCGCATCATTTAAGAGATGATTTTTACCGGGAATTTGGCATTCGAATTGAAGGCAACCTCTCCCCGTTGAACACTATGAGGCTTGAAAAGGAATATGGCAATTGCATTGAAGATGTAATAGTGGAGAGAATCTTTTTTTCCGAGGATAAACGGACAGGGATTGGAACGTTTAGTCCGTCCGATCCGAAGTCACAGGATATTGCCGACTTAACCGGCAGCATTGATTTTTCCACCATTGCAGAGTTCGGTTCAGAATCGGATCCCCGCGCTTACCGCTTTGACGGAGAACTGAACAAAGCCAACCGGGGGATGATGGAATTCCAGGAAATGCTGAAGTGTGATGAAAAATTCCTCTGGCATCTCTTATCATTAACGCAGGAAGGCAACTTTAAAGCAGGACGTTTTGCCCTTATCTCGGCTGATGAGCTGATTGTGGCGCACACCAATGAATCGGAATACCGTTCGTTTATCGCCAACAAGAAAAATGAAGCTCTTCATTCGAGAATTATCGTAATGGGTGTCCCTTACAATCTGAGGGTTTCGGAAGAAGAACGCATTTATGAAAAAATGATTAAAGAAAGTGACATGTCCCATGTTCATATTGCTCCTCATGCGCTTCGGGTGGCGGCCATTTTCTCGGTACTTACCCGCTTGATGGATTCCAAAAAGCAGGGCATGGACCTCATCAAGAAAATGAGGCTGTATGATGGTGAAATCGTGGAAGGTTATAATCATATTGATCTCGAAGATCTTCAAAAAGAATTTGCCGATGAAGGCATGAGCGGTATTGATCCGCGGTATGTCATCAACCGGATTTCGTCTGCCATCATCCGCAAAGAGATAACCTCCATCAACGCACTCGATGTGCTCAGATCGATGAAGGATGGACTGGATCATCATGCGTCCATTACGAAAGAGGATAAAGAACGCTTTATTAACTTTATCTCTCTTGCCCGAAAAGAATATGACGAGATTGCCAAGAAAGAGGTTCAAAAAGCATTTGTTTACTCTTATGAGGAGTCTGCCAAGACACTGATGGACAATTACCTCGACAACGTTGAAGCTTATTGCAACAAAAACAAGCTGAGAGATCCGCTCACAGGTGAAGAAATGAGCCCGGATGAAAAACTCATGCGATCCATTGAGGAGCAAATCGGGATCTCTGAAAATGCCAAGAAAGCCTTCAGGGAAGAAATATTGATCCGAATATCAGCGTATGCCAGAAAAGGAAAGAAATTCGATTATAATTCTCATGAACGGTTAAGAGAAGCGATTCAGAAAAAGCTGTTTGCTGACCTAAAAGACGTGGTAAAGATTACAACATCCTCAAAAACACCGGATGAAGCACAACTGAAAAAGGTGAATGAAGTAATCGCCCGTCTCGTGGATGAGCATGGGTATAATACGACATCAGCGAATGAACTACTGAAATATGTAGGAAGCCTGTTAAACCGGTAACTGTAAAAAACGCATCCCTTTGTAAAAATGGGATGCGTTTTTTTATCTTTAAAAAGGTTGTCAGCAGAACACATTACACATAAGAATAAAAACCAAACAGGAGGAGAATACCTTGTAATATGATAAACTATAGTGGTAAATTAATACTATACGCTAACAAAAAGGAAGTGAAAGGATGAGTTCCAGGGAGAAGAGCAGCCAATTATGGGATTGGATCAAAGCCATTGGAATTGCACTTATTCTAGCGTTGCTAATAAAAAACTTTTTATTTGAGCAGTACGTTGTTTATGGAGAATCAATGATGCCTACGATCGAAAACGGGAACAGGCTGATTGTAAATAAATTAGGCTACAATATAGGTGAACCTAAGCGATTTGATTTAATCGTGTTTCATGCAAATTCGCAGGAGGATTACATCAAGCGGGTAATCGGTATGCCGGGAGAGCACATCGAGTATATAAACGATCATCTTTTTATCAACGGCAAACAGGTAGATGAACCTTACTTGGATGATTATAAAAAACAGGTGACCAACGGGAACCTGACGGGAGATTTTACGCTGGAAGAAGTCACCGGGAAAAAGGTGATCCCGAAAGGAAAGGTTTTTGTGATGGGAGACAACCGGCTTCATAGCATTGACAGCCGGCACATCGGGCTGGTTGATGAAAGCAAAATCGTCGGGGAAGTGAACCTGCGTTATTGGCCGATGGAGGAATTGAAAGTCATAAAGTAGTTTATTGACGAGGAGTATTGGGAATAGTGGAGGCAAGAGGTGATGGTTATGTCCAGAGAACAGGATTATATCGATAAACCAAAAAACAGCTCCATGACACCAAATTTAAAAGAAATGAAAGAGCATGGAAAAGTGATGGAACACATGTCCACCAACGTAAATGTGAAAAAAAGCGGAAAAATGCCTGATCCGGATCAATTTGAGGATGAAGAAGCAAAAAAAGATAAATAATCGTTGCGAAAAACCTGCTCCGGGATGACCTGGACAGGTTTTTTTGCGGAATTTGTTTGGAAATTCAAAATATCTATTTACTAATGAGAATCAATCTCATATAATGAGATTAAAATACTGATAATAATTATCATTCTCTCAGAGGTGCTATATATGGTATTAACGGACATTAAAGCTGGCGGAAAAGCAAAAATCACCAATACGGAACATGTGAATGTACTTGTACGAAGAAGATTGCTTGACTTGGGTATCATGGAAGGAACGGAAATCAGCATTAAACGAATCCTCCCATTTGGAGGTCCGTTTGCGGTGGAAGCCGGCGGACAGTGGGTGGGCATTCGCAGAAGTGAAGCCAAATTGATCCAGGTGTGCCATTCATGATTGAAATCGCACTTGCCGGAAATCCGAATACCGGAAAAACCTCTTTATTTAATATTCTCACCAATTCGTATGAATACGTTGGGAACTGGTCAGGTGTAACGGTAGAGAAGAAAGTCGGCATGCTGAATAATAAAAAAGGGCATCTTATCGATCTGCCCGGAATATATTCACTTAATCCTTTGTCCAGGGATGAAGGGGTGGCAACCCGCTTTTTGATTGAAGAGAATTTTTCCATGGTTCTCAATATCGTTGACGCCTCCCAGCTTGAACGAAACTTATACTTAACGATTCAGCTTCTCGAATATGGAAAACCTGTAGTGATCGGGCTGAACATGGTTGACGTAGCCAAGGGCCGCGGAATCATGGTTAATGAAAAGAAACTGTCCGAGAGATTACAAAGCCCCGTTTTGCCGATAGTGGCCCGTACAGGATCCGGCTGTAAAGAGCTTGCAGGGCTTTTAACCAATGAAGAACAAGAGAACAAGCCCTTGTATATTTCATATGGTCAGCCGCTGGAAAGAGCGATGGAGACGCTCGTGGCAAAAATGCCGGACGCCGAAAATTTGCCGCCAAAACGTTGGCTTGCTCTTCAATTTTTTGAAGGAAATGAAGTGGTGCATGCATTGCTGAAAACAATGATGCCTGAAGCTGAGCTTCAACGCATTTTTGCAGAAACCGAGGCACAGGTTCAATCCGAAGAGGGGGCCAAATCACTTTCCTATCATATCCGCGCCGTACGGGCGGAGTATATAAAAGGAGTGCTTGATGTTTCCCTTCAAAAAGGCGAAGAAGTCACCTATACATTGACCGACCGGATCGATAACATCGTGACCAACAAGTTTTTGGGGATACCAATTTTTATCCTTTTTATGTACCTGATTTTCAAATTGACGTTTGACTGGCTTGGCAGCCCGATCTCAGACATGCTTGACGCGTTCTTAACGGGACCGCTCACTGACGGCCTGACGTCAATGCTTCAAGCCGCAGGAGCTTCTGCCTTTATTAAGGCCGTTATTCTCGATGGGATTGTTGCCGGTGTAGGCGGCGTTCTTGTCTTTGTTCCGCAAATCATGATCCTGTTCTTCCTGATCTCCTTTATTGAGGATTCTGGATATATGGCGAGAATTGCCATGGTGATGGATAAAACGCTGGAGAGCATTGGTCTGAACGGAAAAGCCTTTATCCCGATGATTATCGGGTTTGGATGCAATGTACCCGGAATTATGGCGGCACGTACCATTGAACAGCCAAAGGAAAGGCTTTTGACCATCATACTCACACCGCTCATGTCCTGTTCCGCGAGACTCTCGGTGTACAGCCTGTTCGTGGGTGCCTTTTTCACACAAAACCAGGCACTTGTTGTCCTTTCGCTCTACCTCCTTGGTATCGTGATTGCACTAACGCTGGCGAAGATTTTCTCTTCCACCATTTTGAAAGAGGAAAGTTCGATGTTTGTGATCGAGCTTCCTCCATATCGTATTCCTCAATGGCGTACATTGATGCGCAATACATGGGAGAAGGGCAAAGGCTTCATCAAAAAAGCAGGTACGTTTATTTTCGGAGGATCTGTTATCATCTGGTTCCTCAGTTATGCAGGTCCCGGCGGACTGGGTGTGGACATGAATAAAAGCTTCCTTGCATTGATCGGCGGAGCCATCGCCCCGCTGTTTGAACCGATCGGGTTTGGCAGCTGGCAGGCAGGTGCTGCGTTGATCACCGGCTTCCTGGCCAAAGAAGTCGTTGTTTCTACCATGAATATCATTTATGTTGCGCCGGATCTTCATACATTGCAAGGAGTCATGGCCCACCATTTCACCTCATTATCGGCTTACAGCTTTATGGCATTCTTGCTGCTCTATGTCCCTTGTCTGGCGACAGTGGCTGTTATCAAAAAAGAAACAGGATCTGCCAAGTGGACGTGGTTTTCCATCATCTATGCCCTGCTGATCGCCTATATTGTTTCATTGATCATATACCAGGGCGGCAAGCTGCTCGGATTTTAAGTTTAACCAGAAAGTAGGGAGTATAAATGCTGCTTAATATTTTGCTCGGAATACTGATTTTTGGATACGCAGGTTTTACTATCTTTCGTTTTGTGAAAAAAAGCAAACAAGGAAAATGCGCGACCTGTTCAATGAAGAAAGGCTGTCAATCCGCATGCAGTGATATGGCAGAAAGCAAAGTCGCATTTAACAACTACACGAAATAAAAAAAGCATTCCATGGCTTGCCATGGGATGCTTTTATTTTTTTACGGTTCTTTATAAAATGTGCCAATTACATAGCAACTCTCGTCTTATCTTGCATAGGATAGTGTAACCAACCCTTTTTACATTCAAAAAGCGGGTGGTTCTTTTATCAATTTGATCCATTACCATTCAAATAAAACAATGAGCATGTACAAAGAAGGAGGGGAAATAATGGGCGAGGAAGCGAAAAACAATTTTGTAGTTTCTCAGGAAAACTGGTCCCTCCACCGCAAAGGCCACCATGACCAGCAGCGTCACATGGAAAAGGTCCAGGAGGCTATTAAAAACAATTTGCCTGATTTGATCAGTGAAGAGAACATCATTCTTTCTAATGGGCGGGACGTCATAAAAATACCCATTCGTTCATTGGATGAATACAAAATACGTTACAATTATGAAAAGAACAAGCATGTGGGGCAAGGAGAAGGAGACAGCAAGGTCGGCGATGTGGTGGCCAGGGACGGAAATCCGGGCCAGGCCGGAGCCGGAAAGGGCAAAGGCGCGCCGGGAGATAAGCCGGGATCCGACTATTCGGAGGCGGAAGTTTCCTTGGCGGAGCTTCAGGAGTTCTTATTTAAAGAATTGGAACTGCCGGATCTGAAGCAAAAAGAACAGGATAATATCGTTCTTGAAAAAGTTGAATTTAATGACATCCGAAAAACCGGCCTGATGGGCAATGTCGATAAAAAGCGCACGATTCTTACAGCGTTCAAGCGTAATGCCCTAAAAGGCAAACCGGCCATTGCGCCGATTTATAACGATGATCTCCGGTTTAAGACATGGAATGAAGTCGTAAAGCCTGAATCCAAGGCTGTGGTGCTTGCCATGATGGATACATCAGGAAGTATGGGGATTTGGGAGAAGTATATGGCAAGAAGCTTTTTCTTTTGGATGACCCGTTTTCTTCGATCCAAATACGAAACCGTTGAAATTGAATTTATTGCTCATCATACTGAAGCAAAGGTGGTCTCTGAGGAAGACTTCTTTAATAAGGGGGAAAGCGGCGGAACCATTTGTTCTTCCGCATACAGAAAGGCATTAGAACTTATCGAAACCAAATATTCTCCATCCCGTTTTAATATTTATCCGTTTCATTTCTCAGATGGTGATAACCTGACAAGCGACAACGCACGCTGTGTGAAGCTCGTACAGGAGATCATGCAGCACAGCAATATGTTTGGCTATGGCGAGGTTAATGCTTATAATCGCCATTCCACCTTAATGAGTGTCTATAAGAACATAACTGATCCGAAGTTCAATTATTACATTTTAAAGGAAAAAGCAGACGTATATCATTCCATGAAAAGCTTCTTTAAAAAGAGGGAAGCTGCGCGCTAACGAGGGATCCCATTATCCATCTATTGGATAATGGGATTTCTTTTATTATTCCCGAAAATTACATATAACTAATTCATAACCAAAGTTGGGAGGGACCGGAGCCTGTGAATATCCGAATAATAAAGCTGATGGTCACGGTTTTTTTTCTGTCTGCGCTTGTATTGTGGTTCTCTCCTCAAAATGCGAGTGGGGCCTGGTTTGAGCCGCTCAAAGTGCATTTTCTCGATGTTGGCCAGGCCGACAGTATATTAATCCAAACGCCAAATGGTAAAAATGTTCTGGTGGATGCGGGAGATGAAAATGACGGTCCGGAAATCACCCGCTATCTTCAAAGCCAGGGTGTGGCTGATATTGATGTACTGGTGGCAACCCATCCCCACCATGACCATATCGGTTCAATGGACGATGTGATCCGGAATTTTAACGTCAAAAAGATTTATATGCCGAATTTGCCCTATGACACCGCTTACTACCACGATTTGTTTAAAATAATCAATGAAAAGAAAATACCGGTAGAGCGGGCAAAAGCAGGAGTCAGCTTTCGATTTGGATTTTCTGTAAAGATGGAAATGCTTGCTCCAAGGTCTTCTTATTATAAATACATTAATGATTATTCAGCCGTAATGAAAGTGACCCACGGCAAAAATTCATTTTTATTAATGGCGGATGCCGGTATGGAATCCGAAAAGGAGATGCTTTCGTCCAAGAAAGATGTACGGGCAGATGTCTTAAAAATCGGCCATCATGGAGCAAATACAGGGACAACCATGGCGTTTTTAAAAGCGGTCCATGCAAAAACGGCCATTATCTCTGTTGGCAAGAACAACCCTTATCACTATCCCTCAAAGGAAGTGTTGTACCGGCTGGCCCGCAGAAACATGACGACTTACCGAACCGATCAGCTTGGCGTGATTACCGCCATCAGCAACGGAAAAAAGATCACATACCGGACGAACGGTTTCAAATAAGGCAGCCCGCAATGAGGCTGTCTTGTTTTTTTAATGAGAAAAACGGGTATAAATGTTGGCTGGCATCTAAAGCTTCCCCCTTGCACTTTTTTGTGCTGGATAAGAAAATAAGAAGGAAGAGAGGGGAGATGAGAGCAATATGATTAAAGCTGTTGTTTTTGACTTTGACGGGCTGATTCTGGATTCGGAAACATCCGTGTATCTTGCCATCCAGGAAATTTTTTCAGAGCATTCAAGCCATATGCCCCTTGAAGTCTGGCAGCAATGCATTGGAACAAAGGATTTCTTGGATCCCTTCGAATATCTAGAGGAACAGATAGGTGAAAAAGTGGACAGGGAAGGACTCCGTGCCATGCATCATGAACGGGTGGTGGCCATGCTTGATGGAACAAGCGCTCTTCCTGGTGTAGAGGATTATCTGGAGGCGGCCAAGGAGCTCGGTTTGAAAATTGGTTTGGCGACAAGCTCATCCCGTGCCTGGGTGACGGGTTACCTGGAAAAACTGAATCTGCTTCCCTATTTCGACTGCATCAAGACGTCTGATGACGTAGAACACGTGAAGCCAAACCCTGCTTTATACCGTGAAGCTGTAAAATGTCTCGGTGTGAAGCCTGAAGAGGCTATTGCATTTGAGGATTCCGCGAATGGAGCCATAGCAGCCAAAGAGGCTGGCTTGTATTGTGTGGTTATTCCAAATGAAGTAACAAAGGGGCTGGTGTTTGGGGATGTTGACCATCAAATGGAAACGATGGCCGAACTGCAGTTTAAGGAATTGCTGAGGAAATTCGGATGATTCCCATTCGGGGCATCAATCATCTCACACTGACTGTCAGCAGCCTGACAAGATCCCTTTCTTTTTATGTTGATGTTTTAGGTGCGGTTTTGATACACCGGGGCCGGACCGATGCTTATATCGAGTGGGGGCCTGTTTGGATTTGTTTGCTTGAACGGGGAGAAGATAATAGGGCAGAAGCTGGCAAAGCCGGTATGGATCACGTGGCATTTACGATCTCTGATTCCGATTTTGATCAGGCCGTTGAAACCTTAAAAGCCAATTCAGTCAGCATCATCAGAGGACCCGTTATTCGCGGGGACGGCAGGTGTGTGAATTTTGTGGATCCTGACGGGATTCAGCTTGAATTGAATACAGGTTCTTTAGCCGGAAGAATGAAAGTCTGGGGCTGAAAAACATTAAAATAAAATAGGAGTTAAGGAGTGAATCCATTGAGCGAAGTTGATGTTTCAAAATTCGAGAAAAAAATTGAACTGAGAAATATTCAATACAATGATATAGATGAAATACTTGAATTGCAGCGGATCTGTTTTCCGGGGCATATGGAACCCTGGAAGCGGGAACAGCTTGAAAGTCATCTTGATATTTTCCCGGAAGGCCAGTTTGTTGTTACCTTTGAGGGGAAAATTATTGGAAGCTGTTCGAGCCTGATCGTTAACTTTGATGAGTACGATGATCAGCATACATGGGATGAAATAACGGATGAGGGCTATATCACGAACCATAATCCAAATGGCTATAATCTATATGGAATAGAGGTTATGGTTCATCCCGATTACCGGCGGATGAAAATTGGAAAACGCCTGTATGAAGCAAGAAAAGAGCTTGCGGAAGAATGGAACTTAAAAAGTATTATTCTTGGAGGACGGATTCCCAACTATTATAAATACTCCAAAGAAATGACACCACGCGATTATGTGAAGGAAGTCATCCACCACAACATTTATGATCCAGTGCTTACCTTCCAGCTCATGAACGGTTTTACCGTGATGAGAATCAACCGCCATTATCTGCCGGATGATAAGCAATCTAAGGAATATGCCACATTAATGGAATGGAACAATGTGGACTACCATCCGCATAACACACGAAGGCACTTCAAAACAAGTGAGCCGATCCGCATTACTGCGATTCAGTACATGATGAAAACCATTGAATCATTTGATGACTTCGCAACACAGGTAGAGTATTATACCGATGTGGCGGCAGATCAGGGATCTGATTTTGCCGTATTTCCGGAATTGCTTACGACTCAGCTTCTCTCATTTGTGGAGGAGAAAAGCCCAAGCCAGGCCATTCGCCGTTTAACTGAATTTACCGAGGATTATATCGAACTGTTTACAGGGTTAGCCGTACGATACAACGTAAATATTATCGGCGGTTCCCATTTTGTGGAGGAGGATGGAAATATTTATAACGTTGCCTATCTGTTCCGCAGAGATGGGACAATCGAGAAACAATATAAGATTCATATCACCCCGAATGAAAGAAAATGGTGGGGAATCACACCGGGAGATAAGGTTCAGGTGTTTGATACCGACTGCGGAAAGATCGCCATCCTTATTTGCTATGATATTGAATTTCCTGAGCTTTCAAGAATTGTTACGGATATGGGAGCGAATATTATTTTCAGCCCGTTCTGTACAGAAGACAGGCAAGGCTATGTCCGGGTAAGGTATTGTTCGCAGGCAAGAGCGGTAGAAAATGAAATTTATACGGTGATTGCGGGGACTGTTGGAAACCTATCGCAGGTAGAAAACATGGATATTCAATATGCACAGTCCGGAATCTTTACCCCTTCAGACTTCGCATTTCCGCGTGACGGCATCGTCGGAGAATGCCACCCGAACATTGAGACCGTGGTCGTCGGGGATGTGGACCTGGAAATCCTGCGCAGACAGCGCAAGACCGGGAATGTCACCCAGCTCCGGAACAGGCGGCTGGATCTCTATGAAGTCATTCAAAAAAGCAAAAGTAAAATGTAAGGTGCATGGCGGCAGGGAAATTCCCTGCCGTTTTTACATGAAATGAAATATTCCTCGGGAAATATGTCACTTCTTACAGAAATGGAAAGATATTTATGCGAAGCATGTCGAAAGCGGTTTTCCTGTCTGCGGCTCTGCGCTATAATAAAGAGACAATAATGATTTAATAAACAGAGATTCAGCATATAAAAGGAGGAGAGTCGGAAAATGACCTGGAAGACATCATATGAAAAATGGCGAAACGAACCAACTCTTGACGAGGAGCTTCGATTGCAGCTGGAAGAATTAGAAAAAACAGAGACGGGCCTGGAGGATTCCTTTTATAAAAATCTGGAATTCGGTACAGGTGGAATGAGGGGCGAAATCGGACCAGGAACGAATCGAATGAATACATACACGATCCGAAAAGCATCCTCCGGTTTGGCAAGCTTTATTGAAGAACAAGGTGAGAAAGCAAAGGTACGCGGTGTGGTGATCGCGTATGACTCAAGACATAAATCTCCTGAATTTGCAATGGAAGCTGCCGGTACACTGGCTTCAAGGGGAATACAGACCTATGTGTTTGAAAGCCTGCGGCCGACTCCCGTTCTTTCATTTGCTGTCCGCTATTTAAAGGCGTTCAGCGGAATTGTGATTACAGCAAGCCATAACCCGCCGGAATATAATGGATTTAAAGTGTACGGGCCTGACGGCGGCCAGCTTCCTCCACGTGAAGCAGACCTATTAACCGAAAAGGTGGAAGAGGTTGAAAATGAACTTGCCATCTCTGTAAAAGATAAATCCCAATTGCAGGAGGACGGTCTAATTCAGATCGTGGGTGAAGAAATTGATACTGCTTACCTGGAGCAGTTGAAAGGCATCACTGTAAATCCAGACCTGATCAAGGACATGGAAGACTTAAGCATTGTCTTTACACCTCTTCATGGAACGGCGAACCTTCCTGTTCGAAACGGCCTTGAGGCGATCGGTTTTAAAAATGTCACGGTAGTCAAAGAACAGGAACTGCCTGATCCCGATTTTTCCACGGTCAAATCACCAAATCCTGAAGAACATGCCGCTTTCGAGCTTGCCATTCAGTATGGAAAAGAAAAAGATGCGGATGTCCTGATTGCGACGGATCCTGATGCAGACCGGGTGGGGGTAGCAGTCAAGAATCTGGATGGTGAGTATGTGGTGCTTACCGGAAACCAGACAGGAGCACTCCTGCTGCATTACCTTTTATCACAAAAAGAGGCACAGGGCGAACTTTGTCCAAAAGGCGTTGTGCTAAAAACAATTGTTACTTCTGAACTTGGAAGAGAGATTGCAAGCTCCTTTGGACTTAAAACGGTGGATACGCTCACTGGATTTAAATTTATCGGAGAAAAGATTAAAGAATATGAGAAAACCGGGGAGCATACCTTCCTGTTTGGATATGAAGAGAGCTACGGCTATCTTATCGGTGACTTTGTGAGGGACAAAGACGCGGTACAAGCCTGCCTGCTGGCAGCTGAGGTAGCAGCTTATTACAAAAAGCAAGGCAAAACGATGTATGAGGGCCTTATGGATGTGTTTTCCACTTACGGCTATCACCTTGAAGGCCTGGAATCCCTTACGCTTAAAGGAAAAGCAGGCGCTGAACAAATTGCAAACATCCTCGACAGCTTCAGAGCTACCCCTCCGTCCGAAATAGCAGGGAAAGCAGTGTTGTATGTGGAAGATTACAGCATAGGCAAACAGCGTAACCTTCAAACGGGAGAGAAGACCCAGATTGACCTCCCAGCCTCCAATGTTTTAAAATATGTTTTAGAAGACGGCTCATGGTTCTGTCTACGTCCATCGGGTACTGAACCAAAAATCAAATTTTACTTTGCCGTCCAATCCAATACGTACAGTGACAGTGAAAATCTGCTGCAAAGTCTGAAGAATGACGTTATGGACCTTGTCAGCCAGCTTGTCGCTGCTGCTCAGTAATCCATCTCAAAGCAGCCCGGATCTTCCGGGTCTGCTTTTTTGGTGATTCAAGAAATGCGGATCCGGGAGGTGTAAATGATCGAAAGGGAGCGTAAACAGACCGTGGATTCAAAATACATCCAGCAGCATCTCGCGAACGAAAGGACCTATCTGGCCTGGATACGGACAGCCATCGCTATGGCGGGCATAGGCTTTGTCTTTTTGAACTTTCATTTCTCCTTGCAGCTCAGGGTGCTGCAGCTGGAGGGAAAGGTGGTTGCTGCAGTAGGAATGATATTCTTTCTCCTTGGAGTGGCGGCCATCATTTTTTCGACGGTTGATTATTTGAACAAACGGAAACAAATTAATTCCCAGACCTTTCAGTCCCCGGTAACCATGGTTTTTATCATGTCTTTGTCGCTGATCCTTGTCATTCTGATTTTAATTGTCAGCTATTTTTTTGTGTAAATCTCCGTTGCTGGAGGAACTGAAACGTTTGACTGTATAGTTGAAATTCTGTAAAATTGTTTATTATCTATGCATTGGGGTGATTGATTTGGGAAGTACCGTATCAGTGAACTAGCAACATTAGCAGGCGTTTCAAAAAGAACTATTGATTATTATACGAAGCTTGGCCTGTTAAAGGCTGAACGTTCCCAATCAAATTATCGATTTTACAGTGAAGAAGCTTTAGAGCAGCTTAAGTGGATTAATTATTATAAAAATCAGCATCTTCCTTTAGAGAAGATTAAAGAAAAAATGGCATCACTCAATGAACATTCAGGAGAGTATGCCGAAACACTACAAAAAGTTGATATGCAGCTCAATACGCTTGAAAAAGATGTTCAGGAGCTCAAACCTCTGCTTCAGCAACTGAACAAAGAACAACTTAAACTGGCAGTTAAACATATGCCTGCCGAGCGTGTTGCATTACTTCACAGCCTATTATTGATTATTGGAGAAACGCCGTTTGTTTAAGGGAACGATTGGTTATCCAGTAAAAACTCTAGGAGGTGACATCTTTATTCCTCTTTTAGACGGGAGAATAAAGAGTCTATTTGGACATATTTAAGCTATTCTTAGTAGCATTATTGATTGTATTAACCGCCTTTTTTGTGGCAGCTGAATTTGCGATTGTGAAAATTCGCCGGACGAGAATTGATCAGCTCGTTGAGGAAGGAAACAAAAAGGCCATTGCCGTCCGAAAGGTACTGATGAACCTTGATGGATATCTTTCGGCCTGCCAGCTTGGAATTACTATTACGGCCCTCGGGCTCGGGTGGCTTGGTGAATCAACACTTGAACACCTGCTGCATCCTTTGTTCAGCCAGCTGGATTTATCACCGGCACTCACAAAAACAATTACAGTTGTACTCGCTTTTGCCGTCATAACTTTTCTTCATGTCGTTCTTGGTGAACTATCGCCTAAAACCTTTGCGATTCAAAAAGCCGAAGAGATCAGTTTAATGCTCTCGGGTCCCCTGATCATGTTCTACAGGGTTCTGTACCCGATTATCTGGGTGTTGAACGGAAGTGCCCGGCTGTTTACCAAAATGTTTGGTCTGCATGCTGTTTCGGAACATGATATGGCCCACTCTGAAGAAGAATTGCGTTTGATTTTATCGGAAAGCTATAAAAGCGGAGAAATTAATCAGTCAGAATACAGCTACGTGAATAAAGTATTCGAATTCGATGACCGTATCGCGAAGGAAATCATGGTGCCGCGTACGGAAATTGAGTGTTTGTATCTAAATAAATCCATTGAGGAAAACCTTGCGATTATTACGAGTGAGAAATATACTCGTTATCCTGTTGTAGACGAAGATAAAGACCATGTGGTTGGAATGGTTAACGTTAAAGAAATTTTCTATGACCTCATGTCCGGCAAGGAAAAAACGCTGGAAAGCTATCTGCGTCCAATCCTGACGGTTCTTGAGACCATGCCTATTCAGGAAACATTGGTAAAACTTCAAAAGCAACAGGTTCATATGGCTGTACTGATGGACGAATACGGAGGAACTGCGGGACTTCTAACGGTTGAGGATATCTTGGAAGAAATCGTAGGAGAAATCCGTGATGAATTTGATACAGATGAAACACCGATGATTTTAAAAATTACACCGAAGGTCACCGCACTGGACGGAAAGGTTTTAATTTCTGAAGTGAATGATTTATACGGTCTTGAAATTGACGATTCAGATCTGGACACGATCGGCGGATGGGTACTTTCCCAAAATTCCGATATTGTGGAAGGTGAGGTTATCAATTACGAAGGATTAACCTTCAAGATCGTCGAAATTGATGGCCACCAAATTAAACGGATTGAGGTGAACAAGGTGGAGAGCCCGAAAAAGGAAGAAGAATCCTTTAGGCAGCCAGCCTTGATCACCGATCCAGAATAAATATAAAAACAGCAGCCTGCCATCAGCGTGATGGCAGGCTGCTGTTTTATCCACTATCTCGGGCTAAGAAAGATGGATACCGAGCGGATCAATGTCAGGGAGCTGGTCGCAAACGCAACGGAAAGGATGGTAACCATGGAATAAAAGAACATTCCTTCCCCGATAAAGTACAATCCCGCCAAAATAACGGAGGCATCGATAAAGAAAATGATGATACCGACATTAAGGGGAGATCTCTTGGCGATAAACAAAGCCAAGAGATCGGTACCTCCTGTACTTGTTTCGTATCGGAGCATGATTCCGATCCCTGTACCGATCAACAAGCCTCCCACCACCGCGCTTTCCATCTCAGGCAAATGGAGAAGCCCATTGAGCGGTACAAGCAAATCGATGACAAATGAGGAGATCAACATGCCGTGCAGGCTGTTTAGGAAATACCTGCGGTCAAATTTCCAAGCCAAAAAATAAATGGGGATGCTGAGCAGTATGATCGTCATTCCCACTTTAAATCCCCAGATGTATTTAAGTAGGAGACCAATGCCAATCATCCCGCCGTCAAGGAGATGAAAAGGCAGGATAAACATGTTGATTCCGATTCCCATCAGAAAACTGCCGATGAAGACGGCTGTCATTTTTGCCAGCATAGTCTCACTCCTGTCCACCCTATATTTTTACTTTATGATGGGAGGCAGGCAGCAATTCCACTTCATTAAAGACGATAATATTTATGCCTTTTTTAGAAGGTCACTGATTTCACTTGAGCTTACCGATTCTATATCGAATTGATTTTTTAACGTGTCCAGTTGATTCATTCTTTCTTCAAATTCCTCTTCTTCATCTTCCATATACCGTTTGGAGAAGTAAAGGGAGTCATTTTCTGCTTTCAGAAGAAGTTTGATCTCGAGCTCCAGAGGCTGTTTTCCTGAATCTTCATCACTGAACAGGATACCGCCTGGTGAGGTTTCTCTCTGACTCAGATACATCTTCCCATGAGCTGATTGGTGAGCATTGGAGAATTCCAGGACCTCTTCGAACGATTCAGCATTTCGCATATGAATGTCATCCCTTCTTTTGAGTTATCTTATTACAGGTTTCCCTGTGCGTTTTAATTTAAACAACCGTTTAATTTTAAAATATCAGCTTAAGACCATGATGATTGTCCACACCAATCCCGTGGATTTGCATTAACTATTAGTAACATCGGTTGTGCTTTTAATCGATGATGAAAGGAGAGTAATTCATGGGTTTTGGTTTTGATGGCGGATGCTTTGGCGGCCGCCGGGGAGATACGTTTAGAAGAGAAGCGTGTGCGCTGATTAACGAACGTGTACAAGTAGATACCGTAAACCAGACATTCCGTGGCCGATTGGTAGAAGTAGGCCGCGATGTCATCGTACTGCGTGTTCGAAAAAACAACTGTACGTTCCGTGTCGTCATCCGCATATGCGAGATTGTAGCGATTTTCCCGATTTAACAAGTCTTTTATCAGTACTAAACATCCCGTTAAGGGGTGTTTTTTTTATCTTTTATACTTAAAAAATCAAGTTAGCAATTATTTACTTTGACAAGTAAATTACCTTGAATATAAAATGGTAGTATGATGTGTTAACGATTACAACAAAGAGGTGAGATACAACATGAGAAGAATTGGACTAGCTTGGCAGATTCTTATCGGTTTGATTCTGGGTATTGCGGTCGGTGCGATTTTTTACGGCAGCGATGATGTTGCAAAATTTTTGCAGCCAATCGGTGATATCTTTATCAGGCTGATTAAAATGATTGTTATTCCTATCGTGGTTTCCAGTTTGATTGTCGGTGTAGCCGGTGTTGGCGACATGAAAAAGCTGGGTAAACTCGGCGGCAAAACAATTCTTTATTTTGAGATTATTACGACCATCGCAATTGCGGTTGGTTTGCTTGCTGCAAATATCTTTCAGCCAGGTGCGGGAGTAGACCGTTCTGGCCTGGAAAAAACAGACATCGGAAGTTATGTAGACACGGCAAAAACAGCCGGAGAACATGGATTTGCGGAAACCTTTGTAAATATTGTCCCTTCAAACCTCTTCCAATCCCTGATGAACGGCGACATGCTTGCGATTATCTTTTTCTCTGTAATCTTCGGGCTTGGAGTAGCGGCTATTGGAGAGAAAGGTGAGCCCGTTCTTAAATTCTTCCAGGGAACAGCGGAAGCGATGTTTTATGTGACCAACCAAATTATGAAGTTTGCTCCATTCGGCGTGTTTGCGCTTATTGGTGTGACGGTTTCCAAGTTTGGTTTAACATCCTTGATTCCATTAAGTAAACTGGTGGTACTCGTATACGCCACCATGATCTTCTTTGTGCTTGTAGTACTTGGTCTTGTAGCAAAAATCGCAGGCGTTAATATCTTTAATATTTTCCGTATTTTAAAGGATGAACTTATTCTTGCCTATTCCACTTCAAGTTCGGAAACGGTTCTCCCAAAACTGATGGAAAAAATGGAGAAGTTCGGCTGTCCAAAGGCGATTGCATCCTTTGTTATTCCGACAGGCTATTCGTTTAACCTGGATGGCTCGACCTTGTATCAGGCACTTGCCGCACTGTTTATCGCCCAGATGTACGGAATCGATATGCCGATTTCTTCCCAGATCACCCTCCTTCTCGTATTGATGGTGACATCTAAAGGGATTGCAGGTGTTCCTGGAGTATCGTTTGTTGTACTCCTTGCCACATTGGGTTCAGTCGGGATTCCGGTTGAAGGATTGGCGTTCATCGCAGGAATCGACCGTATTCTGGATATGGCACGAACAGCTGTTAACGTGGTTGGTAATTCTCTGGCGGCAATTATCATGTCCAAGTGGGAAGGCCAGTTTGATGAATCCAAAGCACAATCCTATATTGATGAAGTGAAACAAGCATCATAAAGAAGAAGCTCCTGTACCGTACAGGGGCTTTTTTTATTTGGCATACAGGCATATTGATTAAGATAGTGGTAAAAAACTGTTATAATTAAGATAAACCATAAGAGAAACTTATAATTAAGAGGGGGAGTGCTTTTGGAAGCTTTACAGCAGCAGGATGCTCATAAACGAATTACCAAGACAAATCTTTTAAAGAGAGTGGTTTTTATCGCATTAGGGGCTGCATTGGTAGCCACAGGACTTGAAATTTTCCTCGTTCCCAACCAGATCATTGACGGCGGAATCGTCGGCATATCCATTATTCTTTCCCATTTAACCCATTGGAAACTTGGTCTTTTTCTTATCGTTCTTAATATTCCTTTCTTTTTCTTTGGATATAAACAGATAGGTAAAACCTTTGCCCTTTCCACGTTGTTTGGAGTCACTATCATGTCCATTGGGACAGCCGTTCTGCATCCCGTTCCTGTACTCACCGATGATCCATTATTGGCCGCTGTATTTGGGGGAATTATCCTTGGTGTTGGAGTCGGAATGGTCATTCGGTATGGAGGATCACTTGACGGAACCGAAGTGATGGCCATACTCTTTAATACGAAAACCCCGTTTTCAGTCGGTGAAGTGGTTATGTTTTTTAACATTTTCATTCTGGGCAGTGCCGGTTTTGTTTTCGGCTGGGACCGTGCCATGTATTCATTAATCGCCTACTATATTGCTTTTAAGGTGATTGATATTACGCTGGACGGATTTGATCAATCCAAATCGGTATGGATTATCAGTGATGAACATACGAGAATCGGTGAAGCATTGCTTGCACGTCTCGGACGTGGGGTCACCTACCTGAACGGAGAAGGTGCCTATTCCAGAGACGAGAAAAAAGTCATTTTTACAGTCATCACCAGGCTGGAAGAAGCCAAGCTCAAAAATATCGTTGATGACATTGATCCTACTGCCTTTTTAGCAGTCGGTAACATTCATGATGTAAAAGGCGGCAGATTTAAAAAGAAAAACATCCACTGAATGATGAGTGGAAAACAGCCCTTGAATTATTGCCCGGCATAGGGTAGATTTATCCTTGTTTTGGGTATAGTTTAAGAAAGTATAGTTGATATAGACAGGGTTGTGAGAAGATTGCTCGGAGTCAAAAGAAAAGGGGATAAAAAAGCGTTATTTTTAACGTCTGTTCAAATTATTGTTCTTTTTTACCTCATATCTGTAGTGGTTGCAACTGGAGTTTTAAGTCTGCCGGCATTTCACAATCCCGGTGTTTCATTAAGTTTTATTGATGCGCTGTTTACCGCAGTCAGTGCGGTCAGTGTTACAGGCCTTTCTGTTGTAACGATTCACGAGACATTTAATACCAGTGGTGTTGTTGCTTTGGCCATCATCGTTCAAATTGGCGGTGTAGGGGTGATGACCCTCGGGACGGCTTTATGGATTTTGCTCGGAAAGAAAATTGGCATGCGCGAGCGTCAATTGATCATGACGGACCAGAACCAGTCCACATTGGCTGGTATTGTTAATTTGATGAGGCAGATCCTTGGCCTTATTATCATTATTGAGTTCATCGGTATGGTCCTATTTACATTTCTTTTTCTTAAATATTATCCGACCTGGCAGGAGGCTGCCTATCATGGGTTCTTTGCTTCTGTTACGGCTACAACCAATGCAGGTTTCGACCTGACAGGACAATCACTAATCCCATTCAGGCATGATTACCTGATCCAGGTATTGACAATGATTTTGATTATTACCGGGGCGATAGGGTTTCCGGTGCTCATTGAAGTGAAAAACTTTATTGCGGAACGGAAATACAAAGAGCGGTACACGTTTACACTGTTCACGAAAGTAACCACCCTTACGTTTTTTATTCTTGTTGTGCTTGGAACCGTAGGAATTTATGCTTTTGAATCCCACCGGTTCCTGGCGGATAAAACATGGCATGAAACCTTTTTTTATTCACTTTTTCAATCCGTTACCACACGGAGCGGCGGGCTTTCCACTATGGACATGAACCACTTTTCCGTGCCCACCAATCTTTTTCTAAGCGCCATGATGTTTATCGGTGCGTCGCCGAGCAGTGTGGGTGGCGGGGTTCGGACAACAACGATTGCCGTTGCCTTTCTCGCCATATTGTTTTATGCAAAAGGACGCAATACGATTAAAGTTTTCAAGCGTGAAGTGCTTACCGAAGATATTCAAAAGGCTTTTATCGTGCTTATCGTTGCATTTATGCTGTGCAGTATCGCTTCTTTAATAATGGCGGTTACCGATCCGATGCCAATCGAGAAGATTGTATTTGAAGTGTGTTCCGCGTTTGGAACAACCGGTTTAAGCCTGGGGATCACCCCGCATTTAAGCACAGGCGGCAAAGTGGTGCTGATGGTGCTTATGTTTATCGGAAGGATTGGAATTCTTTCCTTCTTATTCATCATTCGCGGACGTGTCGTCATTGAACATTTTCATTATCCAAAAGAAAAAATCATTATCGGACAATAGTCGGAATAACCTGAAGAAGACCTGTATATATGGGGTCTTCTTCTTTTTTTAATGGCCTTTTTAGAAATCCTTTCTACTGATTTGGTTAATATTGATAGCGGCCAAAAGACAAAAGGAAAGGTTTTTGAGGAGGAAGAAAATGAAATCCTTATCTTATACACTTTTAGAGGTTTTCACCGATAAACCATTTAGTGGAAATCAATTCGCTGGTTCAGGGGAGCTTTTTCTTTATCTTTCATAAGTGTTTTAAGGCACCGGTTAATTACCGGGCCTTTTTTATGGCGGGTACAAAATCAGCCTTTTGTAAATAACAAAAACCACTCACAAATGAAACAATTGTTACATACTCGTTTGAAACAATTGTTATTTGTGTTATTATGTCTACATGATATGGATGATAAGGTGGGAGTTTAATGGAAGAAAGCAGGAAGTGGTATTTGTTTTCTTATAAAGTCCCTGTGGAGCCTTCCACACTTAGAGTGAGGATATGGAGAAATTTGAAAGCACTTGGAGTGCTTTATATACAGCAGTCTGTTTGTCTTGTCCCGAAAGTGGGGGACATAGGGAATAAGCTGACCAAACTGCATACCCTGATTAAGGACCATGGCGGTGAATCCTTTATGATGGAGATCCTGAAGTTCTCCGATTACTCCGAGGAGGAACTCATTAAAATGTTTAATGAGCAGAGATCAAAAGAGTACCAGGATTGGCTGGAGCGCTGCAGACACTTTGGGCAGGATATGGATAGGGAAGCAGCAAACAGCTCTGCCTATTATAATATTGATGAAAGCGAAATGGAGCTTATGCGGTTAAAAAGGCAGCTCAGAAAAATATTAAAAAGAGATTACTTTAATTATGAATTATCCTTTCATGCCAAAGCGTGCTTGAAACAGTGCGAGGAAAACCTTTATTCGCTGGCGGAAGCTGAATATAAGTTAGAAGGAGTACAAAAAGGGAAATGATAATTCTATACTGCGTTTGTACGGTTGTACTTCTTTTTCTGTTGTATGGCATCATCCCTACCATCTTCATCAGGCTATTTGCAGTTCGCATTATTAAAAATGGGCCAACGGAAAGAAAAGAATTTTTTCTTACATTTGATGATGGCCCCCATCCGGTGTATACGCCGCAACTGTTGGACCTGTTAAAGTCGTATAATGTACCGGCCGCATTTTTCATAGTCGGTGAACGGGCCGAAAGGGAACCAGAGCTCCTAAAAAGGATGAGTAATGAAGGACACACTGTGGGTATTCATCATCAAACCCATTCGAACAGCTGGCTTTTAACACCAGGTAAACTAAAAAAAGAAATCAGAAGATGTGCCACTGTTATTCAACAAGCGACAGGAAAAAAAGCCTATTTTTACCGCCCGCCATGGGGAAGGTTTAACTTGTTTTCACTTCTGCTCGCAAGAGAGTATCAAGTAATCATGTGGTCCTCGATCACCGGAGACTGGAAGGCCGGTCAGGGAAAGGACAAGTTGGCCGCAAAGTTAAAGAAAAGCCTGCACAGCGGATGTATTTATTTGCTTCACGATAACGGTGAAAACCCTGGTGCGGATGATGAAGCACCTTCTGTTATGCTTGAAGCTCTGCGGGGTTTTCTGGAATATGCCCAAAGACAAGGATATATCGGAATGCCTTTGGAAGAACTAAAGAATACAAACAAACGAGGTTAATATGAGTTTAGATACCGTTATTTCCTATTTGCAAAACTACGGTCATTGGATCATTTTACTGGTTTTATTTTGCGGGATTACCGGCATCCCTGCTCCTGAAGAATCATTTTTGTTTTTGGTCGGTGTACTGGTTGCGAAAGGACATTTGGAGTTTGGTACGAGCTTTCTTTATGCATTTATGGGTACCATTGCGGGTATGTTTGCCTCTTATTGGCTCGGCCGCAAACTGGGGCTGCCGTTTATTGAGCGATACGGGAAATTTATCAAAATAACACCGGATAGATGGAAAGCTGTAGAGAAAAGGTTTCGTGAACACGCCATTACGACCCTTTTGTTCGGTTTTTACCTTCCCGGCCTCCGTCAGCTGGCGCCATACATTGCAGGAATCAGCACGTATTCTTTTTTGCGCTATGTACTGCTTTCGTTTCTTGGGAGCGGTATGTGGACGGCTGCTTTTATCAGCATCGGCTATTTCTTTGGAGACCAAGTCAAGTTATCCTACTTGCCGTGGATTGCCGCAGCAGCTTTGCTGTTATTCGTGCTGACTGTATTCAGAAAGAAATTTACAAACAAGGCTTAAAAGGTTTGTAAGGAGGATTTGCCATGAAGAAAATCTTGTTTTTACCTTTATTTCAAATGCCTTCTGGTCATCATCAGGTTGCTGATGCATTAATGTCTTCCATTGAGCAAAGCAGTGATGAACAGGTGGTTTGCAAAAAAATCGACTTTCTCAGCTACTGGAATAAGCCGCTGGAAAAAGTCATATCAACTACGTATTTAAAATGGATTCATATGATGCCAAGGACTTATGACTGGATCTATCATCATGTGATGTATTCCCCGGCAAAAAAAAGATTAATGCCTCCTCATCAACTGATTCTGTTTGAGCATAAAATGCTGCGCATGCTGAAGGAGGAAAAGCCGAATGTCATTGTATGTACGCATTGTTTTCCCTCAGCCGTCATCAGCCGGCTTAAAAAACGGGGGTTGATCGACATTCCTGTTGTGAATGTGTACACGGATTTCTTTATCAATGATATTTGGGGAAAAAGAGGGATCGATTATCATTTGGTCAGCGATATATCCATGAAAAAAGAGCTGATAAACCGACACCAAATTCACAGCAAGCAGATTATTATTACTGGAATTCCGGTGAATGAGGACATCAGAGCTTATTTTTCCGGGAAACCCGCCTTGAAGAAGCATATCTTAATCTCAGGAGGAAGCATTGGGCTTGGAAAGATCAAAGGCTTCTTAAAACAGATTAAACCAGGTTCCAATTACCGCTATACGGTCCTCTGCGGTAAAAACCAGAAGCTGTATAAAGAACTTACTTCATGGGATCATCCGAATATTAAACCGAGAGGATATATTTCCACGAGGTCTGAAATGAACCATCTGTACGAACAGGTGGACGCGATTATAACAAAGCCCGGCGGAATCACCATTAGCGAAGCACTAAAGAAACGATTGCCCATTTTTGTCCATTCCGCGTTGCCGGGACAGGAACAGATTAATTTAAAAAAGCTCATCAGAGAAAAACTGATCATTAAGCTGAACGAGGATATGCCTCTGGAGGATCAGATCGCCTCTGTACTTGAAAATGAACCTGAAGTGAAAGGACTATTGAACAAAATGAGCTATTTTGAAAAGCATCGGGAAAAAAGTGCCTATGAAGTGGTGCTCAATTTGCTGAATGAGACGCCGATGCTTAAAGTTCAGCCAGTCTAATTCACTTTTAATAAACCGGGGGAAGCATTGATGCTTAGAATAATGGCAGTCACAAAAGATCATGAGCTTATCCTTCAGCCGTCTGTTGAAGAGCTGGCGGAGGATCGGATCGAGTGGTATTGGGTCGATTTTATCGATCCGGATGATGAGGAAATTAAGCTGCTCAGCTCATATTTCCATTTTCATCCACTGGCAATTGAAGACTGCCTGCAGTTTCTTCAGCGGCCTAAACTTGAGTATTACCAGGGTTACAGTTTTTTTGTTATGCACGCCCTTCATACCCAGTCTCTTGCTGCCCAAGAAGTTGATCTTTTTATCGGAGAGAAGTTCATCGTTTCTTTTCATTATGACCAACTGGCAGAAATGGACTCTACGTGGAACTACTTTGCAGGGATTGAAAATTTTTCTTCAATTGGACCGATAGAAGTCGGACATAAAATCATGGACAAAATTGTGGATACGTATTTTCCCATTGTCCAGAACATAGAAGATCACCTGCTCGACATTGAAAACAATTATGAAAAAGGAAACAAGCACTCTCTCATTCAACAAACATTTGATGTTCGGAGTGACCTGTTGAAAGTAAGGCGTTCCATTTTTCCCATGCGGGATTTAATGTACCGGACATTGGAATCTAAACGGTTGATTATCAATGAAAATAAAAAAGCGTATTTTCATGATATTTATGACCATCTCATAAAATTAAGTGAGATGATCGATTCCAACCGGGAAATGACCTCGGATATCCGTGATAATTATATATCACTTAATTCCTATAAAATGAATAACATTATGAAAACCCTCACGGTCATCACTACGATCTTTATGCCGTTAACATTTATTGCAGGTATTTACGGAATGAATTTTCAGTATATGCCAGAATTGAAGTGGCGTGAGGGTTATTTTTTTGTGCTGGGATGTATGCTGGTTCTCGGACTGAGCATGTATTTCTGGTTTAGGAAAAAAGGATGGTTTGATCAGGACTGACCACAGGAAGCTTAAATAAAAAAATTTACAAATAAATACGGGCAAACGGGTGACCCAAACAGGCAAAAAGGGTACAGAAGATAAAAGAAAAAGGCCGGAGCTTCATGAAAATGGCCGACAGCCTGCAGGAAGGAAGGCAGAGACGATGGATTACGGCTTCTTTTTTCAGTTTTTTCATGATCATGGTTACCTTGGTGTGTTTGTGCTTTCATGGATTGGAATCCTCGGGCTACCCGTGCCCAATGAATTCATTGTAATGGTCAGCGGAATGCTTTCAGATAAAGTTCAACTGAATCCTGCTTTTTCATTCATTGCCACCTATTTGGGTGTTATTTCTGTATTAACATTGAGTTTTATGCTCGGAAGGTATGGCGGTACAGCCATCGTCCAACGGCTTTATCGATTCCGCCGGATCAGAAAGGGGATTCAAAAAGGATCTGGCCTGCTTGACCGTTGGGGAGAGAAAATCCTTGTTTTAAGCTTTTTTATTCCGGGATTAAGGATCTTGATGCCCTTTATTGTTGGCAGCAACCGAATGCCCTATGCCCGATTCGCTTTACTTATTTATCCGGCCGGTTTCCTCTGGGCAGTTTTTTACTTCGCCATTGGAAATCAATATGGCGAACATATTGCCCAGATTCATTCTTATTTTCGATCATACAGCTGGATCTTTCCTTCAGCGGCCATTACCTTTGCTTTAATATGGGCATGGCGCTATGCCAAACAATGTAAAAATCATCTTCCCCGTCTTCATAAGCATTCCAAATAAGACAATTTTGTGAAACGGCTCTTCGCTTTCCAATTATGTTATATAATGGAATTGAAGGAGGCGGTCCGATGAATTTCTCCATCAATAAAAAACGAATCTCGTTTAGTGTGCTGACTGTCCTTATTATTCTTTGCAATTTTTCCGTCTACCGGGTGAATGCCTTCGGTCCATTGCCACAGTATATGGGATGGGCTACTTTGTTCGATTTTTTGATTGTTATTCCTCTTTTAGCCTATCTGTTTATTTTCCGTCGCCAATCGGCGCTGAAGTATCTTCCCCTCGTTATACTTGCTGGTTACTGGCTGGCAGAAATCATTGTTCCCGCAAGAAATTCTCCAGATGCCCAGTGGCTCACTAGTTTGATACTTGGAATGGAAGGGATATGGATTGCTGCTGAATTGTTTTTTCTTGTTCCCAAATTGGTCAAAACGACCATTGCCTTCAGGAAGGACAGCGGGCGCACATGCCACTTCCAGCACGATTTCAGAGAAGCATTATCCCGCCAATTTAAACTCACAAGGAAGATGGAATGCCTGCTCACTGAATGTGCTTTATTCCGTTATGCATTCTTCTCTTGGACGAAAAGAGTGCGAAGATCCTCTGCACACCATTTTTCCTATCATAAAAAAACGTCAGCGGTGGCCTTTCGTCTGATGCTCATTCATGCTCTTCTCATTGAGTCGGTTGGATTTCATTACCTTTTGATGCATTGGAGCCATACAGCAGCCATCCTGTTATTGGCTCTGAATCTCTATACCCTTCTATATCTTGTTGCTGATATTCAAGTGATTCGTACTTGTCCGATTCTCCTGGATGACTACGAGCTGATTTTACAATCGGGACTTGCCCAGGGCCTCAGGGTACAATTCTCAAATATTCAGAGCATTGAACACTTCAGGGGGCCGGAACACCTTTCTAAAGAAGAGCAGCGGCGTACTTTTGACGCTCTTCCTCAGGAATTTTCAAAAGAAAAGCCAGCATTTGAAATGAAATTGAAAACACCGGAAACGGCCAGGCTCCTATACGGCTTCACGAAAAGAGTCGATACGCTGCATGTATCGGTAGATGAGAACAATCTGTTTTTTGAAAGAGTCAAAGAAAAGCTGGAGATGCTTACTTAAATCATACGAAAGCCCACCCTGACATGAGGGTGGGCTGGTTTCATTAAAGGATTGGTTTTTTTGACGGCAAACGGTGCTTTGCCGGTGCTTTCTTTAGGTTGGCATGCCTTATTTCGTTCAGGAGAGCAATTCCAAATATACTAAGTACGCTGCATAAAAAGGTCATTTGTCATTCCTCCTTTTCTCTCAAAACTAATATTGCCTGCTTGGTTGGTTTCTAAACATTTCGTTTCTATTAAATGCCATTACTATATTCGTGATCATTCCTGGCTTTTTGTCTTTTAATTATCCTCACCGGGCTTATAGGAATATGGACCTTTGTCTTCATTATGCGGGTTGTTGGTGTCGATATGGAGCGTTCCGGATTCCGTAATCGTGGCAAGCAGCACATTCTGTACCTCGGCTCCTTTTTGTTTTACCCGTTTTAAAAGCCATTCTCTATCCAGTTTCAGGTATTTGAGGTTATGGTCAATGATTTGGCCGTCCATAATGACCGGAATGGGGATAAATTCTCGTTTTACCTTTATTTTTAAATCACCCGGCTGAACCGGCCGGAAATTGGATTTAGGTATGACGCTGATCTGTCCATTGTCCTCCATGGCACAAAGCGCGATATTCCGGGTATCGGTAAAGCCTTTCACACGGAGCTGGGCAAGGAGTTCATCCATGGGAAGCCGTACCTTTCTTAATCCTGTGCGGTCGATGTCTCCGTTTCGGATGAGAACGGTAGGACTCTCAAATAAAGTCCATCGCAGTTTGTTATTGAGGGATAGCCACATGAACAGTTTATATAAAAGCATGACGATGAACGTAAACAGCAGAGCTTGCCATACATTGTCCTTTTGCATGGGCTGGCTGATGACATTCCCGATGATCAGAATATAAAGCATATCAAAGCTGTGCATTTGCGACACGGCTTTTTTGCCTGTAATCCGTAAAAAGATATAACCGAATAAAAAAATAAGTAAAGGATTGTAGATGAATGCCATAAGTGTCTCCCCTTCTAAACGTACAACTATTATGGACAGATTGTATCAAGCTAATACTTGACCATAGAAGTTTTCCCCTTTCTTCATGAAATGGCTTTTACCATCATAAATTGAAAGTAAGAGATGATAGAGGAGGGAACAAGCATGTCTTGGGATGAGCAAAATAAAGAGCTCGGAAATGCAATCGCCGAGATTACAGAAATCGCGGATGGATTTGGCCTCGACTTTTACCCGATGCGTTATGAAATCTGCCCAGCGGATATTATTTATACATTTGGCGCGTACGGAATGCCGACTCGTTTTTCTCACTGGAGCTTCGGAAAGCAATTTCACAAAATGAAGCTGCAATATGATCTGGGTTTAAGTAAAATCTATGAACTGGTGATCAACTCGGATCCCTGCTATGCCTTTTTATTGGATACCAACTCCTTAATCCAGAATAAGCTGATTATCGCCCACGTGCTGGCTCACTGCGACTTTTTCAAAAACAATGTCCGTTTTTCCAATACGCGGCGGGATATGGTGGACAGCATGACCGCCACTGCGGAAAGGATTTCCCAGTATGAAATCATTCACGGAAAAAAAGAAGTTGAAGTCTTTCTCGACGCGGTGCTCGCCATTCAGGAACATATCGATCCTTCGATTGTGCGCAACCGGCTGAGCTATAATTTGGAAGATGAAGAACAAGATGAGCCGGTAAAAAAAGAAACTCCCTATGATGATTTATGGAGCATAGACGAATCAAGAAGCAAACGGAATCAGCCATCTCCAGTGAAAAAGAAGCATTTTCCTCCGCAGCCGGAAAAAGATATTCTGCTGTTTATTGAAGAATATAGCCGCGAGCTGGAAGACTGGCAGCGGGACATTCTTTCCATGATGAGGGAAGAAATGCTTTATTTCTGGCCCCAGCTGGAAACGAAAATCATGAATGAAGGCTGGGCCTCGTATTGGCACGCCAAAATTCTGCAGGAAATGGATCTGACCTCTCATGAAACCATCGAGTTTGCCAAACTGAATGCCGGGGTGGTCCAGCCGTCCAGAACCTCCATCAATCCGTATTACATGGGACTTCAGATTTTTAAAGATATTGAAGAACGGTATAACAACCCCGATGAAGAATTGCTTAGACAGGGGGTAAAGCCTGGATCGGGCCGTGAGAAAATGTTTGAAGTGCGGGAACTGGAATCCGATATGTCGTTTATCCGGAACTATTTAACAAAGGAACTGTGCCAGCGTGAGGATATGTATTTGTTCCAAAAGCAGGGGCGGGACTATAAAATTGTGGACAAAGAATGGGAAGCTGTACGCGATCAGCTTGTGGGCATGAGAGTGAACGGAGGATTTCCGTATTTGACGGTAAATGACGGCGACTATTTGAAGAATGGGGAACTTTACATCAAGCACTCGTACGAGGATATTGAACTGGATGTGAAATACCTTGAAAAGGTCCTTCCTTACATCAATCAGCTATGGGGACGGCCTGTGCACATGGAAACCAAAATTGAAGAAAAGCCTGTGCTTTTTACTTATGACGGAAAAAGCATGCATAGAAAATACCTCTAATCCCATTCTGAAAGCATCACGTTCTCAAACGTGATGCTTTTTCTATGGAAAAAAACCGGTGATATTCTGTTTGTAGAATCCATTGGCCGTCCAGATTTGGCCGGAAAAGCAGAAGATTGGCTTGGAGACTTAAGAAACACACTGTATGATAACTATAAAAGGCTTTCAGGTGACCTTATTGTTCCTCCCGCTCACTACTCCAAAGTTTCAGAGCTTGGGGACCAGGGTGAGGTTAAAGCTGTACTAGGAGATCTGTTTGAAAAGAATGAAGGTCTTCATCTCGATGAGGCTGAATTCAGAAAGGCGGTTACTGAAAATCTTCCTCCGCAACCGAATGCCTATCAGGAAATCCGCATGACCAACATGGGAAAATTAAACCCTGACCAAGAGACACAGCAGGAGATGGAAATCGGTCCGAACCGATGCGCCATTCAGGACTAAAAAGGAGGTAACAAAAATGAAATCTGATCAGTTACTCGATGCGAAGGGCTTGGCCTGTCCGATGCCCATCGTCATACGCTGCTGGAAATGAACGAAGACAACGGAGTATTTGTATTCTTTATCCAAAAGAAATAATCGCAGGGAACACGGGGTGAAATGATGGCAATGGATGCAGGTTATCTTTTAACCATATTTGTGATTGGCTTTATTGGCTCTTTTATATCAGGCATGCTTGGTATAGGCGGAGCGATTATTAATTACCCCATTCTTCTGTATGTTCCTCCATTACTCGGGTATGCAGGTTTTGGTGCTCATTATGTTTCAGGAATTGTGGCGGTACAAGTATTCTTTTCCACGCTTGCAGGACTTGTGGCATACAGGAAAGGCGGCTTTATTGATACGAAGCTTCTAATGATCATGGGATTAAGCTCCTTAACAGGCAGTTTCATTGGAGGTTTTGGCTCTCATCTTTTAACTGAAAAAGTTATTAATATTATTTATGGTCTGCTGGCGGTTATTGCTGCTGTTATTATGCTTTTTCCAAAAAAAGAAGCAGTGGATGATACCAGGTCCGAACTGGTATTTAATAAAAAATTAGCAGGAATCCTCGCACTGACCGTTGGAGTATTTGCTGGAATTGTAGGGGCAGGGGGAGCATTTATTCTCGTACCGATCATGCTGGTCGTGCTGAAGCTGCCAACAAGGGTGACCATCGCGACCTCACTGGGAATCACCTTTCTTTCGTCCATCGGTTCCTTGATTGGGAAAGCAGCAACAGGACAAATTCTGTACCATCCTGCCGTTCTTATGCTGATCGTCAGTCTGATTGCAGCTCCTCTCGGAGTAAAAGTCGGAAAAAAGATCAGTACAAAAGTGCTCCAGTCCACTTTGGCCATCTTGATTGCCGGAACGGCGGTCAAAATATGGCTGGATATTTTTATGCATTAGAAGGAAAGCCGCTTAACAAGCGGCTTTCCTTTTGCTATATACTTACTTTTTGTTTGCTGTTGGTGTATAATCAAGGATAATGTTCAAATAAGCACGCAGACTAATTTTAAACGCGTAACAATAAACAAAAGGGGATTCATCAAGATGGAACAATCACTTCTTAAATCTGATGTTATTTCATTGTTGAAAAATAAAATTCAATTGATTAAAACATCCGAAAACGGGGGCATTTACCTTGTCGGCCCTATTCGCCTTCCGGTTAATCTGTCTGGAGAGACCGTTGTTTTTCAGTGGTATTGCTGGCTGGAGCGGGAGCAGGTTACAGAGAATATTGAAGAAATCATTGAAAAATTATCTTCCACAAACCTTTCTGAATATCAGCAATCAAGCGTGCTGGTTTATGGCGACTTCAAAAACAACGAAGATGCGCTCATCCGCATGCATTCCATTTGCCATACCGGGGATATCTTTGGCAGCAAGCGCTGTGACTGCGGTTTTCAGCTGAAAAAGTCAATGCAGATGATCAAAAATCATGGAACAGGCGCGCTTTTTTACTTGGCCAATCATGAAGGACGCGGAATTGGCCTGTTTTCAAAAGCCATGGCTTATGTGCTTCAGGAAAGTGGTTATGATACAGTAGAAGCAAATCTGAACCTTGGATTTGTGGATGATTCCCGGAAAAATAGAGGATGCCATCTCGGTATTAAAAACACTTCGAACCAAACCGGTGACCTTGATCACGAACAATCCAAAAAAGCTGGATGCGTTAAAAAAATCCGGCATGCTGCTTTTAGGACGGACACCGTTATGGGGAGATGAGTCAGAGTATAACGCCAACTACCTGAAGACCAAGGTTTCCCGTTCTGGCCACTTAAAAGAGGAGGAAAGCTGCCCGAATGACTGATCATACCTTTTATATGAAATTAGCGCTTGAAAACGCCAGGGCCATGAAAGGCCAAACCGATCCAAACCCCATGGTCGGTTCTGTTATTGTCAACGAGAACCGAATTGTGGGAATCGGCTCCCATTTAAAGCCTGGAGAGCCTCATGCTGAAATCCATGCGCTTAGAATGGCTGGAGAGAAAGCAGAAGGGGGAACCATTTATGTGACCCTTGAGCCTTGTTCCCATTATGGAAGAACGGGCCCCTGTGCACAAGCCATTGTGAAAGCTGGATTAAGCAAGGTGGTCATCGCAAGTCTGGATCCAAATCCGCTCGTATCCGGAAGAGGAGTTGCTATTTTAAAGGAAGCTGGTATCGAAGTCATCACCGGTATCATGGAGAAGGAATCGCAACAAATGAATGAAGTGTTCAATAAATTTATTGTGCAAAAGCTCCCTTTTGTCACGGTGAAATCAGCTGCAACGCTTGATGGGAAAATCGCCACCGCAACACACGACAGCAAATGGATTACCGGAGAGGCAGCCAGAAAGAATGTTCACCAGATCCGGAATGAAAACATGGCCATCCTTGCGGGTGTTAACACTGTGATCAAGGATGATCCGGAGCTGACCGCGCGTATTCCGAACGGCCGCAACCCTGTCCGGGTTATACTGGATTCCACCCTGCGAATTCCCGTCTCCTCCAAAGTCGTGCAGGACAAAAAAGCAGAAACCTGGATCTTTACGACAGAACGGGCACGAGAGGAGAAACGCCAAGTGCTGGAAAGTCATGGTGTCTCCATCTTTACAACTAAAAGCCGGGATGGTCGGGTGAATCCAGAAGAGGTCTTACATCTTCTTGGAGAACAGCAAATCTCATCTGTGATGATTGAAGGAGGCGGAGCCGTCAATGCTTCTTTCCTTGAGCAGCAGCTCATCGACAAATTCGTGGTTTATATGGCTCCCAAACTCCTGGGCGGCAGCCTGTCGCCCACGTTTCTTGAAGGTCAGGGTGCTGAGCGGATGAGTGGAGCGGTGGATCTTCGCGAGATGACAGTGGAACAAGTCGGGGATGATTTTAAGATTACAGGATACCCTGTTTACAAGTAACAGAAGGAGCACAATGATGAAATTCGGGTTTGATATTGACGATACGTTGATTAATTTGAGAGGCTATGCCTTTACGATCTATAATAAAAAATTAAACAAAAACCTGGCGATGGATATTTTCGAAGCATTGAAAACGGTTGAAATCCATGAACCGTTCGGTCTGACGAATGCCGAAGGAAAAGAGATGTGGAACACTTTACGCGAAGAAATCTATTTCTCTGATTGCCCACCATACCCTGATGCGGTGGAAACCTTGCAGGAGTTGAAAGAACAGGGTCATGAAATTTATTACATCACGGCTCGTCCGGGAGAACACGGTGAACGGACGATGAATTGGATGAAGAAGCAGGGATTTCCTGTTGATGGCGATAAATTTTATTGCGGAATGAAGGATCATGAAAAAGTAAAAATCATTGAAGAGCTTGGCTTAGATTTTTATTTTGACGATAAACCAGGCGTGCTCGATACCTTATCATCAGGCTCTTTAAGAGTCGTGGTCAGGGACCAGTCGTACAACCGGCATTTTCAAGGGGAACGACTCTCGCATTGGAAAGAGATGAAGACGTTTCTTTCTTCAAAATAACAAAAATAACTGCGGCAATAAGCCCCTGTATATCAGAGGGCTTTTTTTTATTTTTCAAGAAACATTGACAAAACCATTGGATATACATATCATATAAGCAAATGTTGCGCTAAGGAAAAAAATAAGGGTGGAGGAAAAAGAAGTGGATGAGACTAACTATATCACTCTTTTTGAAGGGAAGAACGGCGACTTCATACAAATCACCTCCATGGATATCGAAGGTGTGATGAGAAGACGGCTGCTGGATCTTGGATTTGTACCAGGAGCAGTAGTGGAGGTTGTACGAAAGAGCCCGCTGGGCGATCCCATTGCTTTTCGTGTCAGCCAGACAACCATTGCCCTGAGAAGGGAAGAAAGTTCGAAGATTCAAGGGGAGTTGATGAATCGTGACTGAAACGTACCGGATCGCACTGGCCGGAAACCCAAACACGGGAAAAAGTACATTGTTCAATGCATTGACCGGATTAAAACAGCATACGGGGAACTGGGCTGGAAAAACCGTTTCACTTGCTGAAGGAACATTAAGCCATAAGGGGAAAGACTACCGGCTGATTGATTTGCCTGGAACGTATTCCATCTTCTCGAACTCCCGGGATGAGGAAGTGGCAAGAAATTATATTGTATTTGAAAAACCGGATGTGACACTTGTCGTGGTGGATGCAACCTCTCTGGAACGGAACCTGAACCTTGCTCTGCAAATACTGGAAATGACTCAAAATGTAATTATTTGCATTAATTTGATGGATGAGGCAGAAAAGAGAGGCATCTCGATCAATGAACGATTACTGACCCGCCGTCTTGGTGTTCCTGTCATAAAAATTTCAGCCCGGAACAAAGCGGGATTTCCCATGTTGCTCGACACCATCGAGCGCCTGGCAGAGGGCAAACTTGTATGCGAACCCGCGCGGATGACATACGACGAAGACATTGAAACAAAGATCGCTTCATTGGAGCCCCTTGTGGCTGATCTGGTGGAAGATCGCATCTCTTCCCGCTGGGTGGCTTTGCGCTTGTTGGATGGGGATGAATCTCTGCTGGATGAGTTGAAATCAAGGCTGAAGGTAAAGGAGGGATCGTCATGAATACAGAACTGGCAAGTTCAGGTTCTAGAGGAGATTTGAATGCTCTCTATGAAAAGGCACAGCAGCTTACATCACCAGATCTTCGTGATAAAATTGTGGGCAGCCTTTATCAGGAAAGCAAGCGGCTTTGCGAGGCGGGTGTTCATCATTCAAACACCAAACGTGATCGGCGAACGGAGAAACTGGATGCTGTTTTCACCTCTCCCATTTGGGGCTTTCCAATCATGATGGTCATGCTAGGCATTGTTTTTTATCTTACAATCGCCGGCGCCAACGTTCCATCTGACATGATTGCCCGGTTTTTCGGATGGCTCGAAAACTACATTACAGCCTTTTTCCAGTGGATGAGTGCTCCGGATTGGCTATATGGTGTTCTCGTTTTGGGTCTTTATCGCGGCACCACCTGGGTCGTAAGTGTGATGCTGCCGCCGATGGCAATCTTTTTTCCAACGTTCGCTTTGCTTGAAAACTATGGATATTTACCGAGAGTAGCGTTCAATATGGACCGCATCTTCAAAAAAGTGGGCGCACACGGCAAGCAGTCCCTGACGATGGCGATGGGGTTTGGCTGCAATGCTGCAGCAATGATGTCTTCGCGGATTATTGAATCACCGAGAGAGAGGATGCTTGCCATCCTAACCAACAATTTTGTACCATGCAACGGCCGTTGGGGAACACTGATTGTGCTGGCTTCCCTCTTTATGGCGGCAGGATATACAGGTGGAGCCAAGTCCCTTGTTACAACGTCGGTCATTGTTGGCATTGTGTTGTTTGGGATTCTTGTTACCTTTTTGGTCTCCTGGGTATTATCAAAGACGGTTCTCAAAGGGGTGCCTACCCACTACACACTCGAGCTTCCTGCATATAGAAGGCCAAAATTTTGGGAAACGGTCATCCGTTCATCACTTGAGCGTTCATGGGCGGTACTTCTAAGGGCTGTTAAGGTCGCTGCGCCAGCAGGTATACTGACTTGGGTGCTGGCTAATGTTACGGCTGGCGACACAAGCGTTCTTATGCATATCGTCAATTTCCTGGATCCTTTTGGACAGATGCTGGGGCTCGACGGCTATATTCTGATGGCATTCCTGATCGGGCTGCCAGCAAATGAAATTGTCCTTCCCATTTTGATTATGGGATATCTTTCTACAGGGGCACTGACAGAGGTTGATAACCTGGGAGATTTGAAACAAATTTTCGTAGACCAGGGGTGGACGTGGCTCACAGCATTGAATACGATGCTGTTTTCATTGCTTCATTTTCCATGCGGAACGACTCTGGTCAACATTTATAAAGAAACAAAAAGCATAAAATGGGCATTTTTGGCTTTTCTCATTCCAACCATGATCGCCATTTTCGTAACATTCGTTATTGCACAAAGTGTGAGAATGCTGGGATGATATAAAAACCAGGACCGTATGACCGGTTCTGGTTTTTCCTATATCAAATTCTTTAAAGAATTGTTATGATAAAAAAACAATTACATAAAATTTATGAGTGCTCAAGACCAAAAAGGTTGAGAGATAATAGGGAATCCAGTGTAATTCTGGAGCAGCCCACGCTACTGTAAAACCAGTTAAACCGGTAAGCCAGGAGACCTGCTTATAAATCTTGATTTCTGTGTCTTCGGTGGGAAGAAAGGGATAGTGTACGTTAGATCAAAACCTTGGCGCCTGCAGTCAAGGTTTTTTGTTAAATTGGAAGGGAGAGAAAAGGATGAAAAACCATTGGAAAAATGCCCGTATTCCGGCAATCGATGAAAAGATGGGAAGTGCTGCACAGACCTACATTCATTCATTAACAAAACCGGTTGGCAGTCTTGGAAGGTTGGAAGCTTTGGCGGTGAGTCTTGCCTCTATGACGAAAGAACGTTTTCCAATTGTATTTCCGCCGGGTGTTCTGATTTTTGCTGCTGACCATGGCATCGTTTCAGAAGGAGTGTCAGCCTATCCCCAGGAAGTAACGAGCCAGATGGTGCGTAACTTTTTGAATGGCGGAGCTGCAATCAACGTGTTCAGCAAACAAATCGGTGCCAAGTTGAACATCGTGGACATTGGAATAGCCGCTGATATTGACAGCCAGACCCTGATTTCCCGAAAAGTACGTTATGGCACGGCCAATTTCCTTGTGGAAGATGCAATGACCCGGGAGGACGCCGAGCAGGCTGTGGATGCGGGGTATCAGACGGCAAACGAAATGATAAAAAGTGGAGTAAAGTGTCTTATTCCAGGTGAAATGGGGATTGGCAATACGACGGCGAGCAGTGCCGTAGTCGCGGTGGTGAGCGGTGAAAAAGTCGGAACACTGGTTGGGACAGGAACCGGCATAAAAAAAGAGAAGCTGCAGGTCAAAAAAGAGGTCATTCAAAAGGCGCTGGAGCTGAGGAAACCGAATGCGGATGATCCGGTTGATATTTTATCCAAAGTGGGAGGGCTGGAGATTGCCGGAATGGCTGGAGCCATGCTGGCAGCATCCTCAAGCAGAATTCCCATTTTGGTGGATGGCTTTATCGCGAGTACGGCTGCCTTAATCGCAAAGATGATCTGCAGCCGTTCTGCTGATTATATGATCATGGGTCATCGCTCGGTTGAACCCGGCCATACGATGTTGATAAAGCTGCTTGAAAAGGAACCGATTCTGGATTTAGGCATGAGGCTGGGTGAAGGGAGCGGTGCGGCGGTTGCCTTTCCCATTCTTTTGTCTTCCTCACTTATGATCAACGAAATGGCGACATTTGAGACCGCTCAAATATCCGCCAAGAGCCAGGAAGGAGAAACACGCCTTGTTTACAAATGATGAAAAAGAAGCTGTCTATAAAGTCATTGCTGCTCGAAGGGATGTCCGGAGTTTTTTGCCGGACCCTGTTCCGGATGAAGCCGTTTATTCTATATTACAAGCAGCCCATCAAGCTCCGTCTGTTGGTTTCATGCAGCCATGGAATTTTATTCTGGTCACCTCCGAAGAAGTAAAGAATCGTTTGGCATGGGCCGCCGACAAGGAAAGAAGAGCCCTCGCCATACATTACGAAGACGATTCGCGGTCATCCATGTTTATGAATCTGAAAATAGAAGGAATAAAAGAAGCACCTTTAACGATTTGTGTAACTTGTGATCCTACGCGGGGCGGCTCTCATGTTCTGGGCAGAAATTCAATTCCTGAAACCGATAGGATGTCCACGGCTTGTGCTATCCAGAATATGTGGCTGGCATCCTGTGCAGAAGGATTGGCCATGGGCTGGGTCAGCTTTTACAAGAAGGCAGATATCCGTGATATTTTACATATTCCACCCCACATTGAGCCAGTGGCGCTCCTTTCCCTGGGATATACGGAAGATTATCCGCAGAAACCCATTCTCGAAACGGCGAAATGGGAAAACAGAAAAGAACTGGATTCCTTGATTTATTCTGACCGGTGGGAAGGATAAACAGGAAAGGTAACCTGTTATAAAAGGCAACCACCAAGCATAATCATAGACATGTGCAGAAAACATATGAAGGAAGGACTGCCGTATGAGTGAATACTGGGCGGAAAAAGCTTTGGTTAAATTCCAGTCTCAGTTTGATCAAAATACGACCTACAACATAAAGAAGAGCCAAAGATTGTCCGGCAGCTCAAAGATATGGAAGTATATGGATTTCGCCAAGTTTGTCGGTATGCTTTATCAAAAATCGTTGTTCTTTCCGAAACCGTCCCTTTTTGTGGACAATCATGAAGGCAGTTATTCTGCCCTGGACGTAAATAATATCCTCAATGATCCGCTGTCTTACCTTACCGTGCCGGTGGATGAAAATCTCTCAAAAGCCGAGAAAAGAAGACAACTCCATGAATATATCAAGCAGATGCATGATTATGTCGGGGTCAATTGCTGGCATTTGAACGAAGAGGAATCAGCGGGGATGTGGAACCTGTATTTGAAATCGGATGAAGGAATTGCCATCTGTTCCACACTTGATAAGCTGTTTACCAGCATCAATGACAAACGCTTTCGGACATATGTCGGGCAGGTTCAATACATTAATTTTAATTCGGAAATGGCCAGTCTGAACCCCTATGAAACGTTATTCTATAAACGGAGGTCTTTCAGCCATGAAAATGAAATCCGGCTGCTTGCCTTCGATGATCCAAATCATCGGAGATTCAATCATAAGGACGGGGCCTATGTCGATTGCAATTTACACACGTTAATTGACGAAGTGTATGTGTCTCCCACCAGTCCGGAGTGGCTGAAGGAAGTGGTCCAGTCGGTGCTTGAAAAATACAGGCTTCCGTTTAAGCCGGTGATCAAGTCTTCCTTGTATGAAAGTCCCTTCTATTAAAAAAGACAGCATTGGCTAAGCCGATGCTGTCTTTTTGTTGCCTGTGGGCTTTTTCGTTATAATGGAGGTTGAATATATTCTTTGAAATCTAGTACATAAGTGGTTTGATGCTTAAATCTAAGGAGAACCTATGCTAGCAAACATTTGGCCGCCAATCTATTTGTCCATTACCGTTGCGGCTTCCGCATGGATCATTGTTATACTGTCAGGCGTACTGCTGGGGAAGGCAATGGCAGGCAAGTCGTTTAAAGGGAAACTCATTATTGAAACACTGTTAATGCTTCCTCTCGTTCTTCCTCCAACCGTCATCGGGTTCCTTCTCATTATTGTCTTTGGAAAACGAAGTCCGGTTGGCCAATTTATAGAATTATTGTTTCAGCAGCCTGTTATTTTTACCTGGTGGGCCGCAGTGCTTGCCTCGAGTGTCGTTGCCTTCCCGCTCATGTACCAATCGGCAAAGACCGGGTTTGAAGCCGTTGATCATGATATTGAGAATGCCGCCCGTGTGGATGGAGCAGGGAAATGGAATGTTTTTTTCTTTATTACAATTCCTCTTTCCTACACGTCCATTGTTTCAGGAGCCATATTAAGCTTTGCGAGAGCGCTTGGAGAATTTGGAGCAACCTTAATGTTTGCAGGTAACATCCCCGGGCGCACGCAGACCATTCCGACCGCAATCTATCTTGCCATTGATTCAGGCGACATGAAGGAAGCCTGGATTTTGGTTCTTGCCAGTATTGTCATTTCTTTTGCGATGCTTACAGCAGCATACCGAATAAAACGTTACTGAAAAGAGGGGCTCCGGCCGTTCTTTTTTTGTGTAAAAGTTGAAACCTTCCCGTCCTTTTTTCGTATATAACGGTAAATGCAGCAGCAGAAAGGCAGATTATGATCAAAGAAATTGTCTCAATACTAAAAAATGACACTGGTCCGACTTTAGCAGACGATGTGTGGAAAAGGAATTGAAAGGAAAACTGCTTACCGTGACGGAATAAGCTTTTTGTCAATATGGAGGAGGAGTAATAAAAAAATGTTTTTTCATCCGATGGATTTTCTGATTATTATTGCGTTTGCCATTTCATTATGGGCCCAATTCAAGGTAAAAGGAAATTTCAAAAAGTGGTCGGAAGTTAGTGCCTATTCCGGAAGAACCGGGGCAGAGGTGGCACGGTCCATACTTGATCAAAATGGGCTGTCACATATACCGGTAGAACCTGTGCCGGGAATGCTGAGCGATCATTATGATCCCGTTTCAAAAGTGGTACGTTTATCCGAACCGGTGTATTACGGCGATTCGATTGCCTCCGTTTCGGTGGCTGCCCATGAAGTGGGGCATGCGGTTCAGCACAAGAAATCCTATGGAGCCCTTGTTTTCCGCCATCGCATGTTTCCGCTTGTTAACCTTACTTCAGGTATTGCGCCATTTTTATTGATGGGTGGGCTCTTGCTTCAGCAATTCCAATTAGTTGGAGTGGGTATTGTATTGTTTTCATTTGCGGTTCTTTTTCAGCTCGTTACCCTTCCGGTAGAGTTTAATGCGAGTTCACGGGCAAAACACTATTTGCTGGCTGAAGGATTTATACGCAATGATGAGGAACGCGGTGTAAATAAGGTGTTGAATGCAGCTGCCCTGACCTACGTGGCTGCCGCCCTCATTTCGTTATTGGAACTGCTGAAATTCGTGATGATCTTTTTTCAGGGACAGCGCGAAGAATAAGAATTGTATTGAAGAAGCTCCCTATCAAGGGAGCCTTTTTATATTAATTATAAATAAGTAGTTTAAAGGATTTCCAAGTGTGGGATACATAACTGAACCATGCAGTTATCAAAAGGTAAAGCAGTAACCAACTATTTTTATAGGAGGTTTTATTTTTGGCTAAAAACCAGGTTTACACCAAATCCTATCACCCCTACCACAGCCCTGATGACCCTTGTCCGGATCCCGGCGAGAAGCATTATTCAACTCCTCCCCATCTTTACATGGGATTCCAGCCGGAAAAACTCCCGCAGTTTACACCAAAAGAAGCTTTGCAAAAAGGCACCTTATGGCCCGCCTTGTATGATCCGTATGAAAAAAATCAAAAACTGAAGGGGTGAAGAGTGATGCCGAAGACGTTGCCTAAGGAATACTATTCGATGCTTGAAGAGATACAGGCCGTTGATTTTGCAATCACCGAGCTCAACTTATATTTGGACACCCACCCTGAGGACCAGGATGCGTTTAAACAGCTGACAGAGCTTTCAGAAGAAAAGCAAAGGCTGCTGAAGCCTTTTGAGAAGAAGTTTGGGTCCATACGGGCGGACGGAATGGATGACCATTGGACATGGAGCAAAGGGCCGTGGCCATGGCAGGTTTAAAACTGAAGGGGGAGATCCGTAATGTGGGTTTATGAAAAGAAACTGCAGTATCCGGTAAAAGTAAGCACCTGCAATCCTCAGCTCGCCAAGTTTTTGGTGGAACAATACGGAGGAGCAGACGGGGAGCTGGCAGCAGCGCTTCGTTATTTGAACCAGAGGTACACCATCCCCGAGAAAGTGGTTGGCCTGCTGAATGACATAGGCACCGAAGAATTTGCCCACCTCGAAATGATCGCGGCCATGGTTTATAAACTAACAAAAGATGCAACGCCTGAACAGCTGAAGCAGGCAGGATTAGGTGATCATTATGTGAATCACGGAGAAGCCCTGTTCTACTCCAATGCTGCTGAAGTGCCGTTCACCGCGACATATATCCAGGCAAAAGGAGATCCCATTGCGGACCTTTATGAAGATATTGCCGCCGAAGAAAAAGCAAGGGCCACCTATCAATGGATCATTGATATGTCTGATGATGTGGACTTGAACGACTCCCTTCGCTTCTTGAGGGAAAGGGAAATTGTGCATTCCCAGCGATTCCGCGAAGCGGTGGAAATCTTAAAAGAAGAGCGGGATCGAAAGAAGGTATTTTAACCAAACAAAAAAAGATGTTTCTCTCACGAGAGAAACATCTTTTTTAAACCTGCAATTTTCGGGCACAGGACAAGTTTCCCCGTGCTTTTTCTCATTAACGGTAAAACTTGGATTAATAGATCCCGCCGTAACCGATACCGCCTGCGCCAAATCCGGCACCATAACCACCGAACCCGCCGCCGCCCCAGCAAGCGCAACCGACGATAACCAAAAGAATAAACAACACGACGATCAAGGCGAAAATTCCGCCACCACCAAAAAATCCCATAGTTTACACCTCCTCAAACTTAGAATATGATGGCTTGGCTTTATTGGTTTAGGCAAGACATGAAATGTGCCGATGCCTTGGTGGTATTGGATCTGTGGTTGGAGGGATGAGCTTTTATCGTAACGACGACAAGGAGGCTGAGCATGAAAGAATCTTTTATTCCGGTAACATCAATCGCAAGCGGTATTGGCCTGGAGGCGGTTATGCCTGATCTGTACTATTTTCCCGTACAGATTGTTAACGTTATATTTGCAGGAACCCAGGATGAATAGGTATTGATTGATGCCGGCATGCCAAAAACAGCGGATAAAATTTCAAAAGAAGCCGAAAAACGATTTGGAGAGGGAACACGGCCTAGAGCCATAATCCTTACACATGGACATTTTGACCATACCGGGGCTTTAAGGGAATTAGTGGAGAGATGGAAGGTGCCGGTCTACGCCCACAACCTTGAATTGCCTTATTTAACGGGGAAGAAAGATTATCCAGAGCCTGATTCGTCTGTAGGTGGAGGACTTGTTTCAGGCATGTCGCCCATGTTTCCGACGGAACCGCTTCATCTTGAAAATGATGTGTCACCTTTGCCTGAAGACGGAACGGTTCCCTTTATGAACGGCTGGCGATGGATCCATACGCCAGGCCATACACCGGGGCATGTCTCCTTCTTCAGGGAAAGTGATGCCTCGCTGATTGCCGGGGATGCGTTTGTTACCGTTCAGCAGGAATCTCTGTACAAGGTGATGACTCAAAAACAGGAAATCAGCGGACCGCCCAAATATTTAACAACAGACTGGGAAGCGGCGTATGAATCAGTTAGGAAATTGAATGATTTAAATCCCGATCTTGCCGTGACAGGCCATGGTCTTCCGATGGCCGGCCAGCTTCTTGGGACGAGCTTGAAGAGACTGGCTGACCGGTTCTATGATTTAGCTGTTCCCGCGCATGGAAAATACGTTGACCGGGATGATTGAGAGCAGAAACCTTACGGATGGGTCAAACAACCATTTTGGTAACCACCCTTGTCTTACGTGAATAATCTGGCTATATACCACACAAGGAGGATCTACTTTGTACGAAAACTACAGCAATATTCACCCAGGCTATCACATGCCGAAAGACAACAAAGCGATGCATCATCACCATCATCATCATCATGGCCACAAAGAAAATTGGATGAAGATGTGCAAGCAGTACGCAGGGGCCAACTGTGAAATTGAAATGTCAGATGGAAAGATCTATCAGGGCAGAATCCATAGCCACGATAATGATAACATCTATCTGGTCATGCCTATGCAGAACAGGGATGAAGCGGCAGAACGTTTCTTCCCAGGCTTTGGTTTGGGATTTGGCTTTCCGTTTTTCGCAGGCCCGTTTTTGCCAGGTTTCGGTCTGTTCGGTTTTCCATTCTGGGGTTTCAGAGGATTTAGACGTTTTTGGTGGTAATCAGTAGATAGATTGACGGATAAAAAAAGGAGTCACAGACCATGTTGTCTGTGACTCCATTTCCTTATCGATCAGACATGAACGCTTCAATCTCGTCCGTGGTGCGGATGATATCCGCGGACAGGTTCTCATATCCGTCTTCTGTGACCAGGATGTCATCTTCAATTCGTATACCAATCGCTTCTTCTGCGATATAAAGTCCGGGTTCAATGGTGAGCACCATCCCCGGCTCAAGCACCCGGTTCTTGTAGGACCCAACATCATGGGTATCAAGCCCAAGGAAATGGCTTACGCCGTGATAGTAGTAATTGGAGATTTCAGATGCTTCTTTTATTAATCCGATCTTCATGCATTCTTCGGCAAGGATGGCTTTTGTACGTTCGTTTAATTCGGCGAATTTCAGTCCGGGTTTAATAAGAGAGGTGGTTTCTCTTAAAGCTTTCAGCACGATGTTGTAGAATTGTTTTTGCCGCTCAGTGAATTTTCCATCAGCCGGGAAAGTGAAGCTGATATCGGCGTTATAGTAGTCTTTTTGTGCACCAAGGTCAAGCAAAATCAAGCTGTCCTTTTCAATGTGCGAATCATTGTTTTCGTAGTGCAGTACAGTCGCATTTTTTCCGCTTGCCAGGATGGTGTGAAAAGCAAAGTCCTTCACTCCGGCCGTTTTGAGGACAAAGTTAAAGTGCGCCTCCAGCTCATTTTCCAGCATGCCGGACCCTGCGTGCTTCATCACATTGTAGATGCCGTCTTTAGTAATTTGAATCGCTTCTTTGATCTTTTCAATTTCCTCGGCTGTTTTGAATACCCGCAATTCAGTAATAATGGGATATGCATTTCGAATCGCAACTTGCGGGTAATGCTCCTGAAGATGCTTGGCAAAGAGGGAGGCTTTGGACTGCCATCCTTTGAACTCCCGTTGCTCCAAATCTAGAAATACAGTTTGTACCTGCTCGGTAAACAAGGTCCGGCCCATCGAAGATTCGAAGTTTTCAAGGTATTGGACCTGCCCGATTCCCGAGACTGCTTTCGCTTCTTCTTGTGAAATGGTAACGCCAACCCACTTTTCCATTACCGGATCCGGCTTTTCAATAAAAAGTGTCTCTTCAACAGTTCCGGCTGTCTTCTTAATCACAAGAATGACGTTCGGCCCGTCAATGCCTGTGTTGTAATAAAAATTTCGGTTCGGGGTGAACGGATAGCGCTCATCTGCTGATTTATAAGGAGCTTCACCGGCAAACAAAACAGCAGTGCTCTCATTTGGAAGCTGTGCGGCAAGCTTTTTTCGGTTCTCGGCATAAAATGATGGTTTCATAGGATCCTCCTTTTTTGTAAAACTGACTGACTAGTTTATTTAATTGTAATTTTTATGCAATTTTTCGTCAATGAGTTTATGAAATATTTTCGGGCAAAAAATGATCTTTTTCCTGTGTCGGTCCGTTAGCTTACTAAATAGTTTGTGTGCTAAAAAAGACAGGATCCACAAACAGGACCCTGTCATTCTATTGGACATTTTTCGCGTAGGCTTCAAGCTTCCGGTAGCTTTCTTCTTCGTGCGGAAATTCTTCTTCCAAATGGAATTCCGAGTTTTCGGGTTTGCTGAAGTCAAAATCAAGTGTTCCTGAGAAAACATACGTTGCATTTCCCTTGAGAAGAACGGAATAGCCTCCTTGTTTGAGATAATTGACTTTGCAGCGAACCATTCCGCCGTTGTTCAATACGGTGATTTCCTTTTCCGGATGATTAATGCCAAGCAGGCAGGTAATGAGGCTTGAGGCGGACATGGCTGTTCCGCAGGAATTGGTGATCCCTACTCCGCGTTCATAGGTCTGGACAAAGATCGTTGAATCGCCAAGGTCTTTTACAAAGCTCACGTTTACGCCTTTTGGGAACACATCCTTAATCTCATTGGCTTTTTTTCCGATTTCCGCTACCTGGTTTTCACGTATTTCATTTACCAGCGTAATAATATGGGGATTGGGCATACTGACAGCTGTAAACGTTAAGTCGGGTGAAAGTTTTGGTATAACGGTGTTCTGGAGCGTGTTTTCGCTATGGATAACGGGCAGAGTGGAAACATCAAAGGAAACTGGCCCGATCAGTACTTCAAAGGTTTGGATATCTTCATAAATGCTGTCCGTCTTTTGAACATTCAAGTTGGCTTTTTGCGTTTCAACCACAGCATGATCTCTTCCAAGAAGTTCCGTAATGTATCTTCCTGCAATGCGCAGGCCGTTTCCGCACATTTCCGGTTCCGTGCCATCTGAGTTAAAAATCCGCATTCGGGCATCCGCATTATCGCTTTTTTGGATAAAAAGAATGCCGTCTGCACCGATAGAGTGGTCGCGGTCACAAAGCGTTCTGGTCAGAGAAGTCCGCTGTTCATCATTTAATCCATAATCATGGCTATATTCATCAATTAAAATAAAATCGTTATAGGATCCATGTGTTTTCAGAATGTCGATCTTCATATGTTGTCGTCCTTTCGTTTCACTGTGTTTACTAGTATCATACCAGTAATCATGGAAAAATGTTAATATCATCATTTGGAAAGTGCATTATATTTCGTGTGGTGAACATGGCATGTTATATAATAGAAGTAAGAGTAGAAAGGGAGGTTATTTTAATGAAAGAAGTTCAAACGTTAGAAGAATTCAATGAGATTATTGCCGCAGATAAGGAAACGATCATGATTTTTACAGCAGGATGGTGCCCTGACTGCAGGCGCCTGGAAGTATTTCTTCCTGAAATTCTTGAAGAACATAAGGATAAAGCATGGTATGAGGTTGATCGGGACAAATTTCCTGAGCTGGCAGAAAAGTATGAAGTGATGGGAATTCCAAGCCTGTTATTGTTCAAAGGCGGAGAAAAGCTGGCTCATTTGCACAGTGCAAACGCGAAAACACCAGAGGATGTTCGTGCGTATCTGGAAAGTCTCCCCGTTTAATCTGATCCCTCAAGCTGCGTTGCAGTTGAAAGTTTAGCTGCTTAACGCAGCTTTTTTTTGTCTCTGACATGGGTAAAATGAATATATAATCATGTTTTAATAGCTAATGCCCGTTTCCATGTTTAACAAAGCGAATGATCCTAAGATCCAAATGGTTACTATTCAGGATGTAGATATCCTCAAGCACCTGGGATTATTAAGAAAAAGCAAAAATACAGAACATATGCCGTCAAAAAATTTATCCAGCACCTTCTGCAATATTAAACCTATAATCAAAAGGCATGCTGGGCATTTCTTTTATGTATCTTACGAATGATGCCGCCAGAGGTCGCTTAAGCCGCTCTGCTTTTCGTTTTGATTAATCTTATGCTAGATTAGGTAACATAAATGATGTATCCAAAAGGAAAGGGTTTGAGCAGAATGAACGAAACGATAAAGAATATTCTTTCTCACCGGTCGATCCGCCGGTTTAAGGACGAACCGATTGAGCAGGAGACCGTGGAAACACTGATTCAATGCGCTCAGGCCGCATCTACTTCAAGCTATCAGCAGGTTTATTCGATTATTGGCATTGAAGAGCAGAGCATCAAGGACAAGCTGGCTGAGCTGGCGGGCAATCAAACCTATGTATCCCAAAATGGCTATTTCTTTGTTTTTTGCCTGGATTATCACCGCCATCAATTGATGGCACAAATTGCCGGACAAAATGTCGATGATACGATTAAATCAAAAGAAGGTTTTATGGTTGGAATGATCGATGTTGCGCTTGCGGCCCAGAATGTGGCAGTGGCAGCAGAATCACTTGGATTGGGCATCGTTTATATCGGCGGCATCCGCAATAATCTGCCGGAGGTTTCAGAGCTTCTCCGCTGCCCTGATCATGTGGTACCCTTGTTCGGTATGGCTGTCGGCCATCCCGATGCTTCTCCAGGATTGAAGCCACGGTTGCCTCAGGCCGCAGTTTTCCACAAAAACCAGTATGTTGAAGATGAAAAAGCTCTTCCGGTCCTTAAAGAATTTGAACTTCAGTCCGCCGAGTATTACAGAGACCGCACGGGTGGAGCTCGAGATGAAGGCTGGGCTACACAAATGGCCAGAGTGATGAGCCAGCCCAAACGAACGTACATGAAGGAATTTATTGAATCCAAGGGCTTGGATAAGCAATAAACGCAGTGAATTGGCGAGTTTGAGATTTGATATTTGTAACGAGCGAAAAAGAAAGGTATACTTACATTATGCAAGTAATTAAATATTATATTTCCTTCGGGGTCGGGTGAAATTCCCAACCGGCGGTGATGAGGTGTAATCCTCTTAGTCCGTGACCCGGACGCTTTTTTAGCGGACGGTGGATCTGGTGAGATTCCAGAGCCGACAGTATAGTCTGGATGGGAGAAGGAATGACGAAATGCTTTTTTGGATTGCTTTTTTAGAAGTACACCAAAGGCTTATTTCGACATACTGTTTATTGATATGATGAGTATTTTCAGAATGCAATAGATAGAAACCCCTGGGAGCTTAATGACTTTCGGGGGTTTTTTCATTCCTTGAATAAAAGAACAGCACAGCAGGAGGTGAATCGATGTTTACTGGAATTGTTGAAGAATTAGGTACAATCGAAGGAATTAAAAAAGGCAACGAAACCATTGTATTAACCATTTCCGCTTCAAAAATTCTTAAAGATGTCCAGCTTGGGGACAGCATCTCCGTCAATGGCGTTTGTTTAACGGTGACCACCTTTTCCGAGAAAAGTTTTACCGTTGATATTATGCCCGAAACCTATCGCAGCACAGGGCTGAAACTTCTATCCTTTGGCTCCAAAGTAAATCTGGAACGGGCCATGTCATCCGGAGGGCGGTTTGGAGGACATTTTGTCAGCGGCCATATCGATGGTACCGGCGAAATTGTTCAAAAACGTCCCGAGAAGAATGCTATCTATTATGATATAAAAGTGCCAAAAAGACTGTTGAACTACCTGTTGCTGAAAGGATCAGTGGCGGTGGATGGAACAAGTCTGACCATTTTTGGTTTGACGGATGATACGTTTACGGTCTCATTGATCCCTCATACCGTTTCCCATACTGTATTAGGTGATAAAGCCAAGGGGGATTCGGTCAATGTGGAATGCGACATGCTTGGAAAGTATGTTGAAAAATTTATCACAGGCAAAAAAGAAGAAAAACAAAAATCAGCCATAACACTGGAATACTTAGCAGAGCATGGGTTTTAAAGCGAGGAGGGATGATTGATGTTTCACAGTATAGAAGAAGCGATTGAGGATTTGATTAACGGCAAACCTGTCATTGTGGTGGATGATGAAGACAGAGAAAATGAAGGAGACTTTGTCGCCATTGCTGAAAAAGTAACACCTTCAACGGTTAACTTTATGGCAACTCATGGAAGAGGACTGATTTGCGCTCCGATTGACGAAAATCTTGCAGCTAAGCTGGAGCTGACACCGATGGTCACCAATAACACCGATCCCCATGGGACTGCCTTTACGATCAGCATTGACCATGAAAGCACAACAACAGGCATCTCGGCCGCTGAACGGGCCATTACCATTCAAAAAATGGTGGAAGAAGGTGCGAAGGGACCTGACTTCAAGCGTCCCGGCCATGTCTTTCCTTTGATCGCCAAAAAAGGAGGCGTGCTGAGGAGGGCAGGACATACGGAAGCGGCCGTTGATCTGGCTCTGTTAGCAGGCGCAAAACCGGCAGGAATGATTTGTGAAATTATGAATGCAGATGGAACCATGGCAAGGGTGCCGGAGCTGCAAAAATTGGCACTCGAGCATGATCTGAAATTCATTACCATTAAAGACCTTATTCAATACAGGAACCGGAAAGAAAAAATGGTTACAAAAGAAGTCGAAATTAAATTGCCGACGGATTTCGGAGATTTTACTGCCATTGGCTTTTCCAACCTTATTGACGATAAAGAGCATGTGGCATTGATTAAAGGAAGGATCGATCCAGACCAGCCGGTGCTTGTAAGAGTGCATTCAGAATGCCTGACCGGCGATGTGTTCGGCTCTCATCGCTGTGATTGCGGTCCGCAGCTTCATGCGGCGCTTCAGCAAATCGAAGAGGCTGGTTCAGGTGTATTGCTCTATATGAGGCAGGAAGGACGTGGAATCGGCCTGTTGAATAAGATGCGCGCCTACAAGCTTCAGGAAGAAGGCTTGGACACGGTAGAAGCCAATGAAAAGCTAGGCTTTGCACCAGACCTTCGAAACTATGGCATCGGCGCACAGATCCTGAAGGAACTCGGCATAAAGAAAATGCGTCTTTTAACCAACAATCCTCGCAAAATTACCGGTCTTAAAGGTTACGATCTTGAAGTGGTTGAGCGAGTGCCCATTCAGATGCCGGCAAATAAAGACAATGAAAAATACTTAAAAACAAAGAAGATGAAACTGGGGCACTTGCTGCAGTTCTAACAGAGGAGGATGCACAACAATGGGAAACATTTTTGAAGGAAACTTAATCGGAACAGGACTAAAAGTAGGAGTCGTCGTAGGCCGGTTCAATGAATTTATTACAAACAAGCTGCTTGGGGGCGCACAGGACGCACTGAAACGTCATGGTGTGGAAGAAGAGAATGTGGACGTCGCGTGGGTTCCTGGTGCTTTTGAAATTCCTTTGATCGCCAAAAAAATGGCCGATTCCGGAAAGTACGACGCAGTGATCACGCTTGGAACAGTTATTCGCGGATCTACTCCCCACTTTGATTATGTTTGCAACGAAGCGGCAAAAGGTGTATCGGCAGCTTCACTTCAGTCAGGAATCCCGGTCATTTTTGGTGTTTTGACCACTGATTCCATCGAGCAGGCCATCGAACGTGCAGGAACGAAGGCTGGTAACAAGGGCTGGGAAGCGGCTGCTTCTGCCATTGAGATGGCCAACTTAAATCGCCAATTAAATTTTTAAGTATAGGAAGTCCGCCTCTAGCGGGCTTTTTATTTTTTGTGAATTGTTAGAAAATATACACTATTTTATATTGACACTTTAATTGAAATAGTGTTACTATTACTGAGGTCAAATGGAATTACAATTTATTGAAAGGATGGTTGTGTCATGAAAAAGACTATGATTGATTTACTGCATTTAACCAACGGCTCTTTTTCAATTTCATATGGTGACCGGCCATTCCGTAATAACGCATAATCTATAGACACACGGCCGCGCTTTTTCCTTTGTGACGTGACGTGTCTCTATTTTTAGCATATCGCCTCCCTGAGGCGGTATGCTTTTTTGCATTTGGGGTTCTATTCACCGTTCATATAAAGGAGAGATGCAAAGATGGGATTAGTAACAGTAGTGAGATTAAAGTGGCAGCTTCATTTGGGCTCAGGGTAGCTTTTGTATCAGAGGATTCAGGATGAGAGGAGTGAAACGATGTTTTCTGTTTTAAGCAAATTAGGATGGTTTTTTAAAGAGCACTGGAAACGCTATTCGATAGCGGTTGTTTTATTAATCGTGGTTGGCATTCTAGAGGTCATCCCCCCAAAGATCGTCGGAAATGCGATTGATGCCATTAACCTGGGCAACTTGACAAAAGAAACACTGATCCAAACGATTTTAGTGTATACCGGTTTATTGACCATTACCTATATTTTAACGTATTTCATGATGTATCAGTTGTTTGGCGGGGCATTTGTTGTGGAACGGATCCTCCGCTCCAAATTTATGAGACATCTTTTAAAAATGACTCCATCGTTTTATGAAAAAAATAAAACAGGAGATCTCATGGCCCGGGCAACCAACGATTTGAAGGCCATTTCAGTTACCGCAGGGTTCGGAATTCTCACCCTTGTGGACTCGAGTGCATTTATGCTGGTCATTTTGCTTACCATGGGGTTATTTATCAGCTGGGAACTGACACTCGCGGCAGTAATTCCCCTGCCTCTCATGGCCATTGCCATGAATCGGTACGGAAAGAAGGTTCATGAACGGTTTCTGCTGGCACAGGATGCGTTTGGAGACATGAATGATCAGGTGTTGGAGAGTATTTCGGGAGTGAGGGTAATCCGTGCTTACGTAAAAGAGCAGGAAGATATGGCCCGCTTCCAAACTCTCACGGATGATGTCTATGGAAAAAATATCGCTGTTGCCAAGGTGGATGCGTTGTTTGAGCCAACCATTAAAGTGCTGGTTGGGATCAGCTATTTGATTGGATTAGGATATGGCGCATACCTTGTTTTTCACAACACCATCACTCTTGGACAGCTTGTCTCCTTTAACGTTTACCTTGGAATGCTGATATGGCCGATGTTTGCTGTTGGCGAATTGATCAATGTCATGCAACGTGGAAATGCCTCTTTGGACCGGGTGAACGAAACACTTGCCTATGAACCGGATGTAAATAGCCATCCCCACCCGATAAAGCTGGATCAGCCAGGAACCATTCAATTCCACAATGTATCGTTTCGATATCCGTCATCAGAAAGAGATAATTTAAAAGAAATTCATGTAAGTGTTAAAACAGGCCAGACGCTTGGCATTGTCGGACGAACAGGAAGTGGAAAAACAACGCTGTTCAAGCAGCTTCTTCGTGAGTATCCGCTAGGAGAGGGAACCATTAGTATCTCGGAAATCGATCTGGCCCAGCTTGCCATAGAGGATATTCAGGGATGGATCGGCTACGTTCCGCAGGAAGCTACCCTTTTTTCAAAAACAATACGAGAGAATGTGCTGTTTGGGAATAGCCAGGGGACGGAGAAGGAGCTTCAGCATGCTCTTAAAATGGCAGCTTTTGATCAGGATGTGAAGTATTTGCCGCAAGGACTCAATACCCTGGTGGGGGAAAAGGGCGTCGCTTTGTCAGGTGGCCAAAAACAACGGGTTTCCATTGCCAGGGCCCTACTCATCGACCCCGAGATCCTGCTGCTGGATGATGCCCTTTCAGCAGTCGATGCAAAAACGGAAGCAGCCATCATCACAAACATAAGAAGAGAGAGAGCAGGGAAAACAACGTTGATTACAACCCATCGGTTATCAGCGGTGGAACACGCAGACTGGATCATCGTGATGAATGATGGGAAGATAGCCGAAGAAGGAACACATACCGAGCTTCTGGAGCAAGGCGGCTGGTACAGTGAACAGTATGAACGGCAAAAGGTCGAAGAACGTCTCGATGAAAGGGCGGTGTAAAAACGTGAAGCCTGGAAAACGATTATTTCAATACGCCTTGATTTATAAAAAAAGCTTTATAATTGGGCTTCTTCTGCTGGCTCTCGCGGTTTCCGCAGAGCTTACCGGTCCTTTTATAGCAAAACGGATGATAGATGTACACATTTTGGGCATAGAAAAGCCATGGTTTGAAACCAGGTCGGGTTCAAAAAACACGGTAGCTTTTCTAGGCAAGCAATATAAAAGGGAAGACCGGCTGCTGCCGGGTGAACGCAAGGGAAGGCAAGTCAGGATCACCCAGATCGGAAGAAGTTATTATTTCATTCCACAGCCTGCCAATATTAAAGGGGAGAAGAAATACAACAACCATAAAATTACCGTTTCAAATAAAGGTGTTACAAGAGAATACCCGGCAGTACTCATAAAAAACAAGGATCTTTTCAACTTCTACAAACCTGAGATTGGAGGACTCGTCAAACTGACCGGTTTTTATTTTGTTCTGCTATTGTTTGCGAGTATCTTTCAATATGGTCAGCATTATATGCTGCAAAGCTCGTCCAACCTTGTGATCAAAAAACTGCGTCAGGATGTTTTCTCGCAAATACAGCGGGTGCCGATTACGTACTTTGACAATCAGCCTGCTGGGAAAACAGTGTCACGGGTAACGAATGATACGGAAGCGATTAAAGAATTATTTGTAAATGTACTGTCGAACTTTTTTACTGGAACCATCTATATGGCGGGGATCTTCACAGCTCTCTTTATCCTGGATGCCCGTCTCGCCCTGATCACCATGGTTTTGGTTCCTATTCTCCTTGTATGGATCAAGCTGTACAGAAAAGTCGCTTCTAAGTATAACCATATTATCCGTTCCACCCTGAGTGATATAAATGGTATGGTCAATGAGTCCATTCAAGGGATGCCGATCATCCAGGCGTTCAAGCGGCAAAAAGAGACGGTTAAGGAATTTGAAGACATGAACAAAACGTATTATTCCTACCAGAACAAGCTGCTAAGCTTAAACGGCCTGACGTCCCATAATCTTGTAAGTGTTCTTAGGAACCTGGCGTTCGTAGCTCTGATCTGGTATTTCGGGGGGGCTTCTTTAAAGGCGGATGCCTTGATTTCCGTTGGTGTTCTGTATGCTTTTGTCGATTATTTAAACCGCTTGTTCCAGCCCATTACCGGGATGGTGAATCAGTTGGCACAGCTTGAACAGGCACTCGTGTCGGCAGAGCGCGTGTTTGTACTGCTCGACGAGCCAGGAATGGATGTGGAAGTGAAAAAGGCGCCGCGCTATGATGGGAATGTTTCCTTCAATGATGTAAGCTTCGCGTACATTGAGGGAGAAAATGTGCTCAACCATATTTCCTTTGAAGCAAAGCAAGGAGAAACCGTGGCGCTTGTCGGCCATACCGGATCTGGAAAAAGTTCCATCATGAACCTGCTGTTCCGTTTTTATGATATTAAGCAGGGAAAGATAATGATTGATAACAAAGATATCATGACGATGCCCAAGCAGGTTGTGCGTGAGCATATGGGCATTGTTCTGCAGGACCCGTTCTTGTTCAGCGGTACGATTGCTTCCAACATTAGTCTTGATGATCCTTCCATCACCAGGGAAAAGGTAGAAAAAGCGCTCACGGATGTAGGAGCCATGCCGTTTGTACAAAACCTTCCCGGCGGTCTGGATGAACCGGTTATCGAAAAGGGGAGCACCCTTTCTGCCGGGCAGCGCCAGCTTCTGTCTTTTGCCAGAGCACTCGCCTTTAATCCGGCCATTTTAATTTTGGATGAAGCCACAGCCAGCATTGATACTGAAACAGAAGCCATTATCCAAAGTGCGCTTGAAGTGCTCAAGCAAGGTAGAACGACCTTTATTATTGCCCATCGCTTGTCCACAATCAAAAATGCAGATCAGATTTTGGTCCTCGACCGCGGCAGAATTATGGAGCGGGGAACGCATCAGTCTCTGATGGAAGCGGGCGGACGTTATTATCAGATGTACCAAATACAGCAGGGGCAGCAGACAAGTAAAGCAGTATAATACAAAAGGGAGCCATTGAGGGCCCCCTTTTATTATATCTATTGTGCTGTTTTTTGTTCAGATGCTGCTTTTTCTGCTCCCATGATCTGTACTTCATGTTTCTGGACGGAAGTTTCATCATGTGCATTTGAAACGGATGAACCTCCCAAGGCTGTGGACATACCGCCGATCACGATTTTCTTTTTCCAATCAGGATGCATGCATACCCTCCTATTTAATGTGAAGAAAATCCGTTTTGAAAGCAATACCTGTTGTTAGAATATTTTAAACTATTTTACAACTTATATGACGAAAAAGCAAAAAAAGAACCCTCTGCGGGTTCTTTTACGACTTCATGATGGCATACTGCCCTCTGCTTGTTTTAAAGGTTATGATGCTTTGATCTGTATTGATTTCCTCAATGCCATCCAGCGGCACTTCGTACAGAACAGAAGGAAGCTCTGTTTTTTCGCCGTCCTCGGTACTGTAGGCCGTGCCATGAAGGAACATGACATTGTCTGCCATGTAGTCATCAACAGAATCCCGCTGTTCAAAGGTGGCTTTTTCCAGCTGAATGTTGATTTGATCCAAATCTTCATTTTCTTCTTTTCGAATGGTAATCTGATTTCCTGCCCACTCGTTTATTGTATTTTTAATATCAATGATTTTCATTTCACTCATTTGGGTCACCTCTCTAACAATGTACCCCTATTGCACAAGAATAAACCATTCGGATAGGAGAATGACTGGAAATGATGCGGACTGTAGCGGTCTTACTTTTCAGTCTGGATTTTCTGAATGACACCTTTGCCCCATGGCGCGACTTTTACTGCTACGGAGTATTCCTGTCCCGGTTCTTCAAACTTCTTTCCTGTATTTTCTTCGACATAAAAACGTTCCAGACCATATTCCAAATGAAGCATCCCAACCATTGAGGGGGTAGCCTTTGCTTTTAAGTAGACCTGGCTGCCTGAAACATCAGGAGAATGATTTGTTAATTTTTCAATGTGGTACTTCCCTTTTTCCGGAGCAAGAACCACATATACTGGTGTTGGCTCTTGAATAGGCTTTCCTTTCCAAAGGGAATCGGGAGCGTCACTGATTTCGTAATTCAAGGAAACATAGTCCCCGGAAAATACATCCGATGGGTCTACAGGCTTTGTTTTCAGATGGATCTCCTTGCCAAAATAATCAACTCCATAATAACTTCCGGCTATTCCGAGCAGAACGAGGACCTGAAGAATGATTAAACCAATCCACCATTTATTTTTTTTCATGTGGGGTCCCCCTTTCCTCTAACACATCTTTTTTCTTTTTCTGCAAAAAGAAGTACAGAGCAAACAGAAGGATTCCGCCAATCAGGAAGAATAGGGATTTCGGCATAAACGACCACGCCAAATTAATGTAAGCAATAAAGGTGACGAGCAAAAACAAAATGATGCCCCAATTGATCTGATATCGCTGTTCTGTCCGGTACCCTTCGGACAGCAGCAATCCGGGAAAAACGAAAGCAACGATTAAATACAGGATTCCCACCGCCAGATTTCCGGTAAAGGTGGACAGATAAAACCAGGGAATAAATAAAATGCCGCTTTTTAGTAATGCTGGCAAGGTACCTTTTTTCATTCTCGAATAAATAAGGAAAGCAGCTAAGAGAATAAAAATAAGTAAAAACCAAAGCGGCTCGGGATAATCAAAGGTATCCGATGGTGTATTCGTTAATGTAAAGTACAGCACCAGATTTATCCCAAATGCCGCTGCAGAAGCAAAAAACTTAAGGGAAGATCCAAGGCCTTGATCGAGCCATTCTGACAGGCTGTAAACACCGAGAAGAATAACGATCAGCCATAGCCAGTTTTCATCAAGGGTTCCTGCCAGGAAAACAAGATGCAAAATAAACCCGGCGGCAAAAAAGCGGGTATACAGACGGTTCTTTTCGTTCAGGGCGAACCAGCCCAATCCAAGTCCGAACAAAATCAGGAGCACATAGCTGTAGCTGGAGAACTCAGTCTGGGCGTAAATTTGCCCGCCGGTTAAAATGGCAAAGGTAAGAAAAAATAACAGCCTTCCATTAAGGAAGTACAGATAGATCAAGGCAGGCACGGACCAGATAATAAAGGTGCGTGCGTCATATGAAACAAAGTGGTACGTTTGGCCCAGCAGGATCAGAGATGCTCCAAAAGAGGCTATTCCAAGGCCAATACACGAATGTCCCAGAGCTTCCTTACCTTTTTGAAGAAATATATGGCCCAGCCCATAACTGGTACATAAAACGGCGATCAGCAATATCAGCCTGAAAGGAGGAGTAATGCCGCTCCAATTGGCTGCAATAAAGGACAAGATTCCGAGGGCGATCAGAATACTTGCGAAGATCGGTATAAGACCGATGCCCCGCTGTGAATGATTATCCTTATATTTTGCCACTATAAGACGGTATTGCTCTTCGCTGATAATATTTTCCGCTACCCATTTTTTTCCTTCTTTTTCTAACCATTGATCATTCAATGTTTCACCCCGCCTCTTTTTTATGGGAAAATTATACTTTTAAAAATGTAAATGCAATTGCTGATTTATGTAAGGCTGATTTTTCCTCTCCACTTTAACAGAGTAGGAGGGAAATTTCAGTACCTCACAAGAAGATATGCCAATTGATTTTAGAGAATGCAGCAAGGAAAGGAAAACCAAAGAAAACTCCACATAATTTGGAAAATGGGGCAGCGTATATCCTTATTTTATTGAAGCACAATAGATTTAAGGAGGTGATATCAATGGCAAACAACAACAGCTCAAACCAACTATTAGTTGCTGGTGCTCAACAAGCTCTTGATCAAATGAAGTACGAAATCGCTTCTGAATTTGGTGTTCAACTAGGTGCTGATACAACTGCTCGCGCTAACGGATCTGTAGGTGGAGAAATCACTAAACGTCTTGTAGCAATGGCTCAACAACAAATCAGCGGTTCAGCTCGATAACTCTATAATCATGGCTGTAAGGGGTGGAGCGATCCGCCCCTTTTTAATTAACTGCATTTGGAAAGAGGAATGTTTATGAGCATGTGTCCGGTCTGCAATCAATTACATACGGTCGTTTTCCATTGCCCGGACTGCGGCAATGCGGGCGAGGACCAGGGAAAGCTGAGCGATTATTTTGATGACTACAGTCCATATGTGGATTCCGATGGTCTGAAGCTCGAAAATGGATATCCGGCAGATTTTAAGGAGTCCCAGTGCCCACATGTTTATTATTGCAAAATATGCCGGCAGGAAATGGTTGTTTTTATATCTGAGTGGACATAAAAAAATCACCAGCCCGTTTTGAGCTGGTGATTTATTTAATAATACGAAGTCGCCGTTCGAGACGTTCACGGCTCCATTCAAGCAGGGTGGATAATCCCCAATATATAAGTGCGGCTTCCAAAAGAATCGGCAGAACAATCAAGCTGGATGCACTGCGCTGATCGGCAATAGAAGTAAGTTCAGGTACAGTAATGACAGATGCTAGTGATGAAGACTTGGCAACGTCAATCAGTGAGTTCCAGATGGACGGGATGGCAATGCGCCATGCCTGAGGCAGGATAACCTCACGGAACGTCTGATAGTAGTTCATGCCAAGTGAATAGGATGCCTCCCACTGGCCGTTAGGTATGGATTGAATCGCTCCGCGGTAGGACTCCGCAATATAAGCACTGAAATGAAGGATTAATCCGACAAGTGCTGCCTGCCATCCTTCAGGAGTGATCGCAAACGTAAATCCGTTATACCAAATCAATAATTGAATAAGAAGGGGAGTTCCCCTGAAAAAGGAAATATAGATTCTTGCAATGCGGGAAAGGACGCTGTTGCTCGACATTCTGCATAATGCGATGACCAGCCCAAAAATTAATGAGCCGATAATGGACCCCAGACTAAGGAGAACGGTGATTTTGGCTCCCTCCAGTAAAAACGGGAGGGAGTCCACCATGTACTGGAGAGAACTACTCACTTACGTCTGCTCCGAAGTACTTTTTGGAAAGCTTGGAAAGCGTGCCGTCCTTCTTCATGTCAGCAAGAGCCTTATCCACTTTTTTCGCTAAGTCTTTATTATCTTTCTTGAAGGCAAAGGCCATTTTATTCTCATTGAATGGTTTGCCCACTGCTTTTACATTATATTTTGTGTTTTTCAGTTCTGTTAAAATGAACAGTTCATCATTCAAAGCCGCATCCACACGGTTAACGTCAAGATCGGACAGTACTTGTGCAATGCCTTTGTAATATTTAACCTTTGCGCCGGCCTTTTCAGCTTCCATGGCATAGTTGCTTCCTTGAGTGGTTCCGACCACCTTGCCTTTAAGATCTTTTATGCTTTTAATGTCTTTGTTACTTTTATTTACAATAACTTTCCCGCCAGAAACGGTGTAAGGAGTGGAGAAGGCATATTGTTTCTCACGTTCAGGTGTAATCGTTACCTGGTTGGCTACCATATCAAAACGGCTCCCAAGTGAAGTGAACATGTTCTTCCATTCTGTCGGTACGATTTTCGGCTTCATATCAAGGCGCTTCGCAACTTCTTTTGCTACCTCCACATCATAGCCGGTTACTTCGTTTGTTTTCTTGTCACGATAGGAGAAGGGAGGGTATGTAGCTTCCGTTCCGATCGTCAGTTCTTTTTTCTTTGATCCGTTGTCGCCGTCATTATTGCCGCAAGCGGACAAAATTCCTGCAAGCATGACGGAAACCATGAGGATCGCCCATAGTTTTTTCATGTGTGTGTACCTCCATAATATATCCATAAATGGATGATTTTTTAAGGTTAAATCCGATAAAACTCATCAGAATTCCTTAGTCATTTAATCAGTAAATGAAGGAATTGTCAATGATAAAACATTATTCCCTAATCAACCTTGTTTTTCACATGATTTGACAAAAAAAAATAAAAAATCTCCATCAAGGAGAAGGCAAGCCTTCTTCCTGATGGAGATTCCGATGTCCTTGCTGTTTTTTAACTTAGTGGATGCGTTGTTCTGAGTCGTTGTCAAAGAAATGAGCTTTGTTCATATCAAGAGCAAGGTCAATATTCTGGCCGTTTCGTACATCCGTACGGGAGTCCACACGGGCGATGAAGTCCTGGCCGGCAATTGTGGAGTATAGGAAAGTTTCCGCTCCCATAAGCTCCGCTACGTCGATGCGGGCGTTAATTTTGGTGTTGGCAGAAGACTCAATGAATACTGGCTCATCATGAAGATCTTCCGGACGAATGCCAAGTGTTACTTCCTTATTAAGGTAGCCATGGTCACGAAGGGTTTTCATTTTTCCTCCTGGAATCGCCACGCGGATATCATTGTTGATTACAAAATATCCGTCTTCTACTTTTCCGCTGATAAAGTTCATGGCCGGGCTTCCGATAAATCCGCCGACAAACATGTTTTCAGGTGTATCGTATACTTCCTTAGGTGAACCAACCTGTTGGATGTGTCCGTCCTTCATAACAACGATTCTTGTAGCCATCGTCATGGCCTCAGTCTGGTCATGCGTTACATAGATGGTTGTTGTTTGCAGGCGCTGGTGAAGCTTGGTGATCTCAGCGCGCATCTGTACACGAAGTTTGGCATCAAGGTTGGATAAAGGTTCATCCATCAAGAAAACCTGTGCATCACGAACAATTGCACGTCCAAGCGCCACCCTTTGGCGCTGACCGCCGGAAAGTGCTTTAGGTTTACGATCAAGGTATTGTTCAAGGCCGAGGATTCGGGCCGCTTCTTTTACGCGTTTTTCAATTTCTTCTTTGCTGAATTTACGGAGCTTTAGGCCGAACGCCATGTTGTCATATACATTCATATGCGGGTAAAGGGCATAGTTTTGGAAAACCATGGCAATGTCACGGTCTTTTGGTGCGACATCGTTTACCACGCGGTCTCCAATGACAAGTTCTCCTTCTGAAATATCTTCAAGGCCGGCAATCATACGAAGGGTTGTGGATTTACCACAGCCGGATGGGCCAACAAATACAATAAATTCTTTGTCCTTAATATCAAGGTTAAAGTCATGTACTGCCGTTACTTTATTGTCGTAGCGTTTTACGATTTTTTGTAGTTTAATTCCTGCCATTGTATTTCCTCCTTGGTTTTGCAAAAGAACGACCTTTGCTGATTGCCTTAATTGTAGCGAATGTAAGGGCTTTCGTATATTGGAGGCATGTCCGAAATTTTCAGTCAATTTTTTGTGCATTGTGCACAAAACGATCTAACATATCGTTGTTTCACGGCTGATCAGCGCATGGTAAACAGCGACCGCCTGTTTAAACTGTTTCACATCTATTCCTGTTTTTTCGATGAACTTGTCTACACGGTATTGCAGGCTGTTTCGGTGAATATACAATTTTTTTGCTGCCATGGACAGGTTCATATTGCATTCGAGGAAAATTTTAATACTGTGAATCAGATCACGGTCTTTAAATAATTCATCCGGTATGAGATTGGAAATGAATTGACTGGCAGACTTGTCCAGATGAAGAAGAAGCAGGTAGGGAATCAAGTCCTCCCGGCAATATACTTCCTGGGGAGGGAGAAAAGGCCGGATGGAGGAAAACATTTCCCGTTCAATTCTGAACTGTTCTGCTCCCTCTGCATAGCTATCCATCCACCTGCCGATAAACAAATCGAGATCGGTATAAAAGTCAGCTGTGAGGACCGACTTAACCTGATCATACGGCAGCTCTTCCGTTTCATTGGTTTTGGGCTCGATCAGCACTCCGTGATGACCGGACATAAAAAGCACAGTCACTTCATCGGGAAAAATGCCGGAGACAGCTTCGAGAAAGGCATCTTGGTCACTGAGATCGTTTTTTAAGAAAAAATGAATGAACCGGAAACGGACCTGCGGGTGTTCGCCCTGAAGGTCGCCAGAAATAACGTTCTTCCAAAAAATCTGCTGCTCCGAAAGACGAGTATCCGTTTCTGCCTCTGTAAACAGCGAATGCAGCAAATCCAATTCACTGGAAGTAATTGCCGTTTTGGCTATGCCGAACGTAACACCTGCCTGATCTGCAAACCAGTAATACTGTTCCGGATGGTCGGCGGTATGTAAGGAAAAATGGTTGCCGTAATGTTGTTGAAGTTTAGATAGCATGCCAAAAACTCCTTTTCATGTTCTCACCCTAGTATACCAGTGCAAACAGTGTTCTAACAAAAAGAAGGGAGAAGGACAGGTTTTATTGGGCATGAATCAACGGTTTGGAAAGAAACGCTTGTTCAGCAAGGTGAATTCCATACTCTAGAGAAAGTCTCCGCGTTAAATAGTCTTCTTTTCGGAACAAGGAATGAGAAAGAAGACTTCTGCCCGGCCTTGAATTTGCTTCGATTAGCCATATACGCCCCTGCTTGTCGATTCCCATGTCAAATCCGATTTCTCCTATGAGTCCGTCTGTTTTGGCATCAATTTGTTTGCTGATTTTAAGAGCTGCCTGCTTCAGTTTTATGAGCAATTGAGATGGCATTCCTGCCAGCTCCAGTGCATTTTCTGGACGTCGTGCTTCGCCTCCATAGGACAGGTGGGTGGTTAGCGCCTGGGATCCGGCGACCTTTGCGGCAATTGCACTGATCACCCACTGGCCATGACGGTTTTTATTGGAATGTATTCTGAAATCGACAGGCGACTGTCCGATGGTGATCAAGTCAATTCCTTGCTGTACAAGGACCTTTTCTTTTTGAGAAACAAGCTTTCGCGAATGAAGAAGATCGGATAAACGACCAAAATTCATGGATTGAAGTCGGGGACCATCCTGAAATCTGCAGATGTAATTTCCGTTTTTTAACTTACTGACTGTGGAAATGCCACGGCCAAAACTGCCGCCTGCGGGCTTGAAGAAAATAACAGGATAAGTGTTCAACATTCGCTCGATTTCATAGACATCTGCATCGATGAAAGTTTCGGGCAGATAGTGCCCAGTTTCACTGTCCCCGGACATCATCTGGGAAATTTCCTGTTTGTTGAAAAAGGAAGGATTGAACACGGGAATTTTCCACTCGTTTTGAAAAAGGTGAAGCGCTTTTTGAATTGAGGGACTGTTTTCGGTTTTGCGCGTTGGAATCTGGTTGTAGATTACAGAAGGAAGCGGAACGCTGTGCGTGGTCCAACGTGTTCCATCGTGAAAGTAACCATAGACGATACTGTTTTTTAAATCAATCTGCTTTGGGCCAAACAGAAAATAGTAGGAACCGACAGGCCTGGCAGCAGAAAGCAGCTTAGCAAAAAAGGAGGAACGCTCCCCGGCAGGGCGTGAAGATGAGAAACCGACATGGGATGTGAAAATACCAGCCAAAGGACCGATTTCGAGCGATGAGCCGTGAATATGTATATGAACCCTTGAAGCAAATGGAATCTGCAGGGCAGTCCAAAGGGGTGAAGAAAGACGAAGCTCATCCCTGGCATGTGCGATTGCGGTGCATGTCACAGTGCTTGAACCGAAGGACAGAGTAACCGGCTTACCTGTATCCAAAAGCAGCCATTCGGGGATGAAAAGTACAGCCTTTTCCGTCTTGTAGGGATAAAGAGGAAGAATCGTCATTTCTTTCGCTCCTTGTTTATCATTTTAAAAGGGCATTCCCGTTTGATTAGGCCGATGCCCATATCGTATACTATGAAAGCAGCACGAAAATAGTGTTTAAACTAGGAGATTAACAATGGATACATGGATAAAAATAGTGTTTTTGGTTGTGATGGGGGCGTTAATTGGCGGATTAACCAATCTGATCGCCATCCGGATGCTGTTCCGTCCTTATAAACCTTGGAAAATTGGAAAGTATCAAGTGCCCTTTACCCCGGGGCTGATTCCCAAGCGGAGGCATGAGTTGGCCATAAAGATGGGGGAAACCGTCAAGAACCATCTGTTAACTGCTGAAGGGATTCAGAGTAAAGTCACGGATCCAGCTTTTATAGATGAAATTACTTCCCTTGTAAAAACCGAAGCAAGGGGGGTTCTTGAGAGTGATATTACGCTTCAGCGATTTTTGGCGGAACAGTTGAATGTTTCAAATGCGGAGGCTGTCATTTCTGAAAAAGCAAAATCCTTTGTTCAGGACAAGCTGAATGCCATCCTGGATGAGGTAAAGGAGCAGACAATAAGCGAGCTCCTTCCTTCAAGTATGACGGCTGCGGTCGACCGAAAAATCGGGGGAGCTGCCCAATTTATCGTCGATAAAGGTATCGCCTTTCTTCAAAGCAAAGATGGTAAAGAAACCCTATCCAAGGGCATTGATGCTTTCTTGGCAGAAAGAGGCATGCTGTTGAACATGCTTTCGATGTTTTTTGGTAATGTAAAAATGGTAGATAAGCTTCAGCCAGAAATGATCAAGCTGTTAAAACAGCCACAAACGAAGGAAACCATTGAAAAGTTAATCCGGCAGGAGTGGGAGGCAGCTCAGCAGCAGAAGGCAGGAAAGCTTCAGGACATAATGAATGCCGAAACCTGGATCGAACCAGGAGCTTCCCAAATTGTTTCGCAGCTTCCGATTACCAACCTTTTGCATCAACCGCTCAATGGCATCCCGGATCAGTACAAGGAAGCCATTCTGGAACGTTTCATTCCAAGAATTGTGGACCTATTCATGAAATCGTTAAACGACCGTTTAGCCATGATTTTGGATAAACTGCAGATTGCAAAAATTGTGGAGGAACAGGTAGAAACGTTTTCGCTTGAACGGCTGGAGCAAATCATTATTGATGTAGCCAAAAAAGAACTCACCATGATCACCTGGCTCGGTGCATTGCTCGGAGGAATCATCGCCGTGTTCCAGGCTTTGATTTTGATGTTCCTCTAAGGTTTGTTATAGTGGTAGAGACATTTAGAGTCTGAGGAGGAAAACAAATTATGTCTAATCTTTATGATTTAGCGTACGATCTTGAAAACGCCTTGCGCAACAGCGAGGATTTTCAAACCTTGAAGGATAGCTATGCGAAGGTAAATGCGGATCCGGAAGCCAAAAAAATGTTTGACGAGTTCCGCACGATTCAAATGGGCCTTCAGCAAAAGCAAATGTCCGGCGAGCAGATCACACAGGAGGAAGTGGAAAAGGCACAGGCTTTATTCCAGTCAGTGCAGCAAAACGAGGTCATCAGCACATTGATGAACACTGAGCAGCGCATGAGCGTAACCATCTCTGATCTGAACAAAATCATTACAAAGCCGCTTGAAGAGCTTTATGGACCGATGGCGGACGAAAAGCAGCAATAAGTGTCTATGAGAAAAAACGTCTTTCTGCATCCTGCTGAAAGGCGTTTTTTGGTATGAACAGTGAGAATTGCACGTTTTCAAGAACAATTGCACGAAATCAAATTAATTGCGAACGCGATAAATCACCATGGAGGGGCTCCATGTTCTATCTCGGCTTCATTCGGAATATAGTTTGACAGAGAGAGTCTATCTTTCAGTCAGAGGGGGGATTGCCTTGATTTACCGAATGCTGGTTCTGGACATCGATGGGACCCTGTTGAGAAGCAACTTTCGCATGGATAAGGAAACAAGGGAAGCGATCGATTATGTAAGAAAAAAAGGGGTTTATGTTACGCTTGCTTCCGGCCGCAACTTTCCTTCAACCAAAAAAGTCGCCAAGGCTCTCAAGCTGGATGGTTATCTGATCAGCCAAAATGGCGGTTTTATTGCAGCCAATCAGGATGAACCTTTTTTTGAATCACATATTTCCAGAGAAGATACAAACAAGATGGTTTCCATACTTGAAAATTACAATTGCCATATTCGGCTGGTTCATGAGCGCTTCTCTGTGGGGAACCAGGTCCATCAGAAAAATCAGCTCGTTGCCAGACTGACCCTCGGAGCAGGGGATCCGTTGTTTTATCCTGTAACCTTTACAGAAAACTTAAGTCATCATGTTCTTGAAAAGGAAATCACACCTTCCAAGATTGATGTGCAATTTTTTGAAGAAAGAGAACGCCGATCCGCAGAACAACATTTGAAAAACCACTTTGCCAATTTTGAATACACCTCCTCCACTAAATGCAATTTCGAGATAACATCTCCAAATGTGACTAAAGCCAATGCCTTAAGGATGCTTGGATTAAAGCTTGATATAGCTCCTGAAGAAATGGTGGCGGTGGGTGATTCGCATAATGACCGTGAAATGATTGAGATGGCTGGTCTTGGGGTAGCCATGGGGAATGCGCCGGATGATGTCAAACACGCCGCCAGCTGGATTACACGCACCAATGACCAGCTGGGAGTTCCTTATATGATTAAAGAAGTATTCAGAAAGCAGTTGAGAGTAGGGTTATACTAACCAGAAAGCTCCATTCAGGGGCTTTTTTTATATGAATATAAATCCTAGAATATTTCAATTATGTTACAAAACAAGAAAACGACATTTTTTGAAAGGGTTTTCAATAACTTTGTCGAACGGATATAAGGTAAGAAACAAGGATATGAGGAGGATTAAAATGGAAAAAACTGTTAACCTGAATCTGAAGCCGAAGGTGGCCGAATTCTTAAACGGAACAAAAAAGTTTTTCATCAATGGAGAATGGGTAGAAGCGAAATCAGGAAAAACGTTTGAAACTCTGAATCCTTCAACAGGAGAGGTTTTGGCGCTTGTTGCAGAAGGTGGAAAAGAAGATATCGATCTTGCGGTGCAAGCGGCACGCAAAGCCTTTGATACTGGATACTGGTCACAAATGAGCGCCGCAAAGCGCAGCTATTTAATTTATAAACTTGCGGATTTAATGGAAGAAAATAAAGAAGAGCTCGCACAGCTCGATACGCTGGACAACGGAAAACCAATCCGTGAAACCATGAACGGTGATGTGCCTTTGGCGATTGAACATTTCCGTTATTATGCAGGATGGGCGACTAAAATTGTCGGACAAACTATCCCTGTGGCAGGAAGCTTCTTCAACTATACACGCCACGAGCCGGTTGGTGTTGTCGGCCAGATTATCCCTTGGAACTTCCCGCTCTTGATGGCAGCATGGAAACTGGGCGCAGCCCTGGCCACTGGTTGTACGGTTGTATTGAAACCTGCAGAGCAGACGCCGCTATCCGCTCTTTATCTTGCGAAGCTTGCTCAGGAAGCCGGATTCCCAGAAGGTGTGCTTAACGTTGTAACGGGTGCCGGAGAAACAGGAGCAGCGCTTGTCGACCATCCGGAAGTTAACAAAATCGCATTTACCGGTTCTACTGAAGTCGGTAAAATGATCATGAGAAATGCAGCGGACTCCCTCAAACGTGTAACGCTTGAGCTCGGAGGAAAATCACCGAACATTATCCTTCCGGATGCGGATATGACGCGTGCCATTCCTGGTGCTTTGAGCGGTATCATGTTCAACCAGGGACAAGTTTGCTGTGCGGGTTCCCGTTTGTTTGTTCAGAAAAAAGCGTTCGACAATGTTATGGCGGACATGGTCTCCCATGCGAAAAGCATCAAGCAGGGACCAGGTCTTGATCCGGATACTACAATGGGGCCGCTCGTTTCCGAGGAGCAGCATAACCGCGTAATGAGCTATATCTCCAAAGGTAAGGATGAGGGAGCTGAGCTTCTGACTGGAGGATCCAGACCGTTTGAGCAAGGTTATTTTGTGGAGCCGACTATTTTTGCGGACGTTGATGACAAGATGACCATTGCCAAAGAGGAAATCTTCGGTCCGGTTGTAGCGGCAATGCCGTTTGAGGATCTTGATGAAGTAATCGAGCGTGCGAACCGTTCTGAATATGGACTTGCTGCAGGTCTTTGGACAGAAAATCTCAAAACGGCTCACTATGTGTCCAACAACCTGAAGGCAGGTACAGTTTGGATTAACTGCTATAATGCCTTTGATGCGGCTTCTCCATTCGGAGGATACAAGCAATCCGGTATGGGCCGTGAAATGGGATCTTATGCGTTGAATAACTATACAGAAGTAAAAAGCGTGTGGGTAAACCTGAAGTAAGATTAAGACCAAAATGATTCGGAGAAACAATCGGGGAAAAACAAAAAGATAGGCATGAAAAAGGGGTCAACAACTGCGCGGAAACAAAAACCCGGCTGTCCAATCCAGACAGCCGGGTTTTTCGTTTTGCAATCAGCAGTTCCAACGCTTGTCGGATTTAAACAGGGTGCTGGAGTATTCGAGGAAGACGCGTCCAGCTCCAGCACCCAAATCCTCTAGGTCGTTTCACTCCTTCTCGACAACACAAAGAACGTGTTGCAGATCAGGAGTTCCAACGCTTGTCGGATTTAAACAGGGTGCTGGAGCTTTGGTTTATAACATCACCTTGATGAAGCGGAGGCCGGTATCATCATAATCCAGGTTTCTGTAAAATTCGTGGGTTTCTTTGCGCTGTTTTCCACTATGCAGAACAATGGCAGTGCAGCCCTGTTCCTCTGCCCAGTTTTCCGCATGCCCGACAAGGGCCTTTCCAAAGCCATTCCCCTGATATTCTTCGGTTACGACAAGGGCAATGATCCGCAGGCATGTCCCGTTTTTTTCGAAGTAGTATTCTTTGACGACGCCAATCATTCCAATCACCAGATCGTCACAGCAAGCGACAAAGCAGGTATAGGCGGGGTCTTGCAGAATATACGTTAACCTGTCTCTCATTTCCTCTTCGGTGGTGGGATAGCCGAGATCACCCATTAGATAAGAGAGAGACAGACTATCCTCAATGGTTCCCCGCCTGATGAAGAATTCACTCATCCTCGCACCTCTTTCACAAATAATGAAAATCTGATAAAAAGCACAGTGACCAGGTTGGCATCAGGGCAGGCTGCTCGTTAACGGTGAAACAGCAGAAGAGCTCCTGATGGCGATGTGAGGCGGTGTGTACGGTCATTGAATTGTTCTTCTGTTAAGCGTTTTTCTCCCAGTTTCTTTGCCTGCCTGTCATCGGCAGCCTGGATGGTTTCATCGAGCAGTTTTTCCCCGCTTTTGTCATAGACAGTAAGAAAGTATTTTTTCATAAGGTGTGAAGCTCCTTTCAGGATTTCCTCTCTTGTATTTCTGTTTTTTCGTCAATTTTCCTGCTTTTTTTGTACGGTTAATTGGCCTTTCAACATTTCTGCCGAAAATATGTGTATTTTCCCAAATACGAGAACGTGTTTTCGTATATATGGTAAAATAAAGGTTAGAATGATTAGGGAAAAGGAGGCGATGGTGTTGAAGTTTTTGCATTGTGCCGATTTGCATCTGGACAGCCCTTTTAAAGGGTTATCTCATTTACCGAGGGAAATCTTTGAACGCATCCGGCACAGCACCTTCAGAGCCTTCAGTGAAATTGTCAGTGTGGCCATAAAAGAACAGGTGGATTTTATCGTGATTGCGGGTGATATTTATGATGGTGATTCCCGCAGCCTTAGAGCGCAAAGCTATTTCCGCAAGGAACTTGGCCGGTTGGACGCCCAGGGAATCACTGTATACATGATTCATGGAAACCACGACCATCTGGAAGGAACATGGATTGATCTGGAGTGGCCAAAGAACGTGCATCTGTTTGACGGGGGACATCCGCAAAGTGTGCCTTTTTATAAGAATGGAAGATTGAAAGCAATGCTGCACGGATTCAGCTATGAAAAGCGGTCGGTTGCTGAAAACCGTGTCCCTTTCTATCCTGCAAAGTCCGGAGATGATGTGTATCATATTGGTATTCTGCATGGGAATGCAGAAGGGCAGAATGGCCACGAAGCCTATGCGCCGTTCCGGGTTGCGGAACTTTTTGAAAAGGGATATGACTATTGGGCCCTTGGTCATATTCATAAAAGAATGGAACTACACCACGATCCGCCAGTTATTTATCCTGGTAACATCCAAGGCAGGAATCAAAAAGAAACAGGACCAAAAGGTTGTCTTATTATTGATCTGCAAAATAAAAGGCGGACGTTTCATGAAACAAACGATATTTATTGGCTGGAAAAGAACATAGACCTCACTGATTTATCCTCTGTATCAGAAATGATTGATCACTGCCTGGACATAAAGGAGAATGCGAGAATACAAGGAAAAGGAATTCTACTGAAATTGGTCCTGAACGGGCATTCTGCTTTATTTAACGAAATGGAACAAGAGGGATTGCTTGAGGAACTGTTGGAGACACTGCAGGCCGGGGAAGGGGATCAAACATCCTTTGTCTATACCTTTGCCATTATCAATCAGACCAGACGAAACTGGAACCGCGAAGAGCTCCAGAACGACGGCGGGTTTATCGGTGCCCTATTAACCAACGGCACGGAATATATACAGACTCAAAAGACCACAAAGGAGCTCTACCTGCACAGGAAGGCGAGGAAATACATAGATCCTCTTACTCCAAATGAGGAAAAAGAGATAGTCGATGAGGCGGAAACACTGCTCTTGCAATTTTTACTGAAAGATTAGGAGGAACGGGATATGTGGATTAAAAAGCTGCACATCTATCATTTTGGCAAGTTTCACAACCTCAAAATCGATCAATTATCCCGGGGTCCTCTTTTCATTTCAGGAGAAAATGAAGCAGGAAAAACGACGCTCATGAATTTTATTACCTGTATGCTTTTTGGCTTTCCTTCCAAGGTGACGAACGAGAGGCGGTATGAGCCGAAAGATGGAAACCGGATTGGCGGTTCCATCAGCATTCATACCGATGCATATGGGGATTTAACTATTGAACGGGTTGCCGGCAAAGCAGCCGGGAATGTGACGGTTTACGGTGAAAATGGACTTCAGGGAGGAGAAGAGCTTCTTCGTACGGTGCTGAAAGGAATGGACCGTCCCCTGTTTAAGGGCATTTACTGTTTTGGTCTTGAAGGGCTTCAGGAAATTGAAAAATTAAGCTCTGAACAACTGGGGAATTACCTTTTGGGTGCGGGAATGACCGGCAGCAGGGAACTGCAACAGCTTGAAGGTCTACTGGAGAAAAAGCAGACCACGCTGTTTAAACCGGGAGGAAGAAAACCGGTAATTAATGAATTGCTTCAGCAACTGGAAAGCACGGAAGAGGAACTCAGGAAATGGAAAAGAAAAAATGAGGAGTTTCAGCCTTCCCTTCAAGAACTTAAAAAAACAGAGGAAGCGATCAGGGAGGCAGAAGAAGAGAAGAAGCAACTTCAGGATCATTGGTACAACACAAAGAAGTGGAAAAATGTACTTCCTGCTCTTCGAAAGTGGAAAGAGCATCAGCTTGCACTTCGAGCACTGCCAGAGAACAGCTTCCCGGAAAACGGACTTCACCTATTGGAACAGCTTCAGGAGAAACGGCTGGATGTGGAGGGAGATTTGACTGTTTTTCAAAACAAGGTGCACGAAATCGAAAAACAGCTTAATGCCCTTCGAATCAATGAAGATGTGCTGCTATCCGAAAGCCTCGTCGGTTCCGCCGGTCAGAAGAGCCACGATCTTGAACAATTGCTGGAGGAAAAACGCGGCTGGGTCCAAAAAGTAGAATTCGTTCAAATGGAAGCCCGGCGCTTAAAAGATGAAACCGGCTTTTTGGGAACAACAGAGGAGTTGGAACGGCTCGATACGGGGCTGGCTTCCAAAAATGAACTTCTGGTATTAATTAAGAAGGCGGATTTGCTGAATCAAAAGAAAGGCTGGCTGGATCAGGAGCTTGAGAACGCACGTGAGCGGCTTGAATCCGCTGAAGAAGGGCTGCGCCAGCATGAAGGAAGAGTACTGGAAGAACAGGAGTTTCATAAATTAAAAGAACGATCGGAGAGGGATTCAACCAACAGGCGACTGTTGGTTGAAAAGGAGCAGCTTCAGGCACTGATGGCGCAAGCCAATGGGAAACGTCAGCACACTCCTTCTGCTTCTATACATTTGCTGCCCTTTCTGGTGTTCGGCTTTTTGGCGGCAGGCTGCCTGATGTACCTTGCCGTCAAAGGGGAGCTCTTTGGGACGGCACTTTTTGCCGTGGCATTGGGAGCAGGTGCCTATTTATGGATCAAGAGTTCAAACCGGAAAAATGAGTCTTACTCAGCTGGCACAAATGATGTAGAGCTTTTAGCCAAAATCCGGACACTTGAAGGTGAACTCTCAGGTGTTTCCAGCTTATCAGAACTGGACATGATTAATGAAAGATATGCGGATGAAAGAGCGAAGCGAACGGAGCTTGAAAGAATGAGAGAAGAAGCCAAACGGCTGGAACACTCTTACCAGCAGCAGGCTGCCAACTATGACAAGCTGGAGCTTGATCAATATGATAACGAAGCCGCGGTTCAGCAATGGTGCGAGAAAAACCATTACACCGGACCCTGGAGCTATCTTCTTATCCCGGGATACTTCGAAAAGATCGAAAAGCTGAAAGAAATTGTTTTGGAAAGAAAACAGCTGCTTTTAAACATTGCACAAGCAGACAAACGGATTTCCGTCATTCTTGAAGAGGCTGACACACTGACGCACCGGCTCCGCCTGCCGGAGGAATCCTCCTATCTGGAGAAGGTTACGGAGGCACGGCTGCTGCTGCAGCAAGAAAAAGAGAAAGTCCAGGCGCAAGAAAAGCTGCAGGATAAATTAACGACCGCCAATGAACATCTAAATGAAGTGATCACAAAACAACAGAGTTACGGTTTGGAAATTAACAAACTCCTATCGCAGGCAAAAGCCCAGAACGAGGAAGCTTTCAGGCTCAAAGGAAAGCAGGCAGAGACACGAAAAAGAACAATCGAATTGCTGGAACAGGCTTCTTTTCAGTTGCAATCGTTTGGCTATACAGGGGAAGAAGTACAAGAGCTGGCGGACATTTTGCTGGATAAGGACTTTAATGTGGACAAGGAAAATGCTTCGGCAGAAGCGGAGCTGAAAGAAAAAGAACAGCAGCTGGAGCAGCTGCAGCGAAAAAGTGCAGAGCTTTCCCTTGTTCTGCAGACACTTCAAAACGAGGAAAGTTATTCGGAATGCCTGCAGCGATATGAAAATCTCCGCAATGCATTGGGAGAACAGGCTAAAATGTGGAGTGTGTACAAAATTGCAGCCGATCTTCTAAAGAAAACCAAAGAACAATTTCATGCCGAGCGTCTGCCCGCCATCATCAAACAGGCCTCGCTTTATTTTTCAAAAATGACAAACGCAAGGTATGTCCAGTTGTATTTGTCGGGAGGCGGCCAGAACAGTCTGGAGCTCGAGCGGCATGACGGCGTACGATTTCATCCGGGAGAACTGAGCAGAGGCACGGCGGAACAATTGTATTTGTGTGTACGGCTTTCTCTAGCGTCCCTCTATCAAAAGGAGAGCATGCCATTGATCATGGATGACATTACGGTTAACTTTGATGCGGTACGGACTAAGCATACGCTGGATCTTCTGACTTCGATGGGTCCGGGCCAGCAAATGATATTTTTCACATGCCATGAGCATCTGTTTCAAGACCGGCCATCCGTTCCGGTCATCTCGTTAAAGAAGCAGGAGGGTGCCTACCGGCAGGAAGGTGCTTTTTCATAAGCGGATGCGTTATGATATAAAGAAATGAAAGAAGCGCAAAACAGGAGGGGACAATCAATGTCTGACTACCAAATTTACCTTGTGGAAGATGAAGAAAATCTTGCGCAAGTGTTAAAAGCCTATATGGAACAAGAAGGTTGGAACGTGACCGCCTTCAATAATGGGGAAGAGGCAGCCCGGAATGTAACGGATGCCCCTCACCTATGGATTCTGGATATTATGCTGCCCGGTATTGACGGGTATGAAGTACTGCGGAAAATCAAACAGCATGCTGACACCCCGGTCATTTTTATTTCTGCAAGAGACCAGGATCTTGACCGCATCGTAGGACTTGAGCTGGGAAGCGATGATTATTTGGCGAAGCCTTTTATGCCGCGTGAACTTGTCATTCGCGCCAAAAAACTGTTAACCCGGATTTACGAAACCGGAGCAATGGCGCCGAAGAAGATTGAAATTACCGGTTATGTCATCGATCCTGTCGCCAGAAAAATCACGTTTGATGACGAACTAATCAACCTGACATCAAAGGAAATGGATGTGCTTTTGTACTTGATCGAAAATTTGGGAACATCCAAGGCAAGGGAAGAGATTCTGTCCCATGTGTGGGGGACCGATTATTTCGGTTCAGAGCGTGCTGTGGATGACGTGATCCGGCGGGTCAGAAAGAAAATGCCCCGCTTAAACCTTGAAACGGTCTATGGCAACGGGTACAGGATTGTAACTTCATGATTCGGCTGAATCTGACGCAAAGAATCTGGATCTCGTTTGCCCTGCTCATTTTGCTGATCGGGCTTGTACTCGCCATTATTTTTCCTCTTTCCATAAAAAAAACGATGACAGATGAAACCTACAAAATTATCTCACTGGAGCAGGATAAACTGATGGACCAGGACAAGGAAGTTCCTGATCCCGACTCTTCCATTGATTTTATAGAACGAAGAAAACTGGGCCGCTCTGTCGGCCATGTAGTGATCAAGAACGATTACCTGGGAACAAAAGGAGATTATATTCCGGAGCGGGTGCTAGGTGAAATGAGCTCCCATGCCTATAAACAAAAAAAGTCGCAGCAAAAATATGAACTTACGTATGGGGATGCCACCCTTTTTTACATTGTGAAAAGACTTGAAACTCACTCGCAGGGCAATTTTTACCTGATTTCCTACATGTGGGATACGTATCGCGACCAGATGGTCGACCGGTTGTGGACGCGCCTCTTGTGGATTCTGTTTTTCACCGGAATGATTGCCGTGATCCCCGCGCTCTGGATGGCACGGTATTTGCGGGCACCGCTTACCATTCTTGGGAAACGTTTTGAACAGATCGCCAAACGAAACTGGAAAGAGCCGTTTATCTGGCATGAAGATGATGAATTTCAGCGGCTGTCTCAGCAGTTTGAAACGATGCGGCAAAATTTGATCCGCTATGATACTGCCCAGAAAACCTTTATTCAGCATGCTTCCCACGAACTGAAGACACCGGTGATGACCATAAAAAGCTACGCACAGTCGGTGAAAGACGGAATCATGCCGAAAAACAATGTAGAGGATATGATGGATGTCATTTTGAGTGAAGCGAACCGTATGGAAAACCGGGTGAAAAACATGCTGTATTTCACAAAGCTTGATACACTTAAGCAGCAGACTCTTCAATGGGAACTGATCTATTTTGGAGTGCTCGCCGAAGAGATTATCAGCCGCTTCCGGTTTCAGAGGGATGACATTGAATTCACGATTACAGGTGATGAAGTGCTGTTCTGGGGAGATCGTGAGCAAATCACCATTGTTTTTGAGAACTTCATTCAGAATGCCATGAGATATGCCAATTCCCGGATTGTTTTATCGGCAAAAGAAGAAGGCAGCAACATTGCCCTTGGCGTTTGGAATGATGGGGAGCAACTATCCGATCGTGACCGCGAAACGCTTTTCCTGCCGTTCCGCAAAGGCAATAAAGGACAATTCGGCCTTGGCCTGGCGATTGTGAACCGGATTGCGGAGCTGCACGGAGGGAAACCAAAGGTAACCAATGTTGATGACGGCATCTTATTTGAAGTCATTCTGCCCAAAGACAGGCTGTCATAGACTACTATACTTATTAAAAGATGAGGTGCGCATATGAAAAAAGGTTTGGCCCATTATAAAGTGGGAGAGATGATAGATTCCTATCTGATGATTAAATCTTCCTCGAAATCAACTGCCAGTAACGGAAAGCCATTTTTAAACTTAACGCTTCAGGACCAGACGGGAGATATTGAAGCAAAATTATGGGACTGCTCTCCCGAAGACGAGCAGCAGTATGTTCCTCAGGCACTGATCAAGATCATAGGGGAGATGAGCAGCTACAGAGGCAAGCTTCAGCTGAAACTAAAGCACATCCGTCCCGCTAATGATATGGACGGCATAAAAATCGGAGACTTTGTGGAAACGGCTCCGCTTTCAGAAGATGTGATGATGGAAAAAATCACGCAATACATCTTTGATATGCAAAATCCCAATATCCAAAGGATTACGAGACATCTTCTGAAAAAGTATCAGGAAGACTTTCTGAAGTATCCTGCAGCCGTGAAAAATCATCATGAGTTTGTTTCGGGCCTCGCCTATCATGTCGTCTCCATGCTTGATTTGGCAAGAGGGATTGCAAGCCTCTATCCATCATTGAACACCGATTTGCTGTACTCTGGCATTATTCTGCATGACCTTGGAAAAGTCATCGAGCTTTCCGGGCCTGTGGCGGCAAATTATACACTCGAAGGCAAGCTTCTTGGACATATCTCCATTATGGTCAACGAAATTGGGATTGTCGCCAAAGAGCTCGATATTGAAGGAGAAGAAGTGACGGTCCTTCAGCACCTGGTGCTTAGCCATCACAGCAAGCCGGAGTGGGGTAGCCCCAAGGCCCCAATGATCCGGGAAGCAGAAATCCTTCATATGATCGATAACTTTGATGCGAAAATCAACATGATGGACCGTGCACTGGGCAAAGTGGAACCAGGGGAATTCACGGAAAAGATTTTTCCTCTGGAGAACAGAAGCCTCTACAAACCGCTTTTTGAACAGGAATTGGTAAAAAAGTAATTGTCTTAAAGCGGGGGAGTATGGTAAATTGTAAGAGAGATTAATGAGATGGAGGCTATGACAGATGAAACCCATTGTTCAAGTAAAGGTGTCTGCTAAATAACTGAGTAAATCAACCATGTACCATGATGGCCAAAAAGAACATCAGTTTCTTTGCGTTTTTCATGTACAGTATTGATTTATTCAGTTATGACCCTTTCTCTTGAGTGTTGGTTTATCTGTCAGCTCACGGGCCTTCTAAAACGTACGGTGAAGCCTGTAGTTGACGTGGAATTGCGCAGCTGCAGGCTTTTTTATGCTTTCCTGCCCTTCCCTCAAGAGACCGGGAGAATTTGTAATGGATTTTAAACGATGAAAAGAGTGTGATGGGAATGAAATGGAAAGATTGGGACAGAAACATTAAGGTCCGCCTGCTTGGCGAGTTTGTTATTAATTTATTATTTTGGATGTTTTTCCCGTACATGGCGATTTATTTTTCGGATCAACTTGGAAAAGAACAGGCAGGGATGCTTTTGGTGGCTTCCCAGCTTGTCGGCGTTGTTACCAATCTGGTTGGCGGCTATTGTGCGGATACGTTCGGCAGAAAAAGAATGATGGTAATTGCCGGTGCGGGCCAAGCGGTGTCCTTTGCCGTTTTTGCACTTGCCAATTCTCCATGGCTGGATTCACCGGTATTAACCTTTTTGGCGTTTACCGCTTTAGGATTATTCGGTTCATTGTACTGGCCTGCCAGCCATGCGATGATTGCAGATGTTGTACCTGAAAAGAACCGCAGTGAAGTATTTGCTGTTTTTTATACAAGTATCAACATATCAGTGGTTTTTGGCCCTGCGCTGGGCAGTATTTTCTTCTTTGATTACCGGTTTGAGCTGCTGCTGGCCTGTACGATTGTCGGTATTATTCTGACATTTGTACTGCAAAAGTATATCAGGGAAACGGTGCCGGAGAAAAAGCCGATTGCAGAGGACCAGGCAGGAAGCCCGAAAAAGTGGAACCAGGTTGTCCTCAATCAGCTTAAGGACTACCGTGTCATTGCAAAGGATAAGCTGTTTCTGCTGTTTATTCTTGCAGGTATCCTAGTGGCACAGACGTTTATGCAGCTCGATTTATTGATTGCTGTTTATACGACCGAAAAGGTGCCTGTCCAAACGCTTCTGCATCTTGGGAATTGGTCATTTTCCCTTACCGGTGAAAAGGCATTTGGGTACATTGTTTCGACAAACGGGCTGTTGGTCGCTTTGTTCACCGTATTTATGTCAAAGTGGATGAACAAATATAAAGAGGGGAATGTGTTTGTAATTTCTTCTCTTTTATATGGAGTGGCGATGCTTTTATACGGGAATACAACGATTCTGTGGTTTCTGTTATTGGCTATTGCGATCTTTACCGCTGCGGAGCTCATGGTGGTTGGGATTCAGGAAAGCTTTATCTCCAAGCTTGCTCCGGAGCATATGCGCGGTCAATACTTCGCCGCAGCAGGACTTCGTTATTCAATCGGCCGCAGCCTTGCGCCATTGGCGATTCCGCTTACGCTGTGGATCGGTTTCCGATGGACGTTCTTTCTTCTGTTTGTGTTAACGGTAATCAGCGCCTTTATGTACCACGTGATGTTTCGTCTCCATGATCAAAAACGGGCGGCGGAAAACAAACAGGAGGCAGTGACTCCGCAATCGGCCGGTTAATAAAAAGACCATCAGGGTGACATATATTCCTTTCTCCTTTCATAAGATGGAAATACGAAGCTTGTCTATGGGAGGAAGGGAAATGAAAGGATATGTAGCCCTGGGTCTTGGCGTTTTGCTGGTTGTTCTGTTTGTTTTAAAGCAATTTTTTGCTCCTATTCAGTATTTCTTTGATCTTACGCCATTTTGGGTTTATTTTGTGGTGGCAGGCATTATATTCAGCGCCTACCGCAGTTACAACTTGGGATCTGAACAAAAGAAACTGGACTTGAAGGTGATCGAACAAGAAGGGGAAGTTTTCATGAAGCGGATCGCTGAAGAGCGGGAGCGGAGAAACAAATCAGTAAATGAATAAAAAACCGGCCAATTGGCCGGTTTTTTTATTTTGATCTATAGTGAGCAGGAGTGGTTGAAACAAAAAGAGGAGACTCTTAAATGAGCCATCCTCAAACGGGTAGATACCCGGATTACTGTGTTTGCTGCGGTAATTGTGTATCTTGCTTCTTAAGGGCATCCTTAAGATCTTTGTCGTTGATCTTGATGTCTGCATCCTTCTGAAGCTTGGAAATGACTTCGTCAGTTGATTTTGCTTTTTGCTGCTGCAATTCTTCCTTGATTTGTTTCTTTTTATCTTCAAACTTATTGCTCTTTTTGTCTTCGACTTTAATAATGTGGTAGCCGAACTGGGTCTTGATCGGATCGCTGACTTGTCCAGGCTTAAGTTTGAATGCAACCTTGTCAAACTCAGGAACCATCTGGCCCTTGCCAAAGTAGCCGAGTTCTCCACCTTTGGTTTTAGAACCTGGGTCTTTGGAATATTGCTCAGCAAGTTTTTTGAAATCTCCGCCTTTATCAAGCTTCGCCTTTACTTCATCTGCTGTCTTTTTATCATCCACCAAAATGTGGCTCGCTTTTACTTCTTCTTTGTACTTGTCATTGAAGAGCTTCTGCATTTCTTTATCGGTTACTTTTACGCCATCCGTTGCCGCTTTTTTATTTAACAGCTGGGTTTTAACAAGCTTTTTCAAGTCTTTTTCACTCTTGATGCCGTTTTGCTTCAACGCTTGTTTAAACTGGTCGTCGCCGCCCAGCTCTTTTTTGATTTTATCGATTTCGGTGTTAATTTCTTTATCTGTAACCTTGTACTTTTTTTCGAGAAGCTTGTTATCTACCATTTGCTTAAGAACCTGATCGCCGTACTGGGCCTTAAGCTCATTGTAGAATTGATCCTTGGTGATGTCTCCAGCTTTGGATTCCACAACTTTCTCTGATCCTGCACCTGAGTTGCACGCAGACAGCGACAGAACTCCGGCAGCAAGTCCAAGGGACACTAACCATTTTTTCATCTGACACACTCCCACTGTTCGAGTAATATTTTCACTGTTTCTACTATAGCATAAACATTCAAAAAAGTACTATGCATCATGACAATTATGAGAAAAATTACACATATTTACTTTGCAAGCGAAGAAGAAATTTTAGGAAACCGTGACATTCGTCTAATCAAACCGTGACATATCACTATATGATGTGGAGAAGAACAAAGGAGGAGATTTAGAATGGGGTGCGGTACAGGATTGGGCCATAGCTTTTTACTCCTGATTATTCTATTCATTTTGCTGATTATCATTGGTTGTACCTGCTTTGCATGCTAAGGAACCAAAAGGACGAGTAGGCATGAGTTTAAAAAATCTTCACGAATTCAGGCATTCGCCTAGGCCCCACGGGAATAGGCTGCATAGGATACCGTAAGAAATAAAGGAGGTGGCATCATGGGTTTCGCACATGGAAGAGGCTTCGCGTTAATCGTTGTGTTGTTTATTCTGTTGATCATCGTCGGATGTGTATGTTGGGGAGGCTGGTGCTAAGCACCTGCCGTGCACTACAGTAGTAAACCGGTGATTTTCGCCGGAGGAGGTAAACAATGAGCGGTATAGCTGGTGGCTTTGAGCTGATTGTTGTATTGATTATTCTACTCATTATTATTGGCTGTATTTGTTTCTGCTAATGAAGCACGGAGGGGAGGCGCATGCCATCCCCTTTGTTAGTATGTAAAAATGTTTTCTACATAGGCACTGACTAAAAGCAATGTGATTAAAACATTGATTGTACGGAATACATTGGGCTGACTTTCAGCCGGAATGGATTTTTTTGCACAGAGTTCATTCGTCAGGGCATTAAAGATGAACAAAAATATAGGTGCAAGAATTACAAATATTAATCCTGGCATGTTACAATACCTCCATAAAAAGCTACCATTCTTACTTTAACAAAAGTTGGAGAATAAGAATAGAAAAAAAGCACGGATGGAGGATATAAATGATAAATAAATGGAAGTGGGCCTTTTTGACCTTGGCTGCTCTAGTGGTCATCGGGCTCATCATCGTTGTTTCTTTGCTGTTTTCCGGAGGAGAGAAGAATTTTGATCAAAATGCCAATGATTCATTGCCGGCAGGGAAAAAGTTGTTCACCATACATACAGGCAAGGAGCAGGCTGCTTTTTTAATGAATAAAGAGCTCGAAGACCAAAAAGGTGTGAACATGAAAGCTGAGCTCACCGATCAGGTAAAACTGCTCGGTAAGGCAGACTTGTTTGGACGGGAAATCATGTACCAGATGGACCTCGATCCTGAAGTAATGAAAAACGGAGATTTGGTTCTTCATGAAAAGAATGTCCGGGTAGGAAGGCTGAACCTGCCGGGAGAACAGGTTCTCACTCTGGTATCCAATACGGTGGATCTGCCGAAGTGGGTTAAGGTTTATCCGCAGGAGGAACTGATCCAGGTCCAGCTGACAAAGATGAAGGTGAAGAAACACATTGAAGTAAAGGCAAAAAAGGTGGATTTAAAAAACGATGAAATTATCATCGATGTATTGAGCAAGTAATTGCAGACAAGCAGGCAGTATATGGAGAAATTTTGAAGAAAACAAGAAAGCCGCCTTACAAAAAAGGCGGCTTTGCTATACAATAGAAAGTATAGATCGACGATAAAGAAAGCAGGATGAAGATGGAAACGATTGAAGAACGTGTTGAACGGCTGGAGTATTATAACCGGCTGACTGTACAATCGATTAATTTAAGGACATATCCCTTCTACACACTGGTGATGGAAAAACACCTCACCGAGGCAGAAGTGGAAGATGTCCTTTCATTGTGTAATGAACTTCACCGGCGTTTCACCGCTCAGACGGAGAACGGCTATGTCCAATACCTTCCTCTTCTTCTCCATTTCGCCGGAATGCTCAATTCAAAGTTGAAGCCGGGAGAAACCATCGAAGTTTTGCGTCTCCAGGGAATTCATCCAGAACTCATGGATAAACTCTATGAACTGGCACGGCGTTATGAATGAACGCTGGCCAGCTCTGGGGTCATCGGAATGACATTGCTCGGTGTTTTCTCCTCAAGGCTTTCCTCTATTTTTTCTTCCAGTTTGTTAAAAATGGTCATAAAATCCTCACCATAAATATTTCGAAGCATGCTCATAATCTCAGGGAATTCGGGAAACTTCCCAAAAAGGTCCTTGATCGGCAGTGCTGATGTATAAACACCAAATTTGGCTGGATCATACGTTTCCATTGTTTTTAAGAGCAGTTCTTCACCCTTATCTGTCAATTGAATGTATGTATTCCGCTTGTCGTTTTCTCTTTTGGAAAAAGACAGATATCCTTGTTCTTCCAGCTTTTTCGAAAAATTGAATGCAGTGGAAACATGCATGACACCAAACTTTGCGATATCGGAAATGCTTGCCCCTTCCAGATGGTGAGCAATCCATAAAATATGGTGTTCATTTATGTTTAACCCAAAATCCTTGATCCAATTTTGCCAGTCTTTTTCCACGCTTTTCCATAGCGCCTTACTGATTTGAGCGAATGTCTGACTGAAAATCATCGCTTCTTTTAAACTCGTTAAATTATTCTTATCCATACCAAATGCCCTCCATTACAACATATAAGAACATCAATCTATTCCTCATTATGCCAGTGTTTCCTATAATAAGAAAGTAAAATTTTTGAAAAACGCAAGAAAAATTGGTAATAAAGGCGCGAAACTTAAGTATGATAAGATAGCAACGATGATTTCGTCCGTAACAAAAGAAATCTCCTTTTTAGGAGATCCCTGGTGAATTTTATTTTGCCACAGTGCTTTTTGTCTCTTCAATGGTTCCCTGGATTTCCTTTACACCCTCCTGAATATGTTCCATGTTGGGCTGGACACCTTCCTTCCAGTGGCTGATGTCCTTTTTCAGATCAGCTGATGCCTGCTTGAAGGCATCTTTACCTTCCTTTGATATAAACATCACTTTTTCCTTCAATGTGATGCTGTTTTGTTTCATTTTGGAAACCGATCCTTTCAGCTTGGCCGCCCCGTTTTTAATATCCTGTCTGACGTCCTTGCCTGATTTGGGAGCGGAGAGAAGCGCAGTAGCACCTGTAATAATTGTTCCGATCGCGAAACCGTAAAGTAGAGATTTTGTTTTAGACATGATTAATTCCTCCTCTTTTATATTTACTAATTACTTTCTTGCTGTTAAAGAAAAATTCCTATTAAAAAATTTCCCGAAATGAGAAATATTTAACGATGTTTTTCGGCATGTTTGGACAGGCGCCTGAATATCTTAATAGGGGGTGAGGACAGATGAGCTGGATATCTTGGCTTTTTCTGGCTGCAGGACTGTTTCTGATTATACGTATGCTGTACTCATTAAACACTACCCGCCATTACTCTTTTCGTAACACACAGATTATTAGACAAAGAAAAAAAGCTTTATTTGTCGGTCTTATGGGAATTAGCGGACTTTTGCTTTTTTTGATTGTATTTGTCATAAAATAACGAAAAAAGGGGAAAGCTGATTCTTTGTGAATCGGCTTTTTTATGTTAGAAATAAAGGAGATAAAGGTATAATAACAACAAGTCAAGAGGAAGGGGTTTAGTATTATGGAGCGTCACACCATTGGCAACTATTTTAACAAAATGAAAAGCAAAGCTTCTGTCATTCTCGATGATGATAAGCAAACGGGCGAGCTGATCACGGATGCGGAGAAGAAAACTGAAACCGCACAGAACAACAGCGGCCTTCGCGAGCTGATTACCCAAGTGAGAAGCTTGATCCGGCTGGTGAAGCATTACCGTGACGGCACGTACCGCGAAGTATCCAAAAAATCAATGATGCTTGTGGTTGCTGCCTTGCTTTACTTTGTCAGCCCGATTGATGCGGTTCCCGACTTCCTGGTGGGAATTGGATTATTGGATGATGCGGCTGTACTCGCTTTTTTATACAAAACAATCAAGGAAGAAATCGATCACTACATGGAATGGGAAGAAAAAGAGCAAACAATAAAGCCGGCACCTTAATTCCAGGTACCGGCCCTTTTTTGTTATGCTTTTTTTGCTGTATTTTGAGCTGCAACCGCTTTGCTGTTCTGCGGCGCTGTACGTTTACGCACGCTGTTTGCCACAGGATAAATCACAAACATGACCACACAGTTAATAGCAGCTGTCGGCAGAACAACTGTGAGGAACAGGGCTGAAAATGTTCCTGGAAGTCCGGCTACGAGTAGAGCCGTTCCTAGGAAAATGGACCCACTCACCATGGTTCCGACAAGTGTGAGGATCGCAGCGGTCAAGGCATTTAGTTTAATACGGGAAATCAACAGGAATAGTGCCAGAAATACGAGTGCACTGATTGGTTTGTCTACCAGGTTGGCAATCTGCCCTCCTGGAAAAGTGGTTGTAATGGCTGTAATGACCCCTGTTGCCAGTGCAGCGACAATCACATTGGACAGCGCCGGAAACATGATAATGGTCAAAAATAGCATAGTCAGCATCATGTCAGGCCTCATGCCCAAAAATAAAGGGGGCATAACGGCATGCAGGACATACCCCAAGGCTAAAAGTACAGCAGTTATTGCTAAAGATCTTGTTTTCATATCTCATCTCTCCTCAACTCAACTAGTTACTTCCTTCATAGGTGCTCTCGTGCCCTCTGCAAAGAAGTTCATCTTATTTTAACAAATTTCACAAGCGTTGAACAGGCAACAAGCCCTAATTACCTTGTTTTTCCTGAAACTCATTCATAAATTTCTTTAGTGCCTTGCAGGCTTCCAAAGGAACCGCATTATACGCCGAAGCTCTGCATCCCCCAACTGAACGGTGTCCGGCAAGTCCGGAGAATCCTTGCTCCTGTGCCTCTTTTAAAAATTGCTTCGTCAGCTCTTCGTTTTGCAAGGTGAAGGTAATGTTCATCAAAGAACGGCTGTCTTTTTCGGCATGGCCGGTATAAAAGCCGCCGCTTTCATCAATAGCGTCATAAATAAGCTTTGCTTTTTCCTTGTTTCGTCTTTCCAGTTCTTCAAGACCGCCCAGGTCCTTTGCCCACTCGAGTACCAGCTTTAGCAGATAGATTGAAAAAGTAGGTGGTGTATTATAAAGCGAACGGTTTTTGATATGTGTTTCATAAGAGAGTATAGTCGGAAGTTCTTTATTTGCTTTGTCCGCTACATCCTTTCGCATAATAACAACGGTAACACCAGCTGGCCCCAGATTCTTCTGTGCGCCTGCATAGATCATTCCAAATTTTTCAACAGGGAATCGTTTGCTGAGAATGTCACTGGACATATCAGCGATCAAGAAAGGGTGCTCCAGGTTGTCGAACGATGCCCATTGCGTACCGAAAATGGTGTTGTTGCTTGTCACGTGTACATACGTATAGTCATCGGAAGAAAGAGAAGGGATTTCGGGGATGGAGGAATAGTTGGAAGATTTCCCCGACACGATTTCCTCAGCTTCCCCAATTTTTTTTGCTTCCTTCAGGGCTTTCTCTGACCATGCCCCTGTGAGGATGTAGCCCGGCTTTTCGTTTTGTTTCATGAAATTCATGGGAATCATGGCAAACTGCAGGCTTGCACCGCCCTGTAGAAATAGGATCTCATACTCATTGGGGATGGATAAGAGCTCCTTTAACAAGCTTTTTGCCTCCTCATGCACCGCTTCATAATGCTTTCCGCGGTGACTGTGCTCCATGATGCTGATTCCGGTATCCTCAAAGTCCAAAAGCTCTTCTTTCGCTTTTTCCAATACTTCCCGCGGCAAAGCAGCGGGACCGGCGTTGAAATTATACACTTGTTTCATGAATGAAGTTCCTCCTCTGGTGAAATAAAAAACTGCCTTTAGACAGGCAGTGATCGGTTTGATCAGGAAAGACGGGATGCTATATTGTTTGATATTTCCTCAAATTGTTCTTTGGTGTAATCATGTGTTTCCCAAACAGCTCCGAAGCCATCACCTTTCCCATAGCGCGGGATAATATGTACATGATAGTGGAATACAGATTGTCCGGCTGCTTCGCCATTATTGTTCAGCACATTTAAACCGATCGGGTCAAACGCTTCTTTAATGGCAGTAGCGATTTGGGGTACAGCAGAGAACAATTTTCCGGCTGTCTCAGACGGCAGGGCAAACACATCTTTGTGATGAGATTTCGGGATTACCAGGGTGTGTCCCTTTGTAACCTGGCTGATATCCAAAAACGCTACTACATTTTCATCCTCATAGACCTTGTAGGCAGGGATTTCACCTTTTACAATTTTACAAAAAATGCATTGATCATCATGATTCATTCCATCACCTCGAATGTTTTTTCTCATTTTAGCACAACTTGGGACCATATGTTATTGGAACATTTAGAAATTACATAAGAAAAAGAGCCCTGCGTAAGCAGAGCCCTTTTCCTATAGAGGTTAGAGAAGAAAGGAGAACCTGGAAACATACATTCCGATTTTTTAGCGAACACCTCATTCCATTGGATTATATGCCTGGGTAAGCCATAATCTTTTCCAAGAGAATCATCTCCCTGAATTTGGTTGTTCAAATCGTGATATAGTACCTGAAATCTCCCTAGAAGAAGGGGGGATGCCTTCTTCTTTTTTAGGGTTGCCAGATCTGTTGAAGTTTATCCATACAAATTGCCACGGTTGGAAAACAAAAACGAAAAATAGTATGATGAAAAGGAATTCAGACAGGAGTGCAGGCTGTGCTTTACCAAAAGGACAGCTTTTGTTGAAATAATATTGAAACGTTTTTACCAAACTAGAAACAAAGGTCCAAAAGAAGGGATATTGAATAATGAAAAAAATTCTCGAAATTACCGGTTTAACAGGGGGATATTCTCCCGACAGGCCCGTCCTGCACGATGTCTCCTTTGATGTACATGCCAATGAAATCGTTGGGTTGATCGGATTAAACGGCGCAGGAAAAAGTACAACGATTAAGCATGTATTGGGGCTGATGGAGCCGAGCAGGGGAACAACAAAGATTAACGGAAAAACGTTTCAGGAGGAACCGGAAGAATATAGAGGACAGTTGTCATACATACCGGAAACACCCATTCTTTATGAAGAGCTTACCCTGTGGGAGCATCTCGAAATGACGGCGATGGCTTATGGGCTTGAAGAACAGACCTTTTTAACGAGAGTTCGGCCGCTGTTGGCGGAATTTAATATGGAAAACAAAATTAAATGGTTTCCGGGCCACTTTTCAAAAGGAATGCGCCAGAAGGTAATGATTTTGTGTGCTTTTCTCGTTGAGCCCGAACTTTATATCGTTGATGAGCCATTTGTCGGTCTTGATCCGCTTGGCATCCATTCTTTTTTGGAGCTTATGGTTAGCTTTAAAAACAATGGGGCGGGAATCCTGATGTCCACGCACATTCTTGCGACGGCTGAACGGTACTGTGACCGGTTTATCATCCTGCATGAAGGCAAAATCGCGATGCAGGGAACCCTTCAGGAGCTAAAAGGCCAGATGGGCAACCCCGATGCCACCCTGGATGACATCTATATTCATGCGAGCAGAGGGAAGCGGCCATGATGGATTTCACAAAAATTTGGCGGGTGAGGAAGGATCAATATTTCAGCCTGGCGCTTCGGTATTTCAGGCTGATTGGGAACAGCGGATTCATGTTGTCTTTGTATATCCTTTTTGTAACCGGAAGTTTCTATTACGCCCGTATTCTGAAACAGCTTCCTGAAAATTTCCCGGCACTGTGGCTGTTCATTGCTGTTTTTGCCTATTTACTTACGAAAAGCCCGGTCCGCACCTTCTTAAGGAAAGGAGACCTTGTGTTTCTTTTGCCGGTTGAATCGCGAATGAAGGAGTATTTCAGACATTCCATCCGGTATTCCATGGTAGTTCAATCGTTTATTGTGGTTCTTGTTTTTGTGGCATTGGGACCATTGTTTTCGAAATATATTTCCGGCAGAGGGCTGGAAATGCTGATTACCATTGCTCTTTTGCTCGCTGCCAAGCTGTGGAACATCAAAACATCGTGGGAGGAGCAGCGGCTGCCCTTTCATAGGAACAGAAGGAATTACACTCTCCTCCGCCTGGTCGTTAATGCTGTATTTCTATATCTTTTGTTTCAGATGGCCTATGTGTTTTTGATCGCTGTTCTGGCTATTATGTACGTTTTATCGAACTTTGTTTTTGGCTATATAAAAAAGGTTCATGGCTACAAGTGGGAGCATCTCCTGGAAGTGGAAAACGGAATGATGATGAAGCTTTACCGTGTAGCCAACCTGTTTACCGATGTGCCGCAGCTGGCTCAAAGGGTACGGCCGCGAACATGGCTGTCTTCGCTATTGAAAGTTTCTTACAGGCACAGCCACACGTTTGACGGTTTATACCGAAAAACCTTTTTCCGATCCAACGATTATTTCGGCATTTATATTCGCCTGATTCTTATCGGAGGCCTGTTTCTTTTCTGGATTCCACAAGGCTGGTGGCATACCGTCCTCGTTCTTCTTTTTCTGCATGCTACAGGGATACAGCTTCTGCCTCTGTATAAGCATCATAAGGGGAATGTCTGGTTTGAACTTTATCCGGTGAAGCACCACTGGCGCTTTCAGGCATTCCAGAGATGGCTGCGCCTGCTGATGCTCATTCAGGCTTTTCTTTACGTAGCCTTCCTTCTTGCTATGGGGGGGACATGGACCAATGGAGTGGTTTCTGGCATTCTTGCTGTTATTTTTGTCTGGTTGTTTTCCGAATACTATACTAAAAAGCAGCTCTTGCGAGTAAGGTAGAATAAAACAACCCTGAAGTTCATGAAAGAGGCGAGTCCATGGGCAGGTATGAAACCGAAATTTTGGCAGAGCTTCACAGGTGGGAGCAAGAGATGAGAAAAGAGCCTTCTCTTTGGGACCGCTCCTCAAAAAAATTGCAGAATAGGTTCAACAGCATGCTCCCGGAAAAGGTGCATCTGATGATCACGAAAAGTATAAAGAGCATGGTGCATGGGACATTGATCGGATCGGAGTATATTTCGAAAAAACAGCCGATGCCTCCCCGCAGTCTCAGGGAAAGTGATGAAACAGCGGATGCTTTGATCGTTTCTTACCGGCGCACAGCAGCGGTGGAAGGAGCAGGTACAGGAGCGGGCGGATTCCTGCTGGGGCTTGCCGATTTCCCTATCCTTTTGGGTATTAAAATGAAATTTCTGTTCGATGCTGCCGGGGTATACGGGTTCGATGTGAAGGATTACCGGGAGCGGCTTTACATTCTTTATATTTTTCAGCTGGCTTACAGCAGTCCGTTTAAACGGGTGGAGCTACTTGAACGGATTTTGAACTGGGAGGACACCACCGGTGATTTCCCGACGGAGCAGCAATACTTGCGGGGGATTGACTGGCAGACACTGCAACAGGATTACAGAGATCACATTGACTTGGTGAAGATGCTGCAAATGGTTCCGGGCTTTGGTGCAGTGGTTGGCGCCTTTGCCAATTATCGCTTTCTTGATGAGCTGGGAAAGACGGCTAAAAACTGTTTTCGACTTCGTACAGTCAATGAACTGAAACAAAAAGGCTGGCTTTAAAAAAAGCTGCTGCTTTCCTCAATGGGTGAAAGCAGCAGCTTTTTATCGCATTTCCTGTTTTTTAAAATCGATTATCTTTTAACAAGCGATCCATTTCTTCTTTGTGTTTAGTTTCATCCGCAATCATATCCTCCAGCTGCACAACCAATTCAGTCATGTTAAGCTTGGACGCCTGTTCTTTTCGCTCTTCATAACGGCGGATGGTATCAATCTCCGCATTGCGGGCTTCTTCCAGCATTTGGCGGACATCATTTACCTGTTTTACTTCTTTTGGAGTGGTAGTTGGGGTACCGCCGAGCGTGCTGATTTTCTCGGCAAGATACAAGGCATGTCCTTGTTCGTCACCAATTTCAGACTCGAAAAACGGTTTCAGAACCTGGCGGAAAATTCCGGATACGGTGGCTGCATTATGGTTGTACATAATGATCGCTGAATATTCGTTGGCTAGGTCTTCGTTTAGTCCTTCAATCAATACTTCTAAATCTTTTTCCATTTATACATTACCTCCCAATATTCATTCAGCTATATACTTCCCTATTTAAACATGTAATAAACTCCAGAAAAAACGGGTTTACTTCTTTTGTCAAAAGGAAATGTTAAAGGGTGTAGATTACTGAAGAGGAGAGGATTGTAGATGGCTAAAATTGCAACTGTATTAACTAACTTGTTTGAGGACGTCGAACTTACCGATCCAGCTAAAGCTTACAAGGAAGCAGGGCACCAAGTAACGGTAATCGGGTTTGAAAAAGGACAAACACTAAAAGGGAAACAGCAGGAAGCAACCGTGACTTCAGATGCAGGAATCGGTGAGGTCAGCCCTTCTGATTTTGATGCGCTGTTTATCCCAGGAGGGTTCTCTCCGGACCAGTTGAGAGATGATGAGCGTTTTGTCAGCTTTGCCAAAGAATTTGCAGACAACGGAAAGCCCATTTTTGCAATCTGCCATGGGCCTCAGCTGCTCATTACGGCAGGCGTGCTAAAGGACCGGAAAGTAACGGGCTATAATTCCATCAAGGTGGACTTAAAGAATGCGGGCGCCAACTTTGTCGATGAAGAGGTTGTCGTTTGCGGCGGAAATCTTGTAACAAGCAGACAGCCGGATGATATTCCTGCGTTTAACCGAGAATCACTCTCTATCCTTTCAAAATTAAATCGATAAGGAGAAAAAGGCCATGGGCAATGAAGAAAAACATATTTTGCACAAAGACGATACAGTAAACCTCAACAAGGTCGATGACACCGTTGAACGCATCAGTGATGAGCGAAAAGATGAAATTCTGCACAATTTTGAAGAATTTAAATCTTACCTCCACACAAGAGTAGCGCTTGGCGAAAAATTGGGATTGGATGAAGAAACATTGGCCAAAGCGGCACAAAAGGTCGCTGAACATCTCGCACAATCAGAAGATCCACGCAACGCGGAAGAAAATCTTCTGAAAGAGCTTTGGAAGGTTGGAGATGATCAGCAGAAGCACCAACTGGCCCATATGCTCATTAAACTTGTACAATAGAGAAAGAAGCTGCCATTTTGAAACCCTTGGCAGCTTTTTTTCGTTTAATAAGATATTCTTTTGCAAGAGGTGCCGCAATGATTAAACGTTTGATTAAAAAAGTATCTTTTCCTCTCATCCCGACGCTTTTGCTTCTGGCCGGTTTTGGACTGGCTACAGCTTGCCTTTTGATTTTTGCCGAATTATCGGAGGAGGTATTGGAAAAAGAAGCGTTTGGGTTTGATCCCGTCATTATTGATGCTGTTCGTTCGTATTCATCACCAGCCATGGACCGGGTCATGCTTGTTTTTACAGAAATCGGATCGAAATTGGCGCTGGGGATTCTGGTTGCAGCAGGAATGCTGTGGCTATGGCTTAAACACAAAAATATTTGGGGAATGCTCTTTTTTCTGATTGCCGTTGGCGGGGGAGGCTTGCTGAACCTGATCCTGAAAAATGCCTTCCAAAGAAAACGGCCCGACACAGATCCGATTGTTGAAGCTCTGGGCTTCAGCTTTCCTAGCGGACATGCGATGGGCAGTTTAGTTTATTATGGATTTCTGGGATACTTGGTTGTCAGGAGTAAAAGAAAGACCGGTATTAAATTCTTCTGGGGCTTTCTTTTCGGAATTGTGATCATTTTGATTGGAATTAGCCGAATATATCTTGGTGTCCACTATCCATCAGATGTGGTTGCCGGTTATGCTGCTGGTCTCGTATGGCTTCTTTTATGCGTAGCTGCACTTGAAGCCGTTTATTTTTATAAACAGCGTAACTCTTAAGGACAACAGAATCAAACCGGGAATTGGCCGACGATAACCGACAAGTAGTTCTTCAAGTTTTCGAGTGTTGCCGGCGTTCGTGCATTACGTTCTCCGTCACAGTCAATCAATTGGTCGGGTGTGGCGGTCACGGAAAGTGAACTGGTTTTATAGTAAAGCAGGTCTTCATTGGCAGGTGTGGTGTTCAGTAATTTGGATTGAACCGCATCCCAGATTAATCGTAGCGAAGGCTCTTTGACAATCAGGATGTCAAACTTCCCGTCCTGAATATCCGTGTCAGGAAAGAACGCTCTAATGCCTCCGGTAAACGGGCCGTTTCCGACAATGAGCATGGAGGCATCTCCGCTATAGGTGAAGTCAGGGCTATCAATTTCGAGGTGAAACGATTCATAATTCTTCACCGTTTGGGCAGTTGAAAGGTAGTAGGACAAGCGCCCAAACCGGTCCTTAACCTGGCTGTCAATATTCGCAGAAACTTGAGTGATTAAGCCGATTCCCCAAAAGTTAAGGAAGTAGTTTGTGCTGCAATGGCCGACATCCAGTTTTTCGATTCTGTTCTCGAGAATTTGATCCACGGCCTTAAAAGGGTCCTGATCCATGCCAATGGCCCTTGAAAAATCGTTGCATGTGCCTCCGGGCAATATGGCGAAGGTTGGACGGTTTTCAAGAGGGCAAAGAGCGTTGACAAGTTCGTGGATCGTCCCGTCTCCGCCGGCTCCGATAATCAGATCCACATCGTCAGCAATCTCTGCCAGAAATCTTCCGCCGTCTCCTTCATCCTTTGTTTTGTGGAGAATAACCTCGCCGTAGGCTTCTTCTATTTTTTTTACCACATCATCTATATTGTCAACGAGCTGTTTGTTGCCCGCATACGGATTCAGGATAATTGCTGCTTTTTTCATATGAACCCCTCCTCATCTCCTAAAAGTAATTGCACGCTCCTATAGATTTATCATATCTTCCAGAATTTATCTCTCATAAGGAAAAACCTGCATGCTTACGGATGCCTGCAGGCTTAGATGAATGAATGTATATGATTTTTTTTAGGAAAGTACTCGGTATTGCTTTACATACGACGGTCCGGAAAACAAGGTTTGTGGAAGACCGCCACCTGTGCCCCTGTCCTTGTGGGCTTCCGCATAGGCGGAGGATTGCTGCCAATTGATAAAGTCTGATTGGGACTCCCATAACGTCAATATGATATAAGGGTCATTTTTGTCTGGCCGCAATACGCGAATCGCTGCAAAGCCGGGTTCCTTTTCTACAAGGCCCGCTCTCTGGTGGAATCGTTCCTCAAAGAGGGCACGTCCTTCATCGGTTACCTGGATGTGGTTCAACACGGCAAATGAACCATTTTTCAGGTTTCCGCGTGAATTCAGGATTTCATATGAATGTCCTTCTTCAAAAGGATTGGTTTCCTCGTTTTCCACTATTAATGCCGCATCTCCTCCGCTTTCAAGCAGTATGGCATGTTCATGAGAGGCTTCCGGCAGTTTTTCTAGAAAATGCTGTGTTCCGAAAGTGATAAATAGCTTCATATATAACCGCTCCTTTTTGGTCAGATAGTAGTGGGAAGAAAGCTTCTAATTCATGAATTACCCGCTGAATGCAAATAATAAACGAGTGTTAAGTTAATGAATAGCGTCTGCAGTATTATGTGATTTATCCTTCTTTTCGCGTAATCTGTAATAATATAGTAAAATAAGCAATCAGGATGGCACGTTGATAGGGAAACTTTGTCATAAAGAGAGGTACATGGCGTGTTTAAAAATGGAATGCTAGGTATTGGTTTATTAATCGGGATTTTTATAGCGGGATTTATGGGCTATTTATTTATACTCATGGCCGGGGATTATGTGGTGGATGAGAATGACCTCGTCATGAACTCTGCTTCAAAACTGGTGGACATGAAGGGGAATACCATTACACGGATCTATTCTGAAAACCGGGAGCTGGTATCCGGGAAAGAGATACCGGATGAGGTGAAAGATGCATTTGTGTCGGTGGAAGATACGAGATTCTATGAGCACCATGGCCTTGATTTCCGCTCCATCGCCCGTGCCGTTTACCGGGATATTGCCGCGGGGCATAAAGTAGAGGGAGGAAGCACGATTACTCAGCAGCTGGCAAAGAACGTTTTTCTTTCCCATGAAAAATCACTGCTCCGAAAAACGAAAGAGGCTGTCATCGCTATTAATCTTGAAAGAAAATACAGCAAAGATAAAATTTTGGAAATGTACCTTAACCAAATTTATTTTGGGCATGGTGCTTATGGAATTCAGGCCGCTTCCAAATTCTATTTTAATAAAGATGTGAGTGATCTGACGCTTGAAGAAGGGGCTATGCTTGCAGGAATGCCAAAAGCACCAAGCTACTATTCACCGATTGAGCATAGAGAGGCCAGTAAAAAAAGAAGGGACCTTGTGCTGGATTTGATGGCCAAGCATCATTTCATTACGGCTGAACAGGCGGTAAGAGCGAAGGGCAAAACAATCTCTCTGAATCTTCATAAAGAAGAACGAAATCCGGCCCTGACCACCTATATTGATATGGTGCTTGATGAAGCAAAGGACAGATATCATCTTTCACGTGAGGAAATGCGCAAAGGCGGCTATAAAGTGGTTGTGCCGCTGCAAAAAGCCACACAGGAAACCCTGTATCAAACCTTTTTAAAACCTGACTATTTTGTCGGAACGGGGAAAGAGCCGCCTGAAGGCGCAATGGTGATGATGGACGCCGACACGGGCGGTATTATTGCTGCCCAGGGAGGAAGAGGATATTTAAGAGACGGCCTTAACCGGGTGAATGTTAATCGCCAGCCAGGTTCTGCCTTCAAACCGCTTGCGGTTTATGCGCCAGCTCTGGAAACCAAGGCGTACAAACCGTATTCGATGCTTAAAGACGAGCAGCTTAGCTACAAAGGCTATGCGCCCAAAAACTATGACGGAAAATACCGCGGCAAAGTATCCATGGCCGAGGCCATAAGGGATTCAATCAATGCTCCAGCGGTATGGCTTCTCAATGAGCTGGGCATCGACCAGTCTAAAGCAGCACTGAAGAAGCTTGGCATGGATATCCCGGACAAAGGGCTCGGTATTGCGCTTGGCGGTCTGGACAACGGTGTATCACCCTATCAGATGATGGCCGCCTACCGGTCGTTTGCCAGGGAAGGGAAGACGGTCAAACCTTATGCGATTGCCAAAATCTATGACCGGAACGGAGAACTTGTCGGAAAGGCCAGCCATAAGGAAAAGAAAGTATTTAAAAAACAAACCGCATGGTATATGACCCGCATGCTTCAGCAGGTGGTTGAAAAAGGGACCGGAAAATCCGGAAACGCCGGCACAGAATTGGCGGGCAAAACCGGTACGACGAATTATGAAGGAGTTCCTCATGCAAACAAAGATGCCTGGTTTGTCGGGTACACGCCCAAAGTGGTAGGAGCCGCATGGATTGGATATGACAGAACCACAAACGAAAGCTACCTGAACACATCAAGTGAAAAAGCGACGCTACTTTTTAAAGATGTGATCTCCCAGATGCCGTCTCAACGGGGGCTGACGTTCAAGAAACCAAAAGGTGTGAAAGAACTCGATCCACCAGTGGATTTGATCAAAATCAGTGATTTGAAAGCCAACTTTGCTCTTGGGAGTTTCGGTGTGCCTGGAATTAAACTTTCCTGGACGCCATCTGACGATGAACGTCTCCAGTACAAGATTTACGCAATAAAAGACGGGGAATCCACCCATGTCGATACAGTAACCGGAAAGGGCTCTTATACCGTTTCAGGACGATATCTGTTCACCCTGCCTAAATTCTACGTGGTGCCCCTGAATCCGCAAACCGATCAGGAGGGTGAACCTTCCAATTCTGTTGCGCTTGATCTGTTCCGTTAAATTTTTACCGGCTGTAAATGACATTCGTCCGTGGCCGCATGTCGAATTCATGACATTTAAATCGGTACCCTATACATTTATTGTGAATTCTTTTACAATGTTTTATGGATAATGGAGCGAACGGGTTTCTTATCATCATATTAAAGGAATTCATAATAGGTCGGGACACAAAGCAGGGAAAGTGTGGATCGGGCTTTTGCTTCAAAGCAGAAAGGTGTGTTGATGTTGATGATGAATGAGGAGTTTTTAAAAGCCTGTCGAAAAGAGGAAAACAGTTTTGTACCGGTATGGTATATGCGCCAGGCAGGGCGATCTCAACCGGAATACCGAAAACTGAAAGAAAAATATTCGCTTTTTGACATTACTCACCGCCCGGAGCTTTGTGCCCAGGTTACTAAATTGCCGGTTGATCAGCACGGTGTTGATGCGGCCATCCTCTATAAAGACATTATGTCTCCCGTTCCCGCTCTTGGAGTAAATGTTGAGATCAAGACCGGCATCGGACCGGTGATTGATGCACCGATCCGGACGATGGAAGATGTTGAGAAATTGGGTACAATTGAACCGCAAAAGGATGTTCCTTATGTTCTGGAAACGATCCAGCTTCTCCGCCAGCAGCTCGAGGTGCCGTTAATTACTTTTGCAGGGGCCCCGTTCACGATCGCAAGCTATATGATTGAAGGAGGCCCATCAAGGGATTACCATCATACAAAAGCATTCATGTATTCAGATCCGGAAGCCTGGTTTTTGCTGATGGACAAACTGGGTGACATGTCGATTGCCTATGCAAAAGCACAGATTGCTTCAGGTGCACAGGCGTTCCAGATCTTCGATTCATGGGTAGGTGCCCTGAACGCCGAAGACTTCAGACACTACATCAAGCCGGTGATGAACCGTATCTTCTCTGAACTGCGCACCGAAGGAGTTCCGCTCATTCTTTATGGAACTGGGGCACGCCATCTTCTGCAGGATTGGAATGACTTGCCTATCGATGTGATTGGGCTGGATTGGAGAACGTCTCCAAGGGAAGCAAGAGAAATGGGAGTGACCAAAGCACTTCAGGGCAATCTGGATCCTTCCATCTTGCTGGCTCCGTGGAAGGTTATTGAGGAAAAAGCCAAGCAAATCCTCGACGAAGGAATGGAAGAGCCAGGGTTCATCTTTAATGTAGGGAAAGGGATTTTCCCTCAGGTACAGGTAGAAACATTGCAGCGGCTGACCGCATTTATACACGACTACTCTTCTGAAAAATTGGGGTGACACAAATGGGAAAACGAAAAATGGGATTGCTTGTCATGGCTTACGGCACACCACGAAGCCTTGATGAAGTAGAATCCTACTATACTCACATTCGCCGCGGAAGGAAGCCATCCGAAGAACAGCTTCAGGATCTCACACACCGTTATGAGATGATTGGGGGAATATCCCCGCTGGCCAAAATTACAGAGGAACAGGCTTTGAGGCTGGAAGAGGAGCTGAACCGCCGCTTTAGTGATGTGGAATTTAAAAGTTATTTGGGCTTGAAGCACATTGATCCCTTCATTGAGGATGCGGTAAAGCAAATGAAGGAAGACGGAATAACCGAAGCGGTATCCATCGTTCTTGCGCCGCACTATTCCACCTTCAGTGTGAAATCCTATAATGGGCGTGCCGCTGAAGAGGCAGAGAACGTTGGTATTCAACTGACCTCAATTGACCAGTGGTATGATCATCCGAAATTTATAGACTATTGGGTAACGGAGATTAATAAGGTCATGGGCGGGATTCCATCGGCCGAAAAAGAAAAAACAGTCGTTATCTTTTCGGCCCACAGCCTGCCTGAACAGATTTTGAAAATGGGAGACCCTTATCCCGATCAGCTGAAAGAAACAGCCGACTTGATCGCGGTCAAAACTGGAATTCCTCATTATACAATCGGCTGGCAAAGTGCGGGAAATACGCCTGAACCCTGGATCGGTCCCGATGTACAGGATTTAACAAGAGATTTATATAAAGAACATGGATATACATCCTATGTGTATTGCCCGGTCGGCTTTGTTGCTGATCACCTCGAGGTTTTGTTTGATAATGATTATGAGTGCAAGGTTGTAACCGAAGAACTGGGCGTAAATTATTACCGCCCGGCAATGCCGAATGCCAAGGATGAATTTATTGGCGCACTCGCTGATGTTGTATCAGAAGCTTTAACCCAAGAAGGAAAGTGATAATCATGCCCAAACGGCAGCATGTGGTAATAATTGGCGGCGGAATAACCGGCCTGACGGCAGCCTTCTACCTGCAGCAAGAGAAGGAAAAAGGCCTTCCGGTAACCTATACATTGATTGAAGCTTCAAGCCGGCTTGGCGGAAAGATCAAAACCATTCATCGCGAAGGGTTTGTGATCGAAAGGGGGCCGGACTCCTACCTTGGGCGGAAAAAAAGCATGACACGTCTGATTGAGCAGGCAGGACTAGCTGACAAACTGGTCAACAATGAAACCGGACAAGCTTATGTGATGTCCGGGGGGGCTCTTCATCGCATTCCCGAAGGCGCGGTTATGGGTGTTCCTACGAAAGTCGGTCCCTTTATTAAAACCAAATTGTTTTCTCCGGCTGGCAAAGCCAGGGCCGCGCTTGATCTCGTTCTTCCACGGCGTGAAGAAGCAGACACCGACATTTCGGTGGGCCACTTTTTCAGGAGAAGGCTGGGTGACCAAGTGGTGGAGAATTTGATCGAACCTTTGCTTTCGGGCATTTATGCCGGCGACATCGACCGGCTGAGTCTGCAATCGACATTTCCGCAGTTTCAGGATGTTGAAAAAAAATCAAGAAGCCTTATTCTTGGTATGAAACAAAACATTCCGAAGCCGTCCGACCGTCCGGGTGCGTATGGAAAGAAAAAAGGGCAGTTTCTCACGCTGTCTTCCGGGCTTGAATCGCTTGTGGAAAGAATTGAGGAACAACTGGAACCGGAAAGCATTTGGAAAAATAAAAAGGTGTCAGGCGTGGCAAGGGAAGAAACAGGCAGATACCGGATCGATTTGGAGGATGGAACCAATACACATGCGGATGCTGTGATTTTGGCTTCTCCTTATTCGGTGACTAAACATCTGCTTCCGGAACAATTGAGAGTAGATGGATTCCATGCAACCCCATCTACCTCTGTAGCAACAGTAGCGATGGCTTTTCCTGTTTCAGCATTGAAAATGGATATTAACGGAACAGGATTTGTTATCTCCAGAAAAGAGCCCACAACCATTACCGCATGCACGTGGACTCATCGGAAATGGCCGCATACTACGCCTGAAGGAATGGTGCTGCTGCGTTGTTATGTGGGTCGGGCCAACAATCAGGATATTGTTTTTGAGTCGGATGAGACGATATTGAAAACCGTATTGAAGGATTTAAATATCATCATGGATATTGCCGCTGAACCGGAATTTTATTATGTGTCCCGCTGGATTCAATCCATGCCTCAATATGAAGTCAACCATAAGCAGCAATGGGAAAGGCTGCAGGCCAACCTTTCGGAGCATTTTCCCGGTGTTTATGCGGCAGGTGCTTCCTATGAAGGGGTGGGGCTTCCCGATTGTGTGGCTTCAGCTGAAAAAGCAGTAATGCATATTGTTAAAAATTTGCGGTCGGCCCATTAGCGCCTGCCGCTTTTTTATTTTTTTCCCGCATTGCCGGTGTCTCTCGCTTTTAAACGGTTATTTCAGTATAATTCTATAGTGGTATAGGGATTTTTGAAGGAGATTTAATAAAATGAGGGACTTTTTACAGCCATTGTTTGTGAATATTGCGATTGTGTTTTTATTGACCTATTTAGCCAACACGCTGATTCCATTTATGATCAGGCGGGAGTTTACCCTTCGCATGAAAGGCATTTATGGCATGATCGCGACTGCATGTGCTCTGCTTTGCATGGTCTATCCAATCCAGACGCTTCAGGATTCTGTCTTTGATTTACGAAACGTTCCAATTATGGTGGCCACCTTATACGGAGGACTGCTCCCTGGAGTTATTTGTACCTTGTTTGTCTGTGCGGCACGCTTGTTTATTGGCGGGAATTTTGCAATGGTTGGTGTAGGGCTGGCATTGATCGCATTCATTATTGCGGCAGCCTACAAGGGATTTTTTACAGAGAACAAAAAGAAATGGAAAGCAGGCATCGTGATTGCTTCCATTTATACGGTCATTTATATGATGATCATCCATAACCGGTTAAACTTTTTGCCTGCTGGTTTTTACTGGGTGTATTTTATCTTTTTTCATATTTCTTTTTTCTCTACTATTTTGTTGATTGAAAGACTGACTGCGGTGAACATGAGACTGGAAGAAACCGTTTACCTTGATAAACTGTCGGTCGTGGGGCAAATGGCTGCAGCTATTGCCCATGAAGTGAGAAATCCAATGACCACGGTGCGGGGACTGATTCAGTTTTTAGCGGAAGACACGGAGGATAAGAAACTCAAGGAATTTTCACCGCTTATTTTGGGAGAACTTGACCGTACAAATAAAATTATTACGGATTATCTTACGCTGGTCCGACCTTCCGCTCCGGAGCTGACGATTCTTTCCTTGAATGAAGTGGTTCATGATACGCTGGCGCTCATTACTCCATATGGTGCTTTGCATAGTGCTTCTATTCACTATAAAGAAACAGAGCAGCCTTACAAGATTGTCGGAGATTCCCAGCATATCAAGCAGTGTTTGATTAATATTATAAAAAATGCCATCGAGGCCACAGAGGGGAAAGAAGGAAAGATTGATATCTATAAGCACTCTTCTTCGAAAAACTCCGTTACGCTTGTCATTGAGGATAATGGCATAGGAATGACGGAAGAAGAGCTTCAAAATATCGGTTTGCCCTTTTACACCACAAAAACAAAAGGTACTGGCCTCGGAACCATGATTATTAACCGGCTGATCAGGGAAATCGGAGGCAGTGTACAATTTGAAAGCAAAGCCCTGGAGGGAACGAGAGTCTTGCTTACATTGCCTGTTTCTTCTCCTTAAATGAATCTTGTATAAAGATCGGTTACATGGTAAAGTGAGGAATTGACCAGTTCTAAAAAATGGTCAGTGAAAGGAAATGTGCCCATGGTTGATCGTAGACAAAATATCTTAGAAGCTGCTGCAAAGTCTTTTACATTGTTTGGTTACAAGGCAACCACAATGGACCAGGTAGCGAAAATTGCCAATGTTGGAAAGGGAACGATTTATACTTTTTTTGAGAACAAAGAGGAGCTTTTTAAAGAAATTGTATCAGACCTTGTTCAGCAAATTAAACATGTAGCGGTGGAGGCGATCCGGCAAGAACGTCTATTTCATGAAAACCTTCATGCTGCCCTCTATGGCGTTCTTGACTTTCGCAAGTCTCACAAGCTTGCCATCAAAATTTCGCAGGAAGGCAGAGAGATGAATACTCCTGCTGTAAAAGAGGCAAGCAACATGCTGGAAACAGCGGTGATGTCATTCATCAGGCAAGAGCTTGAAAAGGCAATCGAAAAAGGTGAAATTAAGAAATGTAATACAGAAATTACTTCCTATGTCATGTTAAAGATGTATGTATCACTTGTATTTGACTGGGAAATGGAGCACAAGCCGTTAAGCAAGGAAGAAATCGCCGACATCTTTGAAAATACCCTCATTACCGGTTTAAGAAAGTAACAGTTGCAAACCGGATAAACTCGTGGTATTTTTAGTAATGACCAATTTTTGATTTTAGTCAGTTTTGCAGCGATCTTTTTAAAAAGATCTCTTTTTTTTAAACGAAAATGACCATATGACTAAAATAGTCATTATGTATTAACTGAGGTGAGAACACATGGTTTGGAAACAATTTCAATCCGTCCTGAGCAAACCGAAATTACTGATACCAGTGGCGGCTATTTTATTTATTCCTATTCTTTATGCTGGCATCTATCTATGGGCCTTTTGGGATCCTTATTCCCATACCGATCAGCTGCCTGTCGCTGTTGTAAACGAGGACAAAGGTGCTGTAATGGATGGAGAAAAACTCGAGATTGGGGATGACCTCGTCAAGGAATTAAAGGATAATCCCGATTTTAAATGGGAGTTTGTAGGAAAAAAACAAGCGGAAAACGGACTTAAAGAGAATAAGTATTATGCAGTAATTGAGGTTCCGGACAATTTTTCAAAAAAAGCCAAGACAGCAATGGGTCCCCATCCGGACAAGCTGCAATTAACATACAAAACCAATTCGGGATATAACTATCTGGCATCCCAAATTGGTCAAAAAGGGGTACAACAGCTAGAAAACAAGCTGTCCAACCAAATCTCCAAAACCTATACCGGCGTTATATTTGATAAGATAGATGAAATGGGAGATGGGTTTAAGAAAGCTTCTGATGGAGCAGGAAAACTGGCACAGGGCTCTTCAAAAGCCTCCACGGGTTCGCACGATTTGGCGAAAGGCACAGAAACCCTGTCCAATAAAACAAAAGATCTTGAAAGCGGACTTGGAGAATTGGAGGGAGGTTCTTCACAGCTGTCATCAGGGTTGAAGGCTTCCAAGGACGGCACAGAAAAGCTGTATTCAGGAATGAAGCAGCAAACCTCCGATATCGAGAAGCTGAATAACGGAGCGGAGCAGTTTACCCAGGGTACAAACCGTTTTGCTGCAGGCTTGGGTGAGTTAAACGAAAAAGGAAGTCAAATCACATCCGGTCAGACGCAATCCGCCCAGGGGGCAAACGAGCTGAAATCTGGTGCTCAAGCGGTTTATGCAGGTTCCGCAACGCTTGATGAAAAAGGAGAAGATCTGCTGGCTGGCGCAGAACGTTTAAAGAAAGGTGCTGGTGAACTTTCAGCAGGTGCATCTTCACTTAAAGACGGTGCCGACCAAACGGCTGCAGGAGCAGCGAAAGTAAGCGATGGTCTTTCATCCTTAAAAGCCGATTTAGAAAAGAATCCGGATATGCCAAAAGCAGAAATCCTGGCAAGGGTTGCGGCTCTTGAAGCAGGCAGTAAGCAGGTGAGTCAGGGAACCCAAAAAGTTGCGGGCGGTGCGCTTCCTCTTAAAGAAGGAGCAAATGAGCTGTCAGCAGGCGCGAATCAGCTTCAACAAGGACAGTCATTGTTTCAGCAAGGTGTCCGAACCCTTCATACCGGTCAGAAAAATTTGGTGGAGGGCATTGATCAGCTCGCAGCAGGCCAGCAAAAACTGTTGGATGGCACAAAAACCTTTATGTCCAAAATTGGTGAAGCAAAGAATGGAGCCGATCAATTAGCGGCCGGTTCTGCACAAGTAAGTGGAGGAACAGGCAGCCTGGCCAAAAGTTGGCCATCACTTGTTGAGAATGTGGGCAAACTAAATGAAGGCCAATCCAAATTAGCCCAAGGAAGCATCGATTTAACCCAAGGTATTCAAAGTGCCAAGGACGGTTCAGGGAAACTAAGTGCAGGAGCCCAGGAGTTGAATAAAGGCGCCGGAGACTTGGCTTCCGGAGTGGATTCCATCCATTCGGGCAATAAGGAGCTTGCCGGGGAACTTCACAAGGCAGCGGACAAAGCCGGAAAAGCGAAAGCCACTGACGATGAGATTAAAATGATATCCAATCCGGTCAAAGCCCTTAATGCAAGTACTGTAAAGGATATGACCTATGGTACAGGGCTTGCCCCTTACTTCCTTTCCCTTGGTCTTTTTGTGGGTGCACTCATGCTTACCATTGTCTTTCCGCTGGTCGAACCTGCGGTTAAGCCTAAAAACGCCTTCAGCTGGTTCTTCAGCAAATATGCTTTTATGGCGGTAACAGGAATTATTCAAGCATTAATTGCAGATTTCATCCTGCTCAAGGGACTGGATTTGGAAGTACAGAGCACAGGAAGGTTTATCGTCTTCAGTATCATCATCAGTTTAACGTTCATGGCGATCATACAGTTTCTGGTATCATCCATGGGAAATCCGGGAAGATTTATCGTTATCCTGATGCTGATTTTCCAATTGACGTCGAGCGGAGGTACATTCCCGACTGAAATGATTCCCTCTTCTTTACAGACGGTTCATTCCTTTATGCCGATGTCCTATTCCATCGCAGGGTTAAGAGCAGTCATCACCACCGGAGATTACAGCCTGATGTGGCAAAATGCCATTATACTGGGCTACTTTATGGTGCCGATGCTTGCAGCGTCTCTTCTATTCTTTGCCTTTAAAATGAAAAAGTTCAAAAATGACGAGAACGCAGCGAATACTATTTAATAGTAAAGCGGTCCTTTCGTAAGCGAAAGGGCTGCTTTTTTTATTGCTGATGGTTTGCTTGCTAACTTGGTTTCTAGCTTGATCAATTAGGGAAACATACATAGGACAAAAGATATATAAAGAAAGAAGGGGTGGAATATGATTACGTTTAAAAATGTGGAAAAAACATATCCGGATGGGTTTCAAGCTCTAAAAAACATAGAGTTCCATATTGAAAAGGGTGAACTCGTTGCTCTGATCGGGCCCAGTGGCTGCGGGAAAACCACTACGATGAAAATGATCAACCGTCTGATTGAACCAACCGGCGGAACCATCATGATCAACGGAGAAGATATATCTGAAAAGGACCCGGTTCAGCTTCGCAGGAACATAGGCTATGTTATCCAGCAAATCGGTTTGCTCCCGCATATGACCATCGGTGAAAATATATCGCTCGTACCCAGGTTGAAGGGATGGAAAAAAGAAGAGTACGAGGGGAAGGTGGATGAGCTTTTGAACCTGGTGGGGCTCGAACCCGAGACGTTCCGAGACAGATTTCCCGCAGAGTTAAGCGGCGGACAGCAACAAAGGATCGGGGTCATCAGGGCGCTTGCGGCCGAACCACCGGTCATTTTAATGGACGAACCCTTCAGTGCACTTGATCCCATCAGCAGGGAGCAGCTTCAGGATGAATTGATAAAGCTGCAGGATACCATTCAAAAGACCATTGTGTTTGTAACCCATGATATGGATGAGGCACTGAAGATTGCTGACCGGATTGCCATCATGAGAGAAGGAAGAATCATTCAGTTTGACACCCCTGAAAAAATCCTGCGTCATCCTGCCGATGATTTTGTGAAAGGATTTATTGGCGAGCAAAGACTTGAGGAAGCCTCCAATGAGCAACCCACAGCCACGGACCTGATGATCGAAAAAGTAGTAACAGCCAAACCCACGAGGGGACTGGCCGAAGCATTAAAAATGATGAAACGATATAGAGTCGACAGCCTGCTGGTCACCAATTCAGCCAACCATTTACTCGGAATTGCGACGGTTGATGCGGTTGAGCGCCATTACAACGAGGAAGACAAAACGCTGGCAGACATTATGGAAGCAGATTTTGATTCGGTTTCTGTAGAAACACCGTATACGGATGTGGCAGAGATCTTTGCCACAAAAAAATCCCCATTTATACCTGTGCTGGACGGAGAAATACTGGCTGGCCTGATCACTCGTTCTACGATGATGCGCGGCCTTGCGGGCTTGAAGATCACCGGAAGACAGGAAGGAGCAACGGCCGATGAACAATAAAAACTTCCTTTCAACACTTGCTGATACGTTCCAGACACGCTGGCCGGATATTTGGGAAGGCCTTCAGCAGCATTTGTTTTTATCACTGGTTTCCATTATCATCGCTGCTGTTATCGCCATTCCCCTTGGCATCTTTATTTCAAGAAGAGCAAGAGTAGCCGAACCGGTGATCGGAGTCACAGCGATTTTTCAGACCATTCCGAGTCTCGCGCTGTTCGGTTTCTTATTGCCTTTGTTTGGCATCGGAAGCACAACCGCAATTATCGCCCTGACGGTTTATGCCCTGCTTCCTATTTTAAGAAATACATACGCCGGAATTACAGGGGTCGATCAGTCCGCCGTGGAAGCCGGACGGGGGATGGGAATGACCAAAAACCAGATCTTGAGAATGATCGAACTTCCACTGGCCATGCCGATTATTATGGCCGGCCTTCGTACAGCGACGGTATTGACTATAGGTGTGGCTACACTTGCCGCCTTTATCGGAGCAGGAGGGCTCGGTGACCTCATATACAGGGGTCTTTCCACCACAAGAAACGAATTGGTGCTTGCCGGGGCTATTCCTGCAGCACTTCTTGCTCTTGTCATCGACTATTTACTAAAACGGATTGAGATTGCCTCCAATCCTGTCGGGCGTAAAAAGTTTTCCTGGAAGAAGGTGGGGATTATTCTTGTTCCCGTGACAGCAGTGCTATTGTTCTTTGCTCTCAGAGGGGGAACAACGGAAGATGCAATCAAAATTTCCGGAAAAAAATGGACGGAACAATATATACTTCCGTATGTCATTGCAGAATACGTGGAAGACAAAACCGATTATAAAATGGATGTGGGAGAAGGACTCGGAGAGACAGCGATTCTGACTCAGGCGATAAAAAAGGGAGATATCGACATGTACGTGGAATACACAGGTACAGCTTTTATGGATATTTTAAAAGAGGAATATTCCCCTGACATCTCCGCAGACCAAACGTATGAACGTGTAAAAGAAGGCTACAAAAAGAAATACAAGCTGGACTGGCTAAAGCCGCTTGGTTTCCAGAATACCTATGCCATTGCTGTAAGGCCGCAAAAGTACAAGGAACTCGGGGTAAAGACCACATCTGAGCTTGCAGATAAATCTTCTGAGGTCACATTTGGAGCCCCTACGGAATTTTTTGAGCGGCAGGATGGATACCCTGGTTTTCAAAAAGCCTACAAATTTAACTTTAAAGATAAAAAAAGCCTGGATCCAAACTTGATGTACGCGGCGGTTAAGAACGGAAAAGTGGATACGATCGCTGCATTTACAACGGACGGAAGGATTCCACGCTATAACCTGGAGCTTTTAAAGGATGACAAAAAGTTCTTTCCTCCTTATTATGCAGCGCCCATTGTCCGTGAAGAAACGCTGAAGAAGTATCCGAAACTCAAAAGCACAGTCAATGAGCTTGCAGGAAAAATAAGCGATAAAGATATGGCCGAAATGAATGCCAAGGTGGATATCGATAAAGAAGAGCCCAGAGATGTCGCAAGGGATTTTCTTAAAAAGAAAAAGTTAATTAAGTAATTGGACAAAAAACAGCCCGGCATTTATGATCTGAACCCAAAAAGTTAGACACGAAATTTTAAGCAGCTACTTCGGCATGAGTCCGGTATTGAACCGGGCTCATGCCTTTTAATTTTGCTTTTATCCGTTTTTTATTGTAGTAATCGATATACTGTTCCAATTCTTTTTTAAAGTGTTCCATACTTTCAAATTCTTTGAGATAAAGCAATTCACTTTTCAATAAGCCAAAGAAACTCTCCATGGCGGCGTTATCAAGACAGTTGCCCTTACGGGACATGCTTTGTGTTATATTTTTTTCTTTCAATGCATGCTGGTACCGTTTCATTTGATAATGCCATCCCTGATCAGAGTGAAGGATGGGGGCATCGTTCTCTTTCAATTGTTTGAATGCCTTATCCAGCATCTTTGAAACCAAAGAGTAAACCGGACGGTGTTCCATCTGATAGGCAACGATTTCTCCATTATATAGGTCAAGAACTGGCGATAAATATAGCTTTTCACCATGTAATTGAATTTCCGTCACATCGGTTACCCACTTTTCATTCGGTTTCGCTGCTTGGAATTTACGTGCTATAACATTTGGAGCGATTTTTCCAACATTTCCACGATAGGAGCGATATTTCTTCACCTTCACCAGAGACTTGATCTTCATTTTATTCATTAAGCGACGGACAGTTTTATGATTAAGTGAATAGCCTTGATTTTGTAATTCCCATCGGATCCGACGATAGCCATATCGACCTTGGTGCTCATTAAAAATCTGTTGAATAACAGCTTTCACTTCATGATATTTATCTGCACGATTCTTTTGTTTCATCCAGTAATAATACGTGCTTCGTGGAATGCCTGCGACCTCAACGAGGTCAATGACTTTATATTCATGCCTTAACTCATCAATCACTTCCGCTTTGACTTGTTCTGTGATTTTTCCTCTTCTTGAATTAAGGCTTGTAACTTTTTTAAGTATGCATTCTCCATACGTAATCTCTCATTTTCAGCTCGTAGAGCTTCGACGGATCCTTCTGATGGCTGCTTTCTTTTTGAATCTTTTTTCATGGATGAACGCCCCTTTATCTTTGATCGAAGAGCCTCAATCCCTTGCGTTTCAAAAAGTTGATACCAATTCCAAACGGTGCTGGGAGAAGCCACGTTGAAATGGGCGGCAGCTTCTGAGATAGATACTCCCGTTTCGTTTATATAGTGAAGTACGTCCATTTTAAACTCGATAGAATGATTTGTATATGATTCTTGAAAAGCCATTTCTCCGTGTTTTCGAAACTTGGCCACCCATTCTTTTAACATTGATGAAGTCACACTGTGTTTATAAGCGGTTTCTTTAAAGGAATCTCCCCCCTGAAGATAAGCATGAACAGCAGCTAATTTAGTTTCCAAAGAATACTTGGTCATGAAAAAACTGCACCTCCTATTGTTAGATGTGTCTAACAAAAGGGGTGCAGTTCATTATGCCGGGCTGTTTTTTGTTGTCTTACAATACCTTGCTCAAGAAAGATTTCGTGCGTTCGTGCTGAGGGTTGCCGAATAGCTCCGAAGGAACATTTTCTTCGACAATGTAGCCGCCATCCATAAAAATAACGCGGTCACCAACTTCACGGGCAAAGCCCATTTCGTGTGTGACAACGACCATGGTCATCCCTTCTTTTGCGAGCTGTTTCATGACTTCAAGCACTTCACCAACCATCTCGGGATCCAGAGCGGATGTGGGCTCATCAAAAAGCATGATTTTCGGATCCATTGCAAGTGCGCGCGCGATTGCGACACGCTGCTTTTGGCCGCCTGAAAGCTGGCCGGGAAAGCTGGATGCTTTATCCTTCAATCCAACCTTGGCCAGAAGCTCAAGTGCTTTTTCCTTCGCTTTGGCAGGAGCCATTCCCCGTACTTTAATCGGTCCGAGAGTTACATTTTCTATTACCGATTTATGCGGAAAAAGATTAAACTGCTGGAATACCATGCCGACATCCTGTCTGACAAGATTGATATTTACTTTTGGATCAACCAGGTTGTAGCCATTGACGATGACTTCTCCGCCAGTGATATCTTCGAGCTTATTCAAACAACGAAGGAACGTGCTTTTTCCCGATCCTGATGGACCGATAACACAGACCACTTCCCGTTCCTTGATTTCGGAATTAATATCTTTTAGCACTTCGAGATCGCCAAACGATTTTTTTAAATTTCGTACTTTTATCATAAAGAGTGCGTTCCCCCTTTTTTTTCTCTTCTTGTTCTCTCTATAACCTTTGTCAGATGATAGTTTGATTATACCTGTTAGATAGCAAGAATGCGATGAATTAACAACAGCTGCAAAAACATTATAATAATTTTCTGAAAAGTCGTTGACCTAATAGGCGATATCACCTATACTTTATCTATGGAAACGGTTTCATGATTTCGATTTCATAGTTAAATTGAAGGAGAAACGCAATGGCAACTATCCAAGATGTAGCAAAGCTGGCCGGACTGTCGAGAACGACTGTCTCCAGAGTAATCAATCGTCATCCGTATGTAACGGATGAAAAAAAACGATTGGTTATGAACGCGATGGAAGAGTTAAATTATGTCCCAAATTCTTCTGCCCGGAGGCTCAGAAAGCAGCAGACAGAAACCATTGCTGTATATGTTCCCAGAATTACAAATCCGTTCTTCAGTCAAATGGTAGAAGTGATGGGAAACTATGCTTCAGACAGAGGCTATCAGCTTATTCTCTGCCAAACAAGCTACAGCCGCAATCAGGAGATCAATTATCTGGAATTGTTAAAAACAAAGCAGGTAGACGGTCTGATCCTCACATCGATTGAAAATGAATGGAGCAGTATTGAGCCTTATATGAACTACGGTCCCATCATGTTATGCAACGAGTACAACGACCAGGCACAGGTACCAACTGTTTATCTTGACCAAATTGAGGGGGGATACATCGGGACCCGTCATCTTATTGAGCAGGGCCATACCCAGATCGCCTATTGTTCAGGAAACAACCACGCGTCACGGGTTGCATCCGACCGGTACACGGGGTATAAAAAGGCACTGGAAGAGGCAGGCATTGTTACGAACGAGGATTGGTTTCTCACAAATGCTTATAGTATTGACGATGGGAAGCGGGTCTTCAACGAAATCGCGAAAATGAATGACCGGCCGACAGCGGTTTTTACTGGAAGTGATGAAGTGGCGGCAGGAATCTGGAAGGAAGCTCTTAATCACAAATGGGATGTACCAAACGATTTGGCCATCATCGGCTTTGATGATCAGCCAGTTGCAGATTTGATTGGTTTAACTACGATCAGGCAGCCGATTAAGAACATGGCACAGCAGGCAATGAAGCAAATGATTGATATCATTCAACATAAACTGCCAAGTGAAAAAAAGGAAATTAAGCTGGATTTTGAGCTCATTAAACGGCGGTCTACCTGATCTGTAAAGAGCAGCAGTCCGCAAAACATATTAAAAGGGGGATTACCTACATGAACATCAAAAAAATCTCAAAAGTCATTACTACCTCGCTTGCTCTTTCACTCGTTTTATCCGCATGCAGTGACAATAAGGCAAGCACGGACGAGAAGAAGGATTCTGCAAACAAAGGCAAAAAGGTTGAGTTGATTTATGCACGTGGTAAAGATGATACGAATGCCACTCAAAAGATGGTAGCTGCATTTGAGAAAAAATATCCAAACATTGATGTGAAATTCCGTGAAATGCCCGCCGATACAGGGAAACAGCATAACGCTTATGTAACTGCTTTTAATGCGAAATCCGATGAGATTGATGTTTTTGATATGGATGTGGTTTGGCCGGCAGAGTTCGCTCAGGCAGGTTATGTTATGCCGTTGGATCGTTTTATACAGAAGGATGGAATCAAACTTGATGAATATAACGAAGGAGCATTGAGCGCTTCAAAATTTAAAGGAAAACAGTGGGCCCTGCCAAAGTTTATTGATGCCGGGATGCTGTTCTACCGTACAGACCTCGTAAAAGATCCGCCTAAAACATGGGATGACCTTTTGAAACAGGCAAAAGCGGACAAAGGAAAAGGCGGTACCAAATTTGGATACCTGATGCAGGCCAAGCAATATGAAGGGCTTGTCTGTAATGCGGTTGAGTTCATCGCTTCCTATGGAGGAGAGATCATCAATGAGAAAGGTGAAGTTGTGGTAGATTCTCCAGAAGCCATAAAGGGATTGAAGAAACTCGTAGAAGTGGCCACTTCTGATGTAGTGCCAAAGAATATCACCACATTTGCAGAACCGGAGAGCCATACGGCATTCATTAACGGGCAATCCGCCTTTATCCGAAACTGGCCGTATCAATTTGCGCTGGCAAATGACAAATCTCAATCCAAAATTGTAGGTAAAGTCGGCGTAGCTCCGCTTCCTGCCGGCGATAAGGGACCGGCTGCTGCACTTGGCGGCTGGCAGGCAGGAATCAACAAAAACACCGATGTACCAAAAGAAGCATGGCTGTTCCTTAAGTTTATGGCCGGAGAAGAGGGACAGAAAATGGATGCGATAAACGGCGGCCACGCGCCAACGATCAACAAGCTCTTTGATGATCCGGATGTCCAAAAAGCCAACCCTTACTTTAAAGAGGAAGGCTTCGTAAATGCGCTCAAATCAGCGGTTTCCCGCCCTGTAGCTCCAAACTATACGGAAATCTCGGATATTATCCAAATCCAGGTTTCCAAAGCGATCGCGAAAGAAATTACGCCGGAACAAGCAGCAAAAAACATGCAAAAAGAGATTTCTTCCAAAATGGAAAAGTAAAGATTTACTGTTAAATGCATAAGCCTTCATATTTTATGGAGGCTTATGCATAACAAATAACAAATATTGGTATCGATTCCAGAATGGAATGGATGGACTGCTGCTTCGCCAGCCCATCGATTGCATCCGTAACACAAGGGAGTGGCAAATGTGGAAGTGAAATTAAATCCAAGCCCAAGTCCTAAAAAGGATCCTGGACGGGCAAAAACATCTTCAAGTAAAAAAAGAAAAGCATCTGAAAAAAGGCTGGCTTACATGCTTGTAGCCCCTTCTCTGCTCTTGATCCTCTTGATCGCCATCTGGCCAGTTCTGCAATCCTTTTATTACAGTCTGTTTGACTTAAGATTGAACAATCCAACAAAATCGGAAGTTACATTAAGCTATCATCTGGACCTGGAAAAATATCTGAACAGCTATCCATTTCTTATCAATGTCCTGGAAGACGAAGCGGGCAAAGCAAAAGGCTCATCCGCAGAAACGTTAAATGGATTGATCTCGGAATTAAAAGAGGTGGATGCTGGAATTCAGGAAGATTCAGCGGTTAAAAAACAATATCAGCAGGTCGATGACAAGCTGACGAACATGGAACCGGTAAGTGAAGAATTAAGTTCAGTAAAAGTCGACAAAAGTGATGCACTGAAACTCGATAAAACCCTTCATAAGGTATCGTCCGAAGTCAAAGGATTAAAAGGCCTTAAAAATGAAGAGGATGCCCTTGGCCTTTCTTCCTCCCTTAATGAAGCCGTGATTAAACCCAACTTTGTTGGATTTGATCATTACAAAAACAATTTGACGGATAATCGGATGTGGATGGCCATCTGGAATACAAGCGCCTTTACGATTGTTTCCGTTTTCCTTGAGCTTGTCATTGGGCTTGCGATTGCCGTACTGATCAATAAAGCCTTTTTTGGACGGGGGCTGGTGAGGGCTACCATTTTGATTCCCTGGGCGATTCCAACAGCGGTTTCCGCAAAAATGTGGCAGTTCCTGTACGACGGACAAAATGGAGTGGTTGCCCACATTTTTGAGAAGGTAGGTCTTGTTGGCAACGCCACTGATCTTTTGACCACCAACCTTGGTGCCATGTTTTCCATTATTTTTACCGACGTCTGGAAAACGACACCGTATATGGCGCTCCTACTGCTCGCGGGGCTGCAGACGATTTCATCTTCACTCTACGAGGCGGCCTCCATTGATGGAGCCTCGAAATGGAAGCAGTTTACAACGATCACTCTTCCATTATTGAAATCAAGTATTCTGGTCGCTTTATTGTTCAGAACCCTTGATGCCTTCCGTGTGTTTGACCTTGTGTTCGTACTCACAGGCGGAGGTCCTGCCAACTCCACAGAGACGATCTCCATCCTGGCCTACAAACGGATGTTTGAACAGACCAATTTTGGGGACGGGTCCGCTCTGTCGGTCATTGTATTTGTATGTGTGGCCGTCATTTCCATGATCTTTATTAAGGTTCTTGGCCGTGACCTGCTAACCGACAGATAAGAAACGTGTATAAAAGGAGTGAGAACTTGTGAATAAAAAAGCAGGGCCGTTGTTTTATATCTTTCTTGCCATCTTTGTTTTTCTTGTTATGTTTCCGTTTATATGGATGCTTGTCAGTTCCATCAAACCGATAAATGAACTGTTCGGTGACAAGGCATTCTCACCGTTTACCAGTCACCCGACATTTGAAAACTATATTTCTGTTTTTACCAATTACCCGTTTCTGAAATATTTATGGAACAGTTTTGTAGTGTCTGGCATCACGACGTTATATACCGTTCTGATCGCATCGTTTACTGCCTATGCGATTGCACGTCTTCAATTTAAAGGAAAGACTGTTATTTTGGGATTGGTATTATCGGTCTCCATGTTTCCGCAGATTGCAACCATTTCACCCATCTATATTTTATTGAAAAATATTGGTCTGACCAACAGTTATCTTGGACTGATCATCCCGTATACCACCATCACGCTGCCACTTTCGATCTGGATTCTGGTTACGTTTTTCAGAAAGATTCCATTTGATCTTGAAGAGGCTGCCAAGATGGATGGAGCCACTTTGATGCAAACCTATTGGAAGGTTATCCTTCCGCTGGCCGTACCTGGTATCTTCACTACGGCCATCCTGGTCTTTATTGCGGCCTGGAATGAATTTTTGTTTGCTTTGACGATAAATACGGATCAAGCATTTAAAACTGTGCCGGTAGGAATCGCCATGTTTGAAGGGCAATTTACCGTACCGTGGGGCGATATCACCGCGGCCACTGTTATTGTTACAATCCCGCTCGTCATCATGGTACTGCTTTTCCAGCGCAGAATCGTGTCAGGGCTTACCTCGGGTGCTGTAAAAGAGTAAGAGTAAAGACCGGCCATTCCACAAGCCGGTCTTTTTTGCTGTTAACAGAAGTTTTGTTTAAATCCAATTTAAGGGTACACTGTTATTACCTAGAGACGAAACAGGGAGTGGGAAGATGAAACTAACCGTTATTGGCTATTGGGGCGGCTATCCGGGAAAGGGGGAAGCCACCTCGGGTTATCTGCTGCAGCACAATGGGTTCAATCTATTAATCGATTGCGGAAGCGGAGTTCTCTCCGGGCTGCAATCCTATATTCAGCCAGAAGAATTGGATGCAGTTATTCTTTCTCATTATCATCATGATCATGTGGCTGATATTGGTGTTCTCCAATACGCCAGACTTGTCCAATCTTTTCTGCAGTCAGGTGTTGAGACGCTGCCGATCTATGGTCATAATGAGGACCAGCAAGGCTTTGCGAATCTGACTTATCGTGAGGCAACGAAAGGAGTGGCCTATTTTCCAGAAGAAAGCCTGACTGTCGGGCCGTTTTCCATCACCTTTCAAAAAACGAAGCATCCGGCTGTTTGTTATGGCATGAGGATTACAGCGGGAGATCAAACCATCGTTTATACAGCGGATTCTGCTTATCTTCTAGAGTTTATTCCGTTCAGTACCGGAGCGGACCTGCTCATTTCGGAGTGCAACTTTTACAGTGATCAGGATGGCAGCGGCCCCGGCCATATGAATTCACATGATGCTGGGAATCTGGCCGAAGCGTCAGGTGTGCCGTTTCTTCTTCTGACTCACCTGCCTCATTTCGGTGACCGGAAACAGCTGGTATCTCAGGCGGGAGAAAAATATGCAGGACGAATTGAAGCCGCATATGCAGGCTGGACATGGGGAAATTGAAAAGCATCCATAAATTGCTACCTTTACGAAAGTCAGACAGCTTGCTATTCTTTTAAAAGAGTTGTATAACGAAAAAGGAGAATTTTTTTCTAACTGAGCAGTGAAGGAGAATAGGTCTATGCTGTTTATCGATAATCGCAATATTACAGATCCAAGGGTGAATTTGGCTATTGAGGAATATGCATTAAAGCATCTCGATATTAATCAAACCTACCTTTTATTTTATATAAATGAACCCTCCATTATCATAGGGAAAAATCAGAATACAGTAGAAGAAATCAATGCCGATTATGTGAGAGAGCATAACATTCATGTGGTCCGCCGGCTGTCCGGAGGGGGCGCGGTCTATCATGATACCGGCAATCTGAATTTCAGCTTTATTACCAAGGATGACGGAAACTCCTTTCATGATTTTAAAAAATTTACAGATCCTGTCGTAAAAGCTCTGAACAAATTGGGTGTGCATGCGGAACTGACCGGAAGAAACGATATTCAAGTAGACGAAAAGAAAATTTCCGGAAATGCCATGTTTACTACGAAAGGGCGGATGTTCAGCCATGGAACGCTGATGTTTGACTCGGAAATCGAAAATGTAGTTTCTGCCCTTAATGTAAAAATGGATAAAATCCAGTCCAAAGGCATTAAGTCCATCCGCAGCCGTGTAACCAATATCCGTGATCATCTTGATCAGGACATGACAATGGACGAATTCAAGCAAACGCTTCTCGCCTACTTATTTGAAGAGTTTGAAGAAGTGCCTCGTTATGAACTGACGGAAGTGGACTGGGAGAAAATCTATAAGATCTCAGAACAGCGTTACGATAACTGGGATTGGAACTTCGGTAAGTCTCCCAAATCAAACGTCGAACTCTCCAACCGGTTTGCCGGGGGATCAGTAGAAGTGAAGCTGCAGATCGAAAGAGGCATCATGAGGGAATGCAAAATTTATGGAGACTTTTTCGGAGTCGGCGATGTGCACGATATTGAGGAGCGACTGATCGACAAACGCTATGACCGGGAAGAAATCGAGAAAGCGATAAAAGACATAAACATGCGCCATTACTTCGGTAACGTTACAAAAGAAGAATTTTTGGATTTACTTTATTAATGTACATTAGGAAACACAGCAGGGATGTGCAAGTTTTAGAGCACAGCAGGGATGTGCAAGTTTTAGAGCACAGCCAGGCTGTGTTCTTTTTTGATTGTTTTTTGAGATTGTTGCTTTGGGAACAGTTTTTTAGTCCACCTGAAACGGAAATCAACCACTTTCAAGAGCTATAAAAGTTTATAACATATTTGACAGAATAATTGTAAAACGGTAAGCTTTAGAAAAACATATTACATATAAAATGCAATCGAAAATAAAACGTCATATTATTTCACTCGTAAATGTAAAGGCTTACAAATCCGTTCAAGAGGTGAATAGCTGTGATCTTTAATGTGGAAATGGAATGCATGGATCAGGAGGAAAAGCAGAACCTTCAACTTTCAAGGCTGAAAGAAACCGTGGAGAAGGTGTATGAAAAGGTACCGTTTTACAGAAAAGCATTTGCGGAAAAAGGAATTTCGCCTGAAGATCTTTGTTCTTTGGAAGATATAAAAAAGCTGCCCTTTACTGTGAAAAAAGACCTCAGGGACAACTATCCGTTTGACCTGTTCGCGGTTGAAACGAAGAATCTTGTCCGCGTGCACGCTTCTTCAGGCACCAGTGGCAAACCGACGGTTGTTGGCTATACAGCCAAAGATATTGAGAACTGGAGTGAAATGGTGGCCAGGAGCATTGCCATTGGAGGGGGAGAACCCGGGCAGTTTTTGCATAATGCTTACGGGTATGGCCTGTTTACCGGGGGACTTGGCCTTCATTACGGATCCGAGCGGCTCGGCATGGTGACTGTTCCTGTCTCAGGAGGGAACACGGAGCGTCAGATTCTGCTCATTGAAGATTTCAAGCCGGAGGTTATCTGCGGAACGCCGTGTTACGTTCTGACCATTGCCGAAAAGATGGAGAAAATGGGCAAAGATCCTCGTTCAACTTCATTAAAATACGGTATTTTCGGAGCGGAGCCATGGTCTGAGGAGATGAGGGCAGCGCTTGAAGAGAAGCTTGATATTAAGGCGAATGACATTTATGGGCTGAGTGAAGTGATGGGTCCTGGCGTAGCGATGGAATGCCATGAGGCTCAGAATGGTCTGCATATTATGGATGATCATTTTTATGTTGAAGTAATTGATCCGGAAACACTGGAGCCTCTTCCTGAAGGAGAGCCGGGGGAGCTGGTGTTTACCAGTTTAACAAAGGAAGCCTTTCCTGTGATTCGTTACCGGACAGGGGATATTGCCTCACTTCATAAGGAAAAATGCGCGTGCGGCAGGACTTCGGTCCGTATGTCCAGAGTAAAGGGGCGCATTGATGACATGCTGATCGTACGCGGAGTGAATGTGTTTCCTTCGGAGATCGAGAACTGCCTTCTTAAGGTGAATGAGCTTGTTCCTCATTATCAGCTTCATGTTCATGCCGATGGATTCCAGGAAAAGGTGGAGCTGCATGTTGAAATGACAGAGTCGTGCTTTGCATTAATCGGGCAAAATATAAACCATGACCAAATGGATAGCTTGAAGCATCAAATCAAACAAGCGGTCAAAAGCAGCTGCCTTGTGAACCTGGACATTCATGTACTTTCGCCTGGATCCATTCCGCGTTCGGAAGGAAAGGCGGTCAGGGTTGTTAGGCATAAAGCGGCTCAACTGAAAGTGTAGGTGGTTGTTATTTATATGACGTTATTTTATAATAACGGTAAATATACGTAATATATATAGGAGGGGCTATTGTGCAGGCAGGTCTCAGGTTTGAGCAGTTGACCAATGATGAGAAGCATCAGCATTTTATGGAAAGAATCAACCGCGGTGAAAAGATAGAAGCAGATGACTGGATGCCGGATGATTACCGAATCAGCTTGATCCGGCTGATTTCCATGCATGGCATTTCGGAAATTATGGGAGCGCTTCCGGAAAAGGAGTGGGTTCCAAAAGCGCCGTCCCTTCACCGCAAATTGGCCATCATGGCGAAGGTGCAGGATGAGATGGGTCACGGACAGCTCCTGTTGCGGGTAGCAGAGGATCTCATGGCACCGCTTGGCAAATCAAGAGAAGACATTATGCAGGATCTTTTTTCCGGAAAGTTAAAGTTTCATAACGTGTTTCACATGGAAGCGCCAACCTGGGGAGATGCCGGAATGATTGCCTGGCTGGTGGATGGTGCGGCCATTATTTCACAAAGTATGATGCTTGATTCCTCCTATGGCCCGTACGCCAGGGCGTTAAAGCGAATTTGTGCCGAAGAAGTTTTTCATGCGCAGCACGGCGAGAGCATCATTCTCGCTTTGGCGGAAGGAACACCGGAACAACGCGAGCTTCTGCAGGATTCTCTTAACCGCTGGTGGACATCGCTGATCATGTTCTTTGGTCCGAAATCTGCCAAAGAAACCGGCAATTCCAATGCAGACAGAAATATCATGTACAAAATCCGAACCAAGACCAATGAAGAACTGAGACAGGAATTCTTTACAAAATATATCCCGAGGATTTGGGCGCTCGGCCTTACGATTCCGGATGAGACCATCCACTTTGATGAAGAAGCACAGATGTGGATTTACAAGGATGTGGACTGGAGGGAGTTTAAGCAAATTGTTTCTGGAAACGGCCCTCGTTCACAGGAGCGCCTGGATCTAAGAAGAAGATCCTATGATAACAATGGCTGGGTTCGTGAGGCGCTTGCCGCCCAAAAGGCAATCTGAGGAGAGTGTAATTGGATGAGCGAGCAAGAAAATCAATTTTATAACGTGTATGAAGTGTTTAGCAAAAAGACCGATAAAGCTCCGTTTCAGCATCAGTTCAGCCTGTTGGCACCGAATGCTGATATGGCCCTTGTAATGGCGAAGGAGAATTTCTTTCGAAGAGAAACGGTCGCAGACATCTGGGTGGTCAAACGGGAAAATATCCGCGGCCTGACACAGGGTGAGCGGGAAATGCTGAAGCGGATGGATAAAAACTACCGGGAGACAAAAGGCTACGGCTATTTAAAGAAAAAGTGGCGCGACTACAACCAGGAACAGTTTACGGAGAAGCACATCATGGGCGGAAGGGAAGAGAGCCGGTGAACACCAAGACAATGAACGAACAGGAGCAATCAGCGCTTATAGAACTGATCTACCAGCTTGGGGATGATGATTTCATTCTGGCCTACAGAGGTTCTGAGTGGCTCGGGCTGGCACCGCACATCGAAGAAGATGTGGCCTTCTCATCCATCAGCCAGGATATGATGGGGCATGCCGCAATGTATTATCACCTTTTGGAGGAATTGGGGGAAGGCGAAGCCGATGGCTTGGCGCACCTCAGAAAACCGGAAGCCTTCCGAAATGCCATTCTGCTTGAAAAAGTAAATGGCAGTGGCACCTATCTCAAGAAGCCGGATTATGACTGGGCGTTTACGGTCGTAAGAAACTACTTTTATGCGGTATACAAACAGATTCGTCTGGAATCTCTAAGACTATCATCCTATGAGCCGCTGGCGGATGCGGCAAGAAAGATCATAACCGAGCAATATTATCATTTAATGCACTGGGAGCTGTGGTTCAAGCAGCTTGTGACAAGTACCGAAGAGGCCAAAAAGCGCATGCTCTCGGCAGTAGGGAAGGCGTGGAAAGATTTCGGCGGGGTGCTTACGCTCGGCCCATCCTACAGTGAAATGGTAAAAGGCGGATTCATAGAGGATGAAAATCTGCTGAAAAAACGCTGGCTGAACCGAATTGAAAAGATGTTTGTGGAAACAGGGGTTCCACCACAAGGTGAGCCGCTGATCGAAAGCGGAAATGGAAGAAAGGGAGAGCATACGCAAGATCTCGCAGACGCGCTTACCACTCTTTCAGAAGTTTATGTGACCAATCCGGCGTCTGGCTGGTAAGAAAGGGGAGAAAACATGGAGGCGGTGTTGCAGTCTATGAATCTCAAAGAAAAAGTCCTCTTGGCGTTAAAGGAAGTCACGGATCCGGAAATCTCATCCGTTAGCATCCTTGATCTGGGTATGGTGGAGGATGTGGTGGCCACAGACGGCTCAGTTGTAATCAAGGCGCTTCCAACGTTTGTCGGATGCCCGGCGCTTCAAATCATTGAACGGGGCATAAAAAAAGCAGCGAGTGAAGTAGATGGTGTTAATGAGGTAAAGGTAGACTTCGTGTTCTCACCCTCCTGGACAACAGACCGTATTACGGAGGAAGGGAAAATCAGGCTCAAGGAATTTGGCATTGCTCCGCCTCCGGCCAATCACGTGATGGGAGAACCGTGGAGCATTGATTGTCCGTATTGTGGGTCATCCTATGTCACGATGGAAAACATCTTCGGCCCTACCGCCTGCCGCAGCATTCTGTATTGCAAGTCTTGCAAAAATCCGTTTGAAGCCATGAAGCCTGTCGCAGACATGAATTAAAAGAAAGATAGAACATTAAATCCATAACATGAGAGGAAGATTTAAATGGTCAAATTAATCGCCCTTTACAAAACTCCGAAAAACAAGGAAAGCTTTGATGAGCACTATTACGGTACGCATACGGAAGTAACGAAGAAAATTCCGGGTCTTCGCAAGATGGAGGTAACTAAAATTACAGGCTCGCCAATGGGAGACAGCAAGTACTATTTGCTCTGCGAGATGTACTATGACGACCATGAATCTCTGCAGGCAGGCATGAAGTCTGCCGAAGGAAAAGCCTCCGGAAAAGATTTAATGTCCTTTGCGGGAGATCTGGTCACACTGATGATCGGTGAGGAAGTGGATGGCTGATTTGCAAAGCATAAAAACAAAAGTGGAAGACGGAATTGCGCTCATCGAGTTAAATCGGCCGGATGTGCTGAATGCCATCAGCAGAGGCATGGTCACAGAGATCCGCTCTGCCTTTGAAACGTTTGACAAACACGATGCGGTAAAGGCAATCGTTCTCACGGGAAACGAGAAAGCATTTGCTGCCGGGGCGGATATCGATGAGATGATGGAGGATGACGCAGTCACACTTGAACTGCTCAATCAGTTTAAGGACTGGGATCAGCTGCACACGATTAAAAAGCCAGTAATCGGGGCGGTCAGCGGCTATTGTTTTGGTGGGGGATTTGAGCTCGCTTTGTGCTGTGACATCCTGTTTGCCTCAGAAAAGGCTCAGTTTGGCTTCCCGGAAATTAAGCTTGGTGTCATGCCGGGTGCAGGAGGCACCGTCAAACTGACAAAACTGATGGGACCGAAAAATGCTCTCGAATGGCTGTGGCTTGGTGAACCAATGACAGCGAAGGAAGCGCAAAAACACGGAATCATTAACAGAATAGTTGCTCCAGAACTTGTGGTGGAAGAGGCTATGAAATTTGCCCGCACCATTGCAGATAAAGCACCGCTGTCTCTTCGGCTGATTAAGGAATCAGTCCGGTATGCGGCTGATCATTCCGTGCAAGACGGCATGCAGCTTGAAAGAAAGAACTTCTATTTGTTGTTTTCTTCGGAAGATCAAAAAGAAGGAATGAAAGCTTTTACTGAAAAACGGTATCCCCATTTCAAGGGAAAATAAGGAGGAGCGGTCCATGTTTGAAACCATTAACTATGAATCCAGAGCCGGGGTGGCCTGGATCACGCTGAACCGGCCGGACAAACTTAATGCCTTTACGGCAATGATGCATAAGGAAATGCTGGCTGCTTTAAAGAATGCGGGGAGAGACAAGGACATTCGGGCCATTGTCATTACAGGAGCAGGCAGGGCTTTTTGTTCCGGCCAGGATCTTGGCTCAAGCGATAATCCAGATTATGGCGAAGTGCTTCGCAAAGGATATAACCCAATGATTCAGGAGCTGGTTTCGATCGAGAAGCCTGTCATTGCAGCAGTCAATGGTGTGGCGGCAGGAGCGGGGATGAGTCTTGCACTTGCCTGCGATTTCAGAATCGCTTCAGAAAAAGCAAGCTTTATTGAAGCTTTCATCCACGTGGGTCTCGTACCGGATTCGGGCAACCTATATTTCCTTCCCCGGCTTGTCGGCCATGCAAAGGCAATGGAGCTTGCAGTGCTGGGTGAAAAGATTTCTGCAGACCAGGCGAAGGAATTGGGGCTGGTAACAAAAGTGGCAGAAGAAGCCTTTATTCAGGAAGTGGAAGCCTTTGCTGTCAGACTTGCCAGCATGCCGACTAAAGCCATTGGACTGATCAAGCGGTATATGAATAAAAGCTGGGAAAGTGATCTGAGCGAGGTTCTGGAATATGAAGCTCTTGCCCAGAAAACGGCAGGCGGCACCGAGGATCATAAAGAAGGCGTTTCGGCATTTATGGAAAAACGAAAGCCCGCGTTTACGGGAAGATAATAGACAAAAAAAAGCGGGCTGAACGGCTCGCTTTTACGATATCCTGGGAAGTGGAGGAGATGGTGTTGATGGAATCCATCGTTGTTGTGGGATCAGGTGTAATGGGTAGAGGCATTGCGTATGCTGCGGCGGCAGGAGGTTTTCATGTGCAGCTGGTGGATGTGCAGGAAGAAGCGCTGCAAAATGCCCGTGGTGAAATAGAAGCGATTTTTTCAAAAGGTGTTCAAAGAGGGAAGCTGACCGAGGAGCAGGCAGAAGGAGCGAGACAGAGGCTTTTTTACTCTAGCTCTCTTTCAGATGCTGTCAGCAGAGCTGATTTGGTCATTGAAGCAGTACCTGAAAATCTTGACATAAAAAAAGCGGTGTTTACCGAGCTTGATTCTTCTGCGCCGCCGCATTGTTATCTGGCCACCAATACATCGACGATGAGCCCGACAGAAATCGGATCGTTTACCTCCCGTCCGGATAAGGTGATTGCCATGCATTTCTTTAATCCGGTACATAAAATGCCTCTGGTTGAAATTGTCCGTGGTCACGAAACAAGTGACGAGACGGCACATGCTGCCAAAGAAGCAGCTGAGCGGATGGGGAAAGAAACAGTGGTGGTCAATGAATTTCCGGGCTTTGTAACAAGCAGGATATCGGCGATGGTCGGAAACGAAGCCTTCTATATGCTTCAGGAAGGTGTAGGTACACCGGAAGAAATCGATAAAGCGATCAAGCTCGGCCTGAATTATCCGATGGGACCATTTGAGCTGGGGGATCTGGTCGGGCTGGACACACGCCTGAATAATTTAAATTATCTTCATCAAACGCTGGGAGAAAAATACCGTCCGTGTCCACTGCTTGTTAAGTATGTGAAAGCAGGACGTCTTGGCCGGAAGACAGGCCGCGGCGTATATGATTATACAGCGGAGAAGGGCGGCGTGACGAAATGAGAGAGGTCGTAATTGTAGATGCCGTCAGAACGCCAATCGGCAGGTATAAAGGCAGCCTTAAATCCGTCAGGCCGGATGATCTGGCAGGCATCGCGATCAAGGCGTTGCTCGAGCGAAATCCGGATGTGCCAGTCTCACAGATTGAGGAAGTTGTCCTTGGAAACGCCAATGGTGCCGGTGAGGACAACCGGAATGTGGCCCGCATGGCTGCTCTTCTTGCCGGCCTTCCAGTCGAGGTTGGCGGAACGACGATCAACCGTCTGTGCGGTTCTGGGCTGGATGCGGTCATTTATGGCGCCAGGGCGATCATGGCCAATGAGGGAGACATTTTTATTGTTGGCGGAACGGAGAGCATGACAAGAGCTCCTCTTGTGATGGCAAAACCCGATGCGGAGTTCCCGCGCGGAGACATGAAAATGTTTGACACGACGATCGGATGGCGGTTCATCAATCCGCTGCTCAATGAACAGTATGGCACCGACTCCATGCCGCAGACGGCGGAGAATGTGGCGCAGCGATACGGCATTACCCGTGAGGCGCAGGACCAGTTTGCTGCAGAAAGCCAGCGCAGGGCCCAAAAAGCGGTAGAAGAAGACCGGTTTAAGGATGAAATTATCCCGGTAAGGCTTGAAGATAAAAAAGGTAATGAAAGCATTTTTGACAAAGACGAGCACCCCAGGCCTGGTACGACCATTGAAAAACTGTCCAAGTTAAAGCCTTTGTTCCCGGGCGGCACCATTACAGCAGGAAACGCGTCAGGAGTAAATGACGGTGCAGCAGCGCTGCTCATGATGAGTGCGGAAAAAGCGAAGGCGCTTGGCCTTACGCCGCTGGTTCGCTATAAAGCGTCTGCGGTTGCGGGACTCGAACCGTCAGTGATGGGGCTCGGTCCGATTGAAGCGTGCAGGAAAGCGGTGCAGCGGGCAGGCCTCACCATGGACGATGTGGAGCTGGTGGAATTGAACGAAGCCTTTGCATCGCAGTCGCTTGAATGCATCAATCAACTTGAGCTTGATCCCGAGAAGGTGAATGTAAATGGTGGTGCCATCGCATTCGGCCATCCGCTTGGTGCGAGCGGGGCCAGAATCTTGACCACCCTCATACACGAAATGAAAAAACGAAACACCAAATACGGGCTGGCAACAATGTGCATCGGTGTAGGCCAGGGAATTGCCGCAGTTGTTGAAAACATAGAATAAAGGAGAGAACCACATGCCAGAATCCATTCTTTATCAAGTGAAAAATCATATTGCCTATGTCACGCTGAACCGTCCGGAAGTACTTAACTGTTTCAATTTTCCCACTCTCCAGCGCCTCGGCGAAGTAGTTGAAGAAATTCATCACAGCCAGGACGTGCGTGTTGTCATTTTTACCGGTGCGGGTGAAAAGGCCTTTAGCGCAGGTGCCGACCTGAAAGAGCGTCGCACCCTTTCTGAAGCAGACGTAAAGCGGAACGTGCGGAAAATCCGTGATGTTTTTTCTAGCATTGAGGCGCTTCCGCAGCCTACCATAGCAGCCATTAACGGCCATGCGTTCGGAGGCGGTTTTGAGCTGGCGTTGGCCTGTGATATCAGAGTATCGTCGGAAGCAGCTTCCATGGGACTTACCGAGCTGAGCTGGGCGATCATCCCGGGTGCAGGGGGAACACAGCGTTTGCCGCGCCTGATCGGTCAGGCAAAAGCGCTTGAGCTGATCCTGACGGCAAAAAAACTCACCGCTGCTGAAGCAGAGCAATACGGCATTCTTAACCGGACCGTGTCCAAAGCAGAGTTGATGGCGGTATGCGAGGAGTACGCAGCGGCTATATTAAAGAATGGTCCCGTTGCTGTACAGCAGGCGAAGTATGCCGTCAAACACGGAATGGAAACCGACCTGCAGACAGGGCTGGCCATTGAAGCCAAAGCGTATGAATTGACCATTCCCACAAAAGACAGGGTCGAAGCGCTTGAAGCATTCGGCGAGAAAAGAGCTCCTGTTTTTAAGGGGGAATAGACCGGGGGACGCAGATGTCTTGTTCCAGACTCCTGGTTTTGGTAGGATAAGAGTCATTAAAAATGGACAGTAAAGCAAATGAGGGGACATGATGCAAAACAGTTTAAATACACGATCAATGATTTTTACGCTTTATGGGGATTATATCCGGCACTATGGAAATGAAATCTGGATCGGCAGCCTCATCCGGCTGCTCGAAGAATTCGGCCATAATGAGCAGGCGGTAAGGGCCGCTATTTCCCGGATGAACAAACAGGGCTGGATTGTTTCCCGCAAACAAGGGAACAAAAGCTACTATTATCTAACCCCGCGCGGCGTCAGGCGTATGGATGAGGCGGCCAAACGGATTTTCAAGCTTCAGCCGGAAAAATGGGACGGGTCCTGGTATATGTTCACGTACACCATTCCCGAGGAGAAGCGCAGCATCAGGGATGAGCTGAGAAAAGAGCTCGTATGGAGCGGCTTTGGTCTGTTGGCCAACAGCTTTTGGATCTCTCCGAATAACCAGAGAGAACAGATTAAACAGATGATGGAGAAGTATCAAATACAGGATTATGTCCATTATTTTACAGCAAAATACGAGGGACCGCACAAGAACGCCGAGCTGGTCAATGAATGCTGGGATCTGGCCGAAACAAATAAAAAGTATGATGAATTTATTAAAACGTATTCCCAGAAATATGTGATTGATAAAAATAAAATTGAAAAAGGCGAGATGAGCGAGGGAGAATGCTTTGTGGAGCGCACGAAGCTTGTCCATGAATACCGGAAATTTCTGTTTGTGGACCCCGGCCTTCCACAGGAACTGCTGCCCTCCGACTGGCTCGGAGATTATGCGGCCTCACTTTTTGGCGATTACTACAGAACACTCGCAGGTCCTTCAAGCTCCTTTTTTGAAAAGATTTATCAGGAGGGGAACGAGCTGAAGAAGGATAAATCCTACAATGCGCTGAACCATCCGCTCATTCAGGAGCTTTAAGCCTTTATGCAAACAAAAAGCACTTCCACCGCAAGGGAAAGTGCTTTTTTAAAACGGTTATTTTAACTCTTGTTTACATTGCTGTCCTTTTTGCCGGTATGTTTCGATGGTTAACGAGATGAGCTCTAAATCCTTATCAGTGAGTTCTCTGACCACCCTGCCTGGGGAGCCCATCACCATCGTCCGGGGAGGGATTTTCTTGCCGGATGGAACGAGGGTATTTGCGCCAATAAACGCCTGCTCACCAATCTCGGCGCCATCGAGAATTGTCGCTCCCATTCCGATCAAGGCGCCTTTTCGGATGGTGCATCCATGCAGGATCACATTGTGCCCGACGGAGACCTCATCTTCAAGCACAAGGGGAAATTGTTCATAAAGATGCAACGTGCAATTGTCCTGGACGTTGCAGCGGTCACCAATCGTAATGGGCCCGTCGTCTCCGCGAAGAACGCTGTTGAACCAAATACTAGATTCCATGCCGATGGTCACATCGCCAATAATATGTACGCCAGGCGCTATAAAAGCGCTTTCATCGATTTGTGGAGTTTTGCCGTTAAATGGATAGTTCATGTGTAACATCCTTCCTTTGGTTTTATCTAAGTATAACAGATTCATAGAAAGGAGAGAGAAGATGAACAGAGTTTGCAAGCAATTGGGAATCAGCTATCCGGTTATTCAGGGAGGGATGGGAAATGCGAGCAATGCCCCATTGACAGCAGCGATTTCAAATGCAGGAGCTCTCGGCACGATTGGAGTTGGCACCCGATCTCCTTCAGAGGTGGAACGGCTTATTGCGGAGACCGCTTCAAAAACAGAAAAACCATTTGCGGTGAACGTCCCTCTCGCCGTGGCATCAAATCTAAAAGAAATTTTTGAACTCATTATTAAGCACCGGGTACCGGTGGTTTCCCTATCAGCAGGAAATCCGGCACCCTTTATTCCCCGGCTCCAGGCGCACGGCATAAAAGCCATGTGTGTGGTGGGATCGGTCTATCATGCCCAAAAAGCAGAAGATGCCGGTGCGGATGTCATTGTGGGAGAGGGGTATGAAGCAGCCGGATTGAACTCTCCGTTTGAGACGACGACCATGACCCTGATTCCGCAAGTGGCAGATGCGATAAACGTGCCGCTGGTGGCTGCCGGCGGAATAGGAGACGGAAGAGGCATGGCGGCCGCGATGGTTCTCGGAGCGGAAGGTGTGCAGCTCGGAACGCGCTTTATATCGGTAAAGGAAGCGCCTTTTCATCTGCGCTATCAAGAAGCTCTCATTAAGGCGGGAGACAGGGATACCATGATCGTCGGCCGATCGGTCGGCCGAATAAGAAGAGTCATGCGAACGCCTTATTCGGAACAATTGCTGTCACGTGAAGAAAAAGGGATAACACTCGAGGAATTTAATGAAGTCACAGCTGAAAACCGCCATTTGGCCGGTGCCATGGAAGGCGATTTTGATAATGGGTATATCAACAGTGGCCAGGTGGCCGGACTGATTAAAAACGTGCCTTCTGCAAGCGAACTGATCCAATCCATCATGGAAGAAGCATCTTTAGCCCTCCAAGGCCAGGCAAAGGAAACCGCCCAATGGCAAAACGTGAAATAGCCTTTTAAAGGACTAGAATTTATAATATAATTAATTTTGTAAATAGTTCGACAAATTATGGAGACATGGCCGTTCAACAAGGACTGCAGCACGATAGGCAGATGTCTGAGGGAGTAAAAAGGGGGAAAAAGAGAATGAGAAAGTGGAAAAGCTTGCTTGGCGTTTCTCTGGCAGGAGTGTTGCTGCTTGGCGGATGCGGCACAAAGGACGGAAAAGAAGTAAATGGTGAAGCAAGGGATAAGGAGATTAAGATTGGGGTTACCCAGATCGTGGAACATCCGTCACTTGATGCTGCTTATAAGGGGTTTAAAAAGGCGATTTCAGCCAACGGACTGAAAAATGTGAAATATGATGTTCAGCTTGCCCAAGGCGACCCGAACAATTCACAGACTATCGCAAAAAATCTGGTTGGGGACAATGTGGATTTAATTTTTGCGAACTCCACACCAAGTGCGCAGCACGCTCTTAATGCTACAAAAGATATTCCTATCGTGTTCACATCCGTTACCGACCCGGTGGGGGCAAAACTTGTAAAAAGCTTTGACCAGCCGGGAGACAACATTACGGGAACCACGGATACGCATCCTGATGCCATCCCCAAAACCATTGAATTTATTGATAAAGAAACTGACGCCAAAACCGTTGGCCTCATCTATAACAAAGGAGAACAAAATTCCGTCGCTCAGGTGGATCTTGTAAAAGATGCGTTGAAAAAATCAGATCTCAAGCCGGTTGAAGTCAGTGTATCTACTTCAGCGGATGTGAAACAGGCAGCGGAGTCCCTTGTAGGGCGTGCGGATGTTTTTTACATTATCACCGATAACACGGTTGTTTCTGCGCTGGAGTCCGTCATCAGTGTAGCAGAGGATAAAGATATTCCGATGTTTGCCGGTGAACTGGATTCAGTAAAGCGCGGGGCCTTTGCCGCTTATGGATTTGATTATTATGACATCGGTTATGAAGCGGGAGAAATGGCGGCTAAAATCCTGAAGGGCGATAAAAAGCCGAGCGAACTAAAAGTGCAATATCCTCAAAAGCTTAAACTTGTGATCAATAAAAAAGCAGCAGAAGCGATGGGTGTCAAACTGAAGCCGGAATGGAAATCCATGGCTGAATATACCGAGTAATGCATATGTGTTGGGTTTGGCACAGAATGTCTTTGGATCAAATCCGGCACGTTTTTTATGAGATTTTTGTAATCTTAGTAGCTTTTGAGAGTATATTAAAATGCATTTTACAGGAGGGATAACATAATGTTTGCACTCTTTAGCGCCTTGGAATCCGGGGTCATCTACGCCATCATGGCTCTAGGGGTATACCTGTCCTTTCGGATTCTGGACTTTCCTGATCTGACGGTAGATGGCAGCTTTGTTACAGGAGCCGCCATTTCAGCCACGTTGATTGTACATGGGCAGAATCCGTTTTTGGCCACGATAGCAGGCATGCTCGCGGGCTTTATAGCGGGCTGTCTCACAGGGATTCTGCATACAAAAGGAAAGATCAATCCGCTTTTGTCCGGTATCCTGATGATGATTGCTCTTTATTCCATCAATCTCCGGATCATGGACCAGCGGTCGAATGTTCCGCTACTCGGTGAAGATACTTCGTTTACACTCATCACGGGTTTTTGGCAGAAGCTTGGGATTGACGGTGCCGTCAATAACCTGTTTACAGCCATTGGATTGGGAGGAAGCCTGCCAAAAACGTGGGGGATATTCTTTATCATGGCTATTGTTACGTTATTGATCAAGTTTGCCACCGACTGGTTCCTGAGAACGGAGGTTGGCCTGGCTATACGCGCAACGGGTGACAATAAGCGTATGATCCGTAGCTTTTCCGCAAACACCGACAGCCTGACGGTTTTAGGATTGGGGCTTTCCAACGCCTTGGTGGCATTTGCGGGAGCACTTATTGCTCAATACGGGGGATTTGCCGATGTTGGAATGGGGATCGGGATGATCATTATCGGCCTGGCTTCCGTTATTATTGGTGAAGCGCTGTTTGGTACAAAATCAATTGGCCGGGCAACGCTGGCCGTCATTCTCGGAGCGGTTGTCTACCGCATTATCATTGCGTTCGCGCTGCAAATTGAATTCTTTGAAACCGGTGACCTGAAACTGATTACAGCCCTCATTGTAGTTTGTTCACTTGTTCTGCCCAAATTGCTGGACGCACGAAAAGAGCAGGCAAGAAAAGCGAAGAGAAGACAGCTTCACCGTCAGGCTCTGGAAAGAAAGGGTGAAGAAATTGCTGCAACTAAAATCAGTTCATAAAATCTTCAACGAGGGTACGCCTGATGAAAAAATTGGACTGTCCAACATCCAGCTGGAGCTTGAACCTGGTGATTTTGTTACAGTCATCGGAAGCAACGGAGCGGGAAAGTCCACCCTAATGAACGTGGTTTCTGGGGTTCTTTACCCGGATATGGGCGAACTGCTCATCAAAGGTAAAAACGTCCTCAATCTTCCTGAGCATAAACGGTCAAGGTTTATTGGCCGAGTCTTTCAGGACCCAATGGCAGGTACAGCCCCGACCATGACCATCGAGGAGAACCTGGCCATGGCGTACGCGAGAAACAAGCGAAGATCGCTAAAGCGGGGCATTACAAAGAAATCAAAGGAGTTTTTCCAGGAAGCTGTCAAGTCTTTACATCTGGGACTGGAAAACCGTTTCACTGCCAAAGTGGGGCTGTTATCCGGCGGTGAGCGCCAGGCGCTTTCCTTGCTGATGGCAACATTCACCGAGCCGGATATCCTGTTGCTGGATGAGCACACAGCAGCACTGGATCCTTCTCGTGCCGCCCTCATCACGGATTTAACAAAAGAGATTGTTTCAAAGCACCGCTTGACCACGTTAATGGTCACTCATAATATGCAGCAGGCCATCGATCTTGGGAACCGCCTGATTATGATGGATAAAGGCCAGATCATTTTGGATGTGGATGAGGAAAGCAAGAAGCAGCTTACGGTGGAACGGCTGCTGGAAGAGTTTCAAAGAATCCGCGGAGAAAAAATGGCTAGCGACAGAGCGTTGCTTTCATAAACGCCCCTGTAACACTTTACCAGCGGAAAGAACTCTGGGACTCCTTGGTTTTTCTCCCCAAAACAGGTAGACTTTGAGCTTAAATATACGGTAGGAATCGAAATTAAGTGGGAGGAAATTTTTTTTTTGAAGCAGCATGAGCAATGGACGTCAAAATTGGCCGGGCTGTTTTAATACACTTCGATCACTTCTACAGGAAAAGCCGGACTGGCACATGGTCCGGTTTTTTTGTGCATTCAGGAGTGATTGACTTGAAATCAAAGGGTACTCATTGACTGATCATTTAACAAAATGATATTATAACGTTAAGAAAACGTTATATAATTATCGAGTTGAATAGTGCGAAGTAGTAGAGGGCATGGACCGGGAAAAGGAAAATGTCCTTATTCTTTGCGGTTTAACAATTTCATAATGAGGTGAAAAGATGAAACCAGGGATGAAGATTGGGGACACGGCAACGATAACAGCACGTGTTACACCCGAAATGTTTGCACAGTTTGAGGGAAAGCTGGTTCATCCGGCCTATTCTACTGTTTCAATGGTTTACCATATGGAATGGGCGGCAAGACAAATCATTCTTCCATTTCTAGAAGAGAACGAGGAAGGAATAGGCGGTGGCATTAAAGCAACTCATCTGGCGCCTACCCCTGAAGGGATGCCCCTTTCCATTACCGCAACGCTGACGGAATTGAAAGGAAAGGCCGTGATTTGCGAGGTAGAGGTACGTAATGAAAAAGCGGTCGTGGGCCGGGGAGAAGTCACCCAATATATTTTGCCCAAAGCACAGATCTCAAAAAAGCTGGAAGAGATGAAAGTTTTATAGAACAAAATGTAAGCGCTTACTTTAAAGCGACAAAGAGTCAAAGGATCATCAGGGGGGAGAAAACATGTTTGAAAAAATATCGCTGCATGAACAAGTGGTATTCTGCAATGATCCGGCCAGCGGGTTAAAAGCAATCATCGCCATACATAATACCACGCTAGGACCGGCGCTGGGGGGATGCAGAATGCGGCCGTATAAATCCACAGACGAAGCACTTGAGGATGTACTCCGGCTGTCCCGTGGCATGACCTATAAATGCGCAGGAGCCGACGTCGATTTCGGCGGGGGAAAGTCGGTGATCATCGGAGATCCTACAACCGATAAATCTCCCGCTCTGTTCCGGGCGTTTGGCCAGTTCGTAGATTCATTGAACGGAAGGTTTTATACCGGCACAGATATGGGGACTAAGCCGTCGGATTTTGTGCATGCATTAAAGGAAACCGCCTGTATTGTCGGAGTGCCGGATGAATACGGGGGAAGCGGTGATTCCTCTGTTCCGACAGCCCAGGGTGTTATTTACGGTTTAAGAGCCACCTTGCAGACCCTCCTTGGAACCGAGGATCTCTCCGAAATGTCCTACAGTATCCAGGGACTGGGGAAGGTTGGGTATAAAGTGGCTGAGCAGTTGATCGCGGCAGGTGCCCGGGTTTATGTAACCGATATTAATCCTCAGGCGCAACAAAGCATTGTGGAGCGGGCTGAACTTCTTCCGGGAAGCGTTGAAGTGGTTGAGGGGAATGAGATCTACGGAGTGGATGCCGATATTTTTGTTCCCTGTGCGCTCGGAGGTGTCGTGAATGACGAGACCATTGACAGGCTGAAGGTTAAAGCGGTAGTGGGAAGTGCCAACAACCAGCTGCTTGAAGATAAACACGGAATCTACCTTCAGCAAAAAGGGATTCTGTACGGCCCGGATTATATCGTGAACGCAGGAGGGCTGATCCAGGTAGCCGATGAACTGTACGGACCGAATAAAGCGCGCGTGCTGAATCAGACAAAGGCCATCTATGATTCACTTCTTGAAATCTATAAACAAAGCAGGGAGCTGAATCTTTCAACCATGGAAGCAGCAAACCGTTTTTGCGAAGACCGGATCGAGCAGCGAAAGAAGCGAAACAGTTTCTTTTCCCATCAACAGCGGCCAAAGTGGAGCGTCAGGCATTAGAAGATCCTAAAACCAAGGAGGAGTTAACATGGAGACCCAATTTCCCAAAAAACAAATTCTCAATGAAGATGGAGTAGTGGTTGATGATGCCTATAAAAGCTTGCTGGACGAGAGCCTGGTAAAAACACTGTATACGAAAATGCTGAGAGCACGGCTGTTCGACCGAAAGGGTGTTAATCTTCAACGGCAAGGACGCATCGGCACCTATGTCCCTTTTGAGGGCCAGGAAGCGGCCCAGATCGGCAGTTCAATGGCAATGGAGGAAGGAGACTGGATGTTTCCGACCTATCGTGATCATGGGGCTACCTTAACGTTTGGCCATTCGCTAAAGAATGTGCTTTTGTACTGGAAAGGACGCCAGGAAGGCTGTATCCCTCCAGAGGGTATAAAGATTTTTCCTCCTGCTGTGCCCATCGCTTCCCAGCTTCTCCACGCTACAGGAGCGGCATGGGCTGAAAAAATGAAAGGAACGGATCGTGCCTCAATCGTTTATTTTGGGGACGGCGCCACATCTGAGGGGGATTTTCATGAAGGGTTGAATTTCGCCAGTGTGTTTAACATTCCAGTAGTCTTTTTTAACCAAAATAACGGATTTGCCATATCGGTTCCGGTCGAAAAACAAATGAAATCCAAAACGATCGCCCAAAAGGCAGTCGGATATGATATCGAAGGCATCAGGCTGGATGGAAATGATGTGTTTGCGGTTTATTTCCATACGAAAGCTGCGGTGGAGAAGGCCCGCGCCGGCGGTGGTCCGACGCTGATTGAAGCTGTGACCTGGAGATATGGAGCTCATACAACAGCAGACGATCCGTCCAAATACAGAGACCAGAATGAGAGTAGTATCCGCCGTGAAACTACGGATCCTCTTGCTCGTCTTGAGAAGTTTATGCAGCAGGAAGGCATCTGGGAGTCTTCATGGCAAAAGGAGCTGGAACAAGACATCACTCTGGAAATTGAAGCTGCGGTAAATGAAATGGAGAACGAACAGCCGCCGCATCTAAATGATATGTTTGACCACGTTTTTGCCGAAAATCCATGGCCTATTGAGGATCAAAAAGAAGCATATGCACATGTGAGGGGGGAATAGCATGGCGACAGCAGCAGTTGGCACAAAGAAACTGACGCTTGTTCAGGCAGTTACCGATGGACTGAGAACGATGATGAGAGAAAGTGAAAACGTAATTGTTCTCGGTGAGGATGTCGGGCGAAATGGAGGAGTATTCCGGGCAACCGACGGATTGATGGAAGAGTTTGGGGATCAGCGCATTATCGATACGCCACTCGCTGAGTCTGGTATTATCGGAACCTCGATCGGCCTTGCCATGAACGGATTCCGACCGGTTGCCGAAATGCAGTTTCTTGGATTCATCTATCCGGCATTTAACCAAATTATGACGCATGCCTCGAGGATACGTTCCAGAACGCTCGGAGCATTTACCGTTCCCATGGTCATCCGTGCGCCATTTGGTGCCGGCGTACGAGCTCCGGAAATCCATTCGGATTCCGTTGAAGCCCTGTTTACGCACATGCCGGGCATCAAGGTTGTGGTGCCGTCCAATCCATACGACGCGAAGGGGCTTCTCATTGCGAGCATCGAGGACCCTGACCCGGTTCTTTTTCTGGAGCCGATGAGATGCTACAGAAGCTCAAAGATGGACGTTCCGGACAGCAAATATACCGTTGAAATTGGAAAAGGCCGTGTGATGAAGGAAGGGGAACAGGTAACCATTTTAACTTATGGGGCCATGGTTGACGCTTCTTTAAAAGCGGCGAATGAAGCTGAAAGCAAAGGGATCAGCGTGGAGGTTATCGATCTGCGTACATTGTATCCGCTGGATAAAGAATTGATTACCCAGAGTGTTCAGAAGACGGGGAGAACGGTCATTGTCCATGAAGCTCCCTCCACCGGCGGTCTGGGGGACACTCTCATTTCGCTCATCAATGACACGTCTTTCTTATATATGAAGGCGCCTATTGTGAGGGTTACCGGGTTCGACACACCTGTGCCGATGTTTGCACTGGAAGATCATTACCTTCCCAATGCACCAAGAATTACATCTGCAATTCATAAAGTGATCAACTTTTAGGAGGGCTTGTTTATGGTGGAAGTAAAGCTGCACGATATAGGTGAAGGTATGCATGAGGGTGAAATTCTGCACTTTTTTGTCAAAACGGGAGACGTGGTTTCCATTGACCAGCCTCTGGTTGAAGTCCAGACCGACAAGGTAACCGCAGAGCTCCCTTCCCCTGTGGCCGGAAAAGTAACCGACATTCTTGTAAAGGAAGGAGAAACCGTTACCGTTGGAACCGTCCTGCTCTGTCTTGAAAGTGAAGGAGCATCCGCTGTTCCCCAAACGCCGAAATCACAGGAACCTTTAATGGAAGCAGGAGCGGACAGCAGTTCTTCCAGTGGGCAAGCATCTCTGGCCATGCTCAACAAACGGGTGCTTGCCGCTCCCTATACCCGAAAAGTGGCAAGGGACCACGGTGTGGACATTGAGCAGATTACCGGAACAGGACCAGCAGGGCGGATCACGGAGGAAGATGTTCTTCGTTTCGTCAATGGAACCAAGACTTCCATAAGAAAAGAACAGCCGGATGCCCCAACGATAAACAAAGAATTACCTGCAGGTGAGACGGAAGAGATTCCGTTCAGGGGACGCAGGAAGCAAATCGCCAAAAAGATGACGCAATCCCTGTTTACGATCCCGCATGTGACACACTTTGAAGAAGTGGATATGACAAATGTACTGGAGCTGAAAAAGCAGCTTAAAATGCTGGATCCTGACAAAAGCAAAGGCTTTGCTATTTCTGTTGCCTCTTTTTTCATAAAAGCGATCCAGCTGGCTCTTGCCGATTTCCCGGTCTTTAACAGCAAATTGGATGAAGAAAAGGAAGTTATCAGGCTCGAAAAGCAGGTGAACATCGGAATTGCGACGGATGCAGAAGATGGACTGATTGTCCCTGTTATTAAAAATGTCGAACGCCGTTCCATAAAGGACATCAACCGTGACATGAAAAAGAAAATCACAAAAGCAAAAGAAGGAACGCTAACGAGGGAAGACCTTACAGGCGGGACGTTTACCATTTCCAACGTAGGACCGCTTGGCAGCATGGGGGCAACACCGATCATTAACGCTCCTGAGGTCGCTTTGATGGCGTTTCATAAAACAAAGAAAATGCCGGTCGTTATTCATGATGACATCCAAATCCGTTCGGTCATGAATGTGTCCATGTCCTTTGACCATCGTGTGGCCGACGGAGCAACGGCAGTACAATTTACAAACCGGTTCAAGGAACTGATTGAAAATCCTTCGGTTATGGTATTGGAGCTGATATAAGATGGTAGTAGGTGAATTTGTCCAAAACAGGCAGCTGATCATCGTGGGCGGAGGGCCCGGTGGCTACAACGCCGCCATCCGAGCTGCCCAGTTGGGGCTGGAAGTGACCCTTATTGAAAAAGAAGACTTGGGCGGTGTCTGCCTCAATACAGGATGCATCCCTTCCAAAGCTCTGACTCATGCCGCCGCGCAATATGCCTCCATGCCCCATCTAAAAGAAATGGGAATTCAGACAGAGGCAACGCGTTTTGAATGGTCGTCGTTTATCGAATATCAAAAGAAAATCGTTACCGGTTTGCAAAAAGGAGTTGAAGCTCTTTTTAAGGCGAACAAAATCGAAGTGATCAAAGGCACCGCAACGTTTATGTCCGAGAATCGAATTGGGGTGGATTCCGGCCATCACTATGAGATGTATCAGTATGAAAATGCTCTTGTGGCAACAGGGGCCAGGCCGGTAATGCCTTCCGGGATCAGCCGGGCTGAAGAGAAAATCATATACGCGGAGGAACTGAGAAACCTGAACGGGGTACCAGGACATCTCGTGGTATGCGGTTCGGATTATATCGCTATAGAGACGGCCATGGCTTTCCGTAATTTGGGGGCAGATGTATCCCTGATCTGCAGTGATGATACGTTTGGTCTTGATGAATCTATTGCCAGGGAGCTTCAGAGGGTATACAAAAAAGCGAAAATTAAACTTTTTAAAAATGCTGAGCTGCTCGAGGCAGAGGCAGGCGGGGAAGCGGTCACCATCACGCTTCAAAGCGTGAAGGAAAAGATAACCTTGGATGCCGATGTAATGGTTTTTACCGATAATTATCACCCGAACACAAATGAACTGGGTCTTGAATTTATCAAGGTTCATTTGGATGACGAGGGATATATCGTGGTCAATGAATATGGAGAAACCAGTGTCCCTGGAGTTTATGCTGCAGGAGATTGCACCATCGGTATGAGGCTTGCCAGCAAGGCGATTAAACAGGGTAAAGTGGCTGCCGAGCATATTGGCGGGTTGAGCTCTGCATACAGCCTGGCCCTTGTTCCTCAAGTCATTCACAGCACACCTCCCATAGCAACCGTTGGATGGACGGAAAAGGAAGCGAAAGAGCAGGGATTTGAGGTTAAGACCGGCCAGTTCGCCATGGGTGGCAATGGGTTTGCCAGCCTTAGCGGGCAAAGGGAGGGGCTGGCTAAAATGGTTATAGACGCCAAAACAGACCTGTTGCTTGGAGTTCACATGATGGGAGCTGGAGCTGCTGAAATGATCAGCACGGGAACGCTGGCATTGGAAATGGCAGCCCGAGATGAAGATCTTTCGTATCCTGTTTATGCCCATCCATCATTGAGCGAAACCTGGCTTGAAGCTGTTGAACAAGCAACCGGAAAAGCCATCCATCTGCCTCCGGCACGCAGAAAAGAAACGGCAACATCTTAAAATTTTGAACGGCACCCCGAATGTTTAGCTTTGCTAAATTCCAGGGTGCCGTTTCTTTTTAGAATGTTTCCGTTGAATGGAGCTTAGGGTCTGTACCATTATGCCCTGGGATACGGATAATAGATCATCATGATCAATTTGGCAGGGCTGTCACCATGGTTTTGATAACAGTGCGTAAAGTCGGCGGCGAAATGCAGATTTTCCCCCGTTGATAATGTGTAGGTATTTTCGTGAACAGTCAGAGCAAAGCTGCCTTCTTCGACTAACAGGTATTCTTCCACACCATCGGGGTGAGCTTCAGAACAATAATTGCAGCCGGGAAGAAGCTCCAATGAGTAGATTTCAAACGATTTCCCCGGTTCAACCGGGAACAGAGGACGGACGAGAAAGGTGCCACTGGCATCGGCAATCGGATTGATTTCGTTCGTGATGACCTTTTTTATGGAAGGCTGATCTTCTTCAACAAAGGAGCTGAATGATACCCCAAACCCATTCGCAATTTTCCACAACGTGCTTACTGTCGGGTTGGATTCTCCCCGCTCGATCTGGCTTAGCATCGGTTTGGATACGCCGGTTGCATGGGCGGCCTGGTCCAGGCTCCAGCTTCGCTGGCCTCGCAGGGCTTTTAATCTCTTACCTATAATTTCGGTTAAATTCATAGGAAAAAATGCTCCTTGTGAAATTGTTTTATATAACATACAATATGTACAATATAACATATAATTCTGAATAAGGTGAACAAAAGGAGTGTTCTTCATCATGATCCCGATTCCTGCTATTTCTGCTGCAAATCATGATTTCAAGAGAGGAATCCAGGCGGGACTGTCCATTGCCATCGGTTATTTGCCTATTGCTTTTACATATGGTCTGCTGGCAAAGTCGAGTGGATTGTCACTGCTTGAAACAGTTGGAATGAGCATCATTGTTTTTGCAGGAGCATCTCAATACATTGCTCTTTCCATGATTGCAGCGGGTACAGGTGCTTTTGAAATCATCATCACTGCCTTTATCATGAACATCCGCCACCTGCTGATGAGTGCTTCGTTAAACGAAAAAATGGAAGAGGATACGAAGTGGAGAAAAGCCGTGTACGGCTTCCTCATTACAGATGAGACCTTTTCTGTCGCAGCAACACGGACTGAAAGGAAACTTGCTTCTTCTTTTATGCTGGGACTTGGTTTAACGGCCTACGGAAGCTGGGTGATCAATTCGGGCATCGGATACTTGATCGGAGCAGGACTGCCGGAAACCATTCAGGCCGGAATGGCTGTTGCATTATATGCCATGTTTATCGGCCTTCTTGTTCCATCTGCCAAAAAATCCAGCAAGGTCATACTCCTGGCAGGTACAGCTGCTCTGTTGAATTCGCTGTTTTCATTGTATGAGCCACTGTCAGGAGGATGGGGCATTATTCTATCCACCATTATTTCAGCAGCCGGCATTGAATTTTTGATGAAGGAGGAAGCCCATGGAAACTAATTTGCTCTGGATGATTGCCGGTATGGGGGTGGTCACCTATCTTCCGCGTGTGCTGCCGCTTATTGCCCTGGATACGGCCATTATCCCCCAGAAATGGCAAAGCATCCTGAAGAATGTTCCATTTGCCATTCTTGGGGCCTTGATTTTTCCCGGAATTCTGCACATCAATGAAGGCAGCATGTGGTATGGCATTGTGGGAGCCGGTATAGCTTTGCTTTCTTCATGGCTGAACTGGAACATCATTCTCGTGGTCCTAAGTTCGGTGTTGGCCGTAAGCCTTTTCTCTTTTTGGGGATTATAACATAAAGATGATTAAGGTTTTCTTTCTTCAATCATTATGATAGTATGAATACCCAAACGATTGGAGGGGAATCGAATGTATCTTCATATGATTCGTTTTGCTTTAATCGGTTTGTTTTCAATGACGGCGGCTTCCCTCATGTTGTTTCAGTCTCTGGAAGTTTTTCATGCCTTCCTGGACATTTTTTCAGGTTTTTTTCATAGAGATTAAAGGGTAAAGAGCTATACTTAGCTCTTTTTTTTATGAAAAAGGGCACACTGAAAAAGGAAAGACGGAGATAAAGGATGATTGTTAAATGAAACTTATCGCAATAGACATGGATGGAACACTTGTCAGCAAACAACTGAAGGTTACCAAAGCAAACAAGGAAGCCATTCAAAGGGCTCGTGAAAAAGGGCATATGGTGGTTATTGCGACGGGAAGATCCTTTGATGAAGCACGCTATACACTTGGTGAAGCAGAGCTGCATCTTCCGTTGATTTGTGTGAACGGAGCAGAAATCCGTAATGAGAAATGGGAGAAAGTCACCAGTATCCCAATTCCGTTCAAGCAATATTTTAATGTGGAAAAGGCGCTGCGCGCAAACAACATTTATTATGAAGTCTATACCAGTGAGGGGACCTATACCGATAACCGTGAGAAGGCCTTCAAGGTAATGAAGGATATTGTACTGACCTCCAATCCGGATGCGACAGAAGATGATGTGCATAAAGCCGCATTGCGCCGTTTTAAGCTTGGCACGGTCAAGTATATCGATGATTACGACCTCCTGATGGAAAGAGAAGGCCTTGAAATTTATAAAGTGCTGGCATTTTCCAGCGAACCGGAAAAAGTGGCCAATTCGGTTGAACGATTGAAACAGATTGAACATCTGGCGGTCAGTTCTTCCGCCAACAACAACCTTGAAATTACTAATGCAGATGCACAAAAGGGATTTGCACTCGAAAAATTTGCGAAGCTGAATAACATCAGTCTTGAGGACACGATGGCAATAGGTGATAATTACAATGATGTTTCCATGCTTGAAAAGGCGGGCATCAGCGTTGCCATGGGCAATGCCTATGATGAAATCAAAACTATCGCCAAATTCGTGACCAAGACAAATGACGAAAGCGGCGTCGCCTATGCCATTGAAAATTATCTCGAAGAACGGAAAACAAGCCTGGCTTAACACGCCGGGTTTTTTTATGTAAGTAAATAATTAATATATATATTTACATGAAATTTACCAGGTTGTCAAAAGGGCTTAATACTCTCTTGGTACGCTTTTCTCAGATGGAAAAGAGGAAGGGGAGAGAAAATTGAATAAAAAAATGAAAACATTGCTGGGTGCTGCTGTTCTTGGGGCGAGCTTATTTGCAGGTACAACGACGGAAGCCGCAAAAAATCCGCATCATGACGTGCTTGATATCGCCCACAGGGGAGCGTCAGGATATGCGCCGGAGCATACGCTCACTTCTTATAAAATGGGTGACCGTATGCATGGGGATTACATAGAAATCGACCTTCAAATGACGAAAGACGGCAAGCTGATTGCCATGCATGATGAGACGGTAGACCGTACGACAGATGGAACAGGGAAAGTTAAAGATTTTACGCTGGAGCAGATTAAACAGCTGGATGCGGGCTCTTGGTTTAACGAAAAATACCCGCAGTATGCCAATCCGCGCTATGAAGGGTTACAGGTTCCAACGCTTGAGGAAATCTTTAAGACGTTTAAAAAAAATAAAAAATATTACATTGAAACCAAATCACCTGATGTTTACCCTGGCATGGAAGAGGAGCTTTTGCGTCTGGTAAGAAAGTATCACATCAACAAAGACACACTTCTTGTTCAATCTTTCAGTAAAGAAAGCCTGTTGAAAGTGCATGAGCTTGATCCATCCGTGAGACTGATCCAGTTGTTATCCTACAAGAAGCATGCTGTTCTGACGGATCAGGAAGCAGCAGACATGAAGAAATATGCAGTCGGGATCGGGCCGAACTTCAATTACCTGGACCAACCCTATGTGCAAACCGCGCGTCAAGCCGGCCTGGATGTGCATCCTTATACAGTAAATGAGGCAACGGATATGCAAAGGCTGATTGATTGGGGAGTTACCGGAATGTTTACGAACTTTCCGGATAAGCTTCACCGGCTTATAAAAGAAAACCGTCATCCTCATCATAAAGCAGAAGCTAAATAAAACGTGAAGCCGCTCAGACAATGAGCGGCTTTGTATTGTCTTTGGGAGCAATATACAGTGTTCCATCTTCCTGAAGCTGTGCGAGAAACACCGATTTGCTGGAGGAAATGCCGGCTTTATGAAGCTTGCTCTGTACCCATTTATCACTTAGTCCGTATTCCTTCAAATTCCCTCTCATCAGTTTCCCATCCACAATGAGTTCGGAAGGAAGAAAATAAGTGCCTGCCGGAGCGGAATCCGCTGTTTTTTTTATTACGCTGAGCTGGCCGTTAGGCTCAAAAATGGCATAGTCCACCCCTGTCATGGTAAATATTTCCTTATTTCTAAGCATCATGCACAAATCATCAATGCCCAGATTCAGCTGGTTTAATGTGTCTTGCATGATCAGTCCTTTTTTTATCACAATCGCAGGCTCGCTTTCCAATGCCAGTTTAGCCTTGGGTGAGCGCTTAACTAAAAATTCAATGCCCAGGATCAAGAGCACCCAAATGACCACAGCAACAATTCCGTTGGAAATGGAAACATCCTTATAATGAATGATCATCTCTCCGACGATGTTTCCAAAGGCGATGCTTGTTGCGTAATTGAAGTATGTAAGTTCACCCAACTGCTTTTTGCCGAGGACTTTTGTGAACAATAATAAGAAAGCCAGTCCCAATAGGGTTCTGTATGCCGTTTCTACCATTCCGTCCATGCGCTCACCTCTTTTTCACTAGTCTTATTTTGGCCGGAAAACAGCGATCACAAACACTGGAAAAGGATCAGTCCTGTTTTACTTCACTGCTTATTGCGAATACAATAGATGGGGAAAGGAGTGGAGAAGAGTTGAGAGATCTGATAGAAAATAGTGAGCTTTTAATCTTTGATCTGGACGGAACCTTATACGAGGACACGGACCATTTTGACTATTACTGTCGTTTGCTCCAGCAACGGGCAGACCGTGGGATTCAGGAGGAATTTTACGGGGCATACGAGAAAATGAAGAAGGGGCTTCATCCGGTGGCCGTTGGAAAAGTGTATGACCTGAAATTGGACATGGCACTTACAGTTGATCCTCTAACCCTGCAGGTAACCGCTGCTCATCACTGGGATGGCTCCCCCATGGAAGAAGAAACCTTGAAAAGGGAATATCCTGGTGAGTTACTCTATGATTTCGAACGGTTTATCGCCATTGGTGACGGATGGTGGCTGCCTTATGTCACTGCCATGCATTACGGCCTTACGCAGCAGGATACATGGGACGCCTATAACGCGACAAAACTCTATATGGTCAGTGATGAATTTTCATTATCTAAAACACCTGGTTTAAAAGAAAGCCTGGAACGCCTGAAAAAGGACAAGTACCTTGTCTTAATGACAAACAGTGAAGAAGATGATGTGCTAAGACTTCTCAAGGAGCTGGGTCTGGACGGACTTTTCCATGTCATTTATCCATCCACCCAAAAGCCGGTCAAAACAAAAGAAGTATTGTCGGAGATCCTGGCGAAATGGAAGATTATTCCGGAGAAAGCGGTTTCCATCGGTGATAACTTTATCAATGAGATTGCTCCTGCCCTGCTAATGGGCTTAAACGCAGTATACATACAGCCCAACGGCTACCAATTACAGCATGATAATTTAACGGTGGTTCCCACGCTGACGGATGCTTTTTAAAGAATGGACCACCTTAGCTCTTTTTTGTTCTATTTCGGACAAAGTTACCTAAACTAGGTAATAGGATGTCCGTAAGGAGGAGAGCGTGTGAAAAAGGCACTTTTGTTTGCCACAGGCTTTATTTTATATGGTGTGCTGATGTGGTATTACTTGTTGCATGGAGCTCATACTGAGCTGCCCATTCAGTACCGGGGATCGGCAGCTGATCCGACCATGTTTATGAACGGCCGTCAGTTGAAACTGAGCTATGATTTCTCCCGGCTTAAAGACTGGATTTACTTCGTATCCGTTCCATTGGAATGGTTGATTTACCTGCTTGTATTGGGATTTGGCCTTTCGAAAAAGATGCGAAGCGCCGTGAAGGGCATCACCCGGTTTTCACTCGTTCATACCGGGCTTTATGTTCTGTTGCTTTCTTTTGGAAGCTGGCTTTTGACGTTCCCGCTGCGATATTACAGCTATACTGTTTCCAGGGATTATCACATTTCAGTTCAGCTGTTCAAAGGCTGGATGAAGGACAGTCTCATCGATTTTTGGGTGGGATGGTTATTTACCTTTCTCACCGTTGTTGTCATCTATTTCTTTATCAGGAAAGCCAAAAAGAAATGGTGGCTGTATGCTTGGCTGATTTCCATTCCATTTACCATTTTCATGTACTTTATCCAGCCAGTTGTGATTGATCCGCTGTACAACAAATTCTATCCATTGAAGGACCAGGCGTTAAAAGAAAAGATCTTGACGCTTGCCGACCGGGCGGAGATACCCGCTTCAAATGTTTATGAAGTGAATATGTCAGAAAAGACAAACTCCCTGAACGCTTATGTGAATGGAATCGGCTCGAATTTGCGGATTGTGCTGTGGGATACCACACTTGATCGTTTGAATGATAAACAGGTTTTATTCGTCATGGCACATGAAATGGGACATTATGTGATGAACCACTTGTACCAGAATTTGATCGGAGCGATTATTCTTACGCTTTTCGGGTTATTTCTGGGAAGCAAGGTCTATACGTGGGCCCTGGCAAAATGGGGGAAACGATGGGGAATTAAAGGACCAGGGGATATTGCCGGACTCCCTGTTCTGCTTTTGATATTCAGTCTTCTCTCTTTTCTGGCCGGACCAGTGGAAAATGCCGTTTCCCGTAAAGCCGAAAAAGATGCAGACCGGTACGCCATTGAAATGACTAAAGATCCAGAAGCGGCTGTAGGAGCTTTTCAGAAGCTGACGATTTCCGGACTCAGCGAGGTGAATCCGCCAAAGCTGGTGAAATTCTTTTTATACGGGCATCCCACCATGCTCGAGAGAATCACCTTCCTTGATTCCTACAAGGACAAATATCAGCCAAAAGAACTTCAAAATGCAAAGCAGCAAAAGCAGCAGTAAAAAAGGCGGGGCACATAGCCCCGCCTTTTATTTGTCTTTTTCAAGGCTGTAGTTTGGAAGGACGAGAACCTCAACCCGCCGGTTTTTCGCTCTGCCTTCAGCTGTTTTGTTGCTCGCTCTCGGACGATATTCGCCATATCCGCTGGCACTGAGCGTTTTAGGGGAAAGATTGGGGTTGGTGCGCAAAATCTGCATAAAATTAATGGCACGCATCGCGCTCAGTTCCCAATTGGACGTATACTGCGCATTCTTGATTGGAACGTTATCGGTATGCCCTGCGATAATAATGTTTCGCGGCGGATTCGTCACAAGCAGTTTGGATAAATCTTTCCCAATGCCTACTGATTCCGGTTTGACTTCCGCGCTTCCCGAATCAAACAGCGCATTATCTAAAATGGTAATTAACAGCCCGTTTTCCGTCAGTTTGGTCTGCAGGCTTTTTGACAGGTCCTTGTCTTCGATAAAATTGTCAATGTGTTTTTTTACCTCTTGAAGGGATTCCAGTTCCTTCTTCGCTTTTTCCATGCGTTCTTTTTCCTGAAGGGACAGTTGAACCAGCTTCTCTTTGTCCGGCAATGGATCTGTTTCCGGAGATGAAATGGGCGCTTGTTCATCCATCATGCCGGTTCCTCCTGTAAATTCGTCATTGAATGCACTTGCCATCTGCTTGAATTTGGAGGCATCGACCTCACTCATGGCGAACAGAACGATGAACAGTGCCAGAAGAAGGGTCAGCATGTCTGAATAGGGAACCAGCCAGGATTCATCCACATGATCATCGTGCTTCTTCCTCTTCCTTCTAGCCATTATTTACACCTTCCTTAACCTTCTCTCGTTCACTGGATGGCACATACGTTAATAATTTTTCTTCCAGGATTTTTGGAGAGGTTCCATCTTGTATGGAAAGGATGCCTTCAATCATGATTTCCTTGAGGAAGATCTCGTGCTGTGATTTTCGCTTCAGTTTATTTGCAAAAGGATGCCATAAAACATATCCCGTAAAAATACCAAACAGGGTGGCAATGAACGCGGCGGATATAGCATGGCCAAGCGCTTCAATATCGTCCATGTGGCTCAGGGCGGCGACAAGACCCACCACAGCTCCCAGCACTCCCAGTGTCGGCGCGTACGTTCCTGCCTGTGTAAAAATGGCTGCGTTGCTTAAATGCCGGTCCTCCATGGTCTCGAGATCTTTCAATAAAACATCTTTTATAAATTCAGGAGATTGTCCATCCACAATCATTTTAACTCCCTGCTTTAAGAAAGAATCATCAATTTCTTCCGACATCGGCTCTAGAGCAAGCAGACCTTCTTTTCTTGCAATCGTCGCCCACTGGATAAAGAGACGGATCAATTCTTCTATGGGAACGACCTTTTGGTCTGTAAACAATAATTTAAAAAGGCCGGGAAGCTTTTTTACTTCATGTACCGGAAAGGCAATCAATATGGCTGCTGCCGTCCCTGCAAAAATAATCAGTAATGCCGCAGGATTGAACAGGGAAGAAAGTGCAACCCCTTTTAGAACCATCCCGGCTCCTATGGCAATAATGCCCGTGATGATGCCGATAACTGATGTTTTGTCCATTTCTGTTTCATCCTCGTTTTTTGCTATTTTCGTATATTATGTATATCGGCTGATTCAAACGGATATTTATAGGTCAATAGTGGGAGACAGGTGAAAGAATTTACGAAAAAAGTCATCCAAATGTCAATTTCGTACGTTAGCTTTATAACTACTTTCCGATGGGATAAGACAAAGAGAAACTCAATCGGTATAATAGCAGTAAAACCAACCTAAGGAGAATAGTATGTCAAAGCTTACTGATTTTGAACTTTATACCAAAGTTCAAAATGGGGATAAATCAGCCCTGGAGCAGATTTACGATCGATATGAAAAACTGCTGTTTTCCTTTGCCTTCCGAATGACCCAGAGTAAGGATACCGCCGAAGATGGGGTACAGGAAGTGTTTGTTAAACTTTGGAGAAAAAAAGGGGTCTGGGCTTTTTCATGAAAACAAAACCATTATTGATGATTTTAGTACTGACTGCACTGATCGGGATTGGTGTCTGGACGTCACAGAAGGAATCCCACAGCGTCCATGAAAATCCAAAGCCGACAGAAAGCTTTCAACCGGTGAACGGAAACGGACAGACAGGCCTGAAGCCCGGCAATACCCTTCCAGATGCTGCTTTGACTTCGTTGGAAGGGAAAACCGTTTCGTTAAAAGAGTTTCGGGGGAAAAAAGTCATTTTGAACTTTTGGGCTACATGGTGTCCTCCTTGCCGTAAAGAAATGCCGGATATGCAGAAAATGTACAGCCGCCATAAAGATGATCAACTGGAGATTGTGGCAATCAATCTAAGGTATACGGAAAAAAGTACGGAGGCAGTCTCCGATTATGTAGAGCATCGAAAAGCCTCCTTTCCGGTTCTGCTTGATCGGGAGGGGAAAGTCAGTAAAAAATTTCAGGCTGTTTCGCTTCCTACCAGTTATTTGATTGATTCCAACGGAGTGGTCCAAAAAAAAATTATTGGCGCGTTATCACCTAGTCTTATGTCAGAGTTTATTAAACGCTCCAAATAACCCCCTTTTCACGGGGGTTTTAGTCTTTTTATCCTAAAATTTTACATTGAAAAATTAGGCAATTCGAATACTAGGAGTTTTTGACTTTTTAGCGAAATAGTAAAAGGGGAATAGAGGCTATATCAATCCAACTATGGAGGAAAAGGGGTATAACCATGGTTGAACGATCATTGGTGAAAATGATGAAACTGCAGAGGACGCAAGAAAAACCTCTAAGGGAGGATATGCAGATTACTACCTTGGAAATGGATTCAGTCCACTATTTTCGACTAAAACGAACAACTGCCGGAAACTATACAATCACCTTCTCGGAAGGCGTGATAGCCGATGAATTGGGTTTTCACTTTATGGGATCGGGGGAAATGGCCACCGGTCAGCCGGCAGAACAATTGAAGCCCTATTTTGAAAAAGCATTTGGCGGGGTGCCGTGTTTTTACAGGACCGGTAATGCAAAAAGAACCCTGTATACCTCGCTTACCCCTGTCTTTTCCAATGGGAAAGTAATCGAAGTAGCAGGTGCTACTGCAGATTATTCCGGAAACAATTATCCCGTTGCAGAGCGAAGGGAATCGTCGCAAAAATATAAAGAAATATTTAATCATAGTATCCATCCTACCCTGCTGTTGGATGATAACCGTGTCATTCTTGATGCCAATCCTGCCGCCCGCCGGCTGCTCGGAATCAGTCCTTATGATGTAGAACGGAGCAGGATAGATGCGTTTATCGTCGGGGAGCCTGGATTTGATGTAACCCTCAATTGGGATTTGTTCTTGCTTGACCCTGCGTACAGGTGGGAGTTTAACCGGGGTACTGCACATAAAAGGCTGATTGAGTTTACGGGGAAAAAAGATATTCTTCCCGGGATCCATTTGGGGATTTTACAGGATGTTACCGAGCGAAGGCAAACCCAGGAACGGCTGCGCAAAGCAGAAACATTAAATGTAGTCGGGGAAATGGCTGCAGGTGTTGCCCATGAGATCCGTAATCCTTTAACAAGCCTGAAGGGTTTTGTACAGCTCATGCAAAACGAGGGACAGGCTCATGAGGTGTATTATTCCATTATTCTGAACGAAGTGGATAGAATTGACCATATTATTAAAGAATTTCTGCTCCTCGCCAAAACGGACCGCCAGGAGGTACAGAAAATCAGCCTGGTCAATACGCTGAAGGAAACGGTCTCTCTCCTGGAAACACAGGCGATCTTAAAAAACATCACGCTCGATCTTGTGTGCGAAGAAGATCTTCCGGATAGTCATTGTGATCCGTTTCAGATGAAACAAGTATTTATCAACCTGATTAAAAATGCGATTGAAGCAAGTAATGCTGGTGGAAAGATTTCAATTACAGCCAAACGCAAAGATAGCAAGTATATTCACTTCACATTCACCGATAACGGAACAGGTATGCCCAACAAAGTGTTAAACCGAATTGGAAAACCTTTTTATACGACGAAAGAAGATGGGACCGGCCTCGGACTGATGGTCAGTTATAAAATTATTGAAAACCATAAAGGTACCGTGGATGTATCAAGTGAAGTGGGAAAAGGGACGACCTTTGAAATATCCTTACCTTTATCTCCCTAAATGAGCCACATTGAGAGTTGACTTTAACCATACTGCTTTAGCAGGTGTTTCGTTGGCTTTTTTGTTCCGATTGTTCTATCTGTAAGCAAAAAAAGAGACAGCCCTTAAGGCCTGCCCCTTTCAAAATCATTATTATCCAGTAAATTCTTGTACGAACATTTTACCGTATTTTCCACCGTCCACAATTCCGATGCCGACTTTAGTGTAGTCGGATTTAAGGATGTTTTCACGGTGACCTTGAGAGTTCATAAGTGCAGTATGAGCTCCATCTACTGAAGAGTTTCCAGCAATGTTTTCACCTGCTGTTTGGTATTGGATACCAAATTGTTTCATCATATCAAATGGAGATCCGTATTTAGGTGAATTGTGATCGAAATAGTTATTATCGATCATGTCCTGTGCTTTTACACGGGCCATTTTAGTTAGTTCCATGTCCACTTGAAGTGGTTTTACTCCTGCTTTTTCACGCTCTTGGTTTACTTTTTCAACCATTTGTTTTTCATCAGCTGTAAGCTGTCCTGCTGCAGCGTCAGATTTTGGCGCTTCACTTGTTTTTTGCTGCTCTTGTTTTGGAGCTGCCTGTGTTTTTTCTTGAGCTGGAGCTTGTTTTTGCTCAACGTTTTGAGCTTGTACATCGAATCCTTGTTCCTTTAGAGATTCGATTAATTTATTGATATCAGCATTGGATTGACCCTGCTGTACCTGTACGTTTTGTGATTGCGGGCAATCAGCCGCATGTGAAATCCCTGCGTTCGCACCAAAAAGAGATGCACCTAGAATTGAAGCTACTACTACCTTTTTCATGGATGAATTCCTCCCGTTTTTGTATAGTGATGTTAGCTACAACACAGGTTTCGGGTATAGGTGACCATGATTGGGGGTTTGGAAACAACTCCCAGTTTAACAGCCGGATTTTTTGGGCAAGACCCTCATCCAGTAAGATCTCATACACATCGGGATTGGAGAACTGCTTCCAATCGGGAAAACCGATGCGCTCATCAAACCTTCTTAACAAGAGCGCAAATAAATTCCCATGGGTCACAAGAACGGTACATTGATCCGGAGAGGCTTGGATGTCTCGTATTAACTCACTAACACGGTCGGTTGCGCGCTGGCTGGATTCGCCACCTTCAAGTACTGCTTCAAAGTTGGTAAACGAATATTCAAGGTGATCGAGCCAGTCTGGCAGATCCATTTGAGACAGTATTCGTTCTCCCAGGCGCTCATCTGTTTCGATGGGCAGGTTTTTGAAGTGTGCAAGGGGCTCGATGGTATCCACAGTACGGACAAAGGGGCTTGAAATGATCCGGTCAAAGGGTTTCATCATTAAAAGGGCTTTTAACTTTTGTGATTGGGCTATTCCTTCTTATGTAAGGACAGCGTTTCTTTCCTGACCTGATGCCTTACAATGCCGGACAACGATAACTCGTTTCATGGCTGTTCCTCTTTCTACTATGTATTGTTCATAACTGTGTATGTTTCGAGGCCGCTAAACCAAAATCCTTTAACGAATACTGTAACAGGAGAATTTTTCCGTTATCGTTCGATCCAGATGAAAGGAGCAAAGAGTGTGTATCCCGAACTTAAGCAATTCAATCAAATGAGCAAGGATTATGAGCAACGTATAAAAGAGGCCCATGATCGTTGGAAAGTGATTAACAGACAAAAGGAGACAGCTTCAAGAGAATATGAGCATTTGCTTGGGCAATACGGCCGAAGAAATTCAAGAGTAGATATCGAAACTCTCCATGAAAGCAAGGATGAGTATCTTCGTCTCCTGGCAAAAGAAAGAGAAGCAATGGAACTTCTCGATGAATTGAAAGAAAGCAAAAATGACAGGATGAGGGAATTTGTTGATACGCTGTTGCAGGCAAGAGACCGGGAAGTTGCTGCGGCAACAAGGACCATGAAAAAGAAAATTGACGAAATGCAGCGATTAAAAGCTGAATATTTAATGATTGTGCAGCAAATTCATCAGATTCACCAATACGTGAATGGCATTGAAGAATCCACACTCCAGGCTTTTCAAACCATCGGAACCCGGTATAACCAGAAATCGGATTTCTCCATTTACCCCGCTCTGTCGAGAATGGAGATTACACACCGGGAAATTCAGCAGGTGTTTACAAAAGGAGATTTGCCGGCTGAACTGTCCAAATTTACAGACCTATACTCATCGTTTCATCTTCCCAAAAAATAAAAAAAGGCCATAATCGTTTTGATTATGGCAAAATGCCGAACGCATGATGAAGAATTGGGGTGGGGAAGTGCTGTTTTGCCGGTGAGACATCTGGCCGGCAGAGAGAGTGATATTCTCTACATGATTACATTATGCTCGTATGCCGGCTGAAGTCTGGACAAGTGCCATGATGAAAAAGCCCATTTTTCTGCTTCGTATTTCGCCTTCCACCAGCTGCCTCTCTTCAGCAACCTTTTTTTCTACTCACTTCGCCATATATTTTCCAGTAATCATCACCTTTTGTCTTTATAATGGGCCATTCAGCCTAGGACATCCAAATTTTCAAAAAAATAAATTTCCAATGTTTAGATTTTTTAGTATAATGTTATTAGATCATAAAGTTGGGGGACTCTATTCAATGAAAATAGAAGGACTAAAGGCATATGTAGAAAAGCTGGAAGTGGCTCATTATATCCTGTCAAAAAGTTTGCATCCGGAAACAACAGGTGATGGAGATTTGACACGGACCCAATACATCCTTATGAGAATGCTTTCGGAAAGGGACCGTTGGACGGTTACGGAGTTGGCGGAGGTCCTTGAAGTAAAGCCAAGTGCTGTGACTGTAGCCGTAGACCGACTGTATAAAAAAAATTATGTGCAGCGCTATCGCAGTGAAGCAGACCGCAGGATTGTATATCTTGAATTATCTGAAACCGGCAGTGGGATATTAAAAGAAGCGGAAGAGCGCCGGCTTGAAAGCATGGAAAATCTGCTGAGCAGAATTTCCAGGGACGACCTAGAAGCACTGATTACGATTTATGATAAATTCGGAAATGACACTAAGCAGCATAAAGCCTTGACCTTGGCCCCTTAAAGCGACGGGAATTTTTCCCGTTGTTTTTTTTGTGTCAAAACCTCCTTTGTGTATCATACTCCCCGTAAAGTTGAAAATACTAAGGTTATTCCAGCTTAAGGAGGTAGTGCTGTTATGCTGAGAAGAGAAGGGATGATCCCGACTGTACTGGGAATCATTGTGAGTTTGGCCTCTTTTTCGTTTGGCGCATCCACCCGAAAATATTCCGGTCTTTCAAAGGTTCTGCTTGGCTTTGGATTGGCGCACATTGTGCTTGGGGTCATTGATTTATTTGAACATGATCGGGACGAATGGTAAGAGGGGGAGTTCTTTCTCCTTCTTTCTGTTTAAAGAAAGGTTTTATAGGGAATTTTTCATATAAATCCATTAGCAGTAGGAGAATGTACCATGAAACGGATTATTGAATTTATTTTTGTGCTTATAATGGTCGCTGCACTATATGTCATTATTTTTTCTGACCTGGGCTTTTTTTGGAAATGGGGCTTCGCTGCCCTGTATGCTTCCATCATCCTGATTACATTATATTCCCTGGTTTTGGAAAACAGGACAGCGCAGCATACTCTGGTTTGGATCTATGCCCTGATTTTCTTGCCGCTTTTAGGCTATATCTTTTATCTTTATTCCGGTCAGCTTTACTTAAAAGGACACCTGTTTCGCACAAAGCGCAAACATGACCGGGAAGAGCTTCAGCTGTTGGCGAAAAGGGAGCAAAAACCCGACTTCTCTGATTTTAATGATCATCAGGCATGCTTTGCCCGGTTCTCCCACAACGTCACAATGACCTTTCAAAATACAGCTACCCAAACAAACATTTTAAAAAATGGAGACCAAACATTTCCTGAAATTAAGAAACGGCTTTCAGAAGCGAAACGCTATATACATATTGAGTATTACATTTTCAGATCGGACCGCCTGGGAAAGGAAATCATAGATATTCTGATTGAAAAAGCAAAAGAAGGCGTGGAGGTCCGTTTTCTGTATGATGCTGTTGGAAGCTTATCCCTGTCTGCTGCCGAAGTAGACCGGATGAAGCAGGCAGGCATTCATGTGTATTCCTTCCTTCCTATTAAGTACGGATTTTTCAACCAAAAATTCAATTTTCGAAATCACCGTAAAATCATTGTGATTGATGGTGCTGTCGGCTTTGTTGGTGGCCTGAATGTCGGGATTGAGTATTTGGGTGAAGATGAGCGGATGGGCTTTTGGAGAGATACCCACATGGTAATGGAAGGGGAAGCGGTGCAAACCCTGCATGCCATATTTTTGCTCGACTGGGATTACGTAAGTGACGAATACCTTTTGGAAACCGAAGAATATTTAACCCCGACACCAGTGAAGGGGGATGGTGCCGTTCAGGTGGTCCCAAGCGGTCCGGATACCCAGGAAGGCATCATGAGTGATCTATACTATTCCATGATTTCCTGTGCCACCAAATCGATATGGATTGCCACACCCTATTTTGTACCGACAGAGTCCATTCGCACTGCGCTCAGGATTGCATCGAGAAAAGGGGTTCAGGTAAGGATTATGGTACCGGAAATCAATGACGGGTTTCTTACCCAATATGCCACCAGGTCCTACTTTCCGGAATTGCTGCGCAGCGGGATCGAAATATATTCCTATAAAAAAGGATTTTTGCACCAAAAAGTAATCATTGTCGATGGAGACCTTGCCTCCATCGGAACGGCGAACATGGACATGAGGAGTTTTCATCTGAATTTTGAAGTCAACGTGTTTCTCACTGGGACCTCGTCCATCGAGGAGCTTGTGGAACATTATGAAGAAGATATAAAGGACAGTGAAAAAATCAGACCCGTAGGTTTTTATAAAAGGAGCGTATGGGAAAGGACGAAGGAATCAACTGCCAGGTTGTTTTCCGGAGTTCTGTAAAAGTCGCACCCCCAGGTTCTCCAAATCTGTACTATCCTTGTCCCCAAGTGAATAACCTTTATCATGCTGTGTGATAAGAGGTGATCTAATGGATTGGATTGAAGCAGTGGTGTTGGGGATCATACAGGGATTAACCGAATTTTTGCCGATTAGCTCCACAGGCCATTTGCTGCTGGGCAGGCATTTCTTTCGGTTGGATGAAGCAGGCTTGTTTCTGGACAGCATGCTTCACATTGGAACACTAATCGCGGTTATGACGATTTATTGGAAAGAAATAAAGGAACTGATTCGTCAGCCTTTTAGCCGGCTGTCACTTCTTCTCGTTGCGGGAACCGTTCCCACTGTCATTATCGGCCTTTCATTTAAGGATTACTTTGAGGAAATCTCAAGAACCGGAATTACGGTTGGCTGGGAATTTCTCGCCACCGGCTGTATTCTTTGGCTTGCCGATTCCATGAAATCCAGGGGTTATAAGGAATTGGAAGACATCACACTAATGGATGCGGTTCTGATCGGAAGCTTTCAAGGTGCGGCCATATTGCCCGCCGTTTCAAGGTCAGGCCTGACCATCGCAGCTGCGCTTTTCAGGAAGATTGACAGGGGGACAGCTGCCTATTTTTCGTTTCTGCTGTCCATTCCGGCCATTGCCGGCGGGTGTCTTCTGCAGATAAAAGATGTGCTCGGGGGCCAGGCAGAAAAGCTCTCCTTTTTTTCCTTGTTTCTCGGTACGGTGATGTCGGCGGTTTTTGGGTATTTGGCGGTTAAGTGGATGATCGCCCTTGTAAAAAAGGGATCGTTAAAAGGCTTTGCCATCTATGTCTGGCTGCTTGGATTCACCATCATTGGCATGCAGGCGGCGGGTCTTTTTTAACCTTTTATGAAGGAAGGAAAGAAAGGATTGACATTTGATTCCTGCAGGATTACATTATAACTATTCAAAATTACATAACCTTTAGATCGCTTAATTTTAAGATTTTGTATAAGCTTAAAAGCGGGGGAACCAATCATTTGGGGTGAATCTTTTTAATAAAGAGGGGATACTTCCGATTCCTAATCCGTCAGCTAACCTCGTAAGCGTTAAACAAGGAAGAAAGGGACAGTTTGAATAGTGACTGACCATTTTTTTGATGGTCTTTTTTATTTGCCAACTAATGGGATATTTGACGTACAAGGAGAGAAAAAAATGGACAAGCAGTTTGCGGTCATTGGATTGGGCCGTTTTGGCGGAAGCATATGCAGGGAATTTGCAAAAATGGGCTATGAAGTCATGGCGGTGGACAAGGATATCGAACGGGTCAATGAGTTCGCCAATATTGCCACCCAGGCTGTTCAGGCAAACTCGACGGATGAAAAGGCATTGAAAGCGCTCGGTATCTGTAATTTTAACCATGTCATCGTATCAATCGGTGAAGACATCCAATCCAGTATTATGACGACCCTTCTCTTAAAAGAAGAGGGTGTTAAAAAGGTATGGGTCAAGGCAACAAATGATTATCACCATAAAGTCCTTGATAAGCTTGGAGCAGACCGGATTATTCATCCGGAAAGGGATATGGCCCTTCGTGTGGCCCAGTTGATCACCTCCGAAAAAATTATCGATTTTATTGAACTTTCTCATGAACACAGCATTATCGAAGTAGGGGTAACAGACAAGCTGGCTGGTAAAACGTTAACCGAGCTTGATATCCGTGCCAAATATGGGTGCAATATCGTGGCTATTAAAAAAGGCAATGATATTCTTGTTTCTCCGATAGCAAATGTGGTGCTGAGACAAGGGGACATGCTTGTGGTGATTGGCCAAAACAGAGATCTCAATACATTTGAAAATGAAGGGGTGTAACGTTCAGTGGCTCTGAAGGTTGAAAAACGGAGAGCTTTTCTGTATGAACCAATCCAGCTCAATCCTCCCCAAATCCTTGCCCTTCTTTTCCTGGTGCTTGTGCTGGCCGGAGCCTTGCTGCTTAAGCTGCCCATTGCATCTGAAAAAGGGGTCAGCTGGATTGATGCGTTCTTTACGGCGGTATCTGCCGCTACAGTAACAGGCCTGGTGACGGTTGATCCCGGCTCTACTTTTACCCTGTTTGGCGAGATTGTCATTCTCTTCCTGATCCAGGTGGGAGGGCTCGGAATCATGTCATTTGCCGTTCTCGTTGTCCTTATGCTTGGTAAACGGATTGGCATTAAACAGCGTCTCATCATGCAGGAAGCCTTAAATCAGCCATCCATTGGCGGAGTGATCCGTCTGGTCAGAAATCTTCTCATCTTTTCCCTGTCGATTGAGGCCATTGCGGTGATTCTCCTTTCTTTTCGATGGGTACCGGATCTTGGCTGGGGCAAAGGAATTTACTACAGTATTTTTCACACCGTAGCCGCCTATAACAACGCAGGATTTGGCCTGTGGCCCGACAATTTGGTGAGGTATGTGGGCGATCCGACGGTCAATCTTGTTATTACCTTATTGATCATTACCGGTGGGATTGGTTTTACAGTACTGGTTGACCTTTGGTACAGCAAAAAGTGGAAAGATTTATCGCTCCACTCTCGTATCATGATTTGGAGCACGCTGTTTGTCAACGTGGTTTCCATTCTCGTGTTTTACGCGTTTGAATATAATAATCCGCACACCTTGGGTCATTTATCATTGGGGGAGAAGATATGGGCTGCCTATTTTCAGGGAATCTCACCCCGAACGGCAGGGTTCAATACAATTGATATCGCTGGCATGAGGCAGGATTCCCTGCTCTTTATGATTATGCTGATGTTTATTGGAGCAGGAAGCGCTTCTACAGGTGGTGGAATCAAGCTGACGACGTTTATAGTGATTATTTTTGCAGTACTTACGTTTTTGCGGGGAAAAAATGAAGTTACCGTTCTGAAGCGGACCATAAGAACAGGAATTATCCTTCGTGCCCTTGCCATTGCCACCATTAGCATGCTGCTTGTGTTTACGGGGGTCATGCTGTTGGCCATGACGGAGAAAGCTCCATTTTTAACGATTCTGTTTGAAGTGGTATCGGCATTTGGTACAGTGGGGCTTACCATGGGGTTTACCTTTAAATTGACCTTGATTGGAAAGATTATTATTATTTGCGTGATGTTCCTGGGGAAAATCGGGCCGCTTACACTCGCGTTTTCAATTGCAAGACCCGATAAGTCGAATATCCGCTATCCGGATGGAGATCTGTTTACAGGATAAAAGAACGTGTGCGGTAAGTACGCACACGTTCTTTTTTACTTATTTATTATTTAGGTTGCTTGTTCGGCGGGCGTAAAGGAAATAGATGATTAAACCTATAGAAATCCAAATCACAAATGAAATCCATGTGATGGCCGGAAGACTGATCATCAAGTACAGACAGAAGATGACGGTCAGGACTGGCAGGACTGGAACAAATGGGGCCTTAAACGAACGTTTAAGATCAGGATGGGTTTTCCTTAATATCAAAACAGCAACAGCAATGAGTGCAAAAGCAGACAATGTCCCCATGTTCACGAGGTGGGCAAGGGTAGTCAAATCGATAAATCCTGCAATCCCTGCTGCTACAAATCCAGTCAGCCATGTATTTTTAAATGGTGTTTTAAACCTTTCATGGATTTTCGAAAGAACGGGAGGCAGCAAACCGTCACGGCTCATTGCATAGGAAATGCGGACCTGAGCAAAAAGCATGACGAGAAGCACTGTGGTAATTCCTGTTATGGCACCTACTGATACAAGACCGGCAATGGAATCCTGTCCCACATAATGCAGAGCAAAAGAAACCGGGTCTGCCACATTTAGTTTGGCAAATGGCACCATTCCCGTTAAGATGAGGGACACAATAATATAAAGTACTGTACAGATTGCAAGCGACCAGATGATTCCCAGCGGCAGATCGCGTTGCGGACGCTTGACCTCTTCTGCCGCGGTCGCAACCGCATCAAAACCAATATAAGCAAAGAATACGGTAGCGGCTCCGGCAACGATACCCTGAAAGCCAAACGGCATAAATGGTGACCAGTTGTCCGGTTTGACATAGCCGATTCCAGCCACGATGAAGAGCACAATTACAGCCAGCTTGATGAAAACCATAATGTTGTTTACACGGGCACTTTCGCGAATGCCCCTGCTCAACAAGGTTGTAATGATCAAAATAATAATAACAGCGGGAAGATTGATTATACCGCCTTTTCCTGTTCCGGGAGCGGAAGCCAGTGCTGCAGGCAAGTGAAGACCAAATCCTGCGATCAGTGACTGAAAGTAGGCGGACCAACCGGTGGCAACGGCTGAAGTCGCCAGCAAGTATTCAAGCATAAGGTCCCAGCCGATCAAAAAGGCAAATACTTCACCAAGGGTTGCGTACGTGTAGGTGTAAACACTGCCTGCAATGGGGACCGTTGAAGCAAATTCCGCATAACAGAAAGCAGCAAACGCACAGGCGAGTCCAGAAATAATGAACGAAAGAATCAGGGCAGGGCCTGCATGTTCGGCAGCAACCACTCCTGTTAATACAAAGATCCCGGTTCCGATGATAGCGCCAATACCCAACAAGGTAAGATCAAATGCTCCGAGTGAACGGCTTAGCCCTTTTTGCTGGCTTTGTGCCAGCATCTCGGAAATGGATTTTTTTCGAAGTATATTCATAGATGCCTCCATTTTTAAAATAAATAGAAAATATAGAAAATTTATATTTTCAAACTATTTGTAGTATATTGTCGAAGAGCTTGCTTGTCAACAATTATTAAGTGAGAAAAGTTACCATCTTATGTTAACTGCCGAGAAGCTGGGAGAGGAGGTCACTGTATCTCTTCTTTTCGTCCTTTGTGCTCACAGATCCGTATTTCATCAAGGTTTCTCGTATCATTTCCCCTTGTTTTTTCTCGCTCCAGCAGACATAAGCCTGATATCCGGAAGCCTGAAGGTACGAATTGAGCATATTGTGGTCAGGGCCGAAAAAGAAAGCCAGATGATCAATAAACATCCGGATCCTGTTCAGATCGACCGGTGCAATATGCGTATCCAGGTGATATTTGTAAGGATTAAACTCATCACGCTGAAAAGATATGCCATAGCATTCATCCTCAAGCAATAGTCCGGGTGCCGTTGGAAGAATAAGAAAAGGTATATCCTGCTCATCATACCCGATAAAAAAATCAGTGCTGGTTTCATTTTTTACAGGCTGCCGTTTCATGGTGGCTCGTACGATTTCTTTTTGTACGGTTATCAACACTATCACTCTCTTTCATGAATTGTTACCTACAGCTTGTCCGCTAGATTGCTAGTTTATACATTGGGTTGTGCTGATTCGCTAAAGTGATAAGTTGTTGAAAGGGAATTGACGAACAATTCAGAAACGAATACACTGAGGATAGTACTCAGCCATTAGTGGAAAGATCGAAAGAAGTGGTAGGATGTCACTTGCAGAACAAAAGCGAATCGGTAAGATTGCCATGCTTTATGTGTTGGATGAAGCCCGGCAGGAAAGCGTGGAAGAACTGGGTTGGATTCATTGCAGCGGCAAGGTAGGCTCAATGGAATCCAATAAAATTGTTGCAGCGATTGAAACAGCAGCCAAGAAGAATGAAGTGATCAACGGCAGCGTCTACCGGGAGGCTCATGCACTCTACCATGCGATTATGGAAGCGCTTCATGGTGTAACACGAGGCCAGGTTCAGTTGGGAACTGTTCTTCGCACCGTCGGTCTGCGTTTTTCCGTGGTCAGAGGCCAACCATATGAGCAGCCCGAAGAAGGAGAATGGATTGCTGTAGCTTTATATGGAACCATTGGCGCCCCCGTTAAGGGACTTGAACATGAAGCCATTGGACTCGGTATTAACCACATATAACAAAAGATAACAAAAGCCCATAGTGATTAGTGATCAGGGGGCTGTATTTTAAGACAACAGGTGTGCCTGTTTCTTTAAATGCAGCCTCTTTTTGTTTGCACTTCATTAAAGGGGAAAAGGAGCAGAATCGTCATGGTCATTTTGACAGGAAATACGCTGACACTTGAGGAAACAAAACGAATCATGAAAGACGGTGAACAGGTTGCTGCCTGTAAAAAAAGTATGGAGAGGGTAGGTAAGAGCCGGAGTGCTGTTGAGCGGATTGTGGATCAGGGAGAAGTAATTTATGGCATCACCACCGGTTTTGGAAAGCTGAGCGATGTCTATATTGCGCCTGAAGATACAGAAAAGCTGCAAATGAATTTAATCAGAAGTCATGCTTGCGGGGTAGGTGAACCGTTTCCGGAAGAGGTCAGCCGCCTTATGCTCGTCTTGCGTGCTAATGCCTTGCTTAAGGGTTACTCCGGCGTCAGACGAGTTGTGGTTGAAACGTTGCTGAAGCTCGTAAACCATCGGATTCATCCGGTTATCCCCCAGCAGGGCTCTCTCGGAGCAAGCGGCGATTTAGCTCCGCTCTCCCATCTGGCTCTTGTATTGATCGGGGAAGGGGAGGTGTGGTATCACGGGAAGCGAATCGCTGCGATGGAAGCCTTGCTTCAGGAGGAAATCCTGCCGCTTACTCTTACGGCAAAAGAGGGGTTGGCATTGATCAACGGGACGCAGGCCATGACTGCCCAGGGGGTGGCAGCCTATCTGGAGGCGGAACAACTGGCCAGCCAGGCGGAATCCATTGCGGCAATGACGATGGAGGGGTTAACGGCCATTACAGATGCGTTTGATAAAGAAATCCATCTCGCCCGGGGCTACAAGGAACAATGTGAGGTTGCAGAGCGGATCCTCTCCTACTTAGAAGGAAGCGGGCTGACGACCAGACAGGGAGAAGCAAGGGTACAGGATGCGTATTCCATCCGTTGTATTCCTCAAGTGCATGGAGCTTCCTGGCAGGCGCTGGGCTATGTAAAGGAAAAACTTGAAATCGAAATCAATGCAGCGACAGACAATCCCCTCATTTTTGATGAAGGACGGAAAGTTATTTCCGGCGGCAATTTTCATGGCCAGCCAGTAGCACTGGCGATGGATTTTCTCAGTATAGCTATGGCTGAATTTGCCAACATTTCGGAACGGCGCATTGAGCGGATGGTGAATCCGCAGCTGAGTGATCTCCCCGCCTTTTTAAGTCCGAACCCTGGAATTGAGTCGGGAGCAATGATTATGCAATATTGTGCGGCTTCTCTTGTGTCAGAGAACAAAACGCTGGCTCATCCTGCCAGTGTCGATTCCATTCCCTCGTCCGCCAATCAGGAAGACCATGTCAGCATGGGAACGATCGGCGCCAGGCATGCTTACCAGATCATCACAAATGTGAGAAGGGTGCTTGCCATCGAACTCATTTGTGCTCTTCAGGCGGTAAGGTTCAGAGGAATTGACCGGATGGCACCTAGAACAAGAAAAATTTATGAACAGGCCAGTTCAATCTGCCCGCCGATCACATCGGACCGTATGTTTTCAAATGATATTGAAAGAATGAACGAATGGCTCAAACACAATCGCTGGGATAGCCTCATTAATGTGTCCGGTGAAAATCCAAAAGAAATGCAACGATAAAAGGGGGAAACGTAACATGTCAGATACTATTCAACGAATTTCTGCTCCACGCGGAAAAAAACTTCATACAAAGGGATGGGTACAGGAAGCTGCACTAAGGATGCTAATGAACAACCTTGATGCAGAAGTAGCAGAAAAGCCGGAGGAACTTGTCGTATACGGAGGAATCGGAAAAGCGGCTAGAAATTGGGAGAGCTATGAAAAAATCGTGGCTACTTTAAAAGAGCTGGAAAATGATGAAACCCTACTGATTCAATCTGGCAAACCGGTTGCCGTCTTCAAGTCTCATAGTGAGGCCCCAAGAGTACTTCTTGCCAACTCGAACCTCGTTCCCGCATGGGCCAACTGGGAAACGTTTCGTGAGCTTGATGGAAAAGGGCTGATGATGTACGGCCAGATGACCGCGGGAAGCTGGATCTATATTGGCACACAAGGGATACTTCAAGGCACCTATGAAACTTTTGGGGAAGCGGCTCGCAAGCATTTTCATGGTTCGCTCGAAGGGACACTTACCGTTACAGCAGGACTCGGGGGTATGGGAGGAGCACAGCCGCTGGCCGTTACGATGAATGGCGGTGTGGTTATTGCCATTGAATGTGATCTTTCCCGCATTCAACGCAGAATTGATACGAAATATTGCGATGTGCTTGCTCTCGATCTTGATGAAGCATTAATGATGGCCAAACACGCAATGGCTGAAAAGCGTCCGCTTTCCATTGGTTTGTTAGGCAATGCTGCAGAATTATTGCCTCAGCTTGTAAAACGAAATGAAATTCCTCAGCTCGTGACTGACCAAACGTCAGCACATGACCCATTAAACGGCTATCTTCCTGCAGGAATGACCATGGAAGAGGGGGCACGGCTTCGCAAGGAAGATCCTCAGGGGTACATCCAAAAAGCAAAAGAGAGCATGGCCGTTCATGTTCAAGCCATGCTGGACCTGCAGGAAAAAGGAGCTGTCACGTTTGATTATGGCAACAACATAAGACAGGTTGCATTTGATGAAGGCATAAAAGATGCCTTTGCTTTTCCGGGCTTTGTTCCTGCTTTCATCCGGCCATTGTTCTGTGAAGGAAAAGGGCCATTTCGGTGGGTGGCATTGTCAGGTGATCCTGAAGATATCTATAAAACGGACGAAGTCATTCTCAGAGAATTTGCAGATAACGAACATTTAAGCCACTGGATCAAAATGGCCCGGGAAAAAGTTCAATTCCAAGGATTGCCTTCACGAATATGCTGGCTCGGATATGGAGAACGGGCAAAGTTTGGCCGTATCATCAATGAAATGGTGGCAAAAGGAGAGCTTTCCGCTCCAATTGTCATCGGCCGTGATCATCTGGATTGTGGTTCGGTGGCTTCTCCAAACCGGGAAACAGAAAGCATGCTGGATGGCAGTGATGCCGTAGCCGACTGGCCAATCCTGAATGCGCTCATTAACTCGGTCAACGGAGCAAGCTGGGTTTCCCTTCATCATGGCGGAGGAGTAGGAATGGGCTACTCTTTGCACAGTGGGATGGTGATTGTGGCCGACGGTACTCCTGAGGCAGGCGAAAGATTGGAAAGAGTGCTTACCTCAGATCCGGGTATGGGCGTGGTCCGGCACGCGGATGCAGGATATGAGTCGGCGAAGAAGACCGCCAAAGAAAAAGGAATTCATATGCCAATGTTGCAGGAATAGGAGGGAAAAAATGCTGGATACACTACTCACACCCATCGGACAGCTGCTGATGATTACGGGTTCAAAAGGCCCAAAACGGGGAAGTGACATGGCCGTTCTTCCTGTGATTGAGCATGCTGCCCTCGGGATAAAGGATGGAAGAATTGCGTTTATCGGAAGTGCCGAAGAGGCAAATGGGCTAGAGGCAAAAGAAAGAATAGACTGCAGTGGAAAAGTCGTTTCTCCCGGCTTGGTAGATCCCCATACTCATCTTGTTTTTGGCGGATCACGGGAACACGAAATGGCATTAAAACAGCAGGGGTTGTCCTACCTTGAAATACTGAGCCGGGGAGGCGGTATTTTTTCCACTGTAAAAGCAACGAAAGCAGAAAGTGAGGAATCCCTTTTTCAAAAGGGGCTGTTCCATCTTGACCGGAGCCTGAATCTTGGCATCACCACCATGGAAGCGAAAAGTGGCTATGGACTGGACAGGGAAACGGAGCTAAAACAGCTAAGGGTCGTTAAACAATTAAATGAGGCGCATGAAATGGACATCGTCTCAACATTTTTGGGTGCACACGCCCTGCCCCCGGAATGTAAAGCGGAGCCTGATGCATTTTTAAACAGCATGCTTGACCTCTTGCCGGAAATTAAAGCGGAGGGGCTTGCAGAATTTGCAGATATTTTTTGCGAGACAGGCGTCTTTACGGTTGAACAATCCCGTAACTTTCTGGCATCTGCCAAAGAGATGGGGTTTGGAGTCAAAATACATGCCGATGAGATTGACCCTCTTGGCGGAACGGAAATGGCGTGTGAAATTGGGGCGGTTACGGCAGATCATCTTGTTGGTGTTTCCGAAAAAGGGATTTCCCTGCTTGGGACAGCGCCGACTATTGCCGTCTTGCTGCCGGGGACTACATTTTATCTTGGCAAAGACAGCTATGCTCCTGCCAGAAGCATTATTGAAGCGGGCGGAGCTGTCGCCTTGTCAACCGATTTCAATCCGGGAAGTTCACCTACTGAAAATCTGCAGTTTATCATGAATCTGGCCGCTTTGCGCCTTAAAATGAAACCGGAAGAAATCTGGAATGCGGTAACGGTAAATGCAGCGCATGCAATTGGAAGAGGAGAAGAAGCCGGTGCAATCGAGATTGGAAGATGGGCAGATATTGTGTTATGGGATGCTCCCAACTATCATTATCTTCCCTACCACTATGGTGTAAACCACGTAAACACTGTATGGAAAAAAGGCAGGAAAGCTGGGGAAAGGAAGCCTTCTTATGCCTGATATCCGTTATCTTTTGCCCGCCAGTGAACCTAAATTCAAGGATAGTGGAATAACGAAAGCAGGTGAATTGCTAAAAGCCTGGAACGGCAGTCCGGCAACCGGGATCGGACTGATTGGAGCTCCTTTATCCAAGACCTCGATATCCCATTCGGGGGCTGCCATGGCACCGGAAGCCATTCGAAAAATGCTGCATTCCTTTACGACCTATAGTATAGAAAAAGACAAAGATCTCAAGTCAATGGCTATTACCGATTTTGGGGACATCACTCCCCATGTAACAGATCTGAAAGAAACACAGAACAGGTTTGTAAAAGTGATACAAGAAGTGCTTGAACGCAATCCGGATATCATTCCTGTAATCCTGGGCGGCGACCATTCGATCAGTGCGTCGAGTATCAGAGCCTTTAAGAAGGTTAAAGGGCCGGTTGGGATTATTCAGTTTGATGCGCATCATGATCTCCGAAATCTTGAAGATGGGGGACCTTCCAATGGTACCCCCTTCCGCCAATTAATAGAAGGGAACGATATTAAAGGAGAACATCTTATTCAAATCGGAATCCGGGATTTTTCAAATGGCAGAATGTATACAAACTATGCCAAAGAAAATGGCATTAAGATCTATTCCATGAACGATGTCAACCGTTTGGGAGCAAGGAGGATTTTGGAGGAGAGTGTTCGTACTCTAAAATCCAAGGTTTCTTCCATTTATGTTTCTGTGGATATGGATGTACTGGACCAGGCGTTTGCTCCGGGTTGTCCGGCGATCGGACCCGGAGGAATGACCAGTGAAGATCTTATTCAGGGGGTACAATATCTCTCCACCTGCCCGGATGTTAAGGGGATGGATATTGTCGAGGTGGATCCAACCCTTGATTTCAGGGATATGACCAGCCGTCTTGCGGCTTACCTGATCCTTCAGTTTCTTCTGAATCGCCCTTGATATAAGAAGAAAACCATCCAGAAGAATGACGCTGGATGGTTTTTTATGATTTCCCCTCTTTTTTCAGCATCCGGTTCAGCTTGGACCAGCGGAGCTCGATAAGCGGCTGAGCAAGTGCAATGACAGGCTTGCTGGCCAGGAACATGGTAATGATCACTGCGAGGACAAGGAGCATGACATAATAATTGTTGTCCTCAATCTTTGAAAAAAGATCGGTTGTAAACAGATATTTTAATACAAACCCGTGCAGCAGATAGATATATAACGTCCGTTCTCCGAATTCGGTAAAGAAAAATCTCCGTTTCGGTATAATCGCCAAAAAGCTGAACGTTGATAAAAACATGACCGCATACAAGCCGAGTCTGATCACACCGCCATACCATTCATTATGCCCCAATATATCTGCATAGGAAGATGAGGACAGGAGCCAGTCTTTGGCTTGATCCGGAATAAAGAAATGATAGGCCAAAAACATGAGTACGAGAAAAACTCCCGAAGCGATGCGTATGGATGGCTTTAGAATTTGTTTGAAATCCCTTTTGGTCAAATAGTGTCCCAATAGAAACACCGGGAAAAAGACAAAGGTTCGCAGAAGGCTCAGGTACGTCCCAATTTCTGTAATGTACCCAACCGCAATTCCGATGCCGGTCGCCAGCAGCAAGGGATATTTCATTTTCACAAAAACCTTTAACAGGACGTTCCAAAACACAAGGCTTAATAGAAACCAAAGCGCCCAATGCGGATCGAAAAAGTTAAGCTTCATTTCACTTTTATTGTAGAGATCATAGTAAAAAAAAGAATAGATTAATTGGAAGACGATGTATGGAATAAGAATCTTCCTGAAGATTTTGGAAAGATATCCGTCTTTGCGTACTCCTTTGGTGAAAAATCCGGAGATTAAAATAAATGCCGGCATATGGAAGGTATAGATGAAATTATAGATAGTGTAAAGCCAGTCACTTTGGCTTTTAATCGGAGAAATAAAGTGTCCAAACACCACTAAAAAAATTAAAATAAATCGTGCATTGTCAAAATAATAGTCTCGTTCTTTTACTTGGGTCGCCATAATTCCTCCAACTTTTACAAGACGTGCAAATATAGTTATTCGTTTCTTTTTTATGAGCAGGGTCCGTTTTTTTGTATCTCTTTCTATAATTCCCATAAATGACTGGTAATCTAACCTATAAATAAAAAAAGTACAAACGGGGGGTTTGTACTTTTACCATATCATCCTTTTCTTAAAAAGGGCTTAAAAATCAATTTTAATCTTAATAAATCCTGCGCTGCGCAGTGCTTCATAGATGATCACAAGAGCCGGCCCGACAATTAATCCGATGAAGCCAAGGAGCTGGAAGCCAAGGTAGAGGCTGATCAATGCGGCAAGCGCTGAAATTCCAAGGCTGGAACCAAGGATCTTGGGCTCGATAATACGGCGGATTACGGTAAGAACAACAAACATGATGATTAAGCCAATCGCAAGGAAGTCATCACCTACAATAAAATTGTAGATCGCCCAGGGGACAATAAACGATCCGGTACCCAGTATGGGAAGGATATCGACAAGAATGATGAATAAAGCAATCAGAACGGCATATTTGACATCCAGAATCAAAAGGCCGATTAATGCAAGCACATAGGTGATAAAGCTTAAGATCAACTGGGCACGGATAAATCCTACGGTTGCTCGGGACAGCTGGGTAAAGACGAGCTCGACCTTTTCCCGCGCAGAGGTTGTAAACAAATTGAGAAAGTTGGCAAAAAGCCTCGGCAAGTCCAGTGAAATTAAAAATAAAGCTACCAGATAAATAATAAGGTAAAGCAGCAGCTGGGGTATGGCAGCCGCAACTGCAATGATGCCGTTAGTCAGTTTGGTTGCAAAGCTTCCGGCATAATCCTTAAATCCGTCCAAAGCATTCTGAACAGTTGAAAGGGCTTCAGGAGGAAGGGAGGCATAGAGCCTTTCTACTTTATATAAATCATTTTCAATCAGACTGAATACTTTTACTGCATACTTCGGAACCATCGTAAGGAAATCAATCGTCTGAACAACAAGTGTGGTTGTCAGCCAGTAGGTGAAAATGCCGAATCCGGCAAGAAATAAAATAAACGCAATCGTTACGGACAGCAGCCTTTTAATTTTAAAGTGGTTTATGAAAAGTTTAATCGCCGGTTCAAGCACCAAAGCGGTCACAAGCGCTAGAATCAATGGAATGCTGTATGGAATAAGAAAAATGGCTGCTGCCAGCAGCACAATAATAATAATTACATTCTTTAGACGCATTTCTGTACATCATCCTCTATGTATAATAACTTTCTCTCTAATTAAATGATTATATGGAACGGGTAAAAAGTCAATCTGTAATATTGGTAATCTCATGAATTTTGCAAGTTTTTCCTTTGATGCATGGTAACCAGGATGGCATTGAGCTGTCCTCCAAGAATAAGAATCATGGCGGACAGGTAGAACCAGATCATAAGCGTCAGCAAAGCACCAAGGTTTCCATAAATCTGACGGTAATCAAACAACGTCACATAGTAGGAAAATCCAAGGGAGATCAGCTGCCACCCAATGGTTGAAAAGAAAGCACCGGGAAGAACATGTTTTAATTTCAAACGGACATTCGGGGCGATAAGGTATAGGGAAATAAACATAACCATGAGGATCACAAAGCCCAATGTCCATCGGGTCGTTGCCCAGATATGGAAAGCTGGATGATTGTATCCAAGGTGATTGGCTAAAAAATGGCCAATCGAGCTTCCAAAAACGGGTAGCAGTAAAGATGAAACGATCGCAATAACCAGGCCAATGGTCAAAAGGATACCCAGCAGCAGTTCCCTGATAAACGGACGGTTCTCTTCCACATGATATGCTTGATTGAACACGCGGATAATGGCGAGAATGCCGATCGAGGACAGCCAGAGGGTAACCAATAGACTGATTGAAAAAATATCCCCGCGGCTTTGATCAAGTACCGATATCAAATTGTATTCCAGCAGGTTAAAGGCCTGAACAGGAGCAAACGGCCGGATAAGCTCCAGTACGGAGGACGACGAAATCGGCAGAAAGCCCAGTATAGAGAAAACCAAAAACGAAAACGGAAATAAAGAAACCAAAAAATAATAAGCAAGCTGTGCCGACAAATCGAACACTTTATCTTCAAAAAAACGCAATTTCAATTCCTTCAGAAATACAATCATAACAAACTCCTTTTGCCTCACTAGCCCCAGTATTCCCCTTGTTTCAGCAATAGAGACGTGGACGTCAAATTTTTTCACCGCCCGAAAATGATTGAAACCTTATGCGTAACGAACCGTATACTTTAACATGCCAAAATTCTTAAAAAGCAGAATTGAGAGGTGAAGGACAAGGTTGTGATAGGGAAATGGACGATGCATGTCTCCCGGCTTTTTAAGAAAGGATAGTAAAGAATTTGAAATTATTTTATGTGTTTTTCACATCATAAGGTGTTTGAGCTGGAAATCAAGGAGGATATTTACTGATGGATTTTTTATCAACCGAATTTCTGTCTGCGCTCTTATCCATTGTCATTATTGACCTGGTACTGGCAGGCGACAATGCGATTGTCATAGGACTTGCAGCGAGAAATTTGAAAAAAGAACAGCAAAAGAAGGTTATCATCTGGGGAACGGTCGGAGCTGTCGTGATTCGTGCTGTGGCAACAATGGCCGTTGTATGGCTGCTTAAAGTACCTGGCTTGCTATTGGCAGGTGGCCTGATCTTAATCTACATTGCCTATAAGCTAATGGTGGAGGAAAAAGACCACGACATTAAAGCACAGGACAGTATTTTGGCAGCCATCCGGACCATTATTATAGCGGATGCGGTTATGGGGCTTGATAATGTACTCGCTGTGGCAGGAGCAGCTCATGGAGACTTTTTGCTCGTTGTTCTTGGTTTATTGATTTCTGTTCCAATCGTCGTTTGGGGCAGTACATTGTTCTTAAAACTGATCGACAAATTTCCATTCATTATTACCATAGGGGCGGCTATTCTCGCCTGGACAGCCGCGAAGATGATCGTTGGTGAGCCGTTCCTGAAAGAATATTTCAGCAATCCGGTCATAAAGTACGGTTTTGAAATTATTATCATTGCAGCTGTGGTCCTCATCGGCTGGCTGAAGAAACGTTCGGCCAGCAGGAAAAAGGCAGAACCGGCGAATCAATCCGAGAGCGGTGTCTAAACGAAACGAAAAAAGCTGAAGCAGGCGTTGTTCTGCTTCAGCTTTTTTTGCTGAATTCATTTAAAACACATCTTTTTTGGTAAACACGGCAAAGGAAACAACGAGGCCTCCTATTGCCCATACCAATAGGACGATCAGTGAAAAGCCGAGGGACATTCCTTCTATTGGTGTGGCCATTCCGCTAATGTAGTCGGTGAGGCTGAGATTAACCATAAACAAATATTTCGCACTTTCCCATGATGATACCATGTTGGAAAGAATCGCTCCGGCGATAAGTGCAGCCAGCATGATTCCCATGACAGCCGCTGTGCTCCTGAGCAGAACCGAAAGCATGAAGGTTAAGGTTCCGACGACAAGGCACACAAACCAAACTAAACCAAATTCCATAAGGATATACTGCCATTGGGGTATGAGGTGAACGTTATTCGTAACTAATTCCTCTCCGCTTGTGCTAAAGCCGGTGAGCAGCGGCATGCCCCATCCCCCATAACCGAACACCACGCCTGATATGGCATAGGATAACACCGCGGATGCCGTTACAATAAAGGAGACGGATAAGATCAGAGCTAAATATTTGCTTAATAATATTCGCCATCGCTTGACTGGCCGGGTAAGCAGCAGCTTGATGGTTCCGCCACTTGCTTCCGATGAAACGAGATCGGCAGCTACAACCATGACCAGAAGCGGAAGCAGCAAATCAATGGAGTTTTCAACAAACACCCTCATGAATGTTGGAGCACCGGGAGCTTGCGGATTAATATTGTGATCCAGATAGTATTGCTGCTGAGCCAAACGGATCTTCAGGTATTTTCTCCAGTCATCCTGCATCCTGCTCGAGCTTAGCCGATTTTGTGTATCCACAATTTCCTGTTGAAGCTGTGTTCTCCAATCCACGTTCCCCAGTTTTTCCCGTGTTGTTTTTACTTCCTGATACTGTGCGTACGTGAAGAGAGGCACAAGAGCCGCGATAATGAGGATGATAACGAACAAACGCTTTTTTCTGAAAAGCTTAAGCAACTCGTTATGGACAAGTTTATTCAATATGCTCGCCTCCTGTCAGTTCCAGGAAAAGATCTTCGAGGGCAGGCAGCTTAGTTCGCATCTCTTTCACTTCCACTCCTGCAGTGACGAGCATCCGATTCCATTTCCCGATTTGATTTTCATCATATAAGGTAATAAGATTTTCTTGCAACCGTGTGACATTCGTGACTTCCCTGAGCAGGGATTCTGCTTTTTCCAGCGGTTCAGCCTTCCAGACCACCCGTTCTTGTTCTGCCAGCAATGCATGAACCGAATCCACACGGATGATGCTTCCTTTTGAAATAATTGCAACACGGTCGCACATCAGCTGAATTTCACTAAGCAGATGGGAAGAAACCATGACACATAATTTTTCTTTTTCCGCGAGGAAGCGAATGAATTCTCTCATCTCGCGAATCCCGGCAGGGTCCAATCCGTTGGTTGGTTCATCAAGGATCAACAGTTTGGGGTTTCCCAGCAAGGCCTGGGCAATCCCCAGCCTTTGCCTCATGCCAAGGGAATAGGTGCCGACTCTGTCATGAATCCGGTTTCCCATATCCACAAGTTCAACTACTTCATGAAGCCGTTTCTGCGGAATGGAGGGATCCATCCGGGCAAAATGTTCAAGGTTTTCCCAGCCGGTCAAATAAGGATAAAGTTCCGGATTTTCTACGATGCAGCCCAAGTCTTTCATGGCATCGCCAAAATGGGTCTGAACGTTTTTGCCTCCGATCAGGACAGTGCCTGAAGAGGGCTTAATCAATCCGACGATCATACGGATGGTTGTCGTTTTCCCGGCTCCGTTGGGACCTAAAAATCCAAAAACTTCTCCAGGGTACAAGTCAAAGGAGATGCCTTTAATGATATCTTTTTTACCGATTGTCTTTCGCAAGTTTTTTACGGATAGAGCAGGTGATTGGCTCATTTTTGGTCCTCCTCGCTAAAACGGATGAGGGAAGCTGTGCGCTCTCCGATTAATTGATATCCTTGTTTGTTGGGGTGAAAATGATCACTGTACAAATAATCATTCACATTCAGTTCGAAAAGGTCAAAAGTAGGTACATAAATGATATTTGGCTGAGCAGCTGCGGCGTTGGCTGAATCATAATTCCACTTTCTGACGATGCTGGAGGTCGTTTTCGAATCCTGCATGTCACTGAAGGGATTATAAAGCCCAACATGATAGATAATACCGTTTTTGTTCAGCGAGCGGATTTCTTTATAAATAGCTTTTAAGTTTGAAAGATAAACATCTTCTGTTTTATTGATATTTTTCGATTTCAGCTCTTCGAGCGCTTGTCCTCCGCGGAATAAATCATTGCCGCCAATGGTCAGCAGAATCACATCTGCATTTTTTATTTGTCGCTGAATTTGTGGCTGCTGGATTTGCTTAAGAAGCTGGACAGAGGTCTGTCCCTTTATGGCGGAATTGGTCAACTCGATTTCCTTTTTTGTTGTCTTTGCCAATTCTTCCTTGAGGTAACCAATGTATCCCTTGCCATCAGGATCTCCTGTTCCTCTTGTCAATGAGTCACCAATGGCCGCAATTTGCAGGGTTTTCCCTGATGATTTTTGCTTCTGTTGTTGAGCGGTATCCGGCTTCAGCGATTCTGCCTGCCGGTTTTTGTTATCCGCGAAAAACTGATCCTGAAGGACCCAGGCAAGACCCGCCAGCCAGACCAATGCGGATAAAATGGAAAGAGCTGTGACGAGAGATAGACCTTTTTTTCTCACAAGACCATCCTTTCATATCCTGATTAGTAAAAGCATAGCAGACAATGGAAAAATCTCTTACTATTTTGCATAGGAATTCCTTCATTTATTTCAAATGTTTTCAAATCTGACACATTAGGAATTTTGGTTTTTTATTGATATTTGCTGGTAAAGAAAGAGACAATATAGAAAAACGGCGGAAAGGCAACAAGGTGATCATAAATATGAAGAAAAAAATGAGAAGCATGGTGGCCGGTTTGATTATAATCGGCGGTTGTGCAATCTATATGTATAGCAGCCTGATGCCGCCTCTTAAAATACAAACTAAAAGAACCTCAGCGGTTCAAACGTGGATGGACGCAGAAAATACGGGCCGCTTTCCTTTGAAAATAGAAGCTTTTTATATTAATAATAATGAAGTTCCACCCGAGGTCTCTATGAAGATGAATACTTCTTGGGTTCCTGTTCGCGGGCAAAAGATTTTTGCAGGACAAAAAAAGAAAATACGTATTCTGCATGACTTTCCGGCTAAGCAAATCGTGATTGTTTATCAATATGCCGGCATTCCTTTCACCCGGACGTTCTTTGTAAAAGATGTCGCGCAATATAAAAAGAAGCTGTTTTTTAAAGAATTTATTTAATTTTTGTTGAGATACGATGAAAAAAGAAGGAATTTTGTAAAAAAACTCATGTGTTGAAGGTGAAGCAAGCAAAAAGCGTTAATATCAGACAAAAATGATTATTCTGAATATTTTAATTATGCTTAGAATACAGTATTATAAACGTAACAAACGAAGGGAGTAGATTCCAATGAAGAATGAAAGCGAAGCATGCTAAAGAAGCTTTAAGGAGCTTATGCATGTGGGTCTTCAGAGTAGTCTATTTAATAACACCTAATCTGTTAAAGGCGTGATTCCAATGAAAATTGTTAGCGAAGCATGTCAGAATCGTATCCAACATAAAACCAGCCCGTGAAAACTGGTTTTGCGATATGTGGACATGTGGGAAACCAGTGACGGGTACGCATTAATTCAGAGGACGTGGTTCCAATGACAACGGTAAGCGAAACATGCTAGAATCATGGCGCAAAGGAAAATAGTCCGTGAAAACTATTTTCGCATCATGTGGGCATGTGGGAATCCAAAGAAGGAAAATAAACTGAAAGATGCAAGTCTGCAAGTAATGCAAGGCATGTGTTTTAAGTAAAGAAAGGAAAATCAATAAGTGAATAGCAAGTACATTAAATGAGGCGCACGTTTATGTTCATTCACATAAACAGCGCCTTATTTTTGTTTCTTCCTATTCGTCATCATAACACGGAGATTTTCGGGGAACGCTATGAACATTATTTCACTTGTGTTTGAGGCATGTAGCGGCAGGGAATCTTAGCAGGGAAATGGAGGGGTGTGGATGAGTAAAGGTACTGAAAACGAAGCTTCAGAAACAACGAAGCCAAAGAAACCGGAGCGGCAATATTATTTTCCTGCTCAAATTGTAGAAAGTTTTATTACAAAGGGAAAGGAATCCCTGCAAACGACGTATATGGCCCAGTTCATTCTTTCGGTTCTGGCGGGAGCGTTCATCGCATTTGGAGCACTCGGTTCAGTACTGCTTACAATAGAAGTAGACAGCCAGGGGGTAATGAATCTGCTTGCAGGGGTCGGCTTTACCATCGGCTATGCCATGGTTTTTTTATCCGGCTCAATCCTTTTTACCGAAGTAAACATTCTCCTTCCCAGTTATATCATGCAAAGCAATTACTGGATCAGCAAAAAACTGCTCTATTTTTGGCTGATCTGTTACATAGGAAACTTCCTTGGTGCTTTATTTGTCGGCTTCCTGCTCAATTTTTCAGGATCGCTGCATGGGGAATTTTACGATCATCTGCTAACCTTTATGGAAAAGAAAATGGAATTTACGCATCGTGGCACATGGGGCTGGTTTCAGGTCCTTTTCTCAGGCATCCTCGCCAATTGGCTCATTGGAGCGGCCGCGGTTCTTGCTACTGCGGCAAGGGATGTTGTAGGGAAAATACTTGGTATTATGCTGCCTGTCATTATCTTTGAGGCCGGCAACTTTCAACACGCGGTAGCAAATATGGGTTATTTCAGTATATCCGTTCTTGAAGGCTTTGATATCAGCTGGTACAAATTTATCCTTTTAAATTTATTTCCGGCTACCATTGGGAATTTAGTCGGCGGCGCCATTCTCGTATCTCTGCTCTTGTCTTACGCTTATAAAGAACAAATTGATGAAGGGGTATTGAAGGAAGAGGAAGAGGCAATCGATGAAATCGAACATAAGGATAAAAAGGGTCAGCACTCATAATGTGATTATGTATGTTCAGCAGGTGAATGCGTGTTATTTTCGGATAAATAGGGTAAATAGTAATCACTAACAAGTATGAGGAGGCCCATCATGAGCTTAACAAAACAGCAAATCAACAAACTCGAACAATCATTGCTGGGGATGAAGAAACAGCTTGAGGAACAGCAGGAGTTAAGGGAGAGCCAGGAAAGCCTGCAGGAGTCTACAGGGGAAATCAGCTCAGTTGACAGCCACTTTGGTGATATGGGGAGTGAGTTATATGACCGCGAAATGGCAATGGCGCTTGATGAAAATCAAGAGGAAATTCTTGAAGACATTAACGAAGCGCTCCAGCGTATCGAAGAGGGTACCTATGGGAAATGCGTTGACACGGGAGAAGAAATACCTTACGAAAGATTAAAAGCTCTTCCTTATGCCAAACGGACTGTTGAAGCGCAGGCGGTAGCGGACAAGGAAGGAAAAATCAGTGACCAGTACGAAATTGAAGAACCCTCGTTTGTCCGTAATGGAGAAAAGAATCTTGAAGACAGCCGGATGAGAACGGTAGACGAAATTATGGACACACATGGAAATGCATCAAACAAAGGAGAGGACGCCTGAGCCGCTCCTTATTTTTTACCCAATAAAAAAGCAGCAGTCCCTCTAGCGGGGTTCTGCTGCTTTTTTGTTTTTGGCGTACTTCTTGCTGCTGGCATATTCCAGTATGGGTTTAAAATAAAAGATTAAATTAAACAAAATGTTTCCGAGCAGGATGCCGGCAAAAGCATCGAGAATAACGTGCTGTTTAACAAAAAGGGTGGAAAAAATGATCAGATATCCGATCAATGCCACTGAAGCAACAAAAACGGGTGTCTTTGTTTTACAATGGCGGGAGGCAATTACCATGAGGTAGCTGCTCAGCACATGAATGCTTGGAAAACAATTGTACGGTTCATCTGCCGAATAAATATAACGGATCATGGACGTGAAAATGCTGTTTCCATCCAGAGGAGGCCTTGGAACAGTGGTCTGAAAAAAGAAGTAAATAACATAACAAATGACCATTCCGGTGGTAAGGCTCAACAAAGTCTTATAGTAGAGAGACCGGTCATAAACAAAAAAGTAAAACAGCAAGCCAAAGATGAAAATATACCAAAAGACATAGGGAATAATAAATGCTTCAATAAAAGGGATCTGCTGGTCAAACGATGTGATAAGGCTCCTGGCTCCACGGTCTCCATTATTAAGCAACTCATAAAAAGAGTGCAAAAGCGGAATAGAGAGCATTAAGCACAAAGGAAAGAAATGCATTTTTAATTTACTCAAAGTCACTACTCCTTTAGCCGTGATAAAAAGTACTTACAATGTATTACCCTATTTTACCCGAATGAACACTATAAACCGAACACAGGTGATTACCACATTATACCATATTTTCAGTAATGCCGGCGTTTCCAAAAGAGAAATGGACATTCCAAAAACAGGATACGACCCACATGAGATCATGCGGGTTCTTGTTCATCATAGCGTAAAAATAAGCCTATAGCACCCCTTTAAAGGAAGGTATTTTAGAAATGAATGCTAAAAGTCACTAAATGTTCCAATATATGATGGGACATTTTATAAACACTACTTTTTAAGGGGCGAAAAGACCTACTATAAAAGATGGGTAGAGCAAATGGCGGAAATCCCCCTCCATATTTTAACTAGTATTGGAAAAATTTGAGGAATTCTTTAGGTTTAATGTCACGAAAAATCGGGAATTATCTCTTTTTGTAATATTAATGTAATCTTCCTAAAACACGGATGTCATATTTTGTTGGTAGAATCTAAGTAAGTTAGCAAGAAGAAAATACCAACATTGGTAATACAGATTCTAGGGGGATACATGCTTTGAAAAAATTGGTAGCGGCAGCGGCACTAGTAGGAATGATGGCTTTCAATCCGATCGTAGGTAAAGCAGCGCTTGGCGATCACACATTAAAACAAGGTATGACCAGTAAAGACGTACAACAATTACAGACCGTCCTAAAGAAAAAAGGATACTTTACATATAAAAAGACAACGACTTACTATGGTACATATACGAAATCAGCAGTTCAAAAGTTTCAAAAAGCAAAACGGTTAAAAGCGGATGGCATTGCCGGCTCAAACACATTTAAAGCACTGGGCGTAAAAAAAGCAGTAAAGAAAAGTTCTTCAAGCAGCTCAGCAAGTGTAATAACTGTGGCAAAGAAATATAAGGGTGTTCCATACCGATGGGGCGGAACGACACCAAAAGGTTTTGACTGCAGCGGCTATATCAATTATGTGTTTGAAAAAGCCAAGAGAGTAGACTTGCCACGCACGGTTTCAGGTATTTATTTGAAAGGGACACGTGTAAGCAAGCCAAAAGCCGGCGATGTGGTGTTTTTCCATACGTATAAGAGCGGAGCATCCCATGCAGGAATTTATATTGGCAATAACGAGTTCATTCACAGCTCATCTTCGAAGGGTGTAAGTATTGCTTCTATGAAAAATCCATACTGGGCTCCTAAATATCTTGGAGCAAAGAAAATATAACAGGAAAACAGGCATATTAAATATGTCTGTTTTTTTATTTATTCTTTGTCATACTGTTTCACTTTTCTGAATACTATAGTATAATTTAAGATATATTGTAGGGCCTTAATGCAGTTTACCTTCCTGTGAAAGGAGTGTTAGGCATGTATTTAGGTGAAACTGTCAAAATTGATCGATTTGACGGAGAATATTTTGAGGTGAGCCAGCACTGGCTGATGGATATTGTGTGGAACAAATATCACATGCCGCTAAGGGACTTTTTGGCTTCCTATGACAGAAGAGACAGCGACTATATACTATCACTTGCGAATCACAACACGCTGGAGTTTGAATTAAAATATGATGAAAACCACTTGTTTCTGTAAGTGGTTTTTTTTGTTTTTGCCCAGTGTCATCCTCTTTACCCGTTTCATATCATATGAAAGATGTGAGGCAAGGAGGAAGAAAAATGGCGAAAAAACCAGCGAAGAAAACGGCAAAAAAGACATCCAAGTATGATCAGGCGGTCAACAAGTACGCACATACAGTAAAAATGGTCACAAGCTCGACCTGTATTTCATGCAAGACGCAGTGTGCGAGAGGGCTGTCATATATCGAAAAAATGAGCCATCCGGGAGCAGTGGGCCATGGAGTCCCTTGCCATCTGACAAAAGGAAAAGGAACCAAATAAGATGGAATGGCATGGGTCCCGCTTCATATCATTATGAGCCAGTTTCCTCATGGGTGAAGCGGTGCCTCTTTTTTATATGTGGATGATAATGGCAAAAAAAGGTGTTTACACAACCGGTAACAAGGGAAAAGTTCAGAATAGTGTGAAGTTCTTTGGCTCTGGCCCATAAAGTAATAGAAAACATACACTTATACCCGAAAAGTCAGGTGATAAAGATGAGCAGAGAGTGCAGAGAAAAACTGAGTTTAAATGGAATTTGGAAATGTGTGCAGGATGAAGATGACCAGCTGGAAGGAAATATTCGAAATAAGCCGGTTTACCATGCTGAAGAGTTAACATGGACAGACATTCTTGTTCCTGCTCATTGGCAGAAAGCAGGTTATGAAGATTTTCAGGGGGTGATGTGGTATAAGGCGACATTCCGGGCACCACCCAAAAAGTCCGATAAAATGTTTTATATTTGTTTTGACGCGGTAGATTATTATTCGGAAGTTTGGTTGAACGGTGTGTACTTGGGAACGCATGAAGGAGACTTTGATGCATTTGAATTCAATGTTTCCGATTTTCTCCATAATGGCGAGGAAAACATTCTGGTCGTTAAAGTGACCTCAGAATTGGATACGAGACCGGAGAGGAAAAAGATTGCCAAGGGCGGGCTTTATCATTGGGACTGTCTTCCAGTGAACCAGGAAGGGCTTACCGATTGCCCCGAGGTCCCTTCTTCTGTGAACGCTCACTATCCGAATCCACTCATCAACCCGGGCGGTATTTGGAAGGATGTTTATCTGGAGGAACGAGGCAAGGTACATATTGAGCATATCCAGATTACACCCTACTTGAAGGATGACTATAAGAAAGCCACCATCTACCTGGACGTTGAATTAAACAACAACAACAGCAAGGAAGCAAGGATTGATGTGGAGGTCTCCTTTTTGCCTCATAATTTCAGGGGGAAAATATACAGATGGAAACGGCAAAGTTATTTCCAGAGGCCGGGAACAAGCAGTTACTCAATGACCGACCAGCTGTCCCAGCCAAAATTGTGGTGGACATGGGAGCTTGGTTTTCCCCATCTTTATAAAGCTGTGATTGAGGTTTGGGCAAACGGGGTATTGGTTGATAAAAAGATTCAAATATTTGGGATTAAAGAAATCAAAATGGACGAAAATTGGATCTTTTATCTCAATGGAACGAGAGTTTTTATCAGAGGCAACAATTACTTGTCCGACCAGTTCCTTTCCCTGATGACCAAGGAATCCTACCAGCTCGATGTCCAGATGATGCTGGACGCCAATATGAACACCACCCGTTTGTTTGCGCATGCTGAACAGGAAGAGTTTTACCAGCTGTGCAATGAAAAGGGGATTATGGTGTTTCAGGACCTGCCCTTTCAGTGGGGCTATGAATCGACAGGTCTTTTTATAAAAAGAGCAGAGGATGTCGCCAGGCGTTTTATACGAATGCTGTATAACCATCCGTCCATCATTCTTTGGTCATGCCATAGTGAATCCCGCTATCATGATTACAATAAGCTGGATAATATGCTGCTGCGCGTGGTTAAGGAACTCGACAGCCTGCGCCCTGTAATAAAAAACTCAGTCCTTGTCTCTGATGAAGATCTTCCACACTATTTTGAGACACTTGACGATTTTACAACTTATATCGGTACACATTTAAGTGTTCACTGGGTTGGATGGTATTGGGGGAAAATTGAGGACGCAGAATTCTATAATCCGATGTTTGTAACAGAATACGGCACTCAGTCCATTCCAAATGAAGATTCCTTAAAGAAATTTATGAATCAGGAGTCTCTCTGGCCGGTTAACTGGGAGATCTACCGCACATGGGGATTCCAGACGAACATTTACCAGACCATGATGGGATCTGTGATGACCCAGTCGCTTCAGGATCTTATCAACATCACCCAGGATTACCAGGTGCAGTTTTACAAGGAACATACGGAGGCATTAAGAAGGAAGAAATACAATCAGGTAGGCGGACTGCTTCAGTTTCACTTTGTAAATACCGGACCTTCCATTGACTGGTCCATTATCGACTATTACCGCCAGCCGAAGAAAGCATACTTTGCCATGGCAAAGGCTTTTGAACCGCTCCATCTGTCGTTCAACGGAGATATTACGGAAGGTGAACTTGGACGCACAGCCACGGTTATACCATGGATCATCAATGATTATAATGTAGCTTTTGAAAATTATGAAGTGACCTACAAAGTGTTCCTGGAAGATGGAACGCTGGTGGATCAGCAAAAATTTTCCGTTCCATTGATTGAGAAAGATTCCGTCCAGTCGTTTGAATCGTTAACCCTTCCAGTTGCGAAAGGGGAGACGGTTACCGTAACAGGCCAACTGAAGGACATGAACGGTACATTGATTATGGAAAATGACAAAGTGATCCGGTCGCTTCCATCTGAAGATGAGGTGCAGGATCCATTTAAATCACCCATACGTTTATAAAATGAGGAGGCAATTCTATGAAAAAGGGAATATTGCTGCTGTTTTGCCTTATATTTGCATTTTCGATGGCTGGCTGTTCCAACGACAAGCAGGGAGCGTCCGGATCGGAGAAAGGCGGGGAGGTGCAGCTTAAGATGTGGGCGCACCAGGGCCAGCCCAAGGAAGTCGACTTTTATAAAAAGAGGATTGACGAGTTTAACAAAGAACACAAAGGTAAAATTAATGTAAAGCTTGATATTATCCCAAGCGGTACAGGTCATGCGTATGAAGATAAAATCAATGCAGCTGCCACCTCCAATGGACTGCCGGATGTTCTCGATATGGATGGTCCCTTTGTCGGAAACTATGCAGCTACCGGTATTCTTTCACCAATCGATGATTATGTGGAGAAGAGTGACAAACAGGATTTTGCCAAATCCATCATCCAGCAAGGTACATATGACGGCAAGCTTTATGCACTTGGAGCGATGGAATCCTCCATTGTAGTTTTTTATAACAAAAAACTATTAAAAGAAGCGGGTATTCAGGCTCCTGAAACACTCGACAAAGCATGGACGTGGGACCAGTTCATGGAAGCCTCCAAAAAGCTGACAAAAGGTGATGTGCGCGGACTTACCATGCACATGGATCTTGGGGTCGGTGAGTGGCTTACGTACATGGGTTCTGTATTCGTATGGTCCAATGACGGGCTCTTGCTAAACAAGGACAGAACGAAAGCAGAAGGCTATTTAAACGGGCCGGAATCGGTAGAAGCGTTGAATTATGTGAAAGGTTTATTTAAATCAAAGGTTGTAAGTGTTTCCAACGGACCTGCAGATTTTGAAGAAGGAAAAGCCGCTATGATGATCGGCGGAGTATGGTTGATTCCTGGTTTTGAAGACTATAAAAATCTGGATTGGGGGATGACCTATTTCCCTTACAGCAAGAAGAAAGTGTCTCCTTCAGGCTCTTGGGCATTTGGTGTTTCCAGCCAATCTCAGCATCCAAAGGAAGCGGCGGAAGTTGTAAAATGGATGAGCAATAAGGATTCCGTCGTTGAAATCTCAAAGATTACCGGAATGCCCCCGGCGAGAGAATCCGCATTTAAGGAAATTAAAGAGTATGACAAACTTCCGAAAAAGGTAATCAAAGACCAGGTATTGAATACGGCAAAAGCCCGTCCGGCCACTCCAGCCTATCCAGTGCTGAGCGCCAAGTTTGCTGAAGCGTTCCAAGCAGCTGCGCTGGGACAGGATGTAAAGCCAGAACTGGATAAAGCAGCAAAGGACACTGACCGTGAGCTTCAGCGCTTTAAAAAATAAGAAGGGAAAGGAGTGATGATGTCACTCCTTTTCATATATTTTTACGCGGAAAGGAGAAAAGGATGGAACCAATTACCCAAAAAACAAACGTAAACAATCCGTTGCCCACAGTGAGCCCGAAGCAAAGAAAAAGAAAAAATTTGTTTACCAGCTATGGCTTTGTAGCTCCTGCCATAATCCTGCTCTTTGTTTTTTTAATTCTTCCAGCTATTCTTGCGTTATATTTCAGCTTTACAAACTATTATCTTCTAACCCCGGAACAAACGAAATTTGTCGCATTTGAAAATTACAAGCGGCTTGCAGAGGATAGCCTCTTCCTGAAATCACTGGGCAATACAGCCCTTTTCGTAGTGATTGTCGTTCCTGTACAAACGCTTGTTGCACTAGCCCTTGCGCTTTTGGTCAATCAAAAATTAATGGGTATAAAATTTTTCAGGATGGCCTTTTTTGCACCTGTTGTGACATCGATGGTTATCGTATCCATCCTCTGGACCTTTATTTATAATCCTGACAATGGCTTGGCAAACTCCATTTTAAATATTGTCGGTCTGGGGCCGTTTCAATTTCTGACGGATAAAGACCAGGCAATGTACTCTATTATTTTTATGAGTATCTGGCAGGGTGCTGGCTATCAAATGATGATTTTTCTTGCGGGACTTCAGGATATTCCGGATCATCAATATGAAGCAGCATCCATCGACGGAGCAAATGCATGGCAAAAGCTGATTCATATTACTATTCCGGGAATCCGCAATATTCTTGCCTTTATTGCCATCGTTACAATGATTGCGGCAACAAAACTTTTTATACAGCCATTCGTAATGACGCAGGGAGGGCCGCTTGATTCTACGAAAACGCTTGTTTATATGGTGTACGAAACCGGCTTTAAATTCCGGGATGTTGGTTATTCCTCCGCTATTGCCATTTTATTCTTTGTGATCGTATTGATTATTTCCATACTGCAGCGAAGGTTCATTAAAGAAAATACAGAATAGGAGGAGAATGTATGAAAAAGAATCGAATCATTGCACAAATCGGTTTGTATGTTGTTCTCATTTTGTTGGCCATTCTCTTTTTATTTCCTCTTGTTTGGATGGTGGTTTCGTCATTTAAAACCGAGCCGGAAATTTTTGCGGATTTGAAATCATTTAGAGCCTTTGTTCCTTATACATTCTCATTGGACAACTATACGGGGGTATTTGAACGAATTCCCTTCATCCGCTATTTGCTGACAAGTACGCTGTATGTATCCGTGATTGTTCTTCTCGGCTTGTTTGTGAACTCGCTTGCCGCTTACGCATTTGCCCGAATGCAGTTCAAGGGAAGAGATCTTTTGTTTTCAGCAGTGGTAGCTTTAATTATCATTCCGTTTGAAAGCATTTTGCTTCCGCTATATTTGATCATTGATGAGTTTGACTGGCTCAATACGTATCAGGCGCTCATTATTCCGTTCATTGCCAATGCATTTAATATTTTTATGTTCCGGCAATTCTTCTTGAACCTGCCGAAGGAGCTTGAGGAATCGGCAAGGATGGACGGAGCATCGACCCTGAGAATCTTTTTTCAGATTGTGATTCCGTTATCGAAACCCGTATTTATTACGGTGGCTCTGCTGACCTTCATTACCCACTGGGGAGACTTTATGTGGCCTTTGATTGCCACTACGGACGACAGTGTCAGACCGCTGCAGGTCGGGATGCAATTCTTTTTCCACCAGCCGCCTGTAAAGTATGGACATGTTATGGCAGCCCTCACGATGGCTACCATACCGCTGTTGATCATTTTTGTATTCTTCCAAAAGTATTATGTACAGGGAATTGCTTCTGCCGGTATGAAAAATTAATTCTGAATGGCTATGAAACATTCAACTCATAAAAAACGGGTATACCAGATGGCGGTATACCCGTTTTTTTTTATCCTTTGGTTCCCGAGGTGATGTTGGAGCCTTCAATAAAGTACCGTTGAAAAAAGAAGAAGATGAGAATCACAGGTAGCAGGACAAGTACCGATGCTGACATCAAATAATGCCATTGGGTCTGCACCGTACCCTTGAAAGTCTGCAGTCCGATTTGAAGTGTATATAGCTTCTCATCATTAATGTAGAGCAATGGTCCAAGGAAATCATTCCATGCGCCATTAAAAGAAAGAATGGCCACAGTAATGACCGCGGGCTTCATGAGCGGCATCGCAAGCTTCCACCAGATCTGAAAATGGTTTGCGCCGTCAATTTTGGCTGCTTCAATCATCTCATCAGGAATGGTCTTGAAAAACTGGCGCAGCAGAAAAATGAAAAATGCATTTCCGAAAAATGCGGGAACAATCAATGGTAAATACGTATTGATCCAGTGCAACTTTGAAAATAGCATATATTGGGGAATCATCATAACAAACCCCGGAATCAGCATGGTGGATAGAACAAGTGTAAACAGAAGATTCTTTCCTCTGAACCGGATTTTAGCAAAACCGTAAGCTACAAAAGAGTTCACTACGACGTTTCCAATCACTACACATACTGTAATAAAAATGGTATTGAGGGCCCACCGGGTGAAGGGGGCCGTTTGCCAGGCTTTCACATAATTGCTCCATTGAAAGGATTCCGGCATAAATGAGGGAGGATATTGGGCAATCTCTCCAGGAGTTTTCAAAGACGTAGAGATCATCCACCAAACGGGTGACAGGATAACGATACTGCCGAGAATCAGAAGAAAGAGAACAAAAGATTTCTTCATTTTTCTTCTAAATGACATGGTTTCATAGAACTTTGGTGCGTGCTGCCTCGTACTCATTTTTCATCCCCTCCGCCATAATGAACCCAGTGTTTTCCGAATTTCAGGTTGATGACTGTTAAAACCAGTACAATGACGAACAGGAACCATGCCATCGCTGAAGCATATCCCATGTCAAAGACTTCAAATGCTTTGTTCCACATATGCAAATTATAGAACAGGAGGGAATTCACAGGACCTCCATCCCCATTTTCCGTCATGACGTACGCTTCCTGAAAGATTTGGAATCCTCCAATCAGGCTTGTTACAATATCAAAAAAGATCACGGGTGTGATCATGGGAAGCGTAATATGGAAAAACTTTCGAAAAGCACTCGCTCCATCAATATCTGCTGCTTCGTACATGGCTTTTGAAACACCTTGGAGGCTGGCAAGATACAAGAGCATACCGCCGCCAACGCTCCACATCTTCATGACGATCAATGCAGGTTTTGTCCACTCGGGATCAAACAGCCATGCAGGGCCCTTGATGCCGAACCAGCTCAGTGCAGTGTTGACTAAACCTGTTGATGGGCTGAGAAGCTGCATCCATAGTAAATAAACAGCGACTCCCGATAGAACGGCAGGGAGATAATAAATAGTCCGGAACACTTTGATTCCGGGAATTTTTTGATTAAGAAGCACTGCCAAAAGGATAGCACCGGCCGTTGTCAATGGTACGGAAAAGGCTACGAAATATAAGGTGTTCCAAAGAGAGGTCCAAAACAATCCATCATTAAAAAACATATTATGATAATTTTGTGTTCCCACAAAATCCATTTTCGATGTGATATTGTAATTGGTAAAACTGACATACAAAGAAAAAAGAAGCGGCCCCAATGTTAGTGCCACAAACCCGATCAGCCATGGGGAAATAAATAAAAATCCTGATAATTCCTCACGTTTTCTTAAGGATTTTATCCTGTACTTTTTTACAGGTTCTGCAATGTCCTTTTGGGCAGCCTGTTTTCTTTTTTTTGCAGACTCATACGCTGTTTCCATCACAACATCCCGCCCTTCATTTAATTTTTTGCCAGCTGTTTGGCTGCGAATCCGCGTTTGGTTGAATAAACGGCCTGTCTTTGTGGCGACAGGCCGCTTCTTTTTCAAAAGTAAAAGAGTACCTTATTTCTTTAGTGATTGTTCTACCTTTGACTGTGCTTTTTTCAGCGCATTTTCCGGTTTTTCTTTTCCTAAAAGAACGGCATCAATTAACGGATTGATTTTGTTTTGATAATCAGGAGCATCTGCCGGAACCGGATTCATTGTCGTTACTTGTAAATTATCAACGGCCTCCTTATAAACCATTTTGTCGTTGCCGCTTAATTTAGAAAGGGCATCTTCAGAAGCTTTCTTGTTTGCTACATTGTCAAAATTTTTGGACGCCCAATAGGTTTGTGCTTGTTCTCCTGTCAAATATTTGATGAATTCAAAGGATTCTTTTGGATGTTTGGCTCCCTTCGGAATTTCAGCAACAAATCCGCCACCGTCGCTCCAATGCTTGGCATCTGCGGTTTTCGCAGGCATTGGCGCCACCCCGAAATCCATATCTTTTCCAAAATCCCTGATCTGTGTATAGAAGGTGGCAACGTCCACCCACATACCGACTTTTCCGGCAATGAAAGGATTGGATTGTTCGCTTCCGAATTCGGCTTTGAAGGCATTTACATTTTCCTGGCCGATCCGGTCATTCCAGCTCTTAAGCCACTTTAGTCCTTCCAATTTTTCAGGTGTGTTGATTTGTACCTCATTGTCTTTAGACAGGAATCCTTTTCCGTTGTCGGCATTCATGAGCCAGCTTGGAGGCCCGAATGATCCCCATAACGGATAAAAACCGATTCTCTCATACCGGTCACCGCTTTTTTTATCGAGCTTTTTGGCATAAGCTTCAAGCTCGTCCCATGTCTTCGGAGGTTTATTTGGATCAAGGCCGGCTTCTTTAAACGCCTTTTTGTTATAAAAAAGAAGTCGTGTATCAGTGTTGAATGGCACGGCGTACGGATCATTTTTATACAGGACGGTATCCCACAGTCGTGGATAAAAATTTCCTTTAAAAGAGTCATCTTTTATATATTCAGATAAATTGGTAGATTGATTGTTTTTTGCGCGGTGCTGTACGGAATTAATGTCGTTAATGATGACATCGGGAGGATTACCGGCAGAAATGGCCGCCAGGTTTTTTGTCCAGATATCACCAAATGGCAGGAATGTGTGTTTTACATAAATATCATCCTGTGATTTATTAAAATCATTAATGATTTTTTCAATAACAGGACGTCTTGTTTCGGACCCCCAGAATGTCCAAAAATTCAACGTGACTTTCCCTTTTTGAGCAGAACTGTCGCCGGAGCTTTCTTCTTGCGGCCCCCCCGCACTCCCCGAGCAGCCGGCAAGCATGCCCAGCAAAATCAAAACAGAGATAAATAAGACAGAAACCCTTTTCATGTAGTACCTCCTAGTAAATAAGTAACAGCTTCTATTCACAAAAAGCCGACCTTTTTAATTACCCAAATACTTTTGGACTGAAACCGATTTCAACAATTTTTTTGAAAAAGTCTGTTTTTTTGATAAAAAGTTTGTTTATTTACTTGTTTTTATAGGGAAGAATGGAGAATTTGGGAAAATAGACGATTAAATACTGAGTTATTTTCATAACTTAATCATCAATTTTCCCAATACACACCCCTCTTTTGTACTGATACAATTAGATTAATACAAGATTCGACAAAAACTGGTATGCCATTTGTACCACAGAAATGGATGTGGACACATGAAAAAGAGAGTGCTGGTTTATCTCTATCCCCAATTCAGGGAAGTAGAAATTGTGGTGGCGTTATCTGCCCTCAGCCGACATTACGAAATTTTAAGTTTTTCATTGCCCCACGGGGGAATTACGAGTGAGTGCGGATTGCTTGTACATCCGACCATTAAATTGAAAAACATAAATCCTTTGGAATACGACCTGCTGCTGCTCCCTGGCGGAAGACAGGCAGCAAGCCAGTCAGATCCTCGCCTTATCAGGCTGATAAAGGGCTTCGACAGAGATGGAGTCCGTATTGCTGCTATTGGCTCAGGAGTGTTAATTGCCGGAAAAGCAGGGATACTGGAAAATAAAAGCTATTCAGCCCCTCATCTGGAGGAGGAAAACAGAAAAGTGAAGGAGTGGCTGACGGGGCGTGCCGTGAACCGGCAGGTAGTTGAAGACAAAAATATAATAACGGCAAAGAACAATGCATATATTGATTTTGGGCTGCTGATCGGGGACCGGCTGGGGTGCTTTTCCAGTATTGACGATTATAATCTGTATAAAGGCACATTGTAGAACGAAAGTCCATGGGATTCCGGATCTGCCCATGCTAAAATAAGGATTATCAAATAAAGGAGCTGTACATTGTGTCAACTCTTCTTATTACAATTTTGATTTCCGTTATTATTATTTTGTTTGTTCTTGTCGTATTTGTTTTGGCTATTTCAAGAGGACATGCGTATAAACACACAGTCGACAGCCTGGACGATAATCCCTATCTAAAAAAAAGAGAAAACTCGGGAGACGCCTGACCCGTCTGCCGCAAAGTGAGCACTGCTGAAGGATTCAGCGGTGTTTTTTTGTTGGAATATTTTTCACGATGAGTAGAAGGAATTGAAATTGGTACTGGAAAGTTTGCGGGCAAGAAGAGATAATAAATATGTGAGCGCATACACGATGTGTTTTTCTTTACAAAAAAGAAGGATAAAGGAGAAATTATGTTAAAAGTAATTAAACCTGCTTCACCCTTTGATTTCTCTAAAATGCTCCGAAGGGTGAAGAGTCATGGGAAAAATAACATTGTGAATGCTGATTTGGAGAGCCAGTCGTACAAACGGATGGTTCATGTTGGAAACCGGCCGGTATTACTTAATGTAAAGGCCAGCGGCAGCGTGGATGAGGCAGAACTTCTGATTGATCAGCCGGATGATCTGAACCAGGAGGAAAAGGCCGAACTGGATGTTATCGTCACACGCATGTTTTCAACGGACATTGATCTTAAGCAATTTTATACCCAATTTTCAGGACACAGGCAGATTGCGCCTCTTATCACGTCATTTTACGGCTTGCGTCTGGTGACGGATCCGGACCTGTTCGAATCGATGGTGAAAATCATCGTTGGACAACAGGTGAATCTCACGTTTGCCGGTGTTCTGATCGATCGTCTCATTGATCTTGCCGGTGAGCATCTGGAAGTGAGCGGTGAACCTTTCTCTATTTTTCCGGCGGTGGAGAAGATGGCAGCTCTTGATTATCAGGAGCTGAGAGAACTTCAGTTCAGCCAAAGAAAAGCAGAATATATTATTGATTTTGCCAGGATGATTGCAGACGGAAAACTAGATGTTGATGCCCTCTGGGGGATGAGCGATGAAGAGGTAATGGAAACGCTGTTGCCGATCAGGGGAGTTGGACGTTGGACCATTGAGTGCCTTCTCATATTTGCCATGGGGAGGACGGATGTGCTCCCGGCTGCCGATATTGGTTTAAGAAACGGAGTTCGTAGTGCATGGGGGCTGGATTACCAGCCAACAGAAGAAGATGTCAGAAGACTCGCGGAGGACTGGCACCCGTGGAGTACGTATATTACCTATTATCTGTGGGAAAGCCTTGCGGCTGAGCCCGTTGTAAAAGATTTGCAGATTTAGATAGCTAGGAGGAAGGTATCGTGAACATTGCTTTTTTTCTTTTGCCGAAAGAACAGGTTGCTTTTTTGAAAACAAATTCAACCGTCCGTCAGGCGCTGGAAAAACTCGAACACCATCGATACACGGCAGTCCCGGTGCTTGACGATAAAGGAAGATATTCTGAAACTGTCACTGAGGGGGATCTTTTGTGGACGATCAAAAATACACCCGGACTGAACTTCGAAACAAGCCACCGGTTTTCCATATCGGGTATAAAAAAAGAGCGGCTGATCAAGTCGGTGTACATTAACGCTCAAATGGAAGATCTCCTGAGTTTGATAGCGACCCAAAATTTTGTTCCAGTGGTGGATGATAATGATGTATTCATCGGCATCGTCCGCCGCAGCGACATTATTGAATATTGCTCAAATCAGCTATTTGCGATAAAAGGGAGTTAACGAGTATGGAAACAGTCTCTGTACTGCCTGTGTTTTCAGAACTTTCCACCACGCGATATCAATTGAGAGAAATCAAAGTGGAGGATGCACAGGATCTGCATGAAGTATATTCTGATTCCGAGGTAGTAAAGTACTGGGGAGCGATTCCGTTTGAATCCATCGAACAGACCGCTTCACTCATCCAGGATTTTCAGAACGGGTTCAGTTCTGGGGCAACCATCCGCTGGGGAATCGCCGAAAAAACAAGTGGAAGAGTAATTGGAACCTGCGGTTTTCACAATTGGGCAAAAAAGAAACGGCGAGCGGAAGTCGGATATGAAATACGGCGCAGTGAATGGCGGAAGGGTGTCATGTCGGAGGTATTAGGTGTCATATTGCCTTATGGCTTTCATACAATGGAGCTTAACCGTATTGGCGCGCTTATCCATCCCGATAATCTCGGTTCTGCTAAACTGGCAGAAAAATTAGGCTTTCAGGCGGAAGGGCAATTAAGGGACTATCAGTTCGTGGATGGGGAATTTCAGGATTTGGTGATGTACAGCTTGCTGAAAAAAGATACGAAATGGTGAGCCTTATTATTTACATCAAAAAAAGATGGCGGGAAAACGCCATCTTTTTTTGATGCTTTATGATTACAGCCAGATAATTGCAGCCAAAACGGCAGCAAGGATGAAACGGTAATAGGCAAATGGTGTCAGCTTTACTTTAGCAATCAAACGAATAAAGAACAGGATAGCAACAACCGCTACGATAAAGGCCGTAACAAATCCTGTAACAAAAAACGGGAGGTCGCTTGCGCTTAAGTAATCCCAGCTTTTATAGAGGTCGAGTCCGCTGGCCGCGATCATGATCGGCACCGCAAGAATAAACGTAAAATCAGCCGCCGTTCGATGGCTTAATCCCATCAAAACACCACCGGAAATGGTAGCACCCGACCGTGAGAAGCCCGGCCACAATGCAAGACACTGAAACAAGCCGATGATAAAGGCCTGCTTATACGTAATCTGGTCAAGAGTAGCCGCTGTAATCTTCTTTTTTTTCTTTTCAGCATAAATCATCAGCAGTCCGCCGACAATCAAGCTGAATACAACCGTACTTGTTGAGAACAAATACTTTTTTACGGCATCGTGAACAAGAAGTCCGATCACAACTGCAGGCAGCATACCGCAAAAGATATGAATCAGATTCAAATGGCCCTTTTGCCCATCCTCAGATTCGATTTTGCCCACACCGAGAAGGCTCCACAGCCTTTTCCAGTAAAGGACTACAACAGCCAGAATGGAACCAAGCTGTATCACAATTTCAAACGTTTTTGCTTTATCTCCTGTAAATCCTAAAAAGTGCCCTGCGATAATTAAATGTCCAGTGGAAGAAACCGGAAGAAACTCGGTCAGTCCCTCAACCAGACCCATAATAATGGCAATCCAAAGAAACAATACATTCACCAGCCTGTTCGTAAATTAATCAAACACTTACCTATTATAAAAGAAAACCGCTAAAAAACATATAAAGATTATGTGACAACGTAAGCTTAAAAAGCGGCCTAGCGGTCCGGCTCACGTTAAACTCTTCGATGGAGCATCAAAAAAAGAGGCGGCAAGCGGCCGCCTCTCTTAATTAAAGGTTTTTTCTGATTAATCAAGAACAGTAACTTTAACTGTTTTTCTTCCCCATTGGTTGGCAGTATCGTTGGAAGGATAGAATACGTCGATTCGGTTGCCATTGATCGCTCCGCCAGTGTCAGCAGCTGTTGCATAGCCATATCCTTCAACATACACTTTGGAATTTAAAGGAATAACATCAGGGTCAACGGCAATGACTTTTGCATTAGGGTTAGATTTAAGGTTTGTCCCATTCGCCGTTACACCGCTGCAGCCGTTGCAGCTTGCTGTGTAAGCCGTTGATTCCACAGAAATGGTTTTACCCTGCTTTTTCTGTGCAGGTGCTTTTGTTTCTTGTGCTTCAGCTTTTGGAGCAGGAGCAGTTGCAGTTTTCTGTGCCGGAGCAGCAGATTGAACCTCTGTTTTTACACGAACGCCATTATCGCTGTAGAGCGCCTTAATGGTTTGAGGTCCGGTGATTCCGTCAATACCGATTCCTTTAGCAGTCTGGAAAGCTTTAACCGCTCTTACGGTAACAGGTCCATAAATTCCATCAACCGTATAGTTGTAGAAACCTTGGTCCTTTAATTCGCTTTGCAATCCGGAAACAGCATAGCCTTTGCTGCCCTGTTGCAAAAGATTGGATTTATTTAAAGAAGATTGAAGCAGCGTTTCTGCTGTTTGTTTTCCTGTAATCCCATCTACTTTGAGTCCGTTTTTCTTTTGAAAATCCTTCACGGAAGCCGTTGTGATATCTCCATAGTAACCTGTTGTATCTGTATAATGGAAATATCCTTTATCTTTAAGCGATTGCTGTAATTGGTGTACGTCTTTATCCCACATGCCTTGTTTTAATGTATGGTCCCCTAACGCGGCTTCCCCTACTATTGGAGAACTCATGATTACTCCAGTGATCGCTCCTGTTGCAATTACTTTTTTTAACATATGTACCTCCTAAAGTACGAAAAGTTTTAGTTAAAAAGGATATGATTTCCTTGATAGCCACAATTGTCATTGTACAGGTAGAGTATGACAGGCAGGTTAGAGTAAGGTAACAAAACCGTTACATAATTATTTCAAGATAGTAGTAAATTCATCCAGTTTTGAGAGAATTATCGGCTGTTTGTCCTACCAATAGGGGATATTTTGGATATTTCAAGCTGTAATTCTTTATAATATTTAGAAAACTGGTAAACTTGTACTGTACCTATTTTTCTAAAAAGAAAGGTGGAAAATGATTATGGAATACCGTCGTCTTGGGAGTACTGGATTAAAAGTAAGCGAGATTTCTCTGGGAAGCTGGCTGACCACTGCGGGCTATGTAGCCCGGGAGAATGCAGAAGCCAGCATACATAAAGCATTTGACCTTGGAATTAATTTCTTTGATACCGCAAACGTATATATGCGCGGAGAAGCAGAAAAAGTCGTGGGAAGCGTTTTGAAAGGCTACCAGCGCGATTCATATGTTTTGGCTACAAAGGCATTCTGGCCAATGGGGGACGGCCCGAACGACCGGGGTCTTTCGAGAAAGCATGTGATTGAGCAGTGCAATGCCAGCCTCGAGCGGCTTGGATTGGATTATGTGGATATTTTTTATTGCCATCGCTATGACAAGGAAACTCCTCTGGAGGAAACGCTGCGGGCTATCGATGATTTGATCCGCCATGGCAAAGTGCTTTATGCCGGGGTGAGTGAGTGGACTGCAGAACAGATTTCAGAAGCGGTACACCTGGCGGATAAAAAATTGCTGGACCGTATTGTTGTCAGCCAGCCTCAATACAATATGTTTGAGCGTTATATTGAAAAAGAAGTTATTCCGGTGAGTGAAAAACACGGCATCGGCCAGGTGGTATGGTCGCCGCTTGCGCAGGGCGTTCTGACTGGAAAGTATAAAATCGGGGAAGAGGCGCCAAAAGGAAGCCGGGCCGCGGACGAGAACAGCAAGAAAATGATATCCGGCCATCTGACCGAAGAAAAACTTCAAAAGGTGGAGAAATTAAAAGGAGTGGCAGAGGAGAATGGAATTACTGTCGCTCAGCTTGCACTCTCTTGGATTCTTCGTCAGGACAATGTATCAAGTGCCATTGTGGGTGCAAGTTCACCGGATCAGCTGGAGGAAACCGTAAAGGCTTCAGGAGTCAAACTCTCTGCCGAATCACTTGAACACATAGAGGAAATCCTTCAAAATTAATAGGGGATTAATAGAAGATTATCATTAAAAAAACGGCGGGAAGTGGTCTCCCGCCGTTTTTTTGCTTTTAAATTTTTGGGGTTGGTCCATTATTGTCTTATCAAAGAATTTGGTTTTTCCTCTGTTCGGGAAAGCAGATTAAGCAAATGATCAAGTTCCTGGCTGCATTTCACAGTAACCTCTGCCGTCAAGCCATAGGTCTTTCCAAGACATAGCAAAACTTCCCGCTTTTTTTCAATCATTTGTAATAACATCTTTCATTCACGACTTTCATGAGGGATTTTGTCACAAAAACAAGTATGAAGGAAAACGCCTTTGAAGGAAAGAGCTTTGCTAAAAATAGTCAAAAAGTTACAAAATACCTTTTCTCTCACGTTAAATCCGTTTAAAGGGACGCAAAATAGTAAATGGATAGAAATAAAAGCTTTTATAGGAAAAGAGGCAACGTCATGGAAGAAAGGTTACATATTATTGTCATTCTTTTGGGTATTTCGGTGTTGGTGACGGCGCTGGCAAAAAAACTAAAAAGGCCATACCCTATTGCACTGGTTGTCGTAGGCGCTTTAATCGGTCTTATTCCCATTGAGAATTTGGAACCTATCAAAAATTTAACACAGGAAGGGGATATCTTCCAGTTTGTCATTATTTCTCTTCTCCTTCCCACGTTACTGGGAGAAGCTTCTTTGAAGTTGCCTTTTTCCCATCTGCTTGAAAATAAAGTGGCCATTGTCCTTTTGGCCCTGGTAGGTACTCTGATTACATGTGTGCTCGTGGGATTTAGTTCTTATTTATGGCTCGGCCTTGGTCTGCAGGCGGCTTTTGTATTCGGTGCCTTGATGAGTGCTACAGACCCCGTTTCAGTTCTTAGTATCTTTAAATCCATGGGCGTTAACAGAAAACTTTCTATCATTGTAGAGGGTGAAAGTTTGTTTAATGATGGAATGGCTGTCGTTTTATTTACGATTGCTTCTGCATATCTGCCTGCTTACCTGAAAATGGGAGCGACTGGAGGACTGTACGGCTTTGGTATTTTTATAAAAGTCGCTCTTGGCGGTATTGCGATTGGAGCCGTAATGGGTTATATCTTTTCCAAGCTCACCAGCTTTTACGATGACTATCCGCTGGAAATCCTGTTTTCGGTTCTCCTTTTCTATGGAAGCTATTTGCTTTCAGAGTTTTTTGGTTTTTCAGGTGTTATTGCTGTTGTTACCAGTGGACTCATATTAGGGAACTACGGAGCCAAAATTGGTATGAGCCCAATTACAAAGATGAATATCAACTCATTTTGGGACGTGACGTCACTTTTGGCCAATTCGATCGTTTTCTTGCTTGTCGGGCTTGAAATTGCAAATATAAATCTTAATGACAAATGGGAAATCATAGGAATTGGAATCCTGATTGTATTAGTTTCGAGAGCCGTGGTTGTTTATGGAATGTTAATCTTTGTTAAGGATATCCCTTCCAAATGGAAACATGTGGTCAATTGGGGAGGCCTGCGTGGGTCACTGTCTATTGCACTTGCATTAAGTTTAACCCAGGATTTTAAAGGAAGAGATGAAATCATTGTTCTTTCCTTTTCCATTGTATTCTTTTCCCTTCTTGTTCAGGGCACAACAATCAGCTATTTAATCAAGGCTTTGGGTATCCGTAAGCAGGCTCCAGCTATTCAGAAAAATGAAGTTTTGTTTACAAGCTATCATCGCTCACGCCGAGCTCTGAAACATCTTTACCGCTTACAGGATGATGCTGTCATTACTCCTGTAACATTCAGAAAGATGAAGGAAAGCTATGAACAGACAATTAATGAAGCGAAAAATCAAATGGAAAAGCTCTTGCGCGATCATCCAGAGCTTGAGAAAGAACTGGAAGAAAAGGCGCTGGCAGAAGCATTGGCTGCCGAACATGAGGCAGTTGATATATTGGCCAGAAGACTTCTCATTTCAGAAGAACTGGCTGAAATAGAAAAAGATAAAATTCTGAACAGACTGGGAAAAAAGGATTTGGAATAAAACGGGCAAATGAATAAGCAAATCTAGTAAACTTCCATATACTATTACAGCTTTGAGCAAAGGCGGTGATAGAGTGGATATCTTAACTTTTTTGCTTCAGTATTTGAATCAGCACTCATTATTTTTAATTCCGGCATTGCTGGTCATTGACTTTGGATTGAGGCGCGCACCTTTTCTAAAAAGGGAATACGTGTTTTGGGTGTTCCTGGGGATTTCGGTGCTCCTCTCCTTCTGGAATTTTGGAGTAAACATACATTCGTTTGTAAATGGTGTCACCAATGCAGGGGTGGTCCATTCAACATTATCATTGATAAAAAAAATCAACCTTTAGAAAATGGGCAGAAGTGTCCATTGTTTTTTTGTTTTTGGCAAGAAAAAGCACAACATTGAATGGAACCTCCGGAATTTTGATATAATGGAGGATACTATGTTACGGAGGCTAACATGTTAAGTAAGCAAATCCCTAAAGACGTTGTGTTGAACCTTGGAAAAACGGTGTTGTTTCATTTTAGCAGTGAAGCGATCCAGGATGGCTATGCGCTTTATCAGAAAGGCGCTGTATATAATATAAATGTAAAAGAAGAAACGGTTGTGACCGGGCGTGTTTCGGAAGATGGGGAGCATGAGGTAAGCCTTAACCTTCACCGTTTTCTGGAGAGCAGCTGCAGATGCGGGCAACCGGAACCGTGTGCTCACATTATAGCTGTTTTCTTTCAGCTGTATGCTTCCTTTGGTCCTCCTTATCAACTGATACTGGAATGGAAAAGCCAGCGCGGTAAACTGAAGGACCAAGAGCAGAGCAGTTTGGACCGACCGCCTATGGTAACAGAAGTCCCTCATGTTTCTGAAAAACAAGCAAAAAAGCGGATCCAAAATGTGCTTTCGGTGGAAGAATGGAAAAGTGTGTTTGATCAGCGATTTGAAGACTTTGAACGAATCAAAATGCAGAATATGACCTTTAAAGAGCTGGAAAAGGGAGAAGGATATACATTTACGCATATTTATAGAGAATTCTATCCCGGTTTATTAAATTCTGCGACCTTTTTGGATGATGATATAGGTAAGCTGTATCGTTTCCATGCCCAGCTTGAAACATTTCTCAGACTGACGGAATATGAAAAACAATTTGGCATTCCTGATTATTTACACTCTCACTTCCACTTGAATCTCAAACAGCTGGTGGATGGCATGTTCAAGACGGCCATGGAGATGGATGCTCGGCGCCTGAGGAGTGAGCATCTCGATTTGATTGAAGAAAGTTTACGAGAATTCCAGAATATCTTTAAGCTCCCTTCCCGATACTTTGATACCATCTTTCGGGTATTTCAGGTTGGCTGGGCGACCATTTACTATGTGGAGAAATGGGCAGTGTCCTATGAAAAACAGCTGCTTGATGAGAAAGAAAAAGGCTCGCGGGCCCAATTCCTTGATATGGCGCTCGTTCATTTTGCCTTTCTGAGGGATGACCTGAAGGAGGCATTCAAGAGGATGGAGAGCACAGAGCAGTTTTCATCCCGCCATGCGTTAATTTGGCTTGAGCTTCTTTTCCATTGGGAAAAATGGGAAGCTCTTTTGAAATGGCTCCTTGCTCTGAAGCCTGAATTCTACCGGAAAACCAAAGATTATTACAAAGATGCTTCCGTACGGGAAGAATTTCATCAGTATATCGAGTTCTTTTGGAAGTATGCTCAGTATACAGGGGAGGAAAAAGAATATGAGGAGATGCTCGTTGATTGCCTTCCTGTCACCTTTTATGAATATAACGAGTTTTTGCATGTTCAGCAGGACTTCAAGCGGTGGGTGGAGCTTCAGCTGTTAATGGGCTATTCTCCCTCTCTGATCAATTCCGCAGATTTAAAAGATGTGGAGCAGCTGGAGATGGATGTCCTGTTGCCGATTTATCACCAATCCGTTGACCGGCTCATCCGCGAGAAAAACCGTAAATCTTACAAATTGGCCATTCGCTTTCTGAAAAAGCTGCAGTCCATTTATAAAAAATTGGATCGTTCATGGCAGTTTAATGAATATATTGAAAAGCTGTCTGCCCAATATGGACGGCTTCGTGCTTTTCAGGAAGAGCTGAGGAAAGGAAAATTCATTCATGATTGATGTGACCGCCATTGTCATTCATACAAAATGGCTGGATGAAAAAAGAATGATGTTCTGGTGTGAAAAGAAGGGAAGCCGGATTCATGTCGATGATTGGATGCCGCTGTTGTTCGCATGGCATCATGAATCCTACTACGGCACCTTTGTTGACCGGGATGATGAACAGAATATCTATGTTTCTGCTGAAGATGCCTTTCGCCTGTTCACCAATCACCCCCGATTTTTCCTGAAGAAGAGCAATTGGACGCAAGATGCTCAATCGATGATGGATGAAGCCGAATGGGTCCTTTCTTCATTGGAAGATAACGGGGTAAAGCCAAGTTTTACCGCTTGGAAGAAGGGGCTTTGGAAATGGGAAATCGAAGGCAGTTCAAGAGAGCTGTCAGATTGGGCCAATGCCGCCGTTGATGGGCTGGCGTTAACGGAACCGGAAAGGCTGGATGCGGATCCTGCCTTTTTTGACCGTTTCCCGTTTGAGCATCTTTTGGAAAAAAACGCTTTATACGAAAATCTTTCGGAAGAATCGTGGCTTGTCAAATTAGGATGGAAAAAGGATGAGAAACCGTTTGATTTGCTCTTTGAGCTGCAGGAACCTCCTGAAGATGACCGGTTTTGGAATTTACAGGTGATGCTGGAGGACAAAGAGAACGGTGAAGCCCATAAATGGAATGACGGCGAGCGACTTCCAAGAGAGAACTGGGCTGCCTACGAAGAACGGATCGGCGAGGATTTGGCGTTTGCGGGAACACTGGTGCCTTTTTTAAAAAAGAAGGATGGCTCCTTTAAACACAAACTGACCGAAAATGAAGCCTGGGATTTTTTAAATGAAAAAGGAGAATGGCTGGAAGAGGGAGGGTTTAAGATTCTCCTTCCGTCATGGTGGGAAGCACTAAAGGATCTCCAGCCTGACATTAAAGCCAAGGTGAAAAATTCGTCGGGCTATGCACCGTCCTTTTTGGGGCTGGATGCTATTGTTCAATTCGACTGGAAGGTATCGACCGGTGATATTGAATTAAGCGAAGATGAATTCATGGAGCTGGTTGACAGCAGACGTCGTCTGGTGAAAATCAAAGGCAAATGGTTTAAGCTGGATCCGGCTTTCATCCGTGAGGTCCGGCAAGTCATGAAAAGTTTCAACCGCAAGGGGCTGCAGCTGAAGGATGTCCTTGAGCAGCATCTTCTTCAAAATCAAAAAAACGGCAGTCAGGAAGAGCCTTCCATGCTCCGGTATGTCAATATCGAGCTGAACAGTGATCTCTCCCGAATGGTGGAGCAGCTGTCTGAGGTAAGAGAAATTCCGATTCAGCCATTAGCTCCCGGGTTTAAAGGAAGTCTTCGTGACTATCAAAAAGTCGGCAGTTCCTGGCTGCAATTTTTAAGAAAGTTTGGCTTGGGTGGCTGTCTGGCTGACGACATGGGGCTTGGGAAAACCATTCAGACCATCGACTACCTGCTTCATACCCGAGAAGGGAAACGAAGCGGTAAGCTCCCGGTGCTTTTGATCTGTCCCACGTCTGTTATTGGAAACTGGCAAAAAGAGCTGCAGCATTTTTCACCGAGCCTGAACGTTTTTCTTCATTATGGTTCATCGCGGGTCAGGGGAGAACACTTCATGGAGGCGATCAGGGATGCGGATGTGGTTTTAACGTCCTATACGACAGCACAGCTTGATCAGGATGAATTTCAGCCTGTGATGTGGGATGCCATTATTCTGGATGAAGCCCAAAACATCAAAAACAGTTTTACCAAACAGTCCAGGAGTATCCGACGTTTGTCCGGACGTCATAAAATTGCGCTTACCGGAACACCTGTGGAAAACCGCCTTCTGGAGCTTTGGGCGATCTTTGACTTCCTTAATCCCGGTTACCTTGGCAGTGAAACGGCATTTCGTAAGAGGTTCGTTATTCCTGTTGAACGGGAGCATGACAATGACCGGCTGAAGCAACTGCAAAGTCTCGTACAGCCCTTTCTGCTAAGAAGGACGAAGAAGGATCCCCACGTTCAGCTGAACCTGCCGGATAAACAGGAAATTAAAGAATACGTGCACCTTACAACTGAACAGGCAACTCTTTATGAACGGATCATTCAGGATACGTTTCAGCAGCTGGAGCAAGAGAAAGGAATGAAGAGAAGGGGATTGATTCTAGCCCTTCTTGGCAAACTGAAGCAAATTTGTGATCACCCGGTTCTCTATTTAAAAGAAGAGAAAAAAACAAGGCTTGAAGAACGATCAAGCAAATTCTCGAAACTGATGGAGCTTTTGGAGGCCATTAAGGAGAAGGATGAAGGCTGCCTGATCTTTACTCAATTTTTATTTATGGGAAATCTGATCAAGGATTACATCGAAAAGCGGTGGAATGAAGAGGTGCCTTTCCTGCATGGAGGGATTCCAAAAGCAAAACGCGATGAAATGATTGAACAATTTCAGGCCAAAAAGCATAACGTCTTCGTTCTTTCATTGAAAGCAGGCGGGACAGGGCTGAATCTTACAGAAGCCAACCATGTTATCCACTTTGACCGCTGGTGGAATCCGGCAGTGGAAAACCAGGCGACAGACCGAGCCCACCGGATCGGACAGAAAAAATTTGTGACGGTCCACAAAATGATTACGCTTGGAACGCTGGAAGAGCGCATTGATGAAATGCTTGAAAGCAAAAAAGAATTAAGCGAAAAAGTCATCACTAGCGAAAATTGGATCACTGAACTATCCACCCAGGAATTACGGGAACTTTTTGTATTGCGAAAAGAATGGGTGGAAAAAGAATAAAAAAAGAGGAGCTTACGCTGGTGTATGCTCCTCTTTTTTTAACTTCACGACGACGTTCTGCGGAATATCCTTCTGGCAAAGATCAAATAAAAAAGAAGAGGGAGAGGACATTGAATCAGCCCCCACAGGGACCAAAACCAATAGCGGTATCCCCGTTTTCTGCCATCAAGGAAGAGGAAGGTACTCTGGCACAGCAAAACGAAAATCAACAGGATGAGTAACCAAAGGGGCAGCCCATGAAACTCGGATGTCATTCCACTTCACCTTCCTTTTTACGAGGATAGAACAGGAACAATACGGCAGCCACTAAAACCGGAACCTGCAGCAGCAAGAAGAAAACCGGAAGGCGTATGAGCATGACCGCGACACAACATAAAATCACTGCGGCCGTCAGAGCGAAATAGAACAGCTCCCTGATAAGCTGTTGGTGAATTCGCTTTTTTTCTTCAGTAACAAGCTGTTCAAAAAAGGCAAGGTCAGGTATTGGGGGACTTTCCCATTTTTCTAGTCTTGAAAGCTCCTCTGTGAGCTGGTGTTTAAGCTTCTCCTCGTTTTCTTTCATGGTCTTCCAACTCCTCTCTGATGAATTTCACCCCGTTGTGAACCCTAGATTTCGCAGTTCCTGCCGGAATCTTCAGCATTCTGCCAATTTCGTCATACGTGTACCCGTAATAGTGCTTCAGGATTAAGGGAATCCGGTTTTCTTCATTTAGTACGCATAAGGCATCTAGCAACTCCGACCACTCTTCGTTGCTGGCTGCTGCTTTCCATTTTAAGCTTCGGGCTTGCTTGATCTGCTCGTTGTATTTTTTCTCAGTCTTCTGTTTTCTGATCTGATCCATATACAGGTTAGAAGCAATAGAGATCAGCCAGGAAGAGAATTTGGCTTTTTCCTCGTACAGTTCGATTTTTTGTATGCATTTAAGCATGGTTTCCTGAACAAGATCCTCAGTCACCGACCGGTTCAGGGTGATTTTTAAAAGGTAGTGAAACAAGATCGAATAATTTTGCTGCAGCAAAAGAGAAAGAGCGTTCTGGTTCCCTTTTTTTGCTTGTTTAATCAAGTCCTTTTCCTCCATAAATGGCTCTTTCCTCCTTGCTCCTTTAGATTCATGAATCTAAAGATATGACGTGTATGGCACTCCATTCGTTCACCAGAGCCATAAAATAATGCAGTTCCAACTGAATGTGCTAAAATAAGAATGGTTTGATTATTGAAAAAACAATCGCGAGGTACTAATCAGAGAGGAAGATTGTAATGTATTTGCCATCCTTTTCATTGATAGAAAAAACAGCGATGATTACAGGCGCCGGACGGGGAATCGGCAGGGCGCTGGCCATCGGTTTTGCGGAAGCCGGAGCAGATGTTATTTTGGTCTCCCGTACACAGAAGGACTTGGACGAAGTGGCAGGCGTCGTTCAGGAGATGGGGAGAAAAGCGTATACGTATGCGGTCGATGTCACACAAAAACTAGAAATACAGTCTTTGTACCATTCTCTGGATACAGACCGCATTCCTCTACATATTTTGGTTAATAATGCCGGTATGAATATCAGGAGCAAAGCACTCGATGTGACAGAGGAAGAATGGGATACCATTATCAATACAAATCTTCGATCTGCTTTTTATTTTTCTCAGGAAGCAGGAAAGCGGATGAAGGAAGCCGAATATGGCCGAATCCTGAATATTTCCTCGGTCGGGGGCCATGTGGCATTGCGCACCGGGGTGGTTTATGCCTCTACCAAAGCCGCACTCATTCAAATGACCAAAAACCTGGCACTTGAATGGGGAAGATTTGGAATCAACGTCAATGCAATCGGCCCCTGGTATTTCAAAACACCGCTGACCGAAAAGCTGCTTGCAGATGAAACCTACTTTAACGATATCCTGTCCCGCACTCCGCTCAACAGAGTCGGTGAGCTGCAGGAGCTGGTTGGGCCGGCTGTTTTTCTCGCTTCGGATGCAGGTTCCTACTGTACGGGGCAAACCTTGTTCGTCGATGGCGGTATGACCGTATACGGATTTTAGCAGACTGAGAATCTCGAAACCCTGAGTATTATGGGCTCAGGGTTTTTTTGCTTTCGAAGAAAAACAAGGAAAACATGTATAAAACATGAAGAAAGGTTAATAATGGTAGCAAATGCAACACATTTAATTGCTATTTTAGGAGGTCTTTTATCATGAGAAAGCAAGATTTAGTCGACGCAGTAAAAGCGGCTACAAGTATGAATAAAAAGGAATCAACACTTGCGGTGGAAGCTGTACTTGATGCCATCACCAATTCATTAAAGCAGGGAGAAAGTGTTCAGCTCATCGGGTTTGGAACCTTTGAAACTCGTAACCGAAACGCCCGAAAAGGACGTAATCCTCTGACAGGCGAAGAGATTATGATTGCTGCAAGCAGTGTGCCGGCGTTCAAGCCTGGAAAGTCATTAAAAGAAGCTGTAAAAGCAGTATAAAAGAACCCCCCATTCACGGGGGTTTTTTTCTTTTGTCATAAAAGAGCGATTTGTTCCTCATTTTGTCGGTCGATTCATGAAGGAAAACGCCTTCTTTGTATCTAATATAAAGAGAGATTAATGACAGAAAACGACAGACTGAAAGTTGAGGGTGTGGACTTTTATGATATTAACGGGTAATGAGCTTCTCCCAAAGCTTGGTGTATTTAAGAAGTTAATTGATGTACTCCCGGAGTTCATCTGTTTGAAAAACGAGGAAGGCGAATGGCTTGTAGCCAATGAATTCGCGTTGCAAGTGTGCGGTGTCGACCGGAGTTCATATAAAGGACTGCGAGCTGAGGAGCTCTCGTGCTTCCTTACGCCTGATACCATCCGGCGCTGCCATGAAACGGACCAAAAAGCATGGGAAACGGGCCGGCCGATTAAAATCCAGGAGGAAGTGCTGCAAAAGGATGGTTCCTACATTATTCTTGAATTGATTAAACAAGCAACATTTGATGATGAGGGCAATCCTCTGTACCTGTTTGTAACTGGGCGTGACATCACTCAGCACAAAGCGAAGGAAGAGGAGCTCAGTGTGGCCCTTGAACTATTAGAATCGGTTCTTAAAGGAACGACCGATGCGATATTAATTGTGGATACAAAGGAAAATCCAATTAAAGTTAACCATTCATTTGAAAAATTATTTGGCTGGAAAGAAGACGATCTGATTTCCGGAAGAGTGGATACTGATGTGATTATCCCTTCTGAATATAAACCAGAATCAAAAAGTATCATGAGCCTGCTGGCGGAAGGAAGTACTGTGCCTTCCTTTGAAACCCAGCGGGTATGCAAAGAAGGGACAAAGATCGATGTTTCGATTTCTTTCTCGGCCATTCGAAATATGCAGGGGCAAGTGATTGGCTTTTGTTTGATTTACCGGGATATCACGCCTCAAAAAAAAGCGGAGCGGGCTCTGCGGGAAAGTGAAGCCAAGTACCGGGTAATTGCTGAGCATTCCAAAGATCTGATCGCTGTGGCTGATTCTTCGGGAAAACTTCTGTACTGCTCACCTTCACATGAAGGATTGCTCGGCTTGACCAATGGTATCGATGAACTGAATGAGGTCCTTTTTTCAAGAATTCATCAGGACGATTGGGAATTCTTGCGTGCCACGTTTGCCAAGGCAAGAAGCCAGAAGAAACCCTTCACGTTCGAGTTCCGGCTAAAAATAAGCAGCGGGGATTGGGTGGTCATGGAAACCAATGCCGTCCCGGTCTTGAACGAATGGGATGAGATAGAGAGCTTTGTAACCATTGCACGGGATATAACAGCAACCAAAGAAACCGAAGAGCTTATAAGGAAGTCTGAGAAGCTGTCTGTTCTCGGTGAGCTCGCGGCAGGAGTCGCCCATGAAATACGCAATCCCCTGACATCTCTTATCGGCTTTGCACAGCTGCTGAAGGAATCAGATGAAGAAATGAAAGACAAGTATATCGGAATCATGCTGACCGAATTAAAACGAATCAATGATATTGTCGGTGAGCTGATGCTCGTGGCGAAGCCCCAGGCCGTTCATTTTGAAAACAGTTCACTCAAAGATATGCTCGAGAGCGTGGGACGGCTCCTGGATACGCAGGCCATTATAAAAAATGTCCAAATCCAACTGAACACATTCGGGGATATCCCACCGGTTTATTGTGTGGAAAACCAATTGAAGCAGCTTTTTATCAACCTGTTGAAAAATTCAATTGAATCCATGGACAAGGGAGGGCTGATCAGGCTGACTCTAATAAAAGCCAAAGGAAATGTGATGGTCGAAATTGAGGACCAGGGTTCCGGTATCCCTAAAGACCGGCTTGAAAAACTGGGTGAACCCTTTTATACGACAAAGGAAAAAGGAACAGGCCTTGGGTTAATGGTCTGCTATAAAATCGTTAAAGAGCATTTTGGTCAAATCCAATTTGAGAGTGAAGAAGGAAAAGGGACGAAGGTTCAGGTGAAATTGCCCATTTACCCCCTTTCCGTCGTTTAAAAGAGGCTAAAGGGGACATAATGGTTGTTAAAAAGGCAGGAACCTGTATGTCTCCTTATCATATTTTTTTCGTTTACCGCATTCATGATTTAAATTACCTTCATGTACATGGAATGGAAATGGCCACGAAGAAGCTGTTTACAGTTCTCTTATATTCGCCAAACGATGCCATTGATCTAACCGTTCAGACCAGCCACTTGCCAGCAGAGCTCCTGAGCGTTTTGGAGGAAGAAAAGGCCAGGATTGATCAGGGATATTATGATCTGGCACAGTGGGAGTACCAATCGTACAATGAACAACTTCATTAGAAGTTCCAGCCGGAAGTGGAAACCAAAAGCGTCTTGTTAATAAGGCACTTTTGGTTTTTTGTGCCCCATTTCTCTTGAGTGGATTTTTCATTTATAACGGGGGATAAACGCCGTTATCTTTAAACGTGGCAATCATTTAGAGCGCCTGCCTTTCAATCGTTTTGTTTAAAGCGTGTTCTATAGCAGTCAGTTCGACCGGAATGATCGCTTCAATATCTTCATACCTTTGAAAGTTGTTTCCTTTTAAATCAGGAAGAATATCCTGCCGGATGAAGTTACTGCCCACCATGGAAAAAAAGTAACCCACGTAGTAAGGCGTTAAACTCTCTTCATGACTTAAATAATGGAAATCACTTGACTGTTTGAACTGCTCAATAACAGAGTTGAAACTTTTGCACGGTTTGCCTTTACTCTTAAACCATTTCATCTTTATCACCCGGATTTCTTGTTTCATTCTTTTTATTTTCAGACCAAGGTTATCCAAAAAAGACCCCTTCCGAGGCGGAAGGGGTCTTTAAACTTATCTTCTTCTTTTTACAAACAGGTAAATGAGAATGACAATGAGTATTAGAATGATTAGAGTTTTCACGAATGAGATCCTTTCATGAGTAATTTTTACTCTATCTTTACCCAACTCATCCTCTCTTTAACCTTTAAAATAAAACCTTGCCCGGATTCATGATGTTGTTTGGATCAAACTGCTGCTTGATCATTTTCATCAGCGGCAAAGTGTCACTATGCTCCTGCTGTAAGTATTTCATTTTTCCGATACCGATTCCATGTTCTCCGGAACAGCTTCCTTTTTTGGAAAGTGCATATTCTACAATTCTTTCGTTGATCCGGTTCGCTTTATTTGTTTCTTCCTGGCTATTTTTATCAAACATGAGAATGGAATGGAAATTGCCATCTCCTACATGGCCGAGCACTCCGCCAGGGAGGCCCTCACTTTCAATCAGTTCACGTGCATAAATGACTGCGCCGGTTAATTCCGAAAGCGGCACCACCACATCCGTCAGCATCATTTCCCTTCCGGAAAAGCCATGCTTGAATGCATAAGCCAGGTGATGGCGAGCTTCCCAAAGCTTTGCTTTTTTGATGGAATCAGTTTCGAAAATCAGTTCTTCTGAACCATTGGCCGAGAGCAATTCTTCTGCAAAGGCTACATCCTGGGCAATTCCGCCTTCATTGCCATGAAACTCAAGAAACAGGGTGGGTTTCTCCGGATAGGAAGTATCGCTGTGCATGTTCACCTGACGGATGGAGGGCTCATCCACAAGCTCTACACGTGCCAGAGAATTCCCGGAAGACAAAAGGGAGACCGCTCCGTCAACTGCTTCTTTCACGCTAGGGAAAACGGCCCTGCCTGCCACGGTTGTTTCCGGAATGCCGTATACCTTTAGTGTGAGCTCTGTAAATACGCCAAGGGTTCCTTCCGATCCCACAAACAAGCCTGTGAGATGATAGCCCGATGAAGATTTTGCCGCCAAACCTCCTGTATGAATGATGGAGCCGTCGGCAAGAACCACTTCGAGATCTCTGACCTGTGGACGCATGATGCCGTAGCGGACGCTTGTTGTGCCGCTTGCATTCGTGGCGGCCATTCCGCCCAGGGTAGCATCCGCTCCCGGATCTACCGGAAAGAACAGTCCGTATTTTTTTAAAGCCTGATTCAGCTGTGTTCTGGTTACTCCCGGCTGTACTTTAACGAGAAAATCTTCGGGCCTGACCTCCACTACCTGGTTCATATTTTGAAAGTTAATGGAGATGCCGCCTTGAAGTGGGATGCAATGACCTTCAAGGCTCGATCCCACGCCAAACGGAACAACAGGAATTCTATGTTCATTGGCGAATTTTACTATAGAAGATACTTCTTCGGCTGAGTTTGGAAACACCACGACTTCCGGAAGCACGGGAGAATGATGAGATTCGTCTTTGCTGTGCTGGCGAAGAATGGTTTCATTGCTTGTGGCTCTTTTTTCATCCGTTAGTTTTCTCATTTCTATAAGTAAATCCTCATGTGTTGCCTGCATGTAAAAATCCTCCCTTAGGTGTATGTTGATTATTCTCTTCTTAGGGTAATTTATAGATGAAAAGCGAAAATCCTTTTTATTCTGTTAAAAAAACAAAAATCAGCCAACACTATTAGGTGAGGTGATGACATGAAAAAATGGCTGTTGATACTCAGCTTTACATTGCTTTTGGGCGGATGCGGAACAACAGAAAAAAATGAAGCGGACAAGGGGGAGCCAGTCATGGGAGACGGGAATAAACAGGAGCAGCACAAGGACAAGCCCGGCAGAGACCACAGCGGGGGAATCGTTGCGGGAGCTATTGAACCAAAGCTTTCGGTTATGGAGCAAAACACAGGCAGCACGCTCTTGCGTTATGAACTAAAAAACCAGACTGAACAAATAAAAACCTTTGAATTTACAAGCGGCAAAAAGTTTGATTACATCGTCAAAGATGAAAGCGGGAAAAAGGTATATCAATATTCACACGATCACATGTTTACCCAGTCTCTTTCCAAGATCACCCTGAAACAAGGTGAAACGTTCACGCAGGACATTATGGTAAAAAACTTGCCAGCGGGCACTTATACGATCGAGATATGGCTTACGGCGAAAAACGAAGAAAACGATTATCGGCAGAAAAAAACATTTGAAATACAGTGAGAATCCGCTCTTATGGAGCGGGTTTTTTTATGCAGCAAGGGGAAATGCAGATTGTTTGATTTTTTATTTATTACGGAGTACACTCATAAAAATAATCAAAATAAAACGTACTTTAAATAAGCAAATATAAATTTTTTTGAGCAAAGGACTTGAAAGTCAAAGAAGGTCAAAGTATAATATGGACATAAGGTCAAAGATAGTCAAAGTCAAACAACGACCTAACATTCTGAAGGAGGACATGCTTTATGAAATGTGAACAGTGTAAAGTGAATCCTGCGACAATTCAAATGAACGTTTCTTTTAATCAACATAAACAACAGTTAACACTATGTGCAGATTGCTATCATAAAATTACTCAGTCTATGAATACAACAGGAGGTATGAATCCGATGAACCAATTTTCATCCTTCGATGATTTCTTTAAACAAATGATGAATAACGGCATGAACTCAGGGTTTTCAGGCCAGCAACAATCCCAGCAGGCTCAGCAGCAAGGTGGCGGAAGAGGCAGGGGCGGAGGCTTCCTTGACCAATTCGGCCGCAACATCAGCCAGGCCGCAAAAACCGGTCTTATTGACCCTGTGATCGGCCGTGAGGAAGAAATAAACCGTGTGATTGAAATTTTGAATCGAAGAAACAAAAACAATCCGGTTCTTATTGGGGAACCAGGGGTTGGTAAAACAGCCATTGCTGAAGGATTGGCATTGAAAATTGCCGAAGGTACAGTACCATCCAAACTTCTTTCCAAGGAAGTCTACTTGCTTGATGTAGCTTCTCTTGTAGCAGATACAGGTATTCGCGGACAATTTGAAGAGAGAATGAAGCAGTTGATTGCTGAGCTGCAAAAGCGTAAAAACATCATTTTGTTCATTGACGAGATCCACCAAATCGTCGGTGCAGGATCAGCCGAGGGATCAATGGATGCCGGCAACATTTTAAAACCGGCACTTGCCCGCGGTGAACTTCAACTGGTGGGTGCAACGACACTGAAAGAGTATCGCAAAATCGAAAAAGACGCGGCATTGGAGCGCCGATTCCAGCCGGTTATCGTTAACGAGCCAACTCCTGAAAAGGCATTTGAAATTCTTAAGGGACTTGCTTCCAAATATGAGCAGTACCATGAAGTGACGTTTTCAGAAGATGTTTTAAAAGCGTGTGTAACCTTGTCTCACCGCTATATCCAGGACCGTTTCCTTCCGGATAAAGCGATCGATCTTATGGACGAAGCCGGTTCCAAAATCAACTTGCTTCATTCAGGCAATGATACTTCTTCCATTGAAGAGCGTTTAGAGGAAATTTCAAAAGAAAAAGAACAGGCAGCAATGAATGAAAACTATGAGCTTGCTGCAAAACTTCGCCAGGAAGAGCTTCAATTGGAGGCAAAATTGAACGAGAACGAAGGCAAAGAAAGAGCCGCCGTTACCCTTGAAGACATTCAATCCATCGTAGAGCAGAAAACAGGTATCCCAGTTAAAAAGCTTCAGGAAGACGAACAGGCGAAAATGAAGGACTTGGCGAAAAACCTTTCCCAAAAAGTCATCGGACAGCAAGAAGCGGTTGAAAAAGTATCCAAAGCCATCCGCAGAAGCCGTGCGGGTCTGAAAGCGAAGAACCGTCCAATCGGATCCTTCTTGTTTGTCGGTCCGACAGGGGTAGGTAAAACCGAATTGACCAAGTTACTCGCAGAAGAATTGTTTGGTGATAAGGAAGCCATGATTCGTCTGGACATGAGTGAATACATGGAGAAACATGCCGTGTCCAAGCTTATCGGTTCACCTCCTGGATATGTCGGCCATGATGAAGCCGGACAATTGACTGAAATGGTCCGCCGCAAGCCTTACAGCATTATTTTGTTGGATGAAATTGAAAAGGCGCATCCGGATGTACAGCATATGTTCCTGCAAATCCTTGAGGATGGCCGCTTAACCGACAGCCAGGGCCGTACTGTATCCTTTAAAGATACAGTCATCATCATGACGAGCAATGCCGGCAGTGGTGTAAAGCAAACCAAAAAGTTAGGATTTACCAACGAAATCGCGGAAGTACAAAAAGAAACCAATATTCTTGATGCCATCGGTTCCTACTTCAAACCGGAATTCCTGAACCGGTTTGACAGCATTGTACAGTTCCAGTCTCTAAAGGAAGATGACCTTGTACAAATTGTTGAACTGATGCTTGCCGATCTGAAAGAAAACCTTGTAGATCAGGGAATCACGATCGAGTTTACCGATGAAGCGAAGAAGAAAATTGCTGAATTGGGCTACCATCCTGCATTCGGTGCAAGACCGTTACGCAGAGTAATCCAGGAAAAAGTAGAAGATGCCGTAGCAGATGTATTACTGGATCAGGAAGAAAACAAAGCGTTAAAAGTGGATGTTCGTGAAAATGAATTAGTCGTAGAATAAAAAAGAGCCATGCGTACAGACGCATGGCTTTTTTGTATAATTATGTGGGTAGACTTAATCATTGTCCTTGGAGCGAATAATGGTCAGCACTAGCATGGAAAAACCAATCATCAACGACATTGCTTCGAATACTGTCATACCATTCCCTCCCCATGATTGTTGGGCTAGAACGTTTTATTCGAATGAGCCGCAGTCCCTGTCTTATATATTCCTATTTTATCCCGATTGCCAATATATAACAAGAATCGTTATAACTATTTCAAAACTTTCCCAATAGTTCGATGGTACCGATTTACCAACCAAGAAATCAGTAAATTCAGATAAATTAAAGATTTGATATGATTTCGGGACTTTTTTACCATTACCGATTTCTGGCTAATTCTGCTGCGATACGACTGGCGGGAATTCTGGAGGTGCGTTTGTTACAATAGAGCGGGGAGGAATGCCTATGCTGAAATATAAGCTGAACGTACTGGATTTTTTTGAGGTAAAGGAGCATTATATTGAAGGAACAAAGGAAGTACACATTGACACAGTGATTCTGAATGAAGATGGAAGCGATTTTTACCGGGGAACTACAGCTGTCAGGTTTAACACGCATGGCATTTATCCGCAATTGGACACCTTAAAAGGAATTTTTGAAGATAAAAACAGTTTTATGGATTTTGTCAGTTATTTGCGCCGCTACATTAAACAGCAGGTGCGGTATTTGTAGGAAGGAGTAACAGCGTGAAGTATGTATGGTATGCAAGCTATGGATCAAACATGAATAAAGACAGGTTTTCCTGTTACATAGAAGGAACGCAGGCAGAAGGAAGCTCCGAACCGGAAAGAGGGTGCAGGAACTGCAATCCTCCACTGGAAGATCGTTCGGTTGAAATGGAATATCCGCTTTATTTTTCAAAGCAGGAAAGCAAATGGGGAGCAGGAGGGGTGGCCTTTATCGGGCATCAGCCTGCTGCTTCTTCAAAAACCATCGGCCGAATGTACTTAGTCACCGAGGAGCAGTTTATGGATGTTGCTTCACAGGAGAATGGAATTGACGGGCTAGAGTTCGATTTTGAAAAGATTAAAGAAGCCCGTTTTCTTCCTTTGACAGAGGGCTGGTATGGCACCATTGTTTATCTTGGAGATTGTGATGGCTACCCGATTTTCTCTTTTACCTCCAATCATGATATGGGGGAGGAAGAATACGTGGCTCCAGCTCCTGGGTATCTTCGTACCATTGCCAAAGGATTGAAGGCCATGGGAATGACCGATGATGACATACTGGATTACCTGGGGGAGAAAAACGGCCTTAAGAGCGTTAAAACGAGAGAGCAGATCAAGAAGGATTCGGGACTAGCGGAAAGGTCTTAGTTATATTGGTCTGTTATTGAATGTTAATGGTAAAATAGGCACCAAGACGCAAGTCTCTGGATGCTTACGAAATGGGGGAATAGGTGAGATAATGTAATCCCCTATACATATGAGATGCCTTGACCAGGGCATCTCTATTTTTTTGCCAATACCAATAAGCACTGTCCCAAATGAGGACAGTGCTTTCATTTTTGCTGATAAGGTGCTTCTAATGTTTTAATCATTTGCTTAGCAATCATTTCATGGCCTTTATCATTGGGATGAATGGCATCGTAAATCCATTTTTTTCTGTTTTCAGGTTTCAATACCTCACTGCTCGGGATGACAATCGATGGTTTATTGTTTGCAGTGGTTTCGTAGGCGATCAGATTCCAGTCATTCAATAACTTTTTCGTGGCAGGAAAAAAGGTCTCCTCTGAGTCTACCGCGTTGTACAATTCGTTGTAAACAAGGATGGCGTCAGGATTTTCTTTTCGAATGATGGAAAAGATCTCAACCAGATTATTCTGATAGGATGATTTAACATTGGCATAATCCTGCAGCGCTTTAACCGGACCTTCCTTTAATGCGAGTGTAACGAGATCATTGCCCCCAATATTGATCGTTATCAAATCTGCCGAATGAATCCGCTCCTTCATATCAGGGGTGGATAAAAATCTGAGCAGGTCTCCGCTTGTTGCCCCGGATATACCCTGGTTATCCAGAATCGCTTTCTTTCCGGTAAGCGAGGATATTTCATCGTTGGCTATTTTGATAAATCCACCTTCCGTCGATCCCCGTCCCTGTATGACTGAATCTCCCAGGGCAAGATGATGAATGGCCTTCCCGGGAAGATTTCTTAAGTGGCCGATATAGGAAACATTATGGGATTCAGGCTTATCGGCTGAGTCCTGTATAGCGGCATTTTGTGCTTTCAAACGGTCAATTTTAAATTGAGGATAATAATACCATCCTCCGACAGAGACAACTATCAAACCTAAAAGGATGAGCGCCAGCCATAGCCATTTCTTCATATGCTGCCTCCTTTCAAGGTCCCCATTTTAAACCATTTCTCCCTCTCCTATCAATATATTAGCATGAAAGAAACATATGAGAGCGGTCTCACACCGGATCAATAAAACAACATCCCGGCTCTTTTGTGCCGGGATGTTGTTGTTTTAAGGGTCGAGCCTTCTGAAGCGTGCTTCAAAGAGCAGGTAAACGCCGTAGGCAACGAGACCGAGAGCTACTATGGTCAGGAGAACCTGCCCATAGGGCTGTTTAACAAGCTCCGCAAGTGCTCCGTCCAGTCCTTTCGTTTCATCAGGGTCTGCCTGGACGGCTGCACGGATGAGAAAGATGCCCATAATGGCAAAGACGATTCCGTGGGCGGAAATTCCAAATTTGCCAATGTAACGTGCTGTTTTCCATTCTTTTTGATTCATTTCTTCGCGCTTCAGTTTGTTTAAATATTTTTCCTTATAGGCCTTATAAAAATTAAAGATTCCTACCCCGATCAGAATGGCGCCAAGGAGCCCAATGATGAACTGGCCAAAAGGCTGAGCAAGAACTTTGGCTGAAAGTGTCTGGTATTTCTCGCTGGAGGAACCACTGCTAGCTCTGAATATAATCTTGATGGCACTTCCGCATAAGCCGAAATAGACACCTGCAACAATGAGGTAGCTTATGCGTGCCATCCATCCTTTTGCATCCTTCCCTTTGTGCTCGGGATCAAAGATTGCCATGATGACTTCCCACAACGCATAGCCGGCAAGCCCGACAGCGAGCACTGCAAGCAGAATGGAGCCAAAAGGCTGCTTGGCGATCGTGTAAAGTGCACCAGAGGAAGTAGCGAGTTTCCCCTCCAAACCGAATGCAGTCATAACCGCGAGTACTCCAATGAGAATGTAAACGGCACCTTTCGACAGGTGGCCAAACCGGGCCATGCGAACGATCCATGGCTCGGCTTCTTCTTTGTATTCTTCAGCTTTTCTTTCAGCGTGCTCTTTGTGCTGTGACAAATCTTTATCCATATGGGTGCCCCTTTCAAAGGTTCTATGTACTTAGTACCCATTTTCTCCAATTCATCAAACTAGCAGACAGCTGTCCAAACCCATATTCCATAATTTGCATACCATAGAAAGAAACCTTATGCAATTTAATCTAAAGGGAGGGTTATATATGAAAGAACATTATTATGGGTTATGCTGTCAATATATGGGTCAGGATGTTGAAATCACCACCACCGATGGAAATCGATACGTAGGAACCATCCAAAATGTTGATGCAGAAAATGTGTATTTGCTTCCCCATCAGGATGATGGAACAGGAAGGTTCTTTCCGTTATTGGGTGCAGGGCTGATCGGTCTTGGACTCGGTACGATTGCCGGATTTGCACTCGCTCCGCGTCCGCCAGTTGCCTTTGGCTACGGTTATGGGTACGGTGGTGTGGCTCCCTTTCCAGGCGCTTATGGAGGCGTACCGGGAGGATTTGGCGGCTACCCTGGTTATTATGGCGGCTACCCTGGTTATTATGGCGGCTTTCCGGGTGGCGGCTTTGGGGGCTTCTAATGCACGTATGAAAAACTCATCTGCAAAAACGATGAGTTTTCTTTTTTTTACTGAACAGAATAAAAGTTCTGGATACCGTACAGACTTGACATTATGGCGGAAAAACTGTACTATTTTTTCCATAATCGAAGATCATAACGCAATGACAGACCAATAGTATCTGAGCCTCTTTAGAATGAAGCGAACCGGGGATGGTGAAAGCCCGGTCAAATGTTCAGAGAAACGGAAGTCTCGAGCCATTAATTGACCAAAGCGGATGCAATAGTGATTGCATCAATTGGGGTGGAACCGCGTGAGTACAGCTCTCGTCCCTGGACAAACAGGATTTGTCTATGGGCGGGGGCTTTTTTGGTTTTCAAAAAGCAAATGCGAATAAAGGAGAGAATGACATGAGTGTGACAATGGAGCAAGTCGTCAACATGGCGAAACAGCGCGGATTTATTTTTCCGGGATCTGAAATCTACGGAGGACTTTCAAATACTTGGGATTATGGCCCGCTCGGTGTGGAGCTGAAAAACAATGTAAAAAAAGCCTGGTGGAAAAAGTTTGTTCAGGAGTCCCCTTACAATGTAGGTCTCGATGCTGCAATCCTGATGAATCCACAAACATGGGTGGCTTCAGGACACATTGGAAACTTCAATGACCCAATGATAGACTGTAAACAGTGTAAAGCACGCCACCGTGCGGACAAGCTCATTGAAGATGCGCTTTCCGAAAAAGGCATTGAAAAGATTGTGGATGGATTGTCATTTGATGAAATGGAAAAATTGATTGAAGAACATAACATTGCCTGTCCTGAATGCGGAGCACATGATTTTACTTCCATCCGCCAATTTAACCTGATGTTCAAGACATTCCAGGGGGTAACAGAGTCCAGTACGAACGAAATCTATCTTCGCCCTGAAACAGCGCAGGGGATCTTTGTAAACTTTAAAAACGTTCAGCGTACCATGAGGAAAAAGCTGCCGTTTGGTATTGCACAAGTAGGCAAAAGCTTCCGAAACGAAATCACGCCAGGAAACTTTACATTCCGTACTCGGGAATTTGAACAGATGGAACTTGAATTCTTCTGCAAACCGGGAGAGGAATTGAAATGGTTCGATTTCTGGAAGCAATACGCCCATGATTTCCTATTGAATCTTGGCATGAAGCAGGATAAGCTTCGCCTTCGTGATCATGAATCCGAAGAGCTTTCTCACTACAGCAACGCGACGACAGATTTTGAATATCAGTTCCCATTTGGATGGGGCGAGCTCTGGGGAATTGCTTCCCGCACCGACTTTGACTTGAAGCGCCACAGCGAACATTCCGGAGAAGATTTCAATTATATTGATCAGGAAACGAACGACCGTTATGTTCCGTATTGCATCGAACCATCGCTTGGAGCAGATCGTGTCACCCTTGCCTTCTTGATTGATGCTTATGAAGAGGAAGAGCTGGAAGGCGGAGACACACGAAATGTGCTTCATCTGCACCCTGCCCTTGCGCCGTTTAAAGCAGCGGTACTGCCACTTTCCAAAAAATTATCCGAGGAAGCGCGTGAAGTGTTCGCAGGTCTTGCCAAGGACTTTATGGTGGATTATGACGAAACCGGATCAATCGGAAAACGGTACCGCAGACAAGATGAAATCGGAACGCCGTTTTGTATCACGTATGATTTTGATTCGAAGGAAGACCAGCAAGTAACAGTTCGTGACCGTGATACAATGGAACAGGTGCGTATGCCGGTATCCGAATTGCGTGCGTTTCTCGAGCAAAAAATCAGCTTCTAATCACTTTACATTTTTTTCGGTCGTGGTAAGATGAAAATAACTTCATATTATAGCAACACTGGGGGAGCCTTCCTGGCTGAGACTGAACGCATTGTTCTAAACCCTTTGAACCTGATCTGGATGATGCCAGCGTAGGGAAGTGCCACTGCACAGCTTTGACAGCTGCTGCAGCTGATTTGAAATAACAGTGAATCAGCCACTCTTTCTACGCAAAGAGTGGTTTTTTTGTATGGAAATGAGGAATGGAAATGTACCCATTGGAGTTCCATGTCATCACGGACGGCAAACAGAGCGAAGACCGTATTCTTTCAGTGTCATCCATCCTTGCCCCCCATGTGACAGCAATACATATCAGAGAAAACAGCCAGGCTGCAGGCGACATTTACAGTTTGTCCGAAAAGCTGAAGCAATGTGGGATACAAAACGAAGCCATTTATATGAATGACCGTGTGGATGTTGCGGTAGCTGCAGGACTCGGCGGCATTCATTTAAAGGAAAGCAGTCTTGCGCCAGATGTGGTCAGGCATCATTTTCCTTCTTTTAGAATCGGTCAGTCAGTCCATTCGAGGGATGGGGCGATCCAGGCAGAACAGAAGGGGGCAGACTATCTTTTCTTTGGTCATGTTTTTTCAACCGAAAGCAAAAAGGATAAAGAGCCAAGGGGACTTGATCAATTGCAGGAGGTGGCCGAAGCGGTCAGCATTCCGGTTCTCGCCATAGGAGGAATTTCTCCGGAGAGAGTTGGCGCCATTGTCAGCGCAGGAGCATCGGGCATTGCTGTCATGTCAGGAATCTGGAAGGCGGAAGATCCAGTTTCGATAGCCAAACAGTACAAAGCAGTTTTAATGAAAGAGAGTGATCAGGATGCGCAAACATTATGATGTCATCATCGTCGGCGGAGGGGTCATTGGCAGTTCGATCGCCTACTTTCTTCGCCGTCACACCCCTTACAACGTTCTTGTATTGGAACGAAACAAAATTGGAAGTGAAGCCTCTTCTGCGGCGGCCGGCATGCTCGGAGCCCAGGCGGAGATTCATGAAGCAGGCCCGCTGTATGAGATGGCCAGACAGAGCAGGCAGCTTTTTCCGGAACTAAGTTATGAACTTAAGGAAATCAGCGGTGTGGATATGGAATGGGTGGATAAAGGATTGTTTAAAACAGCCAAAGACAGCTGTGAGGCTGAAAGGCTGCAGGATTTGGCTGCCTTTCACAGGGCTAACGGACAGCCCGCCGAGTGGATGGACGTGGATGAACTTTGTAAAAAGGAACCAAACGCATCAGCGGAGCTGGCGGGCGCCCTGTTTTTGCCGAAGGACGGTCAGGTGAATGCTCCCAAGCTGACTCAGGCCTACGCCCAGGCCGCTGTAAAGCTGGGTGCCGATTTTATGGAGTATACAGAGGCTGCTGGCTTCGAATTTGCCCAACTGGGAACAGGCGTGCAAACCAGCGCAGGCACGTTTTATGGGGAAAAACTGGTGCTGGCTTCAGGCGTATGGACAGGGAGACTTGCTGCCCAGACAGGCCTTCATATGCCGGTCTTTCCCGTAAAAGGAGAATGTCTGTCACTGAATTTTATGGAGCCTGTCATTACCTCAAGCATCATTTCAAAAGACTGCTACCTTGTGCCGAAACAGGGAGGCAGACTGGTGATCGGCGCGACGATGCGTACGGGAACCTATGACCGGAAAGTAACCGCTGAAGCCGTCGGGCAATTGCTTGAGGGTGCGATAAAGGTGGTTCCCGGCATCCGTAATGGAGAATGGGAGAAGGCGTGGAGCGGCTTTCGTCCGCAAACACCGGACGGCCTGCCGTATATGGGGAAACATCCCAACCATTCCAACATTTATTTTGCAGCCGGGCATTTCAGAAACGGAATTCTTTTGAGCCCGATTACCGGGCAATGGATAACCGAGCTGGTTTGCGGAAGGAAAGAGGAGCAAAGTCTGAATGAGTTTGCTCCCGAACGGTTTGTTCTTGAACAAATGAAAGGATGAGGGGACATGAAGCTGATCGTAAACGGAAACACAATGGAAGTTGCCCGGGTTCAGACGGTTGATGATTTAATCAAAGAGCTAAAGCTGGCTGGCAAGGGGGCGATCGTAGAGCTTAATGAAGAAATCTTGAACAAAAGCCAGCATGCCGAAACGGTATTGGCCAACGGAGATAAAGTAGAGATAGTCCATTTGGTAGGAGGAGGATGAGCATTATGCTTAAAATTGGAAACCATGAATTTTCTTCACGTCTTCTTTTGGGAACGGGAAAATTCCCGGATTTTGATGTTCAAAAAGAAGCGGTTAACGTATCAGGTACAGAGATTCTGACATTTGCAGTCAGGAGAATGAATATTTTTGATCCGGAACAGCCGAATTTTTTAGAAAAGCTGGATGCGTCGAAATATACTCTGCTTCCCAATACGGCGGGTGCCAAAACAGCAGAAGAAGCGGTCAGGATCGCAAAGCTGGCAAAAGCATCAGGTTTATGTGATATGATTAAGGTAGAAGTTATAGGAGATTTCAAGACCCTTCTGCCTGATCCGGTAGAAACGCTGAGAGCGTCGGATATCTTGCTGAATGAAGGATTTACGGTTCTGCCTTATGCTTCTGATGATGTACTTCTTGCAAAGAAATTAGAGGACCTTGGCGTGCATGCCATTATGCCCGGAGCTTCACCCATTGGTTCGGGCCTTGGAATCATCAACCCCTTAAATATCAGCCTGATCGTCGAGCAGGCAACGATACCGGTTATTGTGGATGCCGGGATCGGATCGCCGGCAGATGCCGCGTTGGCGATGGAACTCGGCGCTGATGGTGTGCTGCTGAACACAGCCGTCTCGGGCGCAGAGGATCCTGTGAAAATGGCAAAAGCGATGAAGCTTGCGATCGAAGCGGGAAGGCTTGGTTATGAAGCGGGACGAATTCCGAAGAGACGGTATGCCACGGCAAGCAGCCCGCTGGAGGGAATGAGTGTTTAATGAACGATCGCTACTCCAGGCAGATCTTATTTGATCCGATCGGAGAAGGGGGCCAGGAGCTCCTGGCCAATAAGCATGTACTGATCATTGGTGCTGGGGCACTGGGCACTGGAAATGCAGAAGTTCTTGCCCGTGCGGGCGTTGGGAAGATCACAATCGTCGACCGGGATTATGTGGAGTGGAGCAACCTGCAGCGGCAGCAGCTGTTTTGCGAGGAAGATGCAAAATACCGGATGCCCAAAGCGGTGGCGGCAAGAGAACGGCTGGAACAGCTTAACTCTGATATCCAGGTCGAAGGGCTTGTTATGGATGCAGGTGCCGAAGAGCTGAGGGAGCTGACAGAATTTGTCCACCTCATCATTGATGCCACGGATAATTTTGATACAAGGCTTCTGATTAATGATATTTCTCAGGAAACCAAGATCCCATGGATCTATGGTGCCTGTGTGGGAAGCTATGGCCTTTGCTATACCATTATACCGGGAGAGACTCCTTGTCTTAGCTGTTTGCTGGAAAAGGTGCCGATGGGCGGAGCTACGTGCGATACAGCAGGCATTATAGCACCCGCTGTACAGACGGTTGTAGCCCATCAGACAGCGGAAGCGTTAAAGTTGTTAACCGAAAACAAGGAAGCACTCCGGAACAAACTGGTTTCCTTTGACCTATGGAACAATTATTACATGGCGATGGATGTAAGGAAGTTAAAGAAACAGGATTGTCCTTCCTGTGGAAATCATCCAACGTATCCTTTTTTGAATCCCGAAAACCAGACAAAAACAGCCGTGCTCTGTGGAAGAGATACCGTGCAAATCCGTCCCTCTGAGCATGGGGAACGGGATCTGGAGGAGCTTTCCGGGGTGCTGGCACGATTGGGAGGCAGGATTGAACAAAATCCGTATTTGCTCTCCTATCGGGCGGATGAACAGCACCGGCTTGTTTTCTTCAAGGACGGACGAGTTTTAATCCATGGTACGAAAGATATAGCTGAAGCGAAAAATCTGTACTATAGTTTGATAGGATAATTGAATAGCACTCTGCTAGGGGAGCCGGAAACGGCTGAGACTGAACCTTTGTTCTACACCCTTGGAACCTGATCTGGATGATGCCAGCGTAGGGAAGCAGGCTTGCGAAACGGTTTTTAGACGAATCGATCATACAGCCGCCTTCCTCATCTGGGGAAGGCGGTTTTTTATATGCATAAGGATCAGCGATAGAAATCCTCATTGATATGCTGATTGGAGTGCAAGGTGCGAGATCCTCGAAAATGAACTTCACATTTTCTTCGTGCGATGTAACGCTGCTGAAGCGTTCCTTGTCCAGCGGGATATGCATGACAGGTGAGACCAGGTAGGCGTTTTACGCCGGCAAGGTAGGCGTTTTACGCCGGCAAGGTAGGCGTTTTACGCCGGCAAGGTAGGCGTTTTACGCCGGCAAGGTAGGCGTTTTACGCCGGCAAGGTAGGCGTTTTACGCCGGCAAGGTAGGCGTTTTACGCCGGCAAGGTAGGCGTTTTACGCCGGAAAGGTAGGCGTTTTACGCCGACAAAGGCAGGTATTTTACGCCGGCCAATGGGGAGCTTGCGCCGCGGGGCTCAAAAGTAGGCACTTGCGCCGGTCAAAGCGAGCATCCTGAAACGGAAAGCAACTGCTTTCAAGAGCAACAAAGGTTCAGCAGATAAAGGAGGGTGAGCATGAGCAGTATTCAGGACAAGATTAATAAGTTGGCAGATGAAAGAAAAGAGGATTTGATCGAGATTCTTCGGTCGCTTGTGGCCTTCCGGACAGAAAGCCCGCCGGCCAGAAATACTGAGGAAGCCCAGCATTATATCAAATATCTTCTTCGGGACCTCGGGTTTGAGACAGAAGAGTGGGGGCTGTTTCCGGGTGACACGATTGTAACTGGAACCAAACCCGGGAGAAACAGTGAACAGTATCAAAGTCTTATCCTCAATGGGCATATCGACGTGGTAGCGGCAGGAGATGAAGCTGAATGGGAGCATCCGCCGTTTGAATTAAGGAAAGATGGAGATTTTTTGTATGGAAGAGGCACAGCTGATATGAAAGGAGGAATGGCCTCCACACTTTTTGCGCTGCAGCTGTTACGGGAATTAGGCGTCGAGCTGGATGGCGATTTATATTTTCAATCCGTAACAGGAGAAGAAGCCGGTGAAGCTGGAACTAAATCATGCGTCGACCGCGGCATGCAAGCTGATTTTGCCGTTGTGGCGGATACATCCGATCTTGCCATCCATGGGCAGGGCGGTGTGATTACAGGCTGGATCACGATAAAAAGCAAAACCACTCATCATGATGGCCTCCGTTCCCGATTGATTCATGCCGGCGGAGGCATTGTTGGTGCAAGTGCCATTGAAAAGATGATGAAAGTCATACAGGGGCTGCAGGAGCTTGAGCGTCACTGGTCCGTAACCAAGGTCTATCCTGGTTTTTTGCCGGGCAGCACAACGATCAATCCTTCGGTTATTGAGGGGGGAAGGAATGCGGCCTATATTGCGGATGAGTGCAGGCTTTGGATTACCGTCCATTTTCATCCGAACGAGACTTATAGAGAGGTTGCGGAGGAAATTCAGCAGCATGTCCTTGCCGTTGCCCAAGGAGATCCTTGGCTCAAAGAAAATCCGCCTTCCTTTGACTGGGGCGGAAAATCGATGATCGAAGACAGAGGAGAGATTTTTCCTGCTATTGATATTGATGAAAATCATCCGGGGCTCGTCATGCTGAAGAATCAGCATCACCAGGTATCCAAGCAGGAGGCTGTCGTTTCCATGTCACCGACAGTGACAGACGCGGGCTGGCTGGGACAAGCCGGGATACCCACTGTGATTTACGGCCCCGGAAAACTGGAGGAAGCCCATTCGCTAAATGAGAGAGTAGAGCTTCAGCAGTTAATCCATCATGCAAAAGTTCTCGCCGGGTTTATTGAAAAATGGTGCAATACAGAAAGGAGCACTTTAAATGGTTAAGAGTAGCCAGCAGGACCGATTTACCCGCCAGCTCTATGACCGGGTATTGCAGGTATGGGAGCATATCCACCGCCATCCTTTTGTTCAGGGAATTAAGGATGGCTCCCTGCCGATGGAGCGCTTTATGTTTTACATGAAACAGGATTATGTATTTTTGAAGGATTACGCCAAGCTGTTCGCACTTGGAGCGGTAAAAGCAGAAGATACTGAAACAATAAAATGGTTCTCCGGCCTTCTGCATGAAACGCTGCACACAGAGATGGATCTTCACCGCAGTTATTGCAAAGAAATCGGCATCGGTGAGGAGGAACTGGAGAACGAAAAGGCGACGCCTATAAATCTCGCGTATACGAGGTATATGCTGGCAACGTCCCAGCAGGGGAGCCTGGCCGAACTGGTCTCTTGCCTTTTGCCATGCATGTGGAGCTATCACGAGATCGGAACCATGTTGAAAAGGGAAGCAGGAAACCTGTCCGGCCATCCTTATGGCCCTTGGATTGAAATGTACGCTTCTGAAGACTTCGGCAGTCTTTCACGTTGGCTGAAGGATAAGCTTGATGAATGGGCGGAAGGAAAAACCAATCAGGAGCTAGAGGCTTTGCAAAACCATTTTCTAACTACGTCACGATTTGAGTTCATGTTTTGGGACATGGTTTATTACGGGCATGAATGGCCGGTATAGTCCTGCAAAAGGAGAGCGAATGAATGACATTCATGATGAAAAATGTTTCTTACAGCATGAAACAAGGCGGGCAGTACAGACCCATCTTAAAGAACATAAATCTCTCAGCGGCGGCAGGAGAATTTGTCTCCATTATTGGCAAAAGCGGCACAGGAAAAAGTACAATGCTTAAACTCGCATGCGGTCTGGAGAAGCCGGATGAAGGGGAAATCCTGATTCAAAATGAGCCATCCGTCCCGGGGGCATCAGGCTATATGCCTCAAAAGGACCTTCTTCTTCCCTGGCGTACGGTCATGGATAACCTGCTTCTGTCACCAGAGGTTCAAAAGCAAAGAAGGGAAAAGAGAAAAGAGGCGGAAGCTCTCCTGGAACGGGTGGGACTGTCCGCATTTGAGAAAGCCTATCCACATGAGCTGTCCGGGGGAATGCGTCAGCGAATCGCTTTTTTGCGCACATTGTTGACGGGAAAAGAGGTGCTTTTTCTGGACGAACCATTTGGCGCTCTTGATGCCATGACCAAAAAGGATATGCACCAATGGATGGCTGCGCTATGGAGAGAACTGAACAAAACCATCGTACTGGTCACACATGACCTCCACGAATCGGTTTTTTTAAGTGACAGGATTATTGTTCTCCACCCATCCGGTGAGACGGAAGAAATCATGGTTCAGCTGCAAAGGCCGAGAGAGACATATCTATCCCCTGAAATAACAGAGCTGATCAATACATTGGAGAGCAGAATTACACATGAATCGTATCAAAGCATTTTTTAAGGATTATTATTTATTTTTGATGGCAGCCATCCTCCTGCTTGGTGCATGGGAATGGCTTGTGGATACCGGCAGGCTGCCGTCTTTTATTCTGCCGGCACCGTCAGGCATCCTACTGTCTCTTTTTGAGAACAAGGACATATTGCTTTTTCATGCATGGGCCACGTTTAAGGAAACGATCCTTGGCTTCGTTATAGCGGCAGTGGCTGGTGTTTCACTTGCGGTTGCCATGTTTTTTTTCAAATCGTTACAACGAACAATTTATCCCGGGGTATTGATTTCCCAGACCATACCGATTATCGCGCTGTCACCGATTTTTGTCCTTTGGTTTGGCTACAGCATATGGAGCAAAGTCGCGGTTACTGTTTTGATCGCTTTCTTCCCCATTGTGGTGAGCACCTATGACGGCCTGAACCATCATGATCGGGATTATGTGGATCTTTTGCGTTCCATGGGAGCAAGAAGATGGCAGATCTTTAAAAAAGTACAGATGCCCATGGCACTTCCCTCATTCTTTTCGGGCATCAAACTTGCTGCTGTATTTTCAGTCGTGGGTGCAACAATCGGTGAATGGCTCGGGGCAAGTGAAGGGCTCGGCTACTATTCCAGAAGAATGTCAGGCAGTCTGAACGCAGAAGGTGTCTTTTCCGCCATCTTCCTTTTGTCCCTGCTTGGCATGTGTTTCTTTGGGGCAGCAGCACTTGCGGAAAAACGAATGTTCAGATGGAAAGAAATCAGAAAGGATGTACAACATGAAAAAGTGGATAAAACACAGTAAATGGCTGCTTGCAGGGTGTCTGCTTCTCGCACTTGGTGCCTGTTCCTCTTCCGCGACTAAAAGCGGGGAAGGGAAAGATAGATTGAAGAAAGTGAGCGTGATGCTCGACTGGTACCCGAACGCAGTGCATGCCGGAATTTATGATGCCATTGAGAAAGGTTATTTTAAAAAGGAAGGCATTGAGGTGGACGTGAAAATGCCGGCTGAAACCAATGATCCGTTAAAGCTTGTGGCAGCCGGGCGTACGGACCTTGCATTGACCTACCAGCCGCAGGTTGTGCTTTCACGTGCCGAAAACATTCCGGTGGTTTCTCTTGGAGCGATGGTGAGGCATCCGCTTAATCATCTGATGGTGCCAGAGAAAAGCAGCGTTCACACACCTAAAGATCTTGAAGGAAAGAATGTAGGTTATCCGTCTATTCCGATTAATGAAGCTATTGTTAAAACGATGGTAAAACATGACGGGGGAAATCCGGATAACGTAAAAATGACGGATATCGGATGGGATATCATTCCGGCGATGGCTTCTAAAAAAGTTGACGGCATCTCCGGTGGCTATATCAACCATGAACAAATTTTGCTGAAAAAAGAGGGGCACCCTGTCCGATCCATCGATCCAGTAAAATACGGAGTGCCTGATTATTATGAGCTGGTACTTGTTTCGAGCGAAGATGGATTGAAGAAAAACAGGAAGCTTTACCAAAAATTTTGGCGGGCTCTTTCAAAAGGACAAAAGGATGTACAAGAGCATCCGGAGAACGCGTTGAATATTTTATTTCAGCATGAAAACAAAGAGTTTCCCCTGGATCAAAAGGTAGAAAAGAAAAGCCTTCGAATTCTTCTGCCCTTGATGGACAGTGGCAGCAAACCCTTTGGGTATGAGGATCAAAAGTCGTGGAATAAGGTTTCAGAGTGGCTTTATGAGACAGATATGATCAAAAAGAAAATAGATACCCAAAAAGCCTATATTAATCTGGAAAAATAACAGAGTAGACTCCGCCTTGTTTGGTTATGTTAAGTACCAGGCAAGGAGGTGTCCGGCATGGCCAAAAATGAAAAAATCCGCAAGCAAAACGCGGAGCAGCGAAAAGGAAAGGCGGATATTCCGAAGGGAACGTTTGCTGATCCAATTGCCAATCAGGATGATATCGCCGAAATCAAGAACAACAAGGACAGCCAATAACGAAGAACACGCCCTGATTTCAGGAGCGTGTTTTTTTGATTTTGTTGTATGCTAGAAAGAAGAATAGGGGGTGCGGGAATGCTGATATGGGAACAGAGCGGGCTGGAGAAAGTGATGGATGAACTAGAGATTATGAACTCCAATCCATTTTATAATGAGCTGTTTTACGGGAAAGGCAAAGTGGACCCGAAGGATGGCAAGCCGTGGCTGGGTTTCCTGATGGTTGCCAAATCCTGTCAAAACCAGGGATTGGCAAAAAAGCTTTATACGGAATGCGAAAATGAGTTAAGAAAGACGAAGCTCCACGTATTGCGGCTCGGAATCTTAACGGGTAATGCTCCTGCGTTGAGCTTTTGGAGCGGAATGGGCTTCAGAGAAATCGAAATTAAAGAAAACGAGGGGGGGAAAATACATATTTTTGAAAAACAATTTTAACCCTTCTGATGCTCCTCCCTTTTTCCTAAACTGCCAATTTTCCACATATTGATGGTCAGGCGTGCATATCTTCATTGGTATGAAAAAAAGTTAAACTGCCTTAATATGTGCTTAATCATTGCGGGTTAAAATGGCAGGGAAAAGGAATAGGAGTGGAAAGGTATGAAGACATACTGCTTTTTGCAGGAAAAAATGAATTCCAGAACAATATCAAAGCTTGTTCATAAAGCGAACGAATTTGAAGAGTGTCAAATCTATTTCGAATTCGATAACTGCCAGATGAATGCCAAAAGCATGTTAAGCATGAGTAAACTCTCAGGCATGGCTGGCTTGTGCTGTATAACAGCGCAAGGACAGGATCAGCAGGATGCCCTTGAAGGAATACGTGAGATTTGTGCAGGAAAATTAGTGTAGCCTTATGCGCCTGAAAATTCCTGGGACCCTTTAATGGCTTTGGCCATCACTTTTACAGATTTTGCTTTTCATATCGCTGCGAGTGAAAGTTTCAGTGGAACGGTAATCACCAAATCCTTCATCATGGCTCTGGTGCCTTCACTGCTGATCATGTTTTATCTTGAACGGAAAAATAGGTCCAGGAGCGGTTGACGCTCTTCTTCCTCCATGATAAAGTAAGACTAATTTAAAAAAGCTTATCCAGAGCGGTGGAGGGAAAGGCCCGATGAAACCCGGCAACCTTCAGGCAGATTGTCTGAAAAGGTGCCAAGTCCTTCAAAGGTACAACTTTGAGCGATAAGAGATGAAACCGGAATGTAACTCTCTTATCATCGATAAGGGAGTTTTTTAGTACTAAAAAAGTCATTTGCTACATAACATGTTTCAATCTCATATGTACTCTTATCCAGAGCGGCGGAGGGAAAGGCCCTATGAAGCCCGGCAACCTACAGGCATATTGCCTGAAAAGGTGCTACTACCTGCAGGAGAAATCCTGGATGATAAGAGGAGGCCGTGACGCCCTCTTCTTAGGAAGGGGGCTTTTTTCATTTCGGAGCTATTCTCGAGAGGTAAGCTTATCCAATCAAACAAAGGGAGAGATATCATTGAGTGAAATTAAAATTGCATTGCTGGGACTGGGAACTGTGGGAACCGGGGTATATTCCTCATTGTTAAAAAGAAAACCTGAGATTGAACAGTTGCTGGGAAAAAAGATCCGTCTGTCAGGAATATTGATTAAAAATCCGGCAAAACCGAGGTCCGACTTTCAGAAAGCGCCATTATACTCAGAGTTTGAAAAAATTCTGGGTAAAGAGGCGCCAGATGTGGTCATTGAAGCCATCGGGGGAATTGAACCGGCCAAAACGTACATTACCCGGTCACTGGAAGCAGGGTGCCATGTAATTTCCGCCAACAAAGACCTGATTGCCCGTCATGGAGAAGAGCTAACAAGCCTTGCGAAAGCAAGAGGAGCACGCTTTGTATATGAAGCAAGTGTAGGCGGCGGCATCCCGGTGTTAAGGACACTGAGGGAGCTTTTGCGAATCAATAAAGTACAGCACGTGGAGGGAATATTGAATGGAACGTCCAATTTTATTCTCTCGCACATGAGAACAACTGGATCTACGTTCCCGGAAGCTCTGGAACTCGCCCAGCAAAAGGGATATGCAGAACCTGACCCGACGAATGATATTGAAGGGCTGGATGCTTTTTATAAAGCCATGGTGCTGAGTAAGTGGATTTATGGTGAACAGCCGTTATGGGAGGAAGCCGAGGTAAAGGGAATTGGAAATGTGCGTCTTGAGGAAATACAGCTCGCAGAACAGCTTGGACTGCGCCTAAAACATCTGGTGCTCCTGGATGACAGTCTCGAGCTGAAGGTGAAACCGGTGTTGGTAGACAGTGAACATCCGCTTTATGGAGTGGAAGGAGTGGACAATGCGGTCCGTATTCAGACGGATCTTCTTGGCTGTTTAACCTTACAGGGACCAGGTGCAGGGGCTGAAGCAACAGCAAGTGCCATCGTGGAAGATTTTTTATCCCTGTATGAGACGGGCAGCGTTTATCAGGACAAACCGGCCGTATCTGAAGTCGTTCATAAGAAACAGTCCAAAGAGGGAACAACCTATCTTTTGTTTGGTGAAAAAGAACACATTTCGGGAGATACAATTTCTGCACTGCAGCTTCAAGGAGCAGTACTTGATACGGTTTCCCTGCCGGATTCCTCTCTCATCGCGTTCCTGTACGCTGGAGATTTGCCTGTAAGCACATTGCATTTCACCAGCATTTATCCTGTGAGACTCTCGGCTGCAAGCGAGGTTGCTGAGGAAGTTCTATTATAAAAAAATAAAAAGATCCAGGCGGACAACCGCCTGGATCTTTTTTGCTGCTTGAACGATTAGCAGCTGCTGCTGCTTTCACAGCCGCCGTGGCCGTGACCGGACCAGCATGAACAGCCGATGATGATCAAGAGGATGAACAATACGATGATGATCGCAAATCCTCTTCCGCCGCCATAACCGTAACCGCCGTAACCGCCGCATCCGCCGCCATAACCATACCCATAAGAAGCCGTTGACACAGGTACGTTTAACGGAGCGTTAATTGGTGCATTAATCGGTGAGTTTGCATACATTTAAAATTCCTCCTTTAATATCCAATTCCAACATTCTCGATACAGTATATGTAGGAGGCATCACTCGGTCTGGACGTTTGCCTTGTTGGCAAGCCTAATTACCGTGCAATGAAAAACGCACACTTTAGGGGAAACCAAAAGCGTGCGTGCAGATTACTGCGCGAGCAGTGCTTCTATTTCTTTTTTCATATCCTTCGGTGAGGTTTGAGGAGAATGGCGGGATACGACTGCTCCTTGTTTGTTCACCAGGAATTTGGTGAAGTTCCATTTAATTGCCTTTGATCCTAAAATCCCGGGTGCTTCACTGGTTAAGTAGGTAAAGAGAGGGTGTGCATGATCGCCTTTTACATCCACCTTGGCAAACATCGGGAAGGTCACTCCGTAATTCAACTGGCAAAATTCCTGGATTTCCTCTTCATTTCCAGGTTCCTGGCCAGCAAACTGGTTGCATGGGAACCCCAGGATCTCAAGACCCTGATCTTTGAATTCATCGTAAAGCGCCTGAAGTTCCTTATATTGCGGAGTAAATCCGCACTTACTGGCTGTATTGACGATAACCAATACCTTACCTTCATACTCCTGAAGTGATTTTTCCTCGCCCATGATTGTCTTCGCATGATATTCGTAAACAGACATAGCATCCTCCCGTATGTACGTATTAACATTCATAGTAATAGTGTAGTAGTTTTATGGCCGAAAAGAAAATAAAACGCTTTCTTTTTCAGGGACTAATAGCATGGGACCAGGGTTGCTATTTAGTTACATGGAATCATTTTATGGTCAACAAACAATAAAAGACAAAATATTCCTTCAATTCACTTTATACTGTAACTAACTTACATATTTTGCATAACAGTCGATTATTGGAGGCGATAAAATTGAAAAGTCGAAAGACAAAGAAAAAGCTCATAGCTGTGTCGATGGCTGCTGCCATTCTGCTGCCTTTGCAGCTAGCTACCGTCCATGCGGCCAGCCCTTCCACAACGGCAAAGAATGAAGCCATGGTGGTAAAAATCCATCTGAAGAACCGTGCGGACCTGGACAAACTACTAAGCTATGGAATTGATCTTACGGAAAACCTTGACCAGCATGCAGGCCAGGGAATGGAAGCTGACGCTATCCTGACCAAAGAAGAGATGGAAATTTTGCAATTAAGAGGGTACAAGACGGATGTTATTTCCACCCAGCATGAAATTCAAACCTTGAGGCAGGAGCGCCAATTTACGGTTCAGCAGGAAAAAGACCTGGCAGCAGCCAAGGACAAGGTTACCATTTTACGAGCCAACTATTTTACAAGCCAGGGCGGCAAATTCCTGTATGTCGAGGCGAAGACGGATGCAGGCTCTCTCAACTCAACCGTACTTACCGCAACATGGGACAAAGGAAAGAATACGGCACCTGGATCAGGTGGAACAGCAGCGCTTGAACGAATAGAGGACGCGGATGTCTATATGTATCATTCGATGCTGCTGCCAGTGGACACCCGTCCTTCAACCGTTAACATTACGAGCAGTCTTGGCGGCATCATGGAAGCAAAAGTGACTGACTGGATCGGTGGCAAAAAACCAACTCCAGGTAAACATTATGTATCGGATTTTACAGACCATTATATGACCCCAACCGAGCTCGATCAGCGGATCAACAAGCTGGCAAAGCAATTTTCCAGTATTGCGGAAATTGTGGAGCTGCCATATGAGACCAATGGTTACCGCAGAAAGGCACAGACAATAATTGGAGATCAGGCGAATCCCGCTTCGGCTGTCGTCATTACCTCGAAAAAGTGGGGCCATGAAGGCGGAAACAGCATCAGCCTCCAGGCAGTAAAGCAGGAGGGCGCAAATCTTCCGCTGTCCATTGATACAAAGGAAAACACGATTGTTGTCAAACTGGCGACTGATCCCGCCGGACAAAGTTCGAGTAAAGCAAAAGACGTGATTCAAAAAATTAACGCAGAGGCAGGAAGTCTCGTTACCGCCACCTCCTTTAGAGGCAGCAGTGGAGAAGGTCTTGTAGCCTCAACGGAAAAATTGAAGCTCACGGATGGCTTAAAAGCGCCGGAGTCGATTTCGCGCGAACCGCATACAATGAAAGCAATTCGGATCGGAAAACATCGGGATGGCTCGAAAGCCGGCGTTCTCCTTTATTCACAGGAGCATGCCCGTGAGTGGGTGACACCGCTCGTATCCGTGGAAACGGCGGAAAGATTGCTCAGAAACTACAGTACAGACAAAGCGACACGCAAGTTGCTGAATAACCTTGATATTTTTATCGTCCCTTCTGTCAACCCGGATGGAGCCACCTATTCTTTTTATGATTATAACTGGCAACGAAAGAACATGACCAATCATTGCGGCCCCGAGAAATCGGACCCGGCTCTCCGCAATACATGGGGTGTCGACCTGAACCGCAATCACGGAACCGGTTCGGTGTATGATGGGTATCTTGGCTCTTCGACAGATTGTCAAAGCTCGGTTTACGGAGGACCTACAGAGCAGTCAGAACCCGAAGCCAAAAATTTGATCTGGCTGGCCGATGAAAATCCGAATGTGAAGTTTGCCATGAATGTCCACAGCTACGGCGGCTATTTCATGTGGCCTCCGGGAGCGTACAAAGCTCTTGGGAGGGAAACATTGCCGCGTCCGACTGCCGGACAGGAAGCCTTCTTCTGGAGCGCGTCGGAGCGGATTCTGCAGCAAATAAAGGAGTATCGCGGAACGACCATTTTGCCAGGACGCACGGGTCCTGTACCGGATGTGTTGTATTCTGCAGCTGGAAACTCGGCAGATGCCCTGTGGTATAACAATCGCATTTATGCATGGGATTTTGAGGTGGGCGCCGATTTATGGAACGCCCAGGAGAGAAAATGGGAGCCCGTGGGATTTCAGCCGCCTTTTGAGGAAGGACATGAAGAGGCAATGGAATTTGCCAACGGCCTGATCGGAATGCTGGATGTTGCCTATGATTACGAGCATGACAAAAAAGCGCCAACTTCCAAGCTCCACGTGAAGCGCAGTATGGAAAATGCAACGCTTGAATTTTCGACGTCTGAACCCGCAACGATTTACTATACGACCAATAACAAGCGGCCGACTTTCTCATCCAAAAAAATAAAAATCAGCGGTATTCGTGAAGGTGCAGAAAAACCGGTTCTTGAGCAGACGGCAACGGTGAAATGGTTTGCCGTAGATGCGAGCGGCAATATCGAAAATCATTATAAACCTGAGGGGAAAAAAGATAACTACCGCTCCGAAACGGTGAAAGTCAAATAGCAAGGGAAAAGGCAGTGCACGACAAGTGCACTGCCTTTTTAACCTGCTTCTGAAAAACGTTCAGCCCGGGCCCGATAGACCTGGTAAAGAACCAGGGCAATGATTGATAACACGATACCTGAGATATAAGGCAGCCCTGCGGCTTTGGCAAACAGCCAGCCTCCAAGGGGGGGACCGATAATCCGCCCGAGTGAATCGAAGGAAGACAGCAGGCCGGTAACACTGCCGTGCCCCGAGGTGGAGGTTTTTGTCAGAAGGGCCGATACACTTGGCCGAATGACGCCATTGCCAATTCCGAAAATGGAAAGGAAAATAGCAGCAGTCGTGAAGCTGTGGACAAGAAGAATTAAGCCGAATCCGACTGCGGAGAGAACAATTCCCCCCTGAATGACTTTTCCTTCTCCATACTTTTTGGTTAAACGGCCAACAAGTCCCCCTTGCACAAGAGCGCCGGCAAACCCCATGATCATGAAGATGTATCCAAGGTGATTCGTATCAAGTCCCGCTTTCTTTGCGGCGAAATAAGCAAAGGTCGCTTCGAGCCCTGATAAAGAAAGTGAAATAAACAGCTGCAGAACAAAGAGAATCGAAACCTCGCCCTTGAACGCTTCCCACCTGGATGCGCCTTTTACATTTCCGGTTGTTCTCATGTCTTTCGGAAGTGATTCCTTTAATACAAAAAGAACCAGAAAGAACGTAATGAGCGAAGAAGCTCCGGCAAGATAAAAGGGAGTGTTCAGACTGGACTCGGAAAAAATACCGCCAATAGCCGGTCCGAAAATGAACCCAAGGCCAACGGCAGCACCGACGATGCCCATGCCTTTCCCCCGGTTTTCAGGGGTTGTAATATCGGCCACGTAGGCCATCGTTGTCGGCATATTCGCTGAAGACAGAAGTCCTCCGGCAATGCGGGCCGCAAAAAGCATCCAAAGCTGGCTGGAGACAGCCATTAAAAAGAAAGAAACAGCCAATCCTGCAATCCCGATCAGCATAACCGGCTTTCGTCCAATCCGGTCGGAAATCCTGCCCCATACCGGGGCAAACAACAGTTGCATCAAAGAATATACAGCCATCAAAAAGCCGAGCTGAGCAGGACTTGCTCCGACCTTTTCCGCAAAAAAAGGAAGGACAGGAATAATGATCCCGAATCCAACCATTACTAAAAACATCACTAAAAATAAGATTGGCAACGCTTTTTTATTTTCCAATCTCAGAATCCCCCCTGATGAGATCATCCATCTTTTCTCTGATCTTTTATTAACTCTATTAACGTACCTCTTTTGTTTCTTTTAATCAACTTACTGCCTATACATTTTGAGGAACAGAGGCTTCTTTTATGTGATCGGGAACCCTGCTTGTTTTTAAGAAAAGGTACAAGCCGGTGCAAACCAGAAAACCGCCGGCTCCCTGAAAAAGGGAGATGCTTTCATTCAGCATGAAATAAGCCAGGATGCTTGCCCCCACAGGTTCACCAAGGATATTGACGGAAATGGTGGTTGCACTCACATAATTCATCAGCCAGTTGAACAGAACATGCCCGAATACAGTTGGGATAATGGCCAGCAAACAGAAGATGAGCCAGTCGTGGCCACCATATCCAGTCATGGGAATGCCGGCTGCCTCGTTATACAAAGCAAACACAAGGACAGCTGAAATAAACACGGCAAGACTGTAGAAAAAAGAAGGAATATGACGCAATAAGTGCTGTCCGATAAGCATATGTACAGCTACGGCAAGCGTTCCGAAAAGGGAAAGTAAGTCTCCTAGCAAGTTTTCCGCAGAAATCCCGATATCCCCCCATCCAATAAGAGCGGCCCCGCAAATTGCAATCGCCATTCCCATAAGGGAGGCAGAGGATGTGCGTTCTTTAAACAAGAAAAAAGCCCCGATTAAAACAAACACCGGCTGCAATGCCAGAATAATGGTAGAACTGGCCACCGTAGTCAGCTTGAGGGAGCCCATCCACAAAAGGAAATGAAGGGCAAGGAACGTTCCGGATAAAAAAAGAAGCAGCCAATGTTTTGGCTGAATCAGTTTAGCCTTCTTCCATTGATTTTTTGTAAATGGAAGCATGAAAAGAATCGTAAACAGCAGCCGGTACATGCCCTGTACAGACACAGGGGCATCAGAGAGTTTCACAAAAATAGAAGAAAATGAAACGGCAATAATGCCGACAATGAGCGGAATAAAAACCGGAATGGGACATTTTGTTTTTTCCATGGAGGCCTCCAGCATATACGCATTGATCTATAAGACTATAAGAAGTATACAAGATTTCTGCGAAAAAATATCATAAATACGAAAAGATTTTCCATCCGATCCAAATAAAGGCGGGCTCCACACGTGGAACCGGCCTTCTGGCGTTTCAGGAACTATTTATTGTGCTCGTTGTTTATAAGAAAAGTTTCTCGTGAAAAGGCGGTAAAGCACATGAACGGCAAGTACGCCTGCGACCAGCAGGGCAGAAAGGCAAACATCCTTAAGTTCCGTCCGTTTCACAGCGATCCCGATGAACGCCCATACAAAAACGAGTGAATAGAAATTGTCTCTGTTTCTTGAGGTGAAATAAAAGGGCAAGACGATTCCAACGATGAGCATGATAACGGTCCAGGTAACATCGCTGAAGCCCTAACCGTTCCAATTATGAGAAACCAGGAACACGCCCGTATTGACGATTGTAGCTACAGACACCCAGCCGATATAAATCGAGAATGAAAGCCGGGTCCAAACGGAGAAGCAAAGTGGCCAACAGACCAAACATGATCAGCAGAGACAAGCCGACTTGCTCGTAATGCCAGGCAAAAATCCAGGCTAAATTAAAAAGGGAGTCCTGCCGCGCTGGCAATTAAACGTATCGTATCTGATTTCATCATTAGTCTCTTTTCAGATGGCTGAGCATGTCTAAGTAGTACCCTTTTCAAAAAGGTTCAAGCGGATTCAAGGAATAAAGCATCCAAAAGAGAATATGTACTTCAGGCATGAAGTTAAAAAGGAAAGAGCAGGAGGGAAAATGTATGAGAAAACTCGCAAATGGTGCAGCCATGCTCGATGTGAATGTGAACGGAATGTTGATTCATCCCGTCCTTGTATGGGACGAGAAGTCAGCCGTTTTGATCGACACAGGTGTGCCCGGCCAACTGCAGAACCTACGGAATGAAATGGAAACAGCAGGCGTTCACTTCCAAAATCTCACGCATGTTATTCTGACGCATCAGGATATTGACCATATCGGCAGCCTCCCGGAACTGCAGGAAGCACTTGGACAATCTCTTATTGTATACGCACATGAGACCGAACAGCCCTTTATTGAAGGCGATAAGCCTTTAATAAAAACCGATCGCAGCCGGCTGACTGATGAAGAATTTGAGGCTCTTCCCGAGATGGCAAAAGCGTTCTATGAAGTTCCGGCACCAGCTTCCAAGGTGCATATTCCGTTAAAAGGCGGAGAGGAACTTGAATTGGCAAGAGGCATATCTGTTATTTTTACCCCGGGGCATTCACCTGGCCATATCAGCCTCTATTTGAAAAAAAGTAACGTGTTGGTTGCAGGAGATTCAATGTACAGCATGAATGGTGTATTGTACGGGCCCCACAAGGAAACGGCGCTCGACTTGGAAGAGGCCGAGAAATCCATCCAGCACTACGCCGCTTATCATGTGGAACAGGTTGTTTGTTATCATGGGGGGCTCTGCAATGAAAATGCAGGGGAACAGCTCCAAAAATTGATCCATCAAACCCCAAGAGTATAAAAAAGAGCAGTCAGGGTCTTGGCCCTGGACTGCTTTTTTAATTCGCTTTGTGGACACTGCTGCTGACAAGTTCCCATTGCATAAATTTATATTTCCAGATCGAGTCGGCAAAGGCTACAGAATCGCCATTGGCAATTCCAGATATGCGCTGGACGCCCCGCAGTTCAAATACACCGTCTCCGTTTACATCCACAGGGGTCAGCATACTGAATTTATTCGCCGAGACTTTAATCGGTTTAATGAGCGTTCCGTTTTTATACACCTCGGACGTTTCATATTTTTGTCTTCGTTCAGCCAGATTGATGGACGTAATTTTACCGGTGTTTTTAACCAAAATGGTAGCGTAATAACCGTCCGTAAACCGCCCGCTGATCCCGAGTGAAGAAGGAACCGGAATTTCCACTACATGATTGTTCTTTGATGAAACCAGATGAAAGACAGAAGTACCACCCCTTCCGCCGGTTTCAGCTGAAATATAGGTTTCCGGAATACGGTCGCCATTAAAATCAAAGAATTGAATGTTTGGGTGATATCCTCCATCGTTTAAATTTAAAGTGGTAAAACGGCGGGTAGCCCCGTCTTGAAAGATCAGGAAAAGATTTTCCGAATATATATTTTCCTGCTTTTCCTTCTCACCCATTAGCGTAACAGTATCGGGCCGTTTGTCCCCCGTCACATCCATTTTCCGCTGATCGATTACGAAAATGGATGATCCGCTTTTACTATCAATGTTTTCTGTCTGTGGGTCGAGCGGTGTGGCATGTATGGGTGAACCCGCAGTAATCAGCAGGATGAGGAAAAGAAGCAGATTAAAAAAGATGGACTTCACGTGTGTTGCCTCCTTTTTGCCTTCTTGGCTTTAATATGCGGAAAACATTGGCATATCATACCGGGATCAGTTGTTTTATGTAAAAAAAATGAAATGTATTTTACGGGTTAACCGAAGATCGAACTGGGTATAGAAGCGTAAGGAGGTTATAACAATGAAACAAACAGCCAGTATGAAACCATGGATCCTAGTTGGGCTGGGCACCTCTGCAGCAGCGGTTTGGTTATCAGCCAAGCCGAACAGAATCCGCACGAAATTAGCATTCAATAGCATCAAAAGAAAAATAAGGCCTGACTATTCCAGTAAAACAAAAGTGTTGCCTGTTGATAAAGGCGGCCATCCGGATCCCAGTGACTATGAAGATTCAAAAATGGTTTCCGAAGGTTCTGCCTATGGGGTCCAATATTTTAATGAAAAAAAGCAGTGAAATAGTACAAAACGATTACGTTTTATTACAGCATCATGACATCAGCTAAGTTCGCCTCATCCGTATGTTATATTATGTTGAAATAATATACGGATGAGGTGATTTATATGAAAGCAAAAATTTTCATCTTAACTGCAGTCTTTTTGCTGGTCACTTGTACGGCGTATGCAGCCGATTCCATCAGCTTGAAATCATCTGGCGGCGATAAAACATCATCTTCTGCTGCATTTGATGGCTCCTATGCTACCATTTCCATTAAAAAGACTTCGGGTAGCGGAAAAATCAAGCTGGAGCTTTGGAAAAAGCACTTATTCTTCATGGATGAAAAAGTTGGACAGACGGCATGGGTAAGTAGTAACGGAGTAGGTTACCAAAAGGTTTATAATCTCGAGGATTCCGGTAATTATTATCTTAAAGTAGTAGATTCTGGTAAAGCAGGCGGCAGTGGAATTGCCGTCAATTATAAAGCCACCTCATTTTTGCAATGAGATACTTAGAAAAAACGGAAGCGAAGGTCTGCAGACCTTCGCTTCCGTTTTGTAGTTGCTGACAAGAAGATTGGAAAAATGACAAAAGAAGAATATATCATTGTAATCTCCAGTCCGTCATCTTTCTCCAGGGTAAAATTTTTCACCCAGTTCCCAAGATTCTACAAGCTTGTAGGCTGCTTGCTGCGGATAGCCCATCCCATACAAATAAGCCATGGCAGCCGTCTCCCGCAAAGCATGTTCATAGGAGGTTTTTGGCGCCTCGGCCAACCCCCGCTGAACAAACCATTCGACTGACGTCATGGTAGATAATTTTAAGGGATTGTTGTATGGTGTGTAGTAACTTCCTCCGGGCATCCCCGGGTATCCTGCACTGGCTCCTGTCATTCCTCCAGGCATAGCCCCTGTCATTCCACCAGGCATTGCGCCAGGCATTCCACCAGGCGCTGCTGGAAAGGGCATGGGACCGGGGTAAGGTGGATATGGATAAGGCATCACGTTCGATTCACCTCTTCTGTAAATGGCCTTCACGACATTGTAGTGTATGCCAACGCCTACTAAACGGTGCGGGTCGGATGTTTTTCCAACCGAAACACAATGATGCAGAATATTTAACCTAATGTAAATTTTAAGTATAATGGAATGGGTACGATAATATGAGCGCAAAGGCAGGGAAAGCTGAATGAAAATTTTAGTCATGAACGGCAGCCCGACGGCTGAATCACGAACAAGAGGAATAGCTGAATATGCAGCAAACGTTTTGCAGGAAAAAGGGGTGGAAGTGACGTTTTTCGACGCTGGCAAGGATCGTCTTCCATTGTATACAGGTGATACAGCGGAACAGGAAAACGAAGCGGTTCAGAAGTTGATCCAGGCGGCGGATGAAGCACAGGGCTTCTTCATTTGTACACCGGAATACCACAACGGCATGAGCGGGGCGCTGAAGAATGCGCTTGACTTCCTCACAGGCAATCAATTTAAAAACAAACCTGTGGTGATTACTGCGGCTGCCGGCGGAGGAAAAGGCGGTATCAACGCACTGAATAACTTGCGTACTGTTATGAGAGGACTCTATTCGTTGGTCATCGCTGACCAGTTTGTCGCTGATCCTATTCATTTTAATGACGAACGCGAGCTTACAGAAGAACTCGCAACACTTCGTGTGAATTCGTTGATCGATCAACTGATGGACCTTACAAAATTGGTATCATCCAATTCTAAAAACTAAAAACAAAAAAGAGGCAGCTTCCCAATGGAACTGCCTCTTTTTTTTTGATTATTTAAACCAGCTTGAAAGCTCAAAGTACCAGATGACGCCAAGAAAAAGGAATCCAAGCGACAAAACGATGTATTTGACGTATTTCACGAAGATTCTCCTATCTTTTTTATCAGTATGGCCCAAAAAACCAGAGAATAAAAAAGAGTTGGCGTGAAACTTTGTATAGTTTTGTAACTTTATCACTTCTTTTGTTGAATCCCTTCTCAAATGCTTGGTTTTTATAGATAATATCTCTGTGTATCGAATGATGATGTTGGAATTGATAGAAAAGGAGAGCTTGTGCGTGAGTACTACAGAATATCGCTTAAAAGGACTGTTGGAATCAATTGGAGCAAAGAAGGAAGAGCTGATCAGGCTGGCTTTTCTCAGAGGGTTTACGAATCACGAGACGGTTCAATGCAGCCAGGAGCTGGATGGCCTGTTGAACGAATATCAAAGAAATTGCTGTTAAGACAAACTGACAAGCTGCTGGGTTAAAAGGTCAACCCGCGTCAGGATAGCCCGTTTGATCAAGACCGGGTGATCATTCCTGAATTCGCTGAGCAGTCCCCGGATTTCGGTGACCAGGTCCATCTCGCTTTCGAGAAAAGCACCCGGGTTTACTTGCCTGGGGAAGTTAATGACATTATTTTTCATCAAAACACCTCCGCGTAACATACTTCTATTTGCATATATACATTCCATAAAAAAAGCAACATCCCTGCATGAAATTGTAAATGTTTTCAAAAACGTAATTCCAGACTCCATCAGTAAGCAACTAGATTGGCTATAACCTATGGTTTTTTGCCTTTTTCAAAAAAGGGATCCGGGCAAATGTATATGTTTTGCTGCGACCATTATTAAAGGTAAAATGTTGATATGCTTAAAACCTGGGAGGGATACATTGTTAAAACCCTGTTTTGGCTTGGGAGTACATAAGATAGAATAATGGATGAAGTCTGCCAATCAATAAAATCCGCCCTTAGCAAAGTATACAAGAGCATTGATACAGCAGCGGTCTACGGTAATGAAGAAGGCGTAGGATGTGAGATTGTACCTATGGTCAACCAGGTGGAGTACCATCCGGGGCTTGCGCAAATAGAGCTTCTAGCGTTCTGAAAGGAAAGCTGCATTCAGATGGAAGCCTGGAGTCCTTTGATGCAAGGGGAATTCTTGAACCATCCAGTTCTTGCTGAAATTGCAGAAAACCAGGCAAGTCTGTGGCGCAGGTTTATTCTTCGGTGGGATCTTCAAAACGGAGTGGTAACCATTCCGAAATCCGTCAAGGCCCACCGTATCCGGGAAAATTCCTAGGTTTTTAATTTTGAACCTCCCTGACAATTTTGATTTTTAAGAATTGGATAGCATAGAAAAGAGCCGCCGGTAATGATACCGGTTGGCTCTTTTCTATGTTTATCAGTTGTAATAAGCTTTCATTTCTATGAGTGCAGAAACAAGATATTCCCAAGTACGAATAGTTGAAGGAATGCTGAGATGTTCTTCTGGTGTATGAACATCAAACATATCGGGACCCAGGGAAATAGCGTCAATATGCGGCAGTTTTTCGGCAAAAATCCCGCATTCCAGCCCGGCGTGGATTGCTACAATTTCTGGGCGTTTTCCGTAACGTTCTTCATACACTTCTTCAAAAAGCTTCTGAACCTTTGAATCCTTGCGATACGGCCATTCGGGATAATCCGCCTGAGTCGTGAAAGAGGAACCTGTCACCCGGGCTATGACCTCGTTTTGCTTCAGAATCTGCTCTTTTAAGCTTTTTACTGAGCTTCGGATTTCGCTGATAAATGTGATGGTTGATGCGGTGCTTGATACCACACCAAGATTGGTGGAGCTTTCGGTAAGTTCCGCAATCTCCTGGCTCATGGATTGTACTCCGTTTGGAATCAGCATGAGCGAATGGATGACACATCGGGTGGTTTCATCTGAGTAAACCCTTTCCGGCAGGTCGTCAACTTTCTCTACTGTTATTTTAACTTTAGGATCCGATGTTCTTAGTTCCTTTTTGAAAGTGACTTCCCACGCGGCTGCCACCTCCGGAACCCGTGTGGCATGCGCTGCCGGCACATGAATAACAGCCTCTGCTTCACGAGGAATTGCATTGGATTTTAATCCGCCGGAAATGGAAGACAAGTTGAAATCGAACTCTTCAGAAAGGCCATTCAGAAGCCGGCCGAGAAGTTTATTGGCGTTTCCCCTGCTCTTATGTATGGACATGCCGGAATGGCCGCCAAAAAGACCGCCAATCTGAACATGGAAAACGTTTGTGTGCTCCGGCAGAGAATCCCGCTGAATGGGCAAACCTTGAGCAGCTGTGATGCCGCCTGCGCTGCTGACCAGAAGCTTGCCTTCTTCTTCAGAATCCAGGTTAATGAAGATCTCCCCTGAAAAATGTTCAGGGCTTACTTCCAGAGCTCCTTTCATTGTTGTCTCTTCTTCTGTAGTAATAACCACCTCGAGAGGGGGATGAGAAATATCACTGGCATCAAGGAGGGCAAGCGCATAGGCAACAGCAATGCCGTTGTCCGCTCCAAGGGTAGTGCCGTTCGCATACAGCATGTCCCCTTTGATCTGCAATTCAAGCGGGTCTGTGTCAAAGTTATGGACGGTTCCTTTGTTCTTTTCACAGACCATATCCATGTGACCTTGAAGAATAATGGCCGGAACATGCTCATAACCTTCTGTGGCTTCTTTTTTAATGATTATGTTGAGGGCTTCATCCTGAATCACATCAAGATTTCGTTTCGTTGCAAAATCCAGAAGATAATCGCTGACTCCTTTTTCATTACCTGAGCCCCGGGGGATGGAAGAAAGTTCTGCGAAATAATGAAATACGGGGTGTTTTTTTAATTCTGTCAATGTCATGTCCATTCATTTCATCCTTTGTCTTCATTTTTCTGTAATCACATATGTCTAGAGTAGAGAAAGCTGCCGAAATAATCAATGGCACAACACGGTAAACAAATGAATCTTAGTTGCTTGACTCTATTCATTTCCTCTTGTAGAATTATCAGGTAAAGAAGATTACGAGTGCGTAGTTACACCAAGAACAGCATATTGGCTCCGTAGCTCAGTGGATAGAGCGTCGGTTTCCTAAACCGTGCGTCGCAGGTTCGATTCCTGCCGGGGCCGCCACTAGATAAAAACAATACTGGCAGCGCGGTGCTGTCTTTTTTTATGCTTTTACCGGCATAATTTGAACGTTTTCTGAACACTGTAAGAACTTAATGTGACATTTATCACAAACATGTATTAGTTCTGTTAAAATAGAGTCATACTAATGATAGATATGAAAAGATGGTGATCTTAATGGGTGAAAATGCTGCTCCAAGCATTTTTAAAGACTATATACAAATTACAAAGCCTGGTATTATCACTTCAAATTTGTTGGGAACCATAGCCGGCTTTTGTATCGGTGCGAGAAACTTGTCATCTAGCCTCAGTTTATGGGAGTTGTTCTTTTGGACCGTTCTCGGAACTGTTTTTGTTATCGGATCATCTGCCATTGTTAACAATGTTTACGATGCGGATATCGATAAGCACATGGAACGGACAAAAAACCGCCCGATTACCAATGGAAGAATTCCAAAACGGAATGCCATTTTGCTTTCCATTGTAATGATCGTGATTGGCGAATTAATTCTTGGCCTGATGGTTAATCCAATAGCTGCACTGATTGGCTTTACAGGATTTGTATTTTACGGTTTTGTGTATACAATGTCCAAGCGGGTAACCGTTGTGAACACGGAAATTGGCTGTATTTCAGGCGCTACTCCGCCGATTATCGGCTATACGGCTGTAACCGGAGAATTTGATTTGATTGCATTGCTTCTGTTTGTTTTCATGTTTGCATGGCAACCGCCTCATTTCTTTGCTCTTGCGATGAAGCGTGCCGAAGAGTATAAGAGTGTCAACGTGCCTATGCTGCCAAACAAGGTAGGCTTTAAGCAAACAAAGGTACATATTTTAATCTATACCGTGTTTGCTGTTGCAGCTTCGTTGCTTCTGTATTTCTTTAATGTTCTGGGCATCTGGTATTTGATTGTGGCAGGCATTTTGGGAGCAGTCTTCCTGTTCCGTGCCATTCAATCCTTTAAATTTAGAGAAAAAGAAAGCGAACTGGTCTGGTCCGGGAAAATGTTCAAGTTTTCAATTATGTATTTAACGTTAATGTTTGTGACCATGATGTTTGCTCCTCTTTTCGGATAATGTAACCAAATAAAAGAAAGAAAACCCCCTGTTTCGGCAAAAAATCCCGAGGAGGGGGTTTTTTGTGTTAAAGTACAGTAAGCTGATTTTTGCTTGCTGATTAAATCGCAAGCTTAATGGAGTTTAAGGGTATGAAAAAAAAGGTATTGAACATGTAATTGAGGCATGATCAGGAGGTACAAATGCATGCAGAAAAGTAAACCCATCATTGTTCCGCGTTACACCTTTTCAGAAATTTATGGGCCTGACTTGATTTTTAACCCCAGGCCATCGTTTGCCCATAATAAATGGATCCCGGATTGTCCAGTCAAGCTTGATTTATTAACTGGCAGCCAGTTTGCTGTAATGGGAGAAATGCCGGTTATTTGCAGCCGGTCCGTAACAACCAGGCAGGCGATAGATCTATATGAGAGGGCCGGACTGCAGCTTCGGTTTCCCATGCATTATTACTCCACTGAAGAAGATTACCGCAATTTGTTCAAACGGCTTGAGGACGAACGGAAACGGATGGTGGTTCAGCATATTCATCCTGAAGAAGAAATGTCAGCTCTAAACTACTGGATCGACCCGAAGCTGGTTCAGTATTTGAATAATAAAGCAAATCTTGAAGAGCTGGTGCCGGAAGGGCATGCACCAAAGCGTGTGAGTACCACAGCTGCAAAGCTTCATGAACATCTCGAAGCTTTTTCGCTTCCATGTGTTGTTAAAGCAGCGACGAATGAAGCAAATGCAGCAGGCTTTGATGTGTTTATCTGCAAAACTGATGAAGATATCCAAAAGGCTGAGAAGTTTTTTGAAACCTGTGAAGGCATCGTAATCGAAGAGTATTTGGAAATTGAACACAATTACTGTGTTCAGTTTGCTTGTACATTTGATGAGAAGTTGATTTACCTTGGCAGTACTGTTCAAAATATTGATGAAAACGCAAAATATAAAGGAAACTGGGTGGACGAAGATTCTGAACCCGATAGCGAAGTCATTAAAATCGGCAGGCGAATTATGGAAGAGGGCTGTAAAAGAGGCTACAGGGGAATTGCCGGTTTTGATATTGCTGTTACGCCGGATGGAAGAAAGATCGCGTTTGATTTGAATTACAGGGTCAATGGTTCGACGGCGGCTCTGCTTTTGAAGGACAGCATCACTGAGCAGCTTGGGAAAAGGGTAGTCAAATATGTATCCTGGAAATCGTCAGGCGGAATTGAACCGTTATACGACACGGTAAAACAAGCGATTGAAGACGGATATTTTGTGCCGCTTTCCATCTATAACGGAAGCGAAAGTCCCTATGAGGATGCGGATACACTGATTCAGGGACTGGTCCTTGGGGACAGCAGGTACGAGGCTGATCAAAAAGAACATATTTTTGAACGGGCTGGTCTGTCCTGAACCCGTCAACAAAAAAACTCCGATAAGGAGTTTTTTGTGATTGTTTAGTGAAGTGGGGTTAGGGTAATTACTAATAAGAGAGCCATACGGATAAAGGAGGATAAGCAATGAGTAAAATGGTAATCGGGGTATATGATTCAGAAAGCGAAGCGATTGATCGCATTCAAGGATTGGTTGACCAGGGGTACAACGCCAAAGACATATCCATCCTGGCTAAAGACGATGGAACGATGGATCGGGTGGCTGACAAGACCAACGTTTCAGAAGAACATTTGGATGAAGATGTGAACGAAGCAGCCTATGGGACAATTGCCGGGTTTCTTTCCGGTATTGGCGGAGCCATTGCTGTTCCGGGTCTTGGCGTTCCTGGTATTGGGCCGCTCCTCGCCGCAGGGCCGTTTGCTTCCATGTTTTCGGAGGATTCAGAGGAAGACTTAAAAGAGCTCTTAATGTCCCTTGATTTGTCCGAACGAACGGCGGAACGTTATGTTCAGAAAGTGGAGCAGGGAAGTGTAATGGTTTTCCTTGAAAAGGATGCCGTAAAGCTTTAGAATAGGGCAATACATACTAACAATTCCAAGCGGATAGCTCGGAAAAATATTTGACAAATTGAAATCCCTGGTATATGATAGAGCACATCAAGTAAATATGACGTATTTCTTATCCAGAGAGGTGGAGGGACATGGCCCTTTGAAACCTCGGCAGCGGGTTTTTCGTTTTTTGAAAAAATACTGTGCCAATTCCACCAGGTTCCCTAAAGAACCTGGAAGATAAGAAGAGCAAATTTCTATTATGGAATTAACATTCTCTTCTTGTCTTGGAAGAGAATTTTTTATTGCAAAAAAAACTGAATGGTTTTCTTATCCAGAGAGGTGGAGGGACTGGCCCTTTGAAGCCTCGGCAGCGGGTTTCCGGCAAACGGAAATACTGTGCCAATTCCGTCAAGCAGTTAGCTTGGGAGATAAGAAGAGAAGCTTTAATCATTATTAGCTGGCCTCTTCTTGTGTTCACAAGAAGAGGTTTTTTTGTTGGAGCAGTTTGAAGGGGGAACACACGATTGATTCGATTTGAGGAAGTTACCAAGATTTATGAGAGCGGCAAAAACCAGGTCAAAGCACTTAACAATGTGAGCTTTGAAATAGATAAAGGAGAGATTTATGGAGTGGTTGGGTACAGCGGTGCAGGGAAAAGCTCGCTGCTGCGGTGTGTCAACTTGCTTGAGAAGCCTTCCTCCGGACGGGTGCTGGTGGACGGAGAGAACATGGCTGATCTTTCACCGAAAGAGCTCCGGAAAAAACGGAAAAACATTGGTATGATTTTTCAGCATTTCAATCTGCTGAATGCGAAAACGGTGTTTGATAACATAGCAACGCCTCTTTACCTCCAGGGAGAAAAGAAGAGTGCCATTAAAGAAAAAGTAAACAATCTGCTTGAGTTTGTCGGACTTTCCGAACATGGACATAAATACCCGGATCAGCTGTCAGGCGGTCAAAAGCAGCGGGTGGGCATTGCACGGGCGCTGTCTACGGATCCGGAGGTTCTGCTCTGTGATGAGGCCACCTCGGCGCTTGACCCGCAGACCACATCAAGCATCCTCGAGCTATTAAAAAGAATCAATAAGGAATATCACATCACTATTCTGATCATCACCCATGAAATGAATGTGATCCGTGAGATTTGCAGCTCGGTCGCGGTGATGGAGAAAGGTAAAGTGATCGAGAAGGGCAGTGTTTTTGAAGTCTTTTCCCGGCCGAAAACAGAAACCGCACGTCGATTTGTAAGCTCCGTCCTTCAGGATGAACTTCCTGATTCGCTGAAAAACATCTTGAGGAACCAGGACAAAAATCATCAGGTGTTCCGCATTGTTTTTACAGGAGCTTCAACAGGACAGCCGCTTTTATCTCAAATTGCAAAAAAGTTTGATGTCGATGTCAGCGTGCTGTACGGACATGTTACCGAACTGCAGGATGTTCCATTTGGAAATCTCGTAGTTCAGCTGATTGGGGACGAACTGGAAATCCGCAGGGCCGTCTTTTTTGCAGGACAGGGTGATGTGGAAGTAAGGGAGGTTATTGAACATGCCAGTTGATTGGAGTACATTCTGGGTCGACATCCTGGATGCGACCGGTGATACATTGATCATGGTCGGTGTTTCATTATTGGCATCGGCAGTGATCGGCATCCTGATCGGTATTATTCTCGTCGTAACGAGAAAAGGCCACATTCTTGAAAATTTACCTGTGTTTAATGTGCTGAATGCCATTGTGAACGTTCTCCGTTCCATACCGTTTATCATTCTCATGGTAGCCATCATTCCGTTTACACGTTTAGTTGTAGGAACATCCATCGGGACAGCGGCGGCGATCGTTCCGTTGATTGTATACGCAGGGCCTTATATTGCCCGGCTGGTGGAAAACAGCTTGCTGGAAATTGATCCGGGAATTGTGGAGGCTGCAGAAGCCATGGGTGCAACGCCTTGGCAAACCATTTTCCGCATCCTGCTCCCGGAAGCTTTCAGTTCATTGATCCTGTCATTGACCACCGCGACCATCGGTTTGGTCGGTGCATCTGCCATGGCTGGTGCAGTCGGAGGCGGAGGCCTTGGTGATTTGGCTATTGCTTACGGATACCAGCGGTTTGATACGGACGTTATGATCGTAACGGTGGTTCTGCTCATTATCCTGGTGCAAGGATTACAAAGCTCAGGAAATGTGATTTCAAGAAAATTAAGAAGAAGATAGCGAAAGAAAAGGGAGAGATACATCATGAAAAAATATTCACTTATCGTTTTAGTTATCGGGGTGCTGTTGTCGGCTTTCTTAAGCGGATGCAGCGGGGGAAGCAAAGAGGAAAAAGTAAAAATGGGCATTAGTGGATCGGACAGTGATGTCTGGAAATACATTGCGGAAAAGGCTAAAAAGGAAGGAATCGATCTTGAAATTGTGGAGTTTTCTGATTATGTTCGTCCCAACCAGGCACTGGCGGACGGAGATATTGACGCAAACTCGTTCCAGACCATTTCTTACTTTAATTCCTTTAAAAAGGAACATAAATTGGATTTAGCACCGATTGCCACAACCGTAATCGCGCCGATGGGCGTTTACTCTGAAAAATACAAAGACATCAAGGATATACCGGATGGAGCAACCATTGCCCTCCCGAATGAAGCGACAAATATGGGCCGCGGACTTCTCTTGCTGCAAAGCGCCGGTCTCATCAAGCTGGAAAATAATTTTGACGGCAATGGAGATTTGAAAAAAGTTATCGAGAACAAGAAGCATTTAAAGCTTAAGCCTGTGGTTGCCGGACAAACACCGCGCGTGCTTCCGGATGTGGCAGCTTCCATCATCAATAATGGGGTGGCAGTGGACGCAGGAATGAATCCAAAGAAGGATGCTATTTATCTGGAGAGCAAGACCGCCAAGCCTTACATCAACATTATTGCGGTCCGAACAGAGGATAAGAACAATAAGACGCTAAAGAAAATCGCGAAGATTTACCAATCCAAGGCTACTGCCAAGAAAATCAATGACATCTATAAGGGCGCAACCATTCCAACGTTCGTCCCATTAAGTGAAATAGGAGAATAAAAGAGAGAGAAAGGATCTGAGAAAATGACTGTCATCAGCCGTACTGTAGAGGAAATTCAAGAGCTTATCACTGTGAATGTAGAGGAAAATGCAGCAACATACATTGAGACCTCACATGAGATCCATGAAAATCCAGAAATCGGAAATGAGGAAATTTTAGCGTCCAGGCTACTGACCTCATTGCTTGAACGAGAGGGGTTCAAGGTAGAACGTGGTGTAGCTGGCCATGAAACATCGTTTGTTGCCAGCAAGAAATCAGCACTGGATGGCCCAACGATTTCGTTTCTGGCTGAATACGATGCGCTCCCGGGGCTTGGGCATGCCTGCGGTCATAACATCATCGGAACCTCAAGTACGGCTGCGGCGATTGCTCTTGGGTCCGTGATTCATGAAATTGGCGGTGAAGTCAAAGTGTTTGGTACACCGGCTGAAGAAGGCGGGGAGAACGGAAGTGCAAAAGGCAGTTTTGTTAAACACGGACTGCTTGATGGCACAGATGCGGCCCTGATGTTTCACCCGGGTAACGCCAACCGTGTAACGGGAACATCCCTCGCGGTTGATCCGCTCGATTTTGAGTATATCGGTAAACCTGCTCATGCGGCAGCGGCACCGGAAAAAGGCATCAACGCGCTTGACGCCGTCATTCAGCTGTTTGTCGGAATCAACGCTCTCAGGCAGCATGTACCGGATGATGTGAAAATTCATGGGATCATCACTCATGGAGGAGATGCACCGAACATCGTTCCGGAATACGCCAAAGCACGTTTTTACATTCGTGCCGCCACACGCGCCAAGCTGGATGAGGTGACGAAAAAGGTAAAAGGGATTGCTGAAGGTGCAGCTCTGGCCACAGGCGCAACGTTGAATGTGATCGCCTTTCAAAACAAGGTCGATAACCTTTTATTGAACCGTTCCTTTGATAAAGTATTTCAAGAACAACTCGAAAGCCTTGGTGCTGAAGTTGACAGTTCGCATCGAAGCGGTTTGGGATCCACTGATGCCGGCAATATCAGCCAGGTGGTTCCAACCATTCATCCTTATCTGCAGATTGGCCCGGAGAGCCTGGTAGGACATACCGATGAGTTCCGTGAGGCGGCCATTTCACCGGCAGGAGACCATGCGCTCATTCTCGGAGCCAAGGCACTGGCATTAACCGCATTGAAGCTTCTGACAGACGAAGAAGTGCTCTTCGGCATCAAGCAGGAATTTGAAGTGAACAAAGCGAAGGAGATTGCTTCTGTTTAAGGTCTGTTTTTTCTGGATGATTGGATGAATTGAACCGAATTTCGAATAATTGAACCAAAATCTGCTGCTAATTGAACCTGTTTTATTATTCCGACTTCTGGCGGAAAAACCTCTCGAACAAACGGGAGGTTTTTCTTTTTAACATGTGGAGTGGTACGATAATCTCAAGGAGGCGTTACAGATGATAAAAAGCATTTCAGATACAACCGTGCTGCATAACGGTGTTCGCATGCCATGGCTGGGGCTAGGCGTCTATAAAGCGGAGGATGGCCAGGAGGTCATTAACGCCATTCAATATGCGCTCGAAGCGGGATACAGAAGCATTGACACAGCTTCGTTTTACAAAAATGAAGAAGGTGTGGGACAGGCCCTCATGGAGTCGGGTGTTCCAAGGGAAGAACTTTTTATTACCACAAAAGTGTGGAATACGGAGCAGGGTTACGAAACCACACTGCAGTCTTTTGAAGAAAGCAGAAAGAAGCTCGCCCTCGATTATGTGGATCTTTTCCTGGTCCATTGGCCCGTTTCTGGCAAGTACAAAGACACTTGGCGAGCGTTGGAACATCTCTATAAAGAGGGGAAGGTTAAGGCCATCGGTGTTTGCAATTTCGAAATCCACCATCTGGAAGACTTGCTCGGTGACTGTGAAATTGTGCCAATGGTCAATCAGGTGGAGTTCCATCCCCGTCTGACCCAAAAAGAATTGCTGTCTTATTGCAAGGGCAAAAATATTCAGCTTGAAGCATGGCGGCCCTTGTTAAAGGGAGAACTCTTTGATGAGCCTGTATTAGTAGAGCTGGCAAAAAAATATGAAAAGACAGTCGCACAGGTCATTCTCCGTTGGGATCTCCAAAATGGTGTCGTCACCATACCAAAGTCGGTAAATAAGGAAAGAATCTATCAAAACAGCGATATCTTTGACTTTGAATTAAGCAGAGAAGATATGGAACAGATCGACAGATTGAATACGAATCATCGAAACGGACCCAATCCGAACGACTTTTAAAAGAAAAAACAGTAAGATTGTCACAAAAGGCCACCTGTTATAGAACAGATGGCCTATTTTTTATTTTGTTATAAAAAGATGTTGCACATCCTTGTCATTGTGTTATATATTATTTTACAAGATAATAAACTGTTTTATAACAGAATAAAAACACGAAGAGGAGGAAGTTAAATGGATTGTAAAGGATGTCAGGGGCATGGTGAGGAAACTTGCACGGAATGCAATGGTTCAGGGAAGCACAGGAACGGGAATTGCCCGGATTGCCAGGGTGACGGATGCGTATGCTGCAAACGTTGCAACGGAAACGGAATCATTGATTAAAGAGCTAATGGAACGTTTGTGAGGTACATGATCGCTATATTAAATAAGGAGTGAAAAATGATGAATCAAAAAGAAACGGCTGAACAAATCAAGGAGAACTGGAACGACAAGCGGTGGGAAGGAATAGAAAGAACGTATACGGCAGAAGACGTTGCCAGATTAAGAGGTTCGGTTCAAATTGAGCATACTCTTGCAAAAAGAGGGGCTGCGAGGCTTTGGAAATCACTGCAGGAAGAGAACTATGTTCATGCGCTGGGAGCATTAACAGGGAATCAGGCCGTTCAGCAAGTAAAGGCAGGACTGAAAGCGATTTACTTAAGCGGCTGGCAGGTAGCGGCAGATGCCAACCTTTCGGGTCACATGTACCCGGATCAAAGCCTGTATCCGGCAAACAGTGTGCCTAATGTCGTGAAAAAGATCAACCAGGCATTGCAGCGGGCCGACCAAATTGAATTCTCCGAGGGGAAAACGGACACCGACTGGTTTGTACCTATTGTTGCAGATGCGGAGGCCGGATTTGGCGGTGCGCTTAACGTTTTTGAAATGATGAAGGCGATGATTGAGGCGGGAGCTTCCGGTGTGCATTTTGAAGATCAGTTGTCCTCTGAGAAAAAATGCGGCCATCTTGGAGGAAAGGTGCTGCTCCCGACACAGCAGGCTGTGCGCCACCTGATTTCTGCAAGACTTGCCGCAGATGTGATGGGTGTGGATACGATCCTCATCGCACGGACAGATGCCAATGCGGCGAACCTGATTACAAGTGATGTTGATGCGTATGACCATCCGTTTTTAACGGGTGACCGTACAGCGGAAGGATTTTACAGAACAAGTGCCGGAATTGATCAAGCCATTGCCAGGGGACTTGCCTATGCTCCATACGCAGACCTGATCTGGTGCGAGACATCGGAACCGAACCTTGAAGAGGCACAAAAGTTTGCAGATGCGATCCATGAACGTTTTCCAGGTAAAATGCTCGCTTACAATTGCTCGCCTTCCTTTAACTGGAGAAAGAAGCTGGATGATGAAACAATCGCGACTTTCCAGCAGCAGGTTGCAGCGATGGGCTACAAGTTCCAGTTTGTTACTCTAGCAGGCTTTCATACCCTTAACCATGGCATGTTCGAACTTGCGAAGGAATATAAAACTAGGGGAATGGCAGCCTACTCGGAATTGCAGCAAAAAGAGTTTGACAGTGAAAAGGATGGCTATACGGCTACCCGCCATCAACGAGAAGTAGGTACAGGCTACTTTGATGAAGTGGCTCAGGCCATTTCAGGGGGCCTTTCTTCAACCACAGCATTAAAAGGATCGACTGAAGAAGAGCAATTCACGATCACCAATTGAAGTTTAAAAGAATCCTGCTTTCTCTTAAAGGGAGAGCAGGTTTTTTGTGTTGTGAAGTCAGCTTTAAACAAGGACTGTTTGATATTTCCATTTTTGTATGAGAGAATAAAAGGCGTATTTTGCCAATATGCTAGAATGGTAACTTTTGCAGTACATAAGGGGGTTATTTTTTGTCGCTGAATCTGAAGAATGTAGATAAATCATTTGGAAAAACGCATGCGGTTTCCGAGTTTACAGTGAATCTGCCCAAGGGTCAGGTGCTGGGACTGCTTGGACGGAATGGAGCAGGCAAGACGACCACGATTAAAATGATATTGGGTCTTCTTGTACCGGATGCTGGGGAAATTTATTGGGAGGGAGCTCCCTTGGACAGAGAAAAGATTTCGATCGGATATTTGCCGGAGGAAAGGGGCTTGTACCAAAAAAGCAAGGTATCCGATCAGCTTCGGTATTTTGCAGAGCTGGAAGGGATGGACAGGCAGAGCGCTAATCAGGCAATTGACTACTGGCTGGAAAAATTAGAAATCCAGGAGCATAAAGAAAAAAAGGCCTCTGACTTATCAAAAGGCAATCAGCAGAAAATCCAGCTGATCGCCACCCTTATTCATGACCCGGAACTGCTCATTCTTGATGAGCCCTTCAGCGGCCTGGATCCTGTAAATGCCAATATGCTGGCGTCCATTATTGAGGAACAGGTTAAAATGAAAAAAACGGTTATCCTATCCTCTCACCGCATGGAGCAGATTGAAACATTTTGTGAAAAGGTCTGTCTGATGAAGGACGGTAAGACGGTAATCCAAGGCAACCTTAGTGAAATTAAGCAGAATTATGGCTACCGAAATCTGACTCTTCATAACGATGGGGAGCTTGAAAACAAGCTCCAGGAGTGGAAAATTGTATTCGAGAAAACACTCAATGAGGTAAAGCTTAAGGTGCGGGATGAGTCAGAAGCGTTTGAATTGTTTAGCCGGCTGCACTCGGCCCATATCCCGATTCGCTATTTTAAAATGCTTGAACCTACATTGAACGAAATCTTCCTGGAGAAGGTGAAGTAACATGAAAAAATTTGCGGCAATTTATAAATTCCATTTAAAAGAAAACTTGAAATCAAAGGCATTTAAAATCTCAACAACGATCATCTTTGTCGCCATATTGGCATTCTTTGCTTACTCCAATTGGGCGAATCAGAATGACAGCGGGAATAAAGATACCATTGCCGTAATCAATAAGACGGAAAGTAACATAAACGTCAAAGCCCTGAACAAAACATTAGATGAGACAAAGCTGGGATCAGCACAGAAGGATGAGGAAGAGAAGTTTCGAAAAAAGGTGGAGAAAGGCGACCTGGATGGACTGTTGCTTGTCCGCGAGCAAAAAGGGGTCCCGGCCCTGACGTATATCTATAAAAACTTCCCGAACAATGAAGCGGTACCCGTGGTTTCACAAGCACTGCAGCAATCGTATATTGCTGACACGATTGCCAAAAATAAAATCAATCCGAAAACCGCCACATCTCTCCTTTCAACCGTGCAGGTGAAAGAAGAGGTTCTAAAGGATACCAGTAATACGTTTGGAATCGTTTATGTGTTTGTTTTCTTTATGTATCTGTTTATTATTGCATTCGGACAAATGATCGCCACCGCGGTCGCTGCAGAAAAATCCTCAAGGGTTATGGAAATCATGATTCCGAAAGTGAAGCCCATTTTGATGATGTATGCAAAAATTGCGGCCATTTTAACGGGAGCTATCGTGCAACTCGCAATTATTGCTGCAGCCGGATTGATCGCTTATGCCATCGGCTGGCTCGATACCAACGAGCTTTCCATTTTTGGATCGGGAATCGATCTGTCCAACCTGACCCCTGGCGTCATTGCAGCGTTTATCACTTACTTCATATTGGGATACCTTCTGTATGCGATGATGTATGCTGCTGTCGGTTCCATGGTCAGCCGCACAGAAGACTTGGGCGCCTCACAGTTTCCAATCATTATGCTTATTATGGGGGCATTCTTCATCGGAATGCGGTCGCTGTTCGATCCTTCGACAACGCTCGTTGTGGTCAGCTCGTACATTCCCTTTTTCTCACCGATTGTTACATTTTCAAGAATCGTAGCGGGTGAGGCAGGTACACTTGAAGTGATCATCACCATTGCCATCCTGTTAATCTCCTTGTTGTTCATCAACCGGCTGGCAGGAAGAATTTATGTGCATGGGGTCATGCATTACGGCGGAAAAGTAAAATTCAAAGACATGATTCTGCTTGCAAAAGGCAAGTGAGAAAGGAAAGCCGGCAGCATGGGTCTGCAGGCTTTCTTTTTTAAGAGTGAATGGGAGACACACAGGAAGAATGATACACTGATAAAGAATAGAGGAGGCTCATTATGCTTATACAATGGAAAAAAGAACACAAGGATCAGGCAATCCGGGATATTCAGCAGTTTTTCTATGACGAAAGAGGAGAAGAAATCGGAGAGATCGCGGCAGAAAATGTGTTGGATTTTTTTTCCTCACAGCTGGGGCAGCACTTTTATAATCAGGGAATCAAAGATTCATTGAATGTGGTCAGAGACCGGCTTGGGGCAGTGGAAGATGATTTATATGCTCTTGAGCGTAAATGAGTAAAAGCAGCAAGGCTGGCGGCCTGCTGCTTTTTTAAATGTTCAGCCTCACAACGGCACGAAGACGGAAGCTGCCGCTCATCCGGATTCTCTGTGCCTGCTCGGTTGATGCGTATAAGGTGTAAATAGCCAATTCAGCATTATCGCTCAGGGTTTCAGAGCCTGTAAGTGCCGTCGTCTTTTGCATCTGAAGATCCTGGGTGCTATCCTCTGTCTCTGCCACAAGGATGTCAGGATTTCGCCTTATCGTGAGCTTTATTGTTGCAGGTTCACACGGAAAGCCCGCCGTCCATCCGGCCGATGCTTCGATTTCTACCTTGTTTCCTTTGGACAACTGTGTAAAATGCACTGACAGGAGGGGGATTTCTTGATTAGGCGGAAGAAAGTCACTTGGACTGTTCAAGTCAGCTTCTTTGGTGATGGCCAGTTTTTTCTGAAACGTGCTGTATCGTTTCGCATCGGTGGTGCTGTTTCCAAATTTAAACTTCATGCTTGTTCCTCATTCTGCTTTTTTGATAGTTTATGTGAATGAAAGGACAAGGGATTGGACCTGCAGCCCTATGGGATGGGTAACGGATGTTTATCATTTGGGAAAGTAAGGAATAAATACGGGTGCAGATGAAATTAAAAAGGAGTGAAGTGAAATGTCATCCAAAAAGATACTGTTTGTTGTAACCAGTCATGGTACCATCGGAGATCACAAAACGGGTTTGTGGCTTGAAGAGTTTGCCGTTCCATACAATGAATTTAAAAAACAGGGATATGAGATCAAAGTGGCAAGCATCGCTGGAGGCGATGTTCCATTGGATCCGAACAGTCTTGAAGGGGATACAGGACAATTTGAGGAAGCAAAAGCCCTTTTGAAAGATACGCCTCCATTAACGAGAGATGATGCCCATGGATTCGATGCGATCTTTCTTCCGGGAGGACATGGAACCGTGTTTGATTTTCAAAACAGCCACGATCTCCAGGTCGTTGTTTGTCAATTTGCAGAAGATGATAAGGTAATTGGTTCTGTATGTCACGGTCCCTCCGGACTGGTCATGGCTGCCTGCGCAAACGGGGCTCCAATTGTAAAAGGGAAAAAGGTTTCGGCGTTCACCGATTCGGAAGAGGCGGAAATGGATCTTACCGAAGAGGTGCCTTTTCTTTTGGAAACGAGATTGCGCGAACTGGGAGCAGAATTTGTAAAAGGAGAGAACTGGGCGGATTTTGCTGTAGCTGACGGAAAGCTTGTTACCGGTCAGAATCCGCAGTCAAGCTTAAGCGTAGCAAAGAAAGTTATTGAAGTTCTTGAAGCATAACAGCTACTAAAAAAAGCTGTCGGTAACCAGCACACGCTGGAATCTGGCAGCTTTTTTTTTGGCAAAGTTGGGTGGATAAGCGGTGCAATCCTGAATAAGCGGAATAAGATGGTATGTACAAAGGAGGAGATAGAACATGAATCTGGACAAAGACCTAAAGCCAACAATGAATGCTGTTCCTCCCGCTGCCCTCCAAAAAGCGGGCTCCCACCAACCTTATCACTATTTGCTTCTATGCCGGCAATATATGGGCCAGTACAGTGAACTGGAAATGATGGATGGAGAGGTCTATTCTGGACTGTTAAGTTCCTATGATAGTGAAAATCTCTATATGGCTATACCCTTGAACGGGAAAGAGGCGGAAGCCAGCCGTGTCGTGTTCCCTTTTTTTGCAGGCGAACTGCATCCGGGAGTTGGACTTTTCGGCTTTCCTTTCCATGGCATACGACGTTTTCGGCCGTATGCCTGAAGGCCTTTTAGTTCGCGTGGACAGGATTAAATAAAATAAAGGCCGATTATCAGCTTGTCCATAACCTGATAATCGGCCTTTATGTTTGTTTTGCATCTTCTTTTGTAGTTTGTTTTTCGTTTTTCTGGTCCGCAGATCGGCAAGGGCATAAATTCCCCTGTTATCCGAAGGGTTTCTTTTTCCTTCCCTGATCATCCGGTCTCGGAGTTTCCTGGCTTTGCTTTTACTCATGGTTCATCCCTCCTGTTTATAGTATACAGATGATCACGTGATATGTAAGGGCAACCTTTCGTCATTTTCCGGGAAATAAATAGCGGGTTCCTCAACAAATGGGGGATTAGGGGGGGAAGTTAGGAAACAAGAAGAATAATGATATAATCTCCCTAAATTAGTAGAACGGTGTATCAGAAGGGAGAGGATGTGTTGAAACAAAATCTGAATCTTTTTAAGGAAAAAGCCCTTGATTTTACTAGAGTGGGCATACAATTACCGACCCATCGCTCTCCGATAATCCCATTATTTATGTTAATGAAGGCTTCCTGTCCATGGCTGGTTATGAGTATGAAGATGTGATCGGGAAAAATTGCCGCTTTCTTCAGGGGGAAGATATGGATAAAGATTCTGTCAGGGAAATAAAAAAAGCCTTGCAGGATAAGAAGTTCCATTAGATGATCACACTTCATCCCTGATTTTTCAACTGCATCATCTTCTTAAACTGCTTGGCACGGACCTTGTACTAACCGGTATTTCTGCACAACTTGCCATGAAAGCAGGCACCAGCCATGAATTGTATTCCTTGAAAACCTATTTGTCGGTTCAAGAAGCCATTTACGGTTTGAGCAAAATATAAAAAAACAGAGTGCCGGCATCCTGGCGCTCTGTTTTATTTTATATACATCATACGGCTGGCAAGACTCATGCCTTTTGGATATTTGAAGCCAATGATCATCCATAAACCGAAGAAAATGAAGCAGAAAAAAATGAATACAACGAGAAAAATATCCCATAAAAAATGATTTTGAGGCTTCTTGAACTTATATTCAATATGCCAATTTCCATCTCCGAGATTAAGAGTATTATCGACTTTTCCTTTTGCTTTTGAAAATACATAGATGGGAGAAGTGGTGCTTTCATCTCCTTTGACTGGTTTTTGTGAAAAAACAGCCAAATACTCCAGTCCTTCGATCTTTGAGGCAATGGACGAAATTTTTTCTTTGGCGGGTGAAGATAATGTTTTTGAATCCTGCTGATCCAGTACTTTAAAAATTTCATTGGGATTGTGAGAAAATAGAGTGGTGCGTTTATAGTCCTGCCACATAAAAATGGCAAACACCAGAAAGCTTACACTCATAAACAGCAAGGTAGACCGGAGAAGCAAGCGGGTGTAACCAAGGGTTCCCCGTTTTTTTCGTTTTTTCTTTTTATACTCCGAAAGAAGGATAACTTTTGGATGATCCCCCATCATTTTTCGCACCCTCCCTTTAAACAAAGTGAATTATTTATATATTCTACAAAATTTGAAATAATCCTACGATTGGTTACATGGTAATTAGGGTAAATATCTCATGGGACTATTGTTTGGTATCTGAGGATCAAAGCGTTCTAAAAAAAGCAGACGTGAACATATGCCCAGGATAGTACAATCTCTCTAGTACTTTTGTGGCTAGTATTTGAAGATTCAACACGTTACCATTGAATTAGTCAGAACTATCAAACATTAAAAAAGGGGGAAAAGCAGTGAAAAAGTTCTATTTGCCAATGTTGTTAATTGCTGCGATGATTTTGTCGATTGCCGGCTGCGGGTCCTCGACATCCACAACGAAGAGTGGGGATGAGGTGGAACTTAAAGAAGATGGCGTTTTTTCTTTTGTCGTCTCAGGCGAGTTCTATCCGTTCAGCTATTCAGACAAGAATGGTAAGCTTGATGGATTTGATGTTGCAGTTGGAAAGGCTCTTGCCAAGGAAATGGGATTGAAGGCAAAAGTGGACAAGCAGAAATTCCATGGAATTGTTACGGCGGTTAAGACCAACCGGTTTGATGCAGCTGTTGCCAGCCATACTATTACTCCTGAACGAATGAAAGCGGTAAATTTCAGTACACCGTATTATTATTCCGGACCGGTTTTGTTTGTTCAAAAGGGCAGCGGCATTAAGAATGTAAACGACCTTAAAGGCAAGAATATCGCTGTAGCGAAAGGCTCTACATACGAAAGTGAAGCACAAAAATACTCCAAAGACATATCGGTATATGACAGCGATGTAACCGCATTGCGTGCCTTAAGTGAAAAGAAGCATGATGGTGTCATTACGGACTCCATTACCGGCAAACAGGCTATTGCAAAAGGCTTTAAAGTAGAGGAAGCAGAAACGCTTGGCACGAGCGAACAAGCGATTGCGGTATCAAAGAAAGACAAGCAACTGTTAAAAGCGATCAACAAAGCGCTGGAACAATTAAGGAAAGACGGAACATTGAAAGAAATAAGCGAAAAATACCTGAAAACCGATATTACAAAAAAACCATAAAATCGATGAAGAATGTGTGTTACACTGCACATTCTTTTCTTTCAAAAGGAGCTGAACCAAGATTAGACATTTTTTCGAAGTATTTATCGACAGCTATCCGCTCTTTATGAAAGGATTGCTGCTTACCTTACAAATTACGGTGGTTTCCGTATTAATTGGTACGATAGTCGGATTGCTGTTTGCCTTTTTTAAGCTGTCAAACAGCAAAATTCTTAACTGGATTGCCAACGTGTACATAGCGATTATCAGGGGTACGCCGTTGATCGTACAGATTTTCTTCTTTTATTTTGGTTTAGCAGAACTTGGAATTTCTTCTTACTGGTGTGCAACACTGGGGTTGGCGCTGCATAACAGTGCCTACATCGCCGAGATTTTCAGGGGCTCCATCCAGTCCATTAATAAAGGACAGCTCGAAGCAGGACGGTCACTTGGCATGAGCACGGCACTTGCCATGAGGAGAATTGTGCTTCCTCAGGCATTCCGGCGCGCATTGCCTCCGCTTGGCAACCAGTTTATCATCGGACTGAAGGATTCATCATTGGCCGCCTTTATTTCGTCTTCAGAATTGTTTAATGTGGCCACCACCCAGGGGTCAAGAACGTTTGAAGAAATGACGTATCTTTTAATAGTGGCGATTTACTATCTGGTACTGGTATTGTTGTTCACCCTTTTGGTTAATAAACTGGAAGGGAAAATTTCCGGAGGAGACGAGTAGGGGGGAACGAGTGTGGAACAGAGAAAAGTAATGATAAACGTTAACAACTTGAATAAGTCCTTTGGTGAACTGCATGTTCTAAAGGATGTGAATATCGAAGTTCATGAGCAGGATGTGGTGGTTTTAATTGGTGCCAGTGGTTCAGGTAAAAGCACATTGCTCCGCTGTTTAAACTATTTGGAGTACAAGGAGAGCGGCACGATAACAATTGATGGCAAAGTAATTGAACCAGATCAAACGGATTTGAACAAAGTGCGTCAGGAAGTGGGAATGGTCTTTCAGCATTTTAACCTTTTCCCTCATAAGACGGTATTGGAAAATGTAATTGAAGCCCCGGTAATGGTCAAAAAGATTCCAAAAGTAGAGGCGATCGAGGAAGGCAGAGCGCTTTTAAAGAAAGTGGGATTGGCGGACAAGGAACATGTTTATCCATCAAAGCTTTCCGGCGGCCAGAAACAAAGGGTGGCGATTGCAAGATCACTCGCCATGAAGCCAAAAATCATGTTGTTTGATGAGCCGACTTCGGCCCTCGATCCCGAATTGGTTGGTGAAGTGCTGTCGACGATGAAGGATCTGGCGAAAGAAGGAATGACCATGCTCGTCGTAACACACGAAATGGGCTTTGCAAGAGAAGCGGCCGATACTGTGGTGTACATGCATGACGGCAAAATTGTAGAAAAGGGTACACCGAGCGATATTTTTTCCCAGCCGAAGCATCAGCGTACAAAAGATTTTCTTGGAACTATCCTGTAAATAAAAGATAAGAAGGCCAGGCCCGTCTTTGAACCGATCAAAGAAAATGGCCTGGTTTTTTATGCGTTTTTTTTCAAATAGGAGTCAAAAACGAAGGGACCGAAGGGAAGGACCGAAGCAACAAGGGCTCCCATGACCAGAGGGAATGACCAACGGTTTTTAAATGTGGCATAAGCCAGTGCGATCAGATAAAGAACAAAAAACAACCCATGTAGAGAACCGGCAATGGTAACAGCCAGTGGAAGATCGGCAAAGTATTTGAGCGGCATGGCAATGGCAAGCAAAACAAGAAACGAGATGCCTTCAAGTGTTCCAATTAGGATAAAACGTTTGAGGGATGGATTCATACCTGATAACCTCCTGTATCTTATGTCCCTATTAATTTACCATAAGCAAAGGGATTATTGAGCAGGAAATTACAGAGAGTTGTGAATCCTTTTTGTCTATTTTTCTACTAGATACTCAGCTTCCAAATCTTTGTTCAGGTAGCGCGCCATGGCGGTTTTTGCACTTTTCAGTCCTGCTTTTTCATAAAACGGTTCATTACTCGTTGTGGAAATTAAATGCACGCAGGAAATGTCCTTAAGCTGATTAAGAAGGTCCTCCACAACGAGCTTCCCAACTCCCTTTCTTTGAAATTGCGGGTGAATGATCACGTCATAAATGGCTGCATTGAACACGCCATCAGACAGTGCTCTCCCAAGGCCTGCAAGCTGGCTGTCAGCGTAGGCCGCAGCAACATGGCTGCTGTTGCTGTATATAGTTTGCAAAGCTATAAGGGTATGCCGGGTCCAGCCTACTGCGTGGTAAATGGACAATACCTCATTCCAATCTAGTCCTGTAATGTTTCTATCAATCTTGTACACTGTACCTCCTCCTGCTCTATATCATTTGTTTTATTTTAACTTCCATACGCTGTTAATGACAGGAGAAAAAGCAGCCTGGAATCTAGTGCAGGCTGCTGGGTTCTATTATGAAAAGAGGCCGTCCAATGGTTTTAAAAGATCAGGCTGAAGTTTGAGAGAGGAGTGACTCTCCATCTCCTTCTCCATCTTTTTTAACAGGTCAGGATCGGCGAGCAGATCTTTGTTCGTGGAAGATAAGTGAAGGTTCTTTAATAGCTGACTCTGAACAAGCTTAAGCTGTTTGGTCGCAGACTCATTAGTTGGACAGAGGCCAGTGAGCGGAATTTTTTCTTTTTGGGCCTCATCAATGAAGTTAAGACCAAGCTTTTTCGGTACAGATCCATTCAGTATCCCTGCCTTCTGGCAAAGCTGCTGTTTCGTTTGTTGTATGGTTTTCTTGACTTTTTTCTTCTCCTTTTTGGCAGTTTCCTTTGTTTTATCAATGACTTTTGGCACTTTTGTAATTTCTTTTTTTACACCTTGTTTAACTGGATGGGTTACATGCTCCAGTGGTTTTTTTACGTGTTTTACCGGGTCGGACACATCTTCCAATGGTTTTTTAACGTGCTTTACAATGTGTTCGGCATCAGGTTTCTCCTGCTTTTTGTCCGGTTTTTTCTCAGCCTTTTTTATAGGATCCTTTGACAGCTTGGGAAGCGCTTTTTTTATCTCATCCGAAGGTGAAGCAGGCTTTTCAGGCGATTTTTCTTTGTCCTCTTTTTGGTCTTCGCAGGTCAGCGGGAGATGGCCGTTCATGAGCTTATTGACGGCTTCTTTCATTTCCAATAAAGGAAGCGAGGCAAGGTCTTGAAGCACTTTCGGAGCAGCTGGCCGCTGTTGTCCATGATTGCCTTTTACCGTAGTAAGCGTCAGTCTGTCCAATTCTCCTTTTGAGGCTTCCATTTTGTGTATGAGCATGGTTACCTTTTTAAGTCCTGGGTCGGGGATTGGTTTTCCTGCGGTCAGGCATGCTCCCTTTAGTGAAAATGCCGAAGCATCAGCGGTCATATTTGTCATATGAACAGGTCCGTGTGCCTGCATAATTACAGTGACCGGCCCTTCATCGGTCGAAAGTACCTTTGTAAGCTTCATACCATACAGTGTGGCATTACGGTATTGAAAGCGGATCATGGGTTTTGATTTTGTTGATGACGTTTCTCCCATCACTACTTGAGGGAGCATGATTCCGCCCTCCACCCGATCTGCGCTGACCACAAACCCTTCGTCATTTTGCCCGCCTGCTGCCGCTTGTGCGTGATTTGGAACATAGAGCAAGGCCATAACAAGCAAACAGGTCAAGCCTTTTAATGCTCGCATCCTCATTTCGCCTCTACCAGTTCAGGAGACTCATAGCCGGTATAAGCATCACTTTGTTCATCATTCTTCTGAAGAGGGGCAGGAGGGTTCCAGGCAATCATCAGGGATCCCCCGGTAATACCAAGTAATGTTCCGATGAGAAAACCACCCAGAGCTCCGATCACGGACAATATGGATAAAAAGATGGTTATAATCCCCAGCAGTTTGGAGAACTGGGGAAAAATCAGTGCCATGACGCCGAGCAAAAGAATCATGCCGCCAAATAAAATGCCAATTACAGAGACAGTACCTGGCAGGAAAGCTTTCACAATAAGATTCAATGGCACCCACAGGATCAATGCCCCAGATATCAAGGTCAGCAGTGACCCGGTAAAAGGGCGTTCATGTTTCCATTGTCTAACTGACATCTTTATTCCTCCTTGTTGTTAATTGGCTGGTTTGTTGATGCGTTCCACCGTAACTTTCATTCCGTTCATCACAATCTTCTCTTGGAAAAGGTAATGCGTTTTAATTTTTGCATGATTTAGCTCAATGGTTGAAGACATTTGCTGAAACTGTTTCTGCCAGTCACTGCTCTGTTTTTCTTTCAATGCAAGGTTACTGAACTTGGCATCCGCATTGATCACAGAAGCGTCCTGCTGCAGACCGGAGATATGAACCGGTTTACTGGCGGCAATTTTTACACGGATCCATTTGTCCCCGCTAATATTAAAATCTTTATACAGCTGCAGATGATCAATGGTTAAATCCTTAATCAGGTTGGTGCCCTGAGGAGTCGATTTCTCCTTGCTGGATTCACCCATTTTCGGGTAGAAGGTATAGCCGTTTCCTTCCAGGTGATCAAACTCAACATAGAAGTTACCTACTCCTGCCATCGGTATGGCGTAAGCAGTCCCGGATACTCCCATAAAGCTCAGCAGTGTGGCGAGTGCCACCATGCCTGATGCGAAAGCTTTCCAAAACACCCTTTTGTTCACGTTTCCTTTGTTGAGGGTTGTTTTCAATTCGACCGTTTTACCCATCAATATCCCACCCTTTTTAATATGATGAAAGCACTTTAATAATGTAACTGTAAGGTTTGTTTAGTAAGTTGACAATTCCGATAAGTATCGTAATTACGGGGATCCCCCCGACAATTGTCGGGTTAAATGGGCGGATATTGTAAAAAGATTTCGAAAACTATAAAGTGAATGTAAGCAGTGGGAGGAGGGGCTGGATATGGACGAGCTTTTTTTAAATGGCATGGCATTATTGGCAAAGTATGGCGGAGATATATTAAACAACTGGAAAACGATAAAAAGTGAGCTATCCTCTCAGCATGAACAGGACCTCATTACGGAATTTGACGGAATGATGACCTACTCCTTTGAGGAACTGCTGAAAAAGAACGATTGTGAGCATATCAATCAGCTCATACTTGCCATGGTCTCGCAATGGAGAGACCACTATTCCATGGACGTTGACTACAGCCAGGTTATTTTTTTGCTGTCTGCCATTGAAAATATGATTCACCATATTCTTGAACAGGAAGAAAATCCAAGGATCATTGATCATCAGTCCATCCAGTATATTTTCAACAAGCTTTTAGACCATGTTCTGATTCCTTTGACATCGGAAACGAACGGGCATCAGTGGCTGGATACAATGATCACCTCTAACATTATCCCTCTTCATTGGGCTGCGCTGCTGAGAATTGAGGATTTCGAGTATAAATTAATCGAACTGAAAAGTGTGGATACCGGGCAGGACAATCAATCGCTCATAGAAATCTGCAAAACGATGTCCGCCCCCACATCCGAACAGCTGTCCCTTGCTTTGTGCCGCCTGATGAATCCTGGTACGAAACAGCCGAGAGTCATTCCTGTTTCATTTGCCAAAGAAACCTTGCTGCTTTGTGTAAAATCAACCGATGCGGGAAGCATTTCTTCCCAGCGTATTGAATTGATTTCGAACATGTACAAAAAGCAGCTCAAGATGAATACACTTGAAAGTGAAAACGAATGGAAAGATGCTGCTCTGCTATATACACTCCGATTGCTTATGGCACAAACCTGCACCGAAACACTTAAAACAGTTACGGATGGTTTTGTGGATTATTTAAAGTTTGAAAGAAGTGCCCTCTTTCTGTACTCCCCGCGGGTGGAGCGGGTTGTATTTGCGGCTCATCGCAACCTGGGACATAATATTCAGGAAATCCAAGTTGATTTTACTGAGGTTGCTTTTTTAAAGAATCATTTGCAGAAGATTCTTCAGTCCAAGCCCATTTATCTTAAGGATGCTTCCAAGCAGATTCCTAAAGGGCTGGCAGAGCAGTTCAAGGTGGCATCGCTCATCGCCGTTCCGGTATTTACACCTCGAAAAGGGCGTTTTCTCGGGCTGGTATTGCTTGACTGTAACGGAGCGCACTTTGAGGAACCGACACCAAACGAGCAGGCCATGCTCATGAAATTCGGTCAGTATGCAGGAGAGGCTCTTTATAAGCAATGGGGGACGGTTATTCAACTGCTTGACATGGATTCACCCATCTTGACGCCAAGAGAAAAAGAGGTGCTGAAGCTGATGGCACAGGGGGAAACCATTCAGCGGGCCGCTTCACTTCTTCATTTAAGTCATTACACTGTAAGGGATTACGTAGCCGGTATCATAAAAAAATTAAAAGTGAAGAATCGGACAGAGGCTGTTGTGAAAGCCATTCGGATGAATTTTATCGAATAAAAAAGGCCAGAGGCTGCTGATGAGCAATCATCAACGGACTCTGGTCATTATCAATTGGGTTTAATCTTTTTTCTCGAGGGCCGCTTTCAGTGCATCGGCCAGGCTGTTGCCCATCGGGGCCTCTTCCTTTTTCTTGTATTTATTCATCAGCTGGCGTTCCTCACGTTTGGATACGGTCTTTTTACGGTCCTCTGCTTTTTCAACCACGTTGCATGGCCGGCATTGGAAGTAGGTACCGGCTTTGCCGTTGTGAATCTCCATTTTTTTATGGCATTGCGGGCAGCGGCGGTTGGAAAGCTTGGGGTCCTTTCGCTTTCTGAAGCTGCATTCTCTGCTGGAGCATACAAGCATTTTCCCGTCGCGTCCTTTGACTTCCTTCATGAATTCACCGCACTCCGGGCACTTCGAACCAGTAAGGTTATGCGCTTTATAGGTTTGTTCACTGCCTTTAATTTCCTTGACAAGCTGCTTGGTCTGCGTTCTGATCTTCTCGAGGAAATCTTTTGGATTGCCTTTGCCCCGTGCAATATCCTCCAGTTGTTTTTCCCATTTTGCCGTTAATTCCGGCGACTTCAGCTCGCTGTTTACCAAATCAATCAGTTGTTTGCCCTTTGGTGTAGGATGGAGCCGGTTATTCTGGCGGTCAATGGTTTCGGTGCTGAGCAGACGCTCTATGATGTCGGCACGCGTTGCCGGTGTCCCGAGTCCGAATTTTTCCATGCGCGCGAGCAAATCGGCTTCATTAAAGCGGGCAGGCGGCTCGGTCAGTTTTTTCTGCATTCGCGACTCTTTTACACTGAATTCCTGTCCGGATATAAGGTTTCCGAGCGGTTTGCTATGGGAATCTTCCTCATCCTTCCCGGTGATTTTTTTGAATCCGGCGTCAACAACCTTCGTTTCTCTGGCTGAAAAGGATTCGCCTTTTACATCAATCACCGCATGAATGGTTTCTGTCTGGTACGGTCCGTAAAATAATGCGAGAAAGCGGCGGACGATGATATCATACAGCTTCCTTTCATCGGCTGACAGATCACCGAGGTGCGGGGGTTCATCTGTTGGGATGATCGCATGGTGGTCGGACACTTTGTCGTTGTTAAATACCTTTTTGACAAGCACCGTTCCTTTATTTTTCAGGACGGGCTGAACTTCGTCACGATATGCAGAAGAGAGCGCCTGCAGCCTGTCATTCATCGTATTTTTCATGTCCACAGTCAAATATTTGGAATCTGTACGCGGGTAAGTAACAAGCTTATACCGTTCATACAGATTTTGCAGGACACTGGAGGTTTTCTTGGCAGAGAACCCGAAGCGCCGGTTGGCATCACGCTGCAGCTCCGTTAAATCATACGGAAGAGGCTGCTGTTCAGCTTTTGATTTCGTATTCAGGGAAATAACTTTCCCTTTTTCGTTTTTTACAAGCTCTCCAACTTTTTCCGCTTGGGAACGATCAAAAATCCGGCGTTCTCCATTCTTCTCCCACACCGCCTCAAGGGGTCCAATTTTGGCATCAATCGTAAAATATTCTTTTGGCACAAACGCTTTAATGTCTGCTTCGCGTTCCAGAATCATGGAAAGAGCAGGTGTCTGCACACGGCCTGCGGACAGTTGTTCATTGTATTTCGTAGTTAATGCACGTGTGACATTCAAACCGATCAGCCAGTCCGCTTCGGAACGGCATACCGCGGATTGATAAAGAAAATCATATTGATTGGCAGGCTTCAGATTTTTGAAGCCGTCCTTGATGGCCCGATCGGTCTGTGAAGAAATCCAGAGCCGTTTAACTGGCTTTTTCCAGCGAAGTTTCTCAAGAATCCAGCGTGCAACCAGCTCTCCCTCACGCCCGGCATCCGTCGCAATAATAAATTCACCCACATCTTTTCTGCGGGCGAGCTGTTCAATTCCCTTATATTGGTGGCTGACCTGGCGAATGAGTTTTAATCCCATTTCTTTTGGGATAATCGGCAGGTCTTCCATCCTCCAGGTTTTATATTCCTTGTTATAATCCTCTGGCATCTTTAATTCTACTAGGTGGCCGAGCGCCCACGTTACAATGTATTTCGGTCCTTCTATATATTGTTTTGATTGCTTACTGCACCCAAGCACACGGGCCAGGTCTCTGGCAACACTTGGTTTTTCAGCAAGTACAATGGATTTCATAAAATGAATAAGCTCCTTTCTACAACAGCAGTTTCCTAAACTGCATCCCTTATCAGTATAGCCGATTGAAGGCTTCTTCGAAAATGATATGAAAAAACACAGTGACTAAAGGTTAAAAAGATGAAATGATTTCCGATAAAAAAGAAGGTTAACGTAAAAGTAAAAAAATTAGAGGTGCAGCGAATGAAAATCAGAAGCAAATTATTCATTTTATTGGGAACCGCTGTGGTCGCCTTGATGGTTGCCGGGAGTTATGCGTTTTACTCTATTCATGATCAGACCCGGCTTAGCCAGGAACTGGCCAGTAAGCAGGAAATGCAGACAGAGTTTAAGGAGTTTCAATATTGCCTGACAGGCTATTCGAATGATGAACGGGCATACCTTCTTACGGGCAAGAAGGAGTATACAACGGAATTGGCGGATAAAAGGCGCAGGATTGAAGTGCTAAAGAAACGACTTTTTCCTTTGCTGGATGCAAAAACAAAAAAGACTGCTGAGAGAGGACTGACCGGGTATTTTAATTCCAGCACTCGTGCGGTCCAAGCTTATGATGGCGGTGGGAAAGAACTGGCTATGACGGTTCACTTTGTGGATGAAAGAGCCATTAGGAAAAATGTGCTGAATCCTGTTATTGAGAAAATGGTGCAAACGCTTCATAAAGATATTGAAACTCAGAAGCAGAAAAATAAAACGGCGATCAAGATTCAGACAGTTGTTTTTGCGGTTGTCTTGCTTCTTTTAATCGTGGGAGGTTTGGTTTTTGGCAGTATTATCGTGGCCTCCATCGTTCGTCCAATTGGAGTGCTCCACCAAAATATGAAGGAGATCGCAGAGGGGAAAGGGGACTTGACCAAATCCGTAAAGCTTGGCAGAAAAGATGAATTGGGTCAGCTGTCCGACACCTTTGATCTATTTACCTCAAGTCTGCGGAATATGATCATGCAGATTTCAGAAACCACTTCCGAAGTGGCAGCTTCCTCTCAACAGTTGACCGCCAGTGCTGAACAAAATAGCCATGCGGCAAGCCAAGTCACGTTAAGTATTCAGCAAATTGCATCGAATACCGAAGTGCAAACGGAAAAATCAACGGAGACTTCTGAAATGATGGAACAAACGGCAAGCCAGCTCGAGGTTATTTCCAAAAATGCCGTCCTGGCCCGTGACCTGACATCAGCAGCTTCAGAACAGGCCGACGAGGGGCGGATGCATGTCAATCGGACACATGATCAGATGAAAGAGATCGTCGACTCGGTCGATACGGCCCAACAAGGCATTGAGGAACTTAATGCACAATCCGAATCCATTGGAAAAATTGTAACCATCATTACCGAGATTGCCAATCAGACCAATTTGCTTGCGCTAAATGCTTCCATTGAAGCCGCCCGTGCCGGGGAAAGTGGTAGAGGGTTTGCTGTGGTGGCATCAGAGGTACGAAAACTTGCCGAGCAGTCGGGGAGTTCTGCTCAATCGATCAGTGACCTTGTTAAAAAGATTCAGGAGGGGACCCATAACTCCAGTGAATCCGTAAAAATGGTAAGAAACAATGTTTTTGCAGGTCTCACCGTAGTCAAGGAAACCGAAAAGCAATTCCAGCATATCCAGAACGCAACCAATGAAGTGAATCAGCAGATTATGGAAATAACCGGATCGATTGCACAACTGGCAAAAGGAGCAGAACGTCTTTCCTCTTCATCCGAAATTATCGCAGCAGGCGCAAGAGAGTCGTCCGGCAGTGTGCAGAGCATTGCCGCTGCTACAGAAGAACAACTGGCATCCATGGAGGAAATTGCAGCGTCTGCTCATTCGCTGTCCTTTATGGCAGAAGAGCTGCAAATGATGATATCAAAATTCAAAATCTAGCAAAAAGAAGGAGGCCGTTTTTACGGTCTTCTTTTTTAGATAGATATGAAAAAATGCTTAACCGCATAGAATGTAAAAAGTATGAAGGATTAGGGGGACTTAAATGATGATGGCTCTGGAGGAAGGAACGGTGTTGTCAAATGGGGTTCATATCCCATGGATCGGATTGGATTCATGCAGTATAAATAACCCTGAAACAGTAGAAAGAGGAGTGCTTGCAGCCATTAAAGCAGGATACCGGGCCATTGATACTGCGGCATCCTACCAGAACGAACGCGGAATTGGAAACGCTTTATCTTTATCCGGCATGGATAGGAAGCAACTTTTTATTACAGCAAAGTTAAACAGTATTTCTCACGGGTACAATAACACCCTTGCTGCCTTTAATGAGAGCAGAAAGAAACTGGGCGTCGATTATATTGATCTTTACTTGATTCAGTGGCCGGTAAGGGGAGAACTTGAAGAAACATGGAGAGCACTTGAAATTCTGTATAACCGGGGTGATGTGAGAGCCATTGGTGTTTGTAATTTTGAAGAAAATGATCTGAAATTGATCATGAGACGAAGTCAGATTAAGCCGCATGTCAACCAAATTGAATATCATCCGCTAAAGTCTCAAAAACAGCTGATCCATTTCTGTAAGCAGAACCAGATCCAAGTTCAGGCCAGAAACCCGTATTCAAGGGAGGAGCTTTTTCAACAAAAAGTCCTGTTGGACATCGCGGTAAAGCATGAGAAAACAGCGGCTCAGATCGCCATGAAATGGGCTTTGCAGAATGGAATACCGGTTGTTCCTGCATTTTCGTCCATTAACGAAGTCCAGGAAAATATTCAAATGATGTCTTTTACTCTTCCGATTGAGGATATGGTTACTCTGCACTTTTTGAACAACAGCCGGATGACAGGACCGAATACAGGACAGTACTTTTGCGAATAGCGTTTCATATAACCTTCCACTCGTTGGAAGGTTTGTTTTTTTGCCACAATTTCCTTGTCTAAAAGTTGTAAAACGGGGGTAATAAAAATAACAGATAGCCCAGAGCTTATGAAAAATGGAAGTGAAAATAGATTAATTTTTACTGCACCAGGGTATTGTAGAAGGGAAGAGGTGAATACAGCTATGGAATCAATTACAGATTGGCTAAAGGACATACTACTATTTTTGGGCGGTTTTTTAAATGTCAGCATATTGTTGATCATCATAATTGTAATATTCGTCGTTCGTTCGGTCCGACGCAAAAAAAGAAACAGAGAGCATGAAGATTATCTTGGAAAAGATGATAAATAGTCGCAAAGTAAGGCGGTTCATTTAATGGACCGGCCTTTTTTATGGATTTTCCCTCTTGGAACCGATATGATAAAAAGAATTGAGCAGGATAATGAGGGGGATTTTGATGAAGGAAAACAATAAACTGGAAAAAGCAACGTTTGCCGGAGGATGCTTTTGGTGCATGGTCAAGCCTTTTGATGAATTGCCGGGAATCCATGGGATTGTTTCCGGATATACAGGAGGGAATATGGAAGATCCATCATATGAACAAGTGAAAACAGGAACAACCGGCCATTACGAAGCGGTGGAAATTACATATGATCCGGCTATATTTCCTTATCAACAATTACTGGATTTGTATTGGCCGCAAATTGATCCAACAGATGAGGGTGGACAATTTTTTGACCGGGGCAGTCAGTACCGAACCGCGATCTTCTACCATAATGAAGAACAGAAAGATCTTGCACTGGTTTCCAAACAAAAGCTCGAAGACAGCAGCAAGTTCAGCAAACCCATTGTAACCGAAATCTTGCCGGCATCAGTCTTTTATGCCGCTGAAGAGGATCATCAGGATTTTTATAAAAAGAATCCCGCAAAATACAAACAGGAACGAATAGAATCCGGCAGGGATGCATTTATAAAAGAAAACTGGAGCAAAAAAGGCAGCTGATCACAGCTGTCTTATTTTATTGTTTCATAAAAATCTTCATTGAATAATTCATTGAAGTGTTAGGTGCGAGACTCCGGCGGGAAATACGTGACAGGTGAGACCTGGAGGCGCTTGCGCCGCGGGGCTCAGCGCACGCCCCGCGGAAAGGGAGCATCCTGGAACGTAATCAACGACCCTCTAGGCAACAATGAGTTAAGAAAAAGTTTTTTTGGAAAGCGGTTGCAATTCAAAAAGAGGTATGGTAGCTTCTAGATGTCAAAAATCACATACAGAATATTAAATCACATATGTGATGTAGATGGAGGGCAAGATGTCAGTTAAATCAGCTCAGCGGGTACTCCAGGTTTTTGAGTGCTTGACCATGCACACAGAGGGGCTATCCATTAAGGAGATCAGCGAAACCTTGGACTTTCCGCAAAGCAGTACATCAAATTTAATTAAGACCTTAGCAGCTGAAGGCTACCTGAGACAGGACACGCAAAAAAAGTACAAGCTCGGGCCCAAACTCATTGGAATTGGAACCGCTGCCATGGAATCGCTGGATGTCTCGGCGGTAGGTAAGCCTTATCTGAAAACGTTAATGGAAGAAGTACAGGAAACGGTCTTTATGGCGTTGATGGCAGAAGAAGAACTGGTGTATGTTGCCAAAATTGATAATAACCGCTCCATCCGGACCACCGCCCAGCCTGGCAACAAAAAGCCAATATACTGCACAGGGCTTGGCAAGGCATTCCTTTCCTTCATGCCGGAAGAATCAAAAAACAAGCTGCTTGATTCAACAGAGCTGCTTCCGATTACGAGTCACACCATTACAAGCAGGGAACAAATGGAACACGAACTTGCCGAAAGCAGGAAACGGGGCTACGCGATTGATAATGAGGAAAACGAAGAGGGATTATTCTGTCTGGCGGCTCCAATATACGGGGGTGACCGGCAGATGCAGGCTGCGATCAGCGTAGCAGGGCCCAAAGAGAGGATGACTGCCCGTAAAGATCAGATTGCAAAAGTATTGCTGCTTACTTCAAAAAAGATATCAGCTAGTCTCGGCTATTTGGCCAGATAAAAATGACAGGGAGGGCAAAAGATGGATGTGATCAGTATAGGGGAAGCGATGGTGCTTTTTACCCCTGAAACGAGCGGGCCTATGAGGTATGCCCGGGATTATACCTCGAGAATAGCCGGAGCAGAAATCAATACACTCATTGGGCTGGCTAAACTTGAGCATGAAACAGGATGGATTTCCAGAGTGGGAAGTGATGAGTTCGGCGCCATGCTCAAAAACGCCGTAAGAGGCGAAGGGGTGGATGTGAGTGAGGTTGCAGCAGACGATGAGGCACCAACAGGCATCTTTTTTAAAGAAAATGTCTACGGAGACCACGTACGTGTACATTATTACCGTAAACACTCGGCCGCCAGCTTTCTGAATCCGGAAAGCATTAACGAAGCCTACCTGTCAGAGGGCAAAGTGCTGTACATAACCGGCATTACCCCGGCACTGTCCGATTCGTGTTCAAAGGCTGTTTTTCAGGCAATCGAAATAGCCAAAAAGCACAAGTTGACCATTGTCTTTGATCCAAACATCAGGTACAAGCTCTGGACTGAGGAGAAGGCACGAAACACCATCTTGGAGATTGCCGGCCATTCCGATATTGTTTTTCCGGGTACAAGTGAAGGGGAATTTTTATTCGGAACAAGCCATCCGGAGAAAATAGCAGATGCGCTGCACGAGCTTGGACCAGATACTATTGTTGTAAAAAAGGGTGAAGAAGGCGCCTACTATTCCTGCCTTTCAAAAAAGGAACAGGGGCATGCCGAAGGTTTTCGTGTGAAACAGGTAATCGATCCGGTCGGGGCAGGTGACGGATTTGCGGCAGGAGTGGTATCGGGGCTGCTTGATGGACTATCCCTCAAAGAATCTGTGACCAGGGGCTGTGCAATCGGAGCTATGGTTACGATGGTCAATGGGGATATTGAAGGTCTTCCTGACCGAAAAACGCTTGAGCTTTTCCTGTCGAGCAAAAGTGACGTAAGCCGTTAAGAAAAGAGGAGGAACCATTTTGTCTGATGTACTTTCATCCATAAAAGAAAATAAATTGGTAGCCATCATCCGAGGTGCAGAACCGAAGAGCGTGCTGAAGATCGCACGTGCGCTTCAGGCCGGGGGTATAAGAACGCTTGAGATCACCCTGAACTCACCAGGGGCGTTTAAAGTGATCGAAGAGGTTTCATCGGAATTGGGAGATGAGCTATTGGTCGGTGCGGGCACCGTTCTTGATCCGGAGAGCGCAAGAATGGCAATCCTTGCCGGTGCGCAATTTATCCTGGCTCCAACCGTTAACTTGAAAACGATAGAATTGACCAAAAGGTATGGAGCGGTAAGTATTCCGGGCGCGTTCACACCAACAGAAATTTTAACCGCCAATGAGCATGGGGCAGACATTGTCAAAGTGTTCCCTGCTTCCATCGGGCCATCTTATATTAAGGATCTGCGGGGGCCGCTTCCCCACATTCCGCTGCTTCCAACAGGCGGAGTGACGCTTGAAAATGTTTCGGAGTTCATGAAAGCGGGTGCGGTCGGATGCGGCATTGGCAGTGCACTTGTGAATACAAAAGAAGAAGTTACAGAAGCGTATTTATCAAAGCTTACTGAAAAAGCACGTGATTTTGTAAACGCCGTATCACGAGATTAATAGGGGGATGAGATCATGAAAATTACAGGATATGAATTGTTTCAGGTGCCGCCGCGCTGGCTGTTTTTAAAAATTACCACGGATGAAGGAATCGTGGGCTGGGGAGAGCCGGTCATTGAGGGGCGTGCAGCCACGGTTAAGACAGCGGTTGATGAATTGATGGAATACTTGATGGGCAAAGATCCGATGCATATAGAGGATCATTGGAACCTGATGTACCGGGCAGGCTTCTACCGGGGAGGCCCAATCATGATGAGTGCCATTGCGGGTATTGATCAGGCGCTCTGGGACATAAAAGGAAAGTATTTTAACGCTCCTGTCCATCAGCTGCTTGGCGGAAAATGCCGTGATTCCATCAAGGTGTATTCATGGATTGGCGGAGACCGGCCAGCAGAGGTGGGTCTTGCTGCCAAAAAGGCACAGGCTGCCGGATTTAAAGCAGTGAAGATGAACGGAGCGGAAGAGCTTCAATATATTGATTCGTATGACAAAGTGGATAAAATTCTGGAAACCGTTGCCACGGTCAGAGAAGCAGTTGGACCGCAGTTTGGAATTGGTTTGGATTTTCACGGACGTGTGCACAAACCGATGGCCAAGCTGCTGGCAAAAGAGCTTGAAGTCTATAAGCCTATGTTTATCGAAGAGCCGGTCCTTCCTGAAAACAATGAAGCGCTGCGCGAGATTGCGAGAGCTACTTCCATTCCAATCGCCACAGGGGAAAGGATGTTTTCCAAATGGGATTTTAAGCCACTGCTGATTGATGGATATGTTGATATTATTCAGCCGGATCTATCCCATGCCGGGGGAATCACAGAGTGCAAGAAAATCATGTCGATGGCTGAAGCGTTTGATGTGGCGGCTGCTCCGCACTGCCCGCTGGGCCCGATCGCACTGGCATCCTGCCTGCAGGTCGATGCAACCTGCCATAATGCGTTTATTCAGGAACAGAGCCTTGGTATCCATTATAACGAAGGCAGTGACATTCTCGATTATATCGTGGACCGTTCCGTCTTTCATTATGAGGAAGGCTATGTCAAGATTCCTGATGGGCCAGGCTTAGGCATCGAAATCAATGAAGACCATGTCAGAAAGATGGCCGAGGAAGGTCACAACTGGAGGAATCCGGTTTGGCGGCATAAGGACGGCAGTATTGCAGAATGGTGAGAATCTCACCATTCTTTGCCTGATCTGTAAGCGCTTCATCAAAGAAAGGGGTTTGCATCATGTACGAACAAAAGAAGGAAAGGCGTACAAGGGCGAGGTACGGGGTTCTTGCTCTTGTTTTTATAAATGTCATCATTAACTATATGGACAGAAGCAATATCTCGGTTGCCGCGACTTCTATGGGAAAAGACCTTGCGTTAAGTTCAGTGCAATTAGGCTTGATTTTTTCAGCGTTTGGCTGGGCCTATTCCGCCCTTCAAATCCCGGGAGGATGGATGGTTGACCGTTTTGGCCCGAGAGTAATGTATGCTTTAAGTTTATGTACATGGTCAATCGCCACCTTATTTCAGGGATTCACGAAGGGGTTTGCCGGTCTGTTCGGCCTCAGGCTTGCGACAGGAGCGTTTGAAGCCCCGGCATTTCCGACGAATAACCGGATCGTCACCAGCTGGTTTCCAGACAAAGAACGTGCTTCAGCCGTTGCCATGTATACGTCCGGCCAATTTGTGGGTCTGGCATTTCTGACACCGGTACTTGCCACCATCCAGCATTATACAGGATGGAGAGGGCTGTTCATTATTACGGGGATCATCGGTATTGTCTGGTCCCTCGTCTGGTATGCGGTTTATCGGGATCCCAATAAAAGCAGAAAAGTAAACAAGGAAGAACTGTCTTATATAGAACAAGGCGGAGGACTGGTCAATCCAAAAGGCAAAGAGAATCAGGAAAAAGAAAAGCTGAAATGGAGCGATTTGAAAGAAACTTTATCCCACCGAAAGCTTTGGGGCATCTATCTCGGCCAGTTTGCCGTCAATTCCACCCTCTGGTTTTTTCTGACCTGGTTCCCTACTTATCTGGTGGAATACAGGGGATTGGATTTCATTAAATCTGGTTTTCTGGCTTCTCTTCCGTTCCTTGCCGCATTTGTCGGTGTTCTGATCTCAGGCTTTGTTTCGGATTACATGGCCAAGCGGGGAGTATCCATGGGCATTGCCCGAAAAACACCAATCATTACAGGTCTTCTTTTATCCATCGCCATTATTGGAGCCAATTATGTGGATAATACAACGATGATTATCTTTTTCATGACCATTGCCTTCTTCGGAAACGGTCTGGCTTCCATTACATGGTCGCTTGTTTCCCAGCTCGCACCGAAACGACTTGTCGGGCTGACTGGCGGGGTTTTTAACTTTATCGGAAGTCTCGCATCCATCATTGTTCCGGTTGTCATCGGATACTTGGCGAAAGGCGGAAACTTTGCGCCGGCACTGGTCTTCATTGGCGTTCTGGCGCTGTTTGGTGCGCTATCCTACATCCTTTTGGTTGGAAAAGTAGAGCGAATTGTGGAAAAGGGCGATGCTGGGAAGCGTTCAAATCTGTCCCATCATGCATAGATAGAAAGAAAAAAGGCAGCGGTCATCGCTGCCTTTTTTCTATGATTCTACTTTTCTTTTGAACGATCATAAACAATAGTACCATTGATAATGGTCATTTCTACCATGCTCCGGGCATCAAACGGATCGCCATCCCAAATGACCACATCGGCGTCCTTTCCTTTCTCAAGGGAACCCACCCGGTCCTCCACCCCGAGATGTTTGGCAGCATTCAAGGTAATGGCCAACCAGGCGGTTTCCAGATCCAGACCGTGTTTAACAGCACTGATCGCGCTCAAAATCAAGCTGTCGATTCCCACTACTGGATGATCGGTGGTGATGGATACCGTCACCCCGGCTTCGTTCAGCTCTTTGAGCGTATGCCATCCTTTGTCAGCCAGTTCAATCTTGCTTCGTGTGGAAAGGGTCGGGCCGACAGAAACACGCACATCATGTTCTGCGATATAGGATGCAATCTGATGGCCCTCAGTACAATGCTCAATCGTCAGGTCAAATCCAAATTCCCTTGCCAGCCGGAGAATCGTGGCGATGTCATCTGCACGGTGGGCATGTGCCCGAATAGGTATTTCCTTTTTCAGGACTTTGATGAGCTGTTCGGTTCCTAAATCAGGTGTGAGCTCTTCACCCTGCTCAAGCTTTTTTAAAGCATGGTGCGCCGCTTTCATCTCCTTGCGAAACAGAGCTGCAATGCCCATTCGGGTAACCGGCGCTTTACCTTTTCCTCCATAAAAACGTTTGGGGTTTTCCCCGAATGCCGCCTTCATACCGGAAGGATTGCGGATGACCATTTGATCAATAACCGTTCCGGCCGTTTTAAGGACCACCATTTCTCCCCCGATAACATTGGCGCTGCCCGGCATTACCTGAACAGTAGTCACACCGGCTTTCCGGGCGTCTTCAAATCCTTGCTCGTTAGGATTAATTCCGTCGATTGCCCGCACATACGGAGTTACAGGATTGCTCGTCTCATTGTAATCGTGCCCGGCTGGGCCGATACCCTCTTCATGAATTCCCAGATGTGTATGTACATCGATCAAGCCAGGCGTTACAAATTTCCCTTCTGCATCGAGAACAGTTCCTGTTTCTGGAAGGTCGATGACTTTACCGATGCCGGCGATTTTTCCTTGATCCAGCAGAACATCCCCTTTATAAATCATTCCTGTACCGGTCATGAGCATTCCATTTTTGATCAAAAGCATGACAAAAATCCTCTCTTTTCAATTTTTTTCAAGAAACACTTGAATAAATATTCTGAAAAAATTATACTATTTAAAAATTACTCATTTCAATACAATTTTCTGAAAAAAGTATAGTTTTTAGGTAATAAATACTAATAATAGTACTAAAATAGTGATCTTTTGAAGTTTTTTATTACTGAAGGGTGGAAATATGGTGTCGGTGGAGATTATTGATACTCTGGATAAGGGAATTATTAAACTTTTATCCAAGGATGGAAGAATGTCATTTACAGAGATTTCGAATCGTTTGAATGTAACCGAGAAGACCGTTCGTTCTCGGTACAACAACCTAGTGGAAAATAACATACTCGAGGTCGTTGGAGTGGTTAACCCGATTTCTCTGGGTGTTAAGGTAGGAGCGATCATTCAGATCAGTGTGGTTCCACCAAATATGGATCAAACCATTCAGCAATTGAACGACATTACCGGCATCCGGTTTATTACATTAACGTCTGGTGAGTACCAATTGCTCGTTCAGGCAAACGTCAGGGATTATGAGGAGATTACCGAGATTGTAAAAAGCATTCATCAACTTCCGGGTATCAATAAAAGCAATGTGATTTTGCAGATGGATGTGTATAAAAATTCATTTGAATATATTTAAGGCCTCCGGGTCTTTTTTATATCAGCATCAGGTTCAGAAAACCTGGAATTCGTCGTATGAAAAAGCAACACGCACATTCAGCGGTACGGGCGGCTCAACAGGATATGGAAGCTTCGCTGGCCGAAAGAAAGCCATTCTTTGCCTCTATTTTGCTTGGAATAGGAACAGGATTCAGTACGGTATCCATACTCTTGCTTATGATTCAACACTAGAACGATACAGAGAGAAGGAGTAAACATGAAACAGGGAGTAAAGGCTGAAGATCTATACCGTTTGCGGTTTGTGAGCGATCCACAAATTTCACCAGATGGGGATAGGGTTGCTTATGTTGCAAAACGGATCAATCAGGACAAAGACTATGAATCTCATCTTTATATTTGCGGGTTTAATTCCGGTGCTTCTCTTCAGTGGACGAACGGGTGCCAAAAGGATTCCAGTCCCCGATGGTCTCCGGATGGCAAAACGCTGGCTTTTGTATCGGACAGGAGCGGCAAGAACCAAGTTTGGCTTATCTCTTCGGAAGGCGGCGAAGCAGTTCAGCTGACCAGCAGTACTCAAGGAGCGGGAAGCCCGGTATGGTCTCCGGATGGAAAGTCCCTCCTGGTGACAGTGACGGTGGGAGAGGAAATAGAAAAGGAAAACGCACTAAAGCCATTGGAAGTCACACACCTGAAATATAAAGCGGATGGAAAAGGCTTGCTTAACGAAGCATACAGCCAGCTTGTGCACATTAATCTGGAGACAAAGGAAGAATTACAGCTGACTGATGGTGCCCATCAACATTTTGACGCAGCATGGTCGCCCGATGGACAAAAAATCGCATATTGTAAAAGCCGGGGGCAGAGGGAAACGATTTCGTATGCTTCAGATCTTTTTGTTCGAACAATGAACGGAAAAGAAGCACGGATTAATCAAGAAACAGGCTCCTTTACCGATCCGGTCTGGTCAACAGACGGAGAACACCTGGCGTTTTTGGGGCAAACGTTTGAATATGGCAGTGCAACACTAGGAGATGTTTACACAGCTGAGGTGGAGAGCGGGAAGGTCTTGTGCCTGACCGGGGAATTCGATGATCATGCCGGAGATGCGATGGTTGGTGATATGCACTTTGGACATCCTTCGCCAAAACCATTCTGGTCAAAGGACGGAAAAGGGCTTTATTTCATTGCAAGCTGTGAAGGCAATGCTCTCTTCATTATGTCTCGACGGAAGGAGAAGTCTCACAGATTACTCAGCAAAAATGCCATCTGTATGGCTACAGCATGGATGTAGAAAATGATTATGCCGTTTTCGCGGCAAGCTCTCCGACTGTGCCGGGAGATTTGTTTTATGCTTCGCTGTCCAATTTGAGCGAAGAAGTAAGACTGACGGATGTGAATGAGGAGCTGCTCTCAAGTATTTCCCTTTCACAGCCTGAGGAATTTACATTTATTAATGATGAGGGCTTTAGGGTGCAAAGCTGGCTTTTGAAGCCGCCTCACTACACAGAGGGAAGCAAGTATCCGATGGTGCTCGAAATTCACGGCGGCCCTCATGCCATGTACGGCAATACCTTTTTTCATGAACTGCAGCTGTTGGCAGCTTCCGGCTATGTGGTGCTGTACAGCAATCCGAGGGGGAGCTATGGCTACGGCCAGCAGTTTGTAAAAGCGTGCATGGAGGATTATGGAGGCGGTGACTACCGCGATTTAATGGCAGCCGTAGACCATGTGGTAACGCACTGTGATTTTGTGGATCCTGATCAGCTTGTGGTTACCGGCGGCAGCTACGGCGGTTATATGACCAACTGGATCGTGGGGCATACCTCCCGGTTTAAGGCTGCTGTCACCCAGCGCTCCATCTCCAACTGGCTGAGCTTTTACAGTGTCAGCGATATTGGCTACTATTTTACAAAATGGGAGATTGGAAATCATCTGTGGGAAGACCCTGAGAAGCTGTGGCAGCATTCTCCTTTACGCCTGAGCAGCAAGGTGGAAACCCCACTTCTCATTTTGCATGGTGAAGAAGATTTCCGATGTCCGATCGAACAGGGTGAGCAATTATTCATTGCCTTAAAACAGCAGGGAAAACCTGTTAAATTTGTCCGGTTTCCAAAGTCCGACCATAATCTTTCACGAAACGGAGACCCGGGATTAAGGGTGAACCGCCTCCAGTATATTGTAAGCTGGTTTGATGATCATCTTGGCCAGGCGGAGCAAGGGGGGAGTTTGCATGAAAACATTGCTGCTGACAGGATTTGAGCCTTTTTTGGAGCACCCGTTCAATCCGGCGGAATATATTGTCCGCCAACTGAACCGAAAACAAATCGGCTCCTATCAAGTTGCGGGAAAAGTGTTGCCCGTAGATTACAGAAGGTCGGCTCTTGAGCTGCTCGATCACTATGAAGCGCTGCAGCCGGATGCTGTTATGATGCTCGGTCTGGCGGCAGGGCGAAACCGGATTACGCCTGAACGGATTGCGATCAATATCAATGACGGGCCAAACGATAATTCGGGCGCAGAGATGACGGATGTTCCGATTGCGGGGGATGGGCCAGCGGCGTATTTTTCAACACTTCCTGTCAGAAAATTTGTAAACCTGTTAAATGAAAGAGGATTTCCTGCTGAATTATCGAATACAGCAGGTGCCTACCTTTGTAATAATGTCATGTACAGTATTCTTCATCACATACATAAGGTGAAGCACAGTATTCCTGCAGGGTTTATACATGTTCCTCCGTCAAACGAGCTGGCGGTGAATGATCGCCGGTTGTCCAGTTGGCCGAAGGAAAACTTGCAAAAAGGCATTGAAATTCTCATTGAATCCTTGGATCAAAAAATAGCGGGAGATGAACGCACATGGAAAAGCTATACGACAGACTGAAGGAATGCTATCCGGAAATGGTGGAAATACGAAGACATCTGCATGAACATCCGGAGCTTTCGTTTGAGGAAGTGGAAACCCCGAAATACATTGCCGCTTATCATGAAAAATTAGGCCATGAAGTTCGCACGGAGGTTGGCGGAAGAGGAGTAGTCGCTGTCTTAAGAGGCGGGAAACCGGGAAAAACCGTTGCACTCCGGGCAGATTTCGATGCACTTCCCATTCAGGAAGAAAATGACGTAGAGTACAAATCCAAAGTGGACGGAATAATGCACGCCTGCGGCCATGACGGGCATACGGCTACGCTTCTGGTCCTCGCAAAGGTGCTGAATGGCATGAGGGACGAGCTTGAAGGCAACATTGTGTTCATCCATCAGCATGCCGAGGAGCTCGCTCCCGGAGGGGCCATTGCCATGATTGAAGATGGCTGCCTTGATGGTGTGGATGTCATTTTTGGCACCCACCTTTGGGCGGTTACGCCGTATGGCCATATTCAGCACAGGACAGGTCCTTTTATGGCTGCCGCTGATAAGTTTGATTTTGTGATCCAGGGCAAAGGAGGACACGGGGCGCAGCCTCACCTCACAAAGGATGCGGTTGTGATCGGTTCGCAGCTGGTAATGAATCTGCAGCAGCTGGTCAGCCGCCGGGTAAATCCGCTGGATTCCGCTGTATTGTCCATTGGCCGGTTTGAAGCAATTAATGCGTTTAACGTAATTGCCGATACGGCCAAGATCACCGGAACCGTACGTACCTTTAAAGAGAATGTGCGGGATTTGATGGAACGGGAAATTGAGCGGGTGGGAAAAGGAACCTGCCTAACAGCTGATGCAGAGTATACGTTATCGTATCAGCGGGGTTATCCGCCGGTTGTGAATCATAAGGATGAGACCGATTTTGTAGCGAGAGTGGCCGGGGATGTGCCGGGAGTAACCGCCGTCGTGGAATGTGAACCTGATATGGGCGGCGAGGATTTTGCTTACTATCTTCAGCATGTGAAGGGCACCTTTTTTTACACCGGCGCACAGGATGCAAGCCGTGATGAAATGTATCCGCACCACCATCCAAAGTTTAACATTGATGAGCGTGCGATGCTTGTGGCAGCCAACACCCTTGGAGCAGCTGCGGTGACATTTTTAAAAGAAGCTGCCATTAAGGAAGAAACAACCGTAAAAAAGTAAGACAGCAGGAAGCTGGAATGCATCAGGGGAGTTTAATATGCATTCCAGCTTTTTCATGCTTGCTTTGTACCCATTCATCGTCTTTAATAAAACTATAGGAATGCTTTTAGTACCAAAGGAAATAGCGACGTCTTGTAAAATACAAAGTAAGGAGCATATCCCATGGAAAAAATATATAAAGATGAAATTACTTCATATATTGTCGGAAACAGGGAAGATTTTCACAGCAAATTGTTAAGCAAGGCAGACGGAGTAGCCTCCAAAATCAGTGAAATCTTGCAAAAAGGCAATATTGATTTGCTGAAGAATGCGGAGAAGCTTGTTCAGTTTGTGGTGGAAAACAGGGAAGCGGAGCTGACCGCTTTTGCCAGGCAAGAAGGAATTGCATGGGCCGAGCATTCGTTGACGCTTCAATTTAAACTGGAATGGGTCCATGCTATCCGCAGGACGATCTGGGATTATTTAAAGGATTACGATGAAGAAGAAAATGCCCATCTTTCCATTTCTGAATTCAGAAAGCTCATTTATCAGATGGAAAAGCAAATCAATGACAGCCTGGACCAATTTCTCAATAGCTTTTTTATCAGTTATTCCGAATATAAAGACGAATTGATTAACTCCCAGCGTAAAACGGTTGAGCATTTGTCGGTTCCCATTATTCCGCTCAGCGCTCATGTCGCTGTTCTTCCTCTTATCGGGATTATTGACGTATACCGTATGTATACGATTGAAGAAAAAGTATTAACCGACATCGCCAGGCTGAAGATCAAGACACTTATACTTGATCTTTCCGGGATTACCGATATGGATATGGAAGTGATTCATCACTTCCAAAAGGTGCTTGATGGCACTTCGCTTATGGGATGCAAAGCAGTGATTACCGGGTTGCGGCCCGAGCTGGTGAGAAAAATGATACAGCTGGGTGTAACCTTTGATGACAAGGCAGAAATGAAGGGGACACTGCAGCAAACACTTCCTGAATATTACAAACCCGAACTATCCTAGGAAAGACGGAGGCAGCTAATGAAAGCAACAAAGCTGCCGATGCCGGCAGGGCTGAGGATTGAACTAGCCAGGGCTGCCGGATGGTGGATGATGAGACTCTTTTTCAGGCATGAAGAACAGAGATCGAGCCCTTGGCTTGTGAACTGGCAAGTTTCCGGTTCTTTTGCAAACGTGCAGATCAGCCCTTAAAATAAATGAATAGACTAAGAGTTTCAACGGCAGGAGCAGGCTCCTGCCGTTTTTTTCATGCTTCTGGAACAAGAAGAAGAGAAATCCATAACATGTATTTACAAACGTAACAGTGTTATGTTACATTCTATTCATAAAAGAAAGGAGCATTTACCTTGAGCAATGAACTGATATCGAAAAAAGATCTGCTGGATCTGACTGGAATCTCATACGGACAGCTGTACCGCTGGAAAAGGAAGAATCTTATTCCTGAAGAGTGGTTTATCCGCAAGTCCACGTTTACCGGGCAGGAGACGTTCTTTCCAAAGGAAAAAGTGCTTGAACGTATTGATAAAATTCAATCGATGAAAGAGACGCTCTCGCTTGATGAGCTTGCGGAACTGCTTTCACCCTTATCAGCAGCAGGAGTGGAATTATCAAAGAATGAATTATTAAAACGAAACATTGTTACGAATAAATCTCTTGAACTGTATATTACTGAAAATGGGATGACTGAGTCGTTCCCGTTCGATCAGCTTCTGAAAGTATTTATTCTGGATAAACTGCTGTCTTCCGGGGATATCAGTCTGGATGAAGGAAGGATGCTTCTCCAGGTTCTGAAAGAGGCCAGTGGAACACTGGGACAAAGCAAACATGAACTTTTACTGATCCGAAAGCTGGGTGTCACATCATGCCTGCTGGTGAACGGTGCAGAAAATATTATAGTGGATCAAGGTTCGAAAGTAACAGTCAGACTGTCTGTAATGAACTGCATAGAAGAACTGAAAACAAATCTGTAGTGGAGGAAAAGTTATGGAAAACGGAATGAAAGGAAACCTTACGATCAATGGATACGGTTCGTCAAATGGCGGTCATTTTAATCAAGTTAAGCTGAATGGACGTGGCATAGTGAACGGAAACCTGGAATGCGTTTTGTTTGAATGCAACGGGTCAGGTGCTGTTCATGGTGATTTAAAGGTGGATAACGGAAAGATCAGCGGAAGCGGTAAAGTAAAAGGCGCAGTGGAAGGAAACAATTTTACCATTGAAGGGCATGGATCGGTATCTGAAGGAGTGAGCCTGTTGAACAAAATGAATATTTCGGGCTCGAGTAAAATCGGAGGCAACCTTCGGGCGGATGAGATCCAAATCAAAGGGAAGGCAACAATTGCAACTGATTGCGAAGCAGAAAACTTTCGGTCGGACGGTCAATTTGCCATCGGCGGGCTGCTGAGTGCCGATCATATTGACGTCAGGCTTTATGGGGAGAGCACTGCTGCTGAAATAGGCGGACAGACCATTAAGATAAAAGGCAAAAAGCGGGGCTTTTTTCAATTGTTTAAACCCTTTTTTCAAACTAAGCTGACGGTAAGTGTCATTGAAGGCGATGAACTTCAACTTGAAAGCACAAAGGCGGAAGTTGTCCGTGGGAAAAATGTGAACATAGGACCTGATTGTGAAATCGATCTGGTGGAATACAAGGAAAGCTTTCTTTGCGACGATGACGCGAAAGTACGGGAGTTTAAAAAAATTTAACCATTGAAAGGAGGATGGAAATGACGAAAGCAAATAATTTAATGATGAATGGGTCCGGAAGTGCAGCGGGCGGTTTGTATAATAAAGTGAAAATTATGGGTGAGGGAACCATCACGGATGATTTTGAATGTACTCTTTTTAAGACGTACGGATCAAGTGAAGCGTCTGGAAATGTTAAAGGCGGAGATATAGAGATCTTTGGCGAAACCGAAGTGAAAAGAAATGTGCAGGCAAGTAATCTGAAGGTATATGGAACGCTCTCAATTGGAGAATCAGCAACGATTGAAAACACGAAAATCCGTGGATCTGTGGACGTCGCCAAAAAATTTACCGGCGATAAAGTGGACCTTAAAGGAAGTATTACGGTGAAAGGCGATTTGGAGGCGGAGGAATTTATCTCCAGCGGACTTTTTGAAGTTTCCGGCCTGCTGAATGCGGATGTTATTGATGTAAAGCTGAGGTTCAGTACGAGTCAAGTTCAGGAGATGGGCGGACAGACCATCCGTGTTCAAAAGAAGGGGGCATTCCTGCCGTTCGTGAAGAATGAAGGCTTTCTGGAAGCCAAGGTAATTGAGGGAGATGATGTCTTCTTGGAGAATACCACAGCTGATATCGTGCGGGGGAAATCTGTACGAATCGGTGCAGGCTGTGAGATCCAGCTGGTCGAGTATTACGATGAGTTCAAGGCTCTTTCGGGATCGATTGTGAAAGAACACCGAAAAATTGGTTAAATAAAAAACGCGATGCAGGCCGATACGGCATCGCGTTTTTCGTTGTTTATTCTTCCCTGAGCTCCGGGGGAATACGTCCATCGCTTGGCTCACTGCCTTCCACCGAACAATCTATCTGCCATGCTATTAATGTTGCACTGTCACGGCCGCGGTTTTCTTCGACAGTTTTGAGCAGATGGTGCACACTGGCGTTGGCGTTTTCAGCTTGCTTAATCACTTGATATACGCTTTCTGCATTCTCATATCCGGCTGTAGGACATTCGATCATGCCATCAGTTGCCAGGAGGAGGATGGTTTTGCCTTTTCTCAGTTCACGGGTGCCTGAACTGAAACAGGGTACCGGTTTTTCAAACGTATTCACCTTTCCGATCCATTCATAAAAGTTCCGCTGGTTTAACTGGTATTGATCAAAAGCGGCAAGTTCCGGGTGGAAGAGATAGAGGACGCAGTCCCCGATGGAAAGCCACCATACATAGTTTTCTTTTCGAAAAACGAGCAGGCAGGCGGTCTCGCCTTTTACCTTCTGACACTCGTTACGAAACTCAGCACTTCTAAAAAATGAAAGTATACGGGTTTCCAGTTCTTTAAAACTCTCAGGAACATCCAGATGGATTGCTTTTAATAAATCCGCTTTGACTCCCTTAAGTCCTTTAATGACCAACTCGGCACTCTCTGCACTATGATGGGCGTCAAGAATGGCTGCAAACTCCCAATCTGCTTTTTCGCATGCCCAAACAAGGCAGCCATCTTCGTTTTTCTTTGCTCCTGAACGAGAATGGCCTCCATACCTTCCGACCATGATATGATAGAGAGCAGAAACATGGGGATGATCGATAAAGGGCTCCTGCCTTCCAACCCAGCTCATTTCATTCATCACCGCTCGCAAGATTGGCCTCCATATGAACTTTCAGCCTTTCGCATCCGATGTAAACATATTCATCTTCGTAGATCATCTTGCCTGCTGTATGTATTGTGCCCTTATGCTTGCTGCAAATAAAACAGGAATCAGACATAATTGGACATCCCCTTTTATTGGTATTTTAGAAAGTATATAGGAATTATTAATAAAAAGGAATAGTTATCCATGCGAAAAGGAGGAAAAGAAATGAGTAAACGATGGGCGCTCTCGTGGAGCGGAGGAAAGGACGCCTGCATGGTGCTTGATCAGCTGATTAAACAAGGAGATCAGGTAGCTTGCCTGATCACGACCCTTCCAAAAGAGATTGGACGGACATTTGGGCATGGTGAAAGAACAGAGCTTATCCAGGCCCAGGCAGAAGCAACCGGCATCCCGCTTGAATGGATCTCTTGTTCGTTTGATACGTATACGTTGGATTTCCTATCAACCTTGAAATCTTTGAAAAATAAATATGAACTGGAAGGGGTGGCGTTTGGCGATCTGTATCTGGACGAGCATAGAGAGTGGGGAGAAAACGTGGCTCAACAGGCAGGACTCATGTCATCATATCCACTTTGGATGGAAAAGGAAGATGCAGCTGCGGCCTTAAAGGTTTTTGTTGACTCAGGATACAAAGCAAAGGTGATCCGGATTTCAAACAGCCGGCTTGATGAAAAATGGCTGGGAAGAGAAGTGGATGCGTCGTTCTTGAATGGGATTCAGGAAACAGGTATCTGTCCGATGGGTGAAGCGGGGGAGTACCACACCTTTGTGTATGATGGCCCTCTGTTCAGGTTTCAGGTTCCGGTAGAAAAAGGCGATATTGTGGAACTGGAAACAACAAAACGTATGGAGCTCACATTGCTAGAAGAGCGTGTTAATAAGGAATAAACCAGCCGGGATAAGAGTAGTAGGGATAAGAAGAAAAGGGATAGGATACAGAGTAGGATAAGTGATAGGGAGATGAATAGTAAGGAAGAGAGTAGGGGGAACCAAATGCTAACGGAACGGGTGGATGGGGAGCGGGAGTGAAAGGGACCGCCGGTACGGCAGGCACAGCTGGTACAGCTGGGACGGATACAACACGTCCGATTGAGTGATCATGAATTTGCCGTTGAAAAAGATACATAATAAATCCTCCGTAATCAGACTTTAACGTAATTTATTCATTATCCAAAAAAAGAGTGAAACACAAAAAGAGAACTGAAAGCCAGTTCTCTTTTTTACATGATTTTGGTTGTCTCTCTGCGGTCACTGATCGACTGTATATGCGCAATAATTTCTTCTGCAGAAATGAAGCTTTCATCGATTTGCAGCAGGCGCCTCAGCATTCCGTGGACTTCCTGGGATAAAGAAAGCTCTTCCTCCCAGCTGTTTTCCTTTTTCGATTGAGGTTCATAACCTGAGTACAGAAGAAAAAGAAGGAAGTGGCCGAGTGCATAAAAGTCACTTGTTACCGATACCTCCCGCATGAGGTTCCGATGCTGTTCTGTTGGTTTGTCCTGACCCTCGGCGGAAAGTTTGCAGGCAAGACCGAAATCGATGATATGCAGCCTGCCGCCAGAAGAGATAATATTGGGAATCCGGAGATCTCGGTGAACGATGCCTTTTTCATGGATCTTTTGAACGATTTTCATTACTTGAGTAAAAATGGCCATCGCATCCTGTTCTGAGTAAACCATACCTTCTGCAAAAATCAAATCCTCAAAATTTTTCCCAGGCACATAATCCATAACAAGGAACCGGTCTTGTTCATTCAGGGATGGGTGATGAACAGCAGGAACTTCTGATAAGGAAAGCTGCTGAAGAATTTGCTTTTCCTTCTCAAAGGATTTTTTTCCATCCTCGGTCCAGGATTTCGTTCTTCGAAGTTGCTTTATTGCCACGTGGTTACCGGTCATGTAGTCGATCGCACGGTACGTAATACCGTAACTTCCCATACCGAGTATCTCTTTAATGGTATACCGCTCAAATAGGAGAGATCCTTTACGGAGCGGCCGGTCTATGATGAACCGGTAAATTGTTTTTGCCCAATGAAAATTCATGTTCTTTAGCTGCTGAAGAATCCGCTTTTTCGACGCTTCCCTTTGTAGTAGGAGTGGCCGTGGCTTTTTCCGTAATGATGCTTTTTGTAGCCGCTGCTGCTGCTGTATTTTCGGTAGGAATGTCTGCGGTGATCACTGCTGCTGTATCGTCTGTGGCTGCTTCCGAGTATGGATTTCAATAATTTTTTAATCATATCGATCAACTCCTTTTTTAACTATACGTGTTCTTGTGCATTTAGTTTCATTTTGACCAAAATCGAAAACAGGCAATCCATAGAAGGGAAGGAAAAAGAAAGCGGGTTTCAGTCATGAATGTTATAATATGGTAAAGGAGGAAGAAATATGATAACGGTTTACTACTTTTTCGGAGGCATCGCCCTTTTATATTTCTTAGTCATGATTCCTGTACAGTATGCTTATATTACCGGCTTGAAGGAAAGAAGCAAAAGCACCGTACTGAATCAGCAAGAGATGTATGACGCGATGCCGGTTCAGGAACAACAGCTTCATTATCACGTACAAGGCAACCTTTTCAATCTTCCATCGGCTCTTGTCGCACGCTTGATATATAAAGTAAAACACGGAAAGTCGCAGTAGTTGTCTTTGGAGCAGATCCTTGATAGTTTTAATAAGAGAGAAGAACAGAGGAGGATCAGCTTGGGTACTTTTACCATTGTTAAACGAGAAGTAAGTAAGGATGTAGTTGCATCTCAGGCTATTGCAGCAGAGACCGATGAAATTATGGGGCTCCTTGTTCGGACCGCTCAATGGCTTCAAAGCAAAGGATCATCTCAATGGAGTGAGCTGCTTGAAGGCAAAGATGTCCACGGAATGGCCCAATCCATTGCAGACGGAGATGTATTTGTTTTTAAAAAAGCCGGCAGGATTGCCGGAGTGGTGATGCTTCCGCTAAGTGCCAGAGAATGGGATATCCAACTATGGGGTAATGAACAGCCGGAGGCCATTTATCTGCATCGCCTCGCCATTGACCGGAGTGTTGCGGGGAAGAACCTAGGGAAAGAAATTCTTAACTGGGTGACAGAAGGAATTGTTTTTGAAGGGAAAAACGTGATTCGTTTAGACTGTATTGCCACAAATGAGAGCTTGAATACGTTTTACCGTGAAGCAGGTTTTACATATAGAGGTACAAGTGATACCGGATTTAACATCTATGACAAACCGAAAAAATAAGAAAAAGCAACCTTCGGGAACTCCCGTTGGTTGCTTTTTTTCTGGTTATTTCCCGGTGTGAACAATCTTGAAGACCTTTTTCGCCTGGTCTGTGTTGTTGATTAATCCCGCAAACTTTTCTTTGCCTGGTCCGTATGCATATACGTTCACATCCTCGCCGGTATGGCCGGTCGTTGTCCATCCGGTATTGGAACGAAGGTCGGCAATTTTCTCGATGGTGGCGTCGATTTTTGTTACATCTTTTGATTTAGCCGCTTCCTTTACACTGTTGATTTCTTCCGGTGTCAGGCTGAGGTCGACATACTTTCCGAGTGTTGCTTCAACATCTGCTCCGGAAGCAATGGTTTCTGAGAGAAAATCGGGAGTACGCTTGAACGCTTTGATCGGCTCAGTGAACCAGTTATATTTTCCGTTGGCCCCGACCGATATTCCGCCTGTCGCATGGTCTGCTGTAGCCACGACAAGAGTATGCTTGTCTTTTTTTGCGAACTGAACCGCAGCCTGGAACGCCTTTTCAAAGTCCTGCATCTCGCTCATGGTGCTGACGATATCATTGTCGTGTTCTCCCCAGTCAATCTGGCTTCCTTCCACCATGAGGAAGAAACCATCTTTGTCTTTATCAAGCTGTTTAATGGCGGAGGTCGTCATGTTCTTGAGTGAGGGCAGGTCATGATTACGGTCAATCATTTTCGGCATTCCGCCTTTTGCAAACAGTCCCAGTACTTGCTCGTTTTTGTTGCGGAGCAATTGATCCTTTGTGGTCACATAGCTGTATCCTGCATTCTTAAATTCATTCACCAGGTTTCTGTCATTGCGAATAAAATTGGATGAGCCACCTCCGAGAAGGACATCGACCTTATGCTTATGGCTGATTTTTTCATCGAAATAATCGTTGGCAATCTCATTCATGTTCTTACGGTTTGGATCGTGTGCGCCGAAAGAAGCAGGGGTGGCGTGAGCGAGCTCAGAAGTGGCAACAAGCCCGGTAGATTTTCCTCGGGCTTTGGCAGCCTCAAGCACTGTTTTTAATTCCTTTTGATTTTTGTCCACGGCAATGGCGGCATTGTATGTTTTTTCTCCGGTGGACATTGCTGTGGCGGCGGAAGCAGAGTCAGTGATATTCTCATCGGGATCATCAGCATAGGTCATTTGTTTTCCAACGAAATAACGGTCAAAAGCGGTTTTTTCCATTTCCATTGTATCTGGATCATCTTTCCAATACCGTAATGCTGTGGTGGCCGAAGGGCCCATCCCGTCCCCGATCATGAAAATAACATTCTTTATTTTAGGTTCTTTCTTGGTGAGGTTCTTTGCATCGCCATGCATCGACATGGAAACGGCTCCGAGCCCGACGGCGGTACTAAGGGCAATAGGAAGCCATTTTTTAAAGCGGTCCTTATTCAATGTCGTTCCCTCCTGTAAAATTTTATATTTATCTGTCAATTTAAGTATATGCCATCCTTAAGAGTTCCCTCAATGGACCATAGGTATTGCATAGAATGTACTAGAGGGACAAAATGGAGTGAAAAAGAGGACATAAAAAAAGAGCCGAACAGGCTTCGGCTCTGGGGTTTATATGTAAATAAAAGGTTGCTTTGTTTATGATAACTGTGCTAAAATAAAGGTTGTGGCTTACGAGTTTAAATAATATTATAACTATCCAAATTTATTATACTATGTAAGCTGATCTGTTGTCAAGTGATATACGAAAAAATTTTTAGATAAAGGAGAGGGGCCATGAACCAGTGGGAAAAAGAATGGCAGACAGAGCAAGAGCGTGTGAATTCCGTTGTTGAGAAGGCTGCTCATAAGATCCGGAGGCTGGAGGCACATCTCGGCGGTAAAAAAGTAGACGTGGTTGACATCCGGAAAAACTTCTGGGAAGACGTGACCGTCAATTTAGAAGATGCCGATGAAGCGATCGAGACTGCGGCGAGCATTAAACAGCAGGCGGAATTGCTTTCAGAACTTGAACGCAGCCACAAAAATGCAGAAGATCAAATGAAAAGCCTGGTGCGCTTGAGTGATTCTCCCTACTTTGGAAGAATCGACTTTAAAGAGAAGAGTGATTCCGATTCTCAGCCGATTTACCTTGGCATTGCCTCTTTTTATGATGAAGAAAAGGATCAATTTTTGGTATATGACTGGCGGGCGCCCATTTCAAGCCTGTATTATGACTATTCTCTGGGCAAGGCGGAATACGAAGCTCCTGGCGGTGTTATTTCAGGTGAGATGGAGCTTAAGCGCCAATATATCATTCGAAACGCTATCATCAAAAGCATGTTTGATACGGGTGTAACCATTGGTGATGAATTGCTTCAGGAAGTATTGAGCCGTCAGGCGAACCCGCAGATGAAAAGTATTGTGGCGACCATTCAGAAAGAGCAGAACCAGATTATTCGAAACACGAAGGGGTCCCTGTTGATCGTCCAGGGTGCTGCGGGATGCGGAAAAACCTCCGCCGCCCTTCAGCGTGTGGCCTACCTGCTATACCGTTACAGAGAAACGCTGACAGCCAACCAAATTGTTCTTTTTTCTCCAAACAACGTATTTAACAGTTATGTATCCAATGTCCTTCCTGAGCTCGGTGAGGAAAATATGATGCAAACGACGTTTCAGCAGTATATTCACCATCATTTGGGAAGCTCCTTTCACCTTGAGGATCCGCTCGAACAAATGGAAGCGGTGCTGACAGCTGGAGAGGGTCCACAGGATCAGACAAGGCTGGCCAGTATCCAATACAAAGCGTCTCTGGACTTTATGGATATGATTGAAAAGCTCATTTCTCGTCTTCGTAAAGAGGGAATAATCTTCGAACCGATCAAATTCAGGGGGAAAGTACTCATCCCGGCTGAGGAGATTAAAGAAAAGTTTTATTCCTACGCTCGATCGGTCTCGATTCCGAACCGGATGAAACTTGTATCCGAATGGCTGGTCCGTGAGGTGCGCAAATTCGAAAAAGCCGAAAGAAATGAACCGTGGGTAGAGGAAAAAATACAGCTGCTCGAAAAGGATGTATACGTAAAGCTGTATCAAAAACTGCAAAAGAAAAAGCAGTACTCAGAAAATACATTCAACGATTTTGAAAGAGAGCAAAAGCTGTTATCGGCTTATGTCGTATCAAGAGCATTTAAGCCGCTGAAGAAAAGGATTAAAGCTTTAACTTTCATTAATTTAAAAGCACTCTATATGGCGTTGTTCAAAGAGGATGGATTGGTTTCACCTGCAGAAGTCCCCTCCAGATGGAAACAAATATGCCTGCTTACTGCAAAAACTCTTGCCCAGGGAGAATTGTATTATGAAGATGCTACTCCATTTTTATATTTAAAAGAACGGATGGAAGGTTTTCAGACTAATACTGCTGTAAGACATGTATTCATTGATGAAGCCCAGGATTATTCACCGTTTCAGTTTGCCTTCATACAACGGCTGTTTCCGCGGAGCAAAATGACAGTACTGGGGGATTTAAACCAATCCATCTATGCGCATTCCACAGGAGACGCTTTTCAAATGCTGTACGACCGTTTTGGCAGGGAGAATACAGAGCAGATTATTCTGACCAGAAGCTACCGGTCAACAAGGCAGATTGTAGAGTTTACAAGAGAACTGCTGGATGAACCGGATAAGGTGGTTCCATTCAACAGGGATGGAGAAAAGCCGGTACTGAAGCAATTTTCCGCTTCTAAAGACCATTCCCGCTCAGTTGCAGATACGATTGCGCATCTTCAAAACGAGAAGGTTAAAACGATTGCCGTCATTTGCAAAACCGAACAGGAGTGCAAAGAGGCCTATGAAGCATTGAAGGAACAGGTAGAGGTAGAATTGATGCTGAAAGAATCGTCCTCGTTTAAGCAAGGAACACTGATCATCCCGTCCTATCTCGCCAAAGGGATTGAGTTTGATGCTGTTCTTGTTTATGACGCGTCAAACGAAGTGTATGGAAAAGAAAGCGAACGAAAATTGTTTTATACCGTTTGCACCCGTGCTATGCATGAATTACATCTTTTCGCCAAAGGAGACCTTTCGCCGTTTTTTGAACGAATTCCTGAGGATACCTTTCATGCTGAAAACTAAATGATCAGTTTGTCGAAGCTTGCCGAAATGGCAAGCTTCTGTTATTTTGCAAAAAAAAACACACCCGAATGGGTGTGTTAATTGGCGGCTAGGACTTTATAGCCAATTTCCTCTAACTCCTGAATATCCTCTTTGCTGGTTACGCAAACGGAATCATCATTAACTCTGCAAACAACTGCTTCATTTTCGTGACAATTCTGTAAGGCGCCTACCACCGATTCGTATTCTTTTCCTTGTATCTCTTTTTGTCCAACTGACCAGGAACGCTGCCGGCAAACGTGATTGACTAACGAAACCATGACGGGACCACCTCCGTATTGGTTTATATAAGGGTAATACCACAATTTTAGCATTTTACTCCTGTACAGGCAAAAAGAAATTTAATTGTAACAATTTATCTTTTTATGGCGAAAATTCAGTTATTATGCAACTGAGCATAACGCAGAGATGAGAAGACAAAAGCAGACTAGGAAAAGGTTTAAGAGGGTATGAAAAGGTTATAGCTAGAGTAGAAGGGAGTTTTGAAAAATGATAGTAGCAGTTGCAGGAGCAAACGGAACAACCGGCAGGCTGATTCTGCAGGAGTTGGCCAGAGCAGGACATGAAGCAAAGGCGATCATACGAAAAAAAGAACAGGCCTCAGAACTCGAAAAGCTGGGAGCAGAAACCAGGCTGGCCGATCTGGAAGGGGATCTTTCAGATGCGATCAGAGGGTGTGATGCGATCATATTTGCGGCAGGCTCAGGTTCCAAAACAGGTCCGGATAAAACTATGGCGGTTGACCGGGACGGGGCCATCAAGCTGATGGAAGAAGCGGAAAAGCAGCAGGTGAAGCGGTTTATCATGCTAAGCAGTATGGGTGCCGGAAGTCCTGAAAAAGGCCCGGAAGAACTCCAGCATTATTTGAGGATGAAGGGTGAAGCAGACGACCGGCTGGAATCCAGCAGGCTTCACTATACCATCGTGAGGCCTGGCGCCCTGACCAATGACGAAGGAAATGGGAAAATAAAAATTGGTGAGCAGCTGGGCCAGGGAAGCATCTCCCGGGCAGATGTGGCGAAAGTCATGGTTCAGTCGCTGGACCTGGAGAATGCCAATCATAAGATTTTTGAAATCCTTGAAGGAGACCAGCCAGTAGCCGATGCCCTTAAATCCCTATAAATAAAGAATGGAAAAGGCATGCTCTTCAGGGCATGCTTTTTTCATTTGAGACCTTCTGCACTGCATTTTGAAGGTGTTTTCTGTTAGTGTAGGGAAAGAAGGTTTTTGAAAGGAGAATAAAAGAAATGAACCAAGAACTTTACAGACAATTCGAAATGACAAGAGGATTTTTCGTAAGAAGCATCAGCAAGATTTCACCTGAACTGGTTGATATTCAGCCACAAGGGTATAACAACACGATACACTGGCACATCGGGCACGTGTTAACCGTTACCGAACAGTTTTTATTTGGTAAAGCTTTTGCTTTGCCCGGGAAATATGTCGAATGGTTTGGCAAAGGCTCAAAGCCGTCTGACTGGCAAGGAGATGTTCCGTCCCTCGAGGAATTGACTCCCGAGCTTGAGAAACAGCTTCTCCGCATCAAGGAAATTCCAGAAGAAGCCCTTGAGCAAAAGCTGGAAAATCCGTTCCTTGGGTTGGAAACGTTCCGGGAATTGGCCGCTATGTCTCTTTTCCATGAGTCCAACCATTTGGGCCAGCTGCATTCCATGAAACTATTGCTCGAACGCACACAGAACTAAAATAACCCGGAGAACCTGTTCATGTTCTCCGGGTTATTTATATACACGCAAAAGGCAGAAAGTTACAGAGGTTTTAAGTTTTATGTAAAGTCATCCACCACAAAACGTTAAGTCAGGAGTGAATGACTGAATGTAAAAAATCGATATCATCTTTAATTTTTTCTTTTAATAGATGATCTCTGCAACGTATATATTCGCCAGTGAGCGTAGCGATTTCTTTCATAAACAAAACAACCTCTGTATGTTTTAGCATGCATTCTCCCTGCCTTTATTTGTAATGTATAGTTCTTCTACTCTGTCCCTTCCTCTTTTTTCGTCAAATTAAACCATGTTCTGCGACATTTTTATGATTTAAGAGAAAAAGGTGTACATCAGCCTGTGACAAAAGGCGGATTGCGTGAAAGTTGAATAGAAGCTATGATAACATGGAAAATAAAATATATTTTCTGCTAGGGGAGCCCGTAGCCGGGCTGAGAGAGGGGAGAACGATCCCTTTGACCCTTTGAACCTGATCTGGGTTATACCAGCGTAGGAAAGTAGGAGTCGAAGATAACGGTGTATTTGTATGTATGTTTCTTTGTCTATCCTGTCGGGTTCTATTCATTAGAACCCGGCTTTTTTATTTTACCCGTTGCTTCGCCATTCCCCGCTGCGTGTAGCTCCGACTTTTAACAAGAGGAGGAAGTGGCATGACAGTACAGAACGAAAAAAAGGTTTCATTGAAATCGCAATTCCCTAACAGTGAGAAGATCTATCAGGAGGGAACTCGTGCCGATATCAAGGTGCCCATGAGAAAGGTCAATCTGAGTACCACCCGCGTTTCTGGAGGGAAAGAGGAGAATCCGCCGGTGCTTCTTTATGACACAAGCGGACCCTATACCGATCCGCTTTATACATCGGATGTTGAAAAAGGACTTCCTGTTTTAAGGAAACCATGGATTCAGGAAAGAAATGATACAGAAAATTATGAAGGACGTAATGTGAAGCCCGAAGACAATGGATATAACGAAAAGAATGAACGGAATGCCTATGCTTTCCCTGTTGCTGTAAAACAACCACTGCGTGCACGAAAAAATAAAAATGTAACCCAGATGCATTACGCAAAAAAAGGCATCATCACGCCGGAAATGGAATTCATCGCCATCAGGGAAGGATTGGAGTCAGAATTTGTCCGCAATGAGGTGGCTTCCGGAAGAGCGATTATTCCGGCAAACATCAACCATCCTGAGTTAGAGCCCATGATTATCGGCCGGAATTTCCACGTGAAGATCAACGCAAATATAGGCAATTCAGCAGTAACTTCCTCCATCGAAGAAGAAGTTGAGAAAATGACCTGGGCGACTTACTGGGGAGCGGATACCATTATGGATTTGTCCACTGGAAAGGACATCCATACGACCAGAGAATGGATTATAAGAAATTCACCGGTACCTGTTGGCACAGTCCCGATTTATCAAGCGCTTGAGAAAGTGAATGGCATAGCTGAAGATTTATCCTGGGAGGTGTACAAAGATACGTTAATTGAACAGGCGGAACAAGGGGTGGACTACTTTACTATTCATGCAGGGGTTTTGCTCCGATATGTTCCATTAACCATCAACCGGGTGACCGGCATCGTTTCGCGTGGCGGCTCCATCCTGGCCCAGTGGTGCCTGGCTCACCATGAGGAAAACTTCTTGTACAGTCATTTTGAGGAAATTTGTGAGATCTGCAAACGCTATGACATCTCCATCTCCCTTGGTGACGGTTTGCGTCCAGGATCGATTGCCGATGCGAACGATGAAGCACAGTTTGCCGAGCTTGAAACGCTGGGTGAGCTGACGAAAGTCGCCTGGAAGCATGACGTCCAGGTCATGATTGAGGGACCAGGACATGTGCCGATGCATCAGATCAAGGAAAACGTGGATAAACAAATGGAGATCTGCCATGAAGCGCCTTTCTATACACTCGGGCCGCTAACAACGGATATTGCCCCGGGCTATGATCACATCACATCGGGCATTGGAGCCGCAATGATCGGCTGGTTCGGAACTGCGATGCTTTGCTATGTGACACCAAAGGAACATTTGGGATTACCCAATAAAGATGATGTGCGCGAGGGGGTAATCACCTATAAGATTGCAGCCCATGCAGCCGATTTGGCCAAGGGCCACCCGGGAGCCATGGAACGGGACAACGCACTGTCCAAAGCCCGTTTTGAATTCAGATGGGAGGATCAGTTCAATCTGTCACTTGACCCGGACCGGGCAAGAGAATACCATGATGAAACCCTGCCTGCACAAGGTGCGAAAACTGCCCATTTCTGTTCAATGTGCGGACCGAAGTTCTGCTCTATGCGAATTTCTCACGATCTGCGGAACATGCCTGAACTAAAACAAGAAGCCGAGAAAGAAATGAAGAAAAAAGCAAAAGAGTTTCAGGAACAGGGCTCCAATCTGTATTTATGAAAAACTGTGAGGAGCTTGCCGAACAGGTGAGGCTTTTAGAAAAACAGCTGAAGGAAATACAGTCCCATTGTTCTCACGTTTTCTTTGAAACCTCTGAATCGGACAAACGGACCTGTGTAAAGTGCAGCTTTACTGAAAGAATTTTTTACCGATTTCCTGAAAAGCATTCCTGAACTAGCCGGTGGATGCATATTTCTGGTAAAGGGCACTAAACTAGATATAGTGTGTTTATACAAAGCACTAGATCAAGAATGCAGGTGAAAACGGAGGAATCGGTATGAATAATTGGCTGCAGAAAGCAATAAACTGGACAGAACAAAGACTGGGACAAGCTTCCGAGGGATTCAGGGAAATTTTCAACAAGGTGAAGCAGGAATCCTCAATGAGTGTGAATGACTTGGCTACATTTATCATGCTCCATCCGGAAACCGTAAAAAAAAGGCGGGAATTGCTAGGGCTTACCTTTGCCACCTATACTTTGAAAATGGGAGAGACGGATTTGATTTTGGAGGCAAAAGAGAATTCGTTGCCCAAAGTACTGGAATGCCTGGTGATCAACAAGAATAAAGTCATTTCCCATTATCGTTCCTATGACAAAAAGAACAAAACAATAATGGCTGTGCCGGATGACATTAAAAACTATCATAGTCACTGAAGAACCGTCTGCCAAAAGGCAGACGGTTCTTCTTATTCAGGACATAGAAAGATTTTTGAGAATATTTTAAAAAGTACTTGTAAGAAAAGAGGAATCATATTAATATTAAATCGAAACGTTTCACTTTTTGCCCTCCTATTTTTTAATCATCAAGAAGACTGATTACCTCAACAATGTAAGCGATTCCAAATAAATGAACCGAACACCTTATTTTTTTACACTGTTTCGAAACGTTTCTATTCATAAATAGAAATTTTTGGAACAGGGGGGAATTGGAGGAAAAGATATGATCGAAATCAAAGAAAAACAAATATGGATTGATGGATCTCCTCAGATCATTATGTGCGGTGAAATTCACTATTACAGACTCGACAGGGGCGATTGGCAGGACCGCATCATCAAACTGAAGCAGGCGGGATGCAATGCGGTGGCCTCGTATATTCCATGGATTTGCCACGAGCCAGTGGAAGGTGAACTTGATCTAACAGGGAAGACCAGACCAGAGCTTGATATCGGTGGATTTATTGATTTATGCAAAGAAAACGGTCTTTCCTTCTTTGCACGCCCGGGACCTTTTATTATGGCTGAGATGAAAAATGAGGGAATCCCTTTTTGGGTCTACGAAAAGCATCCGGAGATCATTCCAGTCACATGGGATGGCCGGGATATCCAAACAAGGACGATTGATTACCTGGCTCCTTCCTTTTTGCAGGAAACACGCCAATGGTATGAAAAAATCATGGGGATCATTGAACCAAGGCTGCTTCAAAACGGAGGCAATGTGATTGCGGTGCAGCTCGATAACGAAATCGGCATGCTCTCATGGGTCAGCAATTCACCAGACCTTACCGATCAGCTGATTGACCACTTTTGCGTGTACCTTGAGAAACGCTACAGCAAAGAACAGCTCAAATTGCGCTATCCGTTTTCACTTGCTTCCACCCAGGAGCGAAACGAACAAATCAGGTCACCGAAAGAAGATTACAGCGCAGAATTAATGAACGATCTGGGTTATTACATGAGGCACCGTTTTTCAGAGTATGTTGCCACACTTCGTTCTTATGCAGAAGAGTTCGGGGTCAAGGATATTCCGTTTGTCGTCAATATTCATGGCACTAGCGGCGGCCGGGGATTCACCTATCCGATCGGCATCAGCCAGCTTTATGAATCCTATACCCAGGATGACGGATACCTGTCAGGCTCGGATATCTATTTCGGCGACCTGAACATGACAACTTTTCAGGATCTCTATTTGATCAATGGCTTTATGGATGCGGTCCACCGGGAAGAACAGCCGCTTACCTCTGTTGAGTTCAATTGCGGTGACGGGAACTTTGGAAGTACATACAGCGACCGGTATGACCCATCTGCGGTGGATTTTAAAATTCGCATGTGCATCGCACAGGGGAACAGGCTGATCAACTACTATCTGTTTACCGGAGGACGCAATTACAGAATGGATCAGGAATTGAAGGATGGAAATGACCGTATCGCCTTTACCGGCGAACGCCATGGATTTGCAGCCCCGGTAAGCCCCGAAGGGGAATTGAACTACACCTATGATCGGATGGCGAGGGTGACAAAAACGGTCATGGCTTCCTCAAACAAGCTCGCAGAAATGGTTGAGGAACATGACGGGGTGTCCTTCGGCTTTATTCCTGACTATTATATGACCGAATCCTTCCATCCGAACAGTAGCAGGATGAAAGAAATGATTCAAAATCTCGAAGCTTACCGGTCAGGCGGGGGATGGGAAATCGTGGCACGGGCTATGCTTTTAGCCGGCTACAGATTTGGTGCAACGGATATCCAGAACAAGCCTCTTGACCCTGAAGGAACTCCCGTTTTAGTCTTGCCGTCTGCCGCTTATATGGCAGCAAACATCCAGGAGAAGCTGGCGCATTTTGTTAAAGACGGAGGAGGCCTGTTGCTTTATGGTGAAGTTCCCACAATGGATATGGAAGGGCAGGACTGTACTATTTTAGCAGATGCCCTGGGCGCCGAACCGCTGGGAACGGTAAAAGAAGAACAGCATTACTATTTGTCTGTTGTTGCCAAAGGATGGGCCGCTCCCCGTCCGGAGGTGAGGGCTAACCGTGCTCACACGTACAGGCTAAGGAGCGGGGAACCCATCCTGACGGTCTACGGAACAGACGAGGTGTGCGGATTTGAAACAATGGCCGGCAAGGGCAAAGCGATCGTTATCGGATCATCCTACAGCTGTGATATCCGGCTGTTCACGGAAGCACTTGAGAGACTCGGGGCGAGTGCCAACCTGATTCATGACTTCAAGGATCACGGCATTTTCATGACATCGACGATCAATAAGGACGGGGAACGCTTTTACCACCTGTTAAACCTTGATGGCTTTGATAAAGAGCTGCACCTGTACCAAAACGGCGAAGTGCTTTTTGGAGGCAAAAAGCTTTTGCTGCAAAGCAAAGACGGTTTGATGCTTCCGGTCAATATGACGTTGAAAAACGGAATAAAAATTCTTTATTCCACGGCAGAAATCAAAGAGATTAAAGACGAAGCCGTAGATTTCCGTTTGACACAGAAGGAAGATGTCATTGTTTTTGAAGGGGCTCCTGAACTCCTGCCGTCAGAGGAATTTGATGTTGTAACAGAAGGAAACCAAACGATTATTACTTCAAAAAAGCACGCGAAGATAGATGACCACCTGATCGTCCAGACCGTTTCAGGTTCAAATGTAATAGGCGATCAAAGAAATGTGGCAGTACAAAAAAATTAATCTTAATTTGGGGGAATCCGATATGGGTAAATTAAAAATTGGTGTAATTGGCTGCGGAACGATTGCAAAATACAGGCATCTGCCGGAATATGACGCAAACCCGGAAGTGGAACTCGTGGCGGTTTGTGATCTGGTGCCGGAGAGAGCAGAGGCATATGCGGAGCAGTACGGTGCGAAGGCATTAAGAGACTACAACGAACTGCTGCAAATAGAAGAATTGGATGCTGTCAGTGTCTGCCTTCCAAACTATCTTCATGCGCCTGTAACTATTGATGCGTTGAATGCCGGCAAGCATGTGCTGTGCGAGAAGCCGATGGCCACTTCCCGGGAAGAAGCGGAGCAAATGATCGAAGCTGCCGCACAAAACGGGAAAAAGCTGATGATCGGCCACAACCAGCGCTTTGTTGCCGCTCACAAAAAAGCGAAAGAACTGATTTCCTCCGGTGCAATCGGAAAAATCTACAGCTTCCGCACGGCCTTTGGACATGCAGGACCTGAGGGCTGGAGTGTGGATGGAAGGGACAGCTGGTTTTTCAGAAAGAGCGAAGCGTTTATTGGCGCAATGGGAGACCTTGGTGTTCATAAGACGGATCTTTTGCGCTTTTTGCTCGGACAAGAAATTACCGAGGTAGGTTCCTTTGTTGTAACCCTTGCCAAAGAAGATACAGACATTGATGACAACGCTGTCTGCATTTTGAAATCCGAAAGCGGTATCATCGGTACGCTTGCTGCCAGTTGGTCATATTACCATGCCGACAATTCCACAATCATCTATGGAGAAAAAGGAATACTTCGCCTTGAAGAAGACCCGGAGTTTTCGCTGATCGCACAATATACAGATGGTGAAGTGGTTAAATATGAGCTCGATAAAATACAGACCAATGATGCGGGGGGCCAGCACAGCTCTCACGTCATCGACGCCTTTGTCCGAAGTGTTGTTAACAATGAAGAACCGCCGGTGAACGGAGAGGAAGGCATGAAGTCGCTGAATGTAGTCCTTGCAGCACTGGAATCGAGCGAAACAAAGGTCATTGTAAAAACAGAAGAAACGACAGCATTGCTGCAATAGGGAGGGGTCAATATGCAAAGAAAAGCCTTACAGCTTTATACGATCAAAGAACTGTGTGAGAAAGACTTTATCGGAACGCTGAAAAACGTGGCGCAGTGGGGATATGAAGGTGCCCAGTTTGCCGGATTTTATGATACACCAGCGGGTCAGCTGAAAAACACGCTGTCTGAACTGGGATTAAAGCCTGCAGGAAGTCATACCGGTCTGGACCAATTAAAAGAAGATTCCCTTAAGCGGCAAATCGAATACAGCCATGAAATTGGGAACGAGCTTATCATTCTGGCTTATTTGACAGAAGAGAACAGACGGAACCTGGATGACTATAAACGGGTGGCCGATACACTGAATAAAGCTGGCGACCTTTTAAAATCCGAAGGTTTGAAGCTCGGATACCACAACCATGATTTTGAGTTTGAAAAGCAGGAAGCGCTTACCGGTTATGAGATTCTCTTATCAGAGACCGATCCGTCACTTTTGTCTTTTGAACTGGATGTGTATTGGGCGGCCTACAAAGGCTATGACGTTGCTCAGTTTATGGAAACTCTTCGTGACCGTCTCGTTACTCTCCATGTAAAAGACATGGCAGTAAAGGGATCAGAGCGCACAAGCACGATTTTCGGTACTGGCGAACTGGATCTTGCGTCCATTGTAGCGAAAGGCAAAGAAATGGATGTTTCCTGGTTCGTTGTCGAGCAGGAGCATTTTGAAACCGATCTGGAGACAGCGGCAAAGGAAAATGTCAGAGTCCTTCAAGAACTTTTAAAGCAGAAAGTGTAAACAGATGAGGAAGACAAAAATCGGAGTCATTGGGACAGGGAGCATCAGTGATGTCTATCTGTCCTCGCCTCAGAAATTTTCAAACTATGAAATTGCAGGGGTGGCAGATTTAAATGTAGAACGTGCACAGGAACAGGCTGTAAAGCACCAGATTCCGTTTGCTGGCAGTGTATCAGAGCTGCTGGAAAAAGAAGATATCGAACTTATTTTGAATTTGACCATTCCGGCTGCGCATAAAGAGGTCAGTATCAAGTCCCTGCAGGCAGGAAAACACGTGTATTCCGAAAAGCCACTGGCTACTACCTACAGTGATGGTCTTCTGGTGATGGAGGAAGCCCGGCGGTCAGGACTTCATGTCGGCACCGCGCCGGATACGTTTTTGGGAGCCGGCCTGCAAACGTGCCGAACACTGCTCGATCAGGGAGTGATAGGGGAACCTGTAGGCGCTTCTGCCTTTATGCTTGGGCGGGGTCCGGAAAGCTGGCATCCGAATCCTGAATTTTTTTACAAACAAGGTGCAGGTCCGCTGTTTGATCTCGGTCCCTATTATTTAACGGCCCTGATTAGTCTGCTTGGCCCGGTAAGCCATGTGGCTTCCATGAACCGGGTAACGGTTCCGGTACGGGAGATTACGAGTGATCCGTTTGCCGGGACAAAAATTAAAGTGGAGGTTCCGACGTACGTTTCATCCCTGCTGCAATTTTCAATGGGAATTAGCGCATCATTTATGACAAGCTTTGATGTTTGGGACACGAAGGTACCGAAAATTGAAATTTACGGAACAAAAGGAACCCTGCTCGTGCCGGATCCCAACGAATTCAACGGGCCTGTTTGTTACATGAATGATGAAACCGAAGGCTGGAAGGAAGCTAACCTTGTAAGTGCCTATATAGACAATTGCCGGGGAATTGGCCTGGCAGACATGATCAGGGGCATAAAAGAAAATCGCCCGTATCTGTGCAGTGGAGAACTTGGCCTGCATGTACTGGAGGTTATGGAAATCATCCTGGAATCCTCTAATAAGAAACGCTTTCTCGAATTGGATACACAGTGCAGCAAACCAGAACCATTGATGGGTCTTCAAACCCAATATAAACACCCGGTCTGAATAAGGAGGTGGAAGCATGAATGCCTTGAAAAAAATGCCTCTGATGGAGGTATGCAATTGGCTGATGCGGATGGCTTACATTAATATTCTCTGGATGGTTTTTACACTTTTGGGTGTGGTCGTTGCCGGATTTTCTCCGGCAACGGCTGCTGCCTTCTCGGTATGCCGGCGCTGGATAAGGTCAGATGAGGAATTTCCGGTCTTTCGTGTGTTTTGGCAGGAATACAAACAAAACTTTGCTGGTTCACAAGCGTATGGCTGGATATCCATTGTGCTGATGGGAGTACTGTATCTGGACTTTTTATATTTTTCCAGCAAATCATCCATCTTGTTTTTTGTTCTTACAGTGATAGCGATTGTTCTGTCCATCATGCTTGCCATGGCCGTTGTGTACATCTTCCCGGTATATACTCATTACCGGCTTAATTTCCTTCAATATTGGAAGTACGCCCTGTCGATTGCCATGGTGCATCCGCTTCAAACCATTTTTACCATGGTGGGGGCCATAACAATCGGCGCCGTCCTGATCAAACTGCCATCACTCCTTCCTTTTTTTGGAGTGAGTGCCATGACGGTATGGCTGACATGGAGAACACAAAAAATCGTAATCAAAATCGATGAAATCAAGGAGGCGGTTTCGTAATGGCACTGGAATCCCATCAATTCACAGGAAAAACAAGGACCCTTCCTTTTTTGCTCTCCAAGCCAAAACGGTATGAAGCCGAAGAAAGCTGGCCGTTGATTCTTTTCCTTCATGGCATGGGAGAAAGAGGAACGGATTTAAATCTGATTAAGCATTACGGCATACCAAGAACCGCGGCTGATGATCAGTCTTTTCCGTTTATAACGGTTTCTCCCCAATGTCCAGGGGATTCGTACTGGACAGAAGAAACAGATACATTAAAAGAACTGATCACACAATGCATTCTCTCATTAAAAGTGGACCCGGCAAGAGTCTATGTGACAGGGTTAAGCATGGGGGGAGCAGGCACATGGAAGCTCGCGATTGAGTACCCAGACCTTTTTGCGGCGGCAGCACCCGTATGCGGAACAAGCTTTCCAGAAAAAGCAGACCGCCTGGCCGGACTGCCGGTTTGGGTATTCCATGGGGACAAGGATGATGTAGTCCCTGTTGCTTGTTCCACTTCCATGGTACAGGCAATGGAACAGAATGGAATGGAAGCAAGATTGACCATTTACCCGGATACCGGACATGATGCATGGACGGAAACCTATCAAAATCAAACGTTATATTCCTGGTTTTTGGAGAACAGGAGATAGATAGCAGAGTATATAAGATGAAGAGAAACGGTTCATGCTGTAATTCGAAACGTTTCAACCGCTGGAGGTTTCAATGGCTACTATAAAAGATGTGGCAAAACTCGCAGGTGTGGCAGTGTCTACCGCCTCTTATGCGTTAAACCAAAGTTCCAAGGTTGCGCCGCAAACCGCCAGAAAAGTAATTGATGCGGCACAAACCTTAAACTATCAAAAAAACGGTATTGCGCGGGATTTGAAAAGAAATAAAACAGATACGATCCTGCTGATCCTCCATAATCTGGCCGGTCCCTTTTATTCGGAACTGGTAAGAGGCGTGCAGGACACGCTTCAATCATTAAACTATGGATTGATCGCCTGCAGCTCAATGGGCGGAAGGAATTCCACGGCGTCACGATTTCTGGCAGAGCGCCGAGCAGACGGAGCGATTATTCTGGCATCCAATTTAGGAGATCAAGAGATTGAGAGGGCCGCAAGAAAAGACTTTCCCATCGTAATCCTCGACCGGTTGATTCTGAATCACGATTCAATCATGAGTGTGATTGTGGACAACAAATCAGGGGGATACAAGGCAGCACAGCACTTAATTGACCGCGGTCACCGCGATATCGCCTATATCAACGGACCCATTGACTCACGGGACAACCTTCAGCGGCGCAAAGGGTTTGAACAGGCGATGGAAGAAGCTTCAATCCCCGTTCATCCCAAATGGCTGCTGCAGGGCGGATTTACAAGGCAGGGAGGCTATCTGGCCACCAAAATGCTCATTCTTCAGGGCGATCTGCCAAGTGCCATCTTTGCTGGGAATGACGAAATGGCGATAGGCGCAATGAATGCCTTAAAAGAAGCGGGAATCAAAGTCCCCAAAGAAATATCGGTCGTTGGTTTTGATGACATTGAGATGTCACGCTACACCTCTCCGCAGCTGACGACGGTCAGCCAGGCCAACTATGAGGTGGGCTCGCTTTCGGCGCATCTTATCTACCGGTCGATTAAAGAAAAAATTGTGAAAAACGATTATATCATGCCAACGGAACTGATCGTAAGAGATTCTTCCCGGGAGCTGATGAAGGGGGTGAGGGGGAACCGGGATAAGGTGTGATTCTCTGGCTGGAAGGTGAATGAAAACAAAATGAGGGGGATTAAGATGAAAAAAACGTATGCAATGTTAATGGCTGTTCTACTTTGTTTATCCGTTGTGCTCGCGGGTTGTTCCGATTCAAAGAAATCAAGCGGGAACCAGGCAGATGCAGACAGTGAAAAAGACGGCAAGAAGGTAACCATCACATATTCAAGCTGGGCAGATCCGGCAGTTGAAAAACGACGCATCGATGCTTTTATGAAAGCGCACCCAAACATTGAAGTAAAAATGAACAAGGCCGTTACCTGGCCTTGGGATGAAAAGCTTGCAGCAGCGGCAGCAGCCAACAAGCTTCCTGATGTATTTTTTGTTTTCAGTGTTCCACCAAGCGTAACGAACGGCTGGCTCGAAGACCTTACTCCTTATTTAAAGAAAGACAAGGACTACAGCAAGGACAAGGTATTCGGAAATCTCACGGAAACCGCCGAGTATAACGGCAAACAATATGCTCTTCCGCAAGGATTGTATGCTAACGGAATCTTTGTGAACAAGGATTTGTTCAAAAAAGAGAATGTTGAGCTTCCAAAGCCGGACTGGACTATTAATGAAATGCGGGAAAAAGCCGTGAAGCTGACAAAAGTCAGTGAGAAACAATATGGTTTTGACGGAGTCGGCGGTTTGCGTGAAACACTGATTCCCCAGCTTGATCCTTCACAGGGCTGGTTAACCTGGGATGGCGAAAAATATAACTTTGATAAACCCGCATTTGTTCAATCCAATAAAATTGTTACAGATATGCTCACCAAGGATAAAGTTTCTGCTGAAATTCTTCCACAGGAAGAGCGGGACAAGGAATTTGGAAAAGGCAAATCTTCATGGAATGTCGGAAAAGCTGCAATGCGCTATGGCGGATCTTCTGATTTCGGCTGGCAGTCCAAAGAATTAAAGTTTGACTGGGATTTCCTTCCGATGCCAAAAGACAAAGGCCAGCGCACTCCGCTTGTAACTGATTATATCGGAATGGCCAAGTCTTCCAAGCATAAAGAGGCAGCGTTTGAACTTGTGAAGTGGATGACCTACTCCAAGGAAGGCTGGGAGAGCCGAATTGAAGTGGAAAAGCCGATTACCAGTTTCCCGCTGATCAACGACAAGAGTGTATGGGAGAAATACCTGAATAGCAAAGAAGTACCAGCCGGAATGAAAAATGTTGTTCCGATGATCCCTGACGGATTTGTGGACGGCTGGAAGTGGCTTCCGGGTTACCAGGAAGTAATGACCAAGATTGTCGGCAACAACTATGAGAAGTTTGTTAAAGGCGAAATCAAGCCAGAAGACATCAGCCAGGATCTGCAAAAGCGTTCAAACCAGGCATACGAGGACGCCAAGAAAAAGATGGATGAAGCTACAAAATAGGCAAGGTACCGGGCTCCCTTCTCTTAGCAGAAGGGGCCTTACCTTCATAAAGGAGTTTTTGCCATGAAATGTAAGTGGGTCCTTCGCCTTGCTGCCCTGCTGCTCATTTTTCAGACCGTATGGTCCCCGGCCCAGACCTTTGCCGAGAAAAATGATACGAAAAGCCTTCTGAATAATCTCTTTGATAAAAAGAAAACAAACGTAGTGAACAAGAAAACAGATGAAAAACCTTCATTCGGAAAACAGGCGGACGAATCCCTGATCTCAAAAATGGTGGAGAGCAGCTATAGCGACGTGCTGGCCCAATGGAAGAAAGCTGGCCTGAAAAGCACATCGGGAAAAACGATGGACATATCGTTAAGCGGGCTTTCCGGGACAAAAGGCCGTACGGAAATGAAGCAAGGAAAGAAAGCTGTTCGGTTTGATGAACAGATGAAAGAACTTTCGATTGCAGTCGAGGTGCCGGAATCGGGCTTGTATCAGCTGTCCTTCGATTATATGCCTCTTAAGGAAAATGTGAATACAGTGGAGCGGGGCATAAAAGTAAACGGAAAGTATCCATTTTTTGAGGCGAGAAGAATTGTATTCGACCGGAAATGGGAAAGCCCTTCCGGAAAATTCCCGCATGATGAAAAAGGGAACGAATATCCCCATGAGTTGAAAGAAGTGAAAAAATGGCAAAAAATCTATGCCATGGATGCCAGTTATTTCGAAGATAAACCACTGCTTTTTTATTTGAAAAAAGGCAAGAACATCGTAAGTCTTGAGTACGTGAGAGAACCGATGCGGCTTGGCCAAATGCATATTTCCTCACCTGTAACCCCTGTAACCTATAAAGACTATGAAACAGACAACGAAGCATACAAAAAGCCTTCCAAAACCATCACTCTGGAAGCGGAACGCTTTACGTATAAAAATGTTCCCTATATTCAGCCCGTTTCTTTGCCGGATGCCAATGTTGAGCCTTATAGCGTCAAGAAGGACCTGCTGAATACGCTGGGTACTCCCGGCGACAAATCCTTTGAACTGGGTGGCCAAAAGGTCACGTGGAAAATCAATGTAAAAGAAGCTGGAACATATCATCTGTCCTTCAAATACTTGCAGGATCAAAAAGTAAACATGCCGGTTTTCCGAACGGTGCTTATAGATGGCAAGATCCCGTTTCAAGAATTGGAGGCCTATCCGTTTTCCTATAACCAGTCATGGAGCAATGAAACCCTGGGCAGTAAAGGGAAACCCTACAATATCCATTTAGATAAAGGAGAGCATACTCTTTCCTTGATCGTCAATGGGCGGCCGATCCAGCGGACCGTGACGTCGGTCCGAAAGGTAATGGACGATATCAAAAAGCTTTCGCTGCGGATTAAAATGGCGACTGGAAACACGGTCGACCGAAACCGTGAATGGGAGATTGCGACACAGATTCCAGATCTGAAACAGAAATTAACCGACAATGCAGACAAGTTGAGCAATGAATACACTTATTTGCAAAAGATTTCCGGAAACAAGCCGGATGCCGCCAGAAATTTGATGATGGCCGCTAACCAGCTTAGAAAACTGGCAAAGAACCCGAATGAGGTACCAGACAAATTAAGCATGCTTGATCAGGGATCAGGGTCAGCCTCGCAGCAGCTTGGTGACCTGCTGGCAGAACTTCCAAACCAGCGAATGCAACTGGACAGAATCTACATATCCAATGGTGAACTTCCGGATCCTGAAGCTGGCTGGGCAACAAAGATTGGCAACCAGGTTTCGAAATTTTTCCTTTCATTTAACCGCACATCACAACCCGAAAAGAAAAAGGAGAAAAAGCTTATCGTCTGGGTCAACCGTCCACAGCAATATGTCAGCATGATGCAGCAGATGGCGGATCAGGATTTTACAAAAAAAACGGGTATCAAAATCTCATTTTCAATTATGCCTGATGAGCAAAAGCTGATTTTGGCAAATGCCGCCAACAAGTCACCGGATGTTGCACTGGGTGTGAGCAATCAGCTTCCATACAACATGGCCCTTCGGGGAGCAGTGCTTGACTTAAAGCAATTCCCCGACTTCCAAACGGTAAACAAACGGTTTTCACCGGGTGCCATGCTTCCCTTTTATTTTGATGACGGGGTTTATGCCATCCCGGAAACCCAAAATTTCTGGGTGATGTTTTACAGAAAAGATATTCTCGATGCGCTTCATATGAAGGTTCCCCAAACGTGGGATCAAGTCCTGAACATGCTTCCGGAACTCCAGCGGTATGGCATGAACTTTTACACTCCGCTGTCACAGGCAGGCGGCTTTAAGCCGTTTCATCTGACGACACCGTATCTGTACCAGTTTGGCGGATCACTTTACACGAAAGATGGAATGAAGGCAGCCATTGGCACGGATGAAGCATTGAAAGGCTTTGAACTGATGACCAAAGCGTTCACCATCTATAGCATGTCCATGCAAGTTCCCAATTTCTACAACCATTTCCGTGAAGGGAATCTGCCGATCGGAATTTCGGATTATGAAACCTATGTTCAGCTGACTTCAGCGGCTCCGGAACTCGCCGGGTGGTGGAAGATTGCCCCTCAGCCTGGTGTGCGTGATGAACATGGCAAGATTCAGCGATGGGCGCCGGGTACCGGACAATCCGCACTCATCTTCAAAAAAACCAAGCAAAAAGACGAGGCGTGGGAGTTTTTGAAGTGGTGGACCTCCCAGGATGTTCAGCAGGAATATGGAACAAAGATGGAAGTGAACTATGGACCTTCCTATAAATGGAACACAAGTAACCTTGAGGCATTTAAAGGGCTTCCGTGGCCGGATGAAGATAAAAAAGTCATTAATGAGCAGTGGAAATGGCTTAAGGATGTCACCCATGTGCCGGGAGATTACATGCTTGAACGGGAAATCAGCAATGCCTGGAACTCGATCGTGTTTGATGGGGAAAACCCAAGAAAAGCACTGGAGGACGCCATTGTTCTTTCCAACCGCGAGATGAAGAAAAAGCAAGAGGAATTTGGCTATTTGAAAAACGGAAAAGTTGTAAAGAAAATCAAGGTGCCTAAATTCCAGGAGAAGTGAGGTGACATGAATGAGTTTACCTGAAATGTCTGTGCAAAGAGAAGAGGAGAGCAATGCTGCTGTTCTGCCAAAGAAGGCGGGAATCTCTGAAGTAAAGCAGCAAACCCGGCGGAAAACCATGTTTCTTCAGAAGAAAAAGTTTAGGGATGAAGGAAGTGCCATGATCTTTATCGGTCCATTTCTGATTCTCTTTATCCTCTTCATTGTCATCCCGGTTATTGCTGCGATTGGTCTGTCATTTACGTACTTTAACACAGTGGAAGCGCCGAAGTTTGTCGGTCTCCAGAACTACGTGAATCTGCTGACACAGGACAATGTATTCATGATGTATGTGCTGCCCAACACGATCAAATTTTCACTGATTGTCGGACCTATCGGCTATGCCCTGTCGTTCTGGCTCGCGTGGCTGCTGGCGCAGATTCCGAAAAAATCGCGCACAGTCCTCACCCTTGTCATCTACTCTCCGTCGATGACAGCAGGAATTGCGATGGCTGTCGTCTGGCTGATCATTTTCAGCGGAGACAGTGCAGGCTATTTAAACAGTATGCTTCTGAAGCTTGGCCTGATCTATGAGCCCATCCAATGGACACAGTCACCGGACTATTTAATGCCGATTATGGTGGTTGTGTCGTTATGGGGAAGCATGGGAGTAGGATTTCTTGCGATGCTTGCCGGTATTTTAAACGTGGATAAGGAACTTTACGAAGCAGCCTATATCGATGGAATCAGGAGCCGCCTGCAGGAAGTTTTTTATATTACCATTCCTTCCATGAAGCCGCAGATGCTGTTTGGAGCTGTTATGGCAGTGGTGGGTACCGTGCAGGCGGGGGTGATCGGTGTACAGCTGTCGGGAGCGAATCCCACTCCGCAGTATGCCGGCCAGCTGATCATTAACCATATCGACGATTACGGATTTATCCGCTATGAAATGGGATATGCTTCAGCTGTTTCAGTAATCCTTTTGCTGATTGTTTATCTTTTTTCTAAGCTGTGCTGGAGGTTATTCGGTGAAAAAGACTGACCCACTTCCACATGAAGGAGCTGAGCCCGATGTCATTTAAGTCAACAAAAATCAACCCGGATAAATTTCATATCAGCCAGTGGAAGTTTTACGTCATTTTGCTGGCTCTGAGCATATTCATGATTTTGCCGATCATTTTCATGTTTTCTCAGGCACTTAAGCCAATGGATGAGCTCTTTCTGTATCCGCCCCGTTTCCTGGTCCATAAACCGACGATGGAAAACTTTACTGATCTGATGTCGCAAACATCCACGACACTGGTGCCGATTACGCGATACTTGTTTAACAGTGTGATCATTACAGGATCTGTCGTGCTGTTAACCTGTCTTGTAAGCGCGATGGCCGGTTTCGCACTTTCAAAAAAGGATTTTATGTTGAAAAAGGTTATTTTTGAAGCCAACATCATTGCGATGATGTTTGTTCCGGCAGCCGTCATGATTCCAAGGTATTTTATTATTGAAAAGCTTGGCTTGACCGACACGTTTCTTGGTCACATCCTGCCGCTTCTCGCTTTGCCGGTCAGTGTGTTTCTCGTCAAGCAATTTGTGGATCAGATTCCCGATTCGCTTCTTGATGCGGCGTCCATTGACGGTGCTAACGATTTTGTGCTGTTCCGGAAGATTATTTTTCCAATGATCAAGCCGGCACTTGCAACAGTGGCGATCCTTGCGTTCCAGCTCGCCTGGAACAACATTGAAACCTCTGTTATTTTCATGAACGATGAAAGCTTAAAAACCTTTGCTTTTTACATGAACACGCTGACCTCAAAACTCGAAAATAACGTGGCAGGCCAGGGGATGGCAGCGGCGGCAGGATTGATCATGTTCATTCCGAACCTCGTTATCTTCATCTTCATGCAAAGTAAAGTAATCAATACGATGGCCCATTCAGGTCTGAAATAGGGGGGAAAGACTGTGGCTAAAAAAATGGTACTCATTTTCATTGTTTTTCTCCTTTGGCTTCCGGGGAAAACCGAAGCTTCTGTACCTTATGATACGTATACGATCAATCCCGACGGTGAATGGATGATTACGCAGGATGCCTACCTGCCGACCGGAATGATCAATGGACTGGCTTCCATCGGAAATACAGAAGGCGTCGGAAAAGAAAAACTTCAGCCTTTTTCACAGCCGGAAGACATCTTTATTGACCGGCATGACCGGATCTATGTTGCGGATGCCGGCAACGGCAGAATTGCCGTACTAAGTCCTGACGGCGAGTACAGCAAGAGTATCGGGAAAGGGGTGCTCACCCAGCCCACCGGGGTTTTTGTGAAGGAGAACGGCCATGTATTTGTGGCCGATTACGGGAGCCAGAAACTGTTTGAGTTTGACGCTCACGGCAAAAAAGTGAACGAGTTTGGAAAACCCGATTCGGTTCTCTTTGGCAAAGACACCAACTTTGTCCCGAAAAAGGTCATTGTGGATAAGCGGGGGAACTTGTATGCGGTGCTTGAAGGATCCGTCGAAGGGCTTGCACAATTCAGTCCGAAGGGAGAGTTTCTTGGGTATTTCGGTGCCAACCAGACCTCCTTTGATTTGAAACGAAAGATTCAGGAGGTGCTGTATACAAAGGAACAGCTGAAAAAACTTGAAAGCAAGCGCCCTCCTTCTGCAAGCAACCTTGCCATTGATGATGAAGGGCTGATTTACACAAGCACCACCGGAACCAAAACAGAAAGTATCAAAAAGCTGAACATCTCCGGCTCCAACCTCATTCCATCGGTAATGAGCAGTACAAGCCTGTCAGACGTCACCGTGGATTTCATGGGGAACATCTATACGGTTGACGGCGAATTTGGCTATATTTACGAATACGACTCAGAGGGCAACCTGATTTTCACGTTCAGCGGAGAGGACAGCGGGAACCAGCGCCTTGGTCTGACAAAGAGCCCTTCAGGCATTGCGGTGAACTCAAAAGGACGCGTGTTCGTGCTTGATAAACAGCGGGGGGCCATCCAGGTTTTCCAGCCCACCGCCTATGCGAATCTTGTGCATAAAGCGATGTCCTTTTACTCGGAAGGCCACTATGAAAAGAGTGAAGGGTACTGGCAAGAAGTTCTTAAGTACAACAGCATGTTCGGGCTGGCTCACCAGGGAATGGGGATGGCGGCTTTGAAGAAAGGGAACTACGAAGAGGCACTCCAACGGTTCTCCATCTCAAAGGACATGGAAGGCTACTCCACTGCCTATTGGGAGATCCGGCGGAAATGGATGCTTGAGCATACTTCATCTTTTATTATTGCCGGTGCTGTCCTTCTCGCCGCCTATTTTATGATGAGGCGATTGTATCGTAAAAAGGGACTAGGCTCCCGTGTGATGAACCAGTGGCAGATCGTAAAAAAGGAAATATACATCTCACAATTTTTGCAGTCCTTCCGGATCATGAGGCATCCGATCGATGGCTATTGGGAGCTCATTCAAAAAGGCAAAGGCTCTGTGTTCATGGCGACAATCCTTTACATTTTACTGGTTACTGTCTATTTCATTGATCTTCTCTATACCAATTTTTTATTCAGTGCAAAAGATCCCGACAATATCAGGATATTTAATGAAGGATGGAAAGTTCTCGCCCCGATTGCCGTCTGGATCATTGCCAACTACCTGGTGAGTACTATCAATGACGGTAAAGGAAAACTGCGTGACGTTTATATTGGAACAGCATACGCCTTTAGTCCCTACATCTTTTTGGGTATCCCGATTGCCATTGTTTCCAACGGACTTACGTTAATGGAATCGGTGCTTTATGATATTGCGCGGTTCGGGATGATGGTTTGGACGGCTCTTCTCATGTTTTTAATGGTCAAGGAAATCCACCGGTTCGAGCTTGGACAAACCGTGAAGAATATCCTTTTAACCTTTGCGGGGATGGGGATTTTGGGGTTGATCGGATTTATGATGTTTGGTTTGACCAACCAGCTGTATGATTTTGTAGATGCTATCCTTTCGGAGGTGAAGGCCCGTGTTTAAATTCACAATGAAAAAAGCAGTGTTTGGTGTGATGCTTGCAGTACTGCTGTTGATTTCAAGCGGCATAACAGGCGCTTCAGGGCTTTTTACCAAAACGAAGGATGTGCCGCCGCAAGAGATACTGAAAAAACATGAGGAACTCTCAGCCGTTGAGCTGAGTTCCAACCGCTACACACAGCCGGACAAAAAACAAAAGGAAGTAACATCCCAATCTATTCCGGCTGAGTACAAAAAAGAAGCAGAAACGCCTTCCCTCGCACTTTATGCTGACAGCAAAACGATGGGCATTATGGTGAAAAATAAAAAAACAGGATATGCTTGGTCTTCTTATCCTGCAAAGGAAACCCTGAAAAAAGAGCAGTTGAACGAGGACTGGAGCATGCTTGTCCGTTCCCCGGTGATGGTCGATTATTTTAACGAAAATGCAGGGCTCGATCGAGGTAGCGTAGCATCGCTTGACGGCCAGGTGGTAAACAAAAAAGCGATCAAAAACGGCTTTCAGTTTACCGTGAATCTTAAGAAATTAAAAACGTCCTTTGATGTGCAAGTAAGCATTGAGGGTGAGGAGCTCGTTGTAAACGTTCCGGAAAAAAGCTGGAGCGAAAAAGATCACAAGCTTGCTAATCTCTATGTCTATCCTTTTATGGGAAGCACCCGGCTTGATGATCTACCCGGCTATATGATGATTCCGGATGGAAGCGGGGCTCTTATCCGTTACCAAAAGCCATCAGTTTCCTATGACGAACCGTTTGTCGGCAGGATCTTCGGTCAGGATTATTCCGTAAATCCTCTAAAAATGGGGGACAACAGGGATATTAATGTAACCATGCCGGTCTTTGGAGCGGTTCATGGCGAAAGGCAGAACGGCTTCCTCGGCATTGTTGAAAAGGGCCAGTACAATTCAGAAATTGTGGCCTATCCGGCAGGGTTGAACACTAACTTTAACTGGATTAGCCCGCGGTTTATCATCCGCAACGCATACTTTCAGCCAACAAGCAAAAATATGGGCGGATACAACACCTACCAAAAAACAAGAATTCAGACAGACCTGAAGATCAGGTACCATTTCCTTCAAAAAGATCAGGCATCTTACACAGGGATGGCCAAGTCCTATCGAAGCTACCTGGAGAATGAAGGTATTCTGAGAAAAACAAAATCTGCAAATAAAGATGTGCCGGCCCATGTTGAATTTCTTGGCGGTGAAATGGAAAAAGGCTTGTTCAGCCGCAAGTATGTGGAGATGACGAAGTTTCAGGATGTTGATGACATTACGAAAACATTAAAAGCGGATGGCCTTGCTAATCTGGATGTGCTTTTACGTGGATGGGGCAATGGTGGCCTTACGGGCAGCAACCCGGAACGGTTTCCCGTTGCCGATCAGCTTGGCGGTGAGAACGGTTTGACCGATCTCGCCCATGTGCTTAAGAACCGGGGGATCGCGCTGTCGCTTCAGCTCGATTACACGTATGGCTATGATGGAGCCAATAATTTCAATGAGAAAACGGAAGCATCACGCAAGATCACGAATCAGGTGTTGATTGAGCGGATTGGAAGCGATCCATTTGAAAAGGAAAAAATCGATTTGGAGCGATATTACATTTCTCCACATAAAGCAGTCAGCCTCGCCAGGGAGGATACAAAAGAAATAAAAAATATCCCTTCAGCCGGCGCAGCACTGGAAAATACGGGTTCCATTCTGTTCTCAGATTTCAAAAAGTCGCAGCCCACAGGGCGGGATAAAGCTGCATCCGATTATATGAAACTGGCAGACCAGCTTTCTAATCAACTTGGAGATTTGGCTGTGTATCAGCCGAACGCTTATCTCTTAAAGCATGCATCAAAAATCTACAACATAGTAATGGATTCCTCGCAATACATGTATGCGACAGACACCATTCCTTTTGTGCAGATGGTGCTTCACGGCTATATCGATTACTTTACTTCACCGCTGAACTTTGCGGCTGATAAAAATGAAACGATCTTAAAGATGGTAGAATCAGGAGCCTATCCTTCGTTTTATTTTACAAAGCAACCGTCTCATCTATTAAGCAAAGGACCGTCAAAATCCATTGGCTCTTCCTATTACAAGGACTGGATGAACGATGCAAAAGAAATTTATGAACGAGTGAAAGAGCCGCTTGGGGAGGTAGCCGGAGAAACTATTGAGAACCGTAAAGTCTATCAGCCAGGAGTGGTTGAAGTGACCTATTCAAATGGAGCAGCCATTCTGGTAAATTATCAATCCAAGGCAGTAAAAGTGGCTGGCCATTCCATTCCGGCAAGAGATTTTCTTTTATTAAAAAGGGGGAGCAGGCAATGACCAACCAACGAAAAAATACGCTGACAGGATTGCTGTTTATCTCTCCCTGGCTGATCGGCTTTCTTTTTTTCATGGCGTATCCGATCTATTCTTCTTTGAAAATGAGTTTTGAGAAGGTATTCATCACACCGGATGGCATTAAGTCGCAATTTATTAAACTTGATAACTATCAGTACGCTCTGTTTAAGGATCCCTATTTTATGGATGAAGTATTTAACTTTACCAAATCGGTGATCATCATGGTGCCAATTGTTGTCATCTTTTCCATGATTGTAGCTCTATTGATCAACCAACCGATCAAAATGAAGGGGATGTTCCGGGCTATCTTTTTCCTTCCTGTCGTGATCTCCAGCGGTGCCGTAATCACTGAGCTGTTTGCACAGGGAGCAGGAACCATTCCTATGGTGGAACAGTATGGCATTGTGAGCATGATCAAGGATTCTTTGGGCCCTGGACTTGCGGATCCGATCATTGAGGTGATCCAGAAGTTCATCCTAATTCTCTGGTTTTCGGGTGTACAGATTCTGATTTTTCTGGCCGGACTGCAGAAAATCAACAGAAGCATATACGAGGCGGCCGCAATCGACGGAGCCTCACCATGGGAAACATTCTGGAAGATTACATTGCCCGGCTTAAAACCGTTTATACTCGTCAACCTGATCTACACCACCGTTGATTTGTTTACCAACTCGGTGAATGACGTCATCAAGCTGATTAAAGAGAATATGTTCAAAATTGAAACCGGGTTTGGTTACGCAACCGCGCTTTCCTGGATTTATCAGGCCCTGATCCTGCTGATCCTTTTGGTTATTGTTTTCTTTTTCCGAAATAAGGAAGGAGAGAGAGAGCGTAAGCTTGGGTACCGGAAGCAGCGTACGAAAAGGGGGACAGTCTCATGAAAACCATAGCAGAACATGAAAAAATAACACCGCCTGCGGGCTCTGTTCTTGCTAAAGGGAGGTACGGAAAAAATCCGTTTCTTCTCCGTGGCAGGCGTCTCTTATTGGGTAAACAAGGGAATGACGGGCTCATTTTTAAGTTTTTCACGTATTACCTGCTTATTTGTATCGGCTTTGTATACTTATATCCTATCCTGTTTATCCTTTCGCAGAGCTTTAAAAGCATGGACGATTTGCTTGATCCGACCGTCATGTGGATACCGCGGGAGTTTAACCTGGATAACTATATTCAGGCATGGCAGGTCCTTGATTTTCCTAAAACCCTGAGCACCACCCTTTTTAATGCCGCTCTGCCGGCGGTGGCACAAACGATTTCTTGTGCGCTTGTCGGTTACGGCTTTGCGAAATTTAATTTTCCGGGAAAACCGGTATTGTTTGTACTGATGATTATTACCTTCATTATCCCGTCGCAAGTGGTCATGATCCCCCTGTATCTCTTGTTTGAGAACTATGGGATGACCGGTTCATCACTGCCGTTTATCCTTCCGGCCATTTTTGCGATGGGGATCAAAAGCACGCTGTTTATCCTGATCTACACCCAGTTTTTTAAGTCGATTCCAGTGGCTCTGGAAGAGGCGGCACAGATTGACGGGGCTGGAAGAATCTCGATCTTTTTCCGAATCGTGCTTCCCATCTCGGTTCCGGCGATGGTCGTTGTGTTCCTCTTTTCCTTTGTTTGGCACTGGAATGAGACATATATGGCGTCCCTGTATCTTGGCGATGCCATGTCCACGCTTCCCTTAAAGCTTCAGGAGTTTAACGATGCTTTCAAAAATATGTTTGGCGGCAGCCAGGCGGCGTCGGCGAAAACGGACATTAATGAATCCATTAAATTGGCGGGCACCATGCTTGTCATTCTACCGCTTCTGGTGCTGTATTTTGTTGCACAGCGATGGTTTGTGGAAGTAACGGATAAAACGGGAATTTCAGGAGAATAAGAAAAATGCCTGCCAGCTTGTGCCTGGCAGGCATTTTTTTATAGGGGTTTTTCGGTGAAACCGGTCAGTTCCAATCCTTTTTTGGCAAATTTATTTTTCATGAACCATTTCCAGACCAGTCCCGTCCGGTGATTTTCGATCATGAGCAGGGAAATGCCTTTATCAATTCCGATGACATCACGGCCATACCAGGGAAGAGAAACATCCAGATTGTAAGCATCCCTGAAGCCGTATTCTCCCCAAAGCTCAGGAACATGATTATAGTAATGCTGCATCGCATCAAGGCTTTCTTTTGGCGTAAAAGGAATGGAACCGATAGCGCCTGCAGGAGGAACGGTCCCATCAGGATGATGCTGGTCATTGGCTCCTGACCGTCCGGAAGGTGGCGCTCCGTAATCCCCTCTGTAGCCGGAAGGGCCATCGCATGCCGTCAGGCCCCACGATTTGGGACCGAAGGTCTTGAAGGTTTCCGATTCATCCATGCAGTATTGACGGTGGGCAAGCGAGGCTTTAACCGAGTTCTCCCACCAGTCCAGGCCGTCCCGGTCCGTCTTGTTCTGTAAATCAAACCAGGCATGGGAAAATTGATAGGTAAACAGAGAGCCTGTCCAAGTATAAATGAACAGAGGAACATCGCCATAAGTGCTGACCTGGCGATGGAAATCGTAAAACATCTCAGAGTCCGCCGGATGTGTAGGAGAAGCCGCCGCGAGAAAATACATCATGAATTGCTCGGCATACATGTCCCAGGCGCCCCAATGGCCGCGTTCAGGTGTATAGCCCATGTAAAACTGGTTGGTCTCCGGATTTCTGTACCACTCCCAATTCACACGTTCATACAGCTGTTGTGCTTTTTCCTTCAACTTTCCGCCAAAATATTCACCGGCCGTAATGGCCCCGCACACGGCAATGGCTGTATCAATGACTGAAACCTCGGAATTATCATACCGTTTGCCCGTTTCCATAGAAAGAAAGTGATAGAAAAATCCGTTCACTTCTTCTGCGTGCTGCAATAGTGTATCGAGTGTCCCCTCGGCACGCCGCTGGGCTTCATCCGTGGTGATCCACTGCCGCTCAGCTCCGATGACAAGCGCTGTTAATCCGTAACCGACCGAAGCGACAGAACACATTTCGGGATCACCCGGCGCACGGTCGCGGATCAATCCGAAACCAGGGCTTCCGGGGTTGCTATTGGCCTCCTGCCAGAAAAACAGGAAGGAATGTTTGCTTTCAAGGTCCATTAATTCTTCATTGGAAAGTGGTGTCATTATTCATCCTCCTCAACAGTTGAAACGTTTCAAATAATAGCTATGCAACCCTCAAACCCAGTGTAACATAAGAAAGTTTCTAAATTTTATAAAAAGTGCAGAATAAGTGGGTATATATGTAATAAATCCAAAGGAGGAGATACATATGGGAACCGTTTATAACCAGGAAGAAGGCAAAGTGGCTGTTGTCACAGGAGGAGGATCGGGAATTGGAAAGGCCTCATGCATTGCATTTGCGAAAGAGGGGATGAAGGTCTGCGTCCTGGACGTCAAAAAAGAGCGTGCGGAAGAAACCGCAAAGGAAATCAGGGAGTCCGGCGGGGTAGCCATTGCTGCAGAAATGGATGTTACAAACGAAGATCAGGTGAAGGCAGGCATTGAAAAAGCGGTAAAAGAATGGGGCAGGCTGGATGTTCTGTATGCCAATGCCGGAATCAATGGAACTCTTTCCTCCATTGAGAAATTTAATCTGGAAGACTGGAACACGACCATTTCCACCAATTTAACGGGTACCTTTTTAACGGTTAAGCATGCGGTTCCTCATTTAAAAAAAGAAGGTGGAAGCATTGTCATTACGGCATCCATCAATGGAAACCGAAGTTTTTCAGGATTTGGGATGTCGGCATACAGTTCTACCAAAGCAGCACAAGTGGCTTTTATGAAAATGGCGGCGCTGGAACTTGCCCGATATAAAATCCGGGTCAATGCCATCTGTCCGGGAGCTATCTCCACGAACATTGGGCAAAATACCCATCCAACAGATGATGTAAAAGAAATCAGCATTCCTGTCGAATACCCGGAGGGAAATCAACCGCTTGAACATAAGGCTGGTGAGCCTGAACAAGTAGCGGATCTCGCCCTGTTTCTGGCGTCCGAACGGTCCAGCCATATTTCAGGAACAGAAGTTTATATTGACGGAGCAGAAACCCTGCTGTAGACAAGAATTTTTTCTATGGAAGAAAGAGCCCTTGAGGCTCTTTCTTTTTTGCTGAATGATGTGGAAAAAAGAGGAATTAAGATGATTTTGAAGAATTAGATGGAGTAAAAAAACTTTGTAATAGGGAGACGATCAAAGCGAAGGTTTGTTTTTCACCTGGGGGTCATTTAGGAGGTTCTGAATTATCCGATTGTGAAGTGTACCGCTCACGTTCTTTAATGAGCGGCCAGGGATATACTGAAGAGAAACTTAAGGAAATTTTTAATGGCTTTACCATAATAGAAATCAGAAAAATGAAGGCAGTGGAAGAAGACGAGAGATTATTTGGTCTCAGACAGCTTTGTTCAGAAAAGCATAATATCTAGCATTCTTACATATTAAAAGACAGGAGAGATTTTGTAATGACATATTCAATTGTAGGCTTTGATCCTATTGAAAAAGAATGGGGAATTGCGGTGCAGTCCAAATTTTTGGGGGTGGGTGCGGTAGTTCCCTGGGCAAAGGCAGGAGTAGGGGCTGTTGCCACACAGTCCTATGCCAATACCTCATACGGGCCGCAGGCACTGAACGAGATGGAGCAAGGAAAGTCAGCAGAGACAACGCTGAAGATGTTGATCGAAAAGGACGAGCAACGGGAAATGCGCCAGGTCGGCCTGATCGATGCCAACGGAAATGGTGCTACCTTTACCGGGAAAGAATGTTACGACTGGGCGGGAGGAATAACGGGTCCTTATTTTGCGGCACAGGGCAATATCCTGGTTAGTTCAGCAACAGTGGAAGCCATGGGGAAGACTTTCTCTGAGGCGGAGGGAACACTTGCTGAACGGTTGCTTGCAGCCTTGCAGGCAGGACAAGAAGCGGGCGGGGACAGCAGAGGCCAGCAGTCCGCCGCTTTGCTGGTTGTGAAAGACCGGGGCGGCTATGGCGGATATAATGACCGCTATATTGATTTGCGAGTGGAAGATCACCAAGAACCCATTAAAGAACTGAAACGAATCTATAAGCTGCACCAATTATACTTTGCTCCTTCCAAGCCGGAAAATATTATAGAGATTAGTGAAGAAGTGAAGCAGGAAATCAGCAGGGAGCTGCTCAGGTTAAACTATCTGAAAGGCGCATCGGCTGACGACAGCAAGGTGTATAAAGCACTCACCGCCTATATCCACACAGAAAACTTTGAAGACAGGGAACAGGAGAAAGGAAAGATTGATACGGAAGTTTTGACGTATATGAAATTAGATAAAAAGATTAAAAAGTAGTACAATCTTACCAATTAACGTTATTTTGCAAAAATTTTTAAAAAACAGGTTTAAAATTCAGATTGTTTTTTGTATGATAAGACGATAAACATATAAGTCATTTTTTGGGGGAAAGATGATGCATTCATGGAAACGGAGATTACAGAACCATAGAGGCATGGAGTTTGCTTTGTTTTACCTTGTACTGCTGTTTGGAGTAGGTGCGTATCAAACCATTAAAGTATTTATGAATATCGATTTGTATTCCGAGCAAGTGCTTTTCGGTTTGTCGTCCCATTCCTTTATTGCAGCTCTTCTTTTTTTCTGGGCGGTTGTCAGCATTTTTTGGATCACAGCTCTGCGTGTTCTTGATTGGGCACACCGCACTTCACTGACAACGACCAAAAATGCGCTTTTCGGTTCCGCTGTTTTATTTTTAGGTGTTCCGATTGGCATTTCCATTCAAATCTACAGCGCGATGGCCTTTAGTCCGCTTTTAAGCTCGATTACTGAGGCGCTGCTCATTACGACCATTATCTCTTTTGCGATTGGTATTTCAGGAAAATACAGAAAAACAGCATAATCAATAAAAAACCGGTTGACGCCGGTTTTTTTTGTTTTTATAAAGGAAGGTGCAAACCTGGTGAGGAAATAGAGTTGCAAGCTGATTGGCAGGAGGAAACTAGATGATGGAACTCAGGAAAGTCGATCGTGATAATTGGGAAGAAGCATTACGATTGAAGGTGATGAAAGAGCAGGAAAAACTGGTACCGTCAGTCGCAGTCTCTCTGGCTAAAGTGTATATCAAACCCGACGGTGATGACGTTGAATATCTGCCTTTCTCCATTTATGTTAATGACAGGATGGTCGGCTTCATTATGCATGCGTATGTGCAAAAGACAGAAAACATGTATTGGATTAATGGCTTTCTTATTGATGAACAGCAGCAGGGAAAGGGATATGGAAAGCAAGCGTTGAATGCAATGATTTCCTGGATTGAAAGGAAATTTCCACATTCTATGGAAACACGGTTAACCGTAAACAGGGAAAATAAACTTGCCAAAGCTCTTTACGAGAAGTTGGATTATGTGCCGACAGGAGAAGAGTATGATGGAGAAATCGTTTACAGACGAAAACGGGTATAAGCTTTTGAAATCAGTTTCGCAGGAAGCTGATTTTTTATTGAGCATTCAATTGATATGCGATATATTGGTTTTATGAAAAACATTCAACGAATTAAACGACAATCATTGCGGGATGAAGTGTATCAACATTTAAAGGAAGCGATTCTCTCACTGGAGCTGGCACCAGAAGAAAGGCTCAGTGATAAGGATTTAGCCGAACAATTTGGAATCAGCCGGACACCGGTAAGAGAGGCGCTCAAACGACTGGAAGATGAGGGCCTGGTGGAAGCGATGCCAGGTTCTGCGACACGGGTAGCCCCGCTTCATAAAGAGGAGGCAAAACATGCCTTTACCGTAGTCGCAGCTTTGCATGCACTTGCAGCCAGGTTGGCCGTTCCTGTTTTCCATAACGAGGATGTTCAAAAACTGAAGGAATACAACCAAAGTCTGAAAAAAGCAATGGAAGAACAAAACGTAAGTGCTGCAATTGCAGCGGATGAACGTTTTCATGAAGTGTTTTTGGAGACCGCCGGCAATCCGGAGCTTAGAAAAGCCCTGGAGTCCAGTACGGTAAAAATCAGGCGGCTGGAGATGGCACAATTCGGTTCATTAAAGGGAATTCAATCTGTGAAGCAGCATGAGCAAATCATCTCTGCCTGCATAGAAAAAGATAGGGAGAAGACGGCACAGTTAACGGAAAAGAACTGGCTCAGTCTTGGAGAACTGCTCATACAAGAATAAAACAGAGGTGTTGTCATGCGTCCGGTATTGATTGGTATAGGTTCAGCGTTCTTTTTTGCCTTTACATTTATACTCAATTCATTAATGGAAGTTTCGGGAGGAAGCTGGATTTGGAGTGCTTCACTCCGGTATTTGTTCATGGTGCCGTTTCTTTTTATTATTGTGGGCATTAGAGGGAATTTACGGTCTCTTGTACAGGTGATGAAGGAAGACCCAAAAGCTTGGGGAATTTGGAGTATGGTTGGGTTTGGCCTTTTTTACGCACCCATTTGCTTTGCCGCGGCTTACGAGCCGGGATGGCTCATTGCCGGGACCTGGCAGATTACCATCATCTCCGGATCACTCTTAGTGCCTTTTTTTAAGGAACAGGTTCAAACACCAAATGGGATGGAAGCGGTACGGGGGAAGATCCCATTTAAAGGCCTTTCGATGTCGCTCATTATCCTGCTCGGTATTGTTTTATTGCAGCTGGAGCAGGCGAGAACATTGTCGTTTAACGATGTTCTGCTTGGTGTCCTTCCTGTGATTCTGGCTTCATTTGCTTACCCGCTTGGAAACCGGAAAATGATGGAGGTCTGCAGGGGAAGGCTTGATGCGTATCAGAGGGTGCTCGGTATGACACTGGCAAGCTTGCCATTATGGATCATTCTCTCTGTAATAGGGATAGCAACTGTAGGGCCGCCTGCCAAAGCACAAATCTTACAAACAGGAATTGTGGCTCTCTCTTCAGGTGTCGTCGCAACGGTGCTGTTTTTTTATGCGACTGACCTGGTACGGGGAAGCATGCAGCAGCTTGCAGCGGTGGAAGCGACTCAGTCGGCAGAGGTTTTGTTTGCGGCAGCTGGCGAGATTTGGCTGCTGTCACTGCCGCTGCCAACTGCTTTAAGCTGGCTTGGCATGTTTTTGGTTATGCTTGGCATGGTGCTTCACAGCTATTTCTCCCGTTCTTCTGTAAAGGAGACGCTAAGAAAGGCAAGTGCATCGTGATAAAAGGAAGTTCTTTCCTTGCCTACTTTCTGGATAAATGGGGTAATATTCTGATAAAAAGGAAGGGATGACAAAATCATGGCTTGGTTGGAGAATCATCTTCTGCTTGTTATTCTGGCTGTCGTCGCCATACTTGTATTTATATTCTTGCTGAAGCTTGCTGTACGTGCTGCTATTGTTTTTGGCATTATTGCACTCATCGCCATTGTTGTATTTGGAGTCAGCCCGGGAAAAATTGCGGATATTGGTAAAGAAGGCGCAAATTCCGCCTCGAAAGCTTATGAAAAAACGATTGAACCTGTGATTAACAAAGAGCTGGGAAATGCCAAACATGTGGAAAAGAAGGACGGAAGCTTTGTCATCGAGAGCAAAAGCGTAAAGATTACTGGCAGGGATGGGGATGACAAAGCCAGAGTGAAATACAACGGGAAGACATACAATGTGGATATGAACGTGATCAAACCGATCAGAAATCGTATAGAAACAACCAAGCAATAATAGGTTATAGCGTTCAGGCCCGGAACAAAGTTTGTTCCGGGCCTTTCCATGTCGCGGAATCATTCATATTTCTGGAGGGAGTGGCAATAATTTATAAGAAGGAAGAAACAAAGAGGTGTTGTTATGAAACGAAAATGGGTGCTTATGCTCAGTCTGGCTTACACCGTTTTTATGGCGGTTTTGTTTTTTTACTATTTCTCAAAAGGAACAACGCACAGCTATCAGGTCGCGATTGGAGGAGTATTATGCGGCGCCATTCCGCTTGTGCTGGCGAAGTTCACGAGACTCGCGTTTAACCTTTCGATTACACTTTCCTATCTTGTGTTTCTTTTTGGCTCCCAATATTTAGGATCCATTCTTCATTTTTATGGATTGGGATGGTGGGATACCTTTCTTCATTTGCTGAGCGGGGCGCTGCTGGCATTTGTGGCCATCGCTCTTTATGAACGACTGGTCCACAGGGAAGGAAAAACAGAAATCTCCCCCTGGCTTCTGTTTTGGTTTGTGTTTTCTTTTGCCGTGTTAGGCGGGGTAGTGTGGGAAATGTATGAATTCAGCATGGATCAGCTGTTTCACATGACACTGCAGGGCGGAGGCAACAGCGATACAATGGTGGATTTAATCGCGGATACGACAGGTGGTTTAGTGATTGCCGTCATTTCTCTCATCAAAACGAAATCGAAAATAGGAAAACCAACGCTGAAAAAAGAGCCGCTGCCGCCAGAATCAATGGCATAAGAAAGGCCCGAATCGCTAATGATTCGGGCGCTTTTTATTTTACCTGCCAATACTGGAGCAAAGGGCCGTCTGTTCCGAATAAAGGGTCTGTTTCAGGAAGCGGAACCGCACCAATCTCCTCAAGAACACGTGGACGTTCCCCGTCAACACCCCGCATCAGGTTATGGTCCATCCCCTCTGGATAGGCACCGGCCACTTGAAAATCGGAGCTGGAATCCACATTCATATGTCCGGTTCCCGCAGGGAGAACAAGTACATCTCCGGTATGAATCTGAAGTTCCTCACCTGATTTACCACCAATTTTAACTGTGGCAAAACCCGAAACCACACCCAGGGCTTCATGAGTATTGCTGTGATAGTGGTGAAAGTCGTATACTCCTCCCTGCCAGCTGTTCAGCCAGTTGTTGGAAAGGAAAATTTCTTCTGCCTGCTGAGGTTTTTCGGATAAAACACCTTCATAAAACAAAACGGGCAGACGTGGGTTGTTGGGAATAAAGCCATCGTCCTCAAGAAAATACGTTTTAACTTCATATGTTTTCATGGTGAATCCTCCTCATTAGGGTTTTAAAAAGAATTCCCGCTATTGATCAGAATTAACCATGCTAATCGGCTAATTTATTTATTTCTTTGTACTTGACGTAATTAAATATAATAATTATACTAACTTATATAAAGTAATTAAAATTAAAAATTGTTGGAGGGAATACACCATCATGGCAAAGGACTTTTTGAAATCTGTTGAAGATCGACGCACGTATTATGGAATCAGTAAAGAAACAGTGGCTTCCGATGAAAGAATTCAGGAGATTGTGGAGCATGCAGTAAAGCATACGCCTTCTTCATTTAACTCTCAAAGTGCACGTGTTGTTGTGCTATTGGGTGAAAATCATGACAAGCTATGGACCATTACGAAAGAAACACTGCGCAAAATGGTGCCTGCAGACAAATTTGCTCCAACCGAGGATAAAATGAATGCTTTTGGCAGCGGATATGGTACGGTATTGTTCTTCGAAGACCAAAAAGTGATTGAAGGACTTCAGGAATCATTTGCAGCCTATGCGGACAACTTCCCAATCTGGTCTCATCATTCTTCAGGGATGCTTCAATTGGTTATCTGGACTGCTCTTGAAAACGAAGGCCTTGGGGCTTCACTTCAGCACTACAATCCACTTATCGATGAAGAGGTTAAACGGGAATGGAATGTGCCTGAAAGCTGGAACCTTATTGCACAAATGCCGTTTGGCAAACCTGCTGCAGTACCAGGAGAAAAAGAATTCCAACCGCTTGAAGACCGCGTGAAAATCTATAAATAATTAAAAAGAGACCCTAAAAAGGTCTCTTTTTTGTGCAATGAAGTATTAAAGAAAAATATCTGCCAGCCTCTCATACGATTTCTTTCGTTCTTCAAAGGAATATAGATTGGTCAGTACCATAAATTCATTCGTTTGATAACGTTCAGCCAGGCTTTCCAGCTGGCGTTTTACCGTTTGGGATGAGCCAATTACCATTCGCTTTCTATTGATCTTGATTTTTTCCCGGTCGGCTTGTGAAAAGGAATAGGCATGCGCTTCCTCCAGGCTCGGTATTCTGCTGTCGAGCCCTTTTTCCACACGAAGAAGCCATAAATCCTGGCTTAATGCGAGCTCTGCCGCATGTTCATCACTCTCCCCGCAAATAACAAAGATGGCCGTGATCCCTGCCGGTTGTTTAAGAAGTGGGGAAGGAGCGAAGTTTGAATAGTACGCTTTGTATGCCTCCTGTCCACGGTCAGGGTGGATAAAATGCCCGAAAACATATCCAATTCCGAGTGAAGCTGCCTGCAGTGCGCTGTTTTCTCCGAGACCGAGCTCCCAAACCGGGGGAGGTGAAGGAACAGACGGGGATGCCTTTATTCCGTAATACGGATGATCAGAAGGAAGAGATCCTGATAAATAGTAAGTTAGGTCCAGAAGCTGACGGGGATATTGCGTCATGCTTTTTTTGATGCTGTCCGTCAGAGCCAGCCTCGTTTTCATCGTTCCTCCAGGTGAACGCCCCACGCCGAGGTCAATTCGCCCGGGATACAATGCTTCAAGCTGCAAAAAGGTTTCTGCCACTTTAAAAGGGCTGTATTGTGGAAGCAGCACTCCGCCCGAACCCACCCGGATGGTTCTTGTCCGGGCCGCGATATGTGCCATCATAATCTCAGGAGCTGTACTTGCCAGCCCTTTTGTACTGTGATGTTCAGCAAACCAGTAGCGCTTGTAGCCCCATTGTTCGGCAAGCTTTGCGAGCTCTGCACTTTGAAGCAGGGTCTCAGATGCGGTTTGCCCTTTAGGAATAGGAACTTGATCAAGTATGCTTAAGTGCATGAAGAATATGCCTCCAAGTATCGTCTTTTGTAGTCAGTCAAAAGGCTGCTTTCAATCGATCTGATTCCACTTATGAACCTGACGATCATGTATAAGAGGTTCGATGTTGGTCCGATAGGCTTTGTAATGAGCGGTATCCATATGGCGGTCGATGGACTCCTGGTCGCTCCAAAGTTCGTACAGCATAAACGTTTGTGGGTCAGCCTGTTCTTGATGCAGGTTATAGTGAAGACATCCTTCTTCATTTCTGGAATACTTCATGACTTCGAGCAAAACATCCTGTGTTTGTTGTTCTTTTCCAGATTTGGCTTTCAATGTAGCTAAAACAGCAATGGCACTCATTATATTTATTCCTCCCGTTTTTGGTTGTTTAAGCTACTATACCGGACACGAATTAAAAAGTCATTTGATTTGCCCATGAAAAAGCCAGTCTCTAAAAGGTTAGAGACTGGCCTTAATTATTATTCTGCTGAAACGTGGAGAGTAACCGCAATATTTCCGCGAGTCGCTTTAGAGTATGGGCAAACCTGGTGAGCCTGTTCGATCAGTTTCTCTGCTTCCTCCTGGCTTGTTCCGTTCACTTTGGCATGTAAAGCTACGGCAAGGCCAAAGCCCCCATCTGTATCTTTTCCGATACTGACTTCTGCTGTCACGCTGGATTCAATCCGCTTTCTTGCCTGACGGGCTACAAGCTGAAGGGCACTGTCGAAGCATGCGGCATAACCGGCTGCGAATAATTGTTCTGGATTGGTTGCACCTGCTTCTTCTTTTCCGCCAAGAGATTTTGGCATGGACAATGAAAAGTCGATGGTGCTGTCACTGGATTTAACTTTACCCTGTCGTCCACCGTTTGCTGTTGCTTTTGCTGTATATAATGCATCTAACATAAAAGATCTCTCCTTTTTATCATTTGTGTTGTGCACAATTTAATTGCTTGGTGCTAATCTATCACACGTTTTACTGATTGTCAAAAATTAAATTTTTCGAAATTTAATTTGACGCATTTTTTTTTGTCATTTATAGTGTAGTAAGGAATTGGAAAGGGAAAAGAGGAGTTAGAAATGGAACAGGACCCATTAAAATTGGAAAATCAAATCTGCTTTATGGTTTATGCTGCAGCAAGGGAGATAACCAAACAGTATCGTCCGCTTCTGGAGAAACTCGATGTAACCTATCCGCAGTATCTGGTTTTGCTGGTGCTTTGGGAACAGAGGGAAGTGTCGGTCAAAGAACTGGGAAAGAAATTGTTCCTTGATTCGGGTACGCTGACACCGATGCTGAAGCGTATGGAGTCTCATGAGCTGATTCTTCGGCAGCGTTCAAAACAGGATGAGCGGAGTGTAATGGTCTCTCTAACCGAAAAGGGGGAAGCCCTGCAGGAGGAGGCGGCATGCATACCAGGTGCCTTGCTCGAAAATATGAATCTTGATGACCAAGAGCTTTTCCAATTAAAGAAATCACTCGGAAAAATACTCAATAGCATACAGGAAGACTAAAAACCTCATTCCATCTTGAATGAGGTTTTTTTAATCCAAAAATACATTTGTAAATTTGCGGTGTCTGGTGCGTTCACGAAAACTGCTCGGCGATTCACCAGTATACCGTCTGAATACCTTGCTAAAGTAATTCGAGGTATCAAATCCGCTTTGGCGCGAGATTTCCTTTACCGGGATGGTGGAATTCGACAGCCAGGCCATCGCCTGTTCGATTCTTTTCTTTGTAACGTACTGCATGGGTGTCGTCTGGAGGTGGGATTGAAACAGTTGGATAAAGTAAAACTTAGACAAGCCGGCCACAGCAGCCAATTCCTCCAGATGAAGCGGCGAGCTCATATTTTGATGGATATGTGTAATGGCCCGCTGCAGGCTTTCCGGCATGGGGACGGTATCCTCGGTATACCCCTGGCCAAAACGGTGCAATGCCATGATAAACTCATAGGCGCGGCTTGAGGCCATATAGGCATCCTTGATTTCTTTGTTGGCAGCTTCCTGGTTGATTTGATGAAGAAGCTGGATCACGCGGGAAGAGTAGGGGATCTTCTGGACGGGTCCCCTTTTTTCCGTGAATGCCTCCCAGCACATTTTGGTGCTTTCGCCCACTAGAGTGATGAACATGAATTCCCATTCACTGCTCTCATCAGGCAGCAAATATTCGTGGTCACTTGGAACATCCACAAGGAACGCGTCTCCCGGTAACAGCGAATAGGTTGTTTCATTCACCCTGATCCTTCCCTCCCCCTTTGTTGTGTATTGAAAGATAAATGTGTTATCACCATCATTCCGTGTATTCCCATTCCACCGATAGACGGAAGAGGTTTGGAGCTCCCATCCTGCATACCACCGGTCGGCAGGCATGGAAATATCCTTTTTGCGGTATTGAAATACGCTATTGCCGTATGGCTTCTCTAACACCTGGTTCAGCAATTTATTACCCTCCAAAAACAGTATTTTACCATTGATAATAGAATGTAAGCGATTTAATATTGGGTATAACAAATATTCTTACAAATATCTTTGGAAAAACGATAACAATAAATTGCATGTTGGAGGAGAGCGTAATGAAAAAGATTACCTTTATCGGAGCGGGAAGCACCATTTTTGCTAAAAATGTATTGGGAGACTGCATGCTGTCACCTGCGCTGCAAAGTTTTGAATTTGCGCTGTTTGATATTGACCCTAAACGTCTCAGCGAATCAGAGGCGATGCTGAACCAGCTTAAAAAGAACCTGAAATCTGACGTTATAATTAAGTCGTATACGGAGAGAATTCCCGCTTTATCAGGTGCTTCCTATGTCATTAACGCAATTCAGGTGGGTGGCTAAAAACCAAGCACAGTGATTGATTTTGAAATCCCGAAAAAATATGGCCTGGAGCAAACGATCGCAGACACCATTGGGATCGGCGGGATATTCCGTGCCTTGAGGACAATCCCGGTTATGCTTGATCTTGCAAAAGACATGGAAAATGTATGCCCTGACGCCTGGCTTCTGAACTATACCAATCCGATGGCTTCCCTTACAGGTGTTGTTTTACGCTATACATCCATAAAGGCTGTAGGGCTATGCCACAGTGTGCAGGTATGTACAAGAGACTTACTGGAATCGCTGGATCTTCCGGCAGATGGCATAGAAGAGCGCATTGCGGGGATTAACCACATGGCTTGGCTTTTGGAGATCAAGCGCAACGGAGAAGACCTCTATCCGGAAATCAAGCGCCGTGCAAAAGAAAAGCAAAAAGAAAAGCACAATGACATGGTGCGCTTTGAGCTCATGGATAAATTCGGCTACTATGTAACGGAGTCTTCAGAACATAATGCGGAGTACCACCCTTACTTTATTAAAAGAAATTACCCTGAACTGATAGAAAAATTCAATATCCCGCTGGATGAATATCCAAGACGATGTGAGCAGCAGATCGCAGACTGGGAAAAAATGCGCGACAGCATCGTGGATAATGAACAGCTGACCCATGTGCGTTCACATGAATATGGATCAAGGATCATCGAAGCAATAGAAACGAATCAGCCGTTTGTGTTTGGCGGAAATGTGCTGAATGAAGGAAACTTAATCTCCAATCTTCCGTCAAAAGCGGTCGTAGAAGTTCCATGTGTCGCCGACCGGAACGGAATCAAACCATGCTATATGGGTGAGCTTCCTGAACAGCTGGCCGCCCTTAACCGTACGAACATCAACACGCAGCTGCTGACGATCGAAGCAGCAGTCACAGGAAGCCGAGATAATCTGTACCAGGCAGCATTTTTGGATCCTCATACCGCTGCAGAGCTTTCACTGGATGACATCGTTGCGCTATGTGACGATCTCATTCAAGCTCACGGTGACTGGATTCCGGATTTTCCTAAGGAAGAGGCAGAAGCCATTAATTCATAATCCGTAAAAAATTTAAAATGGGATTAAAAGCTCATAGCAGTGCAGAGTAAAACGGGTGAAAATCTTCCACTCGTTTTTCACCTGATCGATTTTTTAACAATCGGTGCCCTCTTTTATGTGACGTCTTTTCTTTACTTCATTGGTGGGGTTATCCTTTGGACGAATCAGATCTTGAAGATGGATTAAACACATGAATCAAAAAGCTGTATAAACAACGAAAGGAACGAACCGATATAAACGGTTTCGTTCCTTTTTGTGTGTTAAAACTCATTTCCCAATCGTTTGAACTCCTCATCAATTTGCTTAAGGTCAATTCGTTCAAACAGCGGGGATACTTCGGAAACCACAATATCTTTCGGAGTAACCATCTCCCAGGATGTACCGTCGAGCTTGAGCGTCTCACGTACTTTTTGACTGGAAAAAGGCAAAAAGGGTTCCAGGAGCTGAGCGAGATTGGCAATGATAACGACACAGGTGGCGAGTGTACCGTTGACCCTGCTTTGATCTTTATCTTTGATTTGCTTCCAGGGCTGCTGCTCATCAAAGTATTTATTGGCAGAACGGATGTAGGAAAAAATCTCGTCCAGTCCTTCTCTAATGCGGGACTCTTCGATGAGGGAGCCAATTCTATCATAGAGAGGAGGCAGCCCGTCTCTTGCAATGTTGGCGATTTCTCCATCGGGAACCTGTCCATTGAACGACTTTTCGATAAACTTCAAGGTTCGGTTAACGAAATTTCCGTAGGCTCCAAGCAGCTCGCTGTTGTGGCTGTAAATAAACTCACGCCATGAAAAATCTGTGTCACGATTCTCTGGTGCATTGATTGTCAGAAAGTAACGAATGGAATCGGGATGATAGCGTTCTAATAGATCAGGAACCCAAACCGCCCAGTTCTTGCTTGTGGACAGCTTCTTCTTTTCCAATGTCAAATATTCATTGGAAACAATATGGCGGGGAAGGGCAGGATTCCCGATTCCATGGAGGATCGCCGGCCAGATAATGGTGTGAAAGGGAATGTTGTCTTTGCCGTGGACATAATAGGTTACGGTATCCTCCTGCCAGAACGGAGAATCATCTTTCCCTGTTAATTGCGCCCATAGCTTACTGGCAGAGTAATATCCCGATACAGCTTCAATCCATACATAGACTTTCTTCTTTTCATAGCCTTCAATCGGAACAGAAACACCTACGGAAAGGTCACGCGAGACGGCCCGGTCGATCAGCCCTTCCCGCAAATAACGTTTGGTCAGCTGAATGGCATTAGTCCGCCAGGTGTGCTTCTTTTCCGCTTCTTCCACATCGTTTTCCAGTACCTGCTGAAAGGAGCGAAGAGCAAAGTATAAATGCTCGGTCCGCTTGAAGACGGGTGGCTTGCCGCAAAGCTTGCACGTTCTGTCAAGGAGGTCTGAAGGATCAAGAATCGTCGAGCAATTGTCACATTGGTCTCCCCGTGCATGGCTTCCGCAAACCGGACAGGTGCCTTCAACATAACGGTCAGGAAGAAATTGTTCGTAGGTTTCGCAATACGCCTGTTCGATTTCTTTTGGATAAATGTACCCTCTCTTATAGAGAGAAAGAAAGATTTCCTGAACGATTTTGTGATGATGAGGATGATCTGTGCGGGTATAACAGTCATACGAGAAACCAAGCGCGTTAAAGTTATTTTCAAACTCCGTGTGATAGCGGTCCGCCACTTCCTCAGGCGTTATGCCTTCCTGTCTCGCCCTGATCGTGATAGGTGTTCCGTTGCAGTCGCTGCCTGAGACATACAGCACCTTTTCACTCTTTAACCGGTAATAGCGCGCCAATATATCTCCGGGCAGCAAGCTTGCAATGTGCCCGGTGTGAAGAGATCCATTCGCATAGGGCCACGCTCCTCCAATAAAAATAGCCATCAGTATTCCTCCTCATTGTTGAGCCCGGTCTCTACTACCCTTTCCCGAAACTCCTTTTATTCATACTAAACAACAGAAAAACCCCGCCCATATCTAAAAAAACAGATAAGGACGGGGCCGGTCTGCCCGTGGTACCACCTTTATTCATGAGAGGCTTGCGCCTGTCATCTCAGCAAGTACGGAGTGAGTAAAAAGAACACTCTTATACTGTGGTTTTGATAACAAGTGCCACCACTCGCTGCTCCCTACTCACAAGGTTCTGAATTCAGGACAGAGCTCTGAGACCATGTTCGAATCTTCATTAGTGCTTCTTTTCAGCTGCCGAAGCTCTCTGTGTAAAAATGGTGAGATTCTACTCTTTCTCATCATCGCCTTTTCAATAAAGGAATTGTTTCCTTATTATAGCAGGTTATTCTCTTTCAGTGAAAGCCTTTGTATATTCGGGTAAAAGAAGTACTTTTATATTTTTGAAAAGTACTTTCCCCTGATTGCTCAATATCCAAAACTTGTAAAAATAGCTCATTGTGTCTATTGCCTGGTTCTATTTTCACAGCGTACAATTAAGCTGTCTGAAAATTTAAAAAGAATAGGGGAAAAAAGAGATGATGAGAAAGAAAATGATCTGGTCCGCTGCAGCAGCCCTCGTAATTACATTGGGAGTGCCTGTCTGCCAGCAAGGAAGTCCCATGGCTCAAAGTTCAATGGTTAAAGCACAAGAAATCAATGCGAAAGCAAGAGCAGATGCCTATTTAAAAGAACAAGCGGGCGCATTAAAGCTTCCTCAGGATCTTTCCGGTCTTTCTTATGTCAATACTGTGCAGACAGAGGCGGGGAGCTACGTGAGATACCAGCAAACGGTCAATGGGTACCAAGTATTCGGCAGACAGCTCGCAGTAACAGTGGATCCTTCAGGAGAAATTTCTCTTGTGGTCTCGGACTATATTCCCTACACATCAGTAGAGCGGGTGGAGGACAAGCTTTCCAAAGGGCAGGCAGAGTCCAAAGCTCATAAGTTGATAGGAGACAAAGGAGAGGGAGATTGGGGAACGACAAAGAATACGTTTGGGTATGTGATCCAAAATAGAAAGGCCATACCAGCATACAAGGTTATTGTGCATGCAAAAAAACCTTTTGGCGCATGGGAAACCATCGTTCACGCAGGAACAGGGAAATTGTTGAAAAAGAAAGACTTAAACCAAAAAGCGATAGGATCGGGACAAGTATTTTATCCGAACCCCGTAGAGTCAAGCGGAAGTGCCTCCAATCTTGCAGATAATAACGATGCCGATTCCCCGGAATTAACCGCACAGCTTAAACCGGTGGCGCTGCAGGGACTTGATGGATCAGGTACACTTACAGGTGATTTTGTTAATGTTTATTCCAAAGCAAAAACAAATAACAAAAGCAATGTTTTCCGTTATACCCGTTCCGATGACCGGTTTGAAGATGTAATGGCCTACTATCATATCGACCGCCTGCAGCGTTACATTCAGTTGCTCGGCTTTACAAACATCAATAACCGCTCCATAACAGCCAATGTGAATACATATAAAGGAGATAACTCTTTTTACAGCCCGACCAAAAAGGATCTGACCTTTGGATCAGGCGGTGTGGATGATGCGGAGGACGCAGGGGTTATTGCCCATGAATATGGTCATTCCATACAGGATAACCAGGTTCCGGGGTTTGGAGATTCCATTGAAGGAGGCTCCATGGGTGAAGGCTTTGGGGATTATCTCGGTGCTGTTTATGAAGACGCACTTTCCGGAAAATCCTTTGGCAGAGCTTGTGTAGCCGAGTGGGATGCGACCTCGTATTCCGCAGGCGATCCCCCTTGCCTGCGCAGGCTCGATGAAAACAAAGTGTACCCGAACGATGCGATAGGTGAAGTTCATGCCGACGGGGAAATCTGGTCTCAGCCTCTTTATGAATTGGCAAATGCAATGGGACGGGATGCTGCCACTAAAATCATTTTGCAGTCTCATTGGTCGCTGACTCCAAATGCATCCTTCAATGACGGTGCACGTGCCATTAAACAGGCAGACAAGCTCCTTAACCGCGGGAAAAATGGAACGTTGATTGATCGGATCTTCAATGCCCGGGGATTATCTACAAAATAATGAATGCATCAAAAAAAAGAGCCGCCGGCTCTTTTTTTGATTAAAGATGTGTTGGAGTGTCGCGGATGACGCCGTGCTCGGCCTCTAAGCTTCCGTTACTTGCAACTGCGCCGATAAGCGCGGTCAAAACCAAAAATGTTCCCAAAAGAATTTTTGCTTTTTTCATCGTAAATACCCCATTTCTTCGATTTTGGTTTTAGCGCGGAACGCCTGGTAAAAATAAGTACTGGCTTTTTCAAATTGTTTTTCATGATGAAGAAGGGTAGCAAGAGATTCTGTATAGTCCTGCACAAAACCCCAAAGCTGTTTTTCTTCAAAGTATTTCAAATGCTCAATAACAATCTGTTCAATTTCCCTGAAAGGAAGATCAGAGTACTGGGCATTTAAAATTTGCAGGTGATGGAGATACTCTTCATTTTGAACGCTACTGCACACATCCATGCCTTGATGAAGATAATAAAATCCATTTTCCTTATCATTCATCTTGAAGTATTCACGTGCAAGCAGAAAGGAAAGCTTGTGAGGGATAAACTTTTTACTGTATAGTTCGCCCAGATGCCGGATGGCGATATCGGATAAATTTTGTTCAGAATAAAGAAATCCCAGGTTATAGCGAATAAAGTTGAGCAATTCTTCGCTTTTAAATTTTTCTGCGATATCCAGTGAATCTAAAAAATGCTCTTCTGCCTGTTCATATTGTTTGAGGCTGAGGCTGCACAAGCCCAGGATGTTTTCACAATCAGCGCATCTTAAATCATTCTTTGAAACTTCTTCGAACGTCTCCCTGGCCATTTTTGCATAACTGATGGCAAGCAAAAATTTGCGGGTATGGTAGAAGGCGGCAGCCGCTTTATAATAGAATTCGGCTACTTCAATTTTATCCTCCACACAGCCTAAAAAACGCTCGGCGATCTGATAACTGGAAACAGCATCCACGTGCCGGTTCATGCTGGATGCAAACATGCCGTTAAAAAAGTGATAATAAAATGCCATTTCAGGGGAAAGTTGTCCTTCAAGCAGTTCCAGTTGCTTCAAAAGGACTTCGGTGTCGTCATACCTTTTATGGATGAGTGTATACCGCGTCTCCAGCAGAGAGTGCCATAGCAGTTCCTGATGATCCAATTCGGCAGGATCAAGCAGTTCCTGTATCTCAATATTTAATTCCTCGACAACTGCCAGATTCCGATCCCTCATACTTACATTCCATCGACTGAGCAATTCAATGACTTCAGACGCCTTTTCTGTTTGTAATATCATGATAACTCCCCTTAAGAAGGTTATATAAAAATAGTAGCATATAATGGAAAAAGTAAAATTGGGAAAGTGAACCGGAAAATATTATAATAAGTGAGGGGTTTTTGATCTCATTTTCCCAAGTTTTTATAAAATTTCGATTTATTTGTTTGGCACATGGTGTTTATGATTGTTGCTGCCGTGGTATGTAGCTATGAGGAAGGTGTAAGTAATGTATAAGTTTTTAGTGGCCATACCGCTTCTTCTGTTGGGGATATGGCTTGGATACGAAGGTCAGGATAAGGCGGAAACCTCCGAAAAAAAGGAAACGGCAAAGGATTCTCAGTCCATCCACACGCTGTCCAGTGTAATTGTTTCTACCGATCAATTACATAATACGGACCAAAGGATTTTGTTTGAGCAAGTCATTTCAACGGATCAGCTTTTTCAGAAGCAGCCGGTAAAAAGACCTGAAGTTAACCGGAAACTGACTGAAAACGTAAAGGTTGCAAAGGCTGAACCTAAATCAGCAGAATCAAAGCCAGAAAAAAAGGAGCAAAAAAATACTGGTAAAGAGAAACTAAAAGGTAAAAAACAGCTTGCTGGGAAGGTAAAAAAGGATAACGGTAAACACAAAGGTAAGCAAAAAGGTAAGCAAAAAAAACAAATCAAAAATATAAAAGAAAAAGAATCTCCACTGCCTGATAAGCACCCGTCAAAAGTAAAGCCGGAAAAAGCGGAAAAGAAACCGAAGAAACCGGAACCCCTGCAAAAGGCAAATCCAAAGGATAAACCGGCTGTCGAGAAGCAGCCGGATCCGGCAGGAGATGAAGAAGCAAATGATCCTGGTGATGAAAACGGGTCGCTGCCAGCAAGCGAAAATAATGGAAATGATCAGCAGGATGACTCAAATCCAACAGCCATGGAAAAACAGGATACTGAATAAACAAAAAAGCCTTTATTAAAGAAAAGGCTTTTTTAATTCCAAAAAAATCAGCTGTTTATTGAATGATTGGAGGCACTCTATATGTATATATTTACCGGAACTGAAATTAAACAAATCGATCAAGTTGCCCAAAAAAGCGGGCTTGATGTTTTCGCATTAATGGAAACCGCCGGGAGAGCCTTGTTTGAGGAAATGAAGAAGCACATCGGCAAAACAGACAGGATCCTGATCATGTCAGGGAAAGGAAACAATGGCGGTGACGGAATTGTGCTGGCCAGGTATTTGCAGCAGAATGGCTATTTATGTGAATTGGTTTTTCCTGCAGGAAAAACCAAAAGTGAAACCGCACTGAAGCATTTTGCCCACTATACCTCTTGCGGACTTAAAGTATCGGAGATTGAGGGGACATACGATGTTATTGTTGATGCCATTCTAGGGGCAGGAGCGACTCCTCCTTTACAAGGTGAAATACAAAAGGTGATCCGCTGGGCCAACGAACAGCATGCGCTTAAAATTGCAGTTGATCTTCCAACGGGTGTATCGGCAGATGAAGGAGGAGCCGACGAAGCGTTTCAGGCTCATTATACGTACTGCCTCCATGGCTATAAGCCTTCCGCTTTTTTGGAAGGCAGCACGGATTTTTATGGAGAGAAAAAGGTCCTTTCCATTGGCTTGCCTCAAGAATCGAAATGGCGGGTATGGACGGAAGAACAAATGAAACAGACCTTTCAAAAAAGAGAGCAGGGTGCTCATAAAGGAACGTTCGGGACTGGCCTGCTGCTTGCGGGTTCAGATGAAATGCCGGGAAGTGCTCTTCTTGCAGGCATTGGCGCATTGAGGAGCGGGATAGGAAAACTGATGATAGGGACAAGCCGGTTTGTGGCAGGTATTCTGGCAGGCCGTATTCCGGAAGCCATGTACGCGCACGACGGGCTTAAAAAAGTAGTGGACGGTCAGGTGCCAAAAGGAATGAAAGCATGTGCCATTGGGCCTGGGCTTCCAGATCAAAAAGCCATCGAAGGGGCATTACAGGTTTTGTTTCAAACCGATCTTCCCCTGATTATTGATGCAGGAGCACTTGGAGAACGCCAATATCCGAGCAGGAAAGCTGATATTATCTTGACTCCTCATCCCGGAGAATTCAGTAAAATGACAGGAGTTCCGGTACCTGAAATTCAAAAAAACCGTCTGCATTTTGCCCTAAAGTATGCACAGGATCAAGGAGTTATTACCGTATTAAAAGGAAGAAATACCGTCATTGCCTTTCCGGATGGAGATCTATTTGTCAATGAAACTGGAAATGCGGGTCTTGCCAAGGGAGGCACCGGCGATACATTAACGGGTATGCTGCTTGCTTTTGTCTCTTCGGAAAAAGACATCAAATCGGCCGTGGCAAATGCTGTTTATTTTCATGGCTGCTGTGCTGACCTCTGGGACAAAACAAAAGCACAGCGCGGATTATTGGCCAGTGATGTAAGTGAACTGCTTCCCGAAGTCATGAAGAATTTTGAATAACCAGAGCAAGAGAAAAAGAGGTTTTAAACAGGGGGTAAATGGATAACTATTGATTATGTATGTTTTGTCAGATTAAGTCGAAAAATATCGGAGGAGGAGAAGAAGGGTAACGGAAATTACTAAGGAGGAAATTATGTCTGACCAAGGACCATTCAAAAAATCGATATCATTGTTAGATCTTATACTCATTGGACTAGGAGCTATTTTCGGATCAGCCTGGCTGTTTGCTGTAAGTAATGTGGCATCAAAAGCTGGACCGATCGGCAGTTTCTCATGGATTATCGGCGGCGTTATCGTTCTCCTCATCGGGTTTGTTTATGCCGAACTCGGCGCGGCTCTCCCGCGAACTGGAGGTATCTTAAGATATCCTGTTTATTCTCATGGACCGCTGGTAGGCTATTTGATTTCTTTTATCACCATTGTAGCCTACACAAGTTTAATATCAATTGAGGTTACAGCAGTACGACAATATGTTGCCTATTGGTTCCCGGGCCTGACAAAGTCAGGATCGGATTCCCCCACAATCGCAGGGTGGCTGCTGCAGTTTGCTCTGCTATGCTTATTCTTTCTTTTAAATTATTGGAGCGTTAAAGCTTTTACCAAATCCAATATTATTATTTCGATCTTTAAATATTTTGTTCCGCTTACCATTATTACCGTGCTAGCGTTCCATTTTAAATCAGGGAACTTTTCGGTAGAAGGTTTTGCACCATTCGGTTTTCAGGGAGTTCAAGGAGCCATATCAACGGGCGGTGTGATGTTTGCCTATCTTGGTCTTCATCCCATCGTTTCAGTGGCTGGAGAGGTGAAAAATCCACAGCGGAATATTCCAATCGCGCTGATCGTATGTATTGTGCTCGCGGCCATCATCTATACACTTCTCCAGGTTTTGTTTATTGGAGCGATTCCAACCGATATTCTTTCAAACGGATGGCCCAAAATTGCACAAGAGTTTTCGCTTCCCTTCAAAGATATTGCAGTTGCACTTGGATTGGGCTGGCTTGCCACCATTGTCGTGCTGGACGCCATTATCTCTCCAGGTGGGAACGGAAATATTTTTATGAATACCACATCCCGCCTTGTGTACGCCTGGAGCAGGACGGGGACGCTCTTTAATGTCTTCTCAAGAGTAAATGAAAAGACAGGGATTCCACGGCCATCATTGTGGCTGTCTTTCGGAATGGCGGTTTTTTGGACGCTTCCGTTTCCATCCTGGAATGCGCTGGTTAACGTATGTTCCGTTGCATTGATCCTTTCTTATGCGATTGCTCCGATTTCTTCGGCAGCCTTCCGCATTAACGCCAAACATCTTCATAAGCCTTTTACGTTAAAGGGAATGAATATTATTGCACCTTTATCGTTTATCTTTGCCACGTATATCGTTTACTGGTCGGGCTGGAAGACGATTTCGTGGCTCATTGGCTCGCAGCTCCTCATGTTTATTATTTATTTGTTACTCTCCAAATATGTTCCGAAAAAGGATGTCAGCCTTGCTCAGCAAATTAAGTCATCCTGGTGGCTCATTGTCTACTACGTAATGATGTTGCTAATCTCTTACATCGGATCGTTTGGAGGCGGCAAAGGAATATTGAGCAATCCATGGGATTTGATTATTATCGCCGTCGGTGCGCTAGCCATTTATTTCTGGGCGAAGCATTCAGGTCTTCCGAATGCTATCATTGATAATGATGACGAAGATCTTGCGGGGGATGAGAATCCAGAGTTAAAAGGACCTACGGTATAGAGGTATAGAGCTATGTAAAGAACGGAATAGTCTTCTCTGACTATGGGGAGGCTCTTTATCCATTTAAAGCTTTTAAAGTTGACAAGTGTGTCGTAAAGAATTATATTTTTGGTTGCAAATGCAGATAGGAATACTGGAGGGAATATACATGACATCACGAGAGTTTACATATGTGCTAAATGAACGGCATTCCGTTAGAAAATATGATCCTGAAGCAGAACTGACAAAAGAGGAGATCACAGAATTACTAGAGGATGCGGCAAAGGCTCCATCATCATGGAACCTGCAGCATTGGAAGTTTCTTGTGATTCATGACCAGAAAGCCAAGGAACAATTATTGCCGATTGCCTACAATCAGCAGCAGGTGGTAGAGGCAGCGGCTGTTGTCGTAGTTTTGGGTGACCTTGAGGCAGACCAAAATGCTGACAGGGTCTACCAGGGGGCAGTAGATGAAGGTTACATGTCAGAGGAAGTAAAATCGACTCTTGTGAGCCAGATTAAAGACGCTTATGCTACAAAACCTGATATGGCAAAGGATGAAGCCATTCGTAATGCTTCTCTTGCATCTATGCAGCTTATGCTGGCAGCGAAAGCCAGAGAACTTGATACTTGTGCGATGGGCGGATTTAACGCCGAGGAGCTCGTCAAATCATTTGATATCCCTGAAAGGTATCATCCTGTCATGTTGATTTCCGTTGGAAAAGCGGTAAAGCCTGCTCATCAGACGGCACGCTTTCCCATTCAGGAAGCCATCGTCTGGAATAAATTTTAATACGTGAGCCATAAAAAACAACTTTCCTATGGAAAGTTGTTTTTTATATATACTTTTATATATATAATTACTTGACGTAAATTAGTTATTTATTTAAACTAGCTAACATTAAGTAATTTAGTAAGACAAATATTAATTAGTTGGAGGTTATTTGAAACGATGAGAGGGAAGGATGCAGGAGCATTTATTTTAAGAATTTTTATCGGGATTGCTTTTTTAATTCACGGAGCTTTAAAATTTCAGGGGGGAATTGGAAATACAGCAGGCTGGTTTGAAAGTATCGGTTTACCTGGCCTTTTAGCCTATGTCGTTGCGGTTATTGAGCTGGCAGGTGGGTTCTTAATGATTCTGGGATTGGGAACCCGGTTGGTCGCCTTTTTGTTTGCCGTGGTACTGATCGGTGCGATCCTCACGGTAAAAGCACAAGCGGGCTTTACCGGAGACGGCAAGTCAGCCGGATATGAACTTGATTTAACCTATTTGGTCATCTCTGTATTTTTGTTGTTGAATGGCAGCCGTTTGTTGTCAGTAGGTGCCTTATTCCGAAAAAATAAAACCGTTCATTACCAATAAAAAAAGTACCAGCTGGATAAAAGCTGGTACTTTTCTACGTTCATTCGCCGTTTGTTACAGGAACAGCGTTAAAATATTCTTCGAGTGTTTCATGCTTGGCTACAATCTTTTTGGAAACGGATGTTCCGACGTAACGTATATGCCAAGGTTCGTACTTATAGCCTGTGACGTTTTCCTTGCCTTCGGGATACCGGATAATAAAGCCGAAATCAGGAGCATTCTTTGCCAGCCACTTTGCTTCTGAGGTGCCCCCGAAACAATCCTGTGCAGGGCATTTGCCCCCATCGCCAGCTACATCAATGGCTAATCCGGTTTCGTGCTCACTGGTGCCGGGCAATGCGCTGTATGAGCGGGCTTTTTCGTAGCCATCCCGTTTGACATAGTTGTTAAAAAGAGCCGTTTGGGTGGCATGTGAACGGTAGGCGGATACGCCGGTAAGGTTAATCCCGTCTTTTTTTGCAGCCGCAAACATGTTTTCAAGAGCCGTTGCAGCTTCTTTGCGCATCATTCGTTTTTCAATTTTCTCACTGAAAATAAAAGGAACATCTGGATACACAAGGTCTGCCGGCTTATAGTCTTCCGGAAGCTTCGAACGCTTGTTTACAAGAACCGGGATGCTTTCAGGGTGCGCAACAACAGAAACACTTTCGTCATTCTTGGCTGGAGGCTTTGGCTTTTTGTGATCCTGAGTCGGTTCGCTTGGATCGTTCTTCTTTTGCTCTTGTCCGTCCTTTGGTTCAGGATCCTGGCTTACTTTTCCTCCATTATTTTTTGAATCATCGCTTGGCTTGTTTTGATCTGCACTTTTCTGATCTTCATTTGTTTTGGACTGATCCTTATCTTTTTGTGTTTCTTTTGCATGGTCTTCAGTATGATGAGATGTGCTTTCTTTTTGGGAAGGCTCATCATTTGAGCAGCCTGTAAAAAGAACTAAACTCAAGGCTAAAGATATGCCAGACACCAATTTCACTTTCATATGTAAAACTTCCTTTCAGATGACGTTCAAAAAAATACTTTACCATCATTTAAGATGAATGAAAAGAGGAATTTGACCTTATTATAACTTAAATTCCCACAAGACCCACGGATGAAACCGAACGTTATATGAACTTCTGATGATTCAATGAACCCATTCGTTAAACTTCCATAAAATAAATCATTAAAATGATTAATTTTTATGTTTATCCCCAGTATAGAGAGGGAATAGAGTTAGAAACTTGTTAAGGAGGGATGGACAAATGGAAATCAATCAAGTTGAGCAGCCCGTTTCGAAGCAAATAACGCAGTCCGTTCCTAAGCAGCCGTTATTAAGGGCAGCGGGGACATTGGAAAAACCGGATGAAAACAGAAAACCAGAGTATGAATTGACCTTTCTAAACCCAAATTGATCTTTCAGGAGACTATGCCAAGGTTGAATTAAAAGGTCTGAACTCAAGTTTCACAGGAGTTCAGGCCTTTTATTATGGGTTAAAAAAGATATTCCAGCAGAGAGCACTCCGTGTTATCCTGAATATGGAAGAAAGTCCAAAAGGGGGATGGCGATGGAGTTCCAGGAGGTTATTACGACCGAAGAGCAATTTGAAGAGCTGCAAGCCCAATGTGGCAGCCCCAGTATCCGCGCAGCCAATAAAGTCATTGAACGGTTGGATGCAAACTGTGTACATTTTATTTCAAAGTCTTCATTTCTTTCATTGGCCACTTATGGTGCGGATGGGCGTTGTGATGTTTCACCCCGTGGGGATCAGCCAGGCTTTGTAACCGTATTGAATGAACACTACTTGTTCATTCCTGAGCGCAAAGGAAATAATCGGTTGGATTCAGCAAAAAATATTATAACCAATCCTGCAGTCGGATTGCTGTTCATGATTCCGGGCATGGGAGAAACCTTGCGAATTAATGGCAAAGCGATGTTATGCCGTGATCCCAAACTGTTGGAGCAACACGCGGTTAACGGAAATCCTCCGCTTTTCGGTGTGGTTGTAAAAGCAGAGGAATGTTTTATTCATTGCGCCAAGGCTTTTATCCGTTCGGGAATCTGGAATCCGCAAACGTGGCTTTCCAGGGAAGAACTCCCTTCTGCAGCCGCGATCATGGCAGCCCACATGAATATACCGGCCATGGGTGAGGAGCAAGTGGCTAAAGGATTGGAAGTGAGCTATCAAACCCGTCTATATTAAAAAAGAATGCCCTTTGGCATTCTTTTTTAATTGGCTATTTTTTAGGATGAATAACGTTTGAAGGCATGATTCCAGCCCTTGTTTGGTAATGGAAGTAACATAGTAGCTGTACTTGTCGGCTTCCTCATCGGTAAAGGTATTTGGATCATTTTCTTTTAAAAATTTTTTTGATTTTACAAAAATAAAGGAAAATCCTAGAGTGCGGGAGAAGAAAAGTAGAACGTATTCAGAAACGGGGAGGCGGTCCATGTGACGCTTAATGAAGAAATCAGAAATGAAGTGCTGGAAACGGTAAGTAACTTAACGGACGACCAATTAAATGAGCCGGAAGAAAAGGGAAGATGGTCCATTATGCAGACTCTCCACCATCTCTACCTCATGGAACGGTCAGTGGCCATCATTGTCTCCAACCGTCTGAAAAGCAAAATAACAGCTCCTGCCGAGAGGAAGCCGATTGACAGGACGGTGGATCGCAGTGTGAAAGTAAGCGCGCCAGTTTTTGTGGTTCCCACGAAAAAGTACATGACGCTGGAAAAAATGAAAAATAAATTGGAAGAATCGAGAAACGAGCTGAATAAGGTAGCTGCCAGCGCAAATCAGGAAGAGCTGAAACAAAAATCTTATCCGCATCCTGTTTTCGGACCGATGCCGTTGGAGCAATGGATTCCATTTGTCGGATATCACGAAAAAAGGCACTTGGAGCAAATAAAGGAAATCAGGGACAAGGTGGTGGCCAGAACATAAAAGAACCTAATATAAAACTAAGTTGACTTATCGGGATACCTACCTTAAAATGATACACAACAAAAACACAATATGAAAAGCTGATCAGAAAACTGAAGGCACTTCTTTGCGATGCAGGGCAGTGTCTCTTTTACTGTGCTCTGCGGAGTTGCAAAAAAAGGATTTCAGCAACTAGCTCCAGGCTTTTCTCAACTTTGGAGGAGTTTTCGATATGTCATTTAGCTTTGTAAGCCATCTTGTATGTCCAAAATGCTCTAAAACCTATGATCACAATAAGCTTCACCAGCTTTGTACCTGTGGATCGCCGCTTCTTGTGGATTATGACCTGGAGAGATTGAAAGAGGAAGACGTCATTATTGATCAAGCACGCAATGATCTTTGGCGTTATCACAAGCTGTTGCCGGTTACGAGTGAGGAACATGTTGTTTCTCTCGGTGAAGGAATGACTCCTTTATTGCCGATGCCCGAACTGGGCGCAGAATTGGGAATCGAATCGTTATTTATGAAAGACGAAGGTCTCATACCTACGGGTTCATTCAAAGCAAGAGGAGCAGCGGTAGGTGTTTCAAAAGCAAAAGAACTGGGAGTGGCCCAGCTCGCTATGCCCACCAATGGGAATGCGGGAGCCGCATGGTCGCTTTATTGCGCGAGAGCAGGAATTAAACCAACGATTGTAATGCCTGTCGATGCACCTGTCATCACCCGGAAAGAAACGGCAATTTCCGGAGCTGAGCTTTACCTTGTGAACGGCCTGATCAGTGATGCGGGAAAAATGGTTGCCAATCTGGTAAAAGAAGAGGGACTCTACGATGCTTCGACATTAAAGGAACCATACCGGATCGAGGGCAAGAAAACGATGGGGTATGAAATTCTTGAGCAGTCCGGAAGCAAAACGCCAGACGTCATCCTGTATCCTACCGGCGGTGGTGTTGGTCTTATTGGTATTTACAAAGCATTAAAGGAATTTAAGGAACTTGGTCTTTTTAAAGGAAACCAGTTCCCGCGCCTTGTAGCCGTTCAGGCAGAGGGATGTGCTCCCATTGTGAAAGCTTGGGAGGAGCATAAAAATGAATCTGAATTCTGGGAGGACTCCAAAACAGCAGCGTTCGGAATTAATGTACCGAAAGCCATTGGAGACTTCTTAGTTCTTGAAGCCATTTATGAAACTGAAGGATGTGCGGTAGCCGTTTCAGAAGAAGAAATTCAACAAGCGTTGGGCCATGCGGCTGAACTGGAAGGAACTTTCATTTGCCCGGAAGGAGCAGCTACATTTGCTGCAGCCAAAAAATTAAGAGACAAAGGATGGATTCAGCCAGGGGAGCGCGTACTTTGCCTGAATACCGGCCAGGGGATCAAATACCCGGATACTGTGGAAGTTGATCCGCTTGTACTCCAGCCGGGCGAGGATCTTCAAAGAAACAAAGAGAACGTTAAATAATAAAAAATAAAATAAAATAACGGTTTAATGTTCTTATGAAGAGAGGGGGAGGGAATGGCCCGGTGAAGCCTCGGCAGCGGACTCGTTTAGAGTACTGTGCCAATTCCACAAGCGTATTGCTTGAAAGATAAGAAGAGCCTCATACTTTGATATCCGCCTCTTCTTGCTTACTATTATGCAGGAAGAGGCTTTTCCATTTTGAACACCTGCTGATTGGTCAACCAAAGGCGCCATGTCAACATATGACATGCGTTTATTTTTTGTCCAAAAGGAGGAAAAACCATGGGAAATCAATTTCGTAAAGCAGTAGAAAGCAAAAGAAACCAGCTGATGACAAGCCTCATCGAAATGGGTGTGTACAAGAAAGAAGAACGGCATTTGTTTCAGTTGACCTTGACCGACCTGGAAGAAGAATACGGCAAAGCCGTCACCGATAAAAAAATACGGCAAGAAAAGGATGAATTAACCTATTGAAGATACGTGCTTTCTTCAATCCCCGTTTTTTGTTTGCAAGGCGTATTTATGTATTCATTTGATAGTGGACATACCAATGGGCGTTGTGGTGTACTAAGGTGAGCAGAAATATTGGAGGAAATGATAATGAACGAACATTTGGCCAATGAAATTCTATCTGATTTGCGAAATGGAAATCTCAGTGAATATATTGTGATAAAAGAGGAATTTCCTTTATTTCGTGATGTTCTTGTAAAGCAGGAGGACAAAAAGGCATTTAGAGGAATTATTGTTCCGGGCGGCGGGGGAGACATTAAATATTTTTACCAGCCAGGCTGGACAGCATAAAAAAATCGGCTCCTTTTTAAAGGAACCGATTTTTTTATTTTACGATGATGACAGGGCAGTCTGCCAATTGGGCAACACTGTGACTGACACTTCCGAGAAGTGCTTGTTTTATTAAGCCTTTTCCTGTGCTTCCGATGACGATTGCATCATAGCCATGCTCGTTTGCATAAGAAGCAATCACATGGCCGGGATCTCCCTGGAATGTGTGAGTTTCATAATGGATTCCCGATTCGGAAAGAAACTTCACTGCCGGAAGCAATAATTCCTTATCTTCTTCCTCAATCAGTTCATCAAGGTTTATGGTCATTACCGGCTCTTGCATGGGAAGGTTTTTATTCACATGAACGATGGTCACCCGTCCGGATTCGAATTTTTTTGCCAGTTCTGTTCCGTGCATCAGTGCACGGGCGGAAGAAGGTGAGCCATCAAAAGCGATTAGAATTTTATTGTACATAAGTATGACCTTCCTTTTTTATTAGTGAGATGCTGTATCAACGTGTGCTAAGTGTTTACGTCCAAATGCAACGACAAGCATGGCAAACAGGACAAAGATTGCTCCGGTTACAAAAGGAACATGAGGCGAATACGTTTCTGCCAATTTGTTTGCCAGCCATGGGCCGATGGCTCCTCCAATAAATCGGACAAAGCTGTACGCTGCTGAAGCGGTTGCCCGTTCAACAGGTGCTACCTGCATCACAGCTGTTGTAATTAATGTGTTATTTGTACCGAGGAACAAGCCGGCCACAATAACAGCAATGATTACCACAATGGCATGATCTGTCCAAATCCCCATGGAAAGCAGGGTCAAAGCAAACAATACAAGCATGGCACACATGGATTTAACAGTACCAAATCTAGCTTGAATCTTCGGTGCTACAAATACAGAAGTAATCGCAAGGCAAAGTCCCCATCCAAGGAAAACGTAACCTAAGCCGTGTTCATCCAAATTCATAACAAATGGAGAATAAGCCATCAAAGTGAAGAATCCGATATTATAGAGAAAAGCCGTAAGTCCTAGTCTGAACAACCCTGGATATTTTAAGGCTTTAATCGGATCAAGGATTGAACTTTTCACTTTTGGTTTCGGTACCTGAGGCATTTTAATCAGTAAAGCAAAAAAGGCGATGACCATCAAGACACTGACACCGTAGAAAGGTCCGCGCCAGGAAATGGAACCGAGTTCCCCTCCAAGAAGAGGCCCGACGGAAATTCCCAACCCAATCGCGGCTTCATAAAGAATGATGGCTTTTGCTGTTCCGCCGATGGATAACCCAACAATGGCTGACAGGGCGGTAGCAATAAACAGGGAGTTTCCAAGGCCCCAACCGCCACGGAATCCAACAATTTGAGAAATCGCGTTGGATGAACCTGCTAATGCTGAAAAGACAATAATAAGTAAAATACCCGTTAATAACGTCCATTTAACGCCAACCCGGCTGGAAACCACACCAGTAATCAGCATTGCAACACCGGTAATCAGGTTATAACTTGAAAATAACAACGAAACCTGGCTCGGAGTTGCGTTAAGCTGCTTGGCGATAGCAGGGAGAATCGGGTCGACCAATCCTAATCCCATAAACGAAATAATCGTGGCAAAAAAGATGACCCAGATGACCAGTGGCTGTTTGTCTGACTGATCCTGGATCTCAAGCGTTTCTTGACGCATGCTGTAAAACCCCTTTTTATCAAATTTAGTTAATAAAGTTAAATGTAGTGCACGCAAAATAAAATCAATACTCACAAATTATAATATAGGTTAACCTTTACGTCAACGTAACTATTTCCTTTTTTATATTGATTTATGTTATTTTGAATATAGAGTTTTGGAATACAACGTTTTTTTAAAGGGAGATTTTTGAAATGACGGGTTTAAAAATAGATGAAGTAGCAAAACAAAGCGGGCTGACAAAACGGACCATCCGTTACTACGAACAGATCGGGCTGCTGTCTTCACCGCCCCGCAGTGAGGGAGGGTTCAGGCTATATTCACAAGACCATGTTAATTTTTTGAAGAAGATTACAAACGCCAAAGAAGTGATGGGTTTTTCTCTTGCTGAACTTCAGGAATTTATTAAGCTCAGCGACATGCTCGAACATCAGCGGCATGACTACAGACAGGTAAAGGGTACAGAATTGCAAAAAGAAAAGCTTGAAAAGGTTCTTCATACTGTAGAAGAGCAGTTAAAGCTTTTGGAGCAGAAAAAGAAGACTATCTTAAAGGTTGAAGGTGATCTGGTTTCTCTCAGGGACCGTGCAAAAGCAGCACTTATTCGTTTTGAAGAGGAAAAATAAAAAAGCCAGCAGACAGGCCGGCTGATGAAACAATTCGTTTAATGGGTTTGTTGGATGACATTTCCCTCTGACGGAATGGGATTTTCCCTGAGTAATCGAGCAAAGTGATACAGGTTGTACCCCATAATTTCGGCATGCTGCATGGTAAATTCATTTTCATATCCTTTTGCTTCAATATAAGAAGGTCCAGGGCCAGCTTCTCCTACCCAATAGGTGTCAACATTCGGGGGGATAGTAAAGCCGATGTGTGAGAGTGCATAGATCACGGAGCGGCTCACATGTTTTGCCCCGTCCTCATTGCCCGTGACTACAACTCCGCCTACTTTATTATAGAAGATATATTGACCTTGCTCGTTGGTTTCGCTGCTTGCTCCGTAAAGACGTTCGATCAAAACGGTGGTCAGACTGCTTTGCTGACCAAGCCAGATCGGAGAACCAATAACCAAAATATCGGCTTCTTTTACTTTTTCATAAATGACAGGCCATTCATCCTGATCGCTGATCGCCTCTCCCGTAACGCCATATTCGATATTATAATCAGCAAGTGTAACAATTTCTGTTACCATTTCTTTTTTATCAAAAATTTTCACCACTTCATCAATTAAAGCCCTGGTATTTGACGGTTGATTGCTTTTATTTAATGTACAATTAATCACTAGTGCCTTCAAAGTCATTCTGAGTTCACTCCTTGTCCTCCATTTTTACTTCTATATCTGTACCCGTTTTTGTTTTATAAAAACATCGAGCCGTTTTATACAAAACATCAACACAAACAAACCGCAGGCTTCCAATAGGCCGCCTGCGATGGGATATCATTTTTATTTAATTTACGCCAACATTGGTCCAGGCTGTTTTTACTGCATTGTATTCCGTGCTGGTGCTTCCGTATAAATCCGTTGTTGCACTAAGTAATGCGGCACGTGCACTACTGAAATTGGTCGATGGTGTCATGTAGCGGGTCAGTGCTCTGTAATAAATTTTCTCGGCTTTCGCTTTTCCAATAGCAGTAATCGTATTGTAGGCGGCTTTGTTAGGAATTCCGCTGTTCGTATGCACCCCGCCATTGTCGCTTGACGTGTTCACATAACCGCTCATGTGGTCAGGCTGTCCGTAAAGTTTTGGATTGGATAAACTGCGCAGACCGTCTCCTGCTGTGCCTGGTGTATAAACATCTTCTCCCATCAGCCAGTCGTTTGGATCAAGGAAATAGCCGAACACATCGGACATGGATTCATTCAGCGCCCCGGACTGATAAGAGTAATTGAGTCCGGCTGTACGTTCTGTTACCGCATGCGTTAACTCATGTGCTACAACATCAAGAGCTCCTGATAGTGGACGGAAGACCTGTCCATCTCCATCCCCATAAACCATCTGTGAACCATTCCAGAACGCATTGTTATAGCCGGAGCTATAGTGAACAGTAGACCTTATGGTAGAGCCTGCATTGTCAAAGCTGTTGCGGCCATGCGTATTTTTATAATAATCATATACTTTGCCGGCATAGTAGTTGGCATCTACATCCGCGCCCTGGTTGGAGGCGGTCCAAGCGTTGTTTGTATCTGTTGAATAAACACCGGGAAGGCTTGATCCGTTTCTTGCTGTATACGTCTCAATCACACCAGACATGGCTTTAGTAGTGTCATACAAATAGTAGGTGCCGCCAGAAAGGTAGGTGTTCAGCGTTTTATTGTCGCCAAGAACACCGTAGCCTGAACCGGTAGTAGGTCCGTCACTATTCACGGCGTTAAAGCTTTTCAGGACTTTGCCGCTGTTCGCATCTACATATACCTGCCAGTTTGCAGGATAAGGATCAATGAATTGAAGCGCCACCCGGTAGGCGAGCTTGAATTGATTTTGGTCCTTGAAGATGATCAGTTTTGACTTTTCGACCGTGTCGCTGAGCTTTGCCCCTTTAAAAGCAAGCGGTTTGTTTTTCTCTTTTTTCGGCTGTTCCCCGATATGTTTCCAGGCAGCATTTATCGCGTTGGTTTTGGTGAGTTTTTTGATTGATTCTATATTTTCAGGAAGGTTGGCATGAACATCTCCATTAATCGCCGTGATTTTTCCTTGTTGATCGGTATGGACCATGAACACTGCTCCATCAACAGGTACTCCATTGATGGATTGGTTGAACACATAATGGGTCATGCCCAGGTTGTCCTTTTCTTTCGAAATGAAATTAAGATGATGAGTTGCATTGAATTGAAATAATTGTTTATTGCTGTCAATAAAGGCGAGGACGTCTTTCTCGGTATGGTATGTACCTTTTGAAAGTTTCCCTGCAATAAAGGAAGGAATGGCTTTGTCCTTGGATGTGGTGACTTGGACTTGAGGAGTAAGGGTTTTGCTATTCTCATGAAGAACAAGTTTTTGTGATTTTGTTCCAGGTTCGTTGGCTGCTGCTGCCTGATAGGCGGAACTGAACAACAGACCGGCAGATAGTAAAGCAATGAAACCTTTTTTCATAAAATACCCTCCTAATGTTCTTTATAGGGGGCGCCCTTACTCACATAATAGCACAGGTGAATATTTACGGTATTGGGAAATAAAGTACGATTTTCTATTAAATTCCTATATCTCCGGCAGGTTGTTTTCCCAAGTGTCAAGACACCAAAAATAGAGTATAATTTTTTGTCATATTTCATCATAAATATTGGTTTGTCGGAAGCCGTTGGAGGAGAATGGTAGAGTGAAGAGGATGAAGAAGATTATGCCAGGAGAGAGGAAGTTCTTCTTGGATTTAAAAAAAAGCTATTAGCCAAAGATAAAGGATTTTAAGCGACAGTACGCCGTAATTGGGCAATGCTGTTTTTTTATAATCATGACTTTTTTCCTAAAAATAATATAAAGATATAATTATTCCCATAATCTCTTTAAACGAAACCCGAAATATGTTATAATTTAAAGAATCAATAAAAAATATTTGGGTTTTTTCGCTTTTAGCCCCTCATATTGGAAAGGGGATTGATGACCATGAATCAATCTAAAATTCAAGAGATGTTGGTCGATTTAAAAGCAAAACAGTACATTGAATCAGAAATAACCCACACACTAAGTCAAAATAACATTCCTTTACTTTCAATCAGCTACAGCAAAAGAGAACATGTTTTTCAACTAAAATATACCGACAATCAAGAAATCGTTTCATTTGCAAACGTAACTGCCGCAATGGATGCGATAACCGCAGAATTTTGCAGACATAAATGAACACCGTGCTTTCACGGTGTTTTTTTTTGGATAATAGGCGGGATTATATTACTAGTCTCGGGTTATGGTATAATCAGGCGAAATTAATTATAGAAAGAGGCAAAGCATGCTATCATTCGAAGAAAAAATAGAACTTATTGAAACCCACTTTCCACAATTGACCAGGAAAAATATTTCACTCGGACGAGTCAATTACCACTTGGAAGAAAGTAAAAGAGATAAGAAAATAGTCGTACAGCAGCTGCATCCGAACGGAAATGGCTTTGTTTATGCAGGCCATCTCGACCGCCGGCAAAAGAATGACAAGGAATTGGTTAATATTCGCGACTACAGCTCAGAGGACCTTATTTCACTCATTTCAAATTCTATAGACTATTTAAGCAGCGAAAAACCAGTGGCTGCAACTGAACCGGAAATCCCTGTAAAAGAAACATGGACAGGCGGCGCCGACAATGAAAGGCTTCTTCTCGTACATGAGGATGAACTATGGAATATTTATGCAGGCCTGAATCTTGAAGCGGCGTTTGAATCGTATATAGAAGCACATGATTATCTTGTAGAAGAAGGATTTGAAAAAGTTTCAAGCACCTCCCGCTAGACATCCTTTAATAGGGGAAACTTTTTATAGAGAGATATTTCATTTTACAAGGAGTAATTTAATGAATAAAAATCAAGAATTACATCAATTTCTTTTAAAAAGGGCCAGGAATCTGACCGAGGAATGGTATAATTCTCTCGATAAAACCAGCACTTCCGGCGTGTATACTTCCAATGATCCAACAGTGATAGAAACGCTGAAAGAACAAAATTATGAATTTCATATTCATTTATGCGAGGTTCTTGTAAAGCCTGAGGAGATTTTCTTTAAAGAGTTTGAAGAGTGGATCATAAAAATTGCCAAGGACAATGAGCATCTGCGAACACCTATCCATTTGATCATTAAAGAGTTCATGAGGGTCCGCCAGCAATATTTTGATTATATCAGTGAGTTTGCCGCATTAAACAGGGATACATTGCATCAAGAGGAAATTGATGAATGGAACCGTTTGATGATTAAGGTGTTTGATTCTGTCATGCTGCAATTTATCGAGGAAACCCATAAATATTCCACCGATCGGCTGCGTGCCCAGCAGGAACTGTTAAATGAATTAAGTTCTCCCGTGATTTCATTGAATAATGATACAGCATTGCTGCCTCTTGTTGGGGATGTTGACACAGCGAGAGCCAAATTTATTCTAGAAAATACATTGAACCAGTGTGTACAAAAGCGGATCCGCCATTTGTTTATCGATTTATCAGGGGTAGTCATGATCGATACGATGGTAGCTCACGAACTGTTTCAGCTGATCGATGCCCTGGATCTTGTTGGTGTAAAGACAACATTGTCCGGAATCCGACCGGAGATCGCTACAACTGCGGTTCAACTGGGACTGTCCTTTGACCGTGTATCGGTAACCTCAACGCTGGCCCAGGCGATTGATATTAAAAACCAGGGAAAATGAATACTTAATCACATATAACAACAGCATTTACATTTCGTAATGCTGTTTTTTTGAATTTATAAACCAAGAGGGTATGATATACATAAAGAAAAAATTCAGGCTTTATAAGGAGGAACTATGGAATTAAAAGGGATACACCACGTTTCTGCGATTACGGCAAAGGCAGGAAAAAATTACGACTTTTACACAAAGGTACTGGGCATGCGCCTGATTAAGAAAACAGTGAACCAGGATGATACCTCTGTTTACCATTTGTTTTATGGCGATGAAAAGGGCAATGCCGGAACCGAATTAACATTCTTTGAAATTCCGATGGCAGGAAGAAACCATGATGGTGCCAACAGCATTTCGGAAATTTCGCTTCGGGTAAAAAATGATGAAGCTTTGAACTATTGGAAGAACAGATTTGAAAAAATAAACGTGGTACATGAGGAGCCTTCAGATCGATTTGGCCGTCTCTCGCTCGCCTTTAAGGACGATGAAGGACAGCGTCTTTTACTTGTATCAGACGAAACCAATACAGGAGTTTCTGCCGGTGTGCCCTGGGACAAAAGCCCGATTCCAAATGAATACGGCATCACCGGTCTTGGACCCGTCAGGCTGACTGTACGCACGAAAGAGCTTACAGAGGAAGTCATTACGGAACTTTTGGGATTCCGCAAAAAAGGAGAATACCCGTCGTTTCAACCCGGCCAGCCGGATGTTGTGGTATATGAAACAGGCGAAGGAGGCACAGGAGCAGAGCTTCATATCGAAGAACGGAAGGACTTGGCCCCTGAACGCCTTGGAAGAGGCGGGGTGCACCATGTTGCTTTCCGCGTCCATGATGAGGAAGAGCTAAAAAAATGGATAGAGAAAGTCCAGAATGCCCAGTTTCCAAATTCAGGATTTGTTGATCGGTTCTACTTTAAGTCGCTTTACTTCAGGGAATTAAATGGAATTTTGTTTGAACTGGCCACAGACGGTCCTGGATTTGCGACGGATGAAGATCTGGAGCATCTTGGGGAATCACTGGCCCTGCCCCCATTTCTTGAACCCAAACGTCAAGAGATTGAGGCCAGGTTGAAACCGCTGGATACAAAATTAACATAAATTCACGGTATGTGTTTCCTTTCTTTGTATCATATTAACTCTATACAAATGATAAAGGAAGGGATAACGATATGACGACTATATTATATATTACGGCACATCCCCATGATGACACACAATCCTTCAGTATGGCGGTTGGAAAAGCATTTATTGAATCTTACAAACAGGCCAATCCTTCTGATCAAGTTGTTCATCTGGATCTGTATAAAGAAAATATTCCCCACATTGATGTGGATGTGTTCAGCGGCTGGGGAAAGCTTAGAACGGGTTCTACCTTTGATCAGCTATCACAAGATGAAAAGACAAAAGTACAGCGGCTTTCCGAACTGACCGATCAGTTTGTTGCTGCAGATAAATACATTTTTGTAACGCCTCTGTGGAATTTTTCATTTCCTCCCGTTATGAAAGCCTATATTGATTCTATTTGTACGGCAGGAAAGACCTTTAGATATACGGAACAGGGACCTGTTGGACTGCTTACAGACAAGAAGGCACTGCATATCCAAGCCCGCGGAGGCGTCTATTCGGAAGGGCCTGCGGCAGGACTCGAGATGGGCCACCGTTACATCAGTGTGATCATGAACTTTTTTGGCATTCCTTCGTTTGAAGGCTTGTTTGTGGAAGGACACAATCAATTTCCCGAACGGGCAGAAGAGATTAAGCAACAGGCCATCAATAAAGCAAAAGAAATGGCACAAACCTTTTAACTTCATCAAAAAAGCGAAGGCGTATTCTGCCTTCGCTTTTTATTTAGGTGGAGAACCATTCTCCTTTTAATGCTTTAATATATCTTTTGGCAGATCGTTGGACCGATTGAGAGGCATTTTCCGCCACAACTCTGTGGAACGCGTTGTATAACCGGTTAAAAGGTATGGACTGTGCAGTGCTGGCCATGCGCTCCACGGTGGAAGCCGGAAGTGGAATCAAGTTTGGATAACTGTACATGAAACTGACCCAATTTCTGTCTGCTGCCACCTGGATGATGTCTCCGGTCAGAAGGACTCCTTTTCCTTCATTTCCTTGAGACCAGTGGACGATTGCTCCACCTTTATAATGGCCGCCCAGCCTGTACAGGGTAAGCCCATCACTCAGCTCGAGCGTTTCCCCGGACCAAAATTTTATCATTGGGCTTGAACGTGTGACCCACTCTTTGTCATCTTCATGGATATAAATGGGTGCTTCAAATGCTTCCGCCCATTCCACCTGGGTGGAATAATAATGAGGATGAGAAAGAGCGATGGCATCAATCCCTCCTAATTGCTTGAGGTACGCTATCGTGTCGTGATCAAGATAGGTCAAACAGTCCCACAACAGGTTGAAATGATTACCCTGTATAAGGTAGGCTGTTTGCGAAATCGCATAAGCCGGTTCGGTATGTATGCTGTACAGGCGTGGTTCATCTTCTTGTATGGTATTTTGAAAATTACGCTCTCTCATCTCTTGCAACGTGATCCATGACTGCCCCTGGGGTGAAACATATTGTCGTTCCTCTGTGCAGATGGTGCAGATTTCAGGAGGGTGTTCTGTTGGCGGATATTGGACCCCGCAGGTGCTGCAAATATACGGCTTCATTCGATCATCCCCTTTTTTTATTTCTGTCTGCTTTGATTATAAAGTAAAAAACCTGTATTGATAAGCAATTACTGGCAATGGGAGCATTACATATTCCACCCCAATATACAAAAACTAACGACAGAACAGGGGTGGTTTGATGAGTCAGACAAAATGCAGCTCTCCCTCCGGCCAAAACAGCCGAGGCGGGAATTTAACATGGTGGCAGCTGTCGTTAATGGGGATCGGATGTACCATCGGAACAGGGTATTTTTTAGGATCTTCAATCGGAATTATGATGACCGGTCCATCCATTGTCATTTCTTTTGTCCTTGCTGCACTTGGCACGTATATTGTTTTTAATGTATTGGCAAAGATGACAGCAGAAGATCCGCAAAAAGGATCCTTTTGCGCCTATGCAAAAAAGGCATTTGGCCATTGGGCTGGGTTCAGCTGCGGCTGGAACTACTGGCTCTCCAATATCCTGGTCATGGGCAGCCAGTTGACGGCACTTTCCATCTTGTCGCGCTTTTGGTTTGAACAAGTACCTTTGTGGGTTTTTGCCTCAGGGTATGCGATTCTTGCTATCATCGTTGTATTAACCGGGACCAATGGCTTTGACAAAGTTGAGAATATCCTTGCCGTTGTAAAAGTGGCGGCTATTTTAATGTTCATTATTATAGCAGGGGCAACGCTTCTTGGCTGGCTGGATGGCGATGTCAAAAAGCCAGGTCTTCCTGACAGCCCAAGCGATTTTTTTCATGATGGATTTCCGGGGTTTTGGTCTTCGCTGATCTACGCATTTTATGCGTTTGGCGGCATTGAGGTCATCGGGCTGATGGCCATGCAGTTGAAAAAGAAAGAAGACGGACCCAAAGCTGGTAAAGTCATGATGTTCGTTTTGGCTGCGATTTATGTGGTGTCCATGGGGCTGGCAGTCACCATGGTTTTTCAAGGGGCGTTTGACGATAAGGAAAGTCCGTTTGTGACCGCTCTTGACGATTACCATCTTGCCTTTTTTCCGCATGTATTTAATGGAGCGATCATTATAGCAGGTTTTTCCACCATGACTGCTTCCCTTTTTGGTGTGACCAACCTTCTTTGTACAATGTCAGAAGATGGTGATGCTCCGTCACTGTTCAGCAAGAAAATTAAAAAACTGAAGGATTTGCCGTTAGCCTCTCTGGGACTTGGGGCCGCAGGTCTCCTTGCTTCCATCATCACCGCATTGTTAATGCCGGGAAAGATTTATGAATACATCACGACTGCAGCAGGAATCCTGCTTCTTTATAACTGGCTGTTCATTATTCTTTCTTCCATGAAAATGTTAAAGCAGAAGATGTGGAGCAAAGTGTTTTCTGTTGTGGGGCTTCTTTTAATTTTGGCGAGCATCAGCGGAACCCTAGCTGAAAAATCGATCCGTCCAGGGTTTTATGTCAGCATCCTGCTTGCCGGCATTATTGGAATCGTGGCTTTTTTTATGCGGAAGGTATGGAAGAGAACCGAAACAAGCTAAATAATCCGGCATAACTGATCTTTTCCTTTGATACATATGAAAGAGGTGCAAAGGAGGAGATGAAGGTGGACCGGCAAACATGGGAAAAAAGCGCAAGGTTTGAGCATCAGTTTTGGCTCCAGGTACTGGGGGATCATGCGCGTTTCTTTTTGGATACCCTGGCTTCGAAGGAAACAAAAGAAATTGAAGCGGCCAAACGATATAAGGAAGGTTTCGACGGACTGCTTCAGCAGGCAAGAGGAAACGCGGATCTCACAAAGCTAACTGCTGCAGCGGAAGAAATGGCGACATCAATCAGGGATTTTAAGCTTCACATGATCAGGAGGCACCTGACAGGAAAAATAAGCATTCATCTTTCACCAACCTTTCTTAATCATATGGTGAATGAGGTGGAAGAGTATTTAGAAATCCTTAAGTATTTAAAAACGGAACAAATGCCGCCGCTCTACCATGAGCTCCATTATCATATGGTATGGCTTCCCGATGCTGCAGGACATGCAGGAGCCATATCCGATACGATGGATGCGGCAGAAAAAGATATAAAAGCGCGAAGCAAGGAATACAGCTCTCATTTTGAACAATTTTATATCAAGGCGGTAGAACTTGCGGGTTATTTAAGGACAAACCTGAAAGAATTTCCGGCCTTGAAGCGCATGAATCAAGAAGTGAAGATGGAGATTATGTTGTTCCGGAAATTTTTAAAAGAAATCGAGGAACTGGAACTTTCGCATGAGGTGCTCGGTACGTTTTCTGCTCTCATGGCCGATCATATGGCAAGAGAAGAATGCTATTATCTCACGAAGGTGGCCATGGCCTCGCAAACGACAGAACCGGGCTGCAATCCTGCAAAACCAAGGGTGGAAGAAAATTGAAAACCTCCTAAGTGGGGGCTTTTTTTTATGTTCATGCTATGTTGATCGTATTGAATGAATTATTTTCGCCTAATACAAAATAAAGGAAAAGAAATTGAAATAAGAATGAACTTATTTCATCATTTGGCGTCTTTTTAACTAGAAACCATTTTTCATAAAGGCAGTCTGTCCAGAAACGGGTGAAAAAAATGTGGACCAAGAACTTCAGCAATTAATCGTAAAAGCTAAGAAGGGAGACCAGGATTCCTTTTCTGAACTTATTCAAAGATATAAAGGAAAAGTGTTCCGGCATGCTTTTGCGATGGTCCATGATCAGATGGAAGCTGAAGATATTACTCAAGAAGCTTTCGTCAAAGCCTATTTTTCAATGGATCAATTGAAAGAGGAGTATGCCTTTTCCTCCTGGCTTACAAGAATTGTTACCAACCTTTGTTATGACCGGATAAAGAAGAGGGAGAAACTCCCACAGTTGCAAATCGATCCAGAACAAACAGAGTTAATGGCGGATACCCACTCGGAAGTTGAAAACCTGCAGTTGAGGATCAATTTGCAGCTTGCCATGCAGAAGCTTACACCGGAGCATCGCACAGTGATTGTTTTAAGGGACATCCAGGGATTTTCTTATCAAGAGATTGCAGAAATACTGGAAATACCAGAGGGAACGGTTAAATCCAGAATTAATATAGCCCGCAAAGAACTGAGAAAAGAATTGTTGAGAGGGTGATCGGGATGCATGAAGAAATACATGAACTTCTATCCGCTTATGTCGATGATGAGTTAGGGAAGAAGCAACGACAAGAAGTGGAAAGGCATATGAGTGACTGCGGGGAATGTAGGGAAGAAGTGGCTCATCTATTGGAATTAAAGGCTTTACTGTCATCTGCTTATGAGGAGTTTGATATGAAAAACAGCAACATGGAGCAAACGGTGATGGCCAGGATCCGTTTTGAATCTACACCTGAGACGCTTCTTTCCCGGGGAGGTATGGCTGCAGCTATTGCGGGGGCCATTGTTATGGCCGCTTTTCTATGGTTCGCCTCATCGGTTATTACGAAAGGGATTCATGTGGGGGTTACTCTTACTTCGATTTCCTTTAGTTTAATACGTTCAGCCTTTACCGTGGCGGGGGCTTTGCCAAATCTGATTGAAGTTTTCTTAGTGCTGGCGCTAATCGTGCTGATAGCATCAGGATGGTCTGTGCGAAGACTACTGGATACAAAGTCAACAGGGTGAGGAGGGCAGCGATGAAAAAGCACCGTATTTTATTAAGCATAACGATTGTTTTCATGATGGCCCTCACACTTGCAGCTCCAACCGTTTATGGTGCTGAAAAGAATGTGATCAAACAAAAAGAAGTGATGGTGCCCGCAAAGCAAAGTGTTGAAAATGTCATTGTTTTTGGACACGATGCGATCGTAAAGGGAAAGGTGAAAACTGCTGTCATTGTTATTAATGGAAATGTAGACATCAAGAAAAAAGCAAAAGTAAAGGAACTGGTCCTTGTCATTGGTGGACATGTCAAACAAGAAGCAGGTTCGAAGGTAACCGATAATATCATCGCCATGAATCTGAACAGTCCATCACAAAACAGCCTTTTTCTTGGGGGGCTGGTCCTGATCAGCGGCTGGCTGCTCAGGCTTATTGCAAGCATTGTGCTGGTTTTCTTAACGGTACTTGCCGGCGTGTCGCTTCACAAACGAACAAACAGCCTGGCAGAAGTAACAAAGGGACAGGCTCCACGTCTGATTTTATCAGGAGCTATTATCAGTGCCGCACTGTTGGTTGTAGGTGTATTGCTCGGTATTACGGTCATTGGAATTCCTGTCTCCATTCTGCTTTTACTTTTACCGGTACTGATATTTATTACGGGGCTGGCCGTCTATAGCCATGAAATAGCGGCCCGATTTTCCGGCTTGGAGAATAAAGCTCCATGGCTTCGATATTTGACTGGTTCTTTTTTGCTGGTGTCCTTGTTCAACTTTCCGATTATCGGCAGTATTTTCTTCTTTCTTCTCTTTTTTCTATCATTGGGAGGAGCATTTAAATTTCTGTTTGAACGCTTTCGAGCTCGTAAATAAGTAAGTTTAAGTCCCTGGCAGGATTTGCCGGGACTTTTTTTAATTTGTAATGAACTTTTTGGACGAACTTCCGTCTTTTTAAGTGTACAAGATTCATTAAATGAAATTTTATTTATAAAATAGGTGATGAAGAATGAGGAAAATATTATTTTTGCCGTTTTTACAGATGCCATCCGGCCATCATCAGGCCGCAGAGGCATTAATCGACATGCTGAAAATCAGAGAGAAGGATATTGTTTTAAAAAAAGTGGACTTGTTAAGCTATATGAATGCTTCCCTTGAAAAAATGGTGACTAAGACCTACTTGAAATGGATTAAACATTTGCCAGGTACCTATGAACTTATATATAAGAACTTTACGTATTCCACTATTCGAAGAGAGTCCTTTAAAGGATACGATCTGTTGTTTTTAAAGGCTATGCACAAGCTTTTGGAGGATGAACAGCCTGATGTGATTATATGCACGCACAGCATCCCGTCCTATCTCGTGAATGAGCTAAAACGAAAAGGGAAATGCCATATCCCTGTAATGAATGTTTATACTGATTTTTTCATTAATGACGTATGGGGAAGACAAGAGATTGATTACCACTTCGTACCCAATCAGGATATGAAAACAATGCTCATGGATGAACACCATATCCCTCAAGATAAAATCATTGTCTCTGGGATTCCGGTTCATGAGCAGTTCCAAAGAAAAGCAACGATTTTATCAAAGGGCAGCAGGAGGAAAGTATTAATCTCCGGAGGGAGCAGCGGTTTGGGTGATATTTATGAATTGATTACTGCCGCTGGTTCTTCCAACGCCTTTGATTATTATGTCTTGTGCGGAAAAAACAAAAAACTATATGAAAAGATCCGATCACTGGGTACGGCAAATATACATCCGCTGCCTTATATTTCATCAAGGAGCGAAATGAATGAATGGTATGACAGAGTAGATGCCATCGTTACAAAGCCCGGCGGAATTACGGTGAGTGAAGCACTTAGGAAAAACTTGCCGATATTTGTACACTCCGTACTCCCGGGACAAGAAGAAATAAATCTCGAGTACCTGGAGGAAAAGAATTTGGTTTTCCGGATCGATAAATCATTGCCGCTGGAATTTCAATTGAAACGGGTACTCCGAAATCAACCTGCCATGAAAAATTGGCAAGCTGCCAAAAATGCTTATGAGAAAGGGCTTGAAATGTTATCGCCTGATCAAATTACGAAATTTATCCAATCTTTGCTGGAGCCGGCTTTTACCTTGAGCCGTCAGGCTTAAAATCATTACATCAAGGCAGGAGTATATCGTATGTTCAGATGGAATCAACTAAAGGAAACCCAATATTTAACTGCGGCAGTAATTGTCCTTCTGATCTATCTTTCACCCCTGTTTATTCTTGGGGAAAATGCTCATATCCGCGTCCATGATAATATGGACTCCAATATCACGTGGTACAAGGAACTAAAGGAGAGTGGCCAGCTGCTTGGACCTCTGAATGCTGTCATTCCACAAGTGATCAATGGTGTGCCAAGAGATGCGTTTGATTCGGAATTCAGTGGCATTGTCTGGCTTCATACCCTCTTTCCATCGATGCTCGCTTATGCTTTTTCGCAGGCTATTACGCGGGTGATCGCGTTCATTGGAATGTACTTGCTTTTAAGGAAGCATTTCATAAAGGAAGAGGGATTAGCCGTTTTACGGGTAGGTGCATCCCTGGCTTTTGCACTTACCCCGTTTTGGCCATCGGGTATGCTCAGCACTCTCGGTATGCCGCTTGCATTATGGGCGTTTTTAAATATTCGAAACCGTACCTCCGGGTCGAAAGAGTGGCTGGTTCTTTTTTGTCTTCCTTTCTATTCGAGTTTTGTATTAGGTTTTTTCTTTTTTCTGGCTTTTATGGCTCTTTTATGGATGATTGACGTATATCGCAGCCGGCAGTGGAATGGGAGATTCCTGTTAAGCATCATTTTTATGGCAGGAATGTATTTGCTCACTGAATACAGGCTTGTCTTTTCCCTGTTATTGCCTCAGCCGCCGACCAACAGAAATGAATTTGATGAATCTGTTCTTGATGGTCCTTCATCCATGAAGCTTATGCTGAAAAATTTTCTTTTGGGCCATACCCATGTCATGACCATTCATACGTATTTTATCCTGCCACTGTTGATCATGGTCCTATGGAATTTGATAAAAGAAAACAAGTGGCGGAATGAAAAAACATTCGTTTACCTTATGATCTTAAATGTACTGCTTTCTGTATGGTATGGTTTTTGGTTCTACAAGGGATGGGAGCCGATTAAAGCCCATATTTCGCTTCTGCGGACATTTAACTTTTCACGTTTTCACTTTTTACATCCATTACTATGGTATCTCTTGTTTGCCATAGGGCTGAGAATTTTCTGGAAGGGTGGAGGGAAAGGGAAAAAAGCCGCTGTTGTATTCCTGATCCTCCAGCTGACTCTGCTTTTTACCTTGAACGAAGAAGTGCGGTATCGTATCGCTGGATATCCCTCGTTTAAAGAATTTTACTCTGTGCAGCTGTTTAAAAAAATTGATACGTATATTGGAAAACCAAAAAGTTCCTACCGGGTGGCAAGTCTGGGGCTTCACCCCGCCATCGCGCAATACAATGGTTTTTACACAGTGGATACGTATAACAATTTTTATCCACTTTCCTATAAACATCGGTTCCGTTCCATTATTGCTAAGGAATTGGACAAAAGTCCAAAGCTCAAAAGCTACTTTGATCACTGGGGAGGCCGCTGTTATTTGTATTCAGCGGAACTGGGAGAACATTATGATTATGAGAAAACATCCACAAAACAAATTCATCAGCTTCAATTAAATATCCAAGCCTTTAAGAAGCTGGGAGGCCGGTATATTTTTTCAGCTGTACCTGTTAAGAATGCCAAGCAAGATCACTTGGTATTGAAAAAAGTGTTCACCGATCCACATTCGGTATGGAAAATTTATCTTTACCAGACGAGATGATTGCAGCACGAGCGAAAGGGAGTGGAACTGATGAATCAACCGGTTGTTACCATTGTTGTTCCCTGCTATAACGAAGAAGAAGTCCTGGGTGAAACAACAAAGCAATTAACCTATTTGCTGGAAGATCTGGAAACAGAGAAATGGATTCATCCTCAAAGCAGAATCTTGTTTGTTGATGATGGGAGCAAAGACGGAACATGGGAATTGATTGAAAAAGAAAGTTTAGTGAATGGGTTTGTTACAGGATTGAAATTGTCCCGTAATGCCGGTCATCAGAATGCGTTGTTAGCCGGACTCATGGAGGCGAAGGAAATCTCCGACTGTGTGATATCGATTGATGCAGATTTGCAGGATGATATCCTGGTGATCCGTGATTTTATTTTAAAATATAAAGAAGGATGCGAAATTGTTTACGGCGTTCGTAAAAAACGGGACACTGATACCTTTTTCAAACGGGTAACCGCTAATGGATTTTACGGTTTCATGAATAAAATAGGCATTGATCTTATTCCTAACCATGCAGACTTCCGGCTGATGAGCAAACGGGCACTTGACGAGCTATGCCGCTATGAAGAAAGCAACCTCTTTTTAAGAGGGATTATTCCGCTGATTGGGATGAAAACAGCCAAAGTTTATTATGACCGGAAAGAACGCCTGGCAGGGGAGACGAAGTACCCGTTAAAAAAGATGCTGGCATTTGCTGCCGATGGAATCACCTCGTTCAGTATCACGCCCATTCGTTTTGTTACCGTGATTGGCTTTATGGCGGTTTGTCTCAGTATGCTTACAGGAGCATACACATTGGTGCATAAAGTAATGGGGAATGCAGCAGCCGGATGGTCTTCACTAATGATCTCCATCTGGTTCATTGGCGGTCTGCAGCTGATGGGAATTGGGGTTATCGGTGAGTATATCGGGAAAATCTTTACTGAAGTAAAAAGGCGTCCGAAATATTCAATTGAAACAAGTCTCAATTTGAATAATGTAGGAAATCAACCGAAAGAAAGGGAAAAAAATGAACTACCAGTGGTTTCAAGATATTAATAATTTGTCCGTTTCTCATCCTGTATTGGATAGTTTTATGATTTTTTTAAGCCAAAAGGCGCTTTATCTCTATGCCCTTGTTCTTTTGGTCCTGTGGTTTACAAATGATTCATATAAAAGATTAGCAATCTATTCAGGAATAACTGGAATTTTGGGGCTGATCGCAAACTATATCATCACACTTCTTTATTATGAACCAAGGCCATTTGTCAGCCATCATGTGCATTTGCTGTTCAAACATGCGGCGGATGCTTCGTTTCCGAGTGACCATACCACAGGTGCGTTTGCTTTATCGTTTGCCGTATTCTTAAGCCACAAAAAGCTTGGAAGTGCAATGCTGGCGGTAGCGGCGTTAACAGGATTATCACGTGTTTGGACAGGACAGCATTATCCTTTTGATGTTGCTGGAAGTATAGTAGTCGCGGGAATCATCAGTATCCTTGTTTATCTGCTGTCCCCTGTTTTTGATCCGTTTGTAAACGTCATTCTTCGTAAATACAATCAAGTTCAATCTACAGTAAAGCAGGCCATTTGGAGCAAATAGCCTGCCGAATACCCTTTCCTTCCTATGGATGAATCGCTAAAATAGGAAAGAAAGGGTTTTTTTAGTATTCAAGAAAGGGAAATTAAGTGTAGGTAAAGAGCAGAGCGGGTAGAATGAAAATGAAATCTATACATAACGCATGACACTTTTGATGAGAGAGAGGATCCAATGGGAAGGTTATTCAAATTATTAAAAAACGGTAACAAATCTGCTTTTTTGGCGGCGATTGTGAACACCATTATTGCGATTATAAAAGGCGGCACCTATATTTACACTGGGAACGTAGCCATGTTTGCTGAAACCATGCACAGCCTGGGGGATGCGGCCAATCAATTTTTTGTATTTATTGGTTCTGCATTAAGCAAAAGAGGTGCGACGAACCGCTTTCCAAATGGATTTGGCAGACTGGTTCATCTGGTTCTGCTTGGAGCCGTTATTATTGTAGGCATTATGTCTTTTGAAACGATCAAGGAAGGTTTTTCACATATTTTTCACCCGACAGAATCCACCGGTTTTGTGATAAATGTTGCCGTACTTTGTGCTGCTGTTGTGCTTGAGGGATTTGTTCTCTTTAAGGCCATGAGGGAGATTATGCATGACGTTGGCGACACAACAAGCGGTTTTGCGGTGTTCTTTAAAAGCTTCGGTCACCTGCCAAAAGCCAAACCGGCCACCAAGCTTGTCTTTATGGAAGATCTTGTTGCGACAGCGGGAGGGATCCTGGCAATCGTCGCCATCGTTATTTCCCATTTTACCCCCTTTCATCAGGCGGAAGGAATTGCTTCTATTATTATTGGTCTCATGATGTTCTTTGTTGTAGGCAAAGTGTTTCTCGATAATGCGGCAGGTGTCCTTGGGGAAGCCGATGAAGAGATGGAAGACAAAATCGGGGAACTCGTTTTGCGTGACCCTGAAGTAAAAGATGTGGTGGAAGTCGTAGTTATCAAAGAAGGTGAGGAACTCCACGTAGAGCTTGAAGTAGAAGTGGATCCTGCACTGACCGTTGCCCAGGCCGACGATATTAAAGATCGGCTGGAAGAAAAGATCCTGCAGGAAAAAGGCGTCACCGATGTCACCATCGAATTTGATGAAGATGACGGCGTACAGCGGTGGGAAAAGCAAAACCCTACAGAGAAATCGGAAGAATAAGCTACATTTTATTAAAAACAAGGGAATTCCGCAGAGGAAATTCCCTTTTTTTATATGTTTACAGAGAAATACAGGCCAAAAGCGGAAGTTGCTGTCCAGAATCGTCAGGTTACTGGCCGTTTTAAACATTTACTGTCCGGCAGGCTTAAAACATGCCAGGCGGGTAGTAGTAAGGATAAAACACCTGTTGAGCTTGCTGTCCTTGTTGCTGTTGACCACCGGGCATACCGGGGAAAAGTCCAGGGAATTGAGGCATCTGCTGCTGTCCGCTCTGCCCCTGCTGTGATTGTCCGCCTTGCTGTCCCTGTTGCTGTTGACCACCGGGCATACCGGGGAAGAGCCCAGGGAATTGAGGCATCTGCTGCTGCCCGCCCTGTCCCTGCTGTGATTGTCCGCCTTGCTGTCCCTGTTGCTGTTGACCACCAGGCATACCGGGGAAAAGCCCAGGAAGCTGAGGCATCTGCTGCTGCCCGCCCTGTCCCTGCGGGAGAAAGCCATGAAAACCAGGTGCCTGCTGGCCTCCGCCCTGGCCGGGGAGTTGAGGAAACATTCGTGGGTTCGAATGCTGCCCATAATATTCATTCATCCAAAAACCTCCTTATTTGCATACAAAATATCCTATTCTTCCTTGCCACACTTGGACACTGATTCCAAAGGCACAGAAGAAAACAGGGCATTGGCCTCAAGAAAGAAAGGGTTCAATTTACGAAAAGGGGGAATTTTCAGAAAGAGGGGAAATTTGTAAGGGGTTTGCACTAGTTAATAAAAGGGAGATGGCATTGTGAAGAAAATAGTAGCCAGTATGGTAATTGTTCTTTTGGCCTGGGGAATTTCCTTTTCTACCGCATCTGCCTCAGCACCCGGGTTTCATCATCCGTCAGACTGGGATAAAAACTCGATTTTACGTAAAGATGCCCGTGGTGTTGAAGTTAAAAACATGCAGTACATCATTAATGTTCTTCGATTTTACACTGACTCCTCCGTCATTGATTCGGATGGAATCTTCGGTCCGAAAACCGAAGCTGCCGTAAAAAAATATCAAAAAACGCATAACTTAATGGTTGACGGCGTTGTGGGTCCTAGAACGTGGGACAGCTTCTCTCAATATATTGAAAAAAGAGGAACCAACACGTACGGAGCAGGCGGTTATATGGCGCTAAGGATTCATTGGAAGTACGACAGCAGCAATTTCTATGCCCCATCTAAGGCATACATTTATGGTAACGGCGATACATTAACCGATTCGTATCGCTTATATGCCAATTAAGGGAAGGGTACATCCCCGACATATTTTCCTTCACTTTAGAGATCTATGACTCTACAAGGTGTTATCTATAAAAAGAGCTCTTCTTTCCCATTCGAAGGAATGGCTCTTATTCTTTTTTTACTAGCGTGAGGGGCTTCACAATTTTTCAAATGTTGATGTAAGGTTTGCACGTTACATACCTCCAGTAAAACAATCTGCAAGGTAATTGAAAGCTATGATGTCTCTATTTGTAGAGCGCCCATTTGGTGCTTTTACAAAAAATAGCCACCCCCAGCATCTCATGCTAAAGGCGGCTCAGTTCATTTCTCTTCCTCGTTTTCCGTTACAATTCCAAGTTCTTCTGCATCCTCAATCCGGTAACTGAGCAAAACGTACTGATAGGTACCAACTTTGTTCGCTTCTTCTTCAGAAGAATAAGAGCGTTCCGGCCAGTCATAGTCTTTTTTATCCTTTTTACCAAGTGCTTTCATGATGACAGGAAAGGATTCACGCCACTCTTTGGTGGTCATGCGGTCACTGGAGGAATTGATGGTAACATGATACGGCATTTCATTGCGTACTACGCCATGTTTCTTTTCTTCCCTCAGCTTGGCGAGCGATTTTTCATATAACTTCAATGCCGGTTCGATGAGCCGGTACGTAAGTGAAAGAGCGACTTCAGGCTGTTCAGCCTGGGCCTGCAGATCTCCACGGTATAATACATCATTCATATTGATAGTTTGATAATATTTTTCTACCAGATTCCCCAGTTGCTTTGTTTCAGCCACTTCCAAAAGCTCGGCATCCTCAAGCTTTTTTACATGGTAATAAAGCCTTGAAGGATGTTCGTTCAACTCAGCAGCCAGCTGTTTAACGGTAATCGGCTGTTCGGAAGCGAGATGAAGGATTCTCAGGCGTCTTGGATCCGAAAAAATTTTCATTAAATCGATTGACTGTGTTTTCCATTGTGCCACGTTGTATCCCACCTAAACATTGTGTTACTAAAAAGAATACCACAATTTAAAGGATGTACGTGATTAATCGATGGTGCGGATGGTTTTGCTTCTCCAAAGAACAGTGAGGACAAACACGGTAAGGGCAATGCTTGAGTACAAAATAATCATGTCGATTGGAAGTCCGCTAGAGAGCAGAGCAGAAACAAGGGCAAAGGAAAGCGGTATAAATCCCATGGAGGCAGTTGACATCAAACTCTGAACTCTTCCCATCATCCGTTTCTCTGTCATTTCCTGAACCAGAGAAGGAGCAATAATATTGGAAATGGACAAGCAGACGCCGGCAAGTGACAAAAGAATAATTCCATGCCAAAGGGCGGTCATCTGGCTCAGAAAGATATTTAAGAAAGAAAGGACGGCAATCAGTGAAAGGCTGATGATCGGCCGTTTTCTTTTGATATTCAAGATCCCGGTAAGAAAGGCACCAGCGACCATTCCAAGAGCGAGCGAGCTTTCCAAATAGCTGAGAGACAGAACATCCCCTTTCAAATGCTGATCCACCATCAAAGGAAGACCGATATTCAGAGGCCCGACAAGAAGCAAATTAACGAAAATGGAGGTGGCCATGGTGAGCAGCAGGTAGGGTGCCGTCTTGACGTAAACAATTCCTTCCTTAAGCTGCCGGAACACCGGTTCTTTCTGCTTATTGTCAGTTGATGGATGATCAGGATAACCGATTTGTCCGATTAGAATGCTGCTGCAGAAAAGTAAAACAGAAGTACAAACAAAGACACCGAAAAACGAGCCGAACTTAATCATAAAACCTGCAATGACCGGCCCAGTCAATAATGAAAGCTGATTGGTCGTTTGCACGAGAGAGTTGGCACGGACGATCTGTTCTTTTTTTACAAGGGTGGGAAGCATAGACTGGTTAGCCGGCCAGAAAAAAGCGTCGAGAACTCCAAAAAGAAGAGCAAAAACACCAAGGAGATAGAGGTTCATACTGCTGTTCAGGATGAGCAGGGCCAATCCAAGGACCAAAAGTCCCCTGGTTGAATTTGTGATCATAATCACGTGAGAACGTTTTAATCTGTCAGCCATTACTCCTCCAACCGACATGAGCAAAACGCGGGGTATGGTGGTTAGCATCATAATAATCCCAAGCTTGGAAGGAGATTTTAGTGCTTGAAGAACAAACCATGTTTCTGAGATTAAATAGATCGAGAAGGACAACCCTGTAAATATACTGGCTATCCATAAAAATAAAAATTGCCGGTTGGAGAGAAGGCCTCCAAATTTTTGTTTTCTTACCGTCTTTGGTTCATGTGCCAAACTGGTCCCCATCATAATTCTCCTTCCAATCAAAATAACATTTTTCGTTAAAATTTATTTTAATGGTAAAAAACATTTTAGTGAAGGAAAATCGTTCGACAAAATTTAGAAAGGAATTCAGTGAGGGAACAGAGAAGTTGCTTTTGTAATGAAATATCAGAGAACAGAGGGAAAGCAAATGAAGAACTGGAAAACAATCATGGTCCCCACAGAGCGGGGCGTATTTGAAGTGTTCAGTAAGGGGAGGGGCGCGCCGCTTTGTGTGTCCCATCTTTATTCGGAATTCAATGAAACGGGAGACCGTTTTGCGGACATGTTCACAGAGTCGCATCAGGTGTTTTTGATTAACTTAAGAGAAGCGGGAAGGTCTGAAAAGGCGCACGAACCGCATCAGCTAAGCATGAGCGAAACGGTGCTTGATCTTGAAGCTGTAAGAGACGAACTCGGGTATCCGACATGGCATTTTGCCGGACATTCTACAGGAGGAATGCTAGGACTCGTGTATGGGATACGACATTCCAAATCCCTTGAATCCTTGATCATAGCCAGTGCTGCAGCAAGAGAGTATGCGTCCTCCTCCCCTTTTTGCATTTATCATCCAGACCATCCGAAATTTGAAAACATGCAGTCGCTAATCGAGCAGTTAAAAACAAATCTATCTGCGGAAGAAAGAAACGATATATCCAGGGAACGGGCAAAATTATCACTACATGAGCCTGGAAGACATGATGAGTATTTTGCAGGGGAAGTCCATAAATCCATGGCCGCGCGCCGGATGGAGTTTTTCTCAAGGGAGATTCTCCTTTTTGATGTAACAAGGCAGCTGCATAAAATCAGTACCCGAACGCTTATCGCATGCGGACAGCACGATGTTCAGTGTCCGATCGGTTTTTCTGAAGAAATGGCGGAACTTATTCCCGATGTGCAGCTGGCTGCTTTTGATAACAGCAATCATTATCCTTTTTTGGAGGAGAAAAAAGCCTTCCAAAACGTGATCAACAAGTTCTATCAACATATGACAGTGGGGGAAGACAGATGAAAGTGATTGACGGAACCCCTGAATATATTCTTATTGAACCGACAGAAGGGATGTTGGACATTAACGAGTGGAAAAAGGGCATCTCAACCATCATCCGAAAAGCTGAAAAAGGGAAAGTCAAAAGAGTAGGCGTAACGCTTCACCGTAACCGAGACCATTATGAATCTTGCTCCGATTACTTGATTTCTTCGGGTTTTGAGCATTATGCATCCAAAGTGAATGTATATCGGGACTTGAAAGAAATGGAAAGCTTTCATCCCTACACCTGGAGAACGCTTGAGGACAGGGGGACGACAGAGAAGGCGTTTATGGAGGTGTGGAGAATGTGCAGGCAGGGATCGGATAATGCAGCATCAACCTTGTCGATGGAGCAGCATCTTCAGTCAGTTAAGCAGGAGCTTGGCAGCGGATGGAAATATTCCTGCAGGATTTTTTATAAAGACCATCAGCCAATCGGAATCGCCATTCCCCATATTGAACCGGGTACAACAAATGAAGGGCGGTTGTTTTACTTTGGGGTCTTTCCCAGTGCCCGGTCAAAAGGAACAGGAAGCACACTGCACAGGCAGGTGCTGGGATGCCTAAAAGAAATGGGTGCAGAATATTATATCGGAAGCACTCATCTCAACAATGAAAAAATGCAACGCGTGTTTGAAAAAAACGGCTGTCACATACATGCCTATACGGAAAGCTATTATAAATATTTTTAAAAAACAGCCCTCCATAAAAGTTGGGCTGCTGTATGTTAATCGGCAGGGTGGCTTTTTAACTGGATACCTTTGATTGTGTTCAGGGCAGCAAGGCCATCGCTTGGACAACCGATTGACTGTTCCATCGGCATCAGAGAAAAGAATACATAATAAAACGAGAAGTACGTGAATTGGTAAAAGAAAAGATTCGCCTCGAAGATGCCTTTCTGTAAAGCCAAACAAAGCTGCCATCTCCCTTATCATGTTACATGTTTTAACTTTTTTCCTAAAATGGTTCATAGCAAACATGTTATTTCATCCATATGAAAAAAGCCCGGCAGAACAGCTGCCGGGCTTTTGCACATTTATTAACCTTGGAATAGTGCCGAATGAAGAACTTCATTGGCAGCCGAAATAATATTGAACATAAATGCGCCCCACCAAAGCATGCGGCCGCGGGAGGATACTTTGCTCCATCTTGCACCATTGCCATGCTCTTTAAAGTAAATAAGGGCTGCTACTGCCGTAATATTAAAGAAAATCATGCTCCACCGGGCAACAGCCATGTACGCCGGGCTGACCAATCCGCCAGCAAGAAGCAATCCGTTGATTAGAAACAGCATATAGAAAAATGGAAGACTTTTCATGTCATCACTCTCTCCAATTGATGATCAAATCCTCATTTATTCTATCATCCTTACCTTCAATTTGGAACGGGTTTGTGCAATGGTTAACAATGTTGACACAATTAATGGAGAGAGGGAGTATTCACCTTTTTTTCTGAGGAAGATTGATCACATCGGAAGAGGAAACGATGACCATAATGCTTCCACCGTATGCTTTTGCACGGATCAGGATGGGCTGATTATAACGGTTCTGAAAACGGAAGTCAGGACCGTACCAGCTTACCGTTGCATCCCGTCCTTTAGGAACATAGGGAACTCTGCGGGTATGGGAATACCGTTGAACAATGTGGAGTCCGGCACGGTCCACAGCATTAAAAAGGGTAGAAGAAACCTGGCAGATGCCGCCGCCTACTCCTTCCGACAGTTCGCCCCGGATAATCACCGGTGCACGCATATACCCTTTTTCCTTTGTTCGGTTTCCAACAACCCTATTAAAAGAAAAGGTTTCCCCGGGAAAAACAACATGATTATCAATGGCGTTGGCGGCCAATGAAATATTATGAATCCGTGAGGTATTGGAGCGGTTAAAGTAGGTCACATACTGGCCGAGGTGATTGGTTCTTATGTTTCCGAGCAGCTCACTATCCACTCGTGGATGGACCGTCAGGCTTGGAATTTCTATCTTTGAGGGTCCTTTACTAAAGAACTTTGCATAAAATTTTTCCTTGAACGCCTCCCGATAAAGCTTCGAACCATTTTGCCCAGAAGATATTCCACCAGTATCATTGATCCGTGCATTGATAGGCGGCCGGTACACCTGTCCTTCCAGCTTGTCCGTAAAGACCTTAAGCTTTTCGGTATCAAGAACAGGGGTCCCAGGAAGCGGCACCGTGAAATCCTTGCGCTGTATGATGGCGATTGTCTGGCCTTGCTGAACGAGTGAGATGCTGTCCGGCGTGTTGACAGGAACCGGCTGCACAAGCAGAAGCATACCCGTTAACCAAGAAAGTAACATAGTCGAAAACCTCCCACCAATTAGTATGATAAGGGCAACTTTTATTTATGTAAGAGATAAACAGAAGGAAGAAATTGAAAGTAGGAAAATTATCATTTTAAAAAGTTTTAATCTGTTTTTTCAGAAAGTTGTTGACATTCAAATGCATACCTGTTTTAATTACAAGTAATCCGATAAGGATTCCCTTTTATCAAAAACTACATACTCTATCTTATTAAGAGAGGTGGAGGGAATTGGCCCTATGAAACCTCGGCAGCGGACTCTTTTCAATTGAAGAGAACTGTGCCAAATCCAACAAGCCGCAAGCTTGGATGATAAGAGAAGCATGAACCGTACTTCTTCTTTACGTCCTTCTGGCACGTTGGAAGGAGTTTTTTTATGTTTTTTCTATAAAGGGAATTTGAACTACTGTACAGATTCTCTAATAAAGTCGACCGGACAACCGGAGACCATTTTGTTTATTAAAATGGCTCCGGTTGTTTTTATTTTGAACAGCTTTATTTAAAAGAGGAGGATGGGGCGAGTGGCATTATTACAGGTCAATGAGGTTGAAAAAAGCTTTGAAACCGTCAATGGCAAGGTTAAAGCGCTGGAAAAAATCCAGCTTGATGTGGAGAAAGGGGAATTTATTACGGTAATCGGGCCGAGCGGGTGCGGGAAAAGCACCCTTTTAAAAATCGTGGCTGGGCTGGATACGGCCCATGAAGGTTCAGTTTTGCTGGATAACCGGAAAGTGACTGGACCGAGCATTGAAAAAGGATTTATTTTTCAGGAACCGCGGCTGTTTCCCTGGCTCACCGCTGAGAAAAATATAGCCGCCAATTTGCCAGTTAAGAACAAGGAGACAAAGGAAAGCGTAAAACAGCTCATCGAACTGGTCCGTTTGAAAGGGTTTGAAAACGCCTATCCAAAAGAGCTCTCCGGCGGGATGGCACAGCGGGTAGCCATTGCAAGAGCCCTTCTTCGAAATCCGAAGGTGCTGCTGCTAGATGAACCGTTCGGAGCGCTTGATGCATTTACCCGCTCTCATATGCAAGAGGTCCTGCTCGATATTTGGCAGAACAACCGTACGATCATGCTTTTTGTAACCCATGATATTGACGAAGCGATCTACCTGGCCACCAGGGTTGTCATCATGAATCCGAGGCCGGGGACCATCCGGGAAGTGATTCCGGTTGACCTTCCATATCCGAGAAAGAAAACTGATGCGTCTTTTCAGGAAATCCGCCAGCGTGTGCTGAGTGAATTTGAAAAAGTAGAAGAACACCAGGCAGCAGCGATTTGATTTAAAAGGAGATGAAAAAATGAGCAATCAAACTGGAGTATTAACGCGATCAGGTGTTGAACACCCCCCATCGGTAAAGGAAACGACTGGTAAAAGAAATCGTAAAAAGTTACCTTTGTTCAATTGGATGCGGGGGCTTGCACTTCCTGTTCTTGTCGTTCTGATTTGGGAAGCTGCTGGTGCCTATGGATTGATTTCGGCTACATTGCTTCCAAGGCCCAGCGAAATCCTGGTGGCATTTAAAGATTTAATCGTTTCGGGCGAATTATACGCTCACTTTAAAATCAGTCTTTTCCGGGCGATTCTGGGATTCTTGCTTGGCGGCGGGCTGGGACTTCTTGCAGGGCTGGCTGTAGGTTTTTCAAGCAAAACCGAACTAACATTGGATCCCACGCTGCAGATGATCAGAACCATCCCCTCCTTGGCGGTGATCCCATTGTTTATCCTTTGGTTTGGCTTTGGCGAATTATCCAAAATCCTTCTCATTTCAAAAGCTGCCTTTTTCCCTTTGTATGTTAACGCGTTTCTTGGAATTCGCGGAGTGGATTCAAAACTGTTTGATGTTGCAAAAGTGCTCGAGTTCAGTAAATGGAAGCAGATTACAACGCTTATCCTGCCAGCCGCCTTGCCAAACATTCTTCTTGGCCTGAGGCTGTCATTAGGAGCCGCCTGGCTGGCATTGGTAGCGGCTGAGCTTATGGGTTCCAGTGAAGGGATCGGCTACTTGATCATGGATGCGCGCCAGTTTTCCCAGACGTCCATTGTTTTTGTAGGGATTATTATTTTCGCTGTATTTGGCAAAGCATCGGATTCATTGGTGAGATATTTCGAGAAGAGACTTCTGAAATGGCGTGACAGCTTTATCGGATGATTTGAAAAATAGTGATGGAGGTGCTTTAACATGGTTCAAACAAAAAGACAGCTGCATCTTAATTTATTCCTGACGGGAATGGGACATCATGAGGCTTCCTGGAGACATCCCGGTTCAGAAACAGGCAATAACCTAAAGCTTTCCCATTATGTAAAATTTGCTAAAAAAGCAGAGGAAGCCAAGTTCGATTCATTATTTCTGGCAGATCGATATGCCGTATCACGACAAGGTGCTAAATACGGTCTGCAGGGAGGCATCGAACCGCTTACACTGCTGTCTGCCCTCGCCGCTGTAACAGAAAACATTGGATTAATCGCCACGGTTTCAACCAGCTTTAATGAACCTTATAACGTGGCCAGACGATTTGCTTCACTCGATCATATAAGCAATGGCAGGGCGGGATGGAATATCATCACCTCTGGAACAGATGGAGAAGCCCAGAATTTCCATTTCAAAAAGATTCCTTCCCATGGTCTCCGATATGAAAAGGCCCGTGAGTTTCTGGAAGTCACAAGCAAGTTATGGGACAGCTGGGAGGATGACGCAATAATTGCAGATCAGGAAGCAGGAATTTTTGCGGATGATCAAAAAGTTCATGAAATCCACCATAAGGGGAAATTTTTCGCCGTTCGGGGCCCGCTGAATATCCCTCGTTCGCCACAAGGAAGGCCGGTCCTTGTCCAGGCAGGATCTTCAGCCGATGGGATTGATTTTGCAGGACAGTATGCCGAGGCAGTGTTCACAGCCCAGCAAACATTGGAGGATGCACAGCGCTTTTATCAGGAAATAAAAGCCCGTGCCACTGCATTTGGACGGTCGCCTGAATCGGTCAAGGTCCTGCCGGGAATATGCCCGATCATAGGAAAAACAGAAGAAGAAGCCAGAGAAAAAGAAGCACAGCTTCATCATTATACCAATACAGAGTTCAGTCTTCATCAACTGTCAAACCGAGTCGGCGTGGATCTATCAGCCTATCCGCTGGATGGACCGCTGCCTCCGCTTCCTGCAACGGATGGGCATCAAAGCAGAACAAAGCTGATTCAGGAGCTCGCACTTCGTGAAAATCTTTCGATCAAACAGCTTCTGCTTCGTCTGGCTGGTGGAAGGGGCCACTACACCATTGCGGGCACACCAACCCAAGTCGCCGATCTATTGGAGAAATGGTTCGAAAACAAAGCAGCAGACGGATTTAATATTATGCCGCAATTAATGAGAGAAGGGCTTGATGACTTTATCACCTATGTCATTCCGATCCTTCAGGAAAGAGGTTTGTTTCGAAAAGAATACGCCGGAACACTCTTAAGGGAACACCTCGGGCTGAAACGGCCGGATACAGATACGATCAATCTTTCGGCACATGCATGACAAAAAGTGGGATAGGGAGAGGAGAAAAAAGAATGAAACTCAAAAAGAAAACGATAGCAGCAGCACTTATGGCGCTTTTAACGATGATGATTGTGCTTTCAGGATGCAGCAGTGAGAAAAAAACGAACGCCGAACAAAAAGGGGATGTAACGGTTAATATCGGTGTGCAGGGCAGTACGGGGGTACTGCCTTATGCAAGGGACACCAAAGCCTTTGAGAAAGCCTTTGAAAAAGAGGGTGTGAAAGTCAAATGGAGCGAGTTCGCGAGCGGACCGCCGCACTTTGAAGCACTGGCTTCCGGACGGCTGGACTTTGGTGCCACAGGTGGAACCCCATTGATCGCCGGACAGTCGGGCAATGTGGATTTTAAAGCGATCGCCGTAACCACGGATGGAAAAAAGGGAAATTCGATCATCATTCCTAAAGAAAGCAAAATCAAAGAGCTAAAGGATTTAAAAGGCAAGAAGATAGCCGTCGCGAAAGGAAGCAGCGCCTATAATTTCCTTTATATGGCACTCGACCAGGCGGGACTGTCCGACAAAGATATTAAAGTTGTTCAGCTGCAGCCCGATGAAGCACGACCCGCGCTTGATAATGGTTCAGTCGATGCCTGGTCCACTTGGGAACCTTATGCCACAACAGCCATTTTTCAAACGGGTGCAAAATCCCTGGCTGACGGAGAGGACCTGAATATTAATGCGCCGAGCTTTCTTGTTGCCAGAACCCAATTTACGAAAGACCACCCGGACTTAACGGTGTTGTTTTTGAAAACCTATGAGAGAGTTATGAAGCAATTTATTGATCATCCGGACAAAGTATCTTCCGATATTGCCAAAAAGGAAAAACTTGACCCCAAGATCGTCAGTACCGTTTTAAAGCGGTCGAACTTAATCCTTTCTCCAACAACTCCGGAGTTTGCGAAAGCCCATCAGGAACAGGCAGATTTCCTTTATAAAGCAGGAGGGATAAAGACAAAGCTTGATACTTCAAAAGTCATTGAAAACAAGTTTATTGAAAAAGCGTTAGAGAATAAATAACCCACAACAGGTATCGGAGGGATAAAAATGGGTGAAGCATCATTAAAAGAATGGCATAAACCACAAAATTTTTTAGCGTCAGCTACCAAAGAACAGCTGTATCTTGTCAATTTGACCGACCTGGAGTTCAGCGGGGTCTGCAGAGAACGGTACGGTGTGAATAAAGGGCTGTATAACACGATAGAGGACTACTTTTCAAAGCAGGGAATCCGCAATATCCTCTACAGGAGGCTGTATATACTGGAATTTTTAAATGATGTCCAAAGCAGGTATACCGAAGGCAAACGTTCGCATCTGACATTTGGCACAGGAGGGCTTGCCAGAGCGCTGCAAACCTTTTTTATCAACAGGAAAAGAAATGCTTCACTAAAACCATTGAAAAAAAAGGAGGAGTTGTAATGGCTGATATTGTTACGATTTCAGGAAGTCCATCGGTAACGTCAAGGACGGGAATTGTCCTTCACCATTTAAGTGAGCTGGCGCAAAAAGCAGGCCTGGAAACTGAATCCTATTCAGTGCTGGATATTCCTCCGGAGGATCTGGTGCTGGGGAACTTTAACAGCCCGGCCCTTAAGGCAATTGAAAAGAGTGTAAAGCAGGCAAAAGCGGTGATTATCGGAACACCGGTTTATAAGGCCGCCTATTCCGGAGTTCTCAAATCCCTTTTGGATTTGCTGCCGCGTGACATTCTTACCGGCAAAAGCGTGCTGCCTATCGCCACCGGCGGGTCGGCTGCCCATTTGCTCAGCATTGATTATGCGCTTAAACCGGTTCTGTATGCAATCGGTGCAAGAAACATATTAAACGGTGTCTATTTAATTGATCAGCAGCTGCAACACAACATTGGGTCAGATGTCAGATTTGATCCCGAAATCGAAAACCGGCTCTTTGTGTCACTGAATGAGCTGATTGATGAGGTCAAGAAAGACATCTATATTAGAGAATTGGAACTCGATTCCGCTAAAGGCAGGGGGACAGGTGCATGAACGTTTACTGGTTTTTGCCCACACATGGAGACAGCAGGTATTTAGGAACATCAAAGGGAGGGAGGCCGATTACGCTTTCCTATCTCCGCCAGATTGCGCAAGCAGTGGATGGCCTGGGATTTAAGGGGGCGCTTCTTCCTACCGGACATTCATGCGAAGATGCCTGGATCACCGCCTCTTCATTAATACAGGCAACAGATAAAATGAAGTTTCTGGTGGCTGTAAGACCAGGATTGATTTCTCCTTCATTGGCAGCCCGGATGACTTCTACGTTTGACAGATTATCAAATGGCAGACTATTGATCAACGTGGTGACAGGCGGTGATCCGGTGGAGCTTGCGGGCGACGGGCTCCATTTGTCCCATAGCGACCGCTACCGGCTGACCGATGAGTTTCTGGAGGTCTGGAGAAAAGAGCTGGCTGGTGAAAAGGTCGACTTTGAGGGGGAACATCTGAAAATTAAAGGAGCCAAGGTGTTACTGCCTTCGCAGCAAAAACCATATCCCCCGCTTTATTTTGGCGGTTCATCGGATGCAGCGCTGGAAGTAGCGGCTAAGCATATTGATGTCTATCTGACATGGGGCGAGCCTCCTGAGCAGGTGAAAGAGAAGGTTGAGAGAGTCAGAAAACTCGCAGCAGCTCAGGGCAGGACTGTCAGCTTCGGAATCCGTCTTCATGTCATTGTAAGAGAAACTGTGGAAGAAGCCTGGGCAGCTGCAGACTCATTGATTCAATATGTGGATGAGGAAACGATTGCCGCCTCGCAAAAAATATTTTCAAGATATGATTCCGTAGGGCAAAAGCGAATGGCATCGCTTCATAACGGAAAAATTGAATCTCTGGAGATTAGCCCCAATCTCTGGGCCGGAATCGGTCTGGTTCGGGGAGGAGCAGGTACCGCCCTTGTCGGTGATCCGGATACTGTTGCCGAACGAATGAAAGAATACCAGTCCCTTGGCATCGATCATTTCATTTTTTCCGGATACCCTCATTTGGAAGAAGCCTATCGGGTAGCGGAACTGCTGTTTCCCAGATTGCCTCTCAACCATGGAGCACAACAAGAAAACACCGCTGCTCACCCGGTAGGAGAATTTGTCGCCAACACTTATTTGCCGTTAAAAAGCAAAGCAGAATGACAAGTTAGATAAGCAGAAACAGAACTCAGACAAAAACACATATTCTTTATGAGTTTTTGCTGCTTACATAAACATCACAACGTTTTTTAATTAATATTGACTTGGAAGGTCTATTTCTATATATTATTTTTAATCGTTTAAATTTTCTGTCTTCTGAGGTATCACAACCTCTTCCTATTCGCAAAAAGCTGTAGGAAGAGGTTTTTATTCAAAAATAAATCCGAGTAAACCGATAAGAGATAAACAATAACGTAAACTGCCCATTGGAAAACCGAAGGCACCCTGTCCAAACCAATACATGAATGGGAATGAAGAAGGGAGTAGGTTTTGATGTCAGCATTATTGATTGTAGGCGGAGATCATCTTGGCAAAATAAAAAAGAGGCTCGAGCACGAAGGTGTAGAGGAAATTATACATGTAAGCGGGAGAAAGGCAAGAATGTCACAAAAGGAAATACCAAGCCATGTGGATCTTGTGTTGGTACTGACGGACTATATTAATCATGAATTTTCGACGGCCATCAAGAAAAAAGCGAATAAGCAAGCAATTCCGGTATGCTATTCGAAACGAGCATGGTGTTCGATCCATCAGTCTCTCGAGAAAGCCGATCTTCTTAAACATAAAAAAAAGACTAGAATAAAAATAGCCTGCCAATAAGGCAGGCTGTTAGTCAGTTGAATCTATTTTCACAATCTCAAGCTGGAAGGGGACACATTCTTCCAGCTGTTCTTTGATACGCTCTGCTTCTTCCCAGGATAAAGGCGCATTGCTGTCCGGCAGTGTATCAAGACTGAACGTCCAGCGTCCGCTGGTTTCGATAATTTTATACTCTTTCATTGAATTTTCCCCTTTCTATTTTATAATTCAGTCCGTAAACTAATAATGGGTCTATGTATTATTTCTACATACCCTCTTTATTCCCCTTTTAGTATTGATTTGAAAGATTTGTCATAAGGGGATAATATTAGTTTATATTACATATACATCAATGATGCATCTCGATGGGAAACTTTGGGGATGGGGAGGATGTATATGGCTGTCAGACCACCAATTCTGCAAAGAGGGGACACCATCGGAATTGTGACGCTTGGAAGCCCGTTGGAGCCTGCAAGAATAAATGAAGGCATAAAAACCCTTCGGGGCCTTGGATTCAATACAGTGCTTGGCAAAAACGTGTATACGAGCACGGGCTTTTTGGCAGGAACCGACCAGCAGCGAGCTGCTGATTTGATGGCGATGTTTTCCAATAAAAACGTGAAAATGATTCTCCCTACACGTGGAGGGGTGGGAGTAGCGGGGATCCTTCCGTATTTGAACTTTAATGTCATTCGTCAAAATCCCAAGATTGTATCTGGATACAGCGATATCACGATCCTGCTTAATGTTCTGTACCAGTACGCGGATTTGATTTCTTTCCAAAGCCTGTTGCTCCTCGACTTTAATCTGGAAACTCCGCCATATAATTATAATCAGTTTTTTTTGGCAACCTCCACCTTTCAATCTCCCCGGCAGATTATAAATCCCCCTGGTATCCCTCAAATCAGCCGAGTGCGCGGAAATGTGACCGGAGAGGTGGTTGGGGGCAATCTGACTTCGTTTGTTGATAATTTGGGAACACCCTTTGAGATTGATACAACAGGGAAGATTCTAATCATTGAAGAAACTCATGAGCCGATCAATACCGTTTACCGGTATTTGAACCACCTTAAAATCGCCGGTAAATTTGCAGATTGTGCGGGAATTGTGATGGGGGAATGCACCTCATGTGAACCTGCTTATGGAGTCACCTATGAGCAGTTAATCCGAGAGGTCATGATTCCCCTTGGAAAGCCTCTCATGACTAATGTAACAACGGCCCATGGTTACTATAAAGCAGCGATTCCGATTGGTGCCAGAGCCAATCTGGATACGGTGAACAACCGGTTTACCATTCTTGAGCCTTCAGTTGGCAATGCGTAAAGAAAAAACCAATCGTAAAAACCGTTAAAATCAACGGTATCAGCGGTTGGTTTTTAGTTTTGGGAGCCATTCCTTAAGGTCCCATATGTCGAAAATCTTTTTCATGCCCGGTTGATTTGGCGATTTCATAAAGGAGGTTGTTAAATTTTTCGCAATCAAGTCCAAATAGAAAATCCTTTTCATACCCTTTAGTCGTATAAACTGCAAATTCCCATATCGCATCATAATCTCTTGGATTGGCTGATTTAGCAATCAAATCAAGCACACTTAAAATTTGGATTCCGACAATCACGTTATCCTCGGAATAATGACGGATGTATCCAAGGCCGTTATACAGATAATAGCTAAAATCTTTTTCTTGAAGAATGACGCGCAAGTGTCCGTCCACATCCACCAGATAAGGATTCAGATTACCTACACAGGAAATGTAGGATAGCAGTTCTCCAAGTTGATTGATGGCATTAGAGGCAGTCTTTGGGTCATAATTTCCTACAGAACGGATGGCAACCTCAACCAGTTTATTAATGCTAAACTCCATGTCCTGCACTTCCGTCTGCCGTTTTCCAAAGCTGAAAAGTGCCAAATATTTGGGTATGTCAATCTCCGCATCTTCTTTCGACCAGTATGAAAGAATGGGGGTGGAGCTAAAAACATAATCTCCAATGGTATATTCCAGTTTGATGATGATGTCATCTTTTTTTGCTTCTTCCATGATTTCAACAAAGTCAATCAACTGTATATAACCGGATCTGTTAGATGAGATCTGCTTTCCTTCCCGTTTTGTCAGCCGTTCAACATATTCCTTAAGTGGCGCTGTATCTTTTACCTTATAAGGATCAATCTCATTCTGAAGCGACCCCTTCACGATGGACATGGATTCTTTTTTCATTTCGTATGTCATTTTGTTCACCTGAAGCCAGGCTACTGCATGATTGATGAAAAAGATAAACGTTCCCATGGACAAGGAGGCGAGTAGAACCGCCACCAGCGGGACGGTGAAAAAGTGATGAGCAAAGTGTTTGTTTAAAACCAGAAAGGAAAACAGCATGTAGAAAAAGCTGCCCGTGAATATTCCCAGGATCCGCTGTGTCGCTTTGCTCGCTATAAAGTTTTTTAATATCCTCGGTGAAAATTGGCCGGAAAAGGTTGTAAATACGACAAGAATCAAGTTGAAGGTAAATGTAGTCAATGTCAGGGTTGCTGCAGTTAGTGTACTGACGAGTGCTTGCGTAAGATCATAATCTACTGCGAAAATGTCCCACATTCTTTCGCCAGTTTGAAATTTATAATCTGCCGTGTAGGAAAGGGCGAGCAATACAAACGAGAAGACGATATACAAAACGGGTGTGAACCATAGGTTCGTCTGGAGCTGGTGTGACAATTCCCTCTCTGAAAGCTGGGTGTATCTTCTTAAGTATTTATCAAGTAACCTGAATCTTGCCATTCAACACACTCCTATGGGATAAATGTCCCGGTTTTCTTTTGTAATCGATACGGAAACGAAAAAACTATGTCTTTCGTTATGTATAGCAGCTATTGAACCCTAGTACACTTTTACCTTTATTGATAGTTTTTACACTCCCAATTTATGTAATGCACACTTGGTATTTTGGCAAGATGGCTATTAAAGGGTAAAATAGAGGGTACAAGAAAACATTATTTTATTTTTAATGAGTTAGCTTGAAAGAAGAAGAGAAGGGAAAGGAGGTTTAATTGGCCCCTCTCTGCAAAAGGGTAAACCCCTAGAAAGAAAGGGAAGCAATCGATATTTATGTATGTAGGAGCACATCTCAAGGTGTACATTTTGCTATTTCTTACAAACAACACACGTTTAGAAAGGACTAGACTATGAATAAAAAGTTATCATCTTTTCTTGGGGGAAGCGGTGAAGCTTCCAAAAAGAGTGATCAAATTCAGAACCGGGAGAGCTGGTTGAAGGTTATTGTAATCGGAGCTTTTGCACTTTTACTTTTTTATAAGATTGCAACCTCGCCTTTCGTTTTCCGCTTCTCAGACTTTATCTCTCTGTTTGCTTCACTTTTTGCGTTAACCATTTCCGTTATGTACTATAAAAAATTCAACGATCTTGTCCGGAAGCTTGAAGAACGTACGACTGATACGGAACGAATGGAAGAACCAGCAGTGGCAGCTCTTCCTGAAGGTATTGTAAACAAAAACGAGGAAGAACCGGCTGTAGAAACTGTTTTTCTGGAAGAAGGAGAACAACTTCCACAAAAAGACGATGAAGCTGAAGATCCTCCCACGGATAATAAACAATCGGTGGAGGTTCAGGCGGAGCAAGCAGAAGAAAGACAGGAAGCCCTTCACAACCCGGAAGGCGACGCTTCGGATGCCGAGAAGGAAACTCTTGAATCCATTGAAAAAGCAGACGCTCAGCCTGTAGCGGAACCTGAACCATTATTCGAAACAAATGAACCGGATGCCGAGGAAGTAAAAGAAGATTCAGCGGTCAATCGCACTGAGCAAGAAGATTCGGTCAATGACTGGACGTATTATGAGCCAAGTGAAGAAGATATGAAAACACAGATGTTGAAAGAAGAAGAATTGAAACAAATCGAGATGGACAAGACCCAGATTTATCAGCAGCTGTACACGAGGGCCAATCTGAATGAAGAGGAAAGAAAGTTCTATCAGGAACAGCTTCAGGAAAAAGAAAAACAGGCTACCAATCTGAAGCAGGAATTGATTCAGTTCACGAACCGGATTTCTCAGGCCATCAACCGTACACCGCAGCTCTTCCAAAAACGGGATTCACGAATCGAAGGTATTGTACGCCTCCTGACTCCCGAATTTGTCAGCGATTCTTCGTTGGGAGAAATCAATGATAAGCTTGATGAATTGGCAGCTACTATTCCCGAAGAAACACTGAGTTCCCTTCAGCGTGAGGGTTATCTGGATGATCGTTATCACTTTACACGGTCAGGATACAGGGAAGCCATTAACGCCAGCAAATTAATTTAAGGATCAAAAAAGAAGTATCCATTTTCCGGATACTTCTTTTTTCTTTAATTTTTAGTTGGTGGTTCGCATAAAACCAAGGTGCTGCAGGGCGAGATGAAGGCTTGAAAAGGTCTTTATGCCCCTAAACTCGACACCGAGAGCGGTCATTGTAAGGGCAAGCTCTGGGCGCAAACCGCTGATTTTGGTTTCAACACCAATAAGCTCCAATGCCTGAATCACCTGATAAATCTTTTGTGCCACCATCGTATCAATGATCGGTACTCCTGATAAATCCAGAATAAGGTTGTTCAATCCAAGGTCCACCGAACTTTTTAAGGCATTGTCCATGAGGATCTGTGCACGGTTTGTATCAATATCCCCAATCATGGGTAGGATGCCTATTCCGTCCCCAAGAAGAACCACTGGAACGGACAACTCATCAATCTCCTTCTCCGCAGTTCTCAAGTTGGAGATGTATTTTTCCATATAAGACGTACTTACCATTTGTACCGCAGTATCCACAACCAGATCAAATCCGGAAATTAGCTCATAAAACATATCGAGATCCAAGTTTTCGTATTTAGCGGCTTTTTTTATAATCAAACCGATTTCGTTTCGGTAAAAATGAACCTCTTCAATCGCATGATCAAGAGGAATATTCAATGAAACAAAAATATCCGCATAATCCTTGCCCCAGTCTTTCAGTTTTTTAGCTGTAATACTCAAAGGAAGCGGGATGGTTTCCCCATATAATTGGATTAGCTGCAACCGCAAGTGCTGAAGTCGGTCTTTATTATTTCCTGCATGCTTATAGTTAAAATGCTCATCCTCGAGAATGGAATTGGATAATGTTTCTTTTTGTTCTAATATCAGCTCACTGATCTCTTGAAGATAAGTAGTTGGTTCATTTTTGATCATTTTTGACATAACAGACTCCTCCTAAAACCTACGCATAGTCTACCCTATATTGTTCGATCATTTTCCGTTTTTTGTAACGTATTGATGAATGACGCTGTTGGTATGTCTAAACAAGGAGAAAACCCTAAGGACAGAAGTTCTATAAATTATATCAACATTCATATACAATTCATGGTTTCACCTCTTTTTTCCTACAGTTTATCCCTCAAAAGCCCCCATTTTTATCGGGTCTCACACATTGGCCCCCAAAATGCAGTATATCCCTTATACCAATGGTCATGACTGATTAGAAATGCCTCTCACTATTGTCATAAATTGTGTATTTTTTCTCAAAGATTGCGCTTTCATACAAAATTTCCTTAATTAAACTGTAAACGTACAGTGATACGTTACACTGTATAATGAGCCCATCAAATAAAAAGGGAGAGAACAACATGTCAACTATTTCTAAGATTATGGAGCACAATCAAACCTTTGTAAAAGATGAAGTGTACAGAGATTTTGAAACAACAAAATTTCCGGATAAGAAGATGGTCATCTTAACGTGTATGGATACAAGGCTCACAGAACTACTTCCTAAGGCGATCGGATTTTGCAATGGTGATGCCAAAATTATAAAGAATGCCGGAGCTCTTATTTCTCACCCCTTTGGAAGCGTAATGAGGAGTATCCTGGTCGCTATCTATGAACTTGGGGCTGAAGAAGTATGTGTAATCGGCCACAAAGATTGCGGCATGTCCGGGCTCCGCCACGATTCCTTTCTTGATAAGGTAAAGGAAAAGGGAATTGATCAAAACCAGCTGGATTTCTTAAGAAGTGCAGGAATAGACCTTGAAAAGTGGCTGACTGGCTTTGACCGTGTGGAAGATAGTGTGGCACACAGTGTAGCGTTGGTTAGAAATCATCCGCTTCTTTCTGAAGGAATAAAAGTACACGGGCTTGTGATTGACCCTCACACAGGTGGATTGACCACTGTTGAAATACAGGAATCTGTAACTGTACAGCATTAGAAAAATAGAGATAAGAGAAGAGAGGGAGAGATTGAATGGGTCTTGTTAACCGTTTTAAAAGCTATACACTGGCTGATTTGAGAAAAGATCTGGTGGCCGGTTTTATTGTAGGGATTGTGGCCATCCCCCTGGGAATGGCATTCGCCATCGCATCAGGCGTTCGTCCGGAAAATGGATTGTATACTGTTATCATCGCAGGTATATTGATCTCGCTTCTCGGCGGTTCCCGCTATCAAATCGGGGGTCCAACCGGCGCGTTTGTTCCGATACTGCTCGGGATCGTGATGCAATATGGTTTTCAAAATCTCATGATTGCCGGTTTTATGGCTGGAATCATGCTCGTCATCATGGGGCTTTTAAAATGGGGTTCACTCATCAAATATATACCCAGGCCGGTCATTATTGGCTTTACGGCTGGGATTGCTGTCATCATTTTCTCAGGGCAAATTTCTAATTTCCTCGGTCTGAAAGATGTGGAAAAGCATGAAGAATTTCATCTCAACATGATGGCGATCTGGGATAAGATTTCAACATTTAATGGGAAAAGTGTCCTTGTCGCCCTTGTTTGCCTTGCCTTGTTGATTGCTGTTCCAAAAATCACGAGCCAGATCCCGCCGGCCCTTATCGGACTTCTTGGATCGACCTTAATCGGATTTTTGTTTTTTCAGGGTCAGATTCCGACAATTGGTACTGCCTTTGGTGATATTCCAAACAAGCTGCCAGAATTTGAGTTCTTTGATTTATCGCTTGAAAAGATTATCTATCTTCTTCCTCCTGCGATTGCGATCGCCCTTCTTGGCGGGATTGAATCGCTGTTGTCAGCTATGGTGGCAGACGGCATGAAACAAGGCTACAAACATGACAGCAACAAAGAACTGGTGGGACAAGGTATTGCAAATATGGTTGCTCCGCTGTTTGGGGGGATCCCGGCAACAGGTGCCATTGCAAGAACCGCCACTAACATTAGAAACGGAGCAATTTCCAAAGTCTCGGGCGTTTTTCACGGGGTTGTGGTGCTCCTCGTACTGCTGCTATTTGCGCCTTATGCTTCACTAATTCCTCTCGCGAGCATGGCTCCCATCTTAATGGTTGTCGCCTGGAATATGAGTGAAAAAAAGCAGTTCATGCATGTGCTGAAAACAAAAACAATGGATTCCGTCATTTTGTTGACCACCTTTTTGCTGACGGTATTCACCGACCTGGCTACAGCGGTTATTGCAGGATTGCTTCTTGCTTTTGTCATTTTTATTACGCGGATGAGCCGTGCTCTTCACATTAAGAAGGGAAAAACAGCACTTACCCACTTGTCGGAGGATGAGAAGGAAGGTATTGAAGTTATTACACTGAATGGACCGCTCTTTTTTGGTTCAACCGATGTGCTTGAAGAATCAGTCAGTGCGAAACAAAAAGAAAAGGTTGTCATCCTTAAGCTGCAGGATGTACCCTATATCGATACCAGTGCCGAGGCTGCCTTGTTGAACATCGTGAAGAAGGTGAACAGACAGAATGGAGAGCTGCTGATTGTGGGACTTCAGCCTGAGCCGAAGCAATTGCTGGAGAGGACAGGACTGACGCACGAAATCGGGCACCACCGGTTCTTTGAACGGATGGAAGAGGCACTGGGCACCGCAAAACAACTGATGAAAACAAAAGTATCTAGCCAAATCTCCTGACAGTTCACCGTCTTTTCCACTGATATGGAAAAGGCGGTTTTCTTTTTGGTTTAGTCTTAAGCCATAAAGATAATATTAAAACAATAGTTATTTCTTTTTATACATGGTAAAGTTCCATGTAGTATTATTAATTTTTATACATAATCGTTGAAAAAGAAGGGTTGCGCATGGTATTAGGTAACAAAATGGTCAGAATTGGTATTGAAGTTATATGCATTATTTTTGGAAGCATGCTGGTCGCGGTAGGGTCGAATACCCTTCTTTTGCCCGCCCATTTGCTTTCAGGTGGCCTCATGGGGATTTGTATGATTATTTACAATGTGACGGGCTGGTCGGTAGGAACCCAATATTTTCTCTACAATATTCCATTGCTGATATTGGCTTATATCCACCTGGGCAGGAAATTTATCGTGTATACCCTGCTTGCGGTAGGCTTTGACTCTTTGTTCTTGCATTTGGTCCCGATTAAAATGATGTGGACCCAGAACATTATCCTTGCAGCAATTTTCGGAGGGGTGGTTTCCTTCGCCGGAGGTGCGATCATGCTTCGTGCTGGCGGTTCAAATGGCGGTCTGGACGTATTGGGCAGGGTCATTGCCAAATACAAAAACTTGTCGATTGCACGGTTCGGTCTGATCATGAATTTTATCATCATTACGATATCGGCTGTGATCTTCAACGTACAAGCAGCCATGTTCACTATTCTTTCCATGTATGTTGGCGCCAAAACGTATGATACGATTCTTACGGTTGCGGAGAGAAGTTCTGTCATGATTGTTACGGACAAAGGAAGTGAAGTGTCCGCCGCGCTGAACGAGGCATTTAACCGGGGAGTTACGTTTTGGGATGGTGAAGGTGCCTATTCACATACGAATAAACAAGTCGTGTTTTGCGTTATTGTGAATATTCAATGGTCCGATCTTGTGGATCTTGTGAAAGAAGTGGATGAAACAGCGTTCATAACTGCTGTTCCGGCTCATAAAATCGTAGGTAACTTTAAAAATATATGGTAAAAAAACCCGCTGGGCTGATTTATTGCGCAATGCTTGCAATAAAACGGCTGGCGGGTTTTAATTTTCTTTTCTTTCGGCAAGATGCTTCAACATCGACATTTTATTTTGCCAGAACTGCTCAAAGTAGGAGAGCCATTGCTCCAGCTCTGAGAGTGGTTCGGCCTGAAGGGTATACCGCTTTTCTCTGCCTGTTTTCCTGCTTAGGACCAAACCTGCTTCATCCAAAATAAGCAGATGCTTAGAAACAGCTGTCCGGCTCATAGGGAACCTTTCAGCAATTTCGGTAACGGCAAGTTCCCTTCCGGCCAGCAGTTTTAAAATTTCCCTTCTTGTGGGATCAGCGATGGCCTGGAAGACATCATGCTTTTTCGGTGAGGTGCTCATTTCTTTTCGGCAGTATCTTTCAAGGTCTGCATGATCTTTGCCCAGCCACCGCTCATATTGTCACGGACAGCAGAAACTTTTTGCTGTGCCTTTGGCAGTATGGCATCCGGATGACCCCAGCCAGAATGGGTAAGGGTAAAATGAGTTTTTCCTTCTTCTTTTTCTTTCAGCTCAAATGTAACGACCCAGCCAAATTGATCCCATGCGAAAGAAAGTTTATTTGGGGGCTCCACCAGGAGAACCTTGCAAGGTGAAGGACCGAATGGTGACTGGATATGAAATTCATGGCCGACATGGGGCTCAAAATCATTTGGCATAAACCAGCTGGAAATGCCCTCTGCTGTGGCTGCCAAGTTCCATACTTTTTCAATGGGAGCATCAATTACTTCTTCATACCGTATATCTTTTGTGCGTTCGATTGATTCTGACATCGTGATTCTCTCCTTTTGGTTTTGAATATGAAACCGATTGGTTGTATAAAGTATATACAACCAATCGGTTTCATGTCAATGCGTTTTAATTTTTTACAAAAATTTCATGGTATTGTTTTTCCCGGAAGAGAGAGAATTTAAATATACCAATTGAGGAGGTGAAAACACATGGCTCAACAAGGTGGAAACAACAACGAACTATTGGTTCAAGGTGCTCAACAAGCTATCGACCAAATGAAGTACGAAATCGCTTCTGAATTTGGTGTACAACTTGGTGCTGACCAAACTGCTCGTGCTAACGGATCTGTTGGTGGAGAAATCACTAAACGTCTAGTTGCTCAAGCTCAATCTCAACTTTCTGGATTTGGTGGACAACGCTAATTTTAGCGAAGACGACAAAACAGAATACTCAATGGACAAGGGCTGCCTATCATCATAGGCAGCTCTTATTTATTTCCAGTATGCTGTCATGGCTTATGTTGCATAATACAGTTGTGGAGAAGTTTACAATCGGAGGTTCAAACAACATGTGGTCACAGCAGAAAATGAATCATTTTAAAAATGTGTTGCTTCAAATGAAGGAGAGCCTGGACAACAGGCTGAATGACAATCGTCATTACGGATCAGAATTAGAGCTGATCAAGGAATCGGTCAGTGAACTTTCCAACTATGACAACCATCCCGGTGATACGGGAACCGAATTATTTGAGCGGCAAAAAGACATTGCGTTAAATGATCTGAATGAAACGGAGCTAAAGTCCATAAACGAAGCGCTCAAACGGATTGACAACGGTGAGTACGGTTATTGTAAAACGTGCGGCCAGCCTATAGCTGCAGAGCGCCTGGAAGCTTTGCCTGCAACCGCGTATTGCAAAGAACACAGCCTTGAGCAGACAGGCTCTTACCGCCGGCCGATTGAAGAAGAAGTATTGATGCCTCCTTATGGGAAATTTGATAATGATGATAAGGATGCAACATTCTATGATGCCGAAGATTCTTGGCAGGATGTAGCGGTTTATGGAACAAGTGAAACACCATCCGATTTCTCCGAGAACGGAATGCTCAATTACAATGAGATGTTTGTAGAATCGGAAGAGAATGTCGGATATGTGGAAGACATTGAAGGGTTTATCGCGACCGACATGGATGGAAGTAATACCCGGATCATACCCAATAAGATGCATAAGGATTATGAACGGTTTTTAATGGATCAAGAACAAACCGATGAAGACTCTGATTATGTATAAAACATGAAACTCCTTATCCTCCATTTAGAGGAAAGGAGTTTTTTATCAATGTGCCAGTTTTTTTATTTGATCGATCTCCTCAGCATGAAGGATGCCTGCATCTGACGGTGTTTCAAGAAGGAGAGGGATCTCTTGTAATATGGGGGAACGGATGAAGGATTGAAACTGTTCGCTGGAGATATACCCATTTTTAAAAATATTCGCATGACGGTCTTTGCCTTCCGCGTAAGGATATTTGGAGTTATTAAGATGAATGGCTGTCAGGTGCTGAATATAACCGAGCTGTTCACCATGTTGCACAATTTCTTCCCAGTTGTCGCCGTTCCAAAGACCGCTGGCAAAAGCATGGCATGTGTCTAAGCAAAAGCCAATTTTTTCAGGATAATGAGTTAAATTGCGAACTTGAACGAGTTCCTCCAGTGTAGTGCCCATTGAACCAGGCCGTCCTGCGTTGTTCTCAAGTAAAACCTTACAGCTTCCTTCCCAATCGTTAAGGACTTCGTTCAGCATAGAAATCATGGTTTGGTATGCAGCAAGAGGATCACTGCTAATCGCGCGGTTTCCAAAATGAACGACAACCCCTACGGCACCACAGGCCTCTGAAATTTCAAGGTCATTGGCAAGGGAGCGGATGATGAGATCTTTTTTGTCAGGATGAGGAGTAAGGCTTGTCGGGTACGGAGTATGGGCGATGGAGATGACATTATGCTGATGGCAAAATTTTTTACATTGCTCGGCGTCATCCCGGTTAAATTCTTTTATTGAAAGACTTCTGGGATTCTTCGGAAAAAATTGAAAGGCATTTGCCCCGATCGAAGCAGCGTGTTTGGCAGCCCCGTAATACCCGTTTCGTATACTTACATGACAGCCTAATCTCATGAGGATTACCAGCCTTTCAATCGTTTTTATTAGCGTAAACTACAGGTGATATTTCATTCTGTTTCAAGTTAATTTCATAATATTTCCTCCATGAAGATACCCTCACGCATATCGGGTTCAGCCTGATTCCGAACCAGATGTAAGTCCAACCAGAAAGTAAGAATGAACCTCCTTTTTTTGTTGCAAACTAGGAACAGAAAAAGGAGGTTTTTAAAGTGGAACAAGCGAAAGTGATTTTACTTAAATTTATTGTTTGCCTCATTGCATTTTCAATTGGATTGGATTTGTTCTTTGATGCAACACTGACCGATATTATTTCCTTTAGTATCACGACCACGGTGGCTACCTATATCCTCGCTGACCGCATTCTTTTGCCGCGGATCGGCCAAGGAAATACCCTGATGGCTGAATTTTTACTGACGTACACCATTGTCTGGCTGTTTGGGTCCATCCTTCTGCATGGTTATCTTCAAATCGCATGGGGAAGTGCCATTTCAGCAGTCATCATCACGGCAGGAGAGGTCTATATTCATAAGTTTTTAGCAAATCATTTGCCAAGCGCTAGCAACAGGGAAGGTGTGCCGTCGCATCCGGGCACAACACCTAAACTTCGGTTTGTTACAGAGTTTGCAGAAGACGAAGATCCAACAAAAAGGAAGTAGAATTATGTGAGTAATTTGGAAGAGGAGCTGTTACAGGCTCTTCTTTTTCTATGTGAATCGGCACATATATCTGGTGAATAACTGGTAGATATGGCATAATTGGAAACTGTTGTAATAGTAGTATAGGGGAGGGAGAAACATGAAAGTACTGATTGGTTCGATCATTGTGGTTCTGGTGATCTGTTTTGGAGTATGGCTCATTTTGTCTCCTTCATTTAAAAAAGTGGGCAATACGGCTCACAAGCTCAGAGAGAATGTACAGGGGGAAGAAAATGGAGAAGAAAAGCAAGAAAGGCCATAACCGCAAAGTACTTGGGGGAATTATCATTGGAGTTGCTTTAATCCTGGCAGTTGGCATTACTTCGTTGTTCATAGAGAAAGTACCCAATGGCTATGTAGGGGTCGTGTACAGCCCGAATGGCGGGGTTCAAGATGATACGTTAGGACAGGGATGGCACTTGGTCGGCTTGTTTGACAAGGTGACGATTTATCCGGTTCGCATGCAGACCGTTAATTACAGCAATATTCAAGTGGCAACATCCGATGGAAAAAGTGTAACCATTGATTTTGCTTACAATTACAGCATCCAGCCTGATAAAGTGGTACAGGTGTTCAATAAGTTCGGTCCGGTGGAAATTGAAGAAATAGAAGGATCTTATTTGCGGACACGGCTGTGGGATGCCGGGCGAAAGGCCATAGCAAAATATTCGGTTATTGATACATACGGTGAGAAATCATCAGAAGCGGCAACTAACGTGCAGAAAATCTTTGCCGAGGATGTTCGTCAGTTGGGCTTTAACGTGAATAATTTGACACTTGGGGTGCCAAAGCCGGATAAATCCACTCAGGCCGCGATTGATAAAAGAGTGGAAGCAGCTCAAGAGTTGGAACGAAAACAAATCGAGCTGAAAATCGCAAAAGCTGAGGCTGAAAAGAAGCAAATTGAAGCCAAAGGGATTGCTGATTATAACGCAATCATCAAGAAATCGATCTCCAAAGAAGTTATTCAAAACAAGTGGATCGAAAAATGGGATGGAAAGATGCCAAAAGCGACCGGAACGAATTCTTTGATTCAGATACCCGTTGACGAAAAATAAGGCAGCACATATTAAAACAAGCCATTCGCTTTTAAGCGAATGGCTTGTTGTTGGATCAACCTGTGTTTCGGAGCCCTGCCGCAATGCCATTGATGGTAAGCAATGCTTCTCTCAGGAGCTCTTCATCGATTTGTTCATTCTCCCGCAGTTTTGAAATTAGCTCAACCTGAAGGAAGCTGAGCGGATCGACATACGGATTTCGAAGACGGATCGATTCTTTAATATTAGGAACATGGTCCATGAGCTGTTCCTGTCGAGTGATGAGCAAAATCGCATCTTTTGTGCGGTTATACTCATTTTCAATTTCCGAGAAAATGCGCTGGGCCATATTCTGGTCATCCACCATTGCGGTATACTCCCTGGCAGCGGTCAAATCCGCTTTCATTAAGGCCATTTGGAGGTTATCGATGGTAGAACGGAAGAACGGCCATTCTTGATACATTTGCTGTAGCAGACGAAGCTGTTCTTCTGTTTCTGTAAAACGCTGAAGTCCTGTCCCCGCCGCATACCAGGCAGGCAGCAGCTGGCGGCTCTGTGTCCAAGCGAATACCCAAGGGATTGCCCGCAAGTCCTCAAAACGTTCGCTTCCCTTACGGCTCATCGGACGTGAACCGATGTTCAGGGAACCAAGCTCTGGAAGAGGAGTTGCTTGTTTAAAATATGTCAAGAAGTCGGGATCATTAAAGACAAGCTCCTGATATTTTTTAAGAGCGGCGGCAGACATCTCGTCCATCATCTTCTCCCATTCCTTGGTGCGGATGTTATTTTGTTCTGCTTCCGATGATATATTAGCGGCGGCCGAAAGAAGGGTGGACGTGGCCTGTTCAAGGCTTCGATAAGAAATGTCATACAGGGAATAGCGTGAGGATAAAACCTCACCCTGCTCCGTAATTTTAAAGCCGTCACCAAGGGTCTCGGCTGGCTGAGAAAGTATGCTTCGATACAATGGTCCGCCACCGCGTCCGAGTGAGCCGCCGCGCCCGTGGAAGAACTTAAGTCTCACACCATATTTTTCGGCGACTTCATGGATTTCCTGCTGAGCTTTATATAATTTCCAGTTGGCTGTCAATGTGCCGCCATCTTTGCTTCCATCGGAATATCCCAGCATGATTTCCTGAACATTGCCGTGCTTCTCAAGCTGTTTGCGATAGAAATCCATAGAAAACAGCTTTTCCATAATGGCGGGGCCTGCAATCAGATCATCAATTGTTTCCAACAGCGGAGCAACGTTTAACTTGCTTTCGATACGGCCGTCCGCGTGAAGCCGGTATACCCCTGCTTCTTTGGCGAGAACAAGCACTTCAAGGAGATCGCTTACGGATTCCGCCATACTGACAAGATAGACTTCAATCGCACGGTCCCCAAACTCTCTGTGGGCTTCCTTGATCATTGTAAATACGTCAATCATCTGCCGGGTTTCTTTTGAATAATCTTCAGTGAAAGGAAGCAGAAGAGGACGGGGATCTTCGAGTACCCCGGTCAGTAATGCTACTTTTTCTTCTTCCTCCAAAGCAGAATAATCATCTGCCAGGCTCACCGAACGGAAGATCTCCGTAATGGCTGCTTCATGCTCGCCGCTATGATTGCGAATATCAAGTGTCGCCAAATGGAATCCGAAAAGCTCTACCTGACGGATCAGCTGGTCAAGATTTTTTAATCGGCTGCCAGCCGGGGAATGCTGCTCAAAGCTTCGCTTGATTTGCAGCAAATCTTCCCTAAATTCATTGGCATGCTGATAGCCTTGCGAATCTTTGCCAACAAGCTTTAACTTTTTCAGCATGATGGCGATTTTTACACGATAGGCCTCATGTTCAACTTTCCATTTTTCATCCTCTTGAAGGAATGCAGCGTCTTTTTTGTTAGCTGCTACAAGTTCTTCAGAAATCTGTACGTGCTTTGTGGACTGGCTCATCTGTTTCATGAGGCTGGTCAGCGCCTGGTGATATTTTCGCAAAGCCAGTTTCCGGTGCTTCGTCAACGTCTCCCAAGTGAGGGAAGGGGTAACATTTGGATTTCCGTCACGGTCTCCACCAATCCATGAACCAAAACGAAGAATGTTCGGTACATGCCACTCTTCAGATGAATAATGCTTCTGTAGCGTTTCCTGGAGCTCCTCATGAATTTGCGGTAGCACCTCAAAGAGTGTCTCATCAAAATAATAAAGGCCATTCGCCACCTCATCCATAACAGTTGGCTTGCGGTCACGAAGTTCATCGGTCTGCCACAGGATGGTAATCTCATTAAACAGTTTGTCCTGCACGTCCTCACGCTCTCTGGAGGTAAGAACGGTTTGATCCAGCTGATGCAGCAAAAGCGCGATCCGTTTATGGATTTCAAGTACACTTCTTCGTGTAGATTCTGTTGGATGTGCGGTAATGATCAATTCCATAGATAGCTTATCGATCACATTTTTTATAAGATCGGCTTCAACCCCATTTTCTTTGAATGAACTGACGGTCGATTCAAGGGAACCCGGCTGGTTCCCGTCAAGAAGCTGATATTCTCTTCGGCGACGGATTCGGTGATTTTGTTCTGCGATGTTAACCAGGTGGAAATAAATAGCAAAAGCCCGAATGACTTGCTGTCTTTGCGGCAATTGCAGAGCAGCGATTTCATTTTTTAGCTCCTGATAGGATAATTGGTCATTGTTTCGAAGAGACTTGGTCATTTCTCTGATTTTTTCCACTTTATCCAATAAATCCTGTCCGCCTTGCTGTACCAGGACATTTCCCAGCAGCTGTCCGAGGAATTTGACATCCCGGCGCAGCGGAGAGCTATTATTTTCAGCTTTAGCGGATTCTAAAGTTGTAGTCATGACTTCACCTTCCTTAACTGTAATCCCTTACTGTTGAATTCTGTACTATTGTTTGAATATTTTGATTGTATGCATTGTACCATAAAAACACTCTTCTTTCCCAGTGTAAAATAATTGAAAAAGAATTCTGTGTGAGTAAAAAAGAGAAAAAAACTAATACAGTTTAGTATGTAAGCGCATACTTAAAAAAACAAAAAAATACCCGGCGGGACAGCCGGGCATCACGTCTAAATATGAAAAGGGGTTGTTGGGATGTCTTTACTATACCAGCTTGTACATCACAATCATGGAATGTGGGACATTTTAGACATTCAACAAAAAGATTCAACAGGTCGTAAGAGAGTTTGTGGGGATTCGAATCAACAGAAAATTTTGGTATGATAAAGAGTAAAGGGGGGTGCATCCGGTTGGAGAATCACAAACGATTGTCCGGGACTTCTTTCACTCATGCAAAGCCTGATAGTAGAAAGGCGATCCTTTGCATGGGGCGAAATATCTAATTGATCGCAAAAAACAGCTTTTCTGGTATTTGGGCTTTGCACCTTATTTTGCTGGAATTCAAAAATAAGGGGCTGGCAAAAATGAAATATTGCAATGCTAGTAAAGTGTTACCTGAGAATCTGATTCTGGAAATTCAAAAATATGTTCAGGGGGAGACCCTGTACATTCCTAAGCGGGAAACTGAGCACCGGAAATGGGGAGTATCGAGTGGCGGGAGGCGGCTGCTTGACCGGCGCAATGCTGCTATCAAAACATCTTTTCGTAACGGAAGCAGCATCGAGCAGCTGGCCGAAGAACATTACCTTTCCACTGAAACCATTAAGAAGATTGTCTATTCTCGAAAAGCATAGTTCAAAGCACTGGTGCATTCTTTCACCAGTGCTTTTATTATGCAAAAAACGCTTCTAAGTCATTTTTTCCATTTTGGACGCTTCTTGACTTTTTTATACTATAAGCAAAAGGCACCAGTAAGGAATGGAGAGATTACGGATGACAGAAGGATTTATTAAAAACGAACAGTTAAATTTCATAAAGAAACAGATTGCCTTGATTAAGGATACGGCTCAAAAACATATGCCTCCATCTGTTTTGAAGGCGATAATCGATATGGCCAATGCCAAAGTTCTTGACCTTTTTCCAAACGCATCATCAGATCAACAAGAAATGCTGGACCTTTCAAGCCTGAAAACAGATGAGCAGTTTGAGGAGTATATTCAGCATCTTTCCGTTTTTTTGCTGCCTTTTCCAAGTGTGACAGAACAGCAATTGAAAAAAATGTTTCCGAAAAATAAAAAGTTAAAGCTGCCGGATTTAACAATGATCGACCACAAAAAGCTGACGTACCTAAGCTGGAACGATCTCAGATCCAATAAAAAGTTTATCGTATATGAATTAGATGAGAAATTGGTCGGCATTGAATGCAAATTTGAGCCGGCGGGTAAGAAGAGCTTTTGCTCATTTTGTAAATGTGCGGGAGAGGTCGCATATATTTCCACTGTAACCAAAGCAAAAAAATCCAAAAATCCGGATTACTACAAGGCCATTGGTAATCTGATCTGCGCTGATAACAGCGAGTGCAATAAAAAAATTACCAACACTGGTTATTTAACCTCCTTTTTAAAAGAATCATTAGGAATCTGAACTCTTTTTGAAAAAAGAGGAATCTTTGTCGTTTTGTAGAAGGCATTACTTGCACAAGGCAGGGAAACTTGCGCAAGTAAAGCCCTGTTTTTTTTTTTTTTTTCGGCCAGACTATCTATGTTTTAATTTCCTCTGCAGCGTGAAAATACATAGAATATGGTTATTTACCAGGAAAGCAGTTAGTAAACAAAAAATAAGGAGCAGGTGAATGATTAGATTTGATAATGTCTCAAAAAAGTACAATGACGGGACCATGGCGGTAAAATCGCTGACCCTGGAGATCAGGGCAGGTGAATTCTTCGTTGTGATTGGGCCAAGCGGGTGCGGTAAAACGACCATGCTCAAAATGATCAACCGGCTGATTAAACTATCAGAAGGAACTCTCTTTATCGATGGAAAGAGAATCAGTGATTACGATATACATGAACTGCGCTGGAATATCGGGTATGTTCTTCAGCAGATCGCTTTGTTTCCCCATATGACTATCCAGGAAAATATTTCGGTCGTTCCTGAGCTCAGGGGATGGAGCAGAGAAAAAATAACAAAGCGAATAGATGAGCTATTGGAAATGGTTGGTTTGGATCCCGATACATACCGCGGCAGGAAGCCAAAAGAACTTTCGGGCGGCCAGCAGCAGCGCATCGGCGTCATCCGGGCGCTGGCTGCGGATCCGGAAATCATTCTCATGGACGAGCCATTTAGTGCTCTTGATCCTATCAGCCGCGAAAAGCTGCAGGATGATCTTTACGATATGCAGAGGCGCATCAAGAAGACGATTGTATTTGTTACGCATGATATGAAAGAAGCGCTAAAGCTGGGAGACCGCATTTGTATCATGAATGGTGGCGAAATTGTTCAAATTGGAACTCCGGAGGATCTCCTGAAGCATCCTGCTGATGAATTTGTTCGGGACTTTGTTGGCGGTAATGAAAAATCCTATAAAGCAGAAGGGGATCTTTCCCGTCTGGCTGCACCTCTTCCAGCGGATGTAAGTTTTTCTGAATCATTGAAAATGATATCTGCGTCTGCTTCATTAAAAGATGCCCTGTTCCTTTTAAAGGATGAAGAAGAGTTGGGGGTTGAGGAAGAAGGAAAAATAATCGGTACCCTCAGCAGACATGCCGTGATTCGGTACCTTTCGGATCATTTGGAGGAAAGGAGCAGCGGCCATGAATAATTTTTTAAACGTGTTTCAAGAAAGGAAGGGGGAACTGGCAAGCGCCCTTCTTGAGCATATCCAAATCTCATTTATTGCACTATTGTTTGCCGTTCTGATCTCCATACCGCTTGGAATCTATCTGACCAAAAAACCAAAAGCAGCTGAACCTATCATTGGAGTCACAGCGGTTTTGCAGACCATTCCGTCCTTGGCACTCCTTGGGTTGTTAATCCCTTTGTTTGGAATCGGAAAAATTCCGGCCATCATCGCACTGGTCGTGTATGCTTTACTTCCCATTCTAAGAAATACATATACCGGTATTAAAGAAGTCGATCCATCCCTGATTGAAGCCGCGAAAGCAATGGGCATGGACAGCGGAAAGCGACTCATAAAAGTGGAGCTGCCCCTGGCTATGCCTGTGATTATGGCAGGAATCCGGACGGCCATGGTTTTGATCATTGGCACAGCCACCCTTGCTGCGCTGATCGGTGCAGGCGGGCTTGGGGATATCATTCTGCTGGGCATTGACAGGAATAACTCGACACTTATCGTGCTGGGAGCTATACCAGCAGCTTTACTGGCCATTCTCTTTGATGTTCTTCTTAGAAGATTTGAGCTTCTTTCATTTAAACGGTCCATGATGACGTTTGGCATCTTGGGCCTGGTGATCCTCTTGATTGCGATCGCTCCGTCCGCTTTACGGGGGGAACAGAAAGAGATCGTCATTGCCGGGAAGCTGGGCTCCGAACCGGAAATACTCATTAATATGTACAAGCTTTTGATTGAGGACGAAACGGATTTGAAAGTTGAACTGAAACCGGGTCTTGGAAAAACTTCCTTCGTCTTTAACGCACTGAAATCTGGCAGCATTGATGTTTACCCCGAATTTACAGGGACGGCCATTACCGAATTTTTAAAAGAAACCGCATCCAGTACAAACAGAGGCAAGGTATATGAGCAGGCACGAAAAGGGATGGATGAAAAGTTCGATATGCAGTTGCTCCGCCCCATGAAATATAACAACACCTATGCTCTTGCGGTTCCGGAGAAAACGGCAAAACAATATGGACTCACTGCGATTTCCGATCTGAAAAAGGTCAGCCAGAATATGAACGCCGGATTTACGCTCGAATTTGCAGACAGGGAAGACGGATACCGCGGCATCCAGAAAAAATATGACCTTACACTCGGAAATGTGAAGACGATGGAGCCAAAGCTGAGGTACAATGCCGTGAAAAAGGGCGACATCAACATCGTGGATGCTTATTCCACTGACAGTGAGCTCGAGCAATACCACCTGAAAGTTCTTCAGGACGACAAGCACCTGTTTCCACCGTATCAGGGAGCACCGCTGTTGCGGAAGGAAACGGTGGAAAAGTACCCCGAAATTAAAAAGGCACTGAATAAGCTCGCTGGGAAAATTACAGACGATGACATGAGGGAGATGAACTATAAGGTAAATGTGAAAGGCATGTCACCGGGTAAGGTGGCAAAGGAATTTTTAGAGGGAAAAAATATACTTTGATGAACAAAAAGACCGCTTTGTGAGGAGCGGTCTTTTTAGATATCTTTATTGATGATGGCCATCATCTGGTGGTCTTCCCACTTCCCGTTGATCCTTACAGATTTTACGGCGATTCCTTCTTTATGAAACCCGGCTTTTTCCAGGACGCGAATGGACCCTTTATTTTGGGGCATGACACCGGCCTCGATACGATGCAGTTTAAGTTCATCAAAGGCATAGGAGACCATTTTTTGAACGATCGAGCTCATGTATCCTCTCCCGTTATAGGTCTGGTCCAGGCAGTAGCCAAGCATACAGCTTTGTACAGGCTCCCTTTCAATTTTAAACAGGGAAGCATCTCCGATTAAATCGCCGGTTTCCTTTGAAAAAATACCAAACGTATATTGCTGTCTAAGCTCACGCATCCGCTCAATCATGTTCAGCCGTTCCTGCTGGCCTTCCAGCGTATAGAATTCAGGGTTTCTTAAGGGAGTGAATGTTTGAAAAAACTCCCGGTTCTTTACCTCGAGCTGAAGCTTATGTTCGGCATGGCCGGAATCCATCGGCTGTAAAAGGAAGGATTCTATTTTTTTACTCATATACTCACCTGCCTTTCTTATATCGTAGCACAGGCAAAAGATTTCATGATAGGTTGCTAACATATTTCTACCTATTATGTCGAAATAAGCTATAATAAGCTTATGTTATTTAGGTGCTTAATATTAAAACACCTATCGATTTAAATATTACTATCTTAATAGGAGAGTAACCATGGACTCTATCAATACCTTGGCAAACTATCTTACCAACCATTCAGCGTCCATTGCTTCAGAAGTCGTTGACGAGATTATTGGGCGCTTTGAATTTTATATTCCGAAAGAGGAAATTATACAGGCAAAACAAATGTATAATGAATTTATTGTGTTTCTGGCAGATTCTCTGGATTGTGAGGAAGGCTCTGCTCCTGAGGTTTTAATGGAGTGGAGCAAAAAGAATGGAGAGACAACTGCCAAAAGCGGGCTTGAGATTTCCCAAATTTTGATGCGGTATCCAGATACACGGATCGTTTTTGCTGATTATATGACCAAGCTGGGGATGGAATATCAGCTTGGCACTCAGGATGTCGTGATGATCATCAAGCGAGTGAACCACATTTTGGATCTGAGTATTAATGAAACGGTTTTTGCTTTTGAACGATATAAAGACCATCTCATTAATGCCGCGCAAAATGAAATCAAAGAATTATCCAATCCGGTTGTTCCGATTCAGGACAAGATTGCTATCCTTCCTCTGATTGGAAAGATAGATGCCGACCGGACGGATCATTTGATCAACCATGTGGTTCCAAGGATTCAGCAGCTGCACATTCACCATTTAATCATTGATTTTTCAGGAATCGTGAACGTTAATACAGAAGTAGCGATGTACATTTTTAATATACAAAGTGTTTTTCAGCTTCTTGGCATTGAAATCCTGATAACGGGGATACGTCCAGAATTAGCCAGCCGGATTGTTCAGGCAGGCATTGATTTTACAACGATTAGGGTATATGGCAATGTAAAGCAGGCTATTGAAAACATCCAATAAAAAAAGGGGACTACACTAAAGGTGTTGTCCCCTTTTTCTACGATATTCATCTACTCCTCAGCTCTGGAAATGTCTTTAATCGCTGAAATGCGCAAAATATGTAGCTGACCGTTTTCATCGATCACTCTCAAGATACGGTTCTTCTCATCCATATAATGGACCATTCCTTTGACTCTGTGCAGATGGCCCCTTTGATAAACGGTAAACAGCAAGGTAAATGAAAATTCCAAGGCTTGAAGGACCAACTGATCCATTTCCTCCAAATGCTGTTCATCCGGCTCCAGCTCTTCTTCTTCGTAATACTCCTCCAGAAAGTAGTTCTTAAGATGTGTTACTGTCTCGGGGAGCATCAAGCTGGTTTTCCATTTTATGTTACCACGGTCCCGAATCACATCACTCATCCTCCTTTCTACCTATAATAACCGAACACACGTTCTTTTTAAACTGGAAAAAATGGACAGTCATGATATAAGGCTGATTTGGAGAAAACTGAGTCTTATATCATGCCCATCCGATTAAAAGGTACTATATACATTGTCACATTCTTCAGCTGTCGGCTGATAAAAACAATGAAGCTTATATCGTGCAACAAACGGCTGGTCATACCAGGTCGGCGGGCAATCGCCCTGAGGCCTGAAATACCAGAGACTATATTTAGCCGGCCAAAAGCGTTCTCCACTAATTGCACGCCTGGCGAGCCGCTTTTCACTGGATCTGGCGGCCTGATAAAAATAGCCATGGGTCACGGCTTCAAATGCGTGGGGCTGGTAAATCATCTGGGGGATGGTTCTGAGGCCTTTAAAGTCGGAACAATTGGCCCGGATTCGGTTGATTCCAACGTTGCCAATCAGCTGCATCCCGCGAACTCCTTCACCTTCACCTTCAGCTCTGAGCAAACGGGCGAGAAGATTAATATCTGAATTACTGGCTTGCACAACAGCCACCGTATCACCTCCATATCGTTCTTTTTTAATATATAAAAAAGAAGGTTGGGCCATAACCATGAAGAGAAGATTTTCCCAGGCAATCAAAAAAGGGCAAGGATGCAGCAGCATCCTTACCCTGATTTTTTTACCATCCCCGCTCATATTGAGGAGGAATATGAAGTTCATTTTTCTTATGCACCGTTTCCGCAGCACGAAGCGGCCAGTATGGATCACGGAGAAGCTCGCGGGCCAAAAGAACAAGATCTGCTTTTTCATTGCGGATGATTTCGTCTGCCTGCATGCCTTGTGTGATCATACCTACTGCCGCAGTTGCAATATCCGCTTGCTGGCGGATTTTTTCTGCAAAAAGGTTTTGGTAACCGGCACCGACGGGGATCGGCGCTTTTGGAACATTACCGCCAGAGCTGCAATCGATAAGGTCTACACCTTCTTGTTTGAGGCGTTTGGAGAGTTCAATGGATTCTTCCAGTGTCCATCCGTCGTCTACCCAGTCGGTAGCTGAAATACGGACAGTAAACGGAAGATTTTCGGGCCATTCTTGGCGCATCACACGAACGGTTTCCAATACAAAGCGGATGCGGTTGTCAAAGCTTCCGCCATATTCATCTGTACGCTTATTGGAAAGCGGGGAGAAAAAGCTGTGAGCCAGATATCCGTGTGCACCATGGAATTCCATCCACTCAAAGCCGGCTTCACGCGCCCTGATGGTGGCCTGTCGGAAGTTCTCCTGAATTTCCTTGATTTCTTCCACGCTCAGTTCTTTCGGTTCTTTGTATCCGTCATTAAATGGGATGGCACTCGGTCCGACCACATCCCAGCCGCCCTGATCATTTGGAACTCCGGCAGCCGGTGCTTCTTTTTCCTTCCATGGGCTGTAGGTGGATGCTTTTCGTCCAGCATGGGCGAGCTGGATTCCTGGTACGGCACCATGCTCTTTCAAAAAAGCAGTGATGCGTTTAAAGGGTTCGATATGCCGATCCGTATAGATCCCCAGGTCTTCGGGTGAGATGCGCCCTCTTGGTTCTACAGCGGTAGCTTCCACGATCACCAGGCCGGCTCCACCGACTGCACGTGATCCCAAGTGTACGAAGTGCCAATCATTCGGTACTCCGTCTTCGGCACTATATTGGCACATAGGTGAGACACCAATGCGGTTTCGAAGTGTAATATCCTTAATGGTTAGTGGAGAAAAAAGATGTGGCATGGACAAGACTCCTCCTGTGGTTTAAGAATTAAAATCAAAATCATGGTAACACAATCCGAATGGTGCGATAAAACAATGTGCTTAGGATTCGTTCAAAACTCATTGTAGTCTGCCCTTTTTAAGGGAGAGATATAACATAGACATGAAATGACGCAAAAACAGAAAAATAGACAGAAACAGGAAGGAAAATTTTGCATGATTATCGAATGTATTGCTTGAATAGAAAAAGGCAGGTGCGATGTATGTCATACTCAGAAAAACTCATTCAAAAGGTAAAGGAAATGTACATATTGGATCATAAAGCGCGTGTACATATTGATAAAGCCCAGCATTCCATTAACGTCTTTTTTGGTGACATGAAATTTAAATTACGATCTGTAGAAGAAAAAACGGATGAAATTAACATTGTGATTAACGAAGCAGTCCCCGGCATCTTTGCCCAAATCATGATTAAACAAAGTGTTCTCTGCTTTGAACGGTCACCCAATGGAATCATTTATATCCAGTTAAAAAACGAAGATAGCGAGACCAAGCTGGATACACTTCAGTGGGATGGAAGGTGTGTGGCCTCTGAACGGTATAACAAAGAATTTACAATTCCCCTGATCAACAGCTATTTGAAAGAGGCTTTTGATCCTGTTCTTTTTTAGGTAAACAAAAAAGGCAGATCTTTGTAAAAGATCTGCCTTTTTTGTTTTATAATTATTAGAAAGTATGTGCTGCATCCTTAGCGCGTGCAACGCCGTTTTCTTTGATTTCTTGTGCTTTTTCAGGCATGGCTGCTTGTCCTTCGATAAATACGCCATCGAAAGAAGGAACACCGAAGAAGTTCATCATGATGCCAAGGTAACGGTGCCCCATTTCTAGTTCTGCTGCAGGGCCTTCAGAGTAAATGCCGCCGCGAGCTTGAATGTGAATGGCTTTTTTGTCGGTTAGAAGACCTACAGGGCCAAGCTCTGTATACTTGAATGTTTTTCCTGCAACTGCAACGGAATCAAGATATGCTTTCATTACAGGCGGGAATGAGAAGTTCCAAAGCGGTGTTACGAATACATATTTGTCTGCTGCAACGAATTGTTCGCTAAGCTGACCCAAACGTTCCACTTTTTCCTTTTCACTTGCAGATAGTTCTTCAAAGCCTTTACCGCTTTGCAATTTTCCCCAGCCGCTGAATACATCCGCATCGATTTGCGGGATATTTTCTTTATAAAGATCGATATGAACGATCTCATCCTCAGCATTCAGATTTTTATATTCTTCGATAAATGCCTTTCCGGCAGCCATGCTAAAGGATTGAGCCTCATCATGAGGGTGGGCAGTGATATATAATACTTTTGCCATTGTTATTTCCACCTTTTCTTGTAAATTTACAACACAGAACATGTGCATGTGTTATTATCACGCTTAGGATTGAATTTGTGAAGTAGGCACATTTATGTGTTATAGTATAAAAAAAGGTACTGTAAAAGTGGAGGCAGCAAGGATGAAGAAAAATCCCGAGCAATGCCAGGTCGTTGTGGCATTGGATATGATTGTTGGAAAGTGGAAACCGATTATTATACAACATCTGCTGAATGGAGATGTGTTGCGTTTTAATGAACTCAGAAGATTAATGCCTGATATCACTCAGCGAATGCTTACTCTTCACCTGCGTGAACTGGAAGAGCAGGATATTGTCCAGCGAAAAGTTTATCCGCAGATCCCTCCAAAAGTGGAATATTCGATTACGGAATACGGAAAAAGTCTGGAGACCGTCATGGATGCCATGCACCAATGGGGAGCTGCCCATGTGGAACATATGGAGATGAAAAAGAAAGAAGATGCTTTGAGCGAGAAGGAAATCTGACAAGATTTCCTTTTTTTAATAGAATTGACACCTCAAAGGTTTGGTCGATACAGAAAATGGGGAGGTTTAATTGTAAAAAAATAGAGGATGAATTTTTTTGATTTGTGGTTCATGATTAGAAGAAAGGGAGGGATAAGGTTGAATGCAGAATGGTTTTTTCAAGTATCCGAAGAAATATATATTGTTTGCAATGAACAAGGCATGATCCAACATACGAACTCAGCTTGGAATAACCTCACTGGCTATGAACAACAGGAGATCCTTCACCGGCCATTAATCAGTTTTTTTCCACCTGAACTGCATGAGCAATTTACACGCTGGAGCAGTGGGCTCCGTACTTCGGAATACGCCCATTTTGATTGCAAGGTTATGGGCAAAACAGGGGATATCAGACATGTGAAATGGACCCATGGAACCATCGTTAATAATCAATTGTTGTATTTAAAAGGTATTCTCTCGCCGATTAGTGATGGAAAAGCCGCGCTTGAACTCCACAAATCCGTCATCGAAAAGCAAGCGGACCCTGCGGTTATGATCGATCTTGAAACCAATGTACTGGCTATAAATCCAGCTTTTGAAGAATTGTTTGGCTGGTCACAGGATGAAATGATTGGACGGACATTGCCTAACATGCCCCCGTTGTTGTATCCCAGTTTCCTTCATTATCTGGAAGTGGCCAAAACCGGCCAAAAAATTGCAAATCTTGAAACACAGAGACTTAAAAAGAATAGAGAGTTGCTAAATGTAAGCGTTACTATTTCTCCGGTTAAAGATGAAAATGGCAATGTAATTGCCTTAAGTGCGGTAACAAGAGATATCTCCAAGCGTAAACAGATCGAGTGGGAATTGGTAAGAAAAACAGCGGAATTGAAGGAAGCCAATAAACGGTGTGAAACGATTCTTGAAAGCATCACGGATGGCTTTTATACATTGGATGAGGAATTACGATTCACATACATGAACAAACCGCTTCAGAAAATGTGGAAAATTCCTGCGGAAGAGCTGCTGGGCAAGGTAATATCGGATGCTTTCCCGGTTGTTCTGCAGCACCCTTTTAAAGAGCATTTCAAAAAAACCATCGAACAACAAGTTCCATGCAAATTTCAAGTGTATTCAGATACATTGGACAAATATTTTGATATTCGGACCTATCCAACGGACAACGGTGTTGCCGTGTTTTTAAAAGACTACACCGAGCTTCAGAACGTTCTCCAGAGACTGCAGGAAAGCCAGGAAATTCTCCGTGAAATAACGGAGAATGCTAAGGAGAGCTTTTGCATCCATTCACCGGACTTCTCCAAAATCTATTTTCTCAGCGCTGGCGGAGAAGATATTTTAGGCAGGCCCTTAGCTGAGATTCTGAATAACCCGGTGCTCGCCTTGCAATGCATTCATCCGGAGGATCAGGAAGCTGTACGCTCTACCGGCGAAAAACGTCCGGAAACGATTATTAACATTGACTACCGGCTGAACCATCCCAAAAGAGGACAGCGCTGGATCCGCTGGCGGCGATATCCTGTATTTCCGGTAAAAGATAAGGTTTTCAAAAACGTCAGCATCTGGGAGGATATCACCGACCTGAAAGAAAATGAACAACAGATTCAAAAAGCAGAGAAATTTGAGATTGTCAGTCAGTTGGCTGCCGGGGTTGCGCACGAAATTAGAAACCCTTTAACGACGATTAAAGGGTTTCTGCAAATGAACCAGCATAAGGTGAATATCCCGTATGAAGAAATTATCATGTCTGAGCTGGAAACGATTGAGCAAGTTCTTCATGAATTTTTAATCCTTGCAAAGCCGCACCATGAAATAAAACTTGTAAAGAAAAATATAGCGCTTATATTGAAAGACTTGCTGAGACAAATGAAGAATGAGCCCTTTCTGCAAAACATTTCAATAATTCCAGACCTGAATGTTGATCTTCCATTTATCAAATGCGATGAAAAACACATTCGACAGCTCATCTTAAATTTGTTCAAAAATGCTTCAGACGCCATGACGAATGGCGGTAAGCTTTGGATATCTTCCTTTGCGGATGAACATCAGGTGAATATCACCATCAGAGATAATGGCCAGGGCATGCCGGCTGAGCGTCTTGACCGGGTTGGAGAACCCTTTTATTCCAATAAAGAAAAGGGAATTGGTCTTGGGCTGATGGTATCCAGGAAAATTATGCAGATTCATGAGGGGACCATTGACCTGAAAAGTGAAGAAGGACGGGGAACGACTGTTATCCTGCGGTTTCCACTATAAAAGAAAAGCTGCCGCTCAGCTTCGAAGAAGGTCGAAGCTTTGAGCAGCAGCTTTTTGCAGGTGCGAATCTTTCATGTCATGAGCATAAAGCAGGAGAAAAGCTGTGGTGTAAAGAGCTTTAAACCGGGCAAGTTCTTTGGTCTCGGAAGTGACTTCACCGTAAATTTGATAAAAGCAATCCCGGCCCTCTGAAGGAAGAAAGCTGTAAACGATGGACAAATCTACAGCGGGATGGCCCACATGAACGTCGCCCCAATCAATAATACCAGCTATCAGGCCTTCATTATTAACGATCATGTTGCGGATATGCAGATCCCCATGGACAAGGAGGGTTTGTCCGCTAATGTCATGAGTAGAGGTGCGTAAGGCGATTCGTATTAACTCATCAACCTCATTGTACAAACCAAGCGATCTTATTTTCTCTAAAAACTCAAGCAGCCTTGGCTTTCGTTTGTGAACATTCAGCCGGTCCAGTTCATCAAAGGGCACACCTGTTTTTAATGCTTTTTCAACAGGATAAGAGTGAAGCACACCTAGAAAGGTTGCAAGGTGAGCCGCTGATTTCACCCGCTGTTCATAAGATAAATTCCCTGGCGGGTGTCCGGGAAGAAGATGATAGCCTGTAAACGCCCAGGGAAACAGATTGGGTTCCGGACGTCCAAAAAAGCAAGGAGTGGCAATGGGAATAGGCAATAGCTCTGCCAGTAGTGGAAGCAAGGCGTTTTCTGTTTTCAAAAGCGGAACGGCAATGGAGCGGCGCGGAAACCGAAAGACATATTGGTCGTTTACGGCATAGACTGTATTGTCAAATCCTTTGCCAAGCTCAGCCACACGGGCTGGCGATAATTGTGGAAACTGAGCTTCGATGAGCTGTTTGGCGAGCAAGGGGGTAACGACGACCTCAGCATCCCATACATTTCCCATAACAATCCTCCTACTGCGAATAAATTCATAGGATTAAATTATATAATTGATAGGAAAAATGGCAAGCGAAACCCAAAAGACACATTCCAGCCAAAATCATGATGGTTCTCATCACGTTCACGCTCATCAGCTTTTTGGAAAAATGAACGGTGAACACCAGATTAAGGTTCCATAAAAATAAGCCCAGTAGTATCGCAATGCTGCAGAGTACAGAAAAAGCAACTGAATGGGTAGCAGTGAGTACATGCAGGGAAGTACCGAATACTCCAAACCAAAAAATTAAGCTGATCGGATTGGCAATGGAAATCATGAACCCTGTCATATAGGCGCCTTTTGGGCTGATTTCTTGAGAAACTGTATATTCGCTTTCTTTTTTTTGAAAAGCATGACTGAAGCTTTGCCAGCATAATAGCGTTAAAAGAACGATTCCGATTAGATACATACTGATCTGCACACCTGATATTTGCATTAAATCCCCCAAGCCAAAGTTAATGCCTAAAAGCAACAGTACATCTCCTGTCAATCCGCCGAGTCCCACACACCAGGAGGCTAGAAACCCTTCCGTTAATCCCCGTCTCATGACTTCAATATTCATCGGCCCGACCGGTGCGGCCAAGCTTAATCCCAATACGATAAAATGAATAAATATCACCCAATCCTTCATTCCCGCCACTCCTTCTTGTCCCTTCACTAATTCTATGCGGGTTGATGGACAGGACATGCCTGACAGTGGATATTTCAAACCACCCCTCATGTTTCATGATATCTAAAATGTGGAAGATAACGGATGTACTTAAAAGAAGTAAGGGAGGATTTTTTAGTGCAACCACATAAGCTTTACATTAATGGTGAATATGTACCTTCCACATCCAATGAGACAATCGATATCCTAAACCCGTCAACCGAAGAGGTGGTATCTTCTATTTATAACGGGACGAAAGAAGATGTTGATAAAGCAATAAACGCTGCGTTTGAAGCGCAAAAGCAATGGGAAAAGGTTCCGAGTTTCAAGCGCGGAAAAGCAGTCCGAAAGCTGGGGGATTTGATTCAGGAGAAAAGAGAAACCTTCATTCAGCTGTTGTCTGAAGAACAAGGCAAACCGTACGTTGCGGCCAGCATGGAGGTCGATACAGCGATTGAGTATTTCCACTATATGTCTGAATGGGCGCGCCGCATTGAAGGGGAAATAATCCCCAGCGACCGGCCAAATGAAAATATATTGATCTACCGCAAGCCAATTGGTGTCGTGGCCGGTATTGTTCCATGGAACTTTCCAGTGTTTATTTTGGCAAGGAAGGTTTCGACCGCACTCATTACGGGATGCTCCATTGTCTTGAAACCGAGCCAGCAAACCCCGAACACGGCAGTCGAGTTTACTAAGCTCATCGACAGCATGAAAGAGGAGATTCCGGCCGGTGTTTACAATTTGGTTACCGGTAAAGGATCGGTGATCGGAAATGCGATGGCCTCCCATCCGAAAGTAGGCATCGTGACGATGACAGGCAGTATTGGTGCCGGGTCAAAAGTTATGGAAGCTGCCTCAAAAAATATTACGAAGGTAAACCTTGAGCTTGGCGGCAAAGCCCCGGCTATCGTAACTCAGCATGCAGATCTTGATTTGGCTGTGGACAAGATCAAGACTTCAAGAATCACGAACGCCGGGCAGGCTTGTACGAACGCAGAACGAGTCTATGTTCATGAAAGTGTGGCTGATGCGTTTGTTGATAAAATGGTTAACGCAATGAGAGATACCACGGTTGGCAAGGCATCAGAAGATCGTACAGAAATGGGACCGCTTGTCAGCCAGGACAGATTGGAAACCGTTCATGAAATGGTGGAGAGTGCCGTGAGCAGTGGAGCCAAGGTGGCAACGGGCGGCAAGCGTGCCGATATGGATAAGGGGTTCTTTTATGAACCGACAGTTATTACGAACGTCACTCAGGAGATGAAAATTATCCAGCAGGAGATTTTTGGACCTGTTTTGCCGGTCGTAACATACAACACTCTTGACCCGGCCATTGAATGGGCCAATGATTCAGAGTATGGATTGTCATCTTCCATCTATACAGAGAACGTGCATGAAGCGATGAGAGCAGCCAATGAATTAAAATATGGAGAAACATTCGTGAATCGTGAAAACTTTGAAGCGATTCAGGGCTATCATGCCGGCCAGAGAAAGTCGGGACTGGGTGGTGCGGACGGCAAGCACGGCATCGAAGACTTCCTCGTGACCCATGCGGTTTATATGGAATACAAAAATGATATTCAGTAATGAAAGTTGAGGAGCCTGGCAGGGAATGCCGGGCTTTTTGATTCATTCTGGAAAAGAAAGCACAATTGTTTAGTATGGACAAGCTGGGAGCATGAAAGCAGCGGGAAGTTTGTGAAAGAATATGTACCTGCATTGTTAAATAAAGCAAAGCTGAAAGAGGATGTTATCGAACTTAAAAAAGAAGGTGTTAAAGTAGAAGAATTATGGCGGGTAGTCCAGAAGGTGTCACTAAAAGGGAATGCCATTTAAGTCATAGTGGTTTAAAGGGATTATGAAATAGAAAAAAGACGTCCTAAAAGAACGTCTTTTTGGCGTTTTGCGGCGAGAGACAGCACTCCACATTGTGCATTGCCTAAAATCGGCGGGTCAATCTCGTCTTATGCAAAATAAGCTCATCGCAAAAATTAGTATACCATGGTTATTGATGAATGTGAAGAGCAATAATAAACAAATCCAGCTCGATTACTAAAGAAGTACGCTTAGGGGGACTTCATTATGAATTTTGCAAGAGCCATTTTTTCTTCTAAATGGTTTGGATATACATTAATTTTCATGTTAATATTTGGTGGTTACTATAAATATGGAATACTTACTGTCATAGGTGTGGCTGCGCTCACATCAACTGCTATATCTTTGATTGCATACAGTATCAAACATATTTCATTAATTGATTTATCCAAAAAGGTAAAGTAACAGCCAAGCTCGTGTACTGCACCACAAATTTTAGACAGCGTCTAAAATTTCGAGGTGCTTTTCTTTTAGGGTGATTTACGAACGTGCAGGTGTATAAACAGGAACGGCACCCAAGTAAGCCGTACATTATAATGGCAGAATACAAGCAAGTGGAGGAGATTTTTATGAAAAAAGTAAAAACGAATGCGATGAGAATTCTGGACAAGGAAAAAATCGACTATGAATCAATGAATTACAGTACGGATGATGGAAAAATAGATGGTGTGTCTGTCGCCCGCAAAATCGGAAGAGAGCCGGGAACCGTTTACAAGACACTGGTCGCACAAGGGGCAGGAAAAGAATATTACGTTTTTGTAATCCCAGTGGAAGCGGAGCTGGATTTGAAAAAAGCAGCAAAGGCAGCTGGCGAGAAAAAAGTAGAGATGCTGGCGGTTAAAGACCTGCTTCCTGTCACAGGATATGTTCGTGGCGGCTGTTCACCGATCGGGATGAAAAAGCTCTATTCCACAATTGTAGAAGAGCAAGCAGCCGAGCTGGAAACGGTCATTGTAAGCGCGGGAAAAATCGGTCATCAAGTAGAATTTTCTCCTCAAAATTTAATGAAGGTAACAAATGGCCGATATGCGGATGTATCTAAATAGTTGGAAAGAGGACCTTACAACATTGTGAGAAAGTTGTAAGTTGTCTCGATGTCGAATCACACACTTTTCTTATAAATTAGAAAGAGAAAAAAGAAAAAGGATATTTTAAAAAATTACAGGGGGTACTAAATGGATTTTACTCAATTTAATAATGAGACGTTTCGAAGCATTAATCAGCTTGCGGATCCTTTGTCTGCTTTAAATCCCTTTATGGTGTTTATGGCAGAGTATGTGTTGTATATTCTGGGAATCGTGTTATTCGGTTTTGTTTTGACCCGTTCCAAGCGCAATCGGGTGATGGTGGTTTTCGCAATCGTAAGCTGTCTGGTGGCAGAGATCTTCGGGAGGCTGGCAGGGCTGTTCTATTCTCATCATCAGCCGTTTTCCGTACTGCCGGATGTGAACCAGTTGATTGAACACGCCATTGATAACTCCTTTCCAAGCGACCACTCGATTATTTTTTTCTCCGTCTGTATGGTTTTGTTGCTATTCAAAAGGAAGACAGGAGCGATCTGGATGTTCATCGCGTGCTGCGTGGCTCTCTCCCGGGTCTGGGTTGGAGTGCATTACCCCGTGGATGTGGTGACAGGCGGGCTGCTAGGTATTTTTTCTGCAGTATTTGTAGTGAAAACCATGTCCGCTATGCCTTTTGCCAAAATGGATGCTTCAAAAAAGGGAGTCGAATATCTTTAAAATGTAGCGGTTCAATTAAACAACTTGACCGTTTTTTTTGCTATAATAGACGGAATATTTCGCATTGCGAAAGAGAAAGGAAGAACCAAAGTGTCGCTCACCACTGTTTTAATGACCCATGAGAATGTGGATCGCTGTGTTTCGCTTTATCAGCAGGTGTTCAACCGTGAACCCTGGAACGAGAGCTGGACAAATGAAACGGCAGGGGAAAGACTGCGCGATCTTGTGAATACCCCGAAGTTTTTCGGATTTATGTATTATGAAGGAGAAGAGCTGGTGGGATTCATTGCAGGCAACAGCAAGAGAACCTTTCAGGGACTCACGTACTATATCGCGGAATGCTGCGTGAACTCAGAGGTTCAAGGAAAAGGCTATGGATCAAGAATGTTAAAACTCCTTGAAGATGAATTAAAAGGAAGAGGAGTACGGAGTATTTATTTGTTAACCGTATCAGAGGGGCTTGCCCAAACGTTTTATGAGAAAAACGGATACCACGTGAACGAAAACCGGCTGGTCATGAATAAAAGCCTTTAAAAGGAGGAAACCACATGATTACCTATCCGTCTTTAGAAAAAGGGACAACAATTGGTGTTACCGCCCCATCCTCAGGTCTGTCTGACGAGCTTCACCCTTTGCTGAATCAGGCAATGGAGAGAATGGAAAAAGAGGGTTACAAGGTGGTTTGCGGAAAAACACCATGGACGCAGCATAAGGCAAAGTCAGCGGATGCAAAAGTAAGAGCCGCAGAATTCAATGACATGATGAAAGGACAGGACATCGATATCATTATCCCTCCCTGGGGCGGGGAGCTGTTGATCGAAATGCTGCCTTTTGTAGATTATTCCATAAAAAAACCAAAATGGATCCTCGGTTATTCTGACATAAGTGTTTTGCTGCTGGCGATTACTTTAACTACAGGAATGGCAACGGCACACGGTACAAACCTGATCGATTTGAGGGGAGAAGAAACGGATGCCACAACAGCGATGTGGGAAACGGTATTGTCCGTACCAGAAGGTGATTCGGTGCTGCAACATTCCTCTAGGAAGTATCAGGAAAAATGGGATCACGAAAATCCTTCTTCTCATGTCTATCATCTGACAGAAAAGACCGAATGGAAAACGGTATCCGGTCAGAATGAACAAATAAAAGGTCGTCTATTGGGGGGATGTATTGATGTCATCCGTCATCTGGTTGGCACTCCATTTGGCCATGTTGAAGGTTTTAAGAAAGAACATATTCCTGGCGAACCATTGATTTGGTATTTGGAAAATTGTGAGCTGAATACGGCCGATCTTCGACGCTCATTGGTGCAAATGAAGCTGGCCGGCTGGTTTGACGGGTGCTCTGGAATCTTATTTGGCCGAAGTGCTGCGAATGAACCAGTGGGCGGCTACACTGTTGAAGATGTTTATCAAGATCTCGCAAAAGAGCTGCAGATCCCGATCATCTATGACATCGACTGCGGACATATGCCGCCGCAGGTTACATTAATTAACGGTGCCTGGGCAGAAGTGGAGGTATCCGGAGGGAAAGGGACCGTCCTGCAGCACTTTAAGCCTTGATCCGCTTTTTTCGATATATTTTAATAAAAATCATAAGATGCTAGAAATATCTATTTGAAAGGATGATAGAAATGGCCATTGATAGTGTTAGACGACATTTCAAACAATTCAACCGTGAACAAGACGTAATGGAGTTTGACGCATCCAGTGCAACGGTGCAAGAGGCGGCTGATACGATAGGCGTTATTCCTGCACGGATTGCGAAAACCCTTTCGTTCAGGGGAGAGGGCGATCAGGCAATCCTTGTTGTGGCAGCAGGAGATGCCAAGATCGATAACAAGAAGTTCCGCCAGCATTTTGGATTCAAGGCCCGGATGCTTTCACCAGAAGAGGTCCTGGAACAAACCGGACATGCGATCGGAGGAGTTTGTCCTTTCGGTTTGAAAAATGATCTCGATGTGTATCTCGATGAATCCATGAAGCGCTTTAAAACGCTCTTTCCGGCATGCGGCAGCTCAAACTCTGCCATCGAGCTGACCTGTGAGGAATTGGTTACATACGCCTCAGCCAAAGAATGGGTGGATATCTGCAAAGGCTGGGAAAGCGAAGAAACCGAAGCAGAAAAAGTAAAAAGCCATTCTTAAAAGTAAGGATCCTGATCAGGGTCCTTTTTTTTGTGGGATTTATTAAAATTATCAACTTTTTCCAAGTGTTCTTCGTCTATAGTTATAGAGAGGGGTAGAGGGAGTGAAATTATGCACATACTGTCATTTGATAGAAAGCCAGACTTTACAGCAGCAATGACACAGGAAGAAATGATGGAACAAGTCATGAAGGACTATGGAAACGAAGTACTGTATCTTTGCTATACCTATGTGAAGGAATGGAATCTGGCCGAGGACCTGGCGCAGGATGTTTTTTTGAAGGTCTATGAAAAGGCAGATACGTTTAAAGGGGAGGCCAAGCTGAAAACATGGCTGTACAAGATCGCAGCCAACCACTGCAAGGATTATATTAAAAGCGCGCATCACAGGTATTCTATGGTGACGCATAAAATCCAAATGTACATAAAAGGAACATCCTCTTCTGTGGAGGAAATCACCGTATACAGAGATGAGAAGAATATGCTCTATCGGCACATTTTTAAACTGCCATTAAAGTACCGTGAAGTTATTTTTTTATACTATTATGAAGAACTGACCCTTCAGGAAATCAGCGATACACTTAATGCCAATCTAAGTACGATCAAATCCAGATTAACGAAAGCGAGATTGCTGCTGAAAGATGCGATCAAAGGAGGGAAGTAAAATGGAAGAGCTCAAAGATTTACGGAATCATATGAAAACCACGGTCTTTAACGGCCATGGTTTTGATAAAAGTAACCGGAGGATCGTCCATCAGCGATACAAAAGCATCAAGATGGAAAAAAGGACAAAACGCCGGCGTCCAGAGGTTATGACGGCTGTCAGTCTGGCTGTTTGCGCCTTGCTCTTCTTTTTATCGACCTCCATCATGACGGATCATAACGGCAAACTCGACCCTTCTTCAGGAAAAACGATAACGAAAACCGAGATGAAACAACAACAAATTGTGAAACAGGCGACTAAAAAGGGAGAAGTAGTGTCGTATTTAAATGAAAAGTGGATTCCTGACAGCAAAACCAAGAATCTTGAGTACATGCTGCGTCTCAAGAAAAAAGCAGAGCAGGGCAAGCCTTTTAAAACCACTATCCATTATTTCCTGGGAGAAAAGGTGTACCAGAATACACTTGAATACAACGGAAAACAAATCATTTACAAAAATACGGTGCCTGCTCTTGGAGAACCGAAAACGTATGAATGCAAAGCCTTCAGTGACTCCACAATACAGCTCGAAGGCTGCACGGGAGTAAAAGAAGGATATGATGTTATTGTCGTGCCTGTCACGTTATCAGATATGAGGTATGCGGAGGCGAAACAATGAAGAAACCAATCAGCGCGTTTATCGTTACGTTAATTGGGATCATCGTACTCAATTTTGTCTGTTCATGGGCGGCAAAGGTTTCATTTATTGATGTGGCGTTTATCACAGGCTTGGCATCAGCCGTCATACTGAAATTTTTTACGTCAAGCGGAGGTTTCTTCTCCAACTCGGCGAGACTTCAGGCACAGGCGCAGACAGGAATTAAAGGAGAAGAGGAGAAAAAGGCTTTTTCTCCCGGTATTTCCTTTTATACAGCAGTTGGTTATACGATCTGTTCGGTCATTGCAACGGCAATATATTATAGGGAGTATTTTTTATAGAAGAAAACTTGAAAGCACTGCGACTGCAGTGCTTTTCGTATTTTGAATTCAGAATAAAAATCTTGTGAAATGCCTGCATATCGACTTCATTTTTCATTTAATCGGGCTATAAAAACGTATTCTCGTCCTTGGCGGTCTGGAGCTTCTCTTACATCTTCAACAGACAATCCTGCATCATTCAGTGTTTTGATTATTTCCTGAAGACTTCTAAATCGCAACGTTGAATCAGAGGTGATTACCGTACCATCTCTTTCGAAAACATAGGTCCATCGAAAAGACACCAAGGAGTCACGAACTTCAGTAACATCTGCCCATCCATTTACAATGCCACAGTGAGGGACAATCAACCGCTGATAGGTTTTTTCTTTATTCCATTCTAACCATGCTTGTGACTCAGGCCTTCTTGTTTCAAACACCAATCGTCCACTTTGATGCAAAGTGTCTCGGATGGCAAGTAATGTTTCACTCCACTCTTTATCAGTAAGGAAGACTTGAGCTACATTAGCTGTCATCGTGACAAGATCAACCTTCAAGTGTGGGAGATCCAGGGCATTTCCATGAATCCATCTTACACGGTCAGCACCTTGTTTTGTTTTAGCCACATTTAATGAAGCTTCAGCAGGGTCCAGTCCAATAACCTTGATGCCTTTCACTGCCAGACGACAGGCAAACGTTCCGGTGCCGCAACCGATATCAAGTACAGTGTGAGCATCAAATTCATTAACCATAGACTCGTAAACATCTAAATCAGAACGGTCAGAGTCAAAAGGATCATAAATAGATGCGAGTCTTGGATTCTCAAATATTTCATCAGCCATCAAAAAAACCCCTCCCGTCCAAAACCAAATCCTTCTTAAAGTGCCCCGCCTATATCTATTCTTTTGAGATTATGATTAACCTTTAAGAGTAATCTCAAAATTGACCATAGAATAAAAAAAAGCAAGAAATAATTGGATTATTTTCCCGGAGACCATGATATAGTGAAAGGGGGATTTCCCCGTTAGTATTCAGTAAAAGGAGGCTGCCACGTCATGATTATCAAATGGATGAGAGTCAGATAATGATAGGTGCAGACCTGCTGCTCCGTTACGAGTAAAAGTTCTGCGCCTGATTGACCCGGCGTTGAATACCAAAAGTACGGAGGGATCGTTATGATGGAAAAAATAATTTCATGTAATGGAATAGCTATTTGTACAGAAAACGTTGGAAATCCGGAGGATCCGCCCATTTTACTGATCATGGGAGCCATGTCCTCGCTTGATTGGTGGGATGAAGATTTCTGCTCAGCATTGGCTGCGGAGGGAAGATATGTTATCCGGTACGATCACCGTGATTTGGGCAAATCTGTTGTGTATGAACCGGGGACGTCCAATTACACCATTACCGACCTTGCTGATGATGCCATCCACGTGCTGGACGCGTATGCTTTGGAAAAAGCTCATGTTGTCGGCATGTCCATGGGCGGAATGGTCGGTCAGATTCTTGCCGTTCGGAATCCAGAGCGCGTCCAATCACTGACGCTCATTGCTTCAAGTGTGTTTGGAACAGAACAGGAAAAGCTTCCGCCAATGGATCAAAAAATTCTTGATCACCATGGAAAGGGTTCTTCCTTAGACTGGTCCGACCGGGATGCGGTTATTTCGTATCTGGCAGGAGGCTGGAGAACACTGGCCGGCTCCAAGCCCTTTGAAAAAGAACGGATGTACCGGTTGGCAGGAAGAGAAATGAACCGGGCACGGCAGCTGCAAAGCAGGTTCAATCATGCGCTGCTGGGTGGTGGAGAAGAATTTTACGACCGAATGGGTGAGATTGCGGTTCCGGCAGTAGTAATCCATGGTACGGAAGATCCTGCTCTTCCTTTTGAGCACGGGAAGGCGCTTGCGAGGGCCATTCCTCATTCTCAATTGATTTCTCTTGAGGGCTCAGGCCATGAACTGCATCGTACAGATTGGGATACAATCATAGCATCCATTGTAAAAACAAGTTCTCTGATAGAAAATAATAGATAAACTGAAATAGAGCAGCTGTCACTTTTGACAGTTGCTTTTCTTTGGTCTGATGTTTAAAGCGAAGCATACAACGGGAAATAAAAAAGAAACGTTACAGAATCGGAGGAACCACATGTCTATCGCATTGAAGCCAACAGAAAGCATCAGATGCCAAAGCGAATATGATTCCCTTGCCCGTGTCATTGTATGTGAACCACAGTACATGTCCATCTCAGAGGTTATCAATGAAACCCAACGGCATTATGCTGCAGAAAATATAAACAGAAGCTTAGCCTCCGCACAGCATAAAGAGTTTGTACTCGCGCTTCGCAATCAAGGTGTGGAAGTTGTTGAATTGCCACCAGATCATCAATATCCGGAACAAGTATTTACCCGTGATATCGGATTTACCATAGATTCCACTGTTTTTCTCTCTACGATGGAAAGCTCTATTAGAAAAGGTGAAGTAGAAATATTGAAGAAATGGCTCATTTCCCAAAAGGCAACGATGCAGCCGTTGCCTGATACGAAAATTGAGGGCGGAGACGTAATCGCCGACGGGGACAATGTGTTTGTCGGGGTAAGCGGCCGGACATCAGATATTTCCATCCAGACATTACGCAACCATCTACCGGAAAAAAACATGATGGCCATTCCTTTTGATAAAAAGTATCTGCATCTGGACTGTGTCTTCAATATTCTTTCTCCCCGGAAAGCATTGATTTACCCTCCTGCTTTTCAAGAAAAAGAACTGAACATTCTATCCAAAATGTACGACACCATTGAAGTAAGCAAGGAAGAACAGTTTACCATGGGCACCAATGTTCTTTCCATTGGGAATAAGAAGGTATTCAGTTTGCCCGTTAACAAGAAGGTTAACAGCCAGCTCCGGGAAAGAGGCTATGAAGTCATTGAAGTGGATTTATCGGAAATCATTAAATCCGGAGGCTCTTTCCGCTGCTGCACATTGCCTCTGGTAAGGTATGCCAATTAGCATGCTTGCCGTTTAACTAACTGGGTATAAGGGAACGACTCCTGTGTAACGATAAATAAATTTTTACTTGGGAGTGGTAAGTTGAAAACAGCCAATCGATACCTATTAGAGAAAGACGATATGACAAAACCTGAAATCGTGCCAAAATGGGTGATTGAAGAGTATAAGAACTTTCATCAAACGGTAACAGACAAGACCTTTCCCTGCTATTTCGGGATGAGTGCCGAAAAAAAGGGTGAGCTTCGTTACGCATATGTCAGCCAGAACGATTGGTCCAACCTGCCGGGCGCTGTCGAAGAATTCATGGAACTGTTCGATGCACCGAAACTGATCCGTCACGGATTATTTGTATTTGTGGAGCCGGAAACTGAAGAGAAGTCCATTCCTTACTATAGAGAGTATTTCTGGAACCTGCTTCAATATATGCATGAAGAGGATCATGTTCCCTGGCCTGAGGATAAACCCATCGATCCCGATCACTATTTGTGGAACTTCACGTTTGCAGGAGAGCCATTCTTTGTGTTTGGAAACGCACCTGCCTACAAACAAAGAAAAACGCGGGATCTTGGAAACAGCCTTGTGCTGGGATTTCAGCCCAGACGTATCTTTGAAGGGCTGGAAGGAACGTCAAAGGGAGGAATCATGTCCCGGGAAAAGGTAAGGGAACGGGTAGAGAAATGGGACAACCTGCCAACACATCCCAATATCAGCCATTACGGAGATCCTGAACACAAAGAATGGAAGCAATATTTTATCGGCGACGATGTCAAACCCATTGAAGGCAAGTGTCCTTTTCATCATAAATCAAAAGAAAATTAAAGTGTCAGCATACGCAATGGTGCCGGATCATCGAATTTCCAAGATGGCTGGCACCATTTTTCTTATTTCATGGTACAATGGTAGAAGTTTTACCGCGGAATTTGAACGTTGTGTGTAAAATCATTCGATAATGGAGAAATTTCCCGGCGTTTTCGCTAGGATATAACGTATGTGAAGAGCGTTTTTCGTTTATGAGATTTATAGACAGATAAATGTGAAAGGTGAAGTTTCATTCATGAGATTTTTTAGTTTGCGATTTTTACTGCTGTTGGTTTGTGTCGCTGTCTTGGCAGTCATGCTGCTCTATTATTTTACGAATCTTACTATTCCGGGGCAGCGATCCGTTTCAGGTATTGTCCAAAATGTTAAAGACATGGCTTCCATTGAAAAAGAAAATAATGTGTTAAAAGCCAAACTGGAGGAACAGGAAACTCTTTCTGTACAGCAATTGGAGTTAAAGCGGGAAAATAAAAACCTTCAGGCTGTTGTAGATAAAACGAAAGAAGTGGAACAATATAATCCTATGCAGGCGAGTGTGATGCACCGGGATGCAGATCCGGCAAACTGGTATGAAACGGTTATTGTTGACAAGGGAAGCAATGATGACGTTCAGGAGAACATGGCCGTAGTGACCAAGGATGGATTGATCGGCAAGATCACACAGGTTAAACCTACATTTTCTGAAGTAAAACTGCTATCCAGCAAAGATAAGAGATACCGTATTTCCGCGACGATTCAAGGCAAAAAAAATGTAAACGGCATACTGAACGGCTTTGACCCGAGCAATAAGTATTTAATGGTCCGTGACATTCTGAATAAGAATCTTAAAAAGGGTGAAAAGGTAGTCACTTCAGGTCTGGGAGAAATATTGCCTCCGAACCTCGATATCGGAACCATTGTTAAAGTGAAGCCCGATCCTTATGGACTGACAAGCATCGCCTATATTAAGCCAACGGCGGACTTTTATGATATCAATCAGGTGATCATTCTCAGAACAGGGAAAAAGGCATAAAATCATTTCCAAATATATTAAAGGCACATACTTACAAATACTTATTAACTAAAAATAGAGGTTTAAACTATTTTTTATAGGATATGTTAAGGATAGTAAGAAAAGTAGTGTACTCTTTAATAGGGAGATGAAACGAATGGCTGCAATTAATTTGGCTGTTATCTATTACAGCTCGACAGGAACGAACTACCAACTGGCGAAGTGGGCTGCCGAAAGTGGAAAAGAAACAGGTGCTGAGGTCAAAGTATTGAAGATTCCTGAACTGGCTCCTCCTGAAGCAATTGAATCCAATGCTGCCTGGAAAGCTCATGTCGAGGAAACGAAACATGTTCCGGAAGTATCGTTAAGCGATTTAGAGTGGGCGGATGCGATTATTTTCAGTGTTCCAACCCGTTTTGGTAACGTTCCGTCACAAGTTAAGCAGTTTCTTGATACGACAGGCGGACTTTGGTTCCAGGGTAAACTGGTTAACAAGGTAGTCAGTGCAATGACTTCTGCTCAAAATCCACACGGCGGACAGGAAGCCACTATATTAGCTTTATACACCACAATGTATCATTGGGGTGCGATTGTGGCCACACCGGGATATACAGATCCTGTACTCTATGGAGCCGGAGGAAATCCTTACGGCACAAGTGTTACCGTCGATCAGAGCGGCAATATGGTTGAAGATGTTCAGGGTGCGGTGAAGCACCAGGCGAAACGTACCGTAAACGTAGCTCAGTGGGTCAAGCAGGGCAACCAATAATTGAAAATGAAAAAGGTAAAAGCTGGTCTCCTACTATGGAAACCGGCTTTTACCTTTTTTACGTTCGGGCAGGTGCACCTCCGCTGCCAGCAGAAGGTGCAGGAGGGGCGGTTCCTCCAGATGGAGGGGCTGCAGCAGGAGGAGCAGGTGTCAATGGAACGGACGCCCCTGTTTCAGGAGGTGCGGTGCTCTGACTGGCAGGCTCAAGTGTACCCTGAATGGGCACAAGAAGAGGGCCTACCACTAGAGAGGTGGGGGGAGTATCGAAGGTGGATCCGGCGGAGATGGATTCAGCATCTCCGATCAGTAAAACAGAAGATATGCTCACACCTATGATATTGAACTCATGAACAGCTAGCATCCGGTTGATAATTTTCACATTCACGGACGTCACCTCTCAAAGGAAAATCCCTATTGCCTCTATGTGTATGGAAGGGACAGAAACTTTATGTATACCGCAAAAAGCAGTTCACCCCATCGTGAACTGCTTTTTGTTCTCAGCTGTTTTTTTTGAAGCCGTAGTCTTCCAAGGTTTTTACGGTTGAAGGTTTTTGTAAGTATTGGTAAAACGCTTTTGCTTCTTTTTTGTGTTTGGTGTCTTTAATGATGCCGACGGGATAAACGATTGGACTGTGGGTCTTTGGATCAGCCGAAGCAACAATTTGTACTTTCTTTGAGATCAGGGCATCTGTTTTGTATACAACCCCGGCATCAACATTTCCGGTTTCCACATAGGAAAGAACCTGGCGAACATCTTTGGCATACACAAGCTTGGACTGTAGAGTATTCCAGAGCCTCATGTTTTTAAAGGATTCCTTGGCATAGGATCCGGCTGGCACGGCTTCAGGTGTTCCAATGGAAATCTTTTTTATGGAAGACTTCGAAAGATCGGTGAATGTCGAGATCTTTGCCTCTGAATCCTTCGGAACAACCAGTACAACATCATTACCGACAAGGTTGATGCCTTCGCTCTTTTTAATCATTCCTTCCTTCACCAGCACATCAAACTTATCTTCTGCGGCGGAAAAGAATAAATCTGCAGGAGCACCTTGAGAAATTTGCTGCTGAAGGGTGCCGGAAGCTCCGAAATTGAAACGGAGCTTAACGTTTGGATGCTCTTTTTCATACGTTTTCTGTATGTCAGTCAGGGCATCTTTAAGGCTCGCGGCAGCAGAGATCGTCAGCTCTGTCGTTTTCTTGCTGCTTGCGTTTTTGTCGTTAGACGGATTCTCTCCGCAAGCGGACAAAATTGAAAATAAAAAAAGAAAGAGAACGAGATAAACCGTTTTTTTCAAGTCCATATCCCTCATTTCAAATAAAGTAAGTTTATTATAACTTATTATAATTAGTTATAACTAGTTATAACTAAGATATTAAGGCGAAAGAGAATACATTTTCCCTAAAATTAGATACACTAATAACGTGGAGGGATCGTATGGATAAACCAGTATCATATACCATAGAAGAAGTAGCCGACCGGTTAAGAGTTTCAAAGCTTACCATCTATGATCTGATCAAAAAAGGCGAGCTGCCGGCTTATCGGGTCGGCAGGCAAATGCGAATTGATGACCAAGATCTTGAAACCTATAAAAATAGCTCAAAGACCGTGCAGAAGCCACAAAAAAGCCAGGAGCCTCCATTAAATAGAGAACAGCTGGTCATCAGCGGACAGGATATGGTGCTTGATTTTCTTGGCAAGCATTTAGAACCGAAGCTTGGCACGTCTCCTTTAAGGTGGTATACAGGCAGTCTGAACAGCTTAATGGCCATGTACCAGGGACAGTGCGATATTGTGAGCGTCCATTTATTTGATGGTGAAAGCGGGACCTATAACGTGCCTTATGTGAAGCGCATTTTAATCAGCGAACCTTTTGCCTTGATCAACCTGGTATGCAGAACTGCCGGCATTTATGTGAAAAAGGGGAATCCCCTTGGAATTAAAACCTGGAGTGATCTCGCCAAACCGGGTGTAACCATCGTTAACCGTGAAAAGGGAGCGGGTGCACGGGTGCTGCTGGATGAACAGCTGAGGCTCGCCGGGCTATCCCGTGAATATATTTCAGGATACAACACCGAGTACACCAGCCATTTTTCAATTGCCTCTGCCGTTGCAGGCGGACAGGCGGATGCCGGGGTAGGAATTGAGAATGTAGCCAAGATGGCTGAAGTGGATTTTATTCCCATGATCCAGGAACAATACGATCTGGTTGTGCTAAAAGACAACCGAAACCTCCTTAAGCTCGTGAGGGACACCATCACTTCACACGAATTTCAAACCCAGGTTAGCCAGTTAAAAGGCTATAACCTGCACCTCTCAGGAGAAATTGTATATGAAACCTAACTAAACCCAGATATCCGTTCAACGGAAATCTGGGTTTTTATTTTGTTTTACGAACTTAAGGAAGAGTTAAGCTTGCTTCTCTAAACTATCCATAACGGTGGTTCAAGCAGGAATGGTTTTTCTGGAAGTGATCCTGCACTTACGCCACAAAGCCTTGAAAAGATGGTCAAAGCAGGAGAGATTAAATATTTCTTAATTTCAGGAGGCAGCAACCGCCGAATGGGAGGCAGAGGGAATTAGGAGGACTTTTTTAATTTGGTTGAGAAACTTCCCGTGAAATCACCCTCAAAAGAGGGGGTTTTTCGCTCTATTTTCTCAACATGGAAATGTCGAATTTTGCTACTAATGGAGTATATTTTGATTTATCATGGGGGGAGAAACGATTATTTAGGAGTGAAAGACATGAGCCCGGTTTTGAATCAAGAATTAATAGAATTAATTGAACATAAGCGTGATGAAATGATTCATTCAGCCAGGGAGACGGGTTTTCAAAGTGTAGAAACGATTACTCGTGGAAATGAGCTAAATGAACTACTAAACTGCTATCAAAAGCTGCTATCCATTCCAACCCATAATAAAATGTAGCCTTCTTTTACATAGTTTTGATTTGCGAAGTGGCTGCTTGGTATAAGTTGTGGTAATATTTCTACTAGGAAAATATTATCTGCTCTGAAAATTTAAGGGGGAAGCCATTGATCGACGGCAAGAAGGTATTCTTTTACAGAATCAAAAAGGGATTAACACAAAAGGCAGCCTGTGAAGGGATTTGCTCGGTTTCTTATTTAAGTAAAATTGAAAACAACAGCATAACCCCAAGTCCGGAAATTCTGGAATTGTTATGTGAGCGTCTGGGTATTGAATATTCTTATGTTAGTGAAGAAGCCATAAATAACCTGAAGAAGGAAATGCATGTCTGGTATAAGGACATAAAATATAGAAATAAAGAAGCGGCTGACCAAAAGTTTAATCATTTTCAATCGCGTATCATGAATATGGATGACACAGGATTGATTAATCTATTCATGGCAATGTCAGCTCGCTATTATATTTTTATTAATGATATGGTGAATGCCAAAAGATTATTGGACAAATTAAATGAAGTAAGAAAAATATCGACGTCCGAAATTCAATACTACACCATTCAGTTTACAGGACATTATGAATATTTACAAAATAATTACAAAACATCATTGGATTATTTTAAACAAGCCTATCTTTTATCGAGGAAACTTGGAATACAAGATGAAGAATTATTTTATTTGATGGGAAATATTAGTACAAGACTCGGATATTTTTCCCAATCGATATATTATATTAAAACAGCGCTTGAAATTTTTAATGCAGATGCTAATTTTGCCCGCAGCATTGATTGTCATATCCTACAAGGTATGAATTATAGCCGTTTAAGGGATTTTGAAACAGCTCATTCGCATTATACTATAGCACTAAATGCATCACACTTTAATCCAGCTTTACAAGGCATGTTGTCAACCGTCCTGCATAATCTTGGTCATTCCTATTTACAGGCTGAGCAATATGAAGAAGCACTTTCGGTTTCAAAAAAAGGTCTCCGAGAGAAGAAAGGTGAAAATATAGGTAATACGATTTGTCTCATTGCTGATATATATTACCATACAAATAGATGTAAGGAAGCTATGTTGTGGGTGCGAAAGGGATACAAAGCAATCAATAATGAAGCAGTAACCCCAACGTATCTTCGGCTAAAGACGCTGGAATTCAAAATAAATGATCAAATTCATGATGAAGCTTATCAGCAGTTTATCGAAGAGGAAGCATTGCCATTTTTGGAAAAGACGCAGGACCGGCTGCATCTGATCGAAATGTATGAAGAGCTGGCTGCTTATTACTCGGCAAAGTTTTCTTATAAAAATGCCAACCACTATTATGCAAAAGTAAATCAGTTGTATAAAGAATACCTATAGAATGAAGGAGAAAAACAAACCTGTTTTTCTCCTTCATTTTTTATGCGGAAATGTTTGGCTGTATGGACCGGCTTTTCTTTCTCCGAAGGTGCCATTCCGCCCATCCGAGGTTAACCGCCATTGAAAAATAGATGGACAGTGGGAACGATAAAGAGATAGGCAGGCCAGCCAGGGTAAGCAGCGGAAGAAAAACACGGAATGTCACAAAAACGAGTGTCACAGCATAACTGCGAAGCATCCATTCCTGATGGCTGGTCACCTTTTTTTCGCGGATTCGCTTCAAGCCGACAAAAGCGGTCATAAACCAGGCCACATCCAGAACAATAAATCCGATCGAAGAGGCAAGACCGCCTGTGGCATACAACGCCAGATAAATGCCAGCCGGGACACTGACGAAAATGGATATCCCATAGATTCTGCCCATGATTCTGTGGACAGAAATCACCTTCCGGCTGGACCTTAAGAATTGAAAGGGACCTGTAAGCAAGGCGATGGATCCAGTGGCGATGTGTACAAAGAAAAAGACCTGCCACGTGCTGTAAGGAAATCCGGGAATCGAAAGTTTCCCCGAAACAATCCCTGCCTGTTTTGGCCCAAAGACCAGATATTGAACAACGATATACGCAATAAAAAGAGCAACGATTACATAACAACCTGCTACAGCATAATTCTTTCTCGTTCGCCCTGTCACAAAAGCCCTCCCTCTTTTTTGTTATAGATTACCATATAATGTATATAAATGGAATATGACAAAAAAGAAAGCATTCAGCTTCGAATGCTTTCCATTGAATCAATCAACGGCCAGATAGGCAATCATGGGACCGTTGTGGGAAATATCTGCGTGTGTTTTACAGATCAGCCGGTAGATGCCCTCCTTTTTAAAGCGAAGATGCAGGACCGTTTCCTTGCCTTTTACCACGTTGCCCTTCACATTCGTTCCCTCGATGTAAAAAGGATGTGCTTTGCCGTTTACACCATAAATGCTCAAGGTCACCGGCTGATCACGCGGGATATAAATCGTCCCTGGATCCCAGCGGTAGGCTTCAATCTCTTTTCCGTTATCCAGCGTAGATTTGAATTCCCCTGTGACCATGTTAATGGTCAGCCGCTTTGCATTGGCCGGTGATCCCGTCGTTTCAACAGCATCAGGCTTTACAACATACCACGTGCCAAGTCCGATACAAATACATAAAATAAACAATAAAATCCATTTTCTCGGAACAAACCATATTTTCAAATGTTCCACCTCCATCAGCTTGTCTTTAGACTATATGTGGACAGGATGGATTTCTTGTTAAAAAAATAGAGGGGAAGCGCAAAGGACAACCCTTTTACAAGAAGAATGGTTAAAGGAATACGGAAAAAAGGGATGAGATAAATGGAAAAGGCGATGAAAGAACAGATGAGAGAGCTGGAGGAGAGCCATTTGCGGCCCGATGTTCGAACTTCATTCGAAAAGCTGGATGAACTGCTTGCCGATGATTTCATGGAATTCGGCAGTACCGGTTCTCCCATACGAAAAGAAGATTGTTTGACAGGAGATCTTGATGTGGATGATTTTTCTCTTTTAAATTTTGAAGCTCGGCTGCTGGCGCCTGACATCGTATTAACGACGTATATCATCCGTAACCGGACAAAAGACCGAAACACATTGAGGAGTTCCTTATGGAAGCACATGGAGGGGAGATGGCAGCTTTATTTTCACCAGGGGACTGTAACTCCGTTGGATCCTTCAGATTCAGCTATTCATTTTAAACCATAAAAAAGGATGGACCTCCAGGAGGCCATCCTTTTGTAGTGCAGTTAGATTTTCACATTAATCTTGGCGTTCTTTTTCAGATCTTGAACTTTTTTAACGAGTTTTTCCTGTTGCTTTTGTTGTTCAAGCTGCTGTTTGATTTGAGGTTTTACTTCTTCTAGTTTTGGTGCTTTTTGATCTTTTCCTGTGCTTTGCTTAGCATATTTGTTGTAGTAATCCTGAATTTCCTTGTCTGACACTTTGTCAGCAGGAACTTCTTTTTTAATATATTTTTGGGAAGCAATGCCGTCCGCAATTTGTCCCTTAAGATCTGACTCGCTCAGGTTCGCTTGTTTAAGAGCGGCTGCGAATTTCTTTTCATCTTTATATTGCTTTTTGGTTTGAGACAACTGATCGTTCACTTCTTTATCTGATGCTTTGTATCCTTTTTTCTCTGCATCCTGTAGGATAAGGGATTGTCCAATCAGGCTTTCAACCGTCTGGTCTTTAATTTGCTTTGCAGCGTCTTTGGAGGAAGGGTCTTGTCCCATTTGCTGCATTTGCATTTGTGAAGAAGAAAGCGCCATGTTGTAATCCTTGCCGATGATCTTCTCATCATTTACCGTGGCTACTACTTTCTTGTCATCCACTTTTTGTGCATCCATTTTCTTCTGCATTTCTTTCATTTGCTCTTCTTGCTTTTTCTGATTTTCGGCTTGAGATGTTTTTGCCTTGTCTTTACTATCTGAAGCCTTTTTGTCTTTATCATCCGAACCGCAAGCTGTCAATGCGATGGCAAGCATTGCGATCATTAGTATTGAAATAATCTTTTTCATTATTTCACTCCTTTCAAAATTGCCCTTGGGGCGAATTATAACGGATTTGGCGCGAAAATGGAAATGAAACAGGAATTTGTTTTGCAAATGTAAAGAAGAAGACCCACTCTTGGAGCCTTCTTCTTACAGTCAGATCAAGAACATGGCGACAATAGTGGTCACCACGAGACCAATCGCAACAGGGAGCAGGTTTCTTCTGGCAAGTTCGAAAGGATCGACTCCGCAGATAGCCGCTGCGGGAATCAGGGCCCATGGCACCAGCGTGCCTCCGCCAACCCAAATGGCCGCGATTTGACCGAGGGCGGTCAAGGTAGCCGCTCCAGCACCAATAGCATGGGCAAACAGTGCAGCAATGGACCCGGCAAGCGATATACCGGAGAAGCCCGAGCCGTCGAGACCGGTGATGGCCCCAACACCCGTTAAAGTGACTGCACCGATTTCCTTAGTCATTGGAACAACTGATGCGAGTGATACACCTAGGTCGTTCACAATTCCGTGAGAGTGTTTGGGCAGAAGGTTCCCAATGATGGTGTTAAATCCGGCATCACCCAGGTAAAAGAAGGCAGCAATCGGGATAACGGGACCAAAGACTTTAAAACCGAACTGAAAGCCTTCAATAAGATAGCTTGTTGTTTTCTCCAGTCCTTTTCCTTTGTGCCCTGCCATCGAGATGAGAAGCAGAATGACAACAGAGGTTCCTCCGATCAGTGCGGTCGCATCGCCGCCCTGTAGTTGAAATAAATACATGGCGACAACATCCAGGGCAAATAAAACAGGAACGAGTAACGCGAAAAAGCGTTTTTGGCTGGAGGAAAGCAATGCAGGGTCTCCATTTTGAAGAGTGCTTTCCTTGGAGGAAGCGGCAACCGTGGCCAATCCTGTGCCGCTTGTGAGCTTGCCGTTTTTTAAATCACGCTTTAAAAAGTAGAAGGCACAAACGGTCGTTACAGCACCCATGACGATAACCAGAGGGATACTGGCATGGATGACCTGGCTGACGGGGAGGCCGGCAGCGTCTGCCGTCAGTTTGGGTGCGCCCTGAATGACAAAGTCGCCGGACAATGCAATCCCGTGTCCGAAGAGGTTCATGGCCATGGCCACACCGAGAGCAGGAAGTCCGGCCCGGATGGCAACCGGAAGCAGAACGGCTCCCATCAAAGCAACGGCGGGAGATGGCCAAAAGAAGAAGGAAATAACCATCATGAGCAGGCCGATCGTCCAATACGCGAGGGCCGGCGAGCGTATGAGCTTTGAAAAAGGCGAAATCATGACATCATTAATCCCTGTAACAGTTAGTGTTTTACTCATGGCCACAATGATTGAGATGACGAGGATCGTGGAGAGCAGCTCGGTTATGGCATAGGCGAAGCTGTTGAATATGCTGCTTACCGAGGCGCTTAAAGAGCTTGTAGCAGTAAGTGCAATCAAGAAAATCCCCAAAATGCAAATGAGGGTTGTATCTCTCCTTGCGACCATAAAGCCGATGATGAAAAAGATAAAAAGGACATAAATCCAATGAAGCGCTGTTAGCTCAACGCCCATATCTTTTCTCTCCCTTCCGATTCATGTACCGGGCCAATGGACAGCCGCCCGGTGATTACTAACAGAATATGTAGGGAATGAAAAGTGGTGAGATAAAAAGCTTTCCAAAGATATGGGAACCGATTATAATGGGCACCAAAGCGAGGTAGTTATGAAGACGAGTAAAGAAAAACGCTATGAAACTGATCTGTATATGCCTGTTAGGGACTATTTTATGGAAAAAGGATATGAAGTGTACGGTGAAGTCCATCATTGCGATATCGCCATGATGAAAGAAGACGATCTCGTGATTGTCGAACTCAAGCTCACCTTAAACGTGGACCTGCTTGTACAGGCCACAAACCGGCAACGGCTGACCGACTTTGTTTATATAGCGGTTCCAAAGCCCAAATATAAAAGGAATTCAAAAAAGTGGCATGATGTTTTGCACTTAATCAAAAGGCTGGAACTCGGGCTGCTGCATGTTTCCTTTACCAAAAAAGGCGCGACGGTGGAAACCATTCTTAATCCCGGGGCCTTTGACCGCAAGAAAAGCCAGCAGCGATATAAAAAGAGACGGACGAAGCTGCTCGAAGAAATCAAAGGCCGGAATGGGGACTACAATGTCGGCGGAAGCAGCAAGACCAAACTGATCACGGCCTACATGGAAACCTGCATTTACATCGCCTGCCTGCTTCTGGAATTCGGTCCGCTGACCCCCAAGGCACTGCGAGGGTGGGGAACGGGAGACAAGACGCTGTCCATTTTAAGCAAAAACTATTATGGATGGTTTGAAAAAATTTCCCGGGGTATCTACTCCATAAGTGAAAAAGGAAAACAGGAATTGGGAATCTATCCCGATCAGGTGTGCTATTATCAAAACAAAATAATAGAGCTGCAGGAAGAAGCTGAAAAAAGCTGATGTTCTCTTTTCGGTTTTTTTGTGCCTTTTGACCTATCTGTTATGCAAACGCTTTCAATTGTTCCTTTATCGTGGTAAAGTTGTGATAGCAATCCAAAATTTTCATGTTAAAGGGAGGACGGGAATATGAAGGGGATCAAGATCAAGCGGTTTATTTCTCTTGTTTCCATTTTTACAGTGCTGATGGGAATCTTTTTTTCATTCCATTCTGTGCAATCGTTTGCAGAAACGAATTCTTCATCAGGGAAAACAAAAGTAACCATTCATTACAAGCCATCAGAGGGAAATACGAAGGACTGGAACTTATGGGTTTTTCCTGAAGGCGGAGAAGGGAAAGCCTATCCGTTTACCGGGGAGGACAAATTTGGAAAGCTGGCTGAAATTGAGCTCGATGGTACATACAAAAAGGTAGGCTTTATTGTACGCACTGACAGCTGGGAGAAAGACGGAGGCGACCGTTTCATCGATATTGCTGGAGGTGAAGGGGAAGTCTGGGTCAAGTCAGGGGATGACAACACGTATACCGAGCCGCCTGATGGCGAGTACCGTGACTTACCTGCCTATGAAAAGTTCAATGTGAAAGTGCACTATTTCCGTTACGACAATCAATACGACGGATGGAATCTATGGACATGGCCAGAGAATGGTGAAGGAAAAGCGGTTCAGTTTACAAAGGATGATGCATTCGGCAAAGTAGCTACAATTCAAATGGAAAACCTGAAGGATGTTCATAAGCTTGGATTTATTGTAAGAAAGAGCATACCAGGCAATGATTGGGCCGAAAAAGAATTCAACGACCGTTATGTAACAAAGTTCAAGGAGGACGGTTCTGCCGAGGTATGGATTGCTCAAGGACAGGAGCGCCTTTATTACGATAAAGATTTGGTGGACCGTACACCGAAAATCGTAAAGGCATCCATCGATGGTTTTCGTGAGATTACATTTGAAACGAATTTTCCGTTTGATATAAAAGAGCATGGCATCAGCCTTACCGGCTGTGCATCCATCAAACAAGTTGTTCCCGCTGACAATCAAGGGGGAGACTTTACAAACAAGGTGAAGATCATCACTTCCAAAGATTTGGATCTCACTAAAGTGTACAAGGTTTCCAAAGAAAACTTTGGAGAGGCAGAGGTACAAACAGGCAAAGTTGTCCGCACGCCGGAATTTGACAATAAGTTCTTTTATGGTGGAGATGATTTGGGCAACAGCTATTCCAAAAAAGAAACAAAGTTCCGGCTTTGGGCACCAACCGCCAGTGAGGCAAAGCTTGTTATGTACAAATCATGGCAGGACGAAAAGGGAACCGATCTGCCTTTGAAAAAAAGCAAACGCGGAACGTGGAAATTAACACTAAAAGGCAATCATGAAGGGCTGATCTATACGTATAAGGTGAAAATCGGCAACCAATGGAGCGAGGCGGTTGATCCCTATGCCCGTGCGGTAACCGTAAACGGCCAAAAAGGAGCCGTCATCAATTTGGATAAAACCGATCCAAAGCACTTCCATAAACGGATGAAAGCTTTCACTCCGGAAGATGCCATCATTTATGAACTTCACGTCAGAGACCTTTCCATGCATCCGAAAAGCGGAATCAAGCATAAAGGAAAGTTCCTGGGAGTTGCTGAGGAAAACACAACAGGACCAGAGGGTGTCAAAACAGGATTGAACCATATCAAGGATCTTGGAGTCACGCATGTACAGCTTTTGCCGATCTATGATTATAAAACCGTAGATGAAACCAAGCTCGATCAGCCACAGTTTAACTGGGGCTATGATCCACAAAACTATAACGCACCGGAAGGATCTTACTCAACAGATCCCTATAAGCCGGCTGTGCGGATCAAAGAAATGAAGCAAATGGTAAACATCCTGCATCACAACAACCTGAGGGTGATTATGGATGTTGTGTATAACCATATGTTCTCGGCAGACGAATCGAATTTTCAAAAGCTCGTGCCGGGTTATTACTTCCGGTATAACGATGACGGAACACTGGCAAACGGAACCGGAGTCGGAAACGATACGGCTTCAGAGCGCAAGATGATGAGGAAATTCATTGTGGAATCCGTCAGCTACTGGGCCAAGGAATACAATCTGGATGGCTTCCGATTCGACCTGATGGGTATTCATGATGTAGAAACGATGAATCAAGTCAGAAAGGCATTGAATAAGATTGATCCATCGATCATCGTGCTCGGTGAAGGATGGGACCTCAATACTCCGCTTGATCCGTCATTGAAAGCCAATCAAAAGAATGCCGGAAAAATGACTGGCATCGCCCATTTTAACGATGGAATCCGTGACAGCTTAAAGGGGAGCGTATTTGAAGATACCGACAAAGGGTTCGTGAACGGAAAACCCGATACCGAAGAGGCAATCAAGGAAGGGGTTAAAGCAGGGATCGATTATTCGAGCACGATGGCGACCTATAAGGATCCGGAACAGGTGATCACGTATGTCGAAGCTCACGATAACCACACCCTGTGGGACAAGCTTCAATTGACAAATCCGGAAAGCTCGGTGGATACCCGGAAAAAGATGCATAAGCTCGCGTCATCCATCATCCTGACATCACAAGGTATCTCCTTCCTTCATGCCGGACAGGAATTCATGAGAACGAAAGGCGGCGACCATAACAGCTACAAGTCACCTGATGCGGTCAACCAGCTCGACTGGCAGCGCCGTGCCGATTTCAGAAAAGAGGTAGACTATATGAAAGGCTTGATTAAGCTTCGAAAAGGCCATCCTGCCTTTCGGATGAGAACGGCCGCTGACATCCGCAGTCATTTCAAGTTTCTGCCCGCACCAAAAAATACAGTTGCCTATGATCTGAAAGGCCATGCGAACAACGACAGGTCAAAGGATCTGGTCGTGGTTTATAACGCCAACACAAGCGTTCAAACGATCTCACTTCCAAAGATCGGACCATGGCGAGTCCTGGCGAATGGCGAAGACGCGGGGAACAAACCTCTTGGAATCGTAATGGGCAAAACCATTCAAGTACCTGCGCTCAGTACCATTGTTCTGGATGGACGATGAAAATAATGGAAGAAACCGCTGGAGGAATCCGGCGGTTTTTTATCATTCTGTAGTAAAAGTTTTACCTGTTCCTAGTCACTTTTCACAATAGATTACAGAATATTGTTACTATATAATCCGAAGTAGAGATGGTTTTAAGAGGGAGGGACAAAAATGAAAGAGCTAAAAACGAATGTGACGATACAAAACGTATGGGAAGCAAGAAAGAGGATGAGTTCAATAATCAGCAAAACACCGGCTGTTGAATCTTTTATTCTATCAGAAAAGGTGGGCCGCCCGGTCTATTTAAAACTGGAGACCGTGCATGATACAGGGGCTTTTAAGGTACGGGGTGCGGCCAATAAAATCCTCAGCTTGACTGAGGAGGAAAGAAAACGGGGTGTAGCAACGTATTCCACCGGAAATCATGGAATGGCAGTGGCCTATGTCGCTAAAAAGCTGGGAATTAAAGCGACCGTTTGCATCTCGAACCGGGTACCAAAGGCAAAAGTAGATTCATTGAAAAGGCTTGGAGCTTTCATTGAATTTTGCGGAGAGAGCCAGGATGAAGCGGGCGAACGATGTCTGGTGCTGGAAAGGAAGCATGGGTTAACCGTTATTGAGCCCTTTGATGATCCAGAGGTCATTGCCGGTCAGGGCACCATCGGCCTCGAGCTGCTGGAGGATATCCCTGCTTTGAAGGACGTTGTTGTCCCTCTCTCAGGCGGAGGACTGCTGTCAGGAATCGGTATGGCGCTGAAGACGAATGACCCTTCAATCGGGATCACTGGCGTTTCCATGGTAGAATCAGCCGTGATGTATGAAAGTTTACGAGCGGGCAAACCAATTAAGATGCCGGAAAAGGATACGCTTGCCGACAGCCTGCTCGGCGGCATTGGAATGGATAACCGTTACACCTTCGATATGGTCCAGAAATATATGGACCGGGCGGTATTGATACCTGAAGATGAAATCGCACAGAGTATGGCATTCATGATCGACCATCACCGAATGATCCTCGAGGGGGCAGCGGCGACCGGAATTGCTGCGTTGCTGGGAAATCATATTGAGTATAAGGATGGAGCTATTGCCGTTATTATCACTGGCCATAATGTGGATCTGACTGTTGTTCAGCGTATATTGAATACGTATAATCCTGCATAATGCTCCCCGCCTGCTGCAAGTTTTGGTATAGTTAACTATATGAATATTTAGAAAATAATCTTGCGGCCAGAGGGGGAGAGCGGTTGAAGTTAGCTGTGAATGATCTGTTAAGCTTGGAAATTATGGAAAATGCCAGGGTGCGTACCGGGAGCTCCCATCTTAGAGAACGGTATGTCCAGTGGATTTCTGCCATTGAAATGCCGGTGGAAAATTTTGTGCGTAAGAACGAAGTTGTCCTTAGTACGGCCATCGGCTGCGGGCATGATGTTCAATTATTTAAAAAGTTTGTGGAGGATATCATCCATTCCGAAGCCTCGGCACTGATTATTGCACTGGGGCGTTATATCTTTGACGTTCCAAAAGAAGTGGTGGAGCTGGCTGAAAAGCATCAATTTATCATTATGGAAATCCCGTGGGAAGTCAGGTTTTCCACCATTATAGAAGAAGTGCTGAGGGAGCTAAACGACATTCAGCATAAAGAACGGGAGAAATCGGAAAAAGCCCAGCAGGAACTCCTCCAGCTGATTCTCAAGGAAACGAGCCTCAGGGAGATTTCCGATTATATTCAAAATCAGATCGGCTGCCCGATCGTCATTACCGACTGTGCAGGAATCATCCAGGACCGTACGGAAGCGGGGGATCCGGATGACAAATGGAAGTACTATAACCTGAAGGATGGAATCTCCATAAAAAAAACATCATCCCTTTTGCCACAGGATCCCATGTATCAAAAGTTTCAAATGATTGAGCTCGGCGGTGAGACCATTTTGCGGCTGCCGATCCTGAACGCTTCGGGAGATGTCCAGGGATATTTATTTGTACTGTTCCCAAATGATTGCGAGCTGGAAGAATTTTTAACACAATACCGGGTGAATGTGCTTGAGCATTCGGCTACCACGATCGCGCTTTGGCTGTCGCGCCAAAATGCCATAGAAGAAACCGAAATGCGCCTTCGCAGCGATTTTATACAGGAATTAGCCAAAGGTGAATTTACTTCTGATGAACAAGAGGAGTCCAGAGCCAAACTGCTTGGATTTAATCTTAAGGTTCCTTATGTCTGTATTGCGGGTTATCCCGAGAACCTGGAGCTCTTGTTTAAAAAAAGAAAGCAGTATGACCTTTCGTACGAGCATTGGCTTGACAGCATGATCCGCTACATTGAGGAAGAAATTTACTATGCTGCCGGGTCGCTTGAGAAAGAAGTAATGATGACCTATCAGGGAGATAAATTAACCCTTTTTGTGCAGGCAAAAAACAATGAAAACCCTGCTCATCATTTTTTGGACCTGGTGGAAAGGCGGCTGCGGAATTTGCTGCCTGATGTGGTCATTTCTTGGGGAATTGGAGGGGCGCAAGAAACAATCGCAGGATTCAAAACAGGCTTTGACCATGCACAAACGGCCCTGCAAATCGGCAGAAAGAAAAAAGGGGCCGGGCACCGGGTATTGTATGAGAATACAAAGGTGGACCGGGTGCTGTTGACCCTGGCCCAAAACAAGGAAATGAAAGAAATCATCGTCTCTGCTATCGAACCGCTCATCCAATATGATCAGCAGCGCAACATGGATTTGATCGGCACCTTCAGCACCTACAACGAGTGCCACGGAAACGTCAGCCAAACCGCCCGCCTGCTTAACCTTCACAGACAGTCTCTATTGTACAGACTGCGCAAAGTTGAAACATTAACAGGCCTTTCTCTCATCGATACCGATGATTTATTTCTGCTCGACCTCAGCATTAAAACGTGGAAACTGGGCATAACTGAAACCCCGGTTCATTCATAATGAAAAAAAGACCCTGAAAAGGTCTTTTTTTCTTAGTCGTCCTCCTTCTTGTAAAAAACATCAAACTGTTCCCAAACATCTTCCAGTTTATTGAAGCGGCCCTACAAATGAATCGAAAAACGTAGGAAGATGACTGGAGGCCAGCAGGACAACATCAGCATGGGAAACAAGGGGCGAGAACGAAATCAATCGTACGCTGGAAGCTTATGATTATGCACTATCCAAAATGAGTTAAATAAATGAGCGGGGACTGTCTATCCTGTCGACGGTCTCTTTTTATGTAATATGATAATTTGGCTAAAATTTTTACAAAAACTTCATACATTTTTGCAGATGAGAGAAAACCATCTTTTCTTCTATACTAGAGTCATAGATTAATTATTCTTAAAATTCAAATAATAACTGCGTTAGAGAGGGTGGGTCCGATGTCATTCGGAACAACTGAATATCAGAAGAGAATTGTGAAAACGAAACAAAGGATGGTGGAAAAAGGAATCGAGGTCCTGCTGATCACGGATCCCGCAAATATGAATTACTTGTCCGGCTATGATGGATGGTCCTTTTATGTTCATCAAATGCTGATCGTCATTGATGATGAAGACCAGCCAATCTGGATCGGCCGGAACCAGGATACAAATGGAGCCAAAGCCACATCCTGGCTTTATCATGAGAACCTGATTCCTTATCCGGATGATTACGTTCAATCCGATACGAAGCATCCGATGGATTTTGTTGCTGATATTTTAAAGCAGATCGGACAGGACAAACGCGCGGTCGGCGTAGAGATGGACAACTACTATTTTACTGCCAAATGCTATGAACAGCTGAGAAAGGGACTTCCGAACGCTGAATTCAAGGATGCAACGCTGCTCGTCAATTGGATCCGCCTCATTAAATCCGATACCGAAATTCAATATATGAAGCGGGCTGCAACCATCGTGGAAAAAGCCATGATGGACGGAATCGGGATGATCAACGAAGGCGTAAGGGAATGTGATGTCGCGGCCAAGATTTTTCATACCCAGATCACAGGAACCAAGGAATTCGGCGGCGATTACCCAGCTATCGTACCCCTGTTGCCATCAGGGGAAAAAACATCCACTCCCCACCTGACCTGGACAGATGACAGATATAAGAAAGGCGACTCCGTCATCCTGGAGCTGGCAGGCTGCTACAAACGGTATCATTCACCTCTTGCCAGAACGGTCAATATCGGACAGCCGTCTGAACGCTTACAAAGTCTTTCCGGGATTGTGGTCGAGGGATTGAATGCGTGCCTGGATATGATCAAGCCTGGCATTGCCTGTGAAGAAATCGAAGAAACGTGGAGAAAGACCATTCATAAAAGCGGGATCGTGAAGGAATCACGCCTCGGTTATGCGATGGGGCTGAACTATCCGCCTGACTGGGGCGAGCATACAGCGAGTATCCGGAAAGGGGACAAAACGATCCTCCAGCCAAATATGACGTTCCATCTCATTCCGGGCATCTGGCTTGACCAGTATGGGTTTGAAGCGAGCGAAGCCCTTCGGGTAACAGCAACTGGCTGCGAAACGTTCGCATCCTTGCCAAGACAGCTCGTGATTAAAGAAGGTGCCCTTGAAACCAACTTCAATTAAAAGGGGAGCTGCAGATGTACATTTTTACAGAACAAGAGTTAAGGCAGCATATATCACTTAACCATGAAGCGCTATCGGTGGTGGAAGACGGATTTTCAAGCCTCGCCGAAAAGAAAGCGGTCATGCCTCCCATCATGCGGGTGGATGTTCATGACCACAATGGTGAAGTGGATGTGAAAACGGCCTATATCAAAGGCAAAGACAAGTTTGCGATCAAAGTGTCTTCCGGCTTTTTTAACAACTATCAGCTGGGTCTGCCGAGCGGAAGCGGTCTGATGATGCTCGTTAGTGCAACTACGGGAGTTCCGGAGGCGCTGTTGCTCGATAATGGATATCTCACAGACGTTCGGACGGCTGCCGCCGGGGCCATCGCATCGAAATACATGGCAAAGGAGGACATCCATACCGTCAGTGTGATTGGCTGTGGCAGCCAGGCCCGGTATCAGGTAAAAGCGCTTCAGTTGGTTCGGAATTTTAAACGGGTGATCGTCTACGGAAGATCACCGGATCGAGTAGCAGCGTATGTGAAGGAAATGACCGAAGAGCTTGGAGTGGAAGTTCAGGCGGCTGAAAGTGCAAAAGAAGCCGTCATCCAGAGCGATCTTGTCATTACAACCACACCGGCAAGCGAACCGGTAATCAAAGCAGAGTGGCTTCATCCCGGACTCCATATCACGGCGATGGGTTCGGACGCAGAGCACAAACAGGAGATTGAAGCAGATGTTTTGGCGAAAGCGGATGTTCTGGTCTGTGATACGGTCGCTCAATGTGAGCGGCTGGGCGAGCTTCATCATGCGCTCTCTCAGGGCGTGATTTCAGAAACAAGGTCGATCACTGAAATCGGTGAGCTTACCTCACGAAAGGTTGCAGGACGCCAAAATGATGAGCAGATTACGGTGTGTGATCTGACAGGCACGGGTGTTCAGGATACGGCGATTGCTCTGTTCGCTTTTCAGGAAATGGTGAACCGGGGACTGGGCCTGAAAATTGAAAATAAAAAACCAGCTCTAAAAAACTAAAGGAGGAGTCATCGTATGACACAGAATGCAAAAGCAGGAACACAATCCGTTTGGGCAGGGGAAAAAGACTATTTGGTGCACGGGGCAACTCAAGTGCCTGTAGTGTTAAGCGTAGCCTATGGCTATGACGATATGGATGAATGGTATGACGTGGCCATCGGCAAGAAAAAGGGACATATTTACGGAAGGAACACGAACCCCACCGTTCAGGCGTTTGAAGATAAGGTAAAGATTCTTGAGGGAGCGGAAGCCGCAACAAGTTTTTCAACCGGAATGGCTGCGATCAGCAACACGCTGTCCACGTTCCTTGTACCAGGGGACCGAATTGTGTCCATCAAGGATACATACGGCGGAACGAATAAAATTTTTACTGAATTCCTCCCCCGTCAGCAGGTAGAAGTGGTTCTGTGTGAAACGGGCAACCACGAGCAAATTGAAGAAGAAGTAGCCAAAGGATGCTCCATTCTTTATCTCGAGACTCCAACCAATCCGACCGTGAAGATTACTGACATCGAACGAATGGCGAAGGCCGGCCGTGAAGCTGGAGCACTCGTGGTGGTGGATAACACGTTTGGAACGCCAATTAATCAAAACCCACTTGCTCTTGGTGCAGATTTGGTCATTCACAGTGCGACCAAGTTCCTTGGCGGACATGCAGATGCACTTGGAGGTGTTGTATGCGGTTCAGATGAACTGGTGGAAAAAATCTATCATTTCCGTGAGATTAACGGAGCGACCATGGATCCGATGGCAGCCTATCTTATCCTGCGAGGAATGAAGACTCTCAAGCTTCGTGTCCGCCAGCAAAGTGAAAACGCAATGGCACTGGCCAAGTTCCTTGAAACACAAGAACTTGTCGAGGGCGTTTATTATCCTGGGCTTGAAACCCATCAAAACCATGAAATAGCGAAGAAGCAGATGAGAGGGTTTGGCGGAATGCTCAGCTTTGCAGTAAAAGGCGGAGTGGAAACGGTACGGGACCTTCTTCCAAAATTGCAATATGCCAACCGGGCGGCAAACCTTGGTGCTGTGGAAACAACAGTCGGGCCGGCACGGACCACAAGCCATGTGGAGTGTACACCGGAAGAGCGGGCAGCCATGGGCATCCCGGAAGGATTAATCCGGATCTCCTGTGGCATTGAAGATATTGAGGACATTATTGCCGATTTCGAACAAGCCTTTCAGCATGTGGAAAGCGGGTTGAAAGTTTAAGGAAATTTTCCGGGTTTGAGGAGATGAGTGATCTATGAAACATCCGGAAAGTATAGGAAGCATGAAAGAAAAGCTTATGACCTGGCGGCGGCAGATTCATCAAAGGCCGGAACTCAGTTTTCAGGAGTTTGAAACGTCAAGCTATATTGCTAATGCTTTGAGACAGATGCCGGGAATGAAGACCAAGACGGGAATAGGCTGGGCTACCGGGGTAGTGGGCACACTCTCTTACGGTGAAGGGCCCGTGATCGCGATCAGGGCAGATATCGATGCCCTGCCGATTACGGAGGAAAACAAAGTGAGTTACTCTTCCGGAAACGAAGGGGTGATGCACGCCTGTGGCCATGATGCGCATACCTCGATTGTCCTCGGCGTGGCCTCATTGCTCTCGGAACAGTTCGAGCGCGGTGATATACAGGGAACCGTGAAATTTATTTTTCAGCCGGCAGAAGAAAGTATCGATGAAAACGGGCTATCCGGCTCTCCGTATATGATCAGAGCCGGAGCGTATGATGGGGTGGATGCAGCTATTGCCCTTCACATGTGTCCGTGGCTGCCCGTCGGTTCCATGCAAGTGAACGACGGGTACAGCATGGCCAATGTCGACGTGTTTCAAGGCAAAATTAAGGGGACCGGCGGACATGGGGCCTACCCGGAGCAGGGCACAGACCCGATATGGATGCTGGGCCCGGTGCTGCAGGCTCTTCATGGCATTGTTGCAAGGAAGCTATCGGCATTGGATTCGGCTGTTGTCAGTATTGGAGAGGTACACGCGGGTTCAGCAAGCAACATCATTCCTACCGAAGTCTCCATAACTGGCACCTTGCGCAGCTATTCCCCGGAAGTGCGGGATAAGCTGGCGGTGGAACTGCAGCGGGCGTTTTCCATTGTTGAACCGCTCGGCGGAGAGTATTCCTTTCGAATCGACCGCGGCGAGCCGGCATTGAAAAACGATCCGGCGGTGAACCAGTGGTTTATTGAGGCGGCTCAACAGTGGTATCCAAAAATCAATATTACAAGAGGGCCCTTCGGAATGGGCGGGGAGGATTTTGGATACGTAACGGAACGGGTACCGGGTGCGTTGTTTTTTCTGGGATGTGCTGAACCTGGCGGTGAGCAAAGGGATTTACATACCCCGATATTTGACATTGATGAGGAGTGCCTGCCGATGGGTACGGCAATCCTGGCACAAACAGCGATCAATTATTTAAAGGGCGAGGCAGTTTTGCCAAACCGTAAAAAGGTGGAGGTCGACATTCATGGCACATAAACTCGCATTTATCGGGTTTGGGACGGTCGGTCAGGGGCTGGCTGAAATTTTAAAAAATAAGAAAGAGCAGTTAAAGATGAATGAACAATTTGAAGCTGAAATTGTCGCCATATCAGATTTTAAAAAAGGTTCCATCTATCACCCAAGAGGCCTTGATATAGAAACCGCGCTTGAAGTGCTCAAGGAAACCGGAAATCTTGAGAACTATCCTTCTTCACCGGGTCTTGTAACGGGATGGGACAGCCTGACGACCATCCGGGAATCCAATGCGGATACCATTGTGGAGGTTTCCTATACCGATGTCCAAACCGGGCAGCCTGCGATTGACCATTGCCGCACTGCCTTTCTGGCCAAAAAGAATGTGGTGATGACAAACAAGGGTCCGGTCGCACTGGCCTATCAGGAGTTATCACAGCTGGCTGAAAAGCAAGGTGTTCATTGGGGTTTTGAAGGCACGGTGATGAGCGGGACACCATCCTTGCGCATGCCAATTGCTGCTCTTGCCGGAAATGAAATCTATGAAATCCGCGGCATTTTGAACGGGACGACCAACTATATCCTGACAAAAATGGAGGATGAAGGCGTTACGTATGAGGAAGCACTGAAGGAAGCTCAGGCGCTTGGATATGCGGAAGCCGATCCGACCAGCGATGTGGAAGGATTTGACGCGCGGTACAAGATTGCCATTCTTGCAAACTATGTCATGAAAGAGCCGCTTTCTGTAGAAGAAATCTCCTGCAGAGGAATCACGAATATTACCCGGCATGATATTGAAACGGCGAAGGCCCAGGGCAAGCGGTGGAAGCTTCTTGCGAAGGTACGAAAGGAAAACGGAAGAGTCATCGCTTCCATTGCTCCTGAAAAGGTGGAGATAACGGATCCGCTCGCATCCATTAAGGGAGCGGTAAATGCCATTGCTTATGAATGTGACCTGTTAGGTACGGTAACCCTGAGCGGAGCCGGCGCAGGCAAAGTGGAAACGGGGTTCTCTCTGCTCATTGATTTGATCAACATAGACCGTGAACGGAAACTGGTAAACATCTAAACGAGAAAGGCGGGAAAATATGACCATTCAGCTTGCTGGCCAAAAGATGTTTGTAGGAGGCTCCTGGGTAAATCGCGAAAACGTCATTGAGGTAAGGGACCCGCAGGATAACACAGTGATTGATACCGTTCCCGCGGCTTCTAAGGAAGATATGCTGTCCTGTATCGAACTGGCAAAAGAAGGAGCAAAGATCGCGGCCGCCATGCCGGTATACGAACGGATGGCAGTCATTCACAGAGCGGCTGATTATATCGAAGCGAACAAGGAAAAATACGCTTCAATCATCGCTCAAGAAGGCTCGAAAACCATCCGGGAAGCGGCAAAGGAGACGGCAAGATGCATTCAGACTCTCCGGATCAGTGCCGAAGAGGCAAGACGTATCCATGGTGAGACGATTCCGTTTGACCAGATGGAAGGCAGCCAAAACCGTGTGGGCTACTATCAGCGGTTTCCCATTGGCATCATCGGAGCGATCACTCCGTTTAATGATCCTTTGAACCTGGTGGCCCATAAAGTGGGACCTGCCATCGCTTCCGGAAATGCCATCATTGTAAAACCTGCTACCGTTACGCCTCTCAGTGCGTTGCTGCTTGCCGAAGCTTTTTCACAAAGCGGCCTTCCGCCCAAGGTGCTGTCCGTGATTACTGGGCATGGAAGCGAAATTGGCGATGTATTGGTCACACACCCGGCGGTCCGCATGATTTCATTTACAGGCGGTGTAGAAGCGGGGGAAGAGATCGTCAAGAAAGCGGGATTAAAAAAGATCAGCATGGAGCTTGGCTCCAATTCCCCTGTTATTGTCCTTGAGGACGCAGATCTTGGAGAGGCCGTGGATTCAACAGTTTCGGGAGCGTTTTGGGCCGCAGGACAAAATTGCTTGAGCGTCCAGCGAATTTACGTCCAGAGGAGTGTGATGGAAAAATTTGAGGAAGAATTCGTCCAACAGACCAACCAGTACCGTGTGGGTGACAAGCTGTCAGAGCTGACAGATATGGGGCCTCTTATTACAGAAAAAGAGGCCATTCGTGTAGAGAATCTCGTAAATGAAGCCATTAAAAAAGGTGCTGAGCTGCTGACTGGCGGAGAAAGAAAGGGTGCCTTCTATTCACCAACGGTATTAAAAAACGTTCCTGAGCATTGCTCCATTGCCAGGGAAGAAATTTTTGGTCCGGTCGTTCTTCTTTTTGAAGTGGAGAACGTGGATGAGGCAATTGAAAAAGCGAATGCAGTTAGCTATGGCCTGCAGGGAGGCATCTTTACCAAGAATATGGATCAAGCCCAAAAAGCCATCGCCAACATGGAAGTCGGAGGCATCATGATCAATGACAGCAGTGATTACCGGATTGACGCTATGCCATTTGGCGGGGTGAAAAAATCGGGTCTTGGAAGGGAAGGCATCAAGTTCGCGATCCAAGAGATGACAGAGCCAAAAGTTGTTTGCTACAAATTATCAAATTGAAAAGTGAAAGAGGGTTTTGGAAAGAGGCAAAATTACGGTAATAAGAGGAGGTACAGTGTGGAAAGAGGACAAATCAATAAGCTGACCAAGGAAGATATCACGGTTGTAGATACGAAAATAGCGAAGAAATCCATATTTGGAACGTCTCTCGGCAATGCCATGGAATGGTTTGATTTTGGGATTTATTCCTATCTGGCAGTAACGATTGGCAAAGTGTTTTTCCCTGAAATCGATCCTTCTGCCCAGTTGATCTATGCTTTTGCAACGTTCGCTGTCGCATTTATTGCCCGGCCGATCGGCGGTCTGGTCTTTGGAATGCTGGGTGACCGTTTAGGCCGAAAGAAAGTCCTTGCTATCACACTGATCATGATGGCCGTTGCCACCTTGAGCATCGGCCTGATCCCCGGTTATGCCACTATTGGTGCAGCCGCTCCGGTTTTACTGCTGGCTGCCCGCCTGGTTCAGGGGTTTTCCACAGGCGGCGAGTATGCTGGTGCCATGACGTTTATTGCTGAATCCACCCCTGATAAAAAGCGGAGCTTTATGTCCAGCTTCCTTGAAGTAGGCACTCTTGTCGGCTTTATTGCCGGCTCGGGCCTTGTAACATTGCTTACTTTTCTGCTGGGATCTGAAACCATGCTGGCATGGGGCTGGAGAATTCCATTTTTCATTGCAGCTCCATTAGGCATGATTGGCTTGTATTTCCGTTCACATCTGGAGGAAACGCCTGCATTTAAAGAAATGAAGGAAACCACCAAGGAAAGAAAGGATCAAGCCTCCCTGAAGAAGATTTTTACAGAACACTGGCGGTCTCTGCTCATCTGCATTGGTGTGGTTTTCTTTTATAACACCATTAACTATATGATTCTTACGTATATGCCATCCTACTTATCAGAACAGATTGGTTTTGGAGAAATGAAAGGCCTTGTGCTCATCCTGTTTGTCATGATCGCGATGATTCCCTGTGTTTTGCTCATGGGACGCTGGGCTGACCGTATTGGCAGGAACCGGCTGATCATAACGGGATTAGTCGGCACAATCGTTCTCAGCATTCCGGCATTTTACCTGATGGATACCGGTTCAAGCGTGGCAGCATTTATTGGTCTATTGGTGTTAAGCTGTTTATTCACAGCCTTCCAGGGGACACTGCCGGCCGCACTGCCATCCTTGTTTTTTACAGAGGTCCGGTACGGTTCATTGGCACTTACCTATAATGTATCCACCTCCATTTTTGGTGGTACAACACCTCTTGTGGTCGCATGGCTTGTGAAAGCAACCGGCATAAATATGCTCCCTGCTTACTTTTTGATCGGTGTATGTGTAATTGGTCTCTTTGTTGTCACTCTGTTCGTAAAAGAAACAGGTGGCCGTTCATTGAGAGGATCCAAGCCTACAGTGGAGCACGAGAGTGAAGCAGCAGAACTCGATTCCCAATCCGGTTTCTGGTGGAAGGAAGAAGTCGCGAAAAGACAAGAACGAGCAGGAATTACCCCTGGATTATTGGGATCTCAGCAGAAAAATGTAAGCAAAATTCAATAATGGAAAAGGCTGCCGGAACATCAGGCAGCCTTTCTGTTTTATATGGTGGGTCACTAGGCTTACTGGATGATTGGAGCGTCAAGCTTGCTTAATGATTAATAAAATTTAGTTTGGGGAATTGGTTTAGTAAAGTAACTAAATTTTTAAGAAATTGAAGGAGGCACGCTGTGGGTAAAGGAGTTAAAAGGAAATTACAAAAAGGGGATATAACAGTAGTAGATAAGAAAATTGCGAAGCAGTCGATTTTGGGAACTTCCCTTGGCAACGCGATGGAATGGTTTGATTTTGGTATTTATTCTTATTTAGCAGTGACCATCGGCAAAGTGTTTTTCCCGGAAGTTGAACCTTCCGCCCAGGTCATTTATGCATTTGCGACCTTCGCGGTCGCATTTATTGCCAGGCCGATCGGCGGAATTGTATTTGGAATGCTGGGTGACCGGCTCGGCAGAAAAAAGGTGCTGGCCATTACATTGATCATGATGGCTATTGCCACTTTAGCTATCGGGCTGATTCCTGGTTATTCGTCCATTGGTATAGCGGCACCCATTCTCTTACTCGTTGCCCGGCTCGTTCAAGGATTTTCCACAGGAGGAGAATATGCGGGTGCCATGACGTTCATTGCTGAATCCACTCCTGATAAAAGGCGAAGTGTGATGTCGAGTGTCCTCGAAGTCGGAACACTGGTTGGTTATATCGCGGGCTCAGGCCTGGTGACGTTGCTAACGTTCATTCTCGGGTCAGACACCATGCTTGAATGGGGCTGGAGGATACCGTTCTTTGTTGCTGCGCCACTGGGGCTGATCGGCCTCTATTTCCGTTCCCATCTTGAAGAAACGCCAGCATTTAAAGCCATGGAGGAAGAAAAAGAGGAAAGTAAAAGCAAGTCTTCCCTCAAAGAAATATTCGTTAATCACTGGAAATCTCTATTGATCTGTGTGGGGGTTGTATTGTTTTATAATACAATCGTTTATATGGTATTAACCTATATGCCGTCTTATCTTTCGGAACAGCTCGGGTATGGGGAGACAAAAGGATTGCTGCTTATTCTTATCGTGATGGTCATCATGATTCCGTTTGTTATTGGAATGGGTTATTTGGGTGACCGGATAGGGCGGAATAAGATCCTGATTTCAGCTCTGATTTTAACGATCATTTTAAGCATCCCGGCATTTATGCTGGCAGGAAACAGCAATGGGATCAACGCCTTTTGGGGAGTACTGATCCTGGGCTGCCTGCTGACCGCCTTTCAAGGAACACTTCCCGCGACCCTGCCATCTTTATTTTTCACAAATGTACGGTATGGCTCGCTTGCATTAACCTACAATGTGTCCACTTCCATATTTGGAGGAACCACACCGCTGATTGTCGCCTGGCTTGTTAAAGAAACAAATAATAATATGGTACCCGCCTATTATTTAATGGCAGTCTGTATCATCGGAATTATTGTCGTTGCCTTTTTCGTCAAGGAGACAGCTGGCCGCTCACTCCGCGGTTCACTGCCGGTAGTGGAGGAACCGGCGGAAGTAGAAGAAGTGTTGAAAAATCCGGAAGAAGCCCTGTGGTGGGAGGAAGAAGTAACGGATAATACTCCAAGACATGTGAAAAGTATTAATCAATAATCAGTAAAGGCTGCCGAGACTGTTCAGGCAGTCTTTTTTATGAGATAGTTTTGAACCTTCACTTAAAAACAGAAAAGGATTTAAGCCTGACGAGCAGAATAAATGGCGTAGAACAACTTAAAGAGAAAGGGAACGAAATCCATGAAGCTGGAAACAAAGCGATTAACGATCATGCCGTGTACACGTCCGTATGTGGCCTCATTGTCAGAGAATGAATATCCCCTGGGCGGGCATATCACCACACACTTGAAAAAGCTGGATCAGGATCCCGAGGAATACGGCTGGGGCGTGTGGCTGATAACGGAAAAAGAAACCGGCCGAATTGTGGGAGATATCGGATTCAAAGGAAAGCCGGATGCAGAAAAAAAGGTGGAAGTCGGGTACGGGTTTGATCCATCTGCCCGCAATCAGGGATATGCCACGGAAGCAGTTGAAAGACTAATCCAATGGGCATTCACCTCCGACGGTGTCGAAAGGATTATTGCTGAATGCCTCAGTGACAATGGTCCATCGATACGCGTATTGGAGAAGCTTGAAATGAAACGTACCGGACAAGAGGGAGATATGGTGTATTGGGAGCTGAAGAAGGAGGAGAACAATGAATAAATTTGAACTGTTAGTGCGTGAGATGAGGCACGCGTATGATCAAAGAGATTGGTATGCCCCGTTAAAGCCCGCGCTCGAAGGTTTGTCAGCCCAACAGGCAAGCTGGCGGCCAGAAGGGGACGGTGTGAACACGATCTGGGAGACAGCCAATCATTTGCTGTATTACAAGCGACAGCTCCTGCATTATTTAAAAGGTGTGGAGATGTCAAATTGCTCACAAACCAACAACGAAACGTTTAAAGTAGACTATCCTCATGATGAGGAGGCCTGGCGGCAGACTGTTTCACAGATAGAAGAAGTTCAGCAGGAATTGCTCAATATCGTAGGAACCAAAAATGACGAAGATTTTGATACCCTTCTTGCTGATGGTGATCCAATGGGGAATTATATTTCGAGCCTTGTAAGGCATGATTCGTTTCATACCGGACAGATCATTCAGCTGCGAAAACTCCAGGGTTCATGGCCTTCCAAACGATAAATAGCCTGAAGAAGTCTTTCTTACAGAAAGGCTTCTTTTTTTACAATTTATAGGGAAATTTGTGGTAAAATGAGGAATGGAACAGGAGGATGAAAAAACATGGGATTTCTCTTGAATTTGTTTGGACAGGGAAGTTTAATGATGGTTGGATTTGGAAGTTGGTGTGAACTATAAATGGCTCATAATATTGCTTATTGTTTTGGCCGTTCCTTCCCTTTACTTAGCTGTTGTCCATTTCAGGTATCAGTCAAAAAGTGAGGCGCTGAAATCGGCGATTAATAAGGAAGCAGAAGAACTCAATACAAGAAACTATCAATCTGTACCTGGTGAAAACAGTCCTTATTCGCTCGCCATCACAGATACTCCTCACCAAATTTATGTTTTTAAAATAACAAAACATTTCAGCAGATATCATGCTGACCTGGCTCAAGTGAATAACCTGTATGAAAGCACCACTAAAGATTCGATGGTTTACGATAAAAATAGGCTGGCATTTGGTTTTGACAATGAGAAGCCGAGGGATAAGGATATTTGGATAGAAGGCGAGAAAATGAAAACGATCCCGCTGAATTCTTTTTTTAAGAAAAGCCGTTATGCCTGGAACTATCGCAATCTATCATTTTATTATCCTGTACACCCGCTGCGGGCCACTGCGGACCAGCCGGAATATCATTAAAGCACAAACGGAACATGACCTCATCCGTTCTTGTTCTTTTTTTAAACGCATATTATGTAAGCAGTTGGATAAATCTAGTGCTTCTTACCTGTTTGTAATAAAGTTGTAACATTTCCGGGTGATATTCGTATGATTTTCTATGAAAATAGTATAAAATTGGTGTTCAGGATAATATTAACTATTTCAGCATAGGGAATAACATGGAACAATTTAAGGAGAGTTATGATGGAAAAGAATAATTCAGCTTCAAGAATGGAAAGAAGAAAACAGAACAAAAAGCCACCCAAGCGTTTTCGAAAATTCCTAACATACACTGCAGTAACTTTTCTTGTTCTCTTTCTTGTCATAGTCGTTGGCGGCGGCATCACAGTCTTCTCAATGATCAAAAATGCCCCGGAATTGAATGCACAAAACTTAAAGTATGCAAGCTCTTCTACCGTGTATGATATGAACAGTAAAAAGGTCATATCGATCAACGGCAAGGAAAAACGGGATTATGCATCAATCAAGGACATTCCACCCCGCGTGAGAAATGCCTTTATCGCGACAGAGGATGTCCGCTTTTATAAGCACTCAGGGATTGATCCCAAACGTGTAGCGGGTGCGATTATGTCAAACATTACACACGGCTTTGGATCAGAGGGAGCAAGTACCATTACCCAGCAGGTCATCAAGAACTCCTTCCTTTCACCGGAAAAAACGGTAACACGAAAGATTCAGGAGGCCTATCTCGCCTTAAAGCTTGAGCGGGAATACTCCAAAGATCAGATTCTCGAATTCTATTTAAACAAGATTTATTTTGGCCATGGAGCATACGGTGTTAAAACAGCTGCTAAAGTGTACTTTGATAAGTCACTCGATCAACTGACAACCAGCGAGATTGCGCTGCTTGCGGGATTGCCGCAGCGCCCGAACGGCTATGATCCTGTTAAACGTCCGGATCTGGCGAAAGATCGTAGAAATGTCGTTCTGTCACTTATGGAGAAGAATGGATACATTTCAGAGCAGGAAAAAGAGAAAGCACAGTCTGTGCCAATAGAAAAGATGGTTGTTAAACAAAAAGAAGAGACGGGTCCAAGATATGAAGCTTTCCTTCAACAGGTAATTGATGACGCTGAAAAGGAAGGCATCTCTGAAAAAGATTTGTTTGAGGGCGGTCTGAAAATCTACACCACACTGGACCCGGATGCCCAGTCACAAGCTGAAAAAATCCTGAGCACCGACGATTATGTTGTGTACCCGGACAAACAATTTCAAGCCGGTGTCGTACTTCTTGATACAAAAACCGGAGAGATCCGTGCGATCGGCGGAAACCGTCTGAGTGAAAAAGAACAAGTGTCGAGAGGATTCAACTATGCCACAGACACACAGAGACAGCCTGGCTCAACCATTAAGCCGGTGTTAGATTACGGTCCTGCGATTGAATACCTGAAGTGGTCCACGAACACACCAATCAAGGATGAACCGCTTGAAATCAACGGTAAGCAAGTGCAGAACTGGGATAAATCCTACCATGGTACCCTTACGATGAGAGAAGCGCTTGTGCAATCCTACAATATCCCAGCCATTAAAGCCTTCCAGGCGGTTGGTGAAGATAACGCGAAGAAGTTTGCCAATAATTTGGGGCTTGGATTGGATAAGATTTACCCGTCGTATGCGATCGGCGGATTTGAAACCGGTGTGTCGCCATTGAAGATGGCAGGTGCATTTTCCGCCTTTGGAAACCAAGGGGTTTATAATCAGCCGACAACCCTTCGAAAGATTGAATATCCTAATGGTAAAGTCCGCGAGATTAAACATAAACCGAAAAAAGCGATGAGCGATTACACCGCATATATGGTAACCGACATGCTGAAGAGCGTAGTGAGCAGAGGAACCGGCCGGATGGCCCAGATTCCTGGACTGGATGTTGCCGGAAAAACAGGAACGACCAACCTGCCGCAAGGTGTGTATGGCAATGGTTCGAGTGACTCCTGGTTTGTCGGCTATACGACCCGCTATACAGCAGCGGTATGGACCGGGTATGACAAGACCGGATCAAACATGTATGTACGAAAAGACGATCAGGTAATCGCCAAGTTGATTTTCAAGCAGCTTATGTCCCATGCTTCCCAAGGGAAAATGACAGCTGATTTTGAAAAACCGGGTTCAGTGGTAGCCCGCGGCTCTGAGCTGTATGTTCAAGGTACCTCTGTACCGGCTTTAGCTCAGCCGAAATACGCAAAGAGTGATGAAGATACATCGAAATCGGATCAAACCGAAGAGGCGAAAAAGGAAGAAGACGTCGCTAAAGAAAAAGATAAAAAAGAAGAAGAAAAGAAAACGGATCAAGAGAAGCCAAAGGATGATGGAACAACCACCACGACTCCTGATACCCCGGCCACACCGCCAAAGGATGATCAGGGCGGCAGCGATCAGGGAGGAAATGGAGACAACGGGCAAGGAGGATCCAATCAGGATGGCGGCAATAACCAGGATGACGGAACCAATCAGGACCATGGAACGGATCAGGGAGGAGACAACGGGCAGGACGGTGGCCAGCAGGATAAACCTGACACACCAGTCACACCGCCAAAGGACGATAATAAACCAGACAAACCAGCCAAGCCAGAGAAACCAACCGAGCCGACCACACCTCCGAAAAAAGATACGATTCAGTCAAACAGCGTAAGCAGCAACCGCAGTAAAGCCCAATCAGATACGAGCAATTAAACGATAGAAGCAGATTTCCAATTACGGAAATCTGCTTTTTTTATAGGCAGAGTGTGGGATTAGCATAAAAAGGTTTGGGTATATACATAGAGTAGAGATGAACGATTAAAGGAGTGAGCATGTTGGCAGAAAGCAAGACATTAGGATTGTATTTACTGGATTGCTTAAAGAAAGAAGGAATTCAAGATATTTTCGGTGTACCGGGAGATTACAACTTTTCCCTGCTTGATACGCTGAAAGATTATGAAGGGATTCAATTTGTAAACAACAGAAATGAATTGAACGCTGGCTATGCGGCAGATGCCTATGCCCGGGTGAACGGAATCTCAGCTCTCATAACGACGTTTGGAGTGGGAGAGTTGAGCGCATGCAATGCGATTGCGGGTTCATACAGTGAAAGCGTCCCGGTAATCCACATTGTTGGTTCTCCCAAGTCAGCCATGCAGGAGGAAAAGGCACTTGCCCACCATACGCTGATGGACAGTGACTTTGATGTGTTCAGGAAAGTGTATGACAACCTCACTGCTTATACAGCGGTTATGACACCGGAAAACGCCGCACGGGAAATACCGGCTGCCATTGAGGTAGCGAAGAAAAAGAAAAAACCAGTGTATCTAAGTGTTGCCATTGATCTGGTCACACAGCCCATCATCCCTTCCGAAAAACAGACCATTGAGGAGGGCACAAAGGACTCTGCTTTAAAAGCGGCGATCGCCCACACCAATACGTTGCTGGCTGGCGCAAAAAATGCCGTCATTCTGGCGGACATGAAAACGATCAGATACGGCCTGCAGGATCTGGTACAGCAGCTGGCTGAGCAATGGAACGTTCCCGTCACCTCTTCCATGCAGGGGAAAAGCGCCTTTGATGAGAGCCATCCACAGTACATAGGAGTATACGGCGGGGCGTTTGGAGATCAGGAAGTCACAAACATTGTAGAAGGTGCTGATACGGTCATCGCGGTCGGAGCATTATGGTCAGATGTGAACACATCCAAAAATACCATCAAGCTTGATCCGCTCAAAGTGGTGGAAATACAGCCGGACTCCGTAAAAGTGGGAGAAGCAAGCTATATGAAGATCCAGGCTGCCGATTTTATCCGGGAATTAGGCGGTATAGGATTCAAGCAGGAAGGTAAGCTGCCTGAGACTTCGTTTCCGTATGACACTGTTACAGGAGGAGCAGAGGAACCAATCAGGGCGGCCTCCTATTATCCAAGGATTCAGCACATGCTGAAGGAGAATGATGTCATCGTAACGGAAACAGGCACCTTTTCTTATGGGATGTCACAGGTGAGGCTACCAAAAGGTGCAACCTATATTGCTCAGGGGGGCTGGCAAAGCATAGGTTACGCGACACCGGCTGCTTTTGGGTCATGCATCGCCGCCAGGGACCGGCGAGTCCTGCTCTTTACAGGGGATGGTTCACTTCAGCTGACCGTCCAGGAAATCAGCTCGATGCTTGAGAATGACTGCAAACCCATCATTTTTGTTTTAAACAATGACGGCTATACGATTGAAAAATACCTGAATGTCCAAGTGAAAGTGGAAAAACAAACCTACAATGAAATTCCGATGTGGAACTATACGAAACTGCCGGAGGTATTTGGCAGAGACGTGTTTACCGCACAGGTAAAAACAAACGCTCAGCTGGATGAAGCCATTTCACAAGTGGAAAAATTAAACGGTGAACAATTCTGCCTGATCGAGCTCATTGTGGACGACCCGATGGATGCACCGGCCTATCTGCAAAAGATGCGGGAGGCAATGGAACAGTAACGCTGTAACCCTTGATTGCAAACTTAAAAACGAGGGTATCATTTAAAGAGAATTCCGATGGAAAGGATGTGGAAGAACATGAGCAAACAATTAAACATACCAAAGGAAGAAGGATTGGACCACAGTTTGGCTCTCATACAGGAAGGATATCAATATATTACGAGCCGCCGGACGAAATTCAAGTCGGACCTTTTTGAAACCCGCCTTCTGGGGCAGAAGGTCGTCTGCATTGGCGGACAAGAGGGGGCCGAGCTTTTCTATGACAACGAAAAGTTCGAAAGGAAAGGGGCCGTGCCGAAGCGGATTCAAAAATCTCTTTTTGGAGAAAACGCCATCCATACGCTGGACGGAGAAGCGCATGAACATCGCAAGCTTTTATTTATGTCCTTGATGACGGAAGAAAGGCTGGAGCTGCTTGCCGAACTGACGAGAGAAGAATGGAGGCTCGCAGCGGCCGAGTGGGCGAAGATGGAACAAGTCGTCCTTTTTGACGAGGTACAGCAAATACTGTGCCGGGTGGCCTGCAGGTGGGCAGGTGTTCCGATTGATGCCATTGAGGTTAAGCCGTTGGCCAGAGATTTTATTGCGATGGTCGATGCATTTGGCGCTGTCGGGCCAAGGCATCAGAAAGGGCGCAAGGCGAGAAAGAAGATGGAAGATTATTTTAAAGGGCTGATTATTGAAATACGTCATAGAAGAATAGAGCCGATTGAAGGCACGGCGCTTCACAAAATAGCATGGCATCGCGATCATAAGGAGAAGCATCTGGACGAACATACCGCTGCAGTCGAGCTATTGAATGTCCTGCGTCCGATTGTAGCGATTACGTACTTAGTAACGTTCGGTGCCCTTGCGCTGTTTGAGCATAATGTGTGGAAGGAAAAGCTGCAGAGCGGTGATGAAGAGAGCGTTCAGATGTTTGCTCAGGAAGTGAGACGCTTCTATCCGTTTGCTCCTTTCCTTGGTGCGAAAGTGAAGAATGGATTTGAATGGAAGGGCCATACATTTGAAAAAGGGCAGCTTGTTCTCCTCGATGTATACGGGACTAACCATGATAACCGGCTTTGGGAAGAACCTTATGTGTTCAACCCTGAACGATTCAGGAACTGGAACGGGGGAATGTTTGACCTGATTCCCCAAGGCGGGGGAGATGAGTACACTGGACACCGCTGTCCGGGTGAAATGGCAACCATTCAGGTTATGAAAACAAGCTTTTCGTTTTTAACTAACGAGATGATCTACAATGTACCAGTGGGCCAGGATTTAAGCTACAGTCTTTCTCGAATGCCCACTTATCCGGAGAGCGGGTTCATCATTCAGGGAGTCAGCATAAAAAGCCAAACAACGGTATAAAAAAGAGAAGTAAAGCAGAAAACAGCCCATTTCAGGGCTGTTTTTGTGTGTTTTATAGAATTGAGAGCATCGAGCCTGGATGAAATCAGGACAGGGAGCCATTTACAAGCCGGTTTGGAAGATTTACTTTCCCAAACGAAGAACTTACTGGCCGAAATTCGAAATTTACTGGCCAAACACAGAATCCCTCTGTCCAACTCCTTATTATGTTAACTGCTTATACTCGTGAAAATTCCTCAACCAGATCTCCAAAGCGGTTCAGCGCATTCACGATAGGCTCCGGTGTCGAAAGGTCGACTCCCGTCTTTTTCAAGAGCTCAAGCGGATAGTCGGAGCTCCCGCTTTTCAGAAACTCCAGGTACGCTTCAAGGGTTTTTAAATCTCCTTCAAGGATCTTTGTTGCGAGATGAATGGCAGAGGCAAACCCGGTTGCGTATTTGTATACATAAAACGGACGGTAAAAGTGAGGAATTCGTGACCAGCCATATTTTACTTCCTCATCGAACATTACGGTTTCTCCGTTGTATTCCCTGAACAGCTGTTCATAGACCTGGCTGAAAACCTCAGCATTCAGCGGCTGCCCCTGTTCGGCAAGCTCATGGGTTTTCATTTCAAACTCTGCAAACATGACCTGCGTAAAGAGCGTGCCCTTGAATTGGTCGATAAAATGGTTCAAAAGATGCTTACGGATTTGAGGATTTTCTTCTTTATTGAGCAGGTAATTGATCAGCAGCACTTCATTGACCGTGGAAGCCACCTCCGCCACAAAAATGCTGTAGCCTGCCGTGATCTTCGGCTGATGCTTGTTGGAATAATAGCTGTGCATGGCGTGGCCCATCTCGTGAGCAAGGGTAAACAAGCTGTCCAAATCGTCCTGATGGTTGAGCAGGACAAACGGATGCACACCGTACAATCCGAGGTTGTAGGCACCAGACCGCTTTCCGGGCGTTTCCCGGACATCAATATACCGTGCGTCTTTAAATTCCTTGAGCTTGATCACATAATCACTGCCTAGCGGGGCGAGCGCTTTCAGCATCGTTTGATAGGCTTCTTCATAAGAGATATCCAGCTTGACGCCAGCAACTAGCGGCGTGCTCAAGTCATATTGGCGCAGTTCATCGAGTCCAAGCTTTTCTTTTCGAAGCGCACTGTATTGGTGCATGGAACCGATGTTTTCTTTGGTCGTGCGAATCAGGTTTTCGTACACTTCCTTTCGGACATTATCACCGAACAGTCCTTTTTCAAGAGCGGACGGGTAGTTTCGGATTTCTGCAACGGCTACATTGTTTTTGATGGCCGCCGAAAGCGTCGAAGCAATGGTATTTTTAAGAGATAAGTAAGGCTTGTAGTAAGCTTTGTACGCTTCTTTCCGTACATTGCGGTCCTCATCTTCAATTAATTTGGAATACATGCCCCGTGTCAGTTCTACTTTTTCTCCATCTGGCTTTGTGACCTCGCCAAATTGGATGTCGGCATTGTTAATCATGTTAAATGTACCGCTTGGGGAAGAGAGAGCTTCTCCGAGGCGGGAGACAACCTGTTCCTGCTCTTTGCTCAGGATATGGGATTTGTAGCGGAACGAATCAAATAGATCTTCTTCAAAATAGCGCAGTCCTTCTTCTTCTGCGATGTACGCTTTTAGTTGTTCCTCGTCGAGGCTTAAAAGGAAAGGCATGAAGAAGGAGGTAGCCGAACTGATTTTTACCCCGGCATGCTTGGCCCGGTCGAGCAGAGACTGAGCTTGGGAATCACGGGTATCGACATCCACGCTCAGCATGGCATAGACATAAACCTTGTTAAACATGAGAGAAAGGCTTTCCTGCTTTGTAAGAAACTCCAGCAGGGATTTTGCAGAATTAATGTTTCCATCATAATTCTTTAATTCTTGGGCTTGTTCTTTTACCGTTTCGAAATCCTTCTCCCATTCAGGAAGGGAAGGGTAAATATCGTTCAGGTTCCACTTTTCTTGAACGGGTACCTCTTTTCTTGATAGGTAGGTTGTCATAAACATAGCTCCTTCTCCTGTAAGTTATCCTTATTCCTTTAAGTGTATTATAGGCAGGGCAAAATGAGTATCAATATGCTGAATGAGTGTGGGGAAATGTAAGAAAAGCCGGCCGGAACCGTAAAAATTACAGTACCGTATGAGCCGGCTGACGCTTTTCAATAATCTCTTTAATTTTTACAATGGCCTCGCTGCTGTTTTGGACACGCAGGTTGATCCGTTTATTCTCATCATAATTATTTTCATGAAATTCGTATCGTGGATCGTAATAATGCTCCAATAGCAGTCGGACCGCAGCATGATAGTTTCCGCTCTTCAAATCTTCTTCAATTTGGGCAGCAATCGGAGTATGAATTCTCCGTTTAATACGCATGAAAGCTTCCAGGCATTCCTCGTGATGCTCCCATGGAAGGTAATCCTCCAAAATATGGTTCACGCGTTCGCTGATCGGCATGTCGATAAAAATATGCAAGCCCTTTTGTTTCTTCTGAGACACAAACCCGGGCAGAACCACCTTGCCCACTCGTTTGCTTTCGGCTTCCATCAGGATATAAGGTGAAGATTTAAGCTTGTCCAACTCATGAAAGAGAAGGGATTCGAACATTTTTTGGTTGTTGGGCTCAAGGCCGATCTCACCAAAAATCGAACCTCTGTGGCCGGCAAGGCCTTCCAGGTCCAAAACCGGATACTCTTGTTTCGCCAATTCCTGGAGAATCAAAGTTTTTCCTGTTCCAGTATTTCCGTGCAGGACATAAGCTTCGGGTGTAAAATCGATAGCATCAAGCTGTTTGACAATCCATTGCCGATAAGTACGAAAGCCCCCTTGCAGGCGTTGCGCATGAATCCCCATAAGATCGAGTACAGTTGCTGCCGTCCGGCTTCTCATGCCCCCGCGCCAGCAAAACACGGCTTTTGGACCGTCGATCGCGGCAAAGGTTTTAATGAAATGAGGAAGCTTGGCCGAAAAGATTTCAAGCCCTCGTTCTTTAGCCGCTTCCGAGCTCTTCTGTTTATAGATGGTTCCCACTTCTGCCCGTTCTTCGTCATTAAAAAGGGGAATGTTCAAACTTCCCGGTATGGTGGAATCTTTATATTCCGATGGAGACCGCACATCGATGAGAGTAATCTCATTATTATTGTAAGCAGCCATTAATTCTTCGATTGCAATATCTTGAAACACTGGCTTTTCCGCCTTTCTTTTTAAAACGTCTATTTAATATTATAAAATATTTTTACATAAAATGCATGTTCGCCCGCATGACAATCCTTTATCTGTCAAAAAACTAATTGCTTGTGATATAATGAGGGGTGTTGAATAAAGACTGTAAATAGTTAAGGTGGGGATAAAATGTCTCAAATAAATCATTCTGTTCAACAAGGGCGTTCCAGAAACAAGGAAGCCATCTGGGCTCTTGTTATTTTTTTGATAGTGGCCGCAGCGGGTCTTCTCTATGTGAAGTGGTGGCCGTACCTTCAAAAAGCCATTAGTTCATCTGCTACACATACCATTGGGCCATCCATATTGGGCGATCAGTCAGCTTCAAGTTCGCCATGGGCATCTGCCTGGGATTATGCGAAGGTTTATTTTCTGTCAGTATGGAAAGCCGCCGCACTCGGAATTCTTTTAGGTTCTTTGATACAAGTGCTTCTGCCTTCAAGGTGGCTGCTTAAAGTACTGGGAAAAACAACGTTTGGTAGTACGGTTGCTGGAGGACTGGCATCTATTCCGGGCATGATGTGCACGTGCTGTGCTGCCCCGATGGCAGTCGGCATGCGCAAAAAGAAAGTCTCCATCGGCGCAAGCATAGCGTTCTGGCTGGGCAACCCGACCATCAACCCAGCAACCTTAATTTTTATGACTTTTGTGCTGTCATGGAAATTTACGGTGCTTCGTCTGGTCTTCGGACTCATCCTTGTATTTGGTGTCAGTTATCTTGCCAACCGATTTGCTAAAGACGCTGAACCCGTGAATTTGGAAGATGTACCGGAAAGTGAGACCTTTGAAGAGGAGCAGGGACCATTTTTCACAAGATGGATGAAGAGCCTTGGAGCCATGCTGCTTCATATCGGTCCAGCGTATATTCTTTCCGTCCTATTGCTTGGTGCTGCCCGAATTTGGCTGTTTCCGCAGCTAAGTGAAACGGCGTCAAACAGCTTGTTTGCGATCATCGGTTTTGCGCTCGCCGGAATGCTGTTTGTGATTCCGACGGCTGCTGAAATTCCAATCATTCAGACATTCATGCTTGTCGGGTTGGGAGAAGGACCGGCCGCGGCCTTGCTCATTACGCTTCCTGCGCTCAGCCTGCCTTCATTGTTGATCGTAGCTCGCTCCTATCCAAAGCGTGTGCTTGGGTTTGTTACAGCTTCAGTAGTGGTTTTGGGAGTACTGAGCGGCATTGCAGGTATGCTTTTCCTTTAAGGTTTTTTTGTCACCTCTTTTGCTCTTGCAAGTAGTTGATTTCCGTTCCAACCTTTAGAATTCTAACGATAAAAGGCCATCGCTGAATAAGTGGTGGTTTTTTAATATCCGAAAAGCCCATTCACTTTTTTCTGGAAACTGTGATATACTAACAGCAACAAAAAGAAGGAGGTATCCAATTAGACACGATGTGGAACTAATCCCTTTGTCGATCATGAAATTTGATTGCATGGCAAAAGAGCTCTGCGGCTGCGGAGCGGGATGGGATACGTCTGTCTATGGATATACTCGGGATTCGGTTTGTCCGTTTGTGTTACGAAGCGGGAGGTAGTCCGTTGTATTTCTTGTATCTTTTTTCGCTTGGCTGAGACCGCAGAAGCTTCTGCGGTCTTTTGTGTATTCAAATTTCATATGTCCACTTAAGCCTGTAAATGATGATACAAAGCGGTGATCGTATGGAACTCATTAAATGTTATGAAGTACAAAAGGAATTCGGTGAGCAGAAAGTGCTCAGCAATGTAACGATGGAGATTGGCCAACACGAAAAAATAGGGCTCGTCGGGGCAAATGGTGCGGGAAAGACCACGCTCGCGAATATTATTTTCGGATCCATGCAGCAGGATGGGGGCACGGTAACAAGGTTTAAAAATTCGCTGAAGGTCGGCTATCTTAAGCAATCCACCTCTTATACAGCAAATACGCTGACAGACATGGCCAATGAACAGAAGGATTTTCTTCAGAACACAAGCCGCCTCGGACTCCAAAAAGTGAATGAATGGAATGAAGAAAGGTATGAGGGTTTAAGTGGCGGAGAGAAGACCAAGATGGCCATCGCTCATATTTGGTCCGATAATCCGGATATTTTGATTCTTGATGAGCCGACCAACCATCTTGATTTTCAAGGAGTGGAATGGCTGATCAAGGAGCTGAAATCGTTTCAGGGAGCCGTGCTGATTATATCCCATGACCGGTACTTCCTGGATCAAACCGTGGAGCGGATCGTTGAATTAATGGATGGCCAGTCTCATGATTTCATCGGGAATTATACCGAATATCGCAAAGAAAAGGAACGACGGTATCAGGCACAGCTCCATGATTACGAAAATCAGAAAAAATATGAGCAAAAAATTCAGGAAGAGATCAGCCGTCTGAACAACTGGTCCTCCAAAGCCCACAAGGAAGCCGGTAAAACCGGAAAGATGGCGGATATGCGCGGGACAAAGGAATTTTACAGAAGCAAAGCGAAGAGCATGGATAAACATATCAAATCCAGAATTAAACGGCTGGAAAATTTGGAGCTTGAAGGTGTCGAGCGTCCAAAAGAGGAAGCGAAGATCCAATTTGGGTGGGAGGATCCCGAAAAGCGGGGGAAACGTTTGGCGGCGGCATCCGACATCTCAAAATCCTTTGGAGAGAGGCTCCTGTTCCAAAACAGCTCTTTCTATATTCAACGCGGGGAACGGATTGGCTTAACAGGGCCGAACGGATGCGGAAAAACAACGTTCCTTAACATGCTGACAGGAAAGGAAACTTCAGATTCGGGCGACCTTTGGATCAGTCCCACAGCGAAAATCGCGTATCTGACCCAAGACGTGACGGATCTTAAACCTGAAAAGACAGTGCTTTCCCTCATACAGGATCTCTTTGAAATTCGGTCAGAGGCAGCGAAAGCGAGAACACTTCTGGCCAATATGGGATTTCATGAAAATATGCTGAAACAGCCCATCAAGACGCTAAGCCTTGGTGAACGAATGCGTGTGAAGCTCGCGCTGCTGATCCTGCAGCAGCATGATCTGCTCATTCTTGATGAGCCCACCAATCATCTGGACCTGGCGAGCAGGGAGCAATTGGAGGAAGCACTGCTTTCATTCAGCGGCACTTTGCTGGTTGTGTCACATGACCGCTTTTTCCTCGAAAAAACATGTGAGAAGCTGTTGGTTTTCCGTGACCAAACCATTGTCAAAACGGAAGAAGGATTTAAGGAATATATTGAGGGGAAGCGTCAAAGCCCTCGTATTAAAAAGGAAACAAACGATGAAAAAGAGGAAAGGAAAATGGTCATTGAGACTCGGATCACAGCCATATTGGGGGAACTCAGTGTGCTAGTGCCCGGTCAAAAGGAATATGTGCAATTGGATGAGGAATTTAAAGAATTGATGGCTGAAAAAAGAAAGCTTCAATAAGCCTGGGCGCCTGCCCGGGCTTTTTTTAATCGGACGGCAACGGCTTCTTTAAAAAGGTCAAATGATCCGATACAGTAATCACTTCATCGTGATATTCTGAATCCTTTGTTTGCCAGGAGATGTAAAACTCCGTGTTGTGGAACCACTGTTTGATTTCCTTGTTGGAGGTGCTTTTTGTATATAGCAGTACATTGGCCTCATAGATATCTTGATCGTTTACGTTCTTCCAATAAGATCCGGTCACGTAGTTTTTTCTGGGGATGCTCCTCCGGATGATAAAAGGATTTATGTCAAGGTCTTTGATTAAATCTCGGTTCACAATTTTGATTTTCAAGATGAGCCTTCTGTAATCTTTAGCTTTGTACTTAAGACCTGCTTCTATAACTTCCTTTTCGGATAAAGGGCGAACCTCAAATGTTGGCATTGAAAAGGGTTTAATCAGCTTGGGAACTTCACAAGAAGTTAAAAGGGTGCTTAACAGAGCAAGCAGTACGATTATTTTCAACCATCTCTTCATACAAACTCTCCCTTTTCAGTGGAAATAAGTTTCTAATTATTCTATTGTCTAAAATCGTGCTTATGACAGAGAATACCAATGAAAAAAAGAAAATGTTATGAAAATGTGACAGATAATGCAAGTTATTTAATGTTACATAATCATATGTTAAAATGATGTTAAGTAACATAAAATAAGGTGATGACTAATGGAATATGTAGAAGCGTTACGGGATGTTAAACAGATCAACATGATGAAAAGGTATTTGAAGAAGCATTCGGAGAGGGATTATGTTCTGTTCGTCTTTGGCATCAATACCGGCCTTAAGATTACCGAGATGCTGGAAATCAAGGTAAAAGAGGTAATGGAGGAAGGCAAGATGCTCGACTTCTTCCGGCTACCAGGCAGCAAAGCAGAAATTTATCTCAACCAAAAAGTGAAGAACGCGCTGCTCCACTATATTGAAGCCAGTGACCTTTCGGGAGACAGCTTCCTTTTCTCGTCAAGAAAAACAAAGCTTCCGATTACCCGCCAGCAAGCATACCGGGTCATTCATCAGGCCGCTGAAGCTGTGGGAGTCAAGGGGAAGATCGGAACCAACTCGATGAGAAAGACCTTCGGCTACCACGCGTACCGACGGGGAGTAGCGATATCCTTGCTGCAAAAGCATTTTCACCATGCAACTCCCTCGGAAACGCGTAAATACCTTGGCATCCAAAAAGATGAAAACATCCGTACCACAATTGATGTCAATCTGTAGTGTATTGCCTTAACTGTGTTACACCATTACAAGGAGGAATGAAATTGGATATTCGAGAGGGCGAGTTACCGGGTATTGGACGGAAATTTGAGATTATTACTAAAGCGGGAGAAAAAATTGTGGTTGTTATTCATGATGACGGGCGGCGTGAGCTGTACCATTTTGACTCCGATCATGAAGAAAGCATCTCAAGTGTGACTTTTAATGATTCGGAGGCACGGCAGATTGCTTCCATCATTGGTGGTATGGTCTACAAGCCACAGGCAATCGAAAGCATGGAAATGGCGCTTGAAGGCCTGGTCATTGAGTGGTATAAGGTTGAAGCTCAAGCGTCGGCTATCGGTGCAACGATCGGCGGAATCGATATTCGCAACAAGTATAATGTTACCGTCATTGCGATGTTAAAGAAGAACATGAAAAAGCTGTTCAACCCTGGCCCGGAAACCTTTATTGAGGCAGGGGACATGCTGGTTCTGTCCGGAGAAAGGCATGATTTGAAAAAGCTGATCAGTGATCGATTATCTACTTAAGGGGTGATAACTATTGGATCATTTAGTATTTGAAGTCGGAACGGCTCTGTTATTGGTAGCATTTGCGGCCATCATTGCAGGCAAGCTCAAGTTTTCCATCATCCCGTTTCTGATTATCATCGGAATGCTTGTCGGACCGCATGCGCCGCACATTGGTGTGATTAGCCTGAAATTTATCGAAAGTGAAGAGATCATTGCGTTTCTTGGCAGGATCGGCGTATTGTTCCTGTTATTCTACCTGGGCCTTGAATTTTCAGTGAAAAAGCTCGTGAAGTCCGGAAGATCCATTGTGGTCGGAGGAACCATCTATATTGCGATTAATTTCACAATGGGTGTATTGTATGGAATGGTTATGGGCTTCCCGCTGCTGGAAGTTTTGATCGTTGCAGGGATTATCACGATTTCTTCGAGCGCGATTGTTGCAAAGGTTCTTGTTGATCTCCGCCGGACGGGTAACAAGGAAACCGAATTGATCCTGGGAATTATCATGTTCGAAGATATCTTCCTCGCCGTCTATCTGTCCGTTGTATCCGGGCTCGTATTGGGTGACTCCACCTCGCTCGGGGGCTCTGTTATCTCCATTTTAACTGCACTTGGTTACATGCTCTTGTTTTTCATCGTCGCCAGAAAAGCGACGCCGCTGCTCAATAAATTATTAAACATTTCCTCTAATGAAATCTTTATCATTGTTGTGTTTGCCGTATTGTTCTTTGTTGCTGGTTTTTCAGAAACCATTCATGTCGCAGAAGCCATTGGTGCATTGCTCCTGGGTCTGGTCTTTTCAGAGACCGAGCATAGCGACCGCATCGAACACCTTGTTGTTCCATTTAGGGATTTCTTTGGAGCCATCTTTTTCTTCAGTTTTGGACTGAGTATTGATCCGTTCGCCCTTGGAGGAGCGGTGTGGCTCGCGTTGGGTGCAGTTTTCATTACCATCCTTGGTAACTTTATCGCAGGAATGATTGCCGGAAGGAGAGCCGGTCTTTCGCATAAAGCGTCAGCGAACATTGGATTGACCATCGTTTCACGAGGCGAATTTTCCATTATTATGGCCAACCTGGGTATCGCTGGAGGCCTCATGCCAATGTTGAAACCATTCTCCGCGCTGTATGTCCTGATCCTTGCAATTCTTGGTCCGCTCATGACAAAGGAATCGAAAAAAATCTACCTCTTTTGCGATAAAATCTTTAAATGGAGTAACAAACAAGAGAAAAAGAAAGCAGAACCATCCTCTTCTTAAGGGAAGGGAGCGAGAAGTGAAAAAGAAAGAGGAAAGCCTCCATGCTTTCCTCTTTCTTTTTTGTTTTGTGAAATGGGGGTAGAAAAAATAGGTAAATTCTGTTGTTTTAATAGTCACAATAGTGTATGAAACACAGTATGATATAGTGTACGATATACAGTATCGTTAGTCGTACAACATTAAGTAACAAAGAAATGAGGTGTCCTGTGACATTACTTCAATCTTTAACAACAGAACTAAGAAGAGGAACACTTACACTGGCCGTTCTTAGTCAGCTCCGGAAACCGCAGTATGGCTATTCTCTCGTACAATCGTTGGAAGCATCAGGAATCAGCATTGATCAGAGCACATTATATCCATTGCTTCGCAGACTGGAGAAGCAAGAGCTTGTCACTAGCAGCTGGGACACATCAGAAAGCAGACCGCGCAAGTATTACGTGTTAAGCGAGTATGGAACGGAGATCCTTCAGCAGCTGAAAGAAGAGTGGAAGAAAACATCAGATGAACTTTCGATATTGTTAAAAGGAGAGGAAGAGGATGAATCTGATTGAGCTTTACATTCAAGAAGTGACCCGCCGGCTTCCGGAAAAAAGCAGAAAAGATATTGGGTTGGAACTTCAGTCAACCATCGAAGATATGCTTCCTGAAGATTTTACGGAGGAGGATGTAAAAGAGGTATTGAAAAAGCTCGGAAATCCTGCTGTGCTGGCAAGCGGATACCGTGATCGTCCACAGTACCTCATCGGACCGGAAATCTATGATATTTATATTTCGCTGTTAAAAATGGTTCTTCCCATAGCAATAACCATTTCCGTTATGGCATTGGTGGCAGAGAAGGTAATGGGCTATTCGGGCAACGAATCGGTCATGCAAGTGATCCTTTCCGTAATCGGAAAAGGGATATGGAATGCCATCTCCACCGGTATGCAAGTGTTTTTCTGGATTACACTGGTCTTTGCGATCCTTGAACGTACCGGTACAGGTATTGCCCAGTATTCGATGACAACATGGCGGAAAGAATGGAAGCCGGAAGATTTAAAGGATATCCCATATGTCCCAAAGAAAAAAGCCATCACCAGATGGGAGGTCTCAGGAAGTGTGATCTGGACGGCGATTTGGGGAAGCCTTTATTATTACGCATCAAATTTGGTTGGTGTTTATAGAAGCGGGGACAACGGGCTCGAACTGACCACTCCAGTCTTTAATGAACACGTTCTTCACTCATATTGGCCGCTGGTGGTCATTGCCATATTGTTGGAACTCCTTTTGGCGATCTCCAAATTCAGGATAGGAAAATGGACGATGCGATTGGCCTTTTTCAATCTGAGCACCCAGTTCATCGCCTTTGTCATATTAATCATCATCTTTACCAATAACCAAATTTTTGCCACAGCGTTCATGGATTTATTGTCCATTGTTTCTGCGGGACAAAAGGAACTGATCGGTGCTGTAATTATCATCTTCGGTATATCTGCTGCCATCGATGTATTCAGTGGATTCAGGAAAGCAAGAATTTAAAATGAAAAAAGTCAGGAGCCTTTCATGAGCTTTCTGACTTTTTTGGTTTACCATGTGATTATAAAAGGCAATCACAGTGGAGATAAGCTTTAGTTTCGTGATTTATTTAAAGGGTATGAATACCATATATATCAAGATGACGAAAGGGATTCTGTTTCATGTGGTTCTTTGGTATTTTACTCGTGATTTTATCGATATTCTTTGTCCTTTATGAGGAGTTGTTTTTAGCTGGGGCTTCATTTTTATTTGGTTTATTTGAAATAGTGAAAAGTAAATTCAGATAAAATTCTTTACAGGTAAGGGGAGGATACCATGGAAGGTGAGCAGTTTGTACATAATAATTATTTAACACGAAATGTTTGGTCGGGTGTGTTTTTTGGCCTTGGCCTGATTGCCTTTATTGATGAAGGGGTATTTCATCAACTGTTGCACTGGCATCATTTTTATGCTAAATCCACCTTGGAAGTCGGCCTTGTGTCTGATGGTTTTTTTCATGCGTTCAGCTGGTTTGCTACAATTGCAGGACTGTTTATGGTAGCGGATCTCCGCCGGCGCCGAGTGTGGATCGTCAAACGGTGGTGGGGCGGCGTTCTTTTGGGTGCCGGCCTTTTCCAGCTCTATGATGGTCTGATTCAGCATAAAATATTTGGTCTGCACCAGATCCGTTATGTGGATAATGTTATCTATTATGACTGGGTGTGGAATGTGATAGCCGTCATCATGATTGCAGCAGGAGGGATGCTCCTGAAGGCGACCGGCAAAATGCCTCAGAATAAAAGGGAGAAGAAGGTCCATGGAGCATGAGCATTCGTTTCTCTGGAATTCAGGAGATACACTCATTCTGTTATTAGCCGGGATCATTTGGACAGGCTACTTTATGGCCGGTATTGTATCAAACAGACATAGGAGCCTTCAAAAGTGGCCTCGTTACCGGTATGTGTTATGGACTGCTGGAATCCTTTGTGCCGGAGCAACGGTGGTTGGGCCTCTTCAGAAGCTTGCTCATCATGATTTCACCTTACATATGGCGGGGCACTTGCTTTGGGGCATGCTGGCACCACTGCTAATCGTGCTCGCTGCGCCAATCACCTTGATGCTGCGTACACTTCCGGTTTCTATGGGCCGGCGTTTGTCCCGGCTCTTGCAGCTTACCTATTTTCATTGGGTTATCCATCCTGTTATGGCTGCCCTTTTGAACACCGGTGGACTTTGGCTTTTATATACAACAGATTTATTTATGTTAATGCATAAGAAAGTTTGGATTAACCTTTTGATCCATTTCCATGTGTTTATGGCAGGTTTTGTCTTTACAATGTCCTTCATTTACATTGAACCCGTTTCCCGCCGCTATAGTTTTAAGTACCGTGCGATTGTTTTAGTGACAGCGCTTGCGGGGCATGGCATTTTGTCCAAATATTTGTATGCCCATCCACCTGCAGGGATAGAGAAAACGGATGCGGAGACCGGCAGTATGCTGATGTACTATGGCGGGGATGTGATTGATGCATTGCTGATCATCGTATTTTGTTATCAATGGTATCAAGCAGCCCGCCCACGGGTATATGAAAATTTCCCTTCTCAGCAAAAGGAGGCAAAAACAAGACTGCCATAACCCACATTGGATTAGCGGTGCCGATTTGGAAGGTGCCATCAAATGGTATGAAGAAGTATTGGGCTTTACGCTGCTCGAAGGACCCTACATGTTTAACGCAAAGACCGCCGGAGAGCCAAACATGACGAATGATGTATTAGGTGCGCATATCAAAAAAATGAAAAACGCCCATCTGATGTCTGAAAATCAAGTGGGCATTGAGCTGTTTGAATTTGTGGAGCCAAAAATGCCGGAAACTAAAAACGGGGTATACAGCGGTTTTTTTCATGTGTGTGTCATAGCGGAAGACCTTGAACAAAAGGCGGAAGAGATTGTTGCCGCTGGAGGGAAGAGACGCAGTGACAGATGGAATACATGGAAAGGGAAACCGTACCACCTGATCTATTGTGAAGATCCTTATGGAAATATTATCGAATTGTACAGCCACTGTACGGCCGTGATGTATGCCAATAAAGACGGATAAAAAAGAGCCCGCAACGTTAGTAGCGGGCTGTTTTTTTTTATGCGTGGATTGCTTCTGGCATTTCCATGTGAAGCGGTGGAGGGATCAACCATCCTTTTTCTTTCATGATACGAAGAAGTCGAACTCCATATTGGGCTTTTGCCATGTGAAATTGGCCAAACATCGCTCCAATGTCTTCACGGATGGATTGTCCCATAATCTGGCTGCATGCAACAAGTCCGGCTGCACCATCCTTGGCAACAGATGCTGCAATTTCCGCGTCATTAAAACGGGCACCGGCAGGAATGCTTTCCAAGGATGCAGTTGGACGTTCAGGTGGAGCTGGAGGCAAGGCGATACCGTTAGCTTTTAAGATTTTTTCCACCTGTTCAATTTCTTGTTTCATGGCTTGAACAGAATCTTCCAGGAATTTTTTCAAATCACCGTCACCGGTATGGTTGATCAGTGTTTCGTATCCTGCGACATATCCCTTATTTCCTGCAAGATAGCTCCATAATGCGAAAACTTCTCCGTAATGCATTGGTTCATTTTGTGGATTTCCGCTTAAAATGCCCATGATTGTCCTCCCCATAGAGATCAAATTAGTTGCACGCAATGTGGACCACCCTTTCTGTTTCGTCGTTTGGCCACAATCTTTAGATTGTCTAAATGCGAGGAGACTATCCGCAGAATGCCTTCTAAATAAAAGGTAAATTTTATGTGGCTGGCTGCCGCATAAGTACTCTTTTTCAGGAAAAATTAAGGCGTACGGAAGGAGGGAAAATCACATGTCAAAAGTAACAGCATTGGTGTGTATGCTTATGGTATCTCTATTCTTGTTCAGCATGCCGGCGTTTGCCGATCGTGCAAGTGACATGGTGGACCGCGGAGACCGGATCACTACGGACCGTGGAGCGGACTTGAACAACGGCAACCTCAACTATAATGATACTAATTATAACGACCGCGGCCCTGCGACACGGAACGTGTCCACCGCAAATAACAACGATGATGACACGAACTGGGAATGGCTCGGTCTTTTAGGGCTGGTTGGCCTTTTCGGCCTTAAGCGCCGGGACAGGGAAGAAGTCCGTTAAAATAAAATCCCTTGCAGCCGTTAAGTCTGCAGGGGATCTTTCTAGTTGCTTGTATAAACATGAATAGCATCTCGTAAAAATTCCGCAGTTCCTGGCTGGTTCTTGTCATAATGCTGTCTGAAACGTTCATCGTCTACATACATTTGTGCGAGTCCTCTATGGGCTTCTTTGCTGTAGCTGTCCCAATAAAAACAAAGCCATTTCTTGTGGAGTTCTGCTGCTTTTTGTGCGAGATCTCCAGCTGGATCACCTGTTTTGAAGGCCTCACCCAATGTTTCATAAAGTTCGTCAGCCAGGCGGGTAAGTTCCTCATGTTCGTGTGCGGTCATCCTTTTTAGTTTATCGTTGGAGCGGTTAACCGCATCCTGTCCATATTTTTCCCGGATTTCTTTTCCGTACAATTTTTCATTCTCCTCAATGAGCTTCTCTTTGAAGCCTTCAAATTTCTCCTGGTCGGTCATCGTTATTCCCCTTTCGTTTGCAGCAATGGACTTCTCCACATTTGCAATGAGAAGGTCAAGCTGCTCCTTTTTGTTCAGGAGGTTCTCATGATGATCTTTTAATGCCTTTGTACTGTCAAAGTCTGGATCGTTCATAATATCGCGAATCTTTTCCAAATGGAGTCCAAGTTCCCTGTAAAATAAGATTTGCTGGAGCCGGTTCACTTCTTGCTGGCCATAAATACGATATCCCGATGAATTGATCCTTGCCGGTTTAAGGAGCCCAATTTCATCATAATACCTGAGGGTCCGTGTACTGACACCTGCGAGCTGTCCCAGTTTTTGAACAGTATATTCCATGTCATCACCTCCTGACAGTTTAACCTTACACGTTGACGCTGCGTAAAGGTCAAACCCATTTTTATTTAAAATATTTAAAACCCGTTCTTTTCTGGAGCGGGCATCGGATATTACATGAGTTCACCGGTCATGATTGACATAAAATCATGATAGAAGACTTGATAATCAAAATTAAAGGCGATTCTGTGTTTGCTTTCCAAATTATTAAGAGTAGCATACGGCCGGATATCAGCAATGGTCTGTCCCTTGGTAACGGTGCCATTTGGGCTAACATGAACTGGAAGCGATTGGTACGAACACATCGAGGGTTTGATGGTTGCCATCAAAGTAAGAGCATCATGTACAGGACTTCCCTTTATCGCGGGATTTCGTTTTTTATAAAACTCATAATAAAAGTCGAGAAGAGGCTTAATGATCTTTGCCTTGCCCTTGGATTGAATATAATCCACCATTCGAGGGGTTACAATCGCGCGTTCCGTGACGTTCAACGGGATAATGGTCAGGTTTCTGGCGTAACGGAATACGATATTGGCCGCAATCGGATCACCATGAATATTCGCTTCCGATACAGCGGTAACATTGCCTGGTACCCAAAACGCGCCCCCCATAACATATACTTCTTTCACTTTTTTCATGAGATCATTGAACAAGATATACATACTCGCAAGAGAGGTAAGCCTGCCGGTGTTCACAATGACGAGTTCTCCTGCGTACTGGTTGATTAAATTTACAACTTCATAGAAATTTTCGGTAAACCCGCCTTCTGGCAAGTCCGGTGGCTTGATGTATCCTAGTCCGTACTGACCATGTATCTCTGGGTAGAATACGGGGTCTTCGCCCGTCATCGGTTTCTCAGCTCCGAGGACCACTTTTGTCTGATTGGCTATATTGAAAAGGTTAATTAAATACGAAATATTGCGCAAGCCCATCTGCCGCGGGACATTGCCATAATCCGCCACCACTCCGATCAGATCAACCTGTCTGCTCAAACATCCATAAATCAGAGCGATTGTATCATCGATCCCCACGTCAGCGAAAAGCAGTACCTTCTTGGCCATATTATCACCTGTTTAAAGAATTTATACAGCTTATGACCGTTCGATATGTAAAAGAATGGGAATTGGAAGAAGTGTGTCTTTTAGCCTGTATTAGGAGGACACCGAACGTTCTGTTCGTTTCGGTTCCTATTACAGCGACTGCAAGCGAACGAGAAAAAGCATCTGAAAAAGCGGTGCATATGTAGCACTCGGAGATTCCAGCACCGCAGGAGGTAACGCCATATGTTGAGATCGGTTAAAGCTACTCGATTTTCGTCAAGAACTTCACTTTTAAACAAAATACATTATCGTACATTGTATGTATGATTATATCTATTTTCTTACATAACGAGCCTATCCCTATAGTATTTTATATTTTCGCAGTAGTTTATAATAAATAAATACGACCAAATATCCAATGAAATAACTAATTGCCGTGAAACCGATATTCCAGCCGTTTCTATAGATAATTTCCCCTTCTTTTAAAGCCCAGAATTCAATCAATGAAGTGAAAATTGTAAACAGGATTAGCGAAAGAAATGTATTAAGTTTCGTGTAGTGAATCGAGCTTATGAACAAGCATCCCAAAATGGGAAACAACCCTATATTATATGGGACAGAAGCGAGCGATAAGTTTTTATATGAATGTTTCAATCTCCAGAAGTAATTAAAACCCCAATCATTAATTAAAAATGCAGTTGAAATGCCAATTGGAACAATCATTAGCATAAATTTAGGTTTCTTAAAACAAAGATAAGTACCCACCATCCAAGGAATGATAAGACCTACGATTACTTGATATATCATTTCTTACACTCCTTTATTTGAATGTTAACTATTATGTCCCTAATTTCTTGGTTGGTGTACCATCATTAAATAAATTTAATTCGACAATTAATCAAGATTTAGGATACTATTACAGGGTATTACATAATGAAGTTTATGGAGTGTTTAAACATGATAAAAGTTCAAGGAGAAAGAATCAAAGGGTTTTTATATGATTCTCTAGAAACTGCACAGAGTGACTTAGAGGTTAATGAAGTCATTGTCACGAATAATCCTGGCACGTTTGTCATTATTAATAGGATGGATTTAGATAAGGTAAAGACTATTGGATATGCAGAGGTATACTAAATCTAAATCTTGTATTCCTTTTTCCTATATAATGTATTTAAGGGAAATTACCGATTGATCCCAACGGGTGGAATAAAGGGTGAAAGAGCTCTGGATCACCTCCCTTTCTTTTTTTAAATCCTATTTTTAATGACTTATATACATGCTTTTGTAGGCTGTTGATTGGGCATTAAGCAGTAATCATTTCATGATGGATGAAATTAAAAACAATTACATCTTGCGTTTGGGCTTGTGCAAATACTTCCTTATAAGGCGAATTTAGAAAGGAGAGTGCACTGTTAATGCACCTGGGGGTTTTACAGTCGAGGTTTTATGTCCAGCTGACAATATTCCAAACTAGGTAAATATATAAATGGTACAGTACTTGAAATAGATGGAGGCATTTTATTTTAATTGAAGTAGGTATGTACTTTGACGTACAGATGACGAAAATCTTATGAGGACATCTTGTCAGCCGCCAAAATGATCACTCGGATGGAGAGTATCCCGAAAAACGGTGAGTAAATTTAAAAAAAGCACAGGCGCGGTCAGCCTGTGCTTTCCTATTTCTTTAAAAAAGAGAAGAAAGATTAAATTCTTTAAGGTATTGCTGCAACACCATGAGATCCTGTGCGCCATCCGCAATGGCAACATAGCCGTCGGGCCTGACGAGATACGCTGCATTTCGTTTCAGGTCTGCCTCATCCATTGATGCTTTCCACGGAAAGATGTGAAGGGGAAGGCCGGCGCTTTCACAAAATCTCTTATAATCCGGTTTTGCTTCTCCATACACGTGGACCTGCCAATCCAGTGACCGAAGAGCATCGAAATTGTTTCCCTGGATGGTCCGGCACCAGGGCAAACGGTCTCCACCATGTACTTTTCCAGCTTTGCCCTTGCTTAATGCGCTGTCTTGATATTCGATCCCGAGCTGGGAAACCATGCCGAAAAAGATTCTTCGCGTCATGCTGAAGCCAAACAGAAGGGGAGCGGCGTACGGAATCAGGACAGTACGGGCCAATCTATTGGGAAAGTTCTTGCCCACCATAACCTGAAATGCGCGGTCCGTAGTGGAAATCAGCGTGCGGGCAAATGCAATCCTTTCCGTTTCATACGTATCCAGAATAGAAGGATCCGCTTTCTCCTGAAGCACCGCTGCCAGTTTCCAGGCTAAATTAATAGCATCGGAAATTCCTGTATTCATACCTTGTCCGCCGGCGGGACTGTGAATGTGCCCGGCATCTCCGGCAATGAAGCAACGGCCTTTTCTGAAATGGTCACTGACCCGATGATGCACGCGGTACGTCGAAAACCAGTTCACACCGGTCACCTGGATCCCAATTTGTTTCTCGGCGACAGGCTGGACATCCTGAAATTGAAGGGATTCCCGGTCCTTCAATTCCGGGGGAACGATGCCGATCAGCCGCACCATCCCAGTTGTCCTTACCGGCATGAAGATGCACAGGCCATTGTTGCTTAAATGAACTTTTAACGCATGTTCTTGCGCTTTTACATCAGAGGATTCCACATCGGCCACGTAAAAAAGTTCTTCATAGGTTCCACCCGAGAAGCCGAGTCCGAGACCTTTTCGGACGATGCTGTGCGCCCCGTCGCATCCACAGAGATAAGCAAACTCCGCCTCTTCCTTCACTTCATTCTTGATTAAAACCGTCTTTACGCTTCCGCCTTCATCAGAAAATGAATACAGCTCGGTGTTCCATTCGATTGTGATTCCCATTTCGTCCAGCTTCTTCACAAGGTATCTTTCATGAACATCCTGTGCCAGACAAAGAGCGAACGGGTAGGGGCTGATGTCCTTTTTCAAATCACTGAATTTCAACTGAGCTTTTTCCTTTAATCCTTCATGAAGCTGCACCGAATCCAACGGAATTCCAAGGTCAACCACTTCATCTGTAATGCCAAGCTGCCGGTAGAACTCCAGAATACGGGAATGGACGACCAGGGCCCGGGAAGCTTCCCCGGGTCCGGAATGTTTTTCAACGATACGAAAAGGTATGCCAAAATGGGCGAGCTGCAGAGCAAGGACAAGGCCGGTTGGCCCTGCTCCGGCAATAAGTATTTTTGAATTCATGATATCGCCCTCCCTCAATTTCTTTGATTCCTCTCCCGCTTTTATGAAACGGAAACCTTCTCTTCGGCATCAGCCGGGATTTTTTGTTTTTCATTTTGAATCAGGGCTGACAGCAGCAAAAGTACAAGGCTTGTGATGCCGATCCCGCAAAGGACTTGCACGCTTTGATCCCAGCTCAGTCCGTTTCCAAAAAAGAAAAGGTGTCTTAGCCCGTCTGTCATATAACGCATCGGGAGCCATGGATAAATCCAGTTCTGATAAAACTCCGGCATGATTTCCGGTGCCATTGACAGCAAGGGAGCGCCAAAAAACAGAAGAAGCGCAAAGAGCGGAAATCCTTTCATTCCAATCCATGATACGACTGCGAGCATCATTAAAAGAAAGCTGAGATACGCCATCGATAAAAAGATCGCCGTGTCCATTTTGGAGGGGATATCAAGCTCCAGAATCCCATCGGCAAACCATGTAATTCCCCATCCGGACAATGCGGCCAAAAAGATGCCAACAAGGAACTGTTTCGTGATGAACTGAAACTTTTCCTTTCTACTGATGAAAACTGTTTTTTTCATCACCACAAACAATAAAACAGCCCCAACAAGGCTTCCCATCCAGAGTGGCTGAAAAAGGGAAACCGGAGAGTTTCCATTTGCACTGTGAGTACCGAATGCATTGACATTCATGGTTTCTTTTTTGATCGGTGTGGCGAGAACTGAAACAGTATCAATGGAAAGTGGATCTTTTTTCTGTTTCAAACCACTGATGATTTGTTCCCGCACCTTACCATTAATTTGATCGACCACTCCGTTCAGCAGTTGGCTTGCCATGGCTGAAGCAGAACTGTTCATGCCCTGATTCACCAGAATTTGCAGCTTGGGGGAAGAGGGAGAAGCAGTCTGCAGTGAAACAAGGTTTTTGCTGAAATCCTTCGGAAGAATGAGCGCACCGTAATACTCTCGCTCGTTCATCCCTTTCATGGCTTTACTTTTCTCGTTAAGCTTAACCCATTTAACAGGTTGCTGGCCTTCTTTTTGAGAGAACGCCTTTTTTGACATGGCAGTCACTTGATCACCCATATTGATGTTGGATTTGTCAGGGAGCACAGCGCCCTCATCTTCGTTCACCAATGCAATCGGTAGTTCACGGGGGACAGGGTGAATCGAAGGGAGACTGGCAAGGCTAAACAGCAAACCCACCGCAAGAGTTATTATTGGCGACCATAACAGCAGCTTGTTTTTTAAAATCATTTATTGGACACTCCTTTCATTATTGAACAGACTGTTGATTAGTTGATTTAGAGTTTATTATAATGACATTAGAAGGAATAACAATAATCAATATTTCTCAACCTGTTCCATACTCAACAGATAAAGCGAATGTGTTGAGTAATGTTAAAAAAAGGAGTTGAAGGGATGTCGTTGAACAACACCGACCGGCGGATCCGGCGAACCAAACAAATGATCAGGGATGCGTTAAACGAACTGATGGAGGATGTAGGGTTTGATGCCATCACCGTCAGAGATTTAACGGAAAAAGCGGATATCAACCGGGGAACCTTTTATTTGCACTATAAGGATAAATTCGATTTGCTCGAGCAATGTGAGAGAGAAGTGCTGGATGAGCTGGCACAAGTCCAGGGACATGTAGAGGGACTTCAGCTGGAGAATTTCTACGAGCATTTTAACAGAGGCGAGCCCTTGCCTTTCATTGTAAAATTATTTGAGTACTTGAAAGAAAATGGAGCATTTATGAGGGTGATTCTGGGACCAAAAGGAGATCCCTTGTTTCAAGTGAAGTTAAAGGAAATGCTGGCTGAACACCTGCTGAAGCACATGGTAAAGAAAGCGAGAATCGAAATGGCTGTTCCTTTTGACTATTTTAAAGCGTACGTCATTTCTGCTCACCTCGGCGTCATCCAGGAATGGCTGTTCAGCGGGATGAAGGAATCACCAAAAGAAATTGCCATGACCGCGTTTAAGCTGACCTTTCTGGGACCGAGACGGGCAGCCGGCCTGATATCCGATGAACCAAATGAAAAAAACTCGCCATAAAAGAACTGTCAGACACCAGAGCGTTCTTAGGGCGGGTTTTTTATTTTTTATGAATCATGGTTCCGCCAATGATAATGAGAAACAAACCGGCTAAAGCACTAAGCAAAGGGTACAGGAATGGAAAGAAAAGAGCAGGATAGAATTCAACAGCGTTACGTTTATAGCCAAGGGTTATGGGTGAAATACTGCCAGCATTAATGATATCCGTATGCTGAGAGAAGGAAGAGCAAGATTCCGAGTAAAAATGGCAAATTTGTTTTCATAAATAAGCCTCCCTCTTCAGAATAAACAAAAACCCAATAAAAGGAAATGAGAACCACAAAATAATCCGAAATTTTGCAAAAAAATACAGATGATGAGTGAATTCTTTTCATTTTTTAAATGGTACTCTTTTTGTAAGCGTATTCAACCCATCTTATAGGAGGGCAAAGAATGAAAAGACATTCGGCGATGTACAAAGTTCTTACCTGCCTCATGATTTTTGCATTGGCGTTCAGTGTGAGTTTTACCGGAAGCAAGAATAATGCAAACGCACAAGGAACGAAGCCTCTCTACAAAAATCCAGATTATCCAATCGGCATCCGGGTGACTGATCTATTAAACCGGATGACCCTTGATGAAAAAATCGGGCAAATGGTTCAGCCAGAGCGAACTTCTGTAACACAGGATGACATCCGTGATTATGGTATTGGCTCTGTCTTGAGTGGCGGTGGTTCTGTTCCACAGCAGAATACGCCACAAGGCTGGGCAGATATGGTCGATAACTTCCAAAAAGGCGCGATGACCTCCCGGCTCGGGATTCCGATCATTTACGGAGTAGATGCCGTCCACGGACATAACAACGTAAAAGATGCTGTGATCTTCCCACACAATATCGGTCTTGGAGCAGCGAACGATCCTGCGCTGATGAAGAAAATCGGAAGTGCGACAGCAGAAGAAGTGCGCGCAACAGGTATCAGCTACACGTTTGCACCATGTCTCTGTTCTCCGCAAAACATCCGCTGGGGAAGGACATATGAAGGATACAGTGAAGATCCCAAGCTTGTTGGAAAATTGGGAACTGCCATAGTGAAGGGACTGCAGGGTAATCAAAACAGCAAAGGATTCTTGAAAGGGGATAAGGTCGTTTCCTCGATTAAGCATTTTGTCGGTGACGGTTTGACTGAAAACGGACAGGATCAGGGGAATGTAACGGAGTATTCCGAAAAGGAACTTCAAAAGTACATCAAGCCTTACCAGAAAGCGATCAAGGCCGGGGCACGAACCGTGATGGTGACCTACAGCAGCATCAACGGCCTTAAAACCCATGGTGACCGCCACATGATTACGGACGTTTTGAAAAGAGATCTTGGATTTACAGGATTTGTGATCTCTGACTATAACGGTCCGCAGCAGGTTGTTCCTGGAGATTTCAGAGCATCCATGAAGCAAAGCATTAACGCAGGTATCGATATGTTCATGATCCCGAATGACTGGAAACAGTTCCTCACTGTTACAAAGGATCTGGTCCAAAAGAAAGAAATCTCCGTGAACCGTATCAATGATGCTGTAACCCGGATTTTGCGCGTGAAATTTGAAAACGGTCTGTTTGAAGAGCCGTATGCTGACCCCGATCTGGTGGCTAAAGGGGTCGGCACACAGGAGCACCGTGAAATCGCACGTGAAGCCGTACGAAAATCACAAGTGTTGCTCAAAAATAAAAATAAGTTCCTTCCGCTGAAAAAGAACGGACAACGCATTTTTGTTGCCGGAAAGAAATCGGATAGCATCGGCTACCAGGCTGGAGGATGGACCATCAGCTGGCAGGGCGGATCTCCGAACTGGGGAGGAGCACCGGAAGCTGATCTTACTAAAGGTACAACCATTTATGAAGGGATCAAAAACGCAGCCGGTAAAAACACCACAGTGGATTACAGTGCAGATGGAACCGGAGCAGCGGGCCACGATGTTGCCGTAGTGGTCATCGGTGAACCGCCATATGCAGAAATGTATGGAGACCGAACCGATCTTGGTCTTCTTCAGGAAGACATTGATTTATTAAACAAGGTAAAAGCTTCAGGTGTGCCAATGATTGTTCTTTTGCAATCCGGCCGCCCGATGATCGTTACCGATCAGGTAAAAGATTGGGATGCATTTATTGCTTCCTGGCTGCCAGGAACAGAAGGCGATGGAGTGGCAGATGTCCTCTTCGGCAACTACCAGTTCACAGGCAAGCTTTCTTACACCTGGCCGCGCAATATGGAGCAAATCAACACACATGACAAGAGCAACCCTCTCTATCCAATTGGATATGGATTGACAACTAAAGGAAGGAAATAACGAAAAAAGGGAAAGACAAGGATTTTTTTAATAAAAACAGGAATTTTCATTGCGAAAATTCCTGTTTTTATTTGAAGGGAATTGGGTGAAAGAGTCGAATTCTCCATCAGGAAAACGTAAAAAAAGAGGAGTGCATCCATGTTTATTAAGCAAGCATTAGACGAGTTTTTAGGGTTTGAATATACAAGGATGAATGAAACGCAAGTACAGCTGCGATTGCCGGTACAGGAGTTGTTTGTGAACTCGGCAAGTGTGATTCATGGGGGAGTAATCTCCTCATTAGCTGATGTTGCCATGTCCAATCTGATACCAGCGACAGGGAACGGGATTCAGCAGGCGTTAACTGTCGATTTAAATGTTTCTTTCTTAAAAGCGGCAACCGGGGAATACCTGATTGCTCATGCGAAAATAGAGAAACAGGGCCGAACGCTCATCCATACAGAATGCGAGATTTTCAACGATAAGGAGGAACTGGTAGCGAAATCCAGAGCGATTCTTTTCCGAAAGGTGTGAGCTTCCTTTTTAAAATCCAGCCGCTTCTCAGCTAAGCCTCAAATAATACAAAAGTACAGGAGGCTATGAAATGAACCACTATACCAAGCATTTGAACCCGTTTTGCTCCAACTCGTATAAAACACAGTTTTTTCAATGTTTTCAGAAAAAGGACCTTGTGCTCAAGAACGATTATGGTATAGTCAAACAAAAGCTTAACAGGCTTAACCAATAATGAAAGGATAAGTGATCATGGCCAAACAACAAATCGGAGTAATCGGATTAGCAGTCATGGGAAAGAACCTCGCACTTAATATTGAAAGCCGGGGCTATTCTGTCGCGGTGTTTAACCGTTCCTATGAAAAAACAGAAGACTTTTTAAAAAATGAGGCAGAAGGCAGAAACTTTTTTGGTGCGACTTCCATAGAGGAATTCGTAAATGCACTGGAAAAGCCACGTAAAATTTTGCTCATGGTCAAGGCAGGTGCGGCAACGGATGCGACGATTGATTCGTTAAAGCCTTACCTCGATAAGAATGATATTTTAATAGATGGAGGAAACACGTTCTTCAAGGATACGATTCGCCGTAATCATGAGCTCGAGGATTCAGGTATTCATTTTATCGGGACAGGCGTTTCCGGAGGAGAGGAAGGCGCACTGAAGGGACCTTCTATTATGCCTGGCGGTCAAAAAGAGGCGTACGAATTGGTTGAGCCGATTCTAAAAGCCATTTCTGCCAAAGTCAATGACGATCCTTGTTGTACATATATTGGACCGAATGGCGCGGGCCACTATGTAAAAATGGTTCACAACGGCATTGAGTACGGAGATATGCAATTAATCTCCGAAGCTTATTTTATTCTGAAAAATGTTCTGGGATTAAGCGCAGAAGAGCTTCATGAAGTGTTTGCGGAGTGGAACAAGGGAGAGCTCGACAGCTACCTTATTGAAATCACAGCTGACATCTTCACGAAGAAGGACGTGGAAACGGGCAAGCCTCTTTTGGATGTGATTCTTGATACAGCAGGCCAGAAGGGAACAGGAAAATGGACAAGCCAAAGTGCCCTCGATCTCGGGGTTCCGCTTCCGATCATTACCGAGTCTGTTTTTTCCCGCTTTATTTCCGCCATGAAGGAAGAGCGAGTGAAAGCAAGCAAAGTGCTGTCCGGACCAGAGCGCCAGGCTTTTGCAGGGAACAGGGAGGAGCTCATTGAAGCGGTCCGCAAAGCGTTGTACATGAGCAAAATTTGTTCGTATGCACAAGGATTCGCCCAAATGAGAGCAGCATCAGATGAATATGACTGGAACCTTCAATATGGAAATATCGCAATGATTTTCCGGGGTGGCTGCATTATCCGTGCCCAGTTCCTGCAAAAGATTAAAGAAGCGTACGACCGGGATGCAGGTCTTACCAATCTATTACTGGATTCTTATTTTAAAGATATTGTTGAAAACTATCAGGGCGCATTGCGCGAAGTGCTCAGTCTCGCCATTCAATCCGGTATTCCGGTACCTGCCTTCTCAAGTGCACTGGCGTATTATGACAGCTACCGCACAGAAACGCTGCCTGCCAATCTATTGCAGGCTCAGCGCGATTATTTTGGTGCCCACACGTATCAGCGGTTGGACAAGGAAGGAATCTTCCATACCGAATGGCTTCAAAAGTAATGAAATGAGGTAAGGGACTGGCTTTTGGTCAGTCTCTTTTTTCTTATCTTTCTTGTGGCCTATTGTTGATGAAAATGGAATATGCTATGGTAAACAGGGCTTATTAAAGGCGTTTAATAAGTTTTATCATAAACACTTATTAAAGACGTTAAAAAAGTAATAGAACAGGAAGGAGAAGCAATGGAATCCCTATTTACGACTCCGGAATCAAAGAAAAAAGCCATCCTGCTTGGGATTCGCAAGGCACTTCTGGACATGGGAAGCGCCACCAAAGCCGAACTCAGCGAGAAGCTGGGCATCAGCTTTCCAACCGCGAGCAAATTTCTTTCGCAAATGGTAAAGGACGGCGAAGTTTTAGCGATGGGGCTGGATCACTCCAGTGGCGGAAGAAGAGCGCACCGTTACCGGTATAATCCGGAGCACATGCTCGGTTTGGCCGTGTTTTTGGAGAAAACAGAAACGGTCTATACCATATTTAATTGCCTCGGTGAAGTGAAGGAGCAGGGAACTGTGTCCAGCGTACTCTCCGAATCAGCACTGGAATCATTTACTCATTTGTTGGATGGACTCCTTCAAAAGCATCCCAAAATCAGTGCGATGTCCATTGGCGTTCCCGGTGCGGTTAACCAGGGGCATGTCATTTATATACCGGGCTATCCACCGTTTCAAAATAAGGATATCAAAGGATATTATGAAGAACGTTTTTCCATACCGGTTGTGGTGGAAAATGACATGAACGCAGCGGTGCTCGGGTATTCCAACACGAAAAAAATGATAGATAATCCGTCACTTGTGTATCTGTGCTTCGGTCAAAATGGACCCGGTTCAGGGATCTTGATCAACGGTGATGTGGTGAGAGGCAGCACATTTTTTACAGGGGAGATTTCGTTTGTTCCGCAATATGATCATCAAAACTTTCTGCAGGCTCTCCAGAACCAGGAACAGAGAATTGACGCGATCAGCCGGCTGATTGCCTCATTTACAGCTATTCTTAATCCGCACAGAATTCTGTTCAGCCAGGAGGAAATGACATCATTCATGCTTCGTGACATCCAAGAAAGAAGCTCACGCTATATTCCGGGGGAGCACCTGCCAGAGCTGGTTGTTAGTGATTGGAAGCAGGATTATTTGAATGGACTACAAAGTCTTGGGCTTGAACTCATGATTTTTACTACTTCTATAGGAACCAACACTACATAAAAGGAGGCACCACATGGCAACATTTTTCCTGGTCATTATTTATTTGGCGTTTATCAGTTTAGGTCTTCCCGACTCCCTGTTGGGCGCTGCCTGGCCTGTTATGCAACGCGATTACGGCGTGTCCCTTGACACTGCCGGTTTGCTGTCCATGTCAATGGCAGGGGGTACAATCATTTCAAGCCTGGCGAGCGGAAAAGTTATTGGCCGTTTCGGAACAGGCAAGGTCACCTTTGTCAGTGTGCTCATGACCGCTGTCGCACTGCTCGGTTTTTATTTCTCGCCCTCGCTTGTTTGGTTATTCATCTTCGCGATTCCGCTCGGTTTAGGGGCAGGATCGGTGGATGCCGGACTGAACAACTATGTCGCAACTCACTACAAAGCACATCATATGAGCTGGCTTCATTGCTTTTGGGGTGTAGGGGCAACGATGGGTCCAATCATCATGTCGCAGTTTATCTCCACACAGAATTCATGGAGAAACGGTTATCTGACGATCTCTCTTATCCAGTTCGCGCTTGTTGTTGTTCTCTTTTTAACTCTTCCTTTATGGAAAAAAATCGGCGGGGCAGGGATGGTTGACGATACAAAGGAAGTACCAGCTACCACTCCACAAGAACCGGGTGAACAGCTGAAAAAGGCAAACCCGCTGCGCATCAAGGGTGTAAAGCTGGCGATGGTCTCCTTTTTGCTGTATTGCGGTGCAGAAGCTGCTGCAGGCCTTTGGGGAAGCAGCTTTCTTGTGGCGGTGAAGGATCTGCCTGCAGGTGTGGCCGCACAATGGGTTTCCCTCTATTATGGGGGGATTACAGCGGGACGGCTTATTACCGGTTTTATTACGTTTAAGATGAGCAACATTGCATTAATCCGTTCAGGTCTATTGGTCGCCATGTTCGGTGCCGTACTTGTCATATTGCCGCTGCCGTCCGTTTTTCTTCTGACTGGCTTTATTCTGATTGGCATGGGATTCGCCCCTGTTTTTCCATGCATGATCCATGAAACACCCGTCCGGTTCGGCAAGGAACATTCCCAGGCCATCATCGGCTATCAGATGGCATTGGCCTATACGGGAAGTACATTCATTCCTCCTTTACTCGGCTTGATGGCAGCCCACATCACCATTGGAATCTTTCCATATTTCATCGCCATACTGGTTGTCGCTCTGTTTGCCTGCTCAGAGAGATTGAATATTCTTGTGAAAAAAGGGATACTTTTTAAGGGAACAAAGAGAAACACGACGGCGATGTAGAACGTGCTGCTCGCATCAGACTGCAATTTTTACTATGATAAAGGAAGAACTCAAGAATCTCCCTCAGGAAAGGAGCCGAAGCCAAGTGAATATTAAGGTAAACCCATCCATCATCAAAGAGCGGTGCGGGGCGGTCTCCTTTAAAAAGGGAGACTCTTTTTATCGCAATGGAAAAGTAGAGATTACCCGTTTTGAACCAGATGTTTGCGAAGCGACGGTAAGAGGCACAGAAGACTTTCATGTGACGGTCGAACAGGAAGGTGAAGCAAGCTTTCGCACTACCTGTTCTTGCCCCAAGCTTGCTTCCTTTCAAAAAGAATGCCAGCACGTCGCTGCTGTTTTGCTGAGTGTAGCTGAACGTCAAAAGACGGGCGGCAATGAGAGGCTGACAGAAGATTTTCTGAACTTGTTTGAAAACAAGAGAAGAATCTCTAGCGGCCAACAGCTGTATTTTGAAAAAAGAAAAGTACTGAATGCGGTCTTTACCTGCAGACCGGTAAGAGTGGATCAAGATCAGCATTTGATGGAAGTTGAGGTTAAGGTGGGGCCCTACCCGGTAAAAAATATCCGTGAGGTACTCAAGGAATGGAAGAAAGGAGTTCCAAGCCCCATTTCTCTCTCGTTCACCTTTGATCCCCATCAGCATTGTTTTGAAAAAGAGACGAATGAAGTTATCGAGCAGCTGATCCATGTCATGCAGGATGAACGGGTGTACATGGAAAGCATGGGATCATCCAGAATGGCACTTCAACCGGACACACTCGTTATACCGCCGTCTTCCTGGGCGAACCTGCAGCCGCTGCTGGAAAAAGCGCCCTATGTGAAGCTGCAGCATGCCGTTACAACCTATGAAGGTATAAGGACCGTGAGCGAACCCCTCTCTTTATCGTTCGTTTTCTCCGAGGCAGAAGGCGGCCGGTATCAGCTGAAGATTCAGGGGTTAAAACAAATGGTGGTGCTGAGTGCCTACGGGCTCGTTTTGTCGCACGGTAATCTGTATTCGTTAAGCGAAGAGGACTGCCTGCGCCTGTCAGAACTTAAGCGCATGATGAAAGCTTCCGCGACAGAAATCATTCCCATTCCCAAACCACAGATGGCCATGTTTTTGGAAAAAGTAGTTCCGGGGCTGAAGAGGCTGGGGGAAGTGAAGCTGTCAGACGCTCTTGCCAAACAGTTCGCCAAAACTCCTTTGACGGCGAAGCTCTACTTGGACCGGGTAAAAAACCGTCTCCTGGCGGGAGTGGAATTTCACTATGACCATGTGATCATCAATCCGCTGGAAGAAAACAGTCAAAGAGAACATTCAACTATTATCCGCGATCTTGAAAAGGAAAATCGAATCCTTAAGATTATGGAAGAGAGCCAGTTTGCCAAAACTGACGGCGGCTATTATTTGCACAATGAAGAATTAGAGTATGAATTTCTCTATCGCGAGATGCCCCGGCTTCAAAAGTTTGTCCAAATCTATGCGACCACGTCGGTACGAAACCGAATCATTCGCAAAAGTCCGCCTCCCCAGATCCGGGTTAAGCATAAAAAGGAGCGGACCAACTGGCTGGAATTCAAGTTCGATATTGAGGGCATCCCGCAAAAAGAAATCAGTGATATTCTTTGGGCACTCGAAGAAAAACGAAAATATTACCGGCTGAAGAACGGGGCTCTTCTTTCATTAGAAACAAGGGAATATGAAGAAATCCAGCGGTTTTTGCATGCTGTTCCTGAACAGAAGAAAGACCTTGAAAAAGGGTTCGAAGTCCCGGTGATCAAGGGGCTGCAGCTGCTCGATGCCGCTGATGACTCGGCTTTTGCACTTGAAAAGTCGTTTACCTATTTTCTTCATCATCTGAAAAATCCGGACCGGGATCTATTCGATCTGCCAGAAGGGTGGGAAAGCGTTCTGAGGGATTACCAAAAACAGGGCTACCAATGGATGAAAACGCTGGCCAGCTTTGGATTTGGCGGTATCCTTGCCGATGATATGGGGCTGGGGAAGACGATTCAAAGCCTGGCGTTCATCGTTTCAGAATTGCCAACGATCCGGAAAACGAAGAAACCAGCACTCATCGTCTGCCCGTCCTCTGTAACCTACAACTGGCTCAATGAATGCCGAACGTTTGCACCAGAGTTTCAAGCGGTTGTCGTGGACGGCAGTCAACAGGAGAGAAGCCGGATCCAAAAAAACACCGAAGGCAAGGACGTAATCATTACTTCGTATCCACTGCTGCGCAAAGATATCGGATGGTATGAAAAGCAGAGCTTTCATATCGCGTTTTTTGATGAGGCACAGTACTTTAAGAATCCGATCACCCAAACGGCACGGGCAGTTCGGAAGATTAATGCGAACCACCGGTTTGCCTTGACCGGTACGCCCGTAGAAAATTCAATCGAGGATGTATGGTCGATCTTCCATATCATTTTTCCGGAGCTTCTGGGCGGATTGAAGGATTTCAGCCACCTTACGCGAAAGAAAATGTCCCGGCGGATTTCACCGTTTCTGCTCAGGCGGATCAAAGAGGATGTTCTTGCCGAACTGCCTGGAAAAGTGGAATCAAGTGCGGCATCTGAATTGCTGCCGGAACAAAAGAAGCTCTATGCCGCATACCTGGCCAAGCTTCGCCATGAAACACTGAAGCATCTGGATAAAGATACCTTCCGGAAGAACAAGATCAAGATTCTTGCGGGACTTACGCGGCTTCGCCAAATATGCTGCCATCCGGCCCTGTTTGTGGACGGATATAAAGAGTCGTCCGCAAAATTCAATCAGCTTCTTCAGATCGTGGAAGAAGCGAGGGTTTCAGGGAGACGGGTGCTGATCTTCTCCCAATTTACAAAAATGCTCGATTTGATCGGCAGGGAGCTGGATACCAGAGGGCTTTCCTTTTTCTATCTGGACGGACAGACTCCGTCCATGACCCGGGTGGAATTGTGCAATCGGTTCAACGGGGGAGAGAGGGGCATGTTTCTCATTTCTCTAAAAGCCGGAGGAACCGGTCTTAACCTGACAGGTGCGGATACGGTCATCCTTTACGATCTTTGGTGGAATCCGGCGGTGGAAGAACAAGCGGCAGATCGTGCCCACCGGATGGGTCAGACTCAAGCCGTGCAGGTCATCAAGCTTGTTGCCAAAGGCACAATCGAAGAGAAAATAAATGAATTGCAGGATAAAAAGAAGAACCTCATCGAGGAGCTGATTGGTGAGAAACCGTCAGCCTCCCTTACCGAAGAGGATATACGGGACATACTGATGATCTGAGCAAAAAGCCTGGAAAGTGATTGTTCATCCACTTTCCAGGCTTTTTTTAGGCATAAAAAAAGCACCCTCCAATGAGCGCTGGTTTTGTATTAAAAGAACACATGTTCGTTTTATGCCACATTTAAACGACAAGGTCGTATCCTTGACTTTCATATTAATATTATAAATCATCTGAAATTATAAGTCTATTTCTTTTTGAAAAATTGTTCTATAGTATCTATACCTGGCCGGGAAACGTATGAATGACACTGCATCAGAAAAGAGGGGTTTTTGTGGGGAAGTTTATTTGGGATACTAACCTGAAAGTCAGGTTAATCGGTGAAGGGCTGTTCAACCTGTTGTTTTGGATGTACTTTCCCTTCATCACCATGTATTTTGGGGAAGCGTTGGGATATCAAACAGCAGGTTTGTTAATGGCCGTTCCTCCTGTGTTCACTATGCTCGGAAGTCTGCTCGGTGGAGCGTTGGCGGACCGGCTGGGACGGCGTCCGGTCATGCTGATCGGAACTGTGCTTCAAACGTTGATGTTCGCCTGCTTTGCGCTGTCACCGTCATATTGGATCGACTATATCTCATTCATCGGTATCGGAATTGGAGGCGCGATCTACCGTCCAGCCAGTTCTGCCATGGTCGCTGACCTTGTGCCGGCCCAACACTTGCGCCGGGCCTTTGCCACGTTTTCAACTTCAAATAATGTGGGAGCTGTCCTTGGGCCTGTGCTTGGAGCCATCTTCTTCTTTCATTACCGCCAGGAACTTTTGTGGACTTGTACCGTCATATTATTTTTATATTTTATTGCGATCAACCATCTGGTTCATGAAACATGTCCTTCCTCTTTAAACAAAGAGCGTGAACCAAGTTCTGTTTTACACGTTTTTAAGAAACAATGGCATGGATATGGCATCATTTTCCGGGATAAAGTGTTTTTGGTTTATATTGTTGCCGGTATTTTTGCCCTCATTCCGATTATGCAGCTGGATATGTATCTGCCCGTGTACGTCCTGGAGCACGTGCCCCCACAAGCAATGTTCTTTTGGAAAGGAGATTCCTTTATGCTGAGCAGCAAGGAGATCTTCGGATGGCTGGTAGGGTTTAATGGTCTGCTTTTTGTACTTTTCATCCTGCCTGTCACGAAATGGTTCCAGCATTGGAAAGAGCGGAATGTATTTATCCTGTCCTCTTTGCTGGCAGGTGCAGGAACATTCCTCGTTGGGGTGAACAGCAACATATGGTATCTGTTTTTTATCACCATCATTTTTACCTTCGGGGAATTGGTCCGTTCACCCGTGACACAAAGCTTCATCAGCCGCTATGCCCCGGGACACGCAAGGGGACAATACATGGCAGCTGACAGCCTGCAGAACACCATCGGTAAGTTCTTGGCACCCATTACCGTTTTTCTCTCCAGCTGGGTTCCGCCTATGGGAATATTCAGCTTTATCCTTGGCTTTTCATTGATTAGTATCATGTTATATATTCAGCTGTTTCAAATGGATGTGGAGCGAGGAATCAGTGCATAAAATGAATGGTTTTTCTGTGGACCGCATGATCTTTGGGATTATAATGGAAATGAATTGAAAACCAGAGGAGGAGATGAAATGCCGGAAATAAACGTAAACGGAGTACAGCTGTATTACGAAGAGTACGGCAGCGGGGAACCGTTTATCCTGCTGCATGGGCTTGGTGGCGATCATCATATGTTCGAGGGCGAAATCAATGAGTTAAAGAAATCGTATCGGGTCATCGCTCTGGATTCCAGGGGGCATGGCAAGTCGGAGAAAGTTCCTCATTATACGCTGGATGATCATGTCCAGGACGTCATTGCGTTTATGGATGAACTGAACATCGAGAAAACCAATCTGTTAGGTGCTTCCATGGGAAGTTATGTGGCGCAGGGAGTGGCAGTTTCCATTCCGAATCGGATAAAGAAAATGATTCTGGTTGTTGCAAAAGCTTATGGAAAAACATCATCCACCGCAAGGCTTCAGGCTGAACATGCGGATGAACTAAAAGGCCTCACGGAGGAAGAACAGATGTATGCCCTCTCCAAGTATATTTTTCATAAACTGGAGGCGGTCGGGGAATGGTCACAGCGGGTGGCCGTTGATGTGCCTGTCCTTACACCGGAACAGCAGGAAGCGGCCAGAAAAGCACTGGTGAACTTCGATTTTCGCCCCCAATTACATAAGGTTACAGCAGAAACGCTAGTCATTAATGGGAGATATGATGGACTTAATCCGCCAAAAGAGGGCAGGGAAGTTGTCAAATTCATACCACACGCTACGTTTGTTGAATTTGAACATTCAGGACATGCGCCGAGTGTGGAGGAACCGGAAAGATTCAAGCAAGTGGTTACGGCATTTTTGGCTGGGTAGTAAGAAAAGGCGGCATTAGTGCGGCCTTTTTTGTTGGATATGTATTCAATTACTTATCGGCTTTACAGTCATCAGTACCATAAAAAAAACAGCCGCAAAGAGTGCCCCTTGGATAATGTAATGATTTTTCGGCTTAATGCCTTTCTTCCTGTCCCCAAGATAGGAAATGAACGGAAAAAGAATACCTCCAACGATCGCTGTAAAAAGCGTTAGCAATATGACCATGGACTCTCCTCCTTTCAAGAAGAACGCTTTAGCATTGTATCACAGATTGAATATGAAGAATGTCGGTTCGATAAAAAAAATAAAAACAAGACCTGATGGCCTCGTTTTTTTTAATGGGTGGGGCATTGAATGAAGGAGCGGACCTCATCAAGGCTGAGTCCCATCTGTTTTGCTTCATGAATGAGTTTTACCCACTCCCGATCTAAAAACAACTCAGGTTTTTTTCTTATTTTATAGGCTAACAATCTGGAATGCTGTGCAGTAGTTTTGTTGATTGACAAAAGGCGATGTGATGGTTGGGTGGCCACTATTAACTTCTTATGTAGAGCTTTTGTTTTTGCAACCATATACTGTTGTTTCATCACTGGTTTTACTTCCTTTCGTTTTAAAGGGTTAGATGGTTTTATAAGGTATTGCTTATGATATGTGACTCCCGAAATCTCTCTTTAAAACTGGTTTCTCTGGCACTTTCGTCAACCTTCGTAAATTCTTAATAGGACTTTCTGCCTTTTCTAATAATAGATTAGCATATATGGAATGTTTTTGAAACTATTAACTTTTTATGTAAAAAATGAAATTGATAATTTATACCTATAAAAGTCAGATTTGTTAGGTATATAGCGTTATTTCGGTATCATCAATGAATAAATTAATAGTAAGTTAGACCTGATTTAATTGCTTTCTACTGTTTTTGAATAATTGGTAAAAAAGAATAAATTTGCGTGATTAGCGAATAATTGAGCAATTTTATTCAACTTTACAAAAATATTAAACATTGAATATTCGCTAAAATTAATCACAAAGACCTATATGCCGACAAATGTAGCTTTTTTTGTAAAAAGAAGGAAACGTAAGAATTGGGAGCGAATGTATATGAGTTGCGGTAATAAAGGAGGGAGCAGAATGAGAGAAATATGGGGCAATGTGGATGAGTATTTCATATCAAATCTCCACCCACAGGATATGGTTCTTGAACATGTCCTGCAAGCCAATCATGAAGCCGGTCTGCCATCGATCGATGTTACGCCCACCCAGGGAAAGTTCCTCTATTTGCTGGCAAAATTAAAAGGAGCAAAACGTATCCTTGAAATTGGTACACTTGGTGGTTACAGCAGTATCTGGATGGGCAGGGCACTTCCTGAGGATGGGAAGCTGGTTACGCTGGAATACAGCCAGAAACACGCAGAGGTTGCGAGGGAAAACATCAAAAAAGCGCGGTTGGAACCCAAAATTGAAATCATGGTGGGACCAGCTCTTGAATCGCTACCCACGTTAAAAGATAAAGGATATCCCTCTTTTGATTTCATTTTTATTGATGCCGATAAACCAAACAATCCGCACTACCTAAAGTGGGCTCTTGCTTATTCGCAGCCAGGTACCGTTATTATTGGAGATAATGTTGTTCGAAACGGAAGAGTGGCAGATCAGAACAATGAGGACCCTGATGTAAAAGGATCTCGCGCCCTCATTGACCTATTAGCCAAAGAGAGCCGGATTGAAGCCACAGCCCTGCAGACGGTTGGAAGCAAGGGCTATGACGGTTTTGTGATGGGGGTTGTGAAATAAAGGTTACCATCCTTCACGTGTACAAAGAGAAGTAATATGGGAAATATGATGCCTGCTGTGCCAGGAATAGAGACCAATATTTTGGGCGAGTGTTACCACACCCGAATCCGGATGAGTAAATGTTTTGGTCAGATCATGTGGTGATAGTGATTTGAGAAGCACAACCCACCGGGCATGCAGGTTTTCAAGTAAAGGAAGCGAGATTTCTATGGGAAGCCTGGAGTCAGGAAGTTCCGCCCATAAAGCCTCTTCGTAGGGTTTAATCACAGGATTCTCTTCTGTAAGTGCAAGCTTGAAACGGATATAGCTGTTCAGGTGGCTGTCTGCCAGATGGTGAACAACTTGCCTTACTGTCCAGCCGCCGGGACGGTAGGGGGTATCCAATTGAAGGCCGTTCAGGTTTTTAACCGCTTTTTTCAATTCTTGTGGAGCGGATTCAATGTCTGAGGTCCACTGGTTAATCTCTTTTGACGTGATTTCCTGGTTTATATTAAACAATCCAATCGGATAACGCAAATCCATCATTTGAACGTTTCCCTTCTCTGATCAAATATACATATTCCCAGGGCCAGCCGTTGTGACATGCTGGGTTTTTAATGTTTGCTTGCGGTTCAATTCGAATATCATTAGTTTATCATTAAAAGCTGATACAGAGCAGGGGGCAGAACACGATAGAATGAACGCCTATTTACAGGGGCTTATAGCTCATATACCACCCTTAGATAAAGGCCAGCGGTTTATTCTTGGAATTGATGGATTAAGCCGTTCAGGTAAAAGCACACTAACCAGGGCGTTGGAAGAACACATGCACAAAAAAAATATTCCGTGCTTTACCATACATATAGATGATCATATTGTTGAGAGGAAACATCGCTACAACACGGGGCAAAAGGAATGGAGAGAATACTACTTTTTACAATGGGATATAGTTGGGCTCGCTGAAAACTTGTTCCATTTGGTTAAAACCGAAACTCAATTAACTCTTCCTTTTTACCATGAAAAACTCGATTTGCAGATTATGCGTGAGGTAAGGATACCTGACAAATGTGTAATTGTTATAGAAGGTGTGTTTTTGCAAAGAAAAGATTGGCGGTCGTTTTTTGATTTCGTTGTGTATCTTGAATGTGACAGAGAATTAAGGCTATCGAGGGAAGCGGAAGAAACAAAAATAAACATTGATAAATTTTCAAACCGTTATTGGCCGGCTGAAGATCATTATTTGGCTGAAGAGCAGCCTTTACGCAAAGCTGATTTGATTTTCAAAATAGGTTAAAGAACCAGCGTTCATCAACGCTGGTTCTCTTTATTCAGCCAGGAGAGAATGGTTTTAAAAATTTCCTCCTGCTGTTTTTTATTTGAAATCTTGGCTTTTTTGTCACCTGCTTGTGTACCGTACATTCCGAACTGCGCGTGGTTTCCGCCTTTTATTTCATGATAGGTGGTATCGGTGGGATTGAATTTTTTGCTTCCCTTAATTTTGGCCGGTGTACTGAGGCCATCCCGTTCTCCCGTAATCGAGAGGAGAGGGAAGTTAGCTTTTGATAAATCCGAGCTTTCGGTCGTGTATGAACCTAAGAAAATCAAGCCCTTGATCTTCTCCTGATGTTTTAGGCTGTAGGAGGCAGATGCAGGACCACCGAGAGAGTGACCGCCAATATACCATTTTTGGATGGAAGGGTACAATTTCATCGCCTCTTCTGCTTTATTTTTCCCCAATAGCGCCAGATTCAGCGGCATTTCAGGGATGATTATGAGATAGCCTTCGTCTGAGAGTTTTTTCGCCCAATAGGAATAAGCTTCAGGTTCTACCTTAGCTCCGGGATAAAAGATAAAGCCGTCTTTTATGTCTTTGGATTTCGGCTTGTAAATATATAGATCGTCTTTATGCTGTACTTCCTGCTTTAGGTTGACCAGATGGTTTAGCTGCGAAGTCGGTTTAAAGGTCTGTTTTGACCAAATTAAAAAGCCGCCCGCATAGACAATAAGCACAACCAACACAATGATTAACGCAAATTTTAGCTTCTTATTCAAGTGAATCCTCCAGATGTTTTTCCACTTAGGAAAGTTAATACCTATTCTAGTATGGACAAAATTCAAACTTCTGACAACAAAAGAGTCCAATTGCCGAGGCTATCATGATGTGCCGACACGGAAACTTTTAAAGGCGGAGTTATCATTAAAAACGTCTGGTAATTGTATAATGTTATTCAACTCCCCCGGTAACTAAGTACTAACGGAACGGGTCTTAGCCCTTTTGTTGAATACACCCAGTACTCCGTACATATTTGAGATTCTGCGAATACATCAATATTCAATAATATAGTGTTTGTCATTCACTTAAAATAAAGATAGTTTTAAGCAGCTTGTAAGAGATGTATCTTTTCCGGATTATAAACTTTTTGATTCTTGGCATTCCAACGAGAATACGAGCGAACTTACCAAGCAGCTTCATCAACGATTTCAATCTGCGCATACCCCTTTCTTTAACATTATAGATATGTCTTGGTTTGAACTCCTGATTGTTGTTGATTAAATTCATTTTAGCCATGTAGAGAACGTTCGTAATCGTGACCGTCCTCTTTTAGAAATTACCGTTTGTTCACGCCACTTTCCTGAACTGGCTTCCACGGGATTGAGTCCGGCAAGTCTTAATAGGGCATTCCCATGAGAAAACTGAATAAATATAATGAGGACAAAACTTGAAAAAGTCACAACTTGTCAACCTTGACATAGGATAGTAAATAGGAGAAAACACGCAAAAATAAAAGTTCGCTACCTTCTATTTTTAGAGCTTCATTTATATATTTCCCAACGAAAAAACCCTGAATTTAGGTTTGTTCCGCCGAATTCAGGGTTTTGTTTGGTTGTTGCATTTAAACCAGAGGTAAGTTTAATATTATCATAAATTTGATCTAACACTCTGGGAGTAACAAATCAAGATCACATTATCCGCTTGAAGAACATGTCGACGGTAAAATCAGTGTTGGCTATATCTAAGTCTTGTACTTTATGTCTTATTCAGTTAATTCTTCACCGGTTACAAACTTATCCTAATCATCCTCAAAACTAGTAAAAAACCACCGCCTTATTAGCATAAGGCGGTGGTTTTTACGGTACGACTATTTTTGTTTAATTACGATGATCCAAACGACACCTCTCAGGGTATTTAACTTAGAAAATCAATAGCCAGCTTGATAGAGGACCAAAGGGCAAGAACGGTACAAGCGACTAACAGCACATTTTCATACCATTTGTTGACATACTGCCCCAATGACTTTTTCTGATTCGTCATAATCAGAAGGCCTACGGATATTACTGGTAAACCAACCACGGATAGTATATTTATAAATACGACCAAACTAACGAACCCAGGCATACCTGGAATCGACCATATGACCGGAGTAATAAGGATAAACATACTAAACCATTTGAACAATGGATCGTTTTGGGGTTTGTCACCGTATTTTTTCTTACGTTCTTTATTCGCGGTATGAAGACCATCAATTGCGACTTTCGGAAATACCGTAGCAAAGGCAACCGCACTACTAAATAACCCGCCGATGACACCAAGATAGAACACAACAAATCCGAAAGTGCCTAGATGAACAGCAAGGGCTTGAGCGAGATCTTGAAGACTAGTGATTCGAATACCGTTTGGTTTTAATACCTCCGCTCCAACCACCCATACGGCCAGGTCAAGAACGATAGCCACACAAATCGCGAATAACAAGTCTCTACGTTGAAATTTTAAATGAATAGGTTTCGTCCATCCTTTTTCCTTAAAACCATATGGGTAGATAAAATTCGCAATAGAGCCAGAAACAGCACCTACAAGTGAAATCGCCATTAGAAAGGCACCGTATACACCAACGTCTTTTGGGATGCTAAAACCAACTGTTCCTTTTGCAATGGCACCCACATCCGGTGTCGCCATAATGGCTACCAGAATTAAACAAAAGGTTTTGAGTGCGAGTAATAACTTCATCCCATTTTCAAGCGTATTATATATACTACGTCCAATTAGAATAAAACCAGCGAGAACGATAATAATGGCCCACATAAAAACATTGCCAAAGCCTAAAAGATGAGTTAATCCCTCAGCAGCACCCTTGATCATGTAAGAGTTAAATAAATGGCCCATAATGAGGGCATATCCTCCAAGGAAATAAGGATAGAACTTGTGAAGGCGGCTGAAACCTTGTATAAGAGTAAGGCCTTCTACGTTACATAGTGTGTACCGTGACATGATGGAGACGATTACATAACGAATGATTAAAGAAAGGGCGAGGACCCACATGAGGGCATATCCGTAGTGGGCTCCAGCAATGGAAGAGTCAACGAGGTCGCCGGCTCCAAGCCATGCTAGAACTGCAATAACGCCCGGTCCAAATGAAGCCAATAATTCTTTAAATCTTTGTAATCTAGATTTCGCTGGAAATGCGGTTGACGTTTCAGGCGATAACTCAAGATTCGAATTTGGCTGATTTTCCATTCAACTAATCCTCCCTAAAGTTGATGTTCTAACCATATTTTTTTCAAACTCTTGAAACCGCTTACAATTTTCAGGTGGTATTAAAATGAATTTGTACCTACTCAGCTCTACAATCTACATTAACAAAATAGAGGCAATTACAGAGCCAGAAAGAAACTCAGCAAGCCAAAAATGGTCAGCGTATGCAGATACGGTTCGTTTTGGATATGAGGTTAAACTTCTTCTGGAAATGCCTTGCGTTCATTCTCATTGCTTTCTATTTCAAAGTGGAGAAGAGGTAAAACAAGAATACAAAAGAAACTACCAGGAAGAAGTTACAATATCTATGTATGTTCTAAAAAGAGTGTTTGATAGATGTACGCTAAGTCAAGCCATTGCCTGGCTTGTACCCTTTCGTCTGGCACGACCATTTTTAATGATGATGTATAACTTCTCTTATTTTTCTTCAATATCTGATGATATCCCTTTTTACTGAATGGTCACAAAGCTAACTTGGACCCCTCAACCCCTTTTCTGTAACCCCCTTTCGTTTAAACATACGAAAACACTGAGCTTACGAACGTTTCTACTTCCTAAAACAGGGTGTTAGAGTACGTCATCGTAATCATGACAGTTACCCGTCTTCACTGATTAGTAGTAGACGTTTACATAAACCATTGCAAATAGTCGTGATGTCTTGTATACTTGTACTCAAAGTTTATTTTATATTCAGAATATTGTCAAATTAATATTTTTTTTGGAATTTTAATTGCTCAGTTCAAGATATTCAATAGCAGATTTAGAAAAGGTGGGAGGAAGCTCACAATGACGAACAGCCCTTTTAAACTGAGTTATACAGAAGACCTTAACCTGGACCCTTTAGATCATACTCAAGCGTTTATCCCCCTTGGTGAAGCTGTGTATCAAAAATTGAAAACAGCCATTGTACAAGGTCACTTAATACCAGGACAGCTATTAAGCGAAAACAAGATTGCAGAAAAGTTAGCTGTGAGTCGTACACCTGTCCGTGAAGCCATTCGGGTATTGGGATCTAAAAATTTAATTACGTTTCTGCCAGGGAGAAAAGTTATTGTCTCGATCCCGACGGTCCAAGACATTAAAGAAGTTTTCGAAATTCGCCTGCTTTTAGAAACAGAAGCATTGAGGAGAATAACGAACCAACATACAAAAATCATCGAACAAATGGATGAGTCCGTCCAAATGGGGGAAGCGTACCGTAAACAAGGGGATCTTGTAAAAATGGGTGAGATGAACACTCGTTTCCATCTCACCATTATCTCTGCTCTTGAAAACCAAAGAGTGCAACGCTTTATCGATTCACTACATGAAACCATATCCCGGTTACGTTCTTATTCGCTAACAGCAGAGTGGAAGATTGATAGGGAAAAAGAACATAAGGAAATTGTTACGCTCGTAAAAAAGGGCTTTACGGAAGAAGCAGTATCCGTCTTAAAGCAGCATTTAACCACCTCTCAAGAAAATTTACTGACTTTATTTGCGCAGAAATAAGAGGAAAAAGCTGTTTTTAGTTGTATACATGTATACAAATTACTATAGAGCAAAGGAGAATAAAACATGGATGATGCCATAACACTGGAAAAGGAAACCTTGGGCAACCGAGCCAAGACTGCTGTAATCGACTGTGATGTACATAATGCCGTTCCTTCCATACAGGCTCTTTTCCCCTATCTACCGGACAGGTGGCGCGATTATGTGGTGGAACACGGAATTAAAAGCTTAGAACCCAATTATTACCCAAGGGGAAGTTCCTTATCTGCAAGGCCCGATTCGGTATTGCCAAACGGCGATCCTCCGGGTTCGGATCTTGAGGTTTTGCAACGACAGGTGCTGGAACCCTGGAATATGGAATATGCGATCCTTAATTGCCTTTACGGCGTACAGATGATCCACAATGAGGATTGGGCGGCAGCCATGGCCCGCGCGGTAAACGATTGGCAGATCGCTGAATGGTTGGATAAAGAACCAAGGCTGCGTGCCTCAATCGTCGTTGCCAGTCAGAATCCGGAGCAGGCGGCGGAGGAAATTCACCGGTTAGGCAAACATCCCGGTTTCGTACAAGTTCTTTTGATGGTACGTTCCGAAATGCTCTACGGAAAAAAACATTTCTGGCCGATTTACGAAGCAGCCCAGCAGTATGGGTTAGTGATCGGAATTCATGCGGGTGGGGTTACCGGTTATCCAACGATGCCTGTCGGTTGGCCTTCTTATTACCTTGAGGATTACGTCAGTCAATCACAAGCCTTTCAGTCGCAAATCGTCAGCTTGGTATGTGAAGGTACCTTCCAAAAGTTTCCTCGCCTTCGAGTCGCGCTTCTTGAAAGCGGTTTCACATGGATGCCCGCACTGATGTGGCGATTGGATAAGAATTGGAAGGGCCTACGCCGAGAAATTCCATGGGTGGACCGGTTACCATCAGAGATTATAAGGGAACATTTTCGGTTGACGATCCAGCCGCTAGATGAATCACCAAAGCCCGAACATTTGCTGCAAACGATGGAACAAATGCGTTCCCAAGACATGCTGCTCTTTTCAACCGATTATCCACATTGGCACTTCGATGAGAAAGAAGAGGCTCTCCCAGCCAATCTCCCGCCAAGCCTGGAGAAGAAGATTCTATCGGAAAACGCCCGCTCTTTTTACCGTTTTGATTGATAAATACAGGGATTATCCCTAGTGAGGAGGAACATACATGCCCATTGTAAATACTAAGTCGATAGAGGACAAGCGAAAAACCGCAATCCGTTTCATTGACTGTGATATTCATAATGAAGTTCCGTCAAACGAGGTGCTTAAACAATATCTTCCGACACGTTGGAAGAATTATATGGACATGGTCGGCCTGCGCGGCTACCATGGCTTTGTTCAAAATATTCCATATCCAAAAGGGAATCCGGGTGGGACACGGGCAGACGCCTGGCTGCCGAACGGTCAAATCCCCGGCTCCGACCTAAAGTTCATGCAAGAACAGCTATTGGATCCTTTGAATATGGAGATCGGTATCTTAAACTGCCTGTATCGTGTCGGGGAACAGCTGAACGATGAATACGGAGCAGCACTGGCCCGCGCGGTCAACGATTGGCAGATGGCCGAATGGCTGGACAAAGAACCGAGGTTGCGCGCATCCATTGTCATCCCGTACGAGAACGCCGATCTGGCGGTAGAAGAAATTAATCGGCGCGCTAGCCATCCTGGTTTTGTGCAAGTGTTATTCATGCCCCGTACCCGGGAACCGATGGGTCGTCGCAAATATTGGAAAATCTTTGAGGCGGCGGAAAACCACGGACTACCAATCGCGATTCATTTTGGAGGTTTGGGTGGAAACGCAATCACCTCTTCTGGATTTCCTTCGTTTTATATCGAGGATCACACCGACATGGCTCAGGCGTTCCAATGCCAGGTCATTAGTATGGTTTGTGAAGGGGTGTTTGAACGGTTTTCCAACCTGCAAACTGTGATGCTCGAAGGCGGGTTTGCTTGGGTGCCTTCCTTGATGTGGCGGCTCGACAAGCACTGGAAGCGACTGCGTGAAGAAGTCCCTTTCTTGAAGCGAAAGCCATCCGAATACATTCGAGGGCATATGCGATTTACCACCCAGCCGATAGAGGAGCCGCCGGTTCAGGACTATCTCCTTCAGGTAATCGATCACCTGGGATCCGATGACATGCTCATGTTTGCTACTGATTATCCGCACTGGGATTATGATGCACCCGATCATACTTTTCGAGGGAAGTTTCCAGAAACCCTAAAACAGAAAATCTTTTATGAAAACGCTCGTTCTTTATACCGATTTCCGGAGAAGGAGTGATGAATCTATGAAAAAATACTTTGTGGCAACTGTCGATGAGATCCCACCCGGTCACCGAAAGATCATTTCTATTGCCGGGAGGTCTATCGGTATTTTTAACATAAACGGTGAATTTTTTGCCATTCGAAACCGGTGCCCTCATGGAGGGGCCCCGCTTTGTGAAGGAGAATTGTCCGGTTTTGTTCATTCCCCAGTCCCGGGGGAATACACCTACACTCGAAAAGGAGAGATTATCCGCTGTCCATGGCATCAATGGGAATTCGACGTCAAGACCGGACAATCATGGTTCGATCCAGTCAAAACCCGTGTTCGTTCTTACGACGCGAAGGTCGAACAAGGATGCGCTATCGCTGAATCTACCGGGACCAAATTGGAAGAAGGGCCCCACGTGGCGGAAACCTTCCATGTTTCCCTGGACAAAGATTATGTAGTGCTTGAGATGTGACCTTAAACGTTAAAGGTGAAATTTAATGAAGGTTCCATCGCGTAAACCGTGGGGTTTGGAGAGATTTTAGTAAGGAAGGTTATAACGGCTTACTAGCATACTGTTTTGAAAATAAAAAAGGAGGTCACAAATTATGTTGGACATGGATTGTGATGTATTAGTTATTGGAGGTGGCGTAACAGGCGTAGCCGCGGCGACCGCTGCCGCACGCAATGGTGCCAATACGATTCTGCTTGAATCCAAGCCGTTTCTGGGTGGTAATGCGACAACAGGACTTTGCTTACATAATTTTATTACACGATACGGTCGTCAAGTTGTGTTCGGAATCGCCCAGGAAATTGTGGATCGATTGATTAAAATGGGAGGCGCTGTCGGACATATTCCATATGGGGGATTTGTTCATTCTGTCACTCCAGTGGATGGAGAACTATTCCGAATCCTGTCCACTGAGTTATTAGATGAAGCAGGGGTTACTGTATTTTTAGGGGTAAATGTAGTTGGAACTGTGCGTGACCGAGGAAATGTCACGGGCGTTCAAGTTGCGGTAAAGGGTGGGATACGAACCATTAGAGCCAAAACGTACATTGACGCAAGTGGAGATGCTGATGTTGTAGCAGCTGCCGGCGCAAACTATACGAAGGGCGATCGAAAAACTGGAAAAATGCAGCCTGTTTCGATGGTCCTTCGCTGTTATGGAACCAACAATAAGGAGATCGCTCAAGCCATCGCCGTCTCTACACCTGCAATGGCCACACGAGCTGACCATCCCGAACCGATTCCTGTTTACTTTAATGGGGCATTCAGTCAATGGAATGATATCATTCGTGAGAATCAGATCTTCCCGAATGAAGATCACAAAGTGTTTTTTAATACGGTTTGGCCGAATCACATTAATGTTAACACTTCTGCGGTGGTGGGTATTGATGGTACGGATCCCCTTTCGTTATCCCGCGCTACAGTTGAATTAACAAAACAAGTATATCGAATTAGTCAATTTCTAAAAGAAAATGTTCCCGGGTTCCAAAATGCCTACTTTGTTCCTTCGGCATTTGCAGGTGTAAGGGAAACACGAAGAATTGAAGGACTCTATGAGATTACGGACGAGGATGTTACCATAGGACGAAAATTCGAAGATACCATCGGACAAATTTGCTTCCCTGTTGATATTCACGATCCCGATACGGGTCAGGCTTCTTTTTACCAAATCGGAGACGATGGAGCATTTGATATTCCGTTCCGGGCATTAATTCCAAAAGGCCTGCAAAATATCCTGGTGGCAGGGAGATGCGTTTCAGCTACATCTTTTGCCAACGGAGCCACTCGAAATATGGCGCCGTGTTTAGTAATGGGGCAGAGTGCCGGCGTCGCAGCCGCTATGGCATCTCAGCAAAACCTGACTTTTACACAATTGAACATTCATAAACTTCAGGAAAACCTTGAGGAACAAGGTGTCTATTTAGGAGAACGAAGCAACAAAAGAGTTACACATCCCACCATCTGACTTTAAAAGTAAAAAAAGGAAGATAGATAGTCTGTAAAAGACAAAAAGGATAGAATTGAGGATGAATCCCACCATCTTTTGTACCCCTTTTTTTGCAATTGGTAGATGATTACAATGGGAGGCCACCAAAGCCGTTTTTACAGTATAGGGAGGACAAGCTGATTGGAAGGGGAAAAGGTCCTCCATTTTTCCAGCTCAGCAAATCCGAACGAATAATAGATACTGGCAAAACAACAATCGAGGAACCATTATTGGTTCCTCGATTGTTGTTTTGATTCAAGCACCTAATTGTTGGGCTAAATCGATGAAATCTCTTGCTACCACATCATAGTTTTCTTCAGGCATTAGATTAGGGATTGCCTCACATCCATACTCCAATGGTCGAAAAACATAAGCTGTTTTCATCCCTAGCTTTTTGGCTGCCTGTAAGTCATGTTGATGCGCCGCAACCATCATGACTTCATTGGGTTGAAGATCAAGAAAGTCGATAGCCATGTGGTAAACGTTTGGATCGGGTTTGTAACTTTTGATCATTTCAGGGGACAAGATCAAATCCCAAGGTAGTCCACTATGTTTTGCCATATTGGTGAGTAAAGATACATTCCCGTTTGATAGTGGACTGATTATGAATTTTTGTTTCAAGCGTTGAAGACCTGGAACCGCATCACCCCATGGCTCCAAACGATGCCAGACTCGATTGAGGTGAATGATTTCTTCCTCTGTTAGATGGTTGATCTCAAATTCATCAAGAAGCTTTCGTAATACCATCAAATGCAATGAATCCAAATTCATCCACGAAAGCTCGCCGCTTAGAATACGATCCAAGTTGGGACGATAAGCCCCTCGCCAGGCATCAGCAAACTTCGGCGAATTCAGCTCAAGGTCTTTCATCTCATTCAATTTTTCGCATTCTTTAATGATCGATGATCGATAATCTACAACCGTTCCAAACACGTCGAAGGTAAGTGCTTTAAGCCCGTTAGTTTTCATGTCATCATCACCATCCTTTTTTATGAATAGATCCATACATTAACAAGAAGTATAGAGATGTTTCACTCTATTACTACGCTTTTAATAACTGCACCTTTGCTTTTCGTAAATCCTCTATTGTAGCGGAAACTGAAATTTGTTCAGGGCTTATCGCCACTTCAATAATGGAAGGTTTACCTGACTGGAGTGCTCGAGTAAACGCTGCCTCAAATTCTTCGTTAGAATCGATGTACTCACCATAGCCACCAAACAATTTAGCCAATTGGGCGTAGTCAGGATTTGTGAGCAACGTCCCGGAAATTCGCTCAGGATACTCGCGTTCTTGGTGCATCCGAATGGTTCCGTACATATTGTTATTAAAGACTAACGCGATAACAGGAACCTTATAACGAACGGCTGTTTCAAATTCTTGCATGGTCATCATAAAACCGCCATCACCGGATAAGGAAACCACAACACGATTGGGATGTGCTAATTTAGCTCCAACTGCAGCGGGAAAACCATAACCCATGGCACCATTTGTCGGGCCAATATAGGTTCCAGGTTGTTCAAACTGGTAAAATTGGTGTAGCCAGCCACAAAAGTTTCCTGCATCGTTTGTTATAATGGCATCTGCAGGCGTTAGACGCTGAAGATCGGCTAAGAGTTTCTTCATATTTAATTTGCCACTTTGATCTAATTCGTCATGAATCCATTGACCGTACAAACGGCGACGCTCGGAAATCCAATCCAGACGTTCTTTTTTAGTTTCTGGTTGATATTGGTTAGAAGCTTCAACTAACGCATTTAGCGCTTCTCCTGCATCTGCTACAATACCAAGAGCTGGATTATATACTTTACCGATACTATTTGGGTCAATATCAATATGAATCATCGTTTGCTCCGTTGAAAATAACGAGTACCCTTGTGTCACAATTTCTGAAAAACGCATCCCCACTGCCACAATCAGATCAGCAGTTTTCACTGTTTCTAATATATTCTTAGGCGTACCCAGTCCAATATGGCCTAAATACTGCGAATGGTGGTTTGGAAATACATCATGGCGGCGGAAAGACGATAAAACAGGTAAAGCCATGGATTCCGCAAATTGAATCAATGGTTCGTGTGCGCCGCTACGAACTACACCGCCACCAGCAATCATAATAGGATGCTTGGCCTGAGAAATGAGAGAAAGTGCCCGAGCCACTTCATCTTTGCCTGGAGCTGGCTTTGGAATAGTGATGACTTGGCCTATTTCCATTTCCACTTCTGCATCGATGACATCCACTGGCAATCCGACCACAACCGGACCCGGTCTACCGCTTTTAGCAATCCGAAAAGCCCGTTGAACCAGCTCAGGAATTCGATGTGTGTCCGTAATTTCAATGGTCCACTTTGAAATCGGTGCAAAAAAGTTTTCTTGATTAACCTCCTGGAACCCTTCCCGTGTCCGAAAATGACTATGGACTTGTCCTAAAAACACCACCATAGGGGTTGAATCTTGCATAGCGGTATGGACACCGATAGAGAGGTTGGCTCCGCCTACACCTCGTGTAGCCATACAAACGCCGGGCTTATTTGTTGCCTTCGCATATCCTTCTGCCATAAAACTGGCTCCGCCTTCGTGGCGAGCGGAAATCAGGTTTATTTCCTCCGTTTCATAGATTGCATCTAATACACTTAGATAGCTTTCGCCTGGCACACAAAAAACTTGATCCACGCCTTCTCTTCGAATACATTCAACCACCGCTTGAGCACCAGTCATTTTCTTTTTCATTTTTCGTTCACTCCTTGTTTGTTCTCTTTGCAAAACGAGAGGGTACGTCGTATATGGTTACGCATCGCTTCTTCAGCACCATCCGGATCGTTTGAACCAACTTTGGTAAATATTAAATGATGCTCTTCATAGGCACGGTCAAGTTCATTGACATTAGCTAATGCGTGCTTTCTAACGACATTAGCAAAAGCCTTTAGGGAAGTTATCTGTTTTTCGATATAATCATTTTTCGCTGCCTTGATAATGAAGTGATGGAATGCTTCATTACTTTTCCTTAATCCATCGCTGTTTTTATCCATCGTATAAACTTCCATTTGTTCTATGATGGTACCCAGCTGTTTTTTTTGCTCCTCTGTAATCTTGGACGCGGCCAAGCGGGCAGCTACTCCCTCAAGCGAGGATCTCGCTAACGTGATCTCTTCCACCGACTTCATAATTTGGGTGGAAACAAAGGTACCCCTTCTTGGACGAGTATAGACCAACCCTTCCAATTCCAGCCTGCGAAGCGCTTCTTTTATAGGAGTTGTACTAACGCCCAATTGTTCCGATAACGCTCGTTCTTTTAAATGCATTTCTGGTGAAAGTTGTTCAGACAAAATGCCGTTTTTAAGCGTTTCATAAACAACGTCTCTCACTGAACGCGTTTGTTTATGTATGGTTTCATTCATCATGAAATTGTGAGCATTCATGTTTATCGATCTCCTTTTTAAAGTCATTCAACAACCAAAAACCTTATCTTCATTGCGTAATCCATGAAAAACTGACTGGATCTTAGATGCGAGTAAACGTATCTTATTTAAATGGCTGAAAACGGTGTGACTTATATTTTGTTTACTTGTTTTCACCTTTTTTAAGGAACTTGAGGTCTGATATATCAGTCTTTTTATTGTAATGGCAAGCTCAGTAAAGTTAAGGTGTCAACTGAATATTTTTTATTTTTTTAAATCTTTAAATAAATTAATGCTTAATCAAACAATAAGGAGTTTTAGAATGAAATTCAAATCAAAAACGGGAGTACCGACGATTTAAAAATAAATACCCGCCGAATCACAGAACATACATATTGGCTTTTTCCACTTTCATTGCACTTTAAAATAAGAGTGGGCCAGGAGCGGAACAGGGCTAAACCCTTTGAAGATATTGTTTTGGACATGTGTTTACTAGATACAAACTTCACGAAATAAAGTAATTAATGATCGTTAGGAAGGTGGTACTAAACAGCATGAATCCAAACGCATAGCCGGCGTTCATCAATAAACCGATTTGTACAGGTTTCACATTCGCCAAACGGCTTATGATCATATTTGCAGCAGAAAAGGGAGAAATCATGGATGCGAGGGACCATGAAATTAATATCACCATCGCATAAATGACCGGTTGAATTCCGAGCTGTTGCCAGTGAACAGAAGCAGTAAATAGCGTAATGGTCACTAAATGATGAATGCCAAAAAAGGCTATAAACACGACAAAAAAAATAAAGAGAAAAATGAACAGCCAAATATAACCGAGGGATACACTCGACCAGGCGGGCAGTTGTACCTTCCAATCGAGCCATATAAGGGTATGAGAGAAGAAACCAACCGAAATAAATAATAAAGCTTCAAATCGTATATTGGGTAAATCCCGCTTAGCAAAATGACGGAGTCCATGTAAAAACTCTTTCACCGTTCCCTGTAACAATGTCCAAGAAGCGGAATAGAAGATACTGAGGAGACAGATGATGGCAATGGTGTTTATCGGCGTTATATACTCTATGAGTAACAAACTGCCGATTAATAAACCGTAAAAGGATAATAAATGTACTATTTTAGGATTAAATCGGGTTCTGTTACCTGGAGGAATATCTTGTTGCTGTTTTAGTTTCATTAGCCCGGGCATGACGGTAGCAAGCAATATAATACAACATAGCGTTAAGCCAAGCAAAATGAGGGATCCCGGATTTCCCTTGCTATAGGAAATGGCTACTGAAAAAGCAGCAAAGTAAGGGGTCCAACAAACTGCCAAGTTAAATGAGCGGTTCAGATAAGCGCCATATTTGTTTGGGTTCTCATTCATTCGGCTATCTTTAAACTGGTCAACCAGCCGTATAGAGGCTAAATTTAAAAAAGAACTCAGAAAAAAATTAACCGCAGAAATGGCATAAATAAAGAATCCCTTGTTTTTTACTGTTAATAGATTCCTGATTTCCTCTAAGTAATTTCCTTGATCAATAGGTATTTTAAGAAGCGGTATACAAACAAACAATGAAATAAATATGGTATTCGAGTTTAAATGATCAACAGCAACGGAATAAGGAATATGATAGTGCCAGGTTAAAAAAATACTCATGATAAAAAACAAACTATAAACAATCCTAGGTATTCCATTGGTACAAAACAGAAGAATGACAAACATAAAAAGGACGCTAATCCCCAACATGATTTTAATCAAATAAAAATCAAATAGGGATAATACAATGCTTAACGCAGCGATTGCCAGAAGGAGGCAAGTATGTAGTTTATTTATCATCATTCCATCTCCCTCAATTTAAACAAACTCTTGAAGAAAAAAGCAAAGAATGCCATATTTGAATCCAAACATGGCTTCCCTGACTCCAGGGCTGTGCTAAAAACAGCCTGGATAAACATTTTTTAGCTGTTCCAAATGAGGACTGGCTTCCTCTGGAAGACTGATGTTAACCGAAATTTTTTCATTCCATTCCGAGATAGCGCTTAAGATAAGGTTTTAGTTCCATCTTAAGAAATGAATCATAGGGACACCGCAAACTTGATTATTTATGTATGAACAATGATAGAATTGAAGTTGACCGTAACAGGATACGTTTCTACCTGAGCAAGTGCCTTTTCTGATTCCATTATCCCTACAGTTACCTTATAGGTTTTTACCAAGCAGCCATCTGGATCAAATATGGATTTCCCCGTTTTAATATCAAATTCCCAACCATGCCATGGACAACGAAGAATTTCACCCTTTTTTATAAATTCAACCTCACCCAATTTCCCTATGTTTTTTTCCCTACAAACCGTCATGCCACCAACACTCCCTGAACACACCGGTGCTCCTTGATGTGGGCATACGTTCCGCAATGCGTAAAACTCCCCGTTCACATTGAATACAGAAATTGAACGTCCTTCTATTTCTACCGTTTTACTCTGGCCAACGCCGACTTCGTCAATGGATGCCACAACATGCGCACTCATGTATCATCACACCCTCCACCAAATCTATTTTATTTTTTAATCCAGGTTATACAATGCCCGTGCATTCTCGAAAAAAATACGTTTTTTTAACTCCTCCGGTAATTTAGGAAATGACCTGGTCGGAGAATCGAAATCCCAATGCGGATAGTCTGAAGAAAACATAAGAATATTTTTGGCGTCCATCATTTCAAACATCTGCAAGAGATGCTCCCTATTATCCGGATTTTCTAGTGGTTGAGATGTAATTCGGACGTGCTCAAGAATATATTCACTCGGTCGTTTTTTAACCCATGGAACTTCTTCCCTCAACGGTTTCCATTCGGCATCTAAACGCCAGAGAAGGGGAGGCAACCAAGCGGATCCGCCTTCCACGAGAACGAGTTTTAAACCTGGAAAACGTTCAAATACCCCTTCAGTAATAAAGCTGATGAGATGGGCTTGAAATGAGAGCATTAAGCCGGTGTGCCATTCTATGTAAGTAGTGGGGTATCCAGGTGTCATTATTTCATTAGGACCGACACCTTCAGTTCCGGGGTGAAGGGCGATGGGAAATCCATTGCGTTCACATGCCTCGTATATCGGGTAATATTGTCTTTGTCCAAAAGGAGCGCGTGCTCCGGAATCCATCATCACTTGTACCATGTGGGGGTGTCCTGCCCAACGATCAATCTCTTTAGCCGCAGCTTGGGGATCTTGGTGTGCAACTGTGATCGACCCTTTGCAACGGCCATCTTCGTTGTTGTTATCCAACCAGACATCTGCCAGCCAATCATTAAAAGCAGATGCCACCACCGTAGCAAAATCCGGACTCGGGTATTTTGTCGCAAACGCGCGAGGTAATAATATGGCATAATTTATCCCATATTCATCCAGTAACTGTTCACGCATATATGATGGATCAGAACATGGATATCCACCGTGGGGTGTTACTGAATCTAATCGGTTTACATGTATGGGATTATCATATATGCCCCTTTTCCCATTCCCATTAAATCGGCTACGCCAAGGTTCTGACATATACGACTTTATGACATTATAATCGCTTGGATGTGGATGTACATCACAGTCAATAATATCGTTTAATTTTTTCACGTTCGACTTTTTCATACAGCATACCTCCTGAATTTCCCAAAATAAATGACGTATCTTATTCCATTTTTGCTGATGGCCGTACAACATATTTTGATAATATTGAAATTTGAGGTCTGATATTTCACACTTTATGTTTTTATCATAAATTTGGAAATAAGGTAATGTCAACATTAAATTCAGTATTTTTAGAATTGTTTTTATTTTGCGTCAATTTTGATTTAAAATCAGGGGAGGTAAAAAATCCTATAGTCAACTTTCAATCGAAGAATTAACCATTGACAGAAAACGGAAAGGGAAGATATTAACTTAAGTATTTACCGTTTTACGCGTGTTATTTTGATAAGACATTGGCATTTACTAGATTTTTTGGGATGTCTCCAAATAAAGCTGTCAGTAAATTCTCGGCGGCCAAACGGGCCATCTGCATGCGGGTGTGAAAACTGGCACTTCCAATATGCGGGAGTGTTACGACATTGGACAAGGTAAATAACGGATGATCCATGGAAACTGGTTCTTGTTCGAAGACATCGAGTCCGGCTGCCCAAATTTCCTTTTCTTTCAAAGCGTCATACAATGCTTCCTCATCGACTATACCTCCGCGAGCTGTATTAATCAGCACAGATGTATTTTTCATAAGAGACAGTTCCTTACGTCCGATAAGGTGACGTGTTTCTGGAGTGAGGGGTGTCAAGATACAGATAAAGTCAGATTCCTTTAAAAGCGTTTCCATGTCAGTATATTGGATACCTAATTGTTTTTCTGCCTCTAGCTTTCGACTGCGATTGTAATAAAGAACACGCATATCAAATCCTTTGGCGCGTTGAGCCACTGATTCTCCAATCTGACCTAATCCGATAATACCAAGTGTTGAGCCATATACGTCCTGTCCCGTAAGCAACATAGGAGACCAGGTTTTCCATTCACCCCTGCGAAGAAAATCAGATGATTCCACTATTCGGCGAGATGTGGCCATTAATAACGCAAACGTTAAGTCAGCCGTTGTTTGGGTTAATACACTAGGTGTATTGGTGACCATGATTCCCCTTTCGGAAGCCGTCTCGATGTCAATGTTGTTATAGCCCACTGCCATGTTGCTTATCACTCTGAGTCTAGGGGCATTATCAAGCAAGTCACTGTCGATGTTTTCTGTTAAAAGGCAGTATAATCCATCGGAATCAGCCAACTCCTTTTGGAGAACAGGCCTTGGGACAGGAATGTCTTCTTCTTCCCACATTCTCACATAACAGACTTCAGCTATCTGTTCTGCCACTTCTTTCGGAATTTTTCTCGTTATATATACCTTAGGTTTCACTTTTTTGAGCTCCTTTCATCCATTATGAAGATAGATTTATAGCCAGCATGTTCAATCTGTTAACGCTAATTTTGTTTAACTAGTTGGATGAACAGTCATTAGTGATCATTTTGAACTCGTGCCGGTTCGACAATAATCTTCTATGCAAGTTCCAGATCTCCTTCAGATAAAAAAATTTAACATCATGACATAACTGCTCCTTTCTACCCTTAATAAGGTTGAGAAAAGATGATATGAAATATGATAAGAATTTTCCAAAGTTACAAATATAATGGAGATGCCAGTATGATTAACACTGAAACCGAACGACTGATAACAGAAGAGCCATCTTCGCTTACGGATGCCGCCCGGGATTGATTGGTAAAGAGAATATGCTGATCGATGCCAATGGCGAATTGTTCATTAGGATGTGGAAGATGAAGTAAAGAGACATCAAGACAGGCGGCATAAACGGGTTTGACGCGTTTCTTCCATGTATCTAAGGATGTTTCTTCCGCTCCTCCCACTAAGGAGGACGTTTGTTCAGGACCAACGGTTGAAATCACGTAGGAAGCATCAAGTTTCTCCCCGTTATTTAGGGAAAGGATAAACTGGTTTTTTTTTTACAGAATCTACGGATTGATGATTCATAACAATTACACCAGCGTCGATGGCCAATGTTTTTAACGCATCAGCCATGGTTTGCCATCCGCCATCAATGTACAGCACTCCTTTTAATCCTTTTTGCACCCGGGCAAGCACATTTTGGGCTCTCAGTCTTTCCGGTTCAATGCAATAGGTGGATGTTCTGCATAAAGCGTAAAATGTATGTCTGACCATGGGATCGGTTATTTCAGTCTCTGCCCATTCACGCAGGCTTATTGTGCCGACCGCTTCCCGTATTAATTTGGTAAGTTTCATCCTCACTTTGCCAAATTCCATTATGCCGATCCAGGAAAAGAGCTTTGTGAAAAAAAGGGAAGAAAGGTGATGGGGCAGTGGAAGGAAGGACTGTTTCCAAATGCCGCTTTCCTTCGTTCCTGGCATTCCTCCGTAAGGTTTAATTCTAAGTTCATGCAATATCGCTTCCGCTTCGCCTCCTTTATAAAGAGCATGTGCCCCGAGATTTAGATAAGCCCCTTTTTTCTTCACGGTTTGTGCCCGGCCTCCCACGTCTTTTCCTTTTTCAATAATAACAGTGTGAATACCGGCTTTTGCCAAGTTAAACGGCTGCCGTCAGCCCGGAAAGCCCTCCGCCAATGATGGCTGCTTCACTATTTTTTCAATATAAAATACCTTCTTTCTGTTTTATAAATAAGACGAGAAAGAAGGGATCGTTGTGACACAAGAAGGAAACTTTTTTCGAGGAACGGGTAAACTATACCCATCAATCATATTGAACGGAGTGTGGATTATGGAGATACACGGAAACATTCTTTTGGGAGATCTGGATCAGGGGACAAACGAGTTTTCACTGCAGCAGGTAAAACACTTTATGACGCAATCGATACTATCTTCTTCTCAGCTCGAGAAACTTTACAACTATTTGCAAAAACACCAGAATGATGCAGGGGGCCAGGTGATCTCGCTGTATGATTCTATGCTGGTGAGACTAAGCCAGCAGGAAATCAGTATGCTGTTGAAGGATTTGGAGAACATTCAGTCGCATTATCATTGATAAGCACTTCTGTTGGAGGAATGCTTCGTTTATTGTATAGTAATCCTATGATTTAACTATGAATAGTGGAGGGAATAGAACTGAAATTATCAACAAAGATCCTAGCGGGGCTCGTACTGGGTATTATTGCAGGTGCTCTGTTAAATGCCTTTTTACCTGGACAAGTGAAAGCAATCGATCATTATGTCCTGTCACCGGTAGGACAAGCATTCATTCGTATCATTCAATTTATTGTTGTGCCCGTCGTTTTTACATCCTTGATCATCGGATTAACCAGTCTGCAGGGCACAGGAAAAATCGGCTCATATACTCTTAAGCTGCTGCCCTTATATATCATTACAAGTGCTGTTGCCTTGGCGATCGGCATGGTTACTGCGTATCTGTTAAAACCGGGTACTGGAGTTTCCATCACCGATGTTGGTCAGGGACCTGGCAAAGCACAAAAAAGCCAGTCATTAGTGGATTGGCTCGTCAGCATCGTACCGACCAATCCGTTTGAAGCTTTGAGCACGGCCAACCTGCTGCAGGTGATCATTTCAGCGATACTCATCGGGGTGGCCATGAATCTTGTAAAAGAGAAAGCCAAGCCTTTTTTGGCTCTTGTTGAAAGTGTTTATTCGATTGTCGAGAAAATCCTGCAAATCATTCTAAAGGTGGCACCACTCGGAGTGTTTGCGCTCATGGCTTCAGTAATCGCTACTCAGGGCTTTGGAGTAGTAAATAAGCTTTTAATGTATATTCTGGGGCTTATTCTTGCTTTAGCCATCATGGGAGTGGTCTATTACCTAATCCTTCTCATGGTTGGAGCACGGCCAAACAACTTCTTTAAAAGCTTCTTTCCGTCGTTTTCCTTGGCGTTTGGAACAGCGAGCTCGAATGCCGCTCTTCCTGTAGCGATGGATAATGCGGGTAACCGTTACGGGATGAAACGGGAGATTGCCAGCTTTGCTCTGCCGTTTGGAACCGCCTTAAAACGGGATGGAGCAGCCATCTTGCAGGGCTTCAATGCCTTGTTTGTTGCTCAATTTTTTGATGTGCACATCACTGCTTCACTTATTATTGCTGTATTTGTCAGTGCACTTTTGGTTTCCTTTAGCACAGCAGGTGTACCGGGAGCAGGGATTATCATGATGACCACCGTTTTAACCGCAGCCGGACTCCCGCTCGAAGGCATTGCGATCGTAGCCGGTGTTGACCGGTTAACCGACGGGTTCAGAACCGCGTTAAATGTAATTGGAAATGTGGCCAATGCTGCAGTCATTGACCGCTGGAATAAATGAAGTCATTAAAAAAAGGCCTTTTCGGGCCTTTTTTTGTGTGCTGCGGCAGAATCTCGAACTTTACTCCCGATACAGTCTTTGAGCACGCGGCATAAAAAGAGAAAGAATCCAGCCGTTGAATAGAGCGGTCATTAGGGTGCCGACTCCAATCGGCCCATGGAGGAAATAAGCGAAAGAAAGCACAATCATACTGATCAGGAGGCGGGAGGTGCTAAGGGTGAGGCCGAGTTTTTCCTGAAGAATTAGCATGAGCCGGTCCAAAGGGATGGGAGCAATATTTCCCTGTAAATAAAGGGCCGTGCCTATGCCGATCAAAAGCATGCCCAATATGAGCAAAAGAAGCTTGATAAGAACAGTGTCTGCCAACATCCACCCCCTTAGAGAGAAGTACCAGGCATCGATTCCTGCACCAGTCACAATCGCAGTTCCAAGCGCGAGGAATTCCGGTCGTTTCCGCAAAAGAACGCCGTTCATGCCCATCATCACCAAAGCGATAATAATCTCCCAGGAACCAACAGTGAGACCAATGGTTCTGAATAGACCAACCAGGAAGGCATCATAAGGGGAAGTACCGAGATTCGAAATAATGGATAAGGCAATCCCAAGCGTTAAAATTAAAATTCCGATGAAATAAAAAATGAAGCCTTTGCAGGTCATTTGTCCGCTCCTTTAATGAAGAAAGACCCTGAAAACAAATGTCCAAGGTCCTTTACCTCAATCTATGCAAATAGCTGTTAACACTCACTCATCAGATGCGGATTTATTAACCCAAATTGATACCGTATAAACATGAGAATTATGATTCAAAAGACTATCCTGATTCTCAGCGTCTCATGCTAAAATATGGTTGTTGTTTAAATTGAGGGTGTGGGGAAGAGGGGAAGCAAGATGTGGGGCAATAAAAACTTTATATTATTAATGTTTGGGGTAGCGGTTTCAAGCACAGGGTTATGGGTTGGGATTATCGGTAACCTGGAATTTTTGCAAAAGAACGTAGATTCCTCGTTTTTACAGGCGCTGATTCTATTATCGGGATTTCTTGTCGGCGTGTTTCTAGCTCCGATGGCAGGAAGGATCATTGACCGGGGAGACAAAAAGAAAATCTTGATCTATTCAGGTTTTGCCAGGTGTCTGGCCATTGGTTTCATGTATATGGCAATCGCTTACAATAATGTATGGTGGATGCTGATCTACACGTTCGTGATCGGTATCTCAGGAACTTTTTCCAATCCGGCAATGCAGACCCTCATCCCGTTGATTGTGAAAAAAGAAGAGCTGCTGCAGGCGAACGGAGTATATATGAACCTGTTTACAGGGGCAAGGATTGCAGGGACGGCACTGGGAGGAGTCATGCTGGTTGGCATGTCACTATCTGCTCTATACACTGTGACACTGATTTCCTATGTTATCTTGCTGATTGCCACGTTCTATATGAGAGTGGTCGTAACACCGAGAGAGAAAACGGAAGGCGGCAAAAAGGAAAGTTTCTTCGGCACATTAAAGGATCTGTATCCGATCGTGAGGGACCAGCACAAAGTGGTGTATGGCATCCTTTTATTGATTCCTCCCTATCTGTTTCTTTCTGGATTTAATCTTATGGTGATCGAGATCAGCCAAATCCAGCACTATCCGGGGATCAAAGGGATTCTTTACACCACCGAGGGATTGTGCGTATTTCTGGGGACGTATCTCGCCAAGCGGTTTTTAAAAGAAGCAAAACTGCCCTATTTATTTGGCATTGTTTTTATAAGCGCTCTGGCCCATATTTCTTTGTTTATGGCCAGCCATCTGGTCATGTCGGTCATTTCATTCGGTTTCTTTGGCTTGGCAATGGGGCTGCTGTTTCCGGTCACAACCACTATTTTTCAGACCGATATTCCGGCAGAATACCACGGCCGTTTCTTCTCAATTAAAGGCATGACTGACAACATTATTTTCCAGATTTTAATGCTATTAACCGGTCTGTTCCTTGATACGATTGGATTTGAAAAGATGGTCATCACGTTTGGCGTTTGTTCGTTTATCATTGCTTCACTTATCTTTTTGCAATACCGAATCCGTGAAAAGCAGAACAGCAGAAAACCGGTTGCGGCTGCAAAATAAATTTGTTTTCAAGAAGGAAGATGAACAAAAAGATAGAAGATTAATAATGCAATAAAAAGCAATAAGGTAACAGGAAGTTGGGGCAGCATGAAATTTTTGGGGTTATTTCTTGGAATGACTTTTTTAGGTTATTTTTTAATGTTTCTTACCACCCACTCTGAGTTGAGAATCGTTCTTTGTTTTGCGTTCTTTTCAGCCTTGCTCCTTCGCATCATAATCATGCTGTCGGATATTAAAAGGGAGATAGGCAGACAAAACAGTATGCTGGAAGTTGCCAACAAACGACGAGTGAAAGTGGAGAGGAAGTTGAACCAGTAGAAGTTGAACCAGTAGTTTTTAAAGGAGCAACGTTGCATCAGATAAGAGAAACCAAGCGTTATATCGCTGCCCGGGAACTCATATGCATGTTTAGTAGGAACATTATTAATGAGGGGGTATTCTTATGCTTTGGTTATTGCTATTGTTGGTTGCCGCTGCGGTTATGGTCGGAATTTTGGTGCGTATAAGCAAAAGCCACCAAGACTCGGAACCTGAAACTCTATCCACTCCATTGCTTGAAACTGAAAAAATAGAAAGCAGCAGCACGCTGAGCGGAGGACCGATGTAAGATCGGTTCTCTTTTTAAGGGGAAAAATGAAAAAAGTGGTTGCTTACATAGTAAGTGTGTAGTAAACTGGTAAAGAACACATGTTCGTATAAAAACTTAAAATGAGGTGTCGTGATGATTAAAGGTATTTATCCTTATTTGGTGACGAATGGAAACGGTCAGGAAGCAGTAAAGTTTTATGAAAAAGCGTTAAACGCAAAGGTGCTTGGAGTCCAAACGTTTGGTGATATGCCGGATAACCCGGAACACCCAACACCGGAAGAAGCGAAAAATCGCGTAATGAATGCCCATCTTAAGGTAGGCGATACAGATTTGATGCTATCCGATACATTCCCTGGAATGCCTTATCAAACAGGAGACCAGGTAACGATTGCCTTGATCACCGACGACATCCCATCATCGAAAGAAATTTTTGAGAACCTTCGTGAAGGCGGAAACGTCATCATGGAAATGCAGGAAACCTTCTGGAGTCCTTCATACGGCCAGATCACGGATAAATATGGCGTCACCTGGCAAATTTCAGCCATGGGCTCAAATCAATAAATGATTATGGATAAAAAAAGCTGCTTCGGCGGCTTTTTTTATTGGGAAGAGGAAACGGGCTTAAGCTGAAGAATGTCTCTTGGAATCAACTACTTTCGCTACTTTTCAAAAATTTGGTAAGCTGGAGAAAGAACCAAGTAACAAAGGAGTGCCTGATATGATTCATCATGTAAAGGAAAGTGCAGAAGGACTTGAAGAGTTAAGGGCTGATTGTGATCAGTGCTTTGGGCTCTGCTGTGTGGCCTTGCCCTTTGCCAAGTCTGCTGATTTTGCCCTAAACAAAGACAGTGGAACGCCATGCCCCAACCTTCAGCACGATAATAAATGCGGCATTCATCAAAATTTAAGAGAAAAAGGCTTTAAAGGCTGCACTGTCTTTGACTGTTTTGGTGCAGGACAAAAAGTCTCCCAATTGACGTATAAAGGACTGGATTGGCATAAGGACAAGGAACGTGCGCAGGAGATGTTCAACGTTTTCCCGGTTATGCAGCAGCTTCAAGAAATGCTCTATTATTTAAAGGAGGCACTGAACAGGGAAGAAACCCAATCCATAAAAACGGATTTACAAGACCGCTATGAAACGATCGAAAGTCTTACAAATATGAAGCCTGAGGCTTTGTTGCTCCTGGATGTACAGGTTCATCGAATTCAAGTGAACGATCTTCTGCTTCGTACCAGTGAACTGGTAAGGAAGAACCAAAATAGATCAAAAAAGACAAGCAGCAGCTATTTGGGTGCAAAGCTGCGAAAAGCGGATCTTAGAGGAAGTGACTTTAGAGGTATGCTGCTCATTGCCGCTGATCTGAGGGATACGGATTTACGAAGATGTGACTGGATTGGTGCAGACCTCAGGGATACAAACTTAAGTGGGGCGGATATAAGAGGAAGTATTTTTCTTACGCAAATTCAGGTAAACGCCGCAAAAGGGAATCGTAAAACAAAGCTTCCTCCTCACTTAAAGCATCCGGAGCATTGGATGTAGTTTTAATCCGAAAATTGGAACTTATGGATCTGTCCGATCGTTATAGGATTAGAAGGAATAAAGAGAGGAGATGACAGATGGTCCCCCCATTTCTGGAACAAAAACTTCAAGCTTACCGTGATACATATGAACAGTTAAAAGTAGCGCTTAAATGGAAGGTCAGTGACCAGCGAACGCTGATGATGATCGCTTCCATGTATGTGGTCAACAACAAGCCTTTTCATTTACAACAATTTTTGAAGGTAAGTGACTATATCAAGGATAACGTCGGTGCTTTTAATACACTGAAATCAACACCCCGATTTACCATTGGAGCTATGTTGGATGTGTATTTTGACGAGCCGGAAAAAAAGTTTCACGAACTAATTGAGATTTACGAGCAAATGGTCGATGAACGGTTCAGCCGCGGAGCTTCCACCTACCTGGCAGCACAGGTGTTACTTGGTCAGAAGGAAGAAGGCAATTCCATTCCCATTGATCGTGTGATGAAGGTGTACAAAGGGATGTCGTCCCATCATTTCTTCCTTACCTCAAGTATCGATTACCCGCTTGCGGTCCTGTTAGCCGGAAGAGATGGAACCGTGGATGAAATAATGGATCATGTAGAGCATTTTTATAAGGAGCTCAGCAAGAATGGCTTTTCAAAAGGAAATGACCTGCAGTTCTTAAGCCATATTTTATCTATTGATAGTGAAACAAATCCAGACGAATTGGTCCGGCAATCCATAAAGGTATACGACACCTTTAAAACGTCATGGAAGAGGCCAAAGGGAATGCATTACCCGCTGGTCGGTCTTCTCGCTCTGCTAAAAGACGGGGAAAATGAAGTGCTGACCGTATTAGAGGCCACCGACCGTTTAGGCAGCGAAAAACCGTTCAGGTGGCATAAAGATATGAACCTGATCATGGCGGCCAACTTAATCATGAGTGAAAAGCTGGATAACCCTGCATTACTAGGAACGGGTATCTATGCTGCAGTGGATGCCATCATCCAGGCGCAGCAAGCGGCCATGATTGCGGCTGTTTCAGCTGCAACGGTGGTGAGTTCCTCTGGTGATGGAGGGAGTTAAGAGTGGAGGAGTGGGCGATATGGGCAGTTTTAGTTTGAACTATGATTATAAACACAAGGAAAAGAAAAACGGGAACAGTTTTGTTTCTGTTAGAGATAAAGGTGAAAATGCTTTACTGGAAGTTGAGAAAAAGGGAAATCAAATTGAACTGGTCACCTACTGGCAGAATGATAAAACCACTAAGTTTAAACTCCCGTTGGAACTGTTTAAGAAAATGTACAAAGACATGATTCAAGACCGTGACTAGATCACTTTTTCTCTAAAAAAATGAAAGGGAACCCGAATTGTTCCCTTTCACCATTCTCTAAACCAGTTACTTGAGTAAAATGGAGACGGGCACATTTGCGGAGGCGCTCCATGAAGGTTACTCCAAATTACTCTTCTGTAGGGTTTTTAGGCCCGTTAAGTTCCAGTTGATAAAACGCTAAATCTAACCATCTATTAAATTTAAATCCTGCCTTTTTTATTGTACCAGCATGAACAAAGCCGAAGTTTTTATGTATGGCGATGCTTTTCTCATTTGCTGCATCAATTCCGGCAATTAAGGTAATATACTCTCTTTGCCTGGCAATTGCGATTAATTCTTTCAGTAGGGAAGTCCCGATTCCTTTTTTTCGGTACTCTTTATCCACATACACAGAATGCTCAACTGAATATTTGTAAGCTGGCCAGGCTCTGAAAGGACCGAATGTGGCAAATCCGACCACTTTGTTATCTTGTTCGTATACAAGTATTGGGTAATTCTCATCTCTTTTTTGTTGATACCAAATTTGCCTTTTCTCGAGGGTTTGAGGTTGATAGGCGTATACTGCGGTAGTATTGAGAATGGCGTCATTATAGATAGCTAGAATATCCTTTAAATCGTTCGAAGTTGCTTCCCTGATCATTCTTTTCTTCCTTTCCTGCTAAGCGAGCGAAAATAACCATAAATGCCGGGGGCGAAGAAGTGATTATGGCTCCCATTTGTGCTGTAGAAAGCATCGTACCTGTTTCCTGAGCAACAATAGTAATGGCGTTGCCAATGATCCCGATGGCGATAATGGTGAAAAAATATTTCTTCTCGATTCGCCACTTTTGTCGTGTGATCAAACCGATAATCAGAAGGGCTAATATAACCACTACATATCGCATCCATACAAGTTCTAAAGGGGGTATGACTTCTACTACTACTTTGACAACGGCATACATCGCACCCCAAATGCTGGAAGTTAAAATTAAGTATATAGAACCTAATAAAGTGTTTTTCATTTTTATTCCCTCCGCTTTTTATTCAGGTCAGAAATGCCCCTAACGGAGAGATGCAGTCACCTTCACTCCATTATGAGCAGAAGGATGCTGCTGGTACATCATTTTCAAATAATGGGGCCAAAAACATTTTGCTTCACCTCGCGTCTATTCAAACTCTAATTGTGTTTGATTATAGCAAAGATTGTACGGCTTGACTTCAAGCTGACACAATAAACAGAGGAGTAATCCACTCAATCGCAAATTTTCAATAATGAGGGTCACTTTTAAAAAAAATTACCTTGCAACTGACATTCTCCTGACATATTCGCCCGGTAAAGTATGGGTATAAGGTTCAGACAGCAACGATCCTTATCCACATACTTAGGAGGAATAGAAATGAAAATGAATAAGTCAGTTTTAACGTTTACCCTTGCTGGATCGGTTTTGGTTGGAGGTTATGCTGCATCCACGGCATTCGCGGCGAGCAGCAATACATCAAAAACAGAGCAAAGTGCATCACCTTCACAGTCCACGTCTGATCTGGGTGGCATGAGACATGGCCATGGAGGATTTGGGAAGTTTGGTGGCCATGGAGGCTTTTTTGGCGGAAATTCAGACGAGCTTTTGGCTAAAGCAAAATCCCTGGGGATTTCCACTTCCGGTAAAGATGCTGAAACATTAATGAAAGAAATCAGCGAGATAACCTTGAAACAGGAAGCGAAGAAGCTTGGCATTAGTACTTCCGGAAAAACAACGGATACGCTTGTTCAAGAAGTGCAGCTGAAAAAGCTTCAAAATGAAGCTAAGAAACTAGGGATTTCAACAAAAGGCAAAACAGCGGACACCCTTATGGGCGATATTCGCTTAACAGAGCTGAAGAAGGAAGCGAAGTCACTTGGAGTGGCCACATCTGGCAAGGATGAGCAAACATTGCGACAGGATGTGCAAAAAGCAGCGTTGACAAAAAAAGCAAACGAACTTGGAGTGGCCACCTCCGGTAAAGATTTGCAGACCCTGCAGCAAGATGTGTTCACGGCACAAGTGAAGAAGGATGGTAAAACGTATAGCATTTCCGTATCGGGTAAAGATATCCGCCAGGTGGCGCAGGAAGTACAGTCAGCGAAAGCAAAAGCCGAAGCTAAGAAATTAAACATTACAATTGACGGAAAGTCCATCCGTCAAATTCAATCTGAAGTGACAGATCAGAAAGTGAAAACACTAGCAAAGGAACTGAAAATCTCAACGACAAATAAAACAACCAGAGATTTGATGGAAGAAATTAAAGATAAAAATCCGGATAAATTGAAAGACATGGTTGGTGACAATGGCTTTGGCTTGAAAGGATTTGGCTTTGGTGCTGGCGGGTTTGGCAAAGGACATGGTCATGGCGGTCCCCGCCATCGAGATGGCAGCCAGGAAGGCAGTAATACTCAAAACCAAAACGGAACCTCATCAACTGCTGCAGGCCTTTAATTCACAAGAATCCCTGGTATTTCTCACCAGGGATTTTTCTTGTATAGTGAATGTTAGAGGAGGACGCCATGAATAAAACGATATTAGTCGCTGAAGATGAAGAAACGATATCGAGAGTTTTGACTGTTTACTTGAAGCATGAGGGCTTTATTGTGCAGCATGCATTTAACGGTCTTGAAGCTGCGACCAAATTCAAAGAGCACTCGCCCGACCTTGTGCTCCTTGATGTGATGCTTCCTGAGCTTGATGGCTGGGGTGTTTTGGAGGAAATCCGGAAAAGCAGTGTCTGCCCGGTCATTATGCTGACGGCTCTCGGGGATATTGATTATAAATTAAAAGGATTGAACCAGGGAGCCGATGACTACATTTCCAAGCCTTTTGTCGGAGAAGAGGTAATTGCCAGGATCCATGCGGTATTGCGCCGTTCGTCCAAAGTACTGGAGTCAGATAATCACTGGCAATTCGGTAACTTGAGCATTCATCCCAAATCCAGCCAGGTAAAAGTTGATGGGGAATCCGCCCTGTTGACGCCAAGGGATCTGTCCCTTCTTCTTTTCCTTGCCGGGCGGCCGAACCGGACATTTACAAGAGAAGAACTCCTTGACCAGGTGTGGGGCATGGATTATGAGGGCAGTGACAGGGCCGTTGATCTTGCAGTAAAACGGATCAGGCAGGCGCTTTCCGGCTGGTCTCGGGACTGTGGTGAAATCCGGACATACAGAGGATTGGGGTATCAGTTCAGTGTCTACGAAAAATAACAAGCGGACGAGTCTATTAACCTATTGGACAACCCGTTACCTGGTCTCTCTTTGCATCGGCCTTCTTCTTCTCGGCATCGGATCTTTTTGGTGGATCCGGTATACGACGATAGAAAATCGCTTAAACCTGTTGCAATATCTGGCGGAAGAGACAGCTGACCGGATTGCCCAATCATCGGGAGGAAACCAATTTAATGCATTTGACAGACGCTTTGACAAGCGATCGGGCGTGCTTGATATGGAGCAGCAGCCCCTGCTTTTCATTACAGATGCAGAGGGGAATGATATTGGACGAAGGGGAGGCGGTGGTGGGAAAAGCCATAACCGCACAGACCCTTTTCAGCTAAAATTGCCAGCTCGAATCATATCCAATTCAAAATCTTTTCAAACTCTTGAGGCTGGTGGCGAAAAGCTCTATGCCGTGAAGGCTCCCATTAATGGAGGCAGCCAGAAAGGGTGGGTTGTCGTCATGCAGGATGAAGAGGAACTTGCAAAAGTGAATCAGGAATACCGCCTTCTGGTTATTTTGCTTGTGGGACTCGGACTTCTAGGCTGGCTGGTCATTTACTTTCTGTCCAAAAAAATTGTTAAACCGATTCAGGAGGTTGCCATTGCAGCAGGCGGCATAAAAGATGGACAGTATGATGTAAAACTGAACAAGGATGTAAGGGAACAGGAAATCTATGACTTGGTCACATCGTTTGAAGATATGACCAAGCGCCTGACACAGCTTGAGAAGCTTCGGGCAGAGCTATTGGCCGGTGTTACACATGATCTGAAAACACCTGTTACTTCAATCAGCGGCCTGGTTCAGGCAGTGAGAGACGGAGTGGTCACAGGTGAGGAACGGGAGGAATTTCTCGATATTACATTGAAAGAAATTGACCGTCTCCAGACCATGATAGCGGATTTGCTCAACTTCAATTCCATTTCCGCAGGTGCTTTTACGCTTTATCCAGAAACCTGCAATTTGAATGAACTTATTCCTGCAATCATTCGGGAGTGGAGTGTTACCCAGCAATCCAATGTAGAGTGCGCCGTCCTTGTGACGGAGGAAATCATCTATAAAGAAACAGATCCTCTCCGCTTGCGGCAGATATTGATCAACCTGCTGAATAATGCGGCTCAGGCCATGAGCGGAAGAGGGAACATCACCGTCAATGTTTCCGATAAAAGGATTGATGTGGCGGATACCGGTTCAGGCATATCTGAAAACGAGCAGCCCTACATTTTTGAACGTTTTTTCCGAGGCGAAAAGAAAAAGCTAAAGGTACGCGGACTTGGACTAGGGCTTCCTTTCAGCCGAATGCTCGCAAAGGCGCTTGGCGCCAATCTGGTGTTAAAGGAAAGCAGCCCGAACGGAAGTACATTTTCGATGGTTTGGAATATGGATTAGCCGAATTCTTCTGTTTTTCTTACTGAAGACTTTCTACTCCCTTTTTAATGCAATAATGTACTACATGTCACGAAATTTCCAGATGTATATTTAGATGAAAACATTGAAAGGGGAGTTTTCATCATGGATATTGCATCTTTTATCATTTACTGTTTGATTGTCACTTTCACTCCTGGGCCAACAAATATCGTCATCTTATCGACAGTGCATAATTATGGATCAAAAAAAGCAATCGAATATACCTATGGAGCAACGATTGCTTTTGGTTTATTACTTGGTTTATCTGCGATGTTGAATACGATGCTGATCGCGGTCCTGCCAAAAATTTTAATAGGGATGCAGATTATCGGAACCATTTATATGTTATATCTCGCTTATCAAATATACACGATGGATACATCAAAGCCGGCCGACAACCATGCTGGTACTTTTATTTCGGGCTTCCTTATGCAGTTTTTAAATCCAAAAGTGGTACTATTTACAATGACCGTCATTCCTAGCTTTATTTTACCCTACTTTACCGACATGCCAGCTGTGACAATAAGTGTTTTTGTTATAACGGTCATTGGATTCTTAGCATTTCTTGCGTGGATTCTTTTCGGTACAATCTTCAAGGAGTTTCTACAAAAGCATGATAGGGTTGTCAATGTAGTAATGGCTCTTTCTTTGGTTTATGCTACACTGATGATTTGGAAATAGGCAGTGCTTAAAGAGGTGAAATAAATGGATAAATTTATATATAAAAAGGCAGCAGGTATTACGGCATTGTCAGCGAGTATGACTGATTTTAAGTATAAAAAGCACTATCATAAAGAATATGCAATTGGTGTGACATTACGTGGTGTTCAACATTATACCTTGGATGGGAGTTTACAGCTGTCCTATCCAAATGGTGTTATGCTTTTTAATCCTGAACAAGCACATGATGGAATGGCGCATAATAGGAATGGTCTTGAGTATGTGATGGTATATATTGATCCAGAATTGCTTTTAGAGGTCGCCGAGAAAAAGGATATTGTATGCTTTTCAACCCCAATCGTATACGATTTTGAACTTGAAAAAAGAGTATTAAATCTAGCTAATGCAATCTTAGGTGAAAAAGATGAGGCTTTCTGCAGCGAACAACTCTTGGCGCTTTCTGATGGACTGATTCAAACGGATTTATCTTTAGATGGTAAAAAGGATAATGCCCTTATCAGAAAAGCAAAGGATATACTGCATGCAAACTTAAACCATGTGCTTATACTCGAGGAGATTAGTATGGAGCTAGGTTTATCTAAATTTCAGTTTATTAGATTTTTCAAGACTCATACTGGAATTACACCATACCAATATCATCTTAACTGCAAACTTGAACGTGCCAAGCACTTAATCGATAAAAATCGAGATATTTATGCAGCAGTAGCTGAATGTGACTTTGTTGATTTAACTCACTTAAACAAACACTTTAAAAGAGTTTATGGAATAACAGCGTTTGAATACATGTCATATTTAAATTGAGAAAGGAGGAGATTTATGTCTTTGACATTAGGTTTGAGCGGACATTTACAGTAAGGGATGTTGAATTGTTCACAGGAGACACCATCAATTGTGAAGTTAAGATTGAAGAATACAAGATAAAAGAAAATAATAGAACATCTATTGCTGCATTCTTTTTATGTGAAAATCAGAACGGAAAAGAAGTACTAAAAGGTGTTTTTTCAGGAGTAATCTTATAAAATTTTTAACTTAACCATGGATTGGCGCCTATCCATTACAAGATGGCGCTTTTTTGATGGATTAAATGCGTTAACAAGGATTGTCCGAGCGTGATGAAGAAGAGATATGTAAATATTGCTAGAAATAGGAGAACAAATTACATGGCGATTAAGTATATTCATTTTAATACATATCCCGATCGCAAGACAGTAGAGGGCATCATCCAGTTACATAATAAAATCTTTGGCGGGTCGGATGACCTGGCTGGCCGAATGAAGGAAAAACCTGACTTGCAAATTGATGTGGCAGTGGATGGAGAAAAGAGGGTCGGCTATAAGATAGGATACGCGCTAAATCGGGAACAGTTTTATAGCTGGTTGGGAGGGGTGGATGCTTACTACAGGAACCAGGGGATTGCCTCAAAATTAATGGAGCAGCAGCATCTTCATGCTAAAGAAAGTGGTTACAAAGCCGTACAAACAAAAACCAAAAATAAGTGGAGAAGCATGCTGATTTTAAATATTAAAGCCGGCTTTGATATTATTGGCACATACACGGATGACGAAGGAGAACCGAAAATCATTCTTGAAAAGAAACTTTCGAAGTAAGAAACACATCAAAGATAAAAATTAAACTGGAAGAATCAATAGGAGACATTAGCATACCAGTAGAGGAGGATGAGGATGGACGTTTTCGTAAAATATATAGATGGCATTGATCACCCGGACCATCGCAGCCGAACGGAGGAAATATTGACGTGGATCGCGAATCAATTCCCCCATTTGGAACCGCAGATTAAGTGGAATACGCCCATGTTTACTGATCATGGCACCTTTATCATCGGCTTTTCTACAGCAAAGCATCATTTGAGTGTGTCACCTGAAGAGGCAGGCATTACTCACTTTGCGGATGATATTGCGCAAGCCGGCTACAGCTTTACAAAAGGCTTGTTCCGGATTCCTTGGAAAGAGCGGGTTAATTACGAATTGCTGAAAAAAATGATCGAATTTAATATTCAGGATAAAGCAGAACATACAACCTTTTGGCGGAAATAACATACTTAATTTCAACTATTGGGCACCTATCTTTATGAAGATAGGCGTCTTTTTTTATTTTATTACATGCCAGGGATATTTATTTAACAATAACAATATAATAAATAACAATAATGATTTATTGTAAAACGATAAATAGTGTGCTAAATTCAATTTGACAATAAAAAAGTGAGGTGACTTTTTATGAAACGGGTATCAACACTCTTTTTAAAAATAGCTGTTTTCCTTATTGGACTTCCGGTTCTTGCTATGTGCATCTTTTTGGTGCCAGAGATTGCGAAATATATCGCAGAATTAAATCCAGATCATCCTTATTTGAAATATCTCGTTTTTATCGACTTATATGGATCGGCTATACCCTTTTACTTTGCTCTCTATCAAGCATTCAGGCTTTTAAGTTACATCGATAAGAATATAGCTTTCTCTGAACGATCGGTAAGAGCTTTAAAGAATATAAAATATTGTGCAATTACAATCAGTGTCTTGATCGGATTGGGGATGCCAATCTTTTACCTCATAGCGCAGATGGATGACGCCCCAGGTATCATCGTAATCGGACTGGTGATTATATTTGCTTCAATCGTAATTGCAGTCTTTGCTGCTGTTCTTCAAATGCTTTTAAAAGATGCCATTGATATAAAATCAGAAAATGACTTAGTAGTCTGAGGTGACTAACATGGCAATTATAATCAATATTGATGTGATGCTCGCAAAACGGAAAATGAGTGTAACAGAACTTTCGGAGAGGGTTGGAATTACAATGGCTAACCTTTCTATCTTGAAAAATGGAAAGGCAAAAGCGATTCGATTAACCACTTTGGAGGCGATTTGTAAAGCGTTGGAGTGTCAACCCGGAGATATTTTGGAGTACCGAAATGATGAAGAGACCCAGGATCAATAAATGAAACATTCAAAAAGGGAGGCACAAATCATGGGAGCACTAAAACAACTCATTCGTTTTGGTTGGGAGCAGGCCCTGTCATGTTTATTTCCAGTTGTTATTTTTGCCTCTTTGGCTTTTACAAAAATCGTTGCACTTCCCTTCATGGCAAGGTACGACTGGTTGTTAATCATCTGCCTTCTGATGCAATGGGCAATGTTACGCTCCGGGCTTGAAACACGGGATGAACTGAAGGTGATCACCTTGTTCCACTTGATCGGACTCACTCTTGAACTTTTCAAGGTACATATGGGTTCCTGGGCCTATCCAGAGGAAGGGTTTTTCAAAATTTTTGGAGTGCCTTTGTATAGTGGATTCATGTACGCGAGTGTAGCGAGTTATCTTTGCCAGGCGTGGAGAAGGCTTAAGGTTGAACTGGTAAACTGGCCGCCATTTTCGGTGGTGGTATCTCTTGCATCTATGATTTATCTAAACTTTTTCACCCACCATTATTGGATGGACTTTCGCTGGTGGTTATCTGGACTTGTGATTATCGTCTTTTGGCAGTCATGGGTAACTTATGATGTGAACGGAACCCGGTACCGTATGCCTCTATCATTATCGTTTGTACTCATCGGTTTTTTTATCTGGATCGCTGAAAATATCGCAACGTTCTTTGGAGCCTGGCAATACCCAAACCAAACCAATGCATGGAGTCTCGTTCATCTGGGAAAGGTGAGCTCGTGGCTCTTACTCGTGATCGTTAGCTTTCTGATCGTAGCAACGTTAAAGCAGATTAAGGAAAAAACGCCAGTGGGTACTGTTCAATCTGTTAAGACAACACTTTAAACGTAAATGTGAACGGTAAAGAATTGATAAAATCACCGTAATTTTTTCACTTTAGTCATGGGACCTGGGGCTCATTTTTTCAAGACCGTATCGTAGAGGAATATAGTACCATTTAAATATGGATTATGGAAATCCCGGTAATAAATTGAAGCGATGTAATGAGTAAATGTGGTAAGAGTTTCATTCTGCATGTCTTGTTCAAGAAGTAAGTTTGAAGTGAAGTGTTTATCCCCTGTTTATACAAAAGAACAGTTAATTGGTTACTATTGTGAAGATCATTATGACGAAGCAATGTTGTTTCAAAAAAGACGGCATTCAATCAGCGATAAAAAGAAGGTCAATTTATCGTTTTAGCTGAAGAAGTAATTGAGCAAAAAAGGAGCCATCCTTCAGAGAGCAGCTCCTTTTTTGCTTTATTTACGCTTGATTTTAAACCGGGACACATAATCTTTTTTCTCTTTCGGCTGTATATCATCCAAGCCGGTCAGCCGCTTGGGCAGCTGCTTTAAATTTGGTGCATTGGTCACCCAGGAATAAGGCTCGATGGCCAGCAAATTTTCATTGCCGCTCGCTGTGAATAACACCCATTGAGTGAACCGGTCGGAAACAGAATAGGAGACATCAAGACCAGGTAAATCAATCGCTGCGGTCTTGTTCTCGGTCATGACGAACACATCATCCAGTGCAACTCCAGATAGCCGGGTTCCTTGTGAGAACTCATCCTTGTTTTGGACGTTTTCCAATTCGCCTGTTGGCAGGTGACGTTCATTTAAACGCCATCGTTCCTGGACGTCAATGCGTAATTCCGCTGAATCAGGAAATTGGAAGGTGGTATGGTAGCCGATCCCGCATGGCATGAGGCTGTCCCCGTTGTTTGTGATCTCTATCGTTTGAATTACTTCTGTTCCCTGAATCTCAATCGTCATCGTGATGGTAAAGTCATGCGGGAACTGGCTGAGAATACCTGGGTGCTCTGACGAACGAATCTCTGTTTTGATTCGCGGAATGGTGTCATCTGTCTCAAGGACTGTCCATTCCTTGTCATGTACAAAGCCATGAATATGAACATCCTCTTTGGCCCTGTTCATCTCCAGTTCGTAGACCCGGCCATTGTATTCAAATGTGGCATCTTCAATGCGGTTGGGAGGAAAGAGCACCGGTGTTCCGAATACCATTTTCCGTGTTTCATATTCCTCTTTCGTTTTCGGTGTTCTGAGGATCTCGGTATCGGTCTTTTTATCACGGATGGAAATTAGGTTACTTCCTTGAGAGGGGAGGACAATCACTTCAACTTCTTCATTTTCTAGTGAGTAGGCAGCTTCATTCAGGAATTGAATTTTTTTCACGCTCATTTTGAGTACCTCCATTTTTCATTACAGCATCGGTTTTAAGTATTCCCCTATAGATTACAATGCAAGCCTTTTATTTGAAAGGTTTAAGTAACTTAATAACTATTACACAAAAAGAGGAAGCTGCACAAGACAGCCTCCTCCTATTTTAATGATGTAGTTAGCGATTGCCTGGCGCTGGCTGGTCTACGCCCCGCACATGGTGGCGATGACCATCATTTTCCGTTGTATAAAAATCATAATAGTGTACATGCATGCCGTTTCCTACGGGGATGGCGGGGCCGGAATACGCCTTGTAGTGGTGGTTGTGCCCGTCCTCAAACACCACATAGCCTTCTGTATAATGGATGTGGCCTTGTTCGTGCTGGATGGGAGGGGAAGTCACATCCAGACATTGATGGACATGTCCGTCGGCTATTGCGGTGTAATCCACTGAACCGTGATTATGGTGGGGTACAAAGCCGTTTACAAAATCATCTTTACCTACTTTGGCCATTCTTTCACACCTTCCTATGTTCTTTTACCTGTCGATAGGCCTTGTTGTGGCTATATGCCAAGTATATTTTGAACAGATGAAAAATATGATGTAGCATGAACGGTATTCCTGTAAAAAAGGGTTTTACCGAGCGAAATAAAAAAGAAGAGAAAAAGCTGCCGAAGAAGGCGGCTTTTTCGTTGCGAAAGGAAGCAGTTTTTTTGCTTAATTAGGGTATCATGGTGATGATTCTTAGGCAAAATGATAGATTGTTTTTTAACAAAGGGCATGACACCATTGATTTAATATTATTTTTGCAAATCACGTCATCAATTTATAGGGAGTGAGTCAATCTATGACACGTGTTTTGTTTATTAATGCTGGGTCTGAAGGACATATCAATCCGACGATCGGAGTGGTGCAAGAGCTGATTTCGCGCGGGGAAGAGGTCGTTTATTTTACTGTAGAAGCCTTTCGGGAACGTGTGGAGAAGACTGGAGCGACTGTCCTGACATTTGACGGAGAAGCGTTCATCAAAGCCTTTCTCTCGGGAGGGCGAACGTATTTGCTCGAAAGAATCAATGGCCTTTTGCAAACGGCAGATGTTGTAATCCCAAGCGTATTAGAGCAAATTGAAGGGGAGCATTTTGATTACATGATCCATGATTCCATGTTTGGCTGTGGACGGTTTCTCGCACAAATTCTCAAACTTCCCGCCATTAGTTCGTGTACCTCTTTCGCACATACGAAAGACTCCTTCGAGAGAATGCTGGAACACCTTTCGAAAGATATCCCACCAAAAACACTGGAAGCGATTCGCGAGGACTACCGAATCATAACAACTAAATTGAAGGAAAACTATGATGTTGAAATTCGTTCTCCATATGAAGTGTTTTGTAATCCTGCACCATTGACTATTATTTATACGACCAGGGAGTTTCAACCCTCCGGGGACACATTTGATCCTTCTTATAAATTTGTGGGTCCATCCATTTCTCTCCGGTCATCGAAAGAAAACGTCGGCCAATCTGCCATAAAGGGGAAGGATCTCATTTATATATCTCTGGGTACGGTCTTTAACCAAGCCACAGAATTTTATAAACTTTGTTTTGAGGCCTTTGGAGACAGTGAACATACTGTGCTCATGTCCATTGGGCAAAGAACGCAAAAGGCAGCTCTTGGCGAGATTCCGAAAAACTTCATCGTGGAAAATTACGTTCCACAGACGGAGGTGCTGAAAGAAGCTGATTTATTCATCACCCACGGAGGAATGAACAGTGCCAACGAAGGCCTTTACTACGGAGTGCCTTTACTTGTCATTCCGCAGAGCGCAGATCAGCCGATGGTTGCTCAACAAGTGGTCACAATTGGAGCTGGAAAGAAACTGCAAATGGAACACTTAACAGCGGCTCAACTGCGTGAAGCTGCAGAGGCTATTATGAATCAGCCTTCTTTCCGTCAACATGTTAAGAAGATCAGCGAATCTTTTCAAAAGGCGGAAGGGTATCAGCAAGCAGTGGATGAGATCTTTAAATTTAAGGCTGAAATCGGGATATAACTTTCAACCACAAAAGAAAGGGCTGACACCAACGACTCTATGTGAGCGTTTGGGACAGCCTCTATTTTTTCACATCACAATACTTCGATATAACCTTCCGTTCCATTCACCCGAATGCGCTGTCCATCCTTAATCAACTTGGTGGCATTTTCCACCCCGACCACTGCAGGTAACCCATACTCACGGGCGATCACGGCCCCATGAGTCATCAGTCCGCCAACTTCAGTAACCAGACCTTTTATCGATACAAACAATGGAGTCCAGCTGGGATCAGTAAAGGAGGTGATTAAGATATCTCCTTCTTCCAGATCAGCATCTTCCATGTTTACAATCACACGGGCCCGTCCCTCGATCACTCCGGTAGAAACAGGCAGACCGACAATGGCATCGGCCGGTAGATTTTCTCGTTTGTATTGACCTGCAGGGATTTCACCCTCCGACGTGATCACACGCGGGGGAGTCAGTTTCTCGAATAATTGATACTCGTCTTTCCGTTTGCTGATGATCTGGTTATCCAATTGGTTTGTACGCACAACCTCGCGTAGTTCTTCAAACGTGAGGTAGTAGATATCTTCTTTTTCATGAATGACATTGTTTTGTACCAGTTGATCAGCTTGTTTTAGCAAAGCCTGTTTATAAATAAAGTAGCGGTTGACCATGCCATATTTCGGATATTCACGATAACCGATGAAATTACGAAGGATACGAATCTTTCTTTTTGTCTCTTCGGCCTTTTGTTTACCGTCTGGCAGCATCATCAATCGCTCTACTAACTCTTGTTCTTTTTGTAAGGCAGCCTGCCGTCCTTGCTCAAATCTTCGGCGGCTTTCATTTGGCTCTAAGTTTTTTATATTACTGAGAATCAATGGAAGGAGTGCAGTAGGTTTTTCGCTCCATCGGTCTCGTGTAATATCGATTTCACCCGCGCATCTCATGCCATACTTGCTGAGAAAATCATAAATAGCCTCCCGGGTTTGTTGTCCTCCTTCAACCTGATCCAGTTCACTCAAGAAATTCTCACCTTTTACATGTTGGAAGAACGCAATGACTTCTGGATAGGGTCGAATTACATCGGCAACATCCAATAAAGCCAGACCCATTTCTGACGTGATATTGTGTGGCACCGATTGAGAAAGCGTGTCCGCTGCGTTTTTCTCACCCAGCCATTCATCCATGTGCTTGTTGAGCCAAGCTGAAGCATCGAAAGCTGCCATAAATACAGCTGTACTTTGTGGATCAAATAAGATTCTCTTTAATTCCTGAATATCTTCCAGAATAAAATCGATTAAATCTGATCCGGATTTAGCCTGGATGGTGTGTTTTAACTCTTCGATCGATGCTTGGCTTTTCTTGATCAGCTCCGTAACGACGGTCGGGTCATTTTCGTTTGGTGCTGGAACAGGTGGACCAGGTTTTCTTTGACCTTGTGCATTTTCGTCATCTGGTACCGATTTTATGAAATGTTCTCGCTCGATGACGTTCATCAGCGCATCTTTTAACAACGGATCGTGCTGTCCCATGGCCTGTAAGAACCCTTTTTGACTGCCAGGAGAAGCCAGCCGTTGGGTAACATCAACAAATAACCTTCCGCCAGCTTTACGCATCGGGGCGGGAGTGACTAACAGGAAAAACGATAATCCCAATGGTTTGATGGCATCGGTCATCATCTGCTGATGGCCGACCGATATATAGACGCGATTTTCATCATCAGCCTCTTCCGGGATGGGGTATAGGGTCGTAATGGGGCGGCTTTGTACGATGTAGAATGTATCATCAGCCAGGCACCATTCGATATCTTGCGGGTATGAAAAATAAGCTTCTATTTGTCTGCCAATGTGTGCGAGTTGTAAAATTTGTTGATCTGTAAGGGTTTGAAGGGTTTGATGCTGAGGATCTATTTGTTGTGTAACGGTCCCGCCTTCTTCTAATGCATAGATGGCCAGTTTCTTGGCTGCGATCATTTTATCCGTAATCTTATCTTCTTTTACCTTGTAGTTATCCGCAGATACTAAGCCGGAGACCAGTGCTTCTCCTAACCCAAAACTGGCATCAATGGAAAGCACCTTCCGATTGGATGTTACCGGATCGGCCGTAAATAAAATGCCGGAAGCCTGCGGGAAAATCATTCGCTGCACGATGACAGAGAGAGAAACCTGGCTGTGATCGAATCCGTTTTGCATCCGGTAGAAAATGGCGCGGTCCGTATACAGAGAGGACCAGCACTTACGAATGTGCTTCAGAATCGCATCACTGCCAATGATATTTAAATAGGTGTCATGCTGCCCGGCAAACGAGGCGTGCGGGAGATCCTCAGCTGTCGCGCTGGAACGTACAGCATACGCGTGTTCCTCACCAAACTCGGACAGATAGCGATGGACAGATGTTATCACCTCAGAAGGAAATTTGACGTCCTCGATGATTTGCCGGATCTTTTGACTCATCTCACTGATTTTTTCCCGGTCGTTTATTTGAAGCATTGTGAGTTGCTGCAAATGCGTGTGGACCGCTTCGTTTGGTTCGAGAGCTTTTTGAAAGGCCTCTGTGGTAACACAAAATCCTTCTGGTACCTGTATTTCTTGGATGTTCGATAATTCCCCTAAATTTAACCCTTTTCCTCCAACGAGCAAAAGCTGGGTTTTTTCGATTTCCCGAAAATTGAGCACATAGGAACTCATTCACATCTCTCCTAACCTTAACGATTCTTAGGGTTTTTAGACCCTTGCTCTGATTATTTTATAGAAAAAATAAACGATTAACAGTCTTATATTATTTTCCTTTATATGGTATGATAAAGATGGGAGATAACATTCAAATGTTGATTTGAAGAAAAAACCATACATAAAAACATCTAAGCAGCGAATCAAAATAAGGTTGGGAGCATTTCTTCAATAAGAAGGAATGCTTCCTTTTCGTTAAATGACTTTGTTACATAAAATGAGACGGTGTATGAATTGGAAAGGAAATCGTAATCAGGTAATAGCTTCCATGGGTATGGTGTAATCCAGCTGACACTAAAAAAAGAACTGCCTTAGCAGTCCTTACTTTCCCGTATGCCGTTCCAGAAAATCATTGATTTTATAGGTCTCTTTTCCTCCGTATGTATAGCTGAATCCGTAAAGTGAAGCCTGGTTGGCGAGATCGCTCAGGATGCGGTAAAGATAGACGACTGCTCTCGGCTGGTTATCATTTTTGACTAAATGCTGGAGCTGGTTGATGTTGGAGATGTCTTTTGTGATTTTGGGGTCAGGAATGTTAGCGGCAAGCACTCGTAAACTCCCAAAATCGATATCGTTGAACTCGCTCCTGAAAATGGGAATATTTTTGATTTGGTGGGCAGTTGAAAGATAGCTGATTTGGTTATAGGTTTGTTGAATTTGTTTGGTTAACAGCAGTTCTGAAAAGTAAATGCGTTCTTTATACGGTGTGGGCTTAAGTATGGAGTGGCTTGCCGTGGTGCAGAGCATCAGGATGAAACAAGAAATGAGCAGTGTTCCTGTCGTAAGGGAGAGTGTGAGTTTTTTCAATTTGGCTCTTCATCTCCTTCGGTTTCTTTTTTTAAAGCCTACCAAGATTATCCTTGGAAATCAAATAATAGATGGGAGTTTTGTCAGGGGTGGCAGGGGCAGAAGGAACTAAAAAAGTAACTTTTCAAACAAAAAAGCAGGGATCTCCAACAAAATGACTATTGTGCATTTTCTGAAAGTATAGTAGGTTATGTTCAACACGATTTTTAACTGAATAGGTATTTAAAAGTGCTCAAGTGAACCTTGGGATAATAGGGAAACCGGTGTAAATCCGGTGCAGCCCCCGCTACTGTAAGCATTGATGGACTGTCGATATAGCCACTGGCCAAGAGCTGGGAAGGTGACAGATTCAGGTGATGTGCGAGCCAGGAGACCTGCTTTTAAATGAGTCATACAATTCTCGGAGGGAGGATGACGTCGTTTCTATGTTGCAATATAATCCATTTTGTAAAATGGTTTACATTCGCAGTTACAGGGTGGCCGCGTGTCAATCAACCTTCCGTTTACGTTGTTTAATCAACGGAATTTCTTAAAGGGGGCTGACATGAGAGGCTGCCCTTTTTTGCGTGGAAAAAAGTAGAGGAAGTGATGTTATGACGACATGGAACTTAAACGGAACAATGAGCCATGTGCTCATCTGCAACGGATCAAGCTGTATGAGAAAAGGCGGAGAGGAAGTGACTCAGGCGATTCGCGACGAAATTAAAAAGCTGAAGCTTGACCAGCAGGTGCACACGACCCGGACCCGCTGCAACGGACGGTGCAAGGACGCCTGTGTAGCGATCATCTATCCGGAAGGAACATGGTACAGCGTGCGGGATGAAGAGGCAGCAAGGAAACTTGTCACTAATCACTTGGGAAAAGGTGAAAAGATGAAACAGCATGTGATCTATGAATACGGCGAAGAAGGATTCTGTATGGAGGCAGAAAACGGCTGGACAACCGGCGTTGAGAAAGTGAAGGAAAAGGAGGCCATGAAGTAATGGAATTAATGACCTTTGCGGTGCTGGCGATTTTTATCGGCATGCGCCACGGATTGGATGGTGATCATGTCGCTGCGATCGCGGATATGGTGGGAAGCGAACGTAGACGAAAAAGACAGCTGACGCTGGGGGTCATGTATGCCCTCGGCCATGGAGCTATCGTCTTTTTGATCGGGCTTTTGTCCATCTATGTTGGGGCGAAATTGCCAGAAGGTGCGCAGAGCTATCTGGAGCTCGCCGTCAGTGTAACGCTGATTATTCTGGGCTTGATTATCATCCTGTCTATCTTTCAGCGGAAGAAAGACTATGAGTACAAAAGCCGATTAATGATTGTCATGGATTACATACGAAAACTGACCGGTTCAAAAAAAGAAACTTCAGATCTAACGAAATTTGGTATCATCAGCGCCTTTATCATCGGCGTTATCCATGGAATCGGAGTGGAAAGCCCGACCCAGATCGCAGCCGTTACCCAGGCGGCTGGTCTTGGCAGTGTCACAGGCGCCACCATGCAGCTCGTCCTGTTCGTAATCGGACTTTTAGCTTCCACCATCTGTGTAACATTCTTGTTCACCTGGGGCTTTATGAAAGCGAGCATGAAGAAAGGATTTTACATCGTACTGGGTTCCGTGACCGGCGTGTACAGCGTAGGGCTCGGGCTCTATATGATGGCCGAACTGTTGAAAGGAGGTTTTTAACATGAAAGGAAAGCTGCTCATTATCGGATTCGGACCTGGAAGCTATGACCACATTACCGAACGGGCAAAGCAGGCGATCCAGGAAAGTGACTGTATTGTCGGCTATAAAACGTATGTGGAACTCATCAGCGGCCTGATCACCGACCAGAAAATCATCAGTACCGGGATGTCAGAAGAAGTCAGCCGGGCTCAATCCGCTGTAAAAATGGCGGAAGATGGGCAAAAGGTGGCGGTCATCTCAAGCGGGGATGCCGGCGTTTATGGGATGAGCGGCCTCGTGTACGAGGTGCTCGTGGAAAAAGGCTGGAAGGAAGCAACCGGGGTGGAAGTGGAAGTGATTCCGGGGATCTCGGCGATCAATTCCTGTGCCTCCTTGCTCGGCGCTCCGGTCATGCATGATGCGTGTACGATCAGTCTGAGCGACCACCTGACGCCATGGAAGCTGATCGAAAAACGGATCGAAGCCGCAGCACAAGCGGATTTCGTCATCGCCTTTTATAACCCGAAAAGCGGAAGGCGCACAAGACAGATTGTTGAAGCTCAAAAAATTCTCCTGCAGCACCGTTCGCCGGAGACCCCGGTCGGTCTCGTAAAAAGTGCATACCGTGACCGGGAGAGCGTGGTGATCTCAAACCTGAGAGATATGCTCGACCATGACATTGGCATGCTGACGACGGTCATCGTCGGAAACTCACAAACCTTTTTGTATGATGAAAACAAACTCGTTACCCCAAGAGGTTATCAGCGAAAATACACGCTGAATACAGAAAAGCAGCGATTACGCCCGCATGAACGATTGCGCAAGGAAAATGAACCATGGGCGCTGCCGGACGAAGAGCCGGTGAGTGAAAAGGTCGAAGCTCAAGCTAGTGCTCTTCAGCTGGCGAATGAAGCGCTAGCTCTGGCGACCGGTAAGCAGGAGGAAGAGCCTGCAGAAGATATCATTCCATCCCGCATTGAATCCATTCTGGAATTTGGAGTGAGTCCCGGGCTGGTAAATAAAAAGTTTACGTCGAAACAACTCCTTACTTTAGCCGAAGTGGTCGGCGAGCATGGAGAGATGGAATACACACCGCACCATCAGATCAAGGTGCACCTGTCGACGGACGAGCCCGACCTCGTTACTGAAAAGCTAAAAGCGGAAGGCTTCCTGCTGCTTCCGGCGGGAGACGTGCTTCAGATCAAGGCGTGTGACTTTTGTGACGGAGAAAAGTACGATTCCATTCCGTACGTGGAACAGCTGCAGGAAGAACTTGGCGGACGGGCGCTTCCAAAGGAATTAAAGCTTGGATTCAATGGCTGCGGAATGGCTTGCTATGGAGGTGTTCAGGAGGATATCGGCATCGTGTTCCGCAAAGGCAAATTCGATCTGTTCCTCGGTGGCAAGCCGCTCAGCCGGACCGCGCATTCAGCCCAGCCAGTCATGGAAGGGATCGAACCGGATCAGCTGGTGGGCATCGTTACGGGTATCATCCAGGAATATGAAGAAAAAGGGCATCCAAATGAGCGGTTCTTTAAGTTCTTCAAACGCGTGCAAGAGGTTGGCGGATTCAAACATAAAGACATGGCTCCGGTCATTCAGCTCGAACCGGCTCCATGCGGAGATTAAGGAGGAAAAAAATGAAGGCAATTTTAATGGTAGGCCATGGCAGCCGGGATCCGGAAGGCAATGAGCAGGTTCGCACCTTTATCGACGAAATACGGACAAAGGTGGATTCCGGACTGCTGGTCGAAACGTGTTTTCTGGAGTTCGAAAGTCCTGATATTCATGAGGGGATTGAGAGTTGTGTTCAAAAAGGCGCCACTTCGGTAGCCGTGGTGCCGATCATGCTGCTTCCGGCAGGTCACTCCAAGATTCATATTCCAGCTGCGATCGATGAGGCGAAGGAAGCATACCCGCATATCAACTTTTCATATGGACGTCCGATCGGTGTCCATGAAGCGGCACTCGATATTCTCACTCATCGTCTGCAGGAGATCGGCGAGAATCCAGCTTCTCCTGATGAGGATACTGCGGTCATTCTTCTCGGGCGCGGAGGCAGTGATCCGGACGCCAACAGTGATCTGTACAAGATTACGAGACTGCTGTGGGAGCGTATGAACTATAAGATCATTGAACCTTCCTTTATGGGAGTGACCGATCCGCTCGTTGCCGAAGGAGTGGAGCGATGCATCAAGCTTGGCGCCAAAAAGGTCATTATCCTTCCGTACTTTCTGTTTACCGGCATCCTGATCAACCGGCTGGAGAAGATGGTGGCCGGTTTCAAACAGCAGTATCCGGACCATGAGTTCCAGCTGGCTCAGTATTTCGGTTTCCATCCGGATCTTCAGAAAATCCTTATCGACCGGATGGAGGAAGTACTTCAGGGAGAAGTGAAGATGAACTGCGATACGTGTCAGTACCGCCTGGATGCCATGGAGCATATCGACCACCACCATCATCATGATCACGATCATAGTCATGAGCATCATCACCACCATGACCATCACCATCACGGGCGGGAGGAACAGAAGGTATGATTCTTTTTCTTGCGGGAACGAGTGATGCGCGGGAGCTTGCACTCACCATAAAGGAAGCTGGCTACCCGCTTCTTGTGACAGTGGTCACGGAAAACGCCGCAATGGAGCTCAGAAAGAATGGATTGAACGTACATACGGGCCGGCTCAATCAGGAAGAAATCGAAAATTTTATCGAGCAGCACGGCGTGACGATGGTCGTGGATGCGTCTCATCCATTTGCAGAGGAAGCGAGCAAGAACGCGATGGCGGGAGCAAAGGAAAAAGGCGTATTGTACCTCCGTTATGAGCGGGACCGGCAGGATTATGAGCATAAGCATCTTCTGGCAGCAGACACGTATGAAGAGGCGGCCGAAAAGGCAGGGGAACTTGGCGGCGTCATTATGCTGACGACCGGAAGCAAGACATTGCAGATTTTCACCGAAAAACTGCTGAACCGGTCCGATGTTTCCTTGATCGCCCGCATGCTGCCGAGGAAAGACAACATGGAAAAATGCGAGCAGCTTGGCTTTCCGCAAAAGAGTATCGTGGCCATTCAAGGGCCGTTCACGAAAGACTTCAACAAAGCTTTGTTTCAGCAGTTCAAGGTGGATGTGATGATCACCAAGGAAAGCGGCAAACAGGGAGCCGTGGATGAGAAAGTGGAAGCGGCACTTGAGATGGGGATTCAGGTGGTTATGATCAAACGGCCGAAAATCGCCTATGAAAACCAGTATTCAGATTTTGCGGATATCCTGCAGCATATTTCCCGGGAATGGAAAGGAGTTTTAGCATGAGCATGATGGACTTTAGAACGGAATTTAAACCAACCACGGTTCAGCCCCAGCAGATTGAAGGAAGAAGCTTTGAAATGATTGATGAGGAAATCGGTGAGCATCCGTATACGGAGGAGCAGTATCCGATCGTTCGCCGGGTCATTCACGCCTCGGCGGATTTTGAGCTCGGAAAAAGCATGGTTTTTCATCCGGACGCTATACAGGCAGGCATTCAGGCGATCAGAGGCGGCAAGAAAGTCGTGGCCGATGTGCAGATGGTTCAGGTGGGCGTGAGCAAGAACCGCATCGAAAAGTACGGAGGAGAAGTGAAGGTGTACATTTCGGATCCGGATGTGATGGAAGAGGCAAAAAAGCTGAACACGACCCGTGCGATCATCTCCATGCGCAAAGCGATCAAGGAAGCAGACGGGGGCATTTTCGCCATCGGTAACGCACCGACTGCGCTTTTGGAACTGATTCGTCTCGTGAAGGAAGGGGAGGCAAAGCCAGGTTTGGTGATAGGTCTGCCGGTTGGTTTCGTTTCGGCTGCAGAGTCGAAGGAAGAATTGGCGAAGCTTGATATTCCATATATTACGAATGTGGGCCGAAAAGGCGGAAGTACCGTTACGGTGGCCGCGCTGAACGCGATTTCCCTTCTTGCTGAACAGGTATAACCATGAAAAGCAAGACACCAGAAAAGGAAAAGAAAAACCTTCGGCAGGGCTACACGACTGGGGCCTGTGCCACGGCCGCCACAAAGGCGGCACTGACGGCCCTCATTACGGGCGAGCCGCAAAGCGAAGCGACCATCTACCTGCCGGCTAAAAAGTTCGCCACCTTTCAGATGGACAGCTGTATTTTAAAAGACGGAGCGGCGGAAACCGGAACGATCAAGGATGCCGGTGATGATCCGGATGCAACCCACCAGGCACTTATCAAATCAGAGGTTTCGTGGGTACAGGAACCCGGTATCATCCTCGACGGAGGAATTGGCGTCGGCCGGGTGACCAAGGAGGGTCTTCCGGTCGCTGTAGGTGAAGCGGCGATCAATCCGGTGCCGCGAAAAATGATCCAAGAAACCGCCAAAGAGGTGCTGGAATCCTTCGGGATAAAGAAGGGCATCAAGATCGTCATCTCCGTGCCGGATGGGGAAGAAATCGCAAAGAAAACCTTGAACGGCCGGCTGGGCATCATTGGCGGCATCTCCATCCTCGGAACCCGGGGCATCGTGATCCCGTTTTCCTCGGCCGCCTACAAAGCAAGCATCGTTCAGGCAATTTCGGTTGCGAAGGCAAGCGGATGCAGGCATGTCGTCATTACGACAGGCGGAAGAAGCGAGAAGTATGGAATTAAGGAATATCCGGCATTACCGGAAGAAGCCTTCATCGAAATGGGAGACTTTGTCGGTTTTACCCTCAAGGAGTGCAAGCGGCAGGGAATGGAACGCGTGTCGATGGTCGGCATGATGGGTAAGTTTTCAAAGGTTGCACAGGGCGTCATGATGGTTCACTCCAAGAGTGCGCCGATCGACTTCAACTTTTTGGCCGGGGTGGCCGAGCGGGCTGGCGCTTCGTCTGATCTGGTGGAACAGGCAAGAGAGGCGAACACCGCTTCCCAGGTTGGTGAACTGATGGCGGCAAACGGTGTGAACGCGTTTTTCGATGAGCTCTGTGCGAGCTGCTGCGAGAATGCCCTTCACGAGATGAAAGGTGGCCTGTCGGTAGCCACCAGCCTGTACACGTTAAAGGGAGAGTTTTTAGGAAAGGCGGAAACAGAATGACACGTATTCAAGTAATCGGCATCGGGGATGGAGGAAGAAGTGACCTTCTGCCAAACAGCCAGCAGATGATCCAGGAAAGTGACCTGCTCATCGGCGGGGAACGCCAGCTTTCCTTTTTCCCGGAGTATGAAGGGGAGAAGCTCGTCATTAAGGGCGGATTGAAAGACCTGGTTCAGCGGCTAAAGCAGGAAAAGAAAAAGACGGTGGTGCTCGCTTCTGGTGATCCGCTTTTTTACGGGATCGGAAGTTATCTTTCCAAGCATGTGGAGGTCGAGATCCATCCGTACCTCAGTGCCGTCCAGCTCGCCTTTTCCAGGATGAACGAAAGCTGGCAGGATGCCCATGTGGTCAGTGTTCATGGCCGGAGCATGAAGGGGCTCGCACAGAAAATCGACGGACGGAAAAAGGTGGCGCTTCTCACTGATCAGGAGAACTCACCGGCCGCGATTGCGAACTACCTTCTTCAATTTGAAATGAGAGAATATACCGCGTTTGTGGCGGAAAATCTTGGCGGAGAAGAAGAACGGTGCACATCGATGACGCTCGAGGAAATGGCATCCTGGGAAGGTTCCCACCTGAATGTTGTCATTTTAATACAGGAACGGCCGGGACCGTCCTGGCATTTTGGCATTGAAGATCGTGAATTCTCGCAGCGGAAGCCGGAAAAAGGGCTGATCACGAAAAAGGAAATCCGGACGCTGAGCCTTGGTGCTCTGGCCCTTAAGGAAAACAGCATCGTCTGGGACATTGGCATCTGTACCGGCTCGGTTGCCATCGAAGCGGCAAAGATCGCCCGTGAAGGAGAGGTTTACGGCATCGAGAAGAATGAACATGATCTCGTGAATTGCTGTGAAAATATGAAAAGGTTTCGTGCTGACCTGACTGTTGTGCAGGGGAAGGCGCCCGAGAGGCTCGATGAGTTCCCTGATCCCGACGCGGTTTTTATCGGCGGAACGGCGGGGGATATGAACGGCATCCTCGATGTTTGCTGCAGCAGGCTGAAAGACAACGGCCGGATCGTCCTGAACGCGGTGACGATCGAGAATCTCGCCCAGGCGGTTGACGGCTTTAAACAGCGAAACTATGAAACCTCGATTACGCTTGCGCAGGTGTCCAGAAGCAAGCCCATTTTAAATTTAACAAGATTCGATGCATTGAATCCAATTTACATTATAACTGCCACGAGAAAGGAAGACTAATATGGTTGGAACATTATACGGCCTTGGCGTTGGTCCGGGAGACCCGGAGCTGCTGACGGTCAAAGCCTTTCGCAAGCTGAAGGAATCCCCGGTCATCGCCTATCCGAAAAAGAGAAAAGGCACGAAGAGCTATGCCCACCGCATTGTGGATGTGTATTTGAACCAGGAAGAAAAAGAGATGCTAGGCCTCGTGTTTCCGATGACAAAGGATCCCGTTATCCTTGAGCGCGAATGGTCAAACACCGTTGAGCAGGTCTATGAAAAACTCAGCGAGGGGAAAGACGTAGCTTTTGTAACCGAAGGCGATCCTCTCCTGTACAGTACCTTTATACATATGATGAACATGATGAAAGAACGCCACCCCGATGTGGCGATCCGCACGGTTCCCGGCATTTCCTCGATCAACGGCACGGCCTCGGCTCTCGGTCTTGCCCTTGCTGAGGGAGACGAGCATGTAGCAATTATTCCGGCGAGAGACGACTATGAAACCATGAAAAAAGCAATCGTGGAAAACGACTGCATCTTTTTCATCAAAGTTGCCAAGGTGATGCCGCTCATGCTGAAAATATTGCGCGAACTGGATTTGGTGGATAAGGCACAGGTGGTAACGAAGGTCACGTCAGAGGAAGAAGTCATCTGGGATATGAACGAGCTCGATCATGCCGAGCTTGAATACTTAACATTGATGGTGGTGAGAAAATAATGAAGGTAACAATTATTGGAGCGGGCCCTGGGGATCCGGATTTGATTACGGTTAAAGGGCTGAAGGCCATGCAGGAAGCGGATGTGGTCATGTACGCCGATTCACTTGTGAGCGAGGAACTGATTGAGCGGGCCGGTGACCATGCGAAAATCATCAAGACAGCCGGGATGCATCTGGAAGAGATGGTGGAGTCCATGGCTTCTTTTGTAAAAGAAGGAAAAAAGGTCGCGCGCGTGCATACCGGGGACCCAGCCGTGTATGGGGCGATCCTTGAGCAGATCACGCTCCTAAAAGAAAAGAACATTGAGGTAGAGATCATTCCCGGCGTCAGTTCGGTGTTCGCATCGGCTGCGGCAGTGGGAGCTGAGCTGACGGTGCCTGATTTGACGCAGACAGTGATCTTAACGAGGGCGGAAGGGCGCACGAAAATGCCGGAACGGGAAAAGCTGAAGGATCTCGCAAGCCATCATTGCACCGTGGCACTGTTTTTGAGCGCGACGTTAACGAAGAAGATCGTGAACGAGTTTTATGCAGCAGGATGGAGCGAGGATACGCCGGTCGCTGCCGTTTATAAAGCGACATGGCCGGACCAGAAAATCATCCGCACAACGCTTGCGCATCTGGACGAGGACCTGAAGAACAACGGCATGCGCAAGCAGGTGATGATCCTTGCCGGCTGGGCGCTTGATGAAAACATCCATGAAAAAGATTACCGCTCCAAGCTCTATGACAAGACCTTTACTCACGGTTTCCGGAAAGGGGTACCGTCATGACCTACCTTCTCGAGGAAAAAGTGGACCCGCCGATTAAGACGTCTCATGACTATGCGCTCGTTGCGATCACCAAGCATGGTGTGACCCTGGCAAGAGAGCTTCAAAGAAAGTTTGGTGTCACTGATTTGTACTATATGAAAAAGTTTGAAAAGGGCGATGAAGAAGAAAAGAATATCCAGATGTTTGAAGGCAGTGTGCGTTTGCTCCTGCCTTCTCTTTTCAAACATTACAAAGGCATCATCCTCATTATTTCGTTGGGTGCGGTCGTCCGCATGATCGCTCCGATTTTAAAGGACAAAAAGACGGACCCTGGTGTTGTGGTTATCGATGATAAAGGTCAGTATGTCATCTCAGTACTCTCGGGGCATTTGGGCGGGGCGAACGAGCTGACGAAGGAAGTCGCCGCACTGATTGGCGGCCAGCCGGTCATCACGACTGCTTCCGATGTGCAAAAGACGATTCCGGTGGATCTCTTCGGTAAACGGTTTGGCTGGGAGTGGGAATCAGCGGAAAAACTGACGCCAGTCTCCGCTTCTGTCGTCAACGAAGAGCGGGTCGCTATCGTCCAGGAGTCAGGAGAGCGTGGCTGGTGGGAGCATGACCGTCCGCTGCCGGGAAATTTCATGTGTTATTCTACGATAGAAGAAGCATTGCAACATGACCATGATGCGGCACTGGTGATCACCCACCGGAACCTGGAGCCACAGGAAGAACAGATTTTACATAACGGGGTGCTTTACCGGCCGAAGGTAATCGTGCTTGGCATGGGCTGTAACCGGGGCACTTCCGCTCAGGAAATACAGGATGTGATCCAGGAAACGCTGGACGAGCTCGGATTCTCCATCAAAAGCGTGAAAGGAATCGCCACCATTGACCTGAAAAAAGACGAAGAAGGATTGCTCGAGACCGTATCGAAGTATAACTGGAACTTTACCTGCTATCGTCCAGAGGAATTGAATGCCATTGAAATCATGGAGCCTTCTCAAACGGTCTACAAATACACGGGCGCTTATGGTGTGAGTGAGCCGGCAGCAAGGCTGGCGAGCGGCGCGGGAACACTGGAACTGGTAAAAAAGAAATCCGGAAACGTGACGTTATCCGTTGCGGTCATTCCCTTCCAATAGAAGAAACGGGAGATGAGGAACATGAGTCAACGAAGAATTGTAATTGCGGGTACCGGGAGCGGTGTTGGGAAAACGACGCTGACCATCGGCCTGATGAGCGCTTTTCAGAAGCGGGGCTATAAAGTACAGGGCTTCAAGTGCGGGCCGGATTATATTGATCCGACATACCATACCGCGGTTACCGGCCGGGTCTCCCGGAACCTTGACAGCTGGATGCTGCCAGAGAATGTCGTGAAAGAGGTGTTCACGAGGGGAAGCGAGGGCGCAGACATTTCCATCATCGAGGGCGTAATGGGCTTTTATGATGGAAAAGACCCAAGATCCAACCGCGGAAGTACAGCGGAAATCGGTATGATTACTGAGAGTCCGGTTCTGCTCGTCGTCAATTGTGCGAGCATGGCGAGAAGCGCGGCCGCGATTGTCAAAGGCTTTCAGATGCTCGCCGAAGGGCCGAACATTGCTGGAGTCATCGCTAATCAGGTGGGCTCGAAAGGCCATTTTGAACTGGTGAAAACCGCGATTGAACAGGAATGCGATGTGCCGGTCATCGGGTATCTTGAGCGGAACGAGGAGCTCTACATCCCCGAACGCCATCTGGGATTGATTCCGTCGATCGAGCGCGGCGACCTGGACCCGTTTTTTCAGAAGCTCGGGACACTCGTTGAAGCCACGATCGATCTTGATCACCTCATGAAAGTGGCGGAAGCGCCTCCGACTGAAGTGGTAGCCAAAGACTCCCTTTTTCAAAAAAGAGATACAGAACCGGTGAAGATCGCCGTGGCGAAGGACGCGGCCTTTAACTTTTATTATCAGGAAAATCTGGATCTGCTGGAGGCATACGGCGCAGAGCTTCAGTTCTTCTCACCTTTAAACGGAGAGACCGTACCACAGGATGTGAAAGGCCTTTATTTAGGCGGAGGTTTCCCGGAAGAATTTGCACAGGAGCTTAGCGAACAAACGGCGGTTCGAGCATCCGTTAAAGAGGCGATCGAACGCGGGGTGCCAACACTTGCGGAGTGCGGCGGATTCATGTACCTCACCGAGGAGCTTGAAACGTCTGATGGAGAAGTACATCAGATGGCAGGCATTATCCCTGGTAGAGCGGTCATGCATACGAAGCGGGTGGCGCTCGGCTACCGGGAGATCAAAGGCAAATTCGGCAACTATCTGCTTAAAGAAGGCGATACGGCCAAGGGCCACGAGTTTCATTACTCCACCTTTCAAGCAGAAAAAGAAATTCCTTACGCCTTTGAGACCAAAGGTATGAGAGGGATTAAGAATGAGGGCTATATGAAAGGAAATCTCATCGCAGGCTATACGCATTTCCATTTTGCATCATTCCCGGGCATGGCCGAAAACTGGATCAAACAATGTCAGGAGAACAAACAGCATGTCTAAGCCTCTTTCACTCATGATCCAGGGGACGCATTCGGATGCCGGAAAAAGTGTGATCACGACCGCGTTCTGCCGGATTTTTGCCCAGGACGGCCATCGAACCGCTCCGTTCAAATCCCAGAACATGGCCTTGAACTCATACGTGACCATCGATGGCAAAGAGATCGGACGGGCACAGGGTGTCCAGGCAGAGGCGGCGGGTGTGGAAGCAACAACTGACATGAATCCCATCCTTATCAAGCCGAGCCGGGAAAACGACGCGCAGATTGTCGTTCACGGCAAACCGTTTCAGAACATGAACGCGTTTGATTACCGCAAGTCTTTTTACGAGATGGGACGGGGCCTGATCAAGGGCTCGCTTGCAGCTCTCTATGAGCAGTATGACTGTGTGGTAATTGAAGGAGCGGGAAGTCCTGCCGAGGTGAACCTGAATGACCGGGAAATCGTCAACATGTCTGTGGCCCGCATGGCCAACGCGCCCGTCATCCTTGTGGGTGACATTGAAAAAGGCGGCGTGTTCGCCAGCCTTGTTGGAACGCTACAGCTTCTGGAAGAGGAAGACCGGGAGCGGATCATCGGGGTCATCATCAACAAGTTCCGTGGTGATATCTCACTGCTGAAATCAGGACTGGACTGGTTTGAAGAATACAGCGGAAAGCGTGTGCTTGGCGTGATTCCCTACCTGCCAGGTTTGAACATCGAAGCAGAAGACTCGGTCGTCTTACAGCGATACAGCACACGACGGGATGAAACAAAGGGCCTGGATATCGCGGTCATTCAATACCCGATGATTTCGAACTTCACGGATATCGATCCGTTTTTTGCCGAAGAGGATTGCTCAGTACGGTTTGTCACCACTGCGAGCCAGCTCGGGCAGCCGGATCTCATCATCCTGCCCGGCAGCAAGAATACCATCGAAGACCTTCTCTTTCTTAAAGCAACGGGGCTGTTTGAGAAACTCCAGAAAAGTGAAGCCGTGATCGTCGGTATTTGCGGAGGCTACCAGATGCTCGGGGTTTCGGTCAGCGATCCGGAGGCGGTGGAAACCCCGCATGAAACCGAAGCGGGGCTGGGCCTGTTGCCGGTCGAGACGGTGATGGATATCGAAAAAACAACCGTTCGTTCACAGGGAATCGCCACGTTTAGGGGAAAAGAATTTGCTATTAAAGGCTATGAAATCCATATGGGGCGTTCTTCCTCCTCGGAAAGGATTCCGTTCATGGAAACCGGAGTGGGACTCACTGATGGAGCTACAAGTTCGGACGAGCGCATCATCGGCACCTACTTTCACGGGTTGCTCCATAATGACGAGTTCAGGAGCGCTTTATTGAATTCCATCAGAAAAGTGAAACAACAGGAAGAACAAACGGAGATTATAAGGTATAATGACTTAAAAGAAAAAAGCTTTGATACGCTCGCCGATCATGTGCGCAAGCATGTGGATCTGGCTGCGATATATAAAGAAATGGAGAGATACAGTGGGCCGCGCATGCCGGTCTAGAGAGGTGGAGTGAAGATGGAGAGAGGAAAGGTGTATCTGGTAGGAGCAGGACCCGGGGATCCGAAGCTGATTACGGTGCGTGGACTGGAATGCATTAAGGAAGCAGACGTCATCGCCTATGACCGTCTGATCAACAAGGAACTGCTGGAATACAGCAAAAAGGATTGCGAGCTGATCTTTTGCGGGAAGCTGCCCGGAAAACATGAACTGATCCAGGAACAAATTCATGATTTGCTCGTGGAAAAGGCGCTGGAAGGAAAAGTCGTCACACGGCTCAAAGGCGGCGATCCGTTTGTATTCGGCCGTGGCGGGGAGGAAGCGGAAGTCCTTGCGCAGCATAAGATCCCGTTTGAAATCGTACCCGGCATCACGTCCGGAATCGCGGCACCTGCGTATGCAGGTATCCCTGTTACTCACCGTGACCACGCCGGTTCCTTTACGATCGTTACGGGACATGGACGCAAGGAGAAGGGACAGGACTTTATCAACTGGCGTGCACTTGCCGAAGGAAGCGACACGATCTGTTTTTACATGGGAATCGGCAACCTGAAGCATATCTGTTCCGAGCTCATCGCACACGGAAAGCGTTCGGATACGCCAGCTGCGGTGATCGAATGGGGAACGACCGAAAACCAGCGGACCGTCACCGGAACTCTTGAAACCATACTGGACAATGCCCAAAAAGAAAACATCACCCATCCGGCCATGGTCATTGTCGGCGATGTCGTGAGAATGCGCGAGAAGATCAGATGGTTCGACCGGATCGAAGCGGCGCTCACGAAGTAGGAGGGGAAAGATGACACAAAAAGGGATGACCCTCGTGTACACGGGAGACGGAAAAGGCAAAACCACCGCCGCCCTCGGACTGGCCATCCGGGCCGCCGGAAGAGGAAAGAAGGTGGTGATGCTTCAGTTCATCAAATCACCTTCCCGCACGTATGGGGAGAAGCTGATGTTTGATAGGATCGGCATCGAGATGATCCAGACGGGTGTAGGGTTTACATGGACAAAGACACCAGAAGAACACCGCACGGCGCTAAAAGCTGCCTGGCAGCTCGCCAGGGAAAAGCTGTTCGATGAGCAGTTTGACATGGTCATTTTGGACGAGATCAACAATGCCCTGGCCATCGATAAATTTCCTGTCGGTGATGTGCTGCCGCTGAATGAAGTGGTAGCGGCTTTGAAGAACCGACCGTCAGGGATGCATGTCGTGCTTACCGGCCGGAGCGCCAGACAAGAGATCAAGGACCAGGCCGACCTGGTCACGGAAATGAAGCCGGTCAAACATTACTATGATGAAGGGATCGGCGCCATCAAAGGAATCGAATTTTAAAGAAAGCCGCCTCGGACGCAGGTGGCTTTTTTACTGTTCTCATAAAAATAAACCTCAAAATTTTATCGATTTTTGTTTACAAAACGTTTATCGGGGTATTTTAGTCCCTGAGCAAAGATATCATTGACGAGGAGGAATTTACTATGAGTAAACAAGTCATCGGAGTATATGATTCTGAAGAGGCAGCGTAACAGCAGTACAGCAACTACAAAACAAAGGGTACGACACGGATGATATCTCTGTCGTAACAAACCATGAACGCAACCATGATTCTATTGAAATGAGAACCGGTGCAGAAGTAGACAATCTAGCAGAACTGAACAAAGAAGAAGAGACACTATTCGATAAAATAAAAAACGCATTTACAGATGATGAATCAAGAAGAGACAACACCAACCTCGGAGAACGCCTGGAGGATCTCGGCCTTCCAAGTTCCACTGCATCCTCTTATGCAACAGATGTGGAAGCCGGAAAAATTCTGTTGGTCGTGGATAGCGACAGAGACATCGATGACCTGAACAATGATGATCCTTTAAATGATGCAGCGACAGGAACCACAACCGGATACGGAACATCCACCGCGACAGCAGGTGACTTCAGAGATGATCTGACCGACAGGCCAAATGACCTGGGACGCGACGACTATGGCAACAATTTGGATGTCGACCGCGAACGGCCGATCGATTCCCGTGACAACCTGAATACAGACTTTGACAGCAGCCGTGATGATGAGCTTCTTAGAGGAAATCGTGCGGATACGAATGTTGGGACAGGTCTTGACCTGGACAACGATGACACACTCGGTAATCGAAACGATGTGGACGAAGAGCGCAGGATGAAGCTCCGGGAAGAGCAGTTGGAAATCGATAAACGGCGCGAACAAACAGGTGAAGTAAACGTTAATAAAAATGTAATTGAGGAACACCAAAGTGTAGACGTTCCGGTTGAACATGAAGAAGTGTATGTGGAACGCCGTCCGGTGAATGATGCTGATCGAACAGACGCAGAACCGATTGGCGACAACGAAGAAATTCGTGTTCCATTGACCGAAGAGCGTTTAGAAGTGAACAAAAAGCCCGTAGTTTCAGAGGAAATTGTAGTAGGCAAAAAGAAAGTAACCGAGAACCAGCGTGTCGATGAAACAACTCGACGAGAAGAAGCTGACATCGACCGTGACGGTGCCCTTGGCTCAAGAAATGGTCTCAAGGGAGGCGGACTAGCTGCCGATGATGAACTCCCTGAGAACGAACGCAGTCTCCGGGCAGATTCCGATCTCGCCGACCGCGATGCACGTCTAGGAACGGATTCTGATATCAATTCTCGTGATAACCGTGATAACGACCTGACCGATGTTGATGATGAACTTAGAGACCGGACACGCCGTACGAAGCGTAATTCGGATGATGATGGGTTGTTTTAAGAAGTAAAATGATGAATCCCCGGGATGAATGAGATCCTGGGGATTTTTTTATTTAAGTAGAAATCTTATGTAAACTATACTTTTTTCCTTCTAGATATGTGCTGCATATCTGTAAAAAAGAAGGGTTTCTGTTCGGTCATAAAATTAGAGATGAGTTCTGGAACGGAGCGGGATAAAACGTTATGATTCTCCAGATTTTCTCTTGTTGGAGCAAGCCAATAGAATTGTAGATGATCTTCCTTGGATTGAGGATGCGGATAATGATTTTCCAATTCGCTTGAGGGGCAATTTACTTCAAAAACATGGGAAACTGAATGGATGACCTTTTCATTCTCAAGGTAACTGTCTTCCATTACACCCATAAACCTACTAGCAGTAATACTTTTTAGCCCCAGTTCTTCAAACAGTTCCCGTTGAAGTGCCATTTCACAGCTTTCACCTGTTTCAACCCTGCCTCCGGGCAGAAAAGAATGTGCACCTTTAAGTTGGGCGATGAGAATTTTGTCTTGGTATGATATGATGCTCTTGCCACATGCCGATATACAGTTTCCATAAATTCAGCTCCTATAGGATATTTCGCTGTTAAATAATAACAATACCTAAAAGAATACCTATTAAAATAAGCGTACCGGCCATCCGCCGATACGCTTTTCTTCTATATATTATATTCTGCACACCTGCACCGGGCAGTCCTCACAATTGCACATGTCCTTTAAATAATTTAAATCCTTAATAATCATGCTGCCGTCCTTTGCCTGGTCGAGGACTTTATCTTTCTTCAGCACACTGACCATCCGACTGACGGTTTCCCTTGAAGTCCCGACGAGTTCAGCCAGCTCTGTATTTGTCAGCTGAAGAGAAAGGAGGATTCCTTCTTCGGTCATTTTCCCATACGAGTTCGCCAGGCGGATCAGGGTGGAGCAGAGTGCGCCATTCTTTCCGTATAACATTAGATCGCGAAGCTTGGAGCGGGTGATCTGGTGCATGAGGCTGGTCCAGCGGACAAACTCCACGGCCATCTCGCCATTGCTGCGCATCATCTCTTCCAGTTCGGGCTGATGAATCACACCGACCGTGCTTTTTGTGGAGGCCACAGCACTGAACGAGTGCTTTTCGTTTCCTAGTGCGTTAAGTTCCCCTATTAAGTCTCCGTTTTGGAAGATGGAGAGCACGAGCTCCTTGCCATCCTCGGTCATCTTCGTTCCTTTAATCATGCCTTCCTGGACAAAATACAGCTTGTCGGCCGGTTCATTGTCCATGAAAAGCATTGTTCCTTTATCTATCGTACATGTCATCATGATTTCTTCGAGTATCTTAAGCGTTGGTTCGGAGAAAAACTCTGTTTGTTGAACGGCTTCTTTCCCCCGAGTTTTCATCTTGTTCCCTCCAGTATCTGCCACATCTTACGCATAGTATATCAAACAATCCTCACCTATTGATGTGATATCTGTCACAGAGAAATGAATTTCAGGAGAATACAGTAAAGGTAGAAACCAGTCAAAAGGAGGAGTCCTGATGAAGAGCGTATTTGATCCAACGGTCCAGACCCGTGAGGTTGTCATGAAATGCCCAAGAGCCGGAGACCTTCTGAAGAATTATCGGATTGATTATGTACGAAACGGCAGCCTGCCGATTGGGGAGGCGATCAAGGAACGGAATCTGAACTCCAGTGATGTGCTGAATGAGCTGAATACATTGTACGAAAAGAACAGGGACCATCAGCGGGGAATGACCAAATGGGAGAAACAAAAAGTGAACGCTTTGATCCAATACATTATCGACGCCCACCATTCGTATTTGTATATGGTATTACCGAAGCTGCAAAGTATGATCACCACCATCTTTAACAAGCACGTTGACACCCATCCCGAGCTGTCCCATGTTCACTACTTGTTCTCCATTCTGAAAATCGAACTGGAACAGCACATCCTGATCGAAGAAGAGCTCATTTTTCCAAAGATCCTGGCCTACGAAAAGAAACCCACGCTCAATGCTTTAATCGACATCAAGGAATTCGTAGAAGATCTAAAAAGAGAGCACGAACACATCGGCCAGTTCTTAAAAGACTTAAGGGAATTGACGAACGATTATAAAGCACCAGAAGATGCCTGTGATACCTACCGCCTGGCTTATGTAAAACTGGATGAGTTGGAATCGGATTTGTTTCAGCATCTGCATTTGGAGAATAATGTGTTGTTTTCAAGAGTGCTTGGCTGACTCTATTGGAAGTTGTACTCAGATGTATGGGTAAACAACTCGGGAAAGATTTTTTGAGATCATGTAATGCATGAAAAAGTACTTTTATAATACGGACTCAATCAAGCAAGAATTTGAGGAATACGTATTCTTGTAAGTTTCAGAAATTATTGCTGCTTCTAACATTCTTCTGAGGGAGATAATATAAACCTTTGTCCTACTAACATAAAAAACAGCCATTTCGTTAAGAAATTGCTGTTTTGTTTTCATTAAAAATCCGATATTTAGTTTAATGCATTCTACCTGTTAGTTAACGTAAGACAAGCACATAATCTTTACGTACAAATAAAGCCTATTTAAACCGCTTCTAAAACCCTCTCTTTTTCTAGTATGACGCTTTGCCTATATTCATCGGCTTCTGCTAGTTTAGTAAATTCTACTGTCTTATTATGATTGCTCTTAAGATTAATTTAACGGTATCAAGAATAAATTCTTTACCTTTCTTCTTGTCGTCTCCAATAGCCCAATCTAATCGGTGTAAGGTTGCAACCTTTTCCTTAACCATTTGTTTTTGTTGTTGACGGATGTCCTTTAGTGTAGCTTGGAAGGCTTCAAAATTTTCAAACCCGTACTTAGGGGTATAGAAACCGAACGATTGGGTATCCAATTCATCATTCATAAACATTATCTCTTTACTCAATTTATCCATGTCACTATTTAGTAGGGATTTCTTTGTCTCTAGGGGATGAATGTCATTCCTAATTGTTTCCTTTGATTTTTCTAAATCTAATAAACTGGATGTATCAGAAATTTGCTTAGAAAGAGTATCCTTTTGGTCGTTTAATTCCTTAATTTTCTTTATTAGTTCTTTCTTAATTTCTGATGCGTCCATAACCGGTTTGAATGATTCCAGTTCCTTTTCAATTTTTTCCTTGCGGCTCGCTAATGCCATCATTTCCTTGTTAAGCTGTTGGATTTTCCCTTTAGTGTTTATAACCTCGTCCAAGCTGTTTTCCTTCCAGTACGCTTCCGCTTTCTTTAATTCCTTATTGCGGCCAACGATAAGAACGATTGCGAATATGGGTGGAATAATAAAAATCCAAAACGCGATCTGGTTATGTAGGGTTAGGGGAAGTAAAAGAATAAGCGGTAATGGTTAAGGATTTGATTTTTTGGTTAACGGGGAAAGATTATTAGAACAAAATCTGAGGCAACAGCTATTGGAGAAAATAGTGATAATCCCGACTTTGCAGATTGGGCAGTCAAAGTTGATTGGATTAAAGCCTATGATAGAAACAATGCTAAGTGGAAGACTGGAGGATTTGCAAATCAGAATATAGTTTGTAAGTTAAGGGATGAACGAACATTGGGTTGGTTGAAAAAAGATTTTCCTTTGACAATAGGGTAAGGCGTTAGAGACTGGTTAAAGAATAAGGTACAATAATACTGTAAAACAACTAGATTTTTTGAAAAGAGGTTAGATAAATGCCAACCTACAACAAACTCGTCCGAGATAAAATACCAGAAGTGATTGCAAACACAGGTAAATCCTTCAATACCACTTTGTTAGAGAATAATGAATACATAAAAGAACTGAAGAAAAAGTGCTATGAAGAGCTCGATGAATATGCTTCGGCTGAGTCTGATGAGCATGCAATTGAGGAACTGGCGGATCTGCTGGAGTTGATGCATGCCTTAGCCAAAGTTAATGGAGCTGATATTTCTGAAGTGGAACGTGTCCGTCAGGAGAAAGCGGAAAAGCGCGGAGGTTTTGAAAAGCGTATTTTCCTAGTGGATGTTGAAGATGAATGAAACCTATTAAACTTGTAACAGGTAACTTGAAAGAGGAATTGTCAGGTTTATTAAATGATGCAAGTTCAATCTATATTTTAACGTCATTTGTTATGAAGTCCGGAGTCAGCTTGCTGGCTCCTTTTTTAAAAGAAGCTGTCATTAGAGGAGCAGAAGTGAAAATCTGTACCGGCGATTATTTGTATGTTACCCAACCTGATGCCCTTCAAAAACTGCTGGACATCGATCCCAAGATTGAAATTCAACTGTATCGAAGCAATGGACGCTCCTTTCATCCCAAGGCCTATCTATTTCAAAATGAAGATGGACATGGCTCTTTTATTATTGGCTCCTCTAATCTTTCCAGATCAGCGCTAACGAGCGGTGTGGAATGGAATTTGGTTGTGAATGAAGAGATCAATCAGGATATCTATCAGGAGGCGCTTGATGCTTTTGTTAAAACCTTTCACCATGAACAAACGATTCCGATAAATGCCGAGACCTTAAAGGATTATCGGGAGGCTTACGATCGGTATCACAACCGTCATCCCAACTTGCTAAAGGAATGGACAGAGGCAGAAGAAGAGGAGTTAACCCTTCCAGCCCAAACAGAACCGCAAGTAATAATGGAAATTCCAACACCTTTTACTTTCATATCTCCAAGACAAGCGCAACAGGAAGCATTGGAGATGCTTAATAGCACCATGGAGGAAGGATACACAAAAGCCATGGTAGTGATGGCAACAGGATTGGGGAAAACCTACCTTGCTGGGTTTTTTGCTCAACAATTCAAACGGATCCTTTTTGTGGCGCATAGAGAAGAAATACTAGGACAGGCAAAAGAGTCCTTTCGTAAGATCATGCCGGAGAGAACAATGGGTCTTTTCTATGGAAGAGAAAAGGAGGGAGATGCGGATTGTATTTTTGCCTCCATTTATACACTTGGCATCCACCGTCACATTGCCAGCTTTAAACCGGATGATTTTGATCTGATTATTGTGGATGAGTTCCATCATGCCGCAGCAGCTTCCTATAAAAAAGTCATCAATTATTTTGAACCACAGTTTTTACTCGGCATTACTGCTACACCAGACCGTATGGATGGGAAGGATGTCTATGCAATTTGTGATGGTAATGTAGCCTACCAGCTTCATTTTATTGAGGCCATTCAAAAACAATGGCTGGCGCCCTTTCATTATTACGGTGTGTATGATGAAACCGATTATTCCCAGATTACCTGGCTTGGAACCCGGTATGATGAGGAGGAGTTGGCTTCTTTCCAACTGAGGGAAGAGATGGCTGAAAAAATAGTAGAGGCATGGAAAACTTACAAACAAACAAGGACGATTGCCTTTTGTTCCTCCATACGGCAAGCCAACTTTTTATCAAATTACTTTAACACCCAGGGGTATCAAACGGTAAGTTTAAACTCTCAAACAGTTGGGGTTACTCGTGGAGAAGCAATACGCCAACTGGATCAAGGGAACATCGATATTATATTTACGGTAGATCTATTCAATGAAGGAGTAGATATTCCTTCTGTGGATACGCTCCTTTTTGTTCGTCCGACGGAATCATTGACTGTATTTACCCAGCAGGTAGGAAGGGGTCTCCGCTTATTTGCTGGCAAGGAACATTGTGTCATTATCGATTTGATCGGCAACTATCGAAATGCGGATATTAAGCTGCAATTATTTAATACAGAGCCTCAGGAAAAAGGTAACAGCAAAAGAATGGGAATACCAGCCGTTCCTCCTGGCTGCGAACTGAATTTAGAATTAGCAGTTATCAATCTATTGAATGAAATGAAAAGAAAGCGGCAGCCGAGAAAAGATAAGCTGCATGCAGACTATATTCAGCTTAAAAAGGAGTTGGGAAGAAGACCGACTTATTTAGAGCTTCATCTTCATGGGAAATCAAATAGCACTGAATATAAGCAGGAGTTTAAGTCCTACCCGGGTTTTTTATACTGGGCAGGTGAGTTAAGTGAGTTGGAACAGGACGCATTCCTTCGTAATGAAGAGTTGTTTATGGAAGTTGAAAGAACGGGTATGGCCAAAAGCTATAAAATGATCGTTTTGGAGTATATGCTGACCAGAGGGCAGGATGAGTGGTATAAACCGGTAATGCCGGAAGAAGTCGCACCATTTTTTCATCAATATTTGACTGAGAAAGAATACAGAAAGCGAATCGATTTTAACGATAAAGCCTCCAGACGGCTGTGGGATTATGATGAAAAGAAGGTGGCTTCTCTGATAGCAAGTATGCCGATGTCGAAGTGGAGTGGGAGTTCGAAGGGGCTTATTGAATTTCAGGGTAGAACATTTTCAATTAATATAACATTTGTCGAAATGTTCAGGGAGATTATTTACGAATGGACAAAGCAGATTTGTAATTATCGGTTACATTATCATTTTGAAAAAAGAGAAAAGGTGACTATATTAAAATAATCAATATTCTTGCAGACTATTTTTTTCAAAAGCAGAGCTATATTAGCTCTGCTTTCCAATTTAACCTTTAAACCCCACAACCACATCATGGTTATGCTTCTCCAGCAATCCTTTTGCCTCGTCCAGCTTCTGGCTGCGGAGAAGATGGATGAGGAGGGAGTGTTCCTCGATGGATTTTTCGATGTTACCTTCGTAGGAGAAGGAAATGCTCTGGATGGTAAGGAGCGGCGTGGTGAGACGGTTGTAAATGGTCTTGATCGTTTCGCTCTGGCTCATCTCGATGATGTATTTGTGAAAGAGCTGGTTGAGCTGGGCGTAATGGTTCACGTCCCGTTCCTCCTGCATGGTGTCGAGTAGGCTGTTCATCTTTTTGATGATGGCCGAATCTACGCCATGCTCCTTGATCCGTCTCATCGCCATGGATTCCAACATGTTTCGGATCTCCAGCAAATCATAGATTTCATTGGGGGAGTAGTGTTTCACGACGGCTCCTTTTCTCGGAATCTTCTCCACAAGTCCTTCGATTGTTAAAAGGTAGATGGCTTCGCGGATGGGCGCACGGCTGATGCCGAACTCCTCGGCGTACAGGTTCTCCACGAGTTTTTCCCCTGGCCTCAGTTCTCCTGTGATGATCTGGTGTGTAATTTTTTCGGCAATACGGTTGGAAAGGGCGTGTTTATCGAATTCTGAAGTGGCCATCATATTTGCTCCTCACATTTTTTTCATAAAAGGGTTGTCGACTGTTGCCTCTTCCTATACAATAAGCTTAATATTCAGAAAAATCAACAGATAGAGCAGCTAGAGCACGACCCACCATGTTCAGTCACCCAGATTTAGAAGCAAATTGTCGACAGTATCCATTATTTTGTTAGCGCTTTCAAAAATCAGGAGGTGTTTCAGTTGGTGATTTATGGTGTTGCGTTGCTGGCAATCTGTACATTGGTTGGTGCATTTGTGGGGGACCTGCTTGGAATCGTGCTGGGCGTTGAGTCCAATGTCGGCGGTGTCGGGGTAGGTATGCTTTTGCTCGTTCTCATCGTGGATGCGTTAAAGAAGAGAGGAAAGCTGGAGCTGAAATCTCAGGAAGGCTTGAACTTCTGGAGTTCGATGTACATTCCGATCGTTGTGGCGATGAGTGCCCAGCAGAATGTAGTGGCGGCGGTTAAGGGAGGGCCTCTTGCACTCATCGCCGGGGCAGGTGTGGTTGCAGTCAGTTTTCTGCTCGTTCCGGTTTTGAGCCGGATTGGCCAGAAGCAAAGAAACACTGAGCCCATTACGCCGGACTATAGAGAGGAGCCGGTACGATGATGGATACCCTCGTTTCTGTTTTCAAGAACAATGGCCTCCTTCTCTCCTTTGCGTTGGTCGGTGTTATCATGTATGTATCGTATTTTCTTTCAGCAAAGCTGACGAGAGGGCGCATCCACGGATCGGCGATTGCTATCATCCTCGGGTTGTTTGTTGCCTATCTTGGAGGGCTCAACACGGGCGGTGAGAAGGGGCTGGCTGATATCGGCATCTTTGCCGGCATCGGTATTATGGGCGGCGGCATGCTCAGGGATTTTGCCATCGTGTCGACCGCGTTTGGTGCGAGCTTTGACGAGATTAAAAAGGCGGGAGTCGGGGGCGTGATCTCCTTATTCCTGGGCGTTATCGTTTCTTTCGTTTTCGGTGTCGTTATCGCGCTTGCGTTCGGGTATACCGATGCGGTGAGTCTGACTACGATTGGAGCTGGAACGGTCACCTATATCGTCGGACCGGTGACAGGCAGCGCGATTGGCGCCAGTTCAGAAGTGATGGCACTGTCCATCGCGGCCGGTCTCGTAAAATCGGTGTTCACCATGACGTTTACGCCGTTTGTTGCTAAGTACATCGGGCTGAATAATCCGCAGTCTGCACTCGTGTTCGGCGGGCTGCTCGGGACCACGAGTGGTGTGGCAGGCGGTTTGGCTGCGACCGATCCGAAGCTCGTTCCGTACGGAGCTTTGACAGCTACCTTTTATACCGGATTAGGCTGTCTGATCGTGCCTTCACTTTTCTTTATCGTCATGAAAGCTTTTTTTGCTTAAAATTTTGAAAAGAACGGAGGGGATTCAGTGAGCATCGCGTTTCTTTTTCCCGGACAGGGTTCACAGGTACCGGGAATGCTTCACGAATTGCCCGATCACCCGCTGATTCATCAAACGATTACTGAAGCGGGTGAGATCCTCGGGATCGATGTTCTTACGTTCGATACCGAGGAAAAACTTCAATCCACGGTTTCCGTACAGCTTTGCTTGCTGGTGGCGGAGGTGGCCGTGGCAAGAGTCCTTCTGGAGGAAGGCGTGAAGCCGGAGATGGCAGCGGGTCATTCGGTTGGTGCGTTTGCCGCTGCCGTCATTGCCGGTGCGATGGATTTTCCGTCGGCACTTACTACGGTTAAACGCCGGGCGGAATTAATGGAAGCAGCGTATCCAAAAGGCTATGGAATGGGAGTCGTAACCGGGTTAAAGCAGGATAAAGTGTTAAAGCTGACAGCTGATGCGTTCAGGGAAGACAAGCCGGTTTATCCGGCCAATCTGAACGCATTAGATCAGGTCACACTGGCAGGGGACAAGCGGGGTATTGAGCATGTTCTGGAGCTGGCCAAGCAGGAGGGAGCACGGAAAGCATTTCTTCTGCCGGTCAGTGTTCCTTCCCATTGTGAACTGCTCCAAGGGGTGTCACATGAGCTGGCAGCCGAGCTGGACAAGATTTCTTTTATGAACCCGTCCATTCCATGCCTCAGCAATTCAACGGCACGTGCGCTCAGAAAGGGTGAGGACATCCGGCACGATTTGGCGGTCAGCATCGCCCGGCCGGTCAAGTGGCACGAAGCGACGCTGCTTATAAAGGAGATGGGAGCGACGCTGTTTCTGGAAATGCCTCCGGGCAGGGTGCTCACTGATCTGGCGGGCGCCGCGCTTCCATCAGTCCGCTCCTTGTCGCTTTCGGAGAGCGGCATAAAGTCCGCTGTTTTATTAGGTAAAAGATATAGAAATGGTTGATAGCAGGAAGGGAGAGAATCATATGATAAACGAAGCAACCGAAGAACGTTCATGGACGACGAGAAGGGATAAAAAAGCGAAAAAGATTTTACAAGTAAGTCAGCTGGCTGAAGATAAAATCCTTCCGTCGGAAAAAATGGTGGAAGCCCTTGAAATGCTGATCTCTCCGGGAGACCGGGTGGTGCTGGAGGGAGACAACCAGAAACAGGCGTCCTTTTTGTCGGACGTGCTGACCCAGCTGGATCCCCAAAAGGTGAACCAGCTGCATATGATTATGTCCAGTATCTCCCGTCCGGAGCATCTGGATATTTTTGAATACGGCATCGCCGAGAAAATTGATTTTGCCTATGCCGGTCCGCAAAGCCTCCGGGTTGCGCAGATGCTGGAGGACCGCAAGCTGAAGATGGGTGAAATCCACACGTACCTGGAGCTGTTCGGCCGTTTGTTCATCGACCTCATTCCGAACGTTGCCCTGATCGCTGCAGATCAGGCGGACGTGTATGGCAACCTTTACACAGGGGCCAACACGGAAGAGACACCAACGATTGTCGAAGCTGCGGCCTTTAAGGACGGCATCGTCATCGCCCAGGTGAACGAACTGGTGGACGAGCTGCCGCGTGTGGATATCCCGGGTTCATGGATCGATTTTGTCGTCGTAGCGGACAAGCCGTATCAGCTGGAGCCGCTGTTCACCCGTGATCCCCGCCATATTACCGATCTGCAGGTGTTGATGGCCATGATGACGATCCGCGGGGTGTATGAGCGGCATCAGGTTCAGTCCTTGAATCATGGGATCGGGTACAATACGGCGGCGATTGAATTGTTGCTGCCAACGTATGGGGAGTCACTGGGATTAAAGGGGAAGATCTGCAAGCACTGGGCACTCAATCCGCATCCGACGTTGATCCCAGCAATCGAGAGCGGCTGGGTGGAAAGCATCCATTGCTTCGGCGGAGAAGTCGGGATGGAACAGTATGTGGCAGCGCGTCCAGATGTCTTTTTTACCGGAAGAGATGGAAGTCTTCGCTCGAACCGCGCGATGTCCCAGGTGGCTGGGCAGTATGCGGTCGATCTGTTTGTCGGTTCCACTCTGCAGATGGACCGGGACGGCAACTCTTCAACGGTTACGTCTGGAAGGCTCGCAGGCTTTGGCGGAGCACCGAACATGGGACATGACCCGCGGGGACGCCGGCATTCCACACCGGCATGGCTTGATATGAGAACGAGCAATGACGAACTTGCACGGGGAAGAAAGCTTGTCGTTCAGATGGTGGAAACCTTCCAAAAAGGAAATGAGCCGGTGTTCGTGGAATCGATGGATGCAGTGAAGGTGGGACTGGATGCGAATCTGGCGACCGCTCCGATTATGATCTATGGCGATGATGTGACCCACGTGGTGACGGAAGAAGGGATCGCTTACCTCTATAAAAGCGACAGTGTGGAAGAACGGCGACAGGCGCTGTCAGCGGTGGCTGGAGTGACGCCGATCGGTCTGCAGCATGACACGAAACAAACCGCGGCTTTACGGGAGAAGGGGCTTATAGCTTTCCCAGAAGATCTTGGTGTGAACCGGACAGAAGCCAAACGCTCTCTGCTTGCGGCAAAAAGTGTGGAAGAAATCGTCGACTGGTCCAAAGCGCTCTACAACCCGCCGGCAAGCTTCAGGAGCTGGTGATGGATCAAAAGACCGTGGTGGCAGAAACCCTGGCAGAACTGGCAGTTCAGGCTTTATTGGATGAAGTGAACCTCACGCCAAAGCCGGGACTTGTTGATCAGGAGAACAACGGCGCACATTATGATCTGACACTGAAGTTGATGCACCGGTCGGCGGAGAGCTTGAGACCTGTTTTTGCTGAAATTGCGGAAGCTTCTTATGAGAGGGTACCGAGCCAGGAGTTGCGTGAAGAGATCGCAGCGATTGGAAGAAATGGTGAGCTGGTGATGCTAGGTATTACCGGTGGCGTCAACACCCACAAAGGGGCGATTTGGTCCTTGGGATTGCTGGTTTCAGCCGCTGCAGGTGATGCTAAATTATCTGATCCTGAATTTTTGGCAGAGCGGGCAGGCAGAATCGCCCGTTTTCCAGACCGCTATTGTCCTGTCGCATCCACCAACGGCTCAAAGGTGAAAGCCGCCTATCAAGTGCCGGGAGCGAAAGGTGAAGCTCAGCTCAATTTTCCGCATTTGTGCAAAGTGGGTTTGCCATTTTTACAAAACGCACGAGAAAAAGGAATTTCGGAAACCAACGCCAGGCTAGATACACTTTTGGCGATCATGAGTGAACTGGATGATACTTGCATCCTGCACCGGGGCGGAATGAAGGCACTACAAGCGGTCAAAAAAGGTGCCAGTGATGTATTGGATAACGGGGGCACATCGAAAAACGCAGGACGTCTGGCACTATTCGGACTGGATGAAACGATGATGGAGTTATTTATTTCCCCGGGAGGCAGTGCTGATCTGCTGGCCGCGGTGTTGTTTTTGGATGCCTTGCAAAAAGAGAGAAGCTTAAAAGGAGGAGTGGCAGTTGGAAACGTTACATTTTGAATATGAAGCAAAGGAAGAATGCCACAAACGGGCGCATGTTGGTGTGGTAGCATCCGGTGACCTGGAAGTGCTGCTGGAGCCGTCATCCGATCAAAAAGCCAGCGTGACCATTCGGACAGGCAGTGACGGGTTAGGAGATACATGGGATAAGGTACTGGAACGCTTTTTTGCATCCCATCCGGTAGCGGCAAACATTGAGATCAATGACTTTGGCGCGACACCCGGCGTCGTATCGATCCGTCTGGCACAGGCATTGGAGGTGAGCCGTAACCATGAACCTGCTTAAACTGAGTTTGGCCGAACTGAATGCAAGAGAGCGGGTACAGGCTTTGCTTGATGAAGGTACGTTCCATGAGCTGCTTGATCCGTTTCAGCGAGTGAAATCGCCTCACCTTGAGCCACAGGGAATCATCCCGCAAAATGATGACGGGGTCGTTATTGCCCAGGGAGAGATCGATGGCAAACGAACGCTTGTGATTTCTATAGAAGGCGCGTTTCAAGGCGGGGGAATTGGAGAAGTTTCCGGAAGCAAGATTGCCGGTGCGCTGGAGCTCGCCAAAAAAGATAACCAGGAAGGTCACACCATTTATCCGATCATCCTCTTTGATACCGGTGGCGTCCGGCTTCAGGAAGCGAACTACGGCCTGATGTCCATCGCGGAAATTGGTTCCGCTATCGTGGAACTGCGTGACTCGGTCCCTGTAATTGGAGTGATTCCTGGAAAAGTCGGCTGCTTTGGCGGGATGTCCATCACAGCAGGCCTTTGCTCAAAGCTTATCATGACACGGGAAGGCCGCCTGGGCTTAAACGGGCCTGAGGTCATTGAGCAGGAAGCAGGACTTGAGGAATTCGATTCCACTGACCGTCCGCTCATCTGGGGAACGATCGGCGGGGAACAGCGCGTCGCCACCGGGCTTGCCGATCTGCTGGCAGACGATGATATAGAGATTATAAAAGACGGTATCGTTTCCTTCATGCAGACAGAAGATGATGAGCCTCGTAGTGCACAGGTGGAAAAGTATCTTTCTCTCATCAAAAGCGTGGATCCGACAGCAGAATGGAGCCCGGCAAGTGCGAGGGAAATCATCAATCAGCAAGGTTCCGGATCACCAGCGTTTGAGCATGTACCTTCAACTTCTGAAGAAGAAATAACGAGCAGGGGACGAACATGGTTTGAAGCGCTAACAGGTAATCAGCCATCCTTGAGTGAGGATGTTCGATCTGTTTTATGTGCAGATGCGAAGCTCGGAGATGAAACAGCGCGGTTCCTTTCGATCGTTCCGGATGTTCACCACCGCTTTCCCCGGGTTCGTCATGGGGAAGTCGGTCTTCTTGAAGGCTGGAGCATCGCTCGTTATGTTCGGGAATCAATGGAAGCCGATCAAGGCGGGACTCCTCGTCCGATTGTGGCTATCATTGATGTTCCAAGCCAGGCATACGGACATAAAGAAGAGCTTTTTGCGATCCATCAGGCGTGTGCGGCTGCAGTCAATGCATATGCATCGGCAAGGCTGAATGGCCACCCGGTCATTGCCCTGATAGTCGGAAATGCAATTTCCGGGGCTTTCTTGTCCCACGGCTTCCAGGCGAACCGCATTTTGGCCCTCGATGATGTTGGAGTGAATGTGCATGCCATGTCCAAGCAATCTGCTGCACGAGTTACACGCCGGACGATTGAGGAACTGGAAGAAGCCACGAATAAAGTACCGGCCATGGCCTATGACATCAATTCCTTCAACAGCCTTGGAGTGCTCTCTTCACTGATCAGCGGAATCGATGCTGACTCACCTTCACAAGAAGAAGTGGAAGCCGTTCGAAAGAAACTCGAGGAAACGGTGGAAAACATTAGAGAATGCGGACCAGATCTAAAGAACCGGCTAACCTCGGAAAATGCAGTAAATGGTGGGAGAAAAGCTTCAATCAAAGTGAGAAAAAAGCTGGCGGAACAATGGAAATAAGAACGCACGACCTCATTCGCGTTGACGACATTTCAAAACTGGTCTGTTTGACCGAGGTGCCGGAGTGGGTGACCGGGGAACTCACCGATAAACCATTTGTTGTGGTCCGACGGGCTGCGGGACTCGAAGGCAGGGTACCGGTTGGCATCAGGGGAGAGACGCGCAACCAGCGGTTCGGCTGTTTTTTACCAGAGGAAGAATGTTCCATCGTGATTTCACCGGAACAGCTGACAAAGGAGAAGCCATGGAAACAGACCGATCGAAGACTTTCGATTGTGGCGATCGAGGTGCTTGATCGGGTGGACGAGTTAATGACGTCAGAGGAGATGATCTGGGGACCGACCGGGAGTGTTGGGTTTGAGCTTGCCTCCGGACTCGATACTGCCCATGCTGGCAGCGATCTTGATCTGATCATTCGCTGTGAACAACCGCTGCCAATGCACAAGGCACAGAGGCTGGTTCAGGAGCTCAGCCAGTTTCCTGTTCATATTGATGTTCAAATGGAAACGGGGAAGGGCGCCTGCTCGCTGGCTGAATACTCCCGAGGACAGGATTCCCTGCTTCTGAGAACGGTGAACGGTCCGATGCTCGTGAAGGATCCGTGGAGTGAACACTAAAAACAGGCTGCGACCTGAGTCGCAGCCTGTTTCTGTTTTCTTTATTACTTATTACTTTGATCAGCCTTTGCGGCCTTCTTAAACGCTTTTTTGTAGAGAACCTCTTGTGTACTGAATAAACCATTATTTTTGTCGGTAAAATCGCGATAAAGCTGATTCTTAGCCTTCATTTCAGTTCTCCCTTCATCATTGATGTCTTATCGTATTTTAATTCTCTGCATCAAAAGAAGAAAACGTCACTGGCCAAGCCGCTTGCTTAAAAAAGATAAGAATACGTTGGGTCTCCATAAGTAAGGGTGCCGTCGTCCCTAAAACCGAACTTTTTATAAAAGGATTGTGCTGACAGGTTCTCTATATGGACCGTCAGGCGCAGACGGTGGGCAGAGGGATGCTGCTGCTTCAGTTTTTTGATGACTTCATTTAATGCCTGTGCCCCAAAGCCGCTTCGCTGGAACCTTTTATCGATAAAAAAGTGAAAGATCCAATAATCGTCCTGACTTTCGGGCGTATAATGAAGGTTCAAGAATCCTACTAACTCGTCGCCGTTATAGATGCCATAGGGCTCAACCACCCGGTTCTCTGGCCGTATGTAGGCTTTCGCGAGCGCCATGGCAACCGGCGGAGTAGCCGATGAAACAAACCTTGCCTGATCGGGATGGACAGACAGCTCCAGGGCTTCGCGGTAGTTTTCTGCGTTAATTTCGATTAGCTGAATCAAAGACATAAATCCTCCTTAGCAATTACAAACCATGAGGCAGTTGCCGTCCGGGTCCTGAAAATTAAAATAATGCCCATGCTGGATCTCGGTTAATTCATCTACGTTCTTGTTTAACATATAGGCATGGGCTTCTTCAATGTGATGAGTATTGAAATGGAACAACGGTGTTTTTGAGATGAGGTCCGGCGAATAAATCTTGCTGTCCAGTACTATTCCCGAACCTTTCATCGGAAGAACATAAATATGGCCAAACTGTACTTCATCATCTGCCGGCACACCCAATAGATCGCAGTACCAATCCCGTGAACGTTCAATGTTGCTTACAGGAATAAAAACCGTTCCAATTTCGTTTAATACAGGGCTGTACATATAAAATCCTCCTGACTTGGTAGCTTCCAATCTATTACATTCCTCATTTTGTCCGGTAATCCTCCTGCAGGTTATTATATAATCGAAGTATCATCATTTAACAAAGAATACGAAGGAGCTGCATATGACCATCATCGATAAATTAAAACTATCAAAGTACCAGAACATGGCTGTCGTTAATCAGCCAGAGGATTATGATGTGTTCACCAATCAGCCTACTAAGATTACAAAAGAGCATGATGCCATTTTTATTTTTGTTGAAACGTTGGAGGAGATGGTGAAGCATATGGAGGCCATCATTCAACAGGAACCATTAACCGAGAAGGGATATCTCTTTTTTGCTTATCCGAAAAAGGGGAACAAGCGATATTCAACGTTTGTCCACAGAGATGAACTATTTCCGGCAATGAATGTCGGTGAGGACGGATATGTGGGGAGCAGTGATATCAAATTTGCACGGATGGTCAGTATGGATGAGGTTTTTACGGTTGTTGGATTGAAGCGGGAGAAAAAGAAAAACGCAAAGTCCAAAGCAAGCCAATCGGTTTCGGATTACGAACAGTATGTGAAAGATATTGAGCAATTGCTCGCTAGCCATCCAAAGGAACTGGACTTTTATCAAAGCTTGACACCGGGCTACCAAAAAGATTGGGCACGGTATATCTTTTCAGCGAAGCAGGAGCAGACCCGGAATAAGCGTTACCATCAAATGGTCGATATCCTTTCGAAAGGGTACAAATCGCTCGACCTGTTCAGGCAGAAAAAGAAGTAAGCAAGATATTATATTTTTCTGAAAATACAACGTATAATGTGACATTAAAAAGGGATATGGGGAGAAGAAGATGAAGGGGTTGCGTATCGCCAGGCTTATATTCGGTCTTTTTTTGTTTGCGCTGGGTTCGGTGTTTGTCATGAAAGGCAATTTGGGCTTTGGTCCGTGGGAGGTATTTCAGGCAGGGCTTACATACTGGATGCCTCTCACGATCGGGCAGGCGACGGTCCTTGTAAGCGTCGTTATCGTGCTGTTGATTATACTCTTGAAAGAAAAGATCGGTATCGGGACGCTTGCAAACATGGCGCTGATTGGTTTATTCATGGATTTTATTTTATGGACGAATCTCATTCCAAAGGCGAACAGCTTGCCTGGAAGTTTGGGATTTGTGATGCTCGGTTTGTTCACCACGGCACTCGGCAGTTATTTTTATATCGGTTCAGGGTTTGGAGCAGGCCCCCGTGATTCGCTCATGGTCTCGATCCGCAGGAGAACCGGACTTCCAATCGGGGTATGCCGATCATCGCTGGAATGCTCGATCGCTGTTATCGGATGGCTGCTCGGCGGTCCATTGGGGCCGGGAACCGTGATCACCGCTTTTGGTCTCGGATTGTTTGTCCAGCTCGTCTTTCGGATGTTTGCCTTTGAAATCACCGCTGTAAACCATGAAAATTTGAGGGAAACGTTTAAAGTTTAATAGGAATAGTGTTAAAGCCTCTGCCCAAAAAGGGAGAGGCTTTTCTATTTGGCGATAATTGAGCGAAACTTGATGGGAATTGAGCGGAAATGAGAGTTGATTGAGCATAATTTTAAATAATTGGGCGGAATTAGATGATATTAAGCATAACTGAAGATTCAGACTTCTGCCCAAGGGCTGACCAACAAAAAAACAGAGCAATTTGCTCCGCTTTTTACTCAAAATTACTTATCATTTAATCCCTTTCCCTCCAGGATATGTTGCGTATATTTCTCCACTCTGGACAGTCGGGTTTTGGGTTGCTTGGCCTGGGAGAAATAAAGCACATAGGCTCGTTGGCGTCCCGGGGTCAGGTCTTGAAAAGCTGTCTTCAAGTCAGGATTTTCATCGAATTTCAATTGAAGTTCTTCTGGGATGGTGAATTCTTTACTCTCTTTAAAGTCAACTGACAAACCGGCTTTTTCTACCTCAATCGCTTGTTGAATATACTCCTTTATGAAGGGCTCCAATTCAGCTATCTCTTGCACATTGGTGAAACGAATCTGCCGTGCTGCCTGGACATTTTCTGTTTGCTGTATGAGAATCCCCTGGGGATCCTGCAGAAGGGCCCCTTTATGAAACAGTAGGGCACAATATTCCTTAAACCCGTGGATTAACACGACATTTTTTCCCTCAAACGTGTAACAGGGGTGCATCCATTTAAAATCTTCGGTCAACTCTTCACAGCTAAGAGCGATACTTCTCAGCTTCTCAAATTCTTCCTTCCACTGTTTCGATCGACTAAAAAATGCTTCAACCTTGGGATTTGTCATCGAGAAACACTCCTCTTCCATTTTTCGATTGCAGTCAGTAAAAATCATTTACGATTGGTGTCTAATTTATAATGTGACAGAAAATGGTATTCTGTCAACCGGATTTTGGATGAGAAGTTTAAGCCATTCTCTCAACTTGGAGAATGGCTCTTTTTGTTTTTCTGATATAACATTTATGAATACAAAATCCTCATCAAGATATCCTGCGGGTAATCGCCGAGCATGTTTCCGAACAGGTTGATTCCGCCGATATTTACAGCGTCTGATTTGATGCCCACTCTGAAGTTCAAGTGCTTCTGTTTATCAACAAGAACGTCTTTTAATTTCACATCGGACACCCGCACTTCGTCCAGAAAGCTTCCTTCCCAGTTGATTTTCCACGTCTTCAAAAGTCCGTATTGGGTGTGCCCGTCGGTTGGGAACCAGATCGGGTTCAGGATTCCTTTTCTTTCCCCGAAATCCCCAGGACATGTCCAGGTACAGATTTCTTTGTTGTTTACCCAGATGGTGATATCAGAAGGCCACTCATGATTGTATTGAGGGGCTTCCGAACAGATCTCCATGGAAAATTGCACGGATTGGATGTTCGCCTTTGGCGGCAGCTGCAACGGAAACCGGTAGTCTACGTATCCTTTTCGAAACCAGACCAGCTGGGCGTTCACCCGCTCGGGATGGTAAAAAAGCTCTGGCTCATCAAAAGGATCGAGCACCCCGTTTTTTGTAATGATGCCGCAGGTGGGCGAGATGTCCGAATCGGTATAATGGCCAATCGGCATCTCCAGTTCATAGACATTTTCCTTAATCTCGTAATTGAAATTCATCCTGAGGTCCATGTGAATATCATCAAATACCCTTGAACATACTTTCATGGTTCCCCTCGTTGCCGGAAGCACTTCTGTGTAGATGATCCCCGCTTTTTCCAAAACCCGAACGTTTAGGGCAATGGTGGAGACCGCCAAATTGAGTTCTTCGGCAATTTCATTCACATTCATTTTCTTTTGATTTAATAATTTTAGAATATCAATTCTGACTTTGGATGAAAGCGCATGAGCGACTTTGATCAGTGTATCGGATTCATCAATGGTTAGTTCCAGCAATGTAATGCAACCCCTATCTGTTTGGTTATGAACACGTTCACTTATGGGTCAATCATAAAATATAAATACGATTGTACAAAGACAATTTTAGAGTTTGAATAATAATTTACTAACTAAAAAAGATATTGACTTATCAAAAAGAAAGGTTTATCTTAACAATTAATACAGATATTATGTTTCAAACAAGATATTTGTATTGATTATATGCAAAATAACAAACAGGATCTGCAACCAAGACTGGCACCATATATTATCGGAATATTAAGAAAAGGAGGACGGGGTTACAGAGTAAATGAGAAGCTGTTTTTTTAGTATGCCAGTAATGTAAGCGCTTTAATTAAAAAGATAAGGGGAGATCAATATGAATAAAAAAGTAAGAGTGATCGTCAGCGGTTTCGTTTTACTTGTTTTACTGCTTTCCTTAGGAGCGTGCAGTTCGAAGTCTTCATCGGGCTCAGCCGGAGGGAAGAACGAGATCGTTTTCTGGAACCCGTTCACAGGACCTGACGGAAAAAATATGAAGGCAATGGTCGATGCCTATAACAAAACCAATCCCAAGTATAAAGTAAAAAACATCTCACTGGCAGAAGGCGATATGTATGCCAAAATCCCAACGGTGGTTAACTCCAAAAGAAACATTCCTGATTTGAACATTGTTCATGCGGAGCGGATCAAGCAATTCGTGGACAAGGACATGCTCGTCCCGATGGATGATTATCTTTCCAAATATCCTGACATTAAAGCGGAAAATTATATTAAAGCAGGCTGGGATATCGGCAGTCTGAATAATAAACGATACAGCGTTCCGTTGGATGTACATAGCTTTGTCATGTACTACAACAAAGATCTGGTGAAAAAATATGCTCCGAACGCTCTGGATGACAACATCGTAACCTACGATGAGATCAAGGCAGCGGGTGCGAAAGCGAAAAAGGACAAAATTATTGCTATGCCGGTCACCTGGATGAAGCCAACCTTCCTTTCGGTGTACAGCCAAATGGGCGGCAGTATCACAAGCGATGGCACACAGCCTACTTTGGACACGGACAAAGCAGCCGACACCCTCAAGCTATACAATGACATGGTCAAATCAGGCATTACCAATAAAGACGGCCAGGATGCGGGGCAGACCTTCAAGTCAGGTAAAGCGATCTTCTATCCGGAGGGCATCTGGATGCAGAATGATGTGAAGACTGCCAAGAATCTTAATTGGGGTATGACCAACTTCCCGCAGCTAAGCGATGACAAGAACAAGATGGTGAACTGGAGCTCTTCTCACCAGTTTGTTTTGTTGAAAAATCCGGAACGCGACAAAAAGAAAACAGAAGGCGTCATGAAGTTCATTGACTGGGTAAAGGATAATTCACTTCCATGGGCGGAAGCGGGACAAAACCCTGCAGCCCTGGCAACTCTTGATAACCCCGATTATCAAAAAATGCCGCAGTCGTTCCTGGTGAAGGATGCGACAGAGCAGAAGTCGCTCAAAATCTTTGACTACAAATACAACGGCTATGTCTCTGAACAGCTGGACAAGATCGGCAATGATACGGTCTTCGGAAAACTAGATATTCATAAAGCATTGAAAAGTGCGCAAAAAACAGTAGAAGACAAGATTGCCCAGGATAAGTAACCAGCCGGGTCTCTGCGAGGGGGCGATTGGGGGAGTCCCTCTATCGCCCTCTACTAAACGAGAACAGGAGAGTAAATATGGATGTAAAACTAACAGAAAACAAGAGAGTCGACGTTCTGTCACCAGTCAGCCTGAAGCCGCGCCGAAAGGGATTCAACGTGATGCCAATGGTTTTCATTGGGCCGCATCTGTTGCTGTTTGCATTATTTTTTCTCATTCCGATCTTTTTTGGCGTGTATATATCGTTTACGAATTGGGACTTGATCAACACTCCGGAGTTTGTGGGGCTGGATAACTATAAGGAAATCCTTTTTAACAAGGAATCCACCTTTTACACCCAGCTGCATACGGGGCTAGGGAACACGTTCAAGTTTGTGATCTTTACGGTTCCAGCGTGTATCATTATTCCTTTGCTGCTGGCAGCGGCCCTTCATGTGAAGCCGAGAGGAAGCAAGGTGTTCCAGGCGATTTTTTACCTGCCTGTCTTGTTCTCCATTTCGGCAGTCATGATCATCTGGTCCATGTTGTTTAATGTATCGTTTGGTCCGATCAATCATTATTTTGATTCTGCCCCCAACTGGCTGGGCACACAGCCGTATGCGTGGATCGCGCTCGTGGTCGTAACCGTCTGGTGGGGAATCGGAGGAAACATGATCATCTATCAGGCGGCTTTAAACGGGGTGTCCAAAGATTATTATGAAGCAGCTTCCCTTGATGGAGCTGGCAGGATCCAAAAGTTTTTTCACATCACCTTACCAAGCATCAAGAATCAGCTCTTGTTCACCGTGGTTATCACCACGATTGCGCAGTTTAACGTTTACGGACAGGCGCTCATGCTGACCAAGGGCGGACCTTCCGGCACAACAACGGTACTCCTCATGTACATCAAGCAGAATGCGTTTGGCTCCGGCCAATCCATTGCCGGAATCGGTTCGGCGATGGCAGTCATTCTCGGGCTCTGTATTATGGTGGTCTCGATCATTCAATTCTTCTTATTGAGAGAAAAGAAGTAGGAGGCGGAACAGCTTGAAAAAATTAAACATCTCCACCCTTATTTCCTTCATATTTTTGCTGTGTATGACATTAATCTGGATCTTTCCTTTGGCCTGGGCCTTTTTTTCATCCTTTAAAGACGAGATCGATATCCAATCGTATGGCTTCAGTATGCTTCCCGTTCACTGGGTGATTACCAACTATCAGGACCTTCTTTTTGATAATTCAAGTACGCCCGTCGCCAAGTGGTTCATGAATTCGATGATCATATCGGTGACACAGACGGTCCTCGTTCTGGTGGTGGTTTCCATGGCTGCCTATGGATATACCCGGCTGCGATTTAAAGGAAGGGACTGGCTGTTTTCCTTGCTGCTGGCATCCATGATGTTTCCGGCAGTCGTGAACCTGATACCGCTCTATAAAATCATTGATACCCTCGGATGGGTGAACACGTATTGGGCGGCAATTGTGCCGGGAGCAGCAGCCGTCTTTAACGTTTTTCTCGTTCGTCAATTCATGATCGGCATCCCCTTGGAGCTGGATGAATCCGCCCGGATCGACGGCGCGAATGATTTTCAGATCTACACAAAGGTGACCCTGCCACTCATCAAACCGGTTCTGACGGTTGTGGCGCTGTTCACCTTTACAAGTTCCTGGAACGACTTTTTGTGGCCGTCCATCGTGTTCAACGATATTGACCGGATGCCGATCACACCGGGCTTGCAGCTGCTGCAGGGAATGTATGTCACGGATATCGGACATGCGATGTCAGCGGCACTCATCGCCATCGTGCCGACTTTTATTCTGTATCTCTTTACACAGCGCTATTTCCTGCAGTCCATGTCACTAACATCTGGCGTAAAAGGATAGGAGGAATCCGTTTTGAGCCGAAAACTGGAACGGAAGCTCGTCGTCATTGGATCCAGTTGGCAGATTCTTTCGGGTCTGCTTACCATTTTTGCGTATGGATCGTATATCAAATCAAAGGGCAGCAGCATTCATGACACAAGCTTTGCGCAGGTGAAAGCCATGCAGTCCTTATTCGGAAGTTTATATAGCTTTACTGTCACCTTTGGCATGCTTTTCGTGATCCTGGGCATCGTCAATCTTTATCTTGTCCGGTCCCTGAAGGATGACAAAGTGGAGGTCAAGCGCTCGATCTGGTTTCTCGTGCTGGGTGTCTCATCCTACTTTTTGATGGATTTTATCGGTGCCGTCCTTTTTCTCTCTGCGGGAATATTGGCACTCGCCAAAAACAAATCCATTTCGAGGCTGAACCTCTCCTCTAAACCCTACTAATCAATCAAGGAGCTGTTATCAATGGAAGCAACTGTACGAAAGGAATATCCTCGTCCACAATTTCAACGAAACGATTGGCTGAATCTGAATGGAGAATGGAACTTTCAATTCGACCATCAGAATGCGGGTGAAAAAGAAGCATGGTACAAGAAAACCGATCTTAATCAGAAAATCATCGTGCCTTTTACATATGAAACGAAGGCAAGCGGCATCCATGAGGAAACGTTTTGCCCTTATGTCTGGTACCAAAAATCGGTTGATGTACCCAAGGAATTTGCCGGCCAGCGCGTCCTCCTTCATTTTCAGGGCGCGGACTATGTGACGAAGGTGTGGGTGAACGGTATTTTTGCCGGCGAGCATAAAGGGGGGTATACAGCCTTTTCTTTTGACATCACGAACTATATTAATGAAGAAAAAGAAAATAATCTGGTGGTGAAAATAGAAGACAGCCTGAGTGAACATCAGCCGAGAGGGAAGCAGCGGTGGATCGATAAAAATTTCGGCTGCTGGTATGTACAGACCACAGGGATCTGGCAAACTGTCTGGCTTGAATTTTTGCATGAAACCCATATTCAATCCGTGAAAACCACACCGGATGTGGATAACGAATCAGTGGAATTCGAGTATAAGCTGGTTCATGCCGGCCAGCAGCAACATCTAACCTTGAAAACAGCGATTACGTTTGATGGGAAGCCTGTTAAAGATTTCAGTTTGCAGGTAGACCGTGAGCACGCCAGTATGAAAGTGAGCCTCGCCAGTGAAATCCATGAATGGAAAGTGATGCAGTGGAGCCCTGAGCATCCGCACCTGTATGATGTGGAATTCACTCTCTTTGACGGAGATCGGGAGCTCGACAGGGTGCAGTCCTATTTCGGCATGCGAAAGATATCCATTCAAAATGGGAACATTCTATTGAATAATGTCCCGATCTATCAAAAGCTGCTTCTGGATCAGGGGTATTGGGAAGAATCCCATTTAACTCCGCCGTCAGAGGAAGCGATCATCCTGGATATTGAAAAAACGCTTGAGATGGGGTTCAATGGTGTAAGGAAACACATGAAAGTGGAAGACCAGCGCTTTCTTTACTGGGCGGACAAAAAAGGGTTGCTCGTTTGGTCAGAAATGGCGGCAACCTACGCGTTCTCTGACGATGCAGTTCAACAATTTACAGAAGAATGGCTTGAAGTTGTACGGCAGCAGTACAATCATCCGAGCATTATTACGTGGACTCCGTTCAATGAATCGTGGGGTGTTAAGAACATTTTTACCAATGAGAAACAGCAAAAGTTTACTGAAGGTATCTACCACCTTACGAAAGCGATCGACAGCATGCGGCCGGTTATCGTGAATGATGGATGGGAGCATACGGTATCTGACATCATCACGCTTCATGACTATGTGGAGTACGGAGACGAGTTCCTTAACCGGTATCGGGATAAGGAAAAAGTGGTGGGCAATGAGATCGCCTTTAATAAATCCAAGCATGCCATGGCCGAGGGGTACGAATATAAAGGACAGCCGATCATCATCAGTGAATATGGCGGTATTGCATTCACTTCCGAAGAAGGCTGGGGTTATGGAGACCAGGTGAAGAACGAGAAGGAGTTCCTCGACCGCTATGCGTCTATAACTGAAGCCATCATGAGCCTGGATTATATATGCGGATTCTGTTACACCCAGATCACGGATGTCCAGCAGGAAGTGAACGGGCTGCTGACAGAAGACCGAAAGCCGAAAGTCGATTTATCCAAAATTAACGAGATCAATAGAAACAAACCCGTTTCGGTTTGAAAAAATGCACCTCCTTTATAACAGGAGGTGCATTTCTTATCTCTGACTAAAAGCAATCTTAAGACCGATCAACGTAAATAAACTTCCTTGAATGAAGTTAATCTTGCTTGATACTCTCGGATTTTTACGTATAAAGCTTCCGGCTTTTTCAGCAAAGATGCTAATAAGCGTAAAAAGCAGCAGAGCCTGAAGCAGAAAAAGAATTCCGTAAGTGAGCATTTGCAATGACACATGTCCGCTGTGATAATTGACAAACTGTGGCAGGAAGGCAAGGAAGAACAAAGAGACTTTAGGGTTTAACAGGTTCATAATGATGCCCCGTTTGTACAGTGCTGTGTAATTCAGTGTATCTGCACTGGTGAGGGTAAACGGACTGTTTTTTTCCCGAAACGACTTATAGGCCAGGAACAAGAGATACGCAGCCCCCGCATATTTGATGATCGAGAAAACAACCGCTGATTGGTAGATGACGGCGGATAAACCAGCAGTCACGGCACTAATATGTACGATGAGACCGGTGCAAAGGCCGAGGGCGGTGCTGATTCCGGCCTTTTTACCTTTGTCTATGCTTTGAGCCAAAACAAATAAATTATCAGGCCCGGGCATAATGGTCAGCACGATGGCTGCGGCTAAAAATGATAGTATGGATACAACTTCCATTGGATGTACCTCCAGGATAAATTTTCACTAGTTTACCACACAAAAAGATAATTTTTATGGTAAATTATTCTCTATTTTTCTAGTTTTTTCATTAAACTCTGCCAAAAGTTACCGATATGAAGGGGAGAATCAGATTTTCTTCTGATTCAAGACTACATAGGCAGAGGAGAATGAAATGAAGAAATTAGTCATCCCAGGTTTTTGTTTCGCCGTGCTTTCTACCACAGCCTTATATCAGGCAATCGAGGCGGATCCCGCATCGGCTCAGGAAATTAAGAAGAAGGTCGTGAATGTCCGGTCAGGTTCAAGTCTGAACGTTCGCAAAAGCATCAACACCAGATCTCCCATTATTGGAAAGCTTGGTAAAGGAGTAAAGGTAACTGTTTATTCAGAATCAAAAGGATGGTCCAAGCTTAAGGTAGGGAGCAGCTATGGCTATGTCAGCTCCAAGTATTTGATCACCTTGGCCACCACCGCCACCAAAGTTGCAACCACCACCAAGTACGTTAAGGTGAGTGAAGGTTCTTTGAATTTACGTAAGAGTGCATCCACAGGTGCGTCTGTCATAGCTAAATTGGCAAAAGGGACACAGGTGACGGTATTTTCCGAAACAGGTGGCTGGGCCAAAATTAACGCAAACGGCAAGAATGGCTATGTAAGCTCAAAGTATCTATCATCTTCCAAACCATCGAACACGGTTTCAAAGGGTTCAACAAGCAAGCCTGCAGCAGTTTCCTCATCTAAAACGACAACCAAATATGTGAAAGTCAGCGGAGCTTTAAACTTACGAAAAGCAGCCACGACCAATTCGGCAGTCATTAAAACGCTGAAAAACGGAGTAACCGTCACTGTTTATTCCGAGTCCAAAGGGTGGGCAAAGGTAAAAGCTTCCGGCAGCACCGGCTATGTGAGTACAAAATATCTCACTGCAACAAAGCCTGGTAGTTTGTCAAAGCCAAAACCTGCTCCAACTCCAGCACCTGAACCGGAAACCACCACAAAGTATGTAAAGGTAAGCGGTGCCCTGAATTTAAGAAAAGGTGCGACTACCAAATCTTCTGTCATCAAAACACTCAATGATGGAGAAAAAGTGACCGTTTATTCGGAGTCCAACGGATGGGCAAAAGTAAAAGTTTCCGGCAGCACCGGCTATGTGAGTACAAAATACCTCACTGCCACCAAGTCTGGCAGTACGTCAAGGCCGAAACCAACTCCAGCACCCGAAACGAAAACGACCACAAAGTATGTAAAAGTAAGCGGCGCATTGAACTTAAGAAAAGCCGGGACGACGAATTCGGCAGTCATCAAAACGTTAAAAGACGGGGAGGAAGTCACTGTTTATCATTCCGAATCCAACGGCTGGGCCAAGGTAAAAGCCGGCAGCAGCACGGGTTATGTGAGCACAAAATATCTCACCACGACTAAGCCAGGCACTGCCAAACCGTCACCAGCTCCAAAGCCTTCTGAACCTGAAACGGTCGTTCGGTTTGTCGATGTAGAAGCTTCTTCAAGTCTCAACGTGAGATCAGGTCCAGGGACAACGTTTGCAGTCGTTACAAAGCTGGCAAGAGGTACAGCGGTTACGCTCCTTTCCCAATCTGGCAGCTGGTCCAAAATCTCTGCCAATGGCAAGACTGGCTATGTGAGTACCTCTTACCTGAAGGAAAAGCTAGGTTCCCCCGACGGCATAGCGGTTTCTGAAACGGGGCAAAAGTATAATCTCACTCTCGACGAGATGGTCAAGCTTCAGTTGGGTGCTTCTCCACAAACCGACCAAAAATATAAAAGCTATATCCGTGAAGACGCTATTCGAATGACAAGCTCGATTTATGGCACGGTCCTTGGAGATTGGAACATTCGTGGTGGAGCTGGAACGAACTACTGGAAAATCACAACAGTGAGAAGGGGAGAACAGCTGAAGGTCCTTTCCCAGGTGAAAGGTTCGGACGGCCATATTTGGTATCAGGTGGATATCAAGGATACCTGGGTAAATGCCAGTCCTGAGGATGTAAAGTACTATCTGGATCCGAACAACTTTAAGGACGATCCTGTAAAATCCTATCAATTTGTGAAACTGTCTCAAACCGCCAACTTGAACACGGCAGAAGTAAACCAGCGCATTCTTTCCGGTAAAGGAATTTTAGAAGGCAAAGCTTCTTCTTTTATCAAGGCAGGAAACCTTTACGGCGTGAACGACATCTATTTGATTTCGCATGCGTTGCTTGAAACAGGTAATGGCCGGTCACAGCTGGCCACAGGAGTCCTATATAATGGTAGAACCGTGTATAATATGTACGGAATCGGGGCCAATGATGGCAACGCAGTGCAAAACGGTGCAGCCTATGCGTATAATGCCGGCTGGTTTACCCCGGAAGATGCGATTGTCGGCGGAGCGCGCTTTATAGCCATAGGCTACATCAACAAAAAGCAGGATACCATTTATAAGATGCGATGGAATCCATCGGCTGCAGAAGCACTGGGTTATCCATCCCATCAATACGCAACAGATATTGGGTGGGCGTCGAAACAGGTAAGACAGATTTATAACCTGTACAGTTTGTTGAACAATTACAGCATCAATCTGGAGATCCCGGTTTATAAAACAAAATAGCAAGCAAGTGTTGAGGCGTATCGCAAAAGCGGCGTCTCTTTTTTTATATAGATTTTCTTTCCTTCTAAGGATTATAATGGATGGAACTATGGAGAGTCAGGAGGAAAGAAAATGGATCATGAATTAAAAGAAATCATCAGGAAGTGTGATCTCGCCATCAAACAGGAGGATTTCGATTTCCTCATGAACTACTATACGGAGGATGCGGTTCTAGTAGTTAAACCGGGAATGGTGGCAAACGGGAAGGCTGAAATCAAAAAAGCATTCATCGCCATTGCCGCTTATTTCAAAAACAGCATTGAACCCAAACAGGGAGAGATGATGATCTTGGAAGCGGGAGACACCGCGCTCGTTCTTTCCCAAACAATTCTCGCCTCGGATAAAGAAGAAACTACCTATTCCATGGAGCGAAAAGCGACCTATGTGTTCCGAAAAAATACAGAGGGTGAATGGTTGTGTGCGATTGATAACTCGTATGGGACTGAGTTGATCGGAGTAGATAACATATGAAGATCGAGCCAAAGGAATGTTCAGTACGTGATATAAAGTACATCATCCGATCCGCCGAGGAACACGATGCAAAAAGCCTATCAGAGGCGCGTGTACAAATCGATGGCGAAACCGAGAACATGGACCGGGAACAAGGGGAAGGGTACATTGATGAGGCGGGTTTCCTTTCGATCATAAAGAAGGATACTGAAGCCCTCAATCATTTGTTTTTGGTGGCAGATGTGGGTGGAAGAATTGCTGGATTAGCCAGATGTGAAGGGAGCCCTTTACGGCGGCTTTCGCATAAAGTTGAGTTCGGTGTTTGTGTGTTGAAAGAGTTTTGGGGATACGGGATCGGTAAGATGTTCCTGCAGGAAACGATCAACTGGGCTGATGCACAGGATATCAAAAAAATATCGCTCTCCGTTTTGGAGACGAACACTAAAGCAATAGCACTTTATGAAAAATTGGGGTTTGAAACTGAAGGGGTCTTGAAATACGATAAGCGCTTATCCGACGGAAACTATTATAATACCATCCTGATGGGGAAACTATTAAATCATTGATAGGGGGGACAGCATGAACATTTTAATGGATGAACTGGCAGGGGAAGAAGAAATATGGACATGTGGGAGGTAAGTAGCCTGGTGAATACAGGTCTTATGTTTAAGGCATTACAAAAGTTCCCACTTTCCATCCCTTTAATAGATCGGCTGAGAGACATATCACAACAAACCTTGATTATGACAGGTGTATTTGATCGTAATACAGGAATTCCGATTTCAAAACTCATTCACAAAGAACTAAGCAATAGTGAACTTGTGTTATTTCATCATAGTGCACATTTCCCTGATTTAGAGGATCCCGAAAAATTTAAAGAAACGGTTTTAGCCTTTTTAGAAAATGAACGGCTTCATATCCAACTTGTATATTAAATAAATGAAAAAAGCACATTACAGCCACTTTTCCTTTGAAAAGTGGCTGCTGTCCAAAAGGCTATTTACTTGAGTTTCTCTGCCAGCTCTAAAATAATTCCCTCTGGTCCACGTACGAAACATAACTTATAGCTGTCTTTATATTGCTGAATCTCACCAACAGTTTCCGTGCCTTTCTTTTTCATTTTGGCAACAATACCTTCAATGTCTTCAACGGCAAATGCTATATGCGTAATACCCAACGTGTTCAAAGACGGCTGAATCCCTTTTTCAGATGAGGGCGTATGAAATTTTACCAGCTCCAGCTTTGTCTCGCCGTCTGGCATCCCAAACATAACAACCGTCTCTCTAACGTCTGTAAGTCCAATAATCCGTTCGGCCCATTCTCCTTCCACTTCAGCTTCCCCCAGCATCTCAAGTCCAAAATCGAGAAAAAACGCTTTGGCCGCTTCCAGATCATTTACGACAACACCCACATGGTCTATTCTTTGGATCTTCATAGCCACCATCTCCTTTATTCCTTTTTTTTGCCGATCACATGATTCTTTAAAGGATTCTATTCGACTGTTTACGAATCCTTCTTATTTTCAGGACGGGGTTAGCGGTTATATAATAGAAACTGGAAACGAATTTTTAAAACGAACAAAATAAAATGACGATGATATAAGATTCCTGACAGGTGGTGTTTGAATGGAGAAGAAAAAGGTTGGATTGATCTTTGGAGGAAAGTCTGCTGAGCATGAGGTCTCCTTACAGTCGGTGAAAAATGTGCTCGAAGCAATCGATCAGGATCAATATGAAGTCACGTTAATCGGCATTGATAAGGAAGGAAGATGGCATTTAAATAATGCTTCTCAATTCCTGCTCAACGCAGACGATGCAAAGTTAATTGAACTAAATAAAACCAATCATGGCATTGCGGTCGTTCCTGGAGAAAGCGAGAATCAGTTGATAAGTTTAAATACAACAAAAAGCTTGAGCCAACTTGATGTTGTATTTCCCATCCTTCACGGGACATTAGGGGAGGATGGAAGCATTCAGGGAATGCTCCGGATGGCGAACATCCCTTTTGTCGGCTCCAATATTCTTGGCTCTGCAGTTTGTATGGATAAGGACATAGCGAAACGGCTGCTAAAAGATGCCGGGTTAAAGGTCGCTAAGTCACATACGTATACACGAGCAACAAAGAACAAAATAAGCTTTGATGCAGTAGTAGAGGATTTAGGATTGCCGTTATTTATAAAGCCTTCCAACCAAGGTTCTTCAGTGGGGGTAAGTAAAGTGCAGTCACAAGAGGAATTTACACGAGCAGTGGAAGAGGCGTTCCAATTCGACCATAAGATATTAATTGAAGAAGGAATCAATGGCAGAGAAATCGAGTGCTCGGTGCTCGGCAATGAAGAGCCTTTGGCTTCTGTACCCGGAGAAATTGTTTCCAACGGAGAGTTCTATTCGTATGAGGCTAAATATATCGATGAAAACGGAGCGGTATTGGAAATTCCAGCAAAGCTGAGTGAACCGTTAACAGCAAAGATCCAGGAGACTGCCATTCAAGCCTTTCAGGCGTTAAACTGCGAGGGCTTTGCAAGGGTGGATTTTTTCGTCAATGAACAGGACATCATCATTAATGAAGTAAACACGATCCCCGGCTTCACGAAAATAAGCATGTATCCCAAGCTTTGGGAAATAAGCGGGATTCCTTACAGTCAACTTATCGACAAATTGATCGCCTTGGCGATTGAACGACACGAAAGAGATGCGCTGCTGAGGAATTCTGTGAACTGAGTGGGATCTGCTCAGATCCTCAATCGATAAAAATAGCCCTTCCGTTTTGAGAAGGGCTATTTTTATACTAAATCTTTTTCACATACTTTTAGCGGAGTATTTAATGTACCACATGGAATTAATGCTACACTGTTACCATTTGTTATTAGATTCAATTTACCAGCATGCCCTGACAAAATGGTAGACATGGCAAAGGCATTAGGTGAAAAGACTGATGGGATTCCTGTTAAAGAAGAGCAGAACTAGCAATTCAGGCTATTATAAAATTAAATAACACATTAAATATCCCTTCAAATATAAAAGACCTTCATGTATCGTTAGATGTGTTGCCAAAACCTGTTGAAGACTCAATGAGAAGTGGAAATGTTTTAATAAGTCCAAGATTGACCAGCAGCAAAGATATAAAAGAAATAATTGAAAACGCATATAACGGAATCCTTTAATATTCAATGTTCAAACAGTCATTTACGATTGGAGGAAAAGACGAACCTTATATTGCCTAGGTTCGTTTTTGTATTCCTCAGATTTTTGGCTGAGAATAATGAAGGTGAAATAACCTATTAAGGTGCTGAGTATTGAACGGAGCTTATTCTTATGAATTTGTGATTTACTTTTTTAAAAATAATCAATACTAATTTAAACTTAAGGTTGAAAACTACATTATTTTCGGTTTATGTTAACTTTGAAATATGTAAAAGAGAAGATGAACAGGTTTATACGGTCCAAGAGATAGTCATGTTCTTTGATGCAAAACACATTACATTTGGAGGTGATATGGCGTGGAGAGAGTTATTAGCTTTGAGGATGTATCATGGAGAAGAGATGGCCAAAATATACTGAGTGAGATTAATTGGGAAGTAAAAACAAATGAGCATTGGGCCATTCTGGGGTTAAACGGTTCTGGTAAAACTTCATTATTAAATATTGTGACAGGCTATCATTTTTCTACTACAGGGAAGGTTACCGTCCTGGAAAATGAATTTGGAAAGACCAACCTGCCTAATCTGCGAAAGAAAATAGGGTATGTGAGCAGTTCGTTAGAGAAATTTTCACAACTGTTAGAGCAGGAAACTGTGGAAGAAGTTGTGGTGAGTGGTAAATTTGCTTCCTTTGGTATATATGAAGAAGTTACGGATGAAGACTGGGAAAAAGCAGGTTCTTTACTTACTGTACTGCGTTTAGATTATTTAAATGGGAAGACCTTCAACAAATTATCACAAGGAGAAAAACGAAGAGTCCTCATTGCCCGTGCGTTAATGTGTGATCCTCAAATTCTCATACTCGATGAACCGTGTACAGGATTAGATGTGCTTTCTCGTGAAGAAGTGCTAGGTTTAATGGATGACATCGTCCAAAAAAATAGCCATTTACTTTATGTGACTCATCATATTGAGGAAATTTCCGATGTGATTACGCATGTCTTATTACTTCGTGATGGGCAAATCGTTGCATCGGGGCCGAAACAAGAAGTGTTAACAAGTGAATCCTTATCCGAGACCTATAAAATGCAAGTAAATGTACATTGGGAGGAAAATCGACCTTGGCTAACGATCCAGCAAAGGAGATTTTCACTCAGCTAAATGGTTAACAACTACATTAAAACATCTTGAAAAAGCACGCTCCATTCAGGCGTGCTTTTCTTAAAAAATGTCATGGAAGAGGCGGATCAGAAGGAAAGGTATATGAAGGGGGAACGGTATCGAGAGAGCTCATGAAGCCTTTAGATATCTGAAGCCCAAGTATCGTGTAGATACGGTCATGCTCGTTGATCATGACTTTAAGATTGAAGAACAAATGGATACACGTTTTAAGCAGTAGGAGGAACAATGGAAAGAAAAGATACTAAGAACTTTTTTCAAAAATACCGAGACACAGCCTTTTGTGTAGGGATAGCTTATCTTATTGTAAGTGTTACACCTCAGCAATGGGCCTTGTGGTGGTTAATGCTTCCTGTATTGTTTGTTGCATTTTTTGCTGCAGGAAAATTCGAGAGATCAAAAATACCGGCCGGTCTCAAAACAGGGATCTCCTATTCTATGCTGATCATAGGTTTTTCCCTTTACAACATCTATAGAGGATAAACAGCAAAACGTCCCCAACCGAGGACGTTTTTTCACTGCTGTTAAGCCCCTATCCGTTGTATGGAAGAAAGAGTATCTCTTCTTATTACATAGGTCAAGGAAATCAAAAGATAAATCCCGAGTGTCACGCCTGTAATGATAAGTGACGTTGTCATAATGATTCCGACTAGAATCGCCAATAGGGCAATAATCGCCACCCATGTGGTATATGGAAACCATTTTACATAATAGCCTGAAAGCTTCTCTGTACCTTTTCGAGACTTGAGGTGAGCAAAGGCGATAATCAGCCAGATGAACAGCACCGTATAACCAAGGGATCCCATTAAGTAGTTGAAGGTCTGGCTGCCGGCAAAAATTGAAATCAAAACACCGGCATACAGGGAAGCCGTACACATCAAGATGGAATACACAGGAACCTTTTTCGATGACAGCTGTGCGAAAATCTTAGGCACCCGCCCGTCAACAGCCTGAGTATAAAGAACACGGGAGGAACCATAAAGCCCTGAGTTCATTGAGGAAATGATCGCAAGCAGGATGACAGCGTTCATGACATGGTCGGCTCCCGGGATCCCGATCAATTGAAATACCAGGACAAACGGACTTTCGTTCACTCCGTTTACCTTGTCCCATGGAATCAAACCCACAATGATAAAGAAAGGAAAAATATAAAAGGCAATAATGCGGGTCAACGTGCTGCGTACCGCTTTAGGTACAACCTTTTCCGGATTTTTCGTTTCGGCCAGGGTCACACCGATGATCTCCGTTCCGCCATATGAGTAAATGACGACGAGCATGGCGGTGATCAAACCTGTCGATCCATTTGGAAAGAATCCGCCTTGTCCGGTTAAGTTGGAGAAGGAAGGTGCGACGTGGTGACCAAAGGATGCAAACAATAACAGAATTCCGGCAAGGATAAAGATGACAATGACGCTGATCTTGATCAAAGCAAGCCAGTATTCGGTTTCCGCAAAGATCTTAACGGATAGCAAATTGACGACTGTAACGGCCACCGAAACCAAGAGAGCGAGTACCCAAATCGGGGTTTCTGAGAACCAATACTGAAGGAAAATTGCTGCTACGACAGCTTCAGCCGCAATATTCAGTACCCACATTTTCCAATAGACCCAATCTAAAAAGTAGGCTGGAAATACGCCCAGCACCGATTGAACGAGATCACGAAACGTACGGGCTCCGCTGTTTTGTACCGCCATTTCAGCCAGTCCCTGCATAATGAATAATAGAATAATGCCTCCGATTAAATAAGCCAATACCACAGCGGGGCCAGCCGTATCAATGGCTGCACTGCTGCCTTTAAATAATCCTGCTCCGATGCTGCCGCCCAATGCCATCATCATAATATGGCGCGAAGTCATGGTGCGCTGCAAACTCTTGGTGTGTTTTTCCATCTTCCTAACCTCTCCCTCTGCAATCTGAATCCTAACCATTAAAAAAGGCTTACCATCTCTTTCTCATGGACTGAGAAAAGAGACGATAAGCCTTGGGCTGACCGCGGTGCCACTCTTGTTGATTCTAAAAAAACAGAATCCTGCTTGAAAACCTGATAACGAAGGTTAGTCGTCAAAACATAAGAATAGATTCTTTCTGTCCTGCTGCTCCCGGGCGAGTTCAAAGGATTCATAGTCTGCGTTCCACCAACCCGCAGCTCTCTGCCTCTACTTCATCACTTTTACTGCTCCCGTTCATTGCGTTTAAAAGTACGTTGTTTAGGATAATGGTAAATATCATAACCGCTCTATGCTAAACCTGTCAACCTAGTTTTCTGAAAAATAAAATTCAGAAAAATTGGAATATTGGGTCTATTTGGGTACAATGAAAGTATAACTTATTTCCCACAGGAGACTATTTTATGACGAAACCCGGTGTTAGCATTCAAGTGAACAACAATGAATTTGTATGGAATCAGGAAAATGGGCTTCTGACGTTTGATGGAGCTCCTTCCCTGCTATTCTGGGATTCTGCGATTGAATTGTTTTTAAAAACGATTGAAGAAGTATCTGGCAAAGATGTCTCTCGAACGGTTTATGAGACCACAGGATACCGAATGGGCAGCCTGGTTACATCGTACTACAGCGGGAGAAGGGGAATTGAGCATCTTTCTGCCGGATACAACAATATTTACAGGAATGCTGGCTGGGGAAATTTTGAGGTTATCCATCTTTCACTTGAGGATCAAACAGCTGTTGTCCGGCTGACAAACAGTTGGGAGCATCGTATTTTTAAAGGGAACAAAGGTGTGTTATTGCCCAGCCATTGGGCTGGTATCTTTTCGGGAATCTTCGAGCGGGATATGTGGTACAAGGTAAAAAGCAGTGCGGTTTTGGATGGGAAGCAGTTGAGGTTGTCGGAATCGTTGACGGATATCCAGGTCCGGATCAAAAGCAATATTATATGGTGAAGAAGCTGTAAATTCGAGAATAACAGGAGGATTGGTACCGGCCAGTGCTCCTTTTTTTTATGCTGAAAAGAGGACTTTTGACACATTAATTGCCATTTATTATATGTTATTGTAAAAAGGGGGATATTTTCACTATTTAAATATTATAAATCGAAATTTGTAATATTTGGAGGTGGTCCAATTGAATTTGATAGAAATGAAAGCGAAGTTGCTGGATTTAAAAAATAGCCAGCTCGTTCGGTCGCGTATTACGTACACGATTCGCTACAAGTCGGAATCCTGGATGACCATTTATTATGCTGCTGATCAGATGAGGTATGAGATGCTTTACCACAGGGACTACAAAAGAAAATCCTTCACGAATATTAACCAGGTATGTGAAGCGATCCAAAAAGAAATTCATAAAAATGTCAGGGAGAGCAAGCCCTGACATTTTATTTTTGTTATTCCTTTGCTCCGACCGGAACTTCGGTTGAGGAGATGGAAGGGGCATCAGCTGCTCAGATTGCAAAGGCTTACGATGCTCCGTTTCTCGGAATTCGTGTTCTTTCCAACAATAAGGTAAATGGCGGAAAATACAGCCCGGATACAGCTGCTGCTTGTCAGGAATATGTGTACGAAGTGGTGAAGAAATACATTAAAGCCAGCCGTTAAAACAAAATAAATGCCTTAAGAAATGACGTGTTAATTGGAACACGTGATTTTTCGTATGAGCAGCCATATGCCTTTCTTATTTATGCGGAGGAGTTTAGTGGAGACAAGGAATTATACTTTGGCCGTTGAAATGATAACCCTAAAGACGTTTTTTTACATTCCTAAGTTATTTGGAAAGGATGAAAAGGAACATGGGAAAACTGGTTGTGCATATGTTCATGACGTTGGATGGGGTTATTCAATCCCCGGGAGGAATTGATGAAGATCGCGAGGGAGGGTTTGGCTATGGAGGTTGGCAGGCACCGTATGTCGATGCTGAGGCCGGAAAACTGATCGCGGCTGATTATGCGAGGCTCGACGCGCTGCTGCTCGGCCGCAAAACGTACGAAATCTTTGCGCCATACTGGCAGCAGGCTCCGGACACCAACCCGTTCACCAAGCTGTTTAATGAGAAGCCTAAATATGTCGCATCTCGAACATTAACGAGCGTCGATTGGAACAACTCAAATCTGCTTGATGGAGATGTGGCCACAAGTGTGCCATTGCTGAAGGAGAGGTATTCAGAAGTGCACGTCGCCGGCAGCAGCGACCTGCTTCAGACATTGCTGCGTCATGAGCTGATTGACCGCATGAACATCTGGCAGTTTCCGGTATTGCTTGGAAAAGGAAAACGGTTCTTCGATTCCGGGACGATTCCAGCCGCCCTTCAATTGCTTGAATCCAGAACGTTCTCAAGCGGGTCCGCTCTATTACGCTACGAGGTTGCGGGAAAACCGACCTTCAGCAATATGGGGTAGGCCTTTAAAAGAACTGTATATGAACAAAGAAAACTCGCCTACAGGCGAGTTTTCTTTGTTATTTTGCGGGATTTGTCTGTTCAATTTTTTCAACAAACATATTGTAGACATTGCGTTTATCTTCCAGCTTTTTTAACTGAGCCTTGAGTTCATTGTATTTCTCTTCGAAAGGCTCCTGATAGGTGGCTTTAATATTTTTAATCATTTCTTCATTGATCGTCGACTGAAGAACTTGTTTGGTAATACCGAATTTATAGGAATAGAGCTGGAGTTCCGTCTTTACTTTTTCATATTCTTCATCAATGTCTTTCTTTTGGCCCTGCAGCTCTTCTTTCCATTCCTGCAACGCATCTTTTACATAGTCGTCCATCATTGAGCCTCCTTTTGTCCGTGTCTTACAACCCCACATATGTACTCTATAAATAATTGGTAATATACAGGTCGTTTATGGGGGTGAATTTTTTACAGAAACAAGCAGGTGTTCAGTTTGTTCATCGAGAAAGTAAGATTTGCACAAAACGGAAGGTAAGATAATCAAAGGAGGAGATAGTTTTGAACCGTATGGATCTACTATTAAATGTTTTGGATACCACGTACGACAAAGAGAGCTGGTATGCCCCGTTTAAGGATGCGATTAACGGAATAACGGCTGAGCAAGCGAGGTGGAGGCCTCCTGGTGAAGCAACGAAATCCATTTGGGAGAACGTCAATCATCTCATTTATTATAAAGAGAGGACGGCTGCAAAAATGGAGGGACGTGAATGGACACACAACCTTGATGGGGAAGAAACGTTCTTGCTTACCGAACCTTCCAGTGACGATCAACAATGGAAGAATGTTGTGGAGCGTGCCGAACGTGCTCAACAAGGGTTACGGCGTGTACTTAGTGAAACGCCGGTTGAGGATCTAGGTCAAGATTCGCTTGAGGCGAAGCTGCTGGACATCATGCTGCATGATGCTTACCATACGGGACAGATTCTTCTAATCAGAAAGATGCAGGGTTCCTGGCCGTCCCGTCGTTAATAATTCGTTAATAATTTTAATCTAGTAAAAAGATTGCTTATTCCTGTCTATCGCCGTATAGTTGCTATGGAAACCATTTATCATGAGGGAATAGGACAGGAGAACCATGAAGAACATTGCAGGAATCATCTATTACAGTCTATTTTTTATTGGGTTAATCGGCACGTTTTTATTTGCGAATAAAGGCTTGGATAGCACGTTTTCCTTTGCTTTTGTTATCGGCTTCCTGCTGCTTCTGTTTCTCTCCTGTATATATTTTATTATTAAAATCCTTTTGAATCTGAAAAGCCTGACACTTAACCAATGGGCGAGGAGGCTGCTGAAGTTTCTCGTGCTTGCTTCTTCTTTTAGTCTCGGTTGTTGTGTGTTGAACATGGTGTTTCAACGACCGGATCCCTTTGACGTTTCCCGTCTGGGAGTGCCGGTTGGAACAGCACTCGGCATTGTGTTTTGGGATATGATGTTTTTGAAAAAAGGAGAAAAGTAAAGGCGGAGCATCCATTTCGATCTCTGCCACCTTTTGAAAGGGTTTTCAAAGGTGGCTCGGTTCTTGCAAGAATAATTAAGTAGAAAAATTGAAAGGAGGAAGAGCATGAAGAAATTTGCAGAATTTCGAATGCCCAATGCCTTGTATTATGGTCGGGATGCCCTGGATAAATTGGGACAGGAGGCGTCCGGACTGGGCACAAAGGTGTTATTGATCAGTGACCGGGTGATGGAGAAGATTGGCCATGTAAGAAAGTGCGAGGGATTAATTGAAAAGCAAGGTCTTCCCTTTGTTTCTTACCTGGATGTGAATACAGAACCGACCGATCTGCATGTAAAAGAAGCCCTTGCCTTTTGCCTTGAAGAAAAGTGTGATGTCATTGTTGCCATCGGCGGAGGCAGCTGTATGGATACCGGAAAAGCGGTTGCCGTTGTGGCCGCAAATGGTGGATATATCGGGGATTACAGAGGAGGAGCCAGAAAGATTTCACAAAAACCGCTTCCGTTTATCGCCATTCCTACCACCGCTGGAACTGGGTCGGAAGTAACCGACGTCACAGTGATTACCAATACAAAAGATGATATTAAGATGATGATCAAGGATCCCAACTTTCTGCCGTGTACCGCGATCGTCGATCCATTTCTTACACTTTCTACACCCAAGAATGTAATCGCTGCCACCGGAATCGATGCCCTTTGCCACGCGATGGAAGCGTTCATTTCAAAAAAGAGCCAGCCGCTCACGGATGATTTTGCCCGTTCTGCAATAGCCTTAATTACCGCAAATTTGCGTACCGCTTACCATCATCCTGAGAATATGGATGCCAAGGAGAAAATGGCATTGGCGGCAATGAAGGCGGGGCTTGCCTTTTCCAATGCTTCGGTTACCCTTGTACACGGCATGTCACGGCCTATTGGTGCTTTGTTTCATGTACCACATGGCGTCTCCAATGCCATGCTGTTACCGGCTGTCCTGGAGTTTAGCAAGCGCGATGCGGTGGATCAACTGGCAGCCATTGCCCAAATCATCAAGCCAGAACTGGGCAAGCAGGATAAAGAGGAGCTCGCGGATTTCGCCATTGAAGAAATCAAAAAGCTGTGCGCCGATCTTCAAATTCCCAACCTGAAGAGCTGGGGAGTGGATCAGGAAGCGTTCGAACAAGTCGTCTCCAAAATGGCCACCGATGCGCTTGACAGCGGAAGCCCGGGAAACAACCCACGGGTACCGACGCACGAAGAAATCATCGATTTATATCGTGTGTGTTATGATTACGATTTCAGTACCATTTCTTCTATGATGCAATCTTAAGGTTCTTAAGTGGACTATGAAAATTAGTAATAGTCACTAAACCTCTATTTGAAAAAGGAATATGACAGGTTTTTCTGGAATAGATAAAGAGTTAGGAGTGATCAAAGCAAGGGGAGGTTTGATAGGATGAAGAATCATGCACGTGAAATGTATGATTATCATGCTTGGGCGAACGCCAGAATCTTTGAAAAGCTGCGGGAACTTCCAGAGGATTTATTCAAAAGGGAAATGAGGCAAAGCATCTTTCCGTCTCTTTCAACTGTTATGGTACATATGTATTTAACCGACAATTTGTGGTTGAAAATCATGCAGGGGGTGGATATGCAAGAGGGGTTGGCTGCTTCGGACACATTGAGAAAAGAGGCTGAAGCAGAAACACTGCTCGAAATGGAGAAACGGTACAAAAACCTGGCAGAAGAGTATAAGGATTATATCGATCACCATGACATGGAAAAAGTATTCGCGGTGGATAATCCATATGCGGGACAGTTGGATACCACCCCAATGGAAACCATCTATCATATTTCCACTCATGGAAACTATCATCGCGGACATGTGGCGGCTATGATCCGGCAAACGGGAAATACATCCGTTATGCAGGATTATGGACTGTACCTTTATACGAAGAATGCCGACTTTGTGAGTCCGGTATAACCTAAGCAAGAAATTAAAATCTGCCTCCTGTGGAAAAAGGAGGCAGATTTTACTGTGTACACCAGGTAATTACTTTTGTAAAATAGTTGGTAAGTTTAATAGGAGAGTAATTTTGATGAGTGGTAAACCCTTTGTTTTAACCTATCATGGTGTGAGTAGGACCTTTTTCATCTGAATTATCTAAAATTTGGCACGAATTGGTTTTAAGGCAAGGTAGAAGGGTAAAAAGGAAGTGGGCTATTTAGGAGGAAAGTCCAGTATATGGAGTCCTACTTCTTTTTTAGAATAGAGAGTAGAAAGGCAGGAGAAGGAATGAGTCGTGTAAACGTCGTACCAGACGAACTAAAAGCGCTCGCTTCGGATGTAAAAAAGCTGGAAGCGAAGAGCAAGGCTATCAAATCGAATCTGCAAATGAACTATTATTCTATGCAAAGCCACGGAGGCGGAATTAATCTGTCCGCCATCAATCCCCTCTACAACAGTCTGATTCAGCAGCTCGATCATTACGGGTCTCTATTAACTGGAGCGGAAGAAGTTGTAAAGCGCACGGAAACCAAGTTTCGAGAAGCGGACCAGAAGCTGTTTAACGCTGACAGTTTTACCGCTTTCTTGAGTGGTACTGTATTTGCTGGAGTAAGACAAGGGGTTACAAGCGTAAGTAAAGGGATTAAATATGGCAGAATTACTACGGCCTTGTCCATTAGCCAATATCTTAAATGGAAATATGATTTTAAGGCTATTTTTGACCCCGCTGGCCGAAAAGGTCGTGGAGCATATACGTTATCTGCAAAGAATACCAAAGACATTGTAGCTATTTCTAGAATGCTAAAACTAAATAAAGATGATGATGCTTTATTCAAATATATAAAGAATGGTTTCAAATTTGATGACTTGAAGACGACCAAATCACAAATAAAAAAGGCAAAGACATCGATCTATAAATTGCCGGATTTTCAAGCACATCAAGAGTTTAAAACTGATTATGAAAAAAAAGGACTTGTTAAAGCTTTAGGAAAGCAAGGAGTTAAAGGTTTTAAGTCTTCTTATGCAGACAGTATAAAAACAATAAATCCAACGAAGTGGAAGGATACATTTAAAGAGGTGGGCAAGGTAGGAAAGGTAGTTAAAGGTTTAGGAGTAGTAGGATCAGCCTTATCCATTGGCAACAATGTGGTAGAGGCACAGAAGGATGGCTGGCAAGCTCATGATGCAGCTGACATTGTAACGGATTCAGCTGTTGACTTAGGGGCAATTGCTGCTTCAGCTGGAGCTGGGGCTGCTGTAGGTTCTTTATTTCTTCCACCGCTTGGAACAGTAGTCGGTGCTGGTGTAGGTATTGCTGCTTCCACATTGTTAAATACTAAAACTTCTTTGTTTCATGGGGAAAGTGCGGTTAGTGGTGCAAAAAAGTTGGTTAAAGGTGTAACACATAAAATTGGATCGATATTTTGGTGATCTTGGTAAGGTGGAGATAACAAGACAATGTGGAATATAACAGAAGAAAAATTAACTGATTTTAAACAGACTGCCAAAAACAGGTTAAGTCCTGATAATAGTGTGGCGTTTATGTTCGGAACGATGATTTGGTGTAGTATTGTAATGTTTTTTATAATATTTGGTTTAATTAAATTTGGATGGTCAGCCTTTCCGAGTACTTTTGAAAAGGTAGTTGTTTCTCTAGAGGTAGTATTTTATGTTCTGCAAATTGGGTTATTGTTTATTTTTACAAAACCTAAGATGTTTATAAAATATCAAAAGTCACTTTCCGTTTTAACTTTGTTCTATGCTTTTCAACTGGGCACCATTGGATTTGTTTCTGTCATTATTAAAAAAGCTTTTGACTATCCAAATGACAGTCTTACTTTAACCTATGTGGGTCTGCTAATAGCCGGAGCTGTTTTAGCGCATATTCTTTGTACGGTAAGTATCTTTAAACAAGCTGAGCATGGTAAATTCAATGGGGAAGACTCTTCAGGATTTTTCTTTGATAAGACCATTATTTTCACGATGCTCGGTTCTGTTATTTATGTTGTCGTTTTACTAATTTTGCTGACAGTGCATCTGTTTGGTGAAAGCTCATTGGATAAAATTTTCTTTTACTTTATTTTGTCAGTTATTCTTTATGCTGTTGCCATTGGAGCGGCGGAGTTTCAATTATTGGCTTACTGCAAATATAAATTTCCTTCCTTTAATATTTCTTGGCATGATTATGATCGTGAGAAAAGAAAACGATTGAAAAAGTATGATCGCAATGCAAACAAAAAGAAGAAAAAAATGAGCTAGTTTGAAAAAGGAGAGGAGAGATAGGGTTGAAAGTACAATATAAATCTTTATCCATGCTAAACTTGGTTAGCATTACGCAAGTGGTGAAAAAAGAAGACTGGCTTTTGCCTGCAATCGCCCTAAGAAGTCAGGTTGTAAATAATGGCATCTATCCAGTGGGACCGGTTCTTTTCCAATTTAAACCGTTGGACAATGACCCGACTTCCGGAGAGTTTACATACAGTGTTCCAGTTAATGACCGCGTTGAATTGGAGAAAGGTTCAGCATATGAATATATTGATATTTTAGTGATTGAAGAAGCCTTATGTGTCCGTTTTACAGATGAGGATGGGGGAATTGAAGAAGCCTATCAGTTCATTCAAGAAACCGCAAAACAGAATCAAATTACCTTGGATCCTAGCTTTTATCATGTATGTCTGGATGTTTTCGGAGAAACGTGGCTTGATGTGTATGCGCCGATTGTAGAAGTGGGAGAACCTGTCCGATGATTGCTGTGGATCAAAGCATTGCCTATACCAATGTCATCTCCAAAGAATACTTTTTCCATTACAGTGAGATGGAACAGGTGATCGAAGACTTCATTTCTGAGATTGGAGAAGCAAATTTAACGATTAAAGGACCCATGTTCTATGCTTTGAAAAACATTCCAAAAGATGAAGACATGTACATTGAATTGTTCATGCCTGTTCATGAAGACAAGATTCCGTCTACTGAGTCTTTGAAATATAGAAGTTATTATTATGTGGATGAAATGCTTATGAAGCGGTTTACAGGAAACTATGAAGCTCTGACTGAATTTGTTTACGCAGAGCTGCTTCAGTATATCGTTGACAACGATTTAAATCTGGCATCACCCATCTATCATGTTTTTGGTGGGGATGAATCCATTCAATATGTAGATGTTAAGGTTTCGGTTTTAGTGAATAATAGAAAAAACAAAAATTAATTTTTTCATCAACTCTGATCTTTTTAACAAAAAAAGGATCAGAGTTTCTTTTATTTAACAAGTATGTAAGGAGGGATTTGCCATGAAACCTAGAATTACGGTTATAACGTTAGGTGTGGATGATTTAGCAAGAGCAGTGACATTCTATCGTGATGGTTTGGGCTTTAAGACAGAGGGCATCATAGGCACTGAATTTGAGCATGGGGCTGTCGCTTTTTTTGATCTGGAATCCGGTTTGAAGCTTGCGCTATGGCACCGCAAGGATTTGGCTCACGAGGCAAAGGTTCCCAAGTCTGTTTCGAGTTCAGGCAATTTTACACTCGGGCACAATGTCAACAGCAAGGATGAAGTGGATCAGGTGATGGAGGAAGCCGAACGGGCGGGAGCCGTTATTTCTGATCGAGCACATGAGGCGTTCTGGGGCGGGTATTCCGGCCACTTTCAAGACCCTGATGGCCATTTATGGGAAGTCGTTTACAATCCGGCCTGGGAGGGAGAATAAGGAGGAGAAGGACGATGGTAACCAAGAAGAAGTCTGGTCAGGAAGAAGTACTGACGTTTATGCAAGTATTGGATCATCCGCTCAAACAGGAAATTCAACGTGTTCGGGAAATTATACAGGATACGCACCCTGAGTTAAACGAACAAATCAAATGGAATGCTCCCAGCTATTGCTTACGGGGGGAGGATTGCCTGACGTTTAATTTGCATGGAAAGGGATTCTTTCGTCTGATCTTTCATTGCGGGGCTAATAGTAAAGAACCCAAAAGCATGAGACTCCTTGTCAAGGATAAAACGGGATTGTTGGAATGGCTCGCCGATGACCGCGCGATGGTTAAATTTTACGATATGAATGATGTAGAGGCTAAGGGCGAGAAACTGGGGGATGTCATCCAGACTTGGCTTCAGGAATCCTGACACGAATTTGCAAAATGCTGTTTACGTAAACCAAAAGATATAACCTCTACTAAATTACTGCATATAATGATAGAGAGAATAAGAGTATTCTCTTGTCTCAAGTTTTTTTACAACAAGGAGTGTTTGGTAGATGGTAAAAATATTTATCGATCCGGGGCATGGGGGCAGTGATTCAGGAGCCACAGGAAACGGCTTACGGGAGAAGAACATTACCTTGCAAATTGCCACGAGGATCAAAAATATTCTCCTTACAGAGTACAACGGTGTTGAAGTCATGATGAGCAGGACGACGGATGAGTTTGTATCATTGAAGGACAGAACGGATGCAGCTAACCGATGGGGCGCTGATTATTTATTGTCCGTTCACATTAACGCTGGGGGCGGGACAGGCTTTGAGAGCTATATTTACCCTGGTACCACAGCGCCCACAACAACCTACCGGAACAATATTCATGATGCTGTTCTTGAATTGGTGGACTTTAGGGACCGTGGAAAAAAAACTGCTAACTTTCATATGCTGAGAGAATCAAACATGCCGGCCGTTTTAACGGAAAACGGTTTTATAGATACAGATGCAGATGCGGACAAGTTAAAATCTGCTTCATTTCTTACCAGCATTGCACGCGGCCATGTAGATGGGCTGGTAAAAAATTTTAACCTGAAAAGGAAGCCCACAGCGGTTTATCATACTGTTGCTCCGGGGGATACGGTGTATTCTCTTAGTAAAACGTTCAAATCGACGATTAATCAAATTAAGAAGTGGAACGATCTGGATAAGAAGTATACGATTTATGTTGGACAAAGCCTGCGGGTGAAATAATAGAAAAGGAACCTCCTTTTAAAAAAGAGAGGTTCCTTCTTTTTTTATGATAAAACTGCGTTTTTCTCTAGTGATTCCTTAAACAAATCAGTCAGAATAGTGATGCCGCTCTCGATTTGTTCAATGGTTGGATGGCTGAAATTCAAGCGCATCGCGTTGGTTTTTGGCAAGGAAGCGAAGAACGGTTCGCCTGGTACATATGCGACACCGCGGGAAACAGCTTCTGACAATAGTTCAGTCGTGTTAATATGCTCATCTAGCTCCAGCCAAAAGAACATGCCTCCTTTTGGTTTGTTCAGTTTGAGTCCAGGAAGATTGGCATTCTTCAAACAGTTGTGCATGGCATTCATCCGTTTTTCGTATTCTGCGATCAGCCGATTGATGTGCCCATCCATATCAAAGCCTGTGCAGAAATGGTACAGGGCCTGCTGAGACAATGAATTGGAATGAAGGTCATTTGCCTGTTTGGCTTGAGACATCATGCGGACAATCTGGAACGGACCTGCAACCCACCCGGTGCGGAGGGCTGGGACAGCCGTCTTGGAAAACGTGCTTGTATACAGAACACAGCTTCCGTCATCAAGTGCTGCGAGAGGAGTGTATGTTTCCTCACGATTAAATTGAAGATCGCCATACGGATCATCTTCAAGAACAATAATGTTATGTCGGTGCGCTTCCTGAAGCAGCATTTTTCGGCGTTCCAATGACCAAACCTTTCCGGCCGGATTGGAGAAGGTCGGAACCACGTAAATACATTTTGGTTTGTATTCTTTAATTTTGGCTTGCAGGTCATCCGGAATCATGCCATCTTCATCAGAGGCAACACCAATTACTCTTGCTTCATAAGATTTGAACACCTGAAGGGCAGCAAGGTAGGTGGGATCTTCTGTTAAAATGACATCCCCCGGATTCAACATCACGCGGGAAAAAAGATCGATAACCTGCTGGGAGCCAGTTGTCAGCATAATGTCTTTGGTTGTGTAATTTGTAATGCCTTTTCGCGACATACGTTCAAGAATCACTTCACGAAGGGGCAAATATCCTTCAGTTTCACTATATTGTAAAGCATGTTTTCCGGAAGCGAATACTTTGGAAAATGCTTCTTCGATGGCTTCTGCAGGAAACAACTGATCATCAGGCAAACCGCCTGCGAACGAAATGACACCTTCCTGATTGACAACTTTTAAAATATCTCTGACAGCAGAAGATTGTAATGAATAAATTCGATTGGCAAATGCGTACTTCAAAACGGACACCTCGGTTAAAGTTTTAATGAACATTTTACTCCTTCTATAGCGAATGTCAATGACAATTCTGAAAATAGTTCTAAATTTTGTGTGAATTTTCTAATAAAATACATTTGCGGAAGGTTTTTGGGCCGTTTCTTTTTCGATTTATGGTCCTTGTGATACAGTAATTAGAGTTAAAATGATCGGAGGCATCAGGATGAAAATAGTACCAGCAAAGCCTTTTTTCTTTGAAGGAGGGAAACGGGCAGTCCTGCTACTGCACGGATTTACCGGGAATACGGTGGATATACGGGAGCTGGGACGCTATCTGAATGATAAGGGTTATACATGTCTTGGACCGTTGTATGAAGGGCATGGCGATACGCCTGAACGACTGGTGACCACAACGGCTGAACAATGGTGGAAAAGCGTAGAAGAAGGTTATCAATCGTTAAAAGAAAAGGGATATGAAGAAATCGCCGTGATCGGACTTTCTCTCGGCGGTGTGTTCGCCATAAAGACAGCCTATACTTATCCAGTAAAAGGATTAGTATCCATGTGTGCTCCTGTCAAACCCAAGAGTACGGAGGATCTTGGCCTGCATGTCAGTTCTTTTACCAAAAGCTATAAAAAGATTTTACGAAAACCAGCTGAGCAAATAGAAGCGGAATGGGAAGAGCTAAAGCCGCAGTCGGATGAGGCGGTCAAGTCATTGCAAGCCGTGATTGAAGAGGTCGGTCCGCGCCTTGACCGGATTTACTGTCCGGTGCTGGTGGTGCAATCTGGGAAAGACCATCCCACCAACCAAGAGAGTGCGCAGATTATTTATGACGAAGTTTCCACACAACATAAATCCCTTGTTTGGTATGAAAATTCTCCGCATCTTGTAACAAGAGGCCCTGGCAGAGGAAAGCTTCATAATGAGGTACTGCAGTTCCTGGAAGGATTGGAATGGAGTGGGAATTAGCAAGATCTTGGAAGATTCGTTACTTCGTATGCAACGCGTATCCCTGATTGAATCGCTCCTTCAATCCAGGCAGGTGCCGTTGAAGTATGCTCACCAGCGAAATGCACTCTCCCTTCCGGTGTAGGAATGAAGGGGAATAATTCGGTCTCCTGTGAAGGCTTGAACATTGAAAAGGCTCCACCTGAAAACTGATATTGGGACCAACTGTGCGAAGCCCCGGTTAAAAAATCATCATAAATGTATTTTCCATGTACTGTGGCCAGATTATCCAGAGCATTTCTTATCCGATCACCTTCAGGAAGGTTATCCCAGGATAGAGTATCATCCTCCCATGTGTAGCTGGCCAGTATAATTCCAGAACCGGAAGTTCCAATAAGATGACTTGGATAGTATGCAAATCGAATGGGAAGGTCTGTCATCAATTTTCCTCCCGCAATACCTTCCTTTTCCCAAAAACGCCTTTTAAATTGGAGACCAATCTTTGTGGAAGCCACATAGTGCAGTTCCCTTATGGCCTTCCACTTGTTATGGGAAATTGAACTTCTCGGTTCGATTTCCACAAAAGAAAGCAGCGAGAAGGGGATTGTAATAATGGCGAGATCGCCTGTGACGGTGAGTGGCCGCTGACTTTTTGTGTGTCTGGAGTGAATGGTTACCTGCCCGTTGTGCTGAACAATTTTTGTCATTTGGTATCCAAAGTGCAGGTTCTCTTTTAAGAAGGGCAAAAATGATTTGGGAAGACGGTCATTTCCTCCTTCAACTTCATAAAACTGGATATCCGGGCTAAATAGGGGGAGAAGCTCTCTTAAAATTGCTGGGAACGATAACTCGGGAAAGCCCTCCAGTCCAACCAAGACTTTAATACTTTCAATCGCACCGGGGGAAAGACTTGGACCAACAGGGTTATTGCGGAGGAAAAAAGACATTGGGTATTTATCAAAGTCTCTTACGACTTTGTTCCAATTCTCAAGGGGGTTTTTCCTAATGAAATCGGCGACTGGTTTGATAGCCATCATTAATAGCTGTTCAGCGGATTTTCCTCGTTCATGGGGTTCTACAGGGTAATGGAGAATATCGGGATTCCGCTGATACTCTTTTTGATTGGTTTTTATTCCATTAGCGTAAATGAGGTCATTTGAAGTAGCATTCAGAAATTTGTTTGCTTTTAAATTGAACTTCTTTATATACTCCAGTACTAAGTAGTGGTTTTGCGGGATACGCATAGCCCCAACATCCAAATACAAATCGTCCATAAAAGGGCTTCTCATGGTATAGACACGGCCGCCTACTCTTTCTGTCGCTTCCAGTACGGTTACATCATGTCCCGCCTGCTTTAATAACGAGGCTGAGACAAGACCGGACATGCCGGCTCCTACGATAATTATTTTCTTTTGAACCTGTGATAAACCAAGGCCATTCCGTATAATGGAAAGCATTTGCTCCGTAGGCAATTGGAGCAATCGGCTTGAAGGCATAGGAGTCCTCCCCGTTCTTGTTTTTTCACGAAAGAGTCAAATTCCATTACTAATATATTTTATTATTCAATCCATATGAGACATTCGTCACAAGAATGCTTTTTTAGCAGGATTCTTCCCGTTTGTAATGGAATTTAAGGTAGACAGCAGGGGACAGGAGGGAGACGCGTTGATCTGGTTTTTTCGGGTGGTCGTTTGGGTTGTATTTGTAGGAATTGGGGCTTATCTTATCTTTTATTGGCGGGATGAGGAACGGGCCGAGCAGAAGTTGGATGCAATCCGGAAATTATGGTATGTGCTGTACATATTTGGCGCCCTGATCTACTGGACGGGGAATCCGCACAGCATCTTTACCAATTGGGATCACTATCTGGTGGTACTGATGGTGTTTGTGCTGATTGATGCCTTCATTTTCCTGAGTTTGTACTTAAAGAAAATCGGGAATAATGAACTAGCAAGAATTACAAAATCCGTGGAAAACAACCAGATGCTGCTCGACGATTTGCGGGCCAAAGTAAATAATGCGCTGTATATCTTGAAAACGGAAGGAATCACGGCGTATTATGGAAGTAAGGAAAATTATTTATACGGACTGAAACTCGTTCTTGAGGCGTATGTTGAAAAAGAAGGGCATAGTTTTACGATCCTGCCGTTTACAACACCTCAGGAAAAAAACGAAGCTCTGGCGATGTATTCGAACGCCAGCTTGATTCAATCGACATTATCACGGGCGGAAGCCTACTACAATAAAGAAGATAACTTTGCGTTTTATCCATTTAATATTGAAGATGAAACCTATGTGATTCGTATTTCTTCAACAGCAAAAGTCAGCGATGTAGATTGTTCCTTGATGGGCATCCTGCTCGCCACGTATGATATTTTAGTACAGGCACTGGAAAGGAGTGAGGAGGCATGGCAAGAGGATTAGATGTGTTGGGCAGCCAGCCGGTTTCGCTGAAAAGCGATCGTAAGGGAGTCACACTGAAACCGAGAATTGAGTTCCCGAAAGTAGGAATCAGCCATCACACCTTGCAGGTGATGGAGGAGAACGAACGGATTATACAAAAAGGGCAGCGGCGCGGTACATTCAAGCATAGATAGACCTGGGCAGCGGATATTTCCGCTGCTTTTTTGTATGAATCTCCAATTGGATTGCATATACTAAAGCAAACATCCATGAAGCTGGAGGGAAGTTTGTGAAAAGCAAACGGTTTGTGTCCCGGATTCAAGGTCCCAAACCGACCTTGTCCCATTTTGAAAAAGCGTTAAAGGAAGAGAATCATTCCATCGTAACGTTTTTAAATGAACTTCGGAAAAAGCGGTGGACTTTTTTCACCGGTAAATAATAAAGCAAGAAAGAAAGGGGCTCCCTTTCTTTTTTTGTGTGTTTGGAGATACTGCAGGAATGGAGAAAGAATTAGCGAAAAGTGTACGAAAGTATACATTCGAGAGGGGGTGAGGAAGTTGGCGCAGACAATTGAGGAGCAATTTCCTCCGAAAATGGCCAAACCGGCACAACGCGCTTTAGCCGGTGCCGGCATTACCAGTTATCAAGAACTTTCGAAGCATAGCGAAGAAAAAGTATCCAAACTTCATGGGATGGGTCCAAAAGCAATGAACCAATTAAAAGAAGCACTCGAAAAACAGGGGCTCAATTTTTCCGAATAGAATGATGACCGGATGCACCTTCTTTTTACAATTCCCTAAAATGAGGGCACATCATAGAGCCATTCGTTTGGCCGCTCAAGGCCTGAATCGCTATTAACAATAAGCCGGTTACCGGAAAAAAAGTACTGCTGGCAGGTCCAGCAGTGCTTTTTTGATTTTCGGAAAATGAAAATGACTTGATATGCAACTATTCCTTGTCAACCGCAACTAAATCGTGTCGAACCGCAAGACTAGCCCTCTTTATTCTCAATAGCATGAGACGTAATACATGTTTTTCGAGAGAAAGGTGTTGAGGAAGCCGATTTTCTATGGTATGTCTAATTAAAAGATAATTCTGTTATTTATTGAAATATCTATTATCAGCATAAATATTGCCATGGAAAAGGAGCGCCGAATGAACATCAATAAATTTGTTATGCCGGAAGTTATTTTTGGTCATGGTTCAAGGGATCAGGTTGGAGAAAGCTGTCTTCGGCTGGGAGCTAAAAAAGTGCTGATCGTAACCGATCGGGGTGTTATGAATGAGGGGTGGCTAGAGAATGTGATTGAAAACTGCAAAAAGGCAGGGCTGCTCTTTGCTACGTTTTATGATATTACGACCAATCCAAAAGACTTCGAGGTTGAAAAGGGGAAAGAACAGTATATTGCCCATGAGTGTGATGCTGTCATTGGCGTAGGAGGAGGGAGCGCGATTGATACAGCAAAAGCAATCGCCATCCTGGTGACAAATGGCGGAAGTATTCATGATTATGAAGGTGTGGATAAAATCAATGAACCATTGCCGCCAATGGTTATGATCGCCACCACGGCTGGTTCGGGCTCTGAAGTCTCCCAGTTCTCTGTTATCGTTGACTCAAAAAATAAAAAGAAAATGACCATTGTATCGAAATCATTAGTTCCGGATATTGCGATTGTTGATCCTCAAACACTGACGACCAAAAGTCCTCAATTGACCGCTTCAACCGGATTGGATGTATTAACCCATGCGATAGAAGCCTATGTAAGTATAGCAGCCACACCTTTGACAGATGTACAGGCCAAAAATGCGATCCAGCTTGTGGCAGAACATCTCCGTCCATCCGTTGCTTCGAAAATTAATATGGAATCCAAGTATCATATGGCGATGGCTTCCTTACAGGCAGGATTGGCTTTTTCGAACGCCATATTGGGAGCCGTGCATGCCATGTCACATGCCATTGGAGGCCGGTTTCCATTGCTTCATGGTGAGGTAAATGCCGTATTGCTGCCGCATGTCATGGAGTTCAACTTTCTTGCTGTACCGAAAAAATTCAGCACGATTGCTGAATTGTGCGGAGAAAGCGTTCAGAGCCTGTCAAATATAGAGGCAGGAAAAAAAGCTATTGATTATATTAAACAATTATCCCTGGATATCGGAGCACCACAGCGGCTATCGGAAATGGGACTTACTGATGAGGGGATTTCTGAAATGAGCCAGGTCGCATTGGAAGATGCATGCATGATAACCAATCCTCGTGATATTAAAATAGAAGATGTCATTCAGCTTTATCGACAAGCCTTGTAAGGGGGTTGGAAAAATTGTCCATGCGGCACCAATTAATCGAACAGCTTACGGGTGTTCAATCCTCAAAGCGTAATTACTACACCGAATTGAAAAAAACAGTCATGAAGATGCAGAAGAAAAATCTTCAGCTAGAAATTATTAATGATATGATGAAAAGCTTGAATGTGGAAATGCCGATGGATGAGATGCTAAAAAACATACTGGATAAATTGAAAACCATGTATGAATTTGATTCGATCAGCTTGTCCATTTGTCAGGGTGAAACACTCATATTAACAAATTTTTATCCAAACGAACATGACGCAATGAATCATCAGCTTCATGATCGATCGATTTATGGAAGAGCATTGGATAGCGGTAAAATGCTGTACCATACCTTTAAGGAAGAGACTGAAACCATTTCAGCTTCGGGTCAGTCATTAAAAAGTATGCTGGTTTTCCCTCTGTACAGCAAAGGGACGGTGATTGGAGTTCTTGGCATTGGAAGCAAGGGGATCATCGAATATGATAAGTCAGATGGTTCTTTTCTTCAGCAGCTTTCCGATCATTTTTCGGTCTGTCTGGAAAACGCCAGACTTTACAACGAGGTTTTAAACGCCAAAAAAGAATGGGAAGATACGTTTTCAGCAGTGACTGATTTGATTTTCGTGCTTAACTTAAAGGGTGAAATTTTGAAGGTCAATGCATCTGCCAAAGACTATTTACAATTAAAAGATGCAGAGGAAACGGGGAGAAACATTCGACGTTTTCTCAATCATAATGAAATAGAAGCCCTGATGGAGGATTGTCTTCAAAAGAAAAAGGCTGCACTGCAAGAAATTCGACGAGCAGACGGACAAATATTTGAAACAACTATTTCTCCGGTGCTAAATGAAAAAAAACAAATGTATGGGTTGATCTTATATTTACGAAATGTTTCTGCAAAACGGAAAATGGAAGCCCAGCTTGTACAATCCGGCAAGCTTGCAGCAATCGGGGAGTTAGCGGCAGGTGTGGCCCACGAGCTGAACAATCCGTTAACCGCTATCCTGGGGAATTCACAATTGTTGTTAAGAACAGCGAATAAAGATGAACCTTCATACCGACTGTTAACCGACATCGTGAACTGTGGAAAAAGGAGCAAGAGTATTATTCAAAATTTGTTAACATTCTCGAGACAGGATGAATATTTTTTTGAGGAATGTTCCCTTAACGAGGTGATTGATCAATATTTAAGCTTAATTGTGTACCAGATTGAGAAGCAAAATGTAAGAGTGGAGGTAGTAAAACAATCACCGCTTCCCAAAATCAACGGAAATCAGAAGCAAATCGGCCAGATAATGATCAATTTATTACTAAATGCAAAGGATGCGCTTGAGAACAGAAGCGAAAAAAATAAAAAGGTTACCATATCTACAGCCTCCTGTCTGGTAAAGGGAAAAGAGTGGATTTGCCTGTCGGTTACTGACAACGGGATAGGAATCAGTGATAAACAGATCCAGGAGATTTTCCATCCCTTTATCACCACAAAAAAGGAAGGGAAAGGCACAGGCCTTGGTTTATCTGTGAGCCTGGGAATTGCCCAGGCTCATGGTGGAACGATTGAGGTCAAAAGCGAAATGGGGCGGGGGAGTACATTTACTCTTTTCTTGCCTGCAATAATGGATGAATAGATTTGAATTGAGAGCTAAGGCGGGGATAGCATGATTAATATTTTAATCATTGATGATGAACCGGAAGTAGGGCATTTTTTATCGTATTTGTTATCCAGTAAAGGTTACACTGTTTCCCTTGGAGGGAGCGGTAAAGATTTTTACCATTTAATCAGGGAGCGGGTCTATGATTTGGCTCTGCTGGATATTCGACTGCCTGATGCCAATGGTCTCGATATTCTTAAACAGCTCAAGAAAACATGTCCCGGGTGCAAGTCCATTGTAATGACTGGTTATAGTACGATCAAAACCGCAGTGGATGCTATTAAATTGGGGGCAAATGATTACATTGAAAAGCCGTTTGAAGATATTGATGAATTGGAGTCTTTAATTGATCGCCTGCTTCATCATAACCAGACGGTCAATGACAGTGAAATACATAGAATTGCAAAACAAACAGGATTGGTTATTGGCTCCGGCAAGGAAATGCGGCATTTGATTATGCTTGCTTATAAAATTGCAAAGAAAAATATCAATGTGCTGATTGAGGGAGAGACAGGAACAGGTAAAGAGGTGCTTGCTCATTTTGTTCATCAAGCCAGTTTAAGATCCGACAATCCCTTTCTTGCAGTGAATTGCGGTTCGCTTTCAGAATCTCTTTTGGAGAGTGAGCTTTTTGGCCATGAGAAAGGGGCATTTACCGGAGCCATAAAAGAACGAAAGGGAATATTTGAAATTGCCAATAAAGGAACAATATTTTTGGATGAGATTGCAGAAGCCTCTTTATCTACCCAAGTAAAGCTGCTGCGAGTGCTTGAATCAGGAGAGTATATGAGAGTTGGTGATGAAGCTGTCAGGAGAACGAACACACGAATAGTGGCTGCATCTCACGTGGATCTTGCTGGGGCCGTGGAACAAAAAATGTTCAGAGAAGACCTGCTCTATCGACTGGAGGTTGTAAAACTGACTATTCCTCCTCTTCGTGACCGTAAACAAGACATTCCGGAACTATTAACCTATTTTCTTGAAAAACAGCAATCCCAGCTCTCTTTTTCAGAAGAGGCGGTAAATCTATTACAGCACTATGAATGGCCAGGAAATATACGAGAGCTTGTGAACGTTGTAAAACGTGCAACCGCTTTGGCTGAAGGAGAAACCCGGATGATTACATCCGAATATCTACCGGATAAACTAAGAGCTGCCACCTATGATAGGACTAGTTCTCGCGCCTCCATTATTCCTGCCTTAGGGAAATCAGAAAAGGATCTGCAATTTTACCTCGAGGACTGGGTCAAACATATACATCAATTATGGGCGGCTGAACAGGACGTAGGGCTTGATGAAATTATTCAACAAGTGAAAGAGTTGGAAGTTCGTATCGGCAGGGCATTTGTTACAAAGATGCTGAAAGAAACGATGGGAAATCGAAAGGAAGCGGCGGAACGGTTAGAAATCACGACTCGTCAGCTGCGTTATTTTTTAAACGAAAAAAAGGGAGGCTAGCTCGTTCTCTTTGAGCTTTGCCTCCTTTATGCTTTTCGGCCGTTCTACATGGTTAGTACATATCGTCCGTTGATTTCTCCTTTTTCCATCTTGTCAAAAATTTCATTAATCTGGTTGATCGGTGCTGTTTCAATATTCGTTTTTACTTTTCCTTGGGCAGCGAATGCAAGAGCTTCCTGCATGTCTTTTCTGGTTCCAACTATGGAGCCTTTGACTGAAACTCCGTTTAAAACGGTATCAAAAATCGGGATGGGCAGTTCATCGGCAGGTAGTCCAACCACAACCACCGTGCCGCCGCGTTTTACAGAATGATAGGCTTGTTCGAAAGCAATCCTTGAAACAGCCACACTGATGGCAGATTGAACGCCGCCGGTTTTCTCTTTAATGACTTGGACAGGGTCGTTATTTCTTCCGTTAACCGTTAGATCAGCGCCTAGTCTTTTTGCAAGTTCCAGCTTTTCGTCCTGGATATCGACTGCTATCACATTGAATCCCATTGCCTTTGCATACTGCAAAGCAACATGGCCGAGTCCTCCGATTCCATAAATGGCTACCCAGTCACCAGGTCTTGCTTCGGAAACTTTTAATGCTTTGTACGTAGTCACACCTGCACAAAGAATCGGGGCGATTTCCACAGGGTCAACGTTTGGAGGGATTTTTGCTACATAGCTGGCAGGTGCTTTGCAGTACTCGGCATATCCGCCATCCACCGAATATCCGCCGTTCAGTTGGTCGGGACAGAGTGTCTCCCTGCCGGTTAAGCAATATTCACACTCTCCGCAAGCAGAATACAACCATGGAATCCCTACACGGTCACCAACTTTTACAGAAGTAACTCCTTCTGCAATTTCTTCTACAATCCCGACTCCTTCGTGTCCGGGAATGAGGGGGAGCTTTGGCTTGACCGGCCAATCGCCATGGGCGGCATGGAGATCGGTATGGCAAACGCCGCAAGCTTCAATTCTGACAAGCACTTCCCCAAATTCCAACTTCGGTTTTGGAACATCTTTAATTTCCAACTTGTTTTTAAATTCATTAACAACAGCTGCTTTCACACAAGTTCCTCCTTTTATGAATAGACTTCATCTCTTACTAGTGCAAGATTTGTGCCAACTCTATTTATCGTAAAACCGCTTACAAAAATCATAATGGCCTTCAGGGTGTGCCGATTTTTCGGCAAATTCACACAAAAAAACGGAAAAGAAGGTCGAGTGGTCGTCCGTAGCATTATATAAATATCGGTAATTTTTCCTGTTTAGGTAATGTGAGGTTGTTAGGGACAAACGGCAGGGTATAGATTAATGTTGTGTTTTTTTTTCCAATAACTTGTAAGGGGGCCATCGTTATATGAGTTTGAAGAAGTTTGTTATCTGCTTGACCGCTGCAGGGTTTCTGGCCGTTACACCTTTGTTTCCAACTCAATCGCATGCTGAATCACAAGTAAAATCACAACAATTGAGCACACCTGAACCGTATCCCGGACATGTCATTAAATATGGGGATCGAGGTTCAGATGTGAAGAAGGTCCAACAGCAGTTAACACGAAATTTGATTCCGACCACAGCTGATGGAATCTTTGGAAAAAAGACGCTCGAAAACGTCAAGCTGTTTCAGCACTACCGTTTTTTGACGGAAGACGGGATCGTGGGGCCAACTACATGGAATACCTTATATCAAACCAGTTTGCCATATCCAGGCCATGTCACCAAAAAAGGTGACAAAGGCGAGAATGTGGTCAACATTCAAAAACGGTTAAAAGTTGTGGTAGGCAATATTACAGTGGATGGGGATTTCGGTACCAAAACGGAAGCCAAAGTCAAAGAATTTCAAAAGAAAATGCACCTTCAGGTTGATGGCACTGTTGGCCGGGAAACATGGGAAGTGCTGTTTAACTATCAAGAATAGAAATGTTTCACAGGGAAAGCAGTCTGTTGTTTTCCCAGTTTTTTAGGGCTTTTGCAGAGGATATTCCGCTGAGCTGTAGAAAGATGTTTTGATGTGACTAAACGTGAGGGGGAACATATGAAAACCTTGTTTCAATATAACTGGCAAGTCAGGGAAGACTGGTATAAGTGGTGTGAAGACGTACCGCTTAAAGAGCTTCTGAGGGAACGGACGGGAGGAGTAGGCGGGATTCTTCATACCCTGTTCCATATCGCGGATGTGGAATGGAGCTGGATACGGGGCATGAAGGGGGAACCTGACTTTCAGGAAAGTTTTGATGGGTATCGATCCCTGGAAAAGGTCAGGAGGCTCGACACCGAGTTTAAACCGGATGTTCAGAACTTTGTGAACGCCTGGAACGACAGCATGGAACATCAACTCATGGAGGAACCCGGAAACGTCCGTTTTACCCATGGTGAAATTATGAGGCATATGATTGCCCATGAAATCCATCATATCGGTCAACTCTCTGTTTGGGCGAGGGAAATGGGAAGAGAACCGGTCACAGCCAATCTTATTCGCCGGGGGCTGGGAGTCATAGTTGGTTAATGAAAAAGCTGGGAAACCAGCTTTTTTATTTTTACTTAATTTACTATAATGAGGACATATGTCCTTTCCTTTGCTTATGTCTTTCCCTGATAATGAGTAATGGAAAATGAAAAAAGGGAGAGATAGGATGAAAGGGATTTTATTTGCACTCTTGGGCGGATTTTTTATCACCCTGCAAGGGGTAGCGAATTCCAGAATCAGCGAGGATATTGGCACCTGGCAGGCCACGACCCTGACGCAGGGTACAGGTTTTGTGGCGGCTTTGCTCTTGATGCTGGTGTTCCGGGATCATACATGGAAACAGTTTCGCCGGGTAAAACCCCTTTACCTGGCTGGAGGATCGTTCGCAGCGATCGTCATTTTCAGTAATGTGACGGCGATCCATTTGATTGGCGTGACCGTATCGATTTCTGCGCTCCTCATTGCACAGTTGAGCATTGCTTTTTTGACGGACAGCTTCGGTTGGTTCGGTGTAACCAAACAGCGGATGAAGCTGCCTCAGTTTATCGGCATCGGCATGATGATTGCCGGTGTACTGATACTGAGTTTTTAGGGGAAATGGCGAAGGGAAGGTGATAGAATGGAGGAGTTGAAGGACACAGACAGGCTTACCACCTATTTGCGCACAAACGGAATCGAATCGCTATTCAATACCAGCCTGCAGCCGCATTTAACGCTCTGTACGTTTGAACAGGGCGAAAAGATATGTTCCCAGGGCGAACCCGCAGCCTATCTGTATGTTCTGGTTGAGGGAAAAGTGAAAGTGTATACCACTTCGCCGGAAGGGAAGACGTTAATCCTTTCGTTCAAAAACCCGCTGGAACTGATCGGTGATATTGAATATGTACGAGGAACAGAGACGGTCAATACGGTAGAGGCTGTATCACAGGTCACCATGATTGGTGTTCATCACCGCTGGTTGAAAAAATACGGAAGCAGCGACCCCGCATTTTTAAATTTTTTACTGAAAATTATCACCAATAAATTCTATATTAAATCTAATACATTGCGGTTTAACCTGCTGTATCCGGTGGAAGTCCGGCTGGCAAGCTATCTGCTGTCTGTTTCGTTTGATGCGTCGAATGGATTGTTAAACGGAAAGCACAGTACTGCGAGTCTGAAGGATGCCGCCAATCTGATTGGAACAAGCTATCGCCATCTGAACCGGGTGATCCAGCAGCTGTGTGCAGAAGGTCTTGTCGAGCGGTACAGCGGAGGAATACTTGTGAAAGATCATGAAGGGCTGAAGAAACTGGCGAATGATAATATTTACGAGTAAAGAAAAGGAGTAGGTGCTTTATGCTTTTGGGAATTCTTTTGGCATTGATTGCGGGTTCGCTTGTCGGGATGCAGAATATATTTAACAGCAAAGTAAACGAGCATGCAAATTCCTGGGCGACAACAACATTGGTGTTGTGCCTTGGCTTTCTTGCATCCCTGACGCTCGGATTTGTCTTTGAGGGCAGCAGAATCCTTGCATTTCATCCGATGCAAACGTGGTATTGGTTCAGCGGGCTAATCGGTGTTGGAGTGGTTACGTGTGTCGTTCAGAGCATGAAAAGGCTGCGGCCAACTGTTGCCATTTCAATTGTCATGGCTTCTCAGCTTGGGTTTGCTCTGCTGATGGATACGTACGGTTTTTTAGGTTTGAAACCTGTGCCGTTCACAATTAAACAGCTGATTGGTGTGCTGATCATTATTGCAGGAATCGTTTTATTTAAATCCAACAGCAGAGAAGAAAACCAGCAAAAGGAGATGGCCTCATGAGAACCTACAAAACACTGTTATTTGATGCAGATGATACCCTTTTGGATTTTAAAGCAACGGAAAAAGCGGCATTGCGCATGCTGTTTGAAAAAGAAAAGCTTCCATTTTCAGATGAAATGGAAACGCATTACAGAGAGCTGAACAGAAGCTTATGGAAGGCGTTTGAAGAGGGAGAAATCGAACGGACTGAACTGCTGAACACGCGCTTTGCCCTTTTTATGAAAGAGTATGGTCATGAAGCCGACGGTGTTTCCATGGAAAAAAGCTACCGTGCTTTTCTGGATGAGGGATTTCATCTTGTAGACGGGGCGATTGAATTGATCACGGAGCTGAAGGACCATTATCATGTTTACATCGTAACGAACGGTGTTTCGAAAACGCAGGATAAACGTCTGCGAGGATCAGGTTTGCACGGATTGTTCAAAGGGGTTTTTGTTTCAGAAGACACCGGGTATCAAAAGCCGATGAAGGAGTACTTTGATTATGTGTTTGAACGGGTTCCGGGATTTACACCGGAAGAAACTCTGATCATTGGGGATTCCTTGCATTCCGATATTAAAGGTGGCCAGCTGGCAGGTTTGGATACATGCTGGTTTAATCCTGAAGAGAAACCAAACGATTCGGGAATTGTGCCCACGTATGAAATTTGTAAATTCGATGAGCTGTATTCCATCCTGAATAGGAAAGCGGAAAAGAAACTTTAAACGAAGTTTCTTTTTTTGTGTCAAATTTCTATAAATGAAACTTAACCTAAAGCTGTTACGTAAGGATCTATGAGGATGAAACCAGCCAAGGAGGAAAAGTATGCTTTTAAAAAAGATCAGTCTGATTGCAGGATTACTTGCTCTTACTGGGTGTTCAGCCGTTACAGATACAGCCAACACAGTCAATTATGTAAAAGAGGCCAAAGAGTTTGCAGGGGAAGTCTCCACTTTCAGCAGTGAGACGACAGACCTTGTCAAGCAGGCAGTGAATGATGAAAGTAAACAAAAAGAATTGGAAAGCCAGTTGAAACAGATGAAATCAGACGTTCAGGAATTTAGCGGTTTGACACCTCCGGATAACCTGCAGGAGCTGCATGGACAGATGGAGTCTAAAGCCCAGTCGCTCGAAGTTGGAATTGATCTGTACCTGAAAAACATCAAGGAAGGAAAGCTGGATACTTCCTTTATCGAGGACCATCCCCTCATGAAACAGGTGAGCGACATTAATCAGATCTACCAGGACATCAAGAGTTTGGGAAATTAAAGTGAAAAGCCTGCAGGCATCGATTGGTGATGTTTGCAGGCTTTTGTCGTTTCTTATTTCTTTTTATAAATGTCATGGCCTTTGCCTTGGAGCGGGATATCTTTCCCCTCGACGTTTTCCATTACACCATCAATGGTACCTTCCATATAATCATCACTAACTTGCTCATGGGTAATGGCAAGGCCTTGATCAGTTTCCGACTGGCTGCTGTAATCAGAGGGTTCATAGTTTTTTTTCGCAACTTCTTCGCTGTTGCTCTTTGAGTTCTTTTTTTGTTCCATGTCCTGCATCCTTCCTTGTAAGCTATCGTTAGTGTTTATTGGAACTCTGGGAATTATTCAAAAATCTGACTAAGAACAGGTGAATCCTTAGTTTTGTCTTCGGAGGATTGGGGTAATTTGACCGTGGAACCAAATAAACCCATTTTAAAGGAGGACGAACAGTGTTTAGACATCAAAAAGAACTGCAATTTGAAGTAAAGGTTGAACGTCCAGATCCAATGCTGGCGAAAAGGGTACAAGAGGTGCTCGGCGGCCAATTTGGAGAAATGACCGTCATGATGCAATACCTCTTTCAAGGCTTTAACTGCAGAGGCAATGAGAAATATAAAGATATGCTGATGGACATTGGTACAGAGGAAATCGGACATGTTGAAATGCTCTGTGCGCTCATCGGCCAATTGATGGATGGTGCTACACCAGAGGATCAGTCAGAAGCCGCAAAGGATCCGCAACTGGCAGCCATTATGGGTGGCGTCGATCCGCAGCATCTGATCGTCAGCGGTCTTGGCGGAATGCCGATTAATTCAAATGGTGTTCCTTGGAGTGGGGCATATATTGTGTCGAGCGGAAATTTACTGGCGGACATGCGATCAAACCTGCATGCGGAAACACAGGGCCGGTTGCAGGTCGCTCGACTCTATCATATGACAACGGATGAAGGCGTAAGGGCCACGTTCCGTAAAATGCTGGCACGTGACCGTTACCACCAGTATCAGTGGATGGCCGCAGTAGCTGAATTAGAAGAAAAGAACGGTGTTGTTGTTCCGGCTTCATTCCCTCCGGAAGCGGAGATGGAAGCTCAGGAGCATGGACTGGAATTCTGGAATCTGTCTGATGGACAAGAATCATCTGAAGGCCTTTGGGCAACGGGCAGTGCACCGGATGGCACAGGCGATTTCAAATATTTAGAGAACCCTGAACCTCTTGGCAATATTCCAAGACCAGAAGTACCTGCGACACAGGTTCACCATGACCTGGATCGTGACTTTGTGAATAAAAAATAAAATATAAAAAACCCACTTCAGTGGAGTGGGTTTTTTAGTGGAAAGAAGGGCTTCCTTTCAATTTGAAGAATAGTAAAATGGACCAACATTTGAGAAGGAGTCTACTCATGAAACGAGTTGATGTAGTATATGTTTTGTTGTTTGATGAAACGAGCGAAAAGATATTGATGGTTAAAAACTTTGGGGATGAATCCTCTTATTATACGCTTCCGGGAGGAGCAGTAGAGGATGGGGAAACGCTGGAGGAAGCAGCGATTCGTGAGATAAAAGAAGAAACAGGATTGGAAATCGACGTGCGAAATGTTTTTGGGATTAGTGAGCAGTTCTTTGAAGCAAGAGGACATCATGTGGTTTTCTTTGTGTTTACCGGGAAAATAACAGGGGGAAAAATTGAAATTCAGTTTCCTGACGAGATTGAGGAAGTATTATGGATGCCGGTAGAGATGGCAGAAACATTTATACCAGTACCCTTGGGTGTGAAAGATCGTATAAAGAAAAACACAACAGTTACCTATCTTCCGCCGGAGAACCTGGTGCACTAAATAGTAAAAAGGACTGTCGGAAATCAGTTGTGCACTTGATTTCCCGGATAGTCCTTTTTTAAAGTTCCATCTGGCGCAAGGGCCAAAATAGAACCTTTTGGGTTTTGGAATAATGGAGCACAGGTTGAGTAGATGGCAGCTCAATGCCGGAGCTTGCGGTGACTACCGAGTTCACCTGAATTTCAGCCTCTGTCTGTTGAAGAGCCCATGGCTGATGATGGATATCTAGATAATACAGTTTGTTGGTGTGCTCGTTATAAAAGCGATATCTCTCAGCCAGCCAATAGTCGAGAGACTCCTTATTGCTGTAAAAAGGGGCTGATACTGGCTTGTAGTGGGCAAGGAAATCTGCTTTTGTACCTTCATTTTCTTGCCGTCTGCTCAAGTAATGAACACGTTCTTCAGCGACCTCAATGTTCATTTTGGCATAGCGGTACGGCAAATGAAAAAAGGAACGGGCACCTTTTACAGCCAGGTGGCTGCCGGCATCCAAACTAAAAAAGTAGATGCCTGGTATTCCTTTGTATATCACATATGTTCGCACATTCAGCTCGGGAAACGCATGTGCAAAGGGAAAAGGGGGCAGGTATCTTGTACGGAATTCATTAAGGTAAAAAGGGATTACGCCAATCCATGCTTGGTTGTCATATGTATCAATCTCCATGCAGGAGGGTATTTTTTCACGAAGGACGGAAACAGGGACGGGCCAATGGGCATAAAGAAGGTGGTTCCACCTTTGGGTCATGATCCAAGGGCCAGAAGGAAGAGGGAACGGGCGGTGGTCCGTTTGTTTTAAGATATGTTTGAAATTCATCGTACAAACCTCCAAATAGAGATGTAGTATGGTTATTCCCATTAAGCGACTTCAAAACACGTGTGAAAAATGGCCATTAATGAAAAATTTCTTAAAGCCAGGTGAATTGGATAAAAAAGAAAAAGCCATCCCAAGCTGCCGGGAAGCTTTTTCAACCGTTTACGTACCAAAGATATCTTCCTGCTCAGCAGAAATTAGGTCTGTGGCGGCTTTATTCATCTTGCTTCTCATGACCATCAGCATGTGAAAGGTAACAATCATCATGGTACTTAAAAAGACGAGACCGCTAAAGGTGCTCCCGGTAGCATCCTTCAATGCACCAATGGCATAGGGTCCTAAAAACCCGCCTAGATTTCCGATCGAGTTAATAACAGCAACGCCTACTGCCGCCATCGCTGGAGTTAATAGTTTAGGAGGCAGAGCTCAGAAAGGTCACAAGTAACTCTTCCTTAGTTAGTGCTTTCAAATTCAGAACTTGCAAATTTGTAATACAAATTTGTTGAAAAAACTTGAAAATTATGTATGTTTAGATTAGTATATAGGCTAAAGAAACCTTTGTAAACCCTTTCATGGGCTGTTTTATATTTTTAGAACCATAAAAACACCTTAGATTTGTATTACAAAAAATAACCAGGAGTCGACATGTCTAAAAAAGAGAAAATATCTCAGATTATCTCTCGGGAACTTCTGCAAATGATAGAGTCGGGACATTATTTGCCCGGTGACAAACTTCCAACAGAAATGGCACTATCCAAACAGTTTGGAGTAAGCCGTATTTCTGTCCGGGAGGCGCTTAGTGTATTGAGAGCATCAGGGCTTATTACCTCAAGGCAAGGCGGAGGAAGTTATATTGAAGAGAATACGCAGTCCCAAATCTTGCGCAGTATTCATATGAAAAGTGATGATGTGGAAAGCATTAGGCACTTATTTGAAATGAGAAAGATTATGGAGCCGGAAGCGGCTTATTTAGCTGCCACAAGACGGACAACGGAACAGCTTTCTTCTATGAAGCATGTTTTGGATAAACTTGAATACGGGTCATTGAATGCGGATCAAAATCATTATACAAATGATATTGCGTTTCACCGGGCCGTCATATTGGCAACTCATAATCCCGTTATGATTCATATGATGGAGAATTTAGCAGATTTATATGAAAAAACGCTAAAAGTTACGCTTGAACCGAATAAAGAACTCAAACAAAAAAGGGAATCTGTTTATCAAGAGCATCGCAGAATCTATGAAGCTATTGAGTTGGAAGAGCCAGAACTCGCAAAAGTTCAAAGTACCATCCATTTAAGAAATGCTGAGAAAAAATTAAGCCTATTCTTGCAAAATTATGAAATATGAAGGCATGAGGAGATAAGAAGATGAAGGTTATGACATCTGCACATGAACAAGAGCTCCAGGCCATCTTTGGCGAAAATAGAGTTTTGCTTGAAGAAAGTGACCGCTTGAGTTATTCGTTTGATGCATCGTTTGGCACGTATATGCCGGATGCCGTTGTACAGCCACGCTCAACGGAAGAAGTGGCTAAAGTAATGAAACTTGCCAATCGTGAGGGCATCCCTGTCTACCCTCGTGGCCAGTCGACCTCTTTAAGTGGCGGGCCACTGCCAGTGAATGGAGGAATTGTCCTTGACTGTTCTCAGTGGAACGATAAGCTTGAGATTCGCCCCGAGGATATGATCGCAGTGGTCTCGCCAGGTATATTAACAGCCAGAATTGATGAAGAAGCGGAACAATGGGGGCTGATGTACCCTCCAGACCCAAGCAGTTCGCATGTTTCCACCATTGGCGGAAATCTGGCTGAAAACTCCGGAGGACCTAGAGGATTGAAGTATGGAGTAACGAAGGATTATTGCATCGGTTTGGAGATTGTGACACCGGAAGGCCACGTGATGAGGACAGGAGGAAGAACCATCAAGAATGTGACTGGCTACGACCTTACTAAACTCATTATTGGCTCCGAGGGCACGCTTTGTGTGATAACAGAGGCTACGCTGAAGCTTGTTCCAAGGCCTAAGGCCTACAGGACGGCAATGATCATTTTCGATGATTTGGTAACGTCCGGACAGGCCATCACAAAAGTGCTCACCTCCGGAATCCTTCCCTCCAAATTGGAGTTGATGGACCAGGCGTGCATACTGGCCGTGGAGGAGTATAAGCCTTTAGGACTTCCCGTGACCGCAGAAGCCATCGTACTTATTGAGTTGGACGGGCATCCGAAGGCAATCGAAGAAGAAATTGAAAAGGTGGCTTTCATCTGCAGGGAGGCAGGGGCTCATTCTGTCAATGTTGCAGGCAGCAGTGAGGAGGCCGCAAAGCTGTGGCAGGCGAGAAAGCTGGTCTCACCGGCAATTGTGAGGAAGAAACCGACGAAAGTTTCAGAAGATGCCACCGTGCCAAGAAGTAAAATTCCCGAGATGTTTCAACGGCTCAAAGAAATCAGGGACCGGTTTCACGTCGATCTTGTCGTATTTGGACATGCAGGAGACGGGAACCTTCATCCCAACATCATCTGTGATAAAAGAGATTTGGAAGAAATGGATCGTGTAGAGCAGGCCGTGGAGGAAATTTTTAAAGCAGCGATCGAGCTGGGCGGCACGCTTTCAGGTGAGCATGGGATTGGAACGATGAAAGCTCCATTTATGGAGATGGAGGTCGGTCCCATTGGCCTTGACATGATGAAGCGTATGAAGAATGCATGGGATCCCAATCAAATCATGAACCCGGGCAAGATTTTTCCTGAACCGGGGAAAAAGCTGGTGTTGCGAGATGAGTGAAGCTGCAAATCGGTTAAAAAAACAACTGCATTATGAAAAGACCTTCGATTGTGTCCAGTGCGGTTATTGTCTGCCTGCTTGTCCCACCTATGAGACGATGGGTAAAGAAACCCACTCACCAAGGGGCAGAATTAATTTGGTGAAAATGGTGGCTGAAGGAAAAAGCAGTGTGGAGAACATGCGGGAACCGATTGAAAAGTGTCTGGGGTGCAGAGCCTGCCAAACCGTTTGCCCGACGAATGTACAGTATGGAGAGATTTTAGAAGGAGCCAAATCGGTGCTGGAGGATCATGAAAAGAAAACGAAAAAACAGCAGGTAACAGAAGACTTTATATTTAATGGGCTCTTCCCCTCGAGAAAATGGATGAATGCGATAGGAAATGCGACCTGGTTCTATCAAAAGACAGGTTTGCAGGCAATCGCTCGCAAATCGGGAATGACCGCTATGGCTCCGCTTCATCTCGACAAGTTCGAAGCGGTGCTGCCTAAAGTTGCCTCCCCATTTGAAAGAAGAAACTCGCCTCGCCTTGTAAAGGCGAAACGTAATCCAAAAATGAGAGTAGGCTTCGTCAGCGGCTGTGTCATGGACAGTATGTTTCATCAGACCAATAAAAACACAATTGAATTGCTTTCAAGAGCCGGAGCAGAAGTGGTGATTCCAAAAGCCCAGACATGCTGCGGTGCACTTCACGCACATACGGGCAAGCTTGAAGAGGCACGCCAACTCGCCAAACAAAACATTGAAGTGTTTGAGAAAGAAAATGTTGATTATATCGTAAATAATGCGGGCGGCTGTGGAGCTATGCTTTTTGAATATGACCATTTACTAAAAGATGAGCCGGACTGGAATAGGCGGGCTGAACAATTTTCTAAAAAATCTCGGGATGTGACTGTCGTTTTGACGGAGCTTGATGGTCTGGAATTTCGTCATTCAATGAATGAGAGGGTGACCTACCAATCCTCTTGTCATATGACACACGTTCAGAAAGTAACATCCGAGCCTTTGGCACTGTTAGAGGGGATACCGGGTATTACCTACAGGGAAATGGCCGGTTATGACCGCTGCTGCGGCTCTGCGGGTATCTATAACATTGTGAACTATGAGGATTCCATGGAGATTCTTGATGTTAAAATGGAAAAGACCAGAAGAACAAAAGCAGACACGATTGTGACGACAAATCCCGGATGTCTTTTGCAAATGAAACTTGGCATTCAACGAGCCGGTCTGGAAAAAGAGGTACGGGCAGTTCATCTGGTAGATTTTTTGATGGAAGCCGATCCTCAGCCGAAAGAATCACGAAAGTAAAAAGAGAGGATATCATATATATGAATAGGATAACTCCGATTCTCCGCCAATTGGAGGTTGCTAATCGTTCCATTCTTAATCTTATAGACTCGATGGAAGCGAGTGATTTGGATATCTCTTTAGGACAAAATAAAAGAAATGTAAGAGAGTTGTTGACTCATATAAGCTCGATTTATAAAGCGGACGTGTTAATCATGAATGAGACAGGTCAAAAAGAGATAGAGAAATTTTATTCTGGGCATGATCCTCAAACGAGCGGACAGATCAAGGAACGGCTCACTTCAAACTTTGAATATCTGAAGGATAGCATTCGCCACTACCGGGAGGAAGACTGGTTAGTAGTGACAACCTCCTGGTGGGGTGTTTCATATTCCCGTTATGAATGGATGCTAGAAATCCTGGCACATACATATCATCACAGGGGCCAGCTTCACACGGCTTTAAGCATGAACGGAAAAGATCTGGCTGTTCCGCTTTTTGAGTAACCGCTGTTTAATCAGCGGTTTTTTTGTTATGTAAATCCTCTTCCTTCCGGTTTTTATAATTTGTTAAATTTTTCTTTATATTGCCTCAATAATCTTTGTTTAAGGTGGAGGAGAAGGATACATAAGCGGGAGGGGTTAAATAGAGAATCAGCGTGACGAACCGCGGCTTCTGTGGAGGGCATTACAGGATTTACATTCTAAGGAGGGCTTTCTATGTTCCAAAATATTGGTATTCCCGGATTGATTATTCTACTTGTTATTGCGTTAATCATTTTTGGACCTGCTAAACTGCCTGAAATTGGACGGGCATTCGGAAGCACGCTGCGAGAGTTTAAAAATTCCGCCAAGGACTTAATGAATACTGATGAAAAGGAAGAAAAAGCAGAGCAAAAATAATAGAGCGGGGGATGGCGGAAAGCAGTCATCTCCTTTCTCTTATATGATGAGGTGAAATTATGAAAGATGCAGAAATGCTTCTTATTGATCATCTGGGAGAATTACGAAAGCGGATTATTATCACACTGCTTACGTTCGCGGTATTTTTCATTGTTTCGTTTATCTACGTTCAGGATATCTACCATTGGCTGATTCGTGATCTCGATGCCAAACTGGCCGTTTTGGGACCGAGTGATATTCTTTGGGTCTATTTTATGATATCGGGGGTCATTTCCATTGCATTGACGATTCCGGTGGCCGCCTATCAAACGTGGCTTTTCGTCAGCCCGGCGTTATCCAAAAATGAATCCAAAACTGCACTGTCATATATCCCTGCTCTTTTCCTTTTATTTATTGCCGGGCTCTCCTTCGGGTATTTTGTGGTTTATCCGATGGTGCTTGATTTTTTAATGAAGCTGTCAGACGGTCAGTTTCAAACGTTTTTTACATCGGAAAAATACTTTAAGTTTATGATCAATCTTACCTTGCCGTTTGGCTTTTTATTTGAAATCCCGCTGGTCGTCATGTTTCTTACATCGATTGGACTGGTGAATCCGAAGCTTCTGTCCAAGGCAAGGAAACTTGCTTACTTTGGTCTTGTCGTGGTCGCTGTTCTTATTACACCACCTGATTTTATGTCTGATTTTCTTGTAACGATCCCGCTTTTGATCCTATACGAATTCAGCATTACGCTTTCCAAAATTGTTTACAGGAAGAAACAGAAGAAGCAGGAAAGCAACGTCATAGAATTAAAAAAACCTTCATAAACAACAGATTTTGGTCAATAACCACCAGGTGGCCTACACTGCCTGGTGGTTATTTGGTTTCCATATGTTAGTTTATTTTGAAGCGAATGTTAAAAAACGTGTGACTTAAGCCCTGTTAACCACTGCAGAAAATTTTTCTTTTCTCGATAAAAACCACCAAATTGAATGGATAAATTGCTGAGAAGGAAAATAGTCCTGCGATTATTGTCCTTTTTTGTTTTTTTGTTGTTTCATGCAGGTTTACACATCTTAATAGCAGATTCATATTCACGTTTTATACTGACTTTCGTACGCTACTTTTTCATTAAGAGAGGGGAATTGTTATGGCAGACGAAAGGCACGTGGAGGATTTGATCAAGAAATTGACTGAGGAACATGAAAACAAAAAATTCGACCGCCGCAGCTTTCTTAGAGGAACCGGTAAAATTGCCGGGCTGTCTCTCGGGGCAGTTCTTGCACAGTCGATCGGTGGATTTGAAGTAAACGCCGCTCCAAAGTTCGAAAGCTATCCCTTTACACTCGGTGTAGCATCAGGTGACCCGCTTTCCGATGGCGTGGTGCTCTGGACACGCCTTGCACCCGATCCCTTAAATGGCGGAGGAATGAAACGCCAGGCGGTTCCAGTGAGATGGGAGATCGCAAAAGATGAACGTTTCAGAAATATTGTCCAGAAAGGAACTGAACTCGCCAGACCGGACCTTGGTCACTCCGTTCATGTGGAAGTCACTGGCCTTAAGCCAAACCATGTGTATTACTATCGTTTCAAGAGCGGATATGAATTAAGTCCTGTAGGCCGCACCAAAACCCTTCCTGCCCCAGGTGCATCTGTCAAAGAACTCAAGTTTGCGTTCGCTTCCTGCCAGCAATATGAGCATGGTTTCTATACTGCCTATAAACATATGGCTGAAGAGGATCTTGATCTGGTATTCCACCTTGGGGACTATATTTACGAATATGGTCCAAATGAATATGTAGCAGCGACAGGAAATGTTCGAACTCACAGCAGTGCTGAAATCATGTCATTGAATGACTACCGCAACCGTCATGCCCAATACCGTTCAGATGCAAACCTGAAGGCCGCCCATGCTGCGTTCCCTTGGGTAGTTACTTGGGATGATCATGAAGTAGAAAACAACTATGCAAATAATATTCCTGAAAAGGGCCAATCTCCGGAAGCCTTCATCATTCGCCGGGCTGCGGCTTACCAGGCCTATTACGAGCACATGCCTCTTCGCAAGTCTTCTTTACCTAACGGGCCGGACATGCAGCTATACCGCCATTTTGATTATGGTGATCTGGCTTCCTTTAATGTGCTTGATACACGGCAGTTCCGATCCGATCAGGCGAATGGAGATGGAAACAAGCCACCTTCAGAGGAATCTCTGGATCCAAGACGTACATTGATGGGGCAAGAACAGGAGCAATGGCTCTTTAACAATCTGAGCGCCTCCAAAGCACACTGGAATGTGATGGCTCAGCAAATCTTCTTTTCGCAGTGGAACTTCGGGACGAAAGCTGCACCGGTTTACAGCATGGATTCCTGGGATGGATACCCAGCGCAGCGCCAGCGTGTCCTTGATTTCGTCAAATCCAAGAACTTGAACAACCTGATCGTATTGACTGGGGACGTTCATGCGAACTGGGCAAACAACCTGCTTATCAATTTTGATGATCCGAATTCAAAGGTGTTTGGTGTTGAATTTGTGGGGACCTCAATTACTTCAGGAGGCAACGGCGCAGACAAGCGTAAGGATACCGATCATATTTTGGAACAAAATCCGCACATTAAATTCTTCAACGATTACAGAGGATATGTCCGCTGCCGTGTAACTCCTGCACAATGGCAGGCGGATTACCGTGTGGTCCCTTATGTGACGGAGCCTGGCGCTTCTGTTTCTACAAGAGCTTCCTTCGTTTATCAAAAAGATCAAATGGGCTTAAAAAAAGTAGCTTCTGCCATGGTCGCCCATGGTATGAAAATGTCCGAACAGGTCGAGGAAGACCGTTTTACCGCCCATACGCACGCGCATAAAAAGCAAATTCAACAAAAAAGAGAAAAAGTAGAGCAGTAAACGCACGAAGAGCACAAACGCCATCCCGGTGTTTGTGCTTTTTTGGATTTTAGTTTCGAAAATAATTGAATTTGTTATTCGTATAATTTAGAATAACACTCAACGAGAGGAAGTGATGAACATGAACTATCTGTTAGCTTCCCAGCCGGCAGAGACCGTGAATGTAACGGTAGAATCGTCACAGGTTTGGGAGGTCCTTCTTGGCATCTCAGGTTATACATACGCGCAACTCAGACATACATTTGAACTTGATGAACAATGGAAAACATGGAAGAAGACCATGAGTCCGGAGCTTCTTCTGGCACTAAAAGAAATACACGAAACGAATTTATGGTACGGCATGCTGCTGCTTCAAAATCATTGGAGTGCCATTTCTATTCAGGATTTTTTGAATGCATTGGATCAGGAATCACACCAAACTTTATATGAAGTTCTGCTTCCTTATCATAATCAAAAAACAGAGGGCGATCGGAAAGACACTGTGCTCAACTATACGGATAAAGCATGCTTTACCCGGTATGCAGAATTTTTTAAAGGACACGACTACCTGGAGGGCTATGTCAGGCTGCTGGGAGAGTGGGCCATTGAAGATATCCTTTCCTTAATGAAGACAGTGACGAAGGAATGGCATGATTTTATCCGCACCCAGCCGGTATGGGAAAAATGGATGCAGGCCCTTAGGTTTGAGGAAAACGAAAACCAGAGATTGAACCGGGAACAACCGGTGGATGAAATTCAACGGGTCACCGGAGGAGCTGAGTATCTACCCGAGCCATCCGTCTGGCATGTGAAGCTGGTGCCTCATGTCTCGTACCGCCCATGGGTACTTTCGCTTCGCACAGTGGATACAAAGCTTTTATTCTACCCGGTGAACGAAGAATATTTAACCGAATCCGGCCAGCCTTCTTCGGTCCTCATCAGGGGGCACAAAGCTTTAGGGGACGAGCTTCGTTTAAAGCTATTGCTTACCCTTGTGAAAGGGCAGTTATCTCTTCAGGAATTGAGCGGTCAGTTTCAGATTTCCAAAACCACGCTTCATCATCAGCTCTCCATCTTGAAGTCGGCAGCGTTTGTTTCTGTTGAAAAAGGGGTTTACCGGGCTAATACAGATACCATCCAACGATTTTCCGGTAAACTGAATGAGTACTTGGGATTGAAGGGATGAGAAGGTATTCCCGCTCCTTTTATGCGCTATGGACAGGGGAGATGATTTCGGAATTTGGAGGGGCAGCAGGTGGAATCATTAATGGCCTGCTGCTGTTCGAATTAACAGGGTCAAAAGAATGGATGGGAGCACTGTGGCTCGTGTATTTTATTCCTTCTCTTGTGCTGCAGGGGATCAGTGCTCCTTACTTGAACCAGGTCAATAAAGGGAAGGCATTGAAAATTATTCAGCTGGTTCGGATGGTAGGCTATCTGCTTCCCTTGGCTGGCTGGCTTTTTCAATCACATACCAGCATGATTGCCGGACTGGTGATCCTTCAATGCAGCCTAGGTTTGCTGCAGCCAGTGTATGCCAGTCTGTCTTTTTCCATTTTGCCCGAGCTGTGCGAAGAAAGGAAGCTCGCTGAAGCCAACGGTTTGCTTGATGGAACCATGAGGATCATGAGTTTTCTTGCGCCAGGAGCTGTCTCATTGTTATTGCTCGCCTTTCCGCTGCCCGTGCTCTATGCTCTTTCTTCTGCTTTGTTTTTCCTCAGCTTTTTCGCTTTGAGTGCTATACAATCACAATCAATAACAAAAGCAGCCATCTGGACGAAGAAGTTTTGGTGGTCTGAAATGAAGGCAGGTTACCATTCGTTTTTCCGGCAGCCCCAATTGCTAAAGCTGACCTTGCTGTCATCCAGTGTGCAGTTTGCGGTGGGAGCCTCACTTGTGCTAAGCGTTCCTTTTATTCGGGGAGAAATGGGAGGAGAACGATGGGAGTATGCCGTATTTTCCGGTGCTTTCCCCGTTGGCTATGTGATTGGAAGTCTTCTTCTGTCCCGGCTTCCTAAGAATCCGGTTATCATGTATACAGGGTTGGCAGGAGGAGGACTCTCTTTTTTACTGCTGTTTCCAGTGGATCACGTATGGCTTGCCTGGGGATGCGAACTTTTCGGCGGTTTGGTTTTTCCTCTCTTTAATGCCCAAAGTTCAGCTCTGTTCCAGCAGGAAGCAAAGCGTGACCGACTTGCCCAGCTGAGTGCCGTACGCTTGCTGATGATGCGTGCAGCAATGCCTCTTGGGATATTATTTGCTTCCACCGGATATTTGCACCTTACCACACGCCAGAGTTTTGCAGTAGCAGGAACTGTTATTTTCATTCCGGGCCTCTATTTTCTTTTTACATCAATAAGAGCAGAACAAGAGGTGGCAAAAAGAAAAACAGGCTGAAAACAGCCTGTTTTTACTCTCTATTGCTCGAGTTGGTTGCCTTGCACATATTTTCCATAGTCTGGGATCGCAATCCGGTCAAACTCCCGGGCCAATTTCGTAAGGTTTTCGTCAAGCCATTCCCGGGAGACCGGCCGGCCATGTCCGGTTACGGCGGTATGGGGATTCAGAGAGTGCAGTTTTTTTACCGACTTCCAGGCTTCCATCCAGTCGGGAGTAAAGTAACGCGGTGGCCCGCTGATTTCGAGATGCTGGGTGATTACACTGTACAGATCTTCCTGCTTGACGGTAATAAAAGCATCTCCCGCAATCAATGCCTGGTCAGCTTCACGGAAAAGAGAGATATGGCCCTCCGTGTGACCGGGCGTGTGCACCCAGCGCCATTCCGGAAGTTCGGGAACTGAGCCGTCTTCAGGCAGGGGATGCACCTGTTTATCCAGGTTGATCGCTTTATTGGGAAATAAAAAAGACATTCTTGCTACCATCCCGCCTTCTACTGACGGATCGGGTTTGGGATAATCTTTTTTGCCAGTCACGTACGGAAGTTCCAGCGAATGTGCATAAACTGGGACGTCCCATCGGTTCAACAAACCGATAATTCCTCCAATATGGTCGAAGTGGGCGTGTGTGAGGATGATCGCCTTTGGCACGGTCTCTTTTCCAAAACGCTCTTCTGCTTCTGCGATGATCTTTTCTGTGCTATCCGGCATGCCGGCATCCACCAGCACCCAGCTGTTTTTACTTTTCTGATCTTCAACAAAACACAAATTTACGATTTGATTGGTGTAGCAGTAAAGGCCAGGTGCCACTTCTTTTCCTTCCCCGGACGTGACCGAGCTTACAGGTATGTATTTGTTGGTAGAAGCGCTTCCTTCCACATGATCCATGACAATACCTCCGAATCCATCATTTTCTATACGACATTAGCGTCTTCCAAACGGTATAATTTATGCAGATGGATAAGGTCCAAAAAAGCATCAAAGTGGAAAGAAAACACGATTAAGTGCTACCTTTTAAACGAGGACTTTTTCCTGGAAGCTTGTAGTTGTGGAGATCTTTTTGTATTAAAATCTTTTTTGACAAGTTGATTGGAGTGAAAGGTGCGAGACTCCTCTGCAAGAACAACATAGATTACCTTAACAGCCAACGGGAAAAGCATTTAAAGACAGGAGGCGAATACATGAATAAATTAAATGGCCGTATTCTTGTGATGACTTCTGTACAACAGGAAAAAGAAGCCGTAGAGCGAGGGTGTCAGGACAACAGGGTTGATGTGGTCTTAGCCGGAGTCGGTCCGGTCGCTGCAGCCATTAATACCATGAAGGCATTGCACGCCAACACATATGATCTGGTAATCAATGCGGGTATTGCGGGCGGATTTCCGGATCGTGCGGAGGTGGGTTCCCTTGTCATTGCCGAGGAAATTGTCTGTGCCGACTTAGGTGCCGAATCCCCTGAAGGATTTCTTAGTTTAGATGAACTGGGATTCGGCTCATCCACACGGATTCCGGCAGAGAGCAGCCTGGTGCTCGCATTGTCTTCTGCCATGGCAGATGCGGATTTGCCCGTACATACTGCTCCAATTCTCACGATTTCTACGGTAACCGGCACGCAAGATACGGCTGACCGGCTGGCGGAGCTTGAACCCCATGCGGCTGCTGAAGCAATGGAAGGCTATGGTGTTGCATTTGCTGCCAGAGAATACAATTTGCCTGTACTGGAAATCCGGGCGATATCCAATGCTGTGGGTCCCCGTGATCGTGGAGCATGGAAACTGAAAGAAGCCCTCGGGGCATTAACGTCAGCAAGTAAAGTTATGATGGAGGTACTTTAAATTGAGTAAAATGAATATTGCTTTTTCACCGTGTCCAAATGATACGTTTGTCTTTCATGCCCTGGTGCATGGATTGGTGCCGGGAGCTCCCGAGTTTGATGTTACCTATGCCGATATTGACATCACGAATGGATTGGCCGCTCGCCATGAGGGCCCGGAAATCTTAAAAATCTCTTATGCTGCCCTGCCATGGGTGCTGGATCATTACGATTTGATTCCATGTGGCGGAGCGCTGGGACGCGGCTGTGGGCCTCTTGTTCTCGTAAAGGAAGAGGGACAGGTAAGCCCGGAAATGCTGACGGGAAAAAAGGTAGCTGTTCCGAGTGAACGGTCAACTGCCTATTTGCTGTTCCGTTTATGGGCGGCTCAAAATGTACCTGGCGGAATTGGTCAGATCGTGATTATGCCGTTCGATCAAATCATGCCGGCGGTAAAGGCGGGAGAAATCGATGCGGGCCTTGTTATCCATGAAGCACGATTCACGTATCAGAATTACGGACTTAACCTGCTGGCAGATATGGGGAACTGGTGGGAAGAAGACACCGGATTGCCGATTCCGCTTGGAGCCATTATAGCCAAGAAATCCATGGACATTGAATCCATTACAAGCTGGATTCGTTCATCTGTTGCCTTTGCATGGGAATTCCCGGAGTCATCAAGAGGGTACGTGATGCAGCATGCAAGTGAACTTTCCCATGATGTTGCTCAGCAGCACATCAACTTGTATGTAAATGAATTTACGGCTGATCTTGGACAAGCGGGGTACGAAGCAGTTGTTTCACTTCTGACCCGTGCGGCAAAGGAAGGGCTGGTACCGGATCGGGATTATGCAAGGCTTCTTCATGCATCCGAAAAATAAGAAGCCATTAAGGAGGAAATGGGATGAGTGCATTACAACTTGATTTTAATAAAACAGCATTGGTGATTATTGATCTGCAGAAAGGCATTGTGCAGATGCCCGGGGGAAAAGAGGTTGTTGAAAAAACGATTCCACTCGTGAAATTGTTCCGTGAGAATGAAGGATTCATTTCTTTTGTCAATGTGGCATTTCATGATGGAAAAGACGCGTTGCAGCCTGTAACCGATGCCCCTGCTCCTTCTGGTGAACGGACAGCAGATTGGGCTGAATTTGTTCCTGAACTTGGTGTTCAGCCGGAAGACTACACAGTTACCAAACGGCAGTGGGGTGCTTTCTTTGGCACTGATCTTGATCTTCAGTTGCGCCGCCGGGGCATTGATACGATTGTATTATGCGGGATTGCCACGAATATCGGCGTAGAGAGCACGGCAAGGGAAGCCTTCCAATTGGGCTATAACCAGATTTTTGTCACGGATGCCATGACTACATTCAGCCAGGAAGCACATGACGCCTCATGTTCCTTTATCTTTCCAAGAATCGGGAAGGTCCGTACGCTCGAACAATTTCTTTCAAACGTCCGTTAATAAATAATTTATATAATCAACAAAGTGTATGGTAATTTTTACAAAACGATCATTTTACATTCATACTACCTTTACAATGATTGTCTAACCTAGTAGATATCAATCGAATGAGGGAGTGTACCAATTGAAAAACAAGAAAATGCTCGCTGGCGTCACTTTATCTTTAGCACTTATTGGGTCCATTGGTTTTAATCAGATAGCTGATGCAAAAAGCAGCAACCATTATACCAATCCAAAAAAGGCGAAAAATGTCATTGTTTTTGTAGGAGATGGAATGGGAGCTTCTCATCGGGAAGCGATCCGATTGGCAACAAAGGGATTGACCGGCGACCTCAGTATGAACAAGATGCCTTACGTTGGTAATGTACATACGAGTTCGACTTCAGTGGTAACCGATTCAGCCGCTGCAGCTACCGCAATGGCTTCCGGTGTAAAAACTTATAATGGAGCAATAGGGGTTAATCCTGATAAGAAACCGGTTAAAACGGTGCTTGAGATGGCGGATAAAGCAGGGAAATCAACAGGGCTTGTGACCACCAGCCAAATTACGGATGCTACACCAGCTGCTTTTGGTGCTCATGTGGAGGATCGTTCCAAACAAAGTGATATCGCCAAACAATACCTTGAAAACAGCAGAGTGGATGTCCTGCTCGGTGGCGGAGAAGACTTTTGGTATCCTGCAGGCAACCCAGGAAAGTTCCAGGATAACCCTGCCAAGGATGTTAAAGAGCAGAGCAAAGGAACACAAGGGAACCTGGTGGCCGAAGCAAAGCATATGGGATATAAATATGTAACAGATAAAGACGGACTAATGAAAACAAAGAATGACAAAATTCTTGGCCTCTTTGCCAACGAAGAAATGTTTGAACAACGTCCGGAGGGTGAAGGAGACCTTTACAATCCTGTAGTATCACTCCCAGATATGACAAAAAAAGCGATTGATACGCTATCTCAAAACAAACGCGGGTTTTTCCTGATGGTTGAAGAAGAAGGCACCGATGAAATGTCTCATGAAAATAACGGCAAGCTGATGATTAAAGCCGGACAGCAACTGGATAAATCGGTTGAGGCGGCTAAAAAGTTTGCGCAAAAACATCCGGATACCCTTGTACTCGTAGTGGCGGATCATGAGTGTGGCGGATTGTCCATCGAGGAAGTTAACGGCAGTGACGAGAGCGGAGATGGCATTTCCAAAGAAGATGGACCATTTACAGTCGCTCATTCCAACGATCAGTTTACATTGGATTGGACGACTTCAGGCCATGGCGGGGTCAGTGTTCCTTTAACCGCGATGGGACCTGGAGCTGATCAGCTGGCAGGAACTTATGAAAATACGAACATTTTCAACGTGATTAAAAAGGCGATGAAATAAGTAAAAAGATTAGTAAAAAGGAGTTCCGTTTTCGGAACTCCTTTTTGATATGTGACCTGCATGGCCCAGAACACCCCTAAACACCGGGTAGTGATTTGCAAATTTTTTAAAGTATAATGTTCCATCGTTTTTTCAAAATAAGCAAAGTGAACTCAGTCCATGCAAAGCTATAAGCCAAAGAAAACAAACAGAGGCCAGGTAATAGAATACTGTCTTTAGGATAAGGGAAGTCAGCGCCGAATAGAGGAAATGAAAATCCGTAAAGCATTGTACACATACCTGAAAAAAGAAAGATACAGCCTGAGAGGGCAATGAAAAAGCGCCGTTTCAGTTTATTAAACCCCAAGCCCAGGCCAATGCCCAGCAAACCAGTAGTAAACGTGAATATTAATATTTCTGCAGGCTGAATGAATACGAGAAGAATAATAGTTAATGTGTAAGTATAGAGCCCGTATAAGCGAGATATTAACGTCATTCCAATGATAGGCAGCGTGGAAAGAGGGCTGATGAACATTCCTGCGACAGGAATGGCTCCTCCTGCCGTTTGCAGGAGGGCAGTAATGGCAGAAACCAGGGATACAAAAACAATCCAGGAGGTGGCAGGAAACAACGTTCGGATGTCAGCTGCTTTTTTCTGTAAAGGAACAGTTGGTTTATTAAATAAATCCAAAGCATCCTCCCAATACTTTTATTTGTCACTATACCAATATAGTCGTAATCTTCGGGAGAATACCTAAAAAAGACACCTCGTTTAACGAAGTGTCTTTCACCTTACATATGATGTTTAATTGGGGATAAACGCCTTTTTCGTTCCGCCATGGAAATAAGAGCGGCAGCGAGGGCAATAATAATGAAACAACCGCCGACGGTCGCATTGGATTCAACAGAAGACTGTTCGATGACAAAGCCGCCAATGGCAGAACCAAATGCAATTCCAAAGTGCAGGGCGGTGTTGTTCAGGCTTTGCTGGATATCCGATGTTTCTGGCGTCGAGGATTCAATAAGATAACTTTGCATGGCGGGAGTGATCGCCCAGCTCAGCATGCTCCAGAGCACCATAACGCTTAAAAAGAGGGGCAGTGAAAACGTCGTATAAGGGATGACGAACATGGTGAGGCCAAAAATAACAATAAAACCAATGATGGACTTCCGTGTTCCGATCCGGTCAGCCAGTGTTCCCCCAACACCTCCTCCGGCTACTGCGGCACAGCCGAAAATGAGATAAACAATGCTCACCCAGTTTCCGTTCAGACCCAGAGCTGTTTTTAGAAACGGCGTTAAATATCCATACAGCGTCAAATGTCCGGCCAAAAAGAGAAATGAAGTTAATTGGGCGAACAGCAGCCGGCGGTTTTTTAGCGTTCTTGGCTGTTTCATAAGGGAAACAGCTGGCTTTGAAAACATGGTATCCATAAAAAAATAAACACCTGCCATGGAAAGGAGCGTTAATCCTGTAATCAGAACGAAGGGAGCTCTCCATCCAAAGGCGTTCCCAAGCATTAGTCCGATCGGAACACCGAGCACAAGGGAAGCGCTGATTCCCATGAATACCACACCGATAGCTCTGGCACGATATTGTTCAGAGACAATCGATGAAGCGATGGTAATACATAAAACGACCAGCAGCGATCCGCTTGCTGCCGAAACAATACGAGCGATCAACAACATACTGTAGGACGGGCTGAAGACCACAATGGCATTTCCGATAAAAAAGATCAGGAGAGAGATCAGCGTCAGTTTCTTCCGCTCAATCTTTGACGTCATCATCAACAACACAGGTGAAGCGACTGCAAACACAAGAGAAAAGACCGTAATCAGAAAGCCTGCTTTCCCGATACTGACCTGTAAATCCTTTGCGACCAAGTCTAAAATTCCACCTATGATCAGTTCGACCATCCCTACAACAAAGGAAACAATGGTCAATAAGTAAACACGTTTATTCAAAGTACTCATCCTTTATTAAAAAGTTACCACTGTAATAGTAACATTATTTATGAGAAAAACAAGACAAAAATGCTGATGTGTAGAAAATGGAAGGCACTATGGTATGATTAGCTTACGAAATTGAGGCAAGGAGTTAGAAAAATGCTGCAGCAATTTGGATTTACGCAATATGAAAGCCAGGTGTATCAATCGCTGGTCACCTCTGACCAACCCCTTGATGCCACGGGTGTTGTCAAGGGTTCTGGTGTTCCCCGCGCGAAGGTGTATGAGGTGCTTCACCGTCTGGCCGAAAAGGGAATGATTTTGGAGTCAACTGTTGAAAAAAAACGCCTCTATTCAGCATTGCCGGTTGAGTCTGCCATTGAAAAACTTAAAGCAGATTTTGAGACGAATGTGCAGCAGCTGAGAGAGGCCAAAAGCAAACAAACCATAACAGACGACAGGGTCTGGACGTTGAAGGATAATCAATCGATTCAGTCGTTGATGAAAGGCATGCTGGATGGCGCTGAACAGTCTGTTATTCTTTCCGGCTGGTCCGATGACCTGAGTTCCCATTTACCGCTGCTGGAGAAAAAATATAACGATGGTATCGATGTCAAAATCCACGTAATCGGCGAGCTTTCCACAGTGATTCCCGACGTTTCCACATTATTACCTGATACCCAGCATGGAACGCTTGAACGAAGCCGAATCCTTATTATTGATCAGCAGGAAATGCTCTTTGCGGGCATCGAAGATACCGTTTGGCAGGCGATTCGCACGCGATCCAAGCCGCTTGTAAAGTTTTTTACTGAGTTCTTCTACCATGATGTGGCTTTAACAGAAATTACGAGAAAATATAAAGATATGGTGATGGAAGATAAAGCTGTACGGGATGTGCTCTTGAATTTGAGGTATTAAGGAAAACCCCTATGAAAGCGGGTTTTTAAATGGATAAAATTTACGTGTTCACAAAGCAGAGATTTAGGGTAAAGTTCTGTATGACAAATACAGAACGGGAGTTGCTAGAATGGAAAATAAACGACCGGTGATTGGTATCACCTGTTCCACGAAGGATATTGGGGGTCTTGAAACGGCCTATCTTCATTACAGTTATACAACATCAGTAATGAATGCCGGCGGAGTGCCTGTTATCTTGCCAATGGCAGATAAAGAGATAGCCAGGGAATGGGCAGCGCTGTGCGATGGTATTCTGCTCAGCGGTGGCGAGGATATGGATCCCCAGCAAATCGGTGCCGAACCTCATCCAAATCTCGGCAAGGTCATTCCGGAAAGAGACAAGACAGAAATGGATCTCATTGAGTTTGCCAAGGAGCAGAAGATTCCGATTTTCGCCATTTGCCGGGGAATCCAGGTGCTTAATGGTGCACTTGGCGGTACTCTGTACCAGGACGTGTATGACGAAATGGAAAAGGTCATTAAACATTATCAGGATGGTGCAAGGGACGCTGCGACCCACTCCATCTCGATCGAGGAAGGCTCATTGCTGGCTGAAATTATCGGAAGCAACGAAACTTCGGTCAACAGCTTTCATCATGGAGCTGTCCAAGAAGTGGCACCTGGCATGAAAGTTACCGCCAAGGCACCGGATGGTATCATTGAAGCGATTGAAAGTGAAGACTTTAATAAAAATTGGATCGTTGCTGTTCAGTGGCATCCCGAGGATATGACCGAGGTGAGCGAAGAAATGCACCGATTGTTTACCTATTTTGTTAAAGCGGCAGAGGAACGTGCTGGGAAGAAAGAAACCGTATCCTCTTCATAGAAATCATCAAAAAAGCGGTGGATTGCTGAAAATCCACCGCTTTTTTCTAATTTTCATAGTTATGCTGTTCTTCAATTCGTCCATGTTCGTTATGGATGATGGCCATGGTGCCGGCTTCTTCCGCCATGCGGTTGGCTTCTTTTACCGCTTCGGATTTGGAGCCGGTTGTGTGTGCTGGCTCGTCTTCTCCTTCTTTCTTTACAGCCCAGCCTTCTTGTTCATGAGGAACCACATGGAAGTGGGCTTTATCTGTGCCTGCTCGGTCCTCGAAATATTGGTCGCGCTCTTCATTTCCAAATCGATTGTTATTTTGTGCCATGATAAACCCTCCCGTTAGATGAATTAATCAATGTACTATACTCTACCCGCATTTTTAGATTTAAACACAGGTTGTTTAACTTAGTTCTTCAACGTCCCAGGTGTTTTCAATGGCTACAGCTCCCTTAAGGGTTTGGGCCACGGGGCAGTTCCGTTCAAAAACGGAGAGAGCCCGAATCGCTGCTTCTTTTTTGCCCTGGGGAACTTTCAGGTTAAAGTGGCATGAAATTCTTGTGATTTTCAAAACACCCTCCGGCGCCTCAATCATGCCTTGGACGTTAGCGGATAATGTGTCAGGAGATGCTGGTATGTGACGCGCATCCAGCGCGCCTGCTAATGTACCGGTCAGTCAGCCACCGGCAGCGGCAACAATATGGTCGAGGGTGGACGGGTATTCCACCTCAGGATCCACACCGTAAAATTGTTTAACTCCGCCATGTACGCCATAAAAAACAGGATCAGGAAATTCTCCGATATACGCTCTGCGGACCTTGTTTTTTGTGTCATCCTGAAAGATGGTAATGCTGGTTAACGCAATAGGATCACTCATTATTTACCGCCTCCTTATCTTCCTTAATATCCGTGCGGTTCGTGTTTCAAACCTTTTCCTCTTCGTTGGGCGGAACAAAAACAGAAATGTGGCGGGAGAGGACAGAGGCGGTAAAAGGCAAGGGTTCTCCTTCATCTCCGTCAATATTGACAGCCATCGTTTCGGAAGAGGATACATCAAGGGATGAAGACTGTATGTATGTCACATCGGAATGCTCTTGCAGTTCCCCTTTGAATAATTTTGGAAAAAGCTTCAGGGTACCGGGTAGTGAAATATTTTTTATGATATATACGTGAAGTCTGCCATCATCCACCTCAGCCTGGGGAGCAAGCTTTTCAAAGCCACCGACAGAGTTGGTCATCGCGGCGACCAAAAGGTAGGCATTTCCTTCCCAAGTTCCCTCGTCGTGGGAAATCTTTAATGAAAACGGCGTTTTATTCGCCAGTGCTTTCATGCCTTCCACAAAATAAGCAAGCGGACCAAGTTTTGTTTTTTGGTCAGTGCTTACATTATACGAGGCTTCAGCAATCGCTCCCACAGCGAGGACATTCATAAAGTATTGATGGTTAATTTTGCCGATGTCGGCTTTTCTGAATTTTTCATAAGGAAGAATTCTTATGGCCTCCTCGGCATCAAGCGGAATTTGAAGAGCTCTCGCAAAGTCATTGACCGTTCCAAGGGGAATGATGCCAAAATGTGGCCGATGTTCCTGCTCGGCCAGGCCATTTACCGCTTCATTTACCGTTCCATCTCCGCCCATTGATAGTACAGTATCATAATGTTGCTCACAGGCATTCTTGGCGAATGCAGCAGCGTCGCCTTCCTTTTTAGTTTCACAGACCAGAACTTCATCATGAAACGTCTGAAGAACCCTTTCAGCTTCTGGAAGGAGCTCCATGGCTTGTTCTTTTCCTGAAGAAGGATTTACGATGATCATGGCTTTTTTCAATGGATTTAATACCCCCTTTTAGTGATCCGTCTTCTGAAAAATACCCGTTTTAGGACGGTTTCTAACCGTTTGGCTAAAATAGTCGCGGGGGTCAACTGGTTACCCGCCTTAAATAGGGAAATACTCGCTATAATCTAACATTTACAAGCCATTTCACGATTATGGTAAACTGCAGCAAAAAAAGCGGATGCAAAATATACAATGGCGTTCTTAATCCTGCCATTCATTACCATTTCATAATGAATGATTTTATATTGTAATCTTCATCCGGCCAACATAAAATAGGAACATACGTTTGTTTTGATGGAGGGAACCAAATGGAAGAGGAATTAAGGTATTTTTTCATGTATAAAGAACGCATGGCAATGACCAATGATGTTATCATCCAATTCATGGATTTTAAGGGGAAGCGCCTTGTACGGGCGACGGTACAGGATCTGAATACAACCACCAACAAAAAGTTAAAAGAAGATGCCCGGATTCAATGGGAGCAGATCAAAAAGGCAGATACACTTCAGCAAAAATAAAAAGAAGGACTATAGAAACGCGTCTTTTGTCACAGAAATTTGTAAAATAATGTAGAAATATTCCGAATTTTTGTTATACTAAAGAAAGTGGATAAACATATCCGCAGAGAAGGAGGGATGCGATTGTCTTAACCTGGATTCAAGAGGAGTAACCAATGGGGGCTGGATTACTTCCAAATGTGAGAGGGGAACGGGTTTATGGACAAAAAGGCAGAAAATCAGGGGAATCAGTACGAAATCCATGGAGACACCATGGCATTGCTTCCTATTTATCAGGAGTATGGAGAATTACTTACGAAGGTTCTTGAAAAACATCAAACACTGGTAACAAGTGAAAAACCTAAAGGTGTCATACAGTATAATTGCCGTTATTATGGTTCAAGCTACCGGGGCAGAAAGGATGGGGCTACTGCCATTATGGGTTACCGGAAACGGGCACCGATTTTGATCAGTGAGCATCTGGGCATTTTCTTCATACCTCTGGAATCACCAGATAATGAATCCTGCATATGGATTGCCCAGGCTCATGTAAAACAGGTCAAACCCACCTCGCCAGACACCTCAGACATCATTTTTTCGAATGACACCTTCATTTCAGTCAACCAGGGGAAAAGCGCCCTTGAAACAAAAATCCATCGTGCCACACATTATCGTTTTGTATTGGAATTGCGGATCAAAGAGAAAAAAACACCCTATTCCCGCAGTTTTATTTTGCCATAAACATATAACCGTAATGCCCTGGGAGCTGAGATGCAACCAGGGTTTATTTAGTGTTCTTTCATTGGTTGTGTTTACGCTGGAATGATATTGCTGCTTTGGCTTCATACTAATAGCGAGCAGGATGGAGGAAGCTGCGATGAAAAAACGGACACTAAACTGCCTGTTCATGCTGGTTGTTTCGGCAAGCATTCTTATGCTTCAGCTTCCGGATACAGCACAGGCTTACAAAATTGAACGAAAATATTATGAAAAAAAGGGGCTGGTAATCTGGGATGTTCCCTCTCCACAAAAGGAAGTGGCCATAACGTTTGATGATGGGCCAAACCCTCTGTATACACCGGCGATTCTGGATGTTCTAAAAAAATATCATGCAAAAGCAACCTTTTTCGTTGTTGGCAAGCACATCATACGGAATCCGGAAATCGTGAAACGCGAAATAAGAGAAGGCCATGAGCTGGGGGATCATACGTACACACATCCCCACAATTTTTCCTATGCTTCCAAAAGGCTGTTTGCAAAAGAAGTAACAAAAACCGAAAAGCTGATTGAAAAAGTACAGAAAAACGAAGTGAAGCTGTTTCGTCCTCCAGGTGGAAACCTGAATAAACAAATCATCAAGTACTCAAATAAAAAAGGATACAAAATCATTTTGTGGTCCTGGCATCAGGATCCAAAAGACTGGCGAAATCCGGGAGCAGGCTCCATTTCCCGCCATATTCTGTCCAATGTGAAAAACGGGGATATCATTTTGCTGCATGACTCCGGAGGGAACCGCAGGCAAACGATCGAAGCATTGAAGATTGTATTGCCCGAACTGCAGAAACGGGGTTTTAAATGCGTAACGGTATCCGAATTATTGCAAAATGATCCGAAGTTCACCCCGCTTTTTCCCGCGCAATTGGAACCCTTTAAACTATTTGATGCACCTTCCTGATGGGCTTTCTTAATTGAGGGCCCGTTTTCTTATATTTCCGTACCTGACCTTTGCTTAAGGAATAGTATAGGGTATCACGGGAAAAGAGAAGGGTTGTGAACTAATGATTAAAGTAGGGCGTTCACAGTTTGGCAGAGGTATATTTGCAACCCGCGATATAAAAAAAGGAGAGCTGATTCATGAAGCTCCCGTCATAGCGAGTCCGAAAGAAGAATGCAAATATATGCTGAAAACGGTATTGGCAGACTACGTATTTAATTGGGATGACGGATACGCAATCGCTTTGGGATATGGATCCTTGTTTAACCATTCGTACAAACCAAATGCCAGGTATAAATTAAAAAAGAAGGACTTGGTTATTCGGTTTTATGCCTATGAAGACATTGCAGCCGGAGAGGAAATCCTCGTCAACTACAATGGCGATCCAACAGACAAACAGAAGTTATGGTTTGAACCGAAATAAATTTCTCCAGACGAAAGCCCCTTAATCAAACGATCAAGGGGCTGTTTCTTGTTTCTATTTCGTGTGGTTTTGGGAAAAAGAGGGACTGCTTGAGTGCTGTTGCTTTTGATGGTTCGAATTTTGCCAATCCGACCGCCATGCCACAGCCATTGCGATCAAGAGAAATACTCCGGTCACAAGGAAAACGCTGTGAACGGTAAAAATGCCTCCGATGAATCCGCCGAGCATTGGACCAATCATTCCTCCGATTTGGTTGGCCGTCTGGTTCAATCCGAAGGCTCTTCCTCTGAAATCATCAGGTGTTACTTTTACGACAAGGCCATTAATGGCGGGGAATACCGCACAGAAGAAAATGCCGTAGACAAAGCGGATGATGGAAAATCCCCAGATGTCGTGAAACAGCAGCTGAGCGAGAGTACCAATCCCGCCGCCAAACAGCCCGATGATCAATACGGTGCGAAATCCGATTCTGTCTCCAAGCTTGCCCCAAAAGGCTCCGAACAAGACACTGGCAATCCCGGGCAACGAAAAGATAACCCCCGCCAAAAAAGAGACATTATGCTCAGCGCTTCCCAGTTTTTTTATATACAGCGGAAGGACAGGCTCTATGGTCATAAGAGAACATACGGTGACCATCGTAAGCAGCAATACGATCATAAACGGGCGGTTAGAAGCTGCGGTTTTAATATCCTTCGTAACCGATCCTTTCACCTTATTGGGAGTAAAGTTGTCTTCAGTCACTAAGAAGATGACGAGCAGGGTAGAAATGAGCACCATGAAACCACCGCTCGCAAAGGACCACCGGTTTCCGACGAGCGCTGAAATACCCCCACCAAGCAACGGGCCAACAATCCCGCCCGAAGCCGTTGCCGTAGAAATCATTGCCAGAGCGTAGCCAACATGTTTTTTGGGGGTATTGGTTCCGAGCAATGCAATGGAACCAGGTATAAATCCGGTCAACAGCCCCTGCATAATTCTTAGGGCCAGAAGCTCATAGGCATTGGTAACAAAGGCGGTAAGCGTATAAATCACAAAAAGTGCAATTCCTGCGCGGATGATCATTGGCTTTCGGCCATACCGATCCGCAAGCAAACCCCAATAAGGGGAAGAGATGGCGCCGGCTAAAAAAGCGGCACTGAACAACACTCCTGACCAGATTTCGATATTTTCACGCACACCGATCTCCAGAAGAAAGAGAGGCAAAAACGGAATGACCATTGAATAACTGGCCGAGGTGAAAAATACACCGATCCATAACACCCACATATTTCTTTTCCAACGTTCCACTAACATCCACTTCTTTCGCTCTTAACTAACATTTAGCTATTATAGCATTAAAGTTTATGAAATAACCTGCGAAAGTCTTACTCTTTTTTTCCAAGAGGAAGCGTGGTGGAATGCTTGATTTCTTTTAAAGCCAGGCTGGTCTGGATTCGAGAAATGCCAAGCTTGTTTAATTTTTTTATAAAGCTTTCCAAATCCTTGCGCCCTTTATTGGCAACTTTTAAAAGGTAATCATATTCTCCTGTCAGGCAATAGCATTCCAGCACTTCCGGCATGTCATGCAAGGCCGCTTCCAGCACCTCTAGCTTGTCGGTTTGATGAAGGTTGGTGCTGATAAAAATAAAGCAGAGCAAGTCGAACCCGAGTTTCTCCTGATTGAGAATAGCGACTTGGCGTTCAATATAGCCTTCCTGGGTCAGCCGTTTAATCCTCATATGGACAGCCGGAGGGGATAAATTAATCCGCTTTGCAAGCTCGGCATTACTGATCCCGTTCACTGTTTGCAGGATATTTAAAATCTGCAGGTCCACGCTGTCCAACGCTCTGATTTCATCCATTTTTTCACTTCCTAATTTTATTTAGCAGAAATAGGTAAGGTCGGCATTTGGGATTAATATAATTTAAAAATTTAGATATAATTATGAACTTTATTTTAATTATACCATATTACTAAAAATATTATTATCCAAATTGTTATTTCGTGTTAACATTTTAAATAAATGATTTGCAGGGAGTGTTTCGTTGTGTCAAAGATCTATGTATGGCTACTTCTGTTAACAAGTTTGTTCTGGGGTGGCAACTTTGTAATCAGTAAATCGCTGATCGGTCATGCTTCGCCAATGACATTGACCAGTTTACGGTGGATGATTGCGATCGTATGTCTTTTTCCGATTGTATGGCGGAAAGAAAAGAGACTGCTGCCTCCAAAAGCAGCGATCATTCCTATTTTCTTGATGGGCATGACGGGCGTTGTTCTTTTTAATGTGTTTCAGTTTGTGGCACTTCATGAAACAACGGCTACCAATGCAGGGTTAATCTCTACGTTAAATGCGTTTTCCATTGCCGTATTTTCTTCTGTGTTCTTAAAAGAACGATTGAATAAGCTGCAGTTTCTGGCCATGCTTCTATCACTTCTAGGTGTTCTTCTCGTTTTGACGAAAGGAGAGATTCATTCTCTTCTATCCCTGACATTTAACAGAGGTGATCTATGGATGGTGGGAGCCGTATGTATCTGGGGAATCTATTCGATATTCAGCAAGTGGGCTACGATGAAAGCTTCTCCTCTGATCTGTACGCTGTATTCCGGTGTGTTCGGCCTGATCATTTTACTCCCGTTTAATGCGGGGGACTTTACGGTAACAGAATGGAATGCTTCCTTTACCGTATCTCTGCTTTATACAGGTGTGGTCTCAACGGTTTTATGCATGCTTTTTTGGAATATTGGAGTGCAAAAGCTCGGGGCTGGTGCATCGGGAATCTTTTTGAATTTCAATCCTGTTTTTACGTCTGTACTTGCGTATTTCCTGTTAGGTGAGCAACTGACATGGATACAGGGAGCCGGCAGCTTGCTGGTTATCGGGGGCTGTCTTCTCTTTTCATTAGTTAAGAACGTTTCTATAGAAGAAATAAAGCAACAAGAGTCTTTGGCATAAGAAGGTTCCGTAAGCGGCCGAGTTTGCCTATAATAGTGACAAGCTATTTATTGAGTGAAGGAGGTGCCCGCTTTTGGAATCGGAAAAACAATTAATGAGTTTAATCAATGCGGCCCGTGTCCTGACGTCCACGCTGGATCTGGACAAGGTGCTGCATCAACTCATGCGGGAAGTCGTACGGGTGATTGAAGGAGCGAATTCCGGCATTCTGTTCATTTATGATGAAAACAGGAATAAGCTTGTCGTAAAAAGCGGGATCGGCTTTGACCTGGAGTACCTGCAAAAAATAGCGCTCCATGTGCATGAAGGGATGACGGGTAAAACCTTTAGTACAAAAAAGGGGCAAATCTTCCGGCATATGAGGGATACAACGCGGGCGATGGAGAATATCCAAAGCGAGAATCAGAATCTGTTCAATAAAGCGGTCGGTGCCCATCAATATCCGGTGAGCACTATTTGTGCACCGCTTTTGTCCAAGGAAGGCTGTATTGGTGTGCTGACCATCGACAGTTTTTCTGAAGAGGTTTATTTCAATTCACGTGATCTTCTGCTTTTGGAAACCTTCGCGGCGCAGGCGACCATCGCGATTGAAAATGCCAGTCTGTTTGCTCATCAGGAGCGATCAGAACGCATTCACTCGGAAATGGCTGCAGCCTCCCTGTCCCATACAGGGATGAATGGAATCAACACGACTCTTTCGCGGCTCGTCCAAAAAGAAACCTGTGTGTATAATGAGCACCTTGAGATCGCGGCAAGTTCTTCAGATGAAGCAGAAAACAGAGGCAATGAACTCAGAGTCCATCACGGAGAAGAACTAAAAGATGTTATGTATAATCTTCACGGGATCTCCACCCGGCATGAAGCAGACGGGACTGCTTTTTATATGTTTCCTATACAAACGGATACCATCACCATCGGAATTCTCGTTGTATTTGCCATAGATCTGGACACACTTGATCAGCTTGCGATTGATTTGGGCTGCAGTTTATTTGCCCGTGAGATGATGGGGCAGGAGCGCATAAGAACCGATCTCTATAACTATGAAGGGTATCTTCTTGAACAGCTGTTCGATCAAAGAATAGATATGTTTTCTCTCCCCCAGCGAAGTCTTGTGGGCATTTCGGAAAAAAGCCGGTTTTTGTGCATTAATCTCCTAATTTCCAATGATTTTCTGCCTTTCCATGAACTTAACCGGAAAAGGCAGGTGTTCAATCGGCTGCTATACCGGGAAGTCAAAAATTTACACGATAAAGTTTTGATATTGGACCGAAACATGGAGTATGACTTGCTCGTTATCATCAATGACTCAAGAAATGAAGGTCAAATTCTGGAGGAGTTTATACGATTTTTCAAGAACTTTAACGAAAAAATTCAGGGGCTTATGACGTTTGTTTTTCATGCGGGGCTTGGAAGGGTCTTCGGGCAGATCTCGGAAATTCAAAGCTCTCACCGCGATGCCAAGCGTTGTGCCCAGTACATCCGCTCAACGAATAATGACGAAATCATTTTTTCCTATAAAGATCTAGGAATCTACCGTCTTTTTTTAAAACACGAAAGAGATGAATTGCAGGAATTCGTCACCGATATGATTGGGCCGCTCCTGTCTTATGATGAAAAACATGACTCCGAGCTGTTCAAAACCTTAAAAACGTATATTGAATGCAATCAGAATATGACGTCAACCGCGAAAGCTTCGTATGTTCATCTGAATACGATCAAATACAGGCTGCAGAATATCAGGGAACTGTTGGGAAAAGACAGCATGGAGGGCAAACGGATCTTTGAACTGCAGATGGCCATTTATATGAGAGAGTACTTGGCTTCTTCATAAATTGTCAACATTGGACAAAAAGGGACAATCCTTTTTGTCCTTTTTCTATATATTAATAATTGACTGACTATTCTATACTTTCTAATAACAAATCGAAGGAGTTTTCATATGGCTGTATTACAAAAAGATAAACTCAAAGAACGACTGTTGGAAAACTATTCGGATGAGCTGGATCATTCCGGGGTTTCAGGGGAAAGGATGGCAAGCCGTCTCTCTCTGTTATCAGAAATCGGAGTCACCGCGGACGGCGGATCCTGCAGAATTGGGTTTTCAACAGAAGAACGACAGGCGAAGAAGCTCGTAAAAAGCTGGATGCAGGAAGCTGGCCTGGTGGTCAGAGAGGACGAGGCAGGAAACATCATTGCCGTTTTTGCCGGCATCAATCCAAATGAGCCAGTGGTGCTGTCTGGTTCCCATCTGGACACTGTTCCAAACGGCGGACATTTTGACGGGCCGTTGGGCGTCCTTTGTGCCTTGGAGGTAGCAGAGGCCTGGAAAGAAAGCGGGTACCAGCCGCATCGAACCTATGAAATGATCATCTTTTCGGATGAAGAGGGAGCAAGGTTCAACGGTGGCCTGACAGGCAGCCAAGCCTTTACGGGTGAGCTGGAAATGGAACAGCAGCTCAAGTTGAGAGACGGAGAAGGAAAGCCGTTTGAACAGGTGGTCAGGGAATACGGACTGGCGGCCAACCGTTTTTTAGATGCAAAAAGAGATATTACAGAGATCGCTGCTTTCATAGAGGTCCATATTGAGCAAGGAAAGGTCCTGGAGAATAAAGATGTTCCAGTCGGTGTGGTAACAGGCATCGCTGGTCCAAAGTGGATCAAGTTTTCGTTTAAGGGGTCGGCAGACCATGCAGGCAACACACCCATGTACGACAGAAAGGATGCGCTTGTCGCTTCCAGTTGGTTTGTGTATGAGCTTTCAGGCATCCCGAAAGAGGTAAGTCCTACAGCGGTGGCAACAGCGGGGAAAGTGGAAGTTTTCCCGAACGGCATTAATGTGATTCCGGGCCAGGCAGACGTATATGTCGATATGCGGGATATCAGTGAAGAGTCGGTAGCGACTTTAAGTGAAAGGATTATTCAAAAGGCACATGAGGCAGCACAATTGCATGGCATTGCGGTTGAATACAATGAAACGCTTGATGTGGCTCCGGTCCCTATTCAAATGGAGATGCAGCATTTGCTCCTGCGGGCTGTGGAAGAGATGAAGCTGACGCCAGTGCTTCTCCCCAGTGGAGCGGCACATGACACCATGGTACTCGCAAGGTATGTTCCTGCGGCCATGCTGTTTGTCAGAAGCCAAGGAGGCATCAGTCAACATCCGGATGAGTGGACCACACTGGATGATTGTGTACAAGCGGTACATGTATTAAAAAAGGCAATTGAATCGTTAGTATCCAGATAGAAAATCAAGAAAAGTGGAGTGATCAGCATGGAAGTACAGACAAAATCAATGGATCTTTTGGTGGATGAAGTAAGAGAAAGCGTAGTGAATTGGAGAAGGCACTTGCACGAGCATCCCGAGCTTTCGTTTGAAGAAGTGAATACCTCGAATTTTGTGTACGATGTACTGAAGTCATTTGGCACCATTGAACTGTCGCGTCCGACAAAAACGAGCGTGGTTGGCAGAATTATCGGTTCGAGGCCAGGAAAAGTGCTGGCCATACGGGCGGACATGGACGCCCTTCCTATTCACGAAGAAGTAGAATCCGAGTTTTCTTCCGTTAATGCGGGAGTGATGCATGCCTGCGGACACGATGGACACACAGCCATGCTGCTTGGAGCAGCCTCTGTATTTTCTGAATTAAAAAATGAGATTCAAGGAGAGATTCGCTTTCTCTTTCAGCATGGGGAAGAATTATTCCCTGGAGGGGCAGAGGAAATGGTAGCAGCGGGAGTGATGGATGGTGTTGATACCGTGATTGGAGCGCATCTTTGGGCACCGCTGGAAATCGGCAAAATCGGAATTGTGTACGGAGCGATGATGGCTGCCCCGGATACCTTCACGATTACGGTTAAAGGAAAAGGTGGCCACGCTGCGCTGCCTCATCAGACCGTGGACAGCATTGCGGTTGCTTCTCAAGTCGTGACGAACCTCCAGCACATTGTTTCAAGAAATACGGATCCGCTTGATCAGCTCGTGCTTTCTGTCACAAAATTTATCGGAGGTACAACCCATAACGTGATCCCGGGCAGCGTTGATATCATGGGAACGGTCCGAAGCTTTGATGCCTCACTTCGGGAATCCGTGCCAGCTACCATGGAACGGGTGATCAAAGGCATAACAGAAGCTCACGGAGCAGGATACGAGTTTGGTTATGAGTTTGGATATCGTCCTGTCATCAACGATGAACAGGTGACAGCTGTTATGGAAGAAACGGTACAAGAGCTTTATGGAGAGGAAGCCGTTGACCGTATGAAACCGAATATGGGCGGAGAGGATTTCTCTGCGTTTCAACAAAAAGCAGCAGGCGCTTTTATTTATATCGGAGCAGGCAATGAGGAAAAAGAAGCGGTATATCCTCATCATCATGCGAAATTTTCCATTGACGAAGATGCACTGGAAAAAGGGGTGCGGATCTTTGCCCACGCAGCAGTTAAGCTGCTGAATTCATAAGAGAAGAAGGAGAGATTGTCATGAGTTTAATCAAATGGCTGGCGCTCATTCCGTTTATCGGGTTGCTCGGCGGTACATATTTTGCCAATAAAGTTACACCGTATATTTTTGGAATGCCTTTTTTACTTGGTTATTGCGTGATATGGGTAGTGATTACAACCGTTATCATGGTGATCATCTATAAGTTGGATCCAAGGAATAAGGAGGGGGATGTACAATGAATGCAGCATTGATTATAATCTTTGCCGTGATGATCATGTCCATTTTTCTCGGAATCCGGGCAAAGAAAGGAAAGGATATGGACCTGGAGCAATGGTCTGTCGGCGGCAGGGGATTTGGAACCATCTTTGTGTTCCTTTTGATGGCAGGTGAAATTTATACGACCTTCACGTTTTTGGGCGGAAGCGGATGGGCTTATGGAAAAGGCGGTCCAACCTATTATATTATCGGGTACGGGTGTCTGGCCTATATTATGTCCTATTTCCTTCTGCCGAAAATCTGGAAGTACGCCAAAGAGAATCGATTATTATCGCAATCTGACTTTTTTGTGAGCAAGTACAAGAGCCCTTATTTGGGTATACTCGTTTCACTTGTTGGCGTTGTAGCCATGATTCCTTATTTTGTTCTTCAATTGAAAGGGCTTGGCATCATCGTTTCAGAATCTTCCTACGGGACGATTTCACCTACAGTCGCGATCTGGATCGGCCTGGCGGTAGTGACCATTTATGTTATGGTTTCAGGAATTCACGGATCGGCCTGGACAGCCGTTGCCAAGGATATTCTCATTCTGGTCGTTGTGCTATTCTTGGGAATTTATCTGCCAATACACTATTATGGCGGCATTCAGCCAATGTTTGAGGCGGTAGAAGCGGCCAAGCCGGGATTCCTGGCACTTCCGGACAGCGGTATGAGTCCATCCTGGTTTGTGACAACTGTCCTTCTGACCGCGCTCGGATTTTACATGTGGCCGCATACCTTTGGCTCCATTTATTCAGCACAAAACGAAAAAGTGTTCAGAAAAAACGCGATTTTTATGCCGATTTACCAACTTGTACTGCTGTTTGTCTTCTTTGTTGGATTTGCAGCCATATTGCAGGTGAAAGGATTGACAGGGGCGGATGCAGACCTTGCTCTGCTCAGACTGTCCATTCAAACGTTCGATCCCTGGGTAATTGGTGTGATCGGAGCGGCGGGAATTTTAACCGCGCTTGTTCCTGGGTCCATGATCCTAATGGCCGCTTCTACCATTCTGGCCAAGAATGTGTACAAAGTGATAAAACCGGATCTTTCCGATGCGCAAGTTACACGTACAGCACGCTATCTTGTTCCGGTTGTTGCCCTTATCGCCGTTTTCTTTACCTTTAAAGGTGGCAACACGCTTGTTGCTCTTCTGTTGATGGGATACAGTCTTGTTACTCAGCTTTTCCCAACCCTTGTGTTCAGCTTGATGAAAAATAATTTTGTGACCAAAGCCGGTGCCTTTGCCGGTATTGGTACGGGTGTGGCAACAGTGACATATATCACCATTACGGGTAAAACAGTGGGTTCCATTTTTCCTTTTCTGCCACAGGCCATTCAGGACTTTAATGTAGGAATCATTGCCATGATCGTGAACTTGATTGTCTTGTTTGTCGTATCGGCAGTTACAAAATCCACTGCAGTGGTGAATACAAAAACAGAAAAAGCATTATAGGATGGAAGGAGAATGACGTAATTCCTCGGTCATTTGTTCGACAAGATCTGGACGGCCATGGAATTGGGCAGGCGTATTTTGAAAAAGCTGGATCTTCCAGGTGTTATCCTTTTTTACAGCAATAAGGGTTTGATGGGCGTTGAGCGCAGGATTCAACGCCTTTTCCCCGTGAGGGACCATACCTGCTATGGCACGTAAAAGAGCGCTGTTTTCGCTTAACAGTTTAATCGCCTTTACCTTGCAGGTAAACGGAGGAGTGGGGTGATCGTTGAATATCGGTGACAGGTGAGTGCGGATGTCTTCCCGGCCAATGATCTGGCTGCCGTCAAATCCAATCATTTCCCCGTCTTTTAAAAATTGTGCGGCCATTTCAACAGCATCTCGATTGTTCCAGGAACTAATCAGTGTTCGATAAAGCTTTTTGATATCTTGCAGGTTTGAAGAATTCATGAATCTACCTCCTTCTTTTCTACCTCTAGCTTGCCCTTCCCTAAGGGGTATCGTCAAGAGCCTGCGTAAAAAAATGGACAGCCCATTTCTATTAAAAAGGGTGTCTGTACAAGATGATCCTGATAGAATCGCATAAGATGTGGTATAAGGGTCCTCCCTTATTATCCTTGTAAGAGGAGGTGAGGGAATGTCTATCAATCTTGTATCCATCGTTCTTGCATTACTCCTTTTGCTTGCGTTGTTAGTGGCTGTGCTCTTGGGAACTCCTGAACAGCAAGCAATTATCCGGGATGCATTAACAGCAATTCTTGGTGCTTAAATGTAACCATAGAATGATGGTTGTACCCCTTATATGAATCTTCGGAGACCTGTTCTCAGAAGATTTTTTGTTTTGATTTCTTTAATGCTTGTGATTGGAAAATCAACGGATAAAACGATAAAATAGGTTTCTACACGAAATGATGGTTATCGTTTTGTTTCCCCAATAACTCCTGATTCTGATGCGGTTTTTGATCGGAATCGTACGAAATAATACGAAAAGAATTTAAAGGAGTAAGGGAGCAAAACGTCAAACCTATCATGTGTAGTTGCCAATTAAAAAAATTTGGTGCAGGAGGGATCAGCATGAAACGCATTGTAACATACGAGCCCAATAAGCCCGACGCAACAGATATTGCAGATATTATTAGAGATGCAGCGGAATACACGAACGAGGATTCATACAGAACGGACTTGCTTTCAGTAAATCATATTAAAATCCTGCTGCATGTGATTGAACTGCTGCAAGAGGAGAAGCAGGAGCAGGTTCATTACGCAGATCGGCATTTAAGAAAATGGAATGAACAATGGGAAGAAGGGGACCTTCGCTTCGTCCCTGAGGTGCTTACTATGCTCAATAGCCTGGTAGAAAATCCATCTCCGCTTTTGGAGCGGGTGGGCAGCTTGGCCTCCCATGAATAAAACGTTTAAAAGCAGCATTCTGTAATTCCGGAATGCTGCTTTATTATGCCGTAACATCCTCCGCCTGTTTTGCATAGGCTGTAAAGCAATAGCCCAATTCATATGGGGAACAGAAGGAGCGGATCGGCATGGCAGAGGAAAAGAACCAACCCACTCATCAGGAAGATGAGGCAATGGATGAAAGGAATGAAGCGCTCGACATAAACGGGATCATGAATCTTGCCGGAAGCGTATTGAATAATAAAAAAGACGACGAGGTGCTCGATCTCGGGGGCATGATGATGATGGCGGCAACCCTTCTCAAAGATGAGAATCTTCTCGGAAATCTTGGTTTTGCTCAACAAACCGAATTGTTGGGGGAAGATCAGCCAGACAGCGAAATGGAATGGCTTTCCCGGCAGCTGCATGATTTAAACCTTCAGAATGCGGAATTAAAGGGAGAGCTGGTGGCGATTAAAGAGCAAATTTCTGAAACAAAAGAAGCGATTTCCCGGTTGGTTGAAGCATCTCAAAAGAAACGCTGGTGGCAATTAGGATGAATCGTATGATTGAAAGAAGGAAGGCCAAATCTCAGGTCTTCCTTCTTTATTGTTTTTTAATCTCCTCATATTTTTGAAACCACTCAGGAAAAGCTTTGTTAAACGGCACAGGCCGGAAGTTTGTTCCATTTACTACAATATGAGTCGTTGTTCCGGTTGCACAAAGGTGTTCCCAGTCATCATTTCTTTTTACAATTTCAAAACCATAGACTGTTTTTGATCGTTTGTTTTCTTCCACCCATGTTTTCACAAACACCTGATCACCAAAGCGAATTGGTTTTTTATAGGTAATTTCAAGGTTGTATACCGGAGCATAGTAGCCTTGTTTCTCCATCTCAAGATAATCAAAGCCGGCATCAGCGATTAGTGCGGATCGGCCTAGCTCCAAAAATTTAACATAGTTCCCATGGTAAATGACACCCATCATGTCGGTATCTGCATAAGTCAGTTGAATCGGTGCAGTTGATATGTACATACTACAGTCTTTCCTTTCTCTGTGAGTAGACGTCTTCTTTATTGTACTTTCTTGACCAAAAAAGAGGGAGCAAATATACTTGTATAGGATTTTCTAACAGGTCTTTTGGCAGAGGAAGTCCATGTTGTGGCATTTAGCCACAGATAATCGTTGTGTTGTCAGTTATTATTAATATAACTCTAAAAAAATAGACGGTGAAATATATGCGGCATTGGTTAGGAAAACTAAGAAAAGATAAAGGACTCACACAGGCATATGTAGCGAGGGAGGCGTTTATTGACAGAAGCTACTATGCCCAAATAGAAAGCGGGAAACGAGATCCAAGTTATGAAGTATCGGCGAAAATCTCAAATGTGCTTGGATTCCATCCTGCCGTTTTTTATTCTGATAGTATAAGCGAGCCATTTAACAGTGCATTGGATAATTCTCCGGTAATTGTTGCTCAATGTGACCTGAATTTACGCTATACGTGGCTGTTTAACTCACATAGTGATTTCAGCAATGAAGAAGCGATCGGCAAACGTGATGATGAACTTGCAGTCAACAAGGGAACGGCAGATTTAATGGAATTAAAGCAACAGGTCATCTCAACAAAGCGATCAGCCAGAAAGATTATAACCTTTCCCTTATCAAATGGCCAAATCTCCTACGATGTTTATTGTAAGCCATTACTAGGGGAAGATGGAAGTGTAATCGGCGCTGCTACCATTTCAACAGAACTGAGCGGGTATTATACAGAGAAATAATCCTTTGAAGAACCTCTACAGGTTCTTTTTTTAAAATTTTTAACAAATCTGTTGTAAAACCGTTGTTTAAGGAAAAAATACCTACTGTGGCTAAACGCCACATCAATTTTTAAGGGTTTTATACATACGTTGAAGAAATATAAAGATAAGAAAAACAAGCAGACACCTATACTATTAAACCTTTATTAAGGCTAGATTTAGATATTACATGTTATTAACTAATTTTCTAGTAAAAAATATCTAATAGTGGCTAAAAGCCACGTCAAGTGTGTAGAGGTTTTGCGTAAGATAGAATTAATACAAGATTAGATGGTGAGCAAATGAGAAAATGGTTAGTGAATTTGCGGAAAGAAAAGAACATGACACAGGCACAGGTGGCCGCAGCGGCTTTTATTGACAGAGGGTATTATGCTCAGATCGAAACGATGAAACGACACCCGAGCCCCGAGGTTGCGCTTAAAATTTCCAAGGTACTGGGCTTCAATCCTGCAAATTTTTATTCCGAACACTTTAGTGAGCCCTTTAATATCACATTGGAAGATTCACCGGTAACAGTGGCTCAGTGCGATCTGGATTTACGGTATACGTGGATTTTTAATCCGCCGCCTGATTTTGCGCCATTTTCTGCAATTGGAAAACGTGACGATGAATTGGGTTACTATCCCGGCTCCATGGAATTTATGGAATTAAAACGACAGGTGATCCAAACAAAGGCTCCTTTGAGAAAGACCATTCCCTATTCGTTATCAGACGGGCTTCATACGTATGATATATTCGGCAAGCCTTTGTTTGATTCAAAAGGGAACATTGTAGGGGCAGCCATGATTTGTACCGATCTGACCCAAATCTTAAAAGATAATGACAGAGATAGGGGAGAGGCAAATGAGAAGGTTGAAAATTGATGAAGTGGCTCAGTTGACAGGTCTTACAAAACGAACCATCCGTTATTATGAAGAGATTGGCCTGTTTCGGACACCTGAGCGAAGCCATGGGAAAATACGGCTGTATACCGAAGATGATGTGAAACATATCAAACGGGTAATGGATGCAAAAGAAATCCTCGGTTTTTCCCTTCAGGAACTTCAGCAGTTTTTATCTTTAAAGGAGCGGGTCACTTCTCATAAATTTCATTATCAGAAGGCTTCAGAACAGGAGGATAAAGAACAGGATCTGGCTGCAATGGCTGCAGGCCTGACAGAGCAAGCATCCATGCTGGAAGAGAAAATGAAAAAAATGCTTGCTTTTCATCAAGAACTGACGGAGCTTATTCAGAAAGTTGACCGACTTTCTTCATAAATGACGAATCAGAAGAATCCGGCGTGAGCCGGATTCTTTTTCGTTATCGGGAAAAAATCTAAGATCGAAAAATGGAACAGAAGGCGGATGTACGGTAAGGGTATCTTCTGTTAAAATTGTGGTGAAACGTTTCGATGAAATCAATTTTGCAAAGGAGATCCCATGAAAAAAATTGCCTTCAATACTCTTGCCGTAATATTTGCTCTGTTTTCTGCTCTGCCTGTTGGTGATGTTCATGCCTCGGAACAAAGTAAGTCTTCTTTTCTGAAAGAATTGAAAGCGATTGCAAATGATACCTACAGCTTCTTTGAAGAGTATACCGATTCCGCAACGGGACTGACGAGCGATATTGTCCGATTAAATGATGGAAAAGTGGAAGAAGCAAAGCATACATCGCCAACCAATATTTCCATGTACATGCTCAGTACCATTTCGGCAGAAAAAATGCACATGATTTCAAGGAAGGAAGCGGTTCTGCGCCTAAAGACCACACTCCACACCCTTGACCGGCTGAAAAAATGGAATGGCCTGTTCTATAATTGGTACAACACGGATGGAACCTTGAAAACCGATTGGGGCCAATTTATTTCACAAGTGGATAACAGTTGGCTGACCGCCGGGCTTATTACTACCGGACAGGCTTATAAAGAGCTTTATCCTCAAACAAGCAGGCTTGTGAAAAAAATGGATTATTCGACTCTCTATGATCCTGAGGTCGGACAGTTCAGGGGAGGATATGATGTAGTGACCGGAAAGTTAACGGATCACCACTACGGAATGTTTTACACAGAACCACGGCTGGGAAGCTATATCGCTATTGGCAAGGGAGATGTGCCGAGTGACCATTGGTGGAAAATGTTCCGCACACTTCCTAAGGAATGGGACTGGCAATCACAAATTCCTGAGGGGCCGACTGTCCAATATGATGGGGTTCCTGTATATGAGGGCCATTATGAATACAAGGGAATAAAATATGTACCAAGCTGGGGCGGCAGCATGTTTGAAGGCCTGATGCCCGGACTGGTACTAAATGAAAAAAAATACAGCAAAAACGCACTTGGCTTGAACAATGCACGACATGTACAGCTTCAACTTGCATTTGCCAAAGAAAAAGGATACCCGGTTTGGGGGTTTTCGCCATCGGCCACTCCGGATGGCTATAGTGAGTTTGCGGCAACACCGCTTGGTACATCAGGATATAAGGATGATGGCACAGTGACGGCTCACGCGTCCTTTTTAGCACTTGATTATGCTCCTGATGCAGTAGAGAAAAATATACATGAACTTCGGAAAATGAGGGCATATGGCAAGCATGGCTTCTTTGATTCATTAAACGTGAAGAGCGGGGAAGTCGCTAAAGCGTATTTGGCGCTTGATCAGGGGATGATCATGGTTTCCATTGCCAACCATGTCAAACACGATGTGATCCGTAATTATTTTCATAGCGACCCGATCGCCAGGAAACCAGTTGATCTGCTCAAAAGAGAAGTCTTTTCCATAAAGTAATAACGATTAAAGCGCAAACCACGTAAGGTTTGCGCTTTTTTAACTTTATTTCATTCCCGAGATGGTGTAGCCCTCGATAATGTGCTTTTGGAACAGCATGAAAATGATAACGATAGGAACGACCATAAACGTTGAACCTGCCATCTGAAGGGCGAAGTTTCCGCCATACTGTCCTTTGAGCAAGGAGAGCCCGACAGACAGGGTATACAGGTTTTCGTCGTTTGCAATGATCAATGGCCATAAAAAGCTGTTCCAGCCAGCAATGAAGGTAAGAATGCCCTGAACCGCCAAAATCGGTTTGGAAATCGGAAGAATGATTTGAAGAAACAGCCTGAATTCACTTGCTCCATCAAGCCTCGCTGCTTCGAGAAGCTCATCAGGGATGGTCGACATGAACTGGCGGAACAAGAAGATGCTGAACGCTCCAACCAAACCGGGAAGTACAATCCCTGCCATAGTGTTGGTCAGGTGAAGCTGGTTTAAGATCAAATAAACAGGAATCATGGTCACCTGTCCAGGGATCATCATCGTGGCCAAAACAAGATAAAATAATTTTTCTCTGCCCTTAAATTTATATTTGGCAAAGGCGTAACCGGCCATGGCATTTAAAAACAAGCCGACGAAGGAACAAAGCACCACGATAATGGTGTTGCGCAGGTAAATGGTAAAATTCATGTTTTCGAACAGGTTAACAAAGTTCTCTAGCGTAAATTCCTTTGGCAGGAAGGTTGGAGGAATCTGCATGACTTCCATTTCTGGTTTAAAAGCGGAAAGGATCATCCAGATAAAAGGGATCGAAATAAGAAATCCACCGAGGGCGAGAATAATTCCGGTAACCCATTGCTGTACCTTATTTGCTCTGCGTGCTTTTGCTGATGATTTCCTTTGCGGGCTTGCCTTTACAGAATTAAGCTTCATGGTTTCCATATTAATAGTCCACCTCTTTTTTCTGCAATCGGAATTGAAGCAGCGTTATGACGATAATGGCGATAAACAGGACGAACGATCCTGCTGAAGCATATCCGAAATTGCTGAGCTGAAAGCCGTTTCGATAGATGAATAAAGCGACGGATGTGGTGCTGTCCAACGGACCGCCCTTGGTCATAACAAGGGGTTCCTCGAAGAATTGAAGCCAACCGATCATCGTCGTGATGGAAACGAAAAAGATGGCATAGCGCAGGAGTGGAATCGTAATTTTCGTCAGCTGTTTCCAGTTGGTTGCCCCATCCAGCTGTGCGGCTTCATAATAGGTTTTCGGGATGCCTTGCAGAGCGGCCAAAAAGATAATCATGTTCACTCCGATGCCTCTCCAAACGGCGAGTGCGATTAATGAAACCTTGGACATGGTCGGATCGGTCAGCCATGGAATGGAAGGCAGGTGAAGAAAATTCAGCACGTAATTAAACAAACCAAGCTGTGGATTGTAAAGATAGCTCCAGACCACGGCCACAGCCACGACGTTTGTAATGGAAGGCATATAAAAGATGACACGAAAGGCTCTGAAGATCCGCGCCTTACCGAAATTAATCAAAAGCGCGATAGCCAATGAACAAATGATGACCAAAGGGACGCCAATAATGACATAAAACAGGGTATTAAACAGGGATTTCATGAAAATAGGATCTTTAAAAACCTCGAGGTAATTTTCAAGGCCGACAAAGCGAATGCTTGACCAGTCCCCAAGGCTTTCAAGGCTGATATCGGTAAAACTGATGACAAGAGCCACCACAATGGGGAATAGAGAAAACAAACCTAAAAGAAGCAGGGCCGGTGCAATGAAAAAATATGGTGTTTTTGTATTCAGAGCTTTCATTATGAGCTCCTTTCTTTACAAGGTTTCTATGATAGTAAAGGGATAACTAGCAGAAGCTTCTGCTAGTTATCTTGTTTGAGAGTTTATTTATTTAGTATTTCTTCTGACTTTTTGTTAAAGGCGTCCATTTCCTTTTTGGCGGTTGTTTTGCCTCGATAGATTTTTTCAAAAGAGCTCAAGTAAGCCTGAGCGATTGGCTCCCATTGCTTGATAACAGGCATTGGCTTTGAATCCCTCATCTGTTCACCAAATGTTGTATAGAATTTATCTTCAATCAATGACTTGTCTTCCCAGGCTTTTTTCGCAGCAGGCAGGGAATTCGTCATCTTCATCCACTTAAGCTGGGTTTCTGGTTTGCTCATGAATGAAAGGAATTTCAGTGATGCATCCTTTTGCTTCGTATACTTGAAGACAGACAGGTTGGATCCTCCGAGTGATGACAGGTTATTTTCTTTTTTAGGGAGAACGGCAGTGGCCCATTTTCCTTTAAGATCAGGCGCCTGGTCATTAATCAGCTTTACCATCCACGGTCCGCTGATGAACATTGGCAATATTCCATCGCCCCGGAAGCCTTGCACGATATCAAGACCAGAATCTTTTGGTGCCGAACCGTTTTTAAAGAAACTGTTTAAATAGTCCACTGCTTCTACAAATTTCGGATCATTAAAATGCGGCTTACCCTGACTGTCCAATAATTCAGCTCCGTTTTGGCGGGCAAACATGAAGCCTAAGCTTTGTTCCTTCGTGTCGAGGCTGATACCATACTTATTATCTCCACGTTCCGCCAGTTTTTTCGCAGCTGCACTAAGTTCTTCCCACGTCTTTGGAGCCTCATTAAAACCGGCCTTCTTTAACAGGTCAGTACGGTAAAATAGAACACGTGTATCTATGTACCAGGGAACGCCAACTGTTTCATTTTTGTATTTTGTTGTTTCCACAGAACCATCATAGTAGTTTGCCGGGTCAAGCTCAGGATACTTTTTCACATACGGTTTTAAGTCCAACAGTGCATTGGCTGAACCAAACTCTGGAATCCATGTGGTTCCCATTTGCACAACATCCGGTCCTTTTTTCGCTGCAACTGCTGTCAAAAGCTTATCATGGGCAGTTTCCCAAGGAATCGCCTGAACCTTTACATCGATCTTGGGATTTTCCTTTTCAAATGCTACGGCTATCTTCGGCAAGGACTTGGCTTCTTCACCCATTCCCCATACATTAATGACGGTTTTGCCGTTGCTGGATGAACCGGACGAACAGCCTGTAAGTGTTCCGGTCAGTAACAGGGTGCCGGTCAATGAACCAACAATCAGCTTTTTATTTAGTTTCGGTAACCAGTTTTTCATATTTTTGTTCCCCCTATATGGTTGTTTTTTACATAAAGCTCATAAATGACTTTTTGAAAAAATTAACAAAAGAGTGAAACGTTTCTATAAACGGTAAAAAAATATATTCACTTTTTTGAGCTAAATTATTGAAACGTTTCGACAGGGCTATTATAATCCAATGTGTAATCGTTTACAACAACAAATTTTATTTTTCGATTTAAAGAAAATAAAAATTCAAATTATTTAGTTTTGGCTATGCCTTATAGGGCAAGGGATTGAGCGATTCCATATGGTGAAACGTTTCAATTGGGTTATTGACGCTGATTCTCAACAACCGCTATAATCCACTATGAATGAATATCGAAACGTTTCTATCATAGAATTACAATATATAGAGGACAGGGAGGAACAAGGATGGCCGATCACTCGTTGCATTCAATTCTGGAACAAATGACATTAGAGGAAAAGATCGCACAGCTTATGCAGCTGGCTACTCCTTTTTTTGAAGGAGCAGAAGAACAGGGAGAAATTACAGGCCCTATGGCAGAAATGGGGATTACAGAAGAAATTGTTAGAAACAGCGGGTCAGTTCTTGGGGCATCTGGCGCAAAAGAGGTCAGGAACATCCAGGAAGCTTATCTGAAGCACAACCGTCTCGGAATACCACTCCTGATCATGGCAGACATTGTACACGGGTTTAAGACGATCTTCCCTGTTCCACTCGGAATCGGTTGTTCATGGGACATGGAACTTGCGGAAAAAAGTGCCGAAATCGCCGCAAAAGAGGCCTCCGTTTCGGGTGTCCATGTAACGTTTGCACCGATGGTTGACCTTGTCCGCGACCCAAGATGGGGCAGAGTGATGGAATCAACGGGTGAAGACCCTTTCTTAAACAGTGAGTTTGCAAGGGCCTTTGTAAGAGGCTTTCAAGGAAGAAATCTCTCGGAAGACACTGACCGTGTTGCAGCGTGTGTAAAACATTTCGCCGCTTATGGAGCAGCTGAAGGAGGGCGTGACTATAATACGGTGGACATGTCCGAACGCCAGCTTCGTGAAACGTATTTTCCAGCTTATAAAGCGGCATTGGATGAAGGCTGTGAAATGGTCATGACGGCGTTTAATACAGTGGACGGAATTCCGGCATCGGGGAATAAAAAACTGATGCGGGATATTTTACGAGATGAATGGGGATTTGAAGGAATTCTCATCTCCGACTGGGGAGCGGTTAAAGAATTGATCCCTCATGGTGTTGCGTCCGGTGAGAAGGAAGCTGCAGAGAAAGCATTGAATGCTGGTGTCGACATTGAAATGATGACAACGTGCTATGTACATCATCTGAAGGAACTGGTTGAAAGCGGAAGTGTTTCAGAAGATTATATCGATGAAGCTGTACTTCGAATCTTAACGCTAAAAAAGAAGCTCGGCCTTTTTGAGCATCCGCATCGGGGAGCTGATGAAAAACGGGAACAAGAATTAATCATGAGTGAGGAACACCGTGATGCGGCAAGACGACTTGCTGCCAGGTCATGCGTCTTATTAAAGAACGACAATATTCTTCCACTGCAGGCGGACAAAAAAGTCGCTTTGATCGGTCCGTTTGCAAAACACGGAGATATTCTTGGTCCGTGGGCATGGAAAGGATCAAGAGAAAAAGCGGTACAGCTTTATGAAGGAATGGTAAAGAGAGCAGGCTCCTTATCTGTAGCCAAAGGGTGTGATGTTGCAACAGGTACTGAAGAAGAACTGGAGGAAGCTCTTGCGGTGGCGGCGGAAGCTGATATTGTGATCCTCGCCCTCGGGGAAAGTTCCGAGATGAGCGGAGAGGCTGGAAGCAGAAGTGATATCAGAATGCCGGAGATTCAAAGGAAACTCCTTGCAGCGATCAGCAAACTAGATAAGCCGACCGTAGCCGTCCTGTTTAATGGACGCCCGCTGGATTTGACGGAAGTATCTCAGCAAGCCGATGCGATCCTCGAAGCCTGGTTCCCTGGAACGGAGGGAGGCCATGCCATAACTGATCTGTTGTACGGAATTGAAAACCCGTCAGGAAAGCTGACCATGTCATTCCCGCACTCTGTCGGACAGGTGCCAGTGTATTACAACTGTTTTAATACCGGCAGGCCACAGGGAGCACCGGATGCCCAGGAACGTTATGTTTCACAATACCTCGATATACCAAATGAAGCGCTCTATCCATTTGGATACGGGCTCAGTTACTCTTCTTTTACATATGATGAACCTGTCCTGTCGAGCACTACATTTAAAGTTGGTGAGACCATCAATGTTACGGTGCAGATACACAATACAAGTGAGCGTGAAGGTGAGGAAACTGTGCAGCTTTACGTGAGAGACCTTTCAGGTGAGGTGGTTCGGCCACTGAAAGAACTGAAAGATTTCGCAAAACTCACATTTAAACCCCATGAAACGAAGGAAGTTACCTTTACACTGAAAGAAGAACAGCTTCGATATCATCATTCTGATTTGCAGTTTACGAGCGATCCCGGTGAGTTTATCGTTTATGTCGGCCCGAACAGTGCCGAACTGAGAGAACAGCCTTTTAAGCTAGTCAAATAACTTTAGAAGATTTGAGGGGAAGTCGTCATGACCACCAAAAGAAAGTCTACTTTTAAGATCCAGGCAGGAAACACTACTTTTACCTTTTTAAACAGCGGTGACTTGTTCGAAGCAGCAAACCAGGGGATTATGATTAACCAATGGCAGTCAAACCCCATTGACGGAGGATTGAACAACCTCTATTTACGGATTCACAAAACGGAAGGGATAAGCGCTTTTCCTCTGCTTGGTAGCCTGTCAAAGAGCAGGGTAAAGCATTCGGACTCTCAGGTGATCTGGGAGGGAACCGCAGACGGGATAGCCTACGCCGTTACATTTTCTCTGACAGACAAAGGCATTTGGTTTTGGGAAGTTGAAGCAGAAGGCGAAGCGGCTGAGATTGACGTGATCTATGCACAGGATATTGGTCTTGCCGATAAAGGTGCTGTCCGGACAAACGAAGCGTATGTTTCTCAATATGTGGATCACAGTGTATATGAGGACGAGGAAAAAGGGTTTGTTGTATGCTCCCGGCAAAACCAGCCCAGTTCGTCAGGATTTCCTTATCTGCAGCAAGGTTCATTAACAAAAACATCCGGCTATTCCACAGACGGCTTTCAATTCTTCGGCCTATCCTATAAGGAGAGCAATGAGCCTGAGGCGTTAAAAAAAGAAGGGCTGGCAAATGAAAACTATCAATATGAATTTGGGTACACAGCGCTCCAATCGGAACGAGTGCCACTCTCAGGAAAAGAACGTTTTGTTTTTTACGGGCTTTTTAAAGAGAATCACGAAAACGCGGTAACACAGCTGGAGTACATGGAAGAAATCGAAGACGCCTGGAGGAATGTTCAATCGCTTTCTTTACCAAGCTTTGATGTGGCTGGTGTTTCTGAACCGTCAACAGCGTTTGGCCTGCCGCTGCAAACCTTGCCGATGAGTGCTGCCGATATAGACGAACTCTATCCTGAGCGGCAGATGGAAGAATACGAGGGGGACCAGCTGCTTTCTTTCTTTACGAAAACGCATGAACATGTCGTGCTTAAAGAAAAAGAGATGATGGTAGAACGCCCGCACGGCCATATTCTTGTTTCAGGAAACAACGTGGGGATTACAGAAGAAGTGATCACCTCCACTTCTTATATATATGGAGTATTTAATTCTCATATTGTAAAAGGCAACACGTCTTTCAATAAAATGATGACAAATACAAGAAATCCATTGAATGTGATTAAAACATCCGGTCAGCGGATTTATGTGGAACGAAATGGAGAATTCCAGCTGCTCACAATGCCGTCCCTTTTCGAAATTGGGTTCAACTATGTGCGCTGGTATTACAAAACAGACAATGATACGCTAAAAATTACGAACTATACAACTGTTTCTTCCCCGGAAATCAACTTGGAAGTGCAGTCATTGAGTGGAGAGGCTTACCGATATCTTGTTACCAACCAAATTTCCATGAACAATAATGAATATGAAGTGGATTACAGTATGGAAATAAACGGGAATGTTCTTACGTTTAGGGCGGGAAGCGAAGCTGACAGCGCAAACGTTTATCCTGGCCTGAGATATGATCTGCAGGTCACGGGGACTGATTTTTCAGTGAGAGATGAACAGGTGTTTGGAAATGAGTTTGAGCCTGGATGCAGTTCCCTGGTCGTACTGGAGCTTCAGAAGGCAGCGAACTGGAAGCTATCTGTTCAGGGACAGCTTCATGGCGGAGAACCGGTGTTTGAAAAACGAGATATAGATGAAGAGATTCAAGCTTTCCGGGAATTTTATAAATCAATAACCAATGGCTTTCACTTGAGTCTACCAGGGAATGACACCGAAGAGATCCAAAAGGTCAACTCCATCTCCTGGTGGTACACGCACAATATGCTCGTCCATTATTCTGTACCGCACGGTTTGGAACAGTATGGCGGAGCGGCGTGGGGAACTCGGGATGTCTGCCAGGGACCTGCTGAATATTTCCTGGCGACACATAACCATAAAGCGGTTCGGGAAATTATTCAAACGGTTTATTCACATCAGTATGAAAGCACAGGCAACTGGCCTCAATGGTTTATGTTCGACCGCTATTCACATATTCAGCAACACGAAAGCCATGGCGATATTATTGTCTGGCCGCTGAAAGCCCTCAGTGATTATTTAAAGGCCACCACCGATTTCGGACTGCTTGAAGATTTGGTCCCGTATACAACAGAGAAAGGTGATTTTACAGAGAAGGCGGTTCCGCTTTATGATCATGTGAAAAAGCAATTGGCCTATATCAAGGATCATTTTCTGCATGGAACGTTCCTGTCTTCGTACGGAGATGGCGACTGGGATGATACACTGCAGCCTGCCAATGCACAGTTGAAACAATACATGGTGAGCAGTTGGACGGTTTCTCTTACCTACCAGGTTCTTTCGCAATTCTCTTCCCAGCTTCGTTCTGTCAATGAGGAAGAGGCTGCCTTCCTGGAAAGCATCGCTGAAGGAATTAAACAGGACTTTAATACGCATATCCTTTCTGCTGGCACCATCCCTGGATTCCTGTACATGGAAGAACCGGGAACAGTGGAATGGATGCTGCATCCGACGGATGAAAAGACAGGTATTCAATATCGTCTTCTACCAATGACGCGCAGCATGATCAGCGAATTGCTGAGTCCGGAGCAGGCTGCCCATCATTATGAGTTGATTGAAGGCAACATGCTCTGCCCGGATGGAGTGAGACTGATGAATCGTCCTGCCCACTATGCAGGCGGTGTGAGTACCCGGTTTAAACGGGCCGAGCAGGCCGCGAACTTTGGCAGAGAAATAGGGTTACAGTATGTGCATGCCCACATTCGCTTTGTGGAAGCCATGGCGAAGCTTGGCAAATCGGAGCATACATGGGATGGTCTGGCAACGATCAACCCGATTACGATTCAGCAAGTCGTCCCAAATGCAGAAAGACGGCAAAGCAATGCCTATTTCAGCAGCTCGGACGGTAAATTTAATACACGTTATGAGGCTCAGGAACGGTTTAATGAATTGAAAGATGGCTCCGTTCCCGTCAAAGGCGGATGGAGAATCTATTCAAGCGGCCCGGGAATCTTTATGAACCAGCTTATTTCCAATTGCCTCGGCATCAGGCTGGAAGATCGCGCGCTTATTATTGATCCGGTGTTGCCTGACAAGCTGGATGGTTTGGTCTTTGACTATCATGTCAATGGTCTTCCTGTCTCCTTCCGTTATGATTTAAGCGGAAGACAAAAGAGCGGTATTAGGATTAACGGAAAGGAAGCGGGGACAGAAGTCCTTTCCAACCGTTACCGTACAGGTGGTTTTAGAATCAGTCTTGACGAATTCAATGCGGCTTGCGATTCAGCCAAAGAAATCAATATTATTGAGATCAGAAAATAAGGGGCATCAGTGCCCTTCAATGACATAAATGACCATAGGTGTGAGAACATTGTATAATAGAGATAACGTTTTCACGATAGATTGGAGTGTGCCCGGGTGGTCAGTATTAAAGATATTGCGAAACAAGCTGGCGTTTCCATTTCCACGGTTTCGTATGCGTTAAATGGAAGCCAGAAAGTAACACAAGAAACTACAGCGAAAATTTTAGCCATTGCAAAAGAATTGAATTATATCCCCAATGCAGCGGCACGGACACTGAAGAAACGGGAAACCAAGATTGCCGGGGTATATTTAACCAATTACAGCGGTGCCTTTTATGGTGAACTTCAGCAAGGCATGCTCGATCAGCTTGCTCATCATGGATATGAATTGATTGTTTGCAGCGGAAAGGAATCTCACCGGTTTCTCCCGGAAGGTATGATCGACGGGGCTATTATTCTCGACGCCCATTTTTCCAACGAGGAATTGCTCAGTTACGCAGACCGTGGACATAAACTTGTTGTACTTGACCGCGAGCTGCAGCATGAAAATATCACCCAGGTGCTGTTGGATAACAAAACAGGAGCAAAACTTGTAGTTGATCATGCGGCGGAACTTGGCCATAGGAAGCTCTATATCGTGACAGGTCCGACCGGTTCCTTTGATTCCAGTCAGCGTCTCCAGCAGGCTTTGCTGACGGCTGAAAAGAACGGGATAGAGTGTTCGGTCATTCAGGGGGACTTTAACAAAGCTTCTGGAGAACAAGCGGGTAGAAAAATTATCGAAGAGTATTCCGGACCGGTCGCGGCATTTTGCCTGAATGACGAGATGGCCATCGGCATGTACAATGCCTTATCAGGCACAGCCTATAAAGTTGGAAAACATGTTCATATTATCGGCTTTGATAACATTGAAGTTGCGCAATATACTCATCCACGCCTCACCACAATTGATTATTCCAAACGTGAATGGGGAGCAGCAGGGGCTGAACAGCTCATCAAACTGATTAAAAAGGAATCATCTTCACATAAAAAAGTGGGGGTCACCTTGTCCGAGGGTGAATCCCTCTGCCGGCTATAATGGGAAAAGGAAGGTACAGGGAGTACCTTCCTTTTCTGATTTAAAATTGATTGGGAAACTGTTAAACGATTCTTTCAGTAAAGGTACCAGCCATTTTAATAATATGGTCTTCGCCCAGGTCGTACGCTTTAATATCGCCTTCCCAGTTCTGCTGCTGTCTGGCGATCACCTGATCGGTAACAAATTTAAGGTGGGTGTATATCAGATCCTTCAATGCGCTTTCTGACCAGTTTGGATTGGCTGAGCTCAAGAAGCGTGCAATGTCATCCGCGTTTTTATACCATTCTGTATTGTATTTTTTTGCGTTGGCCTGGTTCCCTGGTTTGACGGCATCCACCAGTTTTCCTGCAATGAGGATATGGTCTGTCAGAAGGATGGCGAGCTTGTTCCCTGCTTTTTCACCATAGTAAGGCTTAATTGCATTTCCCAGATCTTTCTGGTTTTGCAGGAGACGTTTCAGTACGAGGTCCTGATCTTTCAGTCCGGCAAGGGCGCTGACAATATAGCTTCTTGTCCAGATGGTATGGTCAATCCACAGCTTACGCAAATCCCCATGCAGTTTGACGTGTTTTGGACTAAGACATTCCTGCTGGGCGCGCTCAGGGGCTTTGGCATGGGCTAAGATAGGTGAGAGAATTAGCAGGGCAGCAAGCAACGGAACCAGGGTGTGAATGAAGGGTTTCTTCATGATTTTACTCCTCCTTTTGTGTGAAGTGCATTTATTTTGGGAAATTTCTCCTGTTTTTATGAATGATTATTGAGTTTTTGACTATAATTGGATACTATGTAAGTAATTCAATTCGGAAGGGTGAATAAAGGGCGATGAACAACTAATCTTATTCTTTAAAAAATTCGTATCAGTCATTACGTTAATTTTTTTCTGGATAGGATTCAGTTTGGCCTTTTATTGGTTGCCCAAAAGGAAACATACGATGAACCCGTGTGTACTCTGCCTTTTTGCGACATAAGAGCCTCCTGTCCAGAAAAACGGATCAGGAGGTTTTTTTATGAACGAAAATACAGTCCAAGAAAAAGCGGGCATGGGTGCCCTGTTTCAAAACAGGGTGGTGCGCACCATTCTTCTCTCAGTGTTCTTTCTTCAGATTGGAATCTGGGTAAGGAACTATTCCATCCTGTTATATGTTATTGAAAAGACGAATGAAAACCCGGTTGCCGTTTCTCTGATCTCGGTTGCTGAGTTTGCCCCGATCTTTCTCTTTTCGTTTATCGGGGGAACATTTGCCGACCGGTGGAAGCCAAAACGGACGATGGTATGGTGTGACCTGTTAAGCGCCATTTCTGTTTTTGTGGTTTTATTGACGCTGCTGTTCGGCAGCTGGAAGGTCATTTTCTTTGCGACACTTGTTTCATCGATCCTTTCGCAGTTTTCCCAGCCATCCGGCATGAAGCTGTTTAAGATTCACGTGCCTTCTGAGCTGGTCCAAATGGGCATGTCGATGTACCAGACCATTTTTGCGTTGTTTATGATTCTAGGTCCTATCGTGGGAACCTTCGTTTACCAGCATTTTGGCATCATGACAGCCATTGGGGTAATGGGCGTGGCCTTCTTATTATCCGCTGCCGTTCTTCTCATGCTTCCCGCCGATCGGACAGAAAAAGAAAGCGGGGTAAAAACAACATTGGTGCAGGAGATGAAAGACGGGTTTCGGTATGTGTTGAAAAGCCGGCCGCTGACTCTCCTTGGCGGATGTTTCGCGGCAGCTGGCTTAGCGATCGGCCTTACACAGCCGCTCGGTGTCTTTATTATTACTGAACGCCTTGGTCTTCCAAAGGAAGAACTTCAATGGCTGATGGCGGCTTTTGGCATCGGTATGATTCTGGGCGGGGGAATCACCATGGCCCTTTCCAAAAAAATGCTGCCGCAGGTATTGCTGGCTATCGGGTTGGCTGCAAGTGCCATTGGGTTTATCGGGATGGGGTGGTCCACATTTTTTTGGCTTACGCTGTTCGCCCAGTTCTTTTCAGGATTGTTCATGCCGTGCATCCATATTGGAATCAACACCATGATTCTGCAGAATACGGAAGAAGCTTTTATCGGGCGTGTTAACGGCATACTGAATCCGCTGTTTATGGGAGCGATGGTCATTACCATGTCAGCCGCCGGCTGGATGAAAACGCATTTGTCCATTGTCCTGATTTATCAGCTGGGTGCGCTTCTTCTGTTTGTGGGAGTGGTTACTTTACTTCCGATTATGAAAAAGCGTATCATTCAGCAGGAAATCAAGGGAGAACTATAGAAAAATGGAACGCCTGGACCTTTGTCCGGGCGTTTTTACAATTGCAGACTGTAAGATAAGGGGTGTGCACGATGAAGCACGATCAGTTATATAAAGTTTGGATCTGGTTGTTCGTTTCCACGTTTATCATTGGATTGCTTACGGTATGGATCGATACGTCTTGGATTAAAAAAGGATTATGGGGGGTTCTCGTTCTTTTCAGTCTGGCAGCGAGCATCGCGATAATTCCCAAATCAGATAATCGTGAAAAAAAGCAGTCTAAGGTGATTGATATAAAAGAAATTCAAAAAAAAGAAAAGTAAACAAGGAGCTCGAATGATGCTGGAGAAACTACAAACCTTTGCAAAAAATGAAGAAGAGATTAAGGCGTTAATCCTGAACGGCTCCCGGGTGGATGAAAAGATAAAACATGATATTTTCCAGGATTATGATGTGATCTGTCTAACGACGAACGTAGCTTTATATCGCGAAAACCGGCAATGGATCAAGCAGTTTGGGGAAATTATGATTATGCAGACACCCGATGATATGGGAATAAGCAGCTCAGACGAAAAAACAGGAAAGTTCACGTTTCTGCTTCAGTTTGCGAATGGCCAGCGTCTTGATATTACTTTTTTCCCGATGGACAACATACATAGCATGCAGCATGAAAGTTTAAGCAGGGTTATCCTTGATAAAGAGGGTCTGCTGGGTGAATTGCCGCCCTCAAGCAATAAGGATTACATTACTCTGCCTCCTTCGGAAAAAGAATTTAATGATTGCTGCAACGAATTCTGGTGGGTGAGCAACTATATTGCGAAAGGGTTATGGCGAAAAGAGCTGCCGTACGCCAAAGCCATGTTCGACGGCCCGGTTCGGGATATGCTGATTCTAATGCTTCGCTGGCACATTGGCCAAAAGCATAATTTTACGGTGGATTCAGGAAAGTCCGGCAAGTACTTTGAAAACTATCTGGAAAAAGAAATATGGAATCAATTTGTGAAAACTTATCCGGATGGCGATTATGAGAATATATGGGATGCCCTCTTTGTAATGGGGAGCCTGTTTCGAAAGCTTGCCCGGCCCCTGGCTGATGAGCTTGGCTTTTCCTATAATGGGGAAGAAGATACCAGGGTGACGGCTCATTTAGAGCATGTCAGGAGACTCCCTTCAAATGCCAATTATATGTATCCGGACAAATAATTTTAACATTCTGAACAAATGTGGTAGAACAAGAGTAAGAGGTGATAGCATGCAATATAAAAAACTCGGTAAAACAGGGCTGGATGTGTCGTCCATTTGTTTGGGAACTATGGCGTTTGGACGCTGGATTGACGAAGAAGCGTCCCGCAGCATCCTTTATCAGGCGATGGAAGAAGGGATTAATTTTATTGATACTGCCAACTACTACGGCAAGGGGCAGGACACAGAAGTACCCTATGGGACGGGTGAATCGGAAGAAATCATCGGCCGGGCATTAAAGGGAAGAAGAGATGCAGTTATACTGGCTACCAAGGTCGGTATCCGCATGGGTCATGGGAAGAATGAATCAGGCCTTTCCAGATCCCATATCCTGAAGGAGATTGACCGATCCCTTCAACGCCTTCAGACTGATTATATCGATTTGTATCAGGTTCATTTGTTCGATCAGAACACACCGCTTGAAGAAACTTTGCGAGCGCTTGATGATGTTGTACGGAGCGGAAAAGTGCGCTACATCGGCTGCTCCAACTATGCCGCCTGGCAGATCATGAAAGCCCACGGAATCAGTGAAAAAATGAATCTCGAAAAATATGTTTCCGTTCAGCCGCAGTATAACTTGCTGTCAAGGGAGATCGAACAGGAGCTGCTTCCGTTTTGCGAGTCTGAAGGAGTAGGGGTTATGGTATACAGCCCCATGGCCAGAGGAATGCTTTCAGGCAAATATAAAAGTAAAGACGATGCCCCTGCTGAAAGCCGTGCGGCCAAGGGAGAACGCCTCATCCAAAACTATTTCACGGACCGGAATTTTGGCCTGGTCAGCAAATACCTTGAATTGGCCGAGAGGAATGAGGTCAGTCTGTCACAATTTGCTCTGTCCTGGGTATTAAATCAGCCGGCCGTTACATCCGCCATTGTTGGTGCCAGCAAGCCATACCATGTCACAGATGCAGTGAAAATCAGTGACTGGAAGTGGTCCGATGAACTAGTAAACGAAGTAGAGAATATTAACTAGTTCAAGAGGAACATATAGAATGAAATTTAAAACATTTCCCGAAATAGAAACCAGGCGGCTATACATGCGAAAGATGACAGTGGAGGATGCGGCTGCCGTTCTAAGTATTTATTCCGATCCGCTGGTGGTAAAAGATATGGGAGAAGAGCCTCTCAAAACTATCGATGAAGCAGAAGAAATGATTACCTTCATGAATGATTTGTTTGATGAAAATGCCGCCTTCCGCTGGGGAATTGTTCGTAGGGAAGATGATACTCACATCGGTTCCTGCGGCTACAATGGCTGGGAAACCGTACGGGGCTCCAGGGGAGAGATCGCTTATGACCTTGGCCGGAAGTACTGGCGGCAAGGATACATGAGCGAGACACTTGAAAAAATGATAGAGTTCGGCTTTTGTACAATGGAACTTTACCGAGTGGAAGCTTTTACGAATGTAAAGGCACTGCCATCCATGAATCTTCTTGAAAAGGCAGGGTTCGCTCAGGACGGCATCCTTCGCGGCTATGCATCGTTTCATGGTCAATTTTATGATCAGCAGGTCTATTCCCTGCTTAAACCTGATTGGGAGAAAAGAAAATAGAAAGGACGAACGGCCCACTACTTAATTCGTAGTGGGTCGTTTTATATGCCTGGATTATTATTGTTGTTATTTTTTGAGGTGCATTCTACTACATCTTTTTAGCTCTTGTTTGGTATAAACTGCAGATCATATTTTACTTTAAATAAACGATTCGATTTTGGCGTTTCAAGTGGAGTGGAATCCACGTAAAGTTATAAGCTCCTTTAGGGACAGAAAACTCCAGAGGATTTGCGCCTACACTTGAGACGATAATCCCTTCTTCCACTGTTGAAAAGGGGAGAGAAAATGTACGCGTTGAGCCAGATGGTTTTTCATAGAGGGAAGGGGAGGATTCATTAATTTCACATTTGTAATCGGCGAGGGCTTCAAATGAGATCACGCCATCTTTTTCAATATAACCGCGCTGAATATCGGCATCTGTCCAATCTAAGAAGGGTTTTTCAGTTCCTTTGTTGTATACAATTAATTGGGAATACGAAACAGTTAGTTCATTCACCATTTGCATGTGTGCCTCCTTAACGTATCCAGGATTATTGTTCTATTACCTTATTGAACAATAAACAAAACCTTTGTGCCGTCAGGATAGTTTTCCACTTGATGGCCTACCCAGGCTCCTGCTCCGCGGTTATCAGAAGGAGAGATGTAGCGGATGTCTGCTCCGTATCCGCCTTCTTCACACATGGCCATTGGCCATAGTATCTTGTTTGGACAATGGTGCTTCCGACAATGACCCAGTATACGTAAATGTTAATTTTTAAAAGGAGGAGAAATGATGAAAGTCCGCTTACTTACTGCGTCAGATGCAGAAGAATATTGGAAATTAAGGCTCGAGGCGCTCATGTTTTCACCGGAGGCCTTTGCCTCCAGCTATGAAGATGCTGTGAAAAGGAAGAATGCGATTGAGCAGGTTAAGGAAAATTTTAAGGCGGAAGGAAGTTATACCTTTGGAGCATTCTCAGATGATGTCATGATTGGCATGGTTACACTGGTTCAGGAGAGTTACAAAAAGATGAGCCACAAAGCGAATATCTTTGCCATGTATGTGACTTCGCGCAGCCGGGGGCAGGGGACTGGTAAAGCCTTAATGCATGCTGCGATCTCCAAAGCAAATGAAATGGAAGGCGTTGAGAAGCTGAACCTTACCGTTGTATCAAGCAATGACAAGGCAAAAAAAATGTATGAGCGATTAGGATTTACTGCTTATGGAACGGAAACAAGAGCCTTGCAGGTAGATGGCGTTTTCTATAATGAAGATCATATGGAATTGTTTGTCTAAAATGAAAAGGAGGCATCCGGAGTTAGCGGGATGCCTCTTTTTTCTGTATGGTGGTGAGTGTTTCTTTATTTCTCTTTTTTTTCGAAGACAGGTATACTCCTGCAAAAATGATAAGCAATCCTACGATCAGGTTTGGTGTGACAGGCTCCTTGAGGAGAACATAGCCCCAGATCATGGCACTTGCCGGAATCAAGTACGTGACCGTGGCTGCGAACTCCGGACTGCCGTTTTTATTCAAATAAAAATAAATGAGCTGTCCGAGTCCGGAACCGAGACAACCGAGACCCAGAACCGCGAGCATAGGTTTAAGCTCAAGCAGTTGTCCAATATGCACCGGTTCTGTCAGCAAGACACCGACAAGGCCGGTAGCCGCTCCTGTAAGCAGCGTGAAAAAGGTAATCGTGACCACCCCTACACCAGACAAATACCGCTTTGTGAGCTGCCCGGATAAACCGTAGCAAATGGCAGCAAGCACCATGGTGCCGATTCCGACAAATTGGGCGCCGAACAGATGGCCGATTTGAAAATCCATAAGAACCAATATGCCAAAAAAGCCAATAAGGATACCTATCCACTGCTGTTTGTTCAATCGGTAGGAAAAAAGGAAAAAACCAAGCAATCCGGTCCAAATGGGAGTGGTGGCATTTAAGATGGAGGCGGTATTGGACTGTATCACGGTCTCACTCAGGGAGATCAGCCCCCATGCCAGTCCGCAGTTGAAAAATCCTGTGATCAATAGCCATTTAATCGGAAGTTTTTTAGTAGAATCGGTTGTTTTTCTTAATACTAAGGGTAAAAGAATAATGGCACCAGCCAAGGTGCGAATAAAAACGACTCCCCATATGCCAGCTGGTTCCAGCAGCCATTTCATAAAAACAAAGGAGAGTCCCCAGATCAGGCTTAAACCGACCAGAGCTCCATACAAACGAATCATGTTCTTCCTTCTCTCTTTTAGGTATTAACTTATATATCCTAATGGAAAAAATTAAAAAAGGAAAGGCCCCTGGTCTTTTTTACAAGGAACCCTGTGGTGGTGTAAAATGAGAGGATTCTAGTACGTGGAGGAGGGACTCTTAGTGGTACGACCTTTAATCCTCGTAAAGACAACTCACCGCCTCCTTATCCGGCCCTATTTTGTTCATGATTATTCCAATTGGTGTGCTTCGTATGAAAGCTGTGGTAAAGCCCGCAACCGTTTCGATGAAGGTAATATGGATATGTCTGATTTTACTCATTCATGGTTCGATCAGATGGTGAAAAAACACCAACTTGCAATGGAACATGATAATGCCTATATTTTGGGTGTGTTCAAAAAAAGCGATGGCAGCCACATTGGTGTGTTGGATATATCCACATTGTTACGGGACGGATTTCAGTGGGGCAGAATAGGTTATACCATTCTAAATCTATACTGGGGGAATGGTTATGGCCAGGAAGCGGTAAAGGGTGTGCTGAATTTGGCGTTCTCGCAGCTCGGATTCCACCGGATTGAAGCACATATTCATCCGGACAATGTTCCCTCCATCCAATTGGCAACAGCTGTCGGAATGAATTATGAGTGTGTGAGGAAGGGATTTACACTGGATAACGGCAAATGGACTGATCACCTTATTTACTACAAAAATGATACCTAAGGGAGGCCGAAGCCCTACCTTTCCTGATCAGGTAAAAAAATCCATAGAGCAAACGGGTAGGCAAACGTTATCTTTTTTTGGTAAGATGAACAAAGTGAAATTTTAAAGTGCTACTTTTTTCATAGGAATGAGGTAGTGTGAAACCGACCTTTCATATGAAAGGGGTTTCTAAGAAAGGTGGAAAGAAGTTGGACGCTTATTTGCTTATTATTACTTTAGCAGCCATTGCCCTTGTTATTGTCGGGGTTTCTGTTTTTAAGTGGCATGCGTTTATCAGTTTAACGGTCGCCAGTTTATTCCTGGCCCTTACAGCCGGTCTATCACTTGACAAGATTGTAAGCGCGTACGAAACCGGGGTAGGAGGAGTCCTTGGACACCTTGTTGGAATTCTGGCGCTCGGAACGATTCTTGGGAAGATGATGGCTGAGTCAGGCGCCGGTATGCAGGTCGCCGATTTTTTTGTCCGTAAATTCGGTGTGAAAAAATTGCCTTGGGCCATGCTATTCTCCGGATTTGTTATCGGAATCCCCGTTTTCTTTGAAGTAGGGATCTTGATTGTATTGCCGCTCGTGATTTCGATTCAAAAGACCACAAAACAAAACATTCTTCTGATTGCGCTTCCTGTGATCGCAGGTTTGTCCATTGTTCACGGATTGGTTCCTCCACATCCGGGTGCACTTACTGCAATCAGCATTTATAAAGCAAACCTTGGTCATGTTTTAATTTACTCTCTGATTATCGCCATTCCGGCAGCCATTATCGCAGGCCCGCTTTTTGCGAAATGGGTGCACAAACGTGTGGTTCCTCAAGGGGAGCCGGAATTGATTCGTTTCAATACAAACTATAAGAAACTTCCGAGCACTGGGATTTCGTTTTTTATCATTTTGCTGCCCGTTATCCTTATGGTTCTTGCTGCAGTGGCTCCTTACATGTCCATGCCAAAGGGATTTGAGAAATTTTTAGCATTTATTGGAAGTCCGGTAATTGCCCTCTTGATCTCTGTTTTTGCGGCTTTCTACTTCCTGGGCATCCGTCAGGGAATGGATAAAAGTATGCTGAGAAAGTTTTCGGAAGACAGCTTGCTTCCTGTAGGTTCCATTATTTTGATCATTGGGGCCGGCGGCGGATTTAAACAGGTTCTCATCGACAGCGGTGTCGGCGATACGATCGGCCAAATGTCGGAGAACTTGTCACTTTCCCCGCTTGTTTTGGCTTTCCTGATTGCGGGTCTTATCCGGATTGCAACCGGATCAGCGACCGTTGCGCTGACCACGGCCGCCGGAATTGTATCACCAATTATCGAGCATATGTCCGGGGTTAACCTTGAGCTGCTAGTTATTGCAACCGGAGCAGGTTCCTTGATGTTCTCCCACGTCAATGATGCCGGTTTTTGGATGGTTAAGGAGTATCTTGGATTGACCGTTAATGAAACGTTCAAAACGTGGACAGTCCTTGAGACCCTGCTTTCTTTTGTCGCCTTTGCGGGCGCGCTGATTCTCAATGCGTTTATTTAACTGACAGTAACAAGCCGCCAAAGATTAAGGCGGCTTGTTTTGTTTTTAGCACGTATACGGAAAAGGATGAAAAAAACTAATGGCGCAAACCTCAGGATTTGTTATAATGTTCATCATATTATATTGCAAAGTGAGTGATAGAAATGGATGCGAAGGAACGGGAATTGCTGCAGCTCATTGAAAAAAACGGCCGCCTTGAAAATTCAACCATTGCAAGACTAATGGGGATCTCTGAAGATGAAACGAAACAAATGATAGAAAAGCTTGAGAAAGAAAAAGTGATTCTTGGATATTCTGCCATCATTAATTGGACAAAGGGCACCGATGAGGGTGCGGTAACAGCCATGATCGATGTTAAAGTAACGCCAAAGCGGGGAGTAGGATTCGATAAAGTAGCGGAGAGAATCTATCGTTTTCCAGAAGTGAAAGCGGTCTATCTCATGTCCGGCGTTTATGATTTGTCGGTATCCATTGAAGGAAAAACGATGGCAGAGGTTGGACGGTTTGTCTCTGAGAAATTGTCTACTCTGGATTCTGTTCTTTCGACAACAACTCATTTCATTTTGAAAAAGTACAAGCATGATGGTCTTGTGTTCAGCGAAAATGAAGAAGATAAACGAATTGTGGTGTCGCCATGATTACCGAACAGCGATCTAAGTATTTGTCTGATTCTGTTGAATCCATACAGCCTTCGGGGATCCGCCGTTTTTTCGATCTGGCTTCTTCCATGGAAAATGTCATTTCACTTGGTGTGGGTGAACCGGATTTTGTGACACCATGGAACGTAATTGAAGCGAGTTACCATTCATTGGAGCAGGGGTATACCGCATATACAGCCAATGCCGGGTTGCTTGAACTGCGAAAAGAAATCACCCGGTACATGAGGCGGCGCTTTGGGGTGACTTACAATGCGGAAAATGAGATGGTCGTCACGGTAGGGGCTTCACAGGCGATTGATATTGCACTGCGTGCAGTGGTCAATCCTGGCGAAGAAGTGATTGTTGTGGAACCGAGCTTTGTTTCCTATGCTCCGACCGTAACGCTGGCTGGAGGGGTGCCTGTGCCGGTACACACATACAGCAAAAACGATTTCAAGCTTCAGCCGGAACATATCGAGGAGGCTGTGACTGAAAAGACAAAGGCCATCCTGTTATGCAGCCCGAACAATCCAACCGGTACCGTGCTGTCCAAGACAGATTTGCAAAAGATTGCGCAAGTGGTGGAAAAGCATGACCTGCTCGTTATTTCTGATGAAATTTATGCGGAGCTGACATATGACGAACCGTATACGAGTTTTCCTTCTGTAGGAAACATGCGGGAAAGAACTATCTTGATCTCCGGATTTTCAAAAGCATTCGCCATGACCGGCTGGCGGTTGGGCTTTGCCTGCGGACCAAAGGACATCCTGCAGGCCATGCTCAAAATTCATCAGTATACGATGATGTGCGCACCAACGATGGCCCAGCATGCTGCACTGGAAGCATTAGTCAACGGACAAAAAGATGTCATCAGGATGAAGGAAAGCTACCGCCAGCGAAGAAGTCTCGTAACCCATGCCCTCGAAGAGATGGGGCTCTCATGCCATATACCGGGCGGTGCCTTTTATGTATTTCCTTCTATTAAGAGTACAGGGCTCTCCTCAGAAGAATTTGCGGAACAGCTGTTACTGAAAGAACAGGTCGCCGTCGTTCCAGGAAGTGTGTTTGGTGAAAGTGGAGAAGGGCATATCCGATGTTCTTACGCCACATCCATCGCCAAGCTCGAGGAAGCAATGAAACGGATTAAGCGGTTTATTGAAAACAGGGAATAAGGGTACAGAAAAGCACCGATCCAAGAAGGATTCGGTGCTTTTCGCTTATTTATGCGGCGTACGCAAAAATTCATAGATGGCGGAGAAATCCTCTTTCCCCAGTCCGTATTGATTGGCCAAACTATACATTTCTTTTGTTACATTTGCAATGGGAAGGGAGCTTCCGTTCTGATAGGCTTCGCCTGCAATGAGATTTAAGTCTTTTTGAATATGCTCCAGAGGAAATTCGGTATCATATTGATTGGTTAGGAGCTTGTTCTTTTTACCGCCGATAAAGGCCCCGGTGGTTGGCCCTCCAATCAATGTGTTAAGGATGGTTTCTTTTTCAAGCCCGAGAGACTCTCCGAAATTGAGAGCTTCTGCAAAAACGGCCATGGACTGCGCGAGTGTCAGATTCACCACGAGTTTCATCGATGTACCGCTGCCATGCTCTCCCTGGTGATGAATGGCTTTGCCCATTACATTCAGGTTCGTACGGACTTCTTCCAGAACCCCTGCGTCTCCACCCACATGGAATACCAATTCCCCATTTTCTGCAGGCTTTAGCGATCCGGCGACCGGGGCATCCAAAAAGCGGATATCAAATCGGCGGGCTTCATCCGCCATCTGTCTTGAAAAACCAGGATTAACCGTGCTGCAGTCCACCCAGATGGAATTCTTGGGAAGGTGCTGCAAAAATCCTTCATCTCCCAAAGCTACAGATTCTACCGCTTTCGGATTGGTAAGCATGGTAAACAGTACGGTGGATTGCCTTGCTGTTTCAGCAGGGCTTTCCCCCCAAACTGCGCCTTTGTCGAGCAGGTCCAGGGCTTTTTCTTTGGTACGGTTGTAAATGACCAGTTTGTTTCCTGCCGAAAGCAGGTTGGCTGCCATCCGGCTTCCCATAATGCCTAATCCAATAAATCCAATCATGAAATCCCTCCTTGTATGCCCCTATTTTAACGTTAGCGTGCATGGACTGCTAATAATCAGGCTCAAAAAAAACACCGATTCAAGGGAATCGATGAACAAAATCATAAAGCATATATGATTTTAATGTGGTGAAGGTTCCAATAAACAGTATCTCCTTCAGCATTCACAAGGGCGAGTTTGTTTTCGAAAACATTTTTCAGCAATCCTGTTTTTTGCAGATGATCTCCCAAATCAAGAACCACCATTTGATCTTCAAGTTTTTTGCATTGTTCTTCAAAGCTTCGCGACAAAGGTAAGGAGTGATGGCTGACTGGCAGTTTTTCGGAGCTTAAGGTGTAAGGGGTAACGGAGTTATTGTAGGGAATCAGCCATTTCAGATGGCTGAGGGTGATAAACATGGTTTTATAAACAGGCGAGTAAAAAACAAAGTAATCATTCATCATGCTGGTAATATAGCCATGAAGTGTTTTATCCCCCGTTACATAAATTTTGACAAAGCGCCCTTTTGCATTCATGAGAATTTTCCGGAAGGACACTCTGTCTGTGTGGTGGTCGATGGGTGCCTGGATACCTGCAGTGTTGGCTTCTTCTATAAAAGTACTTGATTTTCGAAGGTTGTGCACGTGAATGGAAGGGATATAAAGATAGTCCTGTCCATTAAATAGGACATAGATATCCGTGCCAATATCCACTAAAACACCAAGATGAACGTTGCCTCCGGAAACCTCCATTTCGACGAAGGTGTTTAAAAGGTTCATATATTCAGTTGATAATTCATTTTTCATTCATTTTCCTCCATAACTAAAATAACCAATGAACCCAATAGTACAGGCAAATCAAGGTAAATACGAGGGTTGGCGGTATGACGACAATCGTGACTTTAAAGTAGTGCTTCCAGCTTAGCTTCACGTTTCCTTTTTTGAGCAAATGCATCCACATCAATGTGGCAAGTGTACCGATTGGAAGGAGCAGGGAGCCGATGTCGCTGCCAATCACGTTTGCCAGGTATGCAACTTTCAAGGTAAGCGGATCCAGGTTCATGTTGGTAAGGGTTAGTGTGCCTACCATCAGGGCGGGGTGATTGTTGAATAGATTGGATAGAACACTCAGGGTACCGCCCATCAAAAGGCTCGCATACAGGTGATGTTCGGAAACAAATGGCATCAGAACACCAACAAGTGCCTCCGTTAACCCGATATTATGGAGTCCATAAATGATCACATACATGCTAAAGGCAAAGATGAGAATGTGCCAGGGTGTTTTCTTGAGCATGTCCAGCGGATTAATCTTTAAATAGACCCACCGCCATACGAGGAGAACCAGAGAACCAAGCACAGCCATGACTTCAACCGGAAGGCCGACATATGAAGCAGCAAACAGGCTGAGCCTGACACATAACACAAACAGCAATATTTTGTACATGAACGCATTCTTGTTTTTTATCGGTGAGTCCTGGATAGGCTTTAGCGGGTGTGAGACCGGTTGCGAAAGATCGAACGTAACCTGCGGGAGGCGGCGGGGCAATGTTTTTCTGAAGTATAGAAACAGCAGCAGCACCAAAAAAGCCAATCCGAGAGTTGCCGGAACAAACATCATTGCCGTATGCATATAAAGGTCCATGTGTACAATCTTTAACGCAATCAGATTTACAATATTGCTTACGCCGATGGGGGCACTTGAGGCTGTCGCAATCAAAGCGCCTGAAAGTAGATAAGGGATCTTCTCGTGATTTTTTAAGCGGAAATGTTTAAGCAGAAGAATTAAGATCGGGGTGGTAATGAGTATACTTCCATCGTTATTAAAGAAAAGGGTCATAAAAAAACAAAGCAGATTGACATTCCAGAAAAGCCGGATTCCAGAACCTTTTGACTTTTCTGCAAGCAGCTGTGCCATCCAGGTAAAAAAACCAAAGCTTTCGAGTACGATTGCCATTACAATGGTAGCTATTATGGTGATGGCAGCCCCACTGATCGTTTCTGCGATTTTTCCGAGATCCTGAAGGGATATGGAACCACATGCCAACACGAGTACAGCCCCTATGGTCGCGGGGACAGCCTCGTTCATATCAAAAGGCCGCCAAAAGATAAATAGTAAGGTTAGGAGAAAGGAAAGAACAGTGACAGACACCATTATTTCAGTCAAAACTTCACTTCCTTTAAAGCAATCTTAGATGGGAAAACTAGTGAAGTTAAATGCGGCAGCATGCATCACTAAGGTACATCTATACTTAAAGTATATGTGTCTAGCAAAAAACTTGTCCTAAGCCATTCACACATTTTGCTAGAAATGCGCAAATGACCCTCAAAAAAAGAAGCTTTCATGAAGCTTCTTCTTACAGGGTTCTGGTTTTTCCATTCTTTTTCAATAGACGTTGTAGGCTTTTGTCATAATCTCTTTTTAGCTCTGAGACGATCTCTTTAACAGGAGCCACTTCTTTGATGGAATTTACGCCTTGCCCGGCAGACCATATATCTTTCCACACTTTTGCCTCCGAGGCATCAAGGTGTGAAACGTCCACTTGTTCCTTTCGTTTCAAGTGGTCAGGATCAAGACCTGCATTTCGTATACTTGGTGTTAGGTAATTGGCATTCACTCCGCTAAATGCATCCGTGTAGACCAGGTCTTCAAAAGAAGAATCGATGAGCATGGTCTTGTAATCCGTACTGGCAAAGCTTTCTTCCGACGCGATAAAACGGGTGCCCATATAAACCATGTCTGCTCCCAATGCTTCTGCAGCCAAAATATCTTGCCCATTGTTGATGCAGCCAGCCAAAATGGTTATGCCATGCCAGAATTCTTTGACCGCCCCCATGAAGGCGATGGGGTTGATGGTGCCAGCATGGCCGCCGGCACCATTGCAGACCAGGATTAATCCATCAACCCCTGTCTGTGCGGCTTTCCTGGCATGAACAAGGTGAATGACATCTGAGAATACAAGGCCTCCATATCGGTGAACGGTTTCAACTACTTCCCCCGGATGGCCAAGCGAAGTAATAACAACGGGAGGCTGATATTTGCGAATCAGCTCCAAGTCCTGTTTATAGCGTTGGTTGCTTTTATGTACAATGATGTTTACAGCCCATGGAGCAACCTTTGTAGGTTGTTTATCATTTTTCGCCAATTCGAGTTCTCCGGCGATCCGTACCATCCATTCTTCGAGTATCTCACTGGTACGGGCATTTAGGAGAGGAAAGGAACCAATAATTCCTGATTTACAAGCCTCAATGACAAGCTCAGGACTTGATACAAGGAACATGGGTGCAGCGATAACGGGCAAACTTAATTTGTTTACAAACTCTTTTGTCATTTCATCCGGCATAACGATTCCTCCCTTGGTGATTAAAATGAATGAATTCTCATTCATTTTTTGGACGTTAAATTACCCTTCTTTCTTTAAAGGTACTTTATGGATTTTCGGCGGTCAAGAGAAAACGCTATATTTCTATGATAGAATGGGAATATCTACTAATTTAATAGATAGGAGAATAAAATGGCCAAAAAAATCGTGCTCGCTGGAGGTTCAGGGTTTTGGGAGAAAACCTTGCTGATTACCTTCAGAATCGAAATTATGACATTGTCATTTTGTCCCGGCAGCCTGAGAAGGTCGAAAAGGGAATCCGGTATGTCCAGTGGGATGGGCGCCGCATGGGTTCATGGGCATCTGAACTGGATGGATCTCATGCGGTGGTTAATTTTACGGGAAAGAGTGTCAATTGCATCTATACGAAAAAAATAGGGAGGAAATTATATCCTCGCGGATTAATTCTGTTCATGTGCTGAAGGAGGCTCTGGGCAGCTGCAGCCGTCCGCCCCAAGCATTTATTCAAGCTGGTTCACTTGCGATCTTTGGAGACACCACTCTTTTATGTGATGAAGGCTCCCCGCATGTTAGTGGAGGTGGAGGTGTGCCAACGATGGGAAGAGGAATTCTTTAAAGTTCAACTACCGGACACCCGTCAAGTGTTATTCAGGATTGGTTTTGCATTGGGGAGAAATGGCGGTGCACTTAGACCGCTGCAAAAAATGGCATCCTTCAATCTGGGCGGAACAGTGGGTACAGGTAAACAATACATAAGCTGGCTTCAAATGGAGGATCTCAACGCGATGTTCTTATATGCCATCGAATCTGAACGTTTTTCAGGCATATATAATGCGACAGGCCCCCAGCCGGTAACGAATAAAGAATTTATGAAAACTCTCAGGGCTTGTAATGCGCAAAGGCTGGGCGCCACTAGCTCCGTCTCCTTTTGTTTGGTTTGGCGCTTATACCTTTATGAGGACCGAGCCGAGCCTTGCGCTTACCGGACGGAATTGTGTGCCGGGGAGGCTGGTGGAACAAGGGTTTGAGTTTTCGTATACCCGTCTTGAAGAGGCACTCCGTGATTTACTTCAGCCTGTTTCAAAATAACATGACATTTGTCACTTCATTTTAATGACACATACGACTGAGCAACGACTTTTTTACTTCGTACAATAATACTATCAAGTGGAGGTGGACGAAGATGAATGAGGTCGTTTCATTAAAACATGTCTCAAAGTCTTTTAAAAATGAAAAAGCGGTTGATGATGTATCCTTCAGTATTCATGCGGGTGAAATTGTTGCCATTCTTGGTCCCAACGGTGCAGGTAAAACGACAACGATCCTAATGATGCTCGGTCTCATGGAACCGGAAACGGGTTTTTCCACATTATTTGGAAACGATCCAAAAAGCAAAAAGGTTCGTGAAAAAATCGGAGCCATGCTACAGGAAGTAAGCGTAATGGACGGTCTGACCTGCAGGGAAGTCATTACTCTTATACGTTCGTATTATCCAAATCCGCTTCCGGTAAACGAATTGATTGATTTGACCGGGCTCGAAGAAAAGGATTTAAAGAAGCGGGCAGAAAAACTGTCAGGCGGACAGAAAAGAAGGTTGAATTTTGCTCTTGCACTGGCGGGAGACCCCGATCTTATGTTCTTTGATGAACCGACAGTGGGAATGGATATTTCTGCACGCAAATCTTTTTGGAATACGGTCCGCCTGTTGAAGGAGCGGGGAAAAACCATCATTTTTACGACTCACTATCTGCAGGAAGCAGATGATGTAGCTGAACGGATCATCATGTTTCATAAAGGCAGAATCGTGGCCGATGGCAGGCCAGATGTGCTGAAAAGCAAGCTTGCCAGGCAAACCGTCTCATTTGTTGCAGAAAACAGGATGCCTCTTGACGAGTTTTGGAAGCTGCCAAACGTTCGGGATGTTTACCGCCTTGGAGAACGGATTTACATTCTTTCGGATGATTCGGATCTCGTGCTCGAAGCTCTGTTTCAAAACAAATGGAACATCCGGTATATCCAGACGGAGCAAGGGAAACTCGAGGAAGCGTTTGATCAACTGACACAAACCGGTGAAAGGGAGATAGTGTGATGAACATGTGGATTGCCCAGTGTAAAGCAGAAATCAAACGAATGCTCAGGAACAAGTATTTTGTTTTTTGGTCGCTCTTCATGCCCATCCTGTTCTACTATATCTTTACAAGGGTGGTCAATACAGGCGCTGCCGACCAGGAAGCCTGGCAGGCTCATTACCTGATGTCGATGACCACGTTCAGTGTAATGGGCTCCTCCATCATGTCGCTTGGTATCCGGCTTGTACAGGAGCGAACACAAGGGTGGACACTCTATATGAGAATCACGCCGCTTTCCCACACTGCCTATTTTTTTGCAAAAATGGCCAGCCAGACGCTGATACATCTGTTTTCCATTCTTGTTATATTTATCGCTGGAATCTTGATTAATGGGGTCAGTTTGTCCGTTGGCGTTTGGATCATGAGTGCGCTCTGGATAGTGGCGGCCTCCACCCCGTTTTTGGCATTAGGGACTCTTGTGGGCACGATGAAGCGTGTGGATACAGCTTCCGGGGTCAGTAATGTGATCTACATGGTACTTGCGGTATGCGGCGGTATGTGGATGCCGGTTGAAGTTTTTCCTGATCTGATGCAGCGCATTGTCAAATGGCTGCCATCCTATAATTTCGGAAACGGAGCCTGGGAAATCGTGGCCGGAAACCTTCCGGCCGGAAGCAGTATTTTCATTTTAATCGGTTATTCTATCATCTTTATGATGGTATCCAACTATATTCGAAGGAAACAGGAAGCGGTGTGATATGAAATGAAGCGGAAGGGAAAAAAGGTGAGAATTTTTCCGGAAAGATACGGCTTTTTTCCGTACATGTTTCTTGTATATGTCAGTCTGCCTGCGTTTTCCATTGCGGTCGAATCCGGTCTCAAACTTATCATCGGATATAGTCTTTTGCTGCTGTTCCTCCTGACCTACCGGCAGCTTTATTTCTCCGAAGGGGAGAAGGCTTTTACCTACTGGCTTGCGGTACAAATGCTGATCATCTTAGTGATGAGTGTGTTTTACAGCCCGAATAATCTGTTCATGGGATTTTTCCCTGCAAACTTTATTGGCTGGTACAAAAAGAACAGTTCATTTTACCTGGCGCTTGTTGCCTTTGCTGTGATGCAAACGGTACCTCTTGTTCTGGGCATCCTGAATCAGGGCTTTACTGATATTGTGTACTTTCTTCCCTTCTTCGTTATTATGCTGATGTCCCCGTTTGGAATCCGTTCCATGAATAAGCGGCAGGAGCTGGAGAAACAGCTGAGCCAGGCGAATGAACAGATCAAGAATCTGGTAAAGAGGGAAGAGCGGATGAGAATTGCCAGAGACCTCCATGACACACTCGGCCACACACTTTCACTAATTACGCTGAAAAGCCAGCTGGTTGAAAAGCTGGTGGCCAAACAGCCGGATAGGGCTCGGACGGAAGCAAAGGAAATTGAAAAAACCTCAAGGACCGCTTTAAAACAGGTGCGTGAGTTGGTTTCTGACATGCGAGCTGTAACGGTGGCTGAAGAACTTGTTAAAGTACAATCCATACTAGAAGCGGCGGGAATAGAGTATCAATTCAATGGAGACAGTGGACTTGATGAAGTGCCCTATCTTTCCCAGAACATATTAAGCTTATGTATTAAAGAAGGAGTTACCAATGTGGTCAAACATTCGAAAGGGAAAAATTGTACCATTCACATCAGCCAGGATCCGGGAGAAGTCGTATTAATGATCAAGGATGACGGAGTCGGGCTGGATGAAAGAAAAAAGGATGGGAATGGCTTAAAAGGAATGGCTGAGAGGCTGGCATTGATTGAAGGAAAACTGAACGCTTATTCCAACAAAGGAACGGAACTCATCATTACTATCCCGGTTGTTGTAAAACAAAAGAAAGACGAGGCTGCACTGCTATGATACGAGTGTTGATTGCCGAGGACCAGGGCATGCTGAGAGGAGCACTCGGTGCCCTTTTGGATCTTGAAGAAGATATTGAGGTTGTCGGTCAGGCGGAGAATGGGGAGAGAGCCTTGTCCCTGATTACTTCACTGAAACCGGATGTTTGTCTTTTGGACATTGAGATGCCCTTGATAAGCGGGTTGGAAGTCGCTGAAGAACTGAAGAAAAAGAAGCTGGATTGCCGCGTTATTATTGTCACGACATTTGCTCGTCCCGGGTATTTTGAACGTGCCGTGAAGGCTGATGTACATGGGTATTTATTAAAGGATGGATCAAGTGAAGATCTTGCGGCATCCATCAGGAATATCATGAAAGGCAAACGGGAATACGCCTCTGAACTAGTGTTCGGAAGTGTGAGGGGAGAAAGCAACCCACTGACCGAACGGGAACGGGAGGTACTAAGACTAGTTGGTGAAGGAAAAACAGCCAAGGAAACTTTGATCTGAACCCAAAAAGTTAGACACGAAATTTTAAGCAGCTACTTCGGCATGAGTCCGGTATTGAACCGGGCTCATGCCTTTTAATTTTGCTTTTATCCGTTTTTTATTGTAGTAATCGATATACTGTTCCAATTCTTTTTTAAAGTGTTCCATACTTTCAAATTCTTTGAGATAAAGCAATTCACTTTTCAATAAGCCAAAGAAACTCTCCATGGCGGCGTTATCAAGACAGTTGCCCTTACGGGACATGCTTTGTGTTATATTTTTTTCTTTCAATGCATGCTGGTACCGTTTCATTTGATAATGCCATCCCTGATCAGAGTGAAGGATGGGGGCATCGTTCTCTTTCAATTGTTTGAATGCCTTATCCAGCATCTTTGAAACCAAAGAGTAAACCGGACGGTGTTCCATCTGATAGGCAACGATTTCTCCATTATATAGGTCAAGAACTGGCGATAAATATAGCTTTTCACCATGTAATTGAATTTCCGTCACATCGGTTACCCACTTTTCATTCGGTTTCGCTGCTTGGAATTTACGTGCTATAACATTTGGAGCGATTTTTCCAACATTTCCACGATAGGAGCGATATTTCTTCACCTTCACCAGAGACTTGATCTTCATTTTATTCATTAAGCGACGGACAGTTTTATGATTAAGTGAATAGCCTTGATTTTGTAATTCCCATCGGATCCGACGATAGCCATATCGACCTTGGTGCTCATTAAAAATCTGTTGAATAACAGCTTTCACTTCATGATATTTATCTGCACGATTCTTTTGTTTCATCCAGTAATAATACGTGCTTCGTGGAATGCCTGCGACCTCAACGAGGTCAATGACTTTATATTCATGCCTTAACTCATCAATCACTTCCGCTTTGACTTGTTCTGTGATTTTTCCTCTTCTTGAATTAAGGCTTGTAACTTTTTTAAGTATGCATTCTCCATACGTAATCTCTCATTTTCAGCTCGTAGAGCTTCGACGGATCCTTCTGATGGCTGCTTTCTTTTTGAATCTTTTTTCATGGATGAACGCCCCTTTATCTTTGATCGAAGAGCCTCAATCCCTTGCGTTTCAAAAAGTTGATACCAATTCCAAACGGTGCTGGGAGAAGCCACGTTGAAATGGGCGGCAGCTTCTGAGATAGATACTCCCGTTTCGTTTATATAGTGAAGTACGTCCATTTTAAACTCGATAGAATGATTTGTATATGATTCTTGAAAAGCCATTTCTCCGTGTTTTCGAAACTTGGCCACCCATTCTTTTAACATTGATGAAGTCACACTGTGTTTATAAGCGGTTTCTTTAAAGGAATCTCCCCCCTGAAGATAAGCATGAACAGCAGCTAATTTAGTTTCCAAAGAATACTTGGTCATGAAAAAACAGCACCTCCTATTGTTAGATGTGTCTAACAAAAGGGGTGCAGTTCATTTCGAATGAGCTGTTTTTATCTGCAGGAACGGTACGAAATTACATTTCTGAAATTCTTGCCAAGCTGCAGGTGAAAAGCAGAATTGAAGCCATTACATTGGCTGAGGAAAAAGGATGGATGTAAAAAGCAATCCAATTTTGGATTGCTTTTTTCGTTACACCCGGGTCAGCAGGTTCTCAATTTTATTTTTGGCCTCTTGTGGTGATTCAAGCTCCAGAACGATTTTCTTGTATTCAAAATTATCAAGGTCGAGAATCAGCACGTTTTTGTGATTGGAGAAGGAAAGGAAGACCCATCCATTTTGATATAGGAAACGCCCGTGTTTTATGTTACGCGTGATGCCTGAAGTACCAATACGGAAGGCGACCGGGTTAATTTTAAAGTCCCCGACACGGACGGAGGAAATAGCGGTGAGGGGAACGGTGATTTCTTTTTTCAGTGCCGCAGCCGCTGTTAGCCCTGTGAAATTTATGATTAAGCGGTCGCTTGCGAATTCAATATGTCTGCTCATATGAAAAACTCCTTTTTGTAACTAAGACGTATGAGGCAGCAAAAAGGTTCAGTGAATCATAAAAAAAGAGTGCCCAAAAGGCACCCTTTTATTAATTGGCTTTTTTCAATTTCACCTGAACCACAACAGGATCATGGTCACTCGCTCGTCCGTGCTGCTCCATGAACTGGGAGTTAATGTGCACGATATCTACCTTAGTGCTGTTCTTAAGGTTATTGGAAACAAGAATGTGATCCAGTACTTGAGCATTTCCCTGATAAGAGTAGGAATAGCGCTCAAAGGAAGGCACTTCTTCAATCATGTTGGATAATTCTTTTCCTTTTACCTTTTCAAGAGTGGAGCTGAATTCGAAGTCATTAAAGTCACCAGTCAGAACGACATTCGCGTTTGGATCGTCGGCTTTAATGTTTTTTACAAAATGGTTCACGATATCTGCAATCTTATGGCGCTGAATTTCACTGCTTAATACAGGCGGCTGGTGCTTGCCAAACAATGGCTCATCTCCGCCTTTTGAGTTGAAGTGGTTGGCAATGACTACAATCCTTTCTCCATTGAACTCAAATTGTGCCGCAAGAGGTTTTCGGCTGTTGTCAAATGCCGGATTTGTCGGATCGATGCGTCCTGGGTTTAAAGACAATTTGCCGTCATTATATACAACTGACTGGGTAGCTGTTCCTTTTTCTCCTGAAACAAGGGAAACACGTTCCGGATTATAAATGAAAGCCACGCGGATGTTCCCCCCTGGAATTCCGCCGTCTTTTCCGTTGACAGGGGCAATATCAGTGAACTTGTATGCTGGACCACCATTGGCCTGAATGGCTTTAATAAGGCGCTCGGCACTTTCCTTTGAATCGGTTTCTCCGTTATTAACGGGACCATTGCTGTCCTGAATCTCGGTAAGTCCAATAATGTCAGGAGACTTTAGGTTATGGACGATGGAATCTGCAATTCGCTCCGCCTTTTCGTCACTTGTTCCGTCTGCGCCTTCTTTATTAGCTGAGAAGTTTTCAACGTTAAAGCTGGCAATGGTAAGCTTTTTCTTTTTGCCTTTAAGCTTTGTGACTTCACGTTCTGTTTTTCCTTCAAAGAATGCTGGAAGTTCATCTTTGTTGGCAAGGACTTTATAGTTGCTGAAGCTGTAGCTTACAACACCCGTAATGTTGCCTTTGAAGTAATCCCCGGATTTTGCTACAAAATTATTGTCATTGATGTCTACAAAGATACGTTCAGGATTAAAATCCTTTTTTGTAATATTGATGGCTCCTGATGAATTGAGCGGAGAGTTACCTTGATTCTTGACCACTACAGACAATTCACCATAGCTTTGGGGAGCGATTACTCGTGGGTCTTTTAATTGGATTCTCATACCTTCAAGGCTTTCGTAAAAATCGATTCCGTCTTCTTCTGGATCAAACTTGCCAAAGTTATCATTATCAATTACCAGTGTCGGGATGTGTCTTCCGCCGAAACCAAGGAGAACGGGAGCAGGAAGTGCATGCCCGGTTTCTGTCAAGGTTACCGAACCGCCGGTATCCGCATTGATTTCTGTAACGGGAAGGTCGGTTTTCAACTTTTCAGAATAACCGTCCAGTACCCATTCTTTTACTTGCCCTGTGGTTTTGACCACATCACCAGCTGATAATCCATGTCCCTTTTTATATACAAGAATTCCTTCTGATGTTTTTTCGTTTTTGTCTGGCTTTAGATCCTGCATGTAGAAATTATTGCTGTCCACGACATGTGTGACGATTCCTTCTACGTTTGCTACGGGTTTATTAGCAAATGGTGACTGCTGGGAAGCTCCCTGAATATCATGGATTCGCAATCCGGTGAGAGCGACTGTGTATGTAAAAGTAGATGTCTCACTGTTTTTTAAGCCGTCCTTTACGGCTATTGCTTTGATGGTCGTGTCTTCATTGATGGTGATCGGTTCACTGTACTTTGTGCTCTCGGCAGATGGATCGCTTCCATCGACTGTATAATAGATGTCTGCATCTGGTGTGGCTGTTGAGAGTGTAACCGTCGAGCCGCCTGTCACAATCCCTTTATCTGGAGTTGCCGTAACAGGTTCTGCCTGAGGATCCTGTGGAGTGTCACCCACAAATGTATAGCTTTTGGCATTCTTATGTCCTGGTACCGCAAAATAGGCGGCCAAGTCACCCGTAATTTGAATTTTTTTGCCAAGGTTTTCAGGGTGATCTTTTAAATTCAGATCCTCTCTTACAGCATTAGCTGGAAGTTGTACCGGCAAAATTTTGGTTTTTTCGGTTTCTGTTGGCGAATCAGCGATGGCCAGATTGGTATTTGCGGAAAAAGGTGCGGAGAATTGGTAAGAGATTGATGTTCCGCTTCCTCCCCTGACCGTTCCTACAATATAGCCTTCCACAGTCTTATTACTGCCGCTGTTGTTGGCGATGGCATCCTTAACCGAAATAACATCGGCAGCAGTTGCTGTCTTTACAGCGACAGGGGATAACAAGCTGACAATAAAAAGGAGAACCATTGCCAGGCTTAAGCCCTTATTGTACGCTTTCGTACGCATGTCCTTTCACCCTTTACTTTAAAATTTTAAAACAGACCCATTACCTCGTATCATCCAATTATTAAGAAATGAGACGAATAATGTAAATATATCATGTAAAAACGGCTACAAAAGACTTATGTGGAAAAATGAGGAATTGTGCCCTGAAATTCGTTTTTACTTAGTATAAACGTCCTTAAAATATTAAGCCCGCTAAATGATTTCTAGATATACCCATTTTTGCGGAAAATTCAGAATGCTGTCATAAATTTCACTTGTAACTCACTCTATAGTCTTATAAGCTTAGAGGAACTTGCAGTAAAGAAAGGGGACCTTTATATTAAAGACCTTCATTCGTTTGGGTGGTACGCTGCCCGCATTACACCGCATCTATCAAAAACTATGTTTAAACCTGTTCCATCCCGGCTGTGGGGAGGATTCGCCTATCTTCTCGTTATCGGAGCCGGCTTTTGGGGATTGGTTTCTTTGATCTTCATATTGTGTTCAATATAATGATTGCCGGGGTTTTGGGCGCTTGTTTTGCCGCCATGGGATTTTTAGGGCATGAAATCCTTCATGGAACAGTTGTTAAAACAGCCTGGCTGCGCAACTTTCTTGGTGCTGTTGCTTTTTGGCCGTTAAGTACTGGCCCGAGACTATGGAGAAAATGGCATAACATGAATCATCACGTTCATACCCAGCACGACGAAAAAGATCCGGATGCCTGGCCCGCTCTAGAGCGGCTTGTCCAAAATTCGTTTCTTCGGGTTATTTACCGACTGCCTTTTGGGCTGCGTGCATTCTTCAGCTTTATATCCCTAAGCATTCAATTTACCATGCATGGTCTGAAAATGTTTTTTGAATATATAAAGGATTTCAATCCACGAAATCGCCCGGCTGTTCTACTGCAAACGGTTCTTCCATGGGCGACCTGGATTGGTTTGTTATTCTGGATCGGACCGGTTAAATGGCTTTTCGCGTTTTTCATACCTTTGCTGATCGCTAATTTCATTGTCATGAGCTATATTTCAACCAATCATAGACTGAATCCATTGACACCGGTTAATGACCCGTTGGCTAACAGTCTGACAGTAACCGTTCCCAAATGGGTGGATGTACTTCACTTCAATTTTTCTTATCATACCGAGCATCATTTGTTTCCAAGCATGAGCCCGAAGTATTATCCTGTGGTCAAGCAGCATATTAAAAAAATGTGGCCCGAACGATATCATGAGATGAAAATGAGCAAAGCAATGAAAGCCTTATGGAATACACCGAGAGTCTATTTTAAAGGAAATGAGCTGATTGATCCGAATAAGGAAACACTGTTTGGAACACTGGGGAATGGTTTGTACAAAGATTCGAAAACGAAGAGTTATAAAAAATCAGTATAAGCTGGAGCAACTTGCAAAAAATCCGCCTTCTCTTTTAAAAGGTGGATTTTTTTGATTTACTCTTTTTTCATGATTGGAAGGACTTGTGTCTAACGATTATAGGACCTCAGGATGCATGGGAGATTCTTCTTTTTTTAGCCCATTACCCTTTTTTAGAATATAAGCATTAAAGCCGATGTAATAGGTTCCTAAAATAAAAAAGACGAAAGCGGTTAACGGGTCGGTAGTAAAATGCTGTCCATACTGCATGTTCTGCATCGATTGCCAGTCGGAGCTGCCCGCCAAAATGAGGAATCGGTATAAAAAGCGTCCCAAAAAGAGGATAAGGACGGTGGCTTCAATCCATTTATGCGTTCGATAATACAGTTCGTTATTTTTCCACTGAAATTTACTGTGCAGCGCAGCATAACGGACAAGCACAACTCCGATCAGAATTCCGGGCACTGCATAAAAAAGAGTACGTGGATGAAGTGCTGCATTTGCTAAAAAGCCGATAATAATTAAAGTAAAAAGAATCATTCGAAAGATAAGCCTTCTTGGTTTGAAAAATTGAAAACCGATCGTACGCTGGGTTCTTCGGTAAATGACAAACGCCATTACAAGCAGGGGTATGGCCATTTGCTGAATGTGCATACCTTGTTTCACCTCTTCTCTATATATCCTTTCCGTTAGTATAACACCTGCTTTGAAAAGGGGAACGGTTGGTGTCTATCCATTGATTTAGTTAGGTTTTTAAAATAATAAAAAAGGGTAAAATTATAGTTTGGCCTAGATTGTTATCTCATTGTAATGTTCTTAACATCCTCATGTCATATTGCCTTGTTAGAATGAGCAGGGAATTCAGATATACAGGAGGATGTTATTTTGAAAAAATTAGTTTCAGGAATGATCGCGGCTGGCGTTCTTGCACTAAATCCCGTAGCAGGCCATGCAGCTCTCGGAGATGAGACACTTAAACCAAAAACCACAGATTCAGATGTTCAGGACCTCCAGGCTTTATTGAAAGATAAAGGATATTTTACATATCATAAAACCACAAATTATTATGGTTCATACACCACTTCAGCAGTAAAAAAACTTCAGGAAGATAAAGGGCTTGCGGTTGATGGCGTCGCTGGAAACTCGGTGTATAAAGCGTTGGGTGTGTTCAGCAAACAGGCAATTGTGGATGAGGCAAAAAAATATACCGGCACACCTTATGAATGGGGTGGTGAAACACCGGACGGATTCGATTGCAGCGGCTATTTAAACTACATTTTTGACCGTGCAGAGAACATTGACCTTCCTCGCACCGTAAAAGACATCCATAAAGAAGGAAAATCTGTGGATTCTCCTCAGGTCGGGGACATCGTGTTCTTTGATATTAACGGAAACGGAGAACTTTCCCACGCGGGAGTATATGTTGGCGACGGTAAATTCATGCACGCATCTTCCTCAAAGGGAGTCACCACATCCGAGCTGGACAGCTCGTATTGGTCTCCGCGCTATGAAGGTGCAAAACGATATCGTTAGTCCTACAAAAAACGCCAGCTTATCTCATCAGGGGATAAGCTGGCGTTTTTTTGTTTACTCTTTATATAAGTTTTATTAAAAGCTTATTGCTTTAGGCGGAAGAAACTTCATTGACAAGTTGATTGGAGTGCAAGGTGTAAGACTCCGACGGGACATGCGTGACAGGTGAGACACATAGGCGCTTGCGCCTAAGGGGCTCAGCTCATGCCCCTTGGAAAGCGAGCATCCTGAAACGCAAATCAACCACTTACAAGAGCAACAAGAGATTCGTATTAAGAAACTTGAACGTTTCTACCAAAGTGACCAGTCAAGAAGTGATGAGGAAGGACTTGGTCTTGGTTTATCCATAGCGAAATGGATTATAGAGAAGCATGAAGGCAAGATAAAAGTGGAAAGTGAACGCGGCCAAGGAACCGCCTTTATCATGAATTTTCCAAAATAAAGACGAAGGGCTTCAGCCCTTCGTCTTTTTATATTGCCCAGTTTCCGTTGGTGAACAATGGAATTCGTTTGCCGTCATGATACTCGGCTTCAATTTCAAGGTCGGCAGAGCCAATCATAAAGTCGGTGTGCCCATGGCTTTGGTTGACGCCTTTTGATTCCAGTTCTTCCTTGCTTAACTTGTCCGCACCAGGAATGTTCATGCTGATCGTCATGCCCAGTGCCAGGTGACAGGATGCATTTTCATCAAACAGTGTGTTGTTGAACACAATCCCTGCGTTCGAAATAGGGGAATCATACGGAACAAGTGCAACTTCTCCGAGGTATTTCATTCCTTCGTCGATGTTAAGAAGCTGTTTCAGCGTATCTTCGCCTGTTTCCGCTTTAAGATCCACGACTTTTCCATCTTTAAAGGTAAGTGTGAAGTTGTCGATGATATTCCCCATGGCGGATAACGGTTTTTTACTGGTTACGGTGCCATTTACACCTTCTTTAAGGGGAGCGGTAAATACTTCTTCTGTCGGCATATTGGGTATGTAAAAGGTGTTAAAGGTGGAGTGATGGCCGCCGCCAATCCAAACATGCTCTGGATGAAGGTCAATGCTTAAATCAGTGCCTTCGGATTTGTAATGAAGGGTTTTAAACTTCTGTTCGTTCAGATAGTTTACTTTTTCCACCAATGTTTGGCCGTGTTCTTTCCATGCCGCTACAGGATCAGGCTGATCGACGCGAACGGTTTTAAAGATGGCTTCCCAAAGTGCCTCAATGGCATCGGTTTCATTTTTTTCCGGAAAGACACTTTTGGCCCAGCCTGCTGTAGGTGCACCTGCAATCAACCAGGGAACTTCTCCTGCCAGCCTTGCTTTGGATACTTTCTCAAGGCGCTCGCCGGCGTTTTTTTGCACAAACATTAGTCGTTCAGCTGGCACACCCTTAAATCCATTCGGATCACTGCCTGTGACCATGAGCATGCAGTCATTGTTTTCAACTAAACTTTCATGCATGTCAATTTGCCACTGTGGAAGGTTATCTTTCAATACTTCTTCTGAAGCGTTGTTTAAATGGATTCGGTTCGTTTCTGTATCTGTCCACTCCACAAAAACACGCTTGCAGCCATTTTTATAGGCATGCTCGGTTACCTTGCGGGTGAACGGTGCCGCTTCAATTGGAGAATTGATCAATAATCGCTGGCCTTCCTGAAGGTTAAGTCCTACTTTGACCACGATTTCTGCATATTGGTCGAGCTTTTCTTCAAACGTTTTCATGAAATATCCCTCCTATATTGTTCATTCTACTACAGTCATGCCAGGAGGTGGTATTTTAAAGAATTGGGCTGGAACGGTATACTATGCATAGAAAGGAGGGGACACGATGAAAATCGATCATACAGGCATTGCGGTCCGCCGTATTGATGAAGCCATCGAGTTTTACACAGTGATGCTTGGAGGAAAACTGCTTCACCGGTACACAAGCGAAAAGCCTGGTGTGGAGACTCATATCGCCGTCATTGAAATGGAAAATCAAATCATTGAACTGCTGGAGCCAACGAGCAAAACATCTCCCATTGAACGCTTCATCCGGCAAAAAGGAAAAGGTGTCCACCATATTGCCTATCAAGTGGACAACCTTGAAGAAGCGATCAAAGATTACGAGAGTAAGGGAATCACCTTTTTAAAAGAAACGTACCGGATCAATCCTTATGGCAGAAGGCTCATTTATATCAACCCGGTGCACACTCAGGGAACCATCATTGAGCTGTGTGATTATAACGGCCAATAATGCCCGTTTGGGGGATAAGGGCGAATACTTTGGGAGAAGCGGAAAACATTATACGGATCATATTCGGTTTTTACTTTACGAAGCCTCTTGTAGTTTGAACCATAGTAGGCGCACGGCCAATTTTTTATGGCGTTGTCCGGCCAGTTCACATAGTCACCCTTGGTGTATGGCTTCAGTGCGTTCCTTATCCCTTCTACCCAACAGATATTTTCGTGCTTCTGGTCCTTGCACGTCCAGGAAGTGTTATACTCTTGGGCAATCATAGCCTTTCGGTGAAAAAAAGCGGTCTCTTTAGGGGCATATTCCTTTACAGCTCCGCCCAGAGCCTGCTGCCAGATGGTCGTTTGCTGATTAGGTGCATTTTCAAGAAATTGTTTCATGGTTTCAATGGCTTTATCAGGTAGTGGCTCATAAACAAATGAGCCCGAACGCTTGAAGGGAGCAGGGAGATTTCCAGCCGGGGAATTAAAGAAGCTTACAGCTTCTATATAAGGGATGGACTGAATCATCACATTTAAAGGTGTACCGGTCTCCAACAGAGGTTTAATCAGCTCTTCCAGTTCCTTTGGGGAACCGAGGAATTCACCTGAGGCAGTAGTGGTTCCTGAAGCAAAGAGTTCGATTTGGGATGTCAGACGGCTGTCGGTAAACGGAGCCCAGTTTTGCCAGGAGTTATAGGAGGCATGGAAGTCTTCCCAATTCCAGGTGATTGAGAAAATGGATACGTTGGCCACAGGATATACTTTGAATTTAAAGGCTGTAACAATGCCGAAGTTTCCGCCACCGCCACCGCAGCATGCCCAAAATAAATCACAGTTTTTCGTTTGACTGGCACAAATGATTTTTGCGCCATGTTTTTCGCATGGAACGACTATCTCTATTTCTTCAATGCTGTCACATGTTAACCCATAGGCGCGGGTAAGCATACCAATTCCCCCGCCGAGTGCCAGTCCACTGAGACCTACGTTATAGGATGTGCCTGCAGGGATCGTTACTCGGTTGTCCCACAGTTGCTGATAAACCATCCCCAGTTCAGCGCCTGCTTGAATATAAGCCATTTGCTGCTCTGGATGATACACAATATCTTTCATTTCACTGACATCAATAATGAGCCCCCGGTTTACTAGAGAAAAATTTTCATAGCTGTGCCGCCCGCTTCGGACGCGGAAAGGGGTTCGCTGTTTTCGTGCCCACTTTAGAGCGTTTTTTACATCGCACCGGTTTTGGCAAAAAACTATGATGCAAGGATATTTTTGAATGCTAAGATTCAAGTTTTGCCTGTCTTTACGATAGGAGGGACTTCCTGGTACAACGATTTTACCTGTTAGTCTTGTCCGGCTCAATTTTTCATTCTCCTTGTTCACATGTATTGAATAAACCTAGACCTATGGTATGTGAGCAAGAGAAAATTGGTTTGGACAGCTTGCATGGTTGACGCACGCAAAAGCCCGCCGTTCATTTGGCGGGCTTTTCGGTTTTATTAGTCTACAATTTTTATGCCATTGTGTTCTTTTTCTCTGTTTAGTTGATACAGCCGGTACGTATGACTCACAACAACTTTTAACAGCGCATAGAACGGAACGCCGAGAATCATTCCGAGGAATCCTGCCATATTTCCTGCAACCAGAAGGATAAGGATTACTGTTAGCGGATGGACATCGAGTTTTCTTCCCATAATTAGCGGGGAAGTAACATTTCCATCGATCTGCTGTACCACAATGACCACGATGGCTACCTTCAAGGCCATGAATGGAGACATAATCAATCCAATAATTAAGGCTGGAATGAAAGCGATAAAGGCGCCAAGAAACGGTATAATATTCGTAATCATGGCCGTAATGGCAAGGATGAGTGAATAATCCAGGCCGATGATGCTGTAGCCGATATACATCATCACTCCAACAAGAAATGCAGCAATCGCCTGGCCCTGTATATAGGAACTGAGTGCTTCGTCCATGTCTTTTAAAATTCGTTTCGCTTCAGAAGCCTGCAAATAAGGCAGTACGTTTTCCACTCGGCTTCCGATCCCTTCACTGTCTTTCAGCATATAAAAAACGATGAATGGTACGGTTACAATCACTGTCGCAATGCTGGTAATGATTCCGATTAAACTGGTAATCTTGTCACCGAGGTTACTTGAGAAATCCTTAGCGTAATCACTTGCTTTCTTAGTGATGCTGTCAATGGTAAGATACTCGTTTTGCTGAAAGCGCGAAAACCATTCATTCTGCTTCAGTCCGTTGATTTTATCATTGAGTGTGTCCACAATTTGCGGCGTATTTTTAATAAGTCCCTGAAACTGGTTTTGCAGCTGCGGCCCCAAAAGAAATACAAGAAGAGTGCCAAGCCCGATAAATAAAAGATAGATTAACAGGATGGATAAGGCTTTGGGCACACGATGTTTTCCAAGGTAATAGACGATGGGTCGAAGCAAATAAAAAATAACTCCGCCAATTAAAAACGGAAAAAACAAGGTTGTGAATATGATTTCAAGCGGCCGGAAGATAAAGCTTACTTTGGTCGAGAGAAAAATAATGATTAGAATAATAATAATACCGTATCCAATTCGAAAATATTTTGAGTTTGGCATTTGATCACCTCTGATTTAAATGGTATGTCGTTGAATGGGCTTTAACCATAGCGGCGTTGGTGTTCTTTTTTAAATTTAAGATATTCTTCGTCTTCCCTGGCCATTTTCCATTTTTCCATGAAGATGGCTGCCGATTCTGCTTTGGTTTCATCGATTTGTCTTTCGTTTACCTTGCCTTCTTTATCGTATTTCCTCCCACCCTTATAATTCGTGTATCGTCTGGCCCGGGTATAGCCCATCTGCAAAAATTTTCTCGCCATATCCATTCCAACAAGATCATTCTCCTCTTTGTATTCCAAAAAAAGCTGATAGATTTTCTCGGAGGACTCTTTTGCAATTTCGGGAGTTTTGAAACGCCAGTGTGAGAGAATTTCACTCTTGTATGGTTCGACGAGCAGGACTCCTTGCTCTCCTCTGCCTACTTTGTATTTTTCCGGGTGCTTGAGGAAATCAATGTGCTTAAAATCAAGATCATAATCGAACCCCATCTGCAGCGCCTCCTCCTAATATCACCATACTTCCCGTTTCTCTCCATTCTTAAAACGCTTAAGGAAAGAGCGGTATAGCAGGCATGGTGAAATTTCATGAACCGAAACTGTCGGTATATTGAAAGTTTATTGAATATTATTCCTCCACTATTGGCTTTTTGGGTTCCCTGATTTACCATAAGGGATAGGTAAGTAAGGAAAGAGGGGATAAGGATGGGATATATCATAACAGCTCTCATCGCAGGTGTGGTGATAGCCGCTCTAACGATATTTATTGGTCTGCAAAAGGACGCAAAGTATGGTTCTTCAACAAAAAGCAATTTAACCCGACTCACTGCCATATATATTGCGTTGATTGTTTTCTGTCTTATCGGACTTGGGCTGTACATAGGAAATCTTTGATCAATTTTTAGGAAAGGAAGAGCATAAATGAAATTAACCATACTTGATGTCGATACGGGAATTGATGATGCATTGGCCATTGCCTATGCTGTAAATTCTCCTGAGTTGAATATCCTTGGCATTACAACCGGATTTGGGAATGTTTCCGCTGACGAAGCGACAAGAAATACGTTCCAGGTTCTTCAGCTTCTGTGCAGAAGAGATATCCCGGTAATAAAGGGTGCGGATCAACCGTTTCGAAGAGAAACGACACGGCATAGAGCGTATGAGGTGCATGGAAAGGACGGACTCGGAAATATAGGACTTCCAGATCCCGCGGCAATTGTCCCGGATACCCATGCCAGCGATTACATCATATCCATGGTGAAAAAGTACCCAAATGAAGTTACCCTGGTGACTGTCGGGACTCAAACGAATATGGCATTGGCGATAGAAAAGGACCCTTCGATCATTACTATGGTGAAAGAGGTCATTATCATGGGCGGCGCGGTCACTGTCCCGGGAAATGTTACGTCTTATGCTGAGGCTAATTTCTACGCTGATGCGGAAGCAGCTGATTATGTTCTGCGTTCAGGACTGCCTATTACACTGGTGGGACTCGACATTACGATGCAAACTCTTTTGAAAAGAGAGTCTCTTGAAGATTGGAGATGCCGGGGGATTGAGATTGGAACGGCTTTTGCAAACATGTGCAGTTTTTATATGGATTTTTATGAAAAAAACAATCCGCATCTTGGCGGATGTGCTCTGCATGACCCGCTCGCCGTTGCGGTGGCCATTGAGCCATCCTTTATTAAAACAAAAACCATGCAGGTGCATGTTTCAACGGATGAACACACCCTGGGACAAAGCATTGGAAAAGCTACAGGACATGGTATTGAGGTAGGGCTGGAAGTGGACAAAGATGTTTTTACGTCCCACTTTCTTAATCGTGTTTTGTCCTTTGAAAAGGAGCAGCTATAACAATGAACATAAAAACAATTCCACCAGAACAAACTTATCCGGTAAGGCACAACATCCTTCGGCCGAACCAGACCATTGAGGATTGCCACTTTCCGGGAGATCATGAACCGGACACCTTTCATTTAGGCGCATTTATCGGAGAAGAACTGATTTCCATTGCTTCTTTCTATAAAGAAAAACATCCTGATCTCGACGGTCTTGTGCACTACCGCTTACGAGGCATGGCAACATTGGAAAACTTCCGTAAAGAAAAAGCAGGGAGCAGTCTGCTCGCTAGGGGCGAAGAAATCCTTAAGCAAAGGAAATGTGACCTCTGGTGGTGCAATGCCAGAACAGGGGTGGCAGGATATTATAAAAAAATCGGTTTGCAGGAGAACGGAGAAGTTTTTGAACTGCCTGGAATCGGTCCGCATATCGTGATGTACAAGAAACTTTTATAACCCGGTGCACATAGAGGAAAGCATCCTAGCATATGATGTAAAAAATCCATACCGCACAAGAATTTGCTGATCAGACATGCTGAAGGCTCGCTTTTTTAATGAAGTGGGTCTTTTTTTGTATAGAGGGGAGGAAGGGTAAAGTTCTGCGGTAAGGATACTGGCATATAACAAGGAGGAAAAGTACAATGACCGTTTTCTTAATTGTTGTTAATATTGCCGTTTTGCTGCTGATCGCAGGCAGTCTTTATTACTTGCAGAAAAAAAAGGTTTCTTTTTCCAAAAGAGTGTTTACAGCCTTGGCCGCCGGTATCATTTGGGGACTTATTCTACAGTTTATTTATGAGCCTTCTTCTTCAGTGCTTACCCATTCAACCGACTGGTATTCGATTATCGGGGGAGGCTATGTTAAATTTCTGCAAATGGCCGTGATGCCGCTTGTTTTTGTGTCTATTCTGTCAGCATTCACCAAGCTGAAACTGACGAATAATGTTGGGAAAATCAGCGGCTCGGTGATTGGAATCCTCATCGGAACTACTGCTATTGCCGCTGCCATCGGGATTGCGGCAGCTCTTTCCTTCAACTTGGAGGCAGTTCAAATTTCAAACGGCAGTGCAGAAGCGGCCCGGGCGGCAGAACTGCAGACCACATTTGAAACGGTGAAGGATAAAACCTTGCCTCAGCAGGTTCTTGACCTCCTGCCCGCAAATCCTTTTCTTGATTTTACAGGTGCAAGGCCAACTTCCACCATAGCAGTCGTTATTTTCGCAGCCATACTGGGAGTGGCTTATCTTGGTGTGAAAAGGAAGCAGGAGGACCATGCGGCTCTTTTTGCAAGCTTTGTTGATGCTATTCACTCCATCGTTATGAGAGTGGTAACGCTCATTCTCCGGCTGACGCCCTATGGTGTGCTTGCTTTGATGACAAAGACCGTGGCTTTAAGCAATCTGGACGCGATTGCCAAACTGGGTAAGTTTGTGGTTGCCTCGTACGTTGCTCTGGCATTGATGTTCGTGATTCATTTGCTGTTTATTGCTTTTTCCGGGCTGAACCCGCTCACCTATATTCGAAAGGCTATACCGGTGCTTTCGTTTGCCTTTACATCTAGAACGAGTGCCGGGGCGCTTCCACTGAACATCAGTACCCAAAAAAGTCTCGGAGTACCTGAAGGCATCGCCAACTTTGCGGGTTCCTTTGGACTTACCATCGGGCAAAACGGATGTGCAGGTATTTATCCGGCGATGCTGGCGGTGATGATTGCTCCGTCTGTGGGAGTCAATCCGCTGACCCCATCCTTTATTCTTAGTCTGATCGTGATTGTTGCCATCAGCTCTTTTGGTATTGCCGGAGTGGGAGGAGGAGCAACATTTGCTGCACTTCTCGTTCTTTCCTCCATGAATCTTCCGGTCGCTTTGGCAGGGCTGCTCATTTCGGTTGAACCGCTGATTGATATGGGCAGGACCGCATTAAACGTAAGCGGAGCCATGACGGCGGGAATATTAACCAGCAAAGCCCGAAAAGAACTTGATACCTCCGTTTATCATTCTCCGGTTCATGAGTTGGAGTGATGGGAAGCAAAAAACCTGGAGATACAGTTCTCCAGGTTTTTGCTATTTTTACTCTTCCGCCGCTTCAGCTCTTTGAAGAGCTCGAGAATCAGGAATATGTTCTCGCTCCATATGAATCGTTTTGGAAAGCCCATTTTACCAGGGTAGTGGAAAGTGTTCTTGATGTTGTACATTTAAGTTTTGTTCACAAAGATTCATCTGTTCATCTTGATGATTAAAAAGAGGAGCCGGAATCCTTTACAGGAGATGCCGGCTCTTTTCATATATGTTAGTTAAAAATGATTTGTGGCGTATAAATCATCTCCGAGACTTCTTCCACAGAAAAAACTTCTTGATGTCTCTCTTCTCCTGAAGGAGTCCACGTTTCAGTGAGCTGCAGCCTCCCGTCGGGCAGAGTGTGCGGAACAGCGGTGCATTTCCCTCCTCTGATTTCATGGTCCTGGTTGATGTGGCTGTAAGTCATTTGAATGCTCCCGTTTTCATCAACCATCCCTACCATATTTCCCTTCAGGATATCACCGCCAGAGTAGGTTGCAGTAAGGATTGATCCCTCTTGTTTATAAGAAAAATAGGTTTTGGACGAAACCTCACCTTTTTTTGCTTGTCGAATAGTTACAAACTGTCGGTTATTGTAATCAATCATTTAACGCGTCCTCCCTTTAAAGTTTTAAAGATAATGATATCAGAAGAGAAAGGAAATTAAAACAGAAAATTCTGTTTTTTATTATTTTTGGGAGGATTTTGTGTTCGTCTGATGAATAAGTTCTTGCTGTCTTTATTGGTAATACTTGTTTATAATAGATTAGTGAATATGACTTTAAAAAGGCGGATGATAGAATGATAGGGAGAAAGAGATTCGGTATCCGGGGTAAGATATTTACCGGATATCTCATCATTATTCTGTGTCTGGTCGTTTCAATAATCGCAGTAAACAATCAAATTTCCTCCATGCAGACGGAGCGGAATTATATTATTAACCACGACATTGAAGTGCACGGGCTTACGAATGAAATTGAAAAGCAAGTTTTGGATATGGAAAACGGCCAGCGTGGTTTCATCATTACAGGAGATGAAAGTTATCTGGAGCCCTATAGCCTGGGTGCAAGTGATTGGAAGGATAATTACAACAAATTGTATGATTTAATTTCCGATAATCCATCACAGCAAAAAAGGCTGCAGGATATCCGCGATGATATCAATCAATGGATTCAATATACGGCTGAGCCATCTATACAGATGAAGAGAGATGGACAGGATGGGAATGTCCTTTCTCTTTTCAAGAAAGATACCGCCCGGAGCAAGGGAGTAGAAGACATCCGCACCCAGTTCGATACGTTCCGCACAACAGAAAAAGGGTTGACCAAAGAGAGGGCGGACAAGCTTGATAACCAAAATGCTGTATTGAAGACAAGCTTATATGTACTGTTGTTCTTTGTTGTCCTTATATCTGCAGCAATCGCTGTGTTTGTATCCGGTTCCATTGTTAAGACCGTAAATGCGGTTGTACGATCCATCTCCGCCATGTCATCGAACGGTGATGTCACCCAGAGGATCCATGTCAAAAGCAGGGATGAAATCAGAGATTTAGCCGTAGCCACAAACAACCTGCTTTCCGTTGTTGAAAGCAGAGAATGGCTACAGTCAAGCACGAATGAGGTAGTAGAGCGATATCAGGGAACGTCTACGATTAAAGTACTTGGTGAAAAGTTTATTACAGGAATTGCCCAATTTGCGAATGCATCCACGGGAGCCATTTATATTCGTGAAGGGGAAGGCGGTAAGGCTTCTTTTATCAAGAAAGGTACCTACGCTGCGCCGATGAATTCGGCTGGACGGGAATCCTTTAAACTTGGAGAGGGGCTTATCGGCCAATGCGCCGCTGAAAAGCGCCTGATGGTTATTGATCACCTTCCGGACGATTATCAGCTGATTGGGACTGGCCTTGGAGAGGTGCGCCCAAGAAGTTTGCTGATTGCACCGGTGATGTTTGAGAATGAAGTCATTGCGGTCTTGGAGCTTGCTTCTCTTGAAGCATTTACACAAGAACATATCGATCTTGTGGAAAACACTACCAAAACATTCGGTCAAACCATTGACAGTGTTATTCGCCGAATGGAAGTTGTGCGCCTGTTGAAGGAATCCCAGGCCATGACCGAAGAGCTCCAGGCTCAATCGGAAGAAATGCAGACGCAATCCGAAGAGCTGCAAATGCAGTCTGAAGAATTGCGCATGATCAATGAGCAACTCGAACAGCGCTCCATTGAAGCAGAAGGGAAATCAGCAGAACTTCAGCAGGCAAAAGTTGAACTCGAAGAAAAGGCGAAACAGCTTACATTAAGTTCCCGTTATAAATCTGAATTTTTGGCCAACATGTCCCATGAGCTGCGTACGCCGCTGAACAGCATCCTGATTCTGTCCGAAATGCTTGCCGAGAACTCTGCAAAAGGACTTTCCTCGGAGGATGAGGAGTTTGCACGGGTCATTCATTCATCCGGACAAGACTTGTTGAACTTGATTAATGATATACTGGATTTATCCAAGGTGGAGGCAGGCAAGCTGGAAATGCATTTCAGCGAAGTCAACATGAGCGAATTTCCTTCACAGATTGAACGCAATTTTGGCCATATGGCCGACAAGAAAGGGTTAACCTTTGAGGTAAAAAAAGATGCGGATGTTCCGGATATTTTTTATACCGATGAAAAGAGGTTTCAGCAGATAATCAAAAATCTGCTATCCAATGCGTTCAAGTTTACAGAGGAAGGCAGTGTGTCGCTGCATATAGCGAAAGACAAGGCATTCCATCCGCAGGTGGGCGCCGGCCACTGGCTGAAGGTCTCAGTGAAAGATACAGGGATCGGAATTCCGAAGGATAAGCATGATCTTATTTTTGAAGCCTTCCAGCAAGGGGATGGGGCGACCGTTCGAAAATATGGAGGAACCGGTCTGGGTCTCTCGATTTGCCTGGAATTTGTTAAGCTGCTTGGCGGGCAGCTGGAGCTTGAAAGTGAAGAGGGAGAAGGAAGCACCTTTACGCTTTACATCCCGAGTCTGCCGAACGGGCTCACTCAACACGCTCCGATGCTCGTGATGGAGGAGTCAGAAAGCGAGGTTGCTGCTGCCATTTCGGACGACGCGGCACTCGCTGAAGAACTGAAGGAAATTGATGAGCACACCAGCCATCAACAGGAAGATACCCCTGTTAAAGAGGAAGACAGCTCATTTAAAGGGAAAAAGGTATTGATTGTCGACGATGACCACCGAAACATTTTTGCGTTAAAAACGGCTCTGGAAAATGAAAAAATGAACGTCATTACGGCGGAAAATGGTACACAATGCCTGGAAATGCTAGAAAATGAAAATGATGTGGACTTAATTTTGATGGACATTATGATGCCGGTGATGGATGGGTTTGAAACGATGAGAAGAATCAGGGCTAATGAGCGAGTGGCTGGTGTCCCAATCATTGCACTGACCGCCAAAGCCATGAAGAGTGACCGGGAAAAATGCTTGGAAGCTGGGGCTTCGGACTATATCAGCAAACCGCTGAAAATTGAACAGCTGTTTTCTGTCATGAGAGTCTGGATATTAAACAAGTAAGGAAGAACACGGATGAACAATCAAGTAATGTTAAGTGAGGAAGAGCTGGACATCGGGTTGGTGGAACGCATTGAAGTCGATTTGCTGCTTGAAGCGATTTACCGACTGTCTGGTTTTGATTTCAGAAAGTACATGAAGTCCTCCATCATCCGGCGGATTCAAAACCGGATGAGACAGGAACGTATTGGCACGATTACGGCCCTTCAGGAAAAAATGATTCATGAAAAAGGATTTTTGGAAAAGATCCTCAATGATTTTTCTATTAATGTAACCGAAATGTTTCGTGACCCTACATTCTTTCGTTCATTTCGCCAAAAGGTGGTTCCTGAGCTGAGGAAGCTGGAGAGCATACGCATTTGGCATGCAGGATGTGCAACCGGTGAGGAAGTCTATTCCATGGCGATCCTGCTCGAAGAAGAAGGGCTTGCGGATAAAACAACAATTTATGCCACTGATATGAATGAAAATGTACTGCAAAAAGCAAAACAAGGAACCTTTTCTTTGGTGAAAATGCAGACCTACACGAAAAATTACATGCAAGCTGGCGGAACAGAGGCGTTTTCGGAATACTACACAGCTGATGACCACTTTGCTTATTTCCGTCCTTCTCTTTTGAAGAACATCAGTTTTGCGCAGCACAACCTGGTAACGGACTCCTCATTCAATGAATTTCATGTGATCATTTGCCGGAACGTGTTGATTTATTTTACAAGCGAACTTCAAAACCAGGTTCAAAATTTATTTTATGAAAGCTTATGCCCTGGCGGTTTCCTTGGTCTGGGTGACAAGGAATCACTTCGTTTTTCAGAAAAGACGCCACATTACATGGAGTTCGACTGCACAGAAAAAATATATCTAAAACGATAAAAGACGGGCCGATGGCCCGTCTTTTTCTGTTTCTATTTTTTATAAAATGGAAGTCACTTTGCTTGCCTGCGCCTGAATCATCAGAATGCACATATCGTCTTGCTGATTACCAAGTTCTTCTTCCGGGATCACCATGTGGATCGGAGACGTAATCGTTTGATTCCACTTTTGTGAAGCGATGTACTGCAGCTTTTCGAGCAGCAGGTTTTCATCTTTATTCGCTTCTACCACTCCGTCTGTAAAAAGAAGGAGCTGGATGTCGTTCTCAAATTGAATGGTAGATTTTGTCACCTGCATCTGGTCAAAAAAACCAACAGCACAGCTGCCTCTTTCTAGCATGCAAAGTTCGGAATCATCGACTAACACATAGCCTGGAGGGTGGCCGGCATTGACATATTCCACTGTCTTGCTTTCTGTGTCGATCACCAGATAAATGGAAGTAAAATAATAATTGTAAAAGTTTTTTTGATTATAAAGAAGCGCCATATACCGGTTCAGCTCTTTGATCACGAGTTCAGGATCTTCAAGCATCTTGATCGCATCCCTCATGACAGAAGAGATGTACATGCAGACGAGAGAAGAGGACAAGCCGTGGCCCATCATATCCAACAGAATCACGCCGTATCGATGGTCATTGAAACGGTGCCAGTAGTACATATCACCAGCCAGCTTAAAAGAAGGCAGATGGGATACATTGATTTGAATATTTTCCTGAAGAAGAGGGGGATTCAAGAGGCTCCGCTGCACTTGCATCGCCAAGTCCAGTTCATCCCTGATTTTTTTCTCCTGCTCCATGTGCCAGTCTTTTTCATACTTTAAGCGGAGGGCGACACGAATACGGGCGAGAAGCTCAACCTTATTAATCGGTTTTGTTATGTAATCCATACCCCCAACATCCAACGCCTCAGCCAGTTTATTGGCGTCCTCCAAAGCAGTAATAAAGATGATGGGGATATCTTTTAACCGCTCAGCTTCCTGGATGCGCCGGCAAGCCTCGATCCCGTCAGTTTCCGGCATCATGATATCGAGAAGAATCAAATCAACGTCTGGCTTTGGAGCCTGGGGTTTGTCAATTTGAAGATAATCAAACAGCTGGCCGGCCGATGAGAGAGACACCGTATTTTCATAGCCGGCACCTTTCAATATTTTATCAATCACAAATAGATTCACAGAATTATCATCTACCATAAGAATGGTCATGGACGGTTTTCTCCTTCAAATTAATCTTATCTATTCAACAAAATGCAATAAACATCCCGTCATATTCTATTATTATACTAAAAATGTGAAAGAAGGGTATCATTTACCCTTTTAGCATGCAAAAACCATGAGATATCGATGATCACCTGATAAAATGATATTATCGGTATGCATGTAAGGAGGAGGAACTATAGTGGCACAGCATTCGTTTCACTTAAAAGCAAACTGGCCCGGTCTCCGCAATGATGTAGGCGAGATCGAGGCCGGAAATTTAAAAACAAAGATATCCATCCCGCCGGAAATGGAGGGTCCCGGTGTAGGAACCAATCCGGATGAAATGCTCCTTGGAGCTGCGGCAACCTGTTATATTATTACGCTCGCTGCCATGATGGAGCGCAGCCAGCTTGAAAAAGAAAGTTTGACCATGGAATCAGAAGGAATTGTTGAGGTGACCAAAGGAGTTATTACCTATAAAAAAATTATTCACCGCCCTCTTATTGTGTTAAAGGAAGATGCCTCACAAAAGGACAAGGGGCTGGCGCAACGTCTTGCCGAAAAAGCAGAAACATCCTGCATGATCACGAGGGCCATCCAGGGTAACGTGGAAGTCAGCCTGGAAGCAAAGGTAATCACAGGGCAAAATCAATAAACCAGCACAATTGTGCTGGTTTTAATTTGTTTACATACCAGCCCATTCGTGTTTCAGGATACTGTAAAGAAGTGAATCCCGCCAGCCGTTCTTCATTTTTAAATCTTCTCGCATCGTCCCCTCTTTTGTCATTCCGAGCTTTTCCAAAACGCGGATGGAGCCGGAGTTTTCGGGGTGGCATGTTGCGTAGATCCGGTGAAGGTCAAGAACGGTATATCCTAAATGAAGAAGAAGGGCACCTGCTTCTGTGGCGTACCCGCTGTTCCAGAAATCAGGGTGGATGATATAGCCGATTTCCCCGATCTTATTTCCGAAATCTCGTATGTTCAGCTCTGCTACACCGATTAATTTTTCCTTTTCCTCCTCAATGACCGCGAATGCGAACCGTGACCTTGGGCTCTTTTTGGTATCCCTGATCGCCTGGCTTACAAACTTTAATGTATCTTCTTCTGAATTAGGCCCCCAAGGCTGATAGCGGCAGGAGATGTCGAGGCCTGCATAGGAATGGATAGATCTCCAGTCTGTCTGCCTTAATTCACGCAAGCGGATTCTTTGTTGAATGGCCATGATTGGTGGTCCTCCAATATAAGAAATGGTTTACTTAATAGAATAGTTCTTCACAGAAAGATGGTTTCCTGTTTCATTGAAGTATATGACCCAGTAGAGCAGGAAGATCTTTACTCTTATCGAATCCATTATGGGTATCTATTAAACGAAAAAGGGTGATGGAAGAATGGAAAATTATTCTTTGAAAATCATGGATTATCATCACTGGGCCAACCAGAAATGGTTTGAACACTTAAAAAAGCTTCCTGAAGGCATACTGACTCAAAAAATCACCAGTGTATTTCCAAGTCTGATGGATACACTTTTTCATATGCTAAAAACGGATTTTATCTGGCTATTGACCATTTCAGGCAAGGAATATGAAGAAACCATAGGAATGTTAAATGAATTCAATGAAAAATTGAAGGGCATCTCCCTGACCGAACTGGAAAAACAGTTTGACGCGATTACCGGAAAATATGTAACCTTTCTGAACGGAATTGAAGATCCGCAACAGACCATTACCATTGCTCATCCGAAATTTGGTGAGGCCAAGGCACCGCTGCAGGACCTAATTGGCCATGTGGTTAATCATGGCACCTATCACCGCGGCAATCTGACGGCCATGCTCAGACAGATGGGTGAGGCAGGGGCTCCAACCGATTATATTTTTTATTTGTATGAAGAACAGGCATTATTCGCTCCGAAACATTGAAGCATTTGAACATTTCTATTCTTTAGGCTAGAGTGCTATAATAAAAAGGAGTACAGACGTTCGAAGTTCTCGTTTCTAGGAGTGAAACATGAAGTTAATTATTGCTGAAAAACCATCACAGGCCCAGGCACTTGCAGGGCCTTTTTCTAAAGTGAAAAAACAAAAAGGCTTTTATGAGATTCCTCCTCAGGATCCCTTTCCTGACGGAGCTTATTTAACCTGGTGTGTGGGGCATCTTCTGGAACTGGTACCGCCCAAGGAGTATAAACCTGAGTGGGAAAAGTGGAAGCTCGACACATTACCGATGATGCCCGAGCGGTTCCGGTACAAAGTATCTCCCTCCAAATGGGATCAGTTTCAAATCATTAAAAAGCTGGCATTTGATCCAAAAGTAACCGGGATTATTGGAGCGACGGATGCAGGGCGGGAAGGGGAGCTCATTTACAAGTCGCTTCTGATGAACATGAATTGCAAAAAGCCGGTGATGCGTCTTTGGATATCCTCCTTGACCAAGAAAGCGGTCCTTGAAGGATTCCGACATTTGAAAAGCGGGCAGGAAACGCTGCCTGTCTTTTTTGAGGCGTATTCCAGGGCATGTGCTGACTGGCTCGTGGGATTAAACACAACAAGAGCCTACACGCTGCTCATGCAGAAAAAAGGAATAAGAGAAACCTTTCCAACCGGAAGAGTCATGACTCCTACTGTTGCTTTGGTAGTGAAACGCGAAGCCGAAATTGAAAACTTTAAACCAGAGCCTTTCTTTGAAGTCATTGGGGAATTTGATGTGAACGGAAATCAGTACAGTGGAAAATGGCAGGAAAAGGAAAACATCCGTCTCAAGACAAAAGAGGAGGCGGAGGTGATCGCCGAACGAACCAAAGATCAGCGCTGTGCGGTTGCCGATGTTAGAAAGGACCGAAAAGAATATCATCCGCCCATGCTGTATAACCTTTCTGCCCTGCAGGCAAAAGCCAATCAAATCTACAAATACTCGCCTGAAAAAACGCTGAATATTACAAGTGAGCTGTACTTAAAAAAGATAGTCAGTTATCCGCGGTCAGACAGCCCGTATATTACGGAGGAAGAAGCAAAAACGTTGCCAGGTATTTTACAAAAGCTTGCCCAACAAGAAAGCTATAATCATTTGCTGCCCGCCCCCAAACGTTCTCTGATGGGAAACCCGCGCTTTGTGAATGCCGCAAAGGTTTCTGACCACTATGCCATTATTCCCACGGAAAATGTGGCAAGCCCTGAAAAACTAAGCAGGGATGAGCGGAATATCTATGACCTTATTGTGAGAAGCGTAATCGCTGCCCATTATGATAAAGCCGTTATGGATACCACTACAATCGTAACGAAAGTCAATAACCACGATGAATTTGTATCCAAGGGAAAAGTGATTATACAGGAGGGCTGGCGCAAGGTCCTGTTTGAAAAGAACACTAAAAAAGCAGACAACAAAGACGATGAAGAAAACACTGTATTACCTGATGTTCAATCAGGGGAAACGGGTACAGTGGAACAGGTAAGCATTCGGGAAGGAAAGACGCAGGCCCCGAAACGGTATACCCTGGGAAGCCTGGTCACTTTAATGAAAACAGCAGGAAAAACGATTGAAGATGAAGAGCTGAGCAAGGTGCTGAATCAGGTCCAGGGGCTGGGAACGGAAGCCACGAGAAGCAGTATCATCAAAAAAATTGAAGAACTGGACTATATCCGTGTTCAGAAAAATCAAGTGTATGCGACCGAAAAAGCGAAAGCATTAATCACGGCGATCGGTGAGGATTCCATTTTAACCTCGGCGGAGACAACAGCTCTCTGGGAGCAGCGCCTGCACGAAATTGGTAAAGGCAGAGCAGACGCAAAGCAGTTTATCGATATGACCAAGAGAATGACAGAGAAAGTGATTCAGGATGCTATTGCAGCGTCTGGAAGCTGGAAAGTGGAACCCTTGCCCGTATCCAAGACGGCGAAAGCGGAAAATGAGCGTCTCGGAACGTGTCCGTTTTGCGGAAAAGATATCATCCATATTGCCATTAAACGCAATGACTTTTACGGCTGCAGCGGCTATAAGGAAGGATGTAAATTCACAATTTCGGGCAGAATTGCCAAAAAGAAGCTGTCACCCGCACAGGTGAAGAGGCTTCTGGAAAAGGGTGAAACGACTAAGCTCAAGGGGTTCAAAAGCAAGCAGGGCAAACCATTTGCTGCTGCTCTTGCCCTGAACAAAGAAACCGGAAAAATTGAGTTTAAAATGTAAGTCGAAGCGTGTATCCTAGAGTCAGAAGGGCAGACGAAACCAAACCCCAAAGGAGACAGGGCCATGAATCAAAAACAACTGGCAGGCGAAAAAGCAGCCGATTACATCGAAGACGGGATGACGGTCGGACTTGGCACAGGCTCCACCGTGTTTTATACCATACAAAAGGTGGGAGAGGCCGTGAAAAACGGTCTTCGGATAAAAGGTGTATCAACGTCAGCTTCTACGACCAAGCTGGCTCAATCTCTTGGTATTCCGCTGATTTCCATTGATGACGTGGATAAGATCGACCTGACCATTGATGGTGCGGATGAAGTGGATCCCAACCTTAATGGCATTAAAGGAGGAGGCGGGGCACTTTTGTTTGAAAAAGTGGTCGCTAATGCCTCGGCAAAAGTGATTTGGGTGGTGGACCCCGCCAAGAAAGTACAAACATTGGGAAAATTTCCTCTTCCTGTAGAAGTGATTCCGTTTGGAGCACAGCGATTATTTCGATATTTTGAAAAACAGGGTCTTTCGCCAGTGATCCGGGACAAAGAAAATGCTCCTTATGTGACAGACAGCGGCCATTATATTATTGATCTTCATTTGGAGGAGATTCGTGAACCCGAGCAGCTGGCAACATGGCTAGACAGCCTGACGGGTGTAGTAGAGCACGGCCTGTTTTTGAATGGTGCCGATCTCATCGTGGTCGGTGAGGCTGAAGGTCCCGAAATCATCGAAAAAAATAGGAACTCTTAAAAAATTTCTTGTATCCCTTTGGAATATGCTGTATATTGTATTTTAATAAAACTGATCGGTTAAAAAGCATTGAAAGGAACATGAGCCATTCTGTACGGTTGCACAGAGAGGAAGGGTGCTGAGAACTTCCCAACGCAGCGGAACGGCTTACCATCCTTGAGCTGTATGGGTGAACACAGTAGCTCATACCGCAGACGCTGCGTTAAAGCCAAGGAGCCATCAAATAGCCATGCTGTTTGATGGGAATCTGGGTGGAACCACGGGTAAAACGCACTCGTCCCTTTTGTTTGGGATGAGTGCGTTTTTTCTTTTTCTCATCTCCTAAATTAAAAATAGTGTTGAACAGGACAATATCCATTGCCAACCGGTCATACAGAGAAGGAAGGAGAGCTGAGAACTTCCTGACAAAGGGGCACGGATTACCGCCTGGGAGCTGAATGGGTGAACTGGATTGATTAGCTTATTCCGCAGATGCTGCGTTAAAGCAAATGGAGCCGCCATTGATCGGTAATGGCGGGAACCAGGGTGGAACCACGGGTAAAAGCACGCTCGTCCCTAGATGAGGGATGGGTGTGCTTTTAGTTATTTAAAAACAGAATGGAGAGATGAAAAATGAAAGCAAACGAAATCAGCCTTCAGTTCCCCGACGGTTCCCGGCACAGCTATCCGCAAGGTGTATCTGTTCATGAAATTGCGGCTTCCATCAGCCCAGAATTAAGCAAAAAAGCAGTTGCCGGCAAGGTAAATGGACGGCTTTCAGATCTCAGCACACCTCTTGAAAAAGATGCAAACATCGAAATTATTAGTCTGCAATCCCCTGAAGGCGAAGAGGTTTTAAGGCATAGCGCAGCCCACGTTCTTGCACAGGCGGTTCAACGGATTTACGGAGATGTGAAGTTTGGGGTCGGTCCTGCCATTGAAAATGGGTTTTATTATGATTTTGATCTGCCAGTTTCCATCTCCAATGAAGATCTTTCCGCCATAGAAGCCGAAATGAAGAAAATCATTGCCGAAAATTTACGGATTGAGCGGTTAACGGCAACAAGAGAGGAAGCCTCCCGCTACTGGCAAGATAAGGAGGATGAGCTCAAGCTTGAATTGTTGCGTGATATTCCTGAAGGAGAGCTGATCACTTTTTATAAACAAGGCGAATTCCGGGATTTGTGCCGGGGGCCTCATCTACCTTCAACAGGGCGGATTAAGGCATTCAAATTAACTTCGGTTTCTGGTGCCTACTGGAGGGGAGATTCCAATAATCAGATGCTGCAGCGGATTTATGGTGTGGCGTTTTCTTCTAAAAAGAAGCTGGATGAGCATCTGCAGTTCTTGGAGGAATCTGCCAAACGGAATCACCGGAAGCTTGGTAAAGAACTGGAGTTGTTTATGTTTTCCGATGAAGCTCCAGGAATGCCGTTTTTCTTGCCGAAAGGACAGGTGATTCGAAAGGAACTCGAAGGATTTTTACAGAAATTCCAGGATATGAGTGGGTTTGAAGAAGTCAGGACTCCGCTGATGATGAATCAGAGGCTGTGGGAGAAGTCGGGCCACTGGGGGCATTACAAGGATAATATGTATTTCACAAATGTGGATGACGCAAGTTTTGCATTAAAACCAATGAATTGTCCCGGACATATGCTCATTTACAAAAATAAGCGGCGCTCCTACCGAGACCTGCCGCTCAGGCTGGCAGAGTTTGGACAGGTGCACCGCCATGAATACAGCGGTGCGTTGAATGGGCTCTTGAGAGTCAGGACGTTTTGCCAGGATGACGCTCATATTTTTGTAACACCTGAGCAAATTGAAGAGGAACTTACATCTGTTTTACGAGTTGTCAATGAGGTCTACAGCACATTTGGCTTTTCTTTCGAGGTCGAGCTTTCCACACGGCCGGAGGATTTTATGGGAGATGAAACGCTCTGGAATCAAGCTGAAAGCGCTCTGGCAACTGTATTGCAAAAGGCAGGTTTCTCTTACCGGATCAATGAAGGAGACGGCGCATTTTACGGCCCGAAAATTGATTTTCATATCCGAGATGCCATAAAGAGAAGCCATCAATGTGCAACGGTCCAACTTGATTTTCAAATGCCGGAAAAGTTCGACCTTCATTATGTGGATGAGCATAATGAAAAGCGGCGTCCGGTAGTCATTCACCGTGCGGTTCTTGGCTCCATTGACCGCTTTTTGGGCATACTGATCGAACATTATGCCGGGGCTTTCCCGGTTTGGCTTTCTCCGGTGCAGGTTAAAATTATCCCGGTGTCGCTTGATGCGCATTCGGAAAATGCAAAGGAACTCCTGCAACAATTAAGAGGTGCGGGAATCAGAGCAGAAGCAGATCTCAGAGAGGAGAAACTGGGGTATAAAATCCGTGAGGCGCAAATCCTGAAAACTCCGTATACACTCGTAATCGGTGATGAAGAAGTCAAAAACAAAGGAGTCAGCGTAAGAAGGTACAGCGAAAGGACATCTGTGTTTATGAAACCGGAGGCTTTTCTAAAAAAACTCAAGGTAGAAATTGAGAATAAAAAATGATGGAAAAGAGAGAATTTCTCATGCAAATGAGAAGTCTCTCTTTTTTTATTCACATCTATCAGTACAAAAGCACTATTATTTATCCTTCGACAAGTGAAGAAAAGTGTTTCAGAACGGTTGCCCTCAAAAAGGGCTGAATCCATGGCATGTAAGGAATTTAAGCATACTCGGCAACAAGATAGCCGTATTGTTGGCAGATGAAAGTTAAGTGATAATGGTTCTCAAGTATGATTGACGATGAGAATGGTTTTCATTTAGAGTAAAGGCTGTAAATGTTAATGAAAATCATTATCAATTAAAGGGGTTTGATATAGATGGCTACTCAACAATTAACAAAGAATGAGTTTCTTCTAAAACAGCAGGCGGACAGAGAATCCAATGCCCGGTCGTATCCGCGCAGAATTCCTATTGCGATCGAAGAAGCAGAGGGCATTTTTGTAAAAGACGTGAACGGAAAAACCTATTATGACTGTTTGGCCGGCGCGGGAACTCTGGCGCTCGGACATAACCACCCTGTGGTAATCGAGGCTATACAACAAGTGATCAAGGACAAGCTCCCTCTGCATACGCTTGACCTTACTACTCCGGTCAAGGAAGAGTTTGTCACCGAGCTGTTTGACAGCCTTCCGAAGGAATTTGCCCAAAAAGCCAAGATCCAATTTTGCGGACCGACGGGTGGAGATGCCATTGAGGCAGCCATTAAATTAACAAAAACGGCAACAGGACGGCAGAGCATTCTATCCTTCCAGGGCGGGTATCACGGGTCCACCCATGGCACGATGGCACTCAGTGGCCACCTTGGGCCAAAGGAGAAAATAAGAGGCCTTATGCCTGATGTTCATTTTTTGCCATATCCATACACCTACCGGGATCCGTTCGGTATTGGTGGAGATGAGTCACATCGCATCAGCTCGCAATACATCGAGAATCTGCTCGATGATCCGGAAAGCGGAATCCTTGCACCAGCAGCCATGATCCTTGAAGTGGTTCAGGGGGAGGGCGGCAGTATTCCAGCACCAATTGAATGGGTTCAGGAGATGAGAAGAATCACCAAAGAACGGGGCATACCTCTCATCATTGATGAAGTGCAGACAGGAATCGGAAGAACAGGGGAATTCTTTGCCTTTGAACACGCCAGAATTGTACCGGATGTACTCGTTCTGTCAAAAGCCATCGGAGGGAGTTTGCCACTATCCGTTGTGGTTTATGATAAGGCACTCGACCAATGGTCACCGGGAGCTCACATTGGTACGTTCAGAGGGAACCAAATGGCGATGGCAGCTGGCACAGCCACCCTTAACTTCATCAAAAAGCAGAACTTGTCCGGGCATGCGAAAAGGATGGGAGAGCTTCTTAGTGAAAGGCTTGAGCAAATTCAGTTATCTTATCGGCAAATCGGCGATGTGAGAGGGAGAGGATTGATGATTGGCGCGGAAATCGTCAACCCGGAAGGAAAGAAAGGGAAAAACGGAAGTCTTCCTGCTGCTCCATCGCTCGCCAGTGCGATCCAGCGTGAATGCTTTCATCGCGGGCTAATCCTTGAAGTCGGCGGACGCCATGGCAGTGTGGTTCGTTTTCTGCCGCCGCTTATTATTACAGAAGAGCAAGTCCTGGATGTAGCCTGGATTTTTGAACAGGCCATACAGGCAGCTGTAAATGGAGAGTAATTCACAAATGACTACAGTTGTTAATCTAAAATTTGATGACTTGTTTATCAAGGAGGGGATGAGCGGCCAGGATGCCTACCTTCAGGCGATCGATCAGACAAAGAAGGTAGTTGCGGATGTGTCGGTTCAAGCGAGAGGGCCCTTTTCCGGAGAAACGCCACAGATGATTCAACGTGCGGTTAAAGAAATGAAACTGGCTACAGAAAAAGGCCAGCCGCTTGAAGTGGTATTGGAGGATGTGGCGACATTGCTTCTTCACAGCATCCAGGTGAATCATAAAGCATGCATCGGGCATCTTCACTGTCCTCCGCTCGTTCCTGCCCTTGCGGCTGAAATGGTGATCAGTGCGGCCAACCAATCTCTGGATTCATGGGATCAAAGCTCAAGCGCCACCTATCTTGAACAAGAGTTGATTGACTGGCTTTGCAACCGCCTTGGATTGGGAGAAAACGCGGATGGAACGTTTACGAGCGGAGGAACACAATCGAACTATATGGGCCTTCTGCTCGCAAGGGATGCATTTTGCGAAAAGCAATGGAACTGGAATGTACAGAAGAAGGGCTTGCCCCCTGAAGCTCGCCGGTTACGGATTCTATGCTCGGAAGCCGCTCATTTTACGGTGGAAAAATCCGCTTCACAGCTGGGCCTTGGTGAAGACGCAGTGATACTGGTGAGCACCGACCGCCATCAACGAATGTCTCTCACAGATCTGAAAGAGAAACTTCGAATCTTGAAAGCTGAAAATCTGCTGCCTTATGCACTGGTCGGGACGTGCGGGACTACCGATTTTGGAAGTATTGATCCACTTCTTCACATGGCAAAAGCAGCGAAGGAAAACGGCTTATGGTTTCATGTGGATGCAGCCTACGGAGGAGCTCTCATGCTAAGCCATAATGATCATCACCGGCTTCGAGGAATAGAACAAGCCGATTCGATCACCGCCGATTTTCATAAACTCTTTTTTCAGCCGATCAGCTGCGGTGCTTTTTTGTTAAAGGAACGGAAGCAATTTAAACATATCAGCTACCATGCCGATTATTTGAATCCTGAACAGGACGAGGAGGAAGGATTGCTCCACCTTGTCAATAAGTCGGTCCAGACAACCAGAAGATTTGATGCCTTAAAACTGTTTATGTCCCTCCGGGCGGTGGGATTGGATCTTTTTGGAGAGATGATCGACCATACCATTGAACTAGCAAGGAAAACAGCACAGCTTATGAAGGAAAGCAGATTCTTTAAGGTTATAAATGCCGAACCTGAAATTAACGCGGTTGTTTTTCGCTATGAACCTTCGTTTCTTAAAAACAACTTTGATGCATTAAACAAACAGATTCATAGCGAGCTTCTTCAAGGCGGAAGAGCCATGTTGGCGAAAACCATGCATGAGGGAGAGCTGTATCTTAAATTTACATTGCTTAATCCACGAGTAACCATGGAAGACATGAAGAAATTGATCGCCGACATTGCTGAATTGGGCGAAACCATACATAGAAGGGAAGGGAAATCATCGTGAACAGCAAGCAGCTTGCAGAGCAGGCGACCATACAAAGCTTTCTGAACTGTTACTTGCGTGAGACGGGAGATTCGAATGAAAAGAAAGCGGGCATGATCTGGATCAGCACGTTGGAGAACCAAAACATTGAGGTCTTGATTCCAGTAAAGTATTGGTCTCCGACAGGAAGGCACCTTTTTTCGTTTCCCATCATGTATCAAAGCAAAGGAGGAGGGAAACCTGTTCCGGCTGATTACCTCAGTCTGGTTTCACTGCTCGCTAAAGAGCTCTTGCTGAGGCAAGGCAGAGAAGATGCGGGAGACGAGCTTGTTCTTCGCGTCATACTGAGCTGCAAGAATATGAAGGAGACGATTCAACAGAGATTTGCTGATGCTGGGAAGTTAACAGAAGAGGAGTTTATGTTTATTGAAGCGGAACAATCCCTTCTTCTGGGCCATCTGCTTCATCCTACACCCAAAAGCAAACAAGGGATGCTTCCCGGGGAGGAAATGATCTACTCACCAGAATTTAAGGGAGAATTTCGGCTGTATTACTTTAAGATCCATCGTTCTCTCGTTCTTCAAGATTCCACGTTGAGCCATTCTGCGGTGGAACTTGTAAGGCGCATGCTTCTGGATGATCCTGCCGTGCCCCACGAATTTGTAGTGGAGCATTGTATGGATGAGGACTTCCATCTCGTGCCGTCCCATCCGCTTCAGGCAAGAGAGTTAGTTGTTCAGCCAGCTGTCCGGAAACTGATTGAGCAAGGCAAGATTGTTGATGTCGGCTGTACGGGAAGTCCGTTTACACCCACATCCTCACTGAGGACGGTGTACCGCAGGAATTTCAAGTACATGTTTAAGTTCTCAGTGCCTGTCAAGATTACCAATTCACTAAGAGCCAATAAACCGAAAGAGCTTGAACGGGGAGTCGAAATATCCCGCCTGCTGCATACGGAACTGGGGACTGAGCTTAAAAATTGTTATCCCGGTTTTCGAATCGTTGAAGACCCAGCCTATCTTTCTGTTCGGGCAGGAGAAGAGGAATCAGGGTTTGAAGTCGTCATTCGGGAAAATCCTTTTTATCAAAATGAACGGAATGCCAGCCTGATCGCGGGGTTGTGCCAGGATCATCCATACGGCAGGAAAAACCGGTTGTTCTCGATCATACAATCGATCGCACAAAAAGAAAGCCGAACGACAGAAGAAGTCAGTACCAATTGGTTTGAAACCTACTTAGCTCTTTCTCTGGAACCGATGCTGTGGCTGTATAAGCAATACGGGTTAGCGTTGGAGGCACATCAGCAAAATTCCATCGTCCAGCTTTCGGATAACGGGTATCCAGCTGCGTTTTATTACAGAGACAACCAGGGTTACTATTATGCGGAATCCAAGGCACACAAACTGAAGCAGCTTCTTCCCGGTTTAAACCGCAAAAGTGAAACCATCTGCTCTGACGCCACGGCAGAGGAGAGATTTCGATACTATCTCATTTTTAATCATCTATTTGGATTGATCAACGGATTCGGAACGGCAGGACTTGCAGATGAAACAGCCTTACTTGATATTCTGCGAAAATCTCTCGCCCGCCACAAAGAAAACGGAGCGGGTCAGCTGGTGAAAAGCCTGCTCAATGAACAGGTCCTGCCGTGCAAAGCCAACCTGTTGACAAGACTTCATGACAAGGATGAGCTTGTCGGAACACTGGAGGAGCAATCGGTATATGTAAATGTAATCAATCCAATTGCACAAAAGGCAGGGGTCACATATGGTGTATGAATTTGAAACATTCGACGATGCGCTCAAAAACCGGATCTCCTTCCGGCGCGTGAAATTTGAAAAAGACGCCGAGCTTCTTCATAAGTGGATGAACGAAGAGCACGTAATTCCTTTCTGGAAGCTCGACGGACCAAGAGAAATCTACTATAAGCATTTGGAAAAAGCCCTTTCACATTCGCACCAAACTCTCTATATCGGATGTATAAACGACAAGCCGATGAGCTACTGGGAAGCGTACTGGGTAAAAGGAGATGTGGTGGAAAACGCGTATCCATCCGCTCCTTTTGATCAGGGCATTCATCTTTTGATCGGAGAGAAGGAGGATTTGGGCAAAGGGTATTCGTTGCCTCTGCTGAAGGCGATGGTAAGGCGTCAGTTTCAGGAGCCGGACACAGAAAAAGTCATTGCGGAACCGGATATTCGGAATAAGAAAATGATACATGTTTTTGAAAAATGCGGTTTTCGCGCAATCCAACCGATCGAGCTGCCGGATAAAACGGCGCTGTTAATGATTTGCACAAAAGACGAATTTCACAGGAGGTGGAGCTACCTTGCCAAGGAAAGAGCAAAGGCACATCTATGATGCTGTTGGAATTGGAATCGGCCCGTTTAATTTAGGAATGGCAGCATTGGCTGAAGGAACCGGGCTTGATTGCCTGTTTTTTGAACAAAAAAGTGAATTTAACTGGCATGAGGGAATGCTGATCGAAGGGACTACCCTTCAGGTGCCGTTTCTGGCAGATCTGGTCAGTATGGCCGATCCGGCGAATCCATTCAGCTTTCTTTCTTATCTCCACGAGCAGGGTCGTTTATATCACTTTTATTTTCTGGAAAAGTTTCATATTCCGAGAAATGAGTACAATCATTACTGCCAGTGGGCAGCCCGTAAGCTATCGTCCTGCCGATTTGGCATGAAGGTGGAGGAAGTACTGCCATTTGGATCGGAGGACGGCTTTCTCTATAAAGTCTATGTACGGGACGAAAAGACGGATCAAGTAAGATCGGTACTCGCACGCAACCTGGTCATGGGAATCGGGACGAAGCCTTATCTGCCGCCACATGCGGAATGGTTCTCAGGCAAATCAGTCTTCCATTCATCACAGTATTTAAAAAGAAAAGACGAAATGCTTGGCGTCAGTTCCATCACAGTGGTGGGATCCGGACAGAGCGCGGCCGAAATCTTTCTTGATATTGCCCGCAGCATAGACAATGGGGCATGTCAGCTTAACTGGCTGACCCGTTCAAAAGGATTCTTTCCCATGGAATATTCGAAGCTGGGACTTGAATATTTTTCACCGGACTACATTGATTTTTTCTATGCTCTTCCTCAGGAGAAACGGGATGCGCTTCTGGCTCAGCAGGATCTGCTGTATAAAGGCATCAGCGCAGAAACCATTGGTGAAATCTATGATCTGCTTTACGAAAAATCAGCAGCTGGAAAAGAAACCTCTTTCCATCTCCAGCCCATGGTGGAGGTCACGGGAATCGATCAATCGGATTCCACTCACGTGCTTCACTGCCGGCAATGGATGACGGAAGAAGTCTTCCAAAAGCAATCAGACGTGGTCATTATGGCTACCGGCTATAAACCGGCAATCCCATCCTTTCTTAGTGGACTGGAAGATTATATTGAATTTGACGATCAGGGAAGATTCCAGATTGAACGGGAGTACTGTCTGAAAACCCACCTGCATACAAAGAACGAGATTTTTATTCAAAACGGAGAAATGCACACACACGGAGTGGGATCACCTGATCTTGGACTTGGTGCTTACCGCAATGCAGTGATATTGAATGCCATTGCGGAAAAGCCGTTGTATCGGGTTGAAAAGAAAAATATATTTCAACAGTTTATGGGTGAAACGACGCAAAAAGCCGGACCAAAAGATCCAACCAGCAGAGGAGGACACACGCATGTTTTTTGTTGAAGAGCTAAAGCAAAATCTGAATCGCGAGAAATGGGTTGATGCCAACCAAAGGCTGCTCGCCAAGATGATCGCCGAATATATGTATGAGGATATGATTTATCCTGAACAGGTCGAAGGAAACACCTATCTATTAAAGATCGGCGAGTGGGTTCCATACCGGTTTCAAGCAGAGCCTCGTTTGTTCAACAGCTATTCCGTAGACTGCAAAACTATCGAAAAATACAGCAATAACAGCTGGGAGCCGGCAGACAGTGCCGTGCAGTTTATCCTAGATATTCAGCAATCCATTGGGATGTCAGCAGAAACAGCAGGACACTTGATCAAAGAATTGAACGCGACACTGCTTGCTGATGTGAATCTTATGGTCAATCATACAAAAAGTGCGGACGAGCTGGCTGAACTGGGCTATGAAGAGCTGGAAGGGGAAATGACAGGGCATCCATGGATTACTTACAATAAGGGCAGAATCGGCTTCGGATATGATGATTATTTGATGTATGCGCCGGAAAACCAGCAGAAGGTACAGTTATCCTGGATCGCTGTTAAAAAGGAGAAAGCTTCCTACCAATCGGTTGCAGGCGCAGATTATGATTCTCTGTTGAAGTCTGAACTTGATCAAGAGACACTCCATTCCTTTCATGAGCGTCTAGCGGCAGAGGGCTGTGACCACAGTCAATATTTCTATATGCCCGTACATGAATGGCAATGGAAAAACGTGATCATCCAGAATTTTGCACATGAACTGGCTGCAAAGATCATCGTTCCTTTGGGAGATGGCCCGGACCAATACCTTCCGCAGCAATCCATCCGTACGTTTGTTAACACGTCACAAAAAATGAAGCAACATGTGAAGCTTCCGATGAGCATTTTGAACACGCTCGTATATCGTGGATTACCCGCTGAACGAACGGTGATTGCCCCCAAGATTACTGAGTTTATCAAAGGCATAGCTGATCAAGACCGATTTTTAAAGGAAGAGTGCCGGGTAATTCTTCCCGGGGAGAATGCCAGCATCAATGTGGATCAATATCATTTTTCAGAGTTAAAGGGAGCCCCTTATCAATATCTTGAAATGCTTGGTGTGATATGGAGGGAAAGCATTCATATGTATACAGAGGAAGGTGAGCGTCCGATTACGCTGGCGGCGCTGGCGCACGCTGATGCTTCAGGCAAGCCATATGTGCAAAGCCTGATGGAGAAATCAGGATTATCTCCGGAGGAATGGATCAGGCAAATGTTTCATGTGGTTATGCCGCCGCTGCTTCATTACTTGTATCAGTATGGCACCGTTTTTTCTCCGCATGGCCAGAATACGATCCTTGTACTGAAGAAATACAAGCCTCACCGTCTTGCGATTAAAGATTTTGTCGATGATGTGAACATCAGCGACCAGCCATTTGCAGAGTTGGAGTCTCTTGGGCAGGAGCTGAAAGCGGTATTGCGCAGCGAGCCGCCGGAAGGGCTGACTCAATTTATTTTCACAGGGTTGTTTATCTGCCATCTTCGTTATTTGGCGGATCTGCTTGTAAAGAACGACCTTCTAAAGGAAACATCGTTCTGGCGGCTTCTTGCTGAAGAAATTTATGCCTATCAGGATAGATTTCCACACCTGCAAGAACGGTTTGCACTGTTTGATTTCTTTCAGCCCAAACTCACAAAACTCTGCCTGAACCGGAACCGGATGGTGGATTACGGGTATGGAGATGGAGAGGACAGGCCGCATGCCTCAGAATTCGGAAAAGTCAGCAATGCATTACACCTGTTTGCCAGGGAGGAAGTTTCCTTATAACATCAAAAAAGCCGGTGATCTCGATTGGATCGCCGGTTTTTTCTATTAAAGCGTTTTAATGATTTCATAAAAGGCGGATACAGGATGGTAATCTGTTTTGGGGGCCGTTGATTTCTTATCACTGATTTCTGGTTCTCCCTGTTAAGCAGCTTGTACCAGCCGCCATGTTCATGATCCATAAAGTTCTGGGAGGCATAGGACAACACGTTTCCCTATCATTCTTTAAATTCCGCTTGTCCAGTGCGTCGGGCAAACGGAGCAGAGGCAGATAAAGTCTCTGCAACGACCCAATGATTCTTGCCATGGTCTATTGGCTGTTTGTTTGGATCGAGAGAATAAAAGAATCCTCCATACTGCCTATCCCATCCTCTGTTCATACCTTCCCTATAAAAGCTCAAGCGCTCTTGGGAGCATCCAACCCTGAATTGGAAACAGGAGCTGAAAGAACAGAATGCTTCCATGCAAAAAGAGATTAAAAAAGAGACGATGATGAAAAGCCACTATGAGCGGAATATCGCAATTAACGAATATCGTGTCACCCATAATATAAAGCCCATGGATACAAATAAGCTATGCGGGCGGAAAAGTGATTGAGGAAAACATGATATGGCACATGTGGAAAGAATATGGATTTGCGAGCATTCTGTTGTTAATGATGGCAACCTTTGCTTTCATGATGTCCACCATCTTCCGCAATAGCTCGCTGGCCATTGGATTCTCTATCTTTTTATCGATGTCAGGCACCGTAGCGGTCCAGCTGTTGTCCAAGTACGAATGGATGTAATATATCCTGTTTGCCAACGTGGATTTAAAGCAATATTTTGATGGAACACCTCTGACAAAGGGAATGACCCTGAATTTTCCTTGGCAATGCTCGCGGTCTATTTTGTACTGTTTGTAGCGCTTTCCTTATTCAAAAAAAGAGATGTTGCTGCATAATCAAAGAAAAGGGAAGCTGGCACAATTGGCCAGCTTCCTTTTTTTCATTCTTTATTTTCCTCGTCTTTTACGGCATCTTCTATCTTACGGGCATTGCCCTTGGCATTGATCATTTCAAGAACCTCATTAAGTCCTGATTCCTCACTGCGATTTTCTGTTTCCGGTTGGTTTATCATGTTTTCTTCTTTTTTATCTCCCATTAAATAAACTCCTTTTTTTCGTAATACCCTCTACCTTCAAAGCCTACACCGATTAAGAGAGCTTTCTGCTTGATCTCAGTCTGGTCCGCAGCGGAGTTTCTGATGTTCTTTTCTGATGAAGTGCTGTGCGGTGGAGGCCGCTTTCAATACAATAACGTGGTCTTTTCTTCACTTCTTTAAATACTTTTCCCACGTATTCACCAATGAGCCCAATCGCCATCAGCTGCAGTCCGCCGATCAGCCAGAGAGAGAGGACAATAGATGTCCATCCGGGAACCGTATATCCGTTCATTTTTTGAAAAAGGGCGAAGAGTCCCGCAGCCGCACTGATGAAAAAAAACAAGAAGCCGCAAGCGGTAAGAAAGCGGATCGGTTTGATGCTGAAAGATGTTATTCCATCAAATGCAAAAGCAAGCATTTTACCAAGGGGGTACTTTGATTCTCCTGCGGCCCTTTCTTTTCGGTCGTAATAGACTTGGGCAGAGGGAAAGCCAATAAGAGGAACAATGCCCCTCATAAAAAAATTCCTTTCATCGTAGCGTTCAAGTTCCTTGAGAGCCCGCTTACTGAGGAGACGGTAATCCGCATGGTTGTAGATAAGTTCAACGCCCAATTTACTCATCAGCTTATAGAAAACTTGTGCTGTCTGTCGTTTGAACATCGTATCACTTTTGCGCTGACTCCGGATTCCGTAAACGACATCATAACCATCCCGGTATTTCAGGATAAATTCGCGGATGACATTAACATCATCCTGCAGGTCGGCATCAATGGAAATAATGCAGTCTGAAAAATTTTTGGCCTGATCCATTCCCGCGAGCAGAGCGTTTTGATGGCCTGCATTCTTTGCCAGCTTGACCCCGCTGACATGCCGGTTGGTTTTATGCATGGCGGTGATGAGCTCCCATGTTTTATCCTGGCTGCCATCATCCACGAAAAGAATGGCGCTCTCCATGGAAACCAGCGATTCTGATATCATCCCCTGAACGACGGCTGTCAGTTCCCGTGCGGTAATCATAAGCACTTCTTCTTCGTTGTAGCATGGAACGACGATGGCAAGGACCGGGGGTTTATTTTTCTGCATGTGTCATTTCTTCCTTCCTCCACGCGGCGGGATTATTCATAACGGGTTGCTTCAATGGCGTTTGTTGTTTCCTGAAGATGGCGAAGGTGTTCATGGGCATGAAACAGCTTTTGGGCATGTGTCTCTGATAATCCATCGGTTTGGCGCATTTGCTGTACCCTTTCATGGGCTTGTTCGAGAAGTTGTTTGGCCTGCTGGAATTCTGAGGGGTTGTTGCTTCCTTGTGCATCTTCGATGGCTTTTCTCGCATTTTCCACACTTTCTAAAGCTTGGGTGTACAGGTGTTGATCGTCCATTTACACTTGGCTCCTTTTCTTCTTTATCATTAACATGCGTTTTGGAGAAATTTGTTATTCGTTCTTTCCCAATTTCCTTTTCAAAAAAGGTCGTACAACCTTCTTGGCTTGAATAGACTTGTATTAATTCAAAAAAACAGGCGGAGGGCTGAAGTGGGAATATTGATAAAATATATGCTCTTGGGACTATCATTGGCTGCACCAATCGGGCCGATTAACGCTGCTCAAATGGATAAAGGCATTCGCAGCGGGTTTTGGCATGCTTGGATGGTAGGGCTGGGTGCTACCACCGCAGATGCCATTTATATGGCATTGGTTTATATGGGGCTGGTTCATTTTTTGGAAGCGCCGATGATAAAGGCCTTTCTATGGTTGTTTGGGTGTTTTGTTCTGATTTATACCGGGATTGAGAGTTTCAGGAGTTCGGCAGTAATGGTACATTCCAAAAAAAAAGAACAGGAAAAAATGAGAAAATGCTTTTTTTCCGGCTTCTTTATGTCATTAACCAATCCGCTTACCATTTTGTTTTGGCTTGGAATATACGGATCGGTCCTTGCGGAAACCGCTGCCGTTTCTCAAACGGAGCAGCTTATTCTGCACAGCTCAGCAATTTTTGGCGGCATTTTATTATGGGACTTTACGATGGCGCTGGTTGCCAGCGGTTTTCGCCGGTTCCTTGCCGATACACTTCTTAGCATGATCTCCCGTCTTTCGGGTATATCATTAATTGGCTTTGGCATTTATTTTGGATATCAGGCATTTAAGTTTCTATGGAAGTAATGCGTTACCCATAAACCATTTGTGATAGTAAGAAGCATCTGAGAAAATGAAAGAAATGCTGATGAGATGCTTTGGGGCAGTGGGAGGAGTGGCGCAGCCGATGAAATTGTACAAGTGGATCTGCTATTTGCTTGCCGTGTTTAATGTTGCGGATGCGTTTTTAACGTTCAGGCTGCTCGAACGGGGAGGAAGAGAGTTAAACCCGATTATGAGGCTTCTCTATCATTTTCATCCTTTGGCGTTTTTGGGAGTAAAGCTTCTATTCTCGATGCTCGTTATTCTTTTGTCGTTTCTGCCGCTTCGCGGCAAGTACAGCATCTTTGTGTATCTTGCTTTCGGTGTCTATCTGCTTTTGATGGGATGGCACATTTATATACTGGCTTTTCTTTCATAGCAATAAAACAGCGCACCAGCTATGAACTGCACCCCCAATTTTAGAGTGTGTCTAAAATTGGGGGTGCAGTTCACTATTGCCGGTGCGCTTTTAGATTTATGCTTTGTTGAGATGAGATCGGAAACGATCCAGCATTTCACTGTAGTTTGCCGATGTCTCTTCAAATGGTATATGAAGCCGGTTGCTTAAATATTCGACCGCTTTGTCGTCATTTAAAAGCCATGAACTGTATTGACGTTTCACGTAGTTTTCTGCCGATTGAAAATCAGAAAAAGTTTCCGAAGCAGGCTGATGATGATGAATAAGTTTCCATTGTTGATCGCTGTCCCTGAAAACGATCGTTGACTCTTTTTTATGGTTAATGAAAATGGTTCCTTTTTCATTTTCTTTAACATTTTGTTCGTTGTCATGTGCATCGGGCCGACGTGGCGGAATTTCAAAAGCGGGGAGAACAAACCTTTGAAACCCTTCAGGTGTAAGTGTGCAGCCTGAAGCTTTTGGATGTCCGCCTCCTCCAAATTGCGCTGCATATTTGGATACATCCACATGATCATAAATGGTACGGAATCCTGCTCTTTTGCCCCCGATGTTCAGGATCACGATTAGATCCAGATGGGGATTTTCACGATTCAATTCATTACCCAGCTCCGAGTGATGGCTTTCTGCATGAACGATGCCGATTCGGTAAGGTTCGCTCCCGGTTTCGTATACCGAATCCCATGTTTCAGCCATTTGCCGCTGCTTTTTCTTGATATACGCTTTTCTGCTGTCTTCCTCAAGCTGAAGAATGGTTTCTTCGGTTTGTGAAAAACGGAAGTGCTCTTCTGTTTTTAAACGTTCGATCATATCCTTTTCGAATTGTCCTTGAGGAAGAAGGAAAAACAAGTCGTTCAGACGCTTGGCATCCTCATTTTCATTCTCAAACCATTCCCAGGTATCATATTGTCTGACGAGTTCAACAAATTCCTTTAGCGCCCCTCCGTCTTTCAGAAGTCCCTTTTCAATAAAATGCTCATAAAGAAGTGAAGTGGCAGAGGTAAGCTTTCCGTCCTCCTTTTTTGCTTCAACAAAGCCCCACTCATAGCCGTTAAAGTGGTCGGCAGTAACATGGTGGTCGATCAGCTGAATTTCCCGTCCGTCTTCAAATTCCTCTTCCAGCTGGCGGGCCACCTCGTCATTCACTGCGATATCCGTTATGTAAACAGGAGTATTCTTGTGTTGTTCCAATTGTATATAATTGGCCACACGACGATTGATGTTTTCGTGTGAACAGTAGAAGGTCTCTACATTTTCCTCTCCGATTGCAAGCATTGCCACGATGCCGCAGGATTTTCCATCCAGGTCATTATGTGAAAAAAGTTTCAATTCACTAACGCCTCCTTTCTATTTCCCTATTCAATAGTATAGGCACGGGGCCTTTCTTTCAACCCAAGAAGGAATTTTCAGAAGATACCCGAATACAAAGTAGAGCAACTTCTATTATGGCTTGAAAGGAAAGAGAACATGCTATCATTAACAAATCGTGCCGATAAAATGGCAGAGATCTACCAAAAAAATGAAAACATCGCAGGTGTTTTACTTGCCGGCTCGGTTTCACGTGGCTGGGATGACAGCCATTCTGATATTGAGCTCCATATTTTGTGGAAGAAACCGCCCAGAGACAGAGATCGTCTTCAGCCCATTGAAAAGGTAAACGGCGAGATCATTGATTTTCATCCATACGAAGAAGAAGAGTGGGCGGAAACTTATATTGTCGATGGCGTAAAATTTGAAATCAGCAGCTTCCTTGTAAGTACCATTCAGGAAGTTCTTCAACAGGTCGTTCAGCAGGCAAATACAAACTATGATTTTCAATGTCTGGCTGCTTCACTTAAAGACGGAAAGATCCTGTTTGAGGAAGAACGAACGCTGTCTGCGTTAAAAGAAGAAGTGACGGCTTACCCGGCGGCACTGGCTGAAAATATGATCATCGAAAACCTTGAGTTGGGAAGCCGGTGGAATAACCGCAAAGCCCTGCTGGCTCGTAAAGATTGGCTCATGTATTATGATTTGATGACAGCGGTTCAAAAACGAATGCTCGGCATTTTATTTGGTTTGAATGGCATGTATGTTCATCATCCTGCATTCAAATGGCTGAAGCAGAGCACAGATGAAATGAAAATCGTGCCCGATCAATTATATGAAAGGTTCACATCGGTTCTTACAGACAGCCCGGAGGAAAGCATTTCTACTCTTGAAGGAGTTGTTGGGGAAGTGTATGCACTTGTCGAAACGCACTGCCCTCATCTGCCTGTAACAGAGGGTAGAAAACAGGCTGCATTTACAAGACCGGTGCATCCTTGATGTTACTGTAACTAATTACCTAGTTGAACAGAATTGTACGCGCTAATTTTCTTATCTGTCATTATTTAGCATGCATCCAATTTCTCATTTTTCTGAAATTTATTGTTTTTATCTACTTAGGGTGCTACAATCAATGCAAACACCTATTCCCCTTTCTTTGAAACTATCATTTGGGAAAAAGGCGGTTTAAAAAAATCTTTACCTGTTTTACCATCATCTTTTTAAAGGAGGAAGGACGAATGAGTGAAGTTCATTTAATTCCTTTTAAGTTAGAAGAAGTTGTACAGACAGCTGGTGAAGAAATTCCGTACGGTATTCAAATGATCAATGCTCCTGCTGCATGGGAGCAGGGATACAAGGGGAAGGATGTGGTCGTCGCGGTTCTTGATACAGGCTGCGATGTAAACCATCCGGACTTGAAAGACCGAATTATTGGAGGAAGAAATTTTACGAGTGATGATCCTGAGGACTACTTGGATGGTCACTATCATGGAACACATGTAGCAGGTACGATTGCCGCTACTTTGAACAATAAGCTAGGGGTTGCAGGCATAGCGCCGGAAGCCAAGCTTTTGATTCTCAGAGTCCTTGGAAAGAACGGAAGCGGTAGCTACCAGGGAATTATTGATGCCATCAACTATGCCGTGGAATGGCGGGGCGACAATGGCGAAAGAGTTCGGGTCATTTCCATGTCACTTGGCGGACCGGACGATATCCCCGAAATGCATGAAGCCATTAAAAACGCCACTCAAAACAATGTTATGGTCGTCTGCGCAGCAGGCAACGAAGGCGATGACAATGAAAGAACTGATGAGCAAGCCTATCCAGGGTATTATAAAGAAGTGGTCCAGGTCGGTGCTGTAGATGAACAAAAGCACTTGGCCGAGTTTTCAAATACGAATGATGAAATCGATCTTGTAGCTCCGGGAGTCAATATCCTTTCCACCTATCCTGGTGAAAAGTACGCCAAGCTCTCAGGTACATCCATGGCTACACCTCACGTTTCCGGTGCCGTGGCTGTCCTTATCCTGAAAGAGGAAGCTGAATTCGGCCGGGAGTTAACCGATCCTGAAATTTATGCCCAGCTTTGTAAGAACACCCAAACGATTGGCCTGACGAAAAAAGGAGAAGGCAACGGGTTGCTTTACTTAAAGATGGGTGAAAGAACTGATTCCGGCAACAAAACAGAAGAAACAACTACCGTTCAAAAGTAAAGCGGCTCCCAATTTTAAGAGGGGATGTTGACCATGGCGGTTTATCATGTATTGTCCTTAATGATTGGCTTTGCCACGCTGACACTAAAACTGGTGGAGGAGCGAAACCGCAGACACAGAAAAACATCACTTCCTTCCAAGAAGGAACAACCGAAACGAAAAAAAGCCTGACTTTTAAATAAAGCTGATTCTCACAAGAGAATCAGCTTTATTGTCTTATTTTGCTGTTACTTTAACTGTGGCAGCCGGGCTTACCGCATTCTTTGAATCTTTATAAGTCACCTTTAATACGGTCCCTGCTTTTTGTAGGGGAATCTTCATGGTAAACGATCCGGTCGAATTCGCTTTAACGGCACCCAGGCTCGTACTTCCTCTTTTAACGGTGATTGTGCTCAATTTTATCGCCTTTCCTGAAATCTGTCGGCTCTTGCTGTTCACAGGCATAACCGTTGGCTTAGAAAGCATTTTGGTGATATAGGGGGAGGCTATGTACCATGTGCCCTTTTGTCCGGGAACGGAAACGGGATACCAGACAAATGGGTTGGAACTGCCATTAGAACGGTCGAAGGTATATGGTCCGGCAATTGCGAGCTGGCTTCCTTTTTTTATCCACTTGAATGAACTATCAGTAGAAGGTGCTTTGCGGATCCTTACCTGGGTAAGAGAAGAATTCTCCCAGCTGGCAATTACTTTATCGTTCTTTTTGAGTCCGTATCTTGTCTCATGAAGCAGGCTGGACAGTGTATACGTTTTCTTCAGAAAACCGATATTGGCTGTGCTTTTAGGGTTATATTTAAAATCTTTAACAGAAAAAGAGGGTTTGCGAATGTTTGTATCCCCTATGAAACTCTCACTGTTCAGGTGTGTCCAGACTTTTTCCTGGTACGCATTGGTGTTCACTTTCCCGGTGCTCTGATAGAGCGGGCTGTTGACGGGCTTGGTTCCATTGTATGCCATGATCGCAAAATACCACGTTTCAAGCACGGCTTTATCCTTTGGCAGGATGGAAGGAAGATCGGACCTGTTATACATATCGTTCAACAAATCCGCACCTGCTTTCAAATTATAAGGAATATCGTACTTTAGTTTTTCGATATCATACCGCTTTTGGTTTGTAATTTGCATTACGCCAATTCCGTGGTCAGATGAAATGGCCGGTTTTCCTTTTTTATCAAATTGTTTCCATGAGGTGTTTTCCTGGGTGGCAACTGCTTTCATAATTTCGGGCGGAATACCTGCTTCAATGGCTGTCTGTGTCAGAAGACAGTTCATATGCTGTGTGGATGGGTTGGTACCTTTTTTTAAGGTGCCCAACGAGCTGCATTTCGCCTGAACATTGGAGCTCGATGCTGCCAGGGCGTGATCCTGAAAAAGTGGCAGTCCGAGAGCCAGGCAGCCCGCCAAACAGGCTTTTATAAACAAAGATTTCATAGTCAATCCTCCAAATCTCGTAATCTTCTAAATAATACCATATATTACAAGGTGAATGGTGTAAAATAATAGAATATTTTGGAATGAAGGTAAATGCGTATCCTCTAAAGAATAGATAGAGCAGAGTATGTCAAACCGAGAGAAAATAAACAGGAGATGATGGTTTGAAGCAAGCCTTGCTAATTATTGATGCACAACAGGAATTAATGGACGGAAACACAGAGAATGAGGAAGTCTATCAAAAAAAGGAAGTCATTTACACTATAAATAAGGTCATTCTTAAAGCCGGGCGTTTAAAGGTACCTGTATTGGCCGTGCGTGACCTGGACGTAGCCGGGGGGAGTGGTGATGGGTTTCTTGTTCACAGCGAGATTCAATTGCCGGCAGATACGCCTTTCTTTGACAAAAGCGCCACCAGCGCTTTTTATGGAACCGGATTGCTGGAGCATTTACAAAAACAAGAGATTGAGCATCTTGTGATTGCGGGATGCAAAACCGAGCATTGTATTGATACCGCTGTTCGCATGGCAACTGTGCTGGGGTTTGATGTCACCTTGATCAAGGAAGGACATTCCACCACATCCTCAAAGAGCTTGCGTGCCGAAAAGATTATTCAGCATCATAATGAAATTCTTCATGGACATTACAATGTGGACCATTTTTCCATGGTAAGAAGTGCCGATGAAGACGTATTCGAACCGCTTCATTACAAGTACCGATAATAGCAAACGAAAAAAGAAGACCTCATCGGGGTCTTCTTTTTTATATTAAGAAAGTCTTAAGAATTATGCTGACTGATTGTTAAGATTTACAGGTTAAGATACAGGTAATCCACAAAACAGGGCATGGTATAATTTTGAAGGGAGCGTGAGAAAAATGAGCGAATTTACAGTATTGGTTGTAGATGATGAAAAAGAGATCAGAGATGCCATTGAAATCTATTTGAAAAACGAAAAGATGAATGTCCTCCAGGCATCAGACGGCATAGAAGCCATTGAACTCTTGAATGAAGAAGTCGTTCATTTAATCATACTGGATATTATGATGCCGCGCCTTGATGGCATAGCGGCAACGTTTAGGATCAGGGAACAGAAGAACATTCCGATCATTATGCTTAGTGCAAAAAGTGAGGATACGGACAAAATCCTTGGACTTCAAATTGGAGCCGATGATTATTTGACAAAGCCTTTCAATCCCGTTGAACTGATTGCCCGGGTGAAATCCCAGCTGAGGAGGTATATGACACTGGGCACATATGAGGGAAAGAATTCGATCATAAACCTGAGCGGCCTTACTCTTGACAAGGATGCGAGAGAAGTGGCCATTCACGGGGAGGCTGTTAAGCTGACTCCAATCGAATACAGGATTGTAGAGCTTTTGATGTCCTATCCTGGGCGTGTATTTTCGATTCATGACATTTATGAACGAGTATGGCAGGAGCCTTGCTATAACGCAGAAAATACAGTGGCCGTTCATATCCGGAAAATCAGAGAGAAAATAGAGATTGATCCAAAAAATCCAAGATATTTAAAGGTGGTATGGGGTGTTGGGTACAAAATGGAAAAGTAAGCTGAGTTGGGGTGCATGGCTGCTCTTGTTTACCATCGGGTTGAGCGGTACATTAACCTTCTTGTCTCACTGGGATGCCTATCTGGGAAAGAGTTACTTTGATACGGATGAATTCCAAAGTGAGTACAATACGTTTCTGGGATATCTCCATATTTCCGAAGTCAGCAATTTGACAGGGGATGAGATGAAAGAAAAAATTACGGTTTCCGATGAAGAAATGGAGGAATACCGCTTCAGATACGGTGAGTTATCTGATCAAATCAATAGCATCCAGGAACAGTACAGACCGCAGCTGGATGAGGCGAGAGCGGATCATAATCAAAAACTTGAAAGTTATTATCAAAAGCAAAGAGACAAAAAGATTGAAGACATTCAGAAGAATTTTGAAAGTGACAAATATGTAAAAGAGAAAGTAAAAAAAGAAAAAGAGAAGCAAATCGATCATTTTATTGAAAATAAAGAAGAGGTAAAGAGGCAGTTGAAGCAATGGGATTCTTCGTTTGATTACTATTTGCAAAATAATGAGAGCGCTGAAGTATTTACCAATCTCTCCTCTTCAAATAAGCAGGATGCCTATCAAAAGTTAAACAATAGCAACATGCAGTTTGTTCAGGAATACAAAAGTGCAAGGGATCTGTCCATCTCAGATTACATGCCGCCATCGGACGATATTGGAGAGGGTCCAAATTATGATAATACTGTTACTGATGTTTTATCAGATGAAAAACCGGTGCTGATCGGAAAAATTGGTGTGCCGAAATCCTTGCCAAAGACCAGCATGATCTACGAGCAGTATCATATGTACCAGATCAATCAGCTCTTTTTTTACCTCTACAGTACTGTGGGTGTGTTTGGTTTAGCTATAAGTATCTGGCTTGCAAGAAAATACCGTTTGCTGGCTGCTATTGGTGAACTGCCAATTAAAAACGTTTACCGAAAAGTGCCGATTGATCTAAAAGTAGCATCCTTACTTTTATTTGTTTTTGTTCTCATGGTATCCGTCGGTAACATTTTTACTTTTACTTTATACGGCGACTATTCAGTTATGATCAAAAATACGCTTTTTGATATTTTATTTACAAGCATTGTTGCAGGGCTGATCTTGATTCAAGTGGTTTGCCTCCGTGAAGAGATAAAAGAAAACGGCCTGACTAGAGCAGACTTGAAGCATTCTCTTATTTACCGGTTATGGATGGATGTGCTGAAGGCTTTTCATTCATTAGGATTTGCTTTTCAAATTCTAGTTTTGCTTGGTATTGTATTTGCCTCCGGCTTTGGTGTGGGCTTCATTATGTACAACGACCAGCTTATCGGACTCTATCTAATACTCTTTGTGGTGGTTACGGTACCGCCATTGTTACTGTTGCTTCGGAAGATTTCTTACTTAAACCGGATTGTTATTTATTCTTCCGATTTGGCTGCCGGGAAGATGGAGCCGGATTTGAAGGCCAAAGGAAATTCTCCGCTCGCCGCGCTGGCAAGGAACATTAACACACTGAAGCATGGTGTAAAGGCATTGCAGAAGTCCGAAGCAAAAAGTGAACGGCTGAAAACAGAGTTGATCACCAATGTAAGCCACGATTTACGAACACCGCTCACCTCGATCATTTCTTACACGGAGTTGTTAAAAACACCGAATCTCGATCAGGACAGCCAAAAGGCGTACGTTGAAATTATTGATAGGAAATCAAAACGGCTCAAAGTCTTGATTGATGATTTGTTTGAAGCATCAAAAATGGCGAGCGGAAATATTGAACTTGTCCGAACAAAAGCAGATATCGTTCAAATGCTGCAGCAGGCACTTGCTGAAAATGATGAAGCCATAGAGAAATCCAATTTGCAGTTCAGACTGTCATTTTCTGAGCAGCCAATCCATGCAAATGTCGATGGACAAAAAATGTGGCGTGTATTTGATAATCTGATCGGAAATGCGTTGAAATATTCCCTAGATCGTACGAGAGTATATATCGAAATTGAACAAAAACAGGATGAAGTGATCATCTCGTTTAAAAACATTACAAAATATGAGTTGGGGGGCAACACGGAGGAGCTGTTTGAACGGTTCAAAAGAGGGGACACCTCACGACATACGGAAGGATCAGGCCTTGGCCTGGCGATTGCCAAATCGATCGTTGATCTTCATGAAGGCCAGATGGACGTGGAAGTGGACGGAGATTTATTTAAAGTGATAATCCGGCTGGATGCGGTATAAAATGAAAGATAGCTAAAGAAGCGGACGATGCCGCTTCTTTTTGATATCCGGAAAAATCTTTTGTTTACATTTCTATAAGGTTCTGTTTTATTATAGGAATAGACTGAATGTAAGAGGTATAACTTATGCTAAATGTTTATTACACTGACACCGCAAACCAACTAACAGAAGTGGAAGACATTCAAAAAGGATGCTGGATCAATCTTATTGCACCGACCAATGAAGAAATTAACTGGGTGGTTGAGAAAATTGGAATCGATCCGGACTTCCTGAGAGATGCCCTGGATGAAGAAGAACGTTCCAGGGTAGAAAAAGAAGCAAATACCGTAAGTGTTATCGTGGACCTGCCGATTTTGGATTCAGACGAGAACGGAGTACAGTATGATACCTTTCCGCTTGCGATGATATCCACCGATTCTCATTTTATAACGGTTTGCCTGAGAGAAAACCCGATTCTGGAGCTGTTTGCCAAGCGAAAAGTAAAAAACTTTTACACGTATAAAAAAACGCGTTTTGTGTTTCAGCTGCTTCAGATGATTGCTACTTATTATTTGCGTTACCTGCGGCAAATCAACCGGAAGACAGAGCAAATCGAATATGAATTACGGCAGACACTGAAAAATGAGGATCTCTTTGAACTGCTCAGGCTTGAGAAATCTCTCGTGTATTTTGCCACTTCCCTTAAATCAAATGATGCTGTACTTGAAAAATTGCTGAAGGTCAGCTACTTGAAAATGTATGAAGAAGACAAGGATCTGCTTGAAGACGTTATTATCGAAAACAAGCAGGCGATTGAAATGAGCCTTATATACAGAAATATATTAAAAAGCCTTATGGATGCTTTCTCTTCGGTAATATCGAATAACCTGAACGTAGAAATGCGCTTTTTAACGTCCATTACGATTATCCTTGCTTTGCCTACCATGGTAGCGAGCTTTTATGGAATGAACATTCCGTTGCCGTTTCAGAAATATCCGCATGCGTTTTTTGTAAGCCTGTGTGTTGCTTTTACCATATCGGGATTGGTTGCCTTTATCTTTTGGAAAAAGCGCTTCTTTCGGAAATAGAAAATCATTCTGCGGAAGGGAACTTTTCTCAATAAAGTTCTCTTTTTGTTCGCTTGATAGCGAAAACGCTTTCCTATGGAAGGGTAATGGGTTTACAATCAGGTTATCTTATCTTTAAAATTATGTTAACATTGTAAAGCGATATGATACTTAAATTGAAGTGTATCCTATGAACGATGATATAGAATATTAAGCATAGTGATCCAAAAAAGGAGATGCCAGCAATGAGCCAGACCATGTTAGAGAATGAGTCGCTGTCTCCCTACCTTTCTTTTACCAGGGAAGAATGGGCGGGCTTGTATTCGGCCGATATACAACCGTTAACAGAATGGGAAGTGTCGGAACTTCAGGGAATCAACGAAAATGTATCCCTCAATGAGGTCTCGTCCATTTATTTGCCATTGTGCCGGTTGCTTAACCTATATGTCACCTCTTCACAGCAGCTTCATCTGCAATCGAATGCATTTTTGCGCAAGCAAATGAAGAAGCCACCGTTCATCATCGGGATTGCCGGAAGTGTAGCGGTAGGCAAAAGCACAACGTCCCGGATCATTCAGGCGCTTCTGTCCAGATGGCCCAACACGCCAAAGGTTGAACTTGTTACAACCGACGGCTTTCTTTATCCAAATGCTGTTTTGGAGCAAAAAGGGCTGATGGGGAAGAAAGGATTTCCAGAAAGCTACGATTTAAAAGGACTGATCCAGTTTTTGTCCCAATTGAAATCAGGAAAGCCGGTCGTGGAAGCTCCCATCTATTCTCACTTGGAATATGATATTTTGCATGACCAGGTACAAACCATTTCTGAACCCGATATTGTTATTGTAGAAGGTATTAATGTACTGCAGGTTCCGAAACAAAAAAGAAGCAAAAAACAAAATACACAAATCTTCGTTTCAGATTTCTTTGATTTCTCCCTTTATGTGGACGCGGACGAAGAGGAAATCAAGCAATGGTATGTGGATCGATTTAAAATCTTGAGAAACACCGCTTTTCAAAGCCCGGTATCCTATTTCCACCGTTATGCCGATCTGAATGATGAGGAAGCGATTGAATTTGCACTTAATATTTGGAATACCATTAACGGATTGAATTTGCGTGAAAACATCCTTCCGACCAAGTATCGGGCGCATCTAATTCTGGAAAAAGGAAAAAATCATTCCGTATCCGGGGTTAAAATGAGAAAAATGTAGTCAAAAAAGACGGCAAACGCCGTCTTTTTTGATGAACTCTTTGGAACGAGACATAGCGTGGAAAGAAACAGGGTATACAGTAGGAGTCGACCGAAAATTGAGCCTATATTACAAAATTTGTATCTATTTTCTCATTTTTATGAGAGGTGATATAGAGTATGGTAATAGTACAATACTTACTAAAAAGTAACTAATTATCTTTTGGCGACTAAGCAGCAACTACTTTTAGAATGAATACCCGCATGGGAGCTGATGTTGTGAAAGATTCCGAATTGAATAAACATGTCTTTTTGGCCAAACTGATTACACAGTATGCAAGAGTTCATCGGAAAGCAGTGGGTCCTGTTGCCGAAGAATATATCCGTCAGATTGGTATACGAACGGGAGAGTGGATAGAGGGCTATTACAAGGGTTACAGCAGCCCGTGGACTATTGAGCAATATGTGGATATTCTGATCGATTTGAAAAATAAAATAGGCGGTCAGTTTGAAATTTTATCCATAGATGGTGACCGAATCGTGATGAAGGCGATTCAATGTCCCTTTGGAGATGACGTAACTCATGCGCCCCACCTTTGCATGATGACGTCCAGCGTATTCGGCGGGATTGCTGCAAGACATTTCGGTTACGGCAAAGTTTCACTCAGGAAACAAATGGCTCTTGGACACGAAAATTGTGAAATTGCGATTTATTTATCGCCAGATGATTCGGAAGAGGGGATTGAGTATAAAGATTTGGCCATTTCCCCCGCTCAGGCAGATCCTTTCCTCTGGGAAGAAGAAACCATCACCATGCTGAACGAAGAGCTAAAACGGACGGATGAATTAATGATCAAATTACTTGACGAGTTGGAAGAATTAAGGGGAAAAGTAAAAGAGGATGGAAAAATGAAGAGATAGAGAATTCAGAATGTTAATGCGTGTGGTGATAAACAGCACGCTTTTTTTATACACCAGAACGTTTGAAAGAAAGTATGAAAGGTTAAGGAGAACTATAGGAAAAGGAGTGGAGTAATGTGAAACTCAAAACAGCTAACCTAGACAAAAGGAAACTCGCTTATATTGATGAAGGAAAAGGAGAAGCCATCGTGTTGCTTCACGGTTTTTGTGGAAGCCATGAATATTGGGAGGAAGTGGTCCCCAAGCTTGCTAAAGAATACCGTGTAATTGCACCTGATTTGCGTGGGCATGGAAAATCATCGGTCAGTGATTCTGCATGTGCCGTGGAGGATTTTTCTGAGGATATCAAGGATTTGCTCGGGCATTTAGGATTGGATAAAGTCACCATGCTGGGACATTCACTGGGAGGTTATATTACTTTAGCGTTTGCTGATCATCAAAGCAACCGGCTGAAAGGGTATGGACTGATTCATTCCACTGCCTTTCCAGACGATGAAGCCGGCCGGTTGAAGAGAGACCGTACCATTGAGCAAATACAGGAAAACGGAATTAACTCAGTGATTGATCCATTGATACCCAACCTGTTTGCACCCGATACTACGCTGACTGATAAAATAGAGAAGGCGAAACAAATCGGATATGATACTCCGCCTGAAGGAGCCATTACTGCGTCCATTGCCATGAAAAACAGGCCCAATCGCAATGACGTCCTCCAGAACTCAAATATTCCGGTTCTATTGGTGGCAGGTGAAAGTGATCAAGTGATTCCACCAGAGAAAACATTTTCAGTTTCCAAGGAGAATATTACCCAAGTGACCTTACCAAGGACCGGGCACATGGGAATGTATGAAGCCACAGATGCTCTGATCGAAGAAATCACCGAATTTATGAAAAAAATATAATAAAAAAAGGCTCCTGATAATTCAGGAGCCTTTCATGTATTCCTTACTTTTGAACGTTAGCAGCTTGAGGTCCGCGAGCACCTTCAGTGATTTCAAACGTTACATCTTGACCTTCTTCAAGTGATTTGAAACCGTCGCCTTGAATAGCAGAAAAGTGTACGAATACATCGTCTTGGCCTTCAACTTCGATGAAGCCGAAACCTTTTTCTGCGTTGAACCATTTAACTTTACCTTGTAGCATAGATGTTCCTCCTGTGTGGATAAAACCCACGATTTATTACTATTCCTGCTCAAATATCATTCAAGACGCAAACCACTGCGAAGAAGTCATGTACCGAACAAAAATAACTGTTACTACTGTAACATTCTTTAACCGAATACGCAAGGGTGTTAAGTTTTTAATCATATTTTTATTTAAAAGTTTAAAAATAGGGAATAAGAGAGCTAAGAAGGAGGAGGATAGAATGAAGGCACAAGGATACTTAATCTTTGGATTGCTGTTTGCCTTATTGATTGCGGTTTTTGCTGTTGTTAATGGCAATGATGTAAGTTTTAATTATATTTTTGGGACAGTCAAATGGCCGTTGGTTCTCATCATTCTCGGTTCAGCAGCTGTTGGTGGATTGGCTGTGGGGTTTTTTGGCATTCTGAAAGTGGTTCAGCTGAGAAACCGGGTAAGGCGGCTTGAATCTCAGTTGAAAAAGCAAGAATCCCTGCAAAGGGAGACCATTGTTGATGATCATCCGAAGGAATTGATGAATGAAACGATCGATGAACCTCAGCGCAGGTACCGCGCTGCCGAGGAACCAAAAAGAAGCCGGTCTCAGATCTAATTCTGAGCCGGCTATTTTTGAGCATTCCTTTAACTCTATAGGAAAAATGGTTTTAAGGCAGCTTTACACCTCTGGAAGACACATAGAGTTCATACCACTCTTCCCGGGTCATGATTTCAGAGATACGGACGGCATCGGCTGAATCCTTGATTCGCTGAACATTGGTCGTACCGAGAACGGGCTGAATCTTTGCGGGATGGCGCATTAGCCAGCCAAGAACGATGGCTTCAAGCGTGGTTTCTTTTTCAGCCGCCATTTTGGCTACCAAATCCTTGGTTTGTGCTTCTGCTTCTGTTAATTCTATGGAACTGTTGCCGGAAAAAATGCCTTTAGCCAGCGGGGACCATGCTTGAACTTGAATATCCTTTTTCATGCAATGCTCCATCAGACCACTTGTGAAATGAACGGACAAACCAGCTTCCTGATTGACGTGAACCCCTTCATCGGCAAAATCCACTTTGTTTAAACTCATTTCAAGCTGGTTAACTATCAGCTTTTCATCCATAAAGGCTTCCAACAGTTCTATCTGAGACTGGTTCATATTGGATACGCCGAAATGGCGCACTTTACCTGAGGATTTCAACTTTTCAAAAGCTTCCGCCACTTCTTCAGGTTCCATTAGCGGATCCGGGCGGTGAAGCAGGAGAATATCTAAATAGTCGACAGTAAGCCTTTTCAAAATCTCGTCCACAGAAGTAAGGATATGTCTTCTTGAAAAGTCATACCGCCCTGGGCCAATATCATCCGCAAATCGAATTCCGCATTTGCTCTGGATTACCATTTGTTCACGCAGACTCGGATTTCCCTGGAGTACGCGCCCAAAGGCCTCTTCTGCTTTGCCCTTCGTATAAATATTTGCATGATCAAACATGGTGATACCGGTTGAGAGTGCCGCATCCACACCCTTTTCTGTTTTTAATACTTCATCATCCGAAAGGGGGCTTCGGTCCCAGCTTCCGCCAAACCCCATACAGCCCAGTGCCAGTCGGCTGGATGTAATTCCTCGCTTTTCCAAAGGCATTTTGCGCATTATGTAACCTCTTTTCACTTGGATAATAACTATCAAGAACATTGTAGTCAGGCTTGGCCAAAAACTGCAACTATTACGATTAGGCAGAACAAAAGCCTGCTGTTGGCTACAGCAGGCTTTTTTCTAATTATGCGTTATGCTAATCAGAATCTCCCCAGCATTCCACGTTTTTTTAACCAGGAATACTGTTTTCGGTAAACACTGGATCTTTTCCTTGCTTCTTTTGTTCTTTGTGGAAATGGTGTTAGCCTGTACGGAATTAAAGGCAAGACCGAATGTGATGGAAATAAGAATAGAGAAAATGATTCGAAACCTTACATATATAGCTGTTCTATACGAAAAAAACTACATCTCCCGATGCCGGAGATGCAGTCTGATTTAGCTGTAAGAGTGTCTCATATGGTCGGATACGATCTATCTGCTTGTGGATCAGGAGTTCCACCAGAGAGTACACAAGAGCAATCAGAAACGCGCCCCAAAGTGAAACATAAGCACCAGCCATAAACGAGCTGATCACATAAACCAGCAGATACGAAAGAACAAAATCTGCGATAAATGTTAACCAAAAGGATAAACGGGGCAAAAATATATATTCCATAAGTACAGCAAGCGGAGCCAAAATTATTGTGATGATCAGAAAGGGAAGCGGCTTGTTGAAGCTCACTCCTTCAAACCAAAAAGTGCACAGAAGAAGAATCAGCGGAATACTGATTATCTTGAGCAATAAACTTTGCATAATGACAATCCTCCTTTGTCCACCTTTATTTTTGACGTATAGTTTAAAATTATGCTGATACTACAGATTATTGTTTTGCTGGCTGATTTCTCCTTCGTCCAAATAAAGGTTTACCAGTTCCAGGTTTTTATGTTCGTTAACTGAATCCCCCGCTATATAATCTTCTGATCCAAGTGGATGATCGGCGGATCTTCCAGCAGCAATTGTCATTTCTTCTTCTTTGGGAGCATTGGAAAGCATTTTTTCAGTAACGGTCGGTTTCTTTTTCATAATGGCCTCCTTGCAGCAGCTGTTTCAGCTATTTTCATTTAGCGTACTCTGTATCATCAGTCTCTATTCCACTGAAAAAGGATTGGACAAAACTAACATAAAATAAAAAGATACGGGGTATAACTTAATTATCTTGAATGGAGGAGGTCATTGCCCGTGGAGTACTCTTTGTATAAGAAAGATGGAGCCTTTCCCTGCGATGTAACGATTGATGTGGATAATAACATTTATACTGTCCGGGACAGCGATACAACTGGCCAGATCTTCCAAAGTGCACCAGAAGTCGCCTCCTGGATTAAACAAAATTGGGCACCGGATCAGTTCGAGAAACCTGATGATTATTATGATTTAGTCAATACACTCGAGTCATCACTGCAGGAAGATGAACTGGGAATATAAAAAGGAAGCCAGACGATGGTCTGGCTTCCGCTTTTTATGGTGGAGCCTCATTCGGTTACAGAAATAAAATTAAAGGATTGAACGTTGAATAATCCTCCATCGGTCAGTTTCAGTTCAGGGATGACAGGAAGAGCTAAAAAAGAAAGGGTAAGAAATGGATTATAATCCTGTGAGAAGCCAATGCGGCGTAATGCTAAATTTAGCTGCTTCAGCTGTTTATAAACTTCGGTATGGCTTTGGTTACTCATTAAACCGGACAATGGAAGTGACAGGGAAGCAAGAATGTCTCCATGCTCGACCACAGCCAGCCCGCCTTTCATAGAATCCACGGCTTTTATCGCTGCAAGCAAGTCTTGATCGTTTGTCCCGGCTGCGACAATATTGTGAGAGTCATGAGCAACGGTGGATACAATCGCTCCTGAAGTGAGACCGAGCCCTTTTACAATTCCACGGCCTATGCGGCCAGTGGCATGATGGCGTTCTGCAACAATAAGCTTTAATTGGTCTTTATTCACATCCGGAATGAATACGCCGTTTGAGGAACTCACGTGTTCCTGCACATGCTTCGTTACAATACGGTTGGGGATGATTTGAATAATATTCGCTTTCTTCTTACCAGAGATGTGAATCGCCAAATCCTCGCTGCCAACTGGTTTCAACTGTACGCTGTTGGTGATGGTTAAGGGTGGGGATATGGCCTTTGGAGAAGGCTGAATCATTTTCCCTTCGGAAGCCACTTTTACTCCCTTCTTATAGACATCCTTAATCTGAAAACTGGTAAGATCGGTCAACAAAATAAAGTCGGCATCAAATCCCGGGGCAATTGCTCCTTTTTCCTTCAATCCAAAACATTCAGCGGCATTGAGAGTAGCCATTTGAATGGCAAGCAAAGGACTGAAGCCTTTTTCAACCGTGAGTCTGACATTATGGTCAATACTGCCATGGTCCATCAGATCATCAAGATGTTTATCATCAGTGACAAAAAGACATCGCCGGGCGTTTTTTTCTGTCACTGCATCAAGCAATGCTGTTAAATCTCTTGCTGCTGATCCTTCACGCAGCATGACATACAGCCCTCGGGACAGTCTGTCACGGACTTCCTGGGGAGTCACGCATTCATGGTCTGTACGAATGCATGCCGTTCCGTACACATTGATTCCATCGGCAGGAATCCCTGACGCGTGGCCATCGACGTGTTTATTATGTAGCAATGCATCTTCAATTTTCCTTGTCATTTCCTTTTCACCGGAAAAGACGGCAGGATAGTTCATAACCTCGCCAAGACCGATGACACGCTCATGCTTGTAATAGGGATAAAGATCTGAAGCGATTAATTCTGAACCTGCATGTTCAAATGGGGTGGCAGGTACACAGGAAGGTAGCCCGATAAACACATCAAGAACGATGTTTTCTGATGCTCTTAACATGTAATCGATCCCATCTTTTCCGCTCACATTTGCAATTTCATGGGGATCGGCCACAACGGTAGTCACCCCATGCGGGACAACGATATCGGAAAACTCCTCTGGCGGAACCATGGCTGATTCAATATGAACATGCCCATCAATCAGGCCTGGACAAAGATATGCACCCTCTGCATCTAGTTCTGTTTTGCCTTCATATGTTCCAATTCCAACAATTTTACCCTGGGTTACCGCTACATCCGCCTCAATGACTTCAAGATTAAATACATCGATAATTTTGCCATTTTTAATGACCAGGTCGGCAGGAACCCTTTTAGAAGAAGCGGCAATCAATTGTGAAAGAGGGTATTTTTTATTTTTCATGGTTTTGGCTCCTTCCGAACGGTATTGGACCGGGCAGCAATCCTTGCACCCGGCCCAGGATGAGAAATTAATGGCTTCCCCAGATAAAGTTGATAATAAATGCGAGACTGATCACATACATCATCCAGTGCATGTCTTTATGCTTCCCAACCGCAAGTTTTAAAACCGTATAGGAAATAAATCCGAAAGCAAGTCCTTGGGCAATGCTGAAAGTCAGCGGCATGAGGATAATGGTCAAAAAAGCAGGGATGACATCCGTAAAATCGTCAAAAGAAATAGATTTAATTTCGCTGAGCATCAAGGCACCAACCAAAATTAAAATGGGTGCAGTTGCTACGGATGGAACAAACGCGATAAGGGGAGTGAAAAGAAGACTCAGGAAAAACAGGATGCCTGTTGTTAAAGCTGTCAGTCCCGTGCGGCCGCCCTCTGAAATGCCTGTCGCATTTTCGACATAGGCGTTCATAACTGTACCACCCATGGCTGCGCTTGCCATGGTGCCGATTGCGTCGGCTTGCAGGGCTCGGTCCAGGTTTTCAATTTCCCCATTTTCATCAGCAAGTCCGGCTTTATTGGATAGGCCAATGAGGGTTGCCAGATTATCAAATAATTCAACGATGGTAAACGAAAATAGAATTGACAGGATGCCATATGCAAAAGCGCCTTTCAGGTCCATGGCAAGGAACGTTTCTGAGAGGCTTGGGAGGGACAGGGAAGCAATGTCTTTCACACTGTGCGGGTAGTCAATAAAGCCCGTAACCATGGCCGCTATGGAAGTCACAAGGATGCTGATCAATAACGCGCCTTTCCATTTCTTTGATAGTAAAAACGAGGCAAAAAGCAATCCGAACAGCGCAAGCAGCGGTCCGGCTTCTGTTAATTTGCCCAGGCTGACAAAGGTATCTTTGTTGGCAACAACAATCCCAGCATTTTTTAAACCAATAAAGGCGATAAATAAGCCGATTCCGACAGAAATGGAAGATTTCAGGAGCGGAGGGACACCGTCAACAATCCGTTGGCGGACACCGGTGATTGTCAAAATAAAGAACACCAGCCCTGAGATAAACACCGCTCCGAGAGCAGTTTGCCAGCTTAAACCGGCGCCAAGCACCACTGTATACGTAAAAAAAGCGTTCAATCCCATACCAGGTGCCACGGCAACAGGGAAGTTGGCCCAAAGTGCCATTAACAGTGTACAGAACACACTGCCATAAATCGTTGCTGCCAAAGCAGCTTCCTTCGGGATACCTGCGTCCGCAAGAATGGAAGGATTGACGAAGATAATGTAGCTCATTGTGAGGAAGGTGGTGATGCCTGCAAGAATCTCCGTCCTGATAGTTGTTTTTCGTTCTTCCAGCTTAAAAAAGCGGTTCAAAGAAAATTCTCTTCCGGCTCTTTCTTTTCCTGCTCCTGACATAAAAATACACCCCTTTTCTTTTAGTAGAATCCATTAACCCTAAAATAATTAACCGGCTTGAAGGGGAGGAATTCCTGTGATGAAGAAAGCTCTTTCAATGCAGTGGGGGTGAGACAGGTTAATTTGTACATCCTATGTAAAAAAAACAGGAATATTCTCCTGTTCTTTAAGTGCAGCAGAGGTCCTACTGAAGCGGTTCAATAAAAACGTTCATGATTCCTCCGCAAATTCCGCCGTCTTCATAAAGAAGACCGCTTGTCAGATCGACGTTATGTGTAACCGGTTTTCCTGTTTTAATCACTTCAAGTGCTTTTTTGATGACCTCACCTTCACCGCAGCCTCCACCAATGGTTCCGATGAGGGCTCCTGTTGACGTGATGATCATTTTTGACCCCGTTTTACGTGGAGTCGATCCTTTGGTAGAGACAATAGTGGCGAGCGCGGCCCGTTTCTTGATTTGCAAAAACGTGTGAATCACGTTGATCATTTCGTGTTCCCGCAACGTGTTGTCCCCTTTCTGAACCCCTTTTTGGCCAACTCACGGATATGGGAACTGAGCGGTTCTCCGCTCTTTTTGTTTCTCACGGCAAGGATTTCAGCGAAAATGCTGACTGCAATCTCTGCTGGTGTCTCTGCTCCGATATCCAATCCAACAGGGGTGTGGATGTGGGTAAATGTTTCTTCGGGAAAATCATTGCGGAGTTGTTCAAAAACACCTGCAATTCTGCGTCTGCTTCCGATCATACCGATATAAGCTGGGCGATCCTTTCTGGACAATAACTGTTGCAGGATCAGCACATCGAACTGATGCCCTCGCGTTAACAGCAGAATGTAAGTGGAATTTTGCAGGGGAACATTTTGAAAGTAGGAATGAAAAGATTGGCAGCACAGTTCGTCTGCACAAGAAAAGCGTTCCTTATTCACAAAGGAAGGGCGGTCATCAACCACAGTCACCGAGAAGCCCAGCATGTTTCCCATTTGTGCGACCGGTTCCCCGACATGGCCCGCTCCTGCAATGATAAGATGCGGAGAAGGAGGGAAGGCTTCATGAAAGATGGTGTACCGTTTATTTTGCCATTGAAAATCAAGGGAAGACGTGTTCTGCTTTGAAAAAGAAGGGGCGCAAAATGCAGCGGTGGCACGTATCAAATCATCGGACACCCCTTTTTCTCCATAAGCGGTTTCTGATAAAAGAAGGATCCGTTTGCCGATCAGTTCAGGACTTGCTTCTGTGAATGTCACAAGCGAAACCGTTGTCCGGTTTAAGATGGCTTCTGAAAGTTTATGGTACAGGACTTCTTTTTTCATTGGCGCACATCCCGGGATTTCAGCGCCTGATAAATTCGTTCGGGTGTGGCTGGAAGATGCATGATTCGTACACCTGCTGCGTCATAAATCGCATTCATGATGGCGGCGATAATGGGGATCATCACAACCTCTCCAATACCCTTTGCCCCAAAAGGCCCGGTCTCTTCCGTGCTTTCAACCGGGAAGGTTTCGATAACGGGAGTCTCCCTGATGGTGGGTATGATGTAGTTTGTAAAATTAGCCGTTTGGTGATAACCGCCTTCCATTAATACATCCTCATACAGCGTGTAGCCGATCCCCATGACAGCACCGCCTTCCGCCTGCCCCTCAAGACCCTGAGGATTCAGCACTTTTCCGGCATCGGGTATGGAAACGACACGAAGAACTTCTGTTTCACCGGTAAGTGTATCGACTTCAACTAAAGCAAGATGAGTTAAATATCCGTATAAATGATGAGGAGCGCCTCCTGATCCGGGAAGTTCTTCTTTTTCTTTTGGAAGCATGAAATGGCCCTCTACCTTTGTTGAAAGCCGGTTTTCTTGTAGGTAGGCATAGAGATCTTTATAGGTTGAAGCTTGTTCCCCATTCTCTGTTATTGCGTAATATTCATTTTCACCAATCAGTATATTTTCCGGCTCCACCTTATGCAGGGCAGAAGCTGCTTCAGTCAGGAGACGGAACATATGGGGAACAGCAGCTGCGATCGCTTTGCCTCCTGTATATGTGGAACGGGAGGCGGTAACAGTTCCGCTGTCGAGCGTTTTTGCTGTATCACCCTGGATGACTGTTATTTTTTCAATATCACAGTTTAAAAGCTCTGCTGCCACCTGGGCATATACTGTGCTGTTGCCTCCTCCAATATCCTCACAACCGACCCCAATCTTAAACGTCCCATCCGGCATCAGTTCAATGGTGGCTGCCCCATAGTCTGGCAGACCGATTCCCATGCCGACCGCATGAAAAGAGGTGGCTACTCCGATTCCCCGTTTTTTCCACGGTTCGCTGCTGTTTTTTTTATGAGTTTCCCTGTTTTTCCAAAGCTCGCAGTTTTCAGCGGTCTCCAGTGTTTTTAATGTACCTACGCTGGTTTTTAATTCGTGCCCGATGCTTGAGCGGTCTCCTTTTTCATAAGCGTTTTTCTTTCGAAGCTCAATGGGGTCCATGCCGAGTTTTTCGGCGATCATATCCATGTGGGTTTCTATGGCTGCACACACCTGATTAACGCCGAAGCCTCTGAATGCTCCGGAGATTCCGTTATTGGTATAGACGCAAAATCCTTCCAGGTCAACATTCGGAATCTTGTAGGGGCCGCAGCAATGTTCGATCGCCAGCGCGATGACCGCACCTCCAAGCGAGGCGTAGGCTCCCGTATCGGCAACTGCGCGCACCTGATTGGCAAGCAGGGTGCCATCCTTTTTTGCTGCTGTTTTCATTTGTACCTTGAACGGATGCCGTTTGATGCCGGCAATCACGGATTCTTCACGGGATAAATGTATTTTAACCGGTCGGCCGCCGGTATGAAGGGCAAGAAGGGCCAGGTAAATTTGAACCGTGATTTCATCCTTACCTCCGAATGCTCCTCCTATCGGATGCGAAATCACCCGGATTCTCGCGGGATTCATCGCGAGCGCGCGGGCAATTTGCAGGCGATCTCTGTACGCATACTGCCCGGGGCAGCGAATGGTCAGCATTCCGTCCGGCTCCACGACTCCCCATCCGCCTTCTGTTTCAATAAAGGCATGCATCTGGCGTGGAGAATAAAAGGTGTTCTCCAAAATCACATCCGCTTCTTCAAAGGCCGCGTCCGTGTTGCCGTTTTTAATGATGACATGACTATGAATATTACCGTTTTCGTGCAGGGAGGGAGCATCGGAAGACATGGCAAATTCCGCATCAGTCACTGGGTTAAGCCGTTCATAATTCACTTCAATGAGCGAGAGAGCATGTTCGGCGATTTCCTTTGTTTCTGCCGCAACCAAAGCAACCGCATCTCCCGTACAGCGAACCACATCACGGGCGAGAACAGGCTGATCCGGCACAACAATGCCAAATCCGTTAAAGCCCGGAATGTCTTTATGGGTTAAGACACAGACAACACCCGGTAATGATTCCGCCTTTGACGTATCGATGGATTCGATTCTTGCATAAGGATACTTGGAACGAAGGACTTTCCCCCAGACCATCTGTTCAAAATGGTAATCTGTCATATATTTTAGCGTGCCTGTTACTTTTTCTGGTGCATCCATCCGGGGGACTCGTTTGCCAATATATTTAAAGTGGTTTTCTTTCATTGTCTGCCCACCTTTTCATTAAACGGTACAATCCTCTTTCTAAAAGGGCACTCGCCATATCTCTGCGATAGGACGCCGAGGCACGGATATCGGAGATCGGCATGACTTCCTTCCACGCGACGCTGCTTATATTCGATATCATGTCATTTGATAGTTCTCCGAGAGAGAGCATAGCTTCACACTTTTTCGCTCTCAGGACGGTAGGACCCACGGAACCGAAAGCGATTCGGCCGCCTAAACACTCCTTTGTTCCTTCCTTCATGGACAGGCTGATCGCCACATTCACGATGGAGATGGATTGGGCTTTGCGCGGACCGAGTTTTTGAAAAATACCGATGTCATGTTTACCACGGATTTTAAAGGAGATTTTCGTGATGATTTCATTAGGGAAGGCCACTGTTTTACCTGGCCCGATAAAAAAATCTTCTGCGCTGACTTGCCGTTTTCCGGTTATTGAGGTCAGCTCAATGCTGGCTCCTAACGCAAAAAGAGCGGGTATTGTATCGCCAGCAGGGGAAGCGGTGCCAATATTTCCGCCGATTGTGCCCATATTTTGCATCTGGGCTGCCCCGACTTCCCGGCTGGCTTGTACGAGGACATCGGCATGGTCCTGCAACAGGGGAGACGAGATGATTTCTGAATGGGTGGCCAACGGCCCGATATGGATTTCATCTTTTTCGATAGCGATAAATTTTAATTCATCGATGTTGTTCAAATTCAGCCAGCAGTCATGCTGCCATTTTCCTTCCTTCATGCGAACAACCGCATCGGTTCCCCCGGCCAGCAGCCTAAAGCTGGCTTTATCATTTTCAAGAAGGTAAAGGCATTCCAGGAGAGAGTGGGGTGAAAGCATATCTATCTCTGAAACATACATTACAGATCCTCCCTATAAGCAGCTTCATAATCGTCCGGCGTGTTCAAGTTTAAAAGAATGCGAGGGTCAACGGTTTTCAGCAGTTTAACCCTTTTATGGTGCTTTTTAATGATGCTCCGCAATCCTTCCGTCTCTTCTGTAATCAGTAGCAGCTCGGAATAAAGAAGGCTTGGCAGAAGAATCGGATGCCCCCGTTTCCCGTTATGGACAGGGATGATAATAGATTCTGGATCGGATTTATGAAGCTTGTCCATTTGGCAGAGAACCTCAGACAAAAGAGGCTGATCAACCGCAGCAATAAGGACACCGGTCGAATTCTTATCCATGCCATGCCATCCGATTCTGATGGATGAGCATTTTCCAGAAGAATAGTCGTTATTCTTTACTATTTTCACAGAGCTGCCATTCAATTCCCTGCTTAATTCAGCGGCTCCAAAGCCGAGTACGGCCACCACATCCTTAATCCCTGCGTTTTGAATGGTTTTAACCTGATAAGCGATAAGAGATAGCCCCTGCCATCGAAGAAGAGCTTTGTTTTGGTTCATACGGGAAGACCTGCCTGCTGCAAGCAGAATACAGGATAGGCTGGAAGCGGTCATGCTCTAAAGTTCCCTGAACGTCAGTTGTTTTTCAGCTGCTGTTTGAACGGCCTTCAGTATTTTTGTATAGCCTGTACAACGGCAAAGGTTGCCGCCTAGTGCCTGCTTGATTTCGTCCAGGCCGGGCAGGTGGCCGATGCTGTTCAAATAAGATCTTGCAGATACAATCAGACCTGGCGTACAGTAGCCGCATTGGGTAGCCCCCTCATCCATAAACGCTTGCTGGACGGGATCCATATTTTCCGGTGTGCCAATGCCTTCCACTGTAATGATGTTTTCCCCATGAACCTGTCCGGCGAGCACGAGGCAGGAACAAACTGGCAGGCCGTTTAGCGACACGGTACAAGAACCGCATTCTCCCTTGCCGCAGCATTCCTTACTGCCGGTTAAACCCGCATCTTCCCGGAGAACCTCCAGAAGTGTTTTCGAAGGACTGCATGTAACCGAAATCTCTGTTCCATTTACGAAAAAATCAATGGTCTTCATTGTCCGACCTCCCAATATAATTTTAGGACAAATCAACATGCTCTTTTGGGCTAGCACTAAATGAAGTTTGTACAAATATAGTAGGTTTTTTCAAAAACATTCCTATTTTCATAGCTTTTAAGGGAGGTGATGTTGAGAAATTCACAAGAATAACAAACATCTGGGAGGGAAGCAGAATGGCTCAATTGAAAACGTGGAAAGTAGGAGTACTTGGGCTGCAGCATGTTCTTGCCATGTATGCCGGAGCAGTCATTGTACCGCTCATCGTTGGACCGGCCATTGGGATGAATGCCCAGCAGCTGGCCTATCTGATCTCTATTGACCTGTTTACCTGCGGAATTGCCACCCTGCTGCAGGTTATTGGCGGTAGGCATTTTGGTATCAGGTTACCGGTCATTCTCGGCTGTACATTCACAGCTGTGGCGCCCATGATTGCAATTGGAAAACTTGAAGGAATTACGGCGATTTATGGCGCGATTATCGCCTCGGGACTGGTCGTCATGGTGCTTTCACAGTTTGTCGGCAAAATCCTTAAATTTTTTCCGCCGGTTGTAACAGGTTCAGTTGTACTCATTATCGGGGTGTCGCTGATCCCGGTTGCCATGAACAATGCGGCAGGGGGACTTGGATCGAAAGGATTTGGCAGTCTGGAAAATTTGGCACTTGCAAGCTTTACATTCTTGCTGATCATTTTAATTAACCGGTTTTCCAGAGGCTATGTCCGGGCGATCTCTGTATTGTTATCTCTGATCGCGGGAACCGTTCTTGCTTCCTTTATGGGGATTGTGGATGTCACCCCTGTTAAAGATGCGTCCTGGTTTCATATGGTACAGCCGTTTTATTTCGGAATGCCTGAATTTCACGTTTCGGCCATACTCACCATGTCTATTGTCGCCATTGTGAGCATGATTGAGTCTACCGGTGTATTTCTCGCGTTAGGGGACATTTGTGACCGGAAGCTTGAATCCCGGGACATTAAGAAAGGCCTGAGGGCAGAAGGATTTGCTATTGTGATTGGCGGAATTTTTAATTCCTTTCCCTATACGTCCTTCTCACAGAACGTTGGGCTTGTGGCATTGACAAAAGTAAAAACAAGAAATGTGGTCATTGCCGCTGGCGGCTTTTTAATACTTCTGGGCCTGCTTCCCAAGATTGCGGCTCTCACCACCATTATTCCAACGGCAGTCCTTGGCGGGGCGATGGTACCGATGTTTGGAATGGTCATTGCTTCAGGTGTGAAAATGCTGTCACAAGCCGATTTTTCAAGCAATGAAAATCTTCTGATTGTCGCTTGTTCGGTAGGAATCGGGTTAGGGACTGCCGTCGTTCCCATGGTGTTCAGCGAGCTTCCGGACGGTGTAAGGCTCCTTGTGGAAAATGGGATCGTCATTGGAAGTTTAACGGCGATTTTGCTGAATCTAGTATTTAATTTCAAGTCTATGAATATACATGAGCAGGAAAGGATGAAGCAGCTGAAAGCCGATGGGGACGCAATATAACAGCTTATGGTTCGGGGGCGGCGATCTGGCCCCCTGCCAGTACCGTTCCTTATCACTGTTTTGTTCTAAAAAAGTCTAAAGGAGAGTCGGAAATGGATCTGATTTTAAAAAATGCAATGATCCCACAAGGAGACCGGACGGTAATCACCAACATTCTCGTTCAAGAGGGCAGGATTACCGGCTTTTGCAATGATATTCAAACCTTAAATGCGGACAAGGTACTGGACATGGAGGGCAAACTGGTGGTTCCAGGCTGTATTGATCCGCATACTCATTTTATGGATCCAGGGTTCACCCACCGGGAAACGTTTGCGACAGGTTCACGGTCAGCGGCAGCGGGAGGATTAACGACCATTATTGATATGCCATGTTGTTCCAAGCCTTCTGTACGAGATGGGGAGAGCTTTCAGAAAAAAATCGCTCCAATCCGGGGACAGGCGTATATTGATTATTGCTTCTGGGGCGGCATGACGGGAGAGGATGCCCGCAATGGCTGGATCGATAACATCTATCCACAAATCGATGAAGGTGTTGTAGCGTTCAAGGTATACATGACGCCATCCGTGCCAACCTTTCCGAAAGTGTCCGACGGCGAAATGCTGGAGATTTTTCAAAAAGTCGCAAAAACAGGAATGCCAATCGGGGTTCATGCGGAGAACTATGATATTTGTACCTTCTATACAGAAAAGCTGAAGAATGAAGGAAGGGAAGATGGCCCGGCCTGGGCAGAAGCACGGATGGCGCTTGCGGAAAAAGTAGCCATTGAACTTATTATCAGCTATGCAGAAGCCACGGATGCGCGTGTTCATGTCGTTCATATGAGCACCAAAGAAGGCGTTAAACTGGTACGTGAAGCGAAAAAACGCGGTGTTAAGGTGACATCGGAAACGTGTCCTCATTACTTGATGCTGAATGCACAGGACTCCATGACCGAAAGAGGAACCTTTGCCAAAATCGCTCCTCCTCTGAGAGGCAAGGAAGATAACCAGGCTCACTGGCAGGCATTGGCGGATGGAACTATTGACTTTGTAGGCACAGATCATGCGCCATATGAAATCGCAACTGAAAAGGCCGCAGCCGATTCTTCCATATGGAACAGCTTCCCTGGCATTCCGGGTGTGGAGACCATGGTTCCGATCCTGGTCAGCGAGGGACTGAACAAAGGACGGCTGTCGCTATCCCGTTTTGTTGAAGTAACAAGCAAGAATGCCGCGGTTCATTATGGCATCTATCCGAAAAAAGGAGCCATGGAAATCGGCAGTGATGCCGATTTTACGGTTATTGATCTTGATCATGAGTGGGTCATTGATGAAAAACAGACAGAGTCGATGGCCAAATACAATCCATTGCACGGAATCAAGCTCAAAGGGCGCCCGGTGCAGACGATCTTAAGAGGAACCGTTGTCTATGACTATGAAAAAGGCGGAATTACAGGTACAGCCGGATACGGAGAATACGTGAAACGACAGAGCATCCAGCGCCTTGAGCGAATGCTGAAGTATGAAAACTATGAAACGGCAAATCAGCCATCAGCCGCACGGCAGCAGCTGGAAAAAAGCAAATAAGAAAGGAGATGCCTATGGAATTGAGGGGAAAGAAGCATGTGGTTGTGGTCATTGACATGCTGAATGACTTTATTGGGGAAAAAGCGGCACTTCGCTGTGAAAATGGAGAGAAAATCGTTCCAGCCATTAAAGAGCTCGTGGACTTTTGCCATGAAGAGAATATACAGGTTGTGTTCGTCCAGGAAGCTCACCGGCAAAATGACCGTGATTTCCGGGTCCGTCCTGTTCATGCGATAAAAGGAACATGGGGCTCGCAGTTCATTCCCGAACTTCAGCCGGATGAAAGCAAGGGAGATTATGTGGTTCAAAAAAGAAGACACAGTGCATTCAGCTATACCGATTTTGATTTGTTCTGCCGGGAAGAGGAAATAGATACCGTCGTGCTGACAGGGGTATGGACCAATGTGTGCGTGAGAAGCACCGGTTCTGACGCGCTTTATCATGGCTACAACGTGATTTGCCTGTCGGATTCCACAGCCTCCAAGGATGATTCAATGCATGAATCCGGACTTCGGGACATTGATTTATTCGGAGACATCATGACAACGAAAGAGTACATGGAAGCGGCAAGAAAAAAGTTCTCGAATAACAACCAGGTCGTATAATCTGCCATGGGCCAAAACAAACGGATCATTGTCGGTGTAACAGGAGCGAGCGGTGCTCTGTATGGCTACTCGCTCGTCCGGGCCCTGCATCAGCTGGGAATCGAAACGCACCTGATCGTTACCCAGATGGGAGAAAAGGTGCTGCAGTTTGAATGCGGGATCAGCATGGAAGCACTGAAGCCGTATGCTGAGATCCACAGCAATAAAAATTTATTTGCTTCCATTGCCAGTGGATCTTTTTTAACGGATGGAATGGTGGTTGTCCCTTGCTCGATGAACACGCTCGGTTCACTCGCTAATGGTGTCGGTGACACATTGCTCAGCCGTGCTGCGAGCGTCGTGCTGAAGGAGAGACGGCAGCTGATCGTTGTCCCAAGGGAAGCTCCTTTTCATCTCATCCATCTTCAGAACATGACGAGGCTTGCGGAGGCAGGAGCCTGCATTATGCCCGCTTCACCAGGTTTTTATCATAAGCCGAAGGAGATTTGGGAGCTGGTGAACTTTATGTCCGGGAGAATTCTGGACATGTTGGGAATTGACCATGCGCTTCTGGAGCGATGGGGGGAGAAAGAATGAATCCAGCCACACTTCGTTCACTGCTGGACCAGTGGGAATCCGAACAAAAGCTTCTTCGTGTAAAAAGAGAGGTGGATCCGCTTTATGAACTGGGAGCCGTCCTTAAATCAAAACAGGGAAAGCAGCCGTTTTATTTTGAAAACGTAAAAGGCTATCACTCTCCCATGGTCGGAGGCCTCGGAGGAGACCGCCAGCTTGTAGCGGATAGTATCGGTGTTCCTGTCAACCAGCTTATTCCAAAAATCATCCAGTCGATTGTATCTCCCATCCCAACCCACTTGGTGGCCTCCGGACCAGTGCATGACAATGTCATTCTCGGCTCGTTCGATTTGGATACTCTTTTCCCCATCCCTACGTTTCATGAAGAAGATTCAGGTTCTTATTATGTTTCAGGAATTCTTGTGGTCAAGGACCCTTCAGGCCTAAGACGCTACACGTCCATCAGAAGGATGCAGTTTCTCGGAGAGAACAAGACCAGTGTTCTTATTACTTCCCCCGAATTGCTTCATCAATTTTATGATTATGAAAAGCGGAATGAACCGATGGAAGTTGCCGTTATGTTTGGTGTTGTTCCGGCCGTGGTTCTCAGCTCACAAATCAGCACGCACCTGTACCATACCGACAAGCTGGATGTAGCGGGAGCATTGATCGGCCAGGCGCTGGATGTGGTTCAGTGCCGGACGGTCGATCTGGAAGTTCTTGCTGAAGCCGAGATTGTGCTGGAAGGAAAGGTGCTGCCTAATGCAAGGGAGTTAGAAGGGCCGTTCGGTGAACTGGCCGGATATTATGGAACCCGCGCATTGCAGCCTGTAATTGAGTTTTCTGCGGTTACGTACCGTGATCAGGCCATTTGCCAGACGATTTTCCCATCAAGTTATGAAGAACGGCTGCCCATGGCGCTCGTACGTGAAGCCACGCTGTTGAGCACGGTCAGACAGACCGTGCCCAATGTAAAAAAAGTTCATATCACCATGGGTGGTGTGGCCAGGTTCCACGCGGTGATTCAAATTGAAAAGGTAACAGAAGGGGACGGGAAACAAGCTGCTCTTGCAGCTTTTGCCAGTGATAAGGATCTGAAGCATGTAATTGTCGTGGATGAAGATGTGGACATCTTTAACCCGGAAGATGTGGAGTGGGCGCTGGCGGTAAGGGTGCAGGCCGACCAGGATATTTTCATTGTTCCGGGTGCAAAGGGCTCGCCTCTTGAAGCCTCTCACAACCTTAGAGGGGTCACGGCGAAGATGGGTGTGGATGCAACTGTTCCTTTGGACAAAAAAGAGGTGTTTAAGCGGACCTCTGTTCCGTTTGGTCCGATTGATTTAAAAGATTATTTGTAAACAAGGAGGAACGCAGGATTGAATGCGATCGGCATGATTGAAACACGGGGGCTGACGGCTGCTGTTGAAGCGTTGGATGCGATGGCTAAAGCGGCAAATGTTCAGTTGACCTCATTTAAAAAGGTAGGTTCAGGATTGGTTACAGTCATTATAGAGGGAGATGTGGCTGCCGTTTCGTCCGCCATTGAAGTGGGCAGGCAGGCTCACATTCAAACAGGGGGAGAGCTCATCTCATCGAATGTAATTCCACGGCCACATTCCGAACTGGCAAAGATTCTGTAGGGGAGGTGGGAGCTCGTGTCAGAATTTATGCGTGCGATTGTTCAAGAAGTGCTTCGCCCGGCTGAACGGCCGCCAAAAAAGGAAAAAGAGCCTCCTGCAGTTCATCAGAAGCTGCACCGGCCAAACTATCAGAATGCCATGCGGGAAAAACGGTTGAACGAGTTGAAGGGAAATAATGAGAAAATCACATCTCCAGATGATGAGCTCGTTTCCCGGTTGAATATCCTGACACTTGCCCAGGGAGCTGAGAGAGGAATAACTGTACCTGCAAATCATCGGACCGAAAACACCGCCGCCGGACAACCGTGCGGCCGGCTGATCGGATCAGCCCCATCGGGTCTGGCCGCCTGGCTCTATACCAATCTTCCGCATGAAAGGCTGGAATGGTTTCATCGCCCAATTCCCGCCCAGGGAGTTGCCGTTTTCTCCGCTCCTGTATCATCTCCCGGACAGCTTGTCATTCTTCAGGAGGAATTAAGCCGTACGGAGGATATGAAATATTTCATTCAATGGGACAAAAACGGGAAGACAGCCTTTCTTTTGGAACTCTTTCATAACGATTGCAGGTTACTTGAAACTACCGCAGAAAACATGTGGCAATCTCTAAACCGTCAAACGAAAAAAAAGAATAAACTTTTTTACTTGGAGCAGCCGGGATCATGGCTGTTGAACCAGCTGGAACTCACGGGAATAAGAGGGGCTGTTGCCATTATGGAAGGTCTTGGCCGGTATGAATCCTATTCTCTTCTTTTGCCGGTGCTGCAAGAGCTCGCATCAACCAATATCAGATACAGGATTGAGGAGAAATATCTGGTTCTTTATGGTGCTCATGAACAGCTTGCCAGCTATTTGCCCGGTTTTTTCGGAGAAATCCAACAGTAAGGAGTGAGAAATGTGCATGCATTGGGCATGATTGAAACCGTCGGATATTGTGCCGCTGTATCCGCAGCAGATGCCGCTGTAAAAGCCGCTGATGTGAAGATTGCCGCGATCGAAAAAGTAATTGGCGTTCAGGGGGCATTAGGTGTCACCCTTCACCTCAGCGGAGATGTAGCCGCCGTGGCCTCAGCGGTTGATGCAGGGAAAAAGGAGGCCGAACGGGTGGGGAAGGTCATCTCAGCCCACGTTATTCCAAGCACTCACAGCAATGTGGCAGAAAAACTCCTGTCCCGGTTTAAGCTGAATGCAGATAAAGAAACGGAGAGGGGTTAAATGTCTGAAGGTAATGAACAAAAAGCATCAACGGTGCCAATCCAAGAAAACAGGAGGAATAATAGAATGGGCGAAGCGTTAGGCTTGATTGAAACAAAAGGCCTGGTCGGTGCAATTGAAGCCGCAGATGCCATGGTGAAAGCTGCCAATGTGGAAATCTGCGGGTACGAAAAGGTAGGATTCGGTCTGGTGACCGTCATGGTAAGAGGGGACGTTGGTGCGGTAAAGGCGGCTACAGAGGCGGGGGCAAGTGCTGCGAGCCGTGTGGGAGAATTGGTATCTGTACATGTCATTCCTCGCCCCCACAGTGAAATTGAAAGAGCGCTGCTGTCTAAAGGAGAATAAGAGTGTATGGCGCCAGGCAGAGTACGGTCGTAAAAAATACCCTGCTTGAACTGCTTTTTTCGGAGAATAAGGAAGTTCCGCGTGTCCTTTCACTCTTAACCTATCACTTCACAGGGATGGAGCAAGGTTGGACACTGCTCAGGGAAGCGGGGAAAAAGAGAATCCGGATGGAAATCGTTGCAGAAGGAACGCTGCTGCAGCATATTACGATTGCCAGTCTGGCCGCAGAGTGCCGTCACGACGCCCTGTATCCGGAATCCTTTTTAACAGGGGATGTTCTTCGGAGAACCGACTATGTCCTCATACCGGTTCTATCATTTTCTTTAGTTTCCGACCTTTTGCGGTTTAATGACCAAAGAACCTTGGTACGCTTTATTTTGCAGGCATTGCTTAACGGTAAAAAAGTAGTTGCACTGTCGTGCGGTGCAAATCCTTTTCATCCGGTGTTTGCCAATAAAAATTTGAACCTCGGAACAGATCACTTAAACGATAAGCTTTACAGCCAAATGACTCAGCTTAAAAAGATGGGCATCAAAGTAGAGGGCTCAGATAACAGCGTGCTGTCCTGGCTGGAAGAAAAGAAAAAAAACGCCTTGATTACAGAAGCGGATGTGCTGCAGGCTTTAAAAAAGGGCCGGAAATTCATTACTGCAGAGAAGCATGAAATCATTACACCGTTGGCAAGGGATGCGGCAAAACAACACAAAATTTCGATTGCCAGAAAGTAAGGGGAAGCGAATATGTATATGGGCGTGGTGATTGGAAGAGTAACAGCTACACGAAAGGATGATAAATTGATAGGCACAAAACTGCTGATTACACAGCCGATCGGCATGGGTGAATCCCAAAGCGGCATGCCGATCATTGCTGTAGATACGGTAGGTGCGGGTGTAGGAGAGAAGGTTCTTTATGTTACGGGAAGCATGGCGTCCCGGGCGGCGGCCAATAAGGATGCACCCATTGATGCAGCCATTGTGGGCATCATTGACAGTCTCGATTGGGAAAGGCAGGGAGGTTAGGAATATGGACACAAAAGGTATTAAAGAAGCCATTCAATGGAGGAAACTCATTGATGTGCTGCTTGATGCCAACCAGTATGCAGACACCATTTTAAAGGGCGGCCAGTTTATTAATGTCATCACACGTGAAATTTATCCAGCCGATGTGGCCATAAAAGGAGAATATATTTTATTGGTCGGGGATTGCACAGACCTGGAAGGACCTTCAACCAAAGTGGAAGATGTGGAAGGTAAGTATATCTGCCCTGGTTTTATTGATTCTCATATGCATTTTGAAAGCGCAATGCTTACAGTTACTGAATTTTCCAGGCTGTCTATCCCCACCGGAACGACCACGATTGTTGCTGATCCACATGAAATTGGTAATGTGCTCGGAGTGCATGGCATACAGGAAATGATTAAAGAGGCAAGGAGACTGCCCAACACGGTCTATTTTACCGTTCCCTGTTTAACGCCGGATGCTCCCGGACTGGAGACAGCAGGAAGGGACATTGGATCAGGGGACATGGCAGAACTGCTAAATGATCCTCTCGTACAGGGGATTGGTGAGATTCAGGGTTTCAGCAATGTCAGACCGGTCTACCAGCATGCTCCTGAACTCATTGATGATCTTATAGCGTCTGTTTCCTACGCAAAAAGCATCAACAAGACGGTGGAGGGAAATGCACCAGCTTTGTTCGGAAAAGAGCTCGCGGCCCATATTATTAGCGGAGGAACCCACATTTCCTGCCATGAGACGACGACCAAAGAAGAAATGATGGAAAAGCTGCGCAACGGTGTCAGTGTGTTCATGAGAGAAGGATCATCCCAGCGGAATATGGCAGAATGCATCCGGGCAATCACGGAAGAAGGAATGGATTCCCGGCGTGCGATCCTCGTTTCAGATGATGTGGTACCGGAAGACCTTATGGAGATGGGCCATATGAATGACATTGTCAAAAGAACCATTGCACAGGGAATCGATCCGGTCGAGGCGATCCAGATGGTGACCATCAATGCCGCTGCCCATTTTGGGTTTAAAGAAAGTGGTGTGCTTACTCCAGGAAAAAAGGCCGATATTGCTGTCATAAATGATCTGATGAACATGACGATTGATTCAGTCTATCTTAAAGGGAAAAAAGCTGCACAGCAAAAGGAACTAATCATCGATCTTCCTGCTTACAAATACCCTGAAATTGTCAAATGCTCTGTCAAACGCAAATCGGTAAAAATAGATGATTTGGCCATTGAAGCTTCTGGATCCAGGGCACATGTCCGGGCCATTAAGGTGATCCCGGATCAAAATCTAACTGGTTCGGCACAATTCCAGTTATCGGTTCGTGATGGAAAGATCCAGCCTTGCCTCCAGCAGGATGTATTGCCCCTATTGGTTCTCGAACGGCACGGCCGATCAGGTCGTATCGGAAAAACCTTTCTTCACGGGTTTCAGTTGAAACGAGGCGCGATTGCCGAAAGCGTAGCGCATGACACGCACAATATCATCGTTTGCGGCACCAATTACGAAGATATGGTAACAGCGGTGAACAGGGTAATTGCGATGAATGGCGGAATTGCACTGATTCATGACGGACGAGTCGTCGGCGATTTGCCACTGAACATCGGAGGATTGATGACCGACGAGATGACAGGGCAGGAAGTCAGTACCCGAATTGCTGAACTTCACCGGCTGGCAGAGGAGGAATTAGGGTGCGCAATCCATGTTCCTTTTATGCATCTCTCTTTCTTGTCGCTGGTAACCAGCCCGGAATGGAAAATAACTGATATGGGATTGATCGACGTGGATTCCTTTACGGTTATTCCTACTGTATTGAAGGAGGAAGGCTGATGGGGGTGAAACTTGTTGATTTGTCGCAGGAGATTTACCAGGGCATGCCCGTCTTTCCTCTTCATCAAAAAACAATGATTTTTCCCAATCTTTCTCATGAGGAAAGCATTAAAAAGATCGGTTTCCCCTTTGCCACAAACAACCTTCTCATCAATGAGCACGGACCGACACACAGCGACGCCACTTACGAGTATGATCCCGGCGGGAAGTATATTGACGAAATGCCGCTTGACTATTTTTACGGTCCAGCCGTTTGTCTTGATCTCTCCCACATTCAGCCGGAAGACTATATCACACCAGTTGAACTGGAAAATGCTCTGGACCGTTCGGGACAGCTCCTCCAAAAGGGAGATATATGCCTTCTGTATACAGGGCATTATAACCGTGCCTATGGAACAGAGGAATGGCTGAACAGGTATTCCGGCCTGGATTATGAAGGTGCCCGATGGCTTGCTGAAAAAGGGGTGGTAAACATCGGAATTGATGCGCCTGCTATTGACAATCCGCTGGATTTGGACTACTCGGGACACCTGATCTGCAAGGAATACGGCATCACCAATACGGAAAACCTCTGTAATCTTGATCAGGTCGCAAATATGCGGTTCCTCTATTTTGGCCTCCCACTAAGAATCCGGAATGGAACGGGGTCGCCAGTGCGGGCTGTAGCTGTTTTTATTGAATAGGAGGAGTAGCCATGTCCATTCACGATACCTACCGAATTAAGGAGGAAATCTTGATTCCGGCTTATGAGGGCAGAAGCGCCCTCATAAAAGCAGGGGAGGAGCTTATCATTATTGATGTGGATGGAAAGCAGGTTGGGGACTTTGTCTGCTTTTCACTGCAAGATCCGGATGAATATGTTTCGCCTGTTCATATGAGGGCCAGCTTAGGCAGTATTTCACTGAAGGCAGGCGATCTGCTGTACAGCAACCGCCGGCGGCCGCTCATGCAGCTGGTTCAGGATACGGTGGGCAAGCATGATTTTTTCTTTCCAGCCTGCGACTATTACCGGTACAAAGTAGACTTTGGACTCGAAGACCATCCGAACTGCCATGATAATTTAAACAAAGCGCTAGCCTATTATTCACTCGGTCATCTTCCGGTACCTGATCCGATCAACTGGTTTATGAATAATATTCTTGATGAAAATGGAGATTACGTTATCAGTGAACCGCTTTCCAAGCCAGGAGATTTTGTACGGTTAAAAGCACTGGATGATGTCATCGTTGCCTGCTCCACTTGTTCCCAGGATCTTGCACCGGTGAACGGCTTTAAAGTAACGGAACTAAAACTTCAGATTTTAAATAAAGCACGTATTTAACATTAGGGATTTTAGAAGTAAACCCATATCGATTTCATATAGTTTCGATAATACGGATCGAAAGTATCTACTGGAGTACCTTAAATATTCCATGCTATGAAATCATTCTTTTCTTTTTGCCCCGATAAGGAGGAAAAGCATGTCTTCATTGATCATAAAAAACGCTGAAATCATCACAATGAACGAAAAGGAAGAAATCGTACATGGCGACCTTTACGTTGAGGACAACCGAATTAAAGAGATCGGGCCGGGGCTCGACCGCCATGCGGATGTCATCATTAATGCGAAACATAAAACGGTTATTCCCGGTTTTGTCCAAACGCATATTCACCTGTGCCAGACCTTATTCAGGGGACAGGCAGATGATCTCGAATTGATGGACTGGCTCCGGCAAAAAATATGGCCGCTTGAAGCTTCCCATGATGAAGAATCGATCTATTATTCGGCATTGCTGGGAACGGGTGAACTGATACAGAGCGGCACAACCACCATCGTGGATATGGAAACCGTCAATCATACGGACGCTGCATTTCAAGCGATCGCACAAAGCGGCATACGGGCTCTGTCGGGAAAAGTAATGATGGATAAGGGAACGGATGTTCCAAGCCCCTTGAGGGAAAGTACGTCAAAGTCGCTGCAGCAGAGCGCTGACCTGCTGGAAAAGTGGCATGGGAGGGAAAATGGCCGTATTCAATATGCTTTTTGCCCACGTTTTGTTGTTTCCTGCAGTGAGGAGCTGCTCACCGAAGTGCGTAATCTTTCAAAGCAGCATGGCGTGTTTGTACATACCCATGCGGCAGAAAACAAGGGTGAGATCGCCATTGTCGAACGGGAAACGGGAATGCGAAATGTGATGTATCTCGATCATATCGGACTTGCAAACGAAAAATTAATTCTCGCTCATTGTGTGTGGCTCAATGAGGAGGAAAAAAGCATCATCAAAAAACGCAAAGTGAAGGTAAGCCATTGTCCGGGCTCCAACTTGAAACTTTCTTCCGGCATTGCAGAGGTGCCGCAAATGCTGAGGGAGGATATTTTCATCAGCCTGGGTGCAGATGGAGCCCCGTGTAACAACAATCTGGACATGCTAAATGAAATGAGGCTTGCTGCTCTCATCCAAAAACCGATTCACGGTCCAACCTCGATGAATGCAAAAACCGTGTTTAAAATGGCCACCATCGGCGGAGCAAGAGCAGTCGGCATGGAACATGAGATTGGAAGTCTTGAAGTGGGAAAAAAAGCGGACATGGCCATTCTGAATCTTAATGATTTTCATATGTATCCATCCTATGGAACGGACCCCATTTCCCGTATCGTTTATTCAGCTACGCGGGCGGATGTCGAGACGGTGATTATTGATGGAAACATCGCGATGGAAAATCGCATGATGAAAAGGATGGATAAACATACGGTTCTCCATGAATCGAACAAATGTATCCGGCGGCTGCTGAAACGGAGCGAAGGAGTCTATTCGTAGCGTTTAAATGATCAATCAATAATGCCCTCTTTTACTGGCTTTATCCTTGCTTTATATCAAGAAGTGATGTGCAAATTCATATACGCAAAGAAAAAACACGAGTTTTTTCACAAGAAAAAGCACGAGTTTTTTCAAAAGAAAAAAACACACGGCTTGTTAGGCCGTGTGCTTCATTTTAATTTTGTGGAAGATAGCGTCTTGCTCCCGCATATTCTTGAGCATAGATTCCTTCAATTTTATCGATTCTTACAGTGGTACTGGAGTTTGGTGAATGGATCATCATGCCATTTCCTGCATACATGCCGACATGGTGGACACTGCCCGTTCCATTGTTATAGGCGAAGAACAGCAGATCTCCAGGCTGCAGGTCTTCCCATGCGACTGGTGTTCCTGAACGGGATTGTGGGCCTGAATCCCTTGGAATGGTAATGCCGGCGGCTTTATAAAGGGTGTGTGTAAAACCGGAACAGTCAAATCCGAATCCGGAGGTTCCCGCCCAAAGATACGGCAGTCCGAGGAATTTCTTGCCTTCATTCACCAGGTCCTCGCCTGTAGGGGTGGGAATGGATTCATCCGTCAGGTAAACTCGTACGTCCTTGCGGTCAAGATAACGCGTTTTTCCTTCTGGTGTCACTACCCCAATTGATGTGCTTTTTACTTTAGAGATCGGAAGTCTCGTATTATAGCTGATTTCAATTTGTTTTGTTTTTAAAGAAGCGTTCTTATACAGCCAGGTGGTAGGACTTTTAACGAGCGCGAAAGGCTTTGTTGCTTCTTTCATTTTAGCGAACTTTTTGTTGTACACGAGCTGTGATTTCGGCATCCAGCCGGGATAGCCGGCTTCCAGTCTTGGTGTTGGCTGCCCGTCGACTGCTACTTTTACCCAATCTCCCTGCTGATCGGTAATGGTGACTTTGTTCCCGTACAAAGCCTGCGTTTCGAGTGGACCCACAAGCCATAGTTTATCCTCGTACGTCATGCTCGTTGTCCATTTTCTCAGATCAACGGGATTGCTCAGTGAAGGTGCGTCCAGTGGCCTGGTTTGTGCAGGCTTTGTCCAAAGCGTTGCTGCAGCTACATCCACATAAGCCGTCGTAGGAGATAGGTCCTTTGTCTGCGGGGTATCTGCACCTTTTGCTGTTCCCGTAAACATTGAGAAAATTAATCCTGCTGCAAAAAGTGTTCCTGTCCATTTTTTTATGTACTTCATGTTGAGCCTCCTTTTTCTGTAGATAATAAAAAATTCCGTTAAAGGAGAACCGTTTCCTTTTTATCAGAAATTTTTCGTTCGAAAGTCATGGATCGGAAGAAGGGGATAGTAAAAAAGTAAGTGCTTTCCTTCAACGAAAAATCCTTGCAGGATCTTTTCAGACAGCAAGGATTATTTTTGATATGAAAGTTGGATGTTAAGGGAATGTGCGAGATTTTTAAATGTATAGGGACCAAAAAAAAGTGTTTCATTGGTTGATTTATTTACACTTAGTATGGTTTCTCCTACAACGGAAGTGGCCGTACGGTAGGCCAATATATCATCGAAATATTCTATTTTTACCGCTAACCCTGCCTCTGACGCGGAGTGCAGCAGATTAAGGACGGCAGGAAGATCATCGGGGTGGACATAGGTTTTTCCTGCTTTATTAAGCAGGGATATTTTAAGATGAAAATTTTCTTTCTTCATACATTTTCCTTTCATGGAATCTGTTCTATACTAAGTATACTGGTACATTGGAAATTTAAATAGTATGTACTTTTTTGATAGGTAGTTACTTTTTGGATACCATGGATCACTAAATAATCAGGGGGATTGGATTCATGAAGGAAAGAAAAAAGCAGTATTTTCACCCAATAGAAGTGACATTGGATGTGGTCTGTGGGAAGTGGAAGGGAGTCATCCTTTGTTTACTGCAGGAAAAGGATTATCGCTTTGGGGAGTTGAAGGATCAGCTCTTTTCTGTTACTCCAAAGGTTTTGACGCAACAGCTGCGGGAACTTGAGGAAGACGGCCTCATTACCCGGACCGTATATCCTCAAGTGCCTCCCAAAGTGGTCTATTCACTTACACCATACGGAAAGGATCTTGAAGATACACTGCGGATGATGGAGAAATGGGGACAGTCGCACCAGCAAAAAGTAGGGGACAACTTCAACGAGGAAGTAAGCGAAGCAGAGCTGTCTTAAAGAAGCAGATTAACTCCTAAGAGCAAAAAGGTTACAAGACTAGCCTTTATAAAGATGGGAGGTACCTGAGTGAAGATAAAAGAAGTGATCCTCCGCACCTGTTGTATGGAAGATCAAAAAAACTTTTACCATGATGTGCTGGGTTTGCCTCTGCTGAAGAGCCGTTTACCCGGTTCCTTAAGAATCGCCGCAGGTGATTCGGTGCTCACTTTTCTTGAAGGGACAGAGGAATCGTATTACCATTTTGCGTTTACCGTTCCTGATAACCAATTTTCGCAGGCGAAGAAATGGGCAAGTGCCCTTGTCCCTTTAAATACGGTTGAAGATAAGGATGAAATATATTTTACCAATTGGGATGCGCATGCCTGTTATTTTTACGACCCTGCAGGCAACATTGTCGAGCTGATTGCCCGGCATACGCTGAACAATGGCACTGAGCATCCATTTACTAGCCGGGATATCTTGAATATCAGCGAGATCGGCATGCCGGTGGATAATGTAAAACAAGCAGCAGATCATTTGAAAAAGGAATTAAACCTGAATATATACCATAATGACAGTGCATCGTTTGCCCCGCTTGGGGACGCAGACGGCTTGCTGATCCTGTCCGATAAAAAAAGAAATTGGCTCGGTTCAGGCAAGAAAGCAAACATTTATCCGGCAGAAATCATTTTGGAAGAGGGCCGGATGAAAACAAGCCTGAATGGGTATCCATATACTTTGATGAGTTAAAAAGAGCCGGCACATGTAAAATGATGTGCCGGCTTTTCTTTATTCCACAATACCGGCCTGTGTCACTTCTATATTGGCTTTCACATGAACAGGGATGTTTGGGTACTTCTGATTCCATTCTTTAAAATTAAAACGCCTTGCGCTGCTTCTGGCTCTATCGCCCAGGCCAAGGGGATCGATTCCCTTTTTTTGAAAACGGTCCACCATCTTTTCCGCGTCATGTTCTGTTTGTTTTTTGATGGTTTTTTCAATCATTTCAATCGTTTTCCCTTGATACAGCGGGGTTCCAGCCGCATCATTAACCTTACCTCTCACATGGATGGTGATATTAATTTTTGGGTTGGTATTAGCATTGTAAATATCATAATTGACGTGTGATGACAAATTTTCAAGCGTCAGGTAATTGTCTTTTCCGAGCTTAAATTCATGAGATCCCTGCCGGAAGCTTTGGTACATCAGTTTAAAAATAAAAGAATCTTCAAAGCTGATATGGTCAACGTATTTGGAATGGTCAAAGAGGGCTACACCGGCAATGCGGATATGGCCATGCTTTGTATCAAGGAGCGGCATAAATGAATCGCTTCCTTTTCCATAATAGCTGTAATTGAAATGATGGAAATTGGCTCTTGGAAAGGTAAGCTCCATGTTTTGCTCAATCATCTGTTTCAGGTAGGCAGGAACTATCTCACCTACTGGATATTCTTTTGATAACATGTCCTTTGTCGACCCTTTGGCCACTGCGAGGTAGATGTTTCTTCCGACAGATGGGTCCCGCTGCAGGGAATCGATGATCTTGGTGATTCCGCGGCTCGCAAGTTCTTCGTTAAATATGATCACAGAAACCCTACCGGACGCAAAAGGCTTGGGCGATTCCGCCTGCAGGACCTGCCGGATATTTTTGCTTGTATGGGATCGGGCCGAATAAGTGGTGCTCGATAAGACCGCCTGATCGCTCCCGCCTTCGGTTGTCGGTACGGAAACCGTGGCTTGAATTTTATTTCCGTCGACATAATCGTAGCCAACCACACCGATAAGCTGAATATCTTCTAGTACTTGCTTTTGCGGAGTGCACCCAGCAAGGAAAAGTAAAATGGCGGCCGTCATCAGTTTTGATTTAGGCATTTTGTTTCCTCCTGACTTTCAGAACGAGCCAATGCAGTACAAATAAAAGAGGAATATAAAAAAAGATAATATAATAGCCTGCTTTAGAAACCAGGCTGTTTAGAAGGTCAATTTCCTGCCGGTCTTTGAAAAAGAGGGTCCCCGCAAATATCAGAATCAGCACGGGAATGAGCGTATGTTTTTGTTTGATCGAATAGACGCGTTTAAATCCTCTCGTGACACACCAGACGGCGATACAGATATTGGGAAGCACGACAAACAGCCATATGGAGATCCCAATGTATTCAAATCGTTCAACAAAAGGCAACTCAACAATTTTCCAGAGCGTAAGTGTCGCCCAGATGGTATGCTTCAACTGGCCCTGGCTGTAATAGGCAAACGATTCAACCGCTGTGATGAGATACAGTAAAATGCTGAAAAACACACCCCATTGCGACCATTTCTCCGACTTTTCGGGATGTTTGATAAATGGATAGTACAGCAAAAGCATTTCGAAGCCAAGGTAGTTCAAGGTCATCGTTTTTGTTGCGACAAAATAATCGGTTACGGAATGGTCGAATAAAGGCAGGATGTTATAAATATGAGAATCTTTGACGGCAAAGTATTTTAAAAAGATAAGCGGTGTCCCAAGAATAAAGCTAAAAAACCCAATTGCAGTAACAATACGGAAGCCGCCGCTGACAAAATAATAGACAACGCCCAATAGAATCAGGGAAATTCCCCATGTATTGATGTGCGGAAACATCCATACCTGGATGACTTCAATGTATGTTCTTAGAACGGTAAGGGCCAAGAAGCCCGAATACACAGTGAATAAGGTGCTTAATACACCGCCGATGGCTTTGCCGGCAATGTCCTCATGTACGGCCACAAGGTCACCATCACTGTTTTTCAACATGCGGTAGCTCATCCATACAAGCAGGTGAATAAGAATTCCACCGGTGATGACTGCCATCCATGCATCATGTCCGGCCGATTTGGCAATATATCGTTGAAATCCCAGTACGCCTACCCCAACCTGCATCGTATGAATCAGGTAAAATGCAAAATAAGGGGAAACTAATCTATTTTCTTTTGGCTGCAGATTCATGGTCCCACCCTCTTTTGTATGTTTCGTGAAGCGGATTACTCTTCAATGTCATTTTTCTGTTTGCCGCGTTGGGAATTAAAACGTACCGGATCCGCTGGCCGCATCTGCATCGGACGGAGACTTTGGCGGTTAAATGGGAGCCGGAATAACGCATCCTTTAAATCGGTGATCCTTAAAGGGAACAGCGGAGCGAGATATGGCCGTCCAAGGGATGTAAGACGTAACATATGCCCTAAAATAAAGGCAGAACAAATGGCCACACCAAGCATTCCCCAAAATTGGGCAAAAATTAAAAAAGGAAAACGGATCAAACGAATGGTATTACTCATCTGGTAAACGGGTGTCGTAAAGGATGCCAGAGCAGCGAGTGCTACGATGATCAGCAGGACGTTGCTCGTTAACCCTGCCTGTACGGCGGCTGTTCCGATAACGATACCTCCAACAATCCCGATCGTTTGTCCGACCTTTGATGGCAGACGAGCACCAGCTTCCCTTAAAAGCTCAATCGACAATTCGAGAATAATGGCTTCCACGATCGGGGGAAAGGGGATGCCAGAACGTGAGGCGATCAAGGTGCCCAGAAGGTCGGTCGGTATCATCTCATAATGAAAGGTTAGAACAGCTACATAAAGTGGTGTGGACAGAACGGAAAAGAGAACGCCAAAAAGGCGGATCATCCTGAAAACAGAGGCAATATGCCAGGATAAAAAATAGTCTTCAAATGCGGAAAAGAATTCAACTAGCGTTGTTGGCCCAGTCAGGGCGCTTGGGGAACCATCGACGAGAACGGCTACTTTCCCTTCTGACAAAACGGCAGCTACCCGGTCCGGGCGTTCCGTATTGATAAGCTGTGGAAACGGGGAGTATTGGTCGTCCGATATCATTTGAAGAATGTAAGTACTATCCAGAATATGGTCGTATTCAATGTCTGAAATCCGCTGTTTCAGTGTATTGACGTTTTCCATATTCACAATCCCGTCAATATAAAGAATGACCACGCGCGTTTTTGACAGCTTGCCAACTGTTACTTCCTTTACGTGAAGTTCAGGTATCGGCAATCTTTTACGAACCATATTGATGTTGACTTCGAGAGTTTCGATAAACGCCTCTTTTGGTCCCACAACGCTGAATTCTGTTTCGGGTACAGAGATCTGCCGTTTTTCAGCGGTAGCAGCCGGAATTAGCAGGCAATCTTTTTTTCCCGGACGAGACTGAACAATGACTGAGCCAGTCAGCACGCTGTCCATTATAGTCTGGACATCGCTTGTATGTTCAATGTTTTCCACAGGAATTTCCTGAGAGAGCTCTTTCAACGATAAGGAAGAACAACTGGTTAAATAAGGGATGAGATCCTTATGAACCAGTTCAGGATTTACCATACTTTTATAATAAGAAATCGTAAATGGATGCTTATCGCTTTTTGTAAATGAAACAAAATCCTTTGAGGCCCTGCATTTTTCCATCAGCTGTTCGAAGGTAAGCTGGGTTTTAGCTTGCCCGGAAGACTGGTTTTGTGAACGATCCTGTTTTTTTTGCCGTCGTTTCCCGAACATAAAAAGACTCATTCCCTCGTTTTAAGTATGTCTATTTGTATATCATTCCAATTGTGCAGCTCTCTATTCAACCAAAAAAACAAGGGCAAATCCATTGATCTTTTATTATACTTGTAATAAGAAGTAAGCGCTTGGGGGTTATGAGAATGGAATGGAAAAAAGAGAATTATTTGATTTCTACCGATAAAACATTGCTGGATCTTCCCATGATTCATGAGTTTTTGTCACAACAGTCATATTGGGCAAAGGGGATTACGAAGGAAAGGGTAGAGAAGGCCATCAAAAATACACTTTGTTTTGGGGTGTACGAGATGAAAGATGGGAAGCCTGTTCAAGCCGGTTTCGCGCGGATTTTAACAGACTACGTTACAACTGCCTATTTATGTGATGTGTTTATTGACAGAAGGCATCGGGGGAAAGGGCTTTCCAAATGGCTGGTCCAAACAATCATTTCTTTTGATGAACTGAAGGAAGTAAGAGGGATGCTGCTGGCCACAGAGGATGCGCATGGACTCTACAGCCAATATGGATTTGAAGTGGTGGATCCTGGACGATACATGAAAAAGAAAATAAAAGAAGAACAGCAGAACTGATATCTGCTGTTCTTTTTTACGAGAGCTTTAATATATACAGCATGAGTATAAAATGAGAAGCACTGCCGGCAAGGACGAACAGATGCCAAACTGCATGGTTATAGGGAAACTTGCGCCAAACGTAGAAAAAGGCACCCACGGTATACAAAATTCCTCCGGCAAACAGCCAGGCAAGAGCTTCTTGTGAAAGGTTGAGTATCACACGGTTAAAGGCAAATACAATCAGCCACCCCATCAGTACGTAACCAATGGTGGAAAGAATCACAAATCGTTTGGTAAAAAAGATTTTAAAGGCGACTCCGGCAAGGGCGATTCCCCAGACCGTTCCAAACAATGACCAGCCCAAGGCTCCTTTAACGACAAGCAGAAGGATAGGGGTGTAGGAACCCGCTATAAACAGATAGATGGCGGAATGGTCCATGATCTCAAAAATATCTTTGACTTTGCCTTCAGGAAAGCTGTGGACAAGGGTGGACGCTGTATATAAAAGCAGCATCGTTACCCCGAAAATGGCAAAACAGGTGATAGCAAACGGTGTTCCCTGTGCACTGGCAAATACAATAAGAAGAATCAGCGCGATGATGCTAAAAACCGCTCCGATTCCATGGGTGATGGCATTGATGATTTCTTCACGCTTCGTATAGGTGAAAGCCTCCATTTTTTCACTTCCTTTATTCCGGACTAAAATGATGTTTCAATCATTCTAACACAGAAAAAGGGCTCAAGTGAATTTGAGCCCTTGTCTTTACATCATTTCTCCGGTCTGCTGTTTGGCAGGCAATACTTTCCCTGTCGATTTCCCGTTGGTGCGCTCTTTCATTTCAAGGCGTCTTGCAACCAAAGACAAGGAATAGTTAACAAGAAAATACATCACGGCGATCAGAAGAAAAATGGGGATAACATAATTAACATTCTTTCCATTTACAATCTGTGCATTGTGAAGCAGCTCTGGCAAGGAGATTACAACTGCCAGTGATGTATCCTTCAACAAGGAAATAAACTGGCTGACAATCGGGGGAACCATACGGCGCAGAGCTTGTGGGAGAATAATATGCTGCATGGTCTGCATATACGTGAGACCCGACGACCGTGCGGCTTCAATCTGCCCTTTTTCAATGGAATTCAGTCCGCTTCGAACAATCTCGGAAAGCATGGCGGATTCAAAAATGATAAGAGCTGTGATGGCAGCCATTGTTACGCTTAATTTAATTCCGACCTCAGGAAGGGCGAAAAACGTGAAGAAAATGATCAGCAAGAGAGGAAGGTTTCTGATCACTTCCACGCAGACCGCAACAATTCTTGATAGAACAGGAATCTTGGCATAACGCAGGATGCCAAGGATGCTTCCAATGAGAAAGCTGAAAATAATAGCGATAAAAGCGACGAGCAGCGTTGTACCCAGACCTTTCAACAAAAAGAGCAGATTCCCTGAGGAATAAGCACCGATAAAATCCATAGAGCTCCTCCCCCTTATCCGCTTACAGCCAGGCGCCGTTCAAGGTATCCGACGAACAAGCTGAGCGGAATCGTTAATATGAGATAGAATACGGCGACAAAGATATACACGTCGAACACGACATAGGTGGCTGATGAGATGGAATCGCCAAAATACATAAGATCCAATCCGGCCACAACTCCCAGAATCGATGAATTCTTTACAAGATTAATAAACTGATTGCCCAGGGGCGGAATAACTATCTTAATTGCCTGCGGCAAAATGATGTATCTCATCGTCTGAATATAGGTGAGGCCCGACGACCGGCCGGCTTCCATCTGGCCCTTGTCCACCGAAAGGATGCCAGCGCGAATGGCTTCGGCAATAAATGCCGCTGTATAGATGGAAAGGGCAATGGTCCCAGCCTGAAATCCGGAAAGTTCCATCCCCAGGGTCGGCAATCCATAGTAAAAAATAAACAGAATAAGAATAAGGGGAATATTACGGACAAATTCAACATATGCAGTTCCAGCACCCTGTAGCACTTTCATGGGGGAAATTCGCATTACCGCAATGATAACACCGAGAATAAAACTAAAAATTAAAGCGAGGAGGCTTGCTTTCAGTGTATTTCCGAACCCTTGCAAATACGTGTCAAGGTTATTTGTGAGAATGGTAAAATCAAGCATGTTTTCCCTCCTTTATGAAAGAAGAAGAGATGGACACAGGGGTCCATCCATCTTCACCGGACTTTATTGTTCTTTAATCCATTTGCTTTTGATTTTGTCATATTCTCCGCTGTCCTGAATTTCCTTAATAAAGTCATTTACATATTTAGTGAATTTGTCATCGCCTTTATTCAGGGCGATTCCATATGGTTCATCGGTAAATGGCTCACCTACCAGTGTATAGCTGGGATCCTGGTCTGCCATGCCGTACAGGATAGCGTTGTCGGTGGTCAATGCATCACCTTTGCCGGCTTTCAGAGCGGTGAATGCTTCCGCGTAGTTTTCAAATTCCAAAACCTGTGCTTCAGGAGCCTTGTCTTTAATGTTCTGAACAGAAGTGGAGCCTTTTACTGCAAGGACTTTTGTACCTTTTTTAATATCGTCGATGCCTTTGATCTTACTACCTTTTTTCACGAGAAGGGACTGGCCGGCTTTAAAATAAACGTCAGAGAAATTCACTTCTTTTTTACGTTCAGGGGTGATGGTCATGGTTGCAATGATAGCATCGATATCACCGTTTTTAAGCATTTGCACACGTGTTTTTGAAGTGACTTCCTTGAGCTCCAGTTTTTTCTCATCACCAAAGATTTTTTTTGCAAGTGCTTTGGCGATATCAATATCAAAGCCTTCCACTTTGCCGCTAGACGGATCCTTGTAGCCGAACAGGTTGGTATCATATTTGACCCCGACGACCAGTTTTCCACGTTTCTTTATTGCGGAAAGCGTATCCTTGGATTCTTTTCCTCCTGTTTTATCAGAACTGCCGCATGCGGAAAGCATGCTGATGATCAGTACAAGAATAAGTGCAATCAGCCAGTTTTTCTTTGTTTTCAAATGGTTCAGCTCCTTTAATGGTTTAATACTCTGCTTAAAAATAAGCGGGCCCGGTCTTCTCTGGGATTGGAAAAGAAGGCAGCAGGCTCGCTGTCTTCAAGAATCCGGCCATGGTCCATAAATACGACACGGTTCGCTACTTCTCGGGCAAAACCCATCTCATGCGTAACCACGACCATCGTCATGCCGTCTTTCGCAAGTGTTTTCATCACATCGAGTACCTCGCCGATCATTTCGGGATCAAGAGCAGAGGTTGGTTCATCAAAAAGCATGATATGAGGTTTTAAGGCAAGACCTCTGGCAATGGCCACGCGTTGCTGCTGCCCCCCGGAAAGCTGGGATGGGAAGGAATCTGCCTTGTCCGGAATTCCCACTTTATTCAAGTAGAACATTGCGGTTTCATTTGCTTCTGCTGTGGAAATACCTAGGGCTTTTCTTGGAGCGAGGGTAATGTTTTCAAGCACAGTCATATGAGGATACAAATTAAAATGCTGAAAAACCATGCCGATTTCTTTACGAAGGTCGTTAATGTTTGTATCTTTGCTTTTTAACACTTTTTTGTTAACAATGAGTTCACCGTCCGTAATGGTCTCAAGACGGTTGATGCAGCGAAGCAGGGTGCTTTTCCCTGACCCCGACGGGCCAACGACAACAACAACTTCTCCTTCTTTAATCTCCAGGTTAATATCAGTGAGAACCTGAAAATCGCCGAAATGTTTATTCACATGCTTAAATGAAATCAATCCAATCCCCCTTTTTATGTATTAAAACTCAGGTAGTTGTATTCCTGAAGTTTTTCTCAGGTTTTTATTTCAAGAATCTTTTGAATATATTTCGACCATCAGTTACAAAATTCCTTTTTTTTCTTCTTATTATTTTTGGAAAGGATTTTTTTGGAAGGAATTTTTACATAGGAAAAAAGGGGGAAAGAAGCACAAAAAAACTGGTCCCCTTTACGGGAACCAGTGCTGAATGATTAAACTGCCTTTATTTCAACGTCGATATTTCCGCGTGTTGCCTTGGAATATGGACAAACCTGATGGGCTTCATCGGCCAGCTTTTGTACATTGGCTTGTTCCTGTCCCGGTATGGCGACTTCTAAAACTACCGCAAGTTTGAATCCGCCATTCGGCTGGTCTTTGCCAATCGTTACATTGGCTGTCACCTTACTGTCGGAAACATCCACTTTCTGCTTTTTGGCGACCAGCTGAAGTGCACTTTGGTAACAAGCCGCATATCCGCAGGCGAAAAGCTGTTCTGGATTGGTTCCTTCTCCTCCTGAGCCCTGCAGCTCTTTTGGCATGCTGAGTTTAAGATCCAGCTTGCCGTCCTCGCTGGAAACATTTCCTTCACGTCCGCCCTGTGCTGTTGCTCTGGCTGTATATAAACCTTGATCCATGCTTCATCACTCCTTGTATTCGGTGGCAGCAAACTGCCCCAATTTGTTCTACACACCTAAACATTATCTTTTTTCTATCTTTTTAAACCTCTAATTTGAAACAGCATCTTAGCTGCAGTGGGAGTTTATGAATTCATAATTTGGGAAAATATGAACTAAAGAACTGTTGGAGGGAAAGGCATGGAAATTAATGAACATATTCGCAGCTTAATGGAAAATCCGGAAAAAGAATTTGAGTTTCTTCAGGAAACCAACCTGCCTGGAGCAAAAAACGATCTTGTGCGAATAAGGTATGTCCCACAGGGAGACAATGGCTTTTTTCAGGCCACCTTTTATGATGATGAGAGAGAAATTGTGGGATCTAGGGTTTTTGACGAAGTGGAGGATGCGATCGTTTTTATCGAGAAAAATAAAATATGACTTCTAAGACTCTTGGTTCAAGCACACCAAAAACAAATTTAAGAGGCTCCCCATCAAAGGGAGCCGCTAAAAATAATTGTTTATAGCATACAGGTTTAAAGGGCTGCCGCTAACGGGAATTACATCTAAAAGAAGCCAAGGAGGGAGCCTTTGCGATGGATGAAAGGAAATTAACATTCTATGTTAACCCTAAAGGGGATATAAACACTGTTCCTGCCGATGAAAGCATTCACCTTTTTGAGGTTCATGCAAATGAAGGGGAAATTGAACAGCTGCGCGGCCTCTTTCAAAAATTGCATGAACACAACAAAAAAGAAGGGAAAGATCTCTTTTCTTCGAGTACTCATTTTAATGAATTTTACGGCGATCTCGACCGAAGAGAAGATAATGAGCTCATGTTTGAAATTTACCGCCAGATCTATATGCTTGGTACCGAAAAGACGAAGGCAGAAGTGGAAGAAATGGGAGTTATTCCAAAGCTGAATGAATTGCGCTAGACGTTCATCTTACGGAGATGGACGTTTTTTATACAAAATTTACTATTTTTTTTATAAGATACCCCTTATAATATAAGAATGATTCGAAGACTATGAGAAAAATATCTTTTTATGTGTTTACAGCAGTTTTTCATGGGGTATTTTCATACATTTATCCATCACTATACACAAAATGGGGTAAGGGAAGAGTAATATGAAAACGGTTAAACAAGAAGATATTCAACAATGGGTCGAAAACCATCTTGAAGATTATAAAAATTTTACTCCTTATTTATTTACACAGGAGTATATTCACTTTTTTTGTGAATCCAGGCAAAATGAAAAAGAATTTGAAATAAAGTATGATAAGAGCGGCCAGAAACTGTATATGCGTTATCTGGAGCCTTCTGAAATTGAAGATGACTGGGTATGTGTAGGAAATGTATGCATATAAAATAAAGGGGTTAACAGCATGAAAATCAATGGCATTCAAAGGGTGGATCAGCCGTATAAAACCACCGAAGTAATGAAACCTCAAAAAGTTTCAAAGCCATCTTTACAAGATTCCGTGGAAATCTCGCGGGAAGGGCTGCTATTAAATCAAACAACGGCCGGAATGCCAAGTGAACGGCTGGCAAAGGTAGAAGAACTTAAACAAAAAATCAATGCAGGGGAATATCAAATCGATCCGGAGAAAATTGCGGCTAAGATTGCTTCTTATTATCAGAAATAAAACCAGATTCATACCGAAAAACAGATTGGCAGAGAGCTAGTCTGTTTTTTTTTCTTTCTCCTCTTCCTTTTGTTTTAAAACCAGGAACGCTTTTCTGATCACAGGGGGCAGGGGAATGTTTGTCCGGCCCGCATTTTCAATGATGGACAGCAATTCATTGGATAAATAAAAAAATATCGTGGCATCACGAATGTAATGACCGCCAAAAAGAGTATCGAGTGAGTGGGCAACAGCTACAATGCAAAAAATAGCGATTTTCTTTAAAATTCCTTTGAAGCCGAACGAACTGGAAAGTTTTCCTTCATAGGCAGAAGCAATAATACCTGTCAGATAATCAAGTATAGCTAAAATTACAAGAGCATTGATCAATGGCGACATCGGACCAAAAAAATAACCTGCATAAGCGCCTGCCAGTGCAGAGCAGGATTTAAACAGTATTTGAACTCTACTCATGTAGATCCACCTCATAGTTTCCAAAATAAAAATCTAGTATTGACTATTAGAATATGATAGAACGTAATAATTGGTTCCTTTGCTGAAAATTTGTGCCTGATAGTAACTTTTTTGTCGTTTATGTAACAACATTTGAGGGTAGGTAAAGTTTATTGAAAAGTAAATATAATATTTAAAAAATTTTAAAAAATCAAAGAAAAGACACGCGCATTTCTGTTACAATGAAGAAAATCTTTAAATGAGAAAATCTTTATAGGAGGTTTTTAATGTGAACAAAATTACCCTTGGTCTTCCTCCACATTGTCACAAAGTTTCTTTTGACGGAAAGGTTTTTAAAATTAAAGGATTTAACAATGAAAAAATGGTCGTTCCGGTGTCAGGTACGGAAAGTGCAGAAGTGAGACAGGTCAATGAGGAAACCGGAATGTTAAATATAGTTGGAAAAGACAGGATATTAATTTCGATGGAAATGCCTTTACGCTTTTGCGAAATCGGCAAAGGCTGGCTCCTTGATAAATTGCCGAAACGCAAAAAGAAAAAATAGGAAAAGGGCACGTGAGTCGTCTCTCAGACGGCGAATCACGTGTCCTTTTTGTTTGGCTTGCTGATCCCCGCTTTGCTTTGCCCGATGTCCTTCTAAATTCCCGGTACAGGCCATACATATTAACGAAGAGGACGTGCGGAGCTGGAGGAGATTATGCAAAAAAGAAAAAAACAGGTTATTCAAATCGGTGCAACCTATATCGGCACTATCGTAGGGGCAGGTTTCGCGACGGGAAGAGAGATTGTTGAATTCTTTACCATACATGGTTCGGCGGGCTTTGCCGGCATTTTGATCAGCGGTTTTTTATTTATCTTCCTTGGTACAAAAATCATGCTCCTTGCCCGAAAGATCGGAGCGGAAACGTATGAGTCGTTAAACACGTATCTTTTTGGAGAAAGATTTGCCGCAGGGATTAATTTACTTATGTTTGTGATGTTGTTTGGTGTAACAGCTGTCATGCTGTCTGGTACTGGAGCATTATTTACTGAACAGCTTCATTTGCCGTTTCATGCCGGAATACTGCTCACCGTTTTATTATGCTTCATCGTTATGCAACGGGGGATGGAAGGTATTTTATGGACTAATTCGGTCATTGTCCCCATTATGATTCTTTTCTCCATTATTATATCGGTGTCCATGCTTTTTTCACCGATTGAGGCACCTCTGATCCGGACCGAGGATTTTACCGGGAATTGGAGATGGCTGTTCAGCCCGTTTACTTATGCTGCGTTTAATTTGACTTTGGCACAAGCGGTTCTTGTGCCACTTAGCCGGGAAGCTGAGGATGAATCAATCATCCGGTGGGGTGGTTTTTTAGGAGGGCTTGGATTGACCTTCATCCTGTTAAACAGCCACTTTGCCCTTTATCTGGTGCCGCAATCCGTTCAATATGAAATCCCTGTTGCCGAGATTATCAGCCGGCTCGGAATCTTTGTGCATTTGTTGTTTTTGCTCGTCGTATATGGTGAAATCTTCACTACGCTGATTGGAAACCTGTTCGGGCTTGTCGCTCCTTTGAAAAAATCATTCAAGCTTTCATCCAATTTCATTTTGCTGTTGTTAATGAGTGGGGGGTACTTAATCAGTTTGTTTGGCTATTCTTCACTTCTTCACTATCTTTATCCGTTGTTTGGATTGGTTGGGCTCGCTTATATGCTGGTGATTACGTTAAAAAAGGATTTTAAATAAAGAGATTTTTTTGAATAGAATTACTATTTTTGGTTATAGTGACAGGACTTAAACGCTGTGATAAAGTTTTAAAAAAGAAAGTCCTTCTAGAGTAGACAAAAATAGTTTGGGAGTGGACAGCAGCGTGAATACAGAAGCAGATCTGAAAAAAGATATCGGCCTTTCCGTAGCGATGTCTATTGTTATTGGTACAGTAATCGGTTCCGGGATCTTCATGAAACCGGGAAAAGTCATTGAATATGCAGGAGGATCAAGCATGGCACTCCTGGCCTGGCTGCTCGGTGGACTTATCACTCTGGCAGGAGGCCTGACCATTGCTGAAGTAGCCACGCAGATTCCAAAGACAGGCGGACTGTATGTTTATTTGGAAGAGGTGTATGGAAAGATTTGGGGCTATCTGAGCGGCTGGATGCAAACGGTGATTTACGGTCCCGCCATCATAGGAGGTCTCGGTCTATATTTTGGCTCTTTGCTTGCCCACTTGTTTGGATGGAACGATAAAACAGGACCGTGGATTGGTATTATTACGGTTGTTTTCCTAGCTGTGGTCAACAGCTTTGGCACTAAGTATGGTGGCATTGTACAAAACATAGCAACGATCGGAAAATTGCTCCCGATCGTGTTAATCGTTGTGTTTGGCATTTGGAAGGGAAATGAACAGGTTTTGAATGCAGGAAGCGGCTTTACAGGAGAAATCAGCATGGGAGCGGCCATTCTGGCAACATTGTTTGCTTATGATGGGTGGCTGATGGTCGGGTTTGTCGCTGGTGAAATGAAAAATCCTGCTAAAATACTACCTAAAGCGATCATTGGCGGGATTCTTTTTGTAACAGTCGCTTATCTGCTGGTAAATGTGGCCATGCTTCATGTACTACCAGCAAGCCGTATTGTTGAATTGGGAGAGAATTCAGCCGGAACTGCCGCTTCCCTATTGTTCGGTGAGATGGGCGGAAAATTGATTGCTGTGGGTATTGCTGTTTCCATTTTCGGTTGTTTGAACGGAAAGATCTTAACGTTTCCGCGTGTAACCTACGCAATGGCACTTCGCAAGCAGCTGCCGGCATCCCGCCTCTTTGCTTCTGTTTCTGAAAAATTTGGAACACCGATTCCGGCTACCGGGCTGCAGGTGGTTTTAGCTGTTGGCCTCATGCTGGTATCGAATCCGGATTACCTGTCCGCCATGGCGATATTTGCCATTTATATTTTTTATATATTTGCGTTTTTTGCTTTGTTTGTTTTGAGAAAACGAAACAAAGGGAAGAAAAGGTCATACAGTGTACCTCTGTTTCCAATCGTTCCGGCGTTTGCCATCATCGGCGCCAGTTATATTGTGATAGCTACGATAATTGATAATCCTGCTGACAGCCTAACGGCAATTGCTGTCACACTGGCAGGATTGCCCTTGTACTGGTACCTTAACAAAAGAAACCAGACGGAACACGAACCGCAACTGCAAAAGAAAGCGTAATATATTCCCGTAAAAAGCTCTGCTGATTTTCAGCAGAGCTTTTTCATTAGGTGCAAAAATTGAAACAGTCAACCAGCAAAAAAACCGAAAATATTAAGACCCTTTTTTGGCTAATCTCTCTGTAATATACGTTCAACGATTTGCGAAAGAAAAACAAACCAGCAGAAAGTTAAAAGAACCTGCCATTGGCAGGTTCTCTTATTGAATGATATTTTTCAGCTGCCGATATTTGGCGGATAGACTGGATGCTGAAATATCATAATAGGCAGCTGTTTCAGCCTGTGATGTGCCTTCTTCCAAAAGATGCTTGCTGACAAAATAATGCAGTGCTGCAGCGAAAAGCTGTTCTTTTCGAACGGTCAGCTTTTGGCTGTTGTTCCATTGATCCCAAAGGGGAATGGCCTTTTCATAAATTTCGGAAGAAGCTGTGTTTTTCAGTAGAGCTAAAACCGAATCATTGACCGGAACAGCAGACTTGTTGGACAAAAGAATGTGAAGAACATTTGGAAAATCGTCCTTCATTGTTAATTGTTCAGACTGAATGGTTTGCAGTTTCTCTGATAGATCGGAAGCGGAAACCGGAATTTTTGCATAATCAATGTAAAATTCTTGATGTTCCCCTGTAGCGATCAGCGAACCTGCAACAAGTAATTCCACTTCAGGAAGGGATTCTGAATGGATTTCAACCGTATGTTCCTGATGAGTGAAATAATCTCTCAGCTTATAAACGTTCCGGTTTAGCTGTTCCTGAACGGTATACAGTGAAGGGGTGGTGTTCTTCCATTCTTTCACTACTTCGTAGACCTGACGCTCTTCTTTTTCTTTTTGTTCCATAAGGTACAGTTCTACGGGTGTTTTACCGTCCTGAACCGCTGAATGAAAAATGAGCCAGCATACCATCAAGTTTGCGTATGTTTCCACCTGCTCATTATCAACATTAAATTGTTGGATAAAATTCCGTGTTTTTTTTTCCATGTCTTCATGAAAGTTGTCAAAAGCAAACTTTGCCAGCCCTTCCAGGTGACGGCTGATTTCAACCATTTGTTTCATCTTTGTTGTTGTCAGCGACCGTTGACAGCAATGTTTATATTTTTTCCCGCTTCCGCAAGGACAAGGATCGTTTCGTCTTACTTTACTCATGTTACCCTCCGTACATACTTCTCATGTTGTAAATAATCACCTTGTAAATACTAGCATAAACGCATGATAATGCAACTTTTTGCACTGCCGCACAACTGGGAGAGGGCAAAAAAAAAGAAATCAAACCAAAAAGGTTTGATTTCTTACCCCAGGAAGCGAAGGTATTCATCGGTCAATTTCATGAAACTTGCTTCATCTCGTTTCTCAAGGGCTTCATCTATTTTTTCTTTATAACGTTTAATTTGATGGGCGTGCAAGGACTCATCAAGGATCATCTGAGCAACCATATTAAAAGCGAACGGTTCATTTTTCTTCTGAAGTTTGTATTTCACAAGATCGTTCATATCTTTATTATACGACGTATTATCTTTCATGCTCTATTCCTCCTTGAATATTTTTGCAAAAGCTTGGGTGATTAAAGCTAATGCTTTAGTGGGTTTTTACTAGTATACTTATCCTATGAGATAATAGCAACTATTTAATTCTGAAAATTTAGATTTATTTTATTCGTTTTCCAGATTTAAATCAGCCAGCACCTCGTCAACAGAGTGGAAAGTTTTACTTTCCAGCTGCTCACCGCCTTCCATGTCAAAAACTCGCATTTCATAAACTTCTTCTGTAGGGTTATATTTGACTTCGACTGGATTGGTGTAATTTCTTGAGAAGGTTTCTTCTGACTGAGCGTGACTATAAACATCTTCTGGGTTGTTTTTTAAATTTTGCAGTTTCTCTCTTATATTCATAATTTCTCTCCCTCCAGAGTTTCTATCGGGTGTTGTATAAAATATGCCCGTAACTCGCTCTTTTTAAACGCTGTTCACTAACTTTTCGACATATTTCATATTTCCAATTTGACGCTTTTAAATTTGTCCGATACGATAGAGGGTAAATAATATTTATAGTACTAACCACTAGGGGAGCTTATGGAAGCTGAGAAAAGAGTGAACTTTGACCCTTTGAACCTGATACGGATCATACCGTCGTAGGGAAGTGGCTTAAACCGACGACCAGCTGAATGATGATGTTTAAGCCGCCTTCTTTTTGAGGGCGGCTTTTTATATGAAGTAAAGAAAAAAGGAGTTTTTCTAATGTCCAATACACCAAAAGCATTAACGATAGCAGGATCGGATTCTGGGGGAGGAGCGGGTATACAGGCCGACTTGAAAACTTTTCAAGAATTAGGCGCATATGGCATGTCAGTTATTACCGCTGTCACCGCACAAAATACCAAGGGTGTCCAAAATATCCATGCTATACCGGTTGAAATGGTGGTAGACCAACTGAAAAGTATTGCAGACGACCTCAGGCCAGAAGCGCTGAAGACAGGCATGCTTTTCAGTGCCGAAATTATTGAGGCGGTATCCTCACTTATTCAGGAATATAAATGGACCAACGTGGTAGTTGATCCGGTGATGATCGCGAAGGGAGGGGCAGAACTGCTTAAGAAGGATGCAATTGAAGCTCTAAAGAAACACCTTCTTCCAATCGCAGATATACTGACTCCAAACATTCCAGAAGCCGAGCAACTGACCGGAAGAAAGATTGAGGACAAACAGGGCAGAGAAGACGCAGCCAAGTTTCTGCATGGTTTGGGAGCAAAGCAAATCGTCATCAAGGGCGGTCACCTTCCCCATGAAAATGAACCAGTGGATCTGTATTATGATGGGGAACAATTGATTGAATTTGAAGGGAAACGCATTGAAACATCACAAACCCATGGAACAGGCTGTACATTTGCTGCTGCAATAACAGCCGAACTGGCTGTTGGAAAATCTCCGATTGAAGCCGTTGAAACCGCCAAAGCCTTTATACAGGAAGCCATCAGCGTACCCCTTCATCTGGGAAGCGGCCATGGACCGACCAACCACTGGGCCTACAGGAGGAAATACCAATGACAAAATTACCAAATCTTTTAAAAGATATTCGCTTGAAAAAACCGCTGATTCATCATATGACCAATCAAGTAACAATGAATTTCCTGGCTAATGGAATTCTCGCTGCAGGAGGAAGCCCAATGATGGCCCACCATTATGAAGAAGCTGAAGAAGCTGTAATGGCTGCCGATGCTCTTATATTGAATATCGGAACGGTTGAGCCGGATTTGGTGAAAGGGATGATCCTAGCCGGGAAAAAAGCCAAATCCAGTGAAATTCCGGTTGTACTTGATCCGGTCGGTGCGGGATTATCATCGTTAAGAAAAACGGCTGTTTCAGAAATTATTGATGAAGTCTCTCCAAATGTGATCTGCGGCAATGCGGCAGAGATCGCCTTTTTAAGTGGAGAACAATGGAGTGGAAAAGGCGTAGACGGGAGCCTGGCAGAGGACAGTTCGGAACTGGCCCGCTTTGCGGCCAATCAGTTGAATTGCTTGGTATCGATTACAGGCAAAGAGGATATCTTGAGTGATGGGGCAGAAACCATGGTAATAAGAGGAGGGCATGAGATGCTTTCCTATGTGACGGGGACGGGCTGCCTCTCCACCTCTTTGATCGGGTTGTTTCTAGCCAAATCGGTAACGACTGATTTGACTTCATTCGAACGGATGGCCGGAGCGCTTACTTACCTGGGTCTTTGTGCTGAACGTGCGGTTTCCGCTGCGCGCGGGCCTGGGAGTTTTCAAACGGCTTTTTTGGATGAGCTATATCTATTAAGTGCTGAAGAACTTGACGAGACAGGAAGATGGGAAACGGTTCACGGAGGGAAGAGCAATGAACAAAGCTGAGCTTCAAGATCGTATGAAGGTATATTTTATTATGGGAAGCACTAATTGTTCAGCAGATGCCGAAGAAGTTCTGGAGAAGGCGCTCATTGGTGGAGCAACAATTTTCCAATTCCGTGAAAAAGGGGAGGGTTGTCTGGAAGGAAACGACCGGATAGAACTTGCCATGGCCCTTCAACAAATATGCGGCCGATTTAACGTTCCATTTATCATTAACGATGATATTCATTTAATGAAGAAGTTGAATGCAGACGGACTGCATGTCGGACAGGAAGACGGAGATCTCGAGGAAATCCGTAACGCCGTTCCGGGAAAACTATTGGGTGTTTCGGTCCACAATCTGAATGAAGCGCGGCTTGCGCTTGAAATTGGTGCCGATTACCTCGGAGTCGGTCCGGTTTATCCGACAGGAACAAAAACGGATACAAGGCCGGTGATGGGGTATTCGGTGATTCGTGAGCTTCGGGACAATGGAATAGATGCCCCTATCGTCGGAATTGGCGGTATCAATAAGGACAACGCATCAGGAGTCGTTCAGGCAGGCGCAGATGGGGTAGCTGTAATAACGGCCATCAGTAACCATCTAAAACCTGCGGAAGCTGCTGGGGAACTTCTAAAAGCGGTAGAGAATGCCAAACAGAATAACTCTTTAAACAAAATTATCAAATAGGAAGGGCACTGTTTTCATGCGTGTTCCGTACAATAAATCGACGATGCATGAAAGAGGTGTCTCTATGAAAAAACGGAGCAAAGCCTGGTCATATGCAGAGATGGTGCTTTTACTGTTGAGCTTTTTAAGTGCACTCTGGAATGGCATTTATGTAAACAGCCCTTCCGTCCTTTTTGCCATCCTCGCTGTTGTTTTTTTGTTCAGGGCAGTGGAACGTTATTATTTTAAACTGAAAATAGAATTCTATTTTAATTCAGGCATGGTGCTGGTTTTTATTATTCTGGCGGCTCTGCCGTTCATCAATTGACAGAAGCCTTTCGCTTCTGTTTTTTTTTGTTTAAAACTTGAAAGGTTTGACAAAAATAAGCCTAACGTAATAAAATAATTTTACGTAATACATTTATTTTAAGTGAGGTGAAGCTGTGAACCAGAAGGCCCGAATAGAAGAAACGTATTTGGTCACATTGCCGGAGCAAGCTGCAGCCCTTTTGCATCCCATTCGTTCGGAGATTGTAGCTGCCTTGAAAGTCCCCGCTTCAGCCACCGAAATTGCCAAAATGCTAAACGAAACACCGCAAAAAATAAATTATCACTTGAAAGCACTTGAAAAAGTAGGGCTGGTGCAAAAGGTGGGCACAAGGAATGTCAGAAATTTGGTAGAAGTACTATATCAGGCAGTGGCAAAAACCCTGATTTTGTCTGAATCACTTGGCTTGTCACCGGAGACTTCACAAAAGTTGCAGGATCAGCATGCCCTGGCTCATGTATTATCATTGACTGAAGCAATAAAAAAAGATGCCCTGCAGCTCATGGAACAGGCAGAAAAAGCACAAATTCCAAGTGCCGTTCTTCAGGCTTCCGTCAGTTTATGCGGAGAAAAACAGCGGAATGAATTCATGAACGAATATTTCTCACTGCTTCATCAGTTAATTGAAAAATATCAATCAGGAGAAAAGGAAAACGGCGAGGAGTACCAGGTGTCTATTGCTATTTATCCAAAACCTGAAGGAGGAAAACAGGGATGAGCGACGTGAAGAAGCAGACTTCTCTTGTATGGGAAAAGAACCGGAAACAAAAACTGCGGGATGAAAAAGTGATCAACCTTCATGAAAGAAAAAATGAGCAAGAAGAGAAGAACAGGGAAGAGCTGCGAACGGAAATCATGATTGAAACAGAGGGAAAAATGCCATCAAAGGTTGTCTACATTACATCCGGATTTGGAAAAATCGCTGCTGGCAGCACGGGATCTTCGCCGTACTGCATGGCAGCGTAAGAAACGTACAGGAGGAAAAAGGTCATGAACTTAGTGCCAATGGTTGTTGAAACCACGAACAGAGGCGAACGCTCGTATGATATTTATTCAAGGCTTTTAAAAGATCGAATTGTCATTATTGGCAGCCCAATTGATGACAATGTTGCCAATTCTGTAGTCGCTCAGCTGCTATTTCTGGCAGCAGAAGATCCCGAAAAAGATATATCCATCTATATTAACTCTCCTGGGGGATCTGTTACTGCTGGTTTGGCGATTTATGACACGATGCAATTTATTAAACCAGACGTGTCAACGATATGTATCGGGATGGCGGCATCCATGGGCGCTATCCTGCTGATCGCCGGAGCAGAAGGAAAACGGTATGCGTTGCCGAATGCAGAAGTCATGATTCACCAGCCGATGGGCGGGACAGAAGGTCAGGCGGCAGACATGATTATCCACGCCAAACGAATTATTCAAACGCGGGAGATTTTAAATAAAATTATCTCCGACCGCTCAGGTCAGCCGATGGAACGGGTGGAAAAGGATACAGACAGAGACTTCTTTATGACAGCGCAGCAAGCACTGGACTACGGCATTATTAACAAAGTGATTGAAAAACTATAGGTGTAACGGAAAGAGCTCATAAGCTCTTTCTTTTTTATTTCACCCTGGCAGGTATTGCCCTATCCAAAGAGAAAAGAATAGAGCTGTCCATTAATTAATGACAAGGAGAAAGAATGTATGGTGAATCAACAAAGAAGCAAAAAGTTTGTCGTCGCGGGCCTTTTGCTGGGAATTTTGATGTCAGCCATGGATAATACCATTGTGGCTACGGCGATTGGAACGATTGTTGCGGAATTAGGGGATTTTGAGAAATTTATCTGGGTAACTTCCGCATACATGATTGCTTCTGTGGCAAGCATGCTGATTTTTGGAAAGCTGTCTGATATGTATGGCAGGAAAAAGTTTTATATTACCGGACTGGCTCTTTTTATTCTCGGATCGGTTCTTTGCGGGATCGCAGACACCATGACACAGCTGAGTCTTTACCGGGCGATTCAGGGAGTTGGAGGCGGCGCGCTGATGCCGATTGCCTTCACCATTATTTTTGATATTTTTCCTGTTGAACAGCGTGGAAAGATGACCGGGCTGTTTGGAGCGGTCTTTGGCATGTCCAGTGTTTTTGGTCCGCTTCTTGGTGCGTATTTGACAGATTATCTGGACTGGCGCTGGATTTTCTATGTGAATTTACCGCTTGGACTTCTATCCCTCTTTTTCATTATCAAGTTCTATTTTGAATCTCTGGAACACCGTGAACAGAAAATTGATTATCTTGGTGCGGTTTTGCTCGTTTCTTCGCTTGTCAGTCTGATGTTTGCCTTGGAATTTGGCGGAAAGGAGTATGCCTGGGATTCGGCGCTAATTCTTTCCCTGCTGGCCGGGTTTGCCGTTCTTTTCGTTCTGTTTATTCTGGCTGAACGCCGGGCGGCTGATCCAATTGTTTCCCTGGCCCTTTTTAAAAAGAGGCTCTTTCTCTCCAGCCAGGCGATCGCTTTCTTCTATGGTTCTGTGTTTATTTTGGCAACGATGTATATTCCTATTTATATTCAAGGTGTTTTTGGCGGGTCAGCGACGAATGCCGGTCTGATATTGATGCCCATGATGATCGGGGTGGTAGTGGGAAGCCAGACCGGAGGACGAACGGTGATCCGCTCTTCCTATCGCAAGGTCATGATGTTCTCGGGTGTTATTTTTCTGATTGGCGTTTATTTGCTCAGTACGATGGATCCGGGCACTTCAAGAATGCTGGTTACGCTGTATATGGTGCTTGCCGGAATCGGAGTGGGCTTTTCCTTTCCTGTGCTCAGCATGGCTTCGGTTCATAAGCTGGACGCCAGACAGAGAGGCTCCGCCAATTCCCAGAATGCATTTTTCCGCCTCATCGGCATGACGCTGGGCATCACGATTTTTGGAACCATTCAAAACAATTTGTTAAGTGATCGGCTGAAGGATGCCCTGCCTCAATTTGGTCAGTTTCAAAAGTCAGTGGACTCAAGGGCGTTATTGCAGCCGGAAGTGCGGAAACAAATCCCGCCTGAGGTTTTGGACAAGATGACGGATGTTTTGGCAAACTCTATTGCCGACACGTTTAGCTATTCGCTGATTTGTGTTGTTGCTGCGCTGCTGTTTATCTTTTTTATGGGGCAGGCCCGCGTCAAGGAATCGGATGAATCAATGAGTAACGGAAGAGTATCAGAGGGGTAACCTCTGATACTTTTTTACTGTTAAAAAGGAGTAAACCATGCTAATATTTTACAATATAAATAGTTTACAGAAAGAAGGAAGAAAGAATGGCTATGGCTTCCGTTAAAAAAGAAGCTTCCGCAACGGAAACGATTTACAAGGTTTTATTTGCGATTAGTTTTGTCCATTTACTGAATGATGCGATGCAATCGGTGATTCCAGCCATTTTTCCGATACTGGAACAGTCTATGAATCTGTCGTTTGCACAGCTCGGATGGATCGCGTTTACACTAAATATGACCTCATCCATTATGCAGCCCGTTGTCGGGTGGTACACCGATAAAAAAACATCACCTTTTTTGCTTCCACTGGGCATGGCTTGCAGTCTGGCTGGGATGGTGGGGATTGCTTTTTCCAGCCATTTTTCATACATACTGCTCTCCGTTGTTTTTATCGGACTTGGTTCTGCAGTATTTCACCCGGAGGGGTCACGAGTGGCCTATATGGCAGCAGGAAAACGGAGGGGGCTTGCCCAATCCATTTATCAGGTGGGAGGGAATACCGGTCAATCGCTGGCACCGGTTATGACCGCGCTGGTTTTTGTACCGTTTGGCCAATTTGGCGCCATCTGGTTTACGTTGGTAGCTGCTTTGGCGATCGCAGTGCTCATTTTTGTGTCTGGCTGGTACCGTTCAAGGCTGGTTGCTTTTCCGCGTGTTGCCAACAAAAACAGAAAGAAGGCGGCGAACCCCAAACGAAAGAATCAAATTACGTTTGCTGTGTGCCTTCTTGTTTTTCTTGTCTTCGCACGTTCCTGGTATGTATCGGGTATTTCTAATTTTTACCAGTTCTATTTGATTAAAAACTATCATCTGTCCATTTCTCATGCGCAGTATTACATCTTCGTCTTTTTGGCTGCAGGTGTGGCCGGTACTTTTTTTGGAGGTCCCCTTGCCGACCGTTTCGGAAAACGAAACATGATTTTCTGGTCCATGCTCGGTTCCGCACCTCTTGCCATGCTGCTTCCGCATGTCAGTCTGCTCTGGGTTTATCCGATCTTTTTGCTGCTTGGTTTTATCATCATGTCCAGTTTTTCAGTGACCGTCGTTTACGCCCAAGAGCTCCTTCCTGGCCGTATCGGAATGGTCTCTGGTCTTATTGTTGGGCTGGCTTTTGGGATGGGAGCTTTGGGCTCTGTGATTTTGGGGAATTTAGCGGATTTGTACAGCGTACGTTTTATTATGTTGCTGGTGAGTTTCTTGCCATTTGCAGGAGTATTGACCTTTCTCTTGCCAAACGATCAAACGGTCAAGGCATGGGAGATGGAACAAATCAGGTAACACGAGAAGAGCCGGCGCCATAGGCGCCGGCTCTTCACGTTTATCGTTTTCCTTCTGGAGGATTAAGGTTCTTTTCGGAAGAAGAGGTACTTTTCGTTTCTTCCTTGTTCCGTTCTTCTATGCTTTCATCTTTTATGTCTTCAAGAGGGAGATCGTCGGTTGGCATGACGAGCTGATCACGTTCCAGCTGTTTCTTCTGGCTTTTTTCAAAAGCTTCATTTCTATCATTCCGGTCCAGTAATTTATCTTGCTTTTTATCATTATCCATATGAAATCTCTCCTTTTTTTGTATGTACTGTAGTAATAGCCTTTCCGTGATTTTTAAAACCTTTTTTATTTTAGTAATTGACAAAAACGCAATGTCCATTAAAATATAGGTAAACGTTTACATCAGTTGTTCTTAGGAAATTACGTAAACGTTTACCCTTTTGAAAGAACAGGATTTCTACATAAATCAAAGGAGTGTAACCAATGAAGGTAACCATTTGGAACGAGAACCGCCATGAAAAAAAGAATCCGGCAGTACGCGAGGTGTACCCGGATGGAATTCATGGAGCTATTCAGCAATTTTTAGAAAATGAAGGAATTCAGACAGGAACCGCTACATTGGATGAAGAAGAGCATGGCTTGAGCCAGGAAGTGCTGGACAATACCGATGTTCTTATCTGGTGGGGCCATATCGCCCATGATGAAGTATCGGATGAAGTAGTGGAGCGGGTCCGGCAAAGGGTGCTGAATGGCATGGGACTGGTTGTCCTTCACTCAGGGCATTTCTCTAAAATTTTCAAAAAATTAATGGGCACGTCATGTGACCTCAAATGGCGCGAAGCAGATGAAAAGGAACGCCTTTGGGTCGTTGATCCATCTCATCCGATTGCAGCCAATATCGGACAATATATCGAACTGCCAAAAGAAGAGATGTACGGAGAACATTTTGACATTCCAACTCCGGATGAACTCGTATTTGTCAGCTGGTTTGAAGGTGGGGAAGTATTCCGCAGCGGCTGCACATACAAGCGCGGCCAAGGTAAAATCTTTTATTTCCGCCCGGGGCATGAAACCTATCCGACCTATCATAAAAAAGAAATTCAGCAGGTTATTGTCAATGCCGTTCAGTGGGCAAAGCCTGCAGCGAGTGAAAAGCCAGTCTACGGAAATGCCAAGCCGCTTGAAGCTATTGGCTCAAAGTAATTTAAACAAGGAGTGAACCAAGAAATGATTAAAGTAGGAATTATTGGATGTGGCAGTATTGCCCAGCACCGACACTTGCCAGAGTACCAGCAAAACCAAGAGACAGAAATCGCCGCTGTATGCGATATCAATCAGCTCCGCGCTGATCAAATCGCTAAAGAATATGGAGCAAAAGCCTATTATTCCTATGAGGAACTCTTAAAGGACCCGGAAATTGAAGCGGTCAGCGTATGCACTCCCAATTACCTGCATGCACCAATTACCATTGCTGCCCTGAACAGCGGCAAGCATGTATTATGTGAAAAGCCGATGGCCACCTCTCTTGAAGAAGCAGAACAGATGATTATGGCCAGTGAAAAAAACGGCAAGAAATTAATGATTGCCCACAACCAGCGCTTTGTTCGCTCACATGAAAAGGCGCGTGAAATTCTTGAAAAAGGAGAGCTTGGTAAGATATACAGCTTCAGAACCGCGTTCGGCCATCCGGGACCAGAAACATGGAGTGCCGATGGGACAAACAGCTGGTTCTTTAAAAAAGAACAAGCCTTTATTGGAGCGATGGGGGATCTTGGCGTTCATAAAACGGATTTGCTTCGCTTCCTTTTAGGAGAAGAAATCGAGGAAGTCGCTGCTTTTGTGGAAACGTCTTCAAAAGAAAACGCTACGGTGGATGATACGGCCGTTTGTGTATTAAAAACGGAAAGCGGAATCATTGGCACACTTGCCGCAAGCTGGTCCTATGTTGCCAAAGAAGATAATTCTACAATCATTTACGGTGAAAAAGGGATTCTACGCATGGAAGAAAGTCCTGAATATTCATTGGTTGCACAGTACAAGGATGGTTCTGTAGTTAATTACTCACTGGGTCAAATTCAGACGAACGACTCCGGAGGACAAATTGATTCCAGGGTCATCGCTAAATTTGCAGAATGTATTTTAAATGATGAGGAGCCAGCTGTTTCCGGAGAAGAAGGTAAACGCTCACTTGCGGTAATTATTGCCGCATTAAAAGCCAGCGAAACGAAAAAGAATGTGAGCCTTGCCAACGGAGTACTTGCATGAATATGCTGAAAATCGGTTTTATCGGAGTCGGCGGGATTGCAGAATCGAGGCATATCCCAGCTGTGCGCAAATTGGCCGAGAAAGCAGTCATAACGGGTGTAAGTGATGTTAATCATCACCGTGCCCAACAGATCGCAGAAACGTATAATATTCCGGGAGTTTATGAGAATTATCATGATCTTCTGGAAAACGTGGATGCTGTATTTATTTCAACGCCGAATAAATTTCACGCAGAAATCTCGGTGGCAGCGCTAAAAGCAGGAGTGCATGTTTTTTGTGAAAAGCCGATGGCACTCTCCACCAAGGAATGTGATGAGATGATAAAAGCTGCCAAGGAGTCCGGTAAAGTGCTGTCTATTGGCTATCATTACCGCTTCATGAAAAATGCCCAGGCAGCTAAGAAAGTTATGTTGGAAGGCGAAATTGGCGAGCCGCTCGTCATCAGGGCACAGGGCTTGAGGCGTCGAAAAGTTCCCGGCTGGGGTGTTTTTACCAACAAAGAACTGCAGGGCGGCGGCAGCTTAATCGATTATGGGTGCCATCTTCTGGATTTGGCACTCTGGCTGATGGGGGATTCAGTGCCGGTGGAAGTGATGGGTTCCCAATACAATCTGCTGAGCCGTACTCCTGACCAAGTGAACTTGTGGGGAGATTTCGACCATAGCACCTTCGAGGTGGATGATCATGTAACAGGCTATGTCCGGTTTGAAAATGGAGCTTCTTTGTTATTGGAAACCTCCTGGTCGGCCAACATCAAAGAGGACCTGGAGAATGTGAGCATTTCCGGTGAAAAAGGCGGTCTTGATGTTTTTCCTTTTCACTTGAATCAGGCCAAACATGGGCTATTGCTGAATTCGGAAGCCGCTTTTATCCCGGGAGATGATAATCCTGGAAATCCGCAGGCGGAAAACTTTGTGGAATGCTGCCTCGGGCTGGCAGAGCAGGTAGTAAAGCCAGAAGAAGCAAGAAGAGTGTCAATGCTGATTGAAGCCATTTATGAAAGTAGTTTAATTGGAAGCAGTGTGAAATTAAATGAGCGAAAGGAAGTGGAGAGTCGATGAAGTTAGGTGTATTTACGGTATTGTTTTCTGAAATGTCCCTTGAACAAATGCTCGATCATGTGAAAAAAGAGGGAGTAAAAGCGGTTGAAATCGGAACGGGGAATTACCCGGGAAACGCTCACTGCAATTTGGACGAACTGTTAGACAGTGAAGAAAAAAGAAAAGGTTTCCTTCACCAGATAGAGTCAAGGGATTTGATGATCAGCGCATTGAGCTGCCATGGAAATCCTCTTTCTCCAGATCAGGAGTTTGCCCGTGTTTCTCATGAGACTTTTGTTAAAACAGTAGATTTGGCCAGTATGCTCGGAATTCCGGTTGTCAACTGCTTTTCTGGTGTGCCTGGGGACCATGAAGAAGCTAAGTACCCTAACTGGCCGGTTACCCCTTGGCCAAACGAATATGGTGATATCCTGAAATGGCAGTGGGAAGAAAAATTAATTCCTTATTGGCGGGAATGGGGACAATATGCGAAAGACAAGAACGTGAAAATTGGACTGGAATTGCATGGCGGATTTCTGGTACATACCCCGTATACCCTATTGAAATTGCGTGAAGAAACCTGTGATGCCATTGGTGCCAATCTTGACCCAAGCCATTTATGGTGGCAGGGAATTGATCCTGTGGCAGCGATTAAAATTCTTGGCAAAGCAGATGCGATCCACCACTTCCATGCCAAGGATACGTATATTGATCAGGATAACGTGAACATGTATGGATTGACGGATATGCAGCCATATGGGGAAGTCAGATCCCGGGCCTGGAGCTTCCGTTCTGTTGGCTGCGGCCATAGCGTCCAGGAATGGTCCGACATGATCAGCGCATTACGAACCTATGGCTACGATTATGTGGTCAGCATTGAGCATGAGGACCCGCTCATGAGCATCAATGAAGGGTTTGCCCGTGCCGTGAAGAATCTGAATGATGTAATGATTGAAGAGACTCCTGCAGAAATGTGGTGGGTGTAAAATAAAAGAAACGAGCCTTAGGGGCTCGTTTCTTTTATTCGCCAAGAGTGGGTTTGGATGCTTCAGGAGAAGGGGGAAGCCCAGGCTCTGATTCAACAGTAGGCGTATTATCATTTTTCTTGTTTTTCATGGAGCTTACTTTTTCTTTTGCCTGTGATGTTACCTGGTTTGCTTTATCCTTTACTGATTCCATCATATTTGATGCTTTCTCTTTGCCGGCCATTGTTCCCAATTGCGTTTGAAGTTTGGCTTCATCTTTCATTTGCATGGTTTTTTCTTTCAGATTCGAAGCTTGGCTGGATATGCCGACTCGCATCTCTTTGCCGGATTTTGGTGTTAATAAAAGAGCAGTTGCGGCTCCGACCAAGCCCCCAACAAGAACACCTGTGGTAAATCCGGATTTTTCTTTGCTGTTATTAGTTGTAGTTGTGTATTCTTTGTTCATTGTCGAACTCCTCCTTTTCATAGTTTTTCTATACCCTGCCTTAAATAATGATAAACCTTTAGCCTGACAAGAAAAAGGACCATATGCCTCTCGCTTATTGCGGGGCATATGGTCCTCATCTCTTTATTTCAGCTCAGGGAGCATGCGGATTTCCAGAGTCATTTTTGACTTGCAAATCGGGCAATCAGGTGTTTCTTTCAGCGAGTAATCAGCTCTCATCCAGCATGTGCACTCTTCATTTTCACATGCCCAAACTTTAGTTTCTACATCAGGAACTGGTTCGATCGGGTTCTTGGAAAAAAAGGCCATGGGTATCCCCCTTAAGTGTAATACTTACATTATACTCCTTTTTGGCGAATTTTATGAGTAAAATAACTTTCAAACTTTCGGAGCTGCTGTTATCGTTTCATAGATTTGGGCCATTTCGTCTGTTTTTGCACGTAAATAATCCACTAATTCAGAAGGGCTGACCACATAGGCATCAGCTCCGAACGCCCATATCCACTCTGCATAAAGGGGGAGAGCCTCCCGTGGAATAATGGTTTGAATTTGTCCTGAGCGTTTGGAGGATAATTTGGTGTTTCTGCATAAAACAGGGTGATTCAACGCTTTGTTTGCTCCGTTATTATTAAGCGTCACATGCAGGTTGAGATTCTTTTCAGGAGAAACAAGCACATTCCATTGACTGACGGGGAGAGCTGAATATTCGTTTACATGGTGGCATTCATTTTCGATTACTGCAGTCTTTATGTTTTTTAGATTCAACAGTTGAACCGTTTTTTCAGCAGGGTTATAACAGGGAGAATACCAGTTGTGCCCATTCTCAATAACTCCAATCGGTTGAAGGATGCTAATTCTGAGATCTCCTAACCATTCGTACTCAACATTGATTATGCGCTGTTCCATGGCCGCCTGGAAGAACAACGGCAAATGAACTGGAACCTGGTCAGAAAGTGGCCTATTGCCTTGCCACTTTTTTTCAATGTTGCTCAATTGTTTTATGCCGTCATCTGACAAATAATTCATCAGCTTTTCTCTAGCGGAATGGGCATCCTTGGCATAAGGGAAAGAATCACTCTCTCCAAGCCATTGAAGGGCAAATAAAAAAGACAGGGCTTCCGATTCGGAGAATCCGATTGGGGGAAGTATTTTCTCTCGCATCAGCGTGTAGCCGCCATGCGGACCATATTCAGATAGGATGGGGAGGCCCCGATCCATTAAATGCAGCAGGTCGCGTTGGATGGTCCTTGCAGAGACCTTAAATTCATCAGCCAGTTCCTTCAATGTAAACTGCTTTTTTTGGTTAATAAATAATAATAGCTGTTCTAGCCTTTTTGCCTTTGCCATTGCTTCGTCCTTTATTCTGAAAGTAGTTGTTCTAGTATTTATATCGTTCAGGACTTCAATTGTTTTACATTACTTTTATATTACTTTCCAGCAATGTGTACAAAAAAAGCACGGAAGTATACGTGTGATACACCGTGCATAAATTTCCTTTGAATTAACGTTTCGTATTGCTTTTTTTTGCCCGGTTTTCAAGTTCGGTTTTCGGGTCTTGAGCGAATTCAGCATCCTCACTTGTTCCTTGTGGCGTTACTCCTGTTGCTGCCCGCCCTTTTCCGCTGCTTTTCTTTGTCATACGATCACCTCCCTTTCTTAGCGTGGCCAACCACAAAGGAATCATTCGTTAAATTCTTCAGGTTAAAGGTTATCCTTTTGTGGAATAACTAGTGGAATAGGAAAGCCAAAGAATACAGAGGAAGTGATGTAAATGGAAATCGGTCTAGTTGGTTTGGGAAAAATGGGTTTTAATATTGCCCAAAATATGCTTGATCACGATTTTAAAGTGATCGCTTATGATACGAATAAGGAAACCGTTGATAAAATATCTTCTCATGGTGCTACCGGAGCCCATTCTCTTGAAGATTTGACTAAAAGCTTCACCGGCCGCAGAGCCATCATTCTGCTTGTTCCTGCGGGACCTGTTGTTGACAGTGTTCTCGGAGAGATTGTTCCTTATCTTGATTCAGGAGATATCATTGTTGATGCAGGTAATTCAAAATACAAGGATACACTGAGAAGGTATGAGGAATTGAAGGAAAAAGGAATTCACCTGGTGGATTGCGGAACGAGCGGCGGTACGGAAGGTGCACGTCACGGAGTTTGTGTTATGGTTGGTGGAGATGACGAAGCCGTGGAGTATATCGCCCCCCTTTACGAAAAAATTTCCATCGAAAACGGATTTATGAAAACCGGGAAAGCGGGAAGCGGTCACTTTTTGAAAATGGTCCATAACGGAATTGAATATGGCATGATGCAGGCGATTGCTGAAGGGTTTGAAATCCTGGATAAAAGTGACTTTGACTATGATTATGAAGCAGTTGCGAAAGTATGGAATAATGGCTCGGTTATTCGTTCCTGGCTCATGGAGCTTATGGAGAATGCATTTTCCAAGCAGCCGAAGCTGGAAGATATCCGGGGTGTCATGCATTCGTCAGGGGAAGGCATATGGACCATTGAAGCTGCGCTTGATTTTCAGGCAACAGCTCCTGTTATTGCATTATCCCAATTTATGAGGTTCCGATCACTTGAGGACGATACATTCCATGGGAAAGTAGTAGCAGCACTTCGTAATGAATTTGGCGGGCATGCTGTCGTGAAAAAGTAAATCATTGAAAACCTTTGCTTTATTGCAAAGGTTTTTTTTATATAATGTTATATAGGAGTGTGATATATAAGCATGATAGCAGAGAAATTTGTAAGAGAATCGAGAACGGTCAAATCAAGTGTGGTGCTGCCCCCGGACACCAATAATCATGGCACATTATTCGGGGGCAAATTAATGGCCTATATTGACGATGTGGCCGCAATATCTGCCATCCGGCATGCAAGATGCAATGTGGTTACCGCATCAACGGATTCTGTGGATTTTCTACTTCCCATCAGGGTAGGGAATTCCGTATGTCTGGAATCCTTTGTCACGTGGACACATAAAACCTCAATGGAAGTATTTGTGAAGATTATTTCTGAAAACCTGTTTACAGGAGAACGAAAAGTGTGTGCCGTTTCTTTTTTAACCTTTGTAGCGCTTGGGGAAGACGGTAAACCGGCGCCTGTTCCACGGGCTGTGCCGGAATCCGCAGAAGAAAAATGGCTTCATCAGGGAGCCGGCGAACGAGCGGTTAACCGAAGGAAGAGAAGAGAGAACAGTAAAAGGCTTGCCGAGGAATTTGGCACTCAAAAACCATGGGAGCAATAAAAATATTTTTTCGAAGAAAGTCTTTTCTTTTTTAATTGGAGTTCATCGTGTTATAATGAAATTACCTTTTTCCAGCCAGGGATACAAGAACCCTGGCTATTTTTGTGCACAAAAAAGAGCGGGAGCTTGTCCCACTCTTACTTAGGAGAGTAAAGATTAACGACGGAATCCGCCACCAAGTTGTTGTTCAGCCATTTGTACAAGACGCTTAGTGATCTCACCACCAACAGATCCGTTAGCGCGAGAAGTAGTGTCTGCACCTAGTTGTACACCAAATTCAGAAGCGATTTCATACTTCATTTGGTCAAGAGCTTGTTGAGCTCCATTCACCAATAATTCGTTAGAGTTGTTGTTTCGTGCCATATGTATCACCTCCTTGTACTACTAGTTTGTATTACTACTTTGAAAATATGCATGGAACTTTAAAAATTTTTCAGTCACATTTTATAAAGATTTTCGTATAGTATGTTATCCCCCTATACTTTATCAGGCGCCGTGATGACCTCCCACACGGCGCTTTATTTCTGTTGATTCTTTGACACTCGCTCCAGGTGCTATCTTTTTAGTCTTTAAGGAGTTATACTTGTATCAAAAGGGGGTGAGTCCGATCGAACCGATTCTTGAACTAATGTGTGAAATGGATGTTATGCTGATCTCATTGGGCCTGACGCTGGCGCTGCTGGGTATCAGCAGGCACCTGATCATGCAGTGTCCTGATACTATAAAGCGAAGCAGCCAGTTAAGAATTTCAGAGACAGCCTGCACGCACAAACTTCAAAATACACCAAGCACTGTTCAAAACTTTTGTTTCATGAGAAACCGGATTGCTCTTCGGAAATACCGAAAAGAAGCACCGGATGATAATGACAGCCATTCCTTCTTATTCTTTTTCATAGATGGACAAACAACAAGGAGGAAATGGAATGAAACAAAAGAAACAACGATCAGGACTCTCACACGGATTAAAATTTTTAATTGCTATTTTGGGAATATGGGTGCTTGCCGGCTGTAGCCGAGCACCGGTTAATGCACAAAGTCACGGCGTTTGGAGCCATTATTTTGTCTATCCGTTCTCTGAAGTGATACAGTTTGTAGCTACTTTTTTTAACGGGAATTATGGACTGGCTATCATTTTCTTGACCATTATCATTCGCTGTCTGTTATTGCCATTCACCATTTCGCAGACAAAAAACCAGCAAAAAATGAAAGAGCTTCAGCCGGAAATGAAGCGCATCCGGGAAAAATACAAGGGAAAAGACAAAGAAACCCAAGTGAAAATGCAGCAGGAAGTTATGGCATTGTATCAAAAGCATGGCGTAAACCCCGTTTCAATGGGATGTATGCCGCTGTTAATCCAGATGCCGATCCTTTTAGCTTTTTACTATGCGATCATTCGTACAAAAGAGATTGCAGCACATAATTTCCTTTGGTTTAATCTTGGGACACCTGATCCCACACACATCCTGCCAATTATTGCAGCCATTACAACTTTTATTCAATACAAAATCATCAACAGACAGCTCGAGCAGGTCAATCCGCAAATACAGATGATGGGCTATATTATGCCGATGATCATCGTATTCTCGGCATGGAAGTTATCTGCTGTATTGCCGCTGTACTGGATTGTGGGTAACATTTTCATGACAGTCCAGAGCATTGTGTTGAACCGTAAACGCAAAAATATGCAGACTGCAGCGAATCCAAATTCCTAATATGTATGAACCCTTCGAGGATCGGAGGGTTTTTCTTTTTGGATTCAAGGAGTTGACAGACGGCGTGTAAAAATTCATCATATAGGAAGAGAAATAAGGAGTGGTAGAGATGAGAGATAAAATGGTGTTCTTTGATATTGACGGAACATTGATTGACGAAACTACCGGAATGATTCCGGATTCTACAAAAGAAGCTCTTCATAAATTAAGGCAAAATGGCGTTCATACAGGAATTGCAACCGGAAGGGCTCCTTTTATGTTTGAACATCTGTTGAAAGAATTGGAAATGGATTCGTTTATCAGTTTTAATGGTTCGTATGTTGTTTTTGAAGGTGAAGTGATTTATAAAACTAACCTGGATGTTGAACGGTTGAAGCAGCTTGAGAAGCTTGCTGTGGAAGCAGGGCATCCTCTCGTTTTCCTCGATCATACCAGTGCGACAACGAATCTTGAGTATGCAGAAGTCGTTTATGAAAGTACGAAACATCTTCTGCCGGAGTATCCTCAGTTTGATCAAACCTACTATCATAGCAATGATGTTTATCAGGCTCTGTTGTTCTGTGATGAAGATTTTGAGCAGCCCTATCGCACCGGATACAAAGGGACGTTTGATTTTATCCGCTGGCATCAGCATGCAATTGATGTAATGCCATATGGAGGATCTAAAGCGAAAGGAATTGAAGAACTCCTGAAGCGCACCACCATTCATAGAGAAAACACCTTTTCCTTTGGTGATGCGTTAAATGACATCGAAATGCTTCAATCATCGGGAATGGGAATTGCCATGGGCAACGGAAGATCGGAAGCTAAACGTGCAGCGAACTATGTAACTAAACCGGTTGGGGAAGACGGAATCTGGCATGGCTTAAAATATGCTGGTTTAATCTAAGGTAAGGGGCGGGTGTGCTTTTTGAGTATATCCGCTTTTCAAATATAAACTGGGGGCCAAAGCATAACATTGGCTTTTTTCTTTTTTATTACATATAGTGTACTATTATATAGAAAAGAGTGATTTAGGATGAATGGAACAGGTCTTGTCCTCGAAGGCGGAGGAATGAGAGGCGTTTATACGGCGGGAGTCCTGGATTTTTTTATGGACAAGGAACTTTATTTCCCTTATATCATTGGTGTTTCTGCCGGTGCTTGCAATGCCACTTCCTATCTCTCCAGGCAAAGGGGAAGAAACCGGGTAGTGAACATTGATTTTGTTCGCCATCCGCAATATATTTCCTATAAAAACTGGTTGCTCAGGGGCAAAGGTCTTTTTGGGATGGATCTCATTTTTGATGAAATTCCGAATATCCATGTACCGTTTGATTTTAAAAGATTTAAAGAGGCGAAAGAACGTTTTGTGATCGGAACGACAGACAGTGAAACAGGAGAGCCAGTATATTTTGAAAAGGCCGACCATGAAAAGGAAATACTTACGGTCCTGCGGGCTTCGGCTTCTCTGCCTTTTATGGCTCCTGTTATTGAATATCAGGGAAATAAATTGTTTGATGGCGGTGTAGCTGATCCGGTTCCCATTCTGAAAGCGAGAAAAGATGGAAACCTGAGCAATGTCATTGTGTTGACCCAAAACGAAGGATACCGAAAAAGTAAAACCAGGATGGAATGGCTGGCTAAGAGAATCTACAGCAGGCATCCTGGAATGGCTGAGGTACTGCTGAAACGTTATGAACATTATAATGAGACGATGGAATACATTGAAGATCTTGAGAAGAAAAATGAGGTATTTGTCATTCGGCCAAAAGAAAAAATGGAGGTTGGCAGAGCCGAGCGGAATCCGGTAAAATTAAATGCCCTTTATGAGCGTGGAGTTGAGGATGCCATGAACATGTACGATCAGCTTGAAGAATGGCTCTCCGAAAAAACAATCTCTAAATTATCATAAAAAGAAAGAAAGCACCGCTTGCCCGAGCGGTGCTTTTTTTAATAAAAGTATTGTATAACTTCTTCAATTTCGGGCTCTTTCATCTGAATGTCCTTTGGGGTACCCCATTGGGAGATCTCCTGCAACAGAGCCGGAGATGTGATTTTTGAACGATCATACAAAATGGTTAATTCGGAGTCGATCTGCTCTATTTTTTCAACTCCGATTATGTTCTTCGGGTTTACGCGCTCATCAAAAAGGACTTTTAGAATGCTTGGCAGTCCAATATGGTTTTTCAGCTGTTCCAAAGAACCATCCAGTACGGTTTTTCCCTGATTAATCACTATTACTCGGCTGCATAACTGTTCAATATCATCCATATCATGTGTGGTCAGAATAATGGTTTTTTGATGAGACCTGTTCATTTCTTTCAGGAATTCCCGGATGTTTTTCTTGGCTACTACATCCAGGCCAATGGTCGGTTCATCCAAAAAGAGGACGGATGGATTGTGAATCATGGCTGCTGCGAGATCAGCGCGCATCCGCTGGCCAAGAGACAGCTTTCTGACAGGAGTTTCAAGAAACCTGCCGATTTCAAGGATGTCATCATACTTCTTCAAAAAGAGCCGGTAATCTTGTTCACTAATCCTGTACATCGCTTTCAGGATTTCAAACGAATCTTTAACGGGGAGATCCCACCATAGCTGAGTTCGCTGTCCAAAAACGATTCCGATGTTCCGGGCAAGCTGTTTCCGTTCCTTTTGTGGGTTGATGCCTAGAACAGTAGCTGTTCCTGAACTGGGATGAAGAATTCCTGACAGCATCTTAATCGTTGTGGATTTGCCTGCACCGTTAGGACCGATGTAGCCTACAAATTCCCCCTCATTTATTTTAAATGAAATGGCATCCACCGCATGTTTGATCTCATACTTTGCGGAAAATAAAGAACGCATACTGTTCAGGATTCCGCGTTTTGACGGGTACATCTTGAAGCTTTTTGTAAGCTGGTTAGCTTCAATCATTTAAGATCTCCTCCTTTTATGTTCCGGTACTATGATAAAAACGGATTCCAAAGTTCCAAAAAGCCAATGCCAAATAAAAAAATAATAATGCCACAAGAACGGGCAGGAGCAGATAATAGATGTTTCCACTTTTGTTCAGTAAAAACAGCATAGGAACATAATTGATAAAAGCCACAGGGATGACAGTGAAAAAAATAAATTTCAGCCAACCGGGATAAATGTTCATTGGATAATTAGCGGCATAAAAGGGGGCGTACAAGGTGAACGTTTGAAAATCCTTAATCCGCTGGGTCCAAAATGCAATGGTTGCCGTCACTAAAGCGAGCGAAAACGAGATCACCCAACCGCATACCAGGATGACGGGAAGATAAATGAGCAGTAGCGTGATGGAATGTGTGTGGCTGACGTGGTACAGCGAAAGAGCTATGATGATCATTCCTTGCAGGGCCCCTCCAATTCTTGAAAGGTCGAGGTTCTTTGAAAGCAACAGCACAAGAGGGGATACCGGCCGGATCAGCAAACTATCAAATTCCCCTTCAATCATATACTTTTCAAACTCATGAATTTCAGGAGCGACGGTTCGGTACAGGGAAAGCGAGACAGAAGAAATGCCGTAAAGAATGCCGACTTCATACAGATTCCAACCCTTGACTTCATTGAAACGGTTTAATATAGCAGCGAGCATCAAAAAATCAATCATCATAACAATTCCGTAGGAGACCATGGAAAAAACAAAGTTCATCTTGTACTGCATCCGGGAGCGGATGCTCGCACTCACAAGTTTTATGTATAGCTTCAATTTCATCCCCCCTGGATTTCGACTTTTTGCCGTGCGGCAGCGGTTATCCAATGATTTGCGAAAAAAAGAACAAGCAGCCATCCCGCTTGCAAAAGCAGTACCGAATGATCCGCTTTTTCCAGGAAAATAAGAACCGGGTAATATACGACACCGGCAAAAGGGAGCCACTTTGCCAGCTGGGACAGAAATTCAGGCAGAAACGTAAGCGGAACCATTTGTCCTCCAAGAGAGAACATTAAGGTGAGAATAATAAAATGAGCCCATGATATTTCTGTGGTCCAGCAAGAGCTGATGCCAATCAAATAAAAGATATTCAGTGAAATGCCGATGGCGAGAAGAAGGGAAAGCAGGCTGTAACCAAACGTGGTCCAGTGGGAGGGTACATAAAAACCAACTGTCATTGAGAAAATCAGTCCAATGGGGAGGCTTCTGAATAAGGCATTGTAGGCGATTCTTCCAGCCTCCTGGGATACAACATAAAAATAATAGCTGACCGGCCGTGCAAGTTCAATTGATATGGCGCCGTTCCGGACACCGAGCTGGATTCCCAGTCCTGCAGTCAGAAAGACAGTCATCCACAAGATGCATTGACTGGCACCCATATAATATGTCATGTCCAATATGCTGTACGGGCTTTTTTGCTCTTTGCCCGTCAGGACACCGGTCCAAATGGCAATATACACGAAGCCAAAGATCGCCGATGCAGCATTGTTGATCAAGTGTGAAAGACGATATTGCATATTGCAGGCAAAACTTTTTCGAAAAAGATGCCAATAAACCATCCGCTGCCTCCTTTATCATGTTTTTTGCGAACAGGGTTATTAATATAGCAAATTATATGAATCGAAGCAATAGGCTGAATATTACGTTGAACGGATATTTTTTAGAAAGAAATTCCTATGAAAAACTTGGAATTCCTATTAATATTTAGTAATCTATGAGTGGAAGGTTCTGTAATATTATTGTAAAAATATCCTGGGAGGACAGATCGATGGAGACACAAACCAAAAAGAAAAAGAATCATCTCCCTTTTCGGCTTAATATCTTATTCATTGCAGTTTTTTTACTTTTTTCCATCTTGATTCTTCGTCTAGGCGTACTTCAGATTGTTAATGGTGAGGAAAAGAGGCAGGAATCCGAAGCCATTAAAAAGGAGGAAGCAAAGAAAGAGGCGCCCCGCGGGAAAATATTGGACAGGTATCAGCGTGTTGTTGTGGATAACAAGCCCTATTTCACACTGACTTATACCAAAACGAGCAGCACGAAGCCCGAGGATACTTATTGGGTAGCGAAATGGCTCTCACAGCACATAAAGGTCGACAGCAAAAAAATTCCGGAACGGGATAAAAAGGACTTTTTTATCGTAAAGAACGGGGTTGCAGAACTGCTGAAGGAAAGGCTCACTGTGGCTGAAATCAAAAAATTAAACAATGAAAAAGAGTACAAGCTGCTGGTTGAGCGGATCACCAAGGAGGATTTACATACACTTACCAAAAAAGATCTGGAAATACTTGCGATCAAACGGGAAATGGACGCCGGGTATGCCTATTCTGCTTCTCCGGTAAAGAAGAACCTGACCGATCGGGAAATTTCCATCATTTCCGAGAATCTGAATCAGCTGCCGGGCATTGATATCATGCCGGATGCCGACAGGACCTATCCGTTTGGAGATTCGCTGAAAACGATTTTTGGACGCGTGAAACAAATGCCCAAAGAGCAGCAGGAATATTTCGGTGCCATGAATTATGACCTGACAGACCAGGTTGGTGTCAGCGGTCTTGAAGCACAGTATCAGGAGACCCTGAGGGGAACGAAAGAAAGAAGTATCTTTCTTACCAACCCCAAAACAGGAAAAACGCTGGGTGAACCCAAAGTCATCCCAGGCAAACGCGGAAAAGATCTGGTGCTGACCATCGATATGGATCTGCAGGAAAAGATGGAAAAAATTCTGGAAGAAGAAATAAGGAAAGGCAGGGCTGACCGCGGAAATGAAATGATGAGGTCTGCCTACATCGTTATGATGAACCCGAAAACGGGAGAAGTCTATTCCATTGCCGGGAAAAAGATGGACAAGAATGGATCATTTGTGAATGATTCTTATGGTGCTTTGTTCGATGCCTATGAAATGGGTTCAGCTGTCAAGGGTGCAACCGTGTTGACGGGACTTCACAAAGGGGTGATTCATCCTGGGGAATACATCTATGACGCTCCTTTGAAATTTGGATCATTGACGAAAAAGTCGCATGCGAATATGGGCAGCATCAATGATTTGACCGCTTTGAAGCGATCATCCAATGTCTATATGTACAATATTGTCATGCGCCTCGGTAAATTCAGTTACAGTTCAAAAAGCTTTTATGGAGACAACCGTTATCTTGGGTTTGACGTGATGCGCTATTATTTCAGCCAGTTCGGTCTGGGAGTCAAAACGGGTATTGACTTTCCAAACGAATCTACAGGATATAACGGCGGCTACACCGACCAGCTCGGTAATATGATAGATATGGGAATTGGTCAGTTTGATACGTATACCCCCATCCAGATGGTGCAATATGTGTCCACGATTGCGAATGGCGGATACCGCGTACAGCCAAGACTTGTTAAGGAGATTCGTGAGCCTCAAACGGAAAATCATCTGGAAGGTAAGCTCGTCAAACGCTTTGAACCGAACGTCCTGAATGAATTGGATATGGATAAAAGCTATATCGAACGGGTGCAGGAAGGATTCTGGGAGGTTTACCATTCGCCCGGCGGGACTGCGACAACGTACTTTGGTAATAATCCGAAGTACCATAATCCTGCGGGTAAAACAGGTACGGCACAGGTGAAGAAATATGACAGCAACGGGAATTTTATCGCTGATAAGGATAATTTGACGCTCGTCGGCTATGCGCCTTTCGATGATCCGGAAATTGCCTATGCAATCATTGTTCCTGACGCCTCTCCCTATAGCGGTACACAGGCAGTCAATAAGCACATTGGCCAGCGCGCCCTCGAAACCTACTGGGGGCTCAAAGAAAAAACAAAGAACACGGAAGAAAATAACGATTAACAACAAAAAGAAGCACTGGGCAATCGCTCAGTGCTTTAAAAATGGGTTTTGGGTTATTGGAAAAAGATTTGCGTTAATCGTAGTTCATCAATGCACAAGGAAAAGAAATGCATCTTTTCCTTGTTCGTTTGTTAGCAGAACGCACATGCACAGCCAATGATGATAAGAAGTACGAACAGTACCACGATCAAGGCGAAACCACTGCCACCTGCAACGAATCCCATAGTATTTACCTCCTTTTTTATAAACTCCAACATTTCCCTTACAGTATATGGAGTCTTGTCATTTATGTATGGACAAATGCGGATAAGCATCAAAAAAGGGCGCTAAAAACAGATCAGGAATTCCATGGATTTGTTTTTAAAAAATAGACTCTTGTACTGTTTCACATAGCCCGGCCGCATCATATGTTATGGATGTAGATCATTAAATAAATATCTCGAAAGAGGAGGTAACAAAATGTCATTTGGACACGGATGTGGAAATGGATTCGCTCTTCTTGTGGTGTTGTTCATTTTGTTAATAATCATAGGTTGTGCATGCTCGTTTTGCTAAGCCCTAATCAGGCATAAGTCCGATAAGACCACTCAGATTACTGGATCTGAGTGGTCTTTTTTTTGGATTTACTGTACAGTATATAAGGTATGACAAGCACACAAAAGGAGAGTTCACATGCAAAAATACATATGGCTGCTGGCAGCAATTTTCTTTTTCTCAACTGCTTCCAGTGTCTCTGCACACACCGGTCTGGAATCCTCTGATCCGAAAGAGGGCGATGTAGTCCAAGAAGATCTCAATAAGATCACTTTAACGTTTGAAACTAAAATCGAAAATTTAAGCACCATGAAAGTAACTAGAGATGGTAAACCGGTAGATATTAAAACAGCTGTAAACGACAGGGTTTTGACGGGCACTTCACCGGATCCGTTTGAAAACGGAAAATATAACGTGGATTATAAAATCATTGGTGCCGATGGACATGTGATTGAAAAGGGATTTACTTTTACCGTAGATCAACCGGAAGAAAAGAAAGAAGCGAAAAAAGAACCAGAAAAAAACACTGAAAAAGCGCCAGCAACCAAACAAAAGGAAAAATCAGAACAAAAAGCAGAGAAAGCAGAAAGCAAAACCAATTCATCTGCCCCGTTATTTATCGTTATTGTCGTCATCGTCATTGCCATTGCGGTATGGCTGATTAAAAGAAAAAAGAAGTAGAATGGCGGAAAGGGGATATGAAATGAGTGTTGAAGAACATAAAAAAGAATCACCTTCATCAGTAAGCTGCAAAGTGATTACAGTGAGTGACACAAGGACTGAGGAAACCGATAAAAGCGGCATCTTAATAACAGATCAACTCGTTCAAAATGGACACAGCGTTTCGCAGTATGCGATTGTAAAAGACGAAGTAGATGAAATTCGGTCCGCTGTTCTTGAAGGCTGCCAGGCAGAAGACGTAGAGGTTATTCTGATCAACGGGGGAACTGGAATTGCCAAACGGGACGTAACCATCGAAACGCTGGAGCCCCTGTTTACGAAGGAAATACCGGGATATGGAGAGTTATTTCGCATGCTGAGTTATACAGAAGACATTGGTTCTGCGGCAATTATGAGCAGAGCCGTTGCAGGCGTCATTGATTCCACCGCTGTTTTTGCAATGCCTGGATCATCCGGCGCGGTATCTTTGGCCATGAAGAAACTCATCCTTCCTGAAATCGGACATGTTCGAAGAGAAATCAATAAAGATTTGCCTAAGTAACAGATCATTTCCTTGTTCTGCCTATCTCATGTCATAAAAGGGTACAGCTGCCAATAAATTTAGTTAAGCGTGACAGACGCTGAAACTTTTTATTCGGCAGCTACGTATACTAGATTATGAAAACGCTTTATCGGGAGGTTTCAGATGGGCGGGATATTGCGGAAAGCGATTGAAGAAAGAAAAAAATTTTTGATTCAGATGCTTAAAAAGGCCGGGATCAGCAAGGAGCTGGAATCGCCATTATCCGAACTTGAAGAAGAGTATAAAAGCTGGCTCTATCAACAGGATGCTGTCATAGAACCGGGTAAAAAAGTTTAACACCTTCTTAGTGTGGGAATAAAAATAAAGCATAAGAGTCCTTCTCAGGGCTTTTTTTGTGTGAAAGAAGACCATCCTTTTTGCTATAGTATATAATGAACAGCTGCAATTAAGGGTTAAAGGAGATCACAGCATGAACATCGCTTTTTATCTATTGCCTAAAGATGAGGTAAAATATTTGAATCCTGAATCGACCATTAGGCAGGCTTTGGAAAAGCTTTCGTATCACAAATATACGTCTGTTCCCCTCGTTTCTGAGGAGGGACAATATGTCGGGACTTTGACAGAGGGGGATTTGCTGTGGAAACTGAAAGAGGCTTTTGATCTTGGTTTCCATGACGTAGTGAAAACAAAGTTAAAGGATGTACCGCAGCGGGTGAATAATATTTCGGTTTCCATTAATTCAAATATGGAAGATTTAATCACGCTTGCAACCGACCAAAATTTTATACCTGTAACGGATGATGACGGCCATTTCATCGGCATTATCCGGCGAAGGGATATTATAAAATATTGTGCACGTACCATCTGGGATAACAATAAATAAAGAAAAGGTATTGACAATTACTATATTTAGTGTGAAAGTAGGATTTAAGGAACTAAATATAGTATTATGAAACAATAGGTGTCTGTTAAAGACTTAATAGGGAATCCGGTGCAAGTCCGGAGCTGTCCCCGCAACTGTCATGTGGACGAAACGGAGATCCACTGTGTAAAGAACGCGCACAAAGCTGTGGCTTTTACATGGGAAGGTCCGGAGTAGGATGAAGCAGTAGCCAGTAGACCTGCCATTTGTTTCACGGTTTTGATTCTTCGGGGAGTGAGAAACAAAAGCGGCACCAATCTGCTTTTTGTTTTTTACATACTACGTGTCGTTTTTGGGCTCATCCAATGGATGGGCCTTTTATTTTTGTTTGAAAAGAGAGGAGAGCTATAAATGGCTACAGATATTTCAAGAGTCCAGCAGATAATTGGTGAACTCCAGGAGATTTTAGAGGAATTTCCCCAGCTGAGGCACAGAAATGAATACATAGAAAAAGTCACCTATTTTGCCCATCAGGAGGAATCCACACAAAAGATGCTGAACATGGGGGTTCTTTATGCCCTTGAGAATATTTCCATGGAAGAGCCAGACTGGACCTATGTAGCAGCAAGAATCCACCTGAAAAAGCTGTACCGGGAGGCAGCAAAGAACAGAAACAATGAATCCGGACAACCTTATGGGTCACTGTATGAACTAATTGAGCAGTTGACCGGAATGGGGATTTACGACAGCAGCCTCCTGCGAATGTATTCCAGCGCCGAAATCAACGAGCTTGAGAGCGTAATTAATCCGGATCAGGATCATAAGTTTACCTATATCGGCATTCGGACCCTGGCAGACCGTTATTTGGCTCATTCACATGAAGGCGGCGTGTACGAGCTTCCACAGGAGCGGTTTATGATCGTTGCGATGACACTGCTCTCCAGGGAGCCTGAAGAAAAGCGTCTCGGCCTGGTGAAAGAAGCATACTGGGCGATGTCGAACCTTTACATGACCGTTGCCACACCGACATTGGCGAACGCAGGAAAAAGCTATGGACAGCTGTCCAGCTGCTTCATTGATACGATGGAGGACAGCTTGCGTGGAATCTATGATTCTACAACCGATGCAGCCACTCTTTCCAAAGGGGGCGGGGGGATTGCCGTATATCTCGGTAAAATCAGAAGTCTCGGCTCCGAGATCAAAGGATTCAAAGGAAATTCCTCCGGAATCATTCCATGGGCGAAATTGCTGAACCAGACCGCCGTCAGTGTAGACCAGCTGGGCCAGCGAAAGGGAGCAATTGCCATTTACTATAATGTGTTTGGCAAGGATTTGTTTTCATTCCTTGATGCCAAGCTGAACAATGGGGACGAACGGCAAAGGGTGCATGATTTGTTTCTCGGCCTTTGCATCCCGGATTTGTTTATGGAAAAAACAGAAGCTCGGGATGACTGGTATCTGTTTGATCCCTACATGGTCAAAAAGATAATGGGTTATGAACTGGATGACTATTATGATGAAGTGCCTGGAGAAGGAAGCTTCCGTCAAAAGTACCAGGAATGTGTCCGCGCTGCAGATCAGGGATATTTTGGTGAAAAGGGGTCCGGCGGCTATGATGTTGTGCCGGCAATCGAGATTTTCAAACGCATTATGAGAAGCCAGCTCGAAACAGGTGTGCCTTACATGTTCTACCGGGACACGGTGAATCGTGCCAATCCAAATAAGCACGAAGGGATGATTTACTGCAGCAATCTGTGTACCGAAATTGCGCAAAACGGGTCAGCCACAACCGTGGAAGAAGAGATTACCGAGGATGGAAAGATAATTATCACCAAACGGCCCGGTGATTATGTAACTTGTAACTTAAGCTCCATTTCTCTTGCCAGGGCTGTAAAGGCGGATGTACTTGAACGCCTTATTCCGATTCAAGTCCGGATGCTGGATAATGTGATTGATCTGAACGAAAACCGTATTGAAGTCAAGCAGGCCGTGCTCACTAATCAAAAGTACCGGGCAATCGGACTTGGCACGTTTGGCCTTCATCATCTTCTGGCTCTTGAAGGTATCCGCTGGGAATCGGAAGAAGCGGTTCAATATAATGATGAATTGTATGAAAAAGTCAATTACCTGACCATCAAAGCCAGCAATGAATTGGCAAAAGAAAAAGGCTCCTACCCGGCTTTTGAAGAGTCTGACTGGGAGACCGGGATTTATTTTGAGCAAAGAGGCTACCAATCTGAAAAATGGCTGAAGCTCAAGGAAGAGGTTCAGGCTTCGGGTATCCGAAACGCCTGGCTGCTGGCGGTTGCACCGAATGCGACAACAAGCCTGATCGCGAATTCAACTGCTTCTGTGGATCCCATTTTCAAAAAAGAGTACTCAGAAGAGAAAAAGGATTTTAAAATTCCGGTTACCGCTCCCGACCTGACACCCCTGACGAACTGGTATTATAAATCGGCGTATGAAGTGGATCAGCATTTCAGCATTAAACAAAATGCGGCAAGGCAAAAGCATGTGGACCAATCGATTTCCTTTAACTTTTATGTGAAGAGTACGATCAAGGCAAAAGAGCTGCTGGATCTTCATATGACCGCCTGGAAATCAGGGCTGAAGACCACGTACTATACGCGGTCAACATCTGTTTCGGAACTTGAAGACTGTGAAAGCTGTTCGAGCTAGGAGGATAAGGATGAAAACATTAAGCAAACGAGAATTATACGATGTAACAGCCCCGAATGCATCAACGAGAATTCTGAATGGCAGAAGTTCAAACGTACTGAACTGGGATGATGTCCGGTACAGTTGGGCTTATCCGATGTACAAGAATATGCTGGCTAATTTTTGGACTCCGTTTGAGATCAATATGTCCGGCGACGTAAAGCAATATCAGCAGCTTTCCGGCGAGGAGAAGGATACGTTTAACAAAATTATCGGGCTTTTGGCTTTTCTGGACAGCATTCAAACCGACTATTCTTCCAGGGCTGCCGGGTATCTCACCGATTCAAGCCTTTCAGCGCTGATGACTGTGCTTTCCTTCCAGGAGGTCGTCCATAACCAGTCCTATTCCTATGTGCTTTCAAGCCTTGTAAACAAGCAGAAGCAGGATGAAATCTTTGAGTACTGGAAGCATGATAAAGTACTGCGGGAACGAAATGATTTTATAGCAGAGGGATATACGCGGTTTACGGAAAATCCGACATCGAGAACATTTATGGAATCGATTGTCTATGATGTTGTCCTTGAAGGCTTGAATTTCTATACGGGCTTTGCCTTTTTCTACAACCTGGCGCGAAACCAAAAAATGATGAGTACGAGCACGATGATTAATTATATTAATCGTGATGAACAGCTTCACGTCCGGCTGTTTTGCCAAATCTTTAAAGAATTGCAGAAAGAAGTACCGGAATTGGACAATGAAGAAACGGAGCGTTTCGTACAGGAAACCTTTAAAAAGGGGGCAGAGCTGGAAATACAGTGGGCCCGCTACATCATCGGTGACCGATTTGCCGGACTGAACATGCCGGAGCTTGAAGCGTATATTAAATTTATGGCCAACAAAAGAGTGAATGAACTCGGGGTAGAACGGCCGTTCCAGGGATTCAGGGAAAATCCGATGAAATGGATCAGGGCGTACGAGCATGTGGACAGCGGCAAGAGTGATTTTTTCGAACAAAAGCCCCGGCAATATACAAAGGTATCGGATGCAAATGGATTTGACGATCTTTAAACATGATTGATTATTGTTCTCCTGAAAGTAAACATGATAAACTGAATAACGGAGATATTGAACTCCTGCAGGACTTCCTGCAGGAGTCTGTTTTGTTTAATGAGCGCGCATAAAGAAAGGATTGAAAGCTTGTGCTTTTGTATATATGGGTTGGGATTGCAGGTATGGCCGGAGCGCTTCTGCGCTATGGACTGGGCCTTGCGGTGAGTGATATCTCGGGAGGCGGATTTCCGCTTGCTACCTTCCTGACCAACATGGCCGGATCATTTGCGCTTGGTTATCTTACGTTCCGGCTCGGGAGACGCTCATCCGCAAATCCGTATACATCCCTGGTCGTTGGTACGGGTCTGATCGGTTCGTTTACCACGTTTTCCACCTTTAGTGTAGAAAACATTCAGCTCTTCCAAACCGGACAGACCGCTACGGCTCTTCTTTACATCTTGCTCAGTTTAATCGGCGGACTTTTCATGTGCTGGGCAGGTTTTCGTTTAGGAAGCAGAGTCGCCAAAGGAGGGACCGCATTGTGACTCACATGTTGCTTGTGGCTGCGGGGGGATTTTTTGGCGCTGTGTTCCGTTTCGGAATTGGCCAATGGGTGAAAAAACATACTGTTACTGCATTTCCCCTGGCAACGTTGTTTGTGAACATTACAGGCTCCTTTTTGCTTGGATGGCTTACTGGAATGGAACCTTCTGATTCTATCAGACTGTTTTTTGGAATAGGATTTATGGGGGCATTCACAACGTTCTCCACACTTAAGCTGGAGAACATTCAATTATATCGAAAAAAGCAATGGGACGTGCTGATTCTATATTTGGCACTGAGTTACATCGTCGGCATACTGGCTGCGTTGGCTGGGTTCGTGCTGGGCAGCCGGTAATACCGGACAAGCTATTACTATACAGAGAGTAGGTAAATGCAATGAAAGAAATGGTACTGTCACTTTTGGAGTGGATTGTGGGGCTTGGATATCTCGGAATTGCGCTTGGTCTTATGGTAGAGGTTATTCCAAGCGAGTTGGTTTTGTCGTATGCGGGCTATCTCATTTCGCAGGGACATCTGAGTTTTGCCGGTTCAGTTATTGCCGGAACAATCGGAGGAACCATCGCCCAGTTGTTTTTATATTGGATGGGATATTATGGCGGAAGACCCTTTTTGGAAAAGTACGGAAGGTATATCCTGATCAGTCAGAAACAGATCGATTTATCAGAAAGCTGGTTTGAGAAATACGGCAATGGTGTCATTTTCTTTGCCCGTTTCATTCCTGTTGTCCGGCATGCCATTTCAATTCCCGCAGGCATTGCAAAAATGTCATTTTCTAAATTCACGATCTATACGTTGCTGGCTATCATTCCCTGGTCGATTTTATTTATCTATCTGGGAAGCCAGCTGGGAAGCAATTGGGAAGACATTAAAACGATTGCCGCTCCATTTACGAGGGGGATTGCCATTGGCGCCATTGTCATCCTTTTCATTTTGATCGTCCTTAAAGTAAGAAAAGGAAAAAAATAAATCATACTGCTCGTAGAAAGGCCCTGTCTCAAGGGTCTTTTTCTATGTTTATGGTCATACATTTATCAAAAAAAAGCGGGCGGGTGAGGAGAATGGATGAGCTGGCGAGAAACAAAAAAATCAATGAGGTGCTTATGAGAATGAGAAGGGAACAAGAAAAAGAGGAGGTGGCCGACTGTATTTCCAGAGCCATGAGGGAATGCGGATACAAACAGGAGAATATCCAGCGGGTGATTGAGCAGGTCTATCGTCAGTTCAACCGAATGAAAACGTAAACATGCGGACAGTATGCATGTTTTTTTGTTACACTTGTTGGAGAAGTACATATCAAAAAAATAAGGATGGAGCGGTGTAGCTATGAATCAATCTTTTACTTCACTGTGCGGCATTCGATATCCTATTGTGCAGGCTGGAATGGCCGGTGGCCCGGCAACGCCGGAGTTGGCAGCGGCAGTTTCCAATGCCGGCGGATTAGGTACGTTGGGAGCGGGTTATATGGCGCCCAACGACGTAAAAGCCGCAATCAAGAGCATCAAGGAAATGACGGCCAAGCCCTTTGCAGTCAACCTTTTTCTGCCGGAGGAATTTACGTTTGACAGAGATCAGACTGAAAAAATGGAAGCAACACTCGAAGGATTTAAAGAAAGGCTGGGAATGGAGAAGTCGTCCAGGTTTACCGGATGGACGTCTCATTTTGAGGACCAGCTGGATGTGGTAATGGAAGAGAAAGTACCAGTCATCAGTTTTACATTCAATGCGCCGACCAAAGAAATAATCGACAGGCTGAAACAAGAAGGCGTGGTTACGATTGCCACTGCCACCACCGTGGAAGAGGCGGTCCGTCTCGAAGCAGTAGGCATCGATGCCATCTCGGCCCAGGGAAGTGAAGCAGGAGGCCATAGAGGGACATTTCTTGGAAGCGAAGAGCAGGCACTGATTGGCTCAATGACCTTGATTCCCTTAATTGCTGATGCGGTTTCTATTCCAGTATTAGCCGCCGGCGGGATCATGGATGCCAGGGGAATGGCTGCCGCCTTGGCGCTTGGGGCAAGCGCTGTCCAGCTGGGTACCGCTTTTTTAACAGCAGAAGAAAGCGGAGCTCATCATTTGCATAAAGAAGCCGTGCTGGAATCGAAGGAAACGGATATGAGGCTGACCAAAGCGTTTTCGGGCAAAATGGCAAGAGGCATTACAAATATTTTTATGGAAGAGATGACAGCGGTTGACAACCTTCCTCCATATCCCATTCAAAATGCATTGACTTCCGGCCTTAGGAAAGCTGCTGCCAGCCGGGGAGAAAAAGGGTATATGTCCCTATGGGCAGGGCAGGGTGCCCCGCTGGCCAAAAGAAGGCCGGCAAAGCAGGTGGTCCAAAGCCTCATCGAAGATTATAACCGGATTGCAGACGGTCTTGTAAAACTTTAAACATGTAAAAAGCCGCAGCCTCTGGACTGGGCTTGCGGCCATTATCGTTTTACGGTTTTAAACAACTCCGTCGCGTTCTCTTTTAATTCCTTTGCAGATTCTCCTACACTTTTGATGCTTTGTGTTTTATTGTAGACGTCGTATTTCAAATACTCGGTTTTTTGATTGAGCAGTGCGGTCTGGTTCGTGACGTCATTTACTTCCGCCTGCATCAGCTGAGTGGTACGGTTTAAGTTTTCGATGGTTGATTTGCTTGATTTCATTAGTTTAACAGCATAGACTCCAAGGAAGACCAATGCTGCGACAACAATTGCAATGCTAATCCAGATGATGACCAAAATAATGCCCTCCTTCAATCTCTTTATTCTTGTGATACCCATTATACTTATCATACAAACAAAAGCCGGCTGATATTCAGAAGATCAGTCGGCTTTTTTTAATGGGCATGTATTGCAGCAAGTGCCACCGTCTGTCCGGTAGTACAGGCAGCATGTTTTTCGCTGCTGAAATTGATGGTCTTCATATCTGGCAGCCAATTCGATGAAAGGATTGGAGGCTGTTCCAAAGTGAAAGCCTTGCGCCTGCTCCATAAGAAATTGGTAGTCGTCTATCAACCTTTCATGAATTTCAGAAGGATGGTTTTCGCCTTTCCACGTGTTATATAGCCAGGCGATATAAAGTAACGCATTCTCCCAAAGCATCGCTTTCGATGCTTTTGTGCTTGCAGCCAAGTAATCCAGCATCACCGATATGTTTTTGGCGAAAAGTGTTTCAACAACCGATGATCTCCAATTTTCCCGGTTTCCGGCCATAGGCATCCCATCACTGTTTTGCAGAGAAAAAGACGGCAGCCAGCTGTGTTCTTTTTCGCTATCTTCCTCTTCAATGATCACCACATTTTCCAGACGAATATCAAACTGCTTATTCAGCATTGACAAGGCATAAAGGGAAGAGGTGAGAATGCAGAAAACATAGCGCTTAAAGAACATAGACGCGATGACTCTTTTCTCTTTGGAACCGATTTTATCACCCACGGTTTCCATATAGGAAAGCATGCGTTCTTTATTTAATAGGAGAGAGGCCGGAAAGGCAGCCTTTTCATTTGAAAAATGGAATTTAAAGCTGGAGCGTTTTTCAATATCAGTCCTTTCCAAAAGGGACCAGCCGTTAAGGTTAGGCATATTGTGCTGTGGGTAAGCCATTTTTCGCGATTCTCCCCTTTCCGTATGGAATGCACATTGGTGTACCGAATAAAGGATCTTCAATAATTTTGCATGGCATATGAAAAACATCAGCAACCAGTTTTTCATTCATGATATCTTCAGGACAGCCTTGAGCGGCTACAGAATGATTCTGGATGGCCACAAGATGGTGGGCATACCGGCATGCCAGGTTAAGATCGTGAAGGACCATTACAATGGTGCGTTTTTCCCTTGCATTCAGCTCAAAGAGCAGATCAAGTATTTCAATCTGGTGTGTCATGTCCAAATAGGTAGTCGGTTCGTCGAGAAGGATGGTTTCCGTTCCCTGGGCAAGGGTCATAGCAATCCACGCACGCTGTCTTTGTCCTCCTGAGAGAGAGTCAACACTTCTTTCTGCAAATTCAAGCATATTAGTTGCCTTCAAAGCCTGTGTAACCGCCTCTTCGTCTTTCCTGGACCATTGTTTCAACCATGATTGGTATGGGTACCTTCCTTGTTTAACCAGCTGGAGAACAGTCAGGCCCTCCGGTGCTACTGGTCCTTGTGGTAAAATAGCCAGCTCTTTTGCCACGTCCTTTGTTGAACGTTTGGCGATGTCCTTCCCATTTAAAAGAATTGCTCCTTCTTCTGGTGCCAAAAGGCGCGCCATGGAACGCAAAAGTGTCGATTTTCCACACCCGTTACTGCCGATTAAAACGGTGATTTCCCCTTTTGGTATCGAAAGATTCAGGTCTTGAATCACAGGTTTTTTTCCATAAGATAATGTTAGAGATTCCGTTTCAAGAATGGACATGAGATCGCTCCTTAACCATGATTTTTAAATAGCAGGTAAATAAAATAGGGAGCACCGATGGCAGCGCTGAAAACTCCTGCTGGAACTTCCAGCGGCGAGAAAATTGTTCTACCGGCCAAATCAGCGAGCAATACGATAATGGCCCCAAGAAAGCCGGATACAGGAAGCAGTGCGCCGAAGGAAGAGCCAACCAGCCTTCTGGCAATATGCGGCCCAACCAGGCCAACAAATCCGATGGCTCCTGTAAAAGCGACGGCCGAGCCAGCAAGGGCCGTACTAATCAGCAGTAATAAAAAACGGTTCTTGTTCACGGAATGCCCAAGACTTGCGGACACGTCATCACCGAGCTCCTGAACGTTCAGTTTTCTTGCGAATGCAAGCAAAAGAGGTGTCAGGATAAGAAACCACGGCAATAGACTATATACATCTTTCCAGTTTGTCGCATAAACCGTACCAGTCAGCCAGATCGTTGCCTGCGGAGCAGCATAAATGGGTCCGAGTACGATCATGAGTGTTGTCAGGGCCTGGGCTGCGGTCATCAGGCCCACACCAATTAAGATCAGCCTTACCGGTGAAATTCCGCGTTTCCAGGCAAGCAGGTAAATCAAGGCTCCCATAAGAAATGCCCCGGTTACAGCAGCAACAGGCAAATAACCGATGCTCACTGTCAAATTGTTGCTTTGGCTGCTGAAGACCGTTATAAAGGTAACGGCGGCAAAGCCAGCGCCTGATGTAATGCCAAGCATATCTGGCGAAGCGAGTGGGTTTCGGATGATCCCCTGCAAAATGGCACCTGCCAGAGAGAGGGAAGCCCCTGCAATCACCGCAATCAGTATTCTGGGAAGCCTGAATTCATGTATAACAACATTGTTAATGCCAGCACCAGTCCCAGTTAATGACTTTATGACGTCCAGAGGAGATATATACAGCTCCCCAACCCCGATGCTTACCGACATGATGGCCATTGTTATAAAAATGAGAATCAGTGAAGTGAACAGGGTTTTTTTTTCTATTAGAAACGAAAATCTTTTGGACCTTGCTGTAATATACTTGCTCATTTAAACGATCCTTTTCGGGCGATATGAATAAAAAACGGCGTACCGATCAAGGCGGTCATCACACCAACCGGAACTTCTTCCGGAAGTACGATGTATCGGGCGCCAATGTCGGCAGTGATCAGCAGTATCCCGCCAAATACAGCGGAAAAGGGAATAACCCAGCGATGGTCATTTCCTACAAGATAACGGGCGAAATGAGGAACAACAATACCGATAAAACTGATTGGGCCCGCCACTGCGACGGATCCACCGGCAAGTAGCACAATCAAGACACCGGCCAGGACCTTAAAGAGCAGTGTCCGCTGGCCGAGGCTTTTGGCAACATCTTCACCAAGTAAAAAGGTATTAAGCTGGCGGAACATCAGCAAGGAACCGATCCAGGCAATCAGAAGATAAGGAAGCACCGGATATAGAAATTCCAGTTTTCTGCCCTGTATCGATCCTGCCAGCCAGAATAGTACTTCTTCCAGCGCTTTTTGATTGGCCACAAGCATTCCTTGTGTAAGAGAGGCAAACATTGCAGCAATAACTGCACCAGCCAGTGTCATTTTTATTGGCGTTAAACCGCTGCGCCCGGCAGAACCCAATAGGTATACGGCCAAAGCCGAGACAGTAGCACCAAGAAACGCAATCCAGGTGAATTGCTGAAGAGAACTGATTTGAAAGAATGAGACAGCCATTACAATAAAAAAACCAGCTCCCGCGTTCAATCCGAAAATATCAGTGGATGCAATTGGATTCCGTGTCACCGCCTGCAGCAGCACACCGGCCAATGCCAGTGAAATTCCAACTGCCGCACCGATCAAAGCGCGGGGAAGACGGGCATTTCGTATAATAAGATGCTGATTGGATCCATTAAAATCAGTGAATGCTGCAACAGCTGTTTTCCAGCTTGTGTCGGTGTATCCAAATACAACACTAAGTGCCATACAGACAGCCAACAAAAGAACTGCCAAAGCGAGAATGGCAATCTTCGCTTTTGATGATTGAATTACTCCGTTCATAAGGACCTCATTATTAGAAATTTACAATTATAGTTTAAAAAAGATAAAGCAGCATGTCAATGAATTTGAAAATCATTATCAATTACTGTTGACTTTTATTTTTACTTTCAGGTATGATTTGTCTGTAAATGAAATTCATTATCAATTGGGGGAGAAGAAATTTGAATACCGCAAAATCTACATATTCAAAATGGGGAATGATTATAGCCATTCTTTCGCTGATGCTTTTGGCAGCTTGCGGAGGGAATGATGGAAAGGAATCATCCGGAGAAGATTCTAAAGGATACAGTGTTAAGCATGCGATGGGGACAACCGAGGTAAAGAGCGCAAAACGCGTTGTTGTTTTGACGAATGAAGGAACAGAAGCGGCGCTGGCAATGGGGGTAAAACCTGCTGGAGCCGTTAAATCCTGGCTCGGCGATCCATGGTATGATCACATAAAAGATGATATGAAAGGTGTAGAGGTGGTTGGTGACGAAAGCCAGGTTAATCTGGAAAAGATCGCTTCCCTTAAACCGGATCTTATTATTGGAAATAAAATGAGACAAGAAAAAATTTACGATCAATTAAATAAAATTGCACCTACTGTTTTTGCAGAAGATTTGCGCGGCAACTGGAAAAAGAATTTCAAATTGTATTCCAAAGCATTAAATAAAGAAAAAGAAGGAAACAAGGTAATCAGTGATTACGATCAGCGCGTAAATAAGATCAGTGAAAAAGCGGGAGATAACCTGAACAAGGAGATATCTGTTGTCCGTTTCATGCCAGGGGTTTCCCGCATCTACTTATCCAACTCGTTTTCCGGTGTGATCCTTGACCAGCTTGGCTTTAAACGCCCGAAGGTGGAAAGCAAGGATAATTTTGCAGCAGAAGTAACGAAAGAACAAATTCCGCAAATGGATGGTGATGAACTGTTTTACTTTACTTATGAAGCAGGGGACGGAGGAGCGACCAAACAGGAAAAAGAATGGACCAATGATCCGCTCTGGAAAAACCTAAAGGCAGTGAAACAGGGCAACGTCCACAAGGTTTCTGATGCCATCTGGAATACAGCAGGAGGCGTGAAGGCAGCGAACCTGATGCTTGATGACATTGAAAAATATTTGGTGAAATAAGAAGAACAAATGAAGCTCGTGATGCCGTATCACGGGCTTTTTTTAATGTTCTGATAGCGTTCTGTGTAATAATTCACACGATGTTCTTCTTCAATCAGGAGGATTGATATAATGGAACGCGTCAATTTCCGGCATGAAACATATGGACGACTTGTCCATATTGCCGTATAGTAACTGCAGTAGTTTATCATCCAGGAGGCAAACTATGCTCTTTTTATCATTGCCGCAATCTTTTTTGCAGATGAATACCATTTTTATATCCATATTAATAGAAGCACTGCCCTTTGTAGTGCTCGGGGTTTTTATTGCAGGTATCATCCAAATCTTTGTATCAGAGGAACTGGTGGCTAGAATTATGCCGAAAAACCCGGTTCTTGCCGTATTGTTCGCCTCTTTTCTTGGCGCCCTTTTCCCTGCATGTGAATGCGGAATTGTGCCTATTGTAAGGCGCCTTGTTCAAAAAGGGGTGCCTATCTACGCCGGGGTTGCTTTTATGCTGACGGGTCCGATCATCAATCCAGTTGTTCTCTTTTCGACCTACGTCGCTTTTGGAAGCAACTGGTCCATGCCTTTATATCGGGCCGGAGGAGCTGTTGTCGTTTCTGTTGTTGTTGGTTTGATTCTCGCTTTCTTTTATAAGGGAGATGGCCTGAAAATTACACCAGAACATCATCATCACACGCATGAAAAGCTTTCCGTTAAACAAAAACTTGGTGAAACGCTAAATCATGCGGTTGAAGAATTCTTTTCCATGGGAAAATACCTGGTGATCGGTTCACTGATTGCTGCAGCGGTCCAAACGTATGTGAAAACCTCAACTCTTCTTGCCATCGGTCAGGGACAGGCTTCCTCGTCACTTGTCATGATGGGACTTGCGTTTGTTTTATCTCTGTGTTCAGAAGCTGATGCGTTCATCGCGTCTTCCTTCAGAAGTACCTTTTCCACAGGGTCGATCGTTGCTTTTCTAGTATTCGGTCCGATGCTTGATATGAAAAATTTATTGATGATGCTCTCGGCATTTAAAACAAAGCTGGTGCTCGTTACCGTTGTTTCATTGTCTGTTGTAGTGTTTTTATATTCGATGCTGTTCTAGGGAGGTGTAGCATTATGATGCGGGGATGCCTGTTAATGGGATTCACTTTTTTGATTATGCAGCTTCATGCGACCGGAAATATAAGTAAGTATATTAATATGAAATATTCGTACCTGTCATTCAGCGTTATGTTCGCACTGGCTCTTTTGACCATCGTGCAATTTCGGAATGCCGTGAAGGAAGATGAAGGCGGCCATAGCTGCGATCATTGCGACCATGATCATTCCGTTGAGGATACTTGGTATAAAAAATTGTTTGTATATACCGTTTTTGCTTTTCCGGTCATTACCGGTATCTTTCTCCCGGTTGCCACCATGGATTCAAATATTGTAAAAGCAAAAGGGTTTCACTTCCCTGTCAATCAGGAGTCCAAAGGGGATCCTTATGCACAGAATCAGTTTCTGCGTCCGGACACCAGTGTATATTATGGCCAGGATGCTTATGACAAGCTGATGAGGAAGGAAAAAAAGAAATATACGAAATATGATACCCTTGCTTTGAATGATACGAACTTTCTTAAAGGAATGGAAACGATCTATAATTATACGGGGGATTTTCAAGATAAAACCATCTCGTTTAAGGGTTTTGTGTACAATGATCCGGATACGAAAAAGAACCAGCTCTTTATCTTTCGGTTTGGCATTATCCATTGTGTCGCTGATTCGGGCGTATATGGAATGATGGTGGAAATGCCGGATGGCGTGAAGCTTAAAGATGATGACTGGATTACGGTAAAAGGCAAGATATCAGAGATCTATTATCAGCCGTTTAAAACGAATATTCCGTATGTTAAGGTCCAATCCTGGAAACAAACATCCGCTCCAAAAGAGCAATATGTATACCGGGGGAATAATTAAAGCAGATCCAACAGGATCTGCTTTTTTTGTTTTGCAGGGACTGATGGCAATGCATGTTTTTACAGGAAGTGAAACATGATAAAAGAAAAAAGCGGGAGTGATGATTCTGGAAAAGCAGCCGTATTATGTGAACGTGGAAACAGGAGAAGTTCATTCAGACAAAACGGTTTCCAGTTTTGAGTTTGAAATCGAAGCAACGAGTGAAGAGGTTAACCGTCTTACTAAGTTATTCAGGGCATGTGATGAAGCTGCCAGGGATACGTTTTGGCGATCTCACGTTCCTTATGTCCCTTATCATAACGATCCTGACAATCACCGTTATGACGAGGCGTTAAAAGACATTTACCAATTTATCCATGATCATGGTCAGCCCCTAACACGCGAACACATAGAATCCATGGGGATTCTTGACTAAAATGAAGCAAAAAAAAGCTGCTCTGCGGTATGGTTCTACAGAGCAATAGTCAGCTCCTCGTTTTATTGTTAGTACCAGTCTTTTTTAAGAAGGAGCTGATTATTCATTGTTCCAATTAAACGGCTACCGGTTCAAGAGAGAGGAGTTTTTCCTTAACCTGACTGAGGACCTTCTCGGCATCCTGTGGATCATGCAAGTCGTATTTCGTGCTGTCTATGATCAAAACCGGCGTTTTTGTATAGTGTTTGATCCATTCCTGATACTTTCCGTGCAACGTCTTATAATAGTCGAAAAGCTCAGGGTGGTTTTCAACCTGTTCATAATCACGTCCGCGGTTTTTGATGCGGGATAAAGCGGTCGGAAGGTCACTGTCCAGATAGATCAAAAGATCAGGGCGCGTGTCAGGTGATGGAGCACATTCCCGCATAAGCGTTTCAAGCAAGTCTTTATACGTTTCGAATTCCAGCTTGCTCATATTTCCGGCTTCATGATTCAATTCGGCAAATATCAGGTCTTCATACAGACTGCGGTCAAGCACATTGTCCTGTGCTTTTGATGCCTGCCGAATCGTTTTAAAACGGGTATTTAAAAAATAGATCTGCAGAGGGAATGCCCACCGCTTTGGATTCACATAATAATCAGGCAAAATGGGGTTGTCTCCCACACTTTCATAATATATCTCACTTCCCAGCCTTGAGCTGATCAGCTCGGCAAAGGTAGTTTTGCCTGTTCCTATCATTCCTGCCATTAAAATCACTAAACTTTTCCCCCTGTTTGATACTGTGTATATATGTATATATTTATCTTTATCTATATATAGTGCTATATGGGCAAAGACCTTCTAAATATATCACTTTTGCCTTAAGCTGAATAGTACATTTCTGTAGATAGCTCTGCTATTATATGAATAAGGACAGGGTAACCCCTTTCCGATTATCGCGAGGAAGGTGTGTCATATGACTGTGAAACTTAAAGTGTACTCTGATTTTACATGCCCTTACTGCTATCTTGCGGAATCTGTGATTCAGAGGGCCGCGGAAGGCAAGGATGTTGAATTAGAGTGGGTTCCATTGGAACTGCACCCATTTCCTTCGCCAACAAAAGAATGGAAAGATGTGAAAGAAAGCTGGAAGTCTTCCGTTCTCCCCTATGCGAAAGAATTGGGGATCACAATCAAGCATCCTGAAGAAACGTCCTTACCGTATACACATTTAGCCCTTCAAGGGTACATTTATGCAAAAGAACAAGGCAGAGCCCAAGATTATGTAAAACGTGTTTTTTCTGCTCTCTTTGAAGAGGGACGGGATATCGGCTCTAAACAAATCCTGACAGAGATTGCAGAACAATCAGGACTTGACCAAGATTCATTTCGTGCAGTTTTGGACTCTGAAGAGTATGATCGAAAATTGAACCAAATACGGGAAGAAGCTAAAACTGAAAACATTACAGCCGCTCCAACTATGGTCATTGGTGACCGAAAGTTAAAAGGGCTTTATCCTCAAAAAGCGATCGAAAAAGCCATTCGGTGCGGAATCAGAGACGAAAAGATGCAATTTTGTGAAGGCGATGAGTGCTACTAAACGTAAAAAGAGCTTTGCAGGTATGGCCTGCAAAGCTCTTTTTTTCATTCTACGATGAAAAAGGGGGTTGATAGGGATGAGTACAATATATCAAACCTGAAATAGAGAGAGTTGAATATGTGATTTTTTTGATAAGCATCAAAGCCCTTTTTGCTGTTTTTGAAGAACATAAAAAAACCCTGTGCTTTTTTTCTCAAACATAAAAAAACCCTGTGCTTTTTTTCAAAAACATAAAAAAAGCCTTGTGCTTTTTTCACAAACATAAAAAAAACCCTGTGCTTTTTTTCACAAACATAAAAAAAGCCTAATGTTTTTTTTGAGAAATCATAAAAAAAACCCTGGTCAGGGGCTTTTTTTATGTTCTATTTGAAAAAGGGGGTTACATTCTATTAGACGTGGGATACGTAAAAAAGGTTTCACTCTTTATAAGAGAAAATAAAAAGATAGGTAAGGAATGGAAGTCATGATAAATTAAAAAGAGAGGGCAGTTAACAAATAGGGACATGGGGTATGGAAAATGAAGAATAAGTTTTTTCGCCATTGGCATCCTGTAGTAACAACGATAATAATGGGGACCTTTTTTTCAAGGGCAGCTTTTTTTATGACGATGCCTTTTTTGGCTATTTTCCTTCACAAGGAGAAAGGAATGGAGCCGGAGACTATCGGCCTGATTATTGGGATCAGCGCGTTGACCGGGACGTTTGGCGGCTTTATCGGTGGCTATTTGTCCGACCGGATTGGACGCTTTCCGGTCATGATTATCGCCATCTTTACATGGAGTGCGGTCTTCGCTGGTTTCGCAGTGGCCGATACGGTGTGGAGTTTTTTCGTTTTGAATTCATTAAACGGATTGTGCCGGTCATGGTTTGAGCCGATTTCCCGGGCATTGCTGGCGGATGTGACCACAAAGGAAAACCGGTTGAGTGTGTTCAATGCCCGTTACTTTGCGATTAATGCAGGAGCGGCTCTAGGGCCTGTTACGGGAACCTATCTTGGCAGCTCAAGTTCCATGACGACTTTTTTTATTACCGCAGCTGTCTATTTTCTATATGCCCTAGTGGTAATGTTTCTAATGAAAAAATATAAAAACAGTCTTCAGCCACAGCAGGAAAAGAAACTAACCTTAAAAATGGCTGCTCATGTGATCAGCCGCGACAAAGTACTGCTGTATTTCTTGCTCGGGAATATTGTGGTGCTCATGGCACAGGCACAAATGGATTCCACGCTTGCACAATATATGGGAAGTTCACCGTTATTCCACCATGGAGTAACCCTGTTTTCCTACCTTATTGTAACCAATGCCGTTACCGTTTTAGTGCTTCAGTATCCCGTTACGAATTATGTAAAGAGATTTGATCCAATGTTTGCCCTGCGTATTGGAAGTGGCGCCTTCAGTCTTGCCCTTGTAGGGTTTGGCCTTTCGTCGAATTGGATATTCCTTGTTGTTTCAATGATAGTCTTAACGCTTGGAGAGATTATCGTATTTGTGGTCAGCGATGTCCTTCTGGATGATTTGGCTCCCGATCATATGCGCGGGTCCTATTTTGGGGCCATGTCGTTTCGCTCCATCGGTTTCAGTGCGGGGCCCTGGATTGGGGGATTGCTGCTTAAGTCGTTTGGTTTTACGCATGGATTCTATGTGTTTGGATGCCTGAGCCTTCTTTCTCTTCTGGCACTGCCCCTTTTTCAGATTGGACAGAAAGTGAAAAACAAAGCTGTGGGCAGCGACAACCATTCTACGTTTGGGACTACATAAAAAGAAGTGACCCTCTTTGGGTCACTTCACCTGTGTCGGTTTTTAATTTTTTTTATGACGTAAGGAAGGACTTTTCTTTTTCCTTCTCTGATTAAAAAGGCAACAACTGCACCTTTTATTCCGCTTTTTATACGAGACATGCGATCCCTCCTTTTGTTTACTTCTTTACCCCTTATTGAAGAGTGAACAAACCTCCGAAACCTCCGGCCAACTTTCTTCCAAACGTAGCCCGTTGCCTATACACATTGGACAGGAGGACATAGGATGTACGGTAGTACACATAAGGGAGATGAGACTTTGAATAACAGACAGTTTCAATTTCCAGGGAGCCAGGGAAGCCGGCAATTCCCGGGAGGTTTTCCACCAGGACCACCTCCTGGTCAGCAGCAGGGTCAGGGTGGCTTCCCGCCTGGACCGCCACCTGGCCAGGGAGGAAGCTACCCACCGGGACCACCGCCAACTTTTGTACCGCAAGCATCACCGGCATCACTGTCCGGGCAAGCGGGGACATTTGCTGTAGACCCTGGTGCCATACGGCCATGTTTGTTCCGGTATGTATACATCTGGCTAAACAATGGACAGGGATTTTGGGCATGGCTGACATTTGCCGGTTTTCGCTCGATCGCAGGCTTCCGGTGGAACGGCTTTAGATGGAATTACTTTGGCATGGATACAAACCGAATTTCATCCTTTGTCTGTACCTGAAAAAAAGCCGTGGAAACGGCTTTTTTTTGTTGTTATAAAAAGGAATAATTGCTCATTCATTACTGGCCAGCGGCCTGTGTCATTTCCAGGCTCATAATTGCCGTCCGATGACAAAGACCAGAAAGCAGCTGATTGGATAAATGGGTTTCACAAGGCAGATTTACAACAAATAGTCCAATTAGTTGTTGGGTTTCGTAATGATAAAAAGGGATGACACAATGACTGGCAAGCTCGGAGAGAAATAAGTGATCGCAGAATTCTTTGCTGATCGACAAGATGGTATGGATGGGAGGGGGAAGTCTTTTTTTTTCGTGTTGATTGACTGTGAGTGTTATTCCATTTAAGGATTGAATGTACCGGTCCGATTGGGAAGGTGAAGCTCCTACATAAAAACATTGCTTCTGCGGGTTGAACAGCATGATGGTACAACTGGTTTCACTGTACAGCTGTTCAATTTCCAAACACAATTGGTTCATCAATGACTGAACAGACGTTAAGCGACTTTGAAAGAGTGTCAGCCACCTCGTTCGTTCAAACGTATTACTTTGACAGGAATACAGCGCGATTGTTTTGGATTGAAACGGCTTCCTGTTGTACCCTTCCAGTTCAAAGAATTGATAAGGTCTCACAGGCAAAAGCTCCTTTAATTGTATTCTCGATGCTGTTTTTTTTAGGATACTAGTAACCGATTCCACAATTTTCGACATTTCAAACTTTAATATTCGACTAATAAAATATTTTAATAGAGAAATAGTGTGTCCACGTTTCCTTCCTCTGCATATGATGTTTATTATAATAAAAAAAGTTTCCCTGAGGAAAGAAAGGTCAAAGATAATGAATTGGAGCCAATTTAACCCGTTAAAAAGAGTGGAGAACTATACCATTTTTCTTCATCATCTGGGCTTGTTCAGTGAACAGGATAAGAATGAGATATTAAAAAAAATCATGCATTTTAATCAAAGACAATCTGATAAATAAAAGACAAACACAGGAATAGAGTGGAAGAATAAACTGTTAAAAAATGATGTGGGGGAGAGGCTTTATGCTGAAGTCCTGGTTATTCGACTTGTTGGCGTTGATGGCCATTATTTGTTTTCTTGGCTTCTATTTTATTCCTGGAGCCAGTTTTGGCTTTTACTTAATTTCTGTAGTGAGCGGTCTTCTGCTTATGATTCTTTGCTACAATGAAGTAAGGAAGGATTCCGATGAATATGCAAAGTTTGTCAAAAAAGAGAAGGGAAATGGAGAAACCTGAAGAAATAACTAAATAGGACTGGAGGGAGGAATATATAGATGATAGAACATTTGATCATAAATTTATTGGTCATCCTCGTTCCGCTTATTGCTTTGCAGTTTGTATTGTTTGCAAAAAACTCCAATGTCAAACGGCCAAAATCTTTATTTATGTTTAATATCATCAATGCAGGTGTCCTTCTTGTATGCATGAGTTTCCCAATTCCCTTTGCAAACGGTATATTTTTCGATTTGCGCTATGTCCCGCTGACCATTAGTTTTTTATATGGTGGAATTGTACCGGGGTGCCTGACGGCAGGATTGCTCATCATTTACCGGATCTATCTTGGCGGGGACGGCTTGGTGACTGCCGTCTTTTTTGCGTTGATGACCGGGTGGGTGTTTTTCGCTCAGTATAAAACGTATCATAGGCTTCCAATCCGGAAAAAACTTGTAAGAGTATCATTCATATTATTCGGACTTACGCTTACAAAACTGATTTTTCTTTATATTTATCTTTATTTCGCCGGAGGAGTGAAATGGGATGCAGTGAAAACAGCCGTTTATACCTTTTACCCGGTGTTGCAGGCAAGTGCGGTTATTGCTGTTGTCTCCCTGATTGAACGAATCAGACACACTTTGAACCTTCAGTTGCAGCAGTCAGAAATGCTTCATTCCGTCGGGCAGCTTGCCGCTTCAGTAACACATGAAGTTAGAAATCCGCTGGCGGTGGCAAGGGGCTTCATGCAAATTTTTCAAAAAGAAAAATACATACCCGAAGACAAAAAGATATTTTTAACAATGATGATTGAGGAAATCGACAGGGCACAAACGATTATTTCCGATTATTTATCACTGGTTAAAACAAATACGTCAAAGATTGAGCGGTTGAATATAACCGAATTACTGTCCTCTTTAAAGGGAGTGATGTATCCTTTTGCGTTATTAAAAGGTGTGGAGCTGGTGCAAAATGGACAAGAAGAGGTTCATGTTATCGGAGATCAGGGGAAATTAAAACAGATCTTGATGAATATCATAAAAAATGCCATCGAAGCTACACCTGAAGGCGGGGTGGTTACCTTGTCAGCAGAGAAAGGGAACCGGGAGATTATTATACATATATCGGACACAGGGATCGGCATGGGCAGAGAACAGCTGCGGATGCTGGGAAACCCGTTCTTTTCGACAAAATCAACAGGTACTGGTTTAGGATTAATGGCCAGCTATCGTATGGCAGCAGAAATGAACGGACGGATTGAAGCGACCAGCGAAGTGGGCAAAGGTACTCATTTTAAAATTATTTTCCCCGAATAATTCTATACATAAATAAAAAAGGACCGGCGTTACGCAGGTCCTTTTATTTATGGGTTTATCTTTTTACAACATTAGCAGCTTGCGGTCCGCGAGCGCCATCCACAATTTCAAATTCAACTTCCTGGCCTTCTTCTAATGTCTTGAAGCCCTCAGATTGAATTGCAGAAAAGTGTACAAATACGTCATCTCCGCCTTCAACTTCAATAAAACCAAATCCTTTTTCTGCGTTGAACCATTTTACCTTACCTGTTTGCATTCCTAGCCTCCTAAAACTTTGCACCCTGTGCCTTTTTATTACCATAGAACCTTTCAAACATTTACTACAAAGATACTGAATATGTAATCAAAGTCTAAATGGTTGGAATTACTATATCATAGAAAAGTTTTAGGAGCAAGAAATTTTGTCAGAAAAATTAAAATCTTTATTCAGACAGTTATTCAGTACAAATTTTGATTTCAAATCATATAGGATATAGTGAAAAATAGGTTGAAATCATATATGATTCTGAATTATCATATTATTATGAAAAACAATTACAAAATCAGTAAACAACAATATGCGTACAAAGTCATAAAATCAAGGATCCTCGATGGGCGTTATCAACCCGGATACAAAATTGTCATTGATCAGCTGGCGAGGGAGCTTCAAACAAGTGCTATCCCCGTAAGGGAAGCCATTCGAAATCTTGAGGCAGATGGTCTGATTCATTTTAGACCCTACAGTGGAGCGATTGTTACTCCATTTAACGAAAAAGAATACCTGGAGACACTTTCCGTGCTAGCCGTGCTCGAAGGTTATGCAACCGCCATCTCAGCACAGCATTTTCCTGCGGGCAGGATCAAGGAGCTTACAGCAATTAACGACCGAATGAAAGATGCTCTCGATGATTTTGATTTTCTAATGTTTGGCAATTGCAACAGGGAATTCCATAGCTTAACGTATCAATATTGCAATAATCACTTTTTGACCGAAAATATTAAATCCACCTGGAACCGCTTGGACCGGGTGAGGAAGATGGGAGCAGCGACGAAACCGGTCCGTGCAAAAAAGTCGATTGAGGAACATGAAGTAATAATTGATATGCTGAGAGGCGCCAGACCATTTGCAGAAATTGAAGCTTATGTTCGAACTCATAAGCTGAACACCGTACAGGCATTTCTGGAAGAAAAGAACGACAGGGAGCTAAGAAATTACACATAAAAGGACAATAGTTAAAGGAGAGATGAAGTTGAGTGAAATTCACTTTGAAGAAACAAAGCAAAGACTAAAGGGATCGATTGCCCCTGTGATTACTCCTTTTACGGAGGATGACAGCCTGGATCTCGAAACGTTGAGAGAGTTGGTCAATTGGCACATTGACAGTGGAAGCCATGGCATTTCAGTTACGGGGACCACGGGGGAGCCAAGTTCTTTAACGCTTGAAGAAAGAGAGCAGGTTATGGAAACGGCAATCTCTGCGGTTGCCGGAAGAGTGCCTTTTGTACCAGGTACTGGATCAACCAACCACCTTGAGACACTTCATTTAACGAAAGCTGCCCAAGAGATGGGAGCTGACGCAGCCATGGTCATCGTCCCTTATTACAATAAACCGTCCCAGCACGCCTTGTTCAAGCATTTTAAAGCGGTGGCCCAGGCCGTGGACATTCCGCTTATCGTGTACAACATCCCGGGAAGAACAGGTGTTAATCTGGAAGCAAAAACACTGGCCCGGCTGAATGAAGATTGCCCGAATATCATCGGGGTAAAGGAATCCAATAAAGATTTTGAACATGTGAATCGTGTGCTATTAAACTGTGGAAGAGATTTTCTTCTTTTCTCCGGAATTGAGCTGCTGTGCTATCCGATGCTGGCCATTGGCGGCAAAGGCTATATCAGCGCAACTGCCAATGTTCTTCCGGGGAAAGTCGCCGAGGTCTATAATGCCTGGGAAGCCGGGAACGTGGAAGAAGCCATGCAGCTGCATTATGAATTGATGCCACTGAATGATGTTCTGTTCAGAGATACTAATCCGGCGCCGGTGAAAGCTGCCCTTGGCATGATGGGGAAAATCAAGCCAAGGCTAAGGCTGCCGATGGATGTGCCAGCCAAGAGCATACAGGAAGAGATACGCACTGTATTAAACAGTTACGGACTGTTAAACCAAGTAAGGAGTGAATCGTAATGAAGCATGCACGCATTATTTTTGAAGGGCGTGAACGAACGGCAATGGTTCAGGACGATCGACTGTTGCTGAACTGTGGTCGCGTGATTGCCATGGACGAAGCAGAGGCATGGCTGCCTCCATTTATACCGAATAAAATGATCGGGTTGGCACTGAACTATGCCGATCACGCCGATGAACTCGGTTTGGAAAGACCTGCAGAGCCGGTCCTTTTTATCAAGCCGAACAGTTCTTTGGTCGGCCACAAAGCACCTGTTTACTATCCTGATGGAGCAACCTACATGCATTACGAAAATGAGCTGGCAGTGGTAATCGGCAAAGAAGGAAGAAACATTAAAGCGAATGATGCGCTTACTTTTGTAAGCGGTTACACAATTGCGAATGATGTAACCGTGCGTGACTTTGTCAATAACATGTACCGGCCGCCGGTCCGTGCCAAAGGGCATGACACGTTTGGACCGCTCGGACCGTATTTTGTGGATGCCGAAGATATTCCTGATGTGAATAACCTTGAGCTGCGCACGTACGTCAACGGTGAATTGCGGCAGCAGGGAAACACCAGGGACTTAATTTATGGTATAGCCGAGCTTATTGAATTTATTTCTTCTTTTATGACGCTTGAAAAAAATGATGTGATCTGGACGGGGACACCGAAAGGTATCTCTCATGTTCATCCGGGGGACACGGTACGTCTGGAGATTGATTACCTAGGCAGTCTGGAAAATAAGATTCTTGATGGACGAAGCAGGAACACGCCGTCAGGAGGTGCGGTTCATGAGCAGCAATCTTAAGAATCCGGTTCCGCATTATATTAATGGAGAGTTTGTTATGTCGTTATCCGGTGAGACATTTGCCAATATCAGTCCTTATTCCAATGAGGAATTAAATCAGGTCTCACAAGGGAGGAAGGAAGATATCGATGCAGCCGTTTCTGCAGCGAAAACAGCCTTTAAGAAGGGAAAATGGGGCACATTCAAACTTAATGAGAGACTGAAGTACATCTATAAGATTGCGGATTTGATTGACCGGGATATTGCCCAAGTCGCCCAACTTGAATCGCTGGATACAGGATTGCCCATCTCTCAAACAAAAAAAATGGTGGGAAGGGCTGCGGATAATTTCAGATTTTATGCGGAAATGGTTAAAAACCGGATGACGGGCGAGGCTTATCATGTTGACGATGAGTTCATTAACTACACCATGCAAAAACCAGTGGGGGTTGCCGGCCTGATCACCCCATGGAATGCGCCTTTTATGCTGGAAACGTGGAAAGTTGCTCCTGCCCTGGCAACGGGAAATACTGTAGTGCTCAAGCCGGCGGAATGGTCGCCGCTTACCGCCCATAAATTGGGTGAAATCATCCATGAGGCTGGTCTTCCACAAGGGGTTTTTAATATTGTGCATGGTTTTGGGGAAGAGGCCGGAGCCGAATTGGTGGCTCATCCGGATGTGCAGCTCATCTCATTTACCGGCGAGACGAAAACAGGATCAGAGATTATGCGGAATGGAGCAGATTCATTAAAGCGGTACTCGATGGAGCTTGGCGGCAAATCACCGATTATTGTTTTTGAAGATTGCGAGTTTGACCGCGCACTGGATGCTTGTGTATGGGGAATCTTTTCATTTAACGGGGAGAGGTGTACGGCCAATTCTCGGCTGTTTGTCCAGGAATCCATAAGTGAGAGATTTATAGCGGCTCTTAAGGAACGGGTGCGAAATATTATTGTGGGTGATCCGTCTCTCGCGGATACTGAGGTCGGCCCGCTCATTCACAGAGACCATTTTGAAAACGTTAAACGATACTTAACCATCGCTTCTCAGGAAGGGTGTGAAGTTTACAGCGGACAGATTCCAGAGCATCTCTCCAATGGCAATTTTGTTCCACCCACCTTGTTATTGAATGTGAAAAACGATATGAAGGTGGCACAGGAAGAGATATTCGGCCCAGTTCTGACTGTTATGACATTCCAAACGGAAGAACAAGTCATTGAGCTTGCCAACGATGTTCAATATGGACTTGCGGGCTACGTGTGGACCAGTGACCTGAAAAGGGGGCACCGCGTAGCAGGAGCGGTGGAAGCGGGCATGTTGTGGGTGAATTCCCAAAATGTTCGTGATCTCCGTATTCCATTTGGCGGTTCCAAAGCGTCCGGGATCGGGAGAGAGGGCGGCCATTATGCGTTTGAATTTTATACGGAAATGAAGGTCGTCCATGTGGCTGTGGGAGACCATCACATTCAGCAGTTTGGCAAAAAGAACAAAACGGCTTCAACCCATACAAAGGCCTGAAAACGAGAAAGAGGAGGGAACGACATTGCCTGCACGCACGGGAGAACAATATATAAATGGTTTGAAAGCGGCAAACAACAATGTGTGGATTCATGGAAAACGGGTGAGCGACGTAACTGATCACCCTGCTTTGCGAAATGTTGTACGATCCATCGCAAACCTGTTCGATCTCCAGTATAAAAAAGAAGATAAAATGCTCTATACCTCGGATACCACAGGGGAAAAGGTGGGCCTGTCTTTCATTGCACCAAAATCAAAGGATGATTTAATCGCACGGCGTGAGATGTTCACAGAGTGGGCCCGCTATACCGGCGGAATGATGGGAAGAACACCCGATTACCTCAATACGAGTGTCATGGCGTTTGGAACCGCAGACTCTTTCTTCGCCCAGGGAGATCCTATGTTTGCCGAAAACGCCCGAAACTATTACCATTATTGCCGTGAAAATGATGTAAGTCTTACTCATACACTCATTCATCCACAAACCAACCGCTCGAAAAAGCAGTCCGAGCAAAAGGATCCCTACCTTTCTGCGAGAATCGTAGAAAAGAACAAGGATGGCATTGTCGTAAAAGGTGCCCGTCTGTTGGCCACGCTTGGCGGTGTGACGGATGAGATCGTAGTATTTCCTTCTACTCTCAATAAAGCGGCTTCAGAAGATGATCCTTATGCAATGGCATTTGCTATTCCGAACAATACGGAAGGGTTGAAATTTCTGTGCCGTGAATCCTTTGATCAGGGCCGGAACCAATGGGATCATCCATTAAGCTCGCGGTTCGAAGAGAGCGATGCCATCGTCGTTTTTGATAATGTTCTTGTTCCCTGGGAGCGCGTTTTTGTTGGAGGAAGTTCCGATATTTGCAACCGGACCTATGTGGAAACGAACGCAATCGTGCATATGGCCCACCAGGTGGTGGCAAAGAATACGGTTAAAACAGAATTTGTTCTCGGAATCATTCTCAATATTATGGACGCGATTGGTATAGATGTTTTCCCTCATGTAAAGGAAAAAGCTTCCGAGGTAATGCTGATCCTTGAAACGATGAGATCCCATTTGTTCCGGGCCGAGCAAAATGCTTCTCTTGATGCCTATGGGAACATGACGCCGGACTTTGCACCGCTTAATGCGGCAAGAAACTGGTTCCCGAAGATGTATCAGCGTATGGTGGAGATCGTCCGTATCCTCGGAGCATCGGGGTTGATGGGAATTCCGACGGAAGCAGATTTTCAGGCACATGATATCGGAGAACTTGTGCATCGTTATACGCAGGGGGCAAATATCAATGGCTACGAGCGTGTCCAGCTTTTCCGCCTCGCCTGGGATGTATGCATGAGCTCATTCGGCGGCAGGCAGGCCCTTTATGAATACTATTTCTTTGGTGACCCGGCGCGAATGTCTAACATTTATTATGATGGGTTCAATAAGGAACCTTACAAAGAAATGGTTCAGGAGTTTTTGAACCGAGTGAAAACGTCTGACCACAATTATGCCGGTATTTAAGGAGGCGTGTCATGGATTTTAATATTCTTCGTGTGGCCCGGGTCGTCATGAATGTTACAGATTTGAATAACTCGCGTGACTTTTACGTTAATGCTCTTGGCTTTATTGAAACAGAAAGTGATGACCAGCACATTTATTTAAGAGGACTTGAAGAACATTGTCATCATTGTCTCGTGTTAAAAAAAGCGGTGAAACCAGGTGTTCATTCCATTGGATACAAGGTTTGGCATGAAGATGACCTGGAGAAAATTGAAAGCCTTTTCAAAAAGAAGACACTTCATACGGAATGGGAAGAAGCGGGTGCTCAGAAAGCTCTTGGCCGTACGCTCAAAGCGACTGACCCGGACGGAATACCATTGGAGTTTTTTGCGAGAATGGAAACGGTGGAACGGTGCCTGCAGAAATACTATTTATATAAAGGTGCCCGGATGCAAAGGATCGATCATGTAAACTGCATGGTGCCTGATGTAGGGAAAACAGTGGCCTTTTACAATGATGAACTGGGCTTCCGCTGTTCGGAATACACTGCGACTGCAGATGACAGCATTTGGGCAGCCTGGCTGCACAGAAAACCCTCCGTCCATGATGTTGCCTTTATGAATGGGGAAGGACCGCGTTTGCATCACATTGGCTTTTGGCTGTCTGATCCGTTGAGCCTGATTCATGCTTGCGATGTTCTGGCGAGTATGGGGCATGCGGATTGCATTGAAAGAGGGCCGGGCCGCCATGGGATTTCCAATGCTTTCTTTCTGTACATCCGGGATCCGGACGGAAATCGCATAGAGCTGTATAACGGTGATTATCTGACATGTGACCCCGATTTTGAGCCGGTGAAATGGGATATTAACGATCCGAGGCGCCAGACATTTTGGGGCCATAAAGCGCCAGACAGCTGGTTTTCGGAAGCCACTGAATTTATTGATTCGGCTTCCGGGCAGCCAGTTATCCAATCTAAAGCGGTACTGGCACAGCAAAAGCCTGATTTTGTCACATGATAAGGAGCAAATAACATGGCGAAAATGGACGTACCTGCCCAACTCTCAAGTGAGCTTTTTGAGTTTTTACAAGGAGACAAACTGGTTCTGCTGGGAACGGTGGAAGCCAATTCAAAGGCTCCTGGTGTTTCGGCCATCTCCTGGGTAAAAAGCTGTGACGAAAAAAGAATCCGGTTGTCGGTGACAACCAATTCAAGAATCATTGCCAACATCAAGGCCAACCCCCAGGTTGTTTTAACGGTTGTAGGGCTTGAAACCGTCTATTCCATCAATGGGAATGCGGCCGTACTGGAAGAGGAGATGAAAGGTGTACCTCTTAAACTGGCAAAGATTGAAGTGGAAATCCAGCATGTGTATGAAAGTATGTTTTGGGGAGCGAAGATTGTTCAGGAACCCCGATACGAGAAGACCTATAACGCTGAAAAGGCAAAGGAACTCGACCTGAAAGTTTATAAGGCATTAATGGATGAATGAAAAAATCCCCATTTTGGGGATTTTTTTGTGAGGATGACTCGGCTCTGCAGGTACGTGTTACTAGGACGAATGGCGTAAATATGGTAAACTATTTAAAAATCTGTCTAATTTTGGCGACATATAAAGAGATCCGCCATGGGATTAAAATAAGCTGAAATGGAAATTATGATGCTATAAAGAAGGGAGACCGGGCTATGAATTGGAGTGAGTGGAAATCGTATTTAACGCAAGAAAACATTCTGCATTTTTTAGAGCAATACCGGGATTTAGGTTTTTTGCCCGGCGTGCTTCTCCCCTTGCTGGAGGCGATCATACCCGTATTGCCGCTTTTCATTATCGTAGCTGGTAATGCAGCCGCCTATGGGTTTTGGCTGGGGGCGCTTTTATCGTGGCTGGGAGCAGTGCTCGGGTCACTGGTCGTCTTTTTTCTTGTACGGAAATTCGGACAAAAGCGATTCCTTCACTTTGTCACGAGGCATCATAAGATTGCGAAGCTGCTGAGTTGGATGGAACGCCATGGATTTGGAACTCTTTTTCTCATCTATTGTTTTCCGTTTACCCCTTCTGCCTTAATTAATGTGATTGCAGGGCTGTCAAGAGTCAACCAAAAGACATTCATGCTTGCGGTGACCCTTGGAAAACTGGTGATGATCGCGATTATATCTTTTATCGGCTATGACTTTTTGGATGTAATAAAAAATCCATTAAAACTGGGACTTGCGGTATTCGGCATCCTTGTTCTCTGGCTTGGAGGCAAGGTGGTGGAATCAAGAATGAAACAAAGCCACCAGGCGTAAATCAATCATTGATTTGCGCCTGGCGCTGTTTTTAAGCATCCGATCAGGGGAACAAATGCAGAAACCAAGAATATAGTAAGTTAACCTACTTATCATGCAGGATGGAAAGGAAAACACATGATTATTTATAAGTCAAAACGTGAAATTGAAAAAATGAACGAGGCAGGAACTCTTTTGGCAGAGTGCCACAAGGAGATCAAAAAAATCATTAAACCGGGGATTTCAACGCTCGAAATCGATGCGTTTGTGGAGCATTTTTTAAAGAAGAATGGAGCCACTCCCGAGCAAAAGGGCTATCAGGGATATCCGTTCGCGACATGTGCATCTGTAAATGATGTCATTTGCCACGGTTTTCCGAATAAGAAAAAGCTAAAATCGGGAGATATCGTAACGATTGATATGGTTGTAAACCTAAATGGATGGCTTGCAGACTCGGCATGGTCCTACACAGTGGGTGAGGTTTCGGAAAAAGCACAGCATCTGTTGGAAGTCACAGAGAGATCCTTATACCTCGGCATTGAGCAGGCAGTGATCGGAAACCGGATCGGCGATATTTCACATGCAATCCAGCAATATGCGGAAAGCGAGGGGTTATCGGTAGTGCGTGAATTTATCGGCCACGGTATTGGCCGTTCGATGCACGAAGACCCGCAAGTCCCTCATGCTGGCCCGAAAGGAACTGGTCCGTTGCTAAAAGAGGGTATGGTGCTGACGATTGAACCGATGTTAAACACCGGTAAACGCTATGTGAAAATTGATGATGACGGCTGGACAGCAAGGACGTTTGACGGTTCCCTGTCCACACAATATGAGCATACCCTGGCGATCACGAAGGATGGCCCGCTTATTTTGACAGCACAGTAAATGAGCTCTTGCAAAAAACGGGACTTCAGGACCGGTCTTTACTTAATACCCGCCATTTTAATTTTCAGATACCCGCGGAAATTCGTCATTTACGCGCCAAAACACTTGTTATGTAAACTAAAAACGGATATCAGACACAAAAAAAGAGCCATGCGCAAGGGTGCATGGCTCTTTTTTATTCTTATTGCTGATTTAGTTTCTTTTCGGCTGCATCAACGGTGTGCTTCAGCAGCATGGAGATGGTCACAGGGCCGACTCCGCCAGGAACAGGGGTGATGGCACCTGCGTTCTTTTCACATTCTTCATAATCCGCGTCACCAATGTTGCCAGGATTGTAGCCGGCATCCATGACAACGGCTCCTGGTTTGATCCAGTCACCTTTAATAAATTTTGGCTTTCCAACGGCAGCGACAACAATATCTGCCTGCTTAACGATTTCCGGCAGGTTTTGTGTGCGGGAATGGCAGGTTGTTACGGTAGCGTTGCGGTTCAGCAGAAGCATGGAAACCGGTTTTCCAAGGATAGGGCTTCTGCCGACGATAACCGCGTGTTTTCCTTCGATAGGGACATCATAGTAATCCAAGATTGCCATAATGGCCGCAGGGGTGCAGGACGGATAGCTTCCAAAGCCGAATGACGTTTGTCCGAATCCCCAGCTTGTTACACCATCCACGTCTTTTTCAATGTCAATGGCTTCAAAGGCTGCCCTCTCATCAATGTGTGAAGGTACCGGATGCTGCAGCAGAATTCCGTGTACCGCCTCATCCTCATTAAGTTCATGAATGGTTTTTAACAGGTCTTCTGTAGTGATTTCGGCAGGAAGGTGAATTCTTTTGGACAGGATGCCCAATTTTTCACACGCGTTGCCTTTCATTTTGACGTAAGTGGCCGAAGACGGATCATCGCCGACAAGAACTGTAGCCAGACAAGGGGTTACGCCCCGGCTTGTCAGCTCTTCCACTCTTCCTTTCAATTGTTCCTTGATATCGGTTGCGACACGGGTGCCATTGAGTAATAGCTTGTTTTCCACTCTGATTACCTCCTGAGAATAGAAAAGAGGCAAGGAATAGATACACGGATCCCTTACCCCTGCCCAGACGAACGGCTTTTTAGGTGATTCTTGCAGCTTCCTTGTGGTCAATTCCACACGCTCTCGTCAGTTGCTGCTTTTATTTATTCTGTTTAGATTATACCCTAAGCTTTCAAAAAGATTCAACCCTGCAAATCTTGATAAATATTATGTTGCATTCGCAGTTTCTTGGAGATTCTTATATAATAGGAACATTAATAAAGGGGGTGACATTCGTGTTCAAGGAAATGACGGAAAATCAGATTCTGCTTTTTGTGATTAAAAGCTTGAAAGAACTGAGGAAAAAAGAGTTTCAGGGATTAATGGATGAACTGCATCCATATGATATGGCGGAAGTCTATAAAACGCTGCCGGAGAAGCACCGGCATAAATTTCTCACCTTCCTGACCACCAGGCAGCTTGCCTCTCTTATTCAGGAGCTTGACAGCGATCTCCAAATAGAGATTTTGCACAAATTGGGCATTGAGCGATCATCTCATATCATGAACGAAATGGAAAATGACGATCTGGCTGACCTTCTGAGCAATTTTTCATTTGATGAAATTCAGGATTTTCTCGCATCCATGAGGGCGGATGAGTCCCGGACGGTTCAATCTCTCATGCAGTATCCCGCCGATAGCGCCGGCGGGATTATGACCAACCGCTTTGTTTGGATTCCGCAAATGTTTACTGTACGGGATGCGGTTGACAAATTGAAGACATTTGCTGGCTTTGCGGAGAACATTTATTATTTGTATGTCATTAACGAAGAAAAGCAGCTTGCAGGAGTTGTATCCTATCGGGACCTTCTCCTTGCGGATATCAATGACAAAATTGAAGAGGTGATGTTCACCCGTGTCATTTCGGTTCCAGCCGAAATGGATCAGGAGGAAGTGGCAAGGACCATCGAACGCTATGATTTTATCGCAGTCCCTGTTGTTGACGAAAATGATGTGCTCTTAGGGATCGTAACAGTGGATGACGTACTCGACGTTTTAATCGAAGAGGCAAACGAAGACATAGAAAAGCTCTCTGCTTCTGGTAAATCAATCGATTTTAATACAAGTGCCTTTGTTGCGTCCTACCGGCGGCTGCCATGGCTGATTCTGTTACTGTTTATTGGTATTATTTCAGGAAGCATCATTTCTGCCTTTGAGAGTACTCTTTCTAAAGTTGTTTCGCTCGCCTTTTTCATGCCAATGATTGCGGGGATGACAGGGAACACTGGCACACAGTCGCTGGCCGTCGTTGTTCGCGGACTGGTTTCGAATGATGTTGATAAAAAAGTGATGCTGCGTCTCATCCTGAGGGAACTTGGTGTGGGACTCATCATTGGCACCACCTGTGGTATTCTCATTGCACTTGTCGCCTATTTTTGGCAAGGGAATGCCATACTGGGCTTGGTGGTTGGAAGTTCATTGTTTTTGACCTTAATTATCGGAACGTTGTCAGGGACGTTGATCCCGCTCCTGTTGTTCCGTTTCAATGTGGATCCGGCAGTGGCTTCCGGTCCGCTCATCACCACGCTTAATGATATCTTTTCGTTGCTCGTGTATTTTGGTACCGCATCAATTTTTATTTCACACTTAATCTGAAAACAACAAGCAGCCGTCCAGTCTTTTATGCACTGGACGGCTGTTTGTGTTACCGGGTTTCTACAAGCCTGTATACAAAATCCCCTGATATTGGTAATCAAATATCTTTTTTTACTAGTGAAAAGGATTTTAAAAGGACGGTGTCGTATAGGAGTTGGGAAGGAGGCGAGACATGATGAATCATCTTTTACTGTACTGTCATCTGTCGAATCACAGCTTCAATCATGCCTTGCTCGAGGTATATTCGAAAGAACTGGAGAAAAAGGGCCATCCGGTCATTGTAAGGAATCTGTATGACCTGGCCTTTGATCCGGTTCTGACTGAATGGGAATACGAGAATTCGCTGGAGGGTCAGTATGAGGTGGATGTGCTCAACGAACAAAAGCATATCGCCTGGTGTGACTGCATTACATTGATCTATCCGGTTTGGTGGGGTGGCATGCCCGCGTTGCTGAAGGGTTATATAGACCGCGTATTCAGCTATGGCTTTGCATATGAGCTGGACGGGGAAGATCCCATTCCACGGCTAAAAGGCAAAACGGCGATTACGATTTGCACGACCGGAACCCCTTCTGAAATATACGAGGAGAACGGGATGCATGACGCCATGAACGTGGCGCGCAACCTTAGTATTTTTGAGTTCTGCGGCATACAGCCCATCCAGTCACTTTATTTTGGCAACGTGATATTGGCCGGTGATGAAAAAAGGCGGAGCATGCTTGAGGAAGTACGGTACCTTGCGCAAACGCAGTAATAAAGAGAAAAGATACATTTGAAAACGATGAAGGTGAAGAAGCAACATGATTGTTAAAGCAGACGATACTTTGAATGAACAGATTTTGGATTATCTCGATGAGGAAAAGGCAATGAATCTATTCATCATCGGTGATATTGAGAACTTTGGTTACGATACGGATTTTCAGGATATCTGGGTGGATCTTGGGAAGCAGGGAGAGATACGGGGGATTTTGCTACGGTACTTTGGAAACTATCTTCCAAGAGCGGGATCCATCTATAAACGAATCGGTTTTAAGGATATCGGCATGTGGAGCATGTATTCCTAATAACCATCACGTTCTTAAAAAAGGCAAAAACACTAGCGTATGTGTTTTTGCCTTTTTGTGTGCTACGACATGCGGTTTAAGTAGTCAATCATATTTTCCATCTCTTGATCTGAAAGGCCCGAAAATTTCTCTTTATAATAATCACGGCGGATCGCTGACAGCTTTTCAGCAACTGCCTGGCCTTTTTCTGTGATTTTTACATAAACGATTCTTCGGTCGGTCAAGGATCGTTCTCTGGTTATTAAATCTTTCTTTATTAAACGGTCGGTTACACCTGTAATATGACTTGATGAAACCTTCATTTCACCCGCTAGCTCAGAGGCTGTAAGATATTCTTTATCCTTTAATAGATTAAGGACGCCAAACTCGTTGGCAGGCACATCATCAGAGAAAAGGTCGTTAATGTCTTTTCTGAAGGTCCGAAAAACAGTCAGGAAGCTGTTCTCAAGTTCTGCGATCCTATTTGTGCGGTTATCATTCATAGCAATCACCTATTCTACATTTTAATAAGTATTAGTTATCGACACTCCTACTTACATAGTATACTTTGCACGCCAATTACTCAAACATTTATGGGGTTTGGACACAAAATCTCCTGATTTTTCGCTTTTTTTCTCTTTTTTTGTATGTTACCCTCGAAGTGGAAATGAACAGGGATGGGGTTGGACGATGAAAAACAGCACACTATGGTTTTTATTGCTTGGTTTAGGTTTCCTGGCAGGGGTTATTTACTGGACCGTGGTCTTTGCTACAAATTGAGAATAGACACATAGAGAACTGTGGGGACAAAAATTTGTATCCACAGCTCTTTTTTTGCCTCTTTTATGGATTTTATTTCTACTTATGGATAAAAAGTGAAAGAGGGATGATTATGGGAGCCAACTATAAAATAACCACTATGCTGCTTGATCAGAGATGGAATCAGCGACCGGGAGGAAACCGGATTCCAAGGTATGCAGTCGCTCATGATACAGGAAACGAAGGGTCCACCGCTAAGCAAAATTACAAGTACTTCAACAGCAGGAATTTGGAAGCTTCCGCTCATGTGTTCATTGATGACCAAGAAATTCTATTGATCATCCCTCTGAGTGAAAAAGCATGGCATGTCAGGAGTCAGGTTTCAGATGCCAATGACTGGGCATTAGGTGTAGAACTGTGCCATGGAGGCAACATCATTTGGAAAGAAGCCTATAAACGGTATGTTTGGTTTTTTGCATGGCTGTGCCGGCACTATGGATGGATTCCTGAACATTCGATTAAAGGCCATTTTCAGCTGGATCCTGCCAGGAGAACAGATCCAGTAAACGCCTTTAAGAAATATGGAGTAACATATCAGCACTTTCTTCAGGCAGTTGAAGCTGAGTTGACCACGATGGGCCCAGTAGATGATGAGAAAGAACAGGGAACGCTATACCGGGTGCAAATTGGAAGCTACAGACAACCGGAAAATGCAGTGGAAATGGTAAAGCTGGCGAAAAAAGCGGGTTTTGATGCCGTCATTATCAAAACAAAATGACAGATTTGATTTATTTTTCTGTAAATTGTTATTGATAAGGTTCTTTATACGGTGATATACTATTTGTATCTAATAAGGAAAGGAGGGGTTGGAATGCTGAATGGTGTACGTTGTATGGTTGATTGGCTGACAGTTGAAGTCCGTTCGATAACACATGAAATGACTGATCACGGGAGAAGTCTGTCCAATTTTCATACGCTAAGCGTACATCAGTAAGTTTTTCCATACCCATCCTTTTATTACGGACAAACCATGGGCAGGAGTACTTGCTCATGGTTTTTTTGTTTGCAAAAGGTTATGCAGCAGCTGTTCCAGCCAGTGTTTGACCCTTTGGGATGGGTAACCACCAAATTTAAGGAGTGTTACCTATGATGCTATGTTCTGCATACAGCCTGGCAAAAAGTTTTGGCGGCCATGCTGTTTTTAATAACTTATCATTGGAGATTCACGAAGGAGACCGTATCGGCCTGGTGGGCCGTAATGGAACCGGGAAGAGTACCTTGTTTAAACTGCTGACAGGGGCCGAGCAGCCGGATGGAGGAGAGATACATCTAAAAAAGGGAGCGACTGCAGGTTATCTGGAACAAATCCCGGTTCAATCCGATCAGGCTGCTGTATATGATGTGTTTATGCAGTCGTTTTCCGAACAGCGTGAGATACAGGAAAAAATCCATGCTTTAACTGAAAAAATGAAGAGTGATTGTGATGAAAAGCAACTGGGTAAGTGGCTCAACCAGCTTTACAGCTTGCAGGAAGCCTACGAGGCCATGGGTGGCTATTCCATTGAGTCCAAAATTAACGGCATTCTAAAAGGGCTCGGACTGGAAGAGATTCAAGACCAACCGTTTTCCTCCATCAGTGGAGGTGAAAAGACCAAAGTGGGACTCGGCTGCCTTCTCCTGCAGGAGCCTGACCTGCTTTTGCTTGATGAACCAACCAACCATTTGGATTTGCGGACAATGGAATGGCTTGAGGATTATTTATTAAAATACAAGGGGGCAGTGGTTTGCATTTCCCATGACCGTTATTTCTTGGATCGTACAGTGAACAAGGTCTATGATCTCGAGGATGGTCAACTGACTCTCTATCACGGCAACTATACCGCTTTTTCAGAGGAAAAAGAAAAGCGCCTCCTCGCCGAGTTTGCTCAGTATCAGGAGCAGCAGAAGCGAATAAAAAAAATGCAGGAAGCGATTAAACGGCTGCGTGAATGGGCCATTCGGGGCGACAATGGTGATCTCCACCGCCGGGCACGCAGTATGGAGCGCGCCGTCGAGCGAATGGACAAGATCAAACGCCCCATTCTGCAGCGCCGAAAAGCAGAGATGGCCTTTCAAATGAAAGACCGCAGCGGTAAGGATGCTCTGTCTTTGGTCGAAGTGGGAACGATCATTGGAGGAAGAGAGGTTTTAAAGCAGGTAGACCTTTTTATACGATTCGGGGAGAAAGTCGCTATCGTGGGCAATAATGGTACAGGAAAGTCCACGATGCTAAAAGCCATCATGGGGTGGCACAAGACAACAGGATCAATAGAAGTCGGAACCTCTGTTAAGTTCGGCTACCTCTCGCAAAGCGGGATAAGTCATCAGCCGGAAGATACGGTTCTCTCAGCCTTCCGTGATGCGGTAGCTGTTGATGAAGGAATGGCGAGGCATCTCCTGTCGAAGTTTTTATTTTACGGACAGGATGTGTTTAAAAAGGTAAAAGACCTCAGTGGGGGAGAAAACACCAGGCTCCGGTTCGCACAGCTGGTTCATCAGGATGTGAACTTTCTTCTCCTGGATGAACCGACCAACCATCTGGATATCGATTCAAGAGAAGCTCTGGAAGATGCGATTGAGGAATTTACCGGAACGGTAGTGGCCGTTTCTCATGATCGGTACTTTTTAAATAAGCTGTTTAACCGGATTGCGTGGCTGAATGAGGGCTATATCGATGAATATCTTGGATCGTATGATCAGGCGAGGCAGCAGCGTTAATCGGTTTTCCCTGTTTTGTTTCATTGGATGGCGGGGATAGTGTATGTGATAGATACAATCATACTGCAAGACATGAGGGGTTAGTTACTTATGGACAAAGAGTTAAAGGAACTTGGACGTTTCATCATACAGCATAAAGAGGAACTTGCGGCCATTGTCACTAAAAACAGAATCCAAAATGGCATCAACCCATCGGACGATGGACAAAAGCAGCTTTTGATCGATTGGAGGATCGAACTGTTTCAATATTTAGGTGAAGCATTGTTTTCAGACCTTGCCCAATCTGAAAAAAAGTTTTTGGACTGGGGTAAAAAAAGTGGAGAAGTTGCGGTGAAGATTCAATTGTCACTGGATACTGCTCTTGATACTACCCGCTATTACAGATCGACCATATTGGATTTCATCAGCACGGAAGTGGCAAAGCACGGATATACTGGCCAAACGGCGATGAAAGCTGTTCAAATCATTGATCCTCTACTGGACAAAGTGGTGTATTCCTTTAGCGTCGCCTACGTAGACTATAACAATCATTTGCTTGGCCTGGCCCGGGAAGCACTGGAAGAGCTTTCTGTTCCTGTGGTGCGCCTCACGGATTCAGTCGGTATCTTGCCTCTTGTCGGATCTATTGATACTCACCGTTCGAAGCTGATCATGGAAATCGTATTGAACGAATGCGTAGAAATGAAAATCGATCACCTGTTTATTGATCTTTCTGGTGTTCCGGTGATTGATACTATGGTTGCGCATAATCTGTTTCAGGTCATTACTTCACTGAAGCTCTTGGGTGTGGCCGTTACATTGACCGGTATGCGCCCTGAACTCGCACAGACGGTGGTTTCCTTAGGGATAAGTTTTGAAGGGTTTTCCATAGCGGGGAGCCTGCATCAGGCGCTCCAGCAAAAGAAGTTGCTTCAAAACGTATGATCACTATGGAAATATGCCTATCCTTATGAAGGATAGGCATATTTTTCTAGTTGCATAAAGAACGTTTGTTCGCATATACTGTAAATAAATAACGAACAAGGCGGTGGCTGTTATGAATTCATTGCTGGCGCGTTATGTTTCTGAACGAAATCCTTTTATGATTATTTATCAATCTGGCCGCGGTCAGTTTACTCAGCGTATGGTTTATCCCATTTCCTGTGACAAAGAAACATTAACCGCTTTTTGCTGTCTGCGCAGGCAAATACGAACGTTTAAAGTATCGAATATATTGTCTGTGGCAAAAAATACGGCTTAATACAGATGGTGGAGGAAGCGGAAGATGTTATATGGTGATGAAACGGACCGAGTATTGGTGGATAAGTATATTATGTACCCCATGCTCCTGACCATTTTTAATCGGGATTTAAAAGTGATCGCACAGTCCCCCTTTAAATTAAGGCAGCCCTATATTACCTTGGTAGAGAATGTAATGAATGCCATCAGTTTTGAGCTGAGGGACGTGAAAAAAGAGATGTTGCAGCGGAAGATCAAAGTAGCGGATGGGAGGCCGGTTGATGATATGACCGAATATCAGATTTTTATCAGAGGCTATCAGGAAGTTATGAGGTTTCCCAATGTACATCTCCGGAATAAGGCAGAATTGCTGATGAAACACTTTCTTTTTGGTACGCTGGTAGAGCGAAAATAGCAAATCAGGCTTGACGCCGGAGACTGAATGATCGGCAAGGTGGACCATGAAAACGTACATGAAGTTGGCAGAGGAATTAACGAAAAACACAAAAATAGTCAGCCGGGATCCGGGCGACCCTGTAGAAGTGCTCACTCATCCCGAACCATGGAAAGTGGTAGGATGCGGAAATTATGCTGCTGTTTTTCTTCATCCCGAATTTCCGGACCTCGTTGTTAAAATTTACGGCAGAAATCCTGAAGGGCTGCGGGAAGAGATCCTTGTGTACGAGACCCTTGGTGAACACCCTGCCTATTCCCAATGCTATGGCTATGGTGAACGCCATTTGATTCTCAAAAGGATCAAAGGAGTAACACTCTATGATTGTCTTCATAAAGGAATAAAAATTCCGCAAACGGTGATACGTGACGTGGATAACGCCCTGTCTTACGCACGGGGCCTTGGTCTTTTTCCCCGGGATGTGCATGGCAAGAACGTTATGCTGCTGGATGGGCGGGGCATCATTGTGGATGTTTCCGACTTTTGCAAACGAGAAAAATGCTCGAAATGGAACGATTTAAGAAAAGCTTACTATAGAGTGTATCTTCCTGTTTTTTATAACTATCCTGTTAAACTGCCTTACCCTGTTCTAAATGCAGTCAGGATCGGCTACAGGTGGTACAAAAAATGGAAACGAAGCAATTAATGCCTGCTCTATTACGCAAAACCGGAGCAGGCTTTTTAGGGTGTCCCTATCATTCTTTTACAGGCCGTTTTATGAGATAATAACTATAAGATTAACAGTTTGACAGAGGTGAGTTTATGAGTTTGCGGTTTATTCTGGGAAGGGCTGGAAGCGGAAAGACGGAACGCAGTCTGGGAGAGATCCGAGACTCTCTTTTTGAACAGCCACAAGGCCGGCCGATTATCTATTTGGTACCAGAACAGATGACGTTTCAGTCTGAATATGAATTGGCAAAAACACCTGGTCTCGATGGTATGATGCGTGCCCAGGTGTTCAGTTTTTCCCGTCTGGCATGGAAGATCCTTGGCGATGTCGGCGGGATGACGCGGCTTCATATTACAAGTGTCGGCATGAACATGATGCTCAGAAAGATTATCGAAAATAAAAAGCAGGAACTGAAAGTATTTAAGAAGGCTTCGGAACAGAATGGCTTTTATTCGCTGATGGAAACCATGATTACGGAATTCAAGCGGTACTGTGTGAACCCGGAGCAATTGGAATGGAATGCACAAACTCTTTTGAGTTTCTCGGGCACTGATGAAGGTAGTGTGCTCAGGGATAAACTTTCAGATCTGGCCCTTATATATGGAGAGATGGAAAAGGCGTTAATTTACAAGTACATGGATAATGAGGATTATTTGAGGCTGCTTGCTGAAAAAATCCCTCACTCGGAATACATTCAACAGGCGGATTTTTACATAGACGGCTTTCACCAATTTACACCTCAGGAACTGGAAGTGCTGAGCATGCTTCTAAAGCATGCCCGCCGTGTCACCGTGGCACTGACCCTTGATGCAGGGAAAAGTACTGAAAATCCGCATGAGCTGGATCTTTTTTATACCCCGAAAAAGACCTCCTCGGTTATCCGCAAGATTGCCAAAGAAGAAGGTGTGATGGAAGAGGAGCCGGTTGTCCTTGAGGAGTGTCCGAGGTTTAATGGCAGCCCCTCGCTCGCCCATCTTGAAAGCCAGTTTGAGCAGCGGCCTGCGCTGGAATTTGGTTTTTCCAATGATATATCCATTTCTTCAGCGGTCAACAGGCGTGCGGAGGTAGAGGGAACTGCACGGGAAATCCTTACCCTGGTACGTGACAAGGGATACAGATTTAAAGATATCGCTATTTCAATCCGAAACATGAATGAGTACCAGGATCTGATTGAAACAGTTTTTGAAGAGTATGAGATTCCTGTCTTTCTGGATCAAAAGAAACCGATGCTTCACCATCCGCTTATTGAACTGATCCGTTCTTCTCTTGAAACGGTTACGGCCAATTGGCGTTACGAATCCGTATTCCGTGCGGTTAAGACGGACTTGCTCTATCCGGAAAACAGCGAGTATACCTCCTCGGAGCTTAGGCATGAAATGGATGGGCTTGAAAATTATGTTCTGGCTTATGGCATACAGGGCACACGTTGGATGGATAAAAAGCCCTGGAAGGTGCAGCGTTTTCAGGCGCTTGAAGAACATCAATTCGTTCAGACCGACGAAGAGGTCCAAAAACAGGAAGTTTTGAATGAAGTTCGGCATATGATCGTGTCACCGTTGGACAAGCTATCCCGGGATCTGAAAAAGGCGGAAACGGTAAGGGATTATTGTGAAGTGCTGTTTGTTTACCTGGAACGTCTTCATATTCCGGCCAAGCTGGAGCGTCTCAGCCGCAAAGCCCAGGAAGAGGGAAGGCTTCGCATGGCGCGCGAACATGATCAGGTTTGGGATGCGGTCGTTGAGCTTTTGGATGAAATGGTTGAAATTACAGGAAGTGAAGCGATAAAGCTTGAACTGTGGATCAAAATGCTCGATACAGGCCTGGAAAGCCTGAAGTTCGCACTTGTTCCTCCGGCGATCGACCAAGTGTTGGCCGGTACCATGGACAGGTCCCGTTATTCGGGTGTGAAATGCCATTTTGTACTTGGTGTGAATGACGGTATACTACCCGCCAAACCAAAGGACGATGGCATCTTGTCAGAAGATGACCGCGATCTGCTCGAAAAGAACGGGGTGGCGCTTGCGCCAGGTGCGAGACGGCAGCTCCTTGATGAGCAGTTTCTGATCTATCTGTCGCTGTCGAACGCAACGGACAAGCTGTATATTTATTATCCGCTTGCTGACGAAGAAGGAAAAAATCTTCTTCCTTCCATGGTGATCAACAGGGTCAAATCTCTCTTTCCCGGAATTACGGAAACCTTTATCCAAAATGATCCGGAGTATGGCAATGATCTTTCCTACATCCATCATCCGCAAAAGGCAATTTCCCACTTGAACACCCAGCTGCGGGAGTGGAAGAAGGGGTACCCGATTTCAGCACTGTGGTGGGATGTATACAATTGGACGACAGGACAAGACCAATGGAAGTGGCTTGGACAAACGGTGCTAGGCAGTCTTTTCTATTACAACCAGGAGAAAAAACTGTCTTCTTCCGTCACGAAAGAATTATATGGCGATGCAATAACGGCGAGCGTATCACGAATGGAGCTTCAGAAGTCGTGTGCATTTTCGCACTTTCTTTCATATGGGCTGAAACTTCAGGAACGAAGGCTGTACCGGCTTGAAGCTCCCGATATCGGCCAGCTTTTTCATGCGGCATTAAAAAACATGGACGACTATTTGGGAACCCATCAAATGACCTGGCGTGATCTGTCCATGAAAGACTGCTACAGGCTTGCGGGAGAAGTGGTGGACAGCCTTGCATTAAAACTGCAAAGCCAGATTCTGCTATCAACCAACCGCCATCTGTATATCAAAAACAAACTGAGTGACATCGTGGGCAGAGCATCTCATATGCTGAGCGAGCATGCGCGGGTGAGCGGGTTTTCACCGGTGGGTCTTGAACTGGGATTTGGAAAACAGCAGCCGCTTCCGCCTCTTAAATATACACTTCCAAACGGAACTTCCATGGAGATAATCGGAAGGATCGACCGTGTGGATTCAGCGGAAGGATCCCAGGGGTTGATGCTTCGAATCATCGACTACAAATCAAGTTCAACCGGTTTGAACCTTTCCGAGGTGTATTACGGGATTGCCCTGCAGATGCTGACATACCTTGATGTTGTGATCAGCCATTCCGTGGAGTGGCTTGGAAAAGAAGCGCATCCCGCAGGAGTGCTGTATTTTCATATTCATAATCCGTTATTGTCACAAAAGAAATTGCTCACTCTTGAAGAGGTACAGCAGGAGCTTTTCAAACGGTTTAAGATGAAAGGCCTGGTACTGGCCGATACGGAAACGGTCCAGCTGATGGATACCGTCTTTGAAAAAAAATCGGACATTATTCCTGTTTCCTTGACGTCAAAAGGATTTCACCCGACGCATTCTTCGGTCGCGACCGAAGAAGATTTCACCACCATGACCCAATATGTCCGCAAGGTGATCAAAGAGGTGGGCACAGACATTACCGAAGGTGTCATCGATATTGCGCCATATCAAATGAAAAACAAAATGCCTTGCACATATTGTTCCTACAGATCTGTGTGCCAGTTTGATCAGTCACTGGAAGAAAATCAGTATCGTCTGTTAAAGCAGGAAAACGATGATGAGATCCTGGCCAAAATGCGTGAGGAAGGAGGAGAAGGCGAATGATTAAAATTGCGGAAAAACCAAAAGACAGCCTGTGGACGGATGATCAGTGGCAGGCCATTCAGGCGAGAGGGCAGGATATTCTTGTGGCCGCAGCCGCCGGTTCCGGTAAAACAGCGGTGCTGGTTGAACGGATTATCACCATGATCAAACAAGAAATTGCTGATGTAGACCGTCTGCTGATTGTAACGTTTACCAATGCTGCAGCAGCTGAAATGAGGAAAAGGATTGGGGATGCGATTGAAAAGGAGCTTTCCCTTCATCCTGCTTCGCTTCATCTGCGAAGACAGCTGGGACTGTTGAACAAAGCCTCGATTTCAACGCTGCATTCCTTTTGCATTGAAGTCCTGAGAAAGTATTACTACCAAATTGATCTTGATCCGGGATTTCGTATTGCCGATGACACAGAAGCAGAGCTGATCAGGCAGGAAGTCCTGGAAGATCTGTTTGAAGAGGAGTACAGCAAAGAAAATAACCAGGTGTTCTTTAATGTAGTGGATGCCTACAGTTCAGACCGTAACGATGCAGAGCTGCAGCGCCTCATCTTAAAACTGTATGATTTTTCGAGAAGCCATCCAGACCCGGACCTCTGGCTCAATCAAATGGCTGCTCAGTATGACGTGAAAGCAGAGAACATTGATGATCTGCCCTGGACAAAAGAGCTGCTTGAGGATGTGGCGATGCAGCTAAGAGGTTTGGGAAATGTTCTGGACCGTGCGTTAAAAGCAGCCCGTTCACCGGAAGGTCCTGCGCCATATGGCGAAACCCTCGAAAATGACCTCGCCTATTTAAAACGCCTGGAAGAAGCGGCGGGGCAATCCTGGCAGGACTTGTATGATGTATTCAGTGACGGCTCGTTCGCAACCATGAAGCAGGTTCGAGGAAAAGAAGTGGATCCCGTTATTAAAGAAAATGTCAAAAAAATGCGGGATCAGGTGAAGAAAAGGGTCAATGCCATAAAAGACGATCTATTCAGCAGGCCGCCGGAGTCCTATGTGATTCATCTGGAGGAAATGGCGCCTGTCGTCAAATGTCTTGTAGAGCTTGTACAGGAATTTGGCATCCGTTTTTTAAGAGAAAAGCAGGAAAAGGGGCTGCTGGACTTCAGTGATCTTGAACATTTTTGTCTGGAAATCCTGAAGCAGCCATCTTCAACGATCGAGAATCCTGTACCCACCCCGGCAGCGCAGGAATACCGGAATCGCTTTGTGGAAGTACTGGTGGATGAATATCAGGATACCAACCTGGTACAGGAAACGATTGTCCGGCTTGTGAGCAAAGGAAACACGGCTCAAGGCAATTTGTTCATGGTAGGCGATGTGAAACAGAGCATCTACAGGTTCCGCCTGGCGGAGCCTGGTCTCTTTCTTTCAAAATACAAGCAATTTGGCAAAATCCCGGGTGAAGGTGCGGGCTTGCGGATCGATCTGGCAAAAAACTTTCGAAGCCGAAACGAAGTGCTGGACGCCTCCAACTATATCTTCAAACAAATCATGAACGAATCCGTGGGCGAAATTGAATACAGCAGTGAAGCTGCCTTGTCTTTCGGTGCGGAGTATTATCCGGAAGCTGAGAGTGCAGAAGCAGAACTTCTCTTGATCAATAAAAGCTCTCCTGTAAGGGATGAAGATGGAGAGGCAACCGGCGAAAGCGAAAAATCAGACAGCGAAACCGTCATCCTGGAAGCGAGGGTGATGGCGGAAAAAATCAAACAACTCATCGGGACTGAAGGAGAATTGCCGTACCAGGTGCTCGATAAAAACACCGGTGGAATGCGGCCGGTAAAATATAAAGATATTGTCATCCTTCTTCGCGCCACAAGAACGTGGGCCCCTATTATCCTGGAGGAATTTAAACGGCAGGGAATTCCGGCCTATGCGGAGCTCTCGACCGGATATTTTGAAGCCATTGAGGTCAATATTATGCTGTCTTTGTTGAAGGTGATTGACAACCCGCTGCAGGACATTCCGATTGCCTCGGTACTGCGGTCGCCCATTGTCGGTTTGACAGGAGACGAGATGGCGTCTGTGCGACTTGCTGACCGCAAGGGAACTTATTTTGATGCCCTTACTGAGTATCTAAACAGCGGTGAAAGTGAAAATATCCGCAGTCGAGTGGCTCATTTTACGAAAAACCTGAGCCAATGGAGAGAAGCTGCGCGGCAGGGGTCTCTGGCCGATCTCATTTGGCGGATCTACAGGGAAACGGGATATTTTGACTTTGTCGGCGGCCTTCCGGGAGGCAAACAGCGCCAGGCCAACTTGCGGGCGTTGTACGATCGTGCCAGACAGTATGAAAAAACGTCGTTCCGCGGGCTTTTCCGCTTTCTTCGATTTATTGAGCGAATGCAGGACCGCGGAAGAGACCTCGGAGCTGCCCGTGCGCTTGGTGAACAGGAAGATGTTGTCCGGGTGATGACCATTCATAAAAGTAAAGGCCTGGAGTTCCCCGTTGTTTTTGCTGCAGGACTAAATAAGCAGTTTAATACGATGGATCTCAAGGAAACTGTTTTGCTGCATAAAGAACTTGGACTGGGAACCCGGTATATCAATCCAAGGTATAGAGTCGCCTATCCGACACTGCCCCAGCTTGCCATATTGCGCAGAAAAAAAATGGAGCTGCTCGCTGAAGAAATGAGGGTGCTCTATGTGGCTCTGACGCGGGCAAAAGAAAAACTGTATCTTCTCGGTACGCTTAATGACCTGGAAAAGTCCGTTGGACAATGGGCAGATGTACTGGAAAGCGGAGACTGGGTGCTGCCGGACTATGAGCGCTCGCAGGCGAAAACATACCTTGACTGGATTGGCCGTTCTGTCATTCGGCACAAGGATGGCGGAGAACTCAGGAAGCTGCTCCCGGCTGCTCAGACAGGAAGGGGAGAAGTATACACAGATCCCGCCAAATGGAAGGTCAAGACCTTTGATGCCGCTCATTATGAAGAAGAAAGTGAAGGAAGAAAAGCTCTTCAGGAAGAGATTCTTTCTACGATCCGGGAGTACGATCCGGTGGCGATCACTTCTAAAGAACAAGAGGAAGTGGACCGGCGTTTGAATTGGAAGTACGAGCATCAGGCCTCCACTGCCATCTTGTCAAAACAGTCCGTGACAGAACTGAAGCGTCAGTATCAATACATGGATGATGAATACAACGGCAGTAAATTAACAGGGGGATTTTCCTCCACCCAGGCGAGCCGTCCACGGTTCATGCAAGAAAAAACGCTGACGGCTGCCGAACGGGGAACCGCCATGCATGCGGTCATGCAGCACATCAATTTATCCCGTCCGGTAACTCCGGACCATGTGAACGAGCTATTGGAAGAGATGGTGGCAATGGAGCTGCTGACAAGGGAACAGGCAAATCATGTTGATGCCTCTGCAATTTCGGCCTTTTTTGAAACCGAGATCGGCAAAAAAGTAACACAAGCAACGGAGGTTATTCGCGAGATGCCGTTTAACATGGCTCTTCCTGTAGAGGAAGCGGCCTTGAGCTGGAATGAAACAACAAATGAAAGAATTCTTGTACAAGGGGTCATTGACTGTCTTGTTCCTGAAGAAGACGGCTTTCTTTTAATAGATTATAAAACCGATGCTATTACGAACCGTTTTTCAGGAGGGTTTGAAGGGGCAAAGCCCGTTTTGCTTGAAAGGTACAGAGTGCAGCTTGAACTGTATGGCAAAGCCATTGAACGTATTTTGAAAAAACCGGTCAAGGCAAGCTATTTGTATTTCTTTGATGGGGCACATTTATTAGAAGTTAAATAGAGTTTTTACGAGAAAAGGAGGAAGCGCAATGAGGCTGCTTCATACGGCTGACTGGCATCTGGGAAGAACGCTGGAAGGCCGCAGCAGGCTGGAAGAACAACAGCAGTTCCTTGATGAGCTGGTACAGATTGCAGAGGAGGAAAGGGTGGATGCCATCATCATGGCAGGCGATGTATTTGATACGGTCAATCCGCCGGCGGCGGCGGAGCAAATGTTTTATGACGGCATGGCCAGGCTGAGTGACCGCGGCAGACGCCCTGTGATTGCCATTGCTGGAAACCACGATCATCCCGACCGGCTGGCGGCTTCTTCCCCGTTGTCGGGGAATCTGGGAATTACACTGGTGGGCCTTCCAACAACACAGCTTTATTCATATGGAATTGAACGGACACAGGAAAAGCTCAATATCTGTGCGCTTCCCTATCCGTCCGAATCTCGTTTGAAGGAAGTTCTGTCAGATACAGGAGAGGAGCTGCATTTAAGAAATCAATATGACAACTGGGTCGGACAGTATTTTAATAGGATGACAGAATGGTTTGACCCCCAGGCTGTGAATATTGCGATGAGTCATTTGTATGTTGCAGGCAGCAACGAAAGTGACTCGGAGCGGCCTGTACATATTGGCGGAGCCTACACCGTTGCTGCAGAAACGCTTCCCCAAAAGGCGCAGTATGTTGCGCTCGGTCATCTTCACCGGCCTCAAAACGTCAAACGGGCCAAAACAGCCGCCCGCTATTCGGGATCGCCGTTAAGTTACAGTTTCTCTGAAGCGGGACATACAAAGTCTGTAACCATAGTGGATCTGGCACCTGGCAAGGAAGCGTCCATCAGGGAAATACCGCTCACATGCGGACACCCTTTGATGGTTTATCATGCGAACGGTGTGGCAGACGTCCATCAATGGCTGGATGAAGTCTGTCCGAGCAAGGCATGGGTAGATCTGTCGATTACTGTAAAGGACAGTATTGCAATGGAGGACATTCAAGCCATCCGGAAAGCGCATAAAGGAATTATTCATATTAAACCTGCATTTGAAGGAACAAGGGAGCCGGAGACGTCTGTACAAAAGAATCTGCCAATCGATGAGCTGTTCAAAACGTTTTACGAACGGCAAACCGGAGGCGGTGTGCCTGACGAGAACGTCCTGTCCTTGTTTCTAGAACTGATCTCGGATGAGGATGAGGAAAGGAGTGCAGCAGAATGAGACCGGTAGGATTGCAGGTTGCAGGACTTCAAAGTTTTCGGGAAAAACAGACGATAGAGTTTGATCAGCTGTGCGGCGGTGGGGTCTTTGGGATTTTCGGTCCGACCGGAAGTGGCAAGTCGAGCATACTTGATGCCATCACACTCGCGCTCTACGGCAAAGTCGAGCGGGCCGCAGGCGGAACTCAAGGGATTTTGAACCACGCAGAAAATGAGCTGTCGGTGTCCTTTGCCTTCGAACTGGGTGCCGGAGAAAACTTATCACGGTACAGGATTGAGCGGAATTATAAGCGAAGCGGAGATCATACGATCCGGACAAGCACCTGCCGGCTCCTTTTTTTGGAAAATGGGGAGTGGACGGTGCAGGCAGATAAGGAACGGGATGTTACACAGCAGGTTCAGGAGCTCCTGGGATTGACGATTGAGGATTTTACCCGGGCAGTTGTCCTTCCTCAAGGCAAGTTTGCTGAATTTTTATCTCTGAAGGGTGCAGAGCGGAGACAGATGCTTCAGCGGCTTTTTCAGCTCGAAAAGTACGGAGACCAATTAAATCAAAAGCTGAAAAAACGGGTGGAAAAGTCCAGGACGGAAATGGAACATCTGGCCGCTGAACAGGCGGGTCTTGGCGACGCATCCAAGGAAGCGCTGCAAGAAGCTGAGAAGCTCTGGAAAGAGGCAAAGGAAGAAGTAGAACACAAAAGAAGCCATGCTGAGGAAGAAGAACGAAGATATGAAAAGAACAAGCAAGTATGGCAGGCTCAAGAGCACTTAAAAGAGGTTGAAGATGAGGAAAAAAATCTTCAGCAAAATGCAAGCCTAATCCAGGGTCTTGAACAAAAGCTGGAGAGGGCAAGGCTTGCCGACTTGTTGAACCCATATGGTGATGAAGCTGAAAAAGCTCAAAAGGAAGCGGAAGACTGCAATAAAAAAGAGCAGGATTTAAGACAGGCAACAGCAGAGGCTAAAAGCATTGCGGATAAAGTTCAGAAAACGTATGAAGCTGCAAAAAAAGAAAAAGATGATCAAGAGCCTTCACTGATTTCCAGGCGGGAGCAGCTGCTTTCTGCCATGGAAATGGAAAAGGAAGCGGAAAAGAAAGAACAAGCGGCAGGGGAGAAGGAACAACAGCTCAACGACCAGCTGCAGAAGCTGGAAGCGGTAGCGTCCAAACAAAAGGCTGCCGAGGGTCTGCTGCATCGAGCGGTCGATAGACAGAACGAACTGCAGAGACAATTAAAGGAAACGATCATTTCTTCAACAGAACGGGACAAAATCAACCGGGCACAAGAAGCGGCATTGAACTTGGAGTATGAAGCAAAGCAGGTATCAGAAGCGCAGAAAGCGGTGGATCAAGCCGGATTGCTGCATCAAAGCTCCATTGACGAGTTTCACAGGTTCAAAGGCAGGAAAGAGCAGCTTGAAACAAAAATTCACCAGTCCAGCTCGAAGGTTCTTGCTGTTTTTCATGAGGTGTCGGAGGTTCAATACGTCCAGGAACAAATGTCTTACCATGCTGCTCAATATGAAGAACAGTTGGCAGAACGAAGAGAAAAGGATCAGGTAAGGGAGCTTGCATCCCGTCTGTCTCAGCAGCTAGCCGCCGGGCAGCCATGCGCGGTGTGCGGTTCAACCGATCATCCAGATCCCATCCTGCACTATGAACCCGATCAGGAGCCAGAACAACAGATCCGTAAGGTGAGGGAAATCCAAAACCAGGCGGGCTCATTAGAAAAAGAAATCTATATGATGAAAAGCACGCTGGAACGATTGTCAGAGAGCCTTCAGCAATACATGGAAGAGCCGGAAGCCGCTGCAAGCAGCCTTCCTTCTCATTCTCCATCCGTACCTCCGCAATCACTCTCACAACTGGAAGAGTGGCTGACCCAAACGTTAACTCAAGTGAAAGGATTACGTCAGGATGTGCTTGAGGCCGATGAAGCGGTAAAAAAAGTTGGAGCAGAATATAGAGAGCTTTCTTCCCTTGAAGCCACGGTGAAAGCCCAGATGTCTTCTGCTCAAAAAGAAGACCAGGAACGCCGGCAAAAACTGGAAAAAACAGAGAAAGCCTTGGAAGCACTGCAAAACAAGTGGCAAAAAGAATTTCCCGATTTTCCCGTTAATCAGGTAGAAAAAGAAAAAGAGCGCATTCGTACACTGGATGCCCAACGCGAAAAGATTGAGGAAGGATTGGTTAAATCCGTTCCCTTTATTGAAGAAAAAGAAAAAATCATCGAAACGTGCAGACAGCATGTTGCAGAGATTGAAAAAGATATCGCTAAGCTGGAATCAGGGCTTGCGAGTTTACGCGAAGACAGCCGTGGTTTACGAGCAAAAGTGAACCGGATCGCAGGAGATCAAACATGTAAGGCAAGGCTTGCTGACACAGAGAACAGCATCAAACGTTTGACAGAACAGGTGAATCAGCTGGAAACCAGCCGTCAGAAGGCGATCGATGCTTACCATGCTCTGGACAAAGAATGGCGTTCGGCGCAGGATGCAAAAGAAAGAAGCGGTCAACGGAAAACAGAAGCTTTGGCGATTTGGGAGGAAAAAAGAAGTTCTTCTCCGTTCACAGATATGCCAGACTTAAGGAGAAGTCTGGCAAATCGTTTGAAACAGCAAGAATGGCAGACAGAAATCGAAAGGCACTTTGACAGTTTCAAGCGAAATGCTTCCGAAAAAGAAAAACTGCTGAGACAGCTGAACGGGCAAACCTTAACAGAGCAACAATGGAACGGACTGACATCATCTCTAAAGGCTATGAAAGAAGACTTGCAGAATGCTGTCCAAAAATTGGGTGAAACGGGACAATACTACAAGACACTTGAAACCAAGCATGAGCGTTATCAAGTGCTGGAAAAGGAAAGAAAGAAAACAGAAGACCAACTGAAAACGCTTGGAAAGCTTCAAGCGGTGTTCAGGGGCAATAGCTTTGTCGAGTTCGTGGCAGAGGAGCAATTGATTCAGGTGTCAAGAGATGCTTCCAATCGTCTTGGACAGCTGACCAGGGGCAGATATGCAATCGAGGTTGATTCATCCAATGGCTTCGTCATCAGGGACGATGCCAATGGAGGGGTGAAACGGCCGGTATCTACACTATCCGGCGGTGAAACATTCCTGACCTCCCTGGCACTGGCTCTTTCGCTTTCCACCCAGATTCAACTGAGAGGTAAATACCCGCTGGAGTTTTTCTTTTTGGATGAAGGCTTTGGAACACTGGATCAGGAACTGCTTGATACGGTCGTTACCGCGCTGGAGAAACTTCATATGAATGCCTTGTCGGTCGGCATTATTTCACATGTTCCGGAATTAAAAGCAAGACTGACGAAAAAGCTGATTGTCACTCCGGCCAACGGCGAAGGCAACGGCAGCAGAGTCGCTATAGAACAAACATAGAAAAAACGCACTTGGTCGTAATCCAAGTGCGTTTTTAATTGATGCTTCCGTGATCGACGATGTTGACGGTCACTTTGTCGACCATTTTTTCCTCGAATTCATGATGATGCACTCCTAGTTGAAATATGGTTTATTGCTAGTTTGTGGTGATTGTTTAAAATCATTCAAACAGTGACCGTTTGTAACAATAAAATTACGTTATTTGGCAAATCAGGACAAAATATTGGATTAAATTGTGCTATGATGGAGAAAAAAGAAGAAGTAGAGGGGGACCATGCGTTGCCGGGTGAAGTGCATCTTATAAAAAGTCTGGTTAGGCCAAGGGAGCAATTTGGGTATTTCCGCCGTTTCAACCAAACGGAAGGTTTTTTTCTGCGTTTTTTAATGATTTGTATTGTGAGTGCTCTCATTACCGCAATAAGTTACTTTCTTTCCTCAGATCATCTTCTCGACATGCCTATCGTCAAGGACGTTCATCTGACGGAAAACAAGCTTGAGGCAAGCAAATACCTGCTTTTTATAGCCGGATTGATTATCGGTTTGGTAAAGCCAGTAATTGCGGTTGCTTTTATGGCAATTGTGTTTCTTCCCTTTTTCAGGGATGTGGGCTTTAAAAAGCTCTTTATCCTTCAATCTGTCGTGTATTGTGTATTTATGATCTCTGCTGTTTTCAAGCTTCCTTTTCAAGGATTTCTGAATACGGATGAAGTATGGAGCCCGTTCAGCCTGGGTGTGGCAGCGAACTATTTCTCCAATAATGCCTTTTTAATCTCGGTGCTTGCTTTTTTGTCGGTGTTTACAGTTTGGGCCTTTTATCTGACGTATTCGGGACTGAAACAGGCAAGCTATAAGTCCAAAACTTATATTTTTGCTGCTGTATCGCTTTTATACATAGGGTTTATGCTGTTGTCCTCAATAACCCATGCACTGCAGTATGGCCAGCTGACATTATAATGGAGGCAATCAACATGAGAAAAAGAATTCTGATGACAGGTCTTGCTGTATTTTCATTATTGTTGCTTGCATTCAATATCTGGATTTTTTCCAAGGACGAGGGTGCCTTTGCCCGTGCGCAGAATGTTCACCTTGCTCCTGCGAGAGTAATGGATATTAAACGAGCCATTGTAGCCGAGGGAGCCGTTGTACCTTCGGAAAATGAAAAATTTTACGTGCAAGAAAAACTTGGCTATGTAAAAGAAATTGCGGTGAAAGAGGGAGACGAGGTAACACCGGGCACTGTGCTGTTTGTGTATGGAAATGCCGGGCTTGACGATAAAATCGCGGACTTGCAGCAAAAAAAAGAGGAATATACCGTTAAAGAAAAACACTATCAGGAAATGCAAACCGAGCTACAAAGCCAGGCAGATGCATTGCCGGTTGATGAACACGATTCGGTGAAAAAGAAAGCAGATTTGGAAAAAGAACAATCAGAAGCGGCAATGAAAAGCGAGCTGGCAACAACTCGTGCCGCAGCTGTCGATACCCAGCTGATCCAGCTGAATGAAGAAAAGGAAAATCTCTCCATCAAGAGTAATACAACCGGAGTAGTCAAGTCGGTTAACCAGGGGTCATCCGATACAGGCTTACCGGTCGTAGAGGTGGTTTCAACCGATGATGTTCAAATAAATGGAGAGCTGGATGAAAAAGATTCTATGCTTGTCCAATCTGGTGAGAAAGCCACGATTGTTTCCCCTGCATTACCAGGAAAGAAATGGGAGGGGACGCTTGCAGAATTTCGCGAGGCAACAAAAGTAAAAGGAAAAGCCATCTTCCCTTTTACCGTCAAATTCGACCAGGAGCATCCATTTAAAACAGGACAGGCCGTAAAGATTGAGCTGAAGCCAGTGATCAAGGAAGATGCTGTTGTTATTCCGGAAACTGCCCTGATGAAGGAAAAACAAAAAACCTCCGTCTATATGGTGGAAAAGGGCTATTTGAAAAAAGTTCCTGTAAAAACCGGCTTGGAATATGGCTCATGGATCGAAATCACATCAGGCATCAAATATAACAACAGCGTTGTTTCCAACCCGACACCTTATCTGACCGAAAATACCGAAGTATTTACCTCCGAAACGAAGAGAGACGATACCAAAAGAAAAGAACTCGTAAAAGACACAAAAAAGGCTGCCAAACAATAGGGGCAGCCTTTTCTTACGATTAGTCAATAGTTTTTTAGGGAGTCATTAAGCCTTCGGTATTGTCACTTTATTTAAGGCATTCTAAATACCCCTAGTTGTAGCTGTTTTTTAAACTAGGGGAGAATTATGATATAATAGTCAAAACATTACTTACCAGCTGCTATCTGGTAATCGTAATGCAAATTGTGTGTAATAAGGTGGAATAGGCATTTCAATAACTTATTCACACACGCGATGGACGCGACTTTATGACGTTTGTTATAAGGTTGCGTTTTTAGTTTGTCGTAGTAATCTACAAAATGGTTATCCCCAAAACGCCTCTGTTTAATCATATTTTGAATGGTAAGATACAGGATCTTTCGTAAATGTTTGTTCCCTCGCCTATTGATTTTATCTTTATACAAGATGGTGCCGGATTGAAAACGCCGAATATCAATACCGGCATAAGCGTTCAGTTGTTTGTTGGTTTTAAAACGGTGAATGTCACCAATTTCAGCGATTAAACGCACAGCTGTGTTGGTCCCAATGCCAGGAAAACTCATTAACACTTGATAATCTTTTCGTTCTTGTGAAAGGTCTGCCATCTGCTTAATCACTTCTTCACGTTGTCGCAGAATAGCCAAACAGCGTTTGGCATAGTACTTTAACTGCTCGCATCTTATATCATCTTCATCTACAGCTGGATAAGAATACTCAGCGATTTCTAGAAGTTGTATGGCTTTCTTCTCTGCCGTTTTGGGGGCAAGCTTTTTACTGGTATTGGCAAGCAACCGATTTCGAATGACCGTTTTCGATCGTTGCTTTACACAATCCGGATGAGGAAACAGTTGTAAGATGTTCAAAAACAACTCCGATTTTCCCGTAAATAGTGTTTCTATCTCTGGAAAAGTAAGCTGAAGCAGGGTATGTATACGACTTCTGACCAATTTTAATTCCTGATCCAGTTCATGATAATAACGGGAAAGAGAGCGCATTTGATCATAATAATCGTCTTGTGCGATTTTATTTTTTCTGTCCGAGGTAAAATGAGTTTGAGCGAGCCGATGGGCATCGCTTTTATCCGTCTTATGCATTCGCATAGAAGCCGTTTGAAGTTTAGATTCGAGAGGATTTAATAAGCAATAAGGAAAACCATGATCGTTCATAAATCGCTCTAATTGGCGGGAGTAAACTCCTGTGGCTTCAAAGACAATTTCTGGTGTATGTCCATCCTGCTGAACAAGTGCGACAATGCGCTGATACAGTTTCTCAAAATGAATCTTATTATGTAGTATTTCTCCTTCAAAAACACAACACCTCGAGGTGTTGTAAATCACCATATAACTTTTTCCCATACTTACGTCAAAAGCAATAATACTCATCATTACGTTCCTCCCTCAAAACGATTGCAGAAGTCCTCACCTATCCCTATCGATTCCATTTTCTTTTACACGATCTCAACGGATCCAACATACTGAAACTGATTCATATAAGGACGGTGAAGTTGGTCTGTTTTGCGTGCGAACTTAAAGTTCCGGGGCTGCCTCGACCTATTCTTCACCTCTACAAAAAAATAGTAGCACAAACCATGGCCGTGGTTTGTGCTACTAATCTTAGTATGTTTTGGTTTAACTTAAAGCAGAACGTTCTTCCAGCTGAATTTGATTCAAAGAAATACTGTAGTGCTCGGGTTCGTGTGTTTTGGGATGATAGTAGACCAGGGACAGAACCTGGTCTTTTTTTACTTCCCCGGTTGTTAAATAATGGTTCAGATCAAATGGTAAAAGGTCCAGTACCGTGTGCTTCATTAGATCCTTTTCACTCAGACTGTATGATTTGAATGCGTCAGAAAGACGTTCTGGATGGTGCTTCAGCCAGCGGTGATAGTGTTCGAGATCACTTTTTGAAAGTGTTTCCTCCCACCATGAACGGTGAGGACGGTGTTTTTTTCGTGAGAAGTAATCGTACTTCATAAGAGCTTCTATGATTTCATTATGGGTGCCGCGCTGCGTTAAAAACTCCTTCAGGCGGGCGAACAGATCCTCCAGCTGATGGCCAATTCTGGACCAGCCTTTGCTCTCCCAGTAATCTCCAAACTCCTGGAAGAAATCAAATGGAGAGTGGAACACATGGTAGATTAAGTAGTTCAGTGTGGCGTCCATCCGGTGGTCATTCCAGTACTTTTCAAGCACATCTTCCACCCGCTTAATTTTGATAATATCATCAAAGCTTAGCACATTGTTGCCCAGAATCTCATAAGGCGAGTGATTCATATATACATAGTCATGCCGATCAGCTGTCAGGCGCAGGCCGGTACCGCGCAGCATTTTTAAGAATCCGAGCTGGACTTCTTCCACGCCAAACGCGAATACATCATTAAAGGTTTTTCGGAAGGACTGGTAGTCCTCATCCGGCAAACCGGCGATCAGGTCCAGATGCTGGGCAATTTTTCCGCCCTCTTTTACGGTCATGACCGTTCGCGTCAGTTTCTCAAAATTCTGCCGGCGCTGAACAAGCTCGTTGACATGATCGTTTGTTGATTGCACGCCGATCTCAAACCGGAACAACCCGGCGGGGGCGTGTTCATTTAAAAAGGCAATAACTTCCGGACGCATGATATCCGCGGTAATTTCAAACTGAAAAACAACACCCGGTCGTCTGTTATCAATTAGAAATTGAAACATCTCAAAGGCATAATCGCGTTTGATGTTAAACGTACGGTCCACAAATTTAATCGTTTTCGCGCCATTGTCCATCAGAAAAATAAGATCGTCTTTTACTTTCTGGATGTCAAAGTACCGCACACCGACTTCAATGGAAGAAAGGCAAAAGGCACAGGAGTAAGGACAACCGCGGCTCGTTTCAAAGTAGGTTACCCGTTTGGAGAGCTGATCCAGGTCCTCTTCAAACCGGTAGGGAGTTGCGACCGTCTTAAGATCCAATTTTTCCCTTGGCGGGTTGATTGTTGGTTTCCCATTTTTTCTCCAGGCAAGCCCGGCCACTTTTTCATAGCGCTTTTCCCCTGAATGTTCGGCAAGAAAATGCTTAAAGGAAATCTCGCCTTCATTGACGATGATGAAATCGGCATCCGGAATCCGGTCCAGCCAGTGAGGAACATCATAGGAAACCTCCGGGCCTCCGAGAACGATGGCTGTTTCTGGGCTGATTTTTTTGACCATCTCAATTACTTTTATGGTTTCTTCGATGTTCCATATATAACAGCTGAAGCCAAGTACATCAGGCCTTTTCATATACAAGTCACTTACGATGTTAATGGCAGGGTCCTTGATCGTATACTCGGCCATTTCTACGTGAAAATCCGGTTCACTGTACGCTTTTAAATACCTGAGGGCCAGACAGGTATGAATATATTTTGCATTGAGTGTGCTCACTACAATGTTCATGGCAATCCCTCATATCTGCTAGATTTAGTCAACATATAATTTTAGCATAGTTGATCATGGAAATAAAACGCTCTTGTTAACCGAATATTTTGACGTCTCAATTATTCGCGAGGTATAGTTTTACTATAGGCTAGGAAAGGAAGAACAGAAATGGCTGAACTGCTTACCCTTCAGGAAATCGACCGTTTTGCCAACAGATATCCCGAATGGAAACTGATTCCGGGGAAATGGATGGTGAAAAAGTACAAGTTTGATAACTATTTAGACGGAATTGAATTTGTTAGTGAAGTAGGACAGCTGGCCGAAAGCTTTCAGCATCATCCGCATATTACCATCAATTACAAACTGGTTACCCTGAAATTAAGCACATGGAGTGTAAACGGGCTGACCCAGGCGGATCTTAAGATGGCTGTTTTATTTGACGAAGCGTTCAGTAAACTTTAAGTATTAAGGAGAGGTTTGAGATGAAATTAGTAACTGCCAAGTATCAGGGCGACATCTTTTTAGGTAAGCTGATTGAGGAGGAAAATGTAGTATTTAATCTGTCGCTCGCTGCCCAGGAGAAAGAAATGGAATTTCCGGATTCCTTGTTGGAAGGACTTCAGCTTGAAGAGAAGTTTTTGGAAAAGATTCATGAATTATCGGAATCCTATCATGAGAATTTATTGTTTACATATGGTTTAACCGACCCAGATCTGGAGTGGATGGCTCCCATTCCAAGACCGGCGAAAAACATATTTTGTGTAGGAAAGAACTACAGAGATCATGCGGTTGAAATGGGTAGTGAAGCAGATATCCCCGAGCATGTGATGATTTTTTCGAAAGCGCCTACAACGGTTATCGGCCATCAAGCGGATGTTTTGCGTCATAAAGAGGTAACCGATGAATTGGATTATGAAGGCGAACTGGCCGTTATTATTGGTAAAAAAGGCAAGGGGATTACCCAGGATACGGCCATGGACCATGTATTTGGCTATACGATCATCAACGATGTTACTGCCAGGGATCTTCAGAAAAAGCATAAACAATTTCTAATCGGAAAAAGTCTTGATACTTCCTGTCCAATGGGACCTTGGATTGTGTCGAAAGAGGACCTTCCAAATCCGCATGAACTGACGATTACCACCAAAGTAAATGGAGAAGTCAGACAGGACGGCAATACAAAGGATTTTATCTTTACCATTCCAGAAATTATTGAAGCGCTGTCAAAAGGAATGACCCTTGAACCGGGAGATGTAATCGCGACCGGTACACCTGCAGGGGTAGGCAAAGGATTCAAGCCGCCAAGGCTGCTGAATAGTGGGGATACCATTGAAATTACAGTCGAAGGCATTGGAACGCTCGTCAATAATGTGGTTTGATATGTTTTAAGTCACTCGGTAAAAGGAAAAGTAGATAGGTATTCTTTGTTCAAGGGAGGCCATAAAACATGGACAAGTTGTTATATATCAATGGAGAATGGACAGGTAATAACCTGGAGAAGATCAAGGTGCTGAATCCAGCGGATGGTGATCTCGTTGGTACGGTAGCTTCTGCAGGAAAGGAAGAAACGAGAGCAGCTATTGAAAGTGCGCATGAGGCATTTGGTCCGTGGGCCAAATTAACGGCTTACGACAGAGCCGCCTATCTGGATAAACTATATGATTTGATGATTGAGCAAAAAGAGGAAATTGCGGAACTCATGACAAGGGAAATGGGTAAACCAATGAAGGAATCTCTTGGTGAAGTCCAGTATGCCGCATCTTTTATTAAATGGTTCGCAGAGGAAGGAAAGCGGGTATACGGCAGAACCATCCCGGCGTCTGCGGAAAATAAACGGATGCAGGTTTTGAAACAGCCGGTTGGCGTTGTTGCTGCGATCACACCATGGAACTTTCCCGCTGCGATGATCACTCGCAAACTCGGTCCTGCGCTTGCAGCCGGTTGCCCGATTATCATTAAACCGCCGAAGGAAACACCGCTTACCGCCATCAAACTGGTGGAGCTCTGTGAAGAAGCAGGATTTCCAAAGGGAGTCGTCAGCCTTCTTACCGGTTCATCTTCACTCATTGCGGGTGAAATGATGGAAAGCGACATAGTGAAGAAAATTACCTTTACCGGATCTACAGAAGTAGGAAAAATGCTCATTGAGCAAAGCGCGAAAACGGTTAAGAACGTGTCCATGGAACTTGGCGGACATGCACCTTCGATTGTTCTTGAGGATGCCGATCTTGAGAAAACGGTGCAAGGGATCATTGCCTCCAAATTCCGAAATGCGGGTCAAACGTGCATCTGTATTAACCGTGTGTATGTTCACGAAAAAATATATGATGAGTTTACGAAAAAGCTGGTTGAAGAAACTAGCAGGTTAAAGGTCGGCAATGGATTGGAAGAGGGCACTGATATCGGCCCTATTATCAATCGGGACGGCTATGAAAAAATTAAAAAGCATGTCGACAATGCCGTTGAAAAAGGGGCAGAATGCTTGCTTGGCGGCAAAGGGCAGGATGAAGGAAATGCGTGTTTCTTTGAACCGACCGTTTTAAAAGATGTGAATCATGACATGCTCATCATGAACGAGGAAACCTTCGGACCGGTGATTCCGGTGCAAAAAATTACATCAGATGAAGAAGGCATCAAGCTTGCCAACAGCAGTCCGTTCGGCCTCGCTGCTTATATTTATACTGAAAGCATGTCACGAGGCACACACTTGGTGGAAGGATTGAACTACGGAGTCATCGGCTGGAATGACGGTGTTCCGTCTGCTGCCCAGGCTCCATTCGGCGGTCTGAAAGAAAGCGGTATTGGAAGAGAAGGTGGAACAGAGGGCATGGAGGCCTATCTGGAAACCAAATATGTCAGCATCGTCATCTGATTTTGGCAAATATAAATTCAAAGGGGGAAAAATGAGATGGATTTGGGGCTAAAAGATAAAGCGGTAGTGGTTCTTGCTTCCAGCAAAGGGCTTGGGAAGGCAACGGCCATGAGATTTGCAGAAGAAGGGGCAAACGTCATGATCACAAGTCGTGATGAAGCAGCATTAAAGGCCACAGCAGAGGAAATCAGTGAAAAAACAGGCAGCAGGGTTGAATATAAGAGGTGTGATATCACCAAAAAAGAGGAGATCACCAGTCTGGTCAGTGCGGCTGCGGAGGCGTTTGGCACCATTGATGTATTGGTGAATAATGCCGGAGGTCCGCCTGCGGGCAACTTCGATTCCTTTAATGACGAGGAATGGGAATCCGCTTTTCAGCTCACCTTGTTAAGCCTCATCCGAACGGTGCGTGAAGTTCTGCCGCACATGAGAAAAAATGGAAGTGGCCGTATCATCAACATCGCTTCCTCATCCATCAAGCAGCCAATTGATGGATTGACGCTATCCAACACCTTCAGAACGGCGATCAGCGGGTTATCCAAAAGCCTGTCACAGGAGCTGGGTAAAGACGGCATCCTGATCAATACAATCGGGCCGGGACGAATCGGAACCGACCGTCTGCAGGAACTGGATGGTAAAATCGCCGAGCAGCGTTCCATAAGCAAAGAACAGGTAAAGGAAGAAATGGTGAAAAACATTCCGCTTGGCCGGTATGGAACGCCGGAAGAATTTGCGAGGACCATCGTTTATTTGGGTTCAGAGGCCAATACGTACATCACCGGACAATCCTTTTTGATTGATGGCGGCATGGTTAAGGCATTATAGAATAAAAGAGCTTCAGCACTGCGAATTTGATGCAGAGCTGAAGCTTTTTATGGAGAATTCAGCAGGTTTCAAATTTATTAAGCTAAAAGTGAAGATATTGGGGGGAAAGAAATAATTGGACATAACTGAATAATCAGACAACTCACTCCCCACCGATTAAACCACAAAAAACAGGCTGGATGACTTCCAGCCTGTTTCTGTTTGCTATAACACTTATACCGACAAGACTTTTTTGATACGTTCGATCGCCCAGTTGAGGTCCTCTTCAGAAATAATGAGAGGAGGTGCAAACCGGATGACATTTTCATGGGTTTCTTTGCAAAGAAGACCTTCTTCTTTCAGCTTCTCACAATATGGACGGGCCGCCTCGCTCAGCTCCACGCCAATAAATAACCCTCGGCCACGTACTTCGGTAATCTTCGGATTCTTAATAGACGTTAACTCATTCAAAAAGTGCTCGCCGAGCTCAAGGGAACGGCTCACCAGGTTTTCTTCTTCTATAACCTCCAGTGAGGCAATGGATACCGCTGAAGCCAGTGGGTTGCCTCCAAATGTGGAGCCATGGCTTCCTGGATTGAACACCCCAAGAATATCGTTGTCAGCAGCTACGCAGGAAATTGGCATTACCCCGCCGCCCAATGCTTTTCCGAGAATGTACACGTCAGGAACAACATCTTCCCAGTCGCAGGCAAACAGCTTTCCGGATCGTCCCAAACCAGATTGAATTTCATCCGCGACAAAAAGGACATTGTTTTCCCGGCAAAGCTCACGAGCTTGTTTCAGGAAGCCTTCAGGAGGAATGACAATGCCGGCTTCTCCCTGAATGGGTTCCAAAATAAAAGCAGCCGTATTCGGTGTGATGGCTTGCTTCAACGCTTCGAGGTCACCGTAAGGAATCAACTTGATTCCTGGCAGCATCGGACCAAATCCTCGTTTGTACTCTTCATCAGAAGACATGGAAACGGCCGTCATTGTACGTCCGTGGAAGTTTCCTTCGCAAGCAATGACTTCCGCCTGATTGGCTTGAACACCTTTCACGTCATACGCCCAACGGCGGACCGTTTTAATTGCGGTTTCAACTGCTTCTGCCCCTGTGTTCATCGGCAATACCATATTTTTGCCTGTGAGTTTCGTTACTTTTTCATAAAAGTTTCCAAGCTGGTCATTATGAAAAGCACGTGAAGTCAGGGTGATGCGGTCTGCCTGGTCCTTTAACGCCTGAATGATCTTCGGATGCCGGTGCCCCTGGTTCACGGCTGAATATGCGCTCAGCATATCCATATATTTGTTGCCTTCCGGATCATAAACCCATACGCCTTCGCCTTTGGAGATGACAATTGGAAGTGGGTGATAATTCTTCGCCCCGTATTGTTCTGTTTTGGAGATGATGTTTTCTGTTTTAATCATATCTCTCACTCCAATCTTAGTATTGTGAATTCTTTTACATTATAGCAATGAAAAGGCTTTCTTCCTAGCCTTACTTCCGCTCGTGAAGCGCGCCGGCACGCTTCATGGTATAGTAAAGTGAAGGATTATACACAGGAGGAAATAAATATGTTACACTTCCACGTTTTTTCATGGGCGGCTGCGCTTGTTTTATTTTTTCTGACTTATACCCTATACAAAAGAAAAAATAAAAAAATTTCCCGCATTTTGCATATGATTCTCCGTCTTCTGTACATAACTACCATCTTTTCTGGTGGGATGCTTATCTATCAGTGGATCCAGGCAGGTGCGGTAAATATGGGACCGCTCATTATTAAAGGGATCCTGGGTCTGGCAGTTATCGGCTTGTTTGAAGTGATGCTGCTGGGTGCAAAACGAAATGAGGATAAAAAGTCCCGCTGGATTACGCTCATTTTGGCATTGGCCCTTGTCTTTTATTACGGATATTCAGTTTTGCCAATGCATTTTTAAAAAAAAAGAAAAAGTTCGTACCCCCAGGAACTGTCATGAAGGAGTACGAGCTTTTTTGTATGTGGTTATTTTTTTAATTTCGCCAGTGCTTTCTTATAATTCCCGCGGGCAATGCCTTTTTCCGTAATAATGGCTGTGATGTACTCGTGAGGCGTTACATCAAAAGCTGGATTGAAAACTTTTACCCCTTTAGGTGCAATAGGCACACCTTGTACATGGGTGATTTCCTCTGCAGGACGTTCTTCAATCGGAATGTCATCGCCAGTCGGGGTGTGCAGGTCGATCGTTGAAAGGGGAGAGGCAACATAAAAAGGAATGCCAAGCGCCTTTGCCTGGAGTGCAAGTCCGAACGTCCCGATTTTATTGGCTGTATCTCCATTGGCAGCAACCCGGTCACATCCAACGATTACAGCACTGACCTGTTTTGTTTTTAATGTATGAGCAGCCATGTTATCCGTAATCAGCGTAACGTCAACTCCGGCCTGTTTTAATTCCCACGCGGTTAATCGGGCTCCCTGGAAAACGGGGCGTGTTTCATTGGCGTATACCGAGAGATTCCATCCCTTTTCTTTTGCCAAATAAAGAGGAGCGAGCGCCGTACCATATTTTGCCGTTGCAATCCCGCCTGCGTTGCAGTGGGTCATGAGGCGGTCGCCGTCGCTTAGCAGGGTTAATCCGTTCTCGCCGATTTTGCGGCAAATCTCCTCATCTTCCTTCTGAATCAGAAGGGCTTCCTGTTCAATGCGTTCAACTGCCTCTTTCGTCTCGCGGACATTGGCAACCGAAGCTGTAATGCGGTCAAGTGCCCAAAATAAATTGACAGCCGTAGGTCTGGATGTCGAAAGAAAAGCGGTTTGACGGTTCAACTGTTCTTTAAATTCAACGAAAGAAAGGGAGGTGTGGCTTTTTGCCCAAAGAACGATTCCAAAGGCGGCAGCAATTCCAATGGCCGGAGCACCTCTCACGTTCAATTTTTTGATGCAGTCCCAAACCTGTTCAATGGTGGTGACATTAATATAAACCGTATGATGGGGCAGCTGCTGCTGATCCAAAAGAAGCAGGTGATCCCCTTTATAGCGTAAAGATGAAATTTGCGTTTCTGTTGTACTCATATAAATTAAACACTCCTGATGCTGGTAATAAATTCTTCAATATTTTTTATTCGTTGTTTGTTCTTGATCCAATCCCGACCGAGTTTAAGAGCCTTCTTTTTAAGGATGATTTGTTCATCGAAATCAGCAATGGAATCCAGGTCTGCAACATGAGCCAGGCCAATGGTCCGGCGGATGACTTCACAGCCCGCGAAACCGACCATATCTGTAAATATGCTCTCCAGGACTTCATCTTCAAAACCCGGGAGTTTGGTTGCCAGCTCCACACCCTCGTTTCTCCAGAGTTCTTTGTATGTATCCGTAAAGGTAATCCATGTGTCTCTGATTAAGCCGGAAAGGTACAGCTGGTATTCGGCCCGTTTTTCTCCGTCTTTGATATGAGCCCGCTGAGCGATATGGTTCATTGCGATATTCGCAAAAAAGTGAGCGATATCAAATCCTTGTGGACCGTAGTAGGCAAATTCAGAGTCGATAATTTTGGTGGATTCCTCTGTTACAAAAATACTCCCTGAATGCAGATCTCCATGAAGCAATGCTTCGGCATGTGTCAAAAATTTAAGTTTGAGCCGGGCCGCTTTGTTTCTTAGGCCCGAATCATTCCAGAGTTCTGAAACGGCATCCTGCAGTTCTGCAGGATAATCATTGGTTTCAATATTATAAAATGGATCGGTAAACACGAGATCTTCGGTTATTTTGCATAGCTCAGGATTGGTAAACTGCTGGACCAATCTTTTTTTCTCAAACGGATGTAAATAAAAATCACTGGTGTAGAACAGGTTTTTCGCAATGAAAGTTCCAATATGTTGAGCCAGGTTCGGGTAGGTTACTCCATCAATCAAGCCTTTGCGCAGAATCACATGAGAGGACAGATCCTCCATGACAGTAACGGCCAGGTCGTTGTTGGTATAAAGGACTTGGGGAACATGTTCAGACGCGAACTCAGCAAATTTTTTCAGTGAATCACTTTCAATACGTGCCCTGTCCAGGGTAAGCGGCCAGCTCTCTCCAACGACTTTGGCATAAGGGAGCGCCTGCTTGATAATAACCGATTTTTGGGTAGACGGTTCGACCAGCCGGAATACAAGATTCAAATTGCCGTCACCGATCTCATTGACCTCAATGGATCTGTAATCACTGAACAGGCCGAGTTTTTGGGATAGTTCGATCACGGTTTGCTCATTGAGCGGTGTGTAGGCTTGTTTTGTTGACGTTGCCATAGGGTTTACCTCCGAAGGATAAATGTAAAAAAGGCCTCTTTTCTTGAAGAAAAGAGGCCTGGATGTATAGTTTCCACGCCTCTTATCTTGCAAAGCTTAAGCTTTGCTGGAATTAGCACCGTGCCATACTGGAAGTCCAGGCTTCAAATAAAGACGCCCCATTTCACAATGGTATTACGGTCGGTTGCTGGGTTTCATCGGGCCAAATTCCCTCCACCTGCTCTTGATAAGAGACATTCATCATTAAGTTGTTAGAAAACACAGAATGCAATAATAATTTACAATGGCTATCATACAGCTTTCAAAGGAAGCTGTCAATTGCAATTTTCAAGAAGATTAATAGTGTTCGGGTCTGCGGTCCTCAAAAATGGGGATTCTGCTTCTGACTTCATCAACGAGATCCGTCTCGATCTCGGCAAATAAAATGGTTTCATTTTCACCATCTGCTTCAGCGATGACGTCTCCCCACGGATCGATGATGATCGAGTGGCCGGCAAAGGCGTTATTGTTATCCCGGCCGATTCTGTTGCATGCGATCACAAAGCATTGGTTTTCAATGGCTCTCGTAATTAAGAGATTTCGCCAGTGAGAGAGCCTTTGGGCAGGCCATTCGGCCGGCACGAACAGAAGGGAGGCACCATCGAGAACATGGGCGCGGATCCATTCCGGAAAACGGATGTCATAACAGATGACTCCTGCAGCCGGAATGTTCTCCAGCATAAAATTCCCCTTGGTGGAACCGGGGGCAATGAACTTCTCTTCCTGCATAAGGCGAATCAAATGCAGTTTGCTGTACTCTCCAATCTGCTCACCCTCGCGATTAAAGGCGTAAAGTGTGTTAAAAATGCCATTGTCTGTTTTATTGGCAACAGAGCCGGCAACGATATTGATGCGGTGCTGCCGTGCTAAACCGCTCATCAGCTTTTTCAGATTATCCCCGTTGGCGTCTCCAATTTCAACAAGACGCTCCAAATCATAGCCGGTCGTCCAGAGTTCCGGCAGTACGACGATATCTGCGTTTTGTTTTGAGGCTTCTTCAATTCTTTGTACGGCTTTCTTAATATTCTCTTCCGGCAATCCGAGCTGGATGTCCATTTGGATCAGTGCTACATTCAGTTTCATGCGTATCCCCCATTAAAACGTTTTGACAGATTTTCAATAAGCGTATAACATATTGGATTAGAATTTCAAGAAAATTACGAATGACAGGATGTGTGAATGTGAAACGTTTCCAGCAAGCAGATGCGTTAAAACGCCTGCCTGAACAATTTTTTGCCAAGCTTGTGGGAAAAGTGAGTGCGGTTGCCGCACAGGGGCATGATGTGATTAATCTCGGACAGGGAAACCCTGACCAGCCGACACCTCCTCATATTGTTGCTGCCTTGCAAGAGGCAGCGGTTAATCCTCAGTACCACAAATATTCTCCTTTTCGGGGATATGATTTTTTGAAAGAAGCGGTAGCTGTTTACTATAAAAATGAGTTTGGGGTAGAGGTTGATCCCAAAAAAGAAGTGGCTGTGCTGTTTGGCGGAAAAGCTGGTCTCGTAGAAGTTGCACAGTGTTTTCTGAACAAAGGAGATACTGCTTTAGTTCCGGATCCGGGTTATCCGGATTATTGGTCAGGCGTCGCCATGGCGGAAGCAGAAATGAGCATGATGGCGCTGAAAGAGGAAAATGACTTTCTTGTCGACTATAACGAAATTGATAAAGAAACGGCCGACCGTGCCAAATTAATGTTCCTCAACTATCCAAACAATCCAACAGCAGGTGTTGCCACTCCGCAATTTTTCAAGGAAACCGTGGACTTTGCCAAAAAGCATGATATTCTGGTCGTTCATGACTTTGCCTACGGAGCCATTGGGTTTGATGGAGAAAAGCCCGTCAGTTATTTGCAGACGCATGGTGCCAAAGAACAGGGAATTGAGATTTATACATTGAGTAAAACGTATAATATGGCAGGCTGGAGAGTCGGTTTTGCGATTGGAAATGAGAGTGTGATAGAAAGCATTAATCTGCTTCAGGATCATTTTTATGTCAGCCTGTTTCCGGCGGTACAGGAAGCAGCGGCAAAGGCATTGCTTGGGGCGCAGGATTGTGTCAGGGAGCTTGCCGACATGTACGAAAAGCGAAGAAATGTTTTTATTTCAGGGTTGCAGGAACTCGGGTGGGATGTTAAGGCACCCAGAGGGTCCTTTTTCTGCTGGCTTCCCGTGCCTGAAGGACATACTTCAGAGAGTTTTGCAGATTACTTGCTGAATGAGGCACATGTTGTGGTCGCTCCGGGCATCGGATTTGGCAAAGAGGGAGAAGGCTATGTAAGAGTGGGCCTTCTTACGGATGAAGAGCGCTTGAAAGAAGCGGCAGATCGAATCCGCGCATTAAATATTTTCTAAGCTATAATTGGATTGACAGATTTTTTATAACCTGTCATAATCACAAGTAATTCTAACATTCGAAGTAATATGAACATTTTCTCTTATCAAGAGCAGGTGGAGGGACTAGCCCGATGAAGCCCGGCAACCGGTTATCCTAAGGATTTACACGGTGCTAAATCTTGCAGCGCATGCTGGGAGATGAGAGGAAGCGGCATCCTTATGTCTATAATGCCTCTTCCCTCGGGAAGAGGTTTTTTCGTGTGAATTAATGTTTTGGAGGGATACATCATGGCATCAGTAACTGCGACCTATCTTGTTCATGATCCTAAAGGAAATTTTGAAAAAAAAGCGGAAGGAATTGCGCTGGGGTTAACCGTCGGCTCCTGGACCGATCTTCCGGATCTGCAAAAGGAGCAGCTTAAAAATCATAAAGGCAGTGTGGCAGAGATCATTGAATTGCCGGAAGATGCACGGGTAAACCAATACTTTGGTTCGCCCAGAAAACAGGCACTTCTGAAAATCTCTTATCCTGCTGCAAACTTTTCTCCTGACCTTCCAGCGATCTTAACCACCGTTTTTGGAAAGCTTTCACTGGATGGCGAGGTAAAACTTATCGATCTGGAATTTTCGGAAGACTTAAGCAGCGAATTTCCAGGGCCATCCTTTGGAATTGATGGGATTCGAAATCAGCTCGGAGTTTATGAACGTCCGCTGCTCATGAGCATTTTCAAGGCTGTGATCGGCAGAGATATGGACTACTTTAAACATCAGCTGAGAGAACAGGCACTTGGCGGCGTTGATTTGGTCAAGGATGATGAAATCCTGTTCGATAATCCGCGGACCCCATTTGAAGAACGTATTAAAACAGCCAAACAAGTACTGGCCGAAACGGAAGAGGAGACTGGCCATAAAACACTGTATGCCGTTAATTTAACGGGACGGACATTTGAATTAAAAGACAAAGCGAAACGTGCAGCCGAGCTCGGGGCAAGCGCCCTGTTGCTCAATGTTTTTGCCTACGGACTGGATGTGCTGCAAAGCCTGGCAGAGGATCCTGAAATTAATCTGCCCATCATGGCTCACCCGGCCGTTTCAGGTGCACTGACACCATCCGAGTTTTATGGCATTTCCAACCGGCTTCTTTTAGGGAAGCTGCTTCGGCTTGCTGGAGCGGACTTGGTGCTGTTTCCGTCGCCATATGGCAGCGTAGCCCTCAGGAAAGAAGACGCTGTTGGCATCGCTGCAGAGCTGACAGAAAAGCATATAAACTGGAAAGGTGCTTTCCCAGTGCCGTCAGCCGGAATTCATCCGGGATTGACCCCTCTTTTGCTTCAGGACTTTGGCATCGACAGCATTATTAATGCCGGCGGCGGAGTTCACGGGCATCCAGGAGGAGCCGTTGCCGGAGGAAAAGCGTTCCGCGATGCGATTGATGGCTTGCTGCTTAACAAATCGCTGGAGCAGATCAGCGAGGAGAGCGATCCGCTGAAAGCCGCATTGAATCTATGGGGCGGTCTGGTGAAATCATGAGCAGAGAACGGATTATCTTTTGTGATTTTGACGGAACCATTACCGAAAAAGACAACATCATTGACATCATGAAAAACTTTGCTCCCGAAGGATGGGAGCCGATCAAGGATAAAATACTGAATCAGGAAGTATCCATCAGGGGAGGAGTCGGACAGCTCTTTTCTCTTATTCCTTCCAGCCAAAAAGAGGAAATCATTCAGTACGTTCTTTCCACAGCAAAAATCAGGGATGGATTTGAAGAATTTGTTCAGTATACGAAAGACCAGAGCATCCCATTGTACGTGGTAAGCGGAGGAATTGATTTTTTTGTTTATCCGATTCTTAAAAATATAGTGGACGAGGAACAGATCTATTGCAATGGCAGTTCGTTTGCAGGAGAGACCATCGAAATTCTTTGGCCGCACAGCTGTGACAGTCAGTGCAGCAATGATTGCGGATGCTGCAAACCGGCTATCTTAAGAAGCTTTGATTCCGCTTCGTACAGAAAAATCGTGATCGGAGATTCCATCACCGATTTACAGGCTGCCAAAATGGCAGACAAGGTGTTTGCAAGGGACTTTTTGAAAGAGAAGTGTGAACAGGAAAACATTGCTTTTGAACCTTTCACTACGTTTTATGACATTATTTCGTATCTGCAAATAAAGGAAGTGAGCATTTGAGATCATTGGGGGAATTGTGGAAAGAGCTGGCTGATGTTAAGGATGAACTGGCTTCACGGGACTGGTTTCCGGGTACAAGTGGAAATTTGTCCATCAAGGTTAGTGGCGATCCCATTACTTTTTTGGTGACTGCAAGCGGCAAGGATAAACGGAAACGAACAAATGAAGATTTTGTTTTGGTGGATGTTTCGGGCAATTCCGTAGAAGAAACCCATCTGCGTGCTTCAGCTGAAACCGGTTTGCATGCAAAAGTGTATCAGCATACCGATGCGGGGTGTTGCTTGCATATTCATACTGTCGATAACAATATTATTTCCGAGCTGTATGGCGATCAGGGGGAAATCACCTTCCGTGGGCAGGAATTGATCAAGGCAATTAACATCTGGGAAGAAGATGGATCCTTTACTGTGCCGATCATTGAGAATCCGGCAGATTTGTCTGTTCTTGCAGAACGTTTTGCTGAAGCCATTACTCAAGATACAAAAGCCGTTCTGATCAGAAATCACGGAGTTACAGTATGGGGTAAAAATGGATTTGAAGCCAAAAAATATCTTGAGGCATTGGAGTTCCTTTTTTCCTACCACGTCAAAATGAGATTGCTTCAGCCTCAGTATGCATTTTAAAGCCAAAAAATAATTTAAAGGGGGATGCCAATATGGCACAATTACGTTTTCATGATAATAATGAACGAGTGGAAGAGCTGGACAAAGTAAGCGGTTATTTGGAAAGCCAGGGTGTAATCTATGAAAACTGGGATATTGCAAAGCTGCCGTCTCATCTGAAAGAAAACTATTCGTTATCCGATGAGGAAAAGGCAGAAGTGATCCAGGTGTTCAGAAGTGAAATCGATGAACTATCCAAGCGCAGAGGATACGTGACCGAGGATGTTATCTCATTGTCCCCGGATACACCAAATCTTGATGAGCTACTGCAGAACTTTTTGGCCGAACATCATCATTCCGATGATGAAGTACGGTTTATTGTTAGCGGACATGGTATTTTTGCCATTGAAGGTCCGGAAGGCCGTTTTTTTGATGTAGAACTAGAGCCGGGCGACCTGATTTCCGTTCCTGAAAATTACCGCCATTACTTTACATTGATGGACGACCGCCAAGTGGTGGCAGTCCGAATCTTTAAATCCAAAGAAGGCTGGGTTCCGATTTACGACAAACAGGAAGCCCCCGCAAAATAAAACGACATGCTGCCATGAAGGAAGGAAACCTTTTGTGGCAGTTTTTTTTATACTTTTTTTAAGGTTTATACAGGGTGGGATGGTGGTAGTTATTGTCATAAAGGTGGTGTAGGAAGAGAATGGTATATCAGGTGGTTATCATTGGCGGGGGAGTTGCCGGTTTGACACTGGGACTGAAACTGGCCAGGTCCAATGTTGAAACCTTAGTCATTGAAAAACAAAGCAAAGCATCGCATGTTCAAAGCGGATTCAAAATCGAAGAAACCAGACCCATCATAAAAGAAGGGGCATGGTGTATGATTTGTTTGGAGAAAAAAGCGGTGAGTGCCGCAGAGCAACAGCAAATGACGTGCTGATTTCAGCACGTCATTTGTATTAGGAAATAATTTTTTTGTCCTGTTCAATCGATTGTTCTTTACGAAGCTTGATCAGGCTGTAGGTGTGAAGAACGATAACCTTCAGCACGGCATAGACAGGAACAGCAAGAATAAGACCCAAAAGGCCGCCAAGGGAGCCTGAAACAAGGAGTATGGAAATAATGGTCAAAGGATGGATATCAAGCTTTTTCCCCATCACTTGCGGAGAAATGATATTTCCTTCAATCTGTTGTGCAATGACCATAACAATGAGCACTTTAACAATCATGAATGGTGAATCAATGACCGCCACAATCAATGCAGGAATTACCCCGATGATCGGCCCCAGAAAAGGAATGACGTTCGTAAACATGGCGATGACCGTGAGCAGCAATGAGTAGTCAATCCCGATAATCAGATAACCGATATACAAAAGAATTCCCACACATATACTGACCAAAATCTGGCCCTGAATATAAGAGCTCAGTGCCATATCCATGTCGGCCAAAATTTTTGTGCCGTTTTTTCGCTGTGTCGGCTGAAGAAGACGAAGGACCATCTTTGGTGCTTTTTCCCCTTCCTTCAGCATGTAGTAGAGGATAAAAGGAACGGTAACAAACACCATGATAATGTTCGTGAGCACACCGATAAAGTTTGTCACACTTGTTCCGATCATCGAAGCACTTTTGGACAGATAGTTTGTTACCTTATCCGAAATGTCATTGACGCTGAACTGGCTGTTTTCAAGAATACGGTTTACCCATTCATTGTTTTGCAGCTCTACCACTTTCCCCCGGATCGCATCGATCAGTCCCGGTGTATTATGGATCAAACTGTTGATCTGGCGCTGCAGAACAGGGCCAACGGCATAGGAGAGCAGAACAAACAATCCAATGGCCGCTAAATAAATAAGTAATATCGAAAGGGACCTTGGCACCTTTCGTTTATGAAGAAAGTTAACGATCGGCCTGAACAAGTAATACAGTACCCCCGCCAGCAAGAACGGAAAAAAAAGAGTCTGGACAAGAACTACGAGCGGGCGGAAAACAAAATGAATCTTAGTTCCGGTTAGAATAATTAGAAAGATCAATAGAATCGCATAACCGAATCGGAATGCTTTGGACTGTGGCATAGCTTCACCTGCGTTCACTAGTATTGTATCTATTATATATGGTAGTTTGACAGGTTTTCAATCCTTGAAAAAATGAACCATTATTCCTTCGCTGCATAAAGTAAGTATTGGGCGTTTATGTCTGGAGAAATCAGCTCAGTTCGAGAAAGGGTGATAATGGTGTGTGGAATAACGGGATGGATTGACTGGCAGCGCAACATTTCACATGAAAATAAAACCTTGATAAAAATGGCGGCGACCCTTTCCAAACGGGGACCGGATGCGTTGAATGTTTGGAGTCAGACACACGTTGGATTTGGCCATGCGAGGCTGGCTGTAGTGGATCTGGAGGGCGGCGCGCAGCCGATGACCCGAGAAGCGAAAGAGGCGACCTTCACCATTTGCTATAACGGGGAACTCTACAATACGGAAGATTTGCGGAAAGAATTGCTGAAAAAAGGATATCGTTTTGAAGGCCATTCAGACACCGAGGTGTTATTAATCTCGTATATCGAATGGGGAGAAGCGTGCATCGACCATTTTAACGGTATATTTGCTTTTGCCATCTGGGATGCCAAAAGAGAAACTTTGTTTATGGCCCGTGACCGTCTTGGCGTGAAACCGTTGTTTTATTTATTATCGGGCGGTCGTTTGTTGTTCGGTTCCGAATTGAAGGCCATTCTTGCTCATCCGGAGGTAAAAGCGGAAGTGGAACGAGAAGGATTGCAGGAGGTTTTCGGACTCGGACCTTCCAGAACCCCGGGTCACGGTGTGTTTAAAGGAACCAATGAACTCCGGCCAGGCCATGCGTTGAAATTCGACCGCTCAGGTGAGAAGATATGGCGGTACTGGAACGTGAAAAGTGAAAAGCATTCGCATTCCTTGGATGAAACAGTGTCCAATGTCAAAGACCTGGTTACCGATGCTGTTGAACGGCAGCTTGTAGCAGATGTACCGGTTTGCACCTTTTTATCCGGCGGTCTGGATTCCAGTGCCATTTCGGCTATTGCTGCCAATCATTTTAAACGGGAAAACAGGGGTCCCCTTCATACCTTCAGTATTGATTATGTAGATAATGATAAATACTTCAAAGCGAGTGATTTTCAGCCGAATGCCGATGGCCCATGGATCGAGAAAATGGTGGAAGCCACGGGTTCTGTTCATCACAGCTGCATTATCGATACTGACCTGCTCGTCAATCACCTGAAGGAAGCCGTCATGGTAAGAGACCTGCCGGGAATGGCAGATGTAGATTCTTCGCTGATCTGGTTTTGCAGGCTGATCAAAGAACAATCAACCGTTGCACTTTCCGGAGAATGTGCGGATGAAATCTTCGGCGGGTATCCCTGGTTTCACAAGCCGGAGGTCATGAACCGGCCGCTTTTCCCCTGGATGAGCTCGACAGCCGAACGGGAAAATCTTTTGCATGAGCACTGGAAGAATAAACTGAATTTATCATCTTATGTAAAACAGCGTTATGAAGAGTCACTGAAAGAAATGCCGAGGCTTGAAGGCGAATCAGGAGTAGAAGCAAAGCGCCGGGAAATCTTCTATTTGAACATGATTTGGTTCATGACCACGTTGCTGGACCGGAAAGACCGCATGAGCATGGGGGCATCCCTGGAAGTGCGTGTTCCGTTTGCTGACCATCGCATCGTAGAATATGCATGGAACATCCCTTGGGAAATGAAAATGCTTCAGGGAAGGGAAAAGGGACTTCTTCGAAAGGCCCTTGAAGGCCTGCTTCCGGAAGACGTACTCTACCGTAAGAAAAGCCCTTACCCGAAAACACATAATCCGAATTATACACTGAGTGTGAAGGAATGGCTTCAATCCATAATCGACAAACCGTCTTCTCCACTTCTGGAGCTGATTAAGAAAGAAAAAGTTCAGGATATCATTGATAGCAATGGAGAAGCATTCAAGGTCCCGTGGTTTGGCCAGTTGATGACCGGGCCGCAGCTGATGGCCCACCTGGCCCAGATCGAAACCTGGCTTGGCACATACAATATCAACATTCTTGATTGAAAAAGCCGCGGAGTCGCCTTCCGCGGTCTTTTTTTAGTTTGCTTTCCATTTGATTATCAGAAAATCATCAGGTTCCACCCTTGCCTCATCGGATTTTAATGCTTCGTTGGTCCAGATATTGATCAATGGTTCCGCTGACCCAAAGAGAGCAGGATTCAGCGTAAGCTCACTTGATGAGGTATTAAACGCGAACAGCAGCTTTTCATCACCGGCAGCTTTTACATAGGTCAGCAGATCAGGAGTGTCTTCGGAGGTAAGAAAAGAAATGGGGCTTTTAGCACTGAACGATGGAACTTCCTTTTTCAGGCGGATTAACTTTTGAAGACCTGCAAACAATTCATGATTTTGGGCCTCCGGATTCCATTCCATGCATTTCCTGCAGCCCGGGTCCCGTCCGCCTGTCATGCCGATTTCGTCACCATAATAAATGCAGGGTGTTCCGGGGAAGGAAAGAAGCAGCACAAACAGCTGCATAACCTTTTTTGTATTTCCTCCGGTTACAGTCAAAACCCGTTCGGTGTCATGTGAACCCAGCAGGTTAAACATCACCTCATTTACATTTTCAGGGTAGGAGTGTAAGATGCCGGATATCTTTTTGGTGAATTCCAGCGCATTGATGTTGGAGCGGGCAATATAATCCAGGGCCAGTGATGAAAAAGGATAGTTCATGATCGCATCAAACTGGTCGCCCTGAAGCCATGGCAGGGCATCATGCCAAATCTCGCCAAGAATATAGGCGTCCGCTTTGATGCTTTTTACAGTTCTTCGAAACTCACGCCAAAATTGATGGTCAACTTCATTGGCTACATCAAGCCGCCAGCCGTCAATATTAAATTCATCGATCCAGTACCTCGCAACATTTAATAAGTAATTTTTGACCTCAGGATTTGCAGTATTTAGCTTTGGCATGGTTTTTTCAAACGCAAAAGTGTCATAGTTCGGTAATGGATCAGTGACGACAGGATATTCCCTGATATGGAACCAATTCTTATAATTTGAGTACTCCTGGTGGACGAGCACATCCTGAAATGGGACAAAGTAAAAGCCGCTGTGATTAAAAACGGCGTCCAGCATGACTTTTATGCCTTTTTCATGGCATGCATCAACCAGCTGCCGAAAATCTTCCTTGGTTCCGAACTGTGGATCAATTTCTAAATAATCGATGGTATCATATTTGTGATTGGAAGTTGCTTTAAAAATTGGAGTGAAATAAATACCGCTTATGCCAAGAGACGAAAGATGGTCAAGATGCTGCAGGACGCCTAGAAAGTCTCCTCCGAAAAAGTTGGCGGGAGTGGGCTCGGAGGAACCCCAGGCCAGCGTCCCCTCCGGGTCATTGGAGGAGGTGCCATTGGCAAACCGCTCGGGAAAGATTTGATACCAGACCGTGTTTTTTACCCAGTCGGGAGCCTTAAAAACGTCCACTGGATGCAGGAAGGGAAAGCAAAAATAGGGTGCGATGTCATTCGTTGGTGCTGATTCGAAAACCCCTTTTTCTGTAAAAACGAATGTTTCGTTTCCGTCGCTGAGCTCGAAGCCGTACCTCATTCTTCGGAACCCGGGACGTACGGAAGCCAGGTAATAATCAAAATACACATCCGAACCTGTTTTTATCATAAGTTCTTTCTTTAGCAGCCAGTTTCCGTCTTTCCATTCGTAGGGATCGCCATAAATCAGTTGTACGGACCCGATGTCGTTCTTTTTGGTGCGAAGGCGGATATGAAGGGTCTGTTCGTCATAGGCATAGGCAAAATTGTTTTTGGGGCGATGATACAAAGCTTCTTTTAGCACATTTTCCCTCCTTAATACGTCTGGAATCAAAATGGAATTTGTATGTAGTATACCGCATTTGGAAGCAGGAAGAATATGCTTTTACTGGAGTCTGCTGTTCTTTTTCCGTTCCTTTGATTAAAATAGAACATACAACAGACGGAAGGAGGATAACAATGACCGCTACCATTAAAGATGTCGCTAAACTGGCAAATGTGGCTCCGTCCACTGTTTCACGGGTCATAGCCAATAATCCAAGAATTTCTGAAAAAACGAAACGGAGAGTAAGGGAAGCGATGGACCATTTGGGGTATCACCCTAATTTCAATGCAAGAAGCCTCGCCAACCGATCCTCCCAGGCCATTGGTCTGGTCTTGCCTGGGTCTGCTGACAAAGCTTTTCAGAATCCGTTCTTTCCGGAAGTGATCCGCGGAATCAGTACGATCGTTCATGAAAAGGAATATGCACTTTACATGTCAACGGGAAAAACGGAAGAAGAAATTTATGATGGTGTCGTGCGAATGGTTCAAGGCGGAAGGGTAGACGGAATCCTTTTGCTTTATTCAAGTGTGGATGACCAAGTAATGAACTATCTGATCGAGAAAAAATTTCCGTTTGCTCTTGTAGGAAAGCCATTGAAAAACGAACAATCCATTACGCATATTGACAATGATAATTTTCAGGCATCAAGAGATGTAGCGGACTATCTTATTTCTCTGGGGCATGAAAAAATTGGTTTTGTAGGAGGGAGCTCACGACTGGTTGTGACGATTGACCGGTTGCTCGGCTATGAGAAGTCACTACGAAGCCATCAGCTTCCTTATCGTGAGGACTATATCATCCATGAGGAATTTCTGGAAAAAGGGGGACAGGAAGCGATCAGAAAGTTGTTGGCGCTGGATGAGCCTCCAACGGCGTTGCTCGTCATGGATGATTTGATGGCTTTTGGGGTCCTCAGAACACTAAATGAGATGCAGCTTTCAGTACCGGATGATATTTCAGTTGTCAGTTTTAACAATGTCATGCTCGCCGCTTTTTCTACTCCGGGCCTTACGTCAGTGGATATCAACATTTTCCAGCTCGGTTACGAAGCCGCGGTGTGCTTAATGGATCTGATTTCAAATCCGGATCAAAAACCCATGCGAGTCGCAGTTCCTTACCGTCTGATCGAACGGCAGTCCTGTAAAGCAAAAACAGCTCAAAAGCAGGGATCGATATAATAAAAAACAGCTCCGGATCAGCGCCGAGCTGTTATTTTATAAGCCCTGTTCGTTCAGCCAATCCAAAACAGGACCAAACGGCTGGCTGGTTTTTGCTTTTTCAAATTCTTCAAACGGATCTCCGTTTTCCAGGACCCGCCGATGGATGATGGGCAAGGGGAAGGCTTCTGGCCGAAGATCACGAGTGAGTTCTTGCCAGTGGATAGGGGTTGCCACCAATGCTTCTTCGTTGCCTCTCACCGAGTAGGGAGCAATGATTGTTTTTCCTTCGGCATGCTGGATAAAATCGATGTAGCATTTGTTTCCTCTGTTTTTTTTAAGTCGTTCAATGGTAAACCACTGGGGTTCCTTAGTAATTAAATATTGAGCAAGAAAGTGGGTGAACTTTCTTGTGTCATCAAATGTGAATCGAGCCTCGGGCAAGGGGATATAAACCTGCAGTCCTTTGTTGCCGCTTGTTTTGATGAATGTTTTCAATTTCAGCCTGTCACACACTTCCTGGATCAACAGGGCTGCTTCCACGGATAAAATAAAATCATCTCTTGAAGGCGGATCCAAATCCATAACAATTTCTGAGGGATAGGCAGTTCCGTTTTTCCGGAAAGGAATATGCAGCTCAAAGGCAAGCTGATTGCCGAGCCACAGCAGGGTTTGAAGGTTGTTACAGACGATATAGTGAATTCCGTCCTGGAATACAGTCTCCACAAAATCGGGGGCATAATCCGGGCAGTTTTTTTGATAAAACCGTTCATCTCCCGCACCGTGGGGGTAACGAATAACTGTCAATGCGCGGTTTTGCAAAAAGGGAAGGAGAAATGGAGCCATTTTAGCCAAATATTCAAGATAGTGGAGCTTCAAAATGTCAAGGTTTGGCCACAGTGGTTTATCCGGAGACGTGATGCCCACCTTAATGCCATTGATCATTACTTCCTGCTGAGTATTTTTTCCCATGTACATTCCTCCCAGCTGACATCAAAACGAAAGGCAACAAACCGGGGATGCCTTAACTGATGCTTATAGATTTCCAGATATTCCAGCTCAACACAGATGGATGGAGAAACGGTAATGAACCGGGCATCCTCCGTTACTTTGTTTTTTTTCATAATCAGTATCAGGCTTTCCCGTTCTTTAGGTGACATTCCGTGGGAAAATAAACCCGCAAGGACCGGTTTTCCTTCTTGAAGTGCGGCTACATGAAAAAAACCGTTGGATTTCTCATAAGCAGTAATGAAAAATACACCCTTTTGCGGGTTTTTTATTTTAACCCACTTTTTGGTCCGCGTACCGGGATCGTAGGTACTTCCGCTCACTTTCGCAATGATTCCTTCACCATTTTCTTCTTTGATGTGCTCCCAGAGTTGATCGCTCTCTTTATGGGAAGGTACAAGAGCGATCCGGTCATTTTCTGCCAGATGGTCTGACAGGTGATCAAACACGATGTTGACCATTTCCTTTCGTTCAAATAGCGGTTTATCGGTGATCGTCTCTCCACGGATATGTACCATATCAAACACAACATAAGTAGAGGGAGTAAGCTTTGAAAAATACTGGATCTTTTCTGGATTTTTTAAACGGCCTCTTTTTTGCAGAGGTTCAAATGTTGCTTTGTACAGAGATTTCAGAATGCAAAGTTCTCCATCAAGGACAAGCGGCAAACAAGAGCGGATGCTTGGTGTGAGCGAGATCAGTCTTTCAGCGACCTCGGGAAAAACAGAATTAAGGTTTTGACCGTTCCTGCTAAGTAGTGTCACATTGCTTTCCGTCCATTTGGCAATACACCGGTATCCGTCGTATTTGGTTTCATATATCCAGTCAGCAGAAGATGGGATTTCGCTGACCAGGGAAGGAAGCATCGGTTTGAATGGTATACTGCTCATAAAACGCAATCAGGCTTTCTTCTTTTTGGGCTTCGTCTTTTTTGGCTTGACTTCCGCTTTTTTTTCACCCGTTTTAGATTGGTCAATGCTTGCCTGCAATGCTTCCATTAAATCAACCACATTGGTACGCGGACGCTCTTCTGAAATCTGGACTTCTTTACCGGAAATTTTACTGTCAATGATTTCGAGAAGCGCTTCCCGATATTCATCTTTGTATTTCTCAGGCTCGAATTCAGTGGTCAGCTGTTCGATCAATTGCTTGGCCATTTCCAACTCTTTATCATTCACCTGTACCTCTTCGTCGATGCCGGGAACATGATCTACGTTTCTTACTTCATCAGGGTAATAGATGGTTTCCATCACAAGTCCTTTGTCATAGACCCGGACAGCGGCAAGACTTTCTTTAGAGCGGATCGTTATTTTGGCAAGGCCGATCCGCCCGCTTTCTTTCATGGCTTCCTTCAATAAAGTGAAGGGTTTCGTGCCATTTTCTCCAGGTCCGATAAAATAGGAACGATTAAAATAAATAGGATCGATTTCCTCCAAAGATACAAAATCGATAATTTCAATGGATTTGTTTTTAATGCCCGCGATTTTATCGAGATCTTCTTTTTCAATCAGGACGAATTTTCCAGGTTCATATTCATAGCCCTTCACAATGTCCTCTTGTTCAACGTGTTGTTCACAAACGGGGCATGTTTTTTCATATTTGATGGGATTATGGCACTTTTTGTGCAAGTATCTCATTTTTATATCTTTATCTTCGGTTGCGGCAAACAATTTAATCGGGATATTTACCAGCCCGAAGCTTATGCTTCCTTTCCACATCGTATGCATTGTCAACACCCTTTCGATAGCATTCTTTTGCTTAGTTTGTGACAATGACGGGTAGTTTTATCCAAACAAAAAAAGCCGATGAAACTTCGGCTTTCATAAATATTCTATTATCCGTTGACGACAGTGCCTCCATTGATGTGAATGGTTTGCCCGGACACGTAGGAAGAGTCATCGCTTGCAAGGTAGACGTAAGCAGGAGCAAGTTCTTCCGGCTGTCCTGGACGCTTCATAGGGGAGTTCTGGCCGAATTTGTCCACTTCATCAGCAGAGAAAGTTGCTGGAATAAGCGGGGTCCAGATTGGGCCTGGAGCAACAGCATTAACACGGATTCCTTTTTCCACGATGGAATTGGAGAGTGCACGTGTAAATGATAGGATGGCTCCTTTGGTGGATGAATAATCAATCAGCTTTGGATTTCCTTGATAAGCTGTAATGGAAGTCGTATTAATGATTGAACTGCCAGCTTTTAAATGTTTTAATGCAGCCTTTGTCAGATAGAACATGGAGAAGATATTTGTTCTGAACGTTTTCTCCAGCTGTTCGGCAGTAATGTCTTCAAGACTGTTTTGCGGGTGTTGTTCACCGGCATTGTTTACAAGAATATCAAGCTTTCCAAATTCACCGACTGTTTTTTCAATAACGTCTTTGCAGAAGTTTTCATCACCAAGATCACCGGAAAACAGTATGCAGCGAACGCCTTCCTGTTCTATGAGGGACTTTGTTTCTTCCGCATCTTGCTGCTCATTCAAATAAACAATGGCGACATCTGCACCTTCTTTGGCGAAGGCAATGGCGGCTGCTTTGCCGATTCCGCTGTCTCCGCCTGTTACGATTGCCGCTTTCCCTTTTAGCTTTTCACTGCCTCTGTACGTTTTGGCATCTGATTGCGGCTGCGGAGACATCTCAGTTTCGGTTCCCGGCTGGTGAGACTGGTGCTGGGCAGGAGGGTCTATTTTTCGGTTTTGTTCATCGCTCATGCATCATCGCTCCTTTATCCAATGTTTGAATACGATGTTATTCTTCCACAAACCCCCTTCCATCAAACCTTTTTTAGAAAAAGCTGAACAGATATTGTTCATCTTTTTAAAGTGTTGCATAATGAATGAAAAGACAGAGAAAAGAGAGGCAGTGGTTTCATGATAGGTGTAGAAACATTAACCGTGAAACAGCTCGACTTCGCAATTCATCACTTGCGTACGCATCATGAAATAATTGTTTCTGAATGGCTGGATCGCGCGATGATCAAAAAAGCGGATCCCTTTTATACAGAGGTAATGAGGAATGGCAGCACAACAATTCATTTGCTGTGTCAATACCTTGAAAATCCGGACGTTGAACTGATTAAGGATTTCACCAAAAAGATTGCTCCTGAACGGATTGAGGCCAAAACCGATATCAGTGAATTTGTATTTAATATTAATTCTGGAAGACAAATTGTCCATGAACGGATCTTTATTCCTGATTTCGGCCCGAATGAACAGCGCTGGATCAGTCTCATGATCAATCAGTTTTTTGATCATCTTCTTTATTTTGCGATCCAAGAATTTTCGGAGCTGAACGATCTCATCATCGAAAACAAAAATCAGTTTATCCAGGAGATGCATAATGACCGGCTTACGATCTTAGGACAAATTGCTGCCAGCTTTGCCCATGAATTTCGTAATCCGCTCACGTCTATCAAAGGTTTCATCTATCTTTTAAACTCTGAATTAACCCCTTCTCCCAAAACGGATTACTATACATCCATCATTAATAGTGAACTGGAAAATCTACAGGAAAAAATCAGCCAGTTTCTTTTGTTGTCAAAAATGAAAGGACTTGACGACCTGATTTCCATATTTGATTTGTCTGCCTGTCTACATGAAATGATCGATTTCATGTATCCGCGTTTTCTTGAAGCCAAGATAAACCTAACCGCAAACATTGCCCCAAATCTGAAAGTGGAGGGAGATAAAGATCAGCTGAAACAGGTGATTTTAAATATATTGAACAATGCCGTTGAGGAATTGTGCGATTTGCCGGAAGAACGGATTATTCATGTGAGTGCTTTCCTAATGGGCTCCAGAATCGGTCTTGAGATATCGAACAATGGTTCACAAATTCCGGCTCACCTGCTCGAAAACATTTTTGAACCCTTCATCACGACCAAAGAGCTTGGAACAGGACTTGGCCTTTCGGTTTGTAAACAAATCGTTGAAAAGCATAACGGTCTGATTATCGTGTCATCGAATGAAGAGCAAACCATCTTTTCAATCTCACTACCTCAAGCCCAGGAAAAAACATCTTAACGGATGTTTTTTAGTTTTCACAAATCTGACATGAGAAAAGTGATTGCAATCACAAAGTGACCCTTAGGGCTTTTTTATAATGTATTTGTAAATAACAAACACATAAAGGGGTCTTTAACATGCTGGATCAAAAAACAATTGATATCATCAAATCAACTGTGCCTGTTCTTGAAATCCATGGAAAAGCAATAACAACAAAATTTTACAGTAACCTGTTCACCAAACATCCGGAACTTTTAAATATTTTTAATCATGCCAATCAAAAGAAAGGCCGTCAGCAAACGGCTTTGGCAAATGCCGTGTATGCAGCGGCTGCACACATTGATAAACTTGAAGCCATTTTGCCGGCGGTAAAACAAATTGCCCAAAAACACAGAAGCCTGGGAATTCAGCCCGAGCATTATCCGATTGTCGGTGAAAATCTCCTCATTGCGATCAAAGAGGTTCTGGGAGATGCAGCGACTCCAGAAATTATTGAAGCGTGGGGAAAAGCATACGGGGTAATTGCTGACGCCTTTATCGACGTTGAACGTGAAATGTATGAAGAAGCAGAACAACAGCCAGGCGGCTGGGAAGGGTTCAGGGATTTTGTTGTCGACCGTGTGGAAGAGGAAAGCTCTGTGATTACTTCCTTTTATCTCAAACCGGCCGACCAGAAGCCCATTGCTTCGTATAAACCCGGACAATATATTTCTATCAAATTCCAGATCGAAGGGGAGGAGTACACTCATATCCGCCAGTACAGCCTTTCCGATGCACCGAATGAAGCATATTACAGAATCAGTGTGAAAAAAGAAAGCATGGGAGATGTTCCAGGTAAAGTATCTGTTCATCTTCATGATCATATAGAAAAGGGAAGCATTCTCCAAGTCAGTGCTCCAGCCGGAGAATTTTATCTTAATGAAGAAAGCACTGCTCCTGTGGTTCTCTTAAGCGGTGGGGTGGGTCAGACCCCAATGGTCAGCATGCTGAATTCACTTGTGAAATGCAAGGCTAATCGCCAGGTTACTTTTATTCATGCAGCAATTGACAGCAACCACCATGCGTTTAAGGAACATGTACAAAAGGTAACCGATGAACATGAGACTATAAAAAGCTATGTGGTTTATGAGAAACCGCTAGAACAGGATAGAAGTCAAAAGTCGTTCGATAAGGAAGGCTATGTCAATAAAGAGTGGCTGAAAGAATTGGCTCTGGATCCGAAAGCTGAATATTATTTTTGCGGACCGGTTCCTTTTATGAAAGCTGTATACCGCATCCTAACGGATTTAGATATCCCTGAAAGCCAGATCTGTTTTGAATTCTTCGGCCCTGCCGCAGAACTGACAGGACCCGAAGTAGTAAATGCCTGATTTCATAAATAAAAAAACATCCATTACGGATGTTTTTTTATTTTATAAGTGGTCTGTTTCCTTGGAGAATGAATGTTTTCCAGCTGTTTTATTCTGCTGTTCTGCTTCGTTTTTCAGTTGATTCTCCGCTTGATGGTCTTGTTTTCTTTTGTCATCGTCTTTTGTGTACTTGTGTGCCATGGGATATCGCCTCCTCATGATTAACATGAACGAGGATATCAGGCATTATGCATCAGTGTAAGGTTTTGTCATAAAAAACATGGCGATGGTTCCTGGTCCCGCATGAGAGCCGATGGCGCATCCGATCATAGAAATCATGATCTGCTCACAACCTGTTTCTGCTTTAATCATTTCTTTGAGCGAATTTGCCGCTTCCTGATCGTCCGCATGACTGATGCCGATAATCTGGTCACTCAAATCGGTTCCGCGTTCTTTCATCAGTTCGATCATCCGGCCAAATACCTTCTTTTTCCCACGTATTTTTTCGATGGGAAACAATTTTCCGTCTTTCATATGAAGGACAGGTTTAATCTTAAGAAGGCTCCCCATCATGGCCTGTGTTTTGCTGACTCTTCCGCCGCGCAATAAATATTCAAGGTCATCTACGGTAAAGATATGCTCAGTATGATTTTTACAATATTCTGCTGTAGTGATTACGTCTTCAAAGGAGCCGCCTTCCTTTGCAAGTTTGGCAGCCTGATATACGACAAGCCCAAAACCAAGAGAAGCACATTGTGAATCGATGACCGAAAGCTCGGCATCAGGGAATTCTTCCATTACTTCCTGGCGAATCAGCTCGGCCGTCTGGTACGTGCCGCTCAAACCTGAGGACAGAGTGATGTATACACAGGGAGTATTTTCCTTTGCGTATTGTTGGAACGCTTCTCTGACGAGCAGGGGAGGAACCTGGGATGTTTTTGGAGCCGCTCCCTCACGCATTTGATTATACAGCTGGACGGGCTGTATGGTTTTCCGGTCATATTCTTCCCGGTCATGGATCGTAACGACCAAAGGAAGCATCGTAATGTTAAATTCATCGATGATGTGCTGTGGTAAATCACAGCCGCTGTCTGTTATGATCTGGACGCCCATATAAATCACCTGCACTTTTTTATGTATGATACGTTAAGTGTATACTTCACCCCAGGTAAAGGCAATAGATTGTTTGCTGGAAACCTATTGACTATACAACGTAATTTTGATAAAAACAGATAGTTGGACAAAGATATAATTTGAAAGGAAATCCTCCATGAACTACTCACCACTCCAAGAATTAAAGAAAATTATCGTCATTGTATTCGGTGCAGCGCTTAATGCGGTTGCCCTTAATTTGTTTTTAATACCGGCAAAGGTATATGCCAGTGGATTTACAGGTGTGGCTCAGCTCGTATCCTCACTCCTTATTCATTCCCCTGTACCGATTTCAACGGGTGTGCTTTTGTTTGTTTTAAATGTTCCGGTGGCTGTTATCGGTTGGATGAAGGTCGGCAAATCCTTCACCATATACAGTTTTTTCTGCGTCTTTATGATGTCTTTTTTTCTGGAAATCATACCCGTAGCTGAAATATCGGAAGACATCCTCCTTAATGCCGTATTTGGAGGAGTAATCGCAGCGGTCGGGGTAGGCTTCACGCTGAAATATGGTGCCTCAACAGGAGGACTGGACATTGTGGCCATGATTTTGTCACGCAAGCACAATCGTCCCATCGGCACTTATTTTCTGATCCTAAATGGTTCTATCATTTTGGCAGCCGGTTTGCTGTTTGGCTGGGAAAAAGCGCTTTACACCTTGGTGACTTTGTATGTGAGCACAAGGATCATCGATGCGATTCATACACGCCATGAAAAATTGACGGCTATGATCGTGACGAAAAAAGGGAGCGAACTGAAAGAAGCGATTCACTCCAAGCTGGTTAGGGGTATTACCATCGTCCCGGCAAAAGGGGCCTTCTCCAATGAAAATAAAGAGATGCTCATCATCGTCGTTACCCGCTACGAACTTTACGATTTAGAAAATATCCTAAAAGAAGTCGATCCAAATGCCTTTACCAACATTGTCAATACTACAGGAATCTTTGGGTTGTTCCGAAGAGATGATTAAAAGGAAGGTCTGTTTGCAAAACTTGGTGCACTCGAAAGTTAGTTGATTTCCGTTCCAGGATGTCTTGTTTTACCGGCGCAAACGCCTACCTGGTCTCACCTGTCACGCATATCCCGCAGGACACAAATGCTCATGAAGAAATCTGTTTCCAAAAGCCAATGAAAAAGCGGACTTTCACATGAAAGTCCGCTTTTGCTTGTCTTATAATGTTTCGAGTACTTCTTTAATATGGGGAACAAGTGTCTCCCAGTCAGCTTCCGCAAATTTGTTAACGGTCAAAAAATCCTGAAATCCAAAAATGGACTCAACTCCATCAATGGCAAGAAGGGATGCTGCAAGGGGAGAATCAGAGTTATCTCCGGCACGTGCTGACAATCGTCCTTCTAAAAAGGGCTGGCTGGCAGAGAATTTCAATGCATTTGGATTGGGTGTTGGTTCGATGGCGAATTCAAGAGCCATGTGATCATCTCCTGTTCAGTTAAAAGATAAAAGTTAAAAGTTAAATCGATAACGCTGTGAAATGATGTCGTGAAAATCAAGTGAATTATAAAGGTGCTTTGTGACAGAATTGTTGATCCCGGTTTCCAGTTCTATGGATTTGATCCCTTCCCGTTCTGCCCAGTGTATCAAATGAAGCAGAATCTTACGAGCAATCCCTTTATTTCTGGCATCTTCACGGACAAAAAGTTCGTTCAGCCACAGGTACGGCCCGCCAAGAGGAAGGCTGATTCCTATGTTGTAAAAGGCAACGCCGAGGACTTCTCCGTCTTCTTCAGCAATGATGACTCCCGAATTAGACTCTTCTTTAATTGCAAGGGAAATGCCGGTTAATACTTTCTCATAGCTTCCATCGTCTTCGGATCGTGTTCTTTGTTGAGAGATCAGATCCGCAATTTTCTTCGTAACCTCATCAGAAGCAGTAGCTGGTACTTCATAGACAAACATCGAGTTCCTCCATGCAAATAAGTTTTGTAGCTACATTATAACAAAATATTCTGCTTACGACTGTGAGCAAATGAAATTTACAAGCGAATACTTTTGAGGAGTACGAAAGAGCAGGAGGAAAGCTCATGAAAACATTAGTATGTTTTGGAGACAGCATTACAGCTCACGAAATTAATGATGATGATTCACTGAGACTTACCTCGCGAGTCCGTCTGTCGTTTAATAAGTGGAATGTTATTAACGCAGGTGTACCAGCTGAGACAACGAGGTTGGCCTTAACCCGATTTCAGGAAGATGTGCTGAGGCATGAACCTGATTTGGTTACGATTCTTTTTGGAGCAAATGATGCAAGCGTACACCGTTTGATTGATGTGGAAGAATATAAGAACAATTTAGTTTATATGATCGAAAAGCTTGGACCGTCAAAAGTAATTTTGATATCGCCATCGCCGGTGAATGAGAATCAGCAGCATGCCAGAACGAATGAGCGTACGCAACAATATGCGAAAGCTGTAAAAGAACTGGCTGAAACATATAATACTCATTTTATCGATTTATGGACAGAAATGTCTGGCCGGAACTATAAGCAAATGCTGGTTAATGATGGTCTTCACTTTAATAAAAAAGGCTATAAGCTGTTAGCAGGTCTGGTCATTCAAAAAATAGAAAAATTAAAGAAAGTCAAGAAAACAAAAAAAGGCTTTGCCGCAATGGCTAAAATACAAAAAGGCTGAGAGAGGACCTCTCAGCCTTATTTTTATAGATTTTGCTGGCTGTTGTTCTTTGTCTGATCCAGTTCTTCCTGAAGTTCAGCCAACTGCTGGCGTTCAGCATCGGAGGAATCTGCCATTGCAGATGAAATGATGTTTTCCGCTACTGAAATATCTTCATTGTTGAAATCGTTGGATTGGGCACTCAATTGCTCGTGTTGAGGATTGTTCTGATGTTGATGCTCATGCTCCTCATGTTTGCCAACGAGGTTGGAAACAGCTTCTTTTGCCCGCTGAAAAATATTGTTTCCCATTTAATTACCTCCCAACGTTATATTTTTCTGCACCTCTTGTTGTGTTTCTTTGATTTCTTCATTCAGGTGCTGCTCTGCATTTACATGCTTGACTGCGTCTGCCCCTTGCTGCACCGCCCGTTTTGATTTGCTGTGTTTGCTCATGGTGATGACCTCCTCAAAGGGTTTAGTATAGTTTTTGCAGCTACTTGAGTTTTATGTAGAAAAGGAAACATTCCAAAAATAAACACCCCTGCTTTTTGCCGGGGTGTTTAGCGTATTACATATTCAGCTCAAGGACTTCCTCCAAATACAGAGCAATTCCGTCTTCTTCATTGCTTTTAGTCACATAATTTGCGATGTTTTTTAGTTCGGAAATGGCGTTGCCCATGGCAATTCCATGACCGGCATATTCGATCATCTCCAGATCATTATCTTCGTCTCCAAAGGCGATGGTTCTTTCTTTGGGGATATTGTAATAAGCCGATATTTTTTTTAAACCAACTGCTTTATTTAGTCCTGAACGAATGACTTCAATAATATTCCAGGGAGCCGCCCATACACGCTGATCAATCACCTCGGCGTGTTCTTTTTTAAGCTGATCCCGCAATTCGTTTACATGGTGATCATGAGGATGAATCAACAGGGATGTTGGATCATCATTAAGTCTTTTGTTAAGATCGCCTGTTTGGGCCGGATTTTCACCCATAATAAACGTATCGACGATAACCTGGTCTTCCTTATGAAGATATACATCATCCAGCACTTCTGCCATTATATTTTTTACAAGGAAATCCTCTGCCGTTTTTATCACCTTTTTTGCCTGTGACAATTCCAATGGAGAGTGATATACACCAAACGATGGATCATGAGGGTGATGAACAAATGCTCCGTTAAAATTAACGATCGGCGTATTAAGCCCAAGCTCCTCATAATATTCCGTGCTTGCACGGTAAGGGCGGCCGGTCGATATACAAACAACATGCCCTTCCTGCTTCGCCTTCAGAACAGCATTTTTTGTACGCTGTGAAATGACTTTATTGTCGTTCAATAATGTGCCATCAAGATCAAGTGCAATTAAATACGGTTTCTTCATTAGGGTTCCTGCCTTTTCATCAATTTCAAATTAAGTGTAATGGTTTCCCATGTCACTGTCCAATATAAGCCCAATATTAGGAAGTTTTATGCAGACTGTGTGAGGGTAATGCTAACTATATATACGAGGAGGAGATTTTCCATGAAGAAAAAATACTTATTGCTCTCAGGCTTTGCAATTTCCGCTGCAGGAGTCACTTCCTACCTGTTAAGAAAAGGATCAAACCGCACCATGGCCAAAATGATGGCCAATGAGGTAATAGAAAAAATAATACCATTTATGAAAAAAGATGACGATACGAATTTACCTGTGAAAAAAGCAGGTCATCCTGATCCTTATGATTACGAGGATACAAAAATGGTTGGAGAGGGAAGCACGTATCCCGTGAATTATTACAATAAAAAACAGTAACAATGAAAATAATAAATGGACTTAACATTTCGATGAACCCGTGAAAACGGGTTTTTTTATCGGCAAATTTCATTTAACTTGTTATGATATAAAAAGAATAACGATGAAGGAGAAAAATATGGTAAACATTGAATCGCGTTCTATAAAATCCATTCCTGTGCTTCATGCTTTTGATGAAAAGAAGCAGGGCGATAAACTTCCATTCATGATTTTCATACACGGATTTACAAGTGCAAAGGAGCATAATCTTCATTTCGCCTATTCGCTTGCAGAAAAGGGATACAGAGTGATTCTTCCAGATATGCTGCATCATGGAGACCGGATGAGTGATGTTTCCGCAGACAGGCGAATGTATTCCTTTTGGGATATCGTGATTCAGGGAATTCAAGATGTGAATACCCTGGTTAAAGCGCTGGATGAAGAAGGACTGATTGATCCTGAAAGAGTCGGCCTTTCCGGGACTTCCATGGGCGGGATTATAACCTTTGGCGCCTTGTCGCAATATCCGTTTATTAAAACAGCGGTTACGCTTATGGCAACACCGGGATATGAAGCATTTGCCTATTGGCAGATTGAAAAAATGAAGCAGCTTGAAGTCTCGCTTCCCTATTCCCAGGAAGCGCTGGCGAAGATCATGTCAATTATCAAGCCCTTTGATTTGACAACAAACATGAAGAAACTGGATAACCGCCCGCTGCTTTTATGGCACAGTAAAGTCGACCAGGTGGTTCCCTATAGCCAGAGCCATGAATTTTACCAAAAAGCAAAACCGCTCTATAAAAATCCTGAAAACATTCAGTACATATCTGATGAAACATCGGGCCATAAAGTATCCAGGACGGCTTATCTCGAAGCGGTGAAGTGGTTCATCAAACATCTATAATACTCAAATAACTAAAAAGAGGTGATCAGCATGCCGATTGAAAAACGGGAAATCATTCAGGTTTGGGATGCCGTAAAAAAAGTCTTGAAGTATCAGCTAAAACTTCCATTAGAATCGGTCACCCTTGAGGAAAGTGATGGCCGCTACCTTGGTGAAAACGTTTTGGCCACGCATGATGTTCCGCCTTTTGACCGGTCTCCGTATGATGGCTTTGCCATCCGGGCAGAAGACACAGCCGGAGCATCCAGGGATGAGCCTGTGGAGCTTAATGTGATCGATTCCATTGGCGCCGGCCATGTTTCCGAAAAAGAAATAAAACAGAACGAGGCAGTCAGAATTATGACCGGTGCCGCCATTCCAAAGGGTGCAAATGCGGTCATCATGCTTGAACTGGTGTCGGAAAAAGAAAATAACATCATTTCGATTTCACGGAAAGTCGAGGCAGGCGATAATATTTCCGTACAGGGAGAGGACACACCTGAAGGAACAACGATCCTAAAAAAAGGCACCCGTATCCATGCGGGTGTAACTGCAGTTCTCGCGACGTTCGGATATCATACGGTCAAGGTTTTTAAAAAGCCGGTTGTGGGAATTCTGGCCACAGGTACGGAGCTTTTGGACGTTGACGAAGACCTGGTTCCGGGTAAAATCAGAAATAGCAACGCGTACATGATTGCTTCGCAGATCAAAAAAATGGGCGGAGAACCGCAAATTCTTGGGAAATTGCCGGATGACTTTGATGAAACGTATGCGGGCATCCTGAAAGCGATGAAAAAAACAGACCTGGTCATCACAACAGGGGGGGTCTCCGTCGGGGATTTTGATCATTTGCCTGCCATTTATAAAAAAATGGGAGCAGATCTTCTTTTTAATAAAATCGCAATGAGGCCTGGAAGTGTGACCTCTGCGGCAGTATTTGAAGGAAAGCTGTTGTTCGGCCTTTCGGGAAACCCATCGGCTTGCTTTGTAGGCTGTGAATTGTTCGTAAGGCCATATTTGCTGGGTTCCTTAAATGCCCAAAAGGTCCACCTGGGTGCTGTCACGTCTATTCTCCAAAAGGATTATCCAAAACCCAATCCTTTTACACGATTTGTCAGAGGCAGGGTGGAATGGAACGCAACTGCAGCGGCTGCTTCACCTGTCGGGCTGGACAAGTCCGGGTCTGTATCCTCCCTGTCAGAGGCAAATGCTTTGATCGTTCTTCCAGGAGGGACAAGAGGCTGGGAAAAAGGATCACAGGTGATGACTCTTTTGTTGGATGGAGAAGGAAGTGTCTGGCCATGGGATCAAGCATTAAAATCCAGATCGTAGGATATAAAAACAGCGGAAAAACGACACTGATTGCAGACCTGCTGCAAGCAGCTGCTGCAGACGGCCTTCGGGCAGGAACCTTAAAGCATCATGGCCATGGCGGGAAGATCGCATTTCAGGATGAAAACAGTGATACAGGAATCCACCGCAGCTCAGGAGCCATTGTTTCTGGAGTGCAGGGGGAAGATACGTTTCAGCTTTGCCTGGACCAACCAGTATCATTCTCTGGGCTGGTTCGTTTATATGAGCCGCTTGAACTTGATCTCCTGCTGATTGAAGGGTTTAAGGAAGAACAGCTTCCTCGCGTAGTTTTATTAAAACATGATGGAGATGTACAGCTGCTCCTAAGCAGTACACATGTCCTGCTGGTTATCATCTGGCCATCGGTATCAGCAGAGCTGATTCCACGGGTGTATCCTGTTTACAGGCTGAATGAAAAAGAACAATATATCGATTTTCTGAAGGATTGGATGAAAGGGATGAGCACATGAAACCATTTGAAATAACAAAAGACCCCATTTCTGTTCAGGAAGTCATTGATAAGGTCATCCATCCGGATGCAGGTGCGGTGAATAGCTTCATAGGTACCGTACGGGAAATGACAAAGGGGAAGAGAACCACCTATTTGAAATATGAAGCATATATTCCGATGGCGGAAAAGCAGTTAAGAAAAATTGGTGAAGAAATTGCCGCTGAATGGACGGATGCGAAATGCGCCATCACTCACCGGATTGGTGAACTTGGGATTTCAGAGATTGCTGTTGTGATCGCTGTCTCCACTCCCCATCGCGCGCATTCATTTGAAGCGTGCCGGTATGCGATAGAACGGATTAAAGAAATCGTCCCAATCTGGAAGAAAGAGCACTGGGAAGACGGGAGCATGTGGGTTGGGGATCAGCTGGAAACCACTTCCTATCCAAAAGGCCGCCCGGAAAGCGAGGGAAAAAACAAATGATAAAAGTATTGCTGTTTGCCGGCATGCAAGAGCGTGCAGGGAAAAGCGAAATTCAACTGGACGAACCGCATCTTCTTGTTTCAGAAATTAAAAGAAAGCTGGAAAATCAATATGATTTTCCGCAAATGTTTACAGGCTGTCTTTCCGCAGTCAATGAAGAGTTTGCTGAAGATGATACGGAAGTTCGTTCAGGAGATGTTGTCGCTTTTATTCCGCCTGTCAGCGGAGGATAAAAAACCGGGGCTTTGATCCCGTTCTTCTGAACATGAAAAGCATAAAAGAGTCCCGTTTACGTGGACTCCATTTAAGAAGCCCTCTAGACAATAGACGGGCTTTTTACATTGGCTGCAGTTTCCCACTAATTCTTTCACCGTTATTCCTCCTTTAGCTGTTTAATAACATTTACTCTTTTTTTAGGGGGCTAAACTCTTGATTGACAAGTTGATTGGAGTGGAAGGTGTGAGATCCTCGAAAATGAAGTTCACATTTTCTTCGTGCGATGTAATGCTGCCGAAGCGTTCCTTGTCATGCAGGCTCAGCACGCGCCCTGCGAAAGTAGGCGCTCGCGCCGGTAAAAGCGAGCATCCTGGAACGGAAAACAACGACCCCAGCAAACATTCACTAAAGAGCTTGGCTTTTAGTATAAACCCTAAAAATCACCGTATAAATCAAAAAAATATAAAAATTTATAAATATACAGTTGAATTTATCTTTATACATACATATAATGATAAATAAATCAAAAACATTGAGGTGGAGTCGTTGAAAGTCGGTATTGTAGGAGCTACGGGCTTTGGTGGACTGGAACTTATCCGCCTGCTGAAGCAGCATCCTGAAGTAAATGAGTTTATCTTGTATTCGTCCAGCAAAAAAGATGAACATATACAGTCGGTTTATCCCCATCTTAACGGATTGGCTGAAGGTGCACTGAAGGCGATCGATCATGAAAAAATGCCGGAACAGGTTGATTTCTTGTTCAGTTCTGCGCCAACGGGTGTATCTGCGAGCCTCTTGCCTCCATTGCTTGAAAAGGGGATGAGGATTATTGATTTGGCGGGAGATTACCGTCTTAAGAAACAAGGAGTATATGAGCGGTGGTATAAAAAAGAACCGCCCGAGCGAAAGTGGGTGGAAAAAGCGGTATACGGAATGCCGGAATACAATAGGGAAAACATCAAATCGGCCCAGTTGATTGCCAATCCGGGTTGTTATCCAACGGCAGCGCTGCTTGGATTGCTGCCGCTTGTTACTAAGAGTTTAATAGATACAAAGTCGATCATCATTGATGCCAAGTCAGGCATTTCCGGAGCAGGTGCAGTTCCTTCTTCTGCGGCACATTTTCCGGTTGCCAATGATAATCTTCAAATCTATAAGGTGAACCGGCACCAGCATATTCCTGAGATTGAACAAATGCTTCATCACTATTCCGTAACAAAGGATCCCATAACCTTTAATACCCATCTGGTTCCGATGACCCGGGGAATCATGAACACCATGTATGCCACAATAGATGAGGGAACGACGGAACGGGAGATTGAGGAAACATTTTCTGAATTTGCCGAGCAGCATCCATTTATCAGACTTTCGCCACAGGGAACATTCCCTTGCACAAAGCAGGTGTTTGGCAGCAATTATTGTGATATTGGCTGGTCATTCGATAAACGGACAAATCGGATCACAACGGTCGCTGTCATCGATAACCTAATGAAGGGTGCAGCGGGTCAGGCTGTACAAAATTTCAACCTAATGAACGGGTTCCCGGAAAATACAGGATTACAAGCAAGTCCGTTGTTCCCATAATGAGAGGAGAGTTGATGTGGCTTCAATCGTATCAACCTTAAAAAAAGTGACAGGATCAAATATTACCTTGCCGAAAGGATTCTCTGCGGCGGGAATCAACTGCGGCATCAAATACAAGAAAAAAGATTTAGGCATCATTCTGAGTGAAAAACCGGCCGCCGCAGCCGCAGTTTATACGACCAATAAAATCAAAGCAGCACCGCTTGCAGTAACAAAAGAAAGTATTGAAACCGAAGGAATCTTGCAGGCTGTGATCGTCAACTCAGGCAATGCCAATGCGTTTACCGGCACTCAGGGAACCCTCGATGCCTATGCCATGCGAAGCCAGGTCAGCGAAGTGTTTGGCTTGAGCGAGCATTATGTAGGAGTGGCTTCAACAGGAATCATAGGTGAAACCATGCCTATTGATACCATTCTTGAAGGGATTGGAAAGCTTCATCCTCAATCCAGACTAGAGAACGCCCTTGAATTCAGCCAGGCGATTTTAACAACAGATACTAATACAAAAAATGCATGCTATTCCTTCCAGGTTGGAGAAAAAGAAGTAGTGCTGGCCGGAACAGCCAAAGGCTCAGGGATGATTCATCCCAATATGGCAACCATGCTTTCGTTTATGACCACAGATGCCAACATCTCATCCGAGAACCTTCACTATGCCCTAAGAAAAGTAACGGATCTAAGCTTTAACTGTATTACAGTGGATGGGGAAACTTCTACAAATGATATGGTCCTCGTCATGGCAAACGGATGCGCCGGAAATGAAGAGCTGACGCCACAGCATCCGGATTGGGGAACGTTTATGCAGGCTTTGACCCTCACTTCTACCGATTTGGCAAAGAGTATAGCCAGAGACGGTGAAGGGGCAACCAAATTAATTGAAGTAACGGTAGATGGAGCTGCCAGCGATGAGGAAGCGCGGATTGCGGCAAAATCCATCGTGGGTTCACCACTTGTAAAAACCGCGGTTTTCGGTTGTGATCCTAACTGGGGAAGGATTGTAGCGGTCCTTGGTTATGCAAATGTTGAAATTGTTCCAGAACAGATTGATTTGTCGATCGGTGATTTTCCAGTTTTGTTATCCAGCGGAATTTTACCATTTGATGAAGAAGGTATCTCTTCCTACTTGAGCGGCAGTGACATTTCTATCACCGTGAACCTTCATGCTGGAAATGGAAAGGGTAAAGCGTGGGGATGTGATTTAACGTATGACTATATCCAAATCAATTCAAGCTACACAACGTGAGGGGGAGAAGGTATTGGATCAAATCGTAATCATCAAATGTGGCGGCAGTGTTCTGAAATCTCTCCAGCCTTCATTTTTTCAGCGGCTAAAGGAAATGGAGGAAGAAGGCAAGAAAATTATTCTGGTTCACGGCGGCGGGCCGGATATCACCAAATACATGACCGCCTTGTCCATTCCTGTTCAATTTATTGACGGAGTAAGACGCACGTCCGGGCAGGCCGCTGAAACGGCTGAAATGGTGCTCGCCGGACAGCTTAATCCTTGGTTTGTGTACCAGTTGAACCAGCTCGGACTGAAGGCCATTGGGTTAAATGGAAACGATGGAGCATTATTGGAATGTGATTATTTAAAGAAAGAACAATGGGGCCATGTGGGAAAGGTCGTATCCGTAAACAAGGGAACGCTGACACAGCTCATGAGTGCAGGCTTTATACCGGTCATTGCTTCGGTGTCCAGAAATTTAATCGGTGATATTTTGAACCTGAATGCCGATACGGTAGCCTTTGAAGTCGCTTCGGCCATGGAGGCAGAGTCCTTGATTTTCGTGACGGATGTTGACGGGATTCTTGCAGAAGGCAAGACCGTTGAAAAAGCAACCACATCTTCCATCCAGAAGCTGATCGAGACCGGTATTATAACAGGCGGAATGATACCAAAAGTTGAAGCAGCATTGAATTGCCTACAGTCCAAAATAAAAGAAATTCAAATTGTCGGCAAAGAGCTAAATGGTACGTTGATTGTCAAAGAGGAGGTTTTCTCATGAGCGCGTTGTTTTCCAACTATGGAAGATGGAACCTGGAAATTGATACAGGCAATGGCTGCCAGGTGACCGATACACAAGGAAAAACATATCTGGATTTTACAAGCGGAATCGGGGTTTGCAATTTGGGTCATGTTCATCCAGCAGTAACAGAAGCAGTTACTGATCAGTTGAACAAACTTTGGCATACATCCAACCTGTTTCAATCATCTCTGCAGGAGCAAACGGCACAGCTGCTCACCGCACCCACTCATCTAAGCAGAGTCCTTTTTTGTAACAGCGGGGCAGAGGCGAATGAAGGAGCCATTAAATTGGCCAGAAAATATACAGGAAAAACAAAAATCATCACTTGCCTTCATTCGTTTCACGGCAGAACATATGGTTCTATGTCAGCCACCGGACAGGAGAAAATCAAGGTGGGCTTTGGACCCATGGTGGAAGGGTTTGAACACGTTCCGTTTAATGATTCAAACGCACTCGAACAGGCAGCAGATGCCAATACGGCAGCGATAATGATCGAGGTTGTGCAGGGAGAAGGCGGGGTCAACCCGGGAATGGAGAGCTATTTAACGTTTGTCGGAGAGCTATGCAAGAAAATTGGCATTCTTCTCATCATTGATGAAGTGCAAACGGGGATCGGCAGAACAGGAAAGCCCTTTGCGTTCAGCCATTTCGGTCTTGAGCCTGATATTGTAACAGCAGCGAAGGGGCTCGGAAACGGTTTTCCTGTAGGTGCCGTTATCGCAACAGAAGAAGTAAGCAGAGCATTCGGGCCAGGAAGCCACGGCACTACGTTTGGCGGAAATCCATTGGCCATGGCAGCAGCCAGTGCAGTATTGAAAGAAGTATTTGAACCCTCGTTCTTGGAAGAAGTTCAGAAGAAAGGTGAATACCTGAAGGAAGAGCTTCAAAATAAACTATCAACCTATGATGAAGTCCAGGAAGTCAAAGGGCTTGGGCTGATGATCGGAATCCGATGCAAGGGAAAAGTATCAGATGTGATCACAGAGCTTCAGCAAAAGGGAATTCTTGTATTGTCTGCCGGAGAGCATGTTTTACGCCTCCTGCCTCCATTAACTGTATCCTATGACGAATTAAAGATGGGAATCGAAGAAATCAGCAAAGCGATAAAGAAACAAACAGTGACTGCATAAAGTCCTCTTTTTATACAATTTTATGTATAAAAATTCAATGAAATAAATGTATATGCAAAGGAGAAGAAACGATGAAAGGATATTTGCAGCTTTCCAACGGTGAAAGCTTTGAAGGACAATGGCACGGAACACCGCAGTGTACGAGCGGAGAAGTGGTGTTTTTTACAGGAATGACCGGCTATCAGGAAGTGTTGAGCGACCCTTCCTATCACGGACAAATCGTAGTGTTTGCTTATCCACTGATAGGCAACTATGGAATTAATGGAGAGGATTTTGAATCCATTGTTCCCCAGCCGGCAGGTGTGATCACGTGTGCCGCAGGTGAAACAGGCCATCACTATCAGTCAATTGAACCTTTATCGGCATTGCTCAATAAGCATGGCATTCCGCTCATCAGTGATGTGGATACCCGTTCACTCATCAAGCTGATCCGTGCAGAAGGCGACATGAAGGGGGTACTGTCATCCAGCCTGCAGCATATCGAGCAGTATAAAGAAAAGAAAGGTGTGCAGGGCAAACTGGTAAAAGAGGTTTCTGTTCAGGAAGCTGAAACACATGGCAAAGGCAAATACCATATTGTTCTTCTTGATTTTGGCTATAAAAAATCCATTGTGTCGGCACTTGTAAAAAATGGATGCAAAGTAACGATTGTCCCATTTGATGAGAAAGAAGAAGTGATTCATAAATTAAAACCAGATGGCCTGCTGTTCTCCAACGGCCCTGGAAATCCGAAAGAACTCGCTCCCTACATGCCGGTATACCGAAGGCTCGCCGAACTTTATCCTTCCTTTGGTATTTGTCTCGGACATCAGCTGTTGGCACTTGCATTCGGGGGGAATACCCAAAAATTGAAATTCGGCCACAGAGGGGCAAATCATCCGGTTATTAATCTTAAAACAAACAAAGTGGCGATGAGCTCTCAGAACCATGGCTATGTCGTGGAAGAGGGAAGCCTCATTTCTACGGGTTTTCATGTTCTCTATAAAAATATTAATGATGGAAGCGTGGAAGGAATGTATCACGATACCTATCCTGTTGTGACCACCCAATTTCATCCCGAAGCGAATCCCGGACCAGAAGATCATGCCCATTTGTTTTCCAGTTTTCTTGAATTAATTCGTGAAAAGAGGAGCGAGAAGATTTATGCCTAAGCATCAAGAGATTCATAGTGTCCTGGTCATTGGATCAGGGCCAATCGTCATCGGCCAGGCCGCTGAATTTGACTATGCAGGAACCCAGGCCTGCGCTGCGCTGAAAGAAGAAGGAATTCACGTCATTCTTGTAAATAACAATCCGGCTACTATTATGACGGATGAAACGTATGCCGATAAAGTCTATTTTGAACCCATGACTGCCCAATCAGTGGCCAACATTATTAAAAAAGAAAAGCCCGATGGACTTTTGGCATCAGTGGGAGGCCAGACCGGACTCAACCTTGCCATGGAACTTCAAAAAAGCGGCGTTCTTGAAGAACATAATGTGACGCTCCTGGGAACAAATCTAGACTCCATTACAAAAGCAGAAGACCGTGAATGCTTCAGGTCACTCATGCACGAACTGAATGAGCCTGTACCGGACAGCCAAATTGTAACGACACCACAGGAAGCCATTGATTTTGCACTGGAGATCGGGTATCCGGTAATCGTGCGCCCAGCCTACACGTTGGGGGGCTTTGGCGGTGGAACCGCTCAAACGGAGGAAGAGCTGACCGTTATCATCAAAAAAGGACTTTCAGCAAGCCCCATTTCCCAGTGCCTGATTGAAAAAAGCATTGCAGGCTACAAAGAGATCGAATATGAGGTGGTCAGGGATGCCAATGATACATGCATAACGATTTGCAACATGGAAAACATTGATCCGGTTGGTATACATACCGGGGATTCTCTTGTGGTGGCACCAAGCCAGACGATGACAGATCAGGAATACCATATGCTGCGTTCATCAGCGATAAAAATCATCCGCGCACTCGGAATTATTGGCGGATGTAATATCCAGTTTGCCCTGGATCCTGAAAGCAAGCAATACTATCTGATTGAGGTTAACCCGCGCCTCAGCCGATCTTCTGCTCTTGCATCAAAAGCAACAGGCTATCCAATCGCCAAGATTGCTGCCAAATTGAGCGTGGGATATCACCTTCATGAACTGAAAAATCCGGTTACCGGCACGACCTATGCAAGCTTTGAACCGGCTCTTGATTACATTACCGTTAAAATGCCGCGCTGGCCTTTTGATAAATTCCCGGAAGCAGAAAGAAAGCTCGGAACACAAATGAAAGCAACAGGCGAAGTCATGGCAATCGAAAGAAACCTTGAAGCAGCCCTCCAAAAGGCCGTCCGCTCGCTGGAGCTGGATACAGAAGGCTTCTTCCTTAAAGAATTGACGGCTTGGGATACTCCGGAGCTGAAAAATCTCCTCATTCAAGCCGATGACCGCAGATTTTTTGCGATTATAGAGCTGCTCAACCGGGGAGTGGCAGTGGAAGAGGTACATGAGCTCACGCAGATCAATACGTTTTTTCTTTATGCATTTAAAAAACTGGTGGATCTTTATCAGGAAATCCAGTCCAGCTCTATCGCTGCTGCTGAAAAAAAGCAGATATCCGCATGGAAAAAAGCCGGCTTCACTGATCAAGCTCTCGCCAAGGGGTGGAGCGTAACCGAGGAGGAGGTCAGAGAAATAAGGAAAGCGGCTGGAATTGTTCCTACCTATAAAATGGTGGATACCTGTGCTGCCGAGTTCATGGCTAACACTTCTTATTACTATTCCAGTTGGAGCGGGACAAACGACAAGACTCCGAGCAATAAGGAGAAGATCGCTGTTATCGGGTCAGGTCCGATTCGAATCGGCCAAGGTGTAGAATTCGATTACTGCTGTGTACATGGTGTCCTTGCCCTGCAAGAGGCAGGATTTGAAACTATACTGATCAATAATAATCCTGAAACAGTGAGTACGGATTTCGAAGTCGCGGATGCGCTGTACTTTGAACCACTCTCTTTCGAAGATATTATGAACGTTTTAGAATTTGAAGGAGCACAAAAAGTGATTCTGCAGTTTGGCGGACAAACCGCGATCAACGTGGCAAAACAGCTCGAGGAAGCTGGTATTGAAGTACTGGGCTCCAAAGCGGACCTGATTGACGAAATGGAAAACCGTGAACGTTTTTATGGCTTCCTGAAAAACGTGAATATACCGCATGTTCCTGGAGAAACAGCTTTTGACTTCCAAGAGGTTCTGAATTGCGGGATGAACATTGGATATCCCGTGCTGCTTAGACCTTCCTATGTAATTGGAGGGAAAGGGATGGTCATCGTTAAGAACGAGGAGGAGCTGAAAACGTATCTCGCCCAGCATACCATCGAGTATCCGGTGCTGGTGGACCGTTACATTTCCGGTAAAGAAGCAGAGGTGGATGTTCTTTCAGATGGGACCCATGCATTTATCCCGGGAATCTTCGAGCATATTGAACCTGCAGGCGTTCATTCAGGCGACAGTACAGCGATTACTCCGCCGGTAAGTTTAGAACCCGGCATCATCGACCTTATCGTTTCTTATTCAAAGAAAATTTCGGCTTCCATGGAATTCAAAGGCGTATTCAATATTCAATTTGTCATTAATGGACCTGATGTTTTTGTGCTGGAGATCAATCCACGGGCTTCCCGTACAGCACCGATTTTTAATAAAATCTCGGGTGTGAATATCATTCAGGCTTCGGTTCATGCCATGCTGGATAAAACCCTTGTGGAACAGGGAATCCACGCCGGTCTGCATGAAAGTCATTTTACAGCAGTAAAAGCGCCTGTTTATTCCAACATAAAACTTCCAGGATTGTCACCAAAAGGAGCACCGATTATGCGTTCAACCGGGGAGGTTCTTGGAACGGGAAGAAGCGTTGAGGAGGCGGTGCAAAAAGTGCTTACTGGCACCAATCCGACAGCAAGAACGGGCGATGGCGGCCATCCTGTCAGTCTTTATGCAGATGTAAACAAGGATGTACTGACACTTAAGGAGACAAAAATCCTTCAAAGCTGGAAAAACAAAGGGGTTACCATCATCCATCCGGAGGAGCTCTTTTTTGAAGAATGGGTGTCAACCAGAGAGAACGGCATTTATTTTTCCGAAGGCAAGGATGAAGAGGCACTGGTTAGATTGAAAAAAGCCAGTCTTTCAGGAAAATACGTCTTTACTCAATGGGAAACATGCGCCTTTTATCAATATGGGCTTGTACAGGCGACGGATCAGGTTTTTCATATTAAAGAAATTCAGGAAAGAAAGGAAGTTCGACTATGAATCCGGTAATTACTCACAAAGAAACCAGTCTGAAAGGAAAGCATTTCCTTACCCTGGCAGATTGGACTTCAGAAGAAATTGAGCAGATCCTGAACTATGCCATTCAGCTGAAAAAGGAAAAGCAGCCAAAACAGCTGCTGGCAGGAAAAACACTGGGCATGATTTTCGAAAAATCATCAACGAGAACGAGAGTTTCATTTGAGGTGGGAATGCTGCAGCTCGGAGGCCATGCTCTTCATCTCAGCTCGCGAGATATTCAGATGGGAAGAGGAGAATCAATTGCGGATACGGCAAAAGTACTCTCTCGTTATCTGGATGGCATAATGATCCGAACGTTTCAACATGAAATTGTGGAAGAGCTGGCAGCGCACGCAGATATTCCTGTGATTAACGGCCTCACTGATGATTATCACCCATGCCAGGTACTTGCAGATTTAATGACCATTCTCGAATACAAAAAATCATTTGCGGGTCAAAAGCTCGCATATGTGGGAGACGGAAACAACATGGCCCACTCACTCATGATTGGCTCTGCAAAGGTAGGGCTCAACTGCACAATCATTACGCCAGAAAACTATGAACCGAAACAAGAGATTGTTCTGAAAGCCAAAGAAATTGCCCAAAAAACAGGTGCGGAAATTGTCGTTACTCACGATTTGAAGGACGGTATCTGTAATGCAGATGCAGTTTATACCGATGTTTGGGCAAGCATGGGCTGGGAAGATGAAGCCAATGAACGTATATCCGCTTTTCAGGATTATCAGGTAAACCAGGAGGTACTTGCACTAGCCAAACCAGATTATATCTTTATGCATTGCTTACCTGCACACCGCGGGGAAGAAGTGACAGCTGAAGTAATTGACGGGCCAAATTCAGTTGTTTTTGATGAAGCGGAAAACCGTCTCCATGTTCAAAAAGCACTAATGGCATCTGTCATGTAAGGGATGAACACATTGGGGCTGGTTGAATAACATGAGTTAGTAAGGAGGTGCCCCATGTTTAACAATCAAAATCCTTATTATACTCAGCAGCATGGCCAACAGCAGCAAACAGGCTATCAACAGCAAGGCTTTCAGCAGCAAGCCTACCCCAACCCGCAAATGATAAAAAAAATGCAGAAGCTGTGCCGGAAAAATATTCAGCATTTTGTTTCAGTCACCTTGCTGGATGGCAGCATGTACGATGGATTTATTGAATTTATGGACGGTCAGAATATTTATTTTGCTTCTCCCATCGTGGACGAGGGGCAGAACAGTGAAAGAGATAACAGTGATACGGAACTGGATTACCCTTATTATGGTTTTGTACAGCCGGTCAGAAGCTATGAGATCGAACGGTTTATCATTCCTTTATCCAATCTGGGGAACGTGATGCCGGTTACGTATTACTAAAACAGAAAGACTTTTGCCAGCCGTAATGGCTGGTTTTTTTATGCCTAATTGGGCATAGTAAAATACAAAAATGTTAAAGGGGTGATCAAATGGGGCAGTCTCATCAATTCAAGCATGGACAAAAAGCGCCGAACAATGGCATTTATGTAGAAATCGGGGAAACGGGCAGCATGGTAAACGATCCAAAGGAAGTTAAGCTAAGCGCAGGCGATTCCTTTCCCGAGAATTCCAACCATAACCGGGTTTGGACCTATAAGCGCAAGCCATAAGGCAGAGAAAAAAAGGACCTGTTTCAGGCCCTTTTTTCTCTGGTTTGAAATTCTTCTTTTACATGCTGCAGGAGATGGGGATCTGTTAACAGATCATATCCGGTCAGTGCCAGCGCTTTAGCGCCGGTCAGCATGGCGTTATATCCCTGCTCCGAATTGGCAGCATCACAAAACTCGGTTGTATGCAGATTATGAGAAGCATCGGTTATTTTGATGTAAGGATGAACAGCCGGAACCACTTGGCTTACATTTCCCAGGTCAAGAGAGCCGTGGTCATTTCCAGTCTCAATTTCCTCTGCGGGAATGCCTAACGATGCAAGATTTTTTGTAAACGAATCTGACAGGGATTCATTGGTGAGCAAGTTGGCGTAGCCAAGCTCGTAATGGGTAGCTTCCCATTCACACCCTGTACTAAGTGCTGCCCCTGCGGCACAGTCCTTTACTCGGCGGACGAGATCAGGAAGCTGTTCAACGGTAGCTGCCCGTACATAAAACCGTGCCTGGGTTTTATCAGGAATAACATTGGGAACATTTCCTCCGGCTGTAATAACGCCGTGGATTCGTACATCAGGAGTCATTTGCTGCCGGAGCGCATTGACACTGTTAAACAAGGCGATCACCGCGTCGAGAGCGTTGATTCCTTCATGCGGGGAAGCAGCTGCATGCGCTGATTTTCCTTTAAAATCAAATTGCAATGCCTCCATGGCCATGCTTGAGCCGCTTCGTTCAAACGCCTTGTAAGGATGACACATCAGCGCTGCATCCACACGGTCAAAGTAGCCCTTTTCCGCCAAATGAACTTTCGCTCCCCCTGTCTCTTCTGCAGGCGTTCCGTAGACAAGAACTTTGCCACCGGTTTCCTTGATCACTGTGCTTACTGCAATTCCTGCAGCCGTACTCATGGTACCGATCAAGTTATGTCCGCATGCATGATTAATCTCGGGCAAGGCATCATATTCAGCCAGGTAGCTGATCACAGGGCCGGGTATTCCGCTGTCATAGGTTGCAATAAATGCCGTTTCCATCCCCTCAATGTTACGCTCTACTTCAAATCCAAAGTGTTCCAGGGTTTGAATAAGTTTAGCGGAGGACTTTATTTCTTCATAGCCCAGCTCGGGATGATTCCAGATGTATCGTGCAACTTCTTTAAAAAGTGGATATTGTTCATCGAGGAATGCTGTTAGTACCTCTTTCATGGTTGATAACCTCCTATATGATGAAAAAAAGCCCTTCACAGAGTGTGAGGGGCTGCTTTTTTTTACTCTGCCGTTTCTGCTTCAGCGGGAAGTACGGCACCAATGATGATGACAAATACGGCAAATACTACACCGAAAACAGATGCCGTAGAAAATGTTGCAGAGTCATATTTTCCGCCCTGCATCGATTCCAGTACGTAAAAAGCCATATTGCTAAGTAGTAAAGACCAGATGATTGTCCAGATATAACGCATTTTGTTCACCTCAACTTTATGTAAACGACTTCTTCTTCTGATATAGTAACAAAAAATAAAGATTTTGTCTTTAAATCTTTAAGGAAATCACCCGAGAATAGGCATTTCCCTTCTCCAGTTTCACAAATCGGACATAGTATAAGTAAGAAAATATTGGATGAGGGGAGAAAAGTGAGCATCGAAGAGAGGATTTTCAGCTTAGATGGACAATGGAATACTATACATCTTCCTGAACAGCCAAACGGTTTTGCAGTAATGATATTTGGCGATTGCAATCATTTTGTAGATCAACAGTCAAGTTTGTGGAAACAAAACAAGGACCGGTTTGAACTCATTCAAACGCTCAAGCAAAAAGGCTACACCGTATTTTATTCCAATCTATATGGAAGAAATTGGGGTAACCAGGATGCGGTAAACCTGGCAAGAAGAGTTTACCGTTATGTTATAAAATATGAAATTCTTAATCCGTCTATTCATATTTTAGCGGAGGGTATGGGTGCGCTAACCGCACTGGATTTTATCAATGACATGGAAGGATCGATCCGTTCTGCGGTTTTCCTTAATCCATGCCTGAATCTCAAAAGCCATTTTCAGCAGGAGAAAAAGAACAAATTATTTTTAAAAAGAGTTCGTAAAGAAATTAGCCAGGCCTACGGGATTAAGGAAGAAAATATGGACGAATTTTTAGAGAAAACGGTAACGCGTTTTACCTTAAAACATGAGGTGCCGGTTAAAATTTTTCATGATGCAACAGGCACTGTTTATCCATTTAAAATTCACAGCCGGCCATTTGAAGCATCCTGCCTTGAAAAGGGATATGCTGTTTCACTGACCATACAAATGGCCCGTAAAAGTCTGGGGAATTTTCAGGCTGTGCCTCGGTTTTTCAGTTTATATGAATCCATCCTGTAGCAACCTGCTGCAGGATTTTTTGTGAAAATTGATTGAGATGCATACTCAGCGGGATGAACAATACGATATAGAGAGAGAAAAAGAACGGAGGAGCATTTGATGAAACGTGCTGTTGTTACAGGAGCTGCAGGATTTATTGGCTCACATCTATGCACAAAGCTGCTGGAAGATGAGATTGAAGTGATTGGAATTGATTCGGCCCGATCCACAGAGAAGTTGGATTATATCGGCCGTCATGCAAATTTTGAACTTATCAATGAGCCCATGGAACAACTGGATTTAAAGAAAATCATTAAAAAAGCCGATACCGTCTTTCATCTCGCATGCGGTATCCATTCAAATGAAGCATGGAATGACATAGAAAATAAGGTGAAGCAGCATATCCAATCCACCAGGAGTCTGATCCAGGCAATACCTTCGAAATCAGTCAAACTCATCTATGCGTCATCCTATGATGTGTATGGAAAAAAAACAGGAAAAGTGACAGAAACCTCTACAACCAATCCTGAAACCTTATTTGGCCTCATCAAGCTGACAGAAGAAAATTATATTCGTATGGCAGCAGCAAACCATCCAGTTTCCTACGTTATTCTTCGCTTTCCCACGATATATGGTCCCTGGCAGCCATCGGAAATGACTTTTCAACAAATCATCAATGTTAACGAACAGGAACGGGACACCATGAACATTAAAAAAGATTCTATAACCGAGGACGCCATTTATGTGGACGATGCCGTGCGTGCATTATGCCTGGCAGCAGAAAAAGGAGAAAAACGGACGATTTATAATATAGGAAGCGGTACAAATGGTGAATGGAGCAAGGGGTTAAAACTTCTCTCCATAAAAGAAGAAGACTTTCCAAAAGAAAAGAGGAACATGGTGGTTGTCGGTGAAAAAGCTCAGCAGGAATTAGGGTTTCAATTGGATGTCCACATTGAAGAGGGGTTAAAAAGACAAATACAGCATACCAGGCAATGGAGAAAGAATGAAGGATGAAAAAGGGAAATTTTGTTTCCCTTTTTTTTTATTTCTTCCATTATACTAGTTTAGGGGGATGACCGCGACGATAGAATGGGATGTGAACGTGAACCATGAAGATCTTACAAGGGCTATTGGTCGCATGTTTGCTGGCCGCACTGACTGGATGTCAGGAAAAAAGGGAAGGAAACCTTAAAAATGCAGGGCTGTTCGTCCAGGATACCATTAATGATCAAGGCTGGGCTGACCAGGGATACAAAGGCCTGATCAAGATCCAGGATACATACGGAAATGAAGTTGTATATAAAGAAAAAATGCAAATGAAAGCAGAAGTTAAGAAGGCCGTCAAAGAATTTCAAAAGGATGACGTAAATCTTGTTTTTGGCCACGGGAAAATTTATGCTGATTTATTCAGTCAGATCAGCAAAGATTATCCGAAGATGCACTTTGTGAGCTTTAACGGCGAGGTGACAGGTAAAAATACGACAAGCATTCATTTTAAATCGTATGCAATGGGGTTTTTTGCCGGCATGGTTGCTGCAAAAATGAGCCACTCCAACCACCTGGGTGTGATCGCCGCTCAGGAATGGCAGCCTGAAATTAAAGGATTTGCCGAAGGGGCCCATTTTCAAAAAAAAGATATCACTGTCGATACCCAAGTGATGCACAGCTGGAGCGATAAGGATCGAGCGATTGCTTCATTCAAGCGAATGGCCGCTCAGGGTGCAGATGTTTTTTATCCAACTGGTGACGATTATACTGTACCGGTAATTGATGAAGTGAAAAAGAAGGCATTATATGCCATCGGATATGTATCGGATCAATCAGATTTGGGTCGTGGTACGGTATTGACAAGCACGGTGCAAAACGTAGAATATGTATATAAATCTGTTGCTGGACAGCATGATGCTGGAAAGCTTAAGACCGGTAATCTTCAATATGGCTTCAAGGAAAAAGCCATTACAATGGGGCGTTTCAGTCCCCGGGTACCTTCTGCTTTTCAAAAAGAGATCAGGAAGGGCATTGAAGAGTATAAAAAAACCGGAAAACTCCCCAACGGAAAATTCAGTCGAGATTGAGCGCAGGAGGAAGTCCAATGAATCAGGAATTGAATATGCAGTTTATGCAAATTGCCATGAAGCATCTGCCAGAAGGAAAAGAGCTTTTGGAGAAAAAAGGAGTAGAATTGTCCATGGAGGATATCCAGCCTATGCTGAATCTTCTTCTGAAAGTCATGAACGATGCTTATGAACTTGGAAAACAAAATAAAGAATAACGTTTGTCAGTAAAGTAAAAGAGCCAACTTCTGTTGTTGGCTCTTTTACTTTTTCCTGAAAGCTGTAAACAGAGGGGAAACTTGCTGTGCAACTTTCACGGTCTGGTCGATGACAGCCATCAGTTTATTGTAATCAAAATTCCCGTCATTTGTCCGAAAGGCACTGATTAGAGGATTCGGCCTTGGAAAAGGCTGGCGGTAGGCCATTGGGATAAAAGGCGGCTCGCTGGGTGGAGGCGGCTGTTCCCTTGTTTGCCGGGGCGGTGGAAATGGGTGTCTGGCTTGCATGGCCGATCTTTGCCGCATCGGGGAGGGCGGCCCATAGCGAGGAAAATTCACATGTACCACTCCTGTATTCAGACTGATAAGCTCTATATATAATATGTCTGGATGAATAGATGGTGTGTTGTCCCATGTAATCAGCATACTGGACAAAAAATGAAAAATAAATTAAAATTAGTACCAGGTCTTAAAAATTGATACTAAACCAAATGCAGAAAGAAACAACATAAAAATATGGATAAAGGGGTAATAACATGAATGCTGGAATAATAGGTTTAGGTGCTTATGTCCCTGAAAAAGTGTTAACCAATTTTGATCTTGAAAAAATGGTGGACACCAGCGATGAATGGATTCGCACCCGTACTGGAATTGAAGAGCGAAGAATTGCGGCAGATGATGTTAATACATCACATATGTCAGAACAGGCAGCAAGGGAAGCTTTGGAAAATGCCGGGCTGAATGCAGAAGAGCTTGATCTAATCATCGTTGCCACCGTAACGCCTGATTCCCCATTTCCTTCTGTGGCTTGCTTGATCCAGGAAAGATTGGGAGCAGTTCATGCTGTAGCGATGGATATTAGTGCTGCATGTTCAGGATTTATGTACGGCATGGTGATGGCCAAACAATTTATTGAATCTGACACCTATAAAAATGTATTGGTCGTGGGAGCTGAAAAGCTGTCCAAGATAACCGATTGGAATGACAGAAATACAGCTGTATTATTTGGTGATGGAGCGGGAGCTGCAGTTATGTCCAAAGTATCTGAAGGAAGAGGAATTCTGTCCTTTGAACTGGGATCAGACGGCAGAGGCGCTAAACACCTGTACCAGGATGAGTACCTTCATATGAATGGGCGCGAGGTATTTAAATTTGCGGTACGCCAAATGGGTGAGTCCTCCATGAATGTGGTTGAAAAGGCAGGACTGACAAAAGATGATGTTGATTACCTTATCCCACATCAGGCCAACATCCGTATCATGGAAGCATCTCGTGAGCGGCTGGAGCTGCCAAAAGAAAAAATGGCAGTAACCGTTAATAAATATGGAAACACATCATCTGCTTCCATTCCTATGGCTATTTCTGATGCCTTAAAAAATGGTAAGATAAAAGATGATGACTTGCTTGTCCTCGTTGGATTTGGCGGCGGCCTGACATGGGGTGCCGTTGCGCTCCGATGGGGAAGATAGAAGATAAAAGCTGACTATTCTTCAAAGGAGAGTTGTATTAACAATGAAAAGACGCGTAGTAATCACAGGAATGGGAGCCATTTCTCCCCTTGGAAATAGTGTAGAAGAAACCTGGAACCGAATCATTGCCGGTGAATCAGGTGTTGGCCCGTTAACTCGCAGGGATCCGGAAAAATTCCCGGTAAAAGTTGCTGCAGAAGCAACAGAATTTGATCCTCATGAATATATGGACCGTAAAGAAGCGAGAAAAATGGACCGCTTCACTCAATTTGCCATCGCTGCGTCAAAAATGGCAGTAGCCGATGCCGAGCTTGATATTACAGACGAAATCGCACCTCGTGTAGGTGTGTGGATCGGTTCCGGAATTGGCGGCATGGATACGCATGAAGAGCAATTCCGCATTTTTGAGAAAAAGGGATACCGCAGGGTCAGCCCGTTTTTCGTACCGATGATGATTCCCGATATGGCAGCAGGCCAGGTTTCCATCATGCTGGGCGCTAAAGGAATGAACTCTTGTACTGTAACAGCGTGTGCTTCAGGGGCCAACTCTATTGGCGATGCATTTAAAGTCATTCAGCGTGGAGATGCGGACGCCATGATTTGCGGAGGAACGGAAGCTCCAATTACCGATATGGCGCTTGCCGGCTTCTGTCAGGCTGGAGCATTGTCCTATAATGACGATCCTGCCACTGCAAGCCGTCCGTTTGATGCAAACCGCAGCGGGTTTGTTATTGGCGAGGGTGCAGGAATCCTGGTTCTTGAAGACCTTGAATTTGCAAAAAAACGCGGAGCCAGAATTTATGCTGAAATCGTGGGTTATGCAGGAACAGGAGATGCATACCACATTACGGCACCAGCTCCTGGCGGGGAAGGCGGCGTTCGTGCGATGACTCAGGCTGTACAGGACAGCGGAATGGCACCTGAAGAAATCGACTATATCAATGCTCACGGAACGAGCACTGATTATAATGATAAGTTTGAAACGATGGCCATCAAGGAAGTCTTTGGTGATCATGCACGCAAACTAGCTGTCAGCTCCACTAAATCCATGACCGGTCATCTGTTGGGAGCAGCAGGTGGAATCGAAGCTATTTTCTCAGTAAAATCGATTCAGAATGGAATTATTCCACCTACGATCAATTATGAAACACCAGATCCTGAGTGTGATTTGGACTATGTACCAAACCAAGCCAGGAAAGTGGAAGTGAAAACCGTTCTAAGTAATTCCTTGGGCTTTGGTGGGCATAATGCAACCTTGATCTTTAAAAAATACAGCGAGTAAGAGTAAAAAGATGGTTGATCGCAATCAGCCATCTTTTTTTATTTGCTCTAGATAATTCTTCTTTCAAAAGAATATTTTGGACAACCTCTGACTATACTGTTTTTAACTAAATCGGTAAGTGAGGGGTAGCAAATGTTATATTTACGAGATGTTTGGGTGAATTGGTTTGAAGGTGAAGAAAATGGCTATAACGTTTGTGAGTTTCATGAGTGGAGGAAGGACGATTTCATCGAGCTTTTGGATCAGGTGCCAATCGTTAAATTAGAGTCTTCACTGTTTCACTACATCGAAAACGAACTCAACGATCTTCCAGACTCCCTTTTAGATGAAGTACACCAGAAAGCATACGTGAGGAAAAACAACCAGAGAGTTCAACTGGACCATTGCTTTATCATCACTGATGAAAAGAAAACCATGGTGATAGATACAATGGGCTACCGTATTCCCATCCGAAAAAGCAGGCTGATCCCAAGGCAGGAACAGCTCGTGTATGAAATGGCAGAGCAGATGGAGACCGTTTCCTACACATTTACTCCGGATATAAAAGAAAAAGAGCATCATATTCTTTCGCCTGAACCGGTTGTGATGAGAGGACTGACAAGAAAGGAACGGCAGCTGAAGCAGCTTTTGTTCATGTTGCTCGACCAGCTGCATACGACACAGAATGTGGCTGAGGTGAGATACTGGTATACCGAGTGGATGCCAGAAGAGTATATGAAGATTCAATCGATGGAATTTGAAGAAGCATGGGCAGCATTGTATTCGGAAATCAAGGACGGCTGGAGCAATCATCATTACGCCATTTGCGAACGGCTTGTAAAAGGTCAGCCCTACTTTGAAAAGATTTGGGAACTCGAAAATGGAACACATGTAAACTGAGTAAAGAAAGGAGGCTCTGCTAAAGAGTCTCCTTTTTGAGCCCCGCTTATGAAAAATCACTTGTGCACGAAAAAACCTCCGCTTCATGCGGAGGCTTTCTTCTGTTATATACGTTTTCTGGCCAATCCCATGGCACGTTCCGCTTTGTTCAGCATTTTGTTTGCTACGCGATTCGCTTTTTCGGCTCCGTGATCCAGGATATGATCAAGCTCTTCAGATTCGATCAATCTGTAATAGCGTTCCTGGATTGGCTTTAAGCGGCCGACGACTGCTCTTGCCGCTCCTTCTTTAAAATCTCCGTAACCTTTTCCTTCATACTTTCTTTCCAGTTCCTCGATGGATTCGCCTGAGCATAGTGAGTAGATGGTTAATAGGTTCGAAATGCCGGGTTTGTTTTCTTTATCATATTTTACAACACCATCGGAATCCGTAGTGGCACGCTTGATTTTTTTGGTGATGACCGTTTCATCATCCAAAATAGAAATAAACGCGTTCACATTAGCATCGGATTTGCTCATTTTTTTCGTAGGATCAACAAGAGACATAATCCTTGCTCCCACTTTAGGAATGCGCGGCTCCGGAATGGTAAAGATTTCACGGTATTTATGATTGAATCGTTCGGCTAGGTCACGTGTCAGCTCAATGTGCTGCTTTTGATCATCTCCGACAGGAACAAGCTCCGTACCATAAAGGAGAATATCGGCAGCCATGAGCGGTGGGTAGGTCAGTAACCCTGCAGAAACGGCATCCTTGCCTTTGGATTTATCCTTAAATTGCGTCATACGCTCCAGTTCTCCGATGTACGCGACACATTGCAGAACCCATCCCATTTTGGTGTGGGCAGGAACCTCCGATTGAATGAAAAGAGTGGATTTCTCGGGATCGATGCCGACAGCGAGGTACATGGCAGCAAGGCTGCGGCTGTTCTTTTTCAACTGAACCGGATCCTGCGGAACAGTGATGGCATGCTGATTCACCACACAGAAATAACAGTGATTATCCTCTTGATAGTCCACAAAATGCTGCAGGGCCCCCAAATAATTCCCTAATGTTATCGTACCGCTTGGCTGGATACCTGAAAAAATAGTTGCCATAATAAAACTTCTCCCTTTAAATAATTTATATACATACAAAAAAGGCCCATTCATCCCGTGAAAAGGGACGAATGGACCGTGGTGCCACCCTTGTTATTCCATAAAAAAAGAATATCTCTAACCCGTACTGTCATACGGCGCCCTTTCTATCGTGCGGACACACACGCCTGTTCCTACTAAACAATGTTCAGACAGGAGCTCAAAAGCCCATTCCATGTTCATTCACTGCCTGTTTCCACCGGCCACAGGCTCTCTGCGAGCTTCAAAAACATGTACTTTTCTTTATCATCGCCTTTAATTATTATTCATTCAGTTAAAAATAGTATATAAAAATTACAATAGAATTGCAACCAGACTAGAAAAAACAAACAACACAGCTCCGGAACAAAGCAGAGGAAAGACAAAATTGCCAGATACCCGTTCGGACAGGCTGAAGTTTGAGGCTTCTTCCTGGCTCTCTGCGTACTCGGCTGACTTCGAGAATGATTTCATCACTTTTTTGACTGTCTTTGAAAAAAGATCGAAGAATCCGCCCCTAACAACAAATAACACTAAGCCGATCAGGACCAGAGCAAGCCCCACCATAAAAAGGTTGTCCACCACATGAATGAGATGAAGCTTCTTATCCGACAAAAATTCAATGAAAAGTGATAGTAAAACAGACCCTGCGGTCAATAGTGCTGAAGCCGAAAAACGTGACATCGATTTACTCCCATCATTTTCAAATTCATAGCTGTATTATTCATTTTACCATGAACAGAAGATGCAGGCATACTACTTTATACCTATCAATTATCCGAACGTTTACTGAAGAAGAGTGCATATAGGTTCAGAGTTATTAGAAAATATAAAAAACGAAGGGTAAGAAAGGAGGATATTTTGCACATTTTGATGGAATTTAATGGATAACAGAAGGGATGAAAACACTGAACAATCGTAGGTATTTAGTCCTATTTTTTGTTAAAGAAACGTAAATAAATTGGGCTTTTTGTAAAAGTCGTAAAAAAAAGTATATGCATAATAGTATGAAAACTTGTATAATACGAATGTGGGCAAAATGTCTGATAATTCACGAAGCTTTGGCTCACTAATTAGGTAAACAGAAAAAGGGGAGGTCAATCAATGAAGAAGTCAAAATGGTCGTTATTACTAACGATTGTGCTCGTTTTGAGCGTTTTCCTTTCTGCGTGCAGCGGTAAAAAAGAGGAAAAAGCGAGCGGGGACAGTTCAAGTAAAGGTGGGGGTTCTAAAGAAAAGGTCCTAAACCTTATGGAAACTTCCGAAATCCCGTATCTTGACAACATCATGGCAGACGATCAAGTTTCTCTAAACTTGGCAAACAATGTATACGAAGGTCTTTATACCTTGAACGACAAGGATGAGCCAGTTCTGTCCGGGGCTGCCGAAGAACCAGAAGAGAAAGATGGCGGCAAGACCTGGGTATTTAAACTTCGCGATGACGCTGTTTGGAGCAATGGTGATCCTGTAACAGCAAACGATTATGTTTTTGCCTGGAGAAAAGCTGTAAGCAAAGACACAGCTACTCAATACTCTTTCATCTATCAAGTTGCAGGCATCCTGAATGCTGACAAAATTCTAAACCCTGAAGATCCAATGTATAACAAAACGGATAAGCTTGGTATCAAAGCTATTGACGATCATACAATTGAAGTGAAGTTCGCTGGTCCAACCAGTGCAAAACCTTACTTAAAAGCGGTTCTTTCATTCCCGACTTTCTATCCACAACCTGAAAAGTTTGTTAAAGAACAAGGGAAACAATACGCTTTAGAAGCTGACAAAGCTCTTTACAACGGTCCTTTCGCTCTTACAAAATGGGAGCATGAAAAAGGATGGGTATTGGAAAAGAACGATAAATATTGGGACAAGAAGAATGTAAAAGTTGATAAAATCAACGTAAACATCCTTAAAGACGAAGCAACTCGTATTAACTTGTTTGAAACTGGAAAACTAGACCGCACAACAATTTCTGCGGAATATGTTGACCAATATAAAGATAAAAAAGACGTTTTCAGCACAGTGCCTGAATCTTCTGTGTTCTTCCTTCGTATGAACCAAAAGAACAAAGCACTAGCAAACAATAACATCCGCCATGCGATTGACATGGGCTGGGATAAGAAGCAATTAACAGACGTATTGTTGAATAACGGATCTGTTCCTGCATATTTCTTGGTGCCGTCCAAGTTTGTTAACGGTCCAGACGGAGCTGACTTCCGTGAGAAAAATGGCGACATGAACAAAGGTGACGCTAAGAAAGCAAAAGAATATTGGGAAAAAGGCTTGAAAGAGCTTGGAGTTAAAAAGGTAAGTCTTACTCTTCTTAACTATGACACTGATACGGCACAAAAAGATGCACAGTTCATCAAAAACCAATTGGAGAAAAACCTTCCTGGTCTATCTCTGAAAATCAAAGCTCAACCTTTCAAGCAAAAGCTTAAGCTTGAGGAAAACTTGGATTATGACATTTCATACGCTGGTTGGGGACCTGACTACCCAGATCCAATGACATTCGTTGACATGTTTGTAACGGGTGGTTCTCACAACGAAATGAACTACTCCAACAAAAAGTATGATGAGCTAATTAAAAAGGCTTCATCTGAAACAGATCTTAAAAAACGTTGGGAAATGATGCAGCAAGCTGAAAAAATCCTAATCGAAGACGATGCGGCAATCAGCCCTATGTACCAACGTGGATATGCATTTATCACAAAATCAAATATTAAAAATATCCACAACCATTCATTTGGTGGGGATTATAGCTACAGAGATTGGGACGTTAAGTAAAAACTAGGGTTTTATAGATGTACCAGGAGAGTATATGTCAGTTAGCCATATACTCTCCTTTTAACTGCAAATGACTTATTAGTAAAAATTTGTCGAAAATTCTAACGAAACTATTGTAGGATATTGTTTTGTCACTTAATATAGAGATATAGGTATTAAGCAGGGGTTTATTTTTTTAGGAGGTGCAATAGTGGCTCGTTTCGTACTAAAACGATTGCTTTACATGCTGATCACACTATTTATTATTACTTCATTTACGTTTTTCCTTATGAAGCTGCTGCCAGGTTCTCCGTTTAACAATGAGGAGAAACTGACAGATCAACAAAAATTTATTTTGAATGAAAAGTATGGATTGAATGATCCCGTCCCTGTTCAGTATTTCAACTACATGGGTAATCTGGTTAAAGGAGACATGGGTGTATCCTTCCAATATGACAACCGTCCTGTTTCTACCATGATTGCTGAAAGAATCGGGCCTTCCGCTGTTCTTGGTGTTGAAGCAACGATTATAGGAACGATCATTGGCTTAATTTTGGGAATTGCTGCAGCTTTAAAGCACAATACATCAATTGATTATTTGTCATCACTGATTGCGGTATTGGGAATATCCATTCCATCCTTTGTTTTTGCAGGAGTTTTACAATATTACGTAGGGGTTAAGTTAGAATGGCTGCCCGTTGCCCTTTGGGACGGTCCGAAATATCATGTTCTGCCAGCACTTTCGTTATCTGTTTTTGTTATAGCAACTGTGGCCAGGTTCATGAGAACGGAAATGCTTGAAGTGTTGGGACAAGATTATATTACAACTGCTAAATCCAAAGGACTTTCTAACTTGGTCGTAATTTGGAAACATACCATCCGGAACGCATTGATTCCTGTGGTGACTATTTTGGGGCCATTAGCTATAAACCTGATCACGGGAACGCTGATCATCGAAAAAATCTTTGCTGTTCCTGGTTTAGGATTTCAATTTGTTTCATCTATAACATTGAATGACTATCCAGTCATTATGGCGACGACCATTTTTTACAGTGTGTGCTTTATCATCGTCATACTGATTGTGGATATTTTATACGGAGTAATTGACCCTAGAATCAGGGTTGCAGGAGGCAAGGGATAATGAGCATGCATGAAAAACAACTAAACAACGACTTATTCCAACCTGCGGTCAGGTCTTCGGACGATGCCGAAAAAATCACAAAAGAAAGTACCTCCTTCTGGCAGGACGCCAGAAGGAGATTGTTTGAAAACAAAGGAGCCGTTGCAGGGCTGATCATCATTGTGGCAATCTTGCTCCTTGCATTTCTTGGACCGCTATTCAGCCATAACGGCTTTGATGACCAGGATACAAGCCGTACCAACCTGCCTCCAAGAGTTCCTGTTCTTGAAAAGGTAGGCTTCCTCGGTCTCGATGGAGTAGACATCCGCGGTGTAGATCAGTACAAAATGAAAAACCAAAAAGACAATTACTATTGGTTTGGTACAGATGCTCTGGGAAGAGACCAGTTCGTCAGGGTATGGAAAGGAACACAGATCTCCTTATACATCGCGTTTTTGGCGGCTGCCATTGACATGGTGATTGGTGTCGCCTACGGTGCTATTTCAGGTTACTATGGCGGAAAAACGGATAATATCATGCAAAGGATTATCGAGATTCTTATTGGTATCCCTAACCTGATTGTTGTTATTCTGATGATTCTGATTCTTGATCCAGGTATCCTCTCAATTACATTCGCTATGGTTATTACCGGCTGGACGACGATGGCACGTATCGTACGAGGACAGATTTTAAAGTTGAAAACTCAGGAGTATGTTCTTGCATCTGTTACGCTTGGTGCGAAGAGTTCAAGAATCCTTACCAAGCACATGTTTCCAAATATTTTAGGGTCCATCATCATTACATCTATGTTTACCATTCCGAGTGCAATCTTTACAGAGGCGTTCTTAAGCTTCATTGGTCTCGGGATTTCACCGCCGACTGCGTCTCTTGGATCATTGGTAAACGAAGGGTTTAAATCATTGCAAATTTATCCGCACCTTGTATTGTACCCGGCTGTAATTATTTCTTTAATTATGATCAGCTTTAACCTTCTCGGTGACGGCTTGCGTGATGCACTAGATCCTAAGATGCGTAAATAGGGGGAGAAATAGATGAAAAATATTCTAGAACTAAATAATGTCAATGTCTCCTTTCATACGTTTGCAGGCGAAGTAAAAGCTGTCCGGGGGGTCAATCTTCATCTTGAAAAAGGAGAATCTCTTGCAATTGTAGGAGAATCAGGTTCCGGAAAATCCGTTACTTCAAAATCCATCATGAGATTGCTGCCTGAAAAAACGAGTGAAATTAAAGAAGGAGAAATCCTTTTTGAAGGAAGAGATCTTACCAAGCTTTCCAACCGTGAGATGGAAAAAATTCGCGGTTCTGAAATTTCAATGATCTTTCAGGACCCGATGACTTCTCTTAACCCGACGATGACAGTTGGGAAGCAGATCATGGAAGGCCTTCGAAAACATCAGAATTTATCCAAAAATGAAGCGAAGGAACGTGCGATCAATCTGTTGAAATTGGTTGGTATTCCAAATCCCGAGCTTCGTATTAATGAATATCCTCACCAATTTTCAGGTGGGATGAGACAGCGTGTGGTGATTGCCATTGCGCTGGCATGTAACCCTAAGGTATTGATTGCCGACGAGCCAACAACAGCTCTTGATGTAACCATTCAGGCACAGATTCTCGACTTAATGAGAGATTTGCAGCAAAAGACAGGAACTGCCATTATTTTAATCACGCATGATCTTGGCGTAGTGGCGAATCTGTCTCAGCGGGTAGCCGTTATGTATGGCGGCACCATTGTTGAAACAGGAACAACCGATGAAGTTTTTTATAATCCAAAGCATCCGTATACATGGGGGTTATTATCTTCCATGCCGAAGTTGAATTCTGCGGATAAAGAATTAATGGCCATTCCAGGTACACCACCGAACTTGCTTAATCCTCCAAAAGGCTGCCCTTTTGCTGCCCGTTGCCCTTATGCAATGCAGGTGTGTGTAGACAACATGCCGGATGTGACCGATGTTACTTCCACGCATAAAACGGCATGCTGGCTTCTGGATGAGCGTGCGCCTCAGGTTGAACCGCCTGAAGCCGCATTAGTAGGAGGTGCCCGTTAATGGCAGTCGTTGAACGAGAAAAATTATTGGAAGTAAAAAATCTCAAAAAGCACTTCAATGTTGGGAAAAATGCTGTCTTAAAAGCGGTTGATAATGTCAGCTTTGATATATATAAAGGAGAGACTCTCGGACTGGTTGGAGAATCCGGATGCGGAAAATCCACGACAGGACGAACCATCATCCGCCTTTATGAAGCCACAGGCGGGAATGTGACCTTTGAAGGCAAGGATGTTCATGGCAAAAAGTCCAGAAAAGATTTAAAGTCGTTTAACCGCCGCATGCAAATGATTTTCCAGGATCCGTATGCTTCATTGAACCCAAGGATGACAATCAAGGATATTATTGCCGAGGGAATAGACATCCACGGTCTGGCAAAAAACGATAAAGAACGTATGGAAAGAGTCTATGAGCTTCTTGAAACAGTAGGCTTGAACCGTGCACATGCGAGCCGTTATCCGCACGAGTTTTCCGGCGGACAACGCCAGCGTATCGGTATTGCCCGTGCACTTGCTGTAGACCCGGATTTCATTATTGCGGATGAACCAATTTCAGCGCTGGATGTTTCCATTCAGGCTCAAGTGGTCAACCTGATGATGAAACTTCAGAAAGAGCGCGGTCTAACGTATTTGTTTATCGCGCATGACCTTTCCATGGTTAAGCATATTTCTGACCGTGTAGGTGTGATGTATCTTGGTAACATTGTAGAACTGGCAGAAAGTGATGAGCTTTACGAAGAACCATTGCATCCTTACACCCAGGCTCTTCTCTCCGCTATTCCTGTTCCTGATCCGGAAGTGGAACGCAGCAGGGAGCGTATCATTCTTGAAGGCGATCTCCCTAGCCCGATCAGCCCTCCAAGCGGCTGCCGGTTCCGTACAAGGTGCCCGCACGCAATGGATGTGTGTGCCAGCAAAGAACCGAAATGGTTGGAAGCGCGGGAAGGCCACTGGGTAGCTTGCCATCTTTATGACAATGAGTTGAACACTGAGAATAAACAGCAGTAAATACAGCGATCTCCTGTATATCGGGAGATCGTATTGTGTTATGTTAAGGAAGCAAGGAATCTTTTCTAGTGAGGTCATTGAATGAATATTACGTTTGTACTGGATAGTGCCAGCGATTATTGTGCAGAGCATCATGCGTTATCCGTTCCTTTAGCCGTCGTTCCTCTTAATATTACGTTTGGCAGCGACCATTTCTTAGATGGCGAAACGATCAGCACGGATATGTTTTACGAGAGAATGGCAAAAGAAGAACACCTTCCAAAAACCAGCCAGCCATCCCCGCAAGCCTTTTTGAATGTATTCCAAAAAGAGATTGAAAAAGGGAATGAGCTTATATATGTAGGGCTTTCATCGAATTTGAGCGGAACTGTGCAAAGCGCGTCCATTGCTAAAGGGATGCTTGATGAAAAGGTCCAGAACAGAGTCCACATTATCGATTCAGGTACTGCTTCTGCAGGGGTTCAAGTGTTGATTAAACTTGCAGACTCTCTGGTCTGCCAAGGCAAAAATGCAAAGCAGGTTGTTGAGGAGATTGAACAACAAAAGGAAACCATTATTGCTTACGTGCTCCTGGAGACATTGGAGAATGTTAAAAAGGGCGGGCGTATTTCAGCAGTTCAAGGTGCTATTGCGGAATTTTTAAATATTAAACCGCTCCTATCAGTACAAAATGGAATCGTTGAAACAGTGGGGAAGTTTAGGGGAAAGAAAAAGGGACTTTGCAAGCTGAAAGAGATCCTGCAGGATTGGCACCATCAGCATCCTGAGAAAGAACTCTTTATCATTCACAGCCTTCCGTCAAAACAGGAAGTAATCAAAGAGTTTGGCGAATTTTTCTCATTCTCTAAATTTAAATCGGTTACATTTACACGCTTTGGAAGTACCATTGGAACTTATGCCAGTGAAAACGCGATAGGATTTATCCTTCATTAAAATATAAAAAACACTCCGTATGATTTGTTTATACGGAGTGTTTTAGATTTTCAGTCTCATATTGAGCATCCACCAATCGGTCCAATTTTTTAATGCGGGAAAGTGCGGTCTTCATATCCAGATTTCGATAATGATGCATTCCGCCTGGCTCTTCGTCTGCTTCATCTGCCAATGCTACTACCCGTTGAAGAGGCAACAGGTCCAGCTGTCCTTTTGGAAGATAGGAATCGGTGTGAAGTAAAATGGCTAAAGCAATTTCTTTGGCTTTACGAGGATCTTCTCCAAGCCGGATCAGCAGCTTATGTGCCCGTTCCGCTCCTTTTATCGCATGGATATCATTCTCTTTGTAAAGCGAGTAGTCCCATTGGCCATTCGTATACCAGGTATAGTGTCCGACATCATGCAACAATGCCGCTTTTGTGGCAAGATCAGGATCGACTCCATACTCTTTTGCAAACGATAAGGCATGATAGGCGGTAGCAATCGCATGAACAACACCAGACCTGTTCAAGTACTTTTGGGCGGATGGTTGCTGAAAAATATCGGTTAATGTTACATTTCTCATCGCAATTTCTCCTTCCTTTGTTCTTTTAAAAAAAACCCACCTTATTCAGAGGGCTTGTTTCTCCAGAAATGTATATTGTTATATACTATACCACCAAAATGGAGGTGTATCAACAAATAAAAATGTAAAATAATTGGGAGCGCTCTCATTTGAACAAAAATTAAAGAAGGGATTTCTCCCTTCTTTATTAAAAATATTCCTTCCAGCGCTTGGTTACCAATTCATTGATATCTGGCCGTGTTTCAACCGTTTCAGGATAAAAAGGTTTCATTCGTGCATCAATAATGATAGGGCCGCTGTATTTTAATTTATTCCGATCCACCTCATGTTTCGCATACAGATCAAAGGCAGGGTCGAACCGGGTAAAGGTGGTCCATAAAAATTGTGATTGAGAAGCTGCAATGGAGGCATCATCCACCAGGAAAACAAGCTGCCAGTCGCTAAGCTGCCGAGCTGCAGTTGCCAACAGTTTTTCAGCAAAATCAGGATCGTCTTCAAAAGATGGACCGGAAAGGCATATACACCCTCCACAGTACAGCTGGACATCATGAATACCCGGAATGGTTGCACCATCATAGGTCCTCCGCAATTCTCTGACAGGCTCACCAAGGCCTGTCATGACCGCTTTGCTGCCGGTGTTGAATTTTCGCCCCGTATAGTCCAAGGTGTCCATCGAGGTATCGTTAAGGATGAGGAGATCACGCTCAGGCAAAAAGCGCTCAAGCACAGCTTCGAGCAACTGAGAAAAATCCTGCAAATCCACATCTTTATTCGTCACCATCAAGAACTTAGTTAACGTCAGCTGGCCTTCACCCATAATACGCAGCGCATGGGCAAGTCCTTCTTTATAATAGGATTCACGGACAACTGCACCAGCAAGGGCATGGAAGCCTGTTTCTGCGTATGTCCACAATTGTTTAACCCCGTTCATTACCACTGGGAAAAGGGGGCTCATAAGGCGTTGCAGGTATTCTCCGATAAAGTAATCTTCCTGTCTTGGTTTTCCCACGACTGTAGCAGGGTAGATGGCATCCTTACGCTTCCACATCCGGCCAACTTCAAAAACAGGGAAATCGTGTGCCCATGAATAATAGCCATAATGGTCTCCAAACGGTCCTTCTGGTTCTCTAACATGCGGAGGCGCATAACCGCCAAACGCGAACTCCGCTTCTGCGATCAATGGATGTGGATACCCGGGAGCGTGAGTAAGATTCAGCTTGTCACCCATGAGCATGGAAGTGAACATAAGCTCAGGGACAGCTTCAGGAAGCGGGGCGATGGCACTGATGGTAAGCGCGGGTGGACCTCCAAGGAATAATGTCACAGGCAGCTTTTGATTCATCTGCTCTGCTTCATAGTGGTGAAAGCCGCCGCCCTTATGAATCTGCCAGTGAATCCCGGTTTTCTTTTCTTCTTTAATTTCAATTCGGTACATACCAAGATTGTGTTCATGTTTTCCGGGATGCTCCGTATACACAAGAGGAAGCGTAATAAAAGGATTGCTGTCCAGATGCCATCCTGTCAAGGCAGGCAGCTTCTTCATATTAACGTCTGTTGTATAGTGCTCCATAACAGGAGCTTTAGAAGGTTTAACTGCTCGTGTTCCTATTTTCAAAACATCTTTTATCATTCCTCTTTTTCCCCATAATTTTGACGGGGAAGGAGGGAGGAGATCATCGATTGAGTCAACCAGCTGCTGCACGAGAACTTCTGGTTTGGGACCGAATGCGAGCTCCACGCGCCGGATTGTGCCGAATAAATTGGTTACCACAGGGGTATCTGAGCCTTTTACATTGGTAAACAGCAAAGCAGGACCCTGCTCGTCAATTACTCTCCGATGAATTTCGGGGATTTCAAGATAAGGGTCAACCGGTGCATTTATTTCAATTAGTTCATTTTCTTGTCGAAGTTGTTGTATAAAGGTACGTATGTTAATATGCATGTATCCACCTCTAGTATGTAATTAAAATCTTCTAAGTAATATCTTTATCTTCACAAAAAAACAACTTCCCGTAAAGTAGAAGCTGTTCAAAGGTCTCTTCTTTTTACATTTCTCCAGCTTGACTGAAACGATTTGGTACGATCCACAAATTTTAAAACCGACTTTCCGCCAAACAACTTAAGTGAAAACCAATGTGAAATGATCCCCATGAATGCGGTTAAACCGATGACAAAAACGGCGAGCAGAAGCAAATCCCGGAAAAACAAGGCCATCAAATCCCCTCCAGTGAAAAGGCATTCATTCCTCTTCATTGTATAAGATGTTTATCCCTTTGGAAAGAGGGAAAACTAGTTGGTGGTAAATTTACTAACTCTATAACTAAATAACTGCGTTAGGAGCTGGCTTATTATTATGAACTGGTATGACAAATTGAATCAATACTTTCCGATTGAGGAAATGAAATCAAAAGAACACATGGAACTCCTTTTGAAGGATAAAGGAGACATCTACCATAAAGATGAAGGTCCTCATCATGTATTAATGTATGTTGAACTGGACGACTTTATCTTTATTGATTATTTATTTGTAGCAAAAGAGTCAAGAGGTCAGGGGCTTGGAAAAAAACTTCTGCAGCAGCTGAAAGAAAAGCGAAAGCCGATCATACTTGAAGTCGAACCCATCGATTATGAAGACACAGATACAGAAAAAAGGCAGCGTTTCTATCGCAGGGAAGACTTTACCCATGCTTCAAAAATCGGGTACAGACGAAAATCCCTTGCAACCGACAAAGTGAACGAAATGGAGATTCTTTACTGGGCTCCCGAAGGAGAAAGTGAAGAAAGTGTTTATGAAAACATGAAAAAGACGTATAATGAAATACACACGTACAAAGATAAAGAATTGTACGGTAAAGCATATGAAGATGTAACCGATGTATTAACCTTTCAGCACGATAAAGGCGCCATAACCGAGTAATTTCTATGGCAAGGAGGTATCTGCATGAAAGCCAAGGAAAAGAAAAAACAGACCAAACGGGAAATGCTTAAAGAGATGCTGAAAAAGAATCTTAGAGGCTTATCAAATGTTCCCAAAAAAGGTCCTGCTTCGCAAGTCAAATCAATTGCATAATCAAGCATATAGGATGAAAATTTCTTCATCCTATTTCTTTTTTTATGTTTTGTGAAACTTTTTACAGGGTAATACGTCTATATAATTGAATTACATAATTTCGATTATGGTGTATAAGTTTTATTACATTTTTGTGAAGACCTTTCTTGTTTAAAGAAAATGTAGTATAATAAAAAATATGATTTAATAACTATTTTAAAGTAGATACTAAATCAGGAGTATGGGGAAGGAGAAGATCCATATGGTTACTCTATTTACTTCGCCGAGTTGTACATCTTGTCGTAAGGCAAAAGCGTGGTTAAAAGAAAATGAAATTCCATACCAAGAAAGAAATATTTTTTCAGAGCCTTTAAGCATAGAGGAAGTTAAACAGATTCTTCGCATGACAGAGGACGGAACGGATGAAATCATTTCTACCCGTTCAAAGACGTTTCAGGAATTGAACTTGAACGTTGAAACTATGCCCCTTCAGGATTTGTATCAGTTAATTGCTGACAATCCAGGGCTATTAAGAAGGCCAATTATCATGGATGAAAAACGACTCCAGGTAGGCTACAATGAAGATGAAATCAGAAGGTTTTTACCTAGAAAAGTCCGTACGTACCAGCTTCTTGAAGCACAGCGTATGGTTAACTAAAAAAACTTCTACAGATTAACTTCTGTAGAAGCTTTTTTATTTGGATTTTTTTGCTTTTTTAATGAATACACCTGCAAGCATGACGCCGAGGACGACAAAGATGATTACGCCGTATTCCAAAGCGGGATTTGATCTGAAGAAGGGCTGCAGTTCCTTTTCGGATATAATCATGCCAGCCGCTGTATAAGCAAGAATGGCCGAACCGATATAAATCAAAAAAGGAAATCGTTCCATTAAGTGAAGAATGGCTTTACTTCCCCAAATAATGATCGGCACAGAAACAAGCAGTCCAATAATAACGAGCGGAATGGAGCCGTGTGACGCTCCGGCAACTGCCAATACATTATCCAGGCCCATGGCAACATCGGCCACAACAATCGTGCGTATAGCCCCAATGAGTGACATTCCAGGTTTGATATCGTTTTCCTCATCATCGTCAACAAGCAGCTGAAAAGCAATGTAAATAAGAAGCAATCCGCCAATCAGATAAAGAAATGGTACCATCAGCAAATAAACAACGAGTACAGTTAAGAGTACCCTTACAACGATGGCAAGGCCTGTCCCAATTAAGATCGCTTTATTGCGTTGCCGCTCCGGAAGATTTCTGCTGGCTAAGGCAATGACAATGGCATTATCTCCTCCAAGAAGAATATCTATCGCGATAATTTGCAACAGTGCGATCAAAAAATCGGCTTCCACGAATCTAAAACCCCTTTCAGGTGATAAACCCCATCATGTGTGTTAATATATACGAAAATGTTTTAATAAAGACCATTGAATTATATGACAGCAGATATAGGGCGTCAAGAAAAGCTCTTTTGATGAAAAAAAGGGCAGAAAAATGGGTCAGCATTTTTATTTCCAACTTTGAACTTTTGTCATAGAATAAGAGTACAAGAATGAAGCAACTTTGGATTGAATTTTCTTATTTTAGGGAAAAGTGACTATACATCATACCCAGGGGAAAATATCCCTTCATAGGATACAATACGGAAAGAAGGGAGAGAACGAAATGGAAATCGAAAGAGTAAATGAATTTACCATAAAGTTTTTCATTACGTATAGAGATATAGAAGACCGCGGTTTTGATCGAGAAGAAATATGGTCAGATCGTGAACGGGGGGAAGAGCTGTTCTGGGAAATGATGGACGAAGCCCATCAACAAGAACAATTTCCGCTTGAAGGACCGTTATGGATTCAGGTTCAAGCATTGGATAAAGGACTTGAAATCATTGTAACCAGAGCCCAAATGTCCAAGGATGGCACGAAATTGGAGTTGCCGTTAGGTGATGAAAAAATTGATCTTCCTGTGGATAAAAATATCGAAAAAATACTGGATCAGCAATTTGCTACAGATGAATCAGATATAGCAGAGGATATTGAGCTAGCAGATGAAGATTATCTCTCATTCCTGCTGGCGTTTAAGGATTTCGAGGACATGATCATGCTCTCTCATAATGTTGACAGCACCCTGTTTGCCAACTCCCTGTACCACTTTGAAAATAAGTATTACTTGTATGTGACTTTCAATCCAGAGACGACAGATCGGGAACAAGATGACTTATTGTCTCAATTGCTTGAATATGGTGCTGATTCGGATGCTTCCATCCACCGGATTCAAGAATACGGAAAGCAAATCATTGCAGAGCACGCGCTCGAAGAGGTCTCTACTCACTTTAACCTTTAAGCAAAAACCGATTTCATAACTGGAATCGGTTTTTTTGTTATTGAAAACTTTGGAGAGGTAAAATAAACTAAAAGAAAAAGGAGTGATGTCATGCTCGTTGCTTATTTGGACAACGGGACCCGGGTTAATCTGTTAACCGGTTATACGAAAGATGAGCTAAAAGAAATGCAGCGCAAAAACGGTTTTTACTGTCCGGAATGCCGCAGCAGGATGCAGATTAAAGCAGGTACGATGAAAGTGTGGCATTTTTCCCACCTTCCCGGCGTCAGTGATTGCTCCCTGTTAAAAGGAGAGTCCATGTATCACCTTCTCGGCAAAAAACTTCTGTATGAACAGGCCAGCAGGCAATATTCCGATGTGCTTTTGGAACCGTTCTTTCCGGATATCTCCCAGCGGCCGGATTTTTTTATCCCCGCCAACTTTCCCATTGAGTTTCAATGCTCGACCATGTCTCCATCCCTTTTTATGAAACGGACGAAAGGTTATATCGGCAAGGGAATGTCACCAAAATGGATTTTGGGCAAAAAAAGACTGAAGATACTGAGCCCCTTTATGTTTCAGCTTTCCTCATTTGATTGGCTTACTGCGAAACTTTCATCACCTCAACTTCCATCCCTCACTTATTTTTGCCCGGAAGAGGCAAAAGTGCTTCATTTAACGTCGATCATTCCTGTTACCTCAACCCGTGTTTACGGAACCCTTTTTCAAACTCCACTAGAAGAGTATTCCTTTCAAGAATTACAAACCCCGCCTTCAGAAAAAAACACCAACTCCTTATTTCCTGTTACCTCCTGGCTTCACATGAAAAAACAGTGGAGACTCTACGCCTTTAAACAAAATCACCCAACCTTTTACTATTTAAAAAAACTTTTTCTTCAAAATGGATCCGCCATAGCCTATTTCCCTTCTGAAGCCGGTATGCCTGTATTGGGTTCCTACACGTTGACCGAGCCCTCTTATGTCTGGCAATCATACCTTCTGCTTTTAAGCATCATTCCTTTAAAAATGGGAGAGCCCATCAGTTTTTCACGTGCCTATAAATCCATGCAATGGCTGGTTGAGAAAAAACTGCTGACAACAAGGAAGCTGCCCCTGATTGAAACCCACTATTCGCATGCTGTTTTGAACTATCTCGATCTTTTATGTGCTTACGGTGTATTAAAGCCGGCAGGAAAACATCAATTTATTAAAATTCGACAGCCTGTGTTCCCGAGCACAATGGATAAGGCGTTAAAAAATGATTTCCATATCATGCAGTTCAGTGTAAAACATGGTTTGAATCCACTGTTTTCTGGTAAAATGTAGTTATGCACAATACTACAGATGGAGGTGCAGCCAAATGGCTCAAACCAAATCCAAGTCTCTTCCAAAAAGAGAAGAGCTGCCATTGCAGGATACATGGGATCTTGAAGCGATTTATGCAACCAACGACAAATGGGAAGAAGAATTTAGTGAAGTTAAACGCTTATTGCCGGAAGTTAAGCAGTTCCAAGGAAAACTGGGTGAATCAGCAGATATGCTGTTTCAGTTTTTTCAAAAACAGGATGAGCTGACAAAAAAGCTTGGGAAGCTGTATACATACGCCCATATGAGATATGATCAGGATACAACAAACTCACTTTATCAGGGACTGAACGACAGGGCATCTAACCTTGCCACACAGGTGGGCAGTTCATTATCATTTGCCGTGCCGGAAATATTGTTACTCCCGGAAGAAACGATTGACTCCTATATCAAGGATAACAAGGATCTTGGGTTGTACAAGCATGTCCTTGATGAAATTAACCGCCAAAGACCGCATGTTCTTTCTAAAGAGGAGGAAGCATTGCTGGCTGATGTCAGCGAAGTAACGGCAAGCCCTAGTACAACCTTTGGCATGCTGAACAATGCAGATTTAAAGTTTCCTGTGATTAAAGATGAAAATGGCGAAGAAATCGAGGTAACCCACGGAAGATATATTCGCTTTCTTGAAAGCAGCGACCGCCGCGTAAGGGAAGATGCCTTTAAAGCAGTGTACGGCACGTATGACAAGTTTAAGAATACCTTCGCAAGCACCTTGGCGGGTACTGTGAAAAAAGATAACTTTTTTGCTAGAACGAGAAAGTTTGATTCAGCCAGACAAGCGGCATTGAATGATAACAACATTCCAGAAGAGGTTTATGAGAATCTGGTTAAAACCGTAAATGATCATCTGCATTTGCTTCACCGGTATGTGGATATACGGAAGCGAGCTCTTAATCTGGATGAATTGCATATGTATGATCTGTATACACCGCTTGTACAGGATGTGAAAATGGAAGTAACCTATGAAGAAGCCAAGAAGCTCGTACTGGAGAGCCTGGATCCGATGGGTGAAGAATATAAGAACATCGTAAAAGAAGGCTTTGAAAAACGGTGGATTGATGTTCATGAAAACGCTGGAAAGAGGAGCGGTGCCTATTCTTCCGGAGCATACGGAACCATGCCATACATTCTTCTTAACTGGCAGGACAATGTCAATAATCTTTTTACATTGACTCATGAAGTCGGACATTCTGTTCACAGCTATTATACTAGGGAATCTCAGCCTTATCCGTACGCCGATTATTCCATCTTTGTAGCGGAAGTGGCATCTACGTGCAATGAAGCCTTACTAAATCACTATATGCTGAACAAAACAAAGGATAAGCAAGAGAAATTGTATTTGTTGAATCACCATCTTGAAGGGTTCCGGGGGACCGTTTTCAGGCAAACCATGTTTGCAGAGTTCGAGCAGGCAATCCATGTACGTGCGGCGAATGGGGAACCGTTAACGCCAGAACTACTGACTCAGATCTATTACGATTTGAATGTAAAGTACTTTGGCGAGAATGTGGTGATTGACAAGGAAATTGGTCTGGAGTGGTCCAGAATCCCGCATTTTTATTACAATTTCTATGTGTATCAATATTCCACAGGCTTCAGTGCGGCAGCCTCACTTTCCAAGCAAATCCTGGAAGAGGGCGAGAGTTCGGTTTCCCGGTATATTGACTTTCTGAAAGCAGGGTCCTCTGATTATCCGATTGAGGTACTGAAAAAAGCAGGAGTGGATATGACAACTTCCAAGCCGGTTGAAGATGCTTTGAAAGTTTTTGAAGAAATATTGGATGAGATGGAAAGCTTGCTGTTTGAACAATAAAAAGAAGCTCCTTGCCGTTCCCCGGCCGGGAGCTTTCTTTCATTGATGAAAAAGCTTATTAAGTTTATAGCGATAGTTCAGGCATAACATTAATAACAGGATGGCCACAAACAGAATGGGGACTGAAAGAGCAAAGGATATCATCTTCAACAACGATAAAAGAAAGAAATAAAAACCGCCAGCAAGCATGAATGCACATAAGAGGAATAAAATGATAAACACAATGAACAACCTCCTTGGCATTATTCTATTTGCTTAAAGCACAAAAAAGACGAACCATATAGGGTTCGTCTTTTTTAAGAATGGGTATATTTCCAAAAAGTACCGTGTTTAACAGGCACCTTTTTCACAACTTGCTGCAAAACCAGTTTCTTCATTATTGTTTCGACTTCGCTTTCCGTCATATTGTAGACGACTGCGAGTTCTTTGGTTGCCACAAAGCGATAAGTTTTCATAAATTCTTCTATCGCTGGAGGGGCACTGGGCTCCGGCCGAAAACCGAGCATTTCTTCTATGATGGTCACATAAATGGAATATTGATAGCTTCCTGCAATTTTTATGCCTTCTTCTTCAGCTTTATCGTTAAACATGATCAGTGTTGGTATTTGGTCAATTTCCATCTCGTTGGCAAACTTCCAGTCACAATGCAAGGCTTTGATGGCTGATTGTGAATGAATATCTTTCATAAACTCACACGCGTCCAATCCAACCATTTCGGCAATGGAATAAAGAACGTCTTCTTTTGAGATATTTTGCTTTTGTAAAAATAAATGTTCTCTCAGTGTTCGCAAAAATTTGTTTCCTGACTGTTTGCCTTGAAGCTCGGCTGCCTTGATGGCAAGAAAAACCAGATAAGGTGCAAGTATTGGATCTTCCCGCCATAAATCGCCGTCACAGCTCATGCCTGTCATGTTGGCAGTCTTATCCCACCTCTCTGCAATCCGTTTTGCAGATGCATATCCCTTTTTTCTAAAAGAGTTCAGGGAATCCAACCGGCCGCCGAGGATATGCCTTAATGTGAAATATTGGCCGTATTCTACCTGCAGCTTTTTTAATATAGGTTCAAGTGCCCAGCACTCGGGGCTCAAAGGATCAATAACAGAATAGAGTTCCAATGGTTTATGACAGTTGGAAGCAGCGATATTCCCCTTCTGCTTCGCTTCAAAAGGATACCCGGCTTCAGAAAATGTCAATAGTTATTCTCCTTTCCATGGCTATCATCGGACGTATTTACCATATGATAAGCAGTCATGGTTAGACGGCTGATAATAAAATCCCGTAAAGGGCCTTGCAGGGATACAGAGTCCATCGCTTTTTCCATACAGCCGAGCCAGGCTTTGGCATGGCGGTGTGTAATGGGAAAAGGCATATGTCTTGCTCTAAGCATAGGATGCCCATGCTCGATCGTGTATAAAGAGGGACCTCCAAGAAACTGAGTTAAAAATTGTGTTTGTTTACGTGCGGTTTCAGTCAGATCATCTGGAAAAAGCGGAGCCAAAACCTCATCTTGCTTCACAAAACCATAAAAGTTTGTAACCATTTCCTTTAAAACGGCTTCTCCACCCAAATGTTCATAAGGGGTCATGTCCATATCATTCATGGTGAAAACTCCTTCATGCTTATATCAAAATAAGAAAAATAATGGGGATGTTTCTGTTCAGACTAGACCATCCATCCTGAAAAATCCGGAAGAATAGTATTCCCATTTTTCATTTGTGTAAACTTATTGTAGCAAGGGTATGGCAGTCTTAGCAAACAATAGGTCTGAGGACTGTACTACAGCAAAAAAAACACCCTTTTTAAGGGCGTTTATGCGTTGAGGGCTTCATAAGTATGTAATACTTTGGCCACATAACTTTGGGTTTCTTTAAAGGGAGGAATGCCTCGGTATTTGGCTACGTTTCCCGGGCCGGCATTGTATGCCGCCAGAGCTAATTTTTCATCACCGTGGTACTTGTCGAGCAACTGTTTGATGTATTTGATTCCGCCTTCAAGGTTGTCTTCAGCATGATATGGATTTCTGACCCCCAGGCCTCTGGCGGTTTCAGGCATAAGCTGCATAAGTCCCATTGCTCCTGCAGGGCTTTTGCTCATGGGGTTAAACCCTGATTCATGCTGTACTATCGATGTAATGAGTGCGGGATTCATATTGTATTTGGAACTGATTTGATCAATCAGCTGGTGTATATCCTGATGCGGTTTGGAAGCGAGGGGTGCAGTAGTTGGCTTTACAGGCAACTGCTCCTGCTGGGAAACATTGGTCACACTCAATCTCTCCTGAGATCCCGCCGTTGTCTGCTCGGGCATTATGCCCGCAGCCTCAAAAAGCTGTTCAAGAATCATCGCAAACGGTGAAGATGCAAAAGGGGATTGGATGCCGGCAGCACTTATATGCTTTAGAACTTTAAGCTGCAGCATCATTTTTATCGGATTAAATTCCATTGGTTTCTCTCCTCATCTATAGAACTAATCATACCAAATGAGGTAGATATAAACAATTGGCTCTTAGTTGTTTTTTGCTTCAAAAAACCGCTGGATTTTGTTTAATGTGGCCCGTTCAGGAATTCCGTAGCTTTTCAAAAGATCTTTAAAATCCTTCTCACCCTGCAGTCTTTCTTTTGCCTCGTATTCAAGTTCGAAATCTGTATTTGAAAGATACTGGTTTTCATCCAGAACCAGGATTCCGTCTCGATAAGGCAATTCCGCCCGCCTGGTGGTTAGTGTGCCGAGGTAAGCAATGTCTTTGGGATGAATTTCCAACTCCATCAGAATGGAGGGGATATCGCCATTCACCAAAGAGTTTTCTTTCATGATTTGATCAAATTCTGAATCTGTCAGGGATTGATGGGTCTCAAGAAGGCCGTCGGGATGGGGCTGCTTCAGGGTAAGTATGCGGCTGCCGTTCTTTTCGCGGATACGAAGAGCACATTTATGATGCTTTAATGAGAAAGAGGGGGTATCGAAATAGTGGTTGATCTGAGTGATAAAAGATTCTTCTTTAAGGGACAGATCGTTCGAGATTCGAAAAAATTCATCAGGAGTCAATAAATTTTTAAATTCAATTTCAACTTCTTGCTCCATGGCCAGCACTCCTTTTTGGTTGTTTTACACGAATCTCATTATGACACAGGTCATTTTGATTCTCAAATGACAAAATGTACACATACTTATGTTAAACTAGGGTGTAGAATATTTGTTTTTTTAGGAGGTACATATGGCAATCAGACATGACATACAACACGCAGAAACGGGTGATCAGCTTATTCTTCAGATTGATCAGAACGGTATATCCCAATGGAAGGATGGGGAAAGGATGCTGGTGGATTCCGATCAGCTGTCCTTTATCTATGTTCTGGAAACGGAGGATGACCTGGTTTATATCGGGCTGCCAGAACCATTCTGGGGCAAGTTAAGCGAAGCCTTAACAGCCAGACTTCCTGTAGTACTGCAGGTAGCCGGAGGAGAGGAAGCCTTACCGCTCGGAGCTATTCATTCTGAACTGTCTTATCTGATAGAGAACATTAAAGATAACAGTAATTATGGAGAAGAGATGCTGGAAGCAGTAGAAAAAGCGTTTTCGGCTCATATTAAGTAAAGACAGGAAGGTGAATAAGAGTATGGACTGGGAAACCCTTCTCGCACCCTATAAACAAGCTGTTGATGAATTAAAAGTGAAGTTCAGGGGCATTCGCGAACAATATCAAAAAACGATCAAGCAATCTCCGATTGAATTTGTGACTGGAAGGGTAAAGCCTATTAATTCGATCCTCAATAAAGCCTGGCAAAAGAATATTCCGCTGGATAAAATTGAGGAAGAAATTCAGGATCTGGCGGGATTGCGCATCATGTGCCAGTTTACGGATGATATTAAAAAAGTAATCGACATGCTCAGAAATCGGAAGGATTTTGAGATTGTAGAGGAGCGCGATTACATTACCAATAAAAAACCAAGCGGTTACCGATCCTATCACCTGGTGATCCGCTATCCTGTACAAACCCTGGATGGAGAAAAGCCCCTTCTTGTAGAAGTGCAAATCCGGACCCTCGCGATGAATTTTTGGGCTACAATTGAACATTCATTAAACTATAAATACCAGGGCCAGATCCCAAAGGATATTCAGCTTCGTCTTCAGCGCGCCGCTGAGGCAGCTGGCCGGCTGGATGAGGAAATGGCTGAAATCAGAGGGGAAGTTCAGGAAGCTCAGATCGTTTTTTCAGAACGGACGGACGACGGACCTGGATCGGCTCCAACTACATAACTTCTTTGAAAGCAGGTGACTCACACGTGAAGTTTGCCATTATTTCAAAAGGCGACCAAAAATCGAATACACTGAAGCAAAAGATCAAAACCTATCTTCAGGAATTTGAATTGCAATACAATGAAACAGAACCGGATATTGTCATAACGGTAGGAGGGGACGGAACCCTCCTCCATGCCTTTCATCATTATGTACACCGGATTAATGATACAGCATTCGTGGGTATCCATACTGGTCACTTGGGTTTTTTCGCGGACTGGGTGCCGGATGAAGTTGAAAAACTGGTGATTCATATTGCCAAAACACCTTATCAAATCGTGGAGTATCCGCTATTGGAGGTAACTGTCCGATATTTGGACGATGTGGACGAAAAAAGCTATCTTGCATTAAATGAATGTACTGTGAAAAGCGGCGAAGGCTCACTGGTGATGGATGTTGAGATTAAAGGGGATCTGTTTGAAACGTTCAGGGGAGATGGCCTTTGCATTTCCACTCCATCTGGCAGTACCGCCTACAATAAGGCTCTTGGCGGGGCGATCATTCATCCTTCGCTGCCATCCATCCAGCTTTCAGAGATGGCGTCCATCAACAACCGTGTGTTCCGTACCATCGGTTCACCCCTTGTGCTTCCACAGCACCACACCTGCATGCTTAAACCGGTGAATGATGTTGATTTTCATATTACAATTGATCACCTGTTTTTGCTGCAAAAGAAAGTTAAATCCATACAATGCCGTGTTGCAGAGGAAAAAATCCGTTTTGCCCGGTTTCGCCCATTCCCATTTTGGAAACGGGTTAAAGAAGCATTTGTTACGGACTAACAGGAGAACGTATGACAACATTTGTAATCAAGTGGATGGTAAAGGAAAACGAAGCCGGCTTGCTTCGTGAGTTTTTACGGGTCCATAAAAAAATTTCCAAGAGTGCGTTAGCTGACATCAAATTTGCCGGCGGTGAACTCCTTGTGAATGGGGAGCCGTCGACGGTAAGAAAATCAGTTGTAACAGGTGACGAAATTTCGGTCCGTTTTCCTCCGGAAGAAATCAGTTCCTCGATGAATCCATTGCTGATCCCGCTTGATATCCTTTTTGAAGATGACCACCTTTTGATCGTGAACAAGCCACCAGGCCTGCCAACGATCCCGTCTCGTTATCAATCGTATGGATCACTTGCACAGGCCGTTCTTTACTATTATGAAGAAAAAGAAATTCAAAGCACGTTTCATGCCATCAACCGTCTCGATAAAGATACTTCGGGGCTGGTGATGATTGCGAAGCACCGCTTTGCTCATTCGTTATTCTCAATACAGCAAAGAAACAAAGAAATCAAACGGACATATCTTGCCGGTGTAAGCGGAACGTTCAACGAAAAAAAAGGCACCATATCCGCTAATATCGCAAGAAATACGGAAAGCCTTGTTGAACGGATGGTCTGTGAGCACGGACAAGTGGCAGTTACCCACTTTGAGCTATTGAAGGAATTGGGACAGAATAGTCTGGTTGCTCTTCAACTCGAAACCGGAAGGACCCATCAAATCCGTGTGCATATGTCACATATCGGTCATCCATTACTTGGAGATGACTTATACGGAGGCCCAATAGATGTAATCGGCAGGCAAGCGCTTCACAGCTGGAAGGTATCTTTTTATCATCCGTTTGAGGAAAAAGAAATGGCGTTATTCGCTCCGTTGCCCGAAGATTTAAGTCGTTTATTTGGTCATATTGAAGCTGAGGATTGATGAAAAAACGACTATAATTAGTGAAAAAAACAGCCAGAAGGCTGTTTTTTTTTTCTGTCTTTTTACGAAAAAGGGGATTCTGGAAGGACACATGCTCCTAATTTACGGTAAGATAAGGCTTACGATGAAAATACGAGCCGAAATCGAAAACTTACTGGCCGGATTTCGATATTTACTGGCCAAAACAAAGAGCTTACTGTCTCTGTCCCTTACCTTGAGAAACTGCGGAACTTTTCCTCGGCATAAGGCATGGAAGAAGAGACTGAGATGAGTTCCTTTTCTGGATATCTCAATGCGGTAAGGCGGTTGCCGAATACGCAGCCGGTATCAATATTGATGGTGTTATTTAGCTCCCTCGGTTCCTGAACGGGAGTATGTCCATAGACAATATACGCTTTTCCGGAATATTTTGCGGCCCAGTCACGGCGCTCCGGTGTGCCGTCCGGATTGTGTTTTCCGGTTATATCGCCGTAAAGGACAAAGGTTTTTACCTGTTTTCCTTGTTTGCCGATCAGGTCCTCTCGAATCCCGGCATGAGAAACCACAAGTTTGCCGCCATCAAGAACGAGGTAGAGCGGAGCTTTTTCATACAGTGAGATAAAATGCTCTTTGACCTTTTTGTAAAGAGGACGGCGGAGATTCTGTATCTCAGCTACAGTCGTTTCGAGTCCGTAATTAATCGTCACGTTGCGGCCAATCAAGTAACGATAAAGCTTGTTGCAGTGATTGCCAGGCACATATAACGCTTTATTCACCGACACCAGTTCATATACGTGTTCCATCATTTTCACCGATTCTGGGCCGCGGTCTGTCAAATCCCCAAGGAAGACAAGCTGACGGCCAGTATGAACCGGCACACCTTCGTTCCATTCATATCCAAGCTTTTCCGTCAGCTGCCTGTATTCATCCCAGCAGCCGTGGATATCGCCTATAATGTCATACTTCATTTCATTCACCGTCCTTGTTGGTTATTACTATAACCCCAAATCATTAAAAAAAACACCTGCAAGGCAGGTGTTTATTCGAACATGTATTTTCTTGTTCTTGACCTTACATTGAGAACGAGACCAAAGGCAATCATCTGGGCGAGAACCGAGCTTCCTCCATAACTAATGAAGGGGAGGGGGATCCCGGTAATCGGCATGACCTGAATGTTCATTCCGATGTTCTGGAATACCTGGAAGGTGATCATGCCGATGACACCCGCACAAAGGTAGCTGCCGAACGCTTCATTGCTTTCCAAGGCGGTATTGATCATTCGGTAGACGAATAAAAAGAACAAGGAGATCAGGACGCTTGTACCGATAAAGCCCCATTCTTCACCGATCATGGAAAAAATAAAGTCGGTATGTGCTTCTGGAAAATAAACGGAACCATTAGTAAAACCTTTACCAAAAAGCTGGCCAGATCCAACAGCCATTAGCGCGTTACGAATTTGATATCCTGTGTCCTTATGACCGTAAGGATCCAGCCAAGCGTAGAATCGCTGAAGCTGGTATTCATCCAAAATATAATCAAGAAAGAACTGAGGAAACGTAAAGTAAAGCCATACCAGCAGGCTGATAAAAAGAATTCCAATCAGGGCGATAATAGATAATAGCCTCCATCTAATTCCTGAAACGAGCATCAAGCTTAGAGTGATTGCAACAAATACCAATCCTGTGCCCAAATCGGGCTGCATTAAAATGAGCAGCATGGGGGGCATGACAATAAATGCGATTTTTCCTATCAGAAGTAAATCCTCACGTAGGGTACGCACAATATATTTCTCATTGTGTGTAGCGATGCAATTACTGATCGAAATGATCAATGCTACTTTCATCAACTCTGAAGGCTGAAGGGCGAAAGGGCCAAAGCGGAACCATGCCCGTGCACCATTAATGTTCGGAACAATGGATTCGGGAGCGACGATAATACCAATTAAGAGCACGATACCCAGTCCATATAAATACCATGAAAGTTTTCTAAACTGATCAAAATCAAGAATCATGACCCCAACGACGGCAAAACCGCCGATGGCATACCACATGATTTGTTTGATCACAAAGTTCGAATCATATTGAGCAACCTGCTGAGCACTGTATATACCCAAGCAGCTCACACACATCAACAAAAACAACAAAAATATTAAATTATAATCAAGCTGCTGCAGCGGGGACTGCCTGTTAGTTTCCATTGCATTCATACTCCTTATTTCGATAACATGTTCTATCTTACCGAAATTTTTCAGGTTTGCCTACTAATAAGGAGAGATTTAATTTGACAATTCCTTTACTTCTTCATTATAGTGGACAAAATCAAATGGTGCATACTAAAGTAAGAAGGGTTTTCATAAAATTTATCTTGGGTAATAAGAATTAATGGAAAAAAGGAGGTAGCTATGGGAGGCCATGCTTCAATCACATCACTCGTAATTGTTATTTTAACGGCATTTTTCATACCAATCATTCTCAGCAAACTGAGGATCAAGTTTTTACCGGTTGTGGTAGCGGAGATTATTGCCGGGATCATTATCGGAAAAAGCGGATTTGACATCGTTCATGCTGGAACATGGCTCGATATTCTTTCTGTGCTCGGCTTCATCTTTTTAATGTTCTTAAGCGGACTTGAAATTGATTTCTCCGTATTCGCGCCAAGCTCAGAAAAGAAAAAGCTGCCTAACGGCAAACGTGAACCGAACCGGCTCAAGATATCTACGATTATATTTACCTTGATTTTTATCGTCTCATTCGGTTTGTCCTTAATTTTTGTCTGGACAGGGTTTACGGACGATGCGTTTTTCATGACACTGATCATCTCCACGATATCACTGGGAGTGGTTGTGCCGACACTTAAAGAAGAAGAATTGTCACGTACCGGCATTGGCCAAATCATTCTGCTAATTGCTGTTATTGCCGATTTGGTGACCATGATTCTGCTTGCAGTCTTTGTTTCCCTTCAATCAGGGAACAGCGCTCAGATGTGGCTGCTGCTTATCCTGTTTGGAGCAGGGATTATTCTCTATTTTGTCGGAAAATACATGCGTCATCATACGTTCCTTGAGACGCTGTCCAAAGGTACGGTGCAAATTGACACAAGAGCTGTTTTTACACTCATTATCGTACTCGTTGGAGTATCCGAATCGGTGGGAGCGGAAAATATTTTAGGCGCCTTTTTAGCAGGAGTCTTAGTTTCTCTGCTTTCACCGAACCAGCACATGGTCCATAAACTGGACTCATTTGGCTATGGGTTTTTGATTCCGATCTTTTTTGTTATGGTCGGTGTGGACCTGGATTTAATTTCGATCCTTAAAGATCCTAAAGCGCTCATTCTCATTCCGTTGCTATTGATTGGTTTATTGATATCAAAATTTATCCCGATCCTGGTGCTCAGAAAATGGTATGACTGGAAGACGGTACTTGCATCCGGTTTCCTTTTGACCTCAACCCTATCATTGGTTATTGCCGCTGCTAAAATCGGTGAACGGATCAAGGTTATTGATACTAGAACTTCATCCGCGCTTATCCTGACGGCAGTGATCAGCTGTATTATAACTCCGGTGTTCTTTAAAAAACTGCTTCCACGGAAGAACAATGAAACACCGAAAGAAGTTATTGCTATTATAGGTGCCAACCAATTTACGCTTCCAGTGACCAAAGAGCTGGACAGCAGCCGTTATGAAAAAAAGATCTATCATACCAAGCAGGTAGAGAAAGATCCGAAACAGCTTGAGACCTTTGATATCATAGAGCTGGACAATTATGCAATAGAAACATTAAAAGAATGCGGCGTGTTTGAGTCCGAGATTCTCGTTGTGGCAACAGGGGAAGACGGCGTAAACGAAGCGATCGCCCAGGAAGCGAGAGACCATGGGATCAGGAGGGTAATTACCCGAATAGAGGATTCAGTCAAAAGGGAAGAGCTATCCAATAAAAACATCGAAGTTTATTCCGCTTTCTTCAGTTCGCAGGTCTTATTGAAAATGATGATCGAAAATCCTTCGGTCGCGAGCTTTCTGTCACGTAATGACAACTCGCTTTATGATATACCGGTTAAAAAAATGGATTATCATAAAACAGCCCTTCGAAATTTCCCGCATTTCGGTGATGCTATTATTGTGCGCATTTTTCGGGGCAAGGACTCTATCGTGCCACACGGTGACACAGAGATCCTTTTCGGCGATAAATTGATTGTGACTGGAAGCCGGGATCATATCAAGCAATTAAAAAGAGTATTGCGATAAAACAAAACGCAGAAAAAGCTTAGGTATTGACTTAGCCATTTTTCTGCGTTTTTTCTTTTGAAATCTGTTCATACTATTGAAAAAAGGAGTGATTTACATGACCATGCCTACCGTTCGCTGTCCCCGTTGCCACAGAGAGGCAGAAATCGACACCGTTCTGACTGCTCAGTCCAATCAAAATGTGATTTTTCATTGTTCCGGATGCGGGTATGAAGCAAGAAACATTGAAACCAGCAAAGGCTAAAACGTAATGAAAGAGGATCGGTATTTCCTTTCTTTTAAAATCTGTTATACTAATATTAGGACTAGGTACTAATAACAAATGCTAAAAAAAGGTCTAAGGAGGAAATACAATATGAACCTTTCACTTGAAAATCGTACATATGTGGTCATGGGTGTGGCCAATAAACGCAGCATCGCCTGGGGAATCGCCCAAGCTCTATCAAATGCAGGTGCCCGCCTGATCTTCACGTATGCGGGAGAACGCCTGGAGAAGAATGTAAGAGATCTTGCCGAAAGCTTGGAACGCAAAGATTCCATCGTGCTGCCATGTGACATTACAAATGATGATGAAATCAAATCGACATTTGAACAGATCAAAAGCGAAGTTGGCGTTATCCATGGATTGGCCCACTGTATTGCGTTTGCCAATACGGATGAACTAAAAGGCGAGTATTTGAACACTACACGTGATGGGTTCCTTCTTGCACACAACATCTCATCTTATTCGTTGACTGCTGTCGCAAAGGAAGCACGAGGACTGATGACAGAAGGAGGAAGCATCGTAACTCTTACGTATCTTGGAGGAGAACGTGTTCTCCAAAATTACAACGTTATGGGTGTGGCCAAAGCGTCCCTTGATGCCAGCGTGAAATACCTTGCCAATGACCTGGGCAAAGATAATATTCGAGTAAATGCCATTTCTGCCGGACCAATCCGTACACTCGCGGCAAAAGGAATCGGCGACTTTAACAGTATTTTGAAACAAATAGAAGAAAAAGCACCACTTCGCCGCAACACAACCCCGGAAGAAGTCGGCGATACAGCTCTCTTCCTTATGAGTCATCTTTCCCGAGGCATCACCGGGGAAACCATTCATGTGGACAGTGGATACAGCATTTTAGGAAACTAATCTTTGTATAATAATATTTAATCTGCCAGCCAGTATACCCAGTATATTGGCTGGTATTTTTTTATGATTAATGCTGAAAACGGTGCGATGAGCAAACCGATCGTGGCCAATAAGAAATTCAATGTAATTAATAAAAACGATGTCTGTTCTTGGCTCCCTTTCCTTCTAAATAATGAAACTGTAAGTCTTTTTAAAAGGCTTTTTTCGTAACCTTTGCTGCTTTTTGCACTCCAATCAACTTGTCAATGAAGCCTATTACAAAAAGGTTTCGTGGCCGAGAAATGGCAGAAAATGGACGAATAAATAACCGAAGACAAGCGGATAGCATAAAGTGATTGTAGGGTAATGCATCTGGAAAGAGGGATGGTTTTGTGAAGAGAATGAGAGGAGTATTATGCTAGTATCTGTTGTAATGCCTGTTTATAATGGTGAAGTTTATTTATGGGAATCTGTGGATAGTGTCCTAAATCAAACCTATAAACATTTCGAATTAATCGTTGTAAACGATGGATCCACAGACCGTACGAAAGATATTTTGAATTCATTGAATGATGATCGAATAAAGATTATTCATCTTGAAAACAACGGTGGAGCCGCAAATGCATTAAATATTGGCATTAAAGAAGCGAAAGGGGAGTGGATCGCTATTCAGGATGCTGATGATATCAGTTTACCAAACAAGTTAGAGGAACAGATACGTTATATCCGTAAACATAAGGATGTAACCGCTGTAGGTTCTCTTATAGAATGTATTTCTGGTCATGCTGAAGTTTCCAGGAGAAATCTGCAAATAGAAGCCACTAGAAATCATCTATCTTCTAAAGAGCATATAAACGCTTATCGTTTCTATTTAAACCCCTTTTGCCACGGATCCGTTTTATTTTCTAAATCAATCTTTGATCAAATAGGCGGCTATGACCTTCAATATAAAATATGTTATGACTATGATTTATGGTTAAGGATGCTTGAGAGAACCTCTATTCATAAAATACCCATTGTGTTGTATCAGTATCGTGTGCATTCTGATTCGATCAGCCGGAACAATCAGGTAACGTTGAATGAAGATTGGCTAGTAGCATCTAAACATATAAAAAAACGATTACAGGATAGATATAAAAGAGAGCCAAGTTTTATAGTATTTGGCATAGAAGAGGCGTGCGAGGATTTTAAACAAGTCAGTTTAATTAACAGGATAGATGTATCAGGATATTTTCATAAAGATTTTGACGATGATGATATGTTACAGCTTTATAAAGAGAGGGACACTGATGGGATTATTTTTTTGGAAGATATTAGCCTGATAAGAGTGTTTTATAAACTGCAGGAAAAAGGGCTAGAGCTGAATAAAAACCTGTATAAAATTTGGGCAGGATATTATAAATAACACTCGTTCAAGGATGAGAAATTAATAATCGTTTTGGATTGGAGGCAGCAGCATGGCCATTTTAGTTACGGGAGGCGCAGGTTATATTGGCACCCATACGTGTATAGAGCTTTTAAAAAAAGGCTATGACATTGTCGTGTTAGATAAATTGTTTAATAGTAAAACAGAATCAGTCAACCGAGTAATGGAGATCGCCTGCAGAAATTTTAAATTTGAGCATGTGGATCTTGTAGAGAAACAGGAACTTGAAAGAGTCTTTACTGAGAATAACATTGAAGCTGTCGTTCACTTTGCCGGATTAAAAGCAGTTGGGGAGTCAGTGGAAAAGCCACTTGATTATTATCGAAATAATGTCATGGGTACGATTGTTCTTTGCGAGGCAATGCAGCGGTTTGGTGTTAAAAATATGGTGATTAGTTCTTCTGCCGCAGTCTATGGCACAACCCAACAATTGCCAATATCAGAAGATGCACCGCTTGGTCCCAACAACCCATATGGCCGGACGAAGCTGATGATAGAAGAAATACTTCGAGATCTGCATGTTTCAGATAATGAATGGAGCATTGCTCTCATGCGATATTTCAATCCCGTAGGAGCACACGAAAGCGGCCGGATCGGGGAGGATCTGAACGGAATACCTAACAACTTAACACCGTATATCTTACAGGTCGCTATCGGGAGATTGAAGGAAGTTAACATCTTTGGAAATGATTATCCTACCAAAGATGGTACAGGAGTAAGGGATTATATCCATATCACTGACCTTGCAAAAGGACACCTGAAGGCGCTAGATAAAGTGTTGGCAGGCAGTGGTATAGAAGCTTATAACCTTGGGACTGGAAAAGGGTATAGTGTGATGGAAATGATTGCAGCGTTTGAAAAAGTAACAGGACAAAAGATACCTTACAAAGTGGTGGACCGCCGGCCAGGTGACGTTGCTGTTAGTTATGCAGACCCTGCTAAAGCCAGGAGAGTACTCGGTTGGGAAGCACAAAAGGGTCTTGATGAAATGTGTGCTGATGCTTGGAATTGGCAGAAGAACAATTTTTATGGCAATTAAAAATGAATCAGTTAAAGGGGTGTATGAATGTTTGTTTCAGTTGTAATGGCTGTTTACAATGCTGAAGACTATGTTGAAGAGGCTATTAAAAGTATCTTAAATCAGACCTATCATCAAATAGAGCTAATTATTGTTAATGATGCATCTACTGATCGGACCTATGAAATTCTTGAGTCAATAAAAGATTCCAAGATGAAACTTATACACTTAGTTAAAAATCAGGGAGCTGCGCATTGCCTAAACTTAGGAATTAAGCAAGCTAGCGGCAGTTGGATTGCGATTCAAGATGCTGATGATCTCAGTCTTCCAAATCGCATTGAAGAACAGGTAAAATATATTACAAAAAATCCCGGGATAGCAGCGGTAGGATCGTTTATTCATTGTATACATGGAAAAGAAATCATTTCAAAAGAATTATTATTAATGGAAGAGGAAGGATATAATGCCTCCAGTGAACATTTAAAAGAACATCGTTTTTTTTCCAGTTTTATATGTCATGGTTCCGTTATGTTTTCTAAATCAGTTTTCGATCAATTGGGAGGTTATAATCCGGCCTATAAAATCGCTTATGATTATGACCTTTGGATGCGTATGCTTGAAATACTACCATTTCATAAACTGCCTAAAGTATTATATGAATACCGAATACACCAGGATTCACTTAGTCGATTAAAAAGGCAGGACACGGTGAATGAAGTATGGCTGATTTCCAGTAAAAACATTCAAAAGAAATTAGTTGATGGTTTAAACCGTAAACCGAATTTCGTTATAATTGGCGACCGTAAGACATGTAAAGAGTTTAAAAACATTGCGTGCACAGAAAATTCACTCTCAGTCTATGATTTTTACTATAAGAATAATAGGAGTTTAAGTTCTAAAATTTATAAACTATGTTGCACCGGTAAGGTAGATGCAGTAATTTTTCTTAACAGTTATAAATTATTAGGAATTTATGAGCAGTTAAAACAACAGGGATTGATTTTTAACGATAATTTGTTCAGGATCATGGTTTGATATCTTCTTACTAAAATACAATTTGTAATGGATAATCGTGTTTTTTGCCTATACATCCCCGTGGTTGGTGAATAGATTAAACTAATACGACGTATTTAGGTTTCGGGGGTGTACGATGCTTAACGCTGGGAAGGAACGGATATTAATCATAGCGCCACACTCTGATGATGAGGTATTGGGTTGTGGAGGATTGATTGAAAGAGCATGCGGGTTAGGAAATCAAGTGAAAGTTGTCATTGCAGCATTAGGAGACACAACATTCATTCATTCTGGAATGAAAGTGACGGCTGATATTAGAAAAAAGGAACTATCCGATGCCTTATCGTTTCTGGGTTGTGAAGATTATGAAGTAATGTTTGAAGATAAAGAAGGGATATTGGACACCATCCCGCAAAAACAATTAGTCTCAAAAATTGATGACATCTTGATGAATTTTAAACCCTCAATGGTTTTCATACCGTATCCGAGTTTTCATCAGGATCATAAGGCGCTTTTTCATGCCTGCATGGCCAGCTTAAGGCCACAGCCGCATCAAAATTATAAGTTGATTGCTATGTATGAATACCCTTTAATCGTCTGGCAGTATCCTCGAATTAACAATGCCGGTGAGCTATTTTTGGATCTTAGTGAAAAAATAGAAATGAAGGTAAAAGCAATGAAAATGCATGTTTCCCAAATCCGTGAGTCCCAACATCTTATTTCACCAGAAAGCATAAAGAAATGGGCAGAAAAAAGAGGGATGGAGAACGGGTGCCAATATGCAGAGAAATATTATATTTTACGTGCACAGCTTTTCTAGCATCATGCCAGGATTAAAAAAGTCATTAAGGAGGAGCTTTTGCTGAATAACTTTTCAATAAGGCCCAAAAGCAGAAATTTTGGTTTCGACCGGGGAAAACCTATTGATCGATTTTACATCGAGAAATTTATAGAGAATAACCGTGCAGAGATAACAGGACATGTTCTTGAAGTAGGAGATAACTTTTATACGAGGACTTATGGAGATAACGTTACGAAAAGCGATGTGCTGAACCTCATTTCTTCAAATGAAGCAACCATTGTTGGTGACTTAGCAACAGGAGAAAATATTCCTCAGGGGGTTTTTGACTGTATTATTCTTACCCAGGTCATTCATGTCATTTATGATATTAAAATGGCATTAAACCATACATTTAACGCGTTAAAACCAGGAGGGACATTGCTGTTAACGACTTCTGGTTTAAGCTCTAGCTGTCGAACAGATTTTCATGGAGACTATTGGAGATTTACAGATACTTCATTAAGGATGCTGTTGAATGAATTTGTTGATGAAGAAAGGATAGAAATCGATGTATTTGGCAATGTTGCTGTAGCAAAAGCATTTCTTGACGGTTTGGCCATTCATGAAATCCCTGAAGCCATTTTAGGCATTAAGGATGACCATTACCAGGTGATCCTAACTGCAAAAGTTAAAAAATAACGATTAAAAGAGCAAATGATGAATTGCTCTTTTTTTATTTGATACAAACGTCAGTACAATCAGGCATGGATAAAGTGCATATAAAATAACAAGGAATATTTTTATTTACAGGATATTATAAATTTTAGGAGGTGTTTAAGTAGTTGGATAAAGAAGTGACCGTTTTAATACCTTCATTTAATTCAGGAATCTATTTAAGAGAAGCTTTAGAGAGTGTGTTTAATCAAACGTATCCCAATTGGAAAATCATTTTAGTAGATGACGCATCAACAGATGATAGCTTGTCCTATGCTGCGGATCTGTTGGAAGATCAAAGAATTACACTTATCCAGAATAAAAAAAACACAGGCCAATCGATGTCACAAAATATTGGGCTTGAAAAAATAAATACAGAATTCTTTTTGCAATTAGACGCTGATGACTGGCTTCCGGAAAACACATTGGATGTTTTAATGGATGCAGCAAGGAATTTACCCAAAGACGTAGCATTGATCGTTGGCGATGTTATAGAAGTGACTGAAATAAGAAATAGAAAAAGATACAGATATGTTTCTAATGAATGGGACAATATCAAGCAGGATAAATATGACCTGTTGCTTTCAAACTATATTCCTTGGCCAAAGTTTTACCGGACAGCATTAATAAAGAAGATGGGTGGATGGGCAACCAATGATCCGTTTAATGGCAGGCATGCAGAAGATCTTCGTATGTTTTTACGGCTAATCGGAGAATACCGTTTTTATTATATACCGCAAACCATATTAAACTATAGAATACATGCCACAAATTCCACCCATCAAAAAGACGTTTACAAAGAGGCTGTAGAGTGGATCGTTCGCGATGCTCTTCACCGGTGGGGAAATGAATATGAACCAGTATTTAAGACAATCAGGGGCGGTTGGAGAGTAGTTAAAAAGTTAAAGCGGATTGAATAGGGAGGGTCGGTGAAAATGGACGAAAAAGTAACGGTTTTGATCCCCTCGTATAACCCTGGCCAGTATTTAAGAAATGCAGTAGAGAGTGTAATGAACCAGACATATCAAGGCTGGAAAATGGTCATCGTAGACGATGCTTCGACTGATGATAGTTTATCAACGATACAAGACTATCTATCCGATCCCCGTATAATCCTTATAAAAAACAAACAAAATTTAGGTCAGTCCAAAACTCAAAACGTTGGTTTAGAGCAAATAAATACTCGTTTTACTATGATGCTGGACAGTGATGACTGGTTTTTTCCTGACACCCTTGAAATTCTGATGAATGAGGCAGAACGTGTGCCAGATGAGGTAGGTTTGATCTGCGGAAAAAAAACAATCGTAATAGAAAATGAGGATGGTGAAGTGCTTTATAAGATACTGGATATTAAGGGTCGTTCATTTGACGATCCTTATGAATTCTTGCTGGAAAATTTCATTCCATATCCCCGTTTTTACCGGACATCTGCGCTTAAAAAAGTAGGAGGCTGGCCAACGGATGACCCATACGAGGGGCGTTATCTGGAGGACCGCCGCATGGATGTTCTATTGATCAAAGACTATAAAATTCAATGGATTGATAAGATGCTCTATAATTATAGAAAACATATCAACAATGTGACAGTTAATAAGAAAGCTATTTTAAATGAAATGATTAAATGGAATATTCATTATGCGCTGAATAAATGGGGGAATAAGTTTGAGCCTCAGTTCTCAATAAATAAAAACGGCTGGGTTGAATTAAGCTCACTTATACCGAAGGAAAAAAATGGACTCTGACCCCTAAAAAAAAACTGTCTCAAGAGGTTCGTTTCAAAACGATCTGAATGAGACAGCTTTCTGTTTATTATTTGGTTGTTTCTGAAGACCCTGTCTTGATTCATTTAGTTGGGAGATGAGGATTGATAAACATTTATTGTTTTTCGTAATCCTTCATCCAGACTTACCTTAGGTTCCCAGTCAAGTATTTTTTTTGCTTTGTCAATGTTTGGCCGTCTTTGTTTCGGGTCATCTTTTGGCAGAGGCAGAAATACGATATTACTGGGGGAATTGGTGAGTTCTTTTATTAATTTAGCGAGATTTAAAACGGTAATCTCATTTGGATTGCCTATATTTATAATTTCACCGTTTGCGGCATCATTTTTCATCATTAATCTAATGGCACGGATGGTGTCATCGACATAGCAAAATGACCTTGACTGTGAGCCGTCTCCATAGACCGTAATTTCCTCTCCCTTTAAAGCCTGATTTACAAAATTAGAAATTACACGACCATCATCATTTCTCAAACCAGCAGAATACGTGTTAAATATCCGGGCAACCTTAATCTGCACCCCGAAGAGGCTGTGGTATAAATAGCAGAACACTTCCCCAAGCCGTTTGCCTTCATCATAGCAGGCCCTGGGCCCCCAGGTATTAACATTGCCCCTGTAATCTTCAACCTGAGGATGGATTTCTGGGTCGCCATAAACTTCACTTGTACTTAAAAATACCATTTTGGCATTGTAAATTTTACTCAGTTCTAACATGTTTTTAGTTCCAAGGGTATTAATTTCTATGGTTTCAAAAGGGAATTTTTGGTAGTATTTGGGGGATGCCGGAGAAGCGAGGTGATAAATTTGGTTTATGTCTGTTATTTCTTTTAGTTGAAAGAGGTTTTCTGAGCAAACATCATGTTTTATAAAGCGGAAGTTTGGATGAACACTTAACTTATCAATATTTTGCATCCTGCCTGTAGAAAGATTATCAATTCCTAAAATGCAGCAGCCTTCAGATAAAAGTGTTTCTGCCAGCTGATATCCCAAGAAACCAGCTACCCCGGTAATTATTATTTTCTCCAATGCACCATCACCTCTCATGTGATTATTCGTAGCCTATTCCTTCATAAATATAGCCAATGGATCTCATCTCAGCTGCATCGAGCATGTTTCTCCCGTCAAAAACAATAGGGGACTTCATTTTATTTTTTATATCAGGCCAATCTATATTTTTATAATGAGGCCAGTCCGTACAGATTAAGATGGCATCTGCATTTGTCATTGCTTCTTCTGGAGAATCTTTTTGAAGAACCTTATCCATTAGATCGCCAGGGAGTTTGGCGACGGGATCGTGGACTTCTACCATTGCTCCTTCATTTATTAAGTCTTGTATGATCTTCAAGGATGGCGACTGTCTTATATCATCTGTTTGAGCCTTAAAGGAAAGACCCAATACAGCCATTTTTTTTGCTGACAAGCTGAGTAATCTTGTTTTTATTTTTTTAAAGAGATAGCCCGGCTGATTCTCATTAACCGCATGGACTTTCTCCAGAATGGAAAGATCGATATTATTTTTCTTTGCCGTATCGATCAAGGCCAGCACATCTTTTGGAAAACAAGATCCCCCATAACCAATACCAGCATCTAAAAATAATGGGCCGATTCTTATATCCAACCCAACCCCTTTAGCGATATCCTGCACATTAATATGCAATTTGTCACAAAGTATGGCTATTTCATTAATAAATGAAATTTTAGTTGCCAAAAATGAATTAGCCGTATATTTAATTAATTCTGCAGCACTTGGTGTAGTAACTATAAATGGTGCCTTTATTCCTTTATATAGCTCTTGAAGGAGTGCGATTGCTTGATCATTTTCACTTCCAAGAATGATCCGGTCTGGATATAGGGCATCATGTAAAGCACTACCTTCTCTTAAAAACTCCGGATTGGATACTACGTCAAAAGAAACAGAATCTTTCTTTGTAATTTCGATCCACCGCTTTACTTGTTTAGAGGTTCCCACCGGCACAGTGCTTTTGATGACGATTATTTTGTATGCATTCAGGTTTGTACCGATAAATTCAGAAGCTTCTCGCAAAAAGTCCAAATTGGCACTTCCATCTTGATTTTGCGGGGTACCGACACAGATGAAAATAAGGGGATTATCTTTTATAGCTTTTTGATGATCCATTTCAAAGGTGATTTTTCCAGAAGCTAAGTGCTTAGTTAGCAGCGTATCTAAACCCGGTTCGTAAAAAAATAGTATTCCTTTCTGTAAATCATTAATTTTCTTTTGATCAACATCTATCACTGTTACCGAATGTCCCAATTCTGCAAATATTAAACCGGTAGTTGTTCCTACATAGCCTGCCCCGATGATTAAAACATTCAATTAAACACCCCCGTTAAATTTTAGCTATTTTAAAATATGAATATAACCAATAAAAGGAAACGGCTATAGCTAAAATTAAACACAGTTCCTGTCTTGAAATTTGTAATTAGTCTTTATATTTTTTAAAGGCACGCCGATCCTCACTAAAGGGATTGATAATCTCAGATTGCGCTAAATGATTATTTTTATAAATAGTACGTATTTGATCACTAATCATCCTGCCGTTATCAAAGTAATCATAACTCCATGGAATGTTTAACAAATCCCGGTGGCCATGATTCTCTAACAATCTTTGATATTTATTCAGTATGTTAATACCGTGGGTGGTTGTTTCATTGTTTATTAAATACAAGGTGTCAGTTATAAAAGCCAGCCCGGAAAAATGAAAAAATCGTAAAGGTTGGTCATTTACCATATAGTTGCCGCTTGTTTGTGTAATATTTCTTTCAAATAGATTCCAATACGCAACATTGTATCCGGGGTGTTTTACATTCATGACTTTATCAAAAAAAACAGGTACAAGATCCATCCACTTTTGTTCATTGAATAACCCTCTTGGAGGATCGGTATAACAGTAGTGGTTCAACCGGTAGCAGTACCAATCCAAAAATTCCAACGACTCTTTGGATCGCTTGAGCGCGATAAAACCAGTATTGAAATTTCCGGAGTTCAAGAGTGCGAATTCCCCAAATAAATAGGCTGGATTTTTTACGGAATTTAAAATATGCGGTGTTAAAACAATAGAATGTAAGCGAAGGGCATCCTCAACCTCTATGAAAGGTCCAAAAACCAGGGTATCACTATCCAGGTAAACGACATTTTCTTCTTTTGGATACTTTTGAAAAATATACCGAAACAGCTGTCCTTTGCTGAACCCTGCTGTTTCATATTGACTATATTTAAATATCGTTTGTTCAAAATGAAGATATCCCATATCTTTCGCCAAAACGATCTCATCAAACAGGTCTAATCCATCTACAGAAACAGGAAGATGTTTTTCGATAAGACAGACGACCATTTTTGATTCTGGATGATGCCTTTTAATGGATTGTGCCAATGCCTTGGCCATTGCAAGGTGGTTCATGCAAACAGAAGTACAGAAAATCAATGTCCTCTCACCTGCTTTTTTCTTTTACTTAACCGTTTAATGGCTTTATTGGTTAATGAATAGGGATTGGTTGTATAAACTTCTAAATTAGGATTATATCTAAATGCAGATCGAGATCCGTCCTCTATCCGTCCCCCATGATCAAAAAAATTATAACTCCATTCAAAATGGGTAGGGTAGAGGTTTTCATTTTCCTCCATAAGAGCAATGTATTGATGTACAACTTTATATATAGACGGATTGTCTGGAAGGTTATCTCGGAGAAAATGTAATGTTGAAAAATGAAAAAATCTAAAAGGTTCACCGTTAGCATAATATACGCCATCTTTCATGCTGATGCTGCGCTGGTTTATATTCCAGAACGCTACATTATAACCGTCATGTTTCAGCACATAAATCTTATCAAACAACATTAAGGCTGCTGTTAGCCATCTCTGGTCGGTAAACAGTCCTTGTTCCGCATCATTAAAAGCATAGTGTTCAAGTCTTGCTGTCCACCAATCCAGCAATGCTTCTGCTTCCACTGAACGTTTAACTCCAATGTACCCACCGTTTATGATACCGACTCTCAGAATCAAAATTTCTGCATTTTCCCCCCAAATGGTGTATGTGTTTTTTGGTGGTTCATTATAATGAGGAGTCAATACAATGGAATGCGTTTTAAAGGCAGCAAATACTTCATCAAAACGGGAAAACACTTGAGTATCTGAATCAATATAACTAAAAAATTCTTCATCTTTATACTTGCTGTAGACATATTTCATAAGTTGTCCTTTACAAGCACATGCCGCTTCGTATTGATTATATTTAAATATAGTGGTTTCAAAGTTTGTAAAGCCCATATCCTTAGCCAATACCACTTCATGAAAATCCTGGTCGTCCAATAAATCGGCAGGCAAGCTTTTTTCTAGCAAACAAATAACCAATTTACTTTCCGGCATATGCTCCTTTAGTGATTTGGCCAATATCTTTGCCTTTGCCAAATGATTTAAACAGACGGATGTACAAAAAATCATATTTCACATCACCTTACTTGGATATTATTTTAGTGTAATCAAAAAAAAGGCATTCAATGGAAGCGGTTTCTATGTGCAGTTTATCGATTTTTGTCCCTTTTCCGAAAATACTATGAGTAATTAAAGAAGAGACATCACTTACATAAACGTTTTCCAAAACTATACTGTCTTGAATCCTGCAGTTATCTATAACGGCACCCTGTGAAACAGAAACATACGGACCTATGGTAGAATTTGTTATCACACAGTTTTTATCAATATGAACGGGCGGAATCAACTTGCAGTTTTTGATGATGGTTGAAGGGTCTGTTGTCTCCTCTGATCGATTCAGGGAATCTAAAACCCAGCGGTTTGCTTCAAACCATCGTTCTATTGTGCCTACATCGGAGTATTCCTTATTAGTAATTTGATAAGAGATATTATATTGATGATTGATTAACCATTGAATTGCGTCAGTAATTTCGTACTCTCCCCTTGAGGAGGGCTGTATATGGTTAATGGCAGTGAGCATTTTGGAGTCAAACGCATATGCTCCAATTATCGCAAGATTTGATGTTGAATTTATTGGTTTTTCTTCCACTTTAATGATCTGATTGTTTTCTACGTGGGCGATTCCATAATCACTAGGATTAAAGACCCTTGTAATCAGTACAGCACCGTTGATTGAACTTGACAGGATAGCTTCTTTAAGGGATAAAAGCGATTCATTGATTAAGTTATCTCCCAATAAAAGAATAAATGGCTCCGTCTTCAAAAAATCCGATGCTTGCTTCACCGCATCTCCGATTCCATTTGCTTTCGGCTGGTAAATCAGTGTAATCGAAGTATTGTCGGCCGGTCGATGATCTATATACTCACAAACATCTTTTTGTGCAGGGTTTAATACAATGCCTATTTCGTTAATGCCTATTTTTTTCAGGCTTTCAATACAATATTCCAGTAAGGGTTTATTAGCAACTGGGATTAGGGTTTTGGCCCTTGATAACGAAAAAGGCTGGAGTCTTGTACCTTTTCCGGCAACTAAAATTAATCCTTTCAATAAAAAAACACCACCAGACTGAATAATTAGTATTTTATCTATCATAAAAATATATGTTACATTATGCATTTAAACTGAAAAACGTTACATAAATAGGTGATTTCTAAGGACATAAAATCTATTTTATGCCCAACCAATTTGTAGTCTTTGGAATAATTTAAAAGAGAAAGAGGATTTTTATTTGAGGTGAGAGCAAATAAATGTATTCAAAAGAGTTCTTTAAAAGCAAAAGGGAAGATTCATTATCATCCGCACATGGGGTTGTCCCCATTGTTATGGACTTAATCCAGCCAAAATCAGTTTTAGATGTTGGATGTGGGACGGGAACCTGGTTAACCGTATTTAAGAAGAAATATAGAATAAGAGATATTCTTGGCGTTGATGGTGATTATGTGGACAGGAGGCAGCTGGATATACCGAGAAGAAAGTTCTTCCCGTATAACTTGGAGAATCCTCTTGATTTAGGAAGATCATTTGATTTGGTCATGTCTCTTGAAGTAGCGGAACATCTGCCTGAACATTGTGCTGAAACTTTTGTGCAATCCCTTGTGAATCATGGTTCTGTTGTATTATTTTCAGCTGCGATACCTGATCAAAGCGGTGATCACCATGTAAACGAACAGTGGCCGGATTATTGGATAGAAATATTTAAGAAACACGATTTCCTGGTCATTGACTGTATAAGAGATAAGGTGTGGAACAGTGATACAGTTGGATGGTGGTATGCTCAAAATATGTTTTTATTCGTAAATAGGGCATATTTATTTAACCACCCGGTTCTGTTGTCTCTTTATGAAGATGTAAATCCGGTATTATTAAATAAAGTACACCCCAATAACCAGTTATCGTCTTTATGAGATTAGATAAGAATAATGAAGAACATGGAGCGGTTTATGAAAAATTATGATGTCACCGTTTTGATCCCTTCCTATAATCCTGGAATGTTTTTAAAGGATGCGCTGGAAAGTGTGTTCAGACAAACGTACAATAAATGGAAAATTGTATTGGTGGATGATGCCTCCACAGATAAAAGCCTTGCTTCTGTCGAGCACTATTTAAATGATCCCAGGGTTACAATAATTCGTTTGAAAGAAAATGTCGGTCAGTCAAAAGCACAAAACGAGGGTCTAGCCGTTATTGATACACCTTATATAATGAAGCTTGATGCAGATGATTGGCTTTTTATTGATACCATTGAAAAACTAAGAAATGAAGCAGAAAAGGTTTCAGAGCAAGTGGCACTGATTTGGGGCAATAAAACCGATGTTTATGAAGATCGAGAAGGGAACAAATTATTGGAAGTCCCTCGCATTGGTGGACGTTCCTATGGTGATAGGTATGAATTTTTATTATCTAACGATGTACCTTTTCCCCGTTTTTATAGAACGTCAGCTCTGAAACAAGTAGGTGGATGGCCGACCGATGATCCATGGGATGGACGTCATCTTGAAGATAAACGAATGGATGCCTTGCTTATTGAACACTTTACTATTCACTGGATCGATGAAATGCTCTATAATTACAGGCAGCATGCAAATAATGCCACAAAAAAAATAGATCTTTATAATGAAGTTTTTGAATGGCACATCTATCATACGTTAAAAAAATGGGGTGATTTATATCGCCCTGTTTTTAGAAAATATTGTGGCTGGCTGCAGTTGGCACAACTGCTGCCAAATCAAAATCCTGTATAAAAAACAGGATTTTTTTCTTTTATTTCCTTGGAAAATACATAGGAAACTCCTTTACTGCATACATAAAGCATATAATCCCAATTGTGGGGAGGAAAAGATGAAATTCGATTATTTAATTGTAGGAGCGGGTTTCTCAGGTTCTGTAATGGCTGAAAGAATTTCCAGTATATTGGGGAAGAGGGTTCTAATTGTAGAAAAAAGGAATCATATTGCAGGGAATGCCTATGATTATTTTGATGAAAATGGAGTTCTCGTTCATAAATTTGGTCCGCATATTTTTCACACGAATTCGAAGAAAGTATGGGATTATCTTTCAACCTATACGGAATGGACTCCATATTATCACAAAGTTCTTGGTATGCTTGATGGAGAAATGGTACCCATTCCCTTTAACCTCAACTCCCTAAATCAACTATTTCCTTCAACCAGTACGAAAGCAATTGAAGATGCCCTGTTGGATCAATATAAGATTGGTGAAAAAATAACGATACAACAGCTTCAAAATAACAAAAATAAACAGCTGAAAGCTCTCGCAGATTACATTTATGAAAAGGTATTTCATGGATATACCGTAAAACAATGGGGATTAAAACCCGAAGATCTTGATCCGTCGGTAACAGGACGGGTACCTATCATAATCTCTAGAGACAATCGGTACTTTCAAGATAAATATCAAGCGATGCCAAAGCATGGATATACTGAAATGTTTAGGAGAATGTTACACAGCCCAAACATCAAAGTATTGTTAAATACCGACTACAAAGAAGTCATTGCAGATGTTCATTATAAAAAACTAATTTTTACTGGTCCTATCGATCTGTATTTTGACTATAAATTTGGCCCATTGCCCTATAGAAGCTTACGGTTCGAATTTGAATTCCATAATAAAGAGGAATTTCAAGAAGCAGGCCAGATCAATTATCCAAATGAGTATGAATTTACGCGCATTACGGAATTTAAAAAATTAACACACCAAAAGAACATCCTGGGAACAACGATTGCAAGAGAATATCCGGAAGCCTATAAAATAGGCATTAATGACCCATATTATCCGGTTCCCAAAAAAGAATACAGGGAGCAATATAGGTTATATGAAACGGAAGCGCAAACGATTAAAGACAAAGTGATTTTTGCCGGAAGATTGGCAGAATACAAGTATTATAATATGGACCAAATCGTAGGCAGGGCTCTGCACTTATTCGAAAAAGAAATTAATGCAGGATAGGATAATAAATGAGGAGAATAGGGGAGTTGCCATGATTCTTGTGACAGGCGGGGCAGGATACATTGGGAGTCACGTAGTCAAAGCCTTAATCATGAAAAATTATCAGGTTGTCGTAATTGATAATTTGTCAACAGGCAATCAGGAAGCGATAGATCCTAAAGCAATATTTGTAAAAGGGGATGTAAGGAACCCTAAAGACTTAGGGGAAATCTTTTCAAAATATTCTGTTTGTGCAGTTATGCATTTTGCAGCAAATGCGTACGTAGGAGAGTCAGTTGAAAAACCTGCAGTATATTATAGCAATAACGTCAATGGAATGATAACCCTATTGAAGATGATGGTGCAACATCATGTTAAGAAAATAGTTTTCTCCTCTTCATGTGCCGTTTACGGGAAACCACCCTGCAAGATAATAAATGAAAATACACCTGCAATGCCCATTAATCCTTATGGTTGGACAAAATTAATCGGTGAGCAGCTTTTAAAAGACTTTTCAATAGCCTATTCACTAAAATATATTGCTCTGCGGTATTTTAATGTGGCAGGTGCCATTGGCTCGGGAGAATTGGGAGAGGACCATACACCGGAGACCCATTTGATTCCCAATATATTAAAACATTTACTGGGCGAGACGAAAAAGATTTTTGTGTTTGGCAATGATTATGAAACAAAAGACGGTACCTGCATTAGAGATTATATCCATGTTACAGACTTAAGTAATGCCCACCTCCTTGCACTTGAAGCACTGCTGGACAGCAGTGTTGCCAACAGAGTTTATAACGTAGGGAATGAAAAAGGAATAAGCGTGAATGAAATCATAAAAATGTGCGAAACGATCACCGGCAGGAAAGCGGCTGTGGAGTATGCAAAAAGGCGTGAGGGAGATCCTCCGGCACTCATCGCCAGTGCAGAATTATTGAAAAAAGAGTTTAACTGGAAGGCACAGTTTGACCTGAAAGATATGATTGAATCCGCATGGCAGTGGTTTTTACATCATCCAACAGGGTATAAAAAAATCTGAATAGAAAGGGGATTATATGGTATCAGTCATAACCTGTACAATTAGGGACTCCTGCATGGAAAATATATTTGATAATTACAAGAATCAAAATTACGATCCAAAAGAATTAATTATTGTACTGAATCAAGATAGTATGTGTTTACAAAAATGGCTTGAAAAGGCAAAAAATTATGATAATGTGTCTGTTTACCAAGTCCCCCAGCATACCTCTTTAGGCAATTGCATCAATCTCGCTGTGGGGCACGCAAAATATGATGTTATTGCAAACTTTGAGGATGACGATTATTATGCGCCAGCCTATCTTCAAGATTCTCTTTCTGAAATGAAATCAGCGAAAGCGGATGTTATAGGAAAGACATCGGTATATATATACTTAAAAAATAAACAAGTATTGGCTGTTTTCAATCCAGGCAATGAAAACCAATATGTCAATGATCAAACCAGCTTTGCAAAGCAATATTTGCAGGGAGGTACGTTAGTATTTTATAAAGCAATTTTGGATCAAGTAAGGTTTCCGGATCAGATCAAAGAAGTAGACCGGATTTTTTGCAGAGACTGTGTGAAGGCGGGGTTGAGGGTTTACTCAACAACAAAAGAAAATTTCACCTACTTAAGGAATGATGATCAGGAACAGCATACATGGAAGGTGCCGGTGGATGTTATTTTAAGTATAAGCCAATTTATTACGAAGACTGATGATTTCAAACCGTTTGTTTCAAAGTTTTGATGTCTTTTATCAGGAACAGAGGAGGCTTTTATGGTTTCCGTCATCACTTGCACAATAAGGGATAGTTGTATGGAAGAGGTTTTCCTTAATTTTGATCGGCAGCAGGATGTAGAAAAAGAACTAATTATCATTTTAAATAAAGATAATATGGATGCTGAAAAATGGAAAAAAAGAGCGTTGAATTCTTCCAATATCTCAATTTATCATTTACCATCTAATACTACGTTGGGTGAATGTTTAAACTTTGGTGTAGAAAAAGCAAAGTTCAGCTATATCGCTAAATTTGATGATGATGATTATTATTCGCCATATTACTTGATGCACTCCCTTCAGTCTTTAAGAAATTCTCAAGCATCCGTCGTGGGAAAAACCTCCATTTTTATGTATTTTAAAGATCAGGGCCTGCTTACCGAATTTAATCCGAATAAGTTTGGGGGGACAGTTGCGAAAAATGAGGAGACATACAATAATCATTTATTAATGGGAGGGACGCTGGTTTTTAAAAAAGAGGTTTTTAATACGGTAAAATTCAGTTCCACCAATATAGCTGAGGATGCAGCTTTTTGTAAATCATGTATAGAGAATGGTATTCCTGTGTACTCAGCAACTAAAGATAACTATGTTTATTTAAGAAGCTATGAACCGGATAGCCATACATGGAGGATTAAAAATGATACGATCTTGAAATTCTGCACTGTGATTGCTAAAACCGATGATTATAGGCCTTATATTACGAAAAAACCTATTCCCTAAATAGAAAAAAATCAGGCTCAAATGGCCTGATTTTTTCGTAATCAGTTATTACGTGAATAGCTGGATTGCAACGATTTGACGGCAGTCAATGATGATCGGATATCCATCCAAGATGAAAGTTGCACAGCAAGTCTTATGATCGAAACATGCGAATGTGATCTCGCCATCAAAGAAGTCTTCTCCGCCTTTTAGCACGATTTGTACCAATGCACCAGGTGTTAACTTTCTAATCTGCTTACATGCACAGCCTTTACAGTTGTTAGAGCTTTCTTGTCGTTTTTTCTTTTTTTGTATAAAGCTTGAACTTGAGCTAGAGCTTTCTTTTTTTCTTTTCTTGTGTACAAAACTGGAGCTAGAGCTAGAGCTAGAGCTAGAACTTGAGCTTTCTTTTTTCTTTCTTTTCTTGTGTATAAAGCTGGAGCTGGAGCTGGAGCTGGAACTTTCTTCGTGGCAGTTGCACCCGTCGTTATTAAATAATGAACCCATTACTTTTCCTCCTTATTTGTTTCCCTTACTCCTGTTAAATCAGGGGGTAATATAATATATTGAGTTTTTTAAAATTTGCATAGATAAGTACCTACTTGTACAAAAAATAGGTTTTCTACCAGAAATAGAAAAAAGAAGGAGGAGATCCTTCTTTTTTAGTGGCCATCATTGATTTTTCTTAGGCTTCCACGTTACTTTTCCGCACGTTTTGCAGCCCTTCTTTTTTTTCACAGGGTCAAACAATGACGGTTTGCTTTGTGATTTTGACTTTTTCTGCTGGCGATCACGATACCTGCTGCGCATTTGAGATTTATCCATTCCACCCACACCTTTTCAGTAAGTTGATTTTATACTATTCTTTACTGCTCCGAGTGGTATAGGTATTTGGCTGAAAGGGATTAATGGCGGTTGAAGTTTTGCCTTGTTTTTGTTTAAACGGATTGATAGTCGATTCTGGGATTTGCATGTTTTTAAATGGGTTAATGGCTGGCCCGTTATGAAGATTTTTATTCCGTGACACTGTTGCAGGACTGCTTCGGACAGGTATAAGCTGTTGAGCAGCGATGAAGGTGTCAGGCACCTTCAATTCAGGCTCGATTTTTGGCTTTTTCATTTTTTTTGTTTCTCTTTCGCATTGCAGATCAGCGAGCATGGGATTTATTGATCTTAAGATGTGGTTTATACCTGCCTGGAATTCTCCAAAAGAGATGGAGGCGAGGGAAGAAAATGTCTTGGAGAGTCCAATCTGTAGGATGAGGTAGCTGATCCATTCAGGAATATATTCTTTCTCCCTCCATCTGAAGGAAAAAGAATAGTGATTTGATTTTCTTTTGCATAGGATGTTCTTATGGATAATGTTTTGAACAGCGTTTTCGGTATTCTCGGCTGGAGTAATATAGAGAAGTTTGGAATTTTCTGTTTGAACGATGATGGGTACAGGCTGATCTGCAACAAACGAAACCGATATTGTGGCTGTTATGTTCACTCCCGAGGGGTTTTCTTCTATAGTAACATCCGTATGCTTAAGTATTTTTTTAACACTTTCCAGGTCCCTTTGCTCAAGACCTGAGATCACATAACATTGGCCATACAAAGCCGGTTCGATTTCATCATAGTTTTCATTCCATTGCAATCCCCAGTAATTTAATAAGGGTTTTATATGCTGAAAAAAATTGGTGTCCACCTGTCCGATCTGTTTGCCTCCAAATGTAAGAATCATATTGTCTATCCTCCTAACCGCCCGAAAAATAGGCATTCATTCTTGTGTCATAACCTATCGTACTCCCATAGTATGTATGGAATCTTCAGAACATGATAAGGAAAGGAAGGGAAACTATGGGTTTAAATCACAAGAAATCGATACCGAAGGCTACCAATAGTCTCCAAGAAGAATGCATAAGGGTGCAGAAGGTGTACGATTGGTTAACAGACACATTTTCTGTAACCAAACAAGTTAGTTTCAATCCAGAGCAGATAAGAAGGATAGAAGAAGCTTTAGCGGATCCGGCTCGCCGTCCTCTGCGTCTGACCTGCCAGACACCGGTTACTCCTCCTGTTTTTCCGCTTAATGGGGATGAAACCATGGCGGCGACTGAAACATTTATGTGTGAGCAGGTGGGAGAAAAGAGAGATGTTACCGTTTCACTGAATGGCAGCTTCGTGGAAGCCCAGCTCGTAGAGCTTTTGTTTACTTCCGAAGTGGAAGTTGCAGTCGTCGACAGAAACGGAAAGGTTGTTACTTGTGTAAGGACCGATGCATCTGTCCTTGAACCATTCGTGTTATGTTATCCTGATGGAACGGATCTATTCTGCCGCATCACGCGCATTCTTTGCAAAATTCCAACAGGAACAGTCATTCTAAACAGTCCGGCTCCAAGATCTTTCACCGTAACAATCACCTTCTGTGTCGATATCCAAATTGAAGCAGAAGTTAAACTTGAAGTGCTTGCTAAATTCTGCGCACCTCGTAATAATGATCTTTCAGCTGAAGAAAATGAAACGTTCGCTTGTCCTGAAGTTGTATTCCCGGCGCAATGTCCGGATATCTTTCCTAGACCGAGCTGCGACTGCAGTGTATCTGGTGAAGCAAGTGGTTGCACTGGCAGTAATGCCACGGAAAAAGGTCGTCTTGGCGTCCTTGCAGAAATCTGCCAGAACTGCAGCTTGAGTGACAGCTCATTAAAATTTACGTTTGATGAAGAAGACGGCGACATGAACAACTTTACCTTCACGGCAGACAGCTTCGATCAGGATAGTCTGGTTTGCGAACCTTCTGAAGGAAAAGGGCTGAAATTTACAGTATCAGGTACAGGTACAACCGATGAAGGTGAGGAGTTTGACTTTAATTTCGCAACCGTCAGCAAACATTCCGGAACCTTATTCCAGTTGCAGCTAGTGAATGAACGCGGTGTAACGGTATTTGAATCAGGCATTGTAAAAGTCGAAGAAGGCACCCTTGAAGTGGAAAATTGCGTGTCCTTTGACGACATCAAGATGAAATAATCTCATGAACTGTCTAGAGAGCAGGGATCTCCTGCTCTTTTTTTGTATTTCAGTGAACGAATCACCCCATATTACATAAGATAGAGATGGGAGCCTATTTAGGGAGGGACGCAAATGCATTCTCAAAAAGAGCGGTTGAGCTATGACCGTCTGATTGCCCGTGCTGAATTTTATCAGGAAAAATCGTTAGCTCTTGAAAAAAAACTGGTTTTTGCCGAAGAACAAATTGAGACCCTTGAGAAAGAAGTGAACAACGCGGCAAGAGAGGCTGAATTTCAGGCACTTGACGCTCACAGGGCAAGACTTGAAGAAGAGGTCATCCAGCTGAGGGAACAGTTGGCACATGCCCAAAGTGTAGATTATGAAAAAAGAGTTGCCGATTATGAAAATTTGTTGACTGCAGTTCAGGAAGAAATTAATGAGAAGGAAGTCAAACTGGAAAACAGCATGCAAAAAATCAAGGCTCTGGAAAAAAAGCTGTCTCTTCAGGGACGTCCCGATCCATTCCTGAAAAAAGCGGAAGATGAAGAAGACAGCATCTTTGTAAAACGGGATTATGAATGTCTTTGCTTGTTTGATTATTCCATGATCATGAAGGAAGATCTAAGCGGTTTGATCAAAGGGTCATTTTTGATCGAAAATACGGGGATTGTATCTTTGCATAACCCGTCCATTTGCTTTAGGTTCCAGCCAAACGAAGCCAATGTCCTAAAAGGAAAAATCTACTCCACCGAAAACAATGAAACGAATCAGGATAATCTAGCAAACTATCAGTGGATGTTTATTGATAATGATTGGTCAAAAGAGGCAAAGGAAAGAGGAGAACTGTGGATATGCCCCATTCGCGACCTTTCCATAGATCCTGGGGAAAAAGCTGTGATTCAAGATTATCTTATTCCGTTTAAAAAAGAAGCAATCGGAAATCTGACCATTGAAGCTTTTGTATTTTTCAACAAACAGCAATACAAGGTAAAGGCCTTAAATCATATCGCTATCAATTTCTGATCATATCCAAAACCTAAAAAGAACACATGTCGTGTTCTTTTTTAATTTTCCTTCATCACAAACAGACCCTCGTCTTTTTTCCATTCTGCATAAAATACTTCTTTTGCTGAGTGAATGTTTTGCTGTTTAAGCTGTTTTAACAGCCATTCTTCGTTAACACCAGCTGTAGGGAGGTTATCAGTTAGAATGGTTCCATCCATGATTAAAGTCACTGGGAGGGTGGTTTCTTCTTGTGACAGCTTTAAGTCCTGGCGTGTGACTGGCTGATTATCGCTTTTGGGAAGAACAGAGATCGAACCGTTCGTCTCAAGAATGGCATAATCGATTTCTCTTATACTGAAATATCCTTTTTGCCGGATCAGGTTTTGCAACTGGTTGATATCAATTTTGTTTTTTTTCATTTGTTTCCGGTCCATTGTCCCTTTTCGAATGACAATCGAAGGGGTACCCTCCAAAATCTTTCGGAATTTCATGGACTTTTGAGTGAGGATTTCCAATGAGTACATGAGAATTCCCCAAACACTGATTGCGAACAATATCATCCAGATATGGACATCGGGATCATACATGGCATTACCAACAAGTTCCCCAAGAATGAGTGCAGAAATAAAATCAAAGGGTGTCAATTGGGACAATTGCGTTTTTCCAAGAATTTTCGTCAGGAAAAATAGTGCGAAAAAGCCTACGACCATTTCAGTTGTAATTGTACCAAGGTTCATGATATCCCCCAAATGATGCGAAATTACAGATAGTGTTCACTATTGGACTGTAAATTACTCATAATTAAACAGAAAAAAGCATTGAACCAATGGTCATTGGTTCAATGCTTTTTTCATCGCCACATGGAGAATGTTAGCGTCGATAAAGGGTTCTTTTGATGTTGTGGTGTATCCCAGCTTTTTATAAAAAACCTCTGCCTGTACCTGCGCATATAATGTTAACGCGGGATAGTTCAGCCGGGAGGCTTCCTGCTCCATGCTCTTCATCAGCAAATCACCAAGGCCTTGCTTGCGCCGGTTGGAGAGTATGCAAACCCTTTCCACTTTTCCGCCATCCCCAATGGGACGCATTCGTCCAGCACCAATCGGTTGATTTTCGGCATCATAGAGTACAAAGTGAGTAGCCGTATCCTCAAGATGATCCACTTCGAGTTCTTCTGATACGTTTTGTTCGTTAACGAATACCTCTTTTCGAACAAATAAAGCATCCTTGTATGCTTCATCTTTCGAAGTAATGACTTTGATTTTCAAGTTTATGCTTCCTTCCCCAGTTTGAATGTTTTGTATACGTTCCAGCGGTCTGATTCTTCATCCCGTTTGAGAAGGTGAAATTCATTTACGGTTTCTTTATATTCTGCTTCCACCATTTTAAGACGTTCAAGAACATCGGCGTGCTCTACATCAGAAAGCTTTTGAGCAAGCGTCAGATGGGGGACGAAATTATAAGGATGCTCATGCTGAAGCGGCCCCTCGTAAAGCTTTTCATGAAGAGAGATAAGCTCTTCGGTATTGTTTACTTTTAAATAGATGACATTGTTAACCGGATGAAAGGAACTTACCCGAGAAATATGAATCTTGATAGGAGGAGCAGTCTTGGCCACATTTTCAATATAACTTACAATTTCATCAATTTCAGAATCACTTGCGACAAACGGATCCTTCAGGGTAATGTGAGGATCGATAATGGAATAATGAGGATCATAACGTTTGCGGTATGAATTTATTTTATCTTTCAGGTCTGTAGATGGGAAAATGGCAATACCATAGTTCATTTAATTTTCCTCCCTTATCTTTTGGATTAGTATATCAAAAATTCTTATAACTTCACAAATTGAATTATTTCCCGAAAATAAACTTCAATGCAGGAATCAAGTTCTTCTGCCAATCAGACCAAAGGTGATTTCCATCAAATTCTTCATATCGATACTCGAAATTCTTGGTTTTCAGTTCGCTGGCCAATTTCCGGTTGGGAGTCAGAAAATCTTTTACACCGCTAGGCGATGCATATTCGTTTTCTTCCGTTCCCACAGCGTGGTAAAACTTTAGTAATTCATACCCCGAAAAGGAATACAGAATGTCCAGTACATTTGCATCAATAAAAGGCGACTGCAAAATCAACTGGCCAAATGTACGAGGAAAAGTTAATCCGCAGACAAGCGAAACAAACCCTCCCAGTGAATCTCCAATCAAGCACATACCGGAACCCAGGAGATATGTATTGAATTCATGGTTAATGTAGGTTGGCAGTTCATTTGACATAAACCTCAAGTAGGAGGAATGTTTTAAGCCGTTAGGGTGGTATTTTTGATATCTGTCATCTCCACGATGATGGGCAATTCCAATAATGATCATGGGCTCAATGTCCTGAGATTGAATCAAGTCGTCCGCTGTTGAGGCAAGTCTTCCCAATTGAAAATAATCGGGACCATCTTGCGCGATCAGCACCGGGTATTTTTTTAAAGTGGTAAATGCTGGCGGGTAATAGACCAGTAAAGGAACCTGTTCGTTCAGCTCCTTGCTATGTAGGGTTTGTTCATCGATGGTACCTTTAAAGGGCATATCTAATTCTCCTATCTTGAAAAGAGCGCTTTCATAGTGTTCGTTTTATTTTATCATACAGTGGTATAATGTAATCAAGATTTATGATAATTGTGCAAAAATCCAAGGAAAGCACAAGAGGTGAACATAATGACAAAGAGAGTACACAGCCGGGATGTAGAGGCAGCGGCGAGGACATTGCTGGCTGAGCGCGGTGTCTCAATACCCGATATAGCTGAAATTGTATTTGAAATGCAGTCTCCGTTCTCTCCTCAATTAACAATGTCTGAATGCATTGAAAGTGTAGATAAAGTACTAACAAAACGGGAAATGCAGCACGCCCTGCTTGTTGGAATCGAACTGGATAAACTGGCAGAGAAAAAAATGCTGTCGGAACCACTGCAGGCCATTGTTGAAATGGATGAAGGTCTTTTTGGCGTAGACGAAACGATTGCGCTTGGTGCGGTTTTCGGCTATGGAAGTATTGCAGTAACGACATTCGGTCATCTCGACAAGTACAAACTGGGAATCATTCGCAAGTTGGATACGAAAACAAACGAAGGTGTTCATACATTTCTTGACGATCTGGTGGCCAGCATTGCCGCCAATGCTTCCAGCCGTCTTGCTCATCGCCTCAGAGACCAGGAAGAACGATTATCGAAGGAAGAAATCGCTATGAACGACCAGGAAGAAAAAATAGGGTAACCAAGCTGTCCTTATGGGATGGCTTTTCTTTTACCCATTTTTCCAAATAGACTGACCAAGTATAGCTTATCTACATATGGTAATAATGTGTAAACTTTAGAGAAGGGAAAATGCATATGCTAAATAGAATGTACCCGTATGGACAGGGGGCAGGATATGGTTATGGTCAGGGAAGCTATCCCAACATGAATCCAAACATGAACTATCCTAATCCCAACATTAGCCCGAATATGAACTATCCGGTAAGTCCTAATATGAATGTGAATATCCCCGTACAGCCCAAGATGCCAAATATGGGCTTTGGCAAGTATCCAAAAGAGGAGAAAGAAACCGAGGTCAGTCCTGCAGAAGAAACGAAGGCCAACAACTTTCTCGGATCTACTGATACGCTTTCGGTCTGTCCCTGCCCGCCAGGTGAGAATGTATGGGCATCGCTTGTCAATCCGGCAAGCTCTAACGTGGATGTTTCCTTACAGCGGATCACCATCTCGAACATGACATGCAATCCCATGGTTGCTAAAATCTATTTCAAGCCAACGCTTCCGTTTAACGGGAAAATGTCCTCAAATGTAACACCGGCAGATCTTTCAAAAAATCCGCCTGAACGGCCAAGAGGGCAAATCCAGTACGGAATTCTTCCCAATTCCCCAGTCAATGGGACAATTGCAGCAACACGAGTAATTCCAGCAAATACTTCCATTACGGTTGATCTCGACGGCCTGTGGGTGATCGGTCAGGGGACGAACGTCATGGTCTATCTGACCGCTCACTGCAACGACTGTAACTTAAAATCCGTAGTTTCCTTTGAATGGGAAGAAAAATAATGGAATCAAAAGGGCCCTGTTTTCAGGGTCTATTTCTTTTTAAATATTTTTGATAAAAGGGGTTGTCAAGTTAGCTTGTTATGAGATATAATTCTATTTGTCCGATACATAATTATTGATCCGATAGCTCAGCTGGGAGAGCGCTACCTTGACAGGGTAGAGGTCGGGGGTTCGAACCCCTCTCGGGTCACCATAACTTATACATATTAACAGCCTGTAACGCCTTGTATATCAAGGATTGCGGGCTTTTTTATTTTTTGATGCACTCCTTCCTTCATTTGTAGGGGGGAGCGATCACTTCATAAGCAGAAGTTTTTTCCCTTTTCGATGAGTTTATTATTTTTTAAGAACAGACAAATAAAGGAAGACTGGGTAAATAAACTCTTTGACTACATTAATCAATTTAATAATATTGTCGCAAATTTAGAAAAATAATACGATAAGTCTAAATAGAGTATGAATTAAGCTTATATTGCTAATTGAGCTAATGGGATGGTCAAAATAGCAACAATCTATACGAAAAGAGACAAAGAAAAAAACCCTTTAGAAAGGGTTTTTAAATGATTATTAAACGCCGGTGCGACGGTGTTGGTTGTTTGCCTTCTTCGTCTGCTGGCTTTTCATTTGCTTTGTAGATTTTACAGGATTCGTAGAAAATTTCCCGTTTGCCTGCTGCTGTTTTTTTTCAGCCAGTCTTTGCTTAACCGCCTCTTGAAAGCTTAGTTTTTTTTCAGATGACATCTATTCATACCTCCTAATGCCGATGATTCTTAACTTTAATGATATCTTCTTATGGGCGTTTTGTCTGCATGTTTTTACAGATTGGGCATCTTAATAGGAGAATAGAGGCATTTCCACTATGTATTACCCCATCTACATTTGAAGAGTTTGGCCTGTTTGATATACTTATTGTTTGGCTAATTACCAATATTTACTTGAGCATTTTAAAGAAGTTGTCCCTGGTCATTTGCTACAATAAAATTATGATTAAAAAAGATTAGCAACTTCTGGGTAAAAATGTTAAATGGCTTTAATTGGACTTTAAAGTAGAATACAGAGGAGAAAAGACTATTTCTAAACGGCTGGAAGGAGAAAAACCTAATGGAAAAGCTTCAGCAAAAACAGATTATGGATTTTATTGAATACAACAGGGAAGAGTTTCAAACCAAACTATTATCTGAGGCTGGTGATGTTGCGGGTAAAATAAATGATATTTTACAATCTGGAAATATCGATCTTTTGAAAAACGCGGAGAAGATGATCAAGTTTGTTGTTGAAAACAGAGACAACGAACTTGTATCCTTTGCTCAACAAGAAGGTGTAGCCTGGGCGAGGCATGCTTTAACCCTCACTCTTAAGTTGGAATGGGTACATGCCATTAGAAGAACGATATGGCATTATATGTATGAATTTGATCTTAGGAACACCAATGAACGCAGCATTTCAGACTATAGGGAAACGATCTTTCAAATGGAGCAGCAGGTCAACGACGGCATCGATAAATTTCTCAATAGTTTCTTTATAAGCTATTCTACTTATAAAGATGAATTGATCAGCACTCAGCGAAAAATGGTGGAGCATTTGTCCGTTCCTATAATACCAATCAGTCCTTTTGTTGCGGTTCTTCCTTTAATTGGCGTTATTGATGTATATCGTATAGATACCATTGAAGAAAAAGTTTTAACGGAGATTTCCAATATGAAAATTCGAACCTTGATTATTGACCTATCAGGCATTACGGATATGGATATTGAGGTCATTCATCATTTTCAAAAAGTGTTGAGCGGCGTTTCCTTAATGGGATGTGAGGCGGTCATTACTGGTCTACGTGCAGAACTAGTTAGAAAAATGATTCATTTAGATATATCATTTGATCAATATGCATCAACTAAAGGTACTCTTCAGCAAACATTAACCACCTATTTTAAAACAAATTAAATGAAACAGAACAAAATACGTTCAGAAATTCTTCTTTACCGATCTTACTAAAAAGATCGGTTCAGCTTGTAGACAAAGTCTCATGTCTACAAGCTTTTTTTATTGTAGAATGAAACCAGATACGGTTTGAGGGGAGAATTTAGATGTTATTTTATCGAAACATTCTACTGATGGACGTCACCAAATTACACTGCAGCTCTAGATGAATTAGGGTCTTTACTCTTTGTACAAAGATCGGAAGCGAACTGAAATAGCCTCCGCGGTTCGCGGTTAAAATGAAACGAGAAAAATAGTAAGGGAGGAATTGCACAATGGACTTTGAAACAGTTATGCAGGAACTTGAAGTGCTCGGTAAGGAACGAACAAAAAAAATGTACTTATCAAATGGTGCGCACGAGCCGCTTTTTGGTGTGGCTACAGGTGCTATGAAACCACTCGCAAAGATAATAAAAATAAATCAACGTTTAGCTGAAGAGCTTTATGCCACAGGTAACTACGATGCCATGTATTTTGCAGGCATCATTGCAAACCCAAATGGCATGACTGAGGCTGACTATAACCGATGGTTGGATGAAGCATATTTTTATATGCTTTCAGATTATGTAGTGGCAGTAACTTTATCAGAGTCGGAAATTGCACAAGACGTTGCTGATCAATGGATTGCAAGCGACGAAGAACTTAAAATGTCTGCCGGCTGGAGTTGTTACTGCTGGCTGTTAGGGAATCGCAAAGACCATGAGTTTTCAGAAAGTAAAATATCCAATATGCTTGATATTTTGAGAAATTCTATTCATGCTTCGCCAGAACGAACAAAATCTGCAATGAATAATTTTTTAAACACGGTGGGGGTTTCATTTTTGCCGCTGCATGAAAAGGCGGTCGAGACCGCGAAGGAAGTGGGTATCGTAGAAGTAAAACGCGACAAGAAGAAAAGCAGTTTCCTAAACGCTTACGAAAATATTCAAAAACAAATGGATAGAGGGAAGCTTGGTTTTAAAAGAAAGTATGTGAGATGTTAACAATAGCTTTTTTAGTACTCTTTTAAATCACCATAACTTATACATAATATCAGCTTGTTAGTCCTTGATGAAGTCTGTCTGTTCTTTTCTCTTACTTCCCTTTTATTGTTATCCTTTTTAGTAACTTGTTTCAATGATATATCATGTAACATAAGGTATGTCTTTAAAGGAAATTAAGGATAAAATCGATAACGTATATCAAAGGGATATGCGAAACGTACATGAGGATGTAAGGTATATGCTAAAAAGGACAGCCAGCCCGGCTGTCCCTATTTATTTGGATCCAATTAGCTTCGCCCTTCTAGCAACCAATTTTGGGACGGGTTCTTTTCAACTTTATTTACGTCACAGCATTTGAATTTAACAAGACTGCCATCAGAAATTGCTGCTATAACAATCCCTGTAGTAGGATCATATTGTCTGAAGGTCACTTGAACGGACGTACCATGTAAATGAATACGCACCACATTTCCAGGCTTCAGGTGTTTAAACCGCATGCAAACCTGTGAATGTTTTTGGGGGAACTTCATTTGCCAACCACCTTTTTTAGGATTAGAACTTGTACTTGTGATAGCTTATGCATCTCGTCCGATGTTGGTTTGGACGGGCAGCGAATTTTTGGACCTATGTTTTTCTCTGGCATGTTGGGGTAACGTAACAAATAAGAAAGGATGAATGTTGATGAGTCAGAAAATGAAGGCAGTGGGTTTGTACAAGTATCTCCCAATCGACCATCCAGAGAGTTTGGTGGATGTATAAATTGAATAAGCCGGTTCCAGGACTAAGTTTACCCGCTCTCTATTCGAAAAGGAAGATATGATAAAACAGCATGAGGTTCTCTCAAAAGCCACATTAACGGAAACATTGGGACCTTTCAATGCAGAAACCATGAGAGAGGCGCATTCCAAGCTGGAATCAGGTAAAACGATTGGAAAAGTAGTTGTAAGTAATAACAAATAAATAAAAGTAGTTTCTAACTTTAAAAACAGCAGCCAGCTGCTGTTTTTTTTAGATCATTCCCTGTTATTGTTATAGAATTTAAGGGAATATTTCAGGAATCGAATGAAGCTAAATCCATGTAAAAGGAGATGTTCCACATATGTTTAAAGGCAAGGTAGTGATTGTAACGGGTGCAGGGCAGGGGATTGGAAGGCAAATTGCGATTGATTACGCGCATGCGGGTGCTCGTGTGGTTATTGCGGATGTGAAGGAGGCAGAAGCGGCGGAAACGCTGAAAGAGATTTCTTCAGCAAATGGAAAGGCTGAATTTATCGAAACCGATGTCCGGAAACCGGAGGATATCGTGGCATTAATGGAAAGGACACAGACTATTTTTGGTCCAGTTGATATTCTGATTAACAATGCCGGAAAGGGGATTTGGAAATCACCACTCGAACTAAGTGTGGATGAATGGGATGATGTCATTCAAACAAATCTCCGCAGCGTTTTCTTATGTTCCAGAGAAGCGGCAAAACAAATGAAGCAAAAGGGAGGGGGATCGATTGTGAATATTGCATCGACTCGTGCTTCCATGTCAGAACCCAACAGTGAAGCATATGCTGCCACCAAAGGAGGCATTGTGGCTATAACCCATGCTCTGGCCGCTTCCTTGAGCGAAGAGGGAATTACAGTTAATTCCATTAGTCCTGGCTGGATTGAAACAAAGGACTATGAGGGCCTGCGTGATGTGGACCATGAACAGCACTGGTCAAAACGCGTTGGAACCGTTTCTGACATATCAAGAGCTTGCTTGTATTTAACGAATCCGGAGAATAACTTCATCAACGGTGAAAATCTTGTTATTGATGGCGGAATGGCCCGGAAAATGATTTATCACGATTAATAATCTTGCACAGGGATGTTTTTTAGTAAGTTTAGACATCCTAACTGCAAATACAGGAGTATGGTTAAAGGGAGATTAGGACATGGCAGAGCAGAAGGTGCAGGCAAAAGTGGAGAGAGGCGTTTATCTTAGTTTGGCAGCCTATATCGCTTTATCCTTTCTAAAACTGGGCATAGGCTGGCTTTATTCCTCCGAAGCTCTGGTAGCAGACGGATTAAACAACTCAACGGATATTCTGGCCTCTTTGGCTGTTCTGATCGGTTTGAAAATTTCAAAAAAACCTGCGGATTTAGACCATCCCTATGGCCATCTCAGAGCGGAAACCATTGCATCCATGGTCGCTTCTTTTATAATGGTAGTAATTGGGCTCGAGGTATTGATTTCTGCCATCAAAAGTATTGTGGTTTTTGAAATCGAGCCTCCATCCATGATTGCAGGAATCACGGCCATTTTTTCTGCCTTGGTTATGCTGGGAGTTTATCGGTACAATATCAGGCTTGCCCGCCAAACAGAAAGCCAGGGTTTAAAAGCAGCGGCTTTAGATAACCGGTCCGATGCGTTTGTCAGCATTGGTGCGGCTGTGGGGATCTTTGGAGCACAGCTCGGTGTAGTTTGGCTGGATCCCTTGGCGGCAATCCTTGTTGCCATCATGATCATCAAAACCGGCTGGGATATCTTTTACGAAACTTCACATAATCTCTCCGACGGGTTTGATTATGAAGAGGGGAAAAGGATAGAAAAGCAAATTTTGAACGTGCAAGGCGTGAAGCAAGTAACGGATTTAAAAGCCAGAAAACACGGGAATTCGGTGATTCTTGATGTAACCATCCATGTTCACCCGGATCTGAATGTGATTGAAAGCCACGCGATTACGGAAAAGCTTGAAGCCGAACTCAGGCGTAAATATAAAGTAGAAAGTATTTCTGTTCATGTAGAGCCGCATGAGATACGAAAAGAGGTTGAGACAAATGAATGAGAGTTTCCAAAGGAAAGAGCCCGCAAGCAGAGAAGAACCGCAGACAAAACGGCCGTATGTTCTTGCATCGGTGATTATTGCCATGTTTATGGCAGCCATCGAAGGAACGATTGTTTCTACAGCCATGCCTGGCATTGTTGGGGATTTGGGTGGATTTGCTTTGTACAGCTGGGTATTTTCCGCATATCTGCTCATGCAGGCGGTCACTATTCTTATTTATGGGAAGTTGTCCGATTTATACGGCCGTAAGCCCGTTTTCATGATTGGTATTATCATTTTTTTAATAGGATCGGTTATGTGCGGGCTGGCAGGCTCTATGAAACAGCTGATCATTTACCGTTTGATTCAGGGTCTTGGAGCAGGAGCCGTGCAGCCAATCGCAACTACAATTGTTGGGGACATGTACACGATTGAAGAGCGGGCGAAAATTCAGGGCTACCTTGCAAGTGTTTGGGGAATCTCAGCGATTGTCGGTCCGTTGCTTGGAGGTTTCTTTGTTACATACTCCCATTGGTCATTAGTATTTTGGATGAATATCCCGCTTGGAATTCTAGCTATGGCAGGTGTTGGAAAATTCCTGCATGAGAACGTAGAGCGGAAAAAAGTACATATCGATTACCTTGGTTCGCTCCTTGTTTTGATTGGGGTAAGTTCCCTGATGGTTCTTCTTATACAGGGAGGGACAGCGTGGCCATGGAATTCATGGGAAACCTACGTTCTCGGAATCGGCTCGGTGCTCATTCTGTTCGGTTTCTTCAAGCATGAGTCAAGGATTCCTGAACCCTTGATGCCGATTTCTTTATGGAACAACCGCCTGATCTCGCTTTCAAATGCCGCATCGCTAACGAACGGTGCTGTGTTGATCGGGATTTCCAGTTTCCTTCCCACTTATATTCAAGGGGTGATGGAACAGCCACCCGTTGTGGCTGGTTTTACGTTGACTGCCATGTCGGTTGGATGGCCAATTTGTTCAACGATTGCCGGAAAGCTGCTATTGAAAATAGGGTTCCGCCCCGTAGCAGTTTCAGGCGGTATTGCCTTGCTTCTTGGTTCGCTAGTATTTATCTTTATGGACCCCGCCAAAGGCCCGGTTTGGGCCGGTGCTGGTTCCTTTCTTATTGGGTGCGGCATGGGGCTGACGAATACCACCTATATTGTTGCCATTCAAAATACAGTCGACTGGAAAACGAGAGGGATTGCCACGGCATCCAATATGTTTATGAGAATCGTGGGAAGCGCACTGGGAGCTGCCGTTCTCGGCGGTATTCTGAACACCAGACTGAGTACCTATTTTGACCGCCATGGAAATGAAAATGAGAAGGTCACACTCGATGCGGCTAACATTTTGCTGGATGAAGAAAAAAGAAGCAAGCTGAGCAGTTCGGTACTGGAGCTGCTGCAAAATGGCCTTTCGTTTTCCCTTGCCGATGTTTATAAAGGTGTTCTTATCCTGTCGATTTTAAGTTTGCTGTTTTCCATTCTGCTTCCCAAAACAGAAAATCCAAAGACAAAAAGCCGGTAATTACCGGCTGCTGTTCTTCATGGTTATGTTGTTTTCTCAAGAAACTCTATGCGATTACCGAAGGGATCACGGAATGAGAACCTTGATAAGCCCGGAATTTTAATTTCCTCTTTTACAGCTAATCCGTGGGAAAGAAGATGTTTTTTTACAGAGTCAAGCTGGGCCACTTCAAATGCGGGGTGGCTTTTTCTTTTTTGGAGAGGAATGTTTTCAATACCTAAATGAAGCTCCTGCTTTCCCATTTGATACCATAATCCGCCGTTTGGTTTTAAACTCTCGGGTTTTTCAATCTCCTGAAATCCCAGGATTCCCGAAAAGAAGGATCGTGCCTGATCTTCAGCACCAGGGGGAATGCAAAGCTGTACATGGTGAATGCCTTTTACGTCTACTTTCATTGTTTTCATCCTCTCATTATGGTTCATCTCTACTTTTTATCTTAAATATTTCGTGCAGAGATGAAAAATAGAATATAATAGGTTAGAGTTATAAGTTTTGCTTATGAAGTTTAGCCGAAGGGGGAGCAGCATGCAGCTATCTGAATTTAAAATCCTTCAAGTGCTCGCTCAGGAATTAAATATGAGAAAAGCATCCGAGCGCCTGTATGTTTCTCAGCCAGCCTTGAGCCAGCGCTTGCAGAGCATTGAAAACAGCTGGGGGACAAAAATTTTCCTACGATCGCAAAAAGGGCTCGCAATCACGGCAGCAGGAGAAAAAATTATATCCCATGTTAATGAGACGCTGAAAGACGAAGGCCGTGTGAGAGAGGAACTGCAATCCCTTTCCAAAGAAGTGTTTGGTACACTAAGGCTTGCGGTGGCGTCCATCATAGGGCAGTACTGGCTTCCAAACACGTTAAAAAAATATGTGAACCTGTATCCGCAGGTCAATATCTCTCTCATTACGGGCTGGAGCAGTGAAATCATCAAGCATCTGTATGAAGATCAGATTCATATTGGGATCGTCCGGGGGAATCCGGAATGGCGGGGAGAAAAAATCCACTTATTTTCTGACAGTCTGTACCTTGTGGATACGGATATTTCTTCTATTGAAGAGTTACAGAAAACAGAAAAGCCTTTCATCCAGTTTAAAAGCCATTCCACCTATTATCAGGATATCCAGGAGTGGTGGCAGGACCACTTTTCCATTCCTCCGAAAAAAACCATCATTGTTGATCAGATCGAAACATGCAAACAGATGGCTCTTCACGGGATTGGATATGCCATTCTGCCTTCCATCTCCTTACGTGAAGCGGATGCCTTTCATCAGGTTCCGCTGCATAATAAGAATGGCGAGCAGATGAAGCGTGACACATGGATGATCTGCCATGGTGCTTCACTTGAACTGAAACAGGTCGAAGCTTTCGTGAAATTGGTGAAGGAAGATTGAAACAATTTGGTTTGAATGTTGGCTGAATTAGTGGTTTAATACAATACAGAACGTATTAAAGGAGGAGCACACACCATGAAAATGATGGATGCAAATGAAATTATTTCTTTTATTAGTAACAGTAAAAAATCAACACCTGTAAAAGTATATGTAAAAGGGGATCTGAAGGGGCTCCAATTCGGTGAAAACACTCAATCGTTCATCAATGGGAACACCGGGGTACTATTTGGTGAGTGGAAAGAGATCCAGGACGTACTGAAAACCAATGAAAGCAAAATTGAAGATTTTGTGGTGGAAAATGATCGCCGCAATTCAGCCATCCCGTTGCTTGATATGAAAAATATTAACGCACGTATTGAACCAGGTGCGATTATCCGTGACCAGGTTGAAATTGGAAACAACGCTGTAATCATGATGGGCGCTGCCATCAATATCGGTTCAGTAATTGGTGAAGGTACTATGATCGACATGAATGTGGTTCTTGGCGGACGTGCAACTGTCGGGAAAAACTGTCATATCGGAGCAGGTTCCGTCTTGGCTGGTGTGATCGAACCGCCATCTGCAAAACCTGTTGTTGTTGAAGATGATGTCGTTGTTGGGGCGAACGCGGTGATTCTTGAAGGAGTTACAGTTGGACAAGGAGCTGTTGTTGCAGCAGGTGCCATCGTCATCGAAGATGTACCTCCATACACAGTGGTAGCCGGAACACCTGCGCGTGTGATTAAAGAAATCGATGAAAAAACAAAATCGAAAACAGAAATTAAGCATGAATTGCGTCAACTGAACGATTAATCTTGTCTGGACAGGAATGATATTGAATGGAAGCTCAACGTTTCATTGACATTAGAAGACAGCTGCACCAAATTCCTGAACCGGGTTTTATGGAATTCAAAACACAGCAGTTTATTCTAGATTTCATAACTCAGCTGCCACAAGAACGCCTGAGCGTAAAAAAATGGAAGACTGGTTTACTTGCTAAGGTGTCAGGTACCCATCCTTCAAAAACAATTGCTTATCGCACGGATATGGATGGATTGCCGATTAAGGAAGAAACCACCTATGAATTTTCTTCTCTTCATAAAGGATTCATGCATGCCTGCGGACATGATATCCATATGTCCGTCGCATTGGGGTTGCTCGATTATTTTGTCAATCACCCGGTGAAGGATGATTTGCTGTTTGTGTTTCAGCCGGCAGAAGAAGGGCCAGGGGGGGCACTTCCTTTGCTTCAAAGCGAAGAGTTTCAGTCCGAAAAACCCGATATGATCCTCGGATTGCATATCGCTCCGGAATATCCGGTTGGCACAATTGCGGTCAAAGAAGGGCTTTTGTTCGCCAACACGTCGGAGCTTTTTATTGATATTAAAGGGAAAGGCGGACATGCCGCTTATCCTCACCTTGCCAATGACATGGTCGTTGCCGCCAGTCATTTGGTGACCCAGCTTCAGTCGATTGTGGCACGAAACATTGATCCTCTTGATTCAGCCGTCGTGACGGTTGGTAAAATTACCGGCGGGACAAAGCAAAATATCATTGCGGAAACCGCCCGTTTGGAGGGGACCATCCGTACTCTTTCCTCCGACTCCATGAAAAAGGTCAAAGGAAGGATCGAATCCCTTGTGAGGGGTCTCGAAATGTCTTTTGATTGCCAGGCCGAGATTGATTATGGCGCCAATTATTATCAGGTGTACAATCATGAAGAACTGACGAGAGAATTCATTGCCTTCCTCGAGCGAGAAAAAACAGCTGAATTTTACCATTGCAAAGAAGCCATGACAGGAGAAGACTTTGGCTATTTTCTAAAAGAAATTCCAGGGTTTATGTTTTGGCTAGGAGCAGACAGCGAGTTCGGTCTTCACCATTCCAGGATAGAGCCGAAAGAAGAAGCGATTCCTGTCGCTCTCCGTACGCTTGTTTCTTATATCGAATGGAAAGCAAAATGAAATTAGAAAACATATTAAATAAGGGGCTGCTCGTAATGAGCAGTCCTTTTTTCGTTGTCAGAGGAATAAGTCGCCTTCTCCTAGGAAAAATTAAAAATGCTAAGGAGGTGGAAACGATGGCAAGAATTGGTGTGGAGGAATCCTTAACTAATGTTTCCGATGCTTTAAAAGCTAAAGGTTTTGATGTGGTTATGCTTCGTCAGGAAAATGACGCAAACGGCTGTGATTGCTGTGTGATCTCTGGTCAGGATGAAAATGTGATGGGCATGCAAAATGCAGTTGTGCAGGGCTCTGTCATTAACGCAGACGGTATGAGTGCTGATGATGTTTGTCAGGCAGTACAAAGCAAGCTTCAGCAATAAAAAAACAGAGGGGAACAGCGATTAAGCTGTTCCTTCCTCATTTGTCTTTGTTTATCTGCTAGGTGTAGAGGGTAATCTTTATTATCTTTACTCTTATTTTTCAGCAGGAGGTGACGTTCCTTGGTCACATAAGTGATCTGGGATAACCACATGGCATTATTCAATATCTTCATTATTATCATCCTAATATTAATAACCGCATTCTTCGTGGCTACTGAATTTGCCATTGTAAAAGTCCGATCAACCCGAATAGATTTTCTGGCAGAACAGGGAAACGGAAATGCAAAAGCTGTTAAAAAAATTCTGGCCAATATCGATGGTTATCTTTCTTCTACACAACTGGGAATTACGATAACATCACTGGCACTGGGTGGAATGGGAGAACCGACAGTGGAAACGCTGCTTCATCCCGTTTTTCAGCATGTAGATCTGCCAGCGCAATTAATCAACACCATTTCTTTTATCATTGCATTTACAGTTATTACGTATTTTGAGGTTGTACTTGGCGAATTGGCTCCAAAGTCATTTGCAATCAGAAAGTCTGAGGCTATTGCCATGGCGGTTGCAAGACCCTTAATTGCCTTCAGCGTGATTATGTTTCCGTTTATCTTCCTTTTAAACCGTTCCGCTGCGATCCTTACCAGAATAATGGGACTGAAGCGCGGGGAAGAACACGAAATGGCCCACAATGAAGAGGAATTGCGCCACCTGCTATCCGAAAGCTTTGAGGGCGGGGAAATCAACCAATCCGAATACCGTTATGTAAACCGGATATTTGAGTTTGATGACAGACTGGCGAAGGAAATTATGGTTCCCCGTACCGAGATTGTCTGTTTATATAAAGAAAATACCTTTTGGGAAAACCTTGATATCATGAGAGGGGAAAAGTTTACGCGATATCCGGTTGCCGATGAGGATAAAGACCATATTATTGGTTTGGTGAACATAAAGGAATTCTTTAATGAACATGTAACCAATGAAGAAGAGGAGCTGGAACGATACATACGGCCCATCATCTCTGTCCATGAATCGTTTCCCATACAGAAGCTGCTCGTAAAAATGCAAAAAGACCGGGTGCATATGGCAGTATTAATGGATGAGTATGGAGGAACCTCGGGCATTGTTACCGTTGAGGACATTATTGAAGAAATCGTAGGTGAAATTCGGGATGAGTTTGATGAAGATGAAGAGCCGAGAATCAAAAAAGTAAATGATCAAGTGACCATTCTTGAAGGAAAGGTACTTATTTCCGAAGTGAATGAAATGTTCCATCTGGATCTTGATGATTCGGATCTTGATACAATCGGAGGCTGGTTTTTAAGCCAGGGAATTGATGTGGACCTTGATAAAGAAGTAGAACACGAAGGGTATACATTCAAAGTGATTGAAATGGACGGACATCAAATCAAAAAGTTAAAAGTGATAAAAAGAGAAAAAGAAGAGGCAACAACATGATATAACATGTTGTTGCCTTTTTTTATTACTCTTCTTTTTTTACCCACTCATCGTTATCATTTTTTTCGTACTTGTTTTTTACCGCACTCCATGCAACCTTGAAAGCCGTTTCTTCTTCTTTGTATTCTTCAGAGGCAGAATTGAAGGCTTCTTTGAAGATTTCCTGTGCGTGGTGCGGAAGGTTGTCTTTTACTGAATCTGGCAGTTCTTTAAGAGAATCATAAGGCAAGATACAAACCTCCTTTATATGGGATTCTATATCATGAATACCCTTTGATCCCTTTTAATAATCATTCGGTACCAGGCTCGCCGGCTTTATCTTCTTCCGGAGAAGGCAACTGAATACCTGCTTCATTAAACTTCTGATGAAGGCGGTCTTTGATTTTTTGCTCCATGCTCCATTGCTTGAGGTTTTCGGTTCTTGCAAGAATGCGCAATACAGTTAGGCCAGTTTCTTCCTCGATCACTGGAAGAACATTCGGCCCTTCAAGGATGGCGGGCTCCTCCTGCTGGAGTACAAGACTTTCTTCTTTAATAATTCTCAATGCTTTTTCAACCTGGGGTGTGGTGGGGATTTTAAAATCAACGAGAGCCCTCATATTGCCTCTGGAATGGTTGCTTACACTTGTGATTAACCGGTTCGGTATATAATGAAGCGTACCGTCAAAGCCTCTTACTTTGGTTGTTCTCAATTCTACATCCTCTACGATCCCGTTAAATACGCCGGTTGTGATGTAGTCACCAACATCAATTTGTTTTTCCAGGAGAATAAAGAACCCTGTAACAATATCACTGACAAGTCCCTGTGCTCCGAAGCCGATAGCAAGTCCAACGATCCCCGCGCCTGCAAGCAGCCCTCGGATATCAATGTTGAACAGACCAAAAACGGCGACAAAAGCCATAAAGATTAAGGCATATGTATAAATGCTGATAACCAGTGTCTCCAAAGTTCTTGCCCTGAAATTGGACATGCTTTTTCGATGCATCATTCGTTCAAAGGCTGTTCGGATGATTTTCTTTCCAATATTGCGGATGACTATATAAATAATATAGATTGCAATGAGTTTTAGCACTAAAATTCCGGCGCTGATCAAAATAGCTCCCCAGTCCACCTCAGTAAATTTTCTGTAATCTGGCATTAATACTTGCTCCTCCTTCTGTTGTTAACATGTTTAGTATGCATAACAGTATAACCGAGTAAACGGCGCAATCCAATTATTTCACTTCTTTTGATTAACTTGTTATGATATGGGGGAAAGTAAAAATGGTTGTCATTTATAAGGCCCTTATTTAAATTAATTATTATTTAACATTGACTAAAAAGTAAGGGTGCATTATAATAATAGTGAAGCAATAACTTAATTAGTTGGAGGGATTTTAACATGGCAGAACGCATGGTAGCAAAACAAGCTCCGCGCTTTGAAATGGACGCTGTAATGCCAAACAAAGAATTTGGCAAAGTAAGTCTTGAAGAAAACATGAAGAATGATAAATGGACAGTACTATTCTTCTATCCAATGGACTTCACATTCGTATGTCCTACTGAAATCACTTCTTTGAGCGATCGTTTTGACGAGTTCGAAGATTTGGATGCAGAAGTAATTGGTGTTTCAACAGACACTATTCATACGCACAAAGCGTGGATCAATACTCCACGTGATTCAAATGGTCTTGGTGATGTTAACTATGCACTTGCTGCAGACACAAATCATGTTGTAGCACGTGACTATGGCGTATTGATTGAAGAAGAAGGCGTTGCCCTTCGTGGACTGTTCATTATTTCTCCTGAAGGCGAATTAATGTATGCAGTAGTTAACCACAACAATATCGGCCGTGATGTGGACGAGACATTGCGTGTACTTCAAGCACTTCAAACTGGCGGACTTTGCCCGGCAAACTGGAAACCAGGACAAGAAACACTTAACGTGTAAGACCTGTTTCATAAGGAAATGGCCAAGATTTATCTTGGCCATTTTTTTTTGTTTATTCTCAATGCATTGAGAATGGTAGTTTTGTGAAGAGGGGACAATGTGATATGCTAAATAAAAAATAGTACATGTGATATGCTGGAGGAATTAATGTGGCAAAACGACAGGTGAAACGGCAATATGCGGTAATAGGGCTAGGCCGGTTTGGTGGAGGGGTTGTCCGGGCATTGGTTGAGCAGGGGATGGAAGTGCTCGGGATCGATATGGATGAAGACCGGGTAAATGAGTATTCTTCAATCGCTACTCATGCCGTGGTGGCGGACTCAACGGATGAAGGGGTACTCAAGAGTTTGGGAGTTCGAAACTTTGAGCATGTCATTGTAGCGATCGGGGAGAATCTTCAATCCAGTATCTTGACCACGCTCATTCTTAAAGACATGGGTATTGATAAAATTACGGTGAAGGCCCAGAATGATTATCATGAACGGGTATTATTAAAAATTGGTGCGGACCGCATTATTCATCCTGAACGTGATATGGGTATACGAATTGCCCATCAGGTGGTTTCAAAAAGTGTTCTTGACTATCTGGAATTATCGGATGAGTACAGTATCGTCGAAATGGTGGCCGGAAGCAAAATAGAAGGAAAATCCCTGTTAGAAATGGATATTCGGGCAAAGTACGGCTGCAATGTGGTCGCTATCAAAAGAGACCATGAAGTCATTGTTTCACCGCATGCCAACCAGCCTGTTCAGGAAGGCGATGTTTTGATTGTCATTGGTGCAGAAAAGGATATCAACCGGCTCGAAGATAATTTGATGGCATGATCAATCGATCAAAAAAAGCATGAGAGGAATTTTCCTCTCATGCTTTTATTCATTAGATTTCCATAATAATCGGTAGGATCATCGGACGCCTTCTCGTTTTTTCGTAAAGAAATGGTGAAAGGACATCGGTGATTTCATTTTTAATTTCAGACCATTGTCTTGTTCGTTTTTCTTCCATAAGACCATTCAGGTGCTGTTTCAAAAGGTTTTGTGCATCATTGATCAAATCGCCGGATTCTCTCATGTAGACGAACCCTCTGGAAATAATATCAGGACCAGCTTCAATTTTAAATTCTTTCATATTGAGGCTGACAACAACAACAACTAAACCTTCTTCGGAAAGAATCTTACGGTCTCTGAGAACAATGTTTCCGATATCTCCAATACCGCTTCCGTCTACATAAACAGATCCAGAAGGGATCTTTCCTGCGACGGATGCTTCATTGCTGGATAAGGCCAAAACCTCACCATTATCCATCGTAAAGCAATTCTCAGGCAGAACGTCACAAGACGTGGCATGATTAATGTGCGTCTTTAACATTCTGTATTCTCCGTGAATCGGAAGGAAATACTTCGGCTTCATTAATCGGAGCATCAGCTTCTGTTCCTGTTGGCCCCCATGACCGGAGGTATGGATATCATTGAGGGATCCATGAATCACCTCAGCGCCTGCACGGAACAGCTGGTTGATCGTCTTGTTTACGCTTAATGCATTTCCTGGGATTGGAGATGAAGAAAATACGACCGTATCCCCAGGGATAATTTGAATTTGACGGTGGGTCCCGTTAGCAATTCTGGAAAGTGCGGCCATCGGCTCTCCCTGGCTTCCTGTACACAGAATCGTGACTTGGTTATCTGGCAGCCTGTTAATTTGAGAAGACTCGATAAAGGTGCCTTTTGGAGCCTTTATAAATCCAAGTTCCTGCCCGATGGTAATGGCGGAATCCATGCTCCGGCCAAAGACAGCGATCTTTCTGTTATTTTGTACAGAAGCTTCCACTACCTGCTGCAGGCGGTAGATGTTAGAAGCAAACGTAGCGAAAATCACCCGGCCGTTCACTTTTCGGAAAATATCATTGATGCTGTCACCCACGCGGCGTTCGGACATTGTAAAGCCCGGAACTTCAGCATTGGTGCTGTCGGAAAGAAGGCACAAAACACCCTCTTTTCCGATCTCGGCCATTTTTGTTAAATCTGCCGGTTCGCCGACCGGGGTAAAATCAAACTTGAAGTCGCCGGTATGTACAATATTCCCGGGAGGTGTCTTCACAACAATTCCGAACGATTCCGGTATGCTGTGAGTGGTTCGGAAAAACGAAACGGATGTTTTTCTGAATTTAATTACCTGGTCCTCGGTAATTTCATATAATTTTGCCCGTCTTAGCAAACCATGTTCTTCAAGTTTATTTTTAATTAGTGCAATGGCAAGCTTTCCGCCATAAATCGGAATATTAACCTGACGAAGCAGGTAGGGAATTCCTCCGATGTGGTCTTCATGGCCGTGGGTAATAAATAGCCCTTTGATCTTGTCTTCATTTTTCACCAGGTACGTATAATCCGGGATCACATAGTCAATGCCAAGCAGCTCGTCCTCCGGAAATTTAATTCCTGCGTCGATGAGGATGATTTCGTCTTGAAATTGAATACCGTACGTATTCTTTCCTATCTCACCCATGCCGCCGAGGGCAAAGACTGCAGTTTGATGGTTTTTAACAAATTTCATAAATTATCTTTTCTCCACTTCAAAAGAGTCTGATTGTTGCTCATATTCTAGGAATTTCCCTTTAATCTCCTGAACAAACTCAATATTAAAATTTGAACTCGCAAGACTTTTTCGTACTTCCTCAATGGAGGTTGACTCCATAAATAGAGATTTAGTGTTCTCCCGAATAGGTACCTCATTTTTGTTTTCTTGATAATAAACTTTAAAAATCATTTTTTCGTCTCCTTACCGTGCTAGTATTAACAATATCTTCGTTCTATTATAAATGAAATAAGCATGTTTTTCATGTTTTTTTCATTATCGGCACGATGACAGGCGGAAATACAGGGAATTTTATCGATGATCGAAAGCAAAATGCGCGTTTTTTTTGGATTAAGGTAAGGATATTCATCAATGAGTTTTTTTAATCTGTTGATGATTCGTCGTTTCCTTTTCATGTGGTCATAACCGTCCTTTTTTTATAATTGGTTATAGTATGCCACCTGTTTTTTTCAGATTGCGAGGAAAATAGTGGAATAGACAAAAAAATCCCTGTCACATGGACAGGGATTTTCTTTATGCTCGGTTGAGGATTACAGTGGAAGGGGGTGTAAAAGGATTCTCTTTATTAATGCGGTCATAGAACATAATGCCGTCAAGATGGTCAATCTCATGTTGAAACACAATGGCGGGCATGCCTTTTAATTTTAAATCGACTTGTTCGCCTTTTATTGTAGTTCCCCTGACGGTAACTTTCGCGTAGCGCGGAACGTACCCGGGAACATCTCGGTCAACTGAAAGGCAGCCTTCGCCACCTTCGAGATAGGTGACTTTAACGGAGTGGCTGACAATTTTTGGATTGAAAAGAGCATAACTGTATGATTCACCTTGATCATCCTGGGTATGGACTGCGATGATCCGTTTGGGAATTCCGATCTGTGGGCATGCGAGACCTACTCCAGGCCGAAGGTTGTATTTTTGTGCCAGCTCGGGATTTTGACTGTTTTTTAAGAACTCAAGCATTTCTTTCGCAATTTGAATATCCTCTTGCTGAGGAGGAAGTTCAACGTTTGTTGCCCTCTCGCGAAGAATGGGGTTGCCTTCTCGGACAATATCTTTCATGGTTAGCATAGGTTTTCCTCCCGTTATGGTGATTTCTCTTATTCATATGACAATCGCTTTTTCTGTATTCTACCATATTTATGAGTCCGAAACGCTAGAAAAACGAGGTGAGATCGCTCATTTCCTGAAAAAAACCTGTTTTGAAACAGATGAATACAGGTAGTGATACAGCGCTTTGTGATAAAGGTGCAACAGCAATAGTCCAGGGAAAAATAATTCAATAACTTATTGATATTAAACAATTGACGGTCAATATACGAAGGTGTAAACTAATGATGTGTTTAAGATGATTGTATTACTCTATATTCAAAAAATAGTAATACAGTTTATGAAAGCCCTTATATAAAGGAAGGGTGTACAAGCTTAATGTTTACCCTGGGTTAAATAGGGAAACAGCAATAATGATTTGTGCATCGGGACCCTTCAAGGCTTTTTTATAAACCATGTCATGTATACGGTAAATTTTGGGCAATCTAATAGATGCGCCTATTACATACATGGCGGATAACATTGGTGTAAGGAAGGAAGAGGTGAAGGTTAATGAGTTTGATTGAACAGGTTGAAAAACAATTTGAAACCTTTCAAATCTTAACAGAAGACGGGAAAGTAGTTAATGAATCTGCTATGCCTGAACTTTCAGATGAAGAATTACAGGAATTAATGACACGTATGGTATATACGCGCATTTGGGACCAAAGAGCAATCTCCCTAAACCGTCAGGGACGGTTAGGATTTTATGCGCCGGTTGCAGGTCAAGAGGCTTCCATGCTTGGATCTCAATATGCGCTGGATAAAGAAGACTGGATTCTTCCAGGATATCGTGATATCCCGCAAATCGTGTTCCACGGACTGCCGTTATATCAAGCTTTTCTATATTCCCGTGGACATTTCGGAGGCGGTCAAATTCCGGAAGGCGTAAATGTTCTTATGCCGCAAATCATCATCGGTGCACAAATTGTTCAAGCAGCTGGTGTCGGTGTCGGACTTAAGAAAAAAGGCAAAAAGAATGTTGCTATTACTTACACAGGTGATGGCGGAGCTTCCCAGGGTGACTTCTATGAAGGTTTGAACTTTGCCGGAGCATATAATGCACAGACGATTTTTGTTGTGCAAAATAACCGTTTCGCGATCTCTGTTCCAGTAGAAAAGCAGTCCGCAGCAAAAACAATTGCTCAAAAAGCGGTTGCAGCAGGTATCGAAGGAATCCAAGTGGATGGAATGGACGTACTCGCTGTTTATTCTGCAGTCAAGCAGGCACGTGAACGCGCATTGAACGGAGACGGTCCAACATTAATCGAAACTCTTACTTACCGTTATGGTCCGCATACTATGGCTGGAGACGATCCTACACGGTACCGTACAGAAGACCTTGACAGTGAATGGACGAAGAAAGATCCTCTTGTTCGTTTCCGCACCTTCCTTGAAGGAAAAGGACTTTGGTCTGAAGAGCAAGAGAATAAAGTAATTGATCAGGCGAAGGATGATATTAAAGCTGCGATCAAAAAAGCCGATGCAGCTCCAAAACAGAAAGTAACTGATCTAATCGGCTTTATGTTCGAAGAGCTTCCTCACAATCTTAAAGAGCAACTTGAAGAATACAAAGCAAAGGAGTCGAAATAATATGGCTCAAATGACCATGATTCAAGCAATCACAGATGCAATGCGCACTGAATTGAAAAACAACGAAAATGTTGTTGTATTCGGTGAGGATGTTGGTCAAAACGGCGGAGTTTTCCGTGCGACAGAAGGCCTTCAATCCGAGTTTGGCGAAGATCGTGTATTCGATACTCCGCTTGCAGAGTCCGGAATCGGCGGTCTGGCGATCGGACTTGGACTAACTGGTTTCCGCCCAGTTATGGAAATTCAGTTTTTCGGTTTTGTTTTTGAGGTAATGGATTCCGTGGTGGCTCAGGCTGCACGTATGCGTTACCGTTCTGGAGGAGTGTACCACTCTCCAATCACGATCCGTTCACCATTTGGCGGCGGCGTAAAAACTCCTGAGCTTCATGCGGACAACCTAGAAGGTCTTGTGGCTCAGGCTCCTGGTATTAAGGTCGTTATTCCTTCTACACCATACGATGCTAAAGGGTTGTTAATTTCTGCAATCCGTGACAATGATCCGGTTGTATACCTTGAGCACATGAAATTGTACCGTTCCTTCCGTGGCGAAGTTCCGGAAGAAGAATATACAATTGAAATCGGAAAAGCTGATGTAAAACGTGAAGGAAAAGATGTTTCCATCATCACTTACGGTGCAATGGTTCACTCTTCTCTAAAGGCAGCAGAAGAGCTTGAAAAAGAAGGAATCTCCGCTGAAGTGGTTGACCTTCGTACAGTTAGCCCTCTTGACATTGATACAATCATTGCTTCAGTTGAGAAAACAGGACGTGCCATTGTTGTTCAAGAAGCACAGAAACAAGCAGGTGTAGGTGCGACTGTTGTTGCTGAAATCAATGACCGTGCCATCCTAAGCCTTGAAGCTCCTGTACTTCGTGTCGCTGCTCCTGATACGGTATTCCCGTTTGCAGCAGCAGAGGACGTTTGGCTTCCTGATTATAAGGATATCGTTGAAAAGGCGAAGACAGTTTATAACTTCTAATGCTAAACAACAGGTCTGAAAAAGAAATCTTTCTGATTTCTTTTTCCGCTTTTTATCCCAATAAAGCATGATTAATTTTTTACTATAGGAGGCGTTGTTAGTGGCATTTGAATTTAAGCTTCCCGATATCGGTGAAGGTATCCACGAAGGCGAAATTGTTAAATGGTTTGTAAAAGCAGGAGATGAAGTCAAGGAAGACGATATTCTTCTTGAAGTACAAAATGATAAAGCAGTAGTTGAAATTCCTTCTCCAGTAGATGGAAAAATTCTTGAAGTAAAAGTAGACGAAGGAACAGTATCTGTTGTTGGTGACGTGCTTGTAACCATCGAATCCGACAGTGCGCCTGAATCTGAAGAAACAGAAGAAGCACCAGAACAGCCTAAAGCAGACGAAGAGCAAAAACCTGCTGCTGCTGAGCCTGAGCAAAAAACTGAAGCGGCAAAAACAGAACCTTCTGCTGATGAGCTTGTGGATGAAAACAAGCGTGTAATCGCTATGCCTTCTGTTCGTAAATATGCACGTGAAAAAGGCGTAGATATCCGCAAAGTTTCCGGTTCTGGAGACAATGGCCGTGTTATGAAAGAAGACATCGAGAAATTCCTGAGCGGTGATACAACTAGTCAAGATCAGGAAGCTGTAACGGCTCCTGCTGAAGCGCCTGCTGCGAAAGAAGCACCAAAAGCAATTCCTGCGGGCCAAAACGAAACACGTGAAAAAATTAAAGGTGTACGTAAAATCATTGCCAAAGCGATGGTGAACTCCAAGCACACAGCTCCTCATGTGACATTAATGGATGAAATCGATGTAACTGAGCTTGTGGCACACCGTAAGAAGTTTAAGCAGGTTGCAGCTGATAAAGGAATCAAGCTTACTTACCTTCCATATGTTGTAAAAGCATTGGTTTCTGCTGCTCGGGAATTCCCGGCAATTAATGCATCCATTGATGATGCCAATGAAGAAATCGTTTGGAAGAACTATTACAACATTGGAATCGCTGCTGATACAGACAACGGTCTAATGGTTCCTGTCGTAAAAGATGCTGACCGTAAATCCATCTTTAAAATTTCTGCGGAAATCAACGAGCTTGCTGTTAAAGCGCGTGACGGAAAACTTTCTGCTGATGAGATGAAAGGCGGATCTGTAACGATCTCCAACATTGGTTCAGCAGGCGGACAATGGTTTACTCCGGTAATCAATCATCCGGAAGTTGCCATCCTTGGAATTGGCCGCATTGCAGAAAAAGCAGTGGTGAAAAACGGGGAAATTGTCGTAGCACCTGTTCTTGCGTTATCATTAAGCTTTGACCACCGTTTGATCGATGGTGTAACGGCTCAAAATGCAATGAATCATATTAAGCGTTTATTGAACGATCCACAACTACTAGTAATGGAGGCGTAGAGAAATGGTTGTAGGTGATTTTCCGATTGAATTAGACACACTCGTAATTGGTTCCGGCCCTGGGGGATATGTGGCTGGAATCCGTGCTGCACAGCTTGGCCAAAAGGTTGCTGTTGCAGAAAAAGGTGAAATGGGCGGCGTATGCTTGAACGTTGGATGTATTCCTTCAAAAGCTTTGATCAATGCTGGACACCGTGTAGAACATGCTAAGCATTCCGATGATATGGGAATTTCAGCAGAGAACGTAACTGTTGATTTTGGCAAGGTTCAAGAATGGAAATCCGGTATTGTGAAAAAGTTGACTTCTGGAGTTCAAGGTTTGCTTAAAGGGAATAAAGCGGAAATCATTCGCGGGGAAGCTTACTTCGTTAACGAAAACACAGTACGCATCATGGATGAAAAATCATCTCAAACATATACTTTCAAAAATTGCATCATTGCAACAGGTTCCCGTCCGATTGAAATTCCTGGATTTAAATGGAGTGACCGTGTTATTTCCTCAACAGGAGCACTTGCTCTTCAGGAAGTTCCTAAAAAGATGGTAGTAATCGGCGGTGGATACATTGGTATGGAGCTTGGAACTGCATTTGCAAACTTTGGCACTGAAATAACAGTGCTTGAAGGAAGCAAACAAATCCTTCCTGGCTTCGAAAAGCAAATGAGCCAAGTGGTTTCCAAACGTCTGAAGAAAAAAGGCAATGTAGAAGTGTTTACACAAGCTCTTGCCAAAGGCGTTGAAGAAACTAAAGATGGAGTTACAGTAACGGCTGAAATCAAAGGTGAAACAAAAACCTTTGAAGCAGATTATGTATTGGTTACTGTGGGACGCCGTCCAAACACTGAAGAACTCGGTCTTGAACAAGTGGGAATTGAAATGACTGAGCGTGGATTGATCAAGATTGATAAGCAATGCCAAACAAATGTTAAAGGCATTTATGCAATCGGTGATATCGTTGAAGGACCTGCTCTTGCTCATAAGGCTTCTTATGAAGGAAAGATTGCGGCTGAGGCGATCAGCGGCCATCCTTCTGAAATCGACTATCTTGCCATTCCAGCTGTAGTATTTACAGATCCTGAATTGGCTACTGTCGGTTATGATGAAAAGAGCGCAAAAGAAGCTGGATTTGAAGTGAAAGCTTCCAAGTTCCCATTTGCTGCAAATGGACGTGCTCTTTCCATGAACGAAACTGACGGTTTCATGAAACTGATCACTCGTGCTGAAGATGGTTTACTTCTTGGTGCTCAAATCGCAGGTGGTAACGCCTCTGATATGATCGCTGAACTTGGACTTGCGATTGAAGCTGGAATGACAGCTGAAGACATTGCAATGACCATCCATGCTCACCCAACATTCGGTGAGATTTCCATGGAGGCAGCGGAAGTTGCTCTTGGTTCTCCAATTCACATCGTTAAATAATAGTTATTATCGAAAAAACCTTCCTGCTGGGAAGGTTTTTTTGTTGCATTATTTACATGAAAAAAGCGGTTCTGGGGAACCAGGAGCCGCTATTTATCCTATTTTATGGGTTGACTGCCACCATGAAGCATAAAGTAGGAAAGGGGGATGCCTATGAGAACCTTTAGCTTATTGACGCTGCTTCATGTACTTTTATGGGCAGGTTATTTTACAGTCATTGAACTTTCTCAAAACGACAGGTCTTTTTTTGAAGTGATGTTGTTTTTCATGTTTTTGTACTTTTCCTATTTGGTATCTGTAAGGGTGTGTCAGTCAACATTTTCTGCTTTAAAAAGTACGTTATGTTCATCCGTTTTATTTCTTTTAACAAAGTTGACAATGCTGTCTTTACCTTTTTTACTCTGATTTTCATATGCTGGCGAGTTCTTCACGCAATGTTTTTACCATTGAGAACATCATTGCAATAAGGATAAAGGCAAAGGGGAAGGCAGTGATAATTGCAGCGGTCTGAAGTCCCTGTAGTTCTCCTGACCAGAGAAGAACAGCAGCTGTGGCTGCCTGAACGATTCCCCACACTAATTTGATTTTATTTGGCGGATAAAGGCTGCCGTTGAACGTCTGCTTGCCAAGAACAAATGTTGCTGAGTCCGCAGATGTAATAAAGAATGTGGCAATTAACAGAATTGCAACCACCGATAATGTTTCACACCTTTACTAAAGAAATTTTTTTTTTTAGTTTCAGGTCCATTCGTAGTATTGCCTTCATCCCCCAAGTTAATAGGATATCGAACATAAAAAAAGAAGTCTAACCAAAAGGTAGGACTCCGCCCATTAAAATTACACCTATGATGTTAACCCGTTTTATTTTCTTTTATAGTAGTACATAATCCTTCCATTAAATAAATGAAGCTCGGCATCCAGATGCTTAGCCAGGAACTTGCAGAATTCATTTGCTTTTCCTTTATCACCATGGGTAAATCCTTCAGGAAGGGTAACTTGAATATAGGGGATGGATCCTGCTTCATTATCTACCCCAACCATAATGTATTTAAACCGCATTTTATCATTGCTGTTTAAATAAAACCATTGGCCTTTTGCATGGCTCTTCTCTTCAATGGTGTAGGGAAAAGCTGATTCCCCGTATTGCCAACCCAGCTGGGAACCGGTTTTGCTGGTGATGTCCTTGTAATAATGGAAGAGATCCTTTACTTCATCGATTGAAATGGTTTGTTGCTTTGAAGCCGGCACTAACTTAATATAAGCATTTTCCTGCAAGGTGAATCCCCGCTTTCTTTAAAATCATCCATTATATAATACACCAACAAGTTTATCATTATTTAAAATATTTTGACAATAAATGTTTATGAGTGGAGTCAGAGGGGAAAAAGATATAAATTGTAAGATGTTATAAAACACATTTCAGCGAATATAGTTGTGATATATTGCAAGCATAGCAGCCCGTTTTACGAATGAATTTAAAGGAGGGGTTACTGTGGAAATTTTTGAAAAGCTATACGATGAACAAGAAAATGTGGGGGTCAGGTTCGTTGGTTTTACAACGGAGGATGTTCGTTATGATTTTGGAATTGTTCACACGAATATGTTTTTCGGAAAGCCGCTGGTTATCTGTATGCAGACAGGGCGATCTGCGCTTTTAGATGCCAATGACTTGCAAAATTATGAGTACTTGCAACGGGTATTCCAAATTCATTCTTTAAAAGAAGTGAAAGATTTGTCCTTATTTTTTGAAGAGTCGGTTCCCCACATACCTGCTTCTGAACAATATGATTAATTATCCTAATTAAATAAATGTGACACACTAATTAATGGTTGACAAAATCAATGTGACATAATATTATGGAGATAAGAATAAAAGCGCTTACATGAAAAGGAGATGTTTTAAGATGGGAGAAATCATTTGCCAAACATGTGACAACACTATTGAACATTTTGAAGATGAAAAAGTAACGAAGTTATATTCCAATAAATGCCCGAACTGCTCAAGCACAAACGAAAAAAAATAGGGAAGATAGAGGACCCGGCATACTAAAAGCCGGGTCCTTTGATATTGAAAAACGCCTGGAAGTTTATCCAGGCGTCTGTTCTTAACGGATTGCGATATGCTCTTTAATGACTTTGATCATTTTCAAATCCGGATCTTCAGGTCCTTGAACTGGAAGACCAGCTTCAATCGTTTCTTTAACATAATTCAGGTTCTCTTGAGTAATAATTTCTCCTGGAATGAAAATCGGAATACCAGGAGGATACACCATCAGAAACTCCGCAATGATTCTTCCGGCGGATTCTTCAAATGGAATACTTTCCGTATCGGCATAAAACGCATCGCGCGGTGACAAAGCAAGAACCGGAATATCCGGAACGTGTACCGGGAGTGGCTGAACCGGCTTGCCGCCAGGATTTTTTCCGAAGTGCTCAGCCATTTTTTTTAATGCATGAACAAGGACCATAATATTTTTTTCGTGGTCTGCGGTAGTAATCAAACAGAGGATATTATACAGATCGGAAAGCTCTACTTCGATGTTATTTTCCTCGCGGAGCCATACTTCTGCATCGTAACCTGTGATGCCAAGATCTTTTACTGAAATCAGCAGTTTTGTAGGATCAAGATCATAGGTTGCTTCTTTTCCCAGTATTTCCTCACCCACGCAGTACAGCAGGGGAATCTGGTTGATCTTCTCTCTTGCCTCATTGGCTAATTTAATGGTTTTTTCAATGATGCTGTATCCTTCAGTAGCAAGACGCTTGCGGGCTGTATCGAGTGATGCCAGCAGAATATAAGAAGTGGATGTGGTGGTTAGCATACTTAAAATGGTTTGCACGCGTTTTGCTGAAACAAGCCCTTCTTTTATATTCAGTATTGAACTACCGGTCAAGGATCCGCCCAATTTATGAACAGAGGTCGCGGCCATGTCTGCTCCAGCCTGCATGGCTGACAGAGGCATTTTATCATGGAAATGAATGAGTACGCCATGAGCTTCATCCACGAGAACTGGAACATGATAGCTATGGGCAATGTCCACAATCTCGCTTAGGTTGGCTGAAATGCCATAATACGTTGGATTAATGACAAGAACCGCTTTGGCATCCTGGTTTTGCTCGAGCGCCTTTTTCACGCTCTGAGGTGTAATGCCATGAGAGATCCCCAAATCCCGGTCAATTTCCGGATGAATGAAAACAGGGGTGGCTCCGGAAAAGACGATCGCCGTCATGATGGATTTATGCACATTGCGCGGGACAATAATTTTATCTCCCGGCGAAACAACGGACATAATCATGGTCATAATGGCGCCGCTTGTCCCCTGGACAGAAAAAAACGTGTGATCTGCTCCGAATGCCTGGGCGGCAAGATCCTGCGCCTTTTTAATCATCCCTTTGGGCTGATGAAGGTCATCAAGTGGTGCAATATTAATCAAATCAATCGATAATGCGTTTTCGCCGATAAAATCCCTGAACTCAGGATCCATTCCCTGGCCTTTCTTATGACCGGGAATATGGAATTGGTAAGGGTTACGTTTGGCATGTTCTTTCAAGCCGGTAAATAAAGGGGTTTCATGTTGTGACAATTCAGACACCTCATCTATAATGAACTTAATTCGTTTCTTTGTATATTTGTACATAGTAAAACAAAAGACAGTATATCAGATTCTAACAGTTTTGTATGCAAAGAAAACCAAAAAAGAAGGATAGGGGAGAAAAGAGGATGAATACGAGAATTACGAAAATGCTGGGCACACGATATCCAATTGTACAAGGAGGCTTGGCCTATCTTGCTTATTCAAGACTAGCTTCTGCGGTATCGAATGCCGGCGGCCTCGGTCAAATCACCGCCATGTCGCTTGAAACTCCGATTCATTTAAAAGAAGAAATCAGAAAAACAAAAGAAATGACGCCGTTTCCGTTCGGGGTGAATTTTGCCATCGGACAGCACGGCCGCCCCTACGAGCATATGGTGGAAGCGGCGGTTGAAGAAAGTGTCCCGGTTATCAGTATGACAGGTGGAAACCCTGCGGGAATTTTTCGGATGCTTGAAGGAATACCCGTCAAAAAACTCGTTCTGGTGGCGTCGGCCAGGCAGGCTATAAAAGCAGAACAGCTTGGTGCGGATGCAGTAATGGCAGTTGGCCAAGAAGGAGGAGGGCATATTGGCAGAGACGATATAGGAACGATGGTCCTCATACCGCAAATTGTCGATGCTGTGTCCATTCCGGTTATTGCATCAGGAGGAATCGGGGATGGCAGAGGATTGATGGCAGCGTTGGCTCTTGGAGCGGAAGGCATTGAAATGGGTACAAGGTTTATTGCCACAAAGGAATGTGAGCACGCCCATCCATCTTATAAAGAGGCACTTGTTAAAGGCCTAGAAACGGATACGGCCGTTATAAAACGAACACTCGGGGCTCCTGGAAGGGCTGTCGCCAACAGTTGGACCAATCTCATTCTCTCACGGGAGGAAGAGGGTGCGGCGTATGAAGACTTGAAAGGCCTGATTAGTGGAGAGCGGAATAAAAGTTATATCTATGAAGGAAAAGCAGATGAAGGATTTGGGTGGGCCGGCCAGGTGATGGGAAGAATTCATGATGTTCCTTCGGTCGGGGAACTGATGGACCGCATTATTGATGAGGCAATCGAAATACGCAGTAAATGGGCTAAGGTGGGATTGGAAAAATAAAAAACAATCTACCCAAACCTTTTTTTTAGCCAACAATATAATGGTGGTAAGAAGAGGAGAAACCTTCTCCCCTTCTTGCCTAATCAAACTTATTCGGAATATATCTTCTTTTTCAGCTCATACAGGGGCATAAGGGTTTGAAAAACAGAATCCGCTTTATGTATAAACGTATCTCCATCCATCTGTATGGCTTCCTCTTTTGGAATATGTATTCCACACAGAAGTTCAGCTTTTTTTACATTTGCCAAGGAATTGATAAAATCAGAAAGTTTGCCGTTTTTCACATCGAGGTGTGGAAGGGCATCTGGCTTCATGTGATCTTGCGACCAGACAAAGTTATCAGGGATATTCTTATTGATTGAATCCAGCTCTTCTTTTAATAACGCTGCAAATTCTTTTTTTACGGGAGATTCGTAAATGACAGCAAACCAGATGAAAATATGGGTTTCAAAAAGCCCGATCTGAAAATGAGGAAGCTTTTTATAGCCGCGGTTGCTGCTTGAGAATGCCACCCATGTATCATTGGGAGGATTGACGGTTCTGCGGGCATGTTTGGCCACATGATAAAACATTTCTTCTCCAGTGGATGATGAAAGTTCCGCAGCAAAATGTTTTCCCAACTCCTCCAATTTCGGTCTGACCTGTTCGATCAGTTTCTCCATTCTCGCCTCTAGGCCATCAATGGCAAATACAGAAAAATCTTTCTCGTTAAATCCATCAAATTGCATTGTCTTTCCTCCTGCTAAAAAACGTAATTGTCGTTCAGGTTAGTAGTTTACCACAGTTCGCAATATATGCTACTTTTATAATATTTTATGAAAAAAAGAGAATAAGGTTGCATTAAGCCAAAGTCAATCATATGATAGAAGACAATATCCAAAATCAGAATATTTAGTATTCTTACAAAAGAGAGAAAGGATGTGTAAAGTGTATGAAACAAGTCATTCAAACCCTAAAACGAACGGATGCAGAACGCAGAATCCCTGTATTAAAACTTGAAATCGACTATGAATTGTCCACCCTTTTCGATGCGCTGCAAAATAAAAACACAAAACAAATCAATGAGTCGAAGCGCAAGCTGGAGAAATTACGTCAAGAGCTAGTGAGACTAGAGGCATGATCACAACTGACACAGGGTAAAAAAAACGAACCTGATCTTATGCAGGGTCGTTTTTTTTGGTGTAAGGGGGGAACCTTCTTTTTTCAATAAGCGTTGTATGGTTATGTTGGGGGTAAATAGTGGTAACATATAGTAAAGGAAACACGAGACAAGGAGTGGATATAAAAATGGAAAGCGCAAAGCTCACGGAACTTTATGAGACGGCAAAAAGCTGGGTGTTTGAAGCTGGTGAAGTCATTAAACGTTCGTTTTCAGACGAATTGAACATTACATACAAATCACATGCTGCGGATCTTGTGACGGATATGGATAAGGGAATTGAACAGTTTTTTATTGATAAAATCAAAAATAAATACCCGGATCATGAAATTTTGGGTGAAGAGGGATATGGAGACAAGGTTAAAAACCTTGATGGCACAGTATGGATCATTGATCCGATTGATGGTACAACGAATTTTGTTCACCAGCAATTGAACTTTGCCATTTCGGTCGGCGTGTTTCATGACGGAGAAGAAAAGCTGGCTTTCATTTATGATGTGGTTCGCAATGAGCTGTTTCACTGCAAGGCTGGGGAAGGTCTGTATCTCAATGAAGAAAAATTGCCGAGGCTGGAAGATACCACACTCGATAAGTCGGTAATTGGCCTGAATGCAACATGGATTACACCGAACCCGAAAATTGACCATCAGCTTCTTTTGCCTCTGGTGAGAAAGTCACGAGGAACACGATCGTATGGCACAGCAGCCATCGAGCTTGCATATGTGGCATGCGGACGCCTGGATGCGTATGTGACATTGAGACTGTCGCCTTGGGATTTTGCTGCTGGCTATATTTTAATTAAAGAAGCTGGCGGGATTATCTCGGACGTGAATGGGAGTGCAGTCAATGTACTTGATAAAACAAGCATTTTCGCAGCAAAGCCTTCATTGCATCAGGAAATCCTTGGACTCATTTCACCAGGAACAAGCGCCAATGGACAGTAGACTGTTTGTAACAGAAGATCTTCCTTTTTTAAAGAAAATGATTCTCTCCTCTCCGCGCTGGCTGGAGGAGGAAGGGCTGACAGGTAACGAAAGTGAAGCTGAGCTTGAAACCTATATGAAAACGTACGATAAGACGGGTGGAGAATGGCTGATCTGGAGTATACACGGACAAAAAATAGGAGCAACGTATCTTGTATACGCTGCTCCTTCTAATGGAAAGCCATGGCTTGGTACCATACTTGTTGACCCGGAACAGAGAAATCAGGGTCAAGCCAGGGAAATTGTGGCTGATTGCTGCAGAAAAGTGGAAACCCTCAGTTCTGTTCTTTTTTCTGCCGCACCTGTCTTAAACCAGGATTGGATCCTATTTTTAAACAGGAACGGTTTTGAGCAAATAGGTCTGGAAAAAGATGAAAAAGGAAAAGAATATATAAAGTTCGCTAAAGCTGTTTCCCTGGCTTAAGCATTATTGTTTCTTTCTCTGAACTTCTTTTTCAAAGAAAAGCCAAAGCCCATTAGGAAGAAGACAGCGACAATGGCAATAATGGCGATGAGCCAGCTGTGTTGTCCTATGGCAACACCGATAAGCGCAATACTGAACGTCGTTAATACGGCGATCACTAAAAAAATGATATTTTCAGCTTTCATGATAAACCCTCCAATCTTCCGCATTATAAGTATAGTGTAACTAATTTTTCAAAAAAGAAAAAGATTGTTGTACTTTGTGGTATAATAGTAAAGTTGAAAACCAATAACCAAATTGAGAAAAAATATCCAGACTGGTACTGGGAATTTTATAAATAAAAAGATAGGATTTTTAAGGAGAGATTACTTTGGATTTAAGAACAGACATTAAGAACATCGCGATTATCGCGCACGTTGACCATGGGAAAACAACACTCGTGGACCAAATGCTTCATCAGTCAGGAACATTCCGTTCGAATGAACATGTAAATGAACGGGCTATGGACTCCAATGATATTGAGAAAGAACGCGGGATTACCATCCTGGCTAAAAATACAGCCATCAATTATGAAGGTACACGAATCAATATCATGGATACACCAGGACACGCCGATTTCGGTGGAGAAGTTGAACGTATTATGAAAATGGTGGATGGTGTGCTTTTAGTGGTTGATGCCTATGAAGGATGCATGCCGCAAACCCGCTTTGTTTTGAAAAAAGCGCTTGAGCAAAAACTTACTCCTATTGTTGTCGTGAATAAAATTGACCGTGAATTTGCACGTCCTGAAGAAGTGGTTGATGAAGTGATCGACTTGTTTATCGAGCTGGGTGCTGACGAAGACCAGCTGGAATTCCCGGTTGTGTATGCTTCAGCCATTAACGGTACCGCAAGCAATGACCCTGGTCAGCAGGATGAAAACATGAAAGCTCTCTTTGATTCCATCATTGAGAACATCCCTTCTCCAGTGGATAACAGTGCTGAACCGCTACAATTCCAAGTTGCACTGCTGGATTATAATGATTACCTTGGTCGTATTGGAATCGGCCGCGTATTTAGAGGAACCATGCATGTCGGCCAGTCGGTATCACTTATGAAGCTGGATGGATCGCTGAAAAAATTCCGTGTAACCAAAATATTTGGTTTCCTAGGGCTAAAGCGTGTTGAAATTCAGGAAGCCAAAGCGGGCGACCTTGTTGCTGTTTCGGGAATGGAAGAAATCAATGTCGGAGAAACCGTTTGTCCCGAAGGCCAGGAGGAGGCACTTCCGGTTCTTCGTATTGATGAGCCTACATTGAAAATGACGTTCTTGGTGAACAACTCCCCATTTGCTGGACGTGAAGGGAAATATGTAACAGCTCGAAAAATTGAAGAACGTCTTCGTTCCCAGTTGGAAACTGATGTATCTTTACGTGTGGATAACACAGATTCCCCGGATGCATGGATTGTCTCCGGACGTGGTGAATTGCACCTTTCTATCCTGATTGAAAATATGAGACGTGAAGGCTATGAACTTCAAGTTTCAAAGCCGGAAGTTATCGTACGAATGATTGATGGTGTTCAGTCTGAACCGGTAGAACGTGTACAAATTGATGTGCCTGAAGAATACACCGGAGCGGTTATGGAATCCCTGGGTGCACGAAAAGGCGAAATGTTAAATATGATCAATAACGGATCCGGTCAAGTAAGACTTGAATTTATGGTTCCAGCTCGTGGATTGATTGGTTATTCAACAGAGTTCCTTTCTCAAACCCGTGGATACGGAATCCTGAACCATACATTCGACAGCTACCAGCCGATTCACCAGGGACAGGTTGGAGGACGCCGACAGGGTGTTCTTGTATCAATGGAACATGGTAAAGCAAGCCAGTACGGCATTCTTAATGTGGAGGACCGCGGAACGATCTTCGTGGAACCGGGAACTGAGGTTTATGAAGGAATGATCGTCGGGGAACACACTCGTGAAAATGATATTACGGTTAACATTACAAAAGTGAAACAAATGACCAACATGCGTTCTGCCAACAAAGACCAAACCGTCAGTATGAAAAAACCGCGTGTTATGTCCCTTGAAGAATCACTGGAATACCTGAACGAAGATGAATACTGTGAGGTAACACCGGAGAGCATCCGTCTTCGTAAAAAAATCCTTGATAAAAATGAACGTGAACGAATGGCCAAGAAGAATAAACTAGCCAGTCAAAACTAATGATGTGCCGGGTGGGGTGTAAGTGATGAATGATAAAAAAGTCATGTCTGCGACGGGTGAAGATTCTTCACCCATCGCTCTTCTCTTAGGAATCAATGAACATCCAGTAGCAGGATTCTTTTTGTTATATTTGGTGATCACACTCTTGACGATTCTCGTCTATAAGCTTGGGTTTGCAAAAAAGCTTCCTCCATTAAAGTCAGCAATCATATATGTTCTGTTGGTTCTTGGATGTTTTCCGCTTACGTTTTTTGGAATCGGACTTCCGGTTGCCGAAGGGCTGTTATGTGCAGCAGCGGTGCTTATCATCTATAAAATCCGTCTGCATCAAAGCAAACGAAACAAAGCTGAAAACCTTTAAGGAGAAAAATAATGACCTTACAGGACGCGCTTTACAACTGGCTGAGTATTAAAAAAGTGTCAGAAGAACGACCTGAAGATCAAGCTGCAAAAGATACCCTTCAGTTTTTTGATGAGATTTTGCGTGAAGATCACCATGTGTCAAACCCTTCAGTTAATCTGCAGGAAGAGAATTATGAGGTGGGATACATGATTGAAACCACCCACTTCAAAACGTCATTCCCCCGTGACTACATTGATGCTTTATGGGAATCCATTGAGGCAGAACCCAAATATAATTAAATGAAAAAACGCCCTGATCATGGAAAACGATCCATGTCAGGGCGTTTTTACTTTGAGCTCTTTTTTCAAACCTGGCCTGTTGCTTGTAGGGAAAGGGGCGAACCTCCTGAAACGGAAATCAATCACTTCCAGGAGCAAGCAGCACACAGCCCGAAAGAAAGCCGGCCCACAGGCCGGCAGCAACTGATTTACCATTCATTTTCTTTGGCAGGTGTCCGGTACAAAAGAAAATTTCCGGTCGAGATTCTTTTATTGGTTTTATCAGTAATCCGTTCCTCACACTTTTCACACATAAAGGTATGGATCGGCCGATTTCTCAGCCGCTTTGCCAGTGAGGATTGATCTTCAATGGATTGAATCGTATCACACAATACACATTTTACGCGCATAATTAAATCACCTCTATTTTTTGGTGCTGTTATTATTATAGCAAATAATGGGCGCTAAGCACCAATAATTCTCTGAATGGTCCGAAAACAAGGGTTACCAAATGCTATCGTTTCTTTTTCCTGTAATTTCCCTTGATTTCTTCTAACTTTATCACTGTGTTCATACATTAGACTATAGTCCGTCCGGGCGGATCCAACCGGCCCCGGGTCATGCAATATGCATTACATTTCCTTTTATTTATTAACACTGCCCATTCTTAACAAATAATGTAAGGAGGCTGTGTAGGATTGGATAAAATATGTGTCCTTGATACTAACGTTCTTTTACAGGATCCCTATTCTATATTTTCATTTGGCAATCAGGAAGTGGTAATCCCGGCAATTGTACTTGAGGAAGTGGATTCGAAAAAAAGATACATGGATGAAATCGGAAGAAATGCACGTGAAGTATCAAGGCTGATCGACAAGCTAAGAATTAAGGGGAAGCTTCATGAAAATGTTCCGCTCGAGAATGGTGGTACTTTGCGCGTGGAACTAAATCATAAATCGTTCCAGAGGCTTCAGGAAACCTTCTCGGAACATACAAATGATAACAGAATTCTTGCTGTTACGCTGAATCTGGCAGTCGAAGAAAAAGGAAAGGAAAATGGGAAAGAGGTTATTCTGGTCAGTAAAGACGTTCTTGTAAGAGTAAAAGCTGACGCCCTCGGCATACAGGCAGAAGATTTTTTAAGTGATCGCGTGGTGGACAGGGATGAACAAACCTACCTGGGGTACAAAGAAATTTATGTAGCGAGCGAAGTGCTCGATAAATTCTATGAAAAGCATGAACTGGCTACGATCGAAATTGCCAATCATTCCTTCTATCCTCACCAGTTTCTGATTATGAAAGATCTGTACAGAAGCTCAGTTTCAGCACTGGCAAGAGTGGAGGATAACGGAAAGAAAATCAAGCCCCTTCTGTTTGACGGGGATTCGGTCTGGGGGATCAAGCCACGGAATGTCCAGCAAAAGATGGCGATCGAATTGCTGATGAGAAATGATGTGCACCTGGTGACGCTGATCGGTAAGGCGGGAACGGGAAAAACCCTTCTAACTCTGGCTGCGGGCTTGCTTCAAACTGAAGACCTGAAGAATTATATTAAACTTTTTATTGCAAGGCCCATCGTTCCGGTGGGGAAAGATATTGGATATCTGCCTGGGGAAAAGGATGAGAAGCTGAAGCCGTGGATGCAGCCCATCTACGATAATTTGGAGTATTTGTTTAATGCAAAAAAACAGGGTGAGCTTGAAAAAATATTGGCAGGAATCGGCTCCATTCATGTCGAGGCGTTAACCTATATACGGGGGAGAAGCCTTCCGGATCAATTTATCATCATCGATGAAGCGCAAAACCTGACCAAGCATGAGGTCAAGACCATTCTGACAAGGGTGGGAGAAGGAAGCAAAGTCATCCTATTGGGAGATCCAAAGCAAATCGATCATCCGTATTTGGATGAGTTTACGAACGGACTCACGTATGTGGTTGAAAAATTCAAAGACCAAAGCATCAGCGGTCATGTGAGGCTCGAGAAGGGTGAACGATCAAGCCTGGCGCAGCTGGCAGCGGATTTGCTTTAATCGGGATATTAAATAAACCTGATGCAGGTGCATCAGGTTTATTTAATAATGGTTTATTTAATAATGAATTTTCGAATGTTTTTTATTGGGTTATCCTTGTTTCTTCCGTCTCCATAATAAAAATGGACCGGACCGTCTTCTCTAAGCGGTTTTCCATTTAAAGAGAATCCCAATATAGCCTTCATTCCATCTTCCAACGACAGTTCCACATCGCCGTCTTCTGACTGCACTTCAAGGACAGACGCATTTGCATCAGGTACGGCATTTTTAATAAAATGGGACAGGGCAATAGCAAACGTACCGGTTGAAATCGTTTCTTTTAACGATTTATTGGGTTTGCTTTTCTTTTCCGGAGGAGCAGAGCCTTCTATCAATTCTCTGTCCCAATGGGAGGATACTGCTTTTAAATATTTTTCCTCTTCGGTTTCTAGATCTTCGTCGCGGTCAAAATAAGTGGTCAAATCAAATTTTCTCTCATCAAAAATAAAAACACCCGGATCGATGGCAAGTTTGTATTTTACGTTTCCCGTCATTTCCAGAACAAAATCCATAGTACCAAGCTCCTATATGTTGTATAGTTATGTTATATCTTCATTTATTCTAACATGAATAAGCATAATACGGTAATTTGTTGATTTTTTGCCTGTGTCGCGCTATATTAAAGAGTAGAAAGCCAGAGTAGAACGGAGGGATTATATTGTCACCTGAGATGGCAACAGGACATCGTGAAAAGGCATTTGAACTGTTACAGGCAGATGCAGCGAAGATTCTGAAATTAATCGAAGTGCAGATGGAAAACCTGACAATGCCGCAATGTCCCCTCTATGAGGAAGTGCTGGATACCCAGATGTTCGGACTCTCCCGGGAGATTGATTTTGCAGTAAGGCTGAACCTGGTGGATGAAGAAGATGGAAAAGGTTTGCTAGAATCACTTGAACGCCAGCTAACCGCTTTGCATGAAGCATCCATGCGGAAATAATAAATGACTCAAACCGTCGGCGACTGGTTTGAGTTTTTTTATTTTGTTGTCGTAATCTGTGTTAAACTATTTTTAACTTCATCATACAGTGGAAAAGCGGAGAGCAGGTACGAAAACTGTTAGGGAAAAGACTACATAAAGGATGTAAGAGCATGTTAAAGAAAATGTTTCGCCACTATGACTATTCGCTCGTCATTGCTATTTTAGTGTTGTGTGCAATCGGGCTTGTCATGGTGTACAGTGCAAGTATTATTGTGTCGATTAACCGCTTTGGCTATGAAAGCAACTTCTTTTTTATTCGGCAGCTTGTCTTTCTCATTGCTGGTCTGTTTTGCTTCTTGATCACAATGATCATTCCCTACCATCTATATAAGAAATTGATCATTCCTATTGTTTTTGGGTCAATCGCGCTATTGGCAGCTGTTCTTTTTATCGGACGTACAACCAACAATGCGCAGAGTTGGATTTATATCGGGAGTATCGGATTCCAGCCTTCGGAATTTGTGAAACTTGGACTGACGATCTATCTGGCAGCCATTTTTTCAAAGAAAAAGGACAAGCTCGAAAATTTTGCAGCCAGTGCTCCGCCTATCAGTATATTCGGTATTATTTTTATACTGATTATGAAGCAGCCTGACTTGGGGACCGGTATGATTATTGCCGCTACTACAGGAGTCATTATACTAAGCTCTGGAATGAAGCCCGTTCACAAGCTGCTGCTGATTGTGTCGGCGGTGGTAGTTATTGCTCTCGGATCACAGGTTTTGACAGATGAACAAAAATCCAGATTTACTGCAGCCTATGCCCCTTTTACAGATCCAGAAGGACAAGGATTTCAGCTTGTAAACTCGTATCTTGCCATCGGCCATGGCGGAATAACTGGTACTGGATTAGGGCAAAGCATACAGAAGTATGGGTTTTTGCCTGAACCGCAAACTGACTTTATTATTGCTGTCATTGCCGAAGAACTTGGCTTTTGGGGTGTGGCGATTGTAGTTGGGTTAATTGCTTTTGTTGTGATCAAAGGGTTTATTACTGGTTTACGCAGCAGGGATACTTATGGCAGCTTGCTGGCGTTTGGCATCTCGGGAATGGTAGGCATTCAGGCGACTGTAAACCTGGGGGCTGCAATCGGCCTTCTTCCGGTTACTGGTGTACCGCTGCCGTTTATTTCATATGGTGGTTCATCTCTAGTTTTGCTGTTAATTTCCATGGGGATTCTCGTCAATATATCCTGTCATGTGAATTATAAAAGAAAGCATCAAAACCCGGAACAAGCATCCGTAAAGGAAAATTTGCGAGCGGTCTGATTCCGGTAAAAAGAGGGAGAGATACCGATGTCACAAAAGCAGATCAGAAAAATACTCGTGGCCAACCGCGGTGAAATTGCCATTCGTATTTTCCGTGCCTGCACGGAATTGGGGATTCGGACTGTAGCGGTATATTCAAAGGAAGATTCTGGGTCATATCATCGCTACAAAGCAGATGAAGCCTACTTGGTCGGAGAAGGAAAAAAGCCAATTGATGCTTATCTTGATATAGAAGGCATTATCGGCATTGCCAAAAAGAACGGGATTGATGCGATCCATCCCGGGTACGGCTTCTTATCTGAGAATATTCATTTTGCAAAACGCTGCGCCGAGGAAAACATTGTTTTCATTGGGCCCAAAGAAGAGCATCTGATCATGTTTGGTGACAAGGTGAAAGCAAGAGAAGTGGCGGTCAGTGCCGGGCTGCCGGTTATACCGGGCAGCGATGGCCCGGTAGGCAGCCTGGAAGAAGTAAAAGCTTTTGCCCAAGCCCATGGATATCCTGTTATTATTAAAGCCTCGCTCGGAGGCGGCGGAAGAGGCATGAGAATTGTCCGAAGCGAAAATTCACTCGCCGAGGGCTATGAACGTGCGAAATCTGAAGCAAAAGCGGCATTTGGCGAGGATCAGGTATATGTTGAAAGGTTTATTGAAAAGCCAAAACATATCGAGGTTCAAATACTGGCGGATTCATCAGGCAATATCGTTCACCTCTTTGAAAGGGACTGTTCCGTACAGAGAAGACATCAAAAGGTGGTTGAAGTTGCGCCGAGTGTAGGTCTTGTTACCGGCTTGCGCGACGAGATCTGCCGGGCGGCTGTTCAGCTCATGTCGCATATCAGCTATTTGAATGCAGGAACGGTGGAGTTTTTGGTAACCGGCAGCGGTGAATTTTATTTTATTGAAGTGAATCCAAGAGTGCAGGTAGAACATACGGTTACCGAAATGATTACAGGTGTCGACATTGTTCAATCACAAATCTTGATTGCCCAAGGAAATGAACTGCATGGTGACGTGATTGGTGTTCCAAGGCAGGAAGAGATCGCCTGTCATGGCTATGCCATCCAGTGCAGGGTGACAACTGAAGATCCGTCCAATCAATTTATGCCCGATACAGGGAGAATCAATGTGTATCGGTCAGGGGGCGGATTTGGGGTCAGGCTTGATGCAGGAAACGGATTCCAGGGGGCTGTGATTACCCCACACTATGACTCATTGCTGGTTAAACTCTCAACATGGGCGCTTACCTTTGAACAGGCTGCAGCCAAAATGCTGAGGAATTTAAAGGAGTTCCGGATCAGGGGGATTAAAACCAACATTGAATTTCTTGAAAATGTGGTAAAACACGAGTCCTTCCTTTCAGGGGATTATGACACTTCTTTTATTGACACGTCGAGCGAGCTGTTTATTTTTCCAAAGAAAAAGGACCGCGGAACGAAGATGCTCAGTTACATAGGTTCTACGACCATTAATGGTTTTCCGGGCATTGAGAAAGTGAAAGTGAAAGCTTTTCAAAAGCCCAGTGTGCTATCTGTTTCCATATCAGACTCGTTCCCTGATGGGACAAAGCAAATCCTTGAACACAAAGGTGCCGAAGGGCTGGCTCAATGGATTCAGGAACAAAAGAACGTTCTACTTACCGATACGACATTTCGGGACAGCCATCAATCTCTCTTGGCTACAAGAGTAAGAACGCACGACCTTCTTCAAGCGGCAGAGCCGACGGCAAAACTGTGGCCCGCTATGTTTTCCATGGAGATGTGGGGGGGAGCAACGTTTGATGTTGCCTACCGTTTTTTAAATGAAGATCCATGGGAAAGGCTATTGAAGCTTCGTGAAAGAGTTCCCAATATTTTGTTTCAGATGCTTCTCAGGGCATCCAATGCAGTTGGTTATAAAAACTATCCCGATAATGTGATCGAAGAATTTGTTGAAAAATCAAGTGAAGCCGGTATTGATGTTTTCAGGATATTTGACAGCCTGAACTGGATCAAAGGCATGACAGTTGCCATCGATTCGGTGAGAAAAAGCGGAAAGGTTGCAGAGGCAGCCGTATGCTATACCGGAGATATTCTCGATCCCGGCCGTACCAAATATAATGCACAATATTATATTGATATGGCGAAGGAGCTGGAGGCATCTGGCGCCCATATTCTCGGGATAAAAGATATGGCAGGGCTGCTTAAGCCACAGGCTGCCTATGAACTTGTTTCACGATTAAAGGATAATGTGGGGATTCCTATTCACCTCCATACCCATGATACGAGCGGAAATGGTATTTTTACGTATTCCAAGGCTATAGATGCAGGCGTTGACATTGTGGATGTTGCGGTCAGTTCCATGGCAGGAGGCACTTCCCAGCCTTCAGCTAATTCATTATATTATGCGTTGTCCGGCCATGAACGCCAGCCGGAAGTTAACATCAATAACTTGCAGCGTTTGAGTTCCTATTGGGAGGATGTCCGCCATTACTATCAAGGGTTTGAAAGCGGCATGAACGCTCCGGATCCGGAAGTATATGAACATGAAATGCCGGGCGGACAATTCAGCAATTTGAAGCAGCAAGCCAAAGCAGTTGGACTGGAAGAGAAATGGGACCTTGTCAAGCAAATGTACCGTCGTGTAAACGATATGTTTGGTGATGTGGTTAAAGTGACACCTTCATCTAAAATTGTGGGTGACATGGCCTTGTTTATGGTTCAAAATCAATTGAGCGAGGATGATGTATATGAACAAGGAGAGAAGCTTGACTTTCCGGATTCTGTTGTGGAGTTCTTCCAAGGGTACATCGGACAGCCGTACCAAGGCTTTCCTAAAGAGCTTCAGCAGCTGATCTTAAAAGGAAGGGAGCACATCACCAAGCGCCCTGGAGAATTACTTGAAGCGGCCGACTTTTTGGATATTAAGGAAACCCTGTTCCATAAGCTTAACCGGCAGGTCACGAGCTTCGACGCAATATCCTATGCGCTTTATCCAAAGGTGTTTTTGGATCGGGAAAAAATGTTCGACCAATTCGGTGACCTTTCCGTCCTTGACACTCCGACCTTCTTCTATGGAATGAGTCTGGGTGAAGAACTTAATGTGGAGATTGAACAGGGTAAAACACTGATCGTCCGTCTTGTTTCTATTGGAGAGCCACAGCTTGACGGTACACGAGTTGTTTATTTTGAACTAAACGGCCAGCCCCGGGAAGTGGTAATTAAAGATGAAAGCATAAAGTCTTCAGTTGCAGCCAAGCAAAAAGTCGATCAGGCGAATCCGGCCCATATTGGTGCAGGAATGCCTGGGACTGTCGTAAAGGTACTGGTTGAAAAAGGGGAAAGGGTTAAAAAGGGAGATCACTTAATGATCACTGAAGCCATGAAGATGGAAACCACGGTACAAGCTCCATTTGACGGTGTTGTAAAAGAGATTTATGCAAGCAACAGTGAACCAATAAGTCCGGGAGATTTATTGATCGAGCTGGAAAAGTAGTTCAGACTCCCTAAAAGAAGCTGATGAAGAGAATGTTATCCTTCTTCTCATCAGCTTCTTTTTTGTTGGAGTGAGAGATCGACAAGAAAATTCACAAATTTGTTAAAATTTAAACATATGCCAATGGCTCCCAAATCATAGATATGGCAGGGAGCCTAAGGTGTCTGGGATGAAGTATACAAACCTTCTAAATTGTTTTATAATGATTTTGAAACCTGTCTATCATATCACATCATTATGTGATAAATTTCGACATTATGTGAAAAAAGATAGGCATTTTACATATTGATTTCCGTTTCATTACTATTTAGAATAAAATATGGCATTTTAAATGGATAATTTTGAAATGGATGGAAACTTACCTGTAAAGGAGGTGTATGCGGTGAGCAAAACGGAAACAACTCTTGGTGCAGCTGATAAAGTGGTGAAGCCGAACTCTTTAACCGAAGCAAATCCGGCAGGTACGTGGAGAGACTATCTAACTCTTGCGAAAATGGGAATTGTAATCTCCAACCTCATTACCGTCTTTGCAGGATCCTTCCTTGCAATCAAGTACAACCATCTCCTGTTTATGGATAAGCTTGCAGTTCTATCATTGGCTGTATTGGGTTCTGCACTTGTCATTGCCGGGGGCTGCTCTCTCAACAATTACATAGACCGTGATATCGACGGCCTGATGGAACGAACAAAGGAAAGACCGACAGTAACCGGGAAAATAGAAGCAAACCAGGCGTTGTGGATGGGAATTATATTATCTGCCCTGGGCGTTATCTTTCTTGCAATGACAACGCTAACAGCTGCTGTTTTTGGACTGATTGGACTTTTTGTATACGTGGCTGTATATACGATGTGGCTGAAGAGAACCCATTCTATCAACACGGTGATTGGAGGAATTTCCGGTGCAATGCCTCCGCTGATCGGGTGGGCGGCAGTGGACCCGGGTCTTGCTCATACGGCCTGGATCCTGTTCTTGATCATGTTCTTATGGCAGCCTCCTCATTTTCTTGCCCTCGCCATGAAGCGTTGCGAGGAATACAGAAATGCAGGCATTCCGATGCTTCCTGTAGTGTCGGGATTTAAAATGACAAAACGCCAGATGATCTGGTATGTATCCGCTTTAATTCCAGTCTCTCTCTATCTTTATCCATTTGGCAAAGTGTACACCATCTTAGCTGCCATCATGGGTTTATGCTGGCTGGCCCTTGGTTTATCCGGACTCAGGTCAACGAATGACATCAAATGGGCAAGACAGATGTTTGTCTACTCGCTCAACTATTTGACGATTCTCTTCGTGGCTATGATTCTCGTAAACATATGATACTGGATTTTAATGAGGAAGCCCTTGTTGGAAAAATCCAGATCTTGAAGACCTTTTACATAAAAGGGCTTACATTTTTCTAGCTATTTGCTGCTTAATGTAAATGAGACATTCGACGTTTATGCTAAGCAGGTAATAGATAATAACAGCTGAACTACAACGAGAAAGTGGGGTTTTATGAAGTGATGAGAAAATTGCTGCGTAAAGGGCGGCTGGTTCCTTTGTTTGCAATGTTGGCGCTTCTCTTGATGGGTTGCGGTGATCCAACGCTTTCTGCGCTTATGCCGCAGGGTGAAGTTGCCGACAAGCAATATTCATTAATGGTTCTCAGCTTGGCAATCATGATCTTTGTTTTGTTGGTCGTATTTGTAATTTATGTATTTGTCATTATTAAGTTCAGAAAACGCAAAGGTGATGACACGATCCCTGAGCAAGTGGAAGGGAATCATTTGCTTGAAATTCTATGGACAGCAATTCCAATTTTGCTGTTGATCATACTTGCAGTGCCAACCGTTATGCAAACCTTTGATCTATCAGCGAAGGATAAGCCGAAAAAGGGCGAATTGGCGCTAAAAGTAACGGGCCATCAGTATTGGTGGGAGTTTGAGTATCCGAAAGAGGAAATTATCACTTCCCAGGAACTTGTGCTTCCGGTTAATACAAAAGTCCATGTGGAATTATCTTCTGCTGATGTTATCCATTCATTCTGGATTCCTTCACTTGCCGGGAAAACGGACACCAATCCTGGTGACGGCAGCAAAAACTACATGTGGATCGAAACAGGAAGCAAGGAACAAGTTTACAAGGGTAAATGTGCCGAGCTTTGCGGAGCTTCACATGCTTTGATGGACTTTAAAGTAAAGGTCGTGTCCAAGGATAAGTATCAGGCCTGGGTAAGCTCTTTCAAAAAAGCAAGCGGAAAAGCAACAGGCAATGCTGCTGAAGGACAAAAGATCTTTGAAAAGAACTGCCTGTCCTGCCATGCTGTTGGAAAAGAAGGCGGAAACACCGGTCCTAACCTGACAGGGTTTGGTGACAAGCAGCGAGTAGCGGGTGTTCTCGAGCACGACAAAGATAATGTTAAAAAGTGGATTGAAGATCCTCAAAAAGTAAAACCAGGCAACAACATGCCGAACGTGCCCCTTAACGATGAAGAAGTTGATGCAGTTGCTGACTATCTTCTTAGTCTAAAACTTCAATAGACATTAGGAGCTGTTTGTAAAAAGGGAGGTAAAAAGGTGTCTACTCATGCAAGTCACAAAAAGAGAAGCGGGCTGATGGACTGGCTCACTACTGTCGATCACAAGAAAATAGGTATACTTTACCTAATTGCCGGGGGATTCTTCTTCATCATCGGTGGACTTGAAGCCATGTTCATGCGAATTCAGCTGTTTAAACCGGAGAATGATTTTGTAGCAGCTGAAACTTTTAACCAATTGCTTACCATGCATGGAACCACAATGATTTTCTTTGCGGCCATGCCACTTATATTTGCCTTTATGAACGCTGTTGTTCCGTTACAAATCGGAGCAAGGGACGTAGCGTTCCCGTTTGTTAATGCGCTCGGTTTCTGGCTGTTCTTTTTTGGGGGAGTTCTCCTCAACCTGAGCTGGCTGTTAGGCGGCGCGCCTGATGCCGGATGGACAGCGTATGCGCCTCTTTCTACCACGTCCGAAGGGTCCGGTGTGGATTTCTACGTGCTTGGTTTGCAGATTTCCGGAGCGGGTACGTTAGTAGGGGGGATTAACTTCCTCGTTACCATTATCAACATGCGCGCACCAGGGATGACCTTCATGCGTATGCCGTTGTTCACCTGGACAGCATTTGTAACTTCTGGTTTGATTTTGTTCGCGTTTCCTCCACTAACCATTGGATTGTTCATGCTTATGTTTGAAAGGGTTTTTGATGCCAACTTCTTTAACCCTGACAATGGCGGTAACATTCTGATCTGGGAGCATATTTTCTGGATTTTCGGCCACCCCGAGGTTTATATCCTGATTCTTCCGTCCTTTGGAGCGATCAGTGAAGTGGTGGCAACCTTTTCAAGAAAGCGCCTTTTTGGATACAGCGCAATGGTATTTGCGACGGTGCTCATCGGTTTCCTAGGTTTCATGGTATGGGTTCACCATATGTTTACTGTAGGTCTTGGACCGGTAGCCAACTCCATTTTCGCCGTAGCAACGATGGCGATTGCTGTACCGACGGGTGTTAAAATCTTCAACTGGCTCTTCACCATGTGGGGAGGAAAAATCGTTTTCTCGACTGCTATGTTATGGGCGGTTGGATTTATTCCTACCTTTGTTATGGGTGGAGTAACAGGAGTTATGCTTGCGATTCCTTCTGCAGACTACCAGTTCCATGACAGCTACTTTGTTGTTGCCCACTTTCACTATGTTATTGTCGGTGGGGTAATTCTGGGTCTGTTTGCCGGATTGTATTACTGGTATCCAAGAATGTTCAACCGTGTTCTTAATGAAACCTTGGGAAAAATTCACTTCTGGACGTTTTTTATCGGCTTTCACCTAACTTTCTTCCCTCAGCATTTCTTGGGATTAATGGGTATGCCGCGCCGGGTATTTACATATCTTTCCGGACAGGATCTTGACCAGTTAAACTTTATCAGTACGATTGGTGCATTCCTGATGGCAATTGGAACCATTGTTTTGTTTGTCAATGTTATCATCTCAACTTCTAAAAAGTATGCACCATCTTCTGATCCATGGCATGGCCGCACATTGGAGTGGGCGATCCCGTATCCAACACCTGAATACAACTTTGCCCAAACTCCTCTTGTGCGTGGTCTGGATGCATTCTGGATTGAAAAAGCAGCAGGTAATAAAGGTATGACACCGGCAGAACCAGTGGGAGACATTCATATGCCGAACCCATCAATTCTTCCGCTAATCATGTCCATCGGATTATTTGTAGCTGCATTCGGTTTAATTTATGACACAATGACAGTCGTAGTAATTGGGATGGCAATAACCTTTATCAGCATGTTCTTTCGTTCTGTTATTGATGATCATGGCTTCCATATTCATAAAGAAGAAGTGGAAGAAGATCTTAAGGGGGTTAAGCTATAATGGATGCTGGACAACGTTTAACGGATGCTAATTTTCCGGAACATCCCGAAAAAGCCACCCTTGAAGGAAAAAACAAGTTTCTGGGATTCTGGCTGTTCCTCGGTGGTGAAACCGTATTATTTGCCACATTGTTTGGTACGTACCTGGGTCTGCGCCATATGAATATGGATGGGCCATCCACGGAGGAGCTGTTCAAGCTCCCTACCGTGTTCCTGGCAACCATGCTTCTTTTAACGAGTTCATTAACCAGTGTGTATGCTGTGCTTGCCTTAAAGCAAAATCGCGTGCGCACGCTGCAAAAATGGTTTATTATCACGCTCATCCTGGGACTTGGTTTCCTTGGACTTGAAGTATATGAATTTATGGAATATGTGCATGAAGGGCATACTTTTACGAGCAGTGCTTTTGGTTCTGCCTTTTACACGCTGGTCGGGTTCCATGGAGGACACGTGGCGTTCGGATGTCTCTGGATCATCACATTGCTTATCCGGAACTGGAACCGTGGAATTACCCTTGTTAATGCACCAAAGTATTATTTGTTCGCCTTATACTGGCACTTTGTTGATGTCGTGTGGGTGTTCATCTTTACGGTAGTGTATCTTATGGGGAAGGTGGGTTAACCTATGGCTGATCATAACAACACTGAAACCAATATTCACCGCAATGAAGCACTGCAGCGGAAGCTTGCATTCAAGGAAGAAAGAAAACATCACAACGTTTCATTCATTATGATGATTCTTTTGACACTGGTTGCTTTTTACGCCATCTGGAGTGATAAGGTAGCGGATTCGTTCGCTGTACTGTTTATTCTGGTGCTCGCTGTTGTTCAAGTTTTCTTCCAATTGTATATCTGGATGCATTTGAGCCATAAAGGCCACGATTTTCCTCTTTGGGGAATGATCAGCGGTATATTATTCGCTGCCATTACCGTGGTTGGCATTGCAGGATTGATCTGGACGTCTTAAAACGAAAAATGGCTGCTGAATCGGCAGCCATTTTTCATAACTATCGAATATCCCTGCTTTCCGTGGGAAAGGAGTTGCTATAATGAACCATCATATGATGGCACCTGAAAAACTGAGCGATTTCAGTTTTTACAGTCTATTCCGGCCGGATATTTTTTTGATTATCCTCGTCATTGGCATTTTGTATTACCGGTTTTACGGGGTCCAAAGCAGCGAGATAAAAGCCACCCTGCTTCAAAAAATATTTTTCACTGTAGGACTTGTTTTTCTTTATATTTCCAAAGGAAGTCCGCTGAATGTGATTGGCCACCATTATTTATTTAGTGTGCACATGCTGGAAATGGCCATCAGCTATCTTGTTGTACCCCCATTCCTTATCCTGGGAATGCCTCATGATTTTTATTTGAAATGGATGAAGAGGGACAAAGGTCTGATCAGACTTATACATTTCCTGACCCAACCGCTTATTGCCATTCTGGTTTTTATCGCGTTGTTTTCTATTTATCATATGCCGGTGATCTTTGATGCCATCATGGCAAACGGCCTATTAATGTTTTTCAGCCACTCACTATTGTTCATCACCGCATTTACGATGTGGTGGCCGGTACTTTGTCCGGTCGAAGAACTAACCACTCTGTCCGAACTGAAAAAAGTGGGGTATGTGTTTGCCAGCGGCGTTCTGTTGACACCTGCCTGTGCTCTCATTATGTTTTCAAGCCATGTGCTGTATGACACTTACGCACATGCGCCTCTGCTTTTTTCATTCCTGCCGCCGCTTGAAGACCAAAATTCTGGCGGAATCTTAATGAAGGTATTGCAGGAAGCGGTATACGGTACCGTGCTTGGCCATATTTTTTACAAATGGGTGAAAAAAGAGCGGGCCAAAGACAAGGAAGACTTGGTTAAGATCAAGTTGACTGCTGCAGCCAAGAATTCCTGAAGGGTAACCGGGCAACCGGTTATCTTTTTTTGGAAAAATAGATGATTAAACGTCTTGATGTCGAAGTAGTTGGTAATGAGAACAGGAGGGGAAGCATTGATCAGGAATCTTCAACGCGACGAATTACTGGAATCGATTGAGCTTTCACAATATGCATTCAGGTATTCCTTAACCCCTGAGGAGGTTGAAAAACGTCTGTCAAATACTGACCCGATGACGATTTATGGTGCTTTTGATCAAGAACAGAGATTGCTGGCAAAATATCATCTGCTGCCATTTGACGCCTATTTTTCTGGTAAAGCAGTAAAAATGGGTGGGTTGGCAGGGGTGGCCACCTGGCCGGAAAATAGAAGAACGGGACTGGTCAGAAAGCTGCTGATGCATGCTTTACAGACAATGAACCAATCTGGAATCTACCTTTCCATGCTTCATCCGTTCTCGGTCTCTTTCTACCGGGGCTTTGGGTGGGAACTCACCTGTGATTACAAAACGTACAACATACATAAAAAGCAGTTCCCTCCTTTTGAAAGAGTAGAAGGCAAGGTAGTGCGGCATGGTTCTGAGGATTGGGTGACGCTAAAACCCATCTATGAGAAATTTGCAGCTCGATATAATGGCACGCTGAAACGCACCGAAGTCTGGTGGAAGAACAACATATTAAACAAAAAACAGATAGCGGTTTATAAAAACAGCAGAAGTCAGGCGCTCGGCTATATTGTTTATTCAATTAAAGAAGATGAAATGGAAATTAAAGAATTTGTCTTCCTGGACAAAGAAGGGTTTACCGGGTTGTGGAACTTTATAGGTAACCATGATTCGATGATTGAGAATGTGAACATTGTGGTTCCTCCTGACGATGAAATGGGGTATTTCTTGGGGGACCCGAAGATTCATCAAGAACAGCGCAGCTATTTTATGGGGCGAATTGTGAACGTTCTCGAAGCATTGAAGGATTATCCTTTTACGTGCAAGAGCAATGTAACCTTGTTTCTTCATGTAAACGACCCGGTTGCCGAGTGGAATGCAGGATCGTATTCCATTTCTTTTCAGAAAGGAGAAAAATCGATTAACTTTTTCCCGGCGAAAACAGGAAATTCTTCCTGCACGGTGACACCTCAAAGAGGCATATCCCTAAACATACAGGAGCTGAGCGCTATTCTGTTCAATTATAAAACACCGGATCAGTTGCACCGCTTTGGGAGAATTTCAGGAAAAGACGAAGACATCAAGCTGCTGCAATCCATTCTGCCGGCAGGGACCCCTTTTATATACGACTTTTTTTAAGGAGATTATTCCAATGACAATAAGAGACAGTGCAGTCCATGCTGCAAAGAAATTTATTGAGCAATATTTTCCTGTTGCTGAGGTTGTATTTTTAGCCGGAAGCATTGTGAGAGGTGAAGCAACTGAAAGCTCGGACTTGGACATTATCGTGTTTGACGGATCCCTGGACCATTCTTATCGAAAGTCATTTGTCGAATTCGGCTGGCCTATTGAAGTGTTTGTCCACGGCTTTCATACGTATAAAGACTTCTTTAAGGAAAACAGGGACCGTGCACGCCCCTCGCTTCCTCAAATGTGTGCAGAAGGTATCATCCTTAAGGATAACGGTCGGGCGGCATCCATTAAAAATGAAGCACTTGCCCTCTTGAAGAGAGGTCCGCTGCCTTGGAAATCAAAGGAAGTGGATTCGGCACGGTATGAAATCACCAACTTGCTGGATGATCTAGAAGGTTCAATCAACCCGGCAGAAGATTTATTTACAGTATCCCGGCTCGCTGCCAAAATTCATGAGTTTGTTCTCCGCGTCAACGGCTGCTGGATTGGGGAAGGGAAATGGATTGTCAGGGCGCTCAAGGAATTTAATGAAGAGTTTGCGGAGTGCTTTGTCTCTATCTTTGACGAATATTACAAGACCCGCCAAAAGCACCGGGTGATCGGATTTGCCGACAATGTTCTGAAGCCGTATGGCGGCCGGCTGTTTGAAGGCTACTCGATCGGAAAAAGCAGACCAAAAGAGTAACCCCTCCCAGCCGGGAAGGGTTACTCTTTTTCTGTTTGCATCCTTCGGTTGTACTTTGCTGCAAGAAAGCTTACTCTTCAGTAACCGAGTTGCTGACAAGAAAGCTTACTTAATCTCTTCAGCAACCGAGTTGCTGGCAAGAAAGCTTACTTAATCTCTTCAGCAACCGAGTTGCTGGCAAGAAAGCTTACTTAATCTCTTCAGCAACCAGGTTAATGGTTTTTTTACAGTGGTCTACGATGTTCTTTGGGAACTCCTCGTCATATTCCACACCGTGCGGGTAATAGTGTTTTCCAAGGTAGGGGTCGCCAAGTTCAATTTTTGCATAGGGACGTTCAATCTCACCTTCGGCCACGATGCAAGGGAAGCGCAAGTAGTAAACGTCTCCATTTGTCATGTCTTCAAATTTATAATCGTATGTAATTCTTTCATAATCCCATTGTCCAGCCCGGACGATTCCGTGGTTGTTCATGATATGCTCCAGGATTGAAAATTGGACAACTTGCCCTTTTAGGCCGCTTTCTTCAAATACCATTACACTACCTCCCAATGTTCATGTAAACCTTCACTTTTCTATGATAGTATGAAAATCTTGAAGATGCAATCGTTGTCAAAATATTTCCCCTTTATCCATCCTTGTATAATTTTTCATCAGCAGATCACACTAAATGTGAAAAATTGAATGGGAGGATATCCTTTTGAAAACTTTAAGAGATATAATGACCACTAATGTGGATACTTGTTCGCCACAAGACAACATTTATGAAACTGCGGTTAAAATGAAGCAGGACGATGTAGGAGTAATTCCAGTATGTGAAGGGAAAAAGCTTCTTGGCGTCATTACCGACCGCGATATTGTTATTCGCGCAGTAGCTGAAAAGAAACAGGGATCAACGAAGGTCAGCGATGTAATGAGCAGCCGCCTCATAACCGGATCTCCCGATATGAGCGTGGAAGAAGCGTCCGAGTTGATGTCACGTGATCAAATTCGCCGTCTTCCGATCGTTGAAAACAGCGATTTGGTCGGAATTGTATCTCTGGGGGACATCGCGGTGCATAAACAAACCGATTCCAAAGCCGGTGTTGCTCTGAGTGAAATTTCCGAGCAGAGAGACCAGCTTCAATAACCCATGAACTTGAAAAAACACCCTGGAAAATGGGTGTTTTTTCGCTTTAATGGACAAAATCCCTTAAAGTACAGTACAGTTAGGAAAGGTATGTATTTTGAAGGGAGTACAGCTTTTGAAGAAAACAGCAATTCTGACGCTTTTGGGTTTGCTTGCAATTTTTTTCTTTTTGGATACCCGTGAACAGCATCCCAATCATTCACCTGAGGAAACCAAACAGAAGATCCCAAAGGAAAGTATCCAAACATTACGAGTTGAAAAATCCACTGTCGCCAACTTTATGGGCAAGAGCAAGGATTACTTAAACGACCGTCTTGGCCCGGCCGACAGAGTAGAACCTTCAGGCTATGGCTATGACTGGTATGTTTACTCCAACACAGATGGCTATCTGCAGGCCGGTGTTAAAAACAATAAAGTGGTCACGGTTTTTGCCGCAGGTAAAGGAGTTCCGGTAAAACCTTTCAAAATCGGCCAGTCTGTCACTTCCATCCTTAAAAAGTTACAAGTTAAAAGTGAGATAACCGTAAAGCAGGGTGATGATTTTTATCGTTTTGAACTGTCGGAAGAAGAAATGAACACCCGCCCGCTCATTCCGTTAAATGATATTTTTGCCCAGCTTTATTTTGATAAATTTTCTCAGAAGTTGTTCAGTATCCGATATATGGATAAAGAAACGCTACTGGCACAAAGACCGTACTCTGTTGTTTACAGAGGCAGCTTGAAGCCACAGCCTGAGTTTAAGGGAAGCATGAAGCGCAAAATCGAAAAAGGGCAGGAAAAGCAAATTCTTGATCTTACCAATGTGATCAGGAAAGACCATGGGCTTACCCCTTTGAAATGGGATGCCAAAACAGCTAAAGTCGCCTATCTTCACAGCAGGGAAATGGCGAGGCTTGATTATTTTTCCCATACATCCCCAAAGGCAGGAGACTTGTCTGACAGGCTGAAAGATGGTGGTGTAAGTTACAACGAGGCCGGGGAAAACATCGCAGCCCAGTATACGGATGGACTTGCAGCAGTAGGTGGCTGGCTCAACAGCCAGGGGCATCGTGAAGCAATGTTAAATGAGAACTATACAGAACTCGGTGTAGGTGTTTATGACAGCTATTACACGCAAAATTTTATAAAACCATAAAGTAAGGAAAAGCCATTTGGCTTTTCCTTACTTTTTTATGATGAAGAATGTGCCAGTTGATAAGGATATGAGCTGTTCTTGATCGCCGTATACCTTCGCTTCTGTAACGATCACATTTTTGCCATGGTGAAGCACCTGGGCAATACAGCGCAGGAATTTTCCTGTTCCGGGGGATGTGTAATTGATTTTCATTTCCGAGGTGACGGCTGCTGAATTTTCGGGCAGTGAAAGGTTGGCAGCTGTTCCCATCGCCGTGTCCATTAACGTAGCGGTTAAGCCGCCATGAACAATTCCCATTGTATTATCTAAAAAAGGAGTAACAGGTATAGTGATTTCCACTGTGCTTTCGTTCAGCTTTCTAAGCTGCATATCCATCAGGCTGGAAATATACGTTGAATATGTATTTTCTCTTTTCCTTTTCAGGCCTTTCATAATCCCGGTAAGCACCATTTTTTCTTCCTCTGATGCTTCATTCCAATAGGCTTCCATTTCGTTCTTCAAATCCATTTTCTAAACCTCTCTCTCTGCCTTGCAGCGAAATGTTGCTCTTTTATATTGACATAAATGGAATCGCTTCACAATGAGGGACTCTGCAAAAAAATAGGCGCACCTTTTTATAGGCGGAACTGTATCATGTAATAGGTGAATTGGAATCGTTGAAGGACAGCCGGGGGTGAGAAGATGAAAAAAGACGTTGAGGCATTTCGAATATTTGTTCAGAAGCATCCTAAGCTGATTAGAGAAGTCCGTTCAAATACGCGTTCGTGGAGGGATGTGTACGAAGATTGGGTCGTCCTTGGAGAACACCATGACATCTGGAACGAATATAAACCTAAACAAAAAAGCCAGGAAGAGTATAGTCATTTTAGAGGACTGAAGGAACGAAAGCAGAAGCAGGAGCCTGACGCTTCAGAAACAAAAAAAGAAATCACCGTCGGGGACCTTTTTAGCATGTTCCGGGATATCAATGTAAGTGAGATCGGCCAGCATTTAGCGCAGTTCAGCGGTGCAATCGAAGGGATTCACCAGTTATTAAAACAATTTCAAGGTTCCAAAACGTATGATAGTCCGTCATCCACATCCAAAGACAATTATTTTTCATCGTATAAAGACTAATGGGGAGTGTGACCAATGAGGAGAGAGATCATTGATTATCTGCACAGCCGGCCGGACTTGAAGTTTTTTATGAGGGAGCAGCCCAAATGGTACAGGGATCTTTCAAGGAATCCCATGCTTTTGGAAGACATGGTAAAGGAAGCGGATGTTTTCTTTGGAAGGACCTTTGGCCAGCGCGTCGATAAGTTTCACAATCAGGTAAAAACTGTCGGACTTTTGATGGATTTTTTAAGCATGATGGGAAAAGGAGAAGACCTATAAAGGAATAGGCTTCTCCTCAAACATAAAAGCATGCTTACTGTCAGGCTTCTGCCTTTACCAGGTATTCATATATTTTTTTCTCGGGAGAAACTTCAAGGTGGTTAAATGCATGGTTCCCAAAAAGGACATTGAATTCGAGGATATAGTACTTGCCATTGGCGGCTACAATATCGAATCCCGCATGATTGACATTTAGCGCTTTGGCTGTCTGCCGGACAAGCTCCAGTGCCTCTTCCGGAATCTGGTCAAAAGAAATAGTCCCCCCCTGGCTGACATTGTTGTGAAAGCCGTTGCTTCCGATACGCCAATAGCTGCCAATGATTTCATCTCCTACGACACACACACGAAGATCACGGTCGATCGGCAAATATTCCTGAACATACAGTACATCGTTCGCTTCTGCATAATTGTAGAAGTCCTCTTCATTGTTAACAAGAAAAACGCCTTTGCCCATGGAGTTTCTGATTTCTTTGGCAACAAATGGGAAAGAGAAGGTTTCCAGGACTTTTTGTCTGCTATCTTTTGAATTGCCAAGTATCTCAGTATAAGGTACATTCTCTGGACACACTGTCCACAGAGCCCTCGTCATTTCCATTTTGCTGTAGCCCAGCTGGATGCTTTCAATGCTTGGGAAAATTCTTTTTTTCATTCCATAGACCAGGGAGTTGACTTGCCAGTTTTCAGGAAATAAAAGAACATCCGCTTGTTTTATCTTTTCTAGTTCTTTGAACATATGATCGGGTTTTACATATTGGACGTTGGGAATGCCAATCGTCCGGAATGGGTTAAACGTTACAAGTTTCATTCTTGTCCTCACTCTCAATATCATACAAACGAGAGTATTATACGTTTTTTTTGAGATCAGAGTCAATCCTGAATGTCATTTTTCTTTTAACTCGTTTCATATTCAGTTATAATGATAGAAATATTTATAGTTGAGTAAACCCATCAAGGAGTGAGAGGATGCTGGGAACAGTATTAGACGTAAGTCTTTTGGATGAATCTTATTTTCTCGGGAAAATGATAGCCGAATCAGAGGCCGCTATTCAATACCGGGGAACTAAATATAAACTGGAACAAGATACAGAAGCACAAAACCTGATCAAAGAATTCAACAAGGTGAAAGAATTGTATGAAGAAGTTCAGCGGTTTGGAAAATATCATCCAGACTATAAAACGGTTTCCACGAATGTGAGAGTGTTAAAACGGGAGCTTGACTTTAATGAGACCATCTCCAGTTTTAAAAAAGCTGAAAAGGAGCTGGAAAATCTGTTAAACGAATGCAGCTCGCTCATTGCGGGCAGTGTATCTGAACAAATTAAAGTTCCCACCGGGAATCCCTTTTTTGATTCACGAAGCTGTTCTGGCGGATGCGGAAGCGGAGGCGCATGCAGCTGCGGATAAGAGCTCAAACAGAGCTCTTATTTCATGTGGCGGATTGGTAGCGTATACAATCTTCGCAGAGGTTGCCGCAGCAAAACATTTTTTCCTGAGGAACAAGAAAGCGAAAACGGTAAACATATAGTAAAGCCTCTTTTCGTACGTAAATGATTTCCGCATTGAGCCGCATTCCTTTCATGGCACGGATGGCTTCCTGTTTGATCGTTTGTTCAATCATCTCTTTTGATACAGTGCCACTGGTCAGGATATAAAGGAATGGGAGGCCAGCAACCAGCTTTTTTTCAATGGAAACGATAAAATCTGCCTGGCGAAATGCGGTAAGAAAACGTGTCCATATGTCATCCAGGTTCATTTTTGCTTTCTCCTTTCCAATCTGGGATTAAATTGCAGGACGCTCTTAATCATGCTAGACTGAATGAAAAGATGGTGTTAAAGGAGTACATTATGATAGGTAATCGAATGGGTCTTGCGGTCTATTTGCATTCTCTGAAATTTTCCAAGCAGCTGAGGCGCTATGGAAATGTCCATTACATTTCAAAACGAATGAAATATGCCGTCATTTATTGTGATGCTGCAAAAATTGAAGAAGTAGCCAACAAACTGGAATCCCTCCATTTCGTTAAAGAAGTAAAGAGATCCCATAAGCATGAAATTAAAACAGAATATGAAAGCAAAATCCCGGATAAAGCCAAGGAATACGATTATAAAATGGGATTATAAAAAGTGATGACCCACGTGTTTTGGAAGGGGTCATCTTTTTTTACATGGGAGATTCTTAAATTAACGGGGGAATCAAGTAATTCAATCGCAAGATGCCCGTAAGGTAATGGTAATAAAGCTCCTTTTCCTGAAATTCGCCGGAAGACTTAACATCAAAGGTGATAATGTCCTTTTCTACGGCTCTGGCCAGATCTTCAAAAAGCTCATAGCGTTTGGATGGAACAGGAACGCCTTCACGGCAGAGGTAAAGCGGCTGGAAGTTACCTTCTGGGGCAGGATGAAGAACAACGAGTAGGGATGCTTGAGATCGTCCGTTTATATCAGTTTTAAGGCAGAGTAATTGGCTGATTCTATTTTGGTTGGAACGTGCAATTTCCAACAGTTCGTAAATATCGGAATATCCTTCACCAAGTTCAATAAATCGCTGGATCATAAGTAAATAAAGCCTCCTTCATGTTAAAACTGTATCACAGAAGGTACAGGCTGAAAAGGGTATGAAAAACGGGACATATAAAGATAAAAAAAACCCCGCAGACGATCTGCGGGGTGCCTTTAGGATTAGTAAACAATCACTATCGTTAAGGCGATGGGAGAGGAGAAACCGGAGGAAGAACTTATGGGGAAGTAAGTCTTCTCCGCGGTTGGCAACAACATCTTAGGGATGTTGTTATCTTTAGTATGACCGGGCAGGCATTTTCTATACGGGTTGCAGTGTTTATTCTGAAAAATTTGTGATAGGATAATGAAGAACTACAGACAAGTAATTATGAACGGTAAGGTGTGGGAAAATGAGAGTCATTTCAGGTGAATGCAAAGGGCGGCCTTTGAAGGCAGTACCGGGGCAAGGAACGCGGCCTACAACTGATAAAATCAAAGAATCCCTTTTTAATATTATTGGCCCTTATTTTGAGGGCGGTCTCGGACTGGATTTGTATGGTGGAAGCGGCGGTCTCGGAATTGAAGCGCTAAGCAGGGGAATGGACAAGATTATATTTGTCGACCGTGATGCCAAAGCAACAGAAGTTATGAAAAGTAATTTGAAAGCATGCGGTTATGAAGAACAAAGCGAGGTTTATAAAATAGAGTCACATCGTGCATTGAAGGCCCTGAAAAAAAGGGAGTTCGCCTTTGATCTGGTCTTGCTCGATCCGCCCTATGCGAGACAGCGTATCGCTGAGGATATCAAAAAACTCGATGAATACGGTTTATTGAATCGTGATGTGCAGGTGGTGGCTGAGCATGATCCTTCTGTCCGCTTGCCACAAGCGATCGGAAATTTAAAGAAAGTCAGAGAAGAAAACTACGGCAGTACGACGATATCGTTATACCGGCTGCAAGGTCAGTGAATATAGAGAAGTTATGCCTAAAAAGAGAGCATGAGGTGGTTGCATTGAATAAAAAAGCGGTGTGTTCGGGAAGTTTTGATCCTGTTACCCTCGGACATTTGGACATTATCAAACGGGGAGCCAACGTATTTGATGAAGTAATCGTCGTGGTTGCTAACAATCAGGGCAAAAAACCGTTGTTTTCTGTGGAAGAGAGAATTTCTCTGCTGCAAGAAGTAACGAGAGACCTTCCTAACGTGAGGGTGGATTCGTTCAGCGGACTTTTGATTGATTATGTCAAAAGTATAGGGGCCAATGTTATTTTGCGGGGACTCCGGGCGGTTTCGGATTTTGAATATGAAATGCAGATTGCTTCGATCAACAAAAAACTAAATGAAGAAATTGAAACTTTTTTTATGATGACAAACAATCAATATTCCTTTTTAAGCTCCAGTATCGTAAAAGAAGCGGCAAAATATCATGCCTCTGTAGCCGACCTTGTTCCACCTGCTGTCCAAGATGCATTGAAAGAAAAGTTTGGCACCCCCCGTTAATGAAAACGGGGGTGTTTTTTCTCTTTTGAGTGTTTGAGGCCCCACAGGAATATGGAGAGGATAAGAGCAGTAAGTGTGAGCAAGGAACCTATTTGCAAGAAATAATGGTAATAATGAGACCAGGGATACTGCTTTAGATGTCCATCCGCCCAGACTGCGATGGCGGATTTTGAATGTGGGGAGAGAAACACCGGAAACAGAATGGCGGAAAGAGCCGCAGCAAAAACACCATGGAGCAGTCTGGCCAGAAAGAAAGGCCGAAATGAGATATCGGTCTCCGATAGTATACTTGCCACCTGAGCCTGAACTGAAAATCCGCTGAATGCCAGGATAAAACTGACGACGATACATTGCTGCATCAATAAGGACGGACTTTGACTCGCCAGCTTGCTTCCCATTGTAATTTCAAATAATCCTGAGATGAATGGATAACTGAGAGAGCCCGAAATAGAAAAGACAGAAAGACCTTTCTCAAGGATATTGGAAAAAAGCGGGGTGATCGACAGGAGGCTCAGTACCCGGTTGATCACTGAAAATAATATAACAAATCCACCGATCATCAAGAGGGTAGAAATGGATGACTGAACCGCATCTCCCAAAAGCTTGCCGATTGGACGGCCGTCAGAAAGCCTGGCTTCGTGCATTTTTTGTAAGGCGCGAAGTGGCTGAACCCTGTGCAATGGGGTGGAAGTATTCTTTTCTTTTAAACGTCGCCTGCCATGAAATCTCATGGCAAGCCCGACAAGTATATTTCCCACATAGTGGCTCAAAGCAAGAACAATTCCAAGGGAAGGATTATTGAAAAAACCAACTGCAACCGCGCCAAAAATAAAGAGGGGATTTGAACAGTTCGTAAACGAGACGAGACGCTCTGCTTCAATGGTTGTAATTTGCTTTTCCTGCCATAATCTTGCGGTCAGTTTGGCACCTGCCGGGAAGCCGGATGAAAGTCCCATCGCCCATACAAACCCTCCGGATCCCGGCACTCTGAATAAAGGACGCATAAGAGGTTCGAACAGCACACCAAAAAAATGAACCACTCCAAATCCGATCAGGATTTCAGATAGAATAAAAAAGGGTAAAAGAGAAGGGAAAACTACATCCCACCACAATTTTAGTCCGTCAAGTGAGGCGCCGAAAGCCTCTTTGGGAAATATCATGACTGCACCTGCAAGGATAATCGCCGCGACCGAAAGAGCGATCGATTTAAAAAAATTCCATTTCACTTTGATCCCCCCGATCATAAAGAACAATCTCTGACCATACATCCCCTTGTCCATCCATATATTTATACGTATAGCTTAGGTTTTTAGACCATATCTTAAAAAGGACAACAGTTAGGAGGTAACCCCAATGCACAGGCCAATTGTCGGTTTGGCACTAGGTTCAGGAGGAGCACGGGGCTTTGCACATATCGGTGTGATCAAAGCGCTCCGTGAGGCGGGAATTCCCATTGACATGATCGCGGGAAGCAGCATGGGTGCACTTGTGGGAGCGATGGTGGGAATGGGCCATAATAATGAAAATCTCATAAAAATGGCAACTTTGTTTAAAAGAAAGTATTATATGGATTATACAGTTCCAAAAATGGGTTTTGTTTCTGGCAAAAAAATAAAGGAATTGATCCGGCTCCTTACACAAAATAAAAGGATAGAAGATACCATTATTCCGATTTCCATAGTAGCTACGGACCTGATCAAGGGCGAAAAAATCGTCTTTCGAAATGGACCGATTGCTGAAGCAGTCCGGGCCAGCATCTCTATACCGGGTATCTTTGTTCCCGAAAAGATAGATGGAAGGCTGCTGGTCGACGGGGGAGTCATTGAAAGGGTACCTGCTGCAGTCGTCAGGGAAATGGGTGCGGATATCGTGGTTGCTGTGGACATTTCCCATTTTAAAGCTCAGCCTGAGATGGCTTCCATTTTGGACGTGATTGTTCAAAGCATTGATATTATGCAAAGAGAGATTGTGCGGTATCATGAAATCTCTGCTGATATTATGGTGCGGCCCATGGTTGAACAATTCAGTTCCACCGCTTTTAAAAATGTGAACGAAATCATATCAATCGGGGAAGAGGCAGGAAAAAGCAAAATTGAGAGCATTAAGCATAAAATTGAGACCTGGAAGGAGAACAATCATGAAAGATACACAGAATCCCCGGAAGATGGGATGGGTCAATAGACTTTCACTGATCGGCATTATCGTAATTGCCCTAGTGATTGGCTTGTACCCATTGCCCTACTACGTAACATCACCTGGCAGTGCCAATGAACTGGCACCGATTATCCATGTCAAAGGCGGGGATAAAGAACAAGGAAGCTTTATGCTGACGACTGTCCGAATTGGCAAAGCCAATATTCCGCAGTATTTGTATGCAAAAGTAAGTGATTACAGGGAACTGCTTCCCGCTGATAATGTAAGAGCAGAAGACGAAACTGACGAAGAATACAATCAGCGCCAGCTGCAAATGATGCAGGACTCCCAGCACGCTGCTACCGTTGTTGCCTACAGGAAGGCCGGTAAGAAAGTGGATATCATCAGCAAAGGTGTCTACGTTACCGGCATCATTTCCGGCATGCCTGCCGAAGGGAAACTGAAGGTCGGAGACGAAATTGTGGAGCTCGAAGGAAAGCCGGTTAAAACAACAGAGGAGCTTTTGAAATGGTTGGCCGATAAGAAAGCGGGAGACAAAGTAAAACTGAAGGTGCTAAGAGGCAAGAAAACGCTGAACCGGACGGTGGCGCTTGAAAAATTCCCGAAAAAGCTGAGCCAGAATAACGAAAAACGGGCGGGAATTGGTATTACATATCCTGTGACAGACGTAGAAATCAAGGTAGACCCACCAATCAACATAAAAACGAGCGAAATTGGAGGACCATCAGCCGGACTTATGTTCTCTCTTGAAATTTTGAACCAGTTAACTGAGGGAGACATGACAAAGGGCCATAAAATTGCGGGTACCGGTACCATCAACATCAATGAGGAGGTTGGTCCAATTGGCGGCATCCAGCAAAAAATTGTTGCTGCTGACAAAGCGGGAGCTGAAATCTTCTTCGCACCGGTAAGCGACAATAATTATAAAGATGCCTTAAAGGCTGCCAAGGATATTAACACCTCCATGAAAATTGTTCCGGTTAAGAAAATGGATGATGCTCTGGATTATTTAAAAAAATTAAAAACTAAAAAATAAGGGTCAAATGAATAGACCCTTATCTTTTTGAAAGCGTAAAGGAGGGGTACTGTATTCCTCCTTTATTTTTTTTGTAAGAACGGTTTGCGGATAACCGCCGAAGTAAACCGCCGATACACGCTTTTCCAGGTCGATCAACGGGTGCTGCATTTTGGAAAGAGTCGTAAGAACGGGAAGATCCGCCTGCTTTTTAACGGCATTTAAATAGCATTGTCCTACATCGCTCATCCCCAGTATCCGGAGGTAAGGGGGACCTTCCTTTAAAGCCGCCTCTGCATCGGTTCTTGAGATATGATTCAGGATGTGAAGACACATGCGCTGCAGCCTTGTCCATGTGTATCGTTTGGTTTTTAAAGCAGTCATGAAAGAATGAAAAGAATCAGCGTGCCGGATGGTCTCCTTCAGCCGGTATTCCAAACCTTCTTCAACCTCATAAAGTTTTCGCAGTTCTTCAGCAGATGTAGCCAGCAGCTTGTAACGCAAGAGGGGAAACAGGGAATCCCATGTCGTGAACTGTCCATTTTCCTTCAGGTAGTGTGAAAGGATCAAGGATGTATCGGAAGGAACAGCTTGTTCAATGGAAGAAACGCAAGGCTTCTTGGAGCTATTCAAGGTTTTTCGAATGGCAGTTGCACTGGCAATCTGATGGGCGTCCATGCGTTCTTCATGGAAAGATGCACCAATGCGTTTGATGGTATGTGCCTCCATTGGTACATGGCTGTTAACGATCGCTTTTACATATTCCATTCCCAATATATTGTTTGGTTGTGATAAATCCAGGGCAGCGGAATCCCATGATAGGGAATCGGCGGCAAGAGAGGAAGCTTTAGGAAAGGAGTATCCTTGTTTGCTGTATGAATGGAACGCTTCATCATATAAATCCTTTTGCTTCTCCAATTGGGAGATCGTATGGTAAAATAAATCAATATTTCCGGACTCGCTTCCAAAACAAAGAGTCTTTGCTCTTAAGGCCTGAAGCAGTCTGACGCCCGCTTGTGCGAAAACCGGAGCAGGCGACACCGCGTACAAATAGGGAAGTTCTATAATAAGATCCGCGCCGCCCATAAGGGCTGTCTTTGCTCTTTCCCATTTAGACATAATGGCAGGTTCTCCACGCTGAAGAAAGTTGCCGCTCATGACTGCGATTATACAATCGCTTTCTGTTTGTTTTTTTGATAGTTGTAAATGATAAGAATGACCGTTATGAAATGGATTGTACTCAACGATGATGCCGCAGGCTTTCATGATCTGCCTCCTTGTTGATTGCTGTAATGGTACTTTTATTTTAACTTTAAATGCCTAAGCTTGAAAGAATATGCTGTAAAGATATTATGTTGACATTTCTCTTTATGGCCGATATAATTATTACTGTTGCCTTGAGGTGAAACGATATGAAATGGTCACTACAGGAATTAAAAAACTTTTATCGAAAACCGCTTGAATTTGATGAGTATGTTGATGCAAGTGAGCTTAAGTCGCTTGATAAAGAAATACGCGATATACCACCTGTTCATGTTAGCGGACATGCTGATGTAACACAGCAAAGAGCTACCTTTTACCTGAACATTCAGGGAGAAATGACGCTTCCTTGTGCGAATACATTAGCGGATGTCCATTTTCCATTTTCGATAAAAACAACCGAACTCTTTCTTCTTGATCCTTCCTATACGGTACCGGTGGATGAGGAGAACCTTCATACTGTAGAAGGTCACTTTCTCGATCTGATGCCATATATACAAGAGCAAATTCTGCTTGAAAAGCCGATCAAGGTGGTTGCCGGGGCTGATGCGCCGGATAAAAAAGCACCGCCTGAGGGAGAAGGATGGCAGGTCGTTACCGAGGAAGACCGCAAGAACCGGATTGACCCGAGACTTGCCGATCTTGCGAAGTTTTTTGACAAAGACAAATCGTAAAAAAATGGTGATCTGAATGATTCGGACCCATACCTATTTTAAGGAGGTGGATAACATGGCAGTACCTTTTCGCAGAACGTCCCAAACCCGCCAAGCCAAGCGCCGTACACACTACAAGCTTGAAATGCCTGGTATGGTAAAATGTCCACAATGTGGAGAATACAAACTATCTCACCGAGTATGCCGTGAATGCGGTTCTTACAAAGGAAAAGAAGTAATCAGCAAATAATGAAGAACGGGAAGCCCTATGAGGTTTCCTGTTTTTTTTTATTTTTTTTACGCAGTGGTGAACTCTTTGCTTGTTTAAAGGAGTTTTTCAGTTGAAAAACGAACTATATGGATGAAGCGAAGGGGGAATTTTTATGGTAAAAGTCTTGTATGAAATCAAGCAAAACATAGGCTGGATTACAATCAACCGGCCCCACGTGAGAAATGCCGTGGATTTTGAAGTCATCCAGCTATTGGAGAATTACATAGACCAAGCACGCCATAATGGCGATATTAAAATCCTGGTCATCAGGGGAGCAGGTCATGATGTATTCTGCGCGGGCGGTGATTTGAAAGCATTTTCCGGTCTAAAAACCTCAGATGAGGCATATAGCATGTTATCCAAGATGGGAAAGGTTTTAAAAAAGCTATTTTACTTTCCAAAGCCCACTGTGGCACTTTTGAATGGAACAGCAGTTGGAGGAGGGTGTGAGATTGCCGCGGCCTGTGATCTGCGAATTGCCTCGGCAAATGCCAAGGTGGGCTTCATTCAAGGAACACTGGGGATTACAACAGGATGGGGCGGAGGCACTTATCTGATGGAAAGAATCCCAAAACTGCAAGCTCTTGATTTGTTGTGGTCAGCCGGAAAAATCACGGCCAAACAAGCAGCAGAAAAAGGATTTTTGCAGCATTTAATCAAAAATGGAAGCCTGGTTGAAGAATGCTGCAGCTATTTGAACAGATATACAGAACACGCAGTTGAAGTACTTGAGGCCTATAAAAAAGTATATCTGGACAGCCTGAAAGGAAGAAACGTCGACAAAAGGGTGGAGGATGAAATAAAAGCGTGTGCCCAACTGTGGGAATCGGATGTTCATCACCATGCGGTTTCAGCCTTCTTTAATAACAATATTTAAGCGGATATTACGGTCAAATTGCTAAGTATAGTATCCTGGCGAATGGGAAAACGTACGATGGAGACGTTCATCTTACTAGAACTAAAGTCTATCTTATCTAGTAATAGCATATCTATGTAAAAACGACATAAACAATGGAGGGATTAGGTTGACTGTAGTTCGCCAGGATGCTTGGAACCAGGAAGAGGATGTATTGCTAGCAGAAGTTGTTCTTCGCCATATCAGAGAAGGGAGCACACAGCTTGCAGCGTTTGAAGAAGTGGGAGAAAAGCTTTCAAGAACATCTGCTGCCTGTGGGTTCCGATGGAACTCACTGATTCGCAAACGGTATGAATCTGCAATTGCCATTGCCAAAAGGCAAAGAAAAGAAAGAAGCAAAGGCAAAAGTACGTCCGAGGAAAGCAATGACCCGATGGTAGATCAGGCTGCAAAACAGGAAGATTATAGGGTTTCGAAAGAAAAGGTTTTGTCGTTGGATGATGTTATTGTCTTCCTGAAAAATTTCAAATCTTCCGAAGAAAGGCGTTCCGATCAAGAAATGATTAAACTCCGGAACCAGGTGGAAGAGCTAAAGTCCCAAAATGCCCAATACCAGACCCACCTTCAAAAACTGAATCATGAATACAAACTGGTATGTGAGGACTATAAGGCGCTCATTGAAATTATGGACCGGGCCAGAAAAATTGTCGGGACAGAGGAAGAATCCGGTTCTCTCATGTTTCAGGTGGAAGGACTTCAGAAACTGGAAAAATAAAAAAGATGGCGAACCCGCCATCTTTTTGCTGTCATGAGATCGGTTTTAACGTGTTTGTTCTGTAACACCCTTTGGAAAATAGACATATGGATTTTCCCCACGGTCTCGTTCTTCATTATACGTTACCGCTTCGAAGCCCATCTTCTCCCAAAAACCGCTTGATTGCTGTCTGCCATTCGTTTTGACAGGAAGGTTAAATGACTGCGCAAATTGAACGAGCGCTCTTCCATAGCCTTTGCCGTGGAATTGAGGCAGTACTTCAAGCTTCCACAACTCGAAATAATCCTGCGGAGGGCTAAAATAACGGTCGTAAGCAGCCTCAATTCGATATAAACTCATTCGGGCAACCAATTTGTCGCCAAAATAAATTCCGTAAAATGGAGACTCACTGTCATTTTCAATAATGTTGTCCTGAAGGTCTTCGAGCATCGACAATTCCTGTATGCCATATTCCTTGAACTGCTTGAACTCTTCAAGAGTTTTATAGTTGACTACCAAGCGTTTTACGGCGTACTTTTCTTTGGTGTTCATTTTCAGTTCCCCCTCTAATGACTCTGTTGAAGATCTCACTTTTAGTATATACTAATTATGCTAAAAATTCTTTAAAAAAGAAATATTCGTTTTGTTGGCGTTTCCGCAAAAGGAATTTTGGTTGGTTTTGTCGAAATAGCTTATTTAGGCAGCGAAGGGAGGATATATAGTGAAAAAAATACTAATTGCAAACAGGGGAGAAATAGCGGCCAGGATTGTACGCACCTGTCAAGAGATGGGGATAGAATCCATAGTGGTATATTCGGATGCTGACAAAGATTTGCCTTATGTACAGCAGGCCACACGCTCCTATCATCTTGGGGAGCCTCCGGTTGTAAAATCCTATTTGAATCAGGACAAAATCATTGAAATTGCCCAAAAGGAAAATGTGGACGCTATCCATCCGGGCTACGGCTTCCTTTCTGAAAATGGAACATTTGTTAAACAAATAGAAGAGCTCGGAATCACGTTTATCGGTCCGTCATGGCAAGTAGTAGAAGCTATGGGAGATAAGGTAGAGGCAAGACGAACGATGGAAAAAGCGGGGGTTCCGGTAGTGCCGGGAACGATCGATCCAATTAATGATGCAGAAGAAGCACTGACCATTGCCAGTCAAATAGGCTACCCAGTGATGCTGAAGGCAAGCGCAGGTGGCGGCGGAATTGGAATGGTAAAGTGTGACAATGAAGAAACATTAAAAAAACAATTTGTATCCAGCCAGCAAAGGGCCAAGATGTATTTTGGCAATGACCGCATGTTTATTGAAAAATACATCAGTCCGGCACGGCATATTGAAGTTCAGGTGTTTGGTGATCAACAGGGCAATGTCATCCATTTGTTCGAGAGAGATTGTTCCATTCAAAGGCGTCATCAAAAAGTTATTGAAGAATCGCCATCCCCGTATTTAACAGAGGAATTGCGCGTGAAGATGGGAAGAGCCGCAGTAAGGGCAGCTCAGTCGGTATCTTACACCAATGCCGGGACTGTCGAATTCATTGTCGACGAGAACGCAAATTTCTTTTTTCTGGAGATGAATACCCGGCTGCAGGTGGAGCATCCGGTTACCGAAATGACAACAGGCCTTGACCTGGTGAGGTGGCAGATCGAAGTCGCTGAAGGAAAACCACTGGCACTCCTGCAGAATGAAGTGCAGCAGCAAGGCCACAGTATCGAATTCCGTCTGTATGCTGAAGATCCGGCAAAGTTCCTGCCATCACCAGGAAAGATTAAGGATCTGCGCCTTCCGGAAGGAGAAGGAATCCGGATCGACGCTGGATATGAAAAAGGAAATACGGTTTCACCTTTCTACGATCCAATGATTGCGAAAATTATTGTAAGCGATTCCAACAGGGCCGATTGTCTCAAAAAAGCCTCTGAATTCTTTGATTCATTTTATTTGGAAGGTATCAAAACCAACGCCCCGCTGTTCAAAAAAATACTGGAAGATACCGATTTTCAACAAGGAAACTATACAACGGGTTTTTTAATGGAAAAGCCCAAGCTGATTGAACAAAACCAATAAGAGTGGAGTGTTTGAACATGAAACAGGTAACAGCATCTATGGCAGGAACAGTATGGAATATCGCGGTTTCAGAGGGGGATCAAGTCACTGCCGGGCAAAGTGTGGTTGTTCTTGAATCCATGAAAATGGAAATTCCTATTGAAGCGGAAGCAGCAGGTACGGTAGAAGAAATAAAAGTAGCCGTTGGGGATTTCGTAAATGAAGGAGATGTGCTGGTCACTCTGGCCTGATGGGTTGGATATGAACTGAACGAGCGCTCACTCTTTAATGCAAACGGAGGGATACCATGGATTCTACAAAAACAGATGTGTCGTACGAAACACTAGTCAGCAAGATTAAGGAAGGCGGGGCACAAAAGTATCACGCCAAAAATGCTTCTCAAAATAAACTATTTGCCAGAGAGCGCCTTTCGCTATTATTTGATGAAGGGGAATTTTATGAGGAAGATGGATTGTTCGCCAATAATCAGGCTGGCGATCTTCCGGCAGACGGAGTCATTACGGTAACAGGAAAAATAAACGGTCAGACCGTTTGTGCCATGGCTAACGATTCGACTGTCAAAGCGGGGTCATGGGGAGCGCGGACAGTTGAAAAAATTATCCGCATTCAGGAAACGGCACAGCGCCTGAAGGTTCCAATGCTCTATTTGGTCGACTCTGCCGGTGCACGGATTACAGACCAAATTGATATGTTTCCCAACCGCCGGGGGGCAGGAAGAATATTTTACAACCAGGTGAAAATGTCCGGCATGGTTCCGCAGGTCTGCCTGTTATTTGGACCTTCAGCAGCAGGAGGGGCTTATATCCCTGCGTTTTGTGACGTGGTCATCATGGTGGATCAAAATGCTTCCATGTATCTTGGATCACCGAGAATGGCGGAAAAAGTCATTGGAGAAAAAGTGACGCTGGAAGAAATGGGCGGAGCAAGAATGCATTGTACAGTAAGCGGGTGCGGAGATATTCTCGCAGCGGATGAAAAGGAAGCCATCGCTCATGCAAGAACCTATTTATCGTATTTTCCAGCCAATTATAAGCACAAGCCGGAAATTACGGAGGAAAAACCACCTGCGCCCGGAAGGGAAATTGGCGAGATCGTACCCAAAAACCAGAACGTTCCTTTTGATATGTACGAGTTTATCAACAGGGTAGCGGATGAAGGCAGCTTTTTTGAAATCAAGAAACTTTTTGCGGCCGAACTTGTCACCGGCTTTGCAAGGATCAAAGGTCGGCCGGTAGGATTGATCGCCAACCAGCCGAAAGTAAAAGGCGGCGTGCTGTTTGTTGACTCTGCTGATAAAGCAGCTAAATTTATCACGCTATGCGACGCGTTTAACATTCCGGTCCTCTTTCTCGCGGATGTACCAGGCTTCATGATTGGTACAAAAGTGGAGCGTGCAGGAATTATCCGCCACGGAGCGAAGCTTATTGCCGCGATGAGTGATGTGACTGTGCCTAAAATTTCCGTTATTGTGCGGAAGGCCTATGGAGCAGGCCTTTATGCGATGGCCGGCCCGGCGTTTGAACCGGACTGCTGTATTGCCCTGCCTACTGCACAGATTGCTGTAATGGGACCGGAGGCAGCTGTTAATGCCGTATACTCCAACAAGATCAATGAAATTGAAGATCCGAAAGAACGCGTGATGTATGTTCAGCAAAAGCAGCAGGAGTACAAAGAACATATTGACGTTTATAAGCTCGCATCCGAGCTGATCATCGATGATATTGTTGAGCCGTCTCATTTAAGAGAAACGCTTTATCAACGACTTGTTTTCTTTGCTTCAAAAGAAATGGTATTCAGCGAAAGAAAGCATCCTGTTTACCCTGTATAACATAAATGTTGCCCCGCTGCTGGTAAGCAGCGGGGCTTTTTTCGTTGATGGCGGGAATATCCCTTTGAAAGATTTAGCACACTAACTGAAATCTTTCTTTGTGATAAGATGAAGAATAATACAAAAAGACAGGGGTCGAACAAAATGAAGGTTGCGGTCATAGGAGGGGGGGCTATTGGACTTCTTTTTGCGTCCTTTTTCAGTCAAGAGGGATTGGACGTAACAGTATGTACAAGAACAAAAGATCAAGCAGATCTTCTAAATAAAGACGGGATTAGCGTAAAAACGGGAACAGAGGAAGAGGAGAATTACAAAATTTGTGCAGTTGTTCTGTCCGAGTACCATGAACTCCCGGATTATGCGGTTGTTTGTGTGAAGCAGAATGGATTGGAAACTGTTATTTGTGATTTGCGCCAAAGGCAGGTATTTCAGAGAAGCACCCTGGTTTTTATCCAGAACGGAATGAGTCATCTTGAAAAGCTGCAAACCTTGCCACAGGATAACATCATCGCAGCTGTAGTGGAGCACGGGGTGAGCAAAATGAGTGAAAGCAAGGTAAACCATACCGGATGGGGGAAAGTGAGGGCATCTTCCTTCAGAGGAAGCATCGAGTGGCTGTTTTGGGAAAGAATGAAAAAGTATGGCTTCGAAGTGGCACTGGCAGAGCAATTGTCTGGAATCATGCAGGAAAAGCTGGTCGTAAACAGTGTGATTAACCCGATCACTGCCTTGTTCGGCGTAAAGAATGGCGAAGTGTTGACCAACCCTCATTTAACAATACTGGCAGAAAGGCTTTTTGATGAAGCCTACATCACTCTAGGAAGAACCGATCGGCAGTCTCTCTGGTCGTATGTTCTGAAAATCTGCACAAAAACAGGAGAAAACCGGTCATCCATGCTCAGGGACATAGATAATGGACGTGAGACAGAGATAGACGCAATCAGCGGTTACCTGATGTCGCAGGGCAAAAAGCAAGGTTTTGATCTCCCGTATACCTCATTTGTTTATTACGGGATAAAAGCACTTGAGCAGAAGAACAAAGAGTAATCGGGTGATTGCTGCCCCTTCTTTTGCATACAGTGACAGTAAGAAAATAACGTGTGCTGAAAACGCGAGCATTTCATTTTGGTGGAGATACTGTAGTTTGCTATACTCTATAAGCAGTTGCATACATAGAGAAAGGACGTACTTTTATGAGGATCGATGAATTCCCTCTGCAAGATAAAAATCAAATAGCATCAACTTATTCAGCTGCTGCCCCTACAGTTGAGCACCTCTATGACTATCCTCGGTTTTCCCAGGATATCATGGAACAAAGAATGCGGGATCTCAGCAGCCGTGAGTTTGAGCGTGAAAAATTGGCGAATTATCTTTCTGATTATAATTTTCAATTTTCCTGCTCAAAACAAACTCTGCGCAATATTGATAAACTGAAAGATCCTAAAACAGTAGCGGTTATCGGCGGGCAGCAGGCCGGCCTATTGACCGGGCCTCTTCTTACTGTTCATAAGTGCATCAGTATCATCCAGTTTGCCAGATTGCAGGAACGTCAGCTCGGAGTTCCTGTTGTCCCTGTGTTCTGGATTGCGGGGGAAGATCATGATTATGATGAAATTAACCATGTGAATGTCCTGAAAAATGGGCATCCGGAAAAAATTTCATTGCCTCCTCTAAATTCGTTGAAAACGTCTGCCACATTAATGGAATGGGACAGCGGGAAAGCGGCCGAGTGGGCAGAAACGGTGTTTAGGGAATTCGGAGAGACGGCTGAAACCAAAACGCTTCTTTCAAAGGTAAAAGAAACCTTTGCCTCTTCAAAAACTGTCGTTCATTCCTTTGCTCAATTAATTTCAGAACTGTTTGGGGAGTTCGGCTTAATTGTGGTGGATTCCGGTGAACCTCATTTCAAGCGGCTTCAAACTGGCATGCTGGAAAAAATGGTGTCCCGGAACAAGGACCTTGATCAGGCATTTGTAAAAGGGATGGAAAAACTCGCTGAACAAGGGCTGCCAGCACCGGTGGAGCTTCAGGAAAATAATGCCCATCTGTTTATTTATCATAATCAGGAGAGGCAGCTGTTGTTCCGGAACGAAAACGGAGATTTTCACACGAAAAGCAATGAAGTTTCGTATAGTGCCCAGGAGCTTTTGTCCTGTACGAAAGATAAGCCAGAACTGTTCAGCAACAATGTGGTTACACGTCCCGTCATGCAGGAAAGCTTGTTTCCAACCTTGGCTTTCATAGCCGGTTCTGGTGAAATTGCCTATTGGTCGGCGCTGAAAGAAGTATTTCATCTTTTTGGCTTTAAAATGCCTCCGCTCGTTCCAAGGCTGTCCATTACACTTATTACCGAGAAAAACGAGAAACAGATGCAAGAAACGGGTTTAACGCCAAGAAAAGTTCTTCAGCAAGGAACAGATTCCAGTAAACAGGAGTGGTATGAAACCCACAAGCCGTATGAAACGGAAAAGATGTATGCGGAGACGATTGCCGAAATGGAAAGGGCGCATGAACGCATGAGATCATTGGCAACTGAGATCAGCCCTTCCCTTCAAAAGGTGTCGGAAGTCAATTTGAACCGCATTAAAAAAGAAATCGCGTATTTACACACCAAGATGGACCATGCGGTTCGAAAGCAATTTGTGGAGCCTCTCTCGGTTTTTGATCAGCTTCAAAATGACCTTGCTCCATCGGGTGTGCTTCAGGAAAGAGTTTGGAATGCCTTCCTTTATATCAACCAGTATGGGAGCGGCTGGATCGGACGGCTCGCAAACGAAAACCTTGAGTTTAACGGCATGCATAAGCTGGTGTACCTGCCATAGTTTGGCAGTTCAAAATGAAACATAATTATCCTGTAAAAAAATCCTGCTGCGACAGCAGGATTCTTTTTTTTGTCGGCGAATAATTTGGTAGTGGTGGAAAGTGGGGGGTTGTGGTAGAGTTAGGGGAGAAAGTGGGGGATGTCCTATGTTCATGGGTGAATATCAACATAACATCGATGAAAAAGGACGCATGATCATCCCTGCTAAGTTCCGTGAGAGCCTGGGCTCAACCTTTATTCTTACACGAGGTATGGATCAGTGTATCTTCGGCTACCCCCTGGAAGAATGGCAGGTTATTGAAGAAAAGCTGAAAAGTCTGCCCTTTACCAAAAAAGATGCACGAGCTTTCACCCGCTTCTTCTTTTCCGGTGCAGCAGAATGCCAGTTGGACAAACAGGGGAGAGTAAATGTAGCTCCACAGCTCAGAGAATACGCCAAACTAGAAAAAGATTGCGTAGTGATAGGTGTATCGAATAGAATTGAGATTTGGAGCAAACCAATTTGGGAGAACTATTTTGCAGCTTCCGAGGAATCTTTTGGTGAAATTGCCGAGAGCCTTATGGATTTTGACCTGTAACAGTTCCCAAGCTCTCTGACTACATACAAGGAAGGATAACAACATGTTTGACCATATAACTGTACTGAAAGAAGAAGCCGTTGACGCATTGAATGTGAAACCAGACGGAGTTTATGTTGATTGCACTCTTGGAGGAGCAGGACACAGCGCATTAATACTCTCAAAACTGACATCAGGCCACTTGTTTGCTTTCGACCAGGATGACACGGCCATTGACCATGCAAAAGCTGCACTTCAAGAATATGAAGGAAACTTCACCATCATCAAAAGCAATTTCCGCTACATTAAAGAAGAACTGAAGGAACGTGGAGTTACAAAAGTGGATGGAATTTTGTTTGATCTTGGCGTCTCTTCTCCTCAATTGGATGAAGCAGACAGGGGGTTCAGCTATCAGTATGATGCGCCGCTAGATATGAGAATGGATCAAAGCGCAGCCTTATCAGCTCATGAAGTCGTAAATGAATGGCCGTATGAAAAGCTTGTTAAGATTATTTTTCAATATGGCGAAGAGAAGTTCGCAAAGCAAATCGCAAGGAAAATTGAGGCTGCCCGCAAAAGTCATGTGATAGAGTCGACCGGTGAGCTGGTTGAATTGATTAAAGATGCAATACCTGCACCGGCCAGAAGGACTGGAGGACATCCGGCAAAGCGAACCTTTCAAGCCATACGGATAGCGGTAAATGATGAATTGAAGGCATTCGAAGAAGCACTTGAAAATTCTGTTGAACTGCTGTCGGTGGGAGGCAGGCTCAGTGTCATCACCTTCCATTCACTCGAAGACAGAGCCTGCAAAACGATTATCAAAAAACACAGCACAGGCCCAGCATTACCGCCGGGGCTACCCATCATACCGGAGGAATACCAACCGGTGTTAAAGAACATCACGAGAAAGCCGATACTACCACGTGAAGAAGAAATTGATGTCAACAGACGTTCACGTTCGGCCAAACTGCGAATCGCAGAAAAACAAAAATAAAGGAGAGTTATGGGTGAGTAATTTAGCGTATCAAACACAGAGACAACAACAAGAACCGAAACAAACTTACGTGCAACAGCCTCAGGCACAGCCGAGAGTCAGAACCTCACGTGTAACAAAAGGGGAAAAAATTCTATGGAGTTTTGCCTCCCTATTATTGATTGCCGGTGCGATCCTTATGGTTTCCAACTATGCCTCCATCTACAAAGTGAACGCCAGCATTCAATCGGTTGAACGTTCAATTTCTTACGAAAACAAAGTGGTGGACGACCTAAAGCTCCAGGTTACTGAACTCAGTGCACCAAACCGCATTCTAAAAATCGCTAAAGAAAAGCTGGGGATGACTCTTAACGATAAAAACGTAAAAGTGCTGGAAAACTAAGCGGGATTCAGGTGTTGAAAATGGAGAAAAAATTCAAATTCAATTGGGGAGCAGGGGCGATATTAGCTGTTTTTATCCTGCTCTTTTTTGTATTGATGGGAAGGTTTTTCTATATTGCCTATACAAAGAATATAGAGAATGTCGATTTGGTCGCCTATGCAGAAAAAAAGTGGACACGGTATCAGACACTGGATGCAAACCGCGGGACAATCTACGACCACCGCGGACAGCCGCTTGCTGAGGACATTCCTTCTTATACGCTCTATGCCGTTTTGGATAAAAAGTTTCAGCATATTAAAGATCCCGAAAAAACGGCGGAGCAGTTAGCTCCCATTCTGGATCGGGAGCCGGATGAAATTGAAGAAACACTTTCCAAACCGAAACGGTTTGAAGTACAGGTACCAGGAGGAAGACAGTTAAGCCACAGCAAAAAGGAGAAAATCGACAAACTGAAAATTGACGGCCTGGAGTTCAAAGAAGAAACCAAGAGATATTACCCGAATCAAACGTTTGCTCCCTTTGTCCTCGGTTATACCAATGAAACCGGTCAGAATGAGATCACAGGGGCATTGGGGCTCGAAAAGACGCTTGATAAATACTTAAAAGAAACCAATGGAAGCCTGTCGTTTAAAAGCGATACAAAAGGTGTGAAGCTTCCAGATCCGAAAGAAAAAGTGAAAAAGCCTAAAAATGGATCAAATGTATACCTGACGCTGGATGAAAAAATACAGCTTGTCCTGGAACAGGCCATGACGAAGGCTGATAAGAAATACAACCCAGAGAAGATCATCGGCATCGTGGCAGATCCAAAAACTGGGAAGATTCTTGCCATGAGCAACAGGCCTGCATTTAATCCGAACAAGCGAGATATTAAAGATTTTACAAACCGTGCCATTTCGGATCCATATGAACCCGGTTCCACAATGAAAATCTTTACACTGGCCGCAGCGATTGAAGAGGGCGTTTACAACGGTAACGAAACCTACAAATCCGGGCAATATAAAATTCCTCACAACCGCCCGATCAGTGACCATAATAAGGTGGGCTGGGGAACCATAACCTTCAATGAAGGGGTCCAAAACTCTTCCAATGTTCTGTTCTCCAAACTTGCAAGGGAGAAGCTGGGCTATGACCGGCTGTTGAACTATTTGAAAAAGTTCGGACTCGACAAGCCGACAGGAATTGATTTGCCGAACGAAAAATCCGGAAGAATTCTATATAATTATGAAATTGAAAAGTTGACAACCGCCTTCGGACAAGGTACCACGGTTACGCCAATCCAACAGATCCAGGCGGCCACTGCGATTGCCAACGGAGGCAAGATGATGAAGCCGTTTGTAATCGACAAGGTGGTAGATCCGGCAACCAAAAAAGTCCTGATGCAGCATAAACCGGAAGTTGTTGGAAATCCTATTTCGGCAGAAACAGCAAAAGAAGAAAGAGATATCCTGGAAACGGTTGTAACAAAAGGGACCGGAAAGCCCTACCAAATTAAGGGATATTCCATCGCCGGAAAAACGGGAACCGCACAGGTGGTAGATAAAGAGACGGGTCAATATGCACATGGTTGGGGACAAAACATATTCTCCTTCATGGGGATGGCCCCGAAAGATGATCCTAAATTGCTTGTTTATGTGGCGGTGGATCGGCCTCATCTTAAGCCGACGGAGCTGGGTTCCTACCCTGTTGCCGATATTTTTACGACCGTTATGAAAAACAGTCTGCAATATATGAACATTGAGCCGGAAGAAGAAAAGAAAGAGAAAAAAACGGTATCTGACAGCTCTGTCAAAATAAATGATTATACGAATAAAGCGGCATCCGCTGCTGAAAGTGAACTGAAGAGCTCAGGGATGAAACCTGTGACGCTGGGAAGTGGTTCAGAAGTGGTTTCCCAACAGCCTGCCGCAGGGGAGCGCCTGCTTCCTGGAGAGAGGGTTATTTTGCGCACGGATGGTAATGTGCAAATGCCGGATCTTACGGGCTGGTCACTCTCCGACGTTTTGAAATTTTCCAAGATGATGGATCTGGATGCATCGGTTAAAGGAACCGGCTACGCCGTTAGCCAAAGCCTGAAAAAGGGTTCAATCGTCAAAGAGAAGGATTATCTCACCGTTGATTTTCAAAAACCGGAAATGCCGTCTGTCAATTTGAGTGACGAAGAGGAAAGCGGAACATCTCAATAGCAACGATGAAGGACTGATCAGGACTTGTCCTTCGTTCTAATCGCCTATGTACAAGCATATATTGGAACGAGCCATGTGGAGGAGGTAATCATGTGCGTGTTTCAAATGTGACGGTGCGTAGGCGATTAATTTTGGTGTTAACTTTCGGTCTTTGTATCTTTTTTATCATCGGTGTCCGCCTGGGATATGTGCAATTTGTGATTGGTGACTGGCTTACGGGAAAAGCCTTGGACTCATGGAGCCGGAACATCCCGTTTGAACCGCAGCGGGGTGAAATTTTGGACAGGAATGATGTACCACTGGCGACCAATGTCAGTGCCCCCACCGTTTTTGTCATCCCCAAACAGATTTCGGAGCCTGTGGAAACATCAAAAAAACTTGCTGCTGTGCTGGATATTTCCCAGCTTGATGTATATAAAAAAATAACAAAAAAGTCTTCCATCATCCGCATGGATCAGGGTGGGAGAAAAATCAGCAATGAAAAGGCAAACCAAGTGAGGGAGCTTAACCTCTCCGGCGTCTTTATTGCAGAAGACAGCAAAAGACATTATCCTTTTGGCAGCTATCTGTCCCATGTTCTCGGATTTGCCGGGATCGACAACCAGGGGCTTATGGGGCTTGAAGCCTATTATGACAAAGAACTAAAAGGCACAAAGGGGCATGTCTCGTTTTTCTCTGATGCAAGGGGACGCCGAATGCCTTCGCTTTCCGATGATTATGAACGCCCGAAAGATGGATACAACCTTAAATTGACCATTGATTCCAAAGTACAAACGATCATTGAACGGGAGCTGGACATTGCACAGGCAAAATATAATCCAGACGGCGCTGTAGCGATTGCGATGAACCCGAATACAGGGGAAATTCTGGGCATGACGAGCCGGCCGGATTTTAATCCTGAAGAATACCGGAAAGTATCGCCGGAGGTTTATAACCGGAATTTGCCGGTTTGGGCGAACTATGAGCCAGGATCTACGTTTAAAATTATAACTTTGGCAGCGGCCATTGAAGAAAATAAGGTCGACCTTGAAAAGGATCACTTTCATGATCCCGGTTCCATTGAAGTGGGAGGCAGAAAGCTGCGCTGCTGGAAAAGAGGAGGACACGGCAGCCAGTCATTTTTAGAAGGTGTACAGAATTCATGCAACCCCGGCTTCGTCATTCTCGGTCAGCGGCTGGGCAAGGAAAAACTGTTTTCCTATATCAAAAATTTTGGCTTCGGCCAGAAAACGGGCATCGATCTTCAGGGAGAAGGAACAGGAATTTTGTTTAATTTAAAAAATGTTGGACCCCTTGAACTCGCGACCACAGCTTTTGGCCAGGGGGTGTCGGTGACACCGATTCAACAGGTCACTGCGGTATCTGCAGCCATAAATGGCGGCTTTCTGTATGAACCCTATATTGCCAAAGAACTCGTCGACCCGGCAACAGGGAAAACCGTGATGAAGCAAACGCCTAAACTGAAGAGGAGGGTTATCTCGGAAAAAACATCTGAAGAAGTCCGCCATGCACTGGAGACAGTAGTTGCCCAAGGAACTGGTGGCAATGCCTTTGTCGATGGCTACAGGGTTGGAGGCAAAACAGGAACAGCACAGAAAGCCAAAGACGGGAAATATCTTCAAAACAATCATATTGTATCGTTTATCGGTATGGCGCCGGCGGATGACCCACAGCTGGTTGTGTATGTAGCGGTCGATAACCCGAAAGACACCATACAGTTCGGTGGTACAGTGGCTGCTCCAATTGTAGGGAAAATCATCGATGACAGCCTGCGCGCCATGGGGGTTGAAAAAAGAAAGAATCAGATCGAAAAGAAAAAATCCTGGCTGGATCAGGAGCTGATCAAGGTTCCAAACCTGGTTGGAAAAACAGCCAAAGAAATAAAGGGTTCATTGTATGATTTGAAAATCCAGAGTTCGGGTAGCGGAAAGTATGTTGTTAAACAGGCACCTGCTCCTGGCGTAAAATTGAAACCCGGATCGGTTATTCGCCTGTTTATGGGTGACAAACCGGGTTCGGAGGATTAAAATAGATAAGAATGCAAAATAGCCGGGCGCAAGCCATGGCTTCTTTTTCTGATGAGAACACTTTTAGAAAGGTCTTGATAACGTGGAACTTAAAACACTAGTAAATCATTTAATAAACTATAAAACAGATGATGAAATGAACGTGGAAATTACATCGATTGAAATGGATTCAAGAACAGCAGGGCCAGGAAGTCTGTTTGTATGCATCGAGGGCTACACCGTAGATGGGCATAACTATGCCAGGCAGGCGGTTGAAAACGGTGCTTCAGCGATTCTTGCTGAAAAACCGCTTGAGGAAATTGATTCTGTGCCGGTCGTTATCGTTAATGATACCAAAAGGTCTCTGGCGGTTCTGGCCAATGTCTTCTATGATCATCCCACTACGAAACTTCATTTGATCGGCGTGACGGGCACAAATGGGAAAACAACAACCTCCCATCTGATTGAGCAGATATTTGCAGATGCGGGCAAAAGAACAGGAATGATCGGTACCATCGACATGAAAATAAACGGTGTGAGCCATAAAGTCTCCAATACCACACCCGAATCTCTTTTTCTGCAAAAGGCATTCAAAGAAATGAATGACCAGAAAGTGGAAGCCGCCGTTATGGAAGTTTCATCCCATGCTCTTGATATGGGCCGTGTGCGGGGCTGTGATTACGATATTGCGGTATTTACCAATTTAACACAGGATCACCTGGACTATCACAAGGATATGGAAACCTACTTGAGGGCAAAAGGCCTTCTGTTCGCACAGCTTGGCAATACATACGCCGGGAAGAAGGAAAAAATCGCGATTCTAAACCGAGATGACAAAGCATCCAAAGAATTTGAGAAAATGACAGCCGCTCAAATTTTAACCTACGGTATTGAACAAAAAAGTGATATTATGGCGAAGGATATTAAGGTGACCGGAAAAGGCACGACCTTTACGCTGGTTACACCTTTTGAAGAAAAACAGGTCTCACTGAAGCTTGTTGGGAAATTTTCAGTATACAATGTTCTGGCTGCTGTTTCGGCCACGCTTTTATCCGGAATTCCGATTGACTCCATCATCAGAACCATGGAAAATGTTAAGGGAGTACCGGGGCGGTTTGAAACGGTGGATGAAGGCCAATGTTTCACGGTTATTGTGGATTATGCCCATACACCCGACAGCCTGGAGAATGCTCTCGTTACCGTGAAGGAGTTTGCGGTCGGAAAAGTGATTTCAGTAGTAGGCTGCGGCGGAGACCGTGACCGCACTAAACGGCCGCTGATGGCAAAGATTGCGGCGGAGTATTCCGACATCGCCATCTTTACTTCAGATAATCCACGGACAGAAGATCCAGAAGCCATATTGCAGGATATGCAAGCCGGAGTGGAAGACAGAGAATATAAAGTCATACTGGACCGCAGAGATGCGATCAACTATGCAGTTAACCTGGCAGAAGAAAATGATATTATCTTAATTGCCGGAAAAGGACATGAAACCTACCAGATCATCGGAAAAGATGTGCTGGATTTTGATGACCGGAAAGTAGCTGCAGAAGCGATTGGAGCGAAATAGTAATGAAACTCGATTTAAAAGAATTGATAGGGATAGCTGCGTCCACACGCGGAAATATTGAGAGTACAGTGATTCAGGAAGTAACCAAGGATTCAAGGGAGAACTCCCCTCAGTCGCTGTACATTCCGATTGCAGGAGAGAAATTTGATGGGCATAACTTCTTATTACAGGCGATTGAGCAGGGAGCGGTAGCCTCACTTTGGCAGGAAGGTACGCCGATTCCCCAAGAGCTGGACCCAGCGTTTCCTCTTCTCATTGTGAAGGACACCATTGAAGCGCTTCAGCAGGCGGCCAGGGTATTTTTGAAAAAGGTCAAACCAGTTGTGATTGGTGTAACAGGCTCCAATGGGAAAACAACAACAAAAGATCTGCTTGAAGCGGTAGTTTCCACCTCCTTTAAGACACACAAAACCAAAGGCAATTATAACAATCATATTGGTCTGCCACTTACGATTTTATCCATGGACAATGATACGCAAGTGATCATTCTTGAAATGGGAATGAGCAACTTCGGGGAAATATCACTGCTCAGCAAGCTGTCACAGCCCGACTTGGCGATTGTGACCAACATCGGTGAGTCGCATATTGAATATTTGGGGAGCAGGGAAGGTATCGCAAAAGCGAAACTCGAGATTAAAGATGGTTTGAAAGAAGGCGGCCTTTTAATCGTAGATGGAGATGAGCCTTTGCTTTCCCATCTTTCCTCACCGAACGTTCTCAAATGCGGATATGATGAAGACTGCACGGTGAAAATTGTGAATCAGGAAGGCGACGAAGATGGATTCACGTTTGGCCTTGAGGGAGAATCAACGATCTATTCCTTGCCGCTTTTAGGTACACATAATGTGAAGAATGCTGCCTATGCCATTGCGGTCGGTCACTATTTGAATATCGAAGACAGCGCGATTAATGAAGGACTGAAAAATATTACCCTCACGAACATGCGTCTGGAAAAATATCGCGGGCAGCACGGAGCACTTTTAATCAATGATGCTTACAATGCGAGCCCGACCAGTATGATAGCTGCGATCCAGGCTGTTAAAGACTTGCCAAATTACAAGAAAAAAGTATTGGTGCTTGGGGACATGTATGAGCTTGGCCCTTCCGAGGAAGAGATGCACCGGAAAGTCGCTGCCCATATTGACGAAACCATTTCAGAGGTCATAACGGTAGGGGAAAAAGGCAAATGGATTGGCGAAGAGATTAAGAAAAAAAATATTCCGGGCCAGAATGTTTCTGTTTTCCTTACCAAAGAAGAAGCAGCCGGGGCCATTTCCTCTCTTTTATCAGAAGACACGGTTGTGTTGTTTAAAGCATCACGCGGTATGGCGCTTGAATCGATTGTGAAACCATTTATTGATGATGTCCAGGAGGCAGGAAAATGATTGAACAAGTATTATTATTTACACTTCTTGCTTCTTTTCTCATTGCTGTATTAAGCTCGCCATTTTTTATTCCTTTCTTGCGAAAATTGAAATTCGGGCAAAGCATTCGTGAAGAGGGGCCGAAATCGCATCAAAAAAAGTCAGGTACGCCAACAATGGGCGGCATTATTATCATTGTCGCGCTCGCGCTTGCCACTTATATCATGACATGGAAGTTCTTCGGATTGAAAACAGAAACATACCTCCTTCTGCTGGTGACCATCGGGTATGGCATTGTCGGTTTTCTTGATGATTTTATTAAAGTGGCCAAGAAAAGAAATCTGGGGCTTACCTCCAAGCAAAAGCTGGTGGGCCAGCTGGTTATTGCAGCCATCTTCTACATTGGCTTGATCAAAACCGGCTTTTCAACTGAAATTAATGTACCGGGAACCGATTTTTCTTTTGATGTCGGCTGGTTTTATCCTGTTCTCGTTGTCGTTATGCTGATTGGGGCTAGCAACGCTGTCAATTTGACCGACGGACTTGACGGGCTTCTTTCCGGTACAGCTGCAATTGCCTTTGGCGCTTTTGCAGTGCTTGCATCGAACCTTCATCATTATGAAACTGCTCTGTTTTCTGTGGCAGTGGTTGGTGGCGTTTTGGGCTTCCTTGTATTTAATGCACATCCTGCAAAAGTATTTATGGGAGACACCGGGTCGCTCGCGCTTGGCGGAGCGATTAGTGCCATCGCCATTATTTTAAAGCTGGAGCTGCTCTTAGTGATTATCGGCGGGGTATTTGTCATTGAAACCTTGTCGGTTATGCTTCAGGTTGCGTCATTTAAGACGAGAGGAAAACGAATCTTTAAAATGAGTCCTCTTCACCACCATTATGAACTTAGCGGCTGGTCGGAGTGGAGAATTGTAGTAACGTTCTGGAGCGTTGGTCTGCTGTTTGCAGCCCTTGGAATCTATTTAGAGGTGTGGGTATAAAATGAATGAAATGAATGCTTTTCAAGGGAAACATGTGCTGGTTCTCGGGTTGGCTAAAAGCGGTTTTGCTGCAGCCAAACTTCTTAAGTCCTATGGAGCTCAAGTCGTTGTTAATGACCGAACTCCATTCGAAGAAAATGAGCAGGCTAAGGTTTTGTCCAATGAAGGATATGAGGTGATTTGCGGAGAACATCCTCTTTCCTTATTGGACCGTCCTACTGATTTTGTGGTTAAGAATCCTGGAATCCCTTATAGCAATCCAATTGTGAGTGAAGCCGTAAAGCGGGAGATTCCTGTGATCACTGAGGTAGAGATCGCAGGGCTGGTGTCGCGTGCGGAAATGATCGGCATTACAGGATCAAATGGCAAAACAACGACGACAACCCTTATTGGAGAAATGCTGAAAAACAGCGGTCGAGAACCGGTTGTTGCCGGGAATATTGGCACCGTTCTTAGTGAGGTGGCCGATCGTTCCAAGGCATCGGAAATTATTGTGGCAGAGCTGTCCAGTTTTCAATTGATGGGCACCCAAGCCTTTGCACCAAAAATTGCAGTGCTTCTTAATCTGTTTGAGGCCCACCTTGACTATCATGGGTCTTTTGAAGACTATGCAGCTGCCAAAGGGAAAATTTTCGGCAACCAGCAGGAAAGCGATTTTGCCGTTTATAACCAGGACGATGAAGCGGTGTTAAATCTTGTTCTTCAGTCAAAAGGAACAAAAGTACCGTTTTCTGTGAAGTCGGAATGTCCGGAAGGGGCATACATAAAAGCAGGAAGCCTTTACTTTAAAGGTGAAGAAATCATTTCATTGAAAGAGATCGTGCTGCCAGGTCAGCACAATTTGGAGAACATTCTTGCAGCGGTTGCAGCTTCCAAGCTGGCGGGTGCGAAAAATGAGCAGATCCGAAAGACATTAAAAACCTTTACCGGAGTTAAACACCGCCTTCAATATGTGGATACCATTCAGGGACGAAAGTTCTATAACGACTCTAAGGCCACAAACATTCTGGCTACACAAAAGGCGATTTCGGCATTTGGCCAAAAAATCATCCTGCTTGCCGGCGGGCTGGACAGAGGAAATGAATTTGACGATCTCGTTCCGCAGCTGAAGCAGGTCAAGACGATCGTTTTGTTCGGCCAGACTGCTCCAAAGCTTGAGCGTGCAGCCAAAGCTGCGGGAATAGAAGACATCAAACTGGTTGATAATGTGGAGGAAGCCGTTCCTGCCGCTTATCAGAGCTCTACTGAAGGCGACGTTATCCTTCTTTCCCCGGCTTGTGCAAGCTGGGACCAGTTTAAAACTTTTGAACAAAGAGGGGACATCTTTATCAACTCTGTGCATAAACTTAAATAGAGTTTGTACATGCTGGTTTTGGAACGAGCAAATACAGTAGAGTTGAGGTGTTTCTTTTGCCTGCGACACGAAGCACACCGGATATTATTTTAATTGGCACCACCTTGCTTTTGTTATCTATAGGTATCGTAATGGTATACAGCGCCAGTGCGGACTGGGCTTTAGTAAAGTTCAATGATCCGTTCTTCTTTGCCAAACGGCAGTTGCTTTTTGCCGGGGTAGGGGTGGCTGCTATGTTTTTCATCATGAATGTCAATTATATGACCTGGCGCACCTGGGCCAAGATCCTTTTAATTATTTGTTTTGTCTTGCTCATTGGTGTGTTGATTCCCGGTGTGGGAATGGTGCGCGGAGGCGCAAGAAGCTGGATTGGCGTTGGCGCATTTTCCATTCAGCCTTCAGAATTTATGAAACTTGCAATGATCACTTTTTTGGCTAAATATTTGGCAGAACACCAGAAAAAGATTACATCCTTTAAGAAAGGGCTGATTCCAACACTTGGACTCGTCATGATTGCTTTCGCCATGATCATGCTGCAGCCTGACCTCGGAACAGGCTCGGTGATGGTCGGTACGAGCATTGTCATGATTTTTGTAGCAGGAGCAAGAATCTCCCATTTTGTTGGCTTGGGATTTGTAGGGCTGGTTGGATTTGCCGGCCTGATTATCTCAGCTCCTTACCGCATTAAAAGGATCACGTCCTTTCTGGATCCATGGAGCGATGAACTGGGCAGCGGTTTTCAGATTATCCAGTCGCTTTATTCATTGGGACCGGGCGGTTTGATGGGGCTTGGACTCGGACAAAGCCGGCAGAAGTTTGGCTATTTGCCCGAGCCGCAGACCGATTTTATTTTTGCGATTCTATCAGAAGAATTAGGCTTCATCGGCGGGGCACTCGTCCTTCTTTTGTTCAGCATTTTGCTGTGGCGTGGTGTACGTATAGCTCTTGGGGCTCCGGATTTGTTCGGCAGTTTTTTGGCGATTGGGATCATCGGAATGGTTGCCATTCAGGTAATGATCAATATAGGGGTTGTTACAGGCTTGATACCAGTAACAGGGATTACGCTCCCGCTGATCAGCTATGGAGGATCGTCGTTGACATTGATGCTTGCCTCCATCGGTGTTTTGCTGAACATCAGTCGGTACGCCAAGCATTAAATGCAACAAATAGTGCCGGAATTTTATGGACAAAGAAGTGAAACAGCTGCAGTTTCAGGGTCAACGGTGTTAGCGGCTATAACTTATTTGTCTTTCACATGCCCTGTCATTGTGATGACAGGGCTGTCTTGTTTTTATATACGGTAACGGAGGTGCTTTATGAGAATTGTATTGAGCGGCGGTGGTACAGGGGGACATATATATCCTGCACTTGCACTGGCCAAGGAAATTAAAAAAATTCATCCGGATGCGGAGATCTTATATATTGGCACGGAAAAAGGCTTGGAGAGCAAGCTTGTGCCCAGGGAGAACATCCCTTTTAATAGCATTCACATTACCGGCTTCAAGAGAAGCCTTTCAATGGAAAACGCCAAAACTGTGATGCGGTTTTTAAAAGGAGTTTCAAAGTGCAAGAAAATTATGAAGGAATTTAAGCCGGATGTGGTAGTAGGAACAGGGGGATATGTGTGCGGACCGGTTGTATATGCAGCAAGCAGTCTGAACATCCCTTCCTTGATCCACGAACAAAACAGTGTGCCGGGCCTTACGAATAAATTCTTGAGCCGTTATGTGAAGAAGATTGCGATTTCGTTCGAAGAGAGTGCATCATTCTTTCCACAGGAAAAGGTGGTATTTACCGGTAATCCTCGTGCATCTGAAGTGATGGGCACGGACGGCGCAAAAGGGAAACGGTCTTTAAACCTTGATCCCGGGAAAAAGACGGTATTGATTGTCGGAGGAAGCCGCGGGGCACGGCCGATCAACGAAGCCTTTCTTGATGTGCTCTCCGAAGCAGGCCAAAAAAGCTACCAGTTCGTTTATGTGACAGGAGATGTCCATTACGAAAATGTACTTAAAGCCGTGAACGAGTCAGGCAGTCCGGCGAACGTGACCATTGTTCCTTTCGTTCACAATATGCCGGAACTTCTTGCAGGGGTGGACCTGGTGGTGGCCCGTGCCGGCGCAACCTCCATCGCGGAATTGACGGCGCTCGGAATTCCTAGTATTTTAATACCGAGTCCTTATGTAACCAACAACCATCAGGAAAAGAACGCGCGTGCTCTGGAAAAAAATGGGGCAGCGGTTGTAGTCCTTGAAAAGGATATGAACGGTTCCCGTCTGCTTGAAGAAGTAGACCGTATTTTGGATAACCAGGAAAACTGGAGCCATATGCACCAGGCATCCAAAGAGCTTGGAATGCCACAGGCGGCAGCCAACGTGGTTAAACTTATGGAAAACATAAAACGCTAAAGCGTTGATATAAAAGAATATAGGGGGGATTTTTTTGACGACACTTGCAGAACAGCTGCGGGGCGAGAACTTGGGAAAAGTTCTGGAAAACGAACCGCTGAAACATCATACAACATTAAAAATCGGAGGACCTGCCGATCTGTTTTTTGAACCAAACAGCACAAATTCTCTGAAAAAAGGAATGACCTATATTAAGGATTCAGGTGTTCCTTTCCGGGCGATCGGGAGAGGATCTAACCTGCTCGTTTCCGATGAAGGAATCGAGGGAGTTGTCATTAAGCTCGGGGACGGGCTGGACGGACTTGAACGAAATGGGGATGAATTTACAGTTGGTGGCGGATATTCCATCGTAAAACTGGCAACGGTATTGTCCAGAGAGGGATACTCCGGTCTTGAATTTTCCGCAGGAATCCCTGGCTCAGTCGGTGGGGCGGTCTTCATGAATGCCGGTGCCCACGGCTCCGATATGTCAAAAATTCTGAAGAAAGCTCTCGTACTCTTACCTGATGGAGATTTAAAGTGGTATACGAACGAAGAAATGAAATTTTCATACCGAACCTCCATCCTTCAAAAAACAGGAGGAATCTGTGTGGAAGCGGTGCTGGTATTGGAAAAAGGCGACCGTGAAACCATTATGGCGGAGCTGAAAAAGAACAAGGATTACCGCAGAAATACACAGCCTTGGAATTACCCTTGCTGTGGAAGTGTGTTTCGAAATCCGCTCCCTAATTATGCCGGCCAGCTGATCGAATCTTCGGGATTAAAAGGAACCTCAGTGGGAGGTGCACAAATCTCGGATATGCATGCCAACTTTATTGTGAACACAGGGGATGCTAAGGCCGCAGATGTGCTGGGGCTGATTTCTCTCATTAAGAAAAAAATCAAAGAGCTCCATAATATTGATATCGAAACCGAAGTGGAGATAATCGGCAGGAAAAGCTAAAAAATGCCACATCGAGCCCTTCGAATTATGTTATAATTTAATAGACTTGACTCAAACTGGATGTTGACCTTTGAAGAAGAAGAAGAACAGCTGACAAAACGCTGTTTTTCTTCCTCTTTCCATAATAAGGAAAGTGTTCAGTTATTTGCATTTACATGGGGGAAGGACATGGACAAGCATAAGGTTGTGCCGATTGAAGACCGTATTCCCAAATTAAAGACACAACGGAAACAAAAAACGAACAGAAGAATGGTTATTTACTTGTCCCTTTTCTTTTTGCTGATCATGATTTTTGTTTATTTTCAATCCAGTTTCAGTGATGTAAAAAAAATAACGGTAACCGGAAATGAAAATATTAGCGACGAGGCGATTATCAAGGCCGGAAAAATCGAACCCCATACCAGTTTCCTGAATCTTTCGGATAAAGATATCGAAAAAAATATTGGCAAACTGCAGGAAATTTCCTCTGTTGCAGTACATAAATCGTTTTATAATCATCTCCAAATTCAAGTGAAGGAATATCATAGAGTGGCTTACCTGGAGGAGAAAAGCAAATATTATCCTGTGTTGGAAAGCGGTAAAGCACTGGCTCCCATGGGTAAGAAATTCATGCCTGTAAACGCACCGATCATTGCGGACTGGAAGGATAAAGGCCAGCTGAAATCAATGGCAAAGGAGCTGGCAAAACTATCACAGGGGGTGGCACACCGTATTTCCGAGATTCATTTGGACAGCAAGGATAAGGCTGGCAAAAAAGTCATTTTATACATGACGGATGGCTACGTGGTCCGTTCTTCCATCAGCCATTTCTCACGAAAAATGGAGGAATACCCTTCGATTGTCCAGCAGCTTGGCCCGCATCGGAAAGGGGTCATCAATATGGATATTAGTACGTACTTCCGCGAATACGGCGATGAGGAGGCACCGAAAGAGTGAGACCGACTGGCAAGTACGTTTTTTTTTCGATCATCATGCTCGTGACTGGCTTTTTTTTATCGTATTCTTACCAGACGACGAAGAAAGAAGCGGGTACACATGAGACCAGCAGCGAGTGGAAACAGGAAGACAGCTTACGCAGTGAAATCTTGAAAACCCAGAAAACGAACAGAGAGTTAAACAATGAATTAAAAAAAATCCAGCTTCAGATTCAAAACCGGGAAAACAAATTGGCCGATCAGGAGAAAAAATCGTTTAACCTTGTGGAGGATTTGAAGAAATTGAGAGAAGTAACCGGCGGAATAAAAGTTAAAGGTCCTGGAATTGAAGTGACCTTATCGGATGCTTCCTATGTTCCGGAAGGAGAAAATCCAAACAATTATATCGTTCATGAAGAACATATTCGAAGCGTCATTTATGAAATGCTCGTGTCTGGTGCCGAAGCGGTAGCGGTCAACGGGCAGAGAATATCCCATACCAGCTATATCAGCTGCATCGGACCTGTAGTCAGTGTGGACGGAAACCAGTATCCGGCACCGTTTACGATTACGGCGATTGGCGACAAAACTGTCCTTGAAAAATCCCTGAACCTTTCTGTCGTCAATGAACTGGTCAATGATGGGGTAGAGGTTCGAATCGCAAAGAAGGATGAAATTACAATGGATCCTTATTTAAGCAAAGAAGGATGAGTAAATTGAACAGAAAAAGAAGGGCAGTGTTTTCTGGTGTTGCCTGTGTGCTCGGCCTGATGCTTGCTGTTCAGTTTCAGACAACCAACAATCCGGTCACACGGGACACCAGAGACACCTGGGAGCTTCGTGCGGATTTGGAAAAGGAAAAACAGCGGCAGCAGGATTTGAATAATGAAATCAAGAAATACCAGGCCCTGCTCGACAATTATGAGCAATCACGGAAGAAAGAAAAAATAGAGGCCATGCAAAAAGCCCTCGATGATTTAAAAGAAGAAGCAGGTTTGACAGAAGTGAGCGGACAAGGAATTGTAATCACCATCGAACCCTTTAATGAGGGTGAAATGCCTAAAGTGTATCCAGAATTAATCAGAAGGTTAATCAATGAGTTGAACAGATATGATGCTAAAGATATTTCAGTCGATGGACAGCGGATCATCACGACCACGCCCATCCGGGAGGTAAATGGGGAAACGTATATTAACAACCAGCCCATTTCATCCTTCCCAATTGAGATAAAAGTGCTGTCTGATGATGCACAGAAACTTCAGAATAAGATTATTGCCTCAGAATCTGCCGAAGACTTTGTTAGGGAAAACCTCTATATTGATTCAAAGCCTGAAAACCAGCTGACACTGCCCGCTTATGACAAACCCATTCGTGTGAAATACATGAAGCAGGCAAAGGAGGAATTGTAAATGTGGCTGCCGGTCTTGGCTTTAATCATTGGTTTGGTTTTGGGGTTTTTATCAGAGATACGTATTCCCCTCGAATATTCCAATTACCTGTCCATTGCAGTACTGGCAGCGCTGGACACATTGTTCGGCGGTATCCGTGCCCATTTGCAGGGGAACTTTGAAGATAAAGTATTTATCAGCGGATTTTTCTTCAATATTTTGCTTGCTGCAGCACTGGCTTATCTTGGTGTGCATCTTGGAATAGATTTATATTTAGCTGCTATATTTGCATTTGGCGTGAGATTGTTTAATAATATAGCTGTCATTCGGCGGCTTGTTATTTCGAAATGGAGCGATTCAAGAAAAAAGAGTTAACTTTTCTTAAAAACTTAAGAAAAAAAAGAGGGAATATTCCTTGTTTGTGGAATTTATTTCTTAATTAACCCACTCGTATACCGATATAATTACATAACGGATAAACGAATATTGTATAACGGACATTTTAAACTTAGGGAGGTGCCAAAGAATGAACAGCAATGAGATTTATGTTAGTTTAGACATCGGTACATCCAATATTAAAGTTATCATTGGAGAAATGACCAGTGAATCCTTTAATGTAATTGGTGTAGGTCACTCAAAATCAGCAGGAATAAAAAAGGGATCTATTGTTGATATCGATGAAACAGTTCGTTCCATAAAAAAAGCGGTAGATCAAGCAGAGCGAATGCTTGGTATACCGATTAATGCAGTAATAGTAGGTGTAAAAGGAAACCACATCCAGCTTCAGCCATGCCATGGTGTTGTCGCCGTTTCCAGCGAGGACCGGGAGATCGGAGATGAAGACATTGCACGTGTGATTGATGCAGCGCAAGTGGTTTCAATTCCTCCTGAACGGGAAATTATTGATGTCATACCTGGCCAGTTTATTGTAGATGGTACAGATGAAATTATTGATCCACGCGGAATGCTTGGAGTCAGGCTTGAAATGGAAGGTACAATTGTAACAGGATCCAAGACCATATTACATAATTTATTAAGGTGTGTGGAAAGAGCCGGGTTGCAGGTGGCGGATATCTGCCTTGAACCGCTGGCGACTGCATCCATTGCCCTGACACGAGATGAAATGGATTTGGGTACGGCGTTAATTGATATCGGAGGCGGTTCCACTACGGTCTCGGTCTTCGATCAAGGCACCATGCAGATGACCACTGTCCTTCCTTTTGGCGGCGAATTCATTTCCAAAGATATTTCGATCGGCCTCAGGACGACGGCAGAAGATGCAGAAAAAATCAAACTGAAACATGGACATGCATTTGTGGACCATGCGTCCAAGGATGAAACGTTTTCAGTAGCTCAAATCGGATCATCATCAGAACAGGAAATCAGCCAGTATGATTTGGCTTTAATTATTGAAGCACGTATCGCTGAAATGCTTGAATTGGCGGATGAAGAGCTGATTCGGCAAGGTTATGGCGATCTTCCGGGAGGATTTGTTATCACCGGAGGCGTAGCAGCCATGCCTGGCCTGCTTGAGCTGGCACAGGAAATCTTCCAAAATAATGTCAGAGTTTCCTTGCCGGATTATATTGGGGTGAGAGAGCCGCAATATACTACAGGAATCGGTCTCATACAGTTTACGTACCGAAATATTAAGGTACAGGGTAAAGAGGTCGCTTCTGCTCTTACAGAGGGTGCAGAAATCCAGCAGCACCGCAAGAAACAGCCACAGCCCGCCAAGCAAAGCGAAAAAGCTGGAGGCGGCATGAAATCCAAAGTGAAAAACTGGTTTGGTTTATTTTTCGAATAAGAGACAGGGTTAACTAGTCATTAGGAGGAACGCTCATGTTAGAGTTTGATATGAACATGGATTCATTAGCGACAATTAAAGTAATCGGAGTTGGGGGCGGCGGAAGCAACGCTGTTAACCGTATGATTGAGCATGGAGTACAGGGTGTAGAATTTATTTGCGTCAATACGGACGCACAGGCGCTTAATCTTTCTAAAGCTCAGATCAAAATGCAAATCGGTTCCAAATTGACAAGAGGATTGGGAGCCGGGGCAAATCCTGACATCGGGAAAAAAGCGGCGGAAGAAAGCAGGGAACAGGTTGAAGAAGCCTTGCGTGGAGCCGATATGGTCTTTGTTACAGCAGGAATGGGAGGCGGAACCGGAACAGGCGCAGCTCCGGTTATTGCTGAAATCGCCAAGGAAATGGGCGCATTGACGGTAGGCGTAGTAACACGCCCGTTTACTTTTGAAGGACGCAAGCGTTCCACTCAAGCCATTGGCGGAATCAGCGTTTTTAAAGAAAAAGTAGATACATTGATTGTGATTCCAAATGACAGATTGCTAGAGATTGTGGATAAAAACACACCGATGCTTGAAGCATTTCGTGAAGCAGATAATGTATTGCGCCAAGGTGTTCAGGGGATTTCCGACCTGATTGCCGTTCCTGGACTAATCAACCTTGACTTTGCCGATGTTAAAACCATCATGACGGAAAAAGGTTCCGCACTGATGGGTATCGGGATTGCGACAGGTGAAAATCGTGCAGCTGAAGCGGCGCGTAAAGCCATTTCTTCACCATTGCTTGAGACATCGATCGACGGTGCAAAAGGCGTGCTGATGAATATTACTGGCGGGGCGAACCTCAGCCTTTATGAAGTCAACGAAGCGGCGGATATTGTTTCTACAGCATCCGATCCTGAAGTCAACATGATCTTTGGTTCCGTGATTAACGAGGAATTAAAAGATGAGATCCTGGTTACGGTAATTGCTACCGGATTTGATGAAAGAGAAAACATGCAGGCTATGCAGGCACAGGCTCAACGCCCTAAATTTCAGCAGCAGCCTCCGAAAGCACCGGCAAGCCAGAACGGCCAGCGCGAGGAAGTAACTAACGAAAGCAGACAGGCTCCGCCTTCCCAGCATGAAGCGGACACGCTTGATATTCCTACATTCCTGCGCAACCGTAACCGAAATCGCAGAAGATAACAGGAAAGTGAACGATTAAAGAACGCCTTACTCCATGAGTAAGGTGTTTTTTTTTGCTGTTATGAATAAAAAAATTGTGACAAAATCTCTTAAAATTACAAGAAATCTTGTCTCATGAATTGACAGACTTCCTGTTATGCCTGTTTTATACTAGGTTCATCTCATAGGAAAGGAGAAAACAAATGGCACTATACCTCGATGTCATTTGGTTTCTTAATTTTTGCATCGATTTTCTGCTGATTGTTCTTACTGGGATGGTGTTAAAACGAAAAATGCAAAAATGGAGACTGATTACAGGTTCCTTGATCGGTTCTTTGTATGTATTGCTGCTTTTCGTTCCAAGTGAAATCAGCATGTACCATCCATTGATTAAATTTGGTTTTTCGCTCCTCATCATGGCCGTTTCATTCGGGTTTCAAAAGTTCTCATACTTTTTTAAAAATGTTGCCATGTTTTACTTTGTAAGCTTTGTAACCGGAGGGGGATTGTTTGCCGCACATTATTTTTTGCAGAGTGATTTATCCATTATGAATGGGATGGTGGCCACGAAGGGGACTGGAATGGGGGACGTGCTAAGCTGGGCGTTTGTCTGCATTGGATTTCCGGCAGTCTGGTTGTTTTCAAAAAAGAGGGTTGATGATATCAAGGTACAAAAACTCCATTATACCGAATTGGTCCAGGTGGAGATTCGCATGGATGACACCACCATACATGCGACAGGCCTGATCGACAGCGGAAATAAACTTCATGACCCGATCACCAAGGTCCCTGTCATGATTCTGGATATGAATCAGCATGATAAGCACTTTCCAGAGGAAATCATTTCTTTCTCAAAGGATATTCATGCATTTCCTGACGGTGAAGCCTGTGCCCATCCTTGGGAAGCCCGGTTGAGAATTGTTCCGTTTCGTGCGGTGGGGAAAGACAATGAATTTCTTCCCGCCATAAAGCCTGATGAAGTGAGGATCAACAGCAGAGCAGGAGAGTTTTCATGCACAAAAGTGCTGATTGGCCTTAGCTATACAAGCCTGTCCAGTGAGAACAATTTCAGTTGTATTGTTCATCCTGAGGTGATGTCAAACGGAATGGAACAAATTGCTGCATCATAGAGCAGTCATGGTGGACAAACGCTTATGATTTTAGGGAGAGGGGAGAAGAGCAACATGAAAAAAATCCGGCTGAGACTGACACTATTGTGGTACAAACTGTTAATGAAACTGGGGATCAAAACAGAGGAAATCCACTATATTGGCGGCCACGAGGCACTTCCGCCGCCACTTAGCAAGGAAGAAGAAGCCGTTCTGCTGGAAAAGCTGCCTACTGGGGATAAAGCAGCAAAATCCTTGCTGATTGAGCGGAATTTACGGTTGGTGGTTTATATTGCAAGAAAGTTTGAAAATACAGGAATCAACATTGAAGATTTGATCAGCATAGGGACCATCGGTTTGATCAAAGCCGTCAACACGTTTAATCCCGAGAAAAAAATAAAACTGGCTACATATGCATCCCGATGCATAGAAAATGAAATTCTGATGTATTTGCGCAGAAACAATAAAACGAGGTCTGAAGTGTCATTTGATGAACCTCTGAATGTAGACTGGGACGGAAACGAGCTGTTGCTGTCCGATGTGCTTGGGACGGAAGAGGATATTATTACGAGGAGACTAGAGGCCAATGTGGATCGCAAATTGCTGCTAAAAGCCTTGTTTACTCTGAATGACCGGGAAAAACAGATCATGGAGCTCCGGTTTGGGCTTTCCGGAGGAGAAGAAAAAACTCAAAAAGACGTCGCCGATATGCTCGGAATTTCGCAATCCTATATTTCCAGACTGGAAAAGAGGATCATCAAACGGCTTCAAAAGGAATTCAACAAAATGGTTTAAAAAGGGGCAGCCGCCTCTTTTTTTATTTTGAAATATATTTCCATATTGATCCGCCTTACAGATACATGAATTGCTGCTGTTTTTTTAACTGAAGGCGATGCAGTGCCGCTGCATAAAAATTCCTGCCGGGGAGATACTGATTTTGACTTAAAAACTCCCGGTAGGAGGGAAATCCATTGACCCGAAACAAAGTAGAGATCTGCGGAGTGGACACATCCAAACTTCCAGTATTAAAGAACCCCGAGATGCGTGAACTGTTCACCAAAATGCAGAATGGGGATCCTACTGCCCGCGAAACGCTTGTAAACGGCAACCTTCGCTTAGTGCTGAGCGTTATACAGCGATTTAACAACCGCGGGGAGTTTGTAGACGATTTGTTCCAGGTAGGATGCATCGGCCTCATGAAATCCATTGATAATTTTGACCTGGGACAGAATGTAAAGTTCTCCACTTACGCTGTTCCAATGATCATCGGAGAAATTCGCAGATATTTGCGGGATAACAATCCCATTCGGGTATCCCGTTCACTTCGTGATATTGCTTATAAAGCATTGCAGGTAAGGGATCAGTTAATGAACAAGCTTTCCAGGGAACCAACAGCACAGCAGATCGCCGAGGTGCTTGATGTGCCGAAGGAGGAAGTGGTTTTTGCCCTGGATGCCATCCAGGATCCCGTTTCCCTTTTCGAACCGATCTATAATGATGGCGGAGATCCGATTTATGTAATGGATCAGATTTCTGATGATAAAGCGAAAGACTTTCAATGGATTGAGGAAATCGCACTGAAAGAGGCCATGCGCCGGCTGAATGAACGTGAAAAAATGATTCTGACCATGAGATTCTTCCAGGGCAAGACACAAATGGAAGTAGCAGATGAGATTGGAATCTCCCAAGCTCAGGTATCAAGGCTTGAAAAAGCGGCCATCTCTCAAATGAACAAAAATATTCAAAGCAGTTAATCGCAGCCCGCTTATGCAAGCGGGCTGTTTGTTGTACATGAAAAGGACTGCGCGCTCATATAGTGGTAACAGAAGGGCGGGGATATCATGATCAAAATTTCTGATTTTCAGGTCAAAGACGTTGTGAACATGTCAAACGGCAAAAAGCTTGGACACATTGCAGACTTGGAAATAAATTTAAATACAGGCAAAATAGAAGCTCTGATCATCCCGGGGCCGGGAAAGATGCTAGGCTTTTTCGCAAGGGAGAGCGACATTGTCATTCCTTGGCGAAATATCGTGAAGATTGGAACAGATGTCATACTTGTTCGCTATATGGATGCCCAGGAAGCGACAGAGTATATTAAAGAGCCATTTGACCAGCTGAAAAAATAAATAGCATTATACGCACATGGCCGTTCTATGATAAAATAAATAGCATAATAACCCAATATTCCTTGTAAAAGGAGAAAATTTTCAGAAGGAAGTGTGTGTGTTGAAAGCTGAACCATTTGTACAGCAAGATAGCTTGTTCAAACTGGATGACTGGATGAGTCAGCTGCCCGGTTTAACAGCAGGAATTACATCACGGCATGATGGTTTTAGCCAGACTCCGTATTCCTCCCTGAATATGGGGTTCCATGTTGGAGACGATCCATCAAATGTTCTGAAAAACCGACAAAGCGCGAGTAAGGCCATTCATGTCCCGCTAGAGTGTTGGGTGGGGACAGAACAGGTTCATGATTCGGTGATCCAAAAAGTGACCAAAATGGATATCGGAAAAGGCGCAAAAGACTTGGAAAGCGCAATAAAAGGCACCGATGGAATATATACAGCAGAACAAGACGTGCTATTAACTTCCTTATACGCCGACTGTGTGCCGCTTTTCTTTATGAGTCCCTCCCGACAGCTTGTCGGTCTTGCTCATGCAGGCTGGAAAGGTACAGTAGGGAGAATCGGGGCTAAAATGGTTGATTTATGGGTAAAGAATGAAGGGGTTCCGTCTGATGACATTTTTGCTGCAATGGGCCCATCCATTGGCAGCTGCTGTTACGAGGTAGATGATTATGTGATGGAAAGAGTGCAGCAAGTCCTGCCAAAAGACAAGGTGGCACTTGTCTATGAGTCAAAAGGCGGTGGTCATTACATGCTCAATCTCAGGGAAGTCAACAAGCAAATCCTGATTCAGTCCGGAATTCATGAAAGCAGAATCATCGAAACTTCCTATTGTACGAGCTGCAGCAACCATCACTTCTTTTCCCACCGCAGGGAAAATGGAAAAGCAGGCAGAATCATGAGCTACATCGGTCGTTTGAAAGGAGCAGAAAGTGAATATCCAGCAGAATCTGTCAGTCATTCAAAACAATATATCTGAAGCTTGCAAGAAAAAAAACAGAAATCCACAGGACGTTAAAATCATTGCAGTTACGAAATATGTGAGTACAGAAACAGCACAGGAGGCAGTCTCCTCCGGAGTGGAACACATTGGTGAAAACCGCCAGGAAGGGCTTTTGGAAAAGCATAATGCCCTCGGCAGAGATGCCACCTGGCACTTTATCGGTTCACTTCAGTCCAGAAAGGTGAAGGAAATCCTTCCGTATGTCGATTATATCCATTCCCTGGACAGGCTTTCCCTGGCCAAGGAAATTGAAAAAAGAGCAGACCGGACCATTAACTGTTTTATTCAGGTTAATGTATCCAAAGAAGAATCAAAACACGGATTGCCGGCTGAAGATCTTGTCAGTTTTGTCGATAAAATAAAAGAGTATCCTCACATCCGGATTGTCGGGCTGATGACCATGGCGCCGCATACCGGAAATGAAGAGATCCTTCGTTCTGTATTCTCAACACTTAAACAGCTGCAGCAGGACATCCAGTCAAAGCAATACGAGCATGCGCCATGCACGGAATTATCCATGGGAATGTCCAATGATTACGAAATAGCTGTCCAGGAAGGAGCAACCTTCGTCAGAATTGGGACCAGCCTGGTCGGCAAAGAATTTTAGGAGGTGCCAATCCATGAGTATAAAAAACAAATTCAAGAGGTTCTTCGATCTTGAAGAAGACGAATATGTATATGAAGAGGTTGTAGAAGAAAACGGGGCGGAAATGGAAGAAGGTGAAACCATGCCTGCCCACAGCAAAAAAAACAAGCAGAATGTTGTCAGTCTGCAAAGTGTTCACCAGCAGTCCAAGGTGGTGCTGCTTGAGCCGAGAGTATATGCCGAGGCGCAGGATATTGCAGATCAACTGAAAAACAGGCGTGCGGTTGTTATGAACCTGCAGCGCATTCCCCATGACCAGGCAAAGCGGATCGTTGACTTTTTAAGTGGGACCGTGTACGCGATTGGAGGAGACATTCAAAAGTTAGGTCCGAATACATTTCTATGCACACCGGAAAATGTAGATATATCCGGCTCGATTTCAGAAATGCTTGAAGGCGAATAATAAGAACGAGGACGGTGGCATTTATTGGTTGTTTACCAGATTGGAAATTTAATTACTGAACTTATCGGCATCTATCGGTATGTTATTATCGCGTACATATTAATGTCCTGGTTCCCGAGCGCAAGGGAATCATCGATCGGACAATTCATAGCAAGAATTGTAGAACCCTATCTGGCTCCCTTCAGAAGGATCATTCCGCCGCTTGGCATGATCGACATTTCGCCGATTGTGGCCTTATTCGCGTTAACGTTTGCCTCTGCCGGTGTTCGAATTGTATTTAATTGGATCGCCCAGTCCGTATATTAAAGGCAGCGTGGAAAAATGAGTATATATCAGCATTTTCGCAAAGAAGAATATCCTTTTATTGATCAGGTATTGCAATGGAAAGATGAAGCTGAGGAGCGGTATTCGGTCAAGCTGACGGATTTTCTTGATCCGAGGGAGCAGGATATCGCCCAAAGCATCATCGGAAAGGATTCAGAAGCCTCTCTTTCGTTTTGGGGAGGCTCTTCTTTTTCGGAGAGAAAAAGAGCCCTCATCTATCCTTCCTATTTCCAGCCCGAGCCCAAAGATTTTGAGGTGTCGATCCTGGAAGTCCGCTATCCATCCAAATTCGTCAGCATTGAACACCGTGATGTTCTTGGTTCTCTCATGAACCTCGGAATCAAGCGGGGGAAATTTGGTGACATCATCCAAAATGGGGACAAGCTCCAGCTCATTGCAGCGGAAGAAATCAGTGATTATGTACTGCTGAATGTGGATCGCATCGGCAAAGCGGGCGTAAAGCTTGAAAGAGTTTCAGAAGGCGATTTGATGAAATCAACAGAGTCTTATGAAATAAGGGAGGGCACCGTATCGTCCCTCAGGCTTGATGTTGTCTTGTCGGAAATCTACAATCTGTCCCGTTCCAAAGTTAACCCGCTCATTCAGAGTTCAAAAGTAAAAGTGAACTGGAGAGTGACCGAAGAGGTGTCTTTCCCGGTCGAAGCGGGTGATTATTTATCTGTGAGAGGATTCGGGCGCAGCAAGCTTATGGCCATCGAAGGAAAAACAAAAAAAGATAAATGGCGTATTCAATATGGAGTTTTACAATAATTTATTCCCAATAGAAGGAATGGCATTACGATTGTCGAAACTAGGTAGATAAGAGAAAGCATCATTAGTGGAGGTGGCTTAAATGCCTTTAACACCGTTAGATATACACAATAAAGAGTTTACAAGGGGATTTCGCGGATATAATGAAGATGAGGTAAATGATTTTCTTGATCAGGTGATTAAGGATTATGAGCTCGTGATCCGTGAGAAAAGACACCTTGAAGAGACAGTCGAAAAATTGGAAGAGAAGCTTTCCTATTTTAAAAATATCGAAGAGACACTCAACAAATCCATTCTGGTTGCTCAGGAAACAGGCGAGGAAGTTAAGCGAAGTGCAACCAAGGAAGCCAGGCTGATTGTAAAGGAAGCGGAAAAGAACGCGGACCGCATCATCAATGAATCTCTGGCAAAATCCAGAAAAGTCGCCATGGAAATTGAAGAATTGAAAAAACAGTCTTCGGTCTACCGTACACGGTTTCGCATGCTGATTGAAGCACAGCTGGAAATGCTGAAGAATGAGGACTGGGATGCCCTTCATCCGGCTGACCCGGCGGAAGAATATGAACTGGAGATGAAGTAGAACGCTTGACGTTTAAGCTTCCTGCGCATATAATTTTTAAAAGATTATCATATAGAGCAAACGATGAAGGGGAAAGTACGAACAGCACCCATTTTGAAGAAAGCGAGCCGGTGATGGTGGAAGACCGGTAAATGGCCTGTACGGAAGATCACCCCGGAGTTTCCAAGCTGAACGGATTAAAGTAAGCCTGGCGTTACTTCACGATACGACGACAAAGCGGGTTTTCAATATGGTTTGAAAACCTATTAGGGTGGTACCGCGGGTGGCCTTCTCGTCCCTTTATGTGACGAGAAGGCCTTTTTGTATGCTTGAAATGATTTTTTTATTGATACAGGAGGATGACAATGAATTACAAAGACACATTATTGATGCCAAAAACGGAATTTCCGATGCGGGGTAACCTGCCTCAAAGGGAGCCGCAGGTACAAGAGAAGTGGGAAGAACTGAACATCTACCAAAAGGTTCAGGAACATACAAAAGGGCGTCCTTCGTTTATTCTTCATGACGGACCTCCATATGCAAACGGCGATATCCACGTTGGCCATGCGGAAAATAAAATCTTAAAGGACATCATCGTCCGCTACAAATCAATGAATGGATATAATGCACCTTATGTTCCGGGCTGGGATACTCATGGACTTCCGATTGAAACGGCTTTAACTAAAAGCGGTAAAGTCAAAAGGAAAGAAATGTCGGTAGCGGAGTTCCGCAAAAAATGTGAGGAGTATGCTCTGACACAAGTTGACCGCCAGCGCGGGCAGTTTAAACGCCTTGGCGTGCGCGGTGATTGGGAAAACCCGTATATCACACTGAACAAAGCCTATGAAGCCCGCCAGATCGAGGTTTTTGGCGAGATGGTAAAGAGAGGATTTATCTACAAAGGCTTAAAACCGGTGTATTGGTCACCATCCTCAGAGTCTGCTTTGGCTGAAGCTGAGATCGAATATTACGACAAACGGTCTGCCTCCATTTATGTGGCATTTCCGGTAAAAGACGGCAAAGGCGTACTGGATCAGGATGTGAGCATCGTGATCTGGACCACAACACCGTGGACAATTCCTGCAAACCTTGGGATTTCTGTTCACCCTGATCTGGATTATGTTGTTGTAGAGGCAGCAGGAAGAAAGCTTCTTGTCGCCCAGGCACTTCTGGAACAGCTGCAAAAAGAATTGGAGTGGAACGAGGTTTCTGTTCTCCAAACGGTAAAAGGAAAAGAGCTTGAATATGTGGTGGCAAAGCATCCATTCTATGACCGTGATTCACTGGTGATGTGTGGAGAGCATGTAACCACGGATGCAGGTACCGGAGCTGTTCATACAGCACCAGGACACGGGGAGGATGACTTCCTTGTCGGAAAACGATACAACCTGGATGTCCTTTGCCCTGTGGATGACCGCGGAGTCCTGACAAAAGAAGCACCTGGTTTTGAAGGCCTGTTTTATGATGAAGCGAACAAAAACATTACTCAAAAGCTTGAAGAAGCAGGGGCACTGTTGAAATTATCGTTCATTACCCACTCCTATCCGCATGACTGGAGAACAAAGAAACCGGTTATTTTCCGGGCAACTGCTCAATGGTTTGCTTCCATCAAAGGAATGCGAGAAGATATGCTGAATGCGGTAAAAGAAGTAAACTGGATTCCGAACTGGGGAGAAACAAGACTGTTCAACATGATCAAAGACCGTGAAGACTGGTGTATCTCCAGACAGCGTGCATGGGGCGTTCCGATTCCTGTGTTTTACGGTGAAGACGGCGAACCGATTATGACCGAAGAAACGATCAATCATGTGGTGGGCTTGTTCCGTGAGCATGGTTCCAATGTGTGGTTTGAGCGAGAAGCAAAAGATCTTCTGCCGGAAGGCTTTACTTCTCCGCACAGTCCGAATGGCCGATTTACGAAAGAAACAGATATTATGGATGTATGGTTTGATTCTGGTTCCTCTCATTGGAGCGTACTTGAGGAACGCAGCGATCTTACCCGTCCTGCTGATCTTTACCTTGAAGGATCTGACCAATATCGCGGATGGTTTAACTCATCCCTTTCCACCTCAGTGGCGATTACTGGCAAGGCACCGTATAAATCGGTATTGAGCCATGGATTTGTACTCGATGGTGAAGGACGGAAAATGAGTAAGTCCATCGGTAATGTAATGGATCCGATCAAAGTGATGAACCAGCTGGGTGCGGATATTCTCCGTCTTTGGGTTTCATCCGTTGATTACCAGGCAGATGTCAGGGTATCCGACGAAATTCTGAAGCAAGTGGCGGAAGTCTACAGAAAAATCCGTAACACACTGCGCTTCCTGCTTGGCAACCTTAATGGTTTTGATCCAAAAACCAACTCGCTTCCATTTGAAGAGCTGGGACAAATTGATCAGTACATGCTTGTGAAGCTAAACAAACTGATCGACCGCGTCAAAAAATCGTATGATGAGTATCAGTTCCTGGCCGTATACAATGCGATCCATAACTTCTGTACCATCGATCTTTCATCATTCTATCTGGATATTGCAAAAGACACCTTGTACATCCAGGCTGAAGATGACATCAAACGCAGAAGCATTCAAACGGTTCTGTATGAAGCTCTAATGGCCATCACGAAGCTTACGGCTCCAATCCTTACTCACACAGCAGATGAAGTTTGGAAATATATCCCGGGTGTAACAGAGGAAAGCGTACAATTAACAAGTATGCCGGAATCAGTTTCCTATCCTGGTGAAGAAGAGCTCGTCAAGGAGTGGGATCGTTTCATGGATCTTCGGGATGAAGTGCTAAAAGCCCTTGAAGTAGCACGTAATGAGAAAGTGATCGGTAAATCGTTGACCGCTTCGATTACCCTTTATCCATCAGCAGACGTGAAATCCTGGCTTGAGAACGTGGAAGACCTCAATAAATTATTCATCGTTTCAGAAGCGCGCATTGGAGGAACAAAGGACGCAGCACCAGAAGAAGCGGTTCAGTATGATCAGCTTGCTGTCTCCGTTAAGCCCGCTGAAGGCGAAACATGTGAACGCTGCTGGGTCGTATCTCCAGAAGTCGGCACAAATGAAAAGTATCCTACACTTTGCCCGTCTTGTGCAGAGATTGTAGCGAACCATTACGATAAAGAATAGTTTGAACAGAAGCTCCTTCCTTGCGGCCGTGCTTGCGGCTTTGGAGGGAGTTTTTTCTTTTGGCTTCAGCGAAGCTTGCAGATTTTTGTCCTTTACATTGTGCGGATCCTTCTGCATGTGCTAAAATTTGAAAGAACATACTAAGGAATCGGAGGAAATCGAGTGTTCTATTATATACTGGCCCTTTTCGTACTTGGCCTGGATCAGGTTACAAAATGGATGATCGTGAAGAACATGCATTTTGGAGAAAGCATCACTGTGATTGAAAATGTTTTTTACATTACCTCCCACCGGAACAGAGGGGCAGCCTTCGGTATCCTGCAAAATCAGATGTGGTTTTTTATTATCATTACCATCGCCGTGATTTTTGCAGTGATCTACTACATGCAAAAGCATGCCAAACACCAGCCGCTCTTGCGTCTCGCTTTGGGATTGGTCCTTGGCGGAGCCACAGGGAACTTTTTGGACCGCATCATCCGCAAGGAAGTGGTGGACTTTCTGGATGTTAAAATAGGCAGCTATAACTATCCGATTTTTAATGTAGCAGATTCCGCCCTCGTCATTGGGGTGATTCTGATATTTATACAAACCCTAATGGAAAGCAAGAGTAAAAAGGAGAACATGAATGGAGCACATAGAAGTTAACATTGAAGAAGAGCATCAATCCGAGCGAATTGACAAAGTCATTGCGTCCGTTGATCCGGGCTGGTCGCGTTCACAGGTTCAGAACTGGGTAAAAGACGGAAATGTCACCGTCAACGGTAAGCAAATCAAAACCAATTACAAGGTCAGCACAGGAGATGTGGTTTCCATTACGATTCCCGATCCATCGCCACTTGATGTGGTACCGGAAGAAATGGATCTTGATATTGTATATGAAGATCACGATGTACTCGTCGTGAACAAACCAAGAGGAATGGTTGTCCATCCGGCCGCCGGGAACTATACAGGTACGCTCGTAAACGGTCTTATGGCTCACTGCAAAGACCTCTCGGGTATTAATGGCGTACTCCGTCCTGGAATCGTTCACCGTATTGATAAGGATACGACAGGACTCCTTATGGTCGCCAAAAACGATATGGCCCATGAATCACTGGTAAACCAGTTGAAAGCAAAAACAACGAAAAGGAAATATAAAGCGATTGTACATGGTGTCATGCCTCATGATCGCGGAACCATTGATGCACCAATTGGCCGCGATAAGACCGATCGTCAGAAAATGACCGTTACAGATGAAAACAGCAGAGACGCCGTCACTCATTTTAACGTCCTGGAACGGTATGACGGATTTACCCTTGTTGAATGTCAACTGGAAACGGGAAGAACCCATCAAATCCGTGTGCATATGAAATATATCGGTTTTCCTTTGGCAGGAGATCCGAAATACGGCCCAAAAAAAACACTGGACATCAACGGTCAGGCTCTTCATGCCGGAGTTCTCGGTTTCCAGCATCCAAGACGTGACACTTATATGGAATTTGAAGCACCACTTCCAAAAGACATGGAAGCCCTGCTCGACAAGCTTCGACGAAAAATGGGTTGACAGGACCCATTGGGTCTGCAATAATATAAACAACTGAATGATCCTTTAACCACAGTCCCGTGAGGCTGAGAAGGAAAACGGAATTAGGCTATAGGCCTAACTATATCCTCTCGTCTATACGGCGAGAGGACTTTTTTGTGTAAACAAAAGGACATTCGCGCAAGATAAGCCATAACCAATTACAGAGTAGGTGAGGAGAACATGCAAAAAGCCGTCATTATGGACGATCAGGCCATCCGCAGGGGATTAACGAGGATCGCCCACGAGATTATCGAAAGGAATAAAGGAATCGATGATGTCGTATTGGTCGGAATCAAAACGCGGGGAGAGTTTTTGGCCAAGCGGCTGGCCGAACGGATCGAGAACATCGAAGGCAAGGCCGTAAAGGTTGGGGACATTGATATCACATTGTATCGTGATGACCTGAAAGTAAAGACGGAAAATCTTGAACCGGAACTAAAAGGAACAGACATCCCGGATATAACCAATCAGAAAGTCATCCTGGTGGATGATGTTCTTTATACGGGCAGAACCGTGAGAGCAGCTATGGATGCCGTTATGGACCTTGGCCGGCCAGCTTCCATTCAACTGGCTGTCCTTATCGACAGAGGGCACAGGGAGCTGCCGATACGGGCAGACTTTATCGGAAAAAATGTTCCAACTTCTAATACTGAAATCATCACCGCTTCATTGGCGGAAGTGGATGGCACGGACGAAGTATCCATCCACGAAAAATAAAACATGCACATCCCTTTAAAAACGAGTCCAGAGAGACCAGCAAGGGAGGACCGAAACACAGGTGATTCTTCATGACTGTGTCTTCAACCCACCTCCTTATCTGGCATAGGAGGTATTTTTTATGCAAAAAAACATGCACAAACAACGAGAGAACCATGAAAAAAATAACCAAACAGCTGTGCTTGATGTCCGGGATGTCCCGAAGATTCATCAGTGGCTGACCTTGAGCCTGCAGCATTTGTTTGCAATGTTCGGGGCCACAGTGCTTGTGCCTTTCCTTGTAAAGCTCGATCCGGGGGTTGCTCTGGTATCGAGCGGATTGGCAACACTGGCCTACCTTCTCGTAACGAAAGGCCAAATACCGGCGTACTTGGGGTCATCCTTTGCCTTTATCTCCCCGATCATCGCTGTAAAAGCACTCGGAGGCCCGGAAGCTGCAATGCTCGGCAGCTTTCTTGCGGGTCTGGTTTACGGAGCGGTTGCTTTGATTATCAAGACGAGCGGGCTGAAATGGCTTATGAGGATTATGCCGCCAGTCGTTGTTGGGCCAGTAATCATCGTCATTGGGCTGGGACTTGCGAACACAGCGGTGGGCATGGCCATGAATGATCCGGCAACTAAAGCATACAGCCTGTCACACTTTACGGTGGCATTGTTTACTCTCGCAGTAACCATCGTATGTTCCATGTACTTTAAAGGGATTCTGGGAATTATCCCGATCCTCATCGGCATCATCTCAGGCTATCTGTTTGCTCTATCCAGAGGAATGGTGGACCTTTCCGGTGTCAAAGCCGCAAGCTGGTTTGATACGCCGGAATTCATGTTCCCATTTGTCTCCTACACACCGCATTTTACTTGGTCCATCGCACTGATCATGATGCCGGTGGCAACCGTAACGATTGCCGAGCATATCGGCCACCAGCTTGTTCTGAGCAAAGTGGTAGGGCGGAACTTTTTGGAGAAGCCGGGTCTGCATCGTTCCATCCTGGGAGACGGTATCGGGGTCATGATTGGTTCCCTGATCGGAGGGCCTCCGGTTACAACGTACGGGGAAAACATCGGAGTACTGGCCATTACAAGGGTATTCTCGGTGTTTGTTATAGGCGGTGCGGCTGTGGCTGCCATCTGCTTCGGTTTCTCCGGTAAGGTGACAGCGCTAATCAGCTCAGTGCCATCCCCGGTCATGGGCGGAGTATCCATCCTGCTGTTTGGGATTATCGCTTCCAGCGGTTTGAGAATGCTGATTGACAATCAGATTGATTTTGGAAACAAGCGAAATCTGATCATTGCATCCGTTATCCTGGTAACCGGAATCGGCGGAGCTGTCCTGCAGTTCACCGAAACTCTTCAGCTTGCCGGCATGGCGCTTGCGACGCTGATTGGAGTGTTTTTGAACCTGGTGCTGCCAGGCAGGGAAAACGACTCAGAACTGCTTAATAAAATGTTTGGCGTTTCAGATAACGATCCAGCTGCATAATGGTCACCTTTTAACTAAGTACGAGAGACTTGAAAGGGTGAATCCGGTTTGGAAGAGGCAATGTAAGCTTCTTTCTGTCCGGCTGCACCCTGACAACTCAAGTCAGGGTGTTTTTTTATAAAAAAATGAAGATTGGAGCTGATCTCATGAAACATTTGCTTACAATAAATGACCTTTCTTTAATGGAAATTGAACAAATATTGCATGATGCCCAAGGTTTTTCCAAGGGCGAAAAATGGAACCCTGCTGAAAAAACCTTTGCCGCTAACTTGTTTTTTGAACCGAGCACAAGAACGCGAATGAGCTTTGAAGTGGCACAAAAGAAATTGGGATTTGAGGTATTAAACCTCGACTGCGGCTTTTCCAGCACTCAAAAAGGTGAAACCTTGTATGACACGGTCAGGACAATGGAGGAAATAGGAGCAAAGGCTGCCGTGATCCGCCACAGCAAAGACCGGTATTTTGAGGAACTGGCTGGAAAAGTAAACATTCCGATCATTAATGCAGGAGACGGATGTGGGAACCATCCGACACAGTCGTTACTTGATTTGCTAACCATCCAACAGGAATTTATCGTTCTTCAGGGATTGAAAGTAGTCATCGTTGGCGACATCCGGCACAGCCGGGTGGCAAGGTCCAACGCAGAAATCCTGCATAGGCTTGGCGCAAAGGTCTATTTTTCAGGGCCAAGAGAGTGGTACGATACATCGCTTGCAGAAGACCAGTACCTCTCAATGGATGAAGCTTGCGAGATGGCAGATGTGCTGATGATGCTCCGTATCCAGCATGAAAGACACGAATGTAAAAGCGGAATGACATCCGGGCAGTATCATGAGGCCTATGGTTTAACTCCAGCTCGTGAAAAAAGAATGAAGGATCAGGCAATCATCATGCATCCAGCCCCTGTGAACCGGGGCGTAGAGATTGCAGACGAACTGGTTGAATGCGAGAGATCAAGAATCTTCAAGCAGATGAACAATGGTGTAAACGTAAGAATGGCCGTTTTGAAATGGGCGCTTGAAACAAATTTAAAGGGGGAAACAGCAAATGGGTATCTTGTTAAAGGGTGGTAAGGTTTTAACCGGTGCAAATGAACAGAAGGACCTTGATATTTTGATAGAAGGCACAAACATTGCAGAGTTGGGGAACGGCCTGCGGGAAGAAGGCCATACCGTCATCGATGTGGCTGGCAAACTCATTACTCCTGGACTTGTTGATCTACATATTCATTTGCGGGAGCCTGGTGGTGAACAAAAGGAAACGATTGAAACAGGAACCAAAGCAGCCGCAAGAGGCGGGTTTACAACAGTCGCAGCAATGCCCAATACGAAGCCGGTGCCCGATAACGTTGAACAGCTTCAATGGGTCAACGAGCGGATCAAGGAAACTGGAGATGTCCGGGTGCTTCCGTATGCTTCGATTACTGTAAGACAGGCTGGAAAAGAAATGACAGACTTTGAAGGATTAAAAAATGCAGGAGCTTTTGCGTTTACTGATGATGGAGTGGGCGTACAGTCAGCAGATATGATGCTGCAGGCCATGCATCTGGCAAAGCAGAATGATGCGGTCATTGTGGCTCACTGTGAGGAAAATACACTCATCCATAAAGGCGCTGTGCATGAAGGTGTCTTTTCAGAAAAGCACGGTTTAAATGGCATCCCGTCGATATGTGAGGCGGTCCAGATTGCGCGTGATGTGCTTCTGGCAGAAGCGGCAGGCGCACGATATCATGTCTGCCATGTCAGCACCAAGGAATCGGTACGTGTGATAAAAGATGCAAAAGCGGCGGGTATCAAAGTGACAGCAGAAGTTACGCCCCATCATCTGTTGCTTTGTGATGAAGACATTCCCGGGCTCGATACCAATTACAAAATGAATCCTCCGCTCAGAAGCAAAGAGGACCGGCAGGCATTGATTGAGGCCTACCGAACCGGTGTCATAGATTTCCTGGCAACGGATCATGCACCACACACAAAGGAGGATAAAGACCAGGGGATGGAATTTGCGCCGTTTGGCATCGTGGGACTTGAAACAGCATTCCCGCTTCTGTACACCCACCTTGTTCAAAAAGGAGTTTTAACCCTGCAGGAATTGGTAGACGGATTTACAAGCAAACCGTCTGAAGCCTTTGAACTTTCCTTTGGAAAAATTGAAATTGGCGGAATTGCCGATCTGACCGTCATTGATCTAGAGCATGAAGAAAAAATCAATCCTGATAACTTCCTTTCAAAAGGAAAAAATACCCCGTTTGGCGGTTGGAACTGCAAAGGCTGGCCGGTTCTTACAATAGTGGAAGGCAGCATCAAGTATGAGAAGGAGAGTGTTCACGCATGAAAAGGAATCTTGTTTTAGAAGACGGTACTGTATTTGCCGGGACAGGCTTTGGCAGTCAAGAAGAAAGAGATGGCGAGGTTGTATTCAATACCGGAATGACAGGCTATCAGGAAATTTTATCCGACCCGTCTTACTGCGGCCAAATCGTAACTCTGACCTATCCCCTCATCGGTAACTATGGCGTAAACCGCCAGGATTTTGAATCGATTTCTCCCGCTGTCCACGGATTGATTGTGCATGAGGCGTGCTCAATGCCAAGCCACTATCAGTCGCTCGGAACGCTGGATGAACTGCTGAAAGCAAAGAACATTCCCGGACTCAAAGGGATTGATACAAGAAAACTGACACGTCTCATCCGTAAGCATGGAACACTGAAGGGCAAGCTGGTCGCAGGAGATGCTGACATTACAGCTGTAGTAGAAGAACTAAAGTCTTCACCGCTACGAACGGACCAGGTGAAAACAGTATCCACTCAAACGCCATATCATTTGCCGAATACAGGAAAACGAGTGGTGGTTGTAGATTATGGCGCAAAAAGCGGCATTTTGCGGGAATTGTCCCGCCGGAACTGCGATGTCATTGTGGTACCCCACAACACCACAGCTTCGGAAATTCTGCTTTTAAATCCGGATGGCATCTTGTTAAGCAATGGACCTGGGGACCCAAAGGATGTTCCCGAAGCACTTCCAATGATCAAAACTATTCTGGAGGAAAATATTCCGCTGTTTGGAATCTGCCTGGGGCACCAGCTGTTTGCACTGGCACACGGTGCGAATACGGAAAAACTCAAGTTCGGACACAGGGGGTCCAACCACCCGGTAAAGGATCTTGCAACCGGAAAAATAACAATGACGGCACAGAACCATGGGTATACCGTGCGGACGGAATCTCTTGCGCATACAGAGCTTGAACTGACACATGTTGCTGTAAATGACGGAACGGCTGAAGGGCTCGGGCATAAAACAAAGCCTGCGTTCTCTGTCCAATACCATCCGGAAGCATCACCTGGGCCAATGGATGCAAATCCGCTGTTTGAAAAGTTCATGAATATGATGGAAACTGCCAAGGAAAAGGGGAATCAACTATGCCTAAACGCTTAGATATTAAAAAAATACTAGTTATCGGATCCGGTCCTATCGTGATCGGACAAGCAGCAGAATTTGATTATGCCGGTACTCAGGCATGCCAGGCACTGAAGGAAGAAGGCTATGAGGTGATTCTGGTCAACTCCAACCCCGCTACTATCATGACGGATACTACGATGGCTGATAAAGTGTTTATCGAACCGCTTACGGTACCATTTGTCAGCCGAATCATCCGCCAGGAGCGCCCGGACGGTGTTCTTGCCACGCTTGGCGGGCAGACAGGACTTAACCTTGCCGTGGAACTATCCGAAAGCGGCATTCTTGAAGAATGCGGCGTGGAATTGTTGGGAACCACACTTGCCAGCATACAGCAGGCAGAGGATCGTGAACTTTTCAGAGGGCTGATGAATGAATTGAATGAGCCGGTTCCTGAAAGTGAAATCATTCGTAACCTGGATGAAGCAAAAGCCTTTACCGCAGAAATCGGATATCCAGTCATCATTCGACCGGCGTTCACTCTTGGTGGAACGGGCGGAGGAATTGCCAGCAATGAAGAAGAGCTGAACGAAATCGTTACAAGCGGTTTGCATGCAAGCCCGGTGCACCAAGTGCTGCTGGAAAAGAGCATTGCCGGTTTTAAAGAAATTGAATATGAAGTGATGCGTGACAGCAATGACACTTCCATCGTGGTTTGTAACATGGAAAACATCGATCCAGTTGGCATCCATACCGGTGATTCGATTGTCGTGGCACCAAGCCAGACACTGAGCGACAGAGATTATCAGCTTCTGAGAAACGCTTCCCTTAAAATCATCCGCGCCCTGAAGATTGAAGGTGGCTGTAACGTTCAATTGGCGCTAGATCCGGACAGCAGCAATTATTACATCATTGAAGTAAATCCAAGGGTGAGCCGGTCATCTGCGCTTGCTTCCAAAGCAACCGGGTATCCAATCGCCAAGATTGCCGCAAAAATTGCGGTGGGCTATACCCTGGATGAAATTAAAAATCCGGTAACAGGTTCCACTTATGCTAGCTTTGAACCGGCGCTTGATTATATCGTAACCAAAATTCCGCGCTGGCCATTTGACAAATTCGAAGGAGCCAACCGCAAACTTGGCACGCAAATGAAAGCCACAGGCGAAGTGATGGCGATTGGACGAAATCTGGAAGAATCCCTTTTAAAGGCGGTCCGGTCACTTGAAACCAAATGCTATCATCTTGAACTTGACCGGCCAAAGCAATCACGAGAAGAGCTGATTCCAGCTCTCACGGATGCCGATGATGAAAGAATCTTTCATGTGGCACAGGCGTTCAGAATGGGAATGACCGTACAGGAAATCTGGGAACTAACCAAAATTGATGTATTCTTCCTTGAAAAGATCAAGGGCATTATCGATCTCGAACAAAATCTGCGCAACAATGTAGGAGACATGAAGCTTCTCAAAACTGCAAAAGAAAAAGGGTTCAGCGATATTTGGCTTGCCAAGGCGTGGAACATGTCCGAGAAAGAAATGTATACCCTTCGTACAAATGAAGGAATCCGGCCGGTTTATAAAATGGTGGACACGTGCGCTGCCGAGTTTGAATCGGAAACACCATACTACTACGGCACCTATGCCGAGGAAAATGAATCCCTTCAGACGGAAAGAGAAAGTGTGCTGGTACTCGGTTCCGGCCCGATCCGCATCGGACAGGGAATTGAGTTTGACTATGCAACGGTGCATACGGTATGGGCGATTAAAGAAGCAGGCTATGAAGCGATTATTATCAACAATAACCCGGAAACCGTTTCTACGGATTTTAGCACATCAGACAAACTGTATTTTGAACCGCTGACGGTTGAAGATGTCATGCATGTGATTGACCAGGAAAAACCTAAAGGGGTCATCGTGCAATTTGGCGGGCAAACGGCGATTAACCTGGCAGAAGCTCTTCATGACCGCGGAGTGGCCATTTTAGGAACATCCCTCGACAGCATGGACCGTGCAGAAGACCGTGACCGGTTTGAACAGGCGATGCAGTCGCTGAATATTCCTCAGCCAGACGGAGCTACGGCCTTCTCGGTGAAAGAGGCCAAGCTGATTGCAGAAAGGATCGGCTATCCGGTTCTGGTGCGTCCTTCGTATGTACTGGGTGGAAGAGCCATGGAAATCGTTTATAAAGAAAAGGAACTTCTTCAGTACATGGAAAATGCTGTCAGGGTGAATCCGGAGCATCCGGTACTGATCGACCGGTATCTAGAAGGAAAAGAAGTGGAAGTTGACGCGATTTCTGATGGTAAAGATGTGTTTATTCCTGGCATCATGGAGCACATTGAGCGAGCTGGCGTCCACTCCGGCGACTCGATTGCCGTCTATCCGCCACAGCGTCTTACACCCGGGCAAAAAGAAAAGATCATTGACCGTACCATTTCAATGGCACGCGGACTGGGCATTGTCGGATTGTTGAACATTCAGTTTGTTCTGCACAAAGATGAAGTGTACGTATTAGAAGTAAACCCGCGTTCGAGCCGAACTGTGCCATTCTTAAGCAAAATCACAGGAATTCCGATGGCTAATCTTGCGACTAAAGTGATCCTGGGAACTCCACTGAGTGAAATGGGCTATTCTACTGGATATGCACCAGAACAAGAGGAAGTATTCGTTAAGGTGCCGGTTTTCTCCTTTGCGAAGCTGCGCAGAGTGGATACCTACCTGAGCCCGGAAATGAAATCAACCGGAGAGGTAATGGGAAGAGATACAACGCTGCAAAAAGCGCTTTACAAGGGCCTTGTAGCTTCGGGAATGAAAATACCAACCTATGGAACGGTGTTGTTCACAGTTGCTGACAAGGACAAGCCGGAGGCGCTGCGTCTCATGAAGCGTTTCTATGAGATTGGCTATACGATTATGGCCACGGAAGGTACTGCCAACTACCTGAAAGAACAACAGATCCCGGTCACAGTCGTTCATAAGATTGGCAGCAAGGAACGAAACCTCCTGGATGTCATCCGCCAGGGAGAAGCACAATTTGTGGTAAACACATTAACAAAAGGAAAAGTACCGGCGCGCGACGGTTTCCGCATCCGAAGGGAATCCTCTGAAAACGGAGTTGTTTGCCTGACAAGTCTTGACACAGCTGAAGCACTGCTTGGGGTGCTGGAGTCTCTTACCTTTACAGCGAGACAAATGCCGGCTTTTGAAAAGGATCGTGTTCTTGTATGAAAAAAGAATTCGTACAGGTGATTTCTCAAAAGGAAATCGCACATCAAATTTTTGAACTGAAAGTGCAGGGGGAAGTCATTGCCGAAATGACCTCTCCCGGTCAGTTTGTCCACCTACGGGTCAGTGACAGTTTTCAGCCGCTCCTGCGAAGGCCGATTTCCATCTGTGACGTTGATGTGGAAAGCAAGACATTAACGATGCTGTATCGCAAAGAAGGGGCTGGTACAGCGCTGCTCAGCCAAAAAAGAGAGGGAGAAACGGTCGATCTTCTCGGACCGCTTGGAAACGGTTTTCCTCTGGATACATTGTCTTCTGGACAAACGGCACTGCTTGTTGGCGGAGGAATCGGCGTTCCTCCGTTGTACTATCTGGCAAAACAGCTTAAGAGACGCGGTATGAATATTGTATCGGTATTAGGATTTCAGTCGGAGCAAGACGCGTTCTACAATGAAAAGTTCGCTGAGCAGGGGGAAGTTTTTATTTCCACAGTCGATGGATCGCTTGGAACCAAAGGGTTTGTCACTGATGTACTGAAAAATGAGGATATAAATTATGACCTGCTGTACTCGTGTGGGCCGACGGTTATGCTAAAAGCCCTGGAAGCGCAGATTCCGGATGCGAACGGATTCTTTTCTCTAGAAGAACGAATGGGCTGTGGCATTGGGGCATGTTTTGCCTGCGTCTGCCATGTAAATGGCGGAGCACCTTCGGACTATGTGAAAATCTGCAGCAATGGACCGGTATTTCCGATCGGGAGGGTGGCACTATGAAAAAACTGTCTGTAAGCTTGCCGGGATTAGAGATGAAAAATCCAATCATGCCCGCATCCGGCTGTTTCGGTTTTGGAAAAGAATATGCTGAGTTTTATGATCTGTCAGTGCTCGGGGCAGCGGCTATCAAAGCGGCAACACGGGAACCCAGGTTTGGCAATCCCACACCAAGGGTGGCAGAAACACACAGCGGAATGCTCAACGCCATCGGTCTGCAAAATCCTGGTGTGGACCAGATCATGGAAAACGAACTTCCGCATCTTCAATCGTATGACCTGCCCATTGTCGCCAATATCGCAGGATCAACCGAAGAAGATTATTGTGAAGTCGCCCGCAAGATTTCTCTGCATCCCCAGGTTTCAGTTCTGGAGCTGAACATCTCTTGTCCGAACGTAAAAGAAGGCGGAATTCAGTTTGGAACAGACGCGGCGACGGCAGCTGCGCTTACAAAGAAAGTAAAAGCTGTTTCAGCCAAGCCGGTTTATGTAAAGCTGTCACCAAACGTTTCAAATATTACGGAGATGGCGCTTGCCGTAGAAGAGGCTGGTGCAGATGGCCTTTCCATGATTAATACATTGCTCGGCATGCGAATTGACTTAAAAACACGCAAACCGGTGATTGCCAATAAAACCGGCGGCCTGTCCGGCCCTGCCATCAAACCGGTAGCCATCCGCATGATCCATGAAGTCAGCCAGGCGGTGTCCATTCCCATCATTGGCATGGGGGGAGTAAGCTCGGCTGAAGATGTGATTGAATTTATGCTTGCCGGCGCTTCTGCAGTGGCCATCGGTACTGCAAACTTTGTTGACCCTTATATTTGTCCGGAAATCATTTCCCAGTTGCCTGAGTTATTGGAAAAAATGAACGTTAACCATATCACTGAACTTATTGGAGGGAGCTGGAAGGAATGCGGAACCCCGTCATTATCGCGCTAGATTTTCCCGGAAAAAAGGAAGTCGAAGCATTTATTGATCCTTTTGTAAAACAAAAGGTTGATCCTTTTGTAAAACAAAAGGTCGATCCGGAAGAACAACAACAAATATGGGTTAAAGTTGGAATGGAATTGTACTACCAGGAAGGCCCCCAGCTCATCTCCTTTTTAAAAGAAAAAGGTTTCCGTATTTTCCTTGATCTAAAGCTTCATGACATCCCGACGACTGTTCAAAAAGCGATGAACCGCATTGCAGGGCTTGGTGTGGATATGGTCAATGTGCATGCGGCAGGAGGCACCGAAATGATGAAACGGGCCATTGAGGGGCTTAATTCGGGAAGCCCTGGGGCTAGGCGGCCATTGTGCATCGCGGTCACTCAGTTGACCAGCACCTCACAGGAAATGCTGCAAAGTGAGCTTTTGATCAAGGAATCGATGGAATCCACGGTAAGCCATTATGCTAATCTGGCTAAAGAAAGCGGGCTTGACGGAGTCGTTTGTTCGCCGCTGGAAGTGCCTCACATGAAGGCTGTCTGTGGTGAAGACTTTTTAGCGGTAACACCGGGAATCCGTCTCTCAGGCGACAATAAGAATGATCAGATCAGAACAGCTGATCCTGCTGGGGCAAAAAAGCTGGGATCAGATTTTATTGTGGTCGGCAGAAGCATTACCGGATCAGTCGATCCATTAGAAACTTACATGACGATACAAAAAGAATGGGGGATTTTTCATGAAACAACAAATTGCTAAAGACTTGCTTTCCATCAAAGCGGTCACACTTTCTGTCGAAGAGCCGTATACCTGGTCGTCAGGACTTCGGTCTCCCATTTATTGTGATAACCGTTTAACCTTGTCTCACCCGGAAGTCCGCAATCATATTGCAGAAGGACTGGAAAACCTCGTACTTGAACACTTTCCACAGGCGGAAATGATTTCTGGAACGGCAACCGCTGGCATTCCGCATGCGGCATTGCTTGCAGACAGGCTGAATCTTCCGATGAGCTATGTAAGAAGCAGTGCAAAATCCCATGGTAAAGGCAAACAAATTGAAGGAAAAGCGGAGCCGGGAATGAATGTGGTAGTTGTGGAAGATTTGATTTCAACGGGTGGAAGCGTCATTACGGCGGTAAACGCGTTAAGAGAAGCAGGCTGCAACGTCCTCGGAGTGGTCGCCGTGTTCTCCTATGAACTTTCAAAAGGCGCCGCCAATCTGAAAGAGCATGAAATAAGGGTGCAAACTCTAACCGATTTTAGTACATTAATAGAAACGGCCTCACAAGAAGGCTATATTACAAAGGATAACCTATCGCACTTGCTGCAGTGGAAAGAAGATCCGGAAAACTGGCTGCAGAAGGCGTAACGGTAAAATGGAAGGAGCGCTTCTGATTGAGAAAAATGAATGGGGAAGAATTTGATGAACTGGTTTCTTTTTTTGACAGTATGGCCAGAACGGAGTGGCTTTCAGGGGTTCACGATACACTTAAAGAAAAAACAGGTTCCTGGGAGAGCAAAAACGTGCTAGATGTGGGCTGCGGGACGGGAAGACTGCTGCTCCGGGGAGCAGATGAAGCCGCAAAGCTGACGGGAATCGACCTTTCCTCCGAAATGGTAAAAGCCAGTATTCAGAATTTCTTTTTTCACAATCGAAGCGAAAAGAGCGAATTTGTGGTGGGGGATGCCTGTGATCTGCCCTTTGATGATGCATCCTTCGATTTGACGCTATCGACGTGTGTCATGTTTTTGCTTCCTGAACCTGAACTGGGAATCAAAGAAATGATTCGTGTTTTGAAGTCCGGTGGGACGATCGGGATGCTGAATCCGTCAGAAAAGATGAACCAAAAAGAAGCGTTCCAGTATTGCAAAGACCACCAGATCTGCGGGTTTGAACAAACGGCCATGCTGAAATGGGCCAATGTATCAACAAGAAGGCACCGTTACTCCTCCCGTGAGCTCACTGCTCTCCTGGAGAAGAATGGCCTTTCTGATGTGGAGCATCATGAAGTGCTGGCCGGTCTGGCTATCGTCACCATCGCAAAAAAATAGCCGGGAGCTTATGCTCCCGGCTATTTTTTTAATTTCATGAGTTGATCCTGATCCGGTGTCACATATAACGTTTGCTGCTGATCATAAATGACAAAGCCCGGCTTGGCACCTGACGGCTTTTTCACATGCCGTATGAGCGTGTAATCAACTGGGACAGAACCGGAATTTTTGGCTTTGCTGAAATAAGCAGCGAGTCCGGCAGCTTCAAGAAGAGTCGTCTCACTTACATCCTCAGCCTTTATGACCACATGGGATCCTGGAATATCCTTCGTGTGGAGCCATGTTTCATTCTGGCGGGAGGCTTTAAATGTCAAATAATCATTTTGCTTATTATTCTTGCCAACAAGAATGGTTGTTCCATCCGAGGATTGATAAGTTTCAAGGACTGGCTTGTCGTTTTTTTTGGATTTTTGAACTTTTCTTCTTCTAACATATCCCTGTTCCTCAAGTTCCTCACGAATGCCGGCCACGTCCCTTACGGAGGCTGATTCCATTTGCTGGATCAGACTTTCAAAATAGGCCAGCTCATCATACGTCTTCTCCAACTGCTCCTCAATATAAGCTACAGAGCTTTTGAGTTTGTTATATTTTTTAAAATACTGTTGAGCATTTTCCGACGGGCCTTTTTGCGGATCCAGCGGAATGGTAATCATCGGCTGATCTTCTTCGTAATAGTTTGCGACTTCAATCTCCTTTTGGCCTTTTTTTACCATATAAAGATGGGCGGTCAACAGTTCACCCAGAACCTTGAACCTGTCCGCTTTCTCGGTATCCGCAAGCGATGCGTTGAGCTTCTTCACCTTTTTGCCGAGCTTGTTATATTCGTTGTGCAGAAGCTTTTCAAGATCGGCAGCCTGTTGTTTCACTCTGTCCCGCTCTGCTTTGCCATAATAAAAACGGTCGAGCAGCTCTCCTGTGGATGAAAACTCCTTTTTCTCGCCATCTAGATGGGTAAGGGCCACCACGGAAAAATACTCTTTTCCCAGTGATACAACCATTTGCGGGTAGTAGTTGTGGTGATTCACTTCCTCCATCATCTTGATAAAGGCATCGGAAAGAGCTTCTTTTGTTGATAATCCCGCACGGTGAATGATTTCCTTGCCAAGAAGGGGGGACAGTCCGCTGTACAGCTGGACGATCTGCCGGTCAATTTTGCCTTCGTTCCACTGGATTTTCCGGGTGAAACCCTCGGATGTTTCCGTGAGAGGAGAATGTTTTTCCTGTGGGGGCGGGGCAATATATTTCTGCCCGGGCAGCAGAGTGCGGTACCGGTTCAGAGAAGGCGGTATATGCTTGATGCAGTCCGAAATCAATCCTGTTTTGTCATCTACAAGAATGACGTTGCTGTGCCTGCCCATGATTTCGATAATGAGCGTTTTATAGGCGATATCACCAATTTCGTCCCTGTTTTTTACTTTAATATGAATAATCCGTTCCAGATCCACCTGTTCGATCGATTCGATCACTGATCCTTCCATATGCTTTCTAAGCAGCATGCAGAACATAGGAGGGATGGCGGGATTGTCATAGGATTGTTCCGTCAATTGAACCCTGCTGAAGGAGGGATTGGCGGAGACCAGCAGCTTATGATTTCTTCCGCCGGCTCTTACGGTAAACAGCAAATCGGTTTTATCAGGCTGATAGATTTTTGTGATTTTACCGGATTGAAGTTTATTCTTGATTTCGTGGGAAACTGCGCGTGTTGCAATTCCGTCAAAACTCATAATCTCACCTCTGTTTCTCTCCATAATAGTATAGCATTATTGCGGACATGCCTGCATATAAATGGCTATATACGTTACAAGGCAGAGGTGGAGAAATGAATTGGTATGAACTTTCGAAGGAAGAGGTTGAACGGTTGACCGGGAGCAATCTGGAAACCGGGCTGAGCGAAAAGGATAGTCAGAGGAAGCTCAAGACGGCAGGCTATAACCAGTTGCAGGAAGGGAAAAAGCCGTCCGCACTTCTCGTTTTCTTTGCTCAGTTTAAAGATTTTATGGTTCTTGTGCTGCTGGCAGCCACGCTCCTTTCAGGATTGCTTGGGGAGTATTTGGATGCCATCGCGATTATCCTCATTGTTATCATGAACGGGATTTTGGGATTCATTCAGGAACGGAAGGCGGAAAAGTCGCTCAGTGCTCTTCGGGAATTATCGGCACCTTCCGCCATGGTTATGAGGAACGGCAGTTGGAGCCCAATTTCGGCGAAAGAACTGGTGCCTGGAGATCTCGTGAGATTGTCAGCGGGAGACAGGGTGGGTGCGGACATCCGGATGATTTCAGCCAAAGGATTATATATTGAGGAATCGGCGCTGACAGGTGAGTCTATTCCAGTTCAAAAAAAACCGGAAGCCATCCAGGGCACCGGTCTCGCGCTTGGCGACCAAAGCAATATGGCTTTTATGGGCACCATGGCTACACGCGGCAGCGGGACAGGCATTGTGATTGCAACAGGCATGAACACGGAAATGGGGAAAATTGCCCATTTGATTCAAAATGCAGATGCGCTTGCCACCCCTTTGCAATTGAAGCTCGAGCAGCTTGGAAAAGTTTTGATCGGACTTGCCCTGCTTCTGACAGTTCTGGTTGTCTTGACCGGTGTTTACAGAGGACATGATTTATACAGCATGGTGCTTGCAGGAGTATCACTGGCCGTTGCCGCTATTCCCGAAGGCTTGCCAGCCATCGTCACGATTGCGCTTGCCCTTGGCGTACAGAAAATGATCAAGCGGAGAGCCATTGTCCGCAAGCTTCCATCCGTGGAAACATTGGGCTGCGCAACGGTAATCTGCTCGGATAAGACCGGTACACTTACACAAAACAAGATGACAGTTACTCATTTGTGGAGTGAGGGTATAACATGGAACGTAACAGGAAGCGGCTATGATACAGAAGGAGATTTTTTAAGAAACGGACAAAAAACAAAAGTGGATCAGCATGATGGGCTGCTTCAGCTGCTTTCATACGGGGTCATCTGCAACAACGCGGAGCTACAGGACAGCGGGAGAATCATGGGTGACCCAACAGAAGCTGCTTTACTGATCAGTGCGGCCAAGGCCGGATTGGCCAAAGAAACGATGCTCGATGCACTTGAAATAATAGACGAAGTTCCCTTTGATTCCACAAGAAAAATGATGAGTGTAATTGTGAGGAATACTAACGGGGAAACGTTTTTAATCGCTAAAGGAGCACCTGATGTATTGCTCGAGAAAAGTGACTATGTGCTTTGGGATGGCCGGCGCCAGCTACTGAAACAAAATCATACCGAACAGGTTAAAGAAGCGATCATGGGCCTTGGCAGCCAGGCGCTCCGGACCATCGCGGTTGCTTATAAACCGATCCTGGGCAAGGACGGCCCCGTGTCCGGTTCATCCTATGAAAATCATCTGACATTTGTCGGGCTGCAAGGAATGATTGACCCGCCGAGAGAGGAAGTGAAAGAGAGCATTGAACGGTGCCATGAGGCGGGTATCAAGACGGTCATGATTACAGGAGATCACGCGGTGACGGCGAGTGCCATTGCAAGACAGCTTAACATTCTTCCCTCCGGAGGAAAAGTCGTTGACGGTGCGGCACTGTCGCTCATGTCTGAGGATGATCTCGTCCGGGAAGCAGAAAACATTTATGTTTACGCCCGCGTTTCTCCGGAACACAAGCTCAAAATCGTGAAAGCACTCCAAAAAAGAGGGCACATTGTGGCAATGACCGGCGATGGAGTCAATGATGCACCTGCGATTAAATCTGCCAATATCGGCATCGCGATGGGAATCACCGGAACGGACGTCGCCAAAGAAGCATCCTCTCTTGTATTGAGCGATGACAATTTTGCAACGATCCGTGCAGCGATCGAAGAAGGCAGAAACATCTATGAAAATATCAGGAAGTTCATCCGCTACCTCCTGGCTTCCAATGTCGGAGAAATTCTTGTGATGCTGTTTGCCATGATACTTTCCATGCCAATGCCGCTCGTTCCCATTCAGATTCTTTGGGTCAATCTCGTGACAGACGGCTTGCCTGCGATGGCACTCGGCATTGATCCGGCGGAGGATAATGTCATGAAGCGGGCGCCAAGAAAACCAAACGAAGGGGTTTTTTCAAGGGGCTTGGGCTGGAAGATTATTTCCCGTGGGTTCATGATTGGCGCAGTCACCATACTGGCATTTTGGACGGCGTTGAACGAGCATCCGGATCAGCTTATGAAAGCCCAGACCGTGGCTTTTTGTACGCTCGTTATGGCCCAGCTCATTCATGTGTTTGACTGCCGGAGCGAGCGGTCGGTGCTTCACCGGAATCCGTTTGGCAACATGGCCCTTGTGCTGGCTGTGCTGTCCTCTGTCGCCCTTCTTCTTGTCGTCATGTATATCGGGCCGCTACAGGGGATTTTTCACACGGTACCATTGTCGTTCCGTGATTGGCTTCTTGTCATGGGAATGGCGGCCATACCCACTTTTGCCCTTACAGGGTTTCAAGCTTTCAAAAAACTGTAGGCAAAGAGCTGAAAGTGATAAGAACAGTAAACCTGTTTTTATCACTTTTTTTGGTTCTGGCTTGTGTACAAAGCTAAAATTGTTTAGAATAACGAAGGAATATGCTAAAATGATATAAATGTGCTGGGTACGGACATATCCATACATGTAATTAATTTGTACATAAATGATTATGATCTTGCTCGTTCTGGCTAGAATAGAACTACCAACGTTAGGAGCGGTTATATACATGAAGTTAATAAATATTGGTTATGGAAACATTGTTGCAGCACACCGAATCATATCCGTTGTCAGTCCGGAATCAGCACCGATCAAGCGCCTTATTACGATGGCGAGGGACGGAAACATGCTTATTGACGCCACTTACGGCAGGCGGACGAGAGCAGTTATCATTACCGACAGTGATCACGTTGTCCTTTCTGCTGTCCAGCCTGAAACAGTGGCACAGCGGCTGCTCTCAATTGAAGAGGGAACGGAAGAAAATTAGGTGGAGGTAAGTATGGATACAGAACGGGGCATTTTGTTTGTGCTCTCAGGACCTTCCGGTGTCGGCAAGGGAACTGTTTGCAAAGCATTGCGTGCGCAAAAACTGGATATCCAATATTCGGTTTCAGCGACTACCCGCACTCCGCGCGCCGGAGAAGTTCACGGGGTAGATTATTTTTTCAAAACTAAAGAAGAATTTCAACACATGATTGAAAATAATGAGCTTCTTGAGTGGGCAGAATATGTTGGCAATTTTTACGGTACACCAATCGAGTATGTGAATCAGACACTTGATGAGGGCCGGGATGTTATTTTGGAAATTGAAGTCCAGGGGGCACTGCAGGTGAGAAAGACGTTCCCTGAGGGTGTATTTATCTTCCTGACACCGCCAAGCCTTGAAGAATTGCGAAGCCGCATTGTGGGCAGGGGCACAGAAACCGAGGACCTAATTAACAACCGGATGACCGTTGCAAGGGAAGAAATCGAAATGATGCAGCACTACGATTATTCGGTAGTCAATGATGAAATCAGCAGTGCCTGCAGCAGGATCCGGTCCATCATTACGTCAGAACACTGTAAAGTGGACCGGGTCACGAACCGCTATAAAAAATTACTGGGAGATGAATAACTATGCTTTATCCTTCAATTGATGCCCTCATGGACAAAATCGATTCAAAATACTCACTGGTCACTCTTTCTTCGAAACGGGCAAGAGAGATCCAAAGAAGCAATAACGGAATTGTTGAAAAGCCGGTTTCCCATAAATATGTTGGAAAAGCGCTTGAAGAAATTTACGCTGGTTATCTAACGTCCAAAAAGACTGACTCGGAATGAGAACAATAACAACCTATGAGAATAGGTTGTTATTTTTTTCAGTTTTTGCAGAATAACAAATAGATTGATTATAAATATATTATGTAAACAAAGACGGGAGGAACAAACCTTGACTCCATCTCAAAAAAATGTACTCCTTTGTGTGACAGGCGGAATTGCGGCTTATAAGGCAGCGACAATTGCGAGCCAACTGTTTCAAAAAGGGTTTCATGTCAAAGTGATTATGTCAGATTCCGCTCAAAAATTTATTACCCCGCTGACCCTGCAGACCTTGTCCAGAAATGTAGTATACACCGACACGTTTGAAGAACGCGATCCACATGTAGTTGCCCATATTGACCTTGCTGACTGGGCAGATCTTGTTGTGGTGGCACCTGCAACGGCCAACTTCATTGGCAAGCTGGCCAATGGCATTGCGGATGATATGATCACAACGACATTATTGGCTGCACAGGCACCCATAATGATTGCCCCGGCCATGAATGTGCATATGTATCAGCATCCGGCTGTATTGCAAAACATGCAAAAGCTTGCAGACTTTGGCTATCGATTTGTGGAGCCGGGGGAGGGCTTGCTTGCCTGCGGGTATGTCGGGAAAGGAAGGCTTGCCGAACCCGAAGAAATCATCGCCTGTATAGAGGAACATTTTTCGGGAGCGGAACACGTTGCAGATTTGCCTCTTCAGGGGAGAAATGTGCTGGTAACCGCAGGCCCGACAAGGGAACAGGTCGACCCTGTGCGTTATTTTACCAATTATTCTTCGGGAAAGATGGGGTATGCCATTGCAGAAGCGGCAGCCAGAATGGGTGCGTCCGTAACGCTGGTCAGCGGTCCGACAGCTCTGGAAAAACCAGCAGGTGTACATGTTATCGAAGTCATATCTACCGAGGATATGTATCAGGCGGTTATGAAGGAATATCCAAAGCAGGATCTTGTCATTAAGTCGGCAGCAGTCGCCGACTATACCCCGCGTATTAAATATGATGAAAAAATGAAGAAAAACAAGGAAAACTGGTCGGTGGAAATGGAAAAAACAACAGATATTCTTTCCGTGCTCGGCCAGAAAAAGGAACGGCAAATTCTTGTAGGGTTCGCCGCGGAAACCGGCAATTTGGAGAAGTACGCACTTGATAAGCTGAAGCGTAAAAATCTCGATATGATTGTCGCCAACAACGTGGCACAGGAAGACGCAGGGTTTAGTGTGGACACCAACCGAGTCATTATTTATAAGAAGGATGGGTCGTCGATTGAATATCCGCTGCAGTCGAAAGAAAAAGTTGCCGAGGAAGTGCTTCTTCAGGCGATGGAATTGATGGCTTTATGATAGCCAAAGTGATCGTGGATGTGCCGGCCAGCAATGTGAACCGCACCTTCGATTACCTTGTTCCCCAAGAGCTGGAGGATACGGTAAAACCGGGAATGAGGGTTTCTGTTCCGTTTGGCCCCCGTAAGCTTCAGGGGTTTGTCATGGGACTGGCTGACGAGCCATCCGTAAAAAAGCTGAAAAAAATCAATGAACTGCTTGATCCTGTACCCGTATTAACAGAGGAGCTTTTACAGCTCGGCCAGTGGGTTTCCCAAAAGACGTTGTGCTTTTTGATTACCGCCTATCAGGCGATGATCCCTGCTGCGTTGAAAGCGACCTATAATAAAGAATTCAAAATGGTGGATGGCATTTCTTTGGAAGATTTGCCAGTCGAGGCAGCGGAATGGTTCAGGCATCGTGACCGCATACCCATGGAGGATTTATTGAAGATCACACCCACACCGCTAGGCTTGTTTCAGCGGTTGGTTCAAAAAAATCATCTGGAAGTCATCTATCAGATGTCAGATAAGGTTACCAAGAAAAAAATCAAGCTTGTGCATGCCTCAGGAACGGAAGAAGAGATCCTGGAACACATGGCGTCCCTTTCCAAACAGGCGGTAAAACAACGCGAAATCCTTTCGTTTTTACTGGAGTCCGGGGAACCGGTTGTGCAAAAGGATCTGCTTGAGATCCTGGAGACCACACGTTCGGCGATACAGTCGCTGGAACAAAAAGGGTATGTACAAACAATCGAAAAAGAAATTTACCGTGATCCATATGCCAACCGGGATATCAAGCCAACAGAGCCACTGCCGCTTACCATGCAGCAGGAGCAATGTATCCGGCCGGTATTGTCAGCGCTTGAGGAACAACGGCATGAAACAATTTTGATTCACGGTGTAACAGGAAGCGGCAAAACAGAAATTTATCTTCAATCCATCGACAAGGTGATAAAAAAAGGACAGGAGGCGATTGTCCTTGTTCCTGAAATATCGTTGACACCTCAGATGGTTAACCGGTTTAAAGCACGATTTGGCTCGCGCGTTGCTGTGCTGCATAGCGCCTTGTCCGCGGGAGAAAAATATGATGAATGGCGGAAAATTCAACGGAAAGAGGTATCTGTAGTTGTCGGAGCCCGTTCCGCAGTGTTTGCCCCTTTTGAAAACCTCGGTTTGATCATAATAGACGAGGAGCATGAATCCAGTTATAAGCAGGAGGAAAATCCCCGCTATCACGCCAGAGAGGTAGCCGTTCATCGGGGAGAATACCACCGGTGTCCTGTCATACTGGGAAGTGCAACTCCTTCGCTTGAATCGTATGCCAGAGCACAAAAAGGGGTTTACACCCTTTGTGAATTGAGCGACAGGGTCAATCAGCGCGAACTCCCATCCGTGTCGGTTGTTGATATGAGAGAGGAGCTGCGTGCCGGTAACCGCTCCATGTTTTCACGGGATTTGTTCACCAAGCTCAAGGAAGTGCTCAGCCGGAAGGAGCAGGCGGTACTCTTTTTAAACCGCAGAGGCTATTCATCATTTATTCTGTGCCGTGACTGCGGCTATGTTGGTGAGTGTCCGCATTGCGATATCTCGCTAACGTACCATAAGCGGCAGCATTTGCTGAAATGCCATTATTGCGGGCATCAGGAGCCGATGCCTTCGCGCTGTCCGATGTGCGAGAGCCCATACATCCGCTTTTTCGGTACCGGTACACAAAAGGTGGAGGAAGAGCTTGCCAGACTTCTCCCGGAGGCCAGGGTGATCCGGATGGATGTTGACACAACAGGTAGGAAAGGAAGCCATGAGAGGTTGCTGAATGAATTCGGACAGGGAAAGGCAGATATCTTGCTGGGCACACAAATGATCGCCAAGGGATTGGATTTTCCAAAAGTTACGCTTGTCGGTGTTCTTGCCGCGGATACGATGCTTCATCTTCCGGATTTCAGAGCGTCCGAAAAAACCTTTCAGCTTCTGACCCAGGTGAGCGGAAGAGCCGGCAGGCATGAGTTAACCGGAGAAGTGGTGGTCCAGAGCTATACGATCGGTCATTACAGCATCGATCTTGCCTCTCAGCACGATTATCATGCATTTTATGACGATGAGATGAAAATCAGAAGGGACCATAAATATCCCCCTTATTATTATTTGACGCTGCTGTCCTTCTCGCATCCGGAATTGATGAAGGTGGTGGATGCAAGTGAGAAATCAGCATCGTACCTTTCACAGAGGGTTTCACGGGGAACTATCATTCTTGGGCCGGTCGTATCGCCGATCGCCCGCATCAAAGATAGATATCGCTACCAGGTCATGATAAAATACAAAAATGAACCTGGATTGAGCGAAATGATCTCTGAATTACTTCAGCATTTTCAGCCTGAAATGGACGTCAACGGCCTCCAGATCTCGGTGGATATGAATGCTCAAAATATAATGTAAGTTGTACAGAAGGAGAGAAAGAAGATGGGAGTTAGGGAGATTGTCTGCTACCCTGATGCAATTCTTGAAAAAAATTGTGAACCAGTCACATCTTTTCATCATGAACTTCACCAGCTGATCGACGATATGTTCGACACCATGTATGAAGCAGAAGGTGTTGGGCTTGCCGCACCACAGATTGGTATCGATCTGCGGGTTGCTGTTGTAGATGTAGGTGATGAAACCGGCAAGATAGAATTGGTGAACCCAATCATCGAGCATGGCGAAGGCGAACAGGATGGACCGGAAGGCTGTCTTAGCTTTCCCGGTATCTTCGGTGATGTGAAACGATACCAAAAAGTAACCGTACGGGCACAGGACAGAAACGGAAGAACATTTACCATAGTGGCGGAAGACTTTCTTGCGCGCGCCTTGCAGCATGAAATTGACCACCTGAACGGCATATTGTTCACCTCCAAGGTCAGTTCGTACTACGAACCTGGAGAGTTTGAAAGGTAGGAGTTACAGATGAAAATTGTTTTTATGGGAACCCCGGATTTTTCGGTCGGTGTTTTAAGAAGACTTGTAGAAGATGGCTATGAGGTTGCCGCAGTGGTAACGCAGCCGGACAAGCCTCAAGGCAGAAAAAAAGAAATTAAGCCGACTCCGGTAAAAGAAGAGGCCATGAAACACGGAATCCCCGTGCTGCAGCCGAAAAAACTGAGAGCTGAATATGAAGAAGTACTAGAGTATAAGCCGGACTTGATTGTTACGGCTGCTTATGGACAAATTCTTCCTTCTGAAATTTTGCAGGCACCTCAATACGGCTGTGTTAATGTCCATGCTTCGCTTTTGCCTGAATACCGAGGTGGAGCACCGATTCACCAAAGTATCATTGATGGAAAAACAGAAACCGGTGTTACCATTATGTACATGGTCGATAAGCTTGACGCAGGAGATATCCTGACACAGGTCAAGGTTCCGATCGAAGAAGAGGACCATGTGGATAGCATGTTCCGAAAATTAAGCAATGCCGGTGCCGATCTGCTTACCAAAACCTTGCCTGATTTGATTGAGGGCAGACTGACACCCATCAAGCAGGACGAATCAAAAGTAACGTATGCTTATAATATTTCAAGAGAGCAGGAAGAGATTGACTGGTCCAAAAGTGGTGAAGCCATTTACAACCAGATCAGGGGCATGCATCCCTGGCCGGTCGCCTTTACGAAACTAAACGGACAACCGTTGAAAGTATGGTGGGGAAAAAAAGTAAGAACAGGTGCAGAAGCTGAACCCGGTACAGTTCTTGAAACGAACAAAGAAGGGTTCGTTGTCAACACCGGGGATTCCACAGGGATACTCATTACTGACCTACAGCCTGCCGGAAAAAAACGCATGGCTGCCACCCAGTTTTTACAGGGTGCGAAGCTTAAGCCCGGGATAAGGCTGGGTGAAGACGCTTGAAACAAAATGTGAGGAATACAGCAGTGGATGTGCTGTTAAAGATTGAACAGAACCAGGCTTACAGCAATCTTCTGCTCAACCAGTCGATCCAGAAAGCAAAACTGAGTCAGCAGGATACAGGCCTTTTAACCGAACTGGTATACGGAACCGTTCAACGGAAAAACACGCTGGATTATCTATTGGCGCCTTTTGTGGCAAAAGGCCTTCAAAAACTGGACAAATGGGTGCTTGTTCTTCTCCGCATGTCCCTGTATCAGATGGTGTATCTTGACCGGATTCCGGATCATGCCATTATCAATGAAGCCGTGGAAATCGCAAAAGCGCGGGGCCATAAAGGGATCTCTGGCATGGTTAACGGTGTATTGAGAAAAATACAGCGGGAGGGAACAAGAGATATCTCAGTCATTGAAAACGATGAGGAACGGCTGTCCCTTCAATACAGCATGCCCCAGTGGCTTGTTCACCGGTGGATTGAACAATACGGACTTCATGAAACAGAGAAAATGTGTATGGCCAATACAAAGCCATCTCCTGTTACAGGAAGAGTCAATGTGATGAAGACGAACCGTGACCAGGTGCTTAAGTCCCTTGAAAAGGAAGGCATTGCGGGAAGCAAGGGGGAACTTTCTCCTGATGCCGTCCGGATAAATAAAGGCGGCCTTTCACATTCTTCTTTATTTAAGGAAGGATATGTTACAATACAAGACGAAAGCTCAATGCTTGTGGCACGGGCCCTTGGTCCGTTGCCAGGCGAAAAAATACTGGATGCCTGTGCGGCTCCTGGAGGAAAAACAACGCATATCGCCGAACTGTTAAACAATACGGGCGCGGTGACGGCGCTTGACCTCCATCCGCACAAGGTAAAACTGATCGACGAGCAGGCGAGGCGCCTTCATTTGGGCAACATAGCAACAGAGGCGCTGGACAGCCGTAAAGCAGGAGAAAAATTTGCTTCCTGTTCGTTTGACAGAATACTCGTAGATGCACCGTGCAGCGGATTTGGTGTCATCCGGAAAAAACCGGACATTAAATGGTCCAAAAAAGAAGAAGATATACATCGAATTGCTGAGATACAGCAGCAAATTTTAGCTAAAGTAGCAAAACTGTTAAAACCAGGCGGGACCTTGCTTTACAGTACATGTACCGTCGATAAAGAGGAAAATCATGAGATTGCCGAAGCGTTCCTGGATAAGCATCCCGATTTTGAATGGGACAGCCAGTTCAGTGAGAGGCTGCCTGAAGCATTAAAACCATTTGTGATGCCTGCACAAGCCCAAGTACAGATCCTTCCTCAATATTTTAACAGTGATGGTTTTTACCTTGCTTGCTTTAAGAAAAAGACTACAACTGGTGGTGAAACCCAATGTTAAAACCGTTAAGTGAAAAACAGCAGAACCCGGCGATTATGCCTTCCATCTTTTCACTTGAGTTAAGTGATCTGGAAAACTGGCTATCTGAAATTAAAGAACCGAAATTCCGTGCAGCACAGATTTACAATTGGCTTTATGAGAAACGAGTAACAAGCTTTGAAGAAATGACAAACCTGCCAAAAGGGCTTCGTGAGAAATTGGAAGAAACCTATCATATTCATCCGATGAAAGAAGTGGCCCGCCAGGAATCCTCCGATGGCACAATCAAATTTTTGTTTGAGCTGCAGGATGGCTATTCCATCGAAACTGTTTTGATGCGCCATGATTATGGCAACAGCGTCTGTGTGACCACACAGGTAGGCTGTCGTCTGGGATGTACGTTCTGTGCGTCAACGCTCGGCGGGTTAAAACGGAACCTGCTGGCTGGAGAAATTGTCTCTCAGGTGCTTCAGGTTCAGCGTGCCCTTGATGGCACAGAGGAGCGGGTAAGCTCGATTGTCATCATGGGAATCGGCGAACCTTTTGATAACTATGACGGCCTTATTAAATTTTTGAAAGTCGTCAACCATGATAAGGGCCTCAATATCGGAGCCCGTCATATTACGGTTTCAACCAGTGGAATCGTGCCTTATATTTATAAATTTGCCGATGAAGGCATGCAGATCAATTTTGCCGTGTCACTGCATGCTCCAAATACGGAAATCAGAAGCAAACTCATGCCTGTGAACCGGATGTATCCGATGAATGAGCTCATGGATTCCATCCGTTATTACATTAAAAAAACCGGACGCAGGGTTTCATTTGAATATGGATTATTCGGCGGCGTGAATGACCAGGTAGAACATGCCGAGGAACTGGCAGACCTCATTAAAAGTGTAAAATGCCATGTAAACTTGATTCCAGTGAATTATGTACCGGAGCGTGATTATGTCCGCACGCCAAAGAACCAGATCTTTAAGTTTTTGGAAACCTTAAAAAAACGTGGTGTCAATGCGACTCTTCGAAGAGAGCAGGGGCATGATATTGACGCAGCTTGCGGGCAGTTACGGGCAAAGGAGCGTCAGGAAGAGACGAGGTGACGTATTTTGCAGTACGCATTTAAGACAGATACAGGTAAAGTTCGTCAGCATAATGAAGACAGCGGGGGAGTGTTCACAAAAGGTGAACACTTTCTTGCCCTTATTGCCGATGGGATGGGTGGCCATAAGGCCGGAGATGTGGCAAGTTCCAAAACGATTCAGCTTTTTGAAAAGGCGTGGAATTCGATCACAGAAGATGAAATTGAAACCCCGGTAAAAGCAGAAGAATGGCTTTTAAAGACGGTAACCAATACGAATTTAGAGCTTTTTCAGTATGCCAACAGCAATGCCGATTGCAATGGAATGGGTACGACTCTTGTCGGAACGCTGTGCACCCCTTCTTATTTAACGATATTACATATAGGCGACAGCCGTGTTTATTATTTTTCCGAAAACAAGCTTATTCAAAAAACGGAGGACCATACGCTTGTCAATGAACTCGTCCGTTCAGGACAATTGTCCGAAACGGAAGCAGAAAACCATCCCAGAAAAAACGTCATCCTCCGGGCATTGGGAACCGACGATGTCATTGAGGTGGATATCCAGACCATTTCATGGGGCGAAGGCGACCTCGTGCTTCTATGTTCGGACGGATTATCGAATAAAGTATCCCGGGATATGATGGAATCCATTGTAAGTGATGACAGCCTCTCGCTGGATCAAAAAGTGGACCGCCTCGTAAACCTGGCAAATGAAGCCGGAGGAGAAGACAATATTACGATTGGGCTTGTCCGTTACCCTCCCGATGAACAGCAAAAGGGAGTAAATTAGCATGATTGGCAAACGAATCAGCGGCCGCTATAAACTGCTCGAAGTCATAGGAGATGGCGGAATGGCCATTGTTTACCGGGCCAAAGATCTTATTTTGGACCGTGATGTGGCCGTGAAAATCCTTCGATCGGAATTTTCGGACGACGAGGAGTTTATCAAGCGGTTTAAAAGAGAGGCAGAAGCTGCAACCAGCCTGGATCACCCCCATATTGTGAGCATCTTTGATGTGGGTGAAGAAAACAATGTCTATTTCATTGTGATGGAGTACGTAAAGGGGAAAACGTTAAAGCAATATATACGTGAAAAAGGGCGGCTGTCTGTAGAGGAGTCCATCCAGATTATCAAGCAGATCGCTTCGGGTATGGTTGCTGCCCATGAACATGGAATCATTCACAGAGACATTAAACCACATAATATTCTCATTGATGAAAACGGAGTGGCCAAGGTTACCGATTTTGGCATCGCACTTGCCATCACATCGGCGACCATCACACACACCAATTCGGTTTTGGGCTCGGTTCACTATTTTTCACCCGAACAGGCCCGCGGAGGCGTAGCCAACGCAAAATCGGATATTTATTCACTGGGAGTCGTACTATTTGAAATGCTGACCGGCCGAGTCCCGTTTACTGGAGAGTCGCCTGTATCTGTCGCATTAAAACATTTGCAGGAAGATGTTCCGGAACCGAGGAAAATTAATCCGGAAATTCCGCAAAGTGTGGAAAACATTATCCTTAAAGCCCTGACCAAAAACCCGGTCTACCGGTATGACAGTGCCCTTGAGATGATGGATGACCTTGACACGGCGTTGTCACCTCACCGGCTGAATGAGGACCGGTGGAGTGATTTTGATGAATCTGCTGATGCGACAAGGATTATGGCTCCGGTCTCCATGACAAAAGAGGCGGAGGCAAAAGCACCTGAGCCTAAACCGGAATATCCTCCGGCACCAAAGAAAAAGAAGAAAAAGTGGCGAATGATTCTGCTCATTCTTATACTTTTGCTTGCTGTTGCGGGGGTTGCCGCTTTTGTCATGCCAGGGATGTTTAAAGTTAAAGACGTGTCAGTCCCCAATGTAGTTCATAAAGACTACGCCGACGGCTATGACAAGCTTGTTAACCTGAAACTTAAAGTGGAGCGCAAAGACCTGTATGACGATGAAGTTGAACAAGGCAAAATCATCAAACAGGACCCTGAAGCCCAGTCCATGGTAAAAGAGGGGAGCTCGGTCACACTCTATGTCTCTAAAGGCTTTAAAAAGGTAGACATGGAAGATTTGACTGGCATGAAGGAAGAAGAAGCAAGAGATTTGCTGAATGAAAAAGGATATAATACGAAAAATATTGAAACGATACCAGTAGAGTCAGAAGAAACACCAGAAGGGGAAGTAGTATCCCAGAGTCCCGAAAAAGGCGAAAAGGTCAATCCGAGTGAAATTCAGGTCATCCTTCGGGTAAGCACAGGACCGCCAACCGTTCAGCTTGAAAATTTGGCGAATTCATCCAAAGAAGATGTGCAAAATTACATCTCCCAGGAAGGACTAAATGTTGATTTCTCAGAAGAATATTCGGATTCGGTCGAGGAAGGAAAAGTCATTTCACAAAAGCCTTCTCCGTATACCACTGTAAAAAAGGGATCAACAGTAAATGTCGTCATTTCCAAGGGGAAGAAGCCTGAACCTAAACCGCCTGAAGAGAAGCCAGAAAAGCCGGAAGATAAACCGGAAAAGCCAGATTCGGGCGAAGAACCACAGGACCAGGAAATCACGTTTAACAACAAAATTACCGTGGAAGTGTCCAAAGAAGATGAGAACCAACAATTTCGGGTAAGAATTGTTTACAGTGATGCCAAAAAGGATAATGCTGTATTTGTGGAAGAACAAATTTCGAAAACGAAAGAATATATGGTGCCGCTCACGGTTTCACCAGAAAAGGATGCGTCCTATACGGTATATTTAAACGGAAAAGAGCAAGCAGCCAAAACGTTTAACTATAAAGATGCAAAGGAAGGAAATTTCAAAGGAGAGAATAATGAATAATAAGACTGAAGGAAGAATTATAAAATCAGTCGCTGGTTTTTATTATGTGCTTTTCAATGACGAGGTCTTTCAATGCAGAGGACGGGGGAATTTCAGAAAGAAAAAAATTACTCCTGTGGTGGGGGACTGGGTTGTGTTTGAATCTACCAACCCTACGGATGGCTATATACTCGATGTGAAAGAGAGAAAGAATGAATTGAACCGGCCGCCCATCTCGAATGTCGATCAGGCTATTTTAGTGTTTTCTGCAGTGCGGCCGGAATTTTCTACAGCGTTGCTCGACCGTTTTCTTGTCCACATCGAGGATAATGGCATACAGCCGGTTATATGCATTACAAAGATGGATTTGATCGAGAGTAACGAGTACCAGCAGGAAATTGAAAATTATATCACAGCCTACCGCAAGCTGGGATATGATGTCCTTCCAACCTCTGCCATGTCGCTCGCTGGAATGGAAGCGATCAAACCCATTTTTAAAGGCAAAACCAGTGTGTTTGCCGGACAGTCGGGAGTTGGAAAGTCGTCTCTATTGAATGCACTGATGCCCGAGCTTATGCTGGAGACCAATGATATTTCCGACCATTTGGGCAGGGGAAAGCATACGACCAGGCATGTAGAACTCCTTCCATATGGTGAAGGACTGATTGCCGATACACCGGGATTCAGTTCGCTGGATTTTGTTGAAATTGAAACCGAAGAGCTCTCTTATAATTTTCCGGAGATGAAAGAAAGAGTATCGGATTGCAAGTTTCGGGGCTGCACACACAGCTCGGAGCCGAAATGTGCGGTAAAAGAAGCCGTGGAAGAAGGGGAGATTCCCCGCTTCCGCTATGACCATTACTTGGAATTTTTACAGGAAATCAAGGAACAAAAACGGAGGTACTAACATGATAAAAGTTGCGCCATCCATACTGTCCGCTGACTTTTCGAAGCTGGGCGAAGAAGTCAGGGCAGCTGATGAGAGCGGGGCCGATTACATCCATATAGATGTGATGGACGGTCATTTCGTACCAAACATTACGATGGGCCCGCTTGTGGTAAACGCGATTCGCCCGTTGACAGATCTGACATTTGATGTCCATTTGATGATTGAAAATCCGGATCAATATATTCCTAATTTTGCAGAGGCAGGAGCCGACATCATTACGGTTCATGTAGAAGCGTGCCCGCATCTGCACCGGACCATCCAGCTGATTAAAGAGCATGGAAAAAAAGCGGGGGTTGTACTGAACCCTGCCACTCCGATCGATACGATTAAGCATGTTCTTCCTGAATTGGACCTTGTTTTAATCATGTCGGTCAATCCGGGCTTTGGAGGACAGTCTTTTATCCAAGAATCTTTATCAAAAATCAAGGAACTCAGAACCCTGATCGACGAAAAGGGTCTTGATGTCGAGATCGAGGTTGACGGGGGCGTAAATGCAGAAACCGCACGCCTTTGTGAAAAAGCGGGAGCGACTGTCCTTGTTGCGGGATCGGCCATTTATGGGAAAAAGGACATAAAAGGTGCAATTCAGGCCATTCGTGGTGTATAATAGATGGGTATAAAGAACTGAGAGAAGTAACCACAGGGGGAGTCCCATAAAGGGGCTGAGAGGGGAGTAAGTTCCCGACCCTTAGAACCTGAAGCAAGATCATGCTTGCGTAGGAATGTGGAGTCGCTGTTGTTTCATTAAAAAGCAACCGTCATTCACATGCCGGTTGCTTTTTTCTTTTCTTAACTATGTTAGGGGGAGAACAATATGACAAAACGGATTGGGTTTTTAACCGAAATCGCAATGATGTCCGCACTGGCCATCATTTTAAGCTTTGTACAATTTAAAGGGATTTGGGCCTATGGGGGATCGGTTTCTCTGGAAATGCTGCCGATTTTTCTAATGGCGTTCCGCAGAGGAGTATCCGGGGGGGTCGCCACAGGCCTGATCGTAGGAATGGTCAAAATGCTGATTGACGGAACAGCGGGCATTCATCCGGCTTCCTTGATTCTTGATTATCCGCTGGCCTTTTTGCTTGCTGGTTTTGCAGGAGTTTTCAGAGTCAATGCCGTATCTTCGCCAAAAAGAAGAATGTCAGCCATTGTGGCTGGAATCTTGTTTGGAAGCGTGCTCCGTCTTGCTTCTCACGTGGTTTCAGGTGTCATTTTCTTTGCAGCATACGCTCCGAAAGGAATGAATCCTTTTGTGTATTCAGTAATCTATAATGTTTCCTACATGATTCCGGTTGCTCTTATCACCATTGTGGCGTTCCTTTTCTTAACGAAAACCGCGCCTCGCCTTCTTCATCACACGGGCCGCGGAGTAACACAGGCAGCATGAATATCATCATTGTAGCAGGAGGTCCGGAAGAGAAGCATCCGGACTTTTCTTGTTTTCCTGTAAATGACTCCGTCTGGGTAGGAGTTGATCGTGGGGTGTACCATCTGCTGAAAAAAGGCATCAAGCCTCATTATGCCTTTGGTGATTTTGACTCACTGGACAGCAGGGAAAGGGAATGGATGTCCTCTTATGAACTCCCGGTATTTGAATATGACAGCGAAAAGGACAAAACCGACCTGGAACTGGCCCTCGAATGGGCGGTTGACGAACAGCCGGAAGGAATCATATTGCTTGGCGCGACTGGCGGCAGGCTCGATCATGAACTGGCCAATATCCAGCTTCTGCTTTTGGGCCTTGAACAGAGTGTGCCGATCGAGATCCGCGACAGTCAAAATTCAATCAGCCTGAAAGCACCCGGGACATATGAGGCCGTGAATGAACCGGAGTACCCCTATCATTCCTTTCTTCCCTTTAACGGGCCGGTGAATGGCCTCTCGCTTTCCGGATTTAAATACCCATTGAAACAGCAATATTTGCCAATGGGTTCCACCCTTTGCATATCCAATGAGCTTGTAAATAAAAATGGTACTTATTCCTTCTCTGGCGGCATATTAATGTTCATAAAGAGCCATGATTAAATTAATCTTTAACGGCAGGCCGCATGGTACTATTTTTTATATGATGAATATATTTACAAGGAATGTCTTATTTTTTAAGGGCCTGGAGGAGGGGTATGATGAAATTTTACACCATTAAACTGCCTAGGTTTTTAGGAGGATTTGTACGTGCGGTTTTAGGTTCGTTTAGAAAAGGATAAAAGAGGACGACCGGCACCTTATTTTATGTACAACATCTATTAAAAAAGGAAAGGCACCCTGTCAAAGAGGGTGCCTTTCCTTTTTTTTTGCAAAATAAAAAACAACGGGGAACCCGTTGTTTTATGAGCATTTACACACGTTCGATTTTTCCGGATTTAAGGGCACGTGCAGAAACATATACACGTTTCGGCTTGCCGTCAACCAAAATGCGGACTTTTTGAACGTTAACTCCCCAGCTCTTTTTGGTTTTGTTCAAGGCGTGTGAACGCTTGTTTCCTGTTTTAGGGCCTTTTCCAGTAACGTAGCATTTGCGTGACATATTGTGTACCTCCTTTATAACAGTAAAACTGTATCATATCAGTCGTATGTTAAATACTAACCTATAGTAGCATGACCACTAAAGAAAAGCAACAAATGAATTTATGCATTTCAAGTAAAAATGCTTGACATAACTTTGATGCTGTTGTCAAATGGAGATGTCCTTTTAAAAAACATAGTTATATAGTAAAATGAGGGTTAGCCATAATTGATTCATAAAAAGGGGGATTCATCGTGTCCATTGAAATGAAGAACAAATACGGCCAGATTGACATTTCTACGGAAGTCATCGCAACCATTGCTGGAGGAGCCGCAATTGACTGTTACGGAATTATTGGCATGGCGTCAAGAAAGCAGCTGAAGGATGGCATTACCGAGCTTTTAGGGCGTGACAACTTCTCTCGGGGAATTGTGGTTCGACAGGAAGAAGAAGAAGTACATATTGATATGTACATTATCGTAAGCTACGGAACGAAGATTTCAGAAGTAGCCCATAATGTTCAAACCAAAGTGAAGTATACACTTGATCAAATGCTGGGTCTGTCTGTGGATTCGGTTAACATCTTTGTTCAAGGTGTCAGGGTTACAACCCCTTAGTTAGGAGGAAAGTTTGTGTCTTTAACAGTTTTAGACGGTAAAAAGTTTGCGGCCATGGTTGCACTCGGTGCCGCAAACTTATCAAAAAATGCAGCAATGATTGATGCACTTAATGTCTTTCCTGTTCCAGATGGAGATACAGGGACCAATATGAACCTTACCATCACTTCCGGGGCAAAAGAAGTTCAGCAAAATACCAGCGCCGATATCGGAAAGGTTGCTCAAGTCTTTTCACGCGGCCTGCTGATGGGAGCAAGAGGCAACTCTGGGGTAATACTATCCCAGCTTTTCCGTGGTTTTTCAAAATCAATCGAAGGGAAGGCAAAGATTACTTCGGTTGACTTTGCAAAAGCATTTGAGAACGGAGTGGAAACAGCATACAAAGCTGTGATGAAACCGATCGAAGGAACCATTTTGACAGTGGCGAAAGACGCGGCCAGGCGAGCCGTAAAGTCAGCAAAGAAAAATGATGATCTTCTTCTCGTCATGTATGAGATTGTTGAAGAAGCCAAAGTTTCTCTTGATCGCACACCTGATTTGCTTCCTGTACTGAAGGAAGTAGGGGTGGTGGACTCCGGCGGACAGGGGCTTCTGACGGTGTATGAAGGATTTCTTTCTGCCCTTGAAGGAAAGGAACTGTCTGAAATTTCCCCGCAGGCACCTTCCATGAAGGATATGGTCAATGCCGAGCATCATAAAGCTCAGCTCCATATGAAGACCGAAGATATTCATTACGGATACTGCACCGAATTTATGGTGAGATTCGAAGATGATAAAATAAAAAAAGCACCATTCAGTGAAGAGGAATTTCGAAACGAGCTGAATCGGCACGGCGACTCATTGCTTGTTGTTGCTGATGAGGAGCTCGTGAAGGTTCATATTCATACCGAACAGCCTGGAGACATGCTGTCACTGGCACAGCGCTTCGGAAGCCTGATTAACATAAAAATTGAAAACATGAGAGAACAGCATTCAGCCATCCTGGAATCCGACCGGGCGATGCACGAACCGGCCGCCAGCCCGGCCGCCAAAAGCGAGAAAAAGGAATATGGAATCGTAACGGTTGCCATGGGAAGCGGAATTAAAGAGCTCTTTACTTCGCTTGGAGCAGGTTATGTCATTGAAGGCGGACAGACCATGAACCCGAGTACGGAAGACATCGTGAAAGCCATTGAGGTAGTGAACGCAGAGAAGGTCATCGTTCTTCCGAATAACGGCAATATTGTCATGGCCGCCGAACAGGCAGCCACGGTCGCCGACCAGGATGTTGCCATTGTCCGCTCGAAAAACGTTCCTCAGGGAATGGCCGCCTTGCTTGCTTTCAACCCGGCAGTAAATCTGGAGGAAAACCAGGGCAGGATGACAGAGGCACTGAACCATGTAACATCCGGACAATTGACCCATGCTGTCAGGGACACATCCATTGACGGAATAGAGATCAAAAAAGGTGATTTTATGGGAATTATGAACGGAAAAATCGTGGCTTCCATGCCTGATCAAACAGAAGCTCTTCATCAGCTCATCAAAGAAATGGTTGATGAGGATTCAGAGATTCTTACGTTGATCACCGGAGAAGATGCAACTGAGGAAGAAACAAAATCACTGGTACAGTACATTGAAGAAACATACCCCTCTGTTGAAGTGGAAGTTCATCTCGGAAATCAGCCTATTTATCCGTATATTATCTCGGTTGAGTAAGAAAGATGTTCTCTTCATTATTGTTCAGATATGATACAGTAATGAAGGGAATATTTTTATGTGTAATATTCTTTTTCGGAGGGACAAAGATGAAGTACAAAAGTGTTTTTGATATTATTGGTCCTGTAATGATAGGACCTTCAAGCTCTCATACAGCGGGTGCCGCACGAATCGGAAGAGTAGCCCGCGACTTGTTCGGACGGAAACCGGACTATGCGCATATTTCTTTTTATGGATCGTTCGCCAAAACATACCGGGGTCATGGAACCGATGTTGCGATCGTGGGAGGCATCCTGGATTTTGATACTTTTGACACTCGGATTGTGGATGCGCTTTCATTGGCGAAGGAGCAGAACATTGAGATCAAAATGACGGAAGAAGATGCGATTACCGATCACCCGAATACAGCCAGGATTGTTCTCGGAGATGAGCATGGTAAAATTGAGCTGGTTGGAATTTCGATCGGCGGTGGAAAAATAGAAATAACAGAACTGAATGGATTCGATCTGCAGCTGAGCGGTGAACACCCCGCCCTTCTTATTGTCCATAATGACCGTTATGGCGCCATTGCAGGTGTGGCAAATGTTCTGGCCAAGCATCAGATCAATATTGGACATATGCGTGTCTCGCGAAAGGAAAAGGGGCAGGAAGCGCTAATGATTATTGAAGTGGACCAGAACGTGCATCAAGTACTTGTTGAAGAGATCGAAGCTCTTCCCATTGTTCAGCAAGTAGTAAAAATAAACGAGTAACCTTGAAAGGAAGAACGTCGTATGTTTCGAAATGTAGCCGAGTTAGTGGAACTTGCCGAAGCGAAAAACTGCAAAATCTCGGATATTATGATAGAACAGGAAATGGAAATTACGGGACGGACAAAAGATGAAATCATCAGTCAGATGGACCGTAATCTTAAAGTGATGGAGGAAGCAGTAGAGCGGGGTATCACCCAGGATGTTAAATCACACTCCGGTTTGACAGGGGGAGATGCTCTTCTCCTTCAAAACTATATGAAAAGCGGTAAAAGCCTGTCCGGTGAATTTATGCTCGATGCTGTAAGTAAAGCCATTGCCACCAATGAAGTGAATGCGGCGATGGGAACCATCTGCGCCACTCCAACTGCAGGCTCGGCAGGTGTCGTGCCAGGAGTACTTTTTGCCTTAAAGGAAAAATTAAATCCTACAAGAGAACAGATGGTTGCCTTTTTGTTTGCATCAGGAGCCTTTGGTTTTGTAGTAGCCAACAATGCCTCCATTTCAGGAGCAGCCGGGGGCTGTCAGGCGGAAGTAGGTTCTGCCACAGGTATGGCCGCTGCCGCGGTTGTTGAACTGGCAGGGGGCACGCCTTCCCAGTCGGCTGACGCCATGGCCATTGCCTTAAAGAACATGCTTGGTCTTGTTTGCGATCCCGTGGCCGGACTTGTGGAAGTTCCTTGTGTGAAGCGTAACGCAATGGGTGCAAGCAATGCGATTGTTGCAGCGGATATGGCACTCGCCGGAATAAAAAGCAGAATTCCCTGCGACGAAGTGATTGATGCCATGTATAAAATTGGACAAACCATGCCCACGGCCTTAAAAGAAACGGCACAAGGAGGGCTGGCGGCTACACCAACAGGCAGGGAGCTTGAAGCTAAGATTTTTGGTATAGCCCTTAACAAAAAATGAATCTGAATCAGCTGAACGTAACAGAAGTCAGCGGAATCGGGGAGAGCAAGCGTGAGGTTTTGCAGGAGCTCGGCATCGTCTCAGTTATGGACCTGCTTGAATACTTGCCGTTCCGTTATGATAATCACCAGCTTAAGGATCTGGCGGACGTTAAACATGAAGAAAGAGCGACCATTGAAGGGAAGGTTCACAGTGAACCTTCTCTCCGTTATTTTCCAAGGAAAAAATCAAAACTGAGTATCCGTGTGCTGATCGGCCGTTATTTGATCACAGCGGTCTTTTTTAATCAGCCATATTTAAAAAAACAGCTGACACCGGGCCAGACGGTAACACTTACGGGAAAATGGGATGCTCATAAAATGACGTTGACGGTGAATGACATCAAGTTTGGTATACAGCCTCAGGACGAAAGCATTGATCCGGTGTATCCGGTAAAAGGAGAAATGAGCGTCAAACAGGTTAGAAGGCTCATTAAAATGGGATTCAGCCAATATGGCGATCAAGTGGAAGAAGTGCTGCCGGCATCCACACGGGAAGCCTACAAATTGTGGGCGCGGGGCAAAGCACTGTATAGCCTCCATTTTCCGCAAACTTTTGAACATCTAAAGCAGGCAAGAAGACGGATGGTGTATGAGGAATTTCTGCTTTTTCAGCTGAAGATGCAAATGTTCCGAAAGATTAACAGGGAACAATCTGCCGGAGAAACTTTGCATTTCAAGGAGGAAGATGTGCAGAAGTTTATCTCCTCTTTACCCTTTCCGCTGACAGGAGCTCAAGGCAGGGTAACCCAGGAAATACTGAACGACATGTCCTCTCCCTATAGAATGAACCGGCTGTTGCAAGGAGATGTGGGCTCCGGGAAAACAGTTGTGGCAGCAATCGCACTGTATGCAGCTATAGCATCGGGCACACAGGGAGCACTGATGGTGCCGACCGAGATACTGGCCGAACAACATTTTCAATCCCTCGGTGAGTTGCTTGGCCCCCATGATCTGACCGTTGAAATGCTGACCAGCTCGGTAAAAGGCAAAAGAAGAGCGGATATCCTCTCAAGACTTGCTTCAGGAGAGGTTGATGTGTTAATCGGCACTCATGCATTGATACAGGATGAAGTGGAATTTTTGAAGCTGGGATTGGTAATTACTGATGAACAGCACCGGTTTGGAGTCAAACAGCGCCGGGTGCTGCGGGAAAAGGGACAAAGCCCCGATGTCCTGTTCATGACGGCTACCCCGATTCCCAGAACATTGGCCATTTCCGTGTTCGGAGATATGGATGTATCGGTCATTGATGAAATGCCTGCCGGCAGAAAAGCCATTGAAACGTATTGGGCAAAACACCACATGCTGGACCGTGTGCTTGGGTTTGTACAAAAAGAGCTCGATGAGGGGAGACAGGCTTATGTCATTTGCCCTTTAATCGAGGAATCGGACAAACTGGATGTTCAAAATGCCATCGATGTACATGCCCAGCTGCAGCAGTATTTTCAACAATATAACGTCGGCTTAATGCACGGAAGGCTTCACTCATCGGAAAAAGAAGAAGTGATGAGGGAATTTGCGGAGAATCGCTGCCATGTGCTCGTATCCACAACAGTGGTGGAAGTAGGGGTTAATGTACCCAATGCGACCATTATGGTCATCTATGACGCGGAGCGTTTTGGCCTCTCGCAGCTTCATCAGCTCAGGGGCAGGGTAGGGCGTGGGAGCGACCAATCCTACTGCATACTGATTGCTGACCCGAAATCGGAAGAAGGAAAAGAAAGAATGAGAATCATGACGGAAACATCCGATGGCTTTGTTTTATCAGAAAAGGACCTTGAACTTCGGGGGCCAGGCGATTTTTTCGGAAACAAACAAAGCGGGCTTCCTGATTTCAAAATTGCCGATATCGTTCATGATTACCGGGTGCTTGAAGTGGCGAGAAACGATGCTTCCAAGCTCGTAAACTCCAATGCTTTCTATACAGAGGAAACCTATGCACCGCTAAGGGATTATCTGAAACAGACCGGAGCCTTTTCTTCCGAACGCCTGGACTGACCCGCTTTTGCGCAAGGAAGCTAGCGGCTTCCCTTTTATCCTTTCTTGAAATGGTATAGCTGCTATTATATACTACTATTAGTACCAGCTCTTAAAAAATGGATAGCCGTGCTGATGCTCAACTGGCATATCTGGATGGTGTGGATACATGAAGAGAACAAAAAAGGAAAGACAGGCATTGCTGAAAAGCACAATTGAGGCTACGCCCTTCATAACTGATGAAGAACTGGCCGAAAAATTCCTGGTCAGTGTGCAGACGATCCGGCTGGACCGGTTGGAACTTTCCATTCCCGAACTCAGGGAACGGATAAAAAATGTAGCGCAGCAGCAGCTTGATACGGTCAAAGCGCTTCCGCTGGAAGAAGTGATTGGGGAAATTATTGATCTTCAGCTGGATGAAGCGGCCATTTCCATATTGGATATTAAAAGTGAACATGTGTTTTCCCGAACAAAAATAGCGAGGGGGCACCATCTTTTTGCGCAGGCGAATTCGCTCGCTGTAGCGATCATCAATGATGAACTGGCGCTCACCTCAAAAGCCAATATCCGTTTTACCCGGCAGGTAAAAGAAGGGGAACGGGTGGTGGCAAAAGCGAAAGTAAACAGAATAGAAGGCTACCGTACTACGGTTGAGGTTACGAGCTACGTAGAAAAGGAAGCGGTCTTCTCCGGTCAATTCATTATGTTCCGTTCGACTGGAGAAGGAAAGGAAGGAAGTGCAACATGAGAATTGCGATCGATGCAATGGGCGGAGACAATGCTCCTGAAGCTCAAGTGAAGGGAGCATTAAAGGCACTCTCTGCATTTGAGGATTTGAACATTGTTTTAATTGGGGATGAAAATAAAATCTCACCCTATCTGACTTCTTCAGATAGGGTGGAGGTCATGCATACCGAGGAGAAAATTGGAAGCGATGAAGAGCCGGTTCGTGCCGTGCGAAAGAAAAAGAATTCTTCCATGGTTCTCGCCGCCAAAGAAGTGAAGGAGGGGCGGGCAGATGCCTGCATTTCAGCGGGAAATACGGGGGCGCTTATGGCATCCGGTCTGTTCAATGTCGGCAGGATCAGTGGAATTGACCGCCCGGCACTGTCTCCGACATTGCCCACCATGGATGGCAAAGGGTTTTTGCTCCTGGATGTTGGCGCCAATATGGACGCTAAGCCGGAGCATCTGCTTCAATATGCCATTATGGGCAGCACCTATGCGGAGCAGGTCCGCGGAATCAAACATCCAAAAGTGGGACTGTTGAACGTAGGCACAGAGGATGAAAAAGGAAATGCCTTAAGTAAGGCTGCTTTTTCCCTCCTGAAGGACGCGCCCGTTCACTTTATTGGAAATGTGGAAGCGCGAGATCTGCTGAACGGAGCAGCGGATGTGGTGGTGTGTGACGGCTTTTCAGGAAATGTCGTCCTCAAAACGATCGAAGGCACGGCATTGATGATGTTTTCCATGCTCAAGCAGGAACTGACGGCCACAACGGTCAGCAAACTGGCAGCGGGTCTCTTGAAGCCAAGGCTGAAAGGCCTGAAAAGCAAACTTGATTATTCGGAGTATGGCGGCGCGGGACTGTTTGGTCTTGCTGCTCCTGTCGTGAAAGCACACGGATCATCCGATGAGAACGCCATTTTTAATGCCGTCAGGCAAACACGAACCATGGTGGAGAAAAAGGTCGTTTCCATCATCGCCGAAAAAATGAAAGAAGTAGAAAACGAGAAAAAGGGGGAAGAATAATGAGTAAAATTGCTTTTTTATTCCCTGGCCAGGGATCCCAAAGCGTGGGAATGGCACAGGAACTGGCACAAAACTTCGAGGAAGCCCGAACTATTTTTGAATTAGCGGACAACAGGCTCGGCTTTTCCCTCTCTTCTGTGATCTTTGAAGGACCGGAAGAGGACTTGAAACGTACGGAAAATACGCAGCCTGCATTGCTTACAGCAAGCACAGCTGTGCTTGCGGTATTTAAAAAGCAAGGCATCAAGGCAGATTACACTGCGGGCCACAGCCTGGGTGAGTATTCGGCATTAGTTGCAGCGGGAAGCCTGTCCTTCGAGGATGCTGTGTATGCAGTAAGACAGCGGGGGCTTTTTATGGAAGAAGCCGTACCCGCCGGTGTTGGCGCCATGTCTGCAGTACTGGGAATGAAACAGGCTGATTTGGAGGATATTACGCAAAAAGTATCTCAAAATGGCCATCCGGTTCAAGTGGCGAATTTAAACTGCCCAGGTCAGATTGTGATTTCTGGAACGGCACAAGGAGTGGCAGATGCCGCCAGTCTTGCCAAGGAAAATGGAGCCAAGGTCATTCCACTGCAAGTAAGCGGTCCGTTCCATTCATCGCTGATGGAACCTGCTGCTCAAAAAATGAAGAAAGTGCTTGATACGATTGAGATTCGCAATGCTGAAGTTCCGGTCATTGCCAACGTTTCTGCCAAGCCTGTAGAAGAAGCATCGGTCATTAAAGAAAACTTGGTAAAACAAATATACTCTCCTGTCCGCTGGGAAGAAACAGTGAATGAATTGATGGCGCTCGGAGTGGATACATTCATTGAAATCGGGCCGGGAAAAGTTCTTTCAGGGCTTGTGAAAAAGGTCAACCGCAGGGCAACAACCATCGCGATCAGTGACGAAGCAAGTATGAATGCCGCAATTGAAAAGCTGAAGGGGGAGTAACTCCATGCTAAACGGAAAAACAGCTCTGGTTACAGGAGCATCAAGAGGAATCGGAAGAGCCATCGCACTTGAATTGGCGAAAAACGGAGCAAAAGTCGCTGTCAATTATGCCGGCAATGAAGCGAAGGCAAAAGAAGTCGTGGAAGAAATTATCGCCATGGGGCAGGAAGCCATTGCTGTTCAGGCGAATGTTGCTGACAGTGAATCCGTAACCGGAATGGTCAAACGGGTAATCGAAGAGTTTGGTTCACTTGATATTCTAGTTAACAATGCAGGGATTACCAAGGATAATCTGCTCATGCGCATGAAGGAGGAAGAATGGGATTCTGTGCTCAATACGAACTTAAAAGGTGTGTTTTTGTGCACAAAAGCGGTCACCCGCCAGATGATGAAGCAGAGAAAAGGAAGAATCATTAACATTTCATCCATTGTTGGTGTTTCAGGAAATCCTGGACAGGCCAACTATGTTGCAGCCAAAGCTGGTGTGATCGGACTGACAAAAACGACGGCAAAGGAACTGGCGAGCCGCAACATTACGGTCAATGCCATTGCACCAGGTTTCATTGATACGGAAATGACTGAAGTGCTTGAGGAAAATGTTAAAGGTGAAATGCTGAAAGCTATTCCGCTAGCGCGTTTTGGCAGCACAGATGATATTGCTTCGCTTGTGACGTTTTTAGCAGGCGACAGCAGTTCTTATATTACCGGACAGACCATCAACGTGGACGGCGGAATGGTAATGTAACTGAACCGCTTATTCTATCTAGTTTTTTTTTCTTAAATGGTATATAGTATTGAAAGGAGGTGAATACACATGGCAGACGTAATTGAAAGAGTTTCGAAGATTATCGTAGATCGTCTTGGTGTAGACGCTGCAGAGGTTAAGCCTGAGGCTTCTTTTAAAGAAGATCTTGGTGCGGATTCCTTGGATGTTGTTGAACTAGTAATGGAACTAGAGGACGAATTTGATTTGGAAATTTCTGACGAAGATGCTGAAAAAATTACAACGGTTGGAGACGTTGTTAATTACATAAACAGCAACAACAACTAATCATGTTTTAAAAAGTCCCGTAACGACTCGTGCGGGACTTTAACCTATTCGCAGACAATGAGCAGGTACCCTCTAAGTGTTATGCAGGAGGCAATGATGAAAGGTTCAAAGAAACAAACGCCAAACAATAAAAAAGGTTCACGACAACGGTTTAAACACCCGTCGAGAAAATTAATGGACGAAAAAGTACGAAAACAAAAGGTAGCTCCTTTGCAGGAACGAATTAATCTTTTTTTTGACAATGAAAAACTGCTGGTACAGGCATTTACACATTCATCATATGTGAATGAGCATCGGGGACGTCCGTATGAAGACAACGAACGGCTTGAGTTTCTAGGGGACGCCGTGCTGGAATTAACCATTTCTCAGTTTCTTTACTCCAAATTTTCCACCATGAGTGAAGGTGAACTGACAAAACTGAGAGCAGCAATCGTATGTGAGCCTTCTCTTGTTATTTTGGCCAATGAGCTTCATTTTGGGGATTATGTGCAGCTCGGCAAGGGTGAGGAAAATACTGGCGGGCGTACAAGGCCTGCACTGCTCGCTGATGTCTTTGAAGCCTTTATTGGTGCACTGTATCTGGATAAAGGACTCGAAGCCGTCAGGGAATTTTTGGAAATTCACGTATTTCCCCGAATCAATGAAGGTGCTTTTTCTCATGTGATGGATTTTAAGAGCCAGCTTCAGGAGTATGTACAGCGGGAAGGCCTTGGTACGATCGATTATAAGATCATTCAGGAAAAAGGGCCGGCGCATAACCGTGAATTTGTTTCAGAGGTCAAGCTGAACGATGACCCTTTTGGCGTAGGCTATGGCCGCTCAAAAAAGGAAGCGGAGCAGCATGCTGCACAGGAAGCGCTGGAGAAAATAATGAAACATTAAAAAACACCCTGCATGAGGGTGTTTTTTCATTATGTAGTCATTATTTCTTTTTCAGTGAACCAAGCTCGGACACAATGCCTTCCATATCACGAACACTAAAACCGGGCATTTTCATGACCATTTCATAGAGATCTTTAATGTCTTCATATTGGTCAACGGTGTAATCGTCACCCTGAATCAAGCCGGAATTTACGAGCTGCAGCTTTCTTTTTACGGCTTCAATCATGAACTCTATATTTTCCTGGCTGGGAGTGGTTAAATTCATCATAGCACCCTTTCTTTCCTCTTTCTTGTTAATTGTAGCATAAATGAATCTATTTGTATGTTGATCTATGGTAAAATAAATTAGTTAAGAATACATAAGGGGGATTAAGATGTTCCTCAAACGATTAGATGTTGTAGGTTTTAAGTCTTTTGCGGATCGAATCAATATTGAATTTGTGCCGGGAGTGACGGCAGTGGTTGGCCCGAACGGCAGCGGGAAAAGCAATATTTCAGATGCTGTCCGCTGGGTGCTCGGGGAGCAGTCGGCCAAATCACTTCGCGGATCGAAAATGGAAGATATCATCTTTGCGGGAAGCGACAACCGAAAGCCGCTCAATGTGGCTGAGGTGACCCTCACGCTGGACAATGAGGATCAGCACCTTCCGCTTGAATATAATGAAATCAGTGTAACCCGAAGAGTTTACCGTTCAGGTGACAGTGAATACCTGCTGAATAAACAGCAATGCCGGCTGAAGGACATTGTGGATTTGTTTATGGATTCGGGACTCGGCCGTGAAGCATATTCCATTATCGGCCAGGGGAAAATTGAAGAAATTTTAAGCAGCAAGGCAGAGGACCGGCGGAAGATTTTTGAAGAAGCGGCCGGTGTTTTGAAATATAAAACACGAAAACAAAAAGCAGAAGCCAAGCTGTATGAAACACAAGAGAACCTGAATCGCGTTGAAGACATTATTTATGAATTGGAAGGACAGGTTGAGCCGCTCGAGATCCAGGCTTCCATTGCCAAGGATTTTCTGGAGAAGAAAGAGGAACTCGAGCAAATTGAAGTCGCATTAACGGTGTATGAGATTGAAGAACTGCACGGGAAATGGGAAAAACAGTCCCAACTTGTGGATGAGCTGAAAACAAAGGATTCTGCACTTGCGGCCAAGGTGAAAAATGAAGAGGCATCGCTTGAACGCATGCGTTCGGATATCCAGGCGCTTGACGAATCGATCGACGAGCTGCAGCAGTCTTTGCTGGTGGCGAGCGAGGAACTGGAAAAGCTCGAAGGAAAACGTGAGGTTTTAAAGGAAAGAAAGAAAAACTATCATCAGAATAAAGAATCCCTGAAACAGCAGATTCAGAACCTCAAGAAAAAAAAGGAGGAGCTGGAGCATGCTTCAGCGGAAGGGGAACGTTTATTCGGCGAGCAAAAGAAAGAACTCCGAACACTTAGGAATCAGCTTAAAGAAGAAGAAAGCCGGTTGTCTGTTATGGAGCTGGATCTTGAAGCTGAGATCGAACGGCTGAAAAGTGAATACTTTGAGGCTCTGAACAGCTCAGCATCGATCAAAAATGAGATGCGGTATTTAACAGACCAGAAGAGTCAGCAGCAGTTTAAATCCACCCGTCTGGACAAAGAACATGAAGGTTATATTGAACAGCGGGAAAACGTCCACACGGAAAAGCTTGCGCTGCTTGAACAGGTCAAAGCGGCCGAGACAAAAATATCGGGCCACCTCGAGCAGTATGCCAAACTGAAAAAACAACTCGAACAAAAAGAAAATGAAAATGAGGAAAAACAAAATAAACTGTATCAAGCGTATCAGTTTATTCAGCAGTTCAAATCGAAAAAAGAATGGCTTGAATCCATGCAGGACGAATACCAGGGCTTTATGCAGGGCGTAAAAGAGGTGCTAAAGGCCAAAAGCAACCTTACCGGCATTGAAGGAGCGGTTGCTGAATTAATCAGTGTACCGGCCAAAGTGGAAACCGCTATTGAAACGGCGCTCGGCGGGTCCATGCAGCACATCGTGACACAGAGTGAAAAGGATGCCGTCGCCGCCATTTCATTCCTGAAGAAGAAAAGGTATGGGCGGGCAACCTTTTTGCCGATGTCGGTGATCAAAGGACGGTATATTCAGCCTTCTGATCTCAGTCTTGCTGCGTCCCACCCCGCTTTTGTTGGTGTGGCGAGCCAATTGGTGGCTGCCGATTCCAGCTATGAAAAAATTATCGCCAACCTTTTGGGGAACATTGTGATTGCCAAAACAATAGAAGGCGCCAATGAAATCGCGAAAATCTTTAGGTACAAGTATCGTATTGTCACGCTCGAAGGAGATGTCGTAAGTGCCGGCGGCTCGATGACAGGAGGAAGTGTTAAACAAAAGAACTCCTCACTTCTGGGACGGCAGCGTGAACTGGACCAGGTGACCGAAAAGCTGGAAAAGATGGAACACCAGACGGCTTTTGCCGAGGCCCAGGTGAAAGATTCCAAAGCGGCGATTCTCCAATTGCGTGAACAGCTGGATGCGTTCAGGCAGGAAGGGGAAAACAGCCGCCTGGAAGAACAATCGCTCAAAAGCAAATTGCGGGAAATTGAGATAGAAGAGAAAAATCTGAATGACAGGCTATCTCTTTATGACCGCGAAAAAAATAGCTATCATACGGAGCAAAATTCCATTGCTGAACGAATTACCGAGCTTGAAGCCTCCCTTGAAGACAACAAGATAGAGGCTGAAATTCTCGAGCAGAAAATCGAGGAGCTTACGATTCGCAAAAAAGATCAGCAAACATCCAAGGAAGAAATTCAGCAGTCTGCCACCGCAATAAAAATCAAAATTGCCGAAAAGGAGCAGCAGACCGCCAATCAGCAGGAAAAGCTGGTCCGACTCCGGTCGGAATTAAAGGATGTAACGGCCCAGCTTGAGGAAACCGATCAGGACTTCTGGATGCTTGAGGAAGAAATGAACAGTAATTCATCCGGTGAAGAAGTACTGGACGGGCATATTGCGTCCAAACGGCAGGATAAAAACGCGGTTCTCCATTTGATCTCACAGCGCAGGCAGGAGAGGCTTGAACTTTACCAGAAGTCGGAGGACCGTGACAGGGAGCTTAAAGAATCGAAACGAATTCTTAAACAGCTCAATGATGCACTCCGCACCGAAGAAGTAAGCATAAACCGGCTGGATGTTGAACTTGATAACCGCCTCACCCATTTGCGCGAAGAATATGAACTGTCATTTGAAGGCGCCAAGGAAAAGTTTGCGCTTTCCATAGAAGCAGACGAAGCAAGGAAAAAAGTAAAATTGATCAAATTGGCCATTGAAGAACTGGGTCTGGTCAACCTTGGAGCCATTGAAGAATATGAACGTGTGTCCCAGCGGTTCAATTTTCTTACCGAACAAAAACAGGATTTGGTGGAAGCGAAGGAAACCCTACATGGGGTCATTGATGAAATGGACATCGAAATGAAAAAAAGATTTGAAGAAACGTTTACCGGCATACGCTCTCATTTTGGACTGATTTTCAAGGAGCTGTTCGGGGGAGGCAGAGCCGATCTCTCTCTAACCAATCCGGAAAACCTGCTGACAACAGGAGTGGACATTCTAGCCCAGCCTCCAGGAAAAAAACTGCAGCATCTTGCGTTGTTGTCTGGAGGAGAGCGGGCGCTGACAGCGATCGCCCTGCTGTTTGCCATCCTGAAAGTGCGTCCCGTCCCTTTTTGCATTCTTGACGAGGTAGAGGCTGCACTTGATGATGCCAACGTTGGCCGGTATGCCAGCTATTTAAGAACATTCAGCAAAGGGACGCAATTTATCGTGGTAACCCACAGAAAGGGTACGATGGAAGAAGCAGATGTTCTGTACGGTGTGACCATGCAGGAATCTGGTGTATCCAAGCTGGTTTCTGTGAAACTTGAGGAATCAAAGGAACTTGTCGGTGCAAACTGACAAATAGAGAACATAGGAGGAAAGCATGAGCTTTTTAAAACGATTAAAAGAAAAATTTACGACACAATCCGATTCGGTATCCGAAAAATTCAAAAGCGGGCTGGAAAAAACAAGAACTTCATTTTCAACACGAGTCAATGACCTGGTAAAACGCTACAGAAAAGTAGATGAGGAATTTTTTGAAGAACTGGAGGAAATCTTGATTTCTGCTGATGTTGGTGTTCATACGGTCATGGAACTCATTGATCAGCTCAAAGATGTTTCCAGAACAAGAAACATCCAAAATACGGAGGATTTAAAATCGGCGATTTCCGAGACGCTCGCCGGTATGCTGCACAAAGGTGATCAGGAGGGTAAACTGAATCTGCAAACCGAAGGGATGTCCGTCATCCTGTTTGTCGGTGTTAATGGTGTCGGAAAAACGACCACCATCGGAAAGCTCGCCCACCAGTTGAAGCAGGAGGGGAAATCGGTTCTGCTTGCAGCGGGAGATACGTTTAGGGCAGGAGCGATCGAGCAGCTAGAGGTCTGGGGGCAGCGTGCTGGTGTAGATGTAATCAAGCACCAGGAAGGTTCTGATCCTGCGGCGGTGATCTATGACAGTTTAAAGGCAGCAAAATCGAGAAATGCCGACGTTCTTCTCTGCGATACGGCAGGGAGGCTCCAAAACAAAGTAAACCTGATGAACGAACTTGAAAAAGTAAAACGCGTCATCGAACGTGAAGTGCCGGGAGCACCACATGAAGTCTTGCTTGTTGTGGATGCAACCACCGGACAAAATGCCATGAACCAGGCGAAAACGTTCAGCCAGTCGACTAATGTGACAGGGCTTGTCCTAACCAAGCTGGACGGCACGGCGAAGGGTGGAATTGTTCTGGGCATCCGGAATGAACTGGATATTCCTGTGAAATTTGTCGGCTTGGGAGAAAAAATTGATGATCTGCAGGTGTTTGATCCCGATCAATTTGTTTACGGCTTGTTTTCCGGCCTGGAGGATGAAGAAAAAGCGGAGTAATTCCGCTCTTTTTGTGTGCAAAATGTCCAAAACGAACGAAGTAAACCACTTTGTTATGGGTTAATCACAGCTTTTCGTAGTGATCCAGCTTCGGCGCCCAGGGACTCGATCATTTCGGTCTTTGTCAGAAAACAAAAAGCGTTTTATGTCAAAGCCCTCCAATGCTTTTCGTCCCTGAACAGGGCACCTCAGCTTTTCGTAGTGATCCAGCTTCGGCGCCCAGGGACTCGATCATTTCGGTCTTTGTCAGAAAACAAAAAGCGTTTTATGTCAAAGCCCTCCAATGCTTTTCGTCCCTTAACAGGGCACCTCAGCTTTTCGTAGTGATCCAGCTTCGGCGCCCAGGAACTCGATCATTTCGGTCTTTGTCAGAAAACAAAAAGCGTTTTATGCCAAAGCCCTCCAATGCTTTTCGTCCCTTAACGGGGCACCTCAGCTTTTCGTAGTGATCCAGCTTCGGGGACCAGAGACTCTGTCGTTTCACCTTACCACCCCAACACAAAGAGCGTGTTGCTGTGTTAAAGTTCCAACGCCTTTCGTCTCTAAACGGTCCCCTTCAGCTTTTCTTTGCTATCAAGAAAAAAACTTGACATTGGGCAATGACCAGTGTACTATAATTTAACGTAAAGGCTTTTCACTTAACAAGGGGTGTTGAAATGCTGGATAAGACAACGAGAATTAATTATTTGTTTGATTTTTATCAGTCATTGCTGACCCCGAAGCAAAAGAATTACATGGCTCTTTATTATCTGGATGACTTTTCTCTTGGAGAAATCGCTGAACAATATAATGTAAGCCGCCAGGCCGTTTATGATAATATTAAACGGACAGAGGCGATGCTTGAAGAGTACGAGGAAAAGCTCGGTTTATTTGCGAAATTTCAGGAACGCGATCAGTTACTTTCCAGATTAAAAGAACTGCTCGGAAATTCGTCTGATAAAGTTCTTGAGATCATTGATCGCCTTGAAAACATGGAATAGGAGGCGACAATACTATGGCATTTGAAGGATTGGCCGACCGGCTTCAGAACACCCTGCAGAAAATCAGGGGCAAGGGCAAAGTGACGGAAGCAGATGTAAAAGAAATGATGCGCGAAGTCCGTCTAGCGCTCCTTGAAGCCGATGTTAACTTCCGGGTTGTCAAAGATTTTATTAAACGGGTGACCGAACGCTCTGTGGGGCAGGAAGTGCTGAAGAGCCTGACTCCCGGGCAGCAGGTTGTGAAAGTTGTTCATGATGAGCTTACCACCTTGTTGGGCGGCGAGCAAAGCAAGATTGCAGTGAACAACCGGCCGCCGACCGTCATTATGATGGTGGGTCTGCAAGGAGCGGGTAAAACGACCACAACCGGAAAGCTTGCGAACCATCTTCGCAAGAAGCATAACCGCAACCCGCTTTTGGTCGCTGCCGATATTTATCGTCCAGCTGCGATTAAACAGCTGGAAACCGTGGGCGGGCAGCTGAATCTTCCTGTTTTTTCACTTGGGGATCAGGTAAGCCCTGTGGAGATTGCCAAACAGGCCATCGCCAAGGCGAAGGAAGAGCATCATGATTATGTAATCATAGATACGGCAGGACGCCTGCATATCGATGAAGAACTGATGGATGAGCTTCAAAAGGTCAAAGAAATTTCAAACCCGAATGAAATTTTCCTGGTGGTGGATGCCATGACAGGGCAAGACGCAGTGAACGTAGCCGAGAGCTTTAACGAGCAGCTTGGGCTGACGGGCGTTGTGCTGACCAAACTCGATGGCGATACCCGGGGCGGTGCCGCACTTTCCATTAAAGCGGTTACTGACCTTCCGATTAAATTTGTCGGTATGGGAGAAAAAATGGACGCTCTCGAACCGTTTCATCCAGACAGAATGTCGTCGAGAATCCTCGGCATGGGTGATGTGCTGACGCTGATTGAAAAAGCACAAACGAATGTGGATGAGGAAAAGGCAAAAGAACTGCAGAAAAAAATGCGGGACATGTCCTTTACCTTTGATGATTTTCTTGATCAGATGGGGCAGGTCAAAAGCCTGGGTCCACTTGATGAGCTGCTCAGCATGATGCCGGGCGCCAACAAGATGAAGGGCTTAAAGAATGTTTCGATCGATGATAAACAAATCGGCCATGTCGAAGCGATTATCAAATCGATGACCAAGCTTGAAAGAGAGCAGCCAGAAATCATTAACGCTTCAAGAAGAAGAAGGATTGCCAAGGGCAGCGGTCGCACTGTACAGGAGGTCAACCGGCTGATCAAGCAGTTCGATGAAATGAAAAAGATGATGAAGCAGATGTCCGGCATGATGAAAGGCAAGAAGAAAGGCGGAATGAAATTTCCGTTTATGTAAGATTGGATGAATTTTCTGGTTTACAAAGCTGGAAATTTATTATATTATATTGATTTGTGTGAACAATTTTCGGAGGTGTATTTTTACAATGGCAGTAAAAATTCGTTTAAAACGCATGGGGCAAAAGAAAGCTCCATTTTATCGTGTAGTAGTAGCAGATTCCCGCGCACCGCGTGATGGCCGCTTTATTGAAGAGATTGGTACCTACAATCCGGTTGCAAACCCTGCAGAAGTTAAAATCAACGAAGAGCAGGCTCTTAAATGGATGCTTGATGGCGCGAAGCCTTCAGACACTGTACGCAACCTTTTCTCTAACGCTGGACTAATGGAAAAGTATCACAACGCTAAACTACAAAAATAATGGGTGATGATATGATGACAGAGTTGATCGAAACGATTGTTAAGGCTCTTGTTGATCATCCAGAAGAAGTCAGCGTAAAAGAAGTAGAAGACGGGGAAAAGCTCGTTTACCAATTGACCGTCCACAGCTCAGACATGGGCAAGGTCATCGGTAAACAGGGCAGGGTGGCAAAAGCCATCCGAACTGTTGTCAACGCTGCAGGAACGAGTCAGAACAAGCGCATTTCACTTGAAATCGTATAGATTTGGGAATGCAGTATAAACTTCTTAAGCTAAAAAGGGATGGGGGCAGCCTCACCCTTTTTTTCACTTTCAAAAAAAATGATTATAGATTGCGATCATTCAGCCCACACTGTTAAAAAAGAGAAGGGCGGCAAGGGTGGATAGAGATGACGAAATGGTTAAATGTCGGAAAAATCGTCAATACGCATGGAATACGCGGTGAAGTCCGGGTCATTTCCAGGACGGACTTCCCGGAAGAACGGTACAAATTAGGCAACACACTTTATGTGGAACAAGGGGACGGCGACATGGTACCTGTGACCATTGCGGCTCACCGTGTTCACAAGCAGTTTGATCTCCTGCAATTTGAAGGTCACTCGAATATCAATGATGTGGAAAAATATAAAGGACACCTTTTAAAGGCATCTGCGGACGATTCCGTAGAAATGGAAGAAGGCGAGTTTTTCTATCGTGATATCATCGGTTGTACCGTGATTACGGATGATGGAAAAGAACTCGGCAAGGTGAAAGAAATTCTTTCTCCGGGAGCAAATGATGTCTGGGTCATCAAACAGAAGGATTTTGGTCCGGACCTCTTGATTCCGTATATCCCTCCGGTGGTTAAATCGGTGGACGTTGAAAACAAGCAGGTCATCATTCATCTGATGGAAGGCTTGATTTAGATGAGAATTGATGTGTTGTCGCTTTTTCCTGAAATGTTTGCCGGTGTGTTTGGTTCGTCCATTTTAAAAAAGACACAGGAAAAAGGGCTTGTGGAATACCATGTTACCGATTTCAGGGAGTACACGGAAAATAAGCACCGCCGGGTCGATGATTATCCGTATGGCGGCGGAGCAGGCATGGTGCTGACTCCCCAGCCGCTTTTTGACGCGGTGGAAGATCTGACCCACAAAAGCGAGGCCAAGCCAAGGGTTGTCCTTCTCTGTCCTCAGGGAGAACGCTTTACGCAAAAAAAAGCCGAAGAACTTTCCGAAGAACAGCACTTGATTTTCGTTTGCGGCCATTATGAAGGCTATGATGAACGCATTCGGGAGAACCTGGTCACCGACGAGATCTCCATCGGCGATTTTGTACTCACCGGTGGTGAACTGGGGGCGATGGTCATCATTGACAGCGTGATCCGCCTTTTACCCGGCGCGCTCGGAAATGAAGAGTCGTCCGTACGAGACTCGTACAGTTCGGGATTGCTTGAACACCCGCATTATACCCGGCCTGCCGACTTCAGAGGCATGAAGGTTCCGGATGTCCTTCTTTCAGGCAACCATAAGCATATTGAAGATTGGCGGACAAAGGAATCGCTGCGCCGTACATGGAAACGAAGACCTGATCTCCTGGAGTCTGCAGACCTGACAGAACAGGAAAAAAAGTGGCTGGAAGAGGTTAAAAAAGAGAAGTGAATTTTAGCATAACCACTTGCTTTTCATTTCTTTCATGTGATAAGATATATTTCGTGGCTTAGGCCAGTATTAAGGTGTTCCGCTGCTGATGAAAGCGCGGCAAGAACATCTGTCGGAAGGAGGCAATAACTATGCAACAGATTATTGCAGATCTAGCTAAAGAACAACTAAAATCGGATCTTCCTAAGTTCCGTTCTGGTGATACTGTTCGTGTACACGTAAAAGTTGTCGAGGGAACTCGTGAACGTATCCAGCTTTTTGAAGGTGTTGTAATCAAGAAGCGCGGAACTGGAATCAGCGAAACTTTCACTGTTCGTAAAATTTCTTACGGTGTGGGTGTAGAGCGTGTATTCCCTTTACATTCTCCTAAGATCGCGAACCTTGAAGTCGTTCGACGCGGTAAAGTTCGTCGTGCTAAGCTTTACTACTTGCGTGCACTTCGCGGTAAAGCAGCGCGTATCAAAGAGATTCGCTAATTGCACTAAAAAGGAGCTTGACTCATCTCAAGCTCCTTTTTATATATCTAAATAAAACCTGAATGTGAGGATGAAGTATGGCAAGTAACAAAAAAGAATCTTGGGAATGGGTAAAAGCGCTGGTCGTGGCTTTGCTTCTTGCCGGCGTCGTCCGTTATTTTCTGTTTGCTCCCATTGTTGTCGATGGCGAGTCCATGATGCCTACGCTACATAACCGGGACAGGCTGGTAGTAAACAAGCTTGATAAACCGGAACGCTTTGACATTGTGGTGTTTAAGGCGACAGAAACAAAAGATTACATTAAGCGTGTGATTGGGTTGCCGGGAGATACGATTGAGTATAAGCATGACACGCTGTATGTCAACGGCAAGCCGATGAACGAAAAGTACCTCAAACCGTATAAAGAGCAAACAAAAGACGGAGACTTAACCTATGATTTCACTTTGTTTGAAGTAACAGGCAAGCAAACCGTTCCTAAAGGCCAGGTTTTCGTATTGGGCGACAATCGCCGGCACAGCAGTGACAGCCGGAATATCGGCACTGTAGATATGGATAATATCATCGGAAAAGCCACGGTGCGATTTTGGCCGCTTAACGATATCGGTGTTGTAAAGTAGTAAAGTAGGTGTAGCAATGACCATTCAATGGTTTCCGGGCCATATGGCAAAAGCCAGGCGCGAAATAACAGAAAAACTAAAACTGATTGATGTTGTATTTGAATTGGTGGATGCACGGGTGCCTCTGGCCTCGCGTAATCCAATGATCGATGAAATTACTGCCGGGAAACCACGTCTTTTGCTGCTCAATAAAGCAGACATGGCGGATCCTGAAGTAACCAGGCTTTGGGTTGAATATTTTCAAGGGAAAGGCCTTCCTGTCCTTGTGCTCAACTCCAAAACCGGACAGGGCATTAACAAGATTGAAGCCGCGGCAAAAGAGCTGGTGAAAGAAAAGTTTGATAAAATGAAGGCAAAAGGTATTATTAAGCCGAGAGCTGTGCGGGCATTAATTCTGGGGATTCCGAACGTAGGGAAATCCACCCTGATCAACCGCATGGCAGGAAAGAATATTGCCGTAACAGGGGATAAACCCGGTGTGACAAAAAAACAGCAGTGGATCAAGGTAGGTTCTTCCCTGGAGCTGCTGGATACGCCAGGTATTCTTTGGCCAAAATTTGAAGATCAGTCGATCGGACTTAAATTGGCGGTTACCGGAGCGATAAAAGAAACGCTGCTCGACTTTTCGGAGATTGTCTTATTCGCTTTGAATTATTATAAGGATCACTATCCGGAAAGACTTCAGGAACGATATAACCTCGAGGATATTCCGGACGAAGCTATCCAGCTTTTTGATGCAATCGGCAAGAAGCGTGGTTGTTTGATGAGCGGCGGATTCATTGATTATGAAAAAACGGCGGAAATCGTCCTGCGCGATATCCGGGCCGAGAAATTGGGAAGGCTCTCCTACGAGCGGCCTGATCAAGTTTAATGGTAAAGGTGCGCATCCGCGTGCCTTTTTTTGTAATGAGAACCAGCGCGGCGTTCAACTACATAGAAAGTGAAGGTTGATGATGAAGCTTACAATAAAACAGATCGAAAATAAGCTGCTCGAACTTAAGGACAGCGGGGAACGATTGCAGGAATTTTTGGAGGAACTCGGAAAAGACGGCAGGGCAGGTGTGCAGAGGATCATTAGCAGGCACGAAAAAGAGTTGAAGTCTGCGCGTTTACTTAAAGAGAAATATGAGGAGATGCTCATCTTTGAACGCGAATGGACCAATCAGGGTAAATCCTTAATCGCCGGTATAGATGAAGTCGGCAGGGGGCCGCTTGCCGGTCCTGTCGTTGCCGCTGCCGTTATTCTCGCTCCCGGAACCTACATACCAGGAATCAATGATTCCAAAATGCTTAGTGAACAGCGACGTGAAGAGTTGTACGAAAAGATATTGAATCAGGCGGTTGCAGTTGGATTGGGGCTGGTATCGGCGCCTGAAATCGATCGAATCAACATTTATCAGGCTTCAAAAAAAGCAATGGTGAAAGCAGTAAGGGCATTAAAGAAGGAGCCTGACCACCTGCTCATCGATGCCATGGAGCTTCCCCTTCCTATCACTCAATCGAAAATAATCAAGGGAGATGCCAAAAGTGTATCCATTGCTGCAGCGTCGATTGTGGCTAAAGTAACCAGAGATCGGTACATGAAAGAGTTGCATGACAAGTATCCGCAGTATCTGTTTCATAAGAATATGGGCTACGGTACGAAGGACCATTTGCAAGCACTTGACGAACATGGCCCGGTGGAGGAACACCGGCGCTCCTTTTCGCCTGTTCAGCAGGGTACGTTGCTATAGAGGCGCAATTGCCTATTTTTTGAAGGAATGGATATCCTACAAGAAAAGGAGGCGATTGTGATGCCAAGAAGAAAATTGCTTGTTTCCGGGGTAGAATCGATGCTTGATCAATACCGCGAGGAAATCGGTGAAGAATTTGGAATCTACCGTCCCGTTTCTGAGCGTGATGCAATGGTGAAAGAGTCGGGGAAAAAAAGCAAAACGGATGATAATGACACAAAGGAAAAAAGCAGGCGTAAATAGCCTGCTTTTTGCGTGCCGTAAAATTTTCTTAAATGTCGGAAATAGTACATATTGTGTAGGAAATTGTGCGGTTTTCTGTCGGAATTAGGTGAATACGTTTGCATTTCTTTCGAAGAAGAGTGGACAGTTCGGCTTCTATTATATAAAATGGTAAACGGTAGTTTAGTTTTAAAGATGATAGGAGGATGGAGAATGAATATCCACGAGTATCAAGGTAAAGAGGTACTAAGAAAGTACGGTGTGGCTGTTCCAAACGGTAAAGTAGCGTATTCCGTAGAAGAAGCAGTAGAAGCTGCGAAAGAATTAGGAAGCGCTGTAACTGTTGTTAAAGCACAAATCCATGCTGGCGGACGAGGAAAAGCTGGCGGTGTTAAAGTAGCTAAAAACCTTGATGAAGTTCGTACATATGCGGATGAAATTTTGGGGAAAGTGCTTGTTACACACCAAACTGGTCCTGAAGGCAAAGAAGTTAAGCGCTTGCTTATCGAAGAAGGCTGCGATATTAAAAAAGAATATTACATCGGCCTTGTTCTTGACCGCGCAACTTCAAGCGTTGTTATGATGGGTTCTGAAGAGGGCGGTACTGAAATTGAAGAGGTAGCTGAAAAGACACCTGAGAAAATTTTCAAGGAAGTCATTGACCCGGCAATCGGTCTTCAAGCTTTCCAGGCACGCCGCTTGGCATTCAACATCAATATTCCGAAAGAGCTTGTAAACAAGGCTGCAAAGTTCATGCTTGGCCTTTATAAGGCTTTTGTTGAAAAAGACTGCTCTATTGCAGAAATCAACCCGCTTGTCGTAACTGGCGACGGTAATGTAATGGCGCTTGATGCGAAATTAAACTTTGATTCCAATGCGCTATACCGCCAAAAAGACATTCTGGCATACCGCGACCTGGAAGAAGAAGATCAAAAAGAAATCGAAGCTTCCAAATATGACTTGAGCTACATTTCCCTTGATGGAAATATTGGCTGCATGGTTAACGGTGCAGGACTTGCGATGGCAACCATGGACATCATCAAGCACTACAATGGTGATCCTGCCAACTTCCTTGACGTTGGGGGCGGCGCAACAACTGAAAAAGTAACAGAAGCGTTCAAGATTATCCTTTCCGACAAAAATGTAAAAGGTATTTTCGTTAACATTTTTGGCGGCATCATGAAGTGTGATGTTATTGCCAACGGTGTTGTAGAAGCAACCAAGCAAGTAGGATTGAACCTTCCGCTTGTTGTTCGTCTTGAAGGAACAAACGTAGATCTAGGAAAGAAAATCCTTAACGAATCAGGATTGAATATTACATCTGCAGATTCCATGGCAGACGGTGCAGAAAAAATCGTTTCACTAGTAAAATAATTCCCGGAAATAAAGAAGAAGGGTGGAGAATTAGATGAGTATTTTTATCAATAAAGACACAAAGGTCATCGTGCAGGGGATTACAGGATCTGTAGGCCTATTCCATACCCAGCAAATGCTTGAGTATGGAACCAAAATTGTCGGCGGTGTAACACCAGGAAAAGGCGGTACTGAGGTAGAAGGACTCCCAGTATTCAACACAGTGGCAGAAGCTGTTGAAGCTACTGGAGCAACCGCTTCTGTAATTTACGTTCCACCGGCATTCGCTGCTGATTCTATTATCGAAGCGGTAGATGCAGAACTTGACCTTGCTATCTGTATCACAGAAGGTATTCCTGTTCTTGACATGGTAAATGTAAAGCGCTACATGCAAGGCAAGAAAACACGTCTTGTTGGCCCGAACTGCCCGGGTGTTATTACACCGGAAGAATGCAAAATCGGTATTATGCCAGGATACATTCATAAAAAAGGACATGTTGGTGTAGTATCCCGTTCCGGAACATTGACATACGAAGCTGTGCATCAGTTAACTCAGCGCGGAATCGGCCAGTCAACAGCTGTTGGTATCGGCGGAGACCCGGTTAACGGTACTGATTTCATCGATGTTCTTAAGGCATTTAACGAAGATGAAGATACGTATGCAGTTATCATGATTGGTGAAATTGGCGGAACAGCTGAAGAAGAAGCAGCTGAATGGGTAAAAGCCAACATGACAAAACCAGTTGTCGGATTCATTGGCGGACAAACAGCGCCTCCAGGAAAGCGTATGGGCCATGCTGGAGCAATTATTTCCGGCGGGAAAGGCACAGCTGCCGAAAAGATCAAAACAATGCAGGAGTGCGGTATTAAAGTCGCTGAAACACCATCTGTTATGGGTGAGACACTTGTTTCCGTTCTTGAAGAAAAAGGTCTCCTCGAATCCTGCACAACACACAAAGCGAATGTTTAATCAAAAAAGCTCCCTGATTTCAGGGAGCTTTTTTTAAAAAATACTTTATTAAAAGGGCTCACCGCACGCCCTGCGGAAAGCGAGCACCCTGAAACGGAAATCAACCACTCCCAAGAGCAACGATATAAAAAAACAGTTATTGGAGGAGACGTATGGACAGAGAACGGTTAATTCTTCTTCATCATTGCCGCGGCGCCGGATGGAAGACCATCCAGTCAATTTTAGCAGTCGATCCCGACTTAAAAAGCATTTTTCAGCTGACAAAGGCTGAACTCCGGGAGCAGTTACGGATGAACCAGCGGAACAGCAATGATTTTTGGGAGGATATCCGAAATCTGTCGTATCGTTCAATCAAACAAACATACGAGAAGCATAATATAAAAATACTTACATATTTTGATAGTCATTATCCCGGTGCTCTCCGGTATATTTTTGATTCGCCCTGGGTGTTATACAGCAAAGGGAACATGGAAGCATTATCGATGCCTCTTTCCATAAGTATAGTAGGAACCCGGCACCCCACAGGCGGCGGATTAAAAAGTCTTGAAAAGATCTTGAATCCGCTGCTTCAAAAGGGATGGATGACCGTCAGCGGGCTGGCGGCCGGGATTGACACACATGCCCATGAATTGACATTAACGCACTCAGGAAGTACCATTGCAGTACTTGGCTCAGGAATCGGTCAGGTCTATCCTAAGTCCAATATGGCTCTCGCCCGCCGGATTACCAAAAGCGGACTGCTTTTGTCAGAATATCCATATGAGACTCCACCGAGAAGGTGGCAGTTTCCAGAACGAAACCGGATTATAAGCGGGCTTACAAGGGGAACACTTGTGGTGGAAGCCCGAGAGAGAAGCGGTTCGCTCATTACTGCTGATCAGGCCATGGAACAGGGCAGAGAGGTATTTGCCGTACCCGGGTCCATTCTGGATGAGTGTGCGGCAGGCACAAACCGCCTGATTCAGCAAGGCGCCAAACTTGTGATGGAGGCTGAAGACATCCTTCATGAATTAAGTTTGGTTTATTAGGTCAGAATGAAATATTAATCCCTGTTTATTGAATGAGTTTCAATGGCAATAACTGAAAACCGTTTGACAAATGATGAAAGTCTATTTAATAATAGGGAAGATTTGAATATACCCTTAAAGGGGGATGCACTGTAAATGGAAGAGTATTTAGTAATCGTTGAATCTCCCGCCAAAGCAAAGACGATAAAAAAATATTTGGGAAGCAAATATATCGTAAAGGCTTCGATGGGACATGTGAGGGATTTACCCCGCAGCCAAATGGGAGTAGAGATAAATGATAATTTTAATCCAAAATATATAACCATCCGGGGCAAAGGACCGGTTTTAAAAGAATTGAAGACTGCGGCCAAAAAGGTAAAAAAAATCTTTCTCGCGTCTGACCCCGACAGAGAAGGAGAAGCAATTGCCTGGCATCTGGCCCACAGCCTCGACATTGATCTGAATTCAGAGTGCCGTGTGGTATTTAACGAAATTACGAAGAATGCGATAAAAGACTCTTTTAAACGGCCTAGAAAGATTAATATGGATCTGGTGGATGCTCAGCAGGCCCGCCGCGTTTTGGACCGTCTTGTCGGTTACAAAATCAGCCCTTTATTATGGAAGAAAGTCAAAAAAGGCTTAAGCGCCGGCCGTGTCCAAACGGTAGCACTGCGGCTCATTGTGGAACGCGAAAAAGAAATCAAAGCGTTTGTTCCTGAGGAATACTGGAAAATCAAGGCATCATTTTCTTATGGTAAAGAAGAATTCGAAGCCGGTTTTTATGGAGTTGACGGCAAGAAAAGGGAACTGGCGAATGAAGAGGAAGTAAAGGAAGTTCTCAGCAAGTTGAAAGGAAATACGTTTTCCATTGCTTCTGTTCAAAAGAAGGAACGAAAACGGAACCCTGCTCCTCCTTTCATCACGTCATCCCTGCAGCAGGAAGCTGCCCGAAAACTGAATTTCAGGGCGAAGAAAACGATGATGCTCGCACAGCAGCTCTATGAGGGAATCGACCTTGGCAAGGAAGGCACTGTAGGTTTGATCACTTACATGAGAACGGATTCCACCCGTATTTCCGATCTGGCAAAAGAAGAAGCACAAGCCTTCATTACCGAAGAATATGGCAAGGAATTTGTTAACCAGGTGAACCGCGGGGAAAAGAAGCCGGGGAAAAATACCCAGGATGCCCATGAAGCCATCCGGCCATCTTCTGCCTCGAAACATCCGAAAGAGCTGAAGGAATACTTGAGCCGTGACCAGCTTCGCTTGTACCGTTTAATATGGGAGCGTTTTATCGCAAGTCAAATGTCCTCCGCTGTTCTTGATACGATGACAGTGGACCTTGAAAATGAAGGTGTAATCTTCCGTGCAAACGGATCTAAAGTAAAGTTTCCGGGATTCATGAAAGTGTACATCGAAGGAAACGATGACGGAAAGAAAGATGAAGATCGTCTGCTGCCAGACCTGGAGGAAGGCAAAACCGCTAAAAAGAAAGAAATAGAGCCTACCCAGCATTTTACGCAGCCGCCTCCAAGATACAGTGAGGCGAGGCTTGTCCGGACGATGGAGGAACTCGGAATCGGGCGTCCGTCCACTTATGCACCGACACTCGATACCATTCAAAAACGTGGATATGTCATGCTCGACGACAAGAAGTTCCAGCCGACAGAACTTGGTGAAGTAGTTCTTGAGCTGACGCTTGAGTTCTTTTCGCAAGTCTTTAACGTCGAATTTACTGCGCAAATGGAAAACGATCTGGATGAAATCGAAGACGGGGAAAAGCATTGGAACGAAGTAATCGATGAATTTTATAAAAGCTTTGAAAAACAGCTTGTTGTTGCAGAAGAGGAAATGAAGGAAGTAGAAATAAAAGATGAGCCAGCCGGTGAGGACTGTGAAGTGTGCGGACATGAAATGGTCTATAAAATGGGCCGGTATGGTAAATTTATGGCTTGTTCCAACTTTCCGGAATGCCGAAATACCAAGCCGATTGTAAAAGATACGGGTGTCGAATGCCCGGAATGCCACAAGGGAACAATCGTGGAGAGAAAAAGCAAGAAACGCCGTATTTTTTACGGATGCAGCCGCTATCCGGATTGCGAATTTGTATCATGGGATAAACCGGTGGGAAGAACGTGTCCGAAATGCGGCAAGATGCTTGTGGAAAAGAAAACAAAAAAAGGAAAAGTGGTACAGTGTATTTCTTGTGATTACGCTGAGGAGCAAGGTTAAAGGGGAGTATTAAGCAGTATGAAAGATTATGTGAACGTAATCGGCGCCGGGCTTGCAGGAAGTGAAGCAGCCTGGCAGATCGCCAAGCGGGGAATAAAGGTTCATCTGTATGAGATGAGACCCAAAAAACAAACCCCGGCACATCATACGGATAAATTTGCGGAACTGGTGTGCAGCAATTCACTCCGTTCCAACACATTGACCAATGCGGTAGGTGTGCTGAAGGAAGAGATGAGAAAACTGGACTCGGTCATCATTGCGTCAGCTGATGACTGTTCGGTACCGGCAGGCGGTGCTCTTGCTGTTGACCGCCATGAATTCGCGGCTCTTGTTACAGAACGGGTAAAAAATCATCCGAACGTAACGGTCTTTGAAGAGGAAGTAACAAACATTCCAGATGGTCCGACCATCATTGCCACAGGCCCTCTGACTTCGAAAGGACTTTCGGATTCCCTGAAAGCACTGACCTCGGAAGATTACCTGTATTTTTATGATGCAGCTGCTCCTATCCTTGATGTGGAAAGCATAGACATGGACAAGGTTTATTTAAAGTCCCGCTATGACAAAGGGGAGGCGGCTTACCTGAACTGTCCGATGACAGAAGAAGAGTTTGACCGTTTTTATGAAGCGCTCATTGCTGCTGAAACGGTGCCTCTCAAGGAATTTGAGAAGGAAATTTTCTTTGAGGGCTGCATGCCGATTGAGGTCATGGCATCGAGAGGGAAAAAAACCATGTTGTTTGGCCCGCTCAAACCGGTAGGTCTTGAAGACCCGAAAAACGGAAAACAGCCATATGCAGTTGTCCAGCTGAGACAGGATAACAGTGCGGGTACGTTATATAATATAGTAGGTTTTCAAACGCATTTGAAATGGGGACCGCAAAAAGAAGTGATTCAGCTTATTCCGGGGCTGGAAAAAGCAGAAATCGTCCGGTATGGAGTGATGCACAGAAATACGTTCATCAACTCTCCAAATCTCCTGAAAAAGACGTATCAGTTTAAAGACAGAGAAGACTTGTTCTTTGCCGGTCAAATGACTGGTGTGGAAGGGTATGTGGAAAGTGCGGCCTCCGGTCTGATTGCAGGGATTAATGCTTCCCGGCTGATGGAAGACAAGGAACTGCTGGAGTTTCCTCAGGAAACGGCGATTGGAAGCATGGCACACTACATTACGACCGCCAATTCAAAGAACTTCCAGCCGATGAATGCCAACTTTGGCCTGCTGCCTGCGCTTGAAACGCGAATTAGGAATAAAAAGGAACGTTATGAAGCATTAGCTGGCAGAGCGCTGGAAACAATTCAGAATTTTATAACAAAATTGTGAACTTGCTTGTTATTGCCCCTGATCTGTGATAAGATTTAGGGGCTTTGTGAGGTGTGATAAGTGGATTTAAATGACCGCTATTTGAAGATGTTTATCGAGTATTTGCAAATAGAAAAAAATAGTTCACATCATACAACGGAAAACTACGAAAAAGCTATTTTGCATTTTAAGTCGTTTATGAAACAGCAAGCAATCGAAGGATTCGCTGCTGTTTCTTATCTTTTGGTGAGACATTATTTGACCTGGCTTCATGAACAGTCGTACTCCAGGAGGACTGTTGCCAAGAAAATTTCGTCTCTCCGAAGCTTTTATCGTTTTCTAAACCGGGAAAAGATTGTTGAACATAACCCGTTTGCTTTGGCTTCCCTCCCAAAAAAGGGCCAGAGCATTCCGCATTTTATCTACGAAGAAGAGTTGGCGGAGCTTTTTCATGTGAGCGATCTGTCCACTCCGCTTGGCCAGCGAAACCAGGCGATACTGGAACTCTTGTATGGCACAGGAATCCGGGTCAGCGAATGCTGCCAGATCCAGCTTGAGGACATTGATTTTTATATTGAAACGGTTCTTATTAAAGGAAAAGGCAGAAAAGAACGGTATGTACCGCTGGGCAGTTATGCGATTGAAGCACTCAGCCGATATATAGAAGAAGGCAGAAAGGAATTGTCAGAGAAAGCGGGCCATCCCGAAAAAACGCTTTTTCTTAACTATAAAGGCGGCCCCTTAACCCCCCGTGGTGTAAGAACGATTTTAAACCGCCTGATTGAGCAGACCACACTGACCGTACATATCAGCCCCCATGTACTCCGCCATACGTTTGCCACCCACCTGCTGAACGAAGGCGCCGATATGAGGGCCGTCCAGGAGCTGCTTGGGCATTCGCATCTGTCATCCACACAGATTTATACTCATGTCACAAAAGATCATTTAAAAAAAATTTATAATAACACGCATCCTCGTGCATAAATGAGAATAAGGAGGGATTTTTCTTATGACACAAACATTCCATGCAACGACGATTTTTGCCGTCCATCACAATGGGAAATTTGCCATGTCGGGAGACGGGCAGGTAACAATGGGAAATGCAGTAGTGATGAAGCATACTGCTAAAAAGGTCCGCAGGCTTTTCGGGGGAAAAGTGCTCGCCGGATTTGCCGGATCGGTGGCGGATGCTTTTACATTATACGAAAAATTCGAAGCTAAGCTGGAGGAATTCAGCGGAAACCTGGCACGGGCCAGTGTTGAGCTTGCCAAAGAATGGCGCACGGATCAGGTATTAAGAAAACTTGAAGCCATGCTGATTGTGATGAACAACGAAAGCCTCCTGCTCATTTCAGGAACAGGCGAAGTGATTGAGCCGGATGATGGCATTCTGGCTATCGGTTCGGGCGGAAATTATGCGCTTGCTGCAGGAAGAGCGCTAAAAAGGAATGCTCCCCATCTTTCCGCTGCTGAAATTGCCAGAGCCGCTCTGGAAATTGCCGGAGAGATCTGTGTTTATACCAATAACCAAATTATTCTTGAAGAGCTGTAGAAGGGGCGTGGGAAGAGATGAATACTCAGTTAACTCCAAGGCAAATCGTCGAAAAGCTGGATCAATACATTGTGGGTCAGAAGGATGCCAAAAAGGCGGTCGCCGTTGCGCTTAGAAACCGGTACCGCAGAGCGCTGCTTGACGAAAAACTGAGAGATGAAATTTCACCTAAAAATATTCTCATGATCGGGCCAACCGGTGTTGGGAAAACCGAAATTGCCCGCAGACTCGCAAAGCTTGTGAATGCACCGTTCATCAAGGTGGAGGCCACCAAGTTCACCGAAGTAGGATATGTGGGCAGGGATGTTGAATCCATGGTCAGGGATCTGGTTGAAACATCCATCCGCCTCGTTAAAGAACAAAGAATGCATGAAGTGAAAGACAAAGCCGAGGAAAACGCCAATAAAAGGCTAGTTGAACTGCTCGTTCCCGGCAAGCAAAAAGAAAGCAGCTACAAAAATCCGCTTGAAATGTTTTTTGGTTCAGGAAATGGCCCATCACAAACATCCAATGATAGCGAAGACGACCAATCCATTACCCAGCAGCGGCGGCAAATGGCCCATAAGCTGGCGATGGGCGAACTCGAAAATCATCTGGTAACCGTAGAGGTTGAGGAACAAAATCATTCCATGATGGATATGTTCCAGGGGGCAGGACTTGACCAGCTCGGTTTGAACATGCAGGATATGCTGGGCGGCCTTGTGCCAAAGAAAAAGAAAAAGCGCAAGCTGCCAGTTTCAGAGGCCAGAAAGGTTCTTACCCAGGATGAAGCGGCAAAATTGATTGATATGGATGAAGTAACAAGTGATGCTGTTTACAAAACGGAGCAAACAGGTATTATATTCATAGATGAGATTGATAAAATCGCAGGGAAAAATCAAAATACTGCCGATGTATCCAGGGAAGGTGTGCAGCGTGACATCCTTCCCATTGTGGAAGGGTCAACTGTGATGACCAAATATGGTTCCATCAAAACGGATCATATTCTTTTCATCTCAGCAGGTGCGTTTCATATGGCGAAACCATCTGATCTGATCCCCGAGCTGCAGGGCCGTTTTCCCATTCGGGTAGAACTCGAGAAACTTTCGGTAGAAGATTTTACGAGAATCCTTATTGAACCGGATAACGCCCTTTTAAAACAATATAAGGCGTTGCTTGCGACAGAAGGTATAAATCTTGAATTTTCTGACGAAGCTATTTCTAAGATTGCAAGTATAGCCTTTCAGGTCAACCAGGAAACGGATAACATTGGAGCACGGAGACTTCACACCATCTTAGAGCGCTTGCTTGAAGACTTGTCCTTTGAGGCACCGGATGTTACGATGAATGCGATAAAAATCACACCAGAGTATGTAGAAGAAAAACTTGCGTCTATCGCAAAGAATAAGGATTTAAGCCAGTACATTCTGTAGGAGGAAAATGAAATGAACTTATTAGAAAAAACAAGAAAGCTGAACGCGATGCTGCAACAATCTGGCGGAAAGCCCGTGAACTTTAAAGAAATGGCAGAAACGCTAAGAGATGTGATTGAAGCAAATATTTTTGTTGTCAGCAGAAGAGGTAAGCTTCTTGGTATTTCCTTGAAACAGGAAATAGAAAACGAGCGTATGAAAAAAATGCTGGAGGAACGACAATTTCCTTCCGAGTATACCAAAGGACTATTTAATGTGACTGAAACGTCGTCCAATCTGGATATTGCCAGTGAATATACAGCATTTCCAGTTGAAAACAAAGAATTGTTTTCTTCTGGCCTGACAACTATCGTACCGATCATAGGAGGGGGAGAACGTCTTGGGACTTTAATTCTTTCCCGCCTTACGGACTCGTTCAACGATGATGATCTTCTGTTGGCCGAATACGGTGCAACGGTTGTAGGAATGGAAATTCTGCGTGAAAAAGCGGAAGAGATTGAAGAAGAAGCGAGAAATAAAGCCGTCGTGCAAATGGCGATCAGCTCCCTTTCTTACAGTGAGCTTGAAGCGATCGAGCATATTTTTGAAGAACTCGAGGGGAATGAAGGCCTGCTGGTAGCAAGTAAAATCGCGGACAGAGTAGGGATTACCCGTTCAGTAATCGTCAATGCTCTCCGTAAGCTTGAAAGTGCCGGTGTCATCGAATCCCGCTCACTTGGTATGAAGGGTACGTATATTAAAGTGCTTAACGATAAATTCCTGCTTGAACTATCCAAATTAAAAACGAGCTAATAAGCTCAAACGAATAGGTCATTCTGCCTGATAGGCAGGATGGCCTTTTTTTGTGGATAATAAAGGATTTTGTCGAATTTTGAAGAATGATAACAGGTAAAAAGGTATAGTCCATTCACTCTACGTAACGGTTTTAGTAAAAAAACATCAGGAATAAAGACCTATTATTTAATTAGGCCTTTTTATCGAAAAAAGTCGATTTAGGAAAAAATACATAGACACTTTTTGGTTTTATCCCTTAGAATATGTAAGAACGGTAAGATTTGGCACTCTTTTAAAATAATAGTAGTAAAAAAGAGGGGATTTAAATGTTTTCAAGTCCTGTTTTTCAAATGCTGGAACGAAGCCTGGATGGAACAGCATTAAAGCAAAAAGCGATTTCAGATAATATAGCCAATATCAACACACCCAACTATAAAGCGAAAAATGTCGAATTTCATTCCAAGCTCCAGGAGAGCTTGCTGGCCTATCGTACCGAAAGCAGACATCTCGACTTCGGTTCAGGACCGATGTCCGGTTATTCTGTGACAACAAGCAATAGTACCAAGATCAATAACAATGGCAATAATGTGGATTTAGATGAACAAATGTCCGAACTTGCAAAAAATCAAATCATGAATCAGGCGCTTGTACAGCAGCTGAACGGGAAATTCAATTCAATTCAAATGGTGATTAAAGGAGGAAGAGCGTAAGATGGGGATGTTTACGGCATTAAATAGTTCAGCCTCAGCCTTGACCGCACAGCGCTTGAAAATGGATGTGACGTCTTCGAATATCGCGAATGCGGATTCTACACACGGAACCCTGGTAAACGGCAAGTGGGAGCCGTACCGAAGAAAAATGGTGGTTACCAGCCCGAATGAAAACTCATTCAACTCCCTGTTTCAATCGGCAAAAGGGGTTGGGGGGGTGAAGGTTATTGGCATCGTCGAAGATAAAACTCCGTTTAAAACGGTCTACCAGCCGGATCATCCAGATGCCGATGCCGATGGGTATGTTCGGCTGCCAAACGTGGACCCTTTAAAAGAAATGGTCGACTTGGTCAGCACCACGCGCTCTTATGAAGCGAATGTGACCGCTCTTAATGCGGCAAAAGGAATCTATTTAAAATCACTGGAAATTGGAAGATAGGAGATACATATGAGCTCATTTACTATTTCTTCAGCTGCCCATTTGGCAAAAGCCGCCTATCCGGCACAAAAACAGAGCCCCTCAGCAGCAGAGCAGTCGTTTTCATCGATGCTCGGGAAAATGATTAAGAATGTTAATGATTCACAGCATGCCTCAAACCAGGCAACAGAGCAGCTGGTAACAGGAAAAACCACCGACCTGCATCAAGTAATGATTGCTGCAGAAAAAGCCAGTCTTACCTTGCAAACGACATTGGAAATCAGAAACAAAGTAGTTGAAGCTTATCAGGAAGTGATGAGAACGCAACTATAGCATTCATTATTAAACTATTTCGAAAAGCTATCCTTGTTTGTAGGGGTAGGTTGATCGTTTTATTTGAAAAGCATAGAGGGTCCTTCATAGAAGTTAATCGGGGGAAAGTATGATTGATAAATTGAAACACGCCATGATGAGCATATATACAACGTTTAAAGAGAAACAGAAAAAACAAAAAGTGATTCTTATTGGTTCGATAGTGTTTGTTATTCTAGTAGCTTCATTTTTAGCCACCTTTCTGTTAAAGCCACGGCTGGTTCCTTTGTATTCGAATCTTTCCCCAGAAGAAGCGGGGCAGATAAAAGAAAGTCTGGATTCGAAAGGAATCACTTCTGAGCTTTCCAACGGGGGCCAGGTCATTTCTGTGCCAGAGGGTGTGGTGGATCAGTTGAAAGTGGACCTTGCCGCTGAAGGTATTCCGAAAAGCGGAAGCATCGATTACTCCTATTTCGGTGAAAATAAAGGCTTTGGCATGACAGACAATGAGTTTAATGTGATCGAAAAAGAAGCTACACAAACCGAAATTGAGAAGCTGATCAAAAGCATCAACGGCATCCAAGAGGCAAGCGTAATGATTACCACTCCTGACAAAAGCATATGGGTAGCAGATGAAAAAGCCTCCTCTTCTGCATCAGTCGTTCTTTCCCTTAAGCCGGGCTATAAACTGGACCAAAGCCAAGTGCAGTCCCTTTATCATTTGGTTTCCAAAAGTGTGCCTGATCTGCCGGTTGAAAATATTGTGATTTCCGACCAGTACTCGAATACTTTTTCTTTGGACCAGGCGGGGACAAATTCAAACATGACCGCCTATGAAGAGCAGCGACAAATCAAGCAGGATATAGAAAAAGACCTGCAGCAGAGGGTCCAGCAAATGCTGGGCGCAATCGTGGGACCTGACAAAGTGGTATCCACCGTGACCGCTGATATTGATTTTACAAAAGTAAAATCAGAAGAAAAACTTGTCGAGCCGGTGGACAAAGAAAAAATGGAAGGCATCAAGATAAGTGCTGAAAAGGTAAAAGAGACGTATAGCGGAAATGGTGCCCAGGCCGGCGGTGTGGATAATACTGGAGAAAGTGATATCCCAACGTATCAGGGCAGCGATGGGAATGGCCATGGTGACTATGAAAAAACGGAAGACCGGATTAATTACGAGGTCAACAGAATCAAAAATGAAATTGTAAAAAGTCCGTATGAAGTAAAAGACCTCGGCATTCAAGTGATGGTTGAACCTCCAAAACCGGATGATCCTTCTTCTCTTCCGCAGGGAACGCTGGACGATATAGAAAAGATGCTTGGAAATATCGTGCGCACAAGCATTTCGAAAGAGACTCCGAATCTTACTCAGCAGCAGATTGACAACAAAATTTTTGTTTCCGCCAAGCCGTTCAATGGAAAGCAGCAAACCACAGCACCGGCAAAGGATGGCCTTCCAATGTGGATCTATATAGCCGGCGGATTATTGGTCGCGGTGATTCTTGTTCTGGCCATCCAACTCATGCGGAGAAGAAATACGAATGATCAGTTGGATGCGGGGGATTACCTCACCGATGAAACATTCTATAATGTGCCGGAAGTGAAAATGGCTCTCGAAGCTGAAGAGAATACAAGAAAAGAGCAAATCGAAAAAATGGCAAAAGACAAGCCGGAGGAATTTGCAAAACTGCTCCGCACATGGCTTTCAGAAGAATAGGAGGATGGCTGTGGCTAAAAGTGTTAAAGAATTAAGTGGAAAAGAAAAAGCGGCCATGCTGATGATTTCTATGGGGCCAGATGCAGCAGCGCAAATTTATAAACACCTGCATGAAGAAGAAATTGAGCGTCTGACTCTTCAAATCTCTCAGATCAGAAAAGTGGATGCAGAGGTGAAGGAAGTCATCCTGGAACAGTTTCATCACCTGGCTCTTGCTCAGAATTATATTTCACAGGGCGGGATCGGCTATGCCAAAACAGTATTGGAAAAAGCGGTGGGAAAATCAGAAGCGATGGATATTATTAACAGGCTCACCTCCACTCTTCAAGTCAGGCCCTTTGACTTTGCACGAAGAGCCGATCCGGGCCAGATTTTAAATTTTATTCAAAATGAACATCCGCAAACGATCGCTCTGATCCTTTCTTACCTTGACGCAGGTCAGGCAGGACAAATTCTTTCCGAATTGCCTCAGGCCATGCAGGGCGATGTCGCAAGAAGGATTGCGGTGATGGACCGCACATCTCCGGAGATTATCAGCGAGGTGGAGCAAATCCTCGAACAAAAGCTGTCGGCAACCGTAAGCAATGATTTCACACAGGCTGGCGGGGTGGAATCGGTGGTTGATGTGCTTAACGGCGTGGACAGGGCAACAGAGAAAACCATCCTCGATGCCCTCGAAATACAGGATCCAGAACTGGCTGAGGAAATCAAGAAACGAATGTTTGTGTTTGAAGATGTCGTCAGTCTCGACAATCGGGCCATTCAGCGAATCATCAGAGAAGTGCCTAATGAAGACATGCTGCTTGCCTTGAAAGCGGCCAGTGAAGAAGTGAAAGAAGTCCTATTTAACAATATGTCGCAGAGAATGGCTGAAAATTATAAAGAAGAAATGGAATTTATGGGGCCAGTGAGGCTTCGTGATGTGGAAGACGCCCAGTCGAGAATTGTCGGTCTGATCCGCAAACTTGAAGATGCGGGTGAGATTGTGATCGCAAGAGGTGGGGGAGATGATATCGTTGTCTAGGATCATAAAGTCTTCCCTTGCTTTACAAGAGGATATCAACCGCAAAATAGAAATTCAACGTGTGATGCCAAAAACAGGCAAGCTTGATGACCGTTCTTGCCAGCCTGATGCCCGCAGCGAAGCCGATGCTCTTTTACAAGAAATTGAAAGAGAGTATCAGGAAGCCAAGCAAAAAATGGAGCAGGAACGGCTTCAGCATGAAGAATTTCTTTTAAGAAGTAAAGAGGAATGGCAGCAGCAGGTAATTGCAGAGAGGGAAAACGCCCGTCAAACAGGGTATCAGGAAGGATTTTCGGCCGGTGAAATTGAAGGCCGGACAACTTATGAAAATTTGTTGACCATGGCAAAAACAACGGTCGATCGATCCAAAGAGGACTATCTCCGCTATTTGGAAAGTGCGGAACCGATGATTATTGAATTAGCTAGCAAAATGGCTAGGAAACTCGTGGGAGATGTGCTGACAGAAAATCCTGAAGCCTGGAAAGAACTCGTCAGGAGATTGCTGAATGAAGTAAGGGAACATCCAGACGTTAAACTTTATGTCCACCCTAAATGGTATGAAACCACGCAAAATGCCAAACAAGAAATTCAGCAGGTTTTGATGCATTCAGCCACTTTGTTCATTTATCCTGACTTTAAGCTAAACGAAAATAATTGTGTTGTGGAATTTCCGTTCGGCAAAATAGAAGCCGGACTGGACAGCCAATTGAATGAACTAAAGAAAAAACTGATCGAAACGTTGGGTGAGCATCATGCTGAACATGAATAAACTGCACCAGGCGATCGACCGGCTGGATACCTATAAACGATATGGAAAAGTAACACAGGTGGTTGGACTGATGATTGAATCCAGGGGACCGCAGGCATCGATTGGAGACATGTGCTATATCCATTCAGGAAACGGCCAGAAGATCAAAGCCGAAGTCGTGGGATTCAAGGAAGAAAACGTACTGTTAATGCCCTTCACGGCAATACAATCGATTTGTGCAGGGAGCCTGGTGGAAGCCACCCACCGGCCAATGCAGATTAAAGCCGGACACGCTCTTATTGGCCAGGTGCTTGATGGATTGGGCAATCCGCTTGACGGCAGTCCCGCTCCAAAGGGGCTGAGCCATTTTCCGATAGAAAATGAACCGCCCAATCCCATGAAACGGCCGAGAATCAAGGAAAGCATCGACCTTGGCATCCGCTCGATTGACAGTCTGATGACTGTAGGAAAAGGACAGAGAGTAGGGATTTTTGCCGGAAGCGGTGTGGGCAAATCCACCCTGATGGGCATGGTCGCGCGAAACTCAACAGCAGATTTAAACGTTATTGCTTTGATTGGTGAGCGGGGCCGTGAGGTGATGGACTTTATTGAAAAGGACCTGGGAGAAGAGGGATTGAGAAAATCGGTTGTTGTGGTCGCGACCTCGGACCAGCCAGCCCTGATGCGGATCAAAGGGGCGCTCACCGCCACTGCGATCGCCGAATATTTCAGAAACCAGGGGAAAGATGTCATGCTGATGATGGATTCTGTTACCCGTTTTGCGATGGCCCAGCGTGAAATCGGCCTGGCTGTCGGTGAACCGCCGACCACAAAAGGCTATACGCCTTCCGTTTTTGCACTATTGCCCAAATTGCTTGAACGGTCGGGCACCGATGTGCAAGGTTCGATTACGGCTTTCTACACTGTGCTAGTGGATGGTGATGATATGAATGAACCTATATCCGACACTGTACGGGGGATTTTGGATGGTCATTTTGTTCTTGACCGGAATCTTGCAAACAAAGGCCAATTTCCCGCCATCAATGTGCTGAAAAGTGTTAGCCGGGTCATGAATGACATCGTGGATGACAGCCATAAAAAGGCAGCCCAAAAGTTTCGGGATCTGCTCGCTGTTTATACCGATGCAGAAGATCTTATAGCCATCGGTGCCTATAAGCGGGGTTCTTCAAGGAAAATTGATGAGGCGATTGATTTCCATCCTGGCATCCTGTCCTTTTTAAAACAGGATGTAGATGAAAAGGTTTCTTTTTATGATTCGATCTACAGACTGATGAGCGAGTTTGGAGGAGAACAGTAACTATGGCATTTCAATTTAAAATGGAAAAATTATTATCCATTAAAACAAAGGAAAAAGAAGTTGTCCAATCCGAGTACGGAGAAAGTGTAAAAAAGTTTGAACAGCTGGCTCAGTCGCTTTACGAATTGCTGAAAAAAAAGGAAGAAATCGAGCAGCATTCCGGCAATCAGTTTAAAACAAAAATGGTTATTAATGAGATTCAGCAAACTCAGCGGTTCCTGCTTTCTCTTACACAGCAGATCGGCAGTATCCAAACACAAGTGCAAAGAGCGAGAGAGAAGATGAATCATGTGCATATTCAGCTGCTCGAAAAAACAATGGAAGTCAAAAAATTTGAAAAGATGAAGGAACGGCAGTTTTCCGTCTATCAGCAAACGCTGACAGCCATCGAAAACAAGCAGAATGATGAATACTCTGTTTTGCGCTATATAAACCATTGAAATTAGGTGGAGAGGTTGGAAGGAAAAGAAAAAACGAAAAAGTTTTCCTGGTTTTTGTTTGTGATCGTCATGCCGGCCCTTTTCGTTGTCGTCATCATGGGAATGATCCTTATGTTTCTTGGCGTTGACATTGCTGGAAAGGCAAAGGAAATTGGCAGCCATCTTCCTGGCCTGTCGTCATTGGCGCAACAGGATCGAAATTCTGCATCCGTTAACGAAAATACCGTTCAATCAGAAAAGACATACTGGGAAAAGAAAGTTAAGGAACGCGATCAAATGATCAAGCTTCTTCAAAGCGATGTGGACAAAAAAGAGAAAGAAGTGCAGAGCCTGAAAGCAGATTTGACCGCAGCACAAAACCAGCCGGAAGAAAATACAACCGAAACCGACGGCTCTGTCACAAAAGACGATGGACATGAGAAGCAAAAGAAAATTACCGCCTGGTATAATGCGATGTCTCCTAAAAATGCCGCGGCCATCTTGTCTAAAATGGATATAAAAGATGCGGCCGACATCATGAAAGAGCTGGATGAAGAAGTGACGAGCAGCATCCTGGCCAAGATGGATCCCGGCAAGGCGGCAGATCTGACGTTAAAAATGCAATCAAACTAACGGAGGGAAAGCAGAGTGAAAATGGCTGAAATGGCAGGGATGGATCGCTTACCGGTTATGGTACAAAGGTCTGCTTTACCTGGCTGCGCGTCTCCCGGTTCTTCCCTTTTTTCCGAAGAGCTTGCACAGTCCCAAAAAAATATACAATCGCCTAAACATGCCGAATTACCTTCCGGGACAATCAGTGAGGAGCTCAAAGGGCTGATTAAAGGATGGGTCGCATTACTGGGAGAACAAGGTCAAACTCAAAAAGAAGAAGTGCTGGATATGACGGAGGTCAAAAGTCTGTTGCAGCATTTGCCTGCTGCATGGATCTCCGAAATTACCAATCTCGTACAAAATGTTCAATTCCCTGTTTCCTTCGAAAAGGAACGGTCATCGCCACCTGCACAAATGATCACGGCATTCATTCTTCTGGAGTCGGCAGTAGAAGGAAAGCATTCAACGCTCACTGCTACAAAAGCAACGGATGACGTCATATCCGGCATTCATAAAGGAATCAAACAATTGTTTCCCTTTTTAAAAGAGCAGCAACATGTCTCTATGAAGATGCTGGCCGAACAGCTGGAGCAGCGATTGGCAGGTTATGAAACAAAACCTGGTGCAACTTTGAACGCTAAACCTTTTCTTGAACCAGTTGTCATAGCAAATAACCAGAAAAACATAGTACCTGCAATATCTCAAAAGACAAGTGAGACGGATGTTCATCAGCATACCAACCGGCCGGTATCTTTTATGGGGCAGGGCGGCTTTATTCCAGTGCTGAAGCAATTTGAACTTCATGTTCAACCCGAAAAAGAAGGAAACAGTACAAAAACATTTGTCCAAGAGATTGAAAAAATTATTCTTGGCGGCAAATTTTCAGCAAGTACAAATGGAATGGCAAAACTAAACATCCGGCTGACGCCTGAACATCTTGGAACTTTGAATATTGAACTGATCTCCAAAAATGGTGAACTGTCAGCAAAAATCATGACAAGCTCACTGGGTGCAAAGGAAATGATGGAGTCCCATATTCATTTTCTGAAGAATAACTTGAGCACCAGCCATATTCAGCTTGACCGTGTGGTTGTTGTAGACCAGTCACCTGAACAGGGGTTCACGCAGCAGGGATCAAATTCCGGAAACCAGCAGGACCGTGGCCGGCCGCCACTGCAGGAGAGGCGGACAGAAGAGGAATTTTACGACTTGCTTCAAGACATGGTGAAGGAGGGATAAAGATGTCTTCAACGATAAACAATGATTTGTATTTATCCTCGCTTCAAAAAAGAGACACACAGTCTGGTGGATCATCTATTTTGGGCAAAGACGATTTTTTGAAAATATTGATGACCCAGCTGCAAAACCAGGACCCGGCAAGCCCCATGGAAGATAAAGAATTTATCTCCCAGATGGCAACTTTCTCTTCCTTGGAGCAATTGACCAATATGAACAGCAGCATCGATCAAATGATTTCAAAACAATCGGCACAGACGTTCATGCTGCAGAGCGGAATGATCGGCAAAAGCGTGTCCTATACAGTGGAAACGACAGATGCTGATGGAACACAACAAGAGAGAAAAACAGGCACAGTTAAAGCGGTTTTATTTGAAAATGGTGCCTCCAAATTCCTATTGGAGGATGGAAATGTGGTTGATCCGTCATCCATTACAAAGCTCGAAAACAAGAACAGTTAATATTCACTTAACAAAATAGGGGGATTTCAAATGCTACGTTCAATGTATTCTGGAATCAGCGGGATGAAGAATTTTCAAACCAAGCTGGATGTGATTGGAAACAATATTGCCAATGTGAACACCTATGGCTTTAAAAAAGGGAGAGCAACGTTTAAGGATCTTGTCAGCCAGCAAGTTGCCGGTGCATCCAACAGAACGAATCCTAAACAGATTGGACTTGGCTCCCAACTGGCAACCATCGATACAATCGATACTCAGGGAAGCACTCAGACCACAGGAAGAGCCCTCGACCTAGCGATTTCAGGTGACGGGTATTTCAAGGTGAGAACTTCAAATGGAGATCTGCTCACACGTGCAGGGAATTTTTATTTAAACGATGACGGTACGATCGTAAATGGAGACGGATACGAGCTGCTCGATACAGGAAACAACCCGATTAACATACCGCAAAACGCCAGCAGCTTCAGCGTTGGACCGGACGGAAAGATTACGGTCGTGGGTGCTGCCAGTCCGGGTGCACCTATAGGGATTACGAAGGTAACGAATCCCGGGGGACTTGAAAAGGCAGGAAGCAATCTTTACCGTCCAACCGCCAATTCACAGATTGTCTCCAATAATTCTCCTGGTACAGGTGGGGCTGGAGATTTGGTATCCGGCGCTCTGGAAATGTCCAATGTCGACCTCTCTGAAGAATTTACCGACATGATTGTGGCGCAAAGAGGGTTTCAAGCCAACACGAAAATCATTACAACCTCGGATGAAATATTGCAGGAGCTTGTGAATCTTAAACGATAGGCAAGAATGGAGGAAAAATAAGGGGAGCCTTATTAATAAACCATAATATGATTATGTTAACTAAATTAAACGGTGACACCTTTACCCTGAATGCGATTTATATTGAACAGGTTCAATCCTTTCCGGATACAACGGTTACGCTGACTTCGGGAACGAAATTTGTTGTTAAAGAAGCAGAATGTGAAGTTGTCCAAAAAGCAGCAGCCTTTTATCAGAGTATTTCCCTTTTTTCTCTATCACCAACAGAAAGTGAGGAGGATTGAATGGAAAACGAAGTTAAAAAATCTCCGAAGAACTGGGCGATCCTTATTATTTTCTCTGTCCTGGTCGTTTGCGGAATTGCAGCCTACTTTGTTATTAAAGAGCCGGCTCCTAAAACGGAGGCCGCAGAACCTTCGGCGGAAGAGCTGGAAAAAATAACAGTAGAAACCGAGGAAATTACAACTAATCTGGCAGATCGATCGTTTATCAAGATCAAATTTAAAATCCAGGCCGACGGAGATGACGGCAAGGCCGAACTCGAAAAGAGGCTGTTTCAAGTCAATAATATTATTATCTATGAATTGTCCGGCATGAAAACCGGGGATTTGCAAGGCCAAAAAGGCATCCGCCATCTGGAAGACCTTTTAAAAGGAAGGATCAATAAACTGATGCAGGAAGGAAGCATCAAAAAAGTTTATACGACCGAGAAAATTATTCAATAAGGAATTCATCATATATAAAGGGTGAGGCGATTGTCGGAAGTACTTTCCCAGAATGAAATAGACGCGCTCCTCTCTGCCATTTCCACGGGGGAAATGGATGCTGAAGAATTGAGAAGAGAAGAAAAAGAACAAAGAATAAAAACCTATGATTTTAAACGGGCTCTGCGGTTTTCGAAAGATCAGATCAGAAGTCTTACAAGGGTACATGAGAATTTCGCACGCTTGTTAACCACTTTTTTTGCGGCACAGTTGAGAACATATGTGGAAATTTCCGTCGTATCGGTTGACCAGCTGCCATATGAGGAATTCATACGCTCCATACCGCGAATGACCATTTTGAACATTGTAGATGCAAAGCCGCTTGATGGGAGCCTTCTCGTTGAAGTCAATCCAAATATCGCCTATTCCATGATGGACCGGCTGATGGGAGGATGGGGAGCAAGTGTAAACAAGGTGACTCATTTAACCGAAATCGAAACGAGAATCCTTTCCCGTCTGTTTAAAAATGCATTATCCACCTACAAGGAAGCCTGGAGCAATGTGGTTGAACTCGATTTTGCGGTAATAGATTTTGAGGTGAATCCCCAATTTCTGCAAATGGTGTCGCCAAATGAAACAGTGGTTGTTATCTCACTTTCCACAACGGTCGGTGAAACGAGCGGCATGATGAACGTTTGTCTTCCGCAGGTTCTGTTGGATCCGATCATTTCCAAGCTTTCGGTGCATAATTGGATGCAAAACAGCCAAAAGGAATTGTTGCCCGAAGAAGCGGCACTGATCGAACAAAAGATCCGGAAAACCCCGCTTCCCGTGTCCGTTCAGCTGGGTTCGGCCAGTATGAATGTAGAAGAGTTTCTGCAGTTGAATGCGGGCGATATCATTCAGTTGAACAAAAAGATCAATCAGCCGTTGGCTGTGTATGTGGAGAACAATAAAAAATTTATGGCCCAGCCTGGAAAAGCAAAAAACAGAATGGCAGTCCAGATTTTAGAACAAATAGAGGGGGACGAGTAAATGAATAGCGGAAATATGCTCTCTCAGGATGAGATTGATGCGTTGCTGAGTGGAGGCAGCGTGACATCTGATGGTGATCCAATTATCGAAGATTTTCTGAATTCAATGGAACAAGACGCACTTGGAGAAGTCGGCAACATTTCATTCGGCAGTGCCTCAACCGCTTTATCAACCTTGCTGAATCAAAAAGTCCAGATTACAACGCCGACGGTCTCGGTAATCAAAAAAGAAGAATTGCAGGGTGAGTTTCCCATTCCGCATGTAGCAGTAAAAGTGGAATATGTAGAAGGGATACAAGGCACAAACCTGCTTGTGATTAAAACAACCGATGCCCAGATTATTGCTGATTTGATGCTCGGCGGTGACGGAACGAGCCCTTCTGCAGATTTTGGAGAAATGCAGCTCAGTGCCGTTGGAGAAGCGATGAATCAGATGATGGGCTCTGCCTCAACCTCTCTTTCTTCCATATTTAATAAACGAGTGGATATTTCGCCACCTGTTATTGATGTGCTGGATTTTAATGACTCTTCAGACATGATTACCGATCAGGATATTCTTATCAAAGTGTCCTTCCGGCTCAAGGTCGGGGAACTGATTGACTCCAGCATCATGCAGCTGATGCAAACGGATTTTTCTCAAAACCTGGTTTCCGAGCTTATGGCCCCTCCCGTGGTGCAGGCTGCTGCAACTTATGAAGATCAATTACAGAGCGAAATCACTGCACTCAAAGAACCATTGGTGTTGGATGACATTCCTTCAAACGCAGCTCGCCCGCAAAGTTTGGAACCTGATACCGCTGTATCTGTTCAGCCTGCTGTATTTTCCGATTTTGAAGAAAGCTCTGGTGTGTATCAGGAAACAAAGAACCTTGATATGCTTCTGGATATTCCGCTTCAGGTAACGGTTGAACTTGGACGGACGAAAAAGAGCATTAAAGAGATTTTGGAATTGTCGCCGGGGTCGATTTTGGAACTGGACAAGCTGGCAGGAGAACCGGTGGATATTCTGGTGAATGAAAGACTGATTGCCAAAGGGGAAGTTGTTGTTATCGATGAAAATTTTGGTGTCAGAGTAACAGAGATTGTAAGCAGAAAAGACAGACTGAAAAATTTATAAATGAAAGAGTGAGAACAAATGGCTAAACGTATTTTAGTAGTAGATGATGCAGCATTTATGAGAATGATGGTAAAAGATATTCTGACCAAAAACGGATTTGAGGTCTGCGGAGAAGCGGGAGACGGAGAACAGGCGGTTGAAATGTATAAGGAACTTTCACCGGACCTTGTTACCCTCGACATCACAATGCCGGAGATGGACGGAATCACTGCTTTAAAAGAAATTAAAAAGGTGGATTCCGGTGCAAAGGTCATCATGTGTTCTGCAATGGGACAACAAGGAATGGTTATTGATGCGATCCAGGCTGGAGCTAAAGATTTTATTGTAAAACCATTTCAGGCTGACCGCGTCATTGATGCGATCAATAAAGCGTTGAATTAATAACAGGTGGTGCAGCAATTGAGGAAGTTTACTAGATGCATCGCTGTTCTTATTGTCGCTTTCCTCCTCAATTGTTTTGTACAAACTGAGGCAGCGGCAGCAAAGAACAAGGAGACCCAAGCGCCTGCAGCATGCAAAACGGTATTTGAGTGTCTGGATACAAAAGCAGGGAAAGAAGACCAGGCGAAGCAGCAGCAGGAAACCAAAGCGGAGAGTTCTGCCACAGGGGGAAGCGGTGTGGTCACATTTATTAAAGTGCTGTTCTCATTGGGATTGGTTTTGTTCCTGCTCTTCTTTCTTCTGAAAATGATACAAAAGCGGACAAAAAACTATCAAGAAGGCAAAGTATTGCAATCAATCGGGGGATTGAGTGTGGGGTCGAACCGTTCTGTGCAGATAATCAAGGCCGGTTCAAGTGTCCTTGTTATCGGTGTGGGGGAAACGGTGACCTTGCTAAAAGAAATTAATGAAGAAGAGGAAGTGAAGCAGCTGCTTTCTTCGTCTCCACAGGAAACGGGCAGCCGTTTGAAAAAAACATCTGGTTTTTCCGATGTTTTTAAGGCTCAGCTTGGTGAACTTTCAGGTGAACGGGGAGATTTGCTGAAGCGTTTCGTGCGGAAAGGAAAAGCGGATGACTGATTTACTTCCAAATCTTACTAACCAAACAGGCGGAATGGAAACAACGATACAGCTGTTGCTCCTTCTTACCGTTCTCTCACTGGCGCCAAGCATTCTCATTTTGATGACCTGTTTTACGAGAATTGTAATCGTTCTGTCGTTTGTACGAACGTCACTGGCCACGCAGCAAATGCCCCCGAACCAGGTGTTGATTGGTCTTGCGCTGTTTCTTACCTTTTTTGTAATGGCTCCTACTTTTCAGGAAATCAACAAGGAGGCAATTGGTCCACTTATCAGAGGGAAAATCACCCAGGAAGAGGCTTTTGACAAAGGGACGCTTCCTTTAAAGGAGTTTATGACAAAGCATACGCGTGAGAAGGATCTGGAGCTTTTTCTAAATTATTCCGGAGCCAAACGCCCTGAGAAGATAGAGGATATTTCCCTTATTGCGCTTGTACCGGCCTATTCGATCAGTGAATTGAAATCCGCGTTTCAAATGGGTTTTATGATCTTTGTTCCTTTTCTTGTAATTGATATGGTGGTCGCTTCTGTGCTGATGGCGATGGGAATGATGATGCTGCCGCCCGTAATGATCTCTCTTCCGTTTAAGATATTGCTCTTTATTCTTGTGGACGGGTGGTATTTGATTGTCAAGTCACTGTTATCAAGCTATTAAACAAGTAGGTGTTTTCGTTGAATCCTGAAGTCGTTATATCCATTGCAGAAAAAGGTGTTTATATGACTCTCCTCCTTTGCGGACCTTTGCTTGCAATCGCTTTGGCTGTTGGCCTGATTGTCAGTATTTTTCAGGCGACCACACAAATTCAGGAACAGACGCTTTCGTTTATTCCAAAAATTGCGGCTGTGTTACTGGCATTAATCTTTTTTGGACCCTGGATGCTTTCACAGCTCGTTTCATTTACGTATGACATTTTTAACAATTTGAATCATTTCGTAGGACTGTAATTCATGGATGCTATAAATTCTTTTCCAGCCTTTTTATTGATCTTCATGAGAGTGGGTGCTTTTTTCGCAACGGTTCCGATTTTTTCTTACCGGAATATTCCTAATGTCCATAAGATCGGGCTGGCGGCCTTTTTGTCATGGATTATGCTGTATGCCTTGGGAGCTCCAGAGGTGGCCGTGAATGGTGAGTTTATCCTGCTGGTCTTTAAAGAAGCGCTCGTTGGTTTATCGCTGGGCCTGATTGCCTCCATCCTGTTCTATTCCATTCAGGTGGCAGGGGGCTTTATCGATCTTCAGATGGGATTTGCGATCGCCGGTGTATTCGATCCTCAGACGGGTGTGCAGACACCGCTGCTCGGGAAATTTCTGTATCAGCTTGCACTCTTATTCCTTTTGGCACTGAACGGCCATTATCTGCTTCTTGATGGTCTGTTTTACAGTTATTCCTTTGTTCCTCTTATTGACGTTCATTTTGGTTTGGGGAATGGAGAAACGGCAAGGCATGCGGTATCTGTCGTGACAGCCATGTTTGTTATTGCCTTTCAGATGGCACTTCCCGTTGTCGGGACCCTTTTTTTGGTGGACCTGGCACTGGGCATTGTTGCCAGAACCGTTCCTCAAATCAATATCTTTGCCGTAGGCCTTCCTTTAAAGATCTTAGTGGCATTCGGTATTCTGCTGATTATCCTGCCTGTGTTTTTTATGAGTGTCCAGCATTTGAGTGATGAGACTGCACAGGCTATGAGAAAGCTTTTAATGCTGCTTGGAGAGTGATCACATGCCTCAAAGGCTGGATTTGCAATATTTTTCGGGGGAAAAAACAGAAAAGGCCACACCAAAGAAACGCGAGGAAAGCAAAAAAAAGGGACAGGTGGCCAAGAGTGCAGACGTAAATACCGCGGTTACCCTGTTTGCTGCATTTTTGATGCTCTGGTTTACCGGAAGTGCTGCAGCACAAAAATTGTTTCATTTGATGGAATTCACATTTCAGCACAATCTGACCGTTGAACTGACCGAGCAGAACAGTCAGCTGCTGTTTGTCGTGCTGGTGAAGGAAACTGCAGGAATTCTTCTTCCAGTGCTGCTGACGGTGCTTGCAGCGGGTGTCTTTTCCAATTTTATTCAAGTCGGCTTTTTGTTTTCAGGTGAAGCTGTACGGATGAAGTTTGAAAGGATCAATCCATTACAGGGATTTAAACGGATCTATTCCCTCCGTGCGCTCGTTGAGCTGACAAAATCGGTTTTGAAAATTGCCGTTGTTGGCTGTGTCACCTTCTTTGTCATATGGAGCAAGAAGGACCAGCTCTTAAAAGTTTCTCAGGTCAGCGTTGAGTCTGCTCTTGGCATGTATGGAAAGATGTCGTTTCAGATGGGGTTCTATGCAGCCCTGGTACTCCTTCTATTTTCCCTGCTGGATTATCTGTATCAGAAATACGATTTTGAAAAAAGCATCCGTATGTCGAAACAGGACATTAAAGATGAGTACAAAAAGTCCGAAGGGGATCCGAAAATCAAAGGGAAAATTAAAGAAAAGCAGCGCCAGATGGCCAACCGGAGAATGATGCAGAGCGTTCCGAACGCAGATGTGATCATTACGAATCCCACCCACTTTGCCATAGCTTTGCAATACGATGATCAAAAAATGGAAGCCCCGGTGGTGGTGGCCAAGGGGGCTGACCTAATGGCCCTGAAGATTAAAAAAATTGCCCGTGAAAATAAAGTGACGATGGTAGAAAACCGTCCGCTTGCAAGAACTTTGTACAGCAGAGCCGAAATTGGGGATGCCATTCCTGAAGATCTGTTTAAGGCAGTGGCAGAGATTTTGGCCTATGTTTACCACTTAAAGAATAAGGTGCATCGGTAAGGAGAGAAGGAATTGATGAAAGCAAGAGATATAAGCGTTCTAGTTGGGGTTATTATGATCATCGCCATGCTGATCATCCCTTTGCCGCCCTGGCTGCTCGACTTTTTCATCATTATTAATATTACACTGGCACTCGTAATTATATTAATTTCAATGAATATGCAGGAACCATTGCAATTTTCTATTTTTCCGTCTCTCTTACTGCTTGTCACTCTCTTCAGGCTGGGGTTGAATGTATCAACGACCCGATCCATCCTGGGTTCCGGAAAAGCAGGGAACGTGGTTCATACATTCGGAGAATTTGTAGTTGGCGGTAACATTCTGGTCGGAATCGTCGTCTTTTTTATCCTTGTTGTCATTCAGTTTATTGTCATCACCAAAGGATCAGAAAGGGTTTCTGAGGTAGCAGCCCGTTTTACACTGGATGCCATGCCTGGAAAACAAATGAGCATCGATGCTGATTTGAATGCCGGAATGATTTCTGACATGGAAGCGAAGGAACGCCGTGAAAAAGTGGAAAGAGAATCTGATTTTTACGGAGCGATGGATGGGGCCAGCAAATTTGTAAAGGGAGATGCCATTGCTGGAATCATCATCGTTCTTATCAACATGCTGTTTGGCATAATTATCGGCATGACACAGATGGGGCTGGGCTTTGCCGAAAGCGCACATACATTTACACTGCTTACAGTCGGTGACGGCCTGGTAAGCCAGATCCCCGCTCTGATTATATCGACGGCAACAGGGATTATTGTAACAAGAGCAGCATCGGAAGGTAATCTGGGCTATGACATCTCACGCCAGATTCTGGCTTATCCGCAAATGCTTATTGTTGCAGGTGGAACCATCATCGTTCTGGGTCTTTTTACGCCGATCAATGATTTGGTTACCCTGTCTGTTGGCGGACTTATTTCGCTCGGGGGATATCTTCTGTTAAAAGCAGAGAAAGAGAAAAAAGAGCAGGACGAAATCATGGAAGAAGATAACCAGACCGAACAGTTGAAAACACCTGAGAGCGTCATGAACCTGCTGCAGGTGGATCCTGTTGAATTCGAGTTTGGGTACAGTCTGATTCCACTGGCTGACACCAACCAGGGAGGAGACCTTCTCGACCGGGTAGTGATGATCCGCAGACAGCTGGCACTGGAGCTCGGCATCATTTTGCCGGTGGTCCGCATCCGGGATAATATCCAGCTGCCGCCGAGTGAATACCGCATTAAAATCAAAGGAAACGAAGTCGCAAAAGGAGAGCTGCTGCTCGATCATTACCTGGCAATGAGCCCAGGTATTGACGATGAAGCAGTGCAGGGCAAGGAAACGGTGGAGCCGGCATTTGGTCTGCCTGCCCTCTGGATTGGGGAAGACATGAAGGACCGTGCGGAAATGTCAGGCTATACGGTTGTAGATCCTCCATCGGTCGTTTCCACTCATTTGACAGAAATATTAAAGAAATATGCACATGAGCTGATCGGCCGACAGGAAACGAAACAACTGGTGGACCATATGAGAGAAAACTATCCGAGCCTCGTCGAAGAGGTAACTCCTGATCCATTATCTGTCGGAGAAATCCAGAAAGTGCTGTCCAAATTGTTAAAAGAAAAAATATCCATACGCAACTTGCTGGTGATTTTTGAAACGCTGGCGGACTTCGGAAAGATGTCACGTGATGTGGATCTATTGACAGAGTATGTCCGGCAGGCATTATCACGGCAAATTTCAAAGCAATATGGAACAGAAAATGAGCCATTGAATGTAATCACGCTTGGAGCCGGAGTTGAAAAAAGAATTGCGGACCATGTGCAACAAACGGAACACGGAAATTATTTGTCCCTTGATCCGGCAGATGCTCAGGAAATATACAGCCAGGTGATGAAAGAAATGGATCAAAGCAGGAATTTTGGACAGCTGCCTGTCCTTTTATGCTCGCCTGCCGTGCGCATGTACGTGAGGCAGCTGCTTGAGCGCCACCTGCCTGACCTGGTGATATTATCTTATAACGAACTGGAGCCTGATCTCGAAGTACAAAGTGTAGGAGTCGTCAATCTATGAAGGTAAAGAAGTACATAGCACCCACTATGCAAGAAGCAATGGGAAAGATACGCAATGATCTGGGAAGCGAAGCTTTTATCCTTCAGTCAAGACAGGTGCGGACGGGTGGCTTTTTTGGCTTTTTCACCAAGCAGAGCGTTGAGGTTATCGCGTTGCTGGATGTTGAAGAGGGAGCAGAGTCCGCTCGCAAAGCAGAAAAAGCCCAGAGCTCTTCACTTGTAGAAAAAAGCATCATCAAGGAAGATATTCCGTCGTGGCAATCCTACTTTAACGACCAGGGTGTATCGCATCTATTAATAGAAGAAATTATCGCCGATATGCAGGGAACCGCTAAAAACGGGGACACAAAACGCTGGCTGGAACACTGGCTTCTTGGTCGTGCATCTACTCCCTCATCTCCAGGCTCATTGTATGACACACAATTTTTAACGGTGGTAGGCCCGACGGGTGTAGGGAAAACGACTACGCTCGCGAAACTGGCTGCAAAGGCGAAGCTCGAAGATGGCAAAAGTGTCGCTTTCATCACGTTGGACACCTACCGGATCGGTGCGGTGGAACAACTAAAAACCTATGCTGAAATTCTGAAAATGCCGCTAAAAGTGGTGTACAATACCGAAGACTACGAGAAGGCAAAGCAAGAACTCTCTTCTTATGACTTGGTGTTGACCGACACGGCCGGCAGAAACTTTCTGAATCCGGAATCCATGGATGAACTGGGCGGCCTGCTGCAAGATCAGATGGATCACACAAAGTATTTGGTTTTATCGTTAACTTCAAAATACGAGGATCTCAAACACGTAATCCAGCATTTCAGCCGGACTGGAGTCAACCGGCTGATTCTGACTAAAAAGGATGAGACAGCTTCTTTGGGAGCGTTAATCAATATATTGCTGATAGAAAACACCATCCCGCTTTATATCACAAACGGACAAAATGTTCCAGATGACATTTCAACCGTTACACCGAAAGCGATCGTCAGCATGTTCCTGCAGCAGAAAAGAGATGCGTGATCAGGCAGAACAACTTCGTATACGAGTACTAGAGACGTCATTACAAGCGAAAAAAGCGAAGGTCGTTTCGGTGCTCAGCGGAAAAGGCGGGGTTGGGAAAACAAATGTAGCAGTGAACTTATCCCTTGCCCTTTCAGGACTTGGGAAAAAAGTGGTGCTGGTTGATCTGGATATCGGCATGGGCAACGTTCATCTGCTGCTTGGACTGACCCCGCGCCACACGATCGCCGATCTGTTTGAACATCACCTTTCCGTCAGGGAGATCATTGAAAAAGGCCCAGGCAGCCTTGATTATCTTGGTGGTGATAACGGTCTTCTCTCTTTGTTAGAGCTTGACCGCAACAGTCAGGTTCATTTTGTGAGAGAGCTTGAGAAATTATCGTCAGCCTATGATTATATCGTATTCGATATTGGTGCCGGTTTGTCAGAAGCGAGCTTGAAGTTTGTATTGGCCGGTCATGAAGTCATCCTGGTTGCTACCCCGGAAATTACATCGCTTACTGATGCGTATTCCATGATTAAGCTGCTTCATGCTGAACGGCCTGAACTCCCTGTCTGGACCATGATTAATCAATGTGAAAACGAACGGGAAGGCAGGGCAGTACATGACCGCTTGAACGAGGTGAGCTCCCGGTTTCTTGGAAAGAAACTGGCCAACTTGGGGCAAGTTTCTTTCGACCCGGCCGTGCGGCGGGCTGTTATGGAGCAATCGCCGTTTGTGCTGGAAAGTCCGCGCTGTGAAGCGAGCGGACAAATTCAAAAGGCAGCTCATTGTCTATTGGGGAACGCCAAGGTCCAAAAGGGAGCAGTTGACCAATCTTTTATTAGTAAACTTTTAAGTTTTTTGAGTAAAAGCTAGCGTTGTACACGAGGGGGAAGAAGATGGACACAAGTGAATATTTGGATATTTTTATTGAAGAAAGTAAAGAACATCTCCAGTCGATAAATGAATATGTGCTTCTTTTGGAGAAACAACCGGAAGAGCTGGCAACCATTCAGGAAATTTTTCGTTCTGCTCATACATTAAAAGGCATGTCAGCTTCCATGGGTTACGGCGATCTTGCAAATCTTACGCATGCGATGGAAAACGTTCTGGATGGGATCAGAAATGGTAAACTGCATGTGACACAGAAACTGCTGGATTCGCTGTTTGTTTCGCTTGACCATTTGGAAGAAATGGTCATGTCGATTGCAGCTGGCGGCGATGGAAAAAAAGATACGAAAGAACTGATACGCCTTTTGAACGGGATACTGGGGGAGGATACCCAGGATAAGGCCCAGACAGATACAAGTAATGAAGATTTACGCAGTTATGATGAATTTGAGCGTTCGGCGATCCATCAATCACTTGAGCAAGGTTTTCTGGTGTACAGGATTGAAGTTGAGCTCCATAAAGAGTGCCTGCTGAAAGCGGTGCGGGCCTATATGGTTTTCAATGCGCTGGAAAACCTCGGCGACATCATAAAGTCAGAACCTTCAGCCGACTTGATTGAACAGGAACAATTCAATCAAAGCTTTTTCGTTACGCTCATAACACAACAAGAAGCGGCGACAATTGAGTCGGAATTGTTATCAATCTCAGAAATCGAAAAAGTGGCACTAACGCCGCTTCAGCCGGTGGGCAGCGAACAGAAGGAAGCTGTGACAGAGCAGGTGGATGATCAAAAAGGCACCACAACAGGACCTAAAAAGAATTCCCCGCCAAAATCTGCAAAGACGATCAGGGTAAGCATTGAGAGACTGGATCTTCTGATGAGGCTTTTTGAAGAGCTGGTGATTGACAGAGGCCGTCTTGAAAGGATTTCAAGCGAGATGAAGGATGCTGCACTTCAGGAAACGGTAGAACGGGTTTCACGGGTTTCATCGGATTTGCAGGAATTAATTCTTAATATGCGGATGGTTCCCATTGACCAGGTATTCAACCGGTTTCCGAGAATGGTACGCGGATTGGCCAAAGATCTGCATAAAAAGGTGGAATTGCAGGTAGAGGGAGAAGAAACCGAACTGGATCGTCTGGTTGCCGATGAAATCGGAGATCCGCTTGTTCATTTGCTGCGTAATTCATTGGATCATGGTATTGAAGATCCGGAGCAGAGAATCCGTTCATGGAAAAGCGAAAAAGGCACAATAACCTTGAAGGCGTACCACAGCGGCAACCGTGTATTTATCGAGATTCAGGATGACGGGGCAGGAATTGATGCCGACAAGGTGCTTAATCGGGCGGTTCAAAAGGGGATTATCAGTGAGAATTCAGCCCGTACATTGACTGGCAGGCACGTTTATGAGCTGCTGTTCGCCCCTGGTTTTTCTACAGCTGAAGTGATTTCCGATATTTCCGGCCGCGGCGTCGGCCTGGATGCAGTTAAAAATAAAATAGAATCGCTCGGAGGGTCGGTTTCTGTGGATTCCACCGCCGGACAAGGTTCAACCTTTACCATCCAGCTTCCTCTGAACCTTTCCATCATACCGTCTCTGCTGGTCGAAGCGGGAACAGAAACATATGCTGTTCAGCTTCCATCGATCATTGAAACTGCATTGGTCGATCCTCAGGATATCATCATGGTCCATAAGCAGCCCATGATGGATTTCCGCGGAAAGGTTATACCGCTGGTTTCATTAAAGGATTGGCTCGAAGTGCCGCAGGGGGCCAAAAAAGGAGAGACCAATCGAGCGGTTGTTATTGTTAAAAAAGAAAACAAATTGGCCGGTTTGATCGTAGACGGGCTGATCGGGCAGCAGGAGATTGTCCTGAAGCCGCTTGGAAGCTATCTCGATGTTCCTTTTGTTTCAGGAGCGGCAATATTGGGAGACGGCCAGGTTGCCCTCATTATCGATTGCAATTCGCTATTTATATAACGGTGACAGAGAGGAGAATGAGTATGAGTGAGCAGGAATTAAAAATAGTCGTGTTCCGGTTAAAGGATGAAGAATATGGCGTGAATGTCCTTAATGTCCTATCCATCGAACGTGTTTCACCAATCACGCGGGTTCCGAAAACACCTTCATTTGTTAAAGGGGTGATGAACCTGCGCGGGGCGGTAACACCGGTTATTGATTTGCGGAGCCGGTTTGGCATGGAAGAGAAGGATGCGGATGACGACACCCGGATTATCATCGTGAATACGGAAGGAATGGATGTGGGACTGATTGTGGATGCAGCGAACGACGTGCTGGATCTGTCTCTTTCTGACATCGAGCCTACACCGGAAGTGGCGGGGGGCATAAACGCCCGGTATCTCGATGGAGTGGCCAATATGGATGGAAGGTTATTCATTCTGCTCCGTTTGCACAAGGTGCTCGACAAGGATGAAATAATGGAGCTTCAGGGAGCGGCTGATGAATCATAGAGGTGCGGTTTCGGTTGGACGTTAAAATGGTAAAAATCGGCTTGTCCGAGTTGGGATTCGGAGCGGGTACCACTGTCCTTCGCACAGCTGGCCTCGGCTCCTGTGTCGGTCTTGTGCTTTATGATGCAGATAAGAAGCTGTCCGGAATGGCGCATATTATGCTTCCACATTCTTCTTTGGCACGATCAAGGGAAACAAACGAAGCAAAATATGCTGACACCGCCATCAAAAGGCTGGTCCTTGGCTTAGAGGAGAGAGGAGCCAGGAGAAGAGCGCTGAAGGCAAAGATAGCCGGAGGAGCCGAGATGTTTCAAATGGTTGACCAGGCGTATGCCATGCGCATTGGCCCGAGAAACGTGGAAGCGATAAAAAGCGGATTGAAAGAGTGGGAAATCTCCCTGATCGCGGAACATACAGGCGGCAGCAAAGGGAGGACCATTGAATTTGTTACAGACACATGTGAACTTCAAATAAAAATAGTACGTCAGGGAGAGTTAGTGATTTAATAATGATTTTCAGGGGGAGTAGCATGATATCTTCATCTACAGCAGCAGCGGATGAACTGGAAATATGGAAAAGGTGGCATGAATGCCGTGACCGTGATGCAGGTGATTCTCTGCTCAAACAATACATGCCGCTTGTTCAGTATCATGTTCAGCGGATTGCGGCAGGTTTGCCGAAAAACGTTAATCGTGATGAATTAAAAAGCTTGGGAATGCTGGGCCTGTTTGATGCGCTTGAAAAATTCCAGCCCGAACGGGACCTTAAATTTGATACGTATGCCACATTCCGGATCCGGGGAGCGATTCTCGATGGACTGCGTAAAGTGGACTGGCTGCCACGGTCTCTGCGTGAAAAAACAAAAAAGATTGAAAGTACGATTGAAAAGCTCGAACAGGAAAAACTCCGCCGGGTAACAACCTATGAAATAGGAGCAGAACTGGGTATGCCTGAAACGGAAGTGGTTTCTGCCCTGTCCGAAAGCTTTTTTGCCAATGTTCTTTCAATCGATGAAGACCAAAGAGAAAGTGAAAGCAAAGAAAAGCTCGGGTATACAATAGAAGATAAAAATGGATTGTCTCCTGAGGCGGAAGTGGTTAAGGCCGAGCTGCATAAGGAACTTGCACAGGTGATCAGGGAGCTGAATGAAAAAGAACAGCTGGTGATTTCTCTGTTTTATTATGAGGAACTGACCTTTACTGAAATTGGTCATGTTCTGGAGCTTTCCACCTCAAGAATTTCGCAGATCCATTCCAAAGCGTTATCTCGCCTGAGACTGGTTCTTGCGCGATACATGTAACCGGGAACGGAAGAAAGAGTGGGGATCACTTGCTTTACTTTATAGCGGTTTTAAGTTTATTGCTGAACACCCTTTGCCTGTTTCTTGTTGCTGTTCTGTGGATGAAGCTCAAAACAACGGCTGCCGGTGCTTTCGATGACGTGGAGACCCAGGAGCTGGAGGAGATGCTTTTGGCGGTTGTCAGTGAAATGAAGGGACAAAACGAAGAAATCAAACAAATGCTATACGAAACGAAACGGGACGGACAGGAGCAAGGTGTGAAATCATCTGGCAAAATAGGGATTGCACAAGATCATAAAGAAGTGGAAGAAAATATTTTGCATCAGAACGTATTAACCTATGCCAAAAAAGGTTATACTGCTGAAGAAATTGCCAAAAAACTCAACAGAGGCAAGGGTGAAGTCTGCCTGATTTTAAAAATGAATAGCCTTTCATGAGAAATGCTTAAAACGGCAATATTTTTCTTGCTACATTCTGACGAAGTATGGTATAGTTACTTTCGGTGTTAATCACACACGCTTGTGGATTTAATCATTGGTGCTGCATTTGCAGTTTTGGTTAAAGTCGAAGCAGGCGGAGGAAAACAAAACCAGGAGGTGCCATCATGGCAGTAATTTCAATGAAACAACTATTGGAAGCCGGCGTACACTTTGGACATCAAACACGTCGCTGGAATCCGAAAATGTCCCGTTACATCTTCACTGAGCGTAACGGCATTTACATCATCGATCTTCAAAAGACAGTAAAGAAAGTTGAAGAGTGCTACAACGTAATGAAAGATATCGCAGGAAACGGCGGTAAAATCCTTTTCGTTGGTACAAAAAAACAAGCTCAGGACTCTGTAAAGGAAGAAGCAGAACGTTCCGGCATGTACTTCATCAACCAACGCTGGTTGGGCGGTACGCTAACAAACTTCGGAACCATCCGCAAGCGTATCAACCGTTTGAAAGAGCTTGAAAGAATGCAAGAAGACGGAACTTTTGATGTTCTTCCTAAGAAAGAAGTTATCCTTCTTAAAAAGGAAATGGAGCGTCTTGAAAAGTTCTTGGGCGGAATTAAAGAAATGAACGGCCTTCCAGATGCGCTATTCATCGTAGACCCACGCAAAGAACGCATCGCGGTTGCTGAAGCACGCAAGCTGAACATTCCGATTATCGCAATCGTGGATACTAACTGTGATCCTGATGAAGTTGACCACGTTATCCCAGGTAACGATGATGCGATCCGTGCGGTTAAACTTCTTACTGGAAAAATGGCTGATGCGATCATCGAAGCCAACCAGGGTGGAGAAGAGCAAGAAGCTCAAAACGAAGAAGAAACATCTGCATAAGTAATATAAACTAAAAGGGTGATGGAGGGGATATGCCCTTTCACACCCTTTTTTAATGCCAACCTTAGCTTTACATAAACCAAAGGAGGAATTTCATTATGGCAGTAACAGCTCAAATGGTAAAAGAATTGCGCGAAAAAACAGGCGCAGGGATGATGGACTGTAAAAAAGCATTGACAGAAACCAACGGGGACATGGAAAAAGCGATCGATTTCCTTCGTGAAAAAGGTATTGCAAAAGCAGCTAAAAAAGCGGACCGTATTGCAGCAGAAGGTCTTACTTCTGTTGTCGTAGAAGGCAACAAAGCTGTTATCCTTGAAGTGAACTCTGAAACTGACTTCGTGGCAAAGAACGAAAGCTTCACAGCGCTAATTTCTGTAATTGGTAAGCATCTTCTTGAAGCCGATGTTGCTACTGTTGATGAGGCGCTTGCTTCTACGATTAAAGGTGAAAACACAACAGTTGCCGAGTACTTGAACAACGCAATTGCCAAGATTGGTGAAAAAATCTCACTTCGTCGTTTCCAAATCGTTGAAAAAGGCGAAAATGCAGCGTTTGGCGCATACCTTCACATGGGTGGACGCATCGGAGTGCTTTCTGTAGTGGAAGGTACAACAGACGAAGCAGTTGCAAAAGATGTGGCAATGCACGTTGCTGCTGTTAACCCTCGTTACATCTCTCGTGACGCTGTAAGCGAAGAAGAAGTGGCTCATGAACGTGAAGTGCTTACTCAACAAGCGCTTAACGAAGGAAAGCCTGAAAACATCGTTGCTAAAATGGTGGAAGGCCGCCTTGGCAAATTCTTTGAAGAAATCTGCTTGAACGATCAGTCTTTCGTTAAAGATCCAGACCAAAAAGTTGGTAAGTACGTAGCTTCTAAAGGCGGTAAGGTTATCGCATTCGTACGTTACGAAGTTGGCGAAGGTATGGAAAAGCGCGAAGACAACTTTGCAGAAGAAGTAATGTCTCAAGTTAAAAAGTAATGGTGTAAAAAGTAAAAAAAGGGAGCACAGTGTGTTCCCTTTTTTTAAAAGAGCTTAGGAATAAAAAAAGCAATTACAGGTGATGGATACGGAGGGAATTATGAGCACTTCAAAATATAAACGAGTAGTACTTAAACTAAGCGGGGAAGCTCTTGCGGCCGGTAAAGGAAGCGGAATAGATCCTGGTGTCATTCAATCGATTGCCCATCAGGTGAAAGACATTGTCGAGCTCGGAGTGGAAGTGGCCGTTGTTGTCGGCGGCGGTAATCTCTGGAGAGGCAAGGCGGGAAGCGAGATGGGAATGGATCGCGCATCCGCCGATTACATGGGGATGCTGGCGACTGTTATGAATTCCCTGGCTTTACAGGACAGCCTGGAAAATATCGGTGTGCAGACAAGGGTACAAACGTCAATCGAGATGCGCCAGGTTGCTGAACCGTACATTCGCAGAAAAGCTATTCGTCACCTTGAAAAGAAACGTGTTGTTATTTTTGCTGCAGGAACAGGAAATCCTTACTTTTCAACGGATACAACAGCTGCTCTTCGCGCGGCGGAAATCGAAGCCGAAGTGATCCTGATGGCTAAAAATAATGTGGACGGCGTATACTCGGCCGATCCGACGATCGATCAGAATGCTGTGAAATACAATACCTTATCCTACCTTGACTTGCTTAAAGAAGGCCTGGCTGTCATGGATACGACGGCATCTTCATTATGTATGGACAATGATATTCCGCTTATCGTGTTTTCCATTATGGAAGAAGGAAACATTAAGCGTGCAGTTCTTGGTGAGGAAATTGGAACTACGATTAGGGGGAATAATTAATGGCAAAGGAAATTTTAACAAACGCAGAAGACCGAATGAAAAAAGGCATTTCATCTTTTCAGCGTGAGCTTTCGACCATCCGCGCCGGCCGTGCAAACCCTGCACTTTTAGATCGTGTTCAAGTGGATTATTACGGAGCTCAGACACCAATCAACCAGCTTGCCGGGATTTCAGTGCCTGAAGCACGCCTGCTTGTCATCCAGCCATATGATAAATCGGCCCTGAACGATGTAGAAAAGGCGATCCAAAAATCCGATCTTGGCTTAACAACTTCCAATGATGGGCAAGTGATCCGCATTGCGATTCCTCCTCTAACTGAAGAAAGACGTAAAGAGCTTGTCAAACTTGTTAAGAAATATGGAGAGGAAGCCAAGGTTGCTCTTCGCAATGTTCGCCGTGATGCCAACGATGAGCTGAAGAAGGCTGAGAAGGATGGGGAGATCACTGAAGATGAACTCCGCCGCTACAATGATGATGTTCAGAAGCTTACAGACAAATATATTAGCGAAGTAGATACAATCGCTTCAAGTAAAGAAAAAGAAATCATGGAAGTATAATTGATTTCCATGTAAAATAAAATAAGAAAAGCCCTCTTTATACAGGGGGTTTTTTTGTTAAGTCTGGACGATAATGGGGGCTTTGCCATGCTTGACAGAATTTCATTCTGGAAAAAAGAAGAAAAAACAGAGCTGAACATAAGACAGGATACAATACCGGCTCATGTGGCAATCATCATGGACGGGAACGGACGCTGGGCAAAAAGACGCGGGCTTCCCAGGGTGGCAGGACACCATGAAGGCATGAAAGTAGTAAAAAAAGTGGTGAAGTATGCCAACAATCTCGGCGTTAAGGTGCTGACACTCTATGCCTTTTCAACGGAAAACTGGAAGCGGCCCCGTGAAGAAGTGGACTTTCTCATGAGACTTCCTGGGGAATTTTTAAACAGCTTTCTGCCTGAATTGATTGAACAGAATGTGCGTGTGACCATCATGGGCCATAAGGATGTATTGCCGGTACATACCATTCAGGCTGTTGACGAGGCAATTGAAAAAACCAAAAACAATACTGGCCTTATTTTGAATTTTGCCCTGAATTATGGCAGCCGGAACGAGATAACAACAGCGTTAACCGAAATTATCCGCGATGTTGAAGCCGGAACCATCGGGCGTGATGCGATTAATGAAGATTTGGTAAGCCGGTATTTAATGACATCCAGCCTTCCGGATCCTGATCTGTTGATCCGGACGAGCGGTGAAGTGCGCCTCAGCAACTTTATGCTTTGGCAGCTCGCCTACAGTGAATTTTGGTTTACCGAGGTGAACTGGCCTGATTTTAAAGAAGAACACTTAAAAAAAGCCATTTACGACTATCAGAATCGCGGTCGCCGTTATGGCGGTGTATAATAAGAAGGAGGATTTATGAAGGAACGCATCATTACGGGAGTAATAGCCGCTCTTCTTTTTATAGGAGTTACGGTTTACGGCCATTTGCCTTTTACCCTCGTTATCATCGCTTTGGCAGTGATCGGGATCCACGAATTGCTGAAAATGAAGCATATTCCGCTTTTGTCGGCTGAGGGCATCATTGCTCTATTGCTGACACTGGCAACAGTCATCCCGCAGGATTGGAAAGAACAGTACCTTGGAAGTTTCACAGGCTCGCAACCCATTGTACTTGCGATGCTCCTGATCCTGGTGATTACCGTCATCACAAAGAACCGCTTTACATTTGATGATGCGGGTTTTGTTATCCTCTCCTCTCTGTATGTGGGTTACGGATTCCACTATATATACGAAACGAGAGTGCTTGAACATGGCCTTCCGATTTTATTCTTTGTCCTTTTCATGATTTGGGGAGCTGATTCGGGTGCGTATTTTACCGGGAAATCCATCGGAAAAACAAAACTGTGGCCGGTGATCAGTCCGAACAAAACCATCGAAGGAGCAATCGGGGGCATCGTTACGAGCATTGTGGTTGGCGTAATCTGCTACTTTACAGATTTTGTGCCTTTTACTCTGAACCAGGTGCTGTTCATGGCTTTGATTGTGGGGATCTTCGGACAGATTGGCGATCTTGCACAATCCGCCTTTAAGCGGCATTACGGAGTGAAGGATTCTGGCAATCTGCTGCCGGGACATGGCGGAATATTGGACCGTACGGACAGCTGGCTTTTCGTGCTTCCGCTCCTCCATATCCTGAGCTTGCTGTAGTAGCGAAAAAACAAGGAGTGCTCTATGAAAAATATCAGTTTGTTGGGTGCGACAGGTTCCATCGGTATACAAACGCTTGATGTAATCGCACAACACCCTGAGCTATTTCGATTAACGGCCATTTCTTTTGGAAAGAATGTAGAAAAAGGGATGGAGATAATAGAGAAATTTAAACCGCGGATCATTGCGGTTCAAGATAAAAAAGATGCTGATGACCTGCGTTTGCGTCTGGGGGACCAATCACTTGTTTATTATGGACAAGAAGGCCTGATTGAAGCAGCTGTCGCTCGGGAAGCTCATATTCTGGTGAATGCGGTCATGGGAAGTGTAGGCTTGGTGCCCACCATCAACGCCATTCAGGCCGGCAAGGATATAGCCATCGCCAATAAAGAAACACTGGTCACTGCCGGACATATCATTATGGAGCTGGCTGAAAAACATAACGTCAGCCTCCTGCCGGTGGACAGCGAGCATTCAGCCATCTTCCAATGTCTTAACGGAGAAAATGCCCAACAGGTTGACAGGCTCATTCTTACCGCGTCTGGAGGAAGTTTCCGGGATTATACGCGGGAACAGCTGGCTGATGTTACTGTTGACGAGGCATTGAATCATCCGAACTGGTCCATGGGAGCCAAAATCACCATCGACTCGGCAACGATGATGAACAAAGGCCTGGAAGTGATAGAAGCGCATTGGCTCTTTAATATGCCCTATTCAAAAATAGACGTCATTCTTCATAAAGAAAGCATCATACACTCTATGGTAGAGTATAAGGACGGCAGCACGCTGGCACACTTGGGAAACCCCGACATGCGGGTTCCCATTCAGTACGCGCTGACCTATCCTGACAGACTTGAACATACGCCTTCCAAAAGGTTAAATTTATGGGAGATTGGAAAGCTTCATTTTAAAAAAATGGACATGGAACGGTTCCGCTGCCTGAAACTGGCTTATCTAGCAGGAGAGAAAGGCGGAACAATGACAACCGCGCTGAACGCAGCAAACGAAGCTGCGGTCGGATTGTTCCTTGAACGTAAAATATCTTTCCTGGCGATCGAAGAATACATTGAAAAAGCACTGGAGCACCATGAATTTATTGAACAGCCGACACTGGAAGAAATACAGGCCATTGATACACACACACGGCAATATGTTCAGTCATTATTAAATTAAAGGTGGGTAAAAGGTTATGAATACAGTCATTTCCATCGTAATTATTTTGGGTGCTCTTGTTTTCTTTCATGAACTTGGCCATTTGATGCTCGCCAAACGAGCCGGCATTTTGTGCCGGGAATTTGCCATTGGCTTCGGTCCAAAGCTCTTCGCGTTTAAAAAGAGTGAGACAACATACACTGTACGGCTATTGCCGCTGGGCGGGTTTGTAAGGATGGCCGGTGAGGATCCGGAAGGGATCGAGCTGAAACCAGGTTACAGGGTAGGACTGATTTTTAACCCGGAAGGCAGCGTCCAAAAGATTATTGTCAACCATAAAGAAAAATATGACATCCAAAAAGTCATTACTGTGGAAAACGCTGACTTGGAGCACCGTTTGGTGATTACCGGATATGAAAATGAAGAGGGAGAACGCCAAAGCTACAGCGTCGACCCGCAAGCAATGTATGTGGCCGATCATCAGGAAATGCAAATTGCTCCGTATAACAGGCAGTTTGGCTCAAAAACTCTCATGCAGCGGACGCTTGCCATTTTTGCAGGCCCGTTCATGAATGTGCTGCTCGCGTTCATCGTATTAATGAGTTTTTCTTTGTTCCAGGGCATTCCTACAAAGGAAGCACGACTTGGCAATCTGGCACCTGGTGAAGCTGCGGTGAAATCCGGGCTGCAAAAAGGGGACAGGATCGTTTCCGTAAATGGCGATAAAGTCAGCAATTGGGAAGAGCTTGTTTCCTTTATCCAGCAAAACCCCGGAGAAAAACTTGTGTTTGAAGTTGACCGGAACGGCAAAATTCTTAATAAAGAAGTAACGCCGGGTGAACGGGAGATTAACAAAGGCACCAAAGAAGGATTTATTGGAGCCTATCCTTCCACAGAGTTTTCTTTGCCGGGCTCCGTGTCCTATGGAGCAAAGCAAACATGGTTCATGACAAAAATGATTTTCGTGGGACTTGGTGAGCTCATTACCGGGAAGCACGGATTCGATCAGCTTTCAGGACCAGTTGGAATTTACGAATACACAAACAAAGCGACAGAAGGCGGTATTCCAATGCTGATGCAATGGGCCGCTGTCCTGAGCATTAACCTGGCGATCTTTAACTTGCTGCCGCTACCGGCACTGGATGGCGGGCGGCTGTTGTTTTTACTGATTGAAGCGCTGCGGGGCAAACCGATTGATCCGCAAAAAGAAGGGCTTGTACATTTTATCGGTTTTGCATTTCTGATGCTCCTGATGCTCGTCGTAACATGGAATGACATTCATAAATTCTTTTTAGACAAAATTGACCAATAAGTGATTAACTGAGGTGGAGAAATGAAGCAAAGCAGGTTGTTTGCACCAACATTAAGAGAAGTTCCGGCTGACGCGGATGTCGTCAGCCACCAGCTTCTGCTCAGAGCAGGATTTATCCGGCAGAATGCAGCTGGTATTTATTCTTTTTTGCCGCTGGGGAAAAAGGTTCTTCACAAAGTAGAAGCGATTATTCGTGAAGAGATGGAAAACGCAGGATCCAACGAGATGACCATGCCTTCCCTGCAGCTTGCGGAACTCTGGCAAGAATCGGGAAGATGGTATTCCTACGGACCGGAACTTATGCGTTTAAAAGACCGCCATGGCCGTGAATTTGCGCTCGGGCCAACTCATGAGGAAGTCATTACCAGTCTCATTCGCGATGAAGTAAAATCATATAAAAAACTGCCTCTTAATCTATTCCAAATTCAAACGAAGTTCAGGGATGAAAAAAGACCTCGATTTGGTCTTCTTAGAGGCCGGGAATTTATTATGAAAGATGCGTACTCGTTCCATTCCTCCCAGGAGAGCCTTGATGTTACCTATGAAGATATGAAAGCAGCATACAATAATATCTTTTCACGCTGTGGTCTGAACTTCAGAGCGGTCCTGGCGGATTCCGGGGCAATCGGAGGAAAGGATAATCATGAGTTCATGGTACTTTCCGAGATCGGTGAAGATTTGATTGCTTATTCTTCAGAATCTGATTTTGCTGCCAACATTGAGATGGCACCAGTGAACGTAACCTATGAAGCTTCCACCGAATCCAAAAAGGAGATGGAGAAAATCCATACGGGAGAAGCAAAAACCATTGCAGAGGTTTCTTCACTCCTTACCATTGATGCCGCCAAAGTCATCAAGTCGGTTCTGTTTATTGCTGATGAAGAGCCGGTTCTGGTGCTTGTCCGCGGTGATCATGATGTAAATGACATTAAAGTGAAGAACATTCTCGGAGCAGCTTCTGCCGAACTGGCCACACCTGAGGAAACGGAAAAAGTGCTTTCCTGCAAACCTGGAAACATTGGGCCTGTGTCTGTTCCAGAAAACGTGAAGATCATTGCTGACCATGCGGTGGAATACATGGTGAATGCCGTAGCCGGAGCAAATGAAGCAAATCATCATTATCAGCATGTGAATCCTGGCATCGATTTTGAGGTCTCTGATTTTGCTGATCTTCGTTTTATCCAGGAGGGAGATGCTTCTCCTGATGGCAAAGGGGTTATCCGCTTCGCCAAAGGAATTGAAGTCGGGCATGTGTTTAAACTTGGACAAGTTTACAGCGAGCCATTGAATGCAACCTTTCTCGATGAGAATGGAAAAAGCCAGACAATGACGATGGGCTGTTACGGAATCGGTGTTTCCCGTACGCTTGCCGCAGTTGCAGAAGAAAACAATGATGAAAGAGGCTTGATCTGGCCGTTATCCCTGGCACCTTTTGATGTGCACATTATTGCAGCCAACAGCAAAGACGCAATACAGGCAGATTTAAGTGAAAAGCTGTATGATGAACTTAAGGGTGCAGGTTATGATTGCTTATACGATGACCGTAAAGAACGCGCAGGTGTAAAGTTCGCCGATGCAGACCTTTTTGGGGTTCCTGTCCGCGTAACGGTTGGGAAAAAGGCTGCTGAGGGCATGGTGGAATTGAAAGTCAGAAAAACCGGTGAAATGAATGAAATCCATGTTTCAGAATTAATTGAGGCGATTAAACGCCAACGAGAATTATTAGCGCGCTAGCATCCAGGGGATGACTTATGAGCCTGACCGTCAGGCTCACTAACCCAAGTCATCCCTTTAATTGTGGAAGGAGGGCATCATGAACAGTGACGACCAGGTAAGAAAAGAGCGGTTTCTCTTGTTGCTCGACCAGATCGGCATACCCGGTGAGCTGCGCCCGCATCTGGGTGATGGCCGTGTTCAGAAACTGGCGATCGATAAAAATAACAGAAGCTGGCATTTTTATTTTTCCCTGCCGAAACCAATGCCTGCCAATGTGTATACCTTTTTTCAGGCGAGAATTACACAGGCATTTGAACATATAGCGAAAGTAACATTTACTATTCAATGTGAGAGCAGGGAATGCGAGGAAGCATTACTCGGCGAGTATTGGAGCATATGCTGTGAACAGCTGAAAGGAACGGCAAGCTCACTTGTGTCCGGATTGATGGGACAGGTTCCTGAGGTAACCGGGAATAAAATTAAAGTAACCGTCCGGAATGAAGCGGAAGGGCTCTTGATCAAACGTAAATTATCTTCGGCAATGACGGAGGTCTACCGTTCGTTTGGCATGGACTCCGTCTCACTTGAAATTGAAGTCAAACACAGTGAGGAAGAGTTCCAGAAATTTGTGGAGCAGAAAAAGCAAGAAGATGCGGATAAAGTACTCGCTGCATTGATCGAAAAAGAAAAAGCGGACAAGCGGGAAGCAGCTGCTGTGCCTTCTGAAGTTACAATAGGTTACAAGATTCCGGATGAACCCGTTCCGATTGAAACCATTCAGGACGAGGAACGCAGAGTAACGCTTCAGGGATATGTATTTGATGCGGAAACTAGAGAACTCAGAAGCGGAAGAACGCTGCTGACCTTTAAGATTACCGATTATACCGATTCCATCATGGTTAAAATCTTCTCCCGCGACAAAGAAGATGTACCGATTCTGAACGCCGTGAAAAAGGGCATCTGGGTCAAAGTACGGGGTGGTATACAAAACGATACCTTCGTTCGTGACCTGGTCATGATTGCGAATGATATCAATCAAATTACGCCTGAAACCAGAAATGATCTTGCCGAAGAAGGAAAGAAAAGAGTGGAACTTCATCTACATACTCCGATGAGCCAGATGGACGCCGTAACTTCTGCTTCCAGCCTGATCAGCCAGGCCAGCAAATGGGGCCATCCTGCTGTAGCGGTGACCGACCATGCTGCCGTTCAGTCCTTCCCGGAAGCATATTCAGCAGGGAAAAAGAATGGTATCAAAGTTTTGTATGGCGTGGAGGCCAATCTGGTGGATGACGGAGTTCCTATCGCTTATAACGAACAGCACAGGAAGCTCTCGGATGATACCTATATTGTATTTGACGTGGAAACAACGGGATTGTCCGCCGTGTACAACAAAATCATCGAACTTGCGGCGGTCAAAGTGCATAACGGTGAAATCATCGATAAATTTGAACGGTTTGCCAATCCTCATGAGCCTCTTTCGGATACAACGATCAATTTGACGGGCATCACTGACGATATGGTACAGGATGCTCCTGAAATAGAGGACGTGTTGCGGGATTTTGAAAAATTTATGGGAGACGACATTCTTGTTGCCCATAATGCCAGTTTTGATATGGGATTCTTGAACGAAGGATTCCGCAAGATAGGGAGAGGGGCTGCCCAAAATCCGGTAGTTGACACCCTTGAACTTGCCCGTTTTCTCCTTCCGGAACTGAAAAACCACAGATTGAACACGCTCTGTAAAAAGTTTGATATCGAGCTGACCCAGCACCACCGGGCAATCTATGATGCAGAAGCGACAGGCTACCTGCTTTGGAAACTATTAAAACAAGCGTTCGAGAAAGAAATAGAATTCCATGACCAGCTGAACGAAAACATGGGCCAGGGTGGATATATGAGAAGCCGTCCATCCCATTGCATACTATTTGCCCAAACACAACAAGGCTTGAAGAATCTGTACAAATTGGTTTCAGAATCGCAATTGAACTATTTTTACCGAACGCCGAGAATTCCGCGTTCGAGGCTTTCCAAACATCGTGAAGGTTTACTGATCGGGTCCGGGTGTGATAAAGGCGAAGTATTTGAAGGAATGATGCAAAAAGCGCCTTCGGAAGTGGAAGAAATCGCGAAATTTTATGATTATCTTGAAATCCAGCCGCCATCAAACTATTATCATCTGATTGAAAAAGAACTAATACAGGATGAAATGGCGCTGCGTGAAATCATTGCCAACATCGTGAAGCTCGGTGAAAAGCTAGGTAAACCGGTTGTTGCCACGGGAAATGTACATTACCTGGATCCCAATGACGGCATCTACCGCAAGATTTTGGTTTCAAGCCAGGGCGGAGCCAATCCGTTGAACCGACAGACACTTCCGGATGTTTATTTCCGTACCACAGATGAAATGCTGGAATGCTTTTCATTCCTGGGTGACGAAAAGGCCAGGGAAGTGGTTGTCGATAATACCCAAAAGGTCGCAGACATGATTGAGGAGATCAAACCGATTCCTGACGATCTGTTTACCCCGAAGATTCCGGGGGCGGAAGATGATATACGGAATATGAGTTATTCCATGGCTCGCAGTATTTATGGGGAAAACCTCCCCGATATTGTAGAAAAGCGGCTGGAAAAGGAATTGAACAGCATTATCGGTCATGGATTTGCCGTTATCTACCTCATCTCGCATAAACTTGTTAAAAAGTCCCTGGTGGATGGCTATCTGGTAGGTTCACGTGGATCCGTTGGATCTTCCTTTGTTGCCACCATGACAGAGATTACTGAGGTTAATCCGCTTCCTCCGCACTATGTGTGTCCTGAGTGCAAGGAATCCATCTTTTTTGATGATGGATCTGTCGGTTCCGGGTTTGACCTTCCGGATAAAGAGTGCCCGAATTGTCATGTGCTCTATAAAAAGGATGGCCAGGATATCCCATTTGAAACATTCCTTGGCTTTAAAGGGGACAAGGTACCCGATATTGACCTTAACTTCTCGGGTGAATACCAGCCGCGTGCCCATAATTACACAAAGGAACTGTTCGGTGAAGATTATGTCTACCGTGCAGGAACGATAGGAACTGTGGCTGAGAAAACGGCGTATGGCTATGTAAAAGGGTATGCCTCCGACCATAACCTGACCTTCCGCTCTGCCGAGGTCGACCGGCTTGTATCGGGCTGTACCGGTGTGAAACGGACCACAGGACAGCATCCGGGCGGGATTATTGTTGTTCCGGATTACATGGATATTTATGATTTTTGTCCTATCCAGTTTCCTGCCGATGATAAAAATTCTGAATGGAAAACAACACATTTTGATTTCCATTCCATCCATGATAACCTGCTGAAACTCGATATTCTCGGGCACGATGATCCAACCGTGATTCGTATGCTGCAGGATTTGAGCGGCATTGATCCAAAAACGATTCCGGCTTCCGACCAGGAAGTTATGAAAATCTTTTCCGGTCCCGAAGTGCTCGGGGTGACCGAAGACCAAGTGATGTGCAAAACGGGTACGCTTGGCATTCCGGAATTTGGAACGAAGTTTGTTCGGCAGATGCTTGAGGAAACCAAACCAAGTACTTTCTCCGAGTTAGTGCAGATTTCCGGTCTTTCCCATGGGACAGACGTGTGGCTGAACAATGCCAATGAGCTGATCGCCGATGGAACATGCGAGCTGAAAGACGTGATCGGCTGCCGTGACGATATCATGGTGTATCTGATCTATAAAGGCCTTGAACCGTCCCTTGCCTTCAAAATCATGGAAAGCGTGCGTAAAGGTAAAGGTCTGATCCCCGAATGGGTAGAAGAAATGAAAAAGAACGACGTACCAGACTGGTATATCGGGTCGTGCTTGAAGATCAAGTACATGTTCCCGAAGGCCCATGCTGCCGCCTATGTATTGATGGCAGTCCGCATCGCCTACTTTAAGGTACATTATCCTATTCTTTTTTACGCAGCCTACTTCACTGTCCGCGCTGATGATTTTGATATTACCGCCATGGTAAAGGGATCTGCCGCTATCCGCGCAAAGATTGAAGAAATCTCGGGCAAAGGGCTGGATGCTTCCACCAAGGAGAAGAACCTGCAAACAGTGCTGGAACTTGCTCTTGAAATGTGCGAACGCGGTTTTTCATTTGGCAAGGTAGACCTCTACCGATCGAGCGCCACTGAATTTTTGGTGGAAGGCGACCAACTGATTCCGCCTTTCAATTCTATTGCGGGACTTGGCACAAATGCTGCCATCAATATTGTGAAGGCGCGTGAAGATGGAGAGTTCCTTTCAAAAGAGGACCTTCAGCAGCGTGCTCGCCTGTCTAAAACCATCATCGATTATCTGGATGAGCAAGGCTGTCTTGCCGGTATGCCGGAAGCCAACCAGCTCTCTCTTTTCTAAAGACTGAAGAGGGCAGACAGACGGCTGGCAAGTTGCACAAAGCCGAAGATTATGATATAGTAATTTTGGAAATACTTATGAATACCTTTCGGGAAAAGAGTGGGGAAACCCACTCTTTCGTTTCGTTTTGGCAAAGGATTTTTCGGTTGAAGGGAGGATGTTTATGAGCAAGAAAATCACGGAAACTACCGAAGAGATCGTAACCCCGATTTTGGAAGAGTTAAACCTAGAGCTGGTAGATATCGAGTTTGTAAAAGAAGGGAAAAACTGGTTCCTTCGCGTATTTATTGATAATGAAACTGGTGTAGACATTGAAGACTGCGGAACGGTAAGTGAACGCCTCAGTGAAAAGTTGGATGCTATCGATCCGATTGAACAGGCATACTTTCTTGAAGTTTCTTCACCCGGTGTTGAACGCCCATTGAAAAAACCGGAGGACATGGCTAAGGCCGTAGGGAAAAATGTCCACATTAAAATGTATGAACAGATTGATGGCTCAAAAGAATTTGAAGGCAAACTGCTGGAATTCGATGGTGAAACGGTCAAACTGCAAATGAAAGTGAAAACACGCAGTACGGAAGTGGAACTGCCATACAACAAGATAGCAAGTGCCAGACTTGCAGTTGTGTTCAATTAACAAAGGGGAGAAGATGGATGAGTAGCGAGCTATTAGATGCACTTACTTTTTTGGAGAAAGAAAAAGGAATCAGCAAAGATATTTTAATTGAAGCGATTGAAGCCGCTTTGATTTCTGCGTACAAACGGAACTTCCACCAGGCACAAAATGTGAGAGTGGATTTTAATACAACAACAGGAAGCATCAAAGTATTTGCCCGAAAAAACGTTGTTGAAGAAGTAACCGATTCAAGGCAGGAGCTTTCACTTGAAGAGGCGCACAAGATTAACCCGCAATATGAATTAGAAGATGTTGTGGAACTGGAGGTAACTCCACGTGATTTCGGCCGGATTGCGGCCCAAACCGCAAAACAGGTTGTGACTCAAAGGGTAAGAGAAGCGGAACGCGGCATTATTTTTTCCGAATTTATCGACCGAGAGGAAGATATCATTACAGGTGTGGTCCAGCGTCAGGACCATCGTTACATCTATGTTAACCTTGGACGGGTTGAAGCATTGCTTCCAGCCGCCGAACAAATGCCGGGTGAGAAATATACAACAAACGACCGTATTAAAGTATTCATCACCAAGGTTGAAAAAACAACGAAGGGCCCGCAAATTCTTGTATCAAGAACACACCCTGGTTTATTAAAGCGCCTTTTCGAACTTGAAGTGCCGGAAATCTATGATGGTACGGTTGAAGTAAAATCAATTGCCAGAGAAGCGGGAGACCGTTCCAAGATTGCTGTTCATGCAGCAGACCCGGAAGTGGATCCAGTAGGATCTTGTGTCGGTCAAAAAGGCGGACGCGTTCAAACGATCGTCAACGAGCTCAATGGCGAGAAAATTGATATTGTCCGATGGTCTGAAGACCCGGTCGTGTATGTAGCGAACGCGCTCAGCCCTGCCAAGGTGCTTGAAGTGCTAGTGAATGAAGATGAAAAAATGACGACCGTTATCGTTCCCGATTACCAGCTTTCACTTGCCATCGGGAAACGAGGACAGAATGCAAGACTTGCAGCTAAACTGACAGGCTGGAAAATTGATATTAAAAGTCAGTCCGATGCAGAAGAATCGGGACTTTATGTTGGTGAAGCTGCACAAGAAGAGTTTGAATCTACTGAAGAAGAACTGTAAGATACATGGGGGTGAGCCGGATGAAAACACGGAAAATTCCGATGAGAAAATGTGTAGCCTGCCAGGAAATGAAAGAAAAAAAGCAATTGATCCGGATTGTCCGCTCTCCTGAAGGCGAAGTTTTCGTTGACCCAACGGGAAAGAAATCAGGAAGAGGCGCGTATCTGTGCAATCAGGCGTCCTGTTTTGCTCTGGCGAAGAAAAAAGGCAGCCTCAACAATCAACTGAAAGCTCGAGTTCCGGATGAAGTGTTTGCTGAACTGGAAAAGGGAGTATAACTCATTGAATATATCACCATGGGCTTCATTGCTTGGATTGGCCAACAGGGCAGGAAAATGTATTTCTGGGGAAGAGCTTGTTGTTAAAGCGGTACAGAAGCAACAGGCGAAATGCGTTCTTCTTTCCATGGATGCGTCGGACAATACGAAGAAAAAAATAACGGATAAATGCTCGTTTTACCGGGTAGAGGTAAAATGGATTGAGAACCGCTATTCTCTCGGAAATGCGATTGGCAAAGACCAGCGCGTGGTTGTTGCCGTAACCGATCAAGGATTTGCCAAAAAGTTAACAGCTTTACTTGATTAAATCATTCGGGGGTGAACATATGAGTAAGATGCGTGTATATGAATATGCGAAAAAACAAAATGTTCAAAGCAAGGATATCATTGATAAACTGAAAAACATGAATGTGGATGTATCCAATCATATGTCGATGATCGATGAAGAAGCGATCCGTAAATTAAATGATGCCTATCAACCCAAAAATAAGAATACAGAGGAGAAACATAAAATAGAACATAAAAAGAACCCAACCAATGTAAACAAAGTCGAAAATAGAAATGAGAGTAAAAAAGAGAACACTATGAAAATTAAAAAAGACGAAGCACCCAAGAAGAATAATGGCAGCAATAACTCAAAACCGGGTCAAAAAAATAACAGTGGTCAACAAAACGCTAAACCCGGGCAAAACGCTAAACCCGGCCAAAAGGGCGGAAACCGACCGGGGAACAGAAACAACAACAGCAATCATAATAATAAAAACCGAAACAACAAAAACAATAACAGAGGAAAATCAGCACCGGCTCCTCAGCCGAAGCCGACCCCGGTAACACCGGATAAGATTACTTTCTCCGAATCACTTACTGTAAGTGAACTGGCGAAGAAACTGGCAAAAGAACCATCTGAAATCATTAAAAAATTGATGACTCTTGGTGTTATGGCAACAATCAACCAAGAGCTTGATAAAGAAACCATTGAGCTTATTGCATCAGATTACAATGTGGAAGTCGAAGAGGAAATTATCATCGACGTAACCGAATTCGAAAATTATGAAAATAACGATAAAGAAGAGGATCTTTCCATTCGTCCACCGGTGGTTACTATCATGGGTCACGTTGACCACGGGAAAACGACCTTGCTGGACTCCATACGAAACACAAAAGTAACCGCAAGTGAAGCAGGTGGAATCACTCAGCATATTGGTGCGTACCAGATCGAAGACAAAGGCAAGAAAATTACGTTCCTTGATACACCGGGGCATGCTGCGTTTACAACGATGCGTGCAAGAGGAGCTCAAGTAACGGATATCACGATTCTTGTGGTTGCCGCCGATGACGGTGTTATGCCGCAAACCGTTGAAGCCATCAACCATGCAAAAGCTGCAGAAGTGCCTATTATTGTTGCAGTGAACAAAATGGATAAGGAAGCAGCCAATCCTGACCGGGTTATGCAGGAATTGACCGAGCATGCTCTGATTCCGGAAGACTGGGGCGGCGATACGATTTTTGTTAATGTTTCTGCGATCAATGGGGAAGGAATCGACGACTTGATCGAAATGATTCAGTTGGTGGCGGAAGTCGAAGAACTGAAAGCCAATCCAAACCGTGCAGCACAGGGTACAGTTATCGAGGCACAGCTTGATAAAGGCCGTGGATCAGTAGCTACGCTTCTCGTTCAAAACGGAACACTGAATGTGGGGGATCCAATTGTTGTCGGAAATACCTTCGGACGTGTCCGTGCCATGGTCAATGATATTGGCCGGCGTGTAAAAGTAGCCGGTCCATCTACTCCAGTTGAGATTACTGGATTAAATGATGTTCCTCAGGCCGGCGATCAATTCATGGTATTTACCGATGAAAAGAAAGCACGCCAGATCGGTGAAGCACGCTCCAAAAAGCAATTGGAAGCCCAACGTAAGGAATCTTCCAAGTTGAACCTTGAAGATCTGTTCAATCAGATCAAAGAAGGCGATATTAAAGAAATCAATGTGATTATTAAAGCCGACGTTCAAGGCTCCGCCGAGGCGCTGGCCGGTTCCCTTCAAAAAATTGATGTGGAAGGCGTCAAGGTAAAGATCATTCATACGGGAGTAGGAGCGATCACTGAATCGGATATCATTCTTGCTTCTGCCTCCAATGCGATTATTATCGGATTTAACGTACGCCCTGACAACAATGCGAAACGTACAGCAGATGCTGAAAAAGTGGATGTGCGTCTGCACAGAATTATTTATAACGTGATCGAAGAAATTGAGTCAGCAATGAAAGGTATGCTAGACCCAGAGTTCGAAGAGAAGGTTATTGGACAGGTGGAGATCCGTACGACGTTTAAAGTATCAAAAGTGGGGACAATTGCCGGCTGTTATGTAACTGATGGTAAAGTTACCCGTGATTCCACCGTTCGCCTGATCCGTGATGGCGTTGTTATCTATGAAGGGAAAATAGATGCCCTCAAACGCTTTAAAGATGATGCAAAAGAAGTTAGTGCAGGCTACGAATGTGGTATTACATTAGAAAAGTTCAATGACATCAAAGAAGGAGATGTCATCGAAGCGTACATCATGGAAGAAATTAAACGGGCATGATTGGTTTCCTGACTGTGGAATGCTTCATTTATGAGTCCCATTCCCTGAAGGATAAACGCTCCGTTGTGAAAAAGGTCGTTACCCGGTTGAGACAGCAATTTAATCTTGCTGTCTCCGAGACCGACTTTCATGATTTATGGCAGAGAGCAGAACTTGGAATTGTAACCATTTCAAAGGACAAACTAATCGTGGAACAGGAACTTCAAAAGGCTATAAAGCTGATCAGCAGTATACCTGAGCTTGAAGTTACGTCCTCGGTTATCGAATGGTTATAATGGCTAGATAGAAACGGGGTGTAAGAATGAGTGAAATCCGATCCAACCGCATTGGTGAACAAATGAAAAAAGAAATGGGAGATATCATTGGCCGAAAGCTGAAAGATCCCCGCATCGGGTTTGTGACCGTTACCGGTGTCGAGGTAACGGGCGATCTGCAGCAGGCGACTGTATTTATTTCTGTTTTTGGCGATGATGAGCAAAAGGAACAGACGCTGCGGGGTCTGGCCAAGGCTTCCGGTTTTATCCGGACTGAAATCGGCAAGCGAATCCGGTTGCGCAAAACACCGGAAATTTCTTTCAAATTTGATGAATCCATCGAATATGGAAGCCGAATTGAAACATTGCTGACTGATATCAAAAGTTCTGATGAAGATAGTGATTACAATAAGAGATAGGCAGGCCTTGGTTTGTCTGTCTCTTCTTTTTTGATGTGAAAAAGGTGGGTATCAACAAATGGCAGGTATAAAGCCAGAAGGCATTTTGCCTTTATTGAAGCCGGCGGGAATGACATCCCATGACTGCGTGGCAAAGTTAAGAAAAATGCTGAAAACGAAAAAAGTGGGGCATACGGGCACGCTCGATCCCGAAGTGACGGGCGTGCTTCCTGTCTGTGTCGGAAGAGCAACAAAAATTGCACAGTATATGTCCGACTATCCAAAATCCTATCAGGCGGAAGCCATGATCGGAAAAGCGACAACCACAGAGGATGCCCATGGCGATGTGGTGGAAGACCAGCCTGTACCTGAGGGGTTGTCGGCTGAAGCGGTAAAAGATGCATTGGTTTCGCTGACAGGAAGAATCATGCAGGTTCCACCCATGTTTTCTGCTGTCAAAGTGAATGGGAAAAAGCTGTACCAATATGCAAGAGAGGGAATTGAAGTAGAACGGCCGGCAAGGGAAACGACGATCTACGAGTTGAACCTGCTTTCAGAGGAAACATACTTTTTTGGCCCTTACCCCGTTTTCCCCTTCTTTGTCAGATGCAGCAAAGGAACCTATGTAAGAACACTGGCTGTAGACATCGGGAAAAAACTGGGGTATCCCGCTCACATGTCTCACCTGGTCCGCACCAGCTCCGGTCCTTTTGAGATAGGGGACTGCTTTACCTTTGAACAGATTGAGCAGGCCATACAGGATGGCAATACGGACGACCTTTTTCTTCCCATCGAAAAGGCCATTGCTCACTTTGACGCGATCACCTGTGATGAAGAGATGGAAGCGCGCATAAAGAATGGTGCTGTTCTCTCCATGGCGTCTGAGGTGCAAAGCAGCCCGTTTGCCGTTTATAATAAAAATGGAAAGTGTATCGCTCTTTATAAACAACATCCGGAGAAACCAGGTATGATGAAACCGGAAAAAATTTTAGCCGTTGAGTAACGCATAGAGTTAGAAGGTGGAATTTTGAAAACAATAACGCTTACACATCCGCATCAATTCAATAAGAATGACCTTCCCCCAACCGTCATGGCCCTGGGGTATTTTGACGGCCTGCATCTGGGGCATCAGAAGGTAATCGGGACGGCAGCGGCCATTGCCCGGCACGGAAACATGGCATCGGCAGTGATGTCCTTTCATCCGCATCCTTCCGTTGTGCTTGGGAAAAAGGAAGCCCACGTCTCATATTTGACGCCAATTGAAAAGAAAGAGGAACTTTTGAGTGAACTCGGGATTGATATCTTCTATCTTGTAGAGTTCAATGAAGAGTTTGCCTCTCTCTCACCGATGAGGTTTATTGAGGAATATCTTATTGGCCTCCATGTACAGCATGTTGTTGCAGGATTTGACTATACGTACGGTAAATATGGCAAAGGAAACATGGCGATGATGGAGGAAAGTGCCAGGGGTATATTTTCTCAAACGGTAATTGAAAAATTGGATAAAAATGGACAGAAAATCAGTTCCACTCTTATTCGTAACCTGCTAAAGGAGGGAAATGTTGACGACATTCCTGAATATCTGGGAAGGCCGTACAGCATTTCCGGCAAGGTGGTTCACGGGGAGAGCAGAGGAACCTCCATTGGCTTTCCAACGGCCAATATTGATCCTGTTCCTGATTATTTGATTCCCGCCAACGGGGTATACATTGTACAGGCCGAAGTGGATGGTCGTCCGTTGAATGGAGTAGCCAACATTGGCACCAAACCGACCTTTCATGAAGAACGGGAGGCATCAATCGAGGTGCATCTTTTTGATTTTTCCTCTAATATCTATGGTAAAGATGTGGAAGTTTACTGGCTCTCCAGAATCCGGGACGAGAAGAAGTTTGAATCAGTGGATGCCCTTATTGAACAAATTGGCGCAGACAAACAGGCAGGCATAAATTATTTTTATGAAAAGTAGGCTTGCTCTTGCATTATTCTTAAAAAAGAGGTAATCTATTACCTGTACGTCTAGTACAAACAACCGCTGCTTGGCAGGGCGATTCACCGACGCTTGCTCGGTAGACGGGGTTTATATTTTAAAGGAGGTGAACAGGATGGCAATTTCTCAAGAACGTAAAAATGAACTGATCAGCGAGTACAAAACGCATGATCTTGATACTGGATCTCCAGAAGTTCAGATCGCTATCCTTACAGAGCAGATTAACACTCTTAATGACCATTTGCGTACTCATAAAAAGGATCACCACTCACGTCGTGGCCTTTTGAAAATGGTAGGTAAACGCCGTAACTTGCTAACGTATCTTCGTAACAAAGATGTTACACGTTATCGTGAGCTTATCAAAAAGCTTGGATTGCGTCGTTAATCGGAAAAGCGGGAATAAATTCCCGCTTTTTTTCTGTAGAAAAAACTTTATGCTTGAACCATTGTTGCCCTTGAAAGCTGTTGATTTCCGTTCCAGGATGCTAGCTTTCCGCAGGGCGGGCGCTAAGCCCATCAGGCGCAAGCGCCTTCTCGGTCTTACCTGTCCCGCATTTCCTGCTGGAGTCTCGCATCTTGCACTACAATCAACCTGTCAATGAGTTAAATTGCAGGATTGTTTCCAAAGCAACAATTTTTTAGATAAAGTTCTTTCGATTAAAAAAAGCGTACATAGCAGATTAACTGTATACTTAAAAGAGCTGGCCTAGTTTTTCTTTTTAGGAACGTTCAGTTTAGGATATAATAGAGACATAAATATTTTCGTTTATTGTCGAGAGGAGTACCAATAGAAATGGAACAAGAGAAACGTATTTTTTCTATGGACTGGGCAGGCAGAGAACTGTCTTTTGAAATTGGAAATCTTGCAAAGCAAGCGAACGGAGCTGTATTTGTCAGATATGGTGATACTGCCGTTCTTTCTACAGCTGTGGCTTCAAAGGAGCCAAAGAACTTAAGCTTTTTCCCGCTTACAGTAAACTATGAAGAGCGTCTGTACGCGGTTGGTAAAATTCCTGGCGGATTTATCAAGAGGGAAGGCCGCCCGAGCGAGAAGGCTATTCTCGCCAGCCGTCTGATTGACCGTCCAATCCGTCCGCTTTTTGCTGATGGCTTCCGAAATGAAGTTCAGGTTGTCAGCACAGTGATGAGTGTAGACCAAGATTGTTCTTCAGAAATGGCTGCGATGATTGGATCATCTCTTTCATTGTCCATTTCAAACATCCCGTTTGAAGGACCGATTGCCGGGGTCACCATTGGCCGTATCGATGGCGAATTTATCGTGAATCCAACGGTCGAACAGAACGAGAAAAGCGACATTAATCTTATTGTAGCAGGCACAAAGGATGCCATTAATATGGTAGAGGCGGGAGCAAAGGAAGTTCCTGAAGAGGTCATGCTAGAAGCGATCATGTTCGCCCACGAGGAAATCAAGAAATTGATTGCCTTCCAGGATAAGATTGTGGAAGAGCTCGGAAAAGAAAAAATGGAAGTCGTGCTGCACGAAGTTGATCAGGAGCTTGTGGAGGAAGTGCGCAGCTTTATCGGTTCGGATTTGGCAGCAGCTGTTTCCGTTTTTGATAAGCAGGAAAGACAAAGTGCGCTTGATGAGTTAAAAGAACGAGTGGTTGCTCATTATGAAGAAACCGATGAAGAAAAGGTGGATGAAGCCAAAGAAGTGCTTCAGCTTCTGATCAAAGGCGAAGTTAGACGACTTATTCTCAAGGAAAAAGTTCGTCCGGATGGAAGAAAGATCAATGAGATCCGTCCACTCTCCTCTGATGTCAGCCTGCTGGCCCGTACGCACGGATCCGGGCTGTTTACGCGCGGTCAAACTCAGGCATTGAGCGTTTGTACGCTGGGAGCTTTGGGAGATGTACAGGTTCTTGACGGTTTGGGTGTGGAAGAATCCAAGCGTTTCATGCATCAATATAACTTCCCTCCATTCAGCGTCGGCGAAACCGGCTTTATGAGAGGACCGGGACGCCGTGAAATCGGACATGGTGCACTCGGAGAACGTGCTCTTGAAGCGGTTATCCCGTCAGAAGAAAGCTTCCCTTACACCATCCGACTTGTATCTGAAGTACTTGAATCCAACGGTTCAACTTCTCAGGCGAGTATTTGCGCAAGCACACTTGCCATGATGGATGCAGGTGTTCCAATCAAAGCTCCTGTAGCCGGTATTGCGATGGGCTTAGTAAGCGACGGCGAAGATGTAACGGTTCTTACTGATATCCAGGGTATGGAAGACCATCTGGGAGATATGGACTTTAAAGTTGCCGGTACTGAAAAAGGTGTTACAGCATTGCAGATGGATATTAAAATCTCTGGGATCAACCGTGAGATCTTGGAACAGGCGCTGACACAGGCAAAAGAAGGAAGAATGCACATTCTTTCCTCAATGCTTGATACACTGTCAGAACCTAGAAAACAACTGTCTACTTATGCTCCGAAAATTATTACGATGAAAATCAATCCGGATAAAATCAGAGACGTCATCGGGCCAAGCGGAAAAATCATCAATAAAATTATTGAAGAAACCGGCGTGAAAATCGACATCGAGCAGGACGGCACTGTATTTATCGCATCTGCCGACCAAGCGATGAACGAAAAAGCGCAAAAAATTATTGCTGATCTTGTTCGTGAAGTGCAAGTGGGCGAGTACTATGATGGAAAAGTGAAACGCATTGAAAAGTTCGGTGCTTTCGTTGAACTCTTCGCTGGAAAAGACGGGCTTGTTCACATCTCTGAAATAGCCGAAGAGCGAATCGGCAAAGTAGAGGATGTACTCAAACTCGGAGATATCATTCGTGTCAAGGTTACTGAGATTGACAACCAGGGACGTGTAAACCTTTCAAGAAAAGTTGTTTTGAAAGAGGAAAAGAAAGAACAGGAACAAAAGAATAGCGAACAATAATCAAAACCGGTTTTGGACTGTAACCCCTATTCCAATAATAGGGGTGCTGTTCATTACAACGGTTTTTTTTGTTTGTTTTGAAGCTTGAAAATACCATTTATAGAGCGGGGCTCCATGTTCTAACCCTTCCAGATTGGACATACCTTTTTAATGGGGGGGAAGTGAGATGAAGAGAAATCTGCTGCATATGAGCATGGCTGCCCTGATTCTTGTGTTTGCTGTCGGTATGGTGCAAAACCCGTTTACCTCCACGTATATCGAAAAGATGAAGGATCAGACAGCGACGGTGTCCAAAATGCAGGAAAACGGCCTGTACGAAGAGCTTCAGCAAAAAGCGCCATCCTACCATAAAGCACCCATCGATGCGAAAATTGACAGGGTGTGGAAGGCGATTCCCGGTTATAACGGCATGGAACTGGATATTGATGCTTCGTACAAAAAATTAAAAGGAAGCAAAACGATCGACAAGAAAAAACTGGTGTTTAAACAAATTCCGCCAAAAGTGAAGCTGCAGGATCTGCCGCCATCACCAATCTATAAAGGAAACCCGGAAAAACCCATGGTAACGCTGCTTGTGAATGTGGCATGGGGGAATGAATATTTGCCTAAACTTTTAAAGATCATGAAAAATGCCCATGTTCATACTACTTTTTTTCTTGACGGGTCGTGGGTCAAGAAGAATCCAAGTCTCGCAAAGATGATTCTGGATGAAGGGCATGAAATCGGAAATCATGCATATACCCATCCTGATATGAAGCAATTGACGAACAAGCGGATCAGGGAAGAGCTTTCGAGTACCAATCAAGTGATCCAGGCGACGCTTGGAGACAGGAAGAAAATTCCTGTAAAATGGTTTGCACCGCCGAGCGGGTCCTATCGCGATGACGTCGTGAAAATTGCTGCCGAAGAAAAAATGAGAACCATCATGTGGTCGGTGGATACGGTAGACTGGAGGAAGCCGAACCCGGCGGTAATGGCCCAGTCCGTGATAAGAAAACTGCATCCGGGGGCGATGATTCTCATGCATCCCACGTCATCAACCGCTGATGGCTTACAGCAAATCATCGACGGCATAAAAGCAAAAGGATACGCTATTGGAACGGTGAGCGACCTGATGGATGAAAAACGCCTGCACCTCAAGTCATCCGCTGAATAACATTGTTGTATGATAGGTATGTTAATGATATATTGTTCCTAGAGATGGAATTACAGCTAGGGGGAAACAGGTTTGATTACTAGACATACGTGTCCAAACGGCGTGAGGGTCGTTTTGGAAAAGATTCCAACCGTCCGTTCCGTTGCGATCGGGGTATGGATCGGCACAGGTTCACGGTTTGAAGTTCCCGAAAATAATGGGGTTTCTCACTTTTTGGAGCACATGTTCTTTAAAGGGACAGAAACCCGCAGTGCAAGGGAAATCGCTGAATCATTTGACAGCATTGGCGGCCAGGTCAATGCGTTTACTTCCAAAGAATATACATGCTACTATGCCAAGGTGCTGGATACTCATGCACCGAGAGCGCTAAATGTACTGTCCGATATGTTTTTTAACTCCGCGTTTGATGAGCAGGAGCTGTTAAAAGAAAAGAATGTCGTGCTTGAAGAGATCAAAATGTATGAAGATACACCAGATGATATTGTTCATGATCTTCTCAGCAGGGCCAGCTTTCATCAGCATTCTCTCGGCTATCCGATTCTTGGTACGGAAAATACTCTGAATACATTTACAGGGCAAACCCTTCGCAATTATATGAAAGACTACTATACACCCGAAAATGTGGTTGTTTCAGTGGCCGGGAATGTAGAAGAGAGCTTTATTAAGGAAATAGAGGATCTGTTTGGAAGCTATTCAGGCAGCAGGATGGCTTCAAGCCTGCAGGCGCCAGTCTTTCACAGTCAAAAGATTGCCCGCAAGAAGGAAACAGAACAAGCTCACCTTTGTCTCGGTTTCCCAGGGCTGTCCCTGAAAGATCCGGACACCTACTCTCTGATTGTGCTGAATAATATTTTTGGATCAAGCATGAGCAGCCGGTTGTTCCAGGAAGTCCGTGAGCAGCGCGGTCTGGCCTACTCCGTGTTCTCCTACCATTCGGCATATAAGGACAATGGTTTGTTTACGATTTATGGAGGAACGGCTCCCAATCAACTTGATGAGCTGTATGATACCGTGACGATGATCGTCAACGATCTTCAAGATAACGGAATCACTGATAAAGAGCTGGTCAACTCCAAGGAACAAATCAAAGGCAGCTTGATGCTCAGTCTCGAAAGCACCAACAGCAGAATGAGCAGAAACGGAAAGAATGAGCTCATTTTGAATTACCATCGTTCACTTGATGAAATGGTTCAATTGATCGACGGGGTAACAAAAGAAACGGTCGATTCTCTGATTGAAAAGATATTCAGCAAGGAATGCTCCGCTTCCCTTGTCAGCCCGGCCGGTGAACTTCCAAAAGGATTGCAATAAAGCCTGCAGCATGTTGCTGCACCCTCAATGTCAGGGTGCAGCTGACATTAGCTGGAGGTTTTTTATTATGGTGGGAGACAATAAAATTCAGGCTTGGACCTAGGTTGTCTACTCAATCCCCAATCTTTTTCCTGAATATAATGATAGAGCAAATGAGAACGAATAACCGATTTTATTCCTGTTGACTCCGGATTGGCACTGTAACCATCTAGGCAAAGTGTTCATATGATGGTGTTGCGAACATGAACAAGGATTTCCCCTGTTTATAACGGAGCGACAGAGAAAGGGGAGGAAGCATGTTAACTGACTTGCAAGTTGCCATATTTGGCGGTGATGCCAGACAGCTGGAAGTAATTCGTAAGTTGGCTGAACAAGGGGCAAATCTTGTGCTTGTGGGATTTGATCAGCTCGACCACGGATTTACAGGAGCTTCGAAAATGGATATTGGTGAAGTCGACTTTTCCAAATTGGATGTCATCATTCTTCCGGTGAATGGATCAGGTCCGAATGGAGAAATTGATACCATTTTCTCAAATAAACGCATCATACTTACTGCTGAACATTTAAAAAGAACCCCGAAACATTGCCATTTGTATTCAGGTATCACGAATGCCTATTTGGATAAAATTGTCTCACAAAGCGGCAAAGGACATACCCAGCTTTTTGACCGGGATGACGTTGCCATTTATAACAGCATTCCGACAGTCGAAGGTACGTTGATGATGGTGATTCAGAACACGGATACGACCATTCATAATTCGAACACCGTTGTCCTCGGTTTTGGCCGGGTCGGCATGAGTGTGGCAAGAGCGTTTGATGCGCTTGGTGCCAATGTAAAAGTTGGAGCAAGAAAACCTGAACATTTGGCAAGAATCAGCGAAATGGGCTTTATACCTTTTCATCTTGATCATCTGCAGAAAGAAGTGACCAACACGGATGTATGCATCAATACAATTCCGTTTCAAATTGTAACCTCCGGTGTGATTTCTAAAATGCCAACTCAGACATTGATTATAGATCTGGCTTCCAAGCCAGGCGGTACTGATTTTAAGTATGCTGAAAAAAGAGGCATTAAGGCATTGCTCGCCCCAGGATTGCCGGGTATCGTCGCACCGAAGACAGCAGGGCAGATTCTTGGCAATGTTCTTTCCCAATTAATAGGTGAACAAATGAGTACTCGAAAGGGGAAAGTGTAATGAAGGTCCATGGTAAACATATAGGATTTGGTTTAACAGGTTCACACTGCACGTATGATGCTGTATACCCCGAAATCAAACGGCTGGTAGAAGAGGGTGCGAAGGTCACTCCGTTCGTTACACATACCGTGCAAAACACAAATACCCGGTTCGGCGATGGAGAAGAGTGGCTTGAAAAGATAACACAAATTACAGGAACTGAACCTGTTAATTCGATTGTCAAGGCGGAGCCGTTCGGACCGAGGACTCCTCTGGACTGCATGATCATCGCACCGCTGACGGGTAACTCTATCAGCAAGTTTGCCAATGCTATGACAGATTCACCCGTTTTAATGGCGGCAAAAGCCACCATGAGGAACCAGTCACCGGTCGTTCTCGGAATATCGACCAATGACGGGCTAGGATTGAACGGAGTTAATATTATGAAGTTAATGGCTGCCAAAAACATTTATTTTGTGCCCTACGGCCAGGATGATCCGGTAAACAAGCAAAATTCACTGGTCGCCCATATGGAATATCTCCTTGAAACGGTTGAGGCTGCACTTGAAGGAAAACAGCTGCAGCCGGTTCTCAGGATGTCGCAATCGCAATAAATGTGAAAAATAGCTTACCAATGGCGCGAATTATGATAAAATGTGAAATAAAATGTTTATTGGAAGCCAGTAATCTCTCATTTGAAGCAGTGAAGGGAACAATGTTGTTTCACAAGGGGAGAAACACTCGTTGTTTCTCCCTTTCTGTTTTAAAGTCAAGTAAGGAGAACAAAAAGGAGATAGTGTTAAAATGACTCAAAAAGGATTTCATGTAGCTGTAGTCGGAGCAACAGGCGCAGTCGGACAACAAATGCTTAAAACACTTGAAGAAAGAAACTTTCCAATCGCAAAGTTGTCTCTTCTTGCGAGCAGCAGGTCTGCCGGAAGAAGTGTTGAGTATAAAGGGGAGGAAGTTGTCATTCAGGAAGCAACTCCGGACGCATTTGAAGGGGTTGATATTGCCTTGTTCTCTGCGGGTGGATCCATTTCAAAGGAACTTGCCCCGGAAGCGGTAAAACGCGGAGCTGTGGTAATCGACAACACCAGTGCGTACCGTATGGACGAAAATGTTCCTTTGGTGGTACCTGAAGTAAACGAGGAAGATATTGCCAAACACCAGGGTATTATCGCCAATCCGAACTGCTCAACCATTCAAATGGTCGTTGCACTAAAGCCTCTGCAAGAGAAGTATGGATTGAATAAAGTGATTGTATCCACCTATCAGGCAGTTTCAGGAGCAGGCGCGAAAGCCATCCAGGAGCTTAGAACCCAATCTCAAGCGATTTTGGACGGTGAAGAATTTACACCAGAAATCCTGCCATGTGCCGGTGACAAGAAGCATTATCAGATTGCGTTCAACGCCGTACCGCAAATCGATAAATTCCAGGATAATGGCTATACATTTGAAGAAATGAAAATGATTAATGAGACGAAAAAAATCATGCATATGCCATCACTCGCAGTGGCGGCTACCTGTGTCCGGCTTCCGGTAGAGACGGGCCATTCCGAATCTGTTTATGTGGAGCTTGGAGAAGATGTTTCTTCTGTCCATGAAATTAAGGAGCTTCTTTCTGCATCTGCCGGCATTACTCTCCAGGATGATCCGGATCATCAAGTCTACCCGATGCCTGCTTACTGTGTTGGCAAAAATGATGTCTTCGTGGGACGCGTCAGAAAAGACTTGGACCGCGAAAATGGTTTTCATATGTGGATTGTATCCGACAATCTGTTAAAAGGTGCTGCCTGGAATTCGGTTCAGATTGCAGAAAGCCTCATTAAACTCGGATTGCTGAACTAATTAAAGAAGGTGCTAACTTCATGAAAATAATCATACAAAAATTTGGCGGCACATCTTTAAAAGATGAAAATGGAAGAGAACTGGCTGCACAGCATGTGAGACGGGCGATAAGTGAAGGATACAAGGTAGTCTGTGTGGTATCGGCCATGGGACGTTCGGGCGATCCGTATGCCACCGATACATTGCTTCGGCTACTAGGGGAAAATAATCAGCATGTGGAGAGCAGAGAATATGATCTGCTTCTTTCCTGTGGAGAGATTATCTCTTCTGTCGTGTTTTCCAACCTTCTGAAATCAAAAGAGATTTCGGCTTCTGCGCTTACAGGTTCACAAGCGGGATTCCGGACCAATGATGAGCACAAAAATGCCAGAATTACCGATATGCAGTGTGAACGTCTGCAATCCATGCTTGGAACTTATGATGCGGTGGTTGTTGCAGGATTTCAGGGAGAAGCTGCCAACGGTGACGTCACTACACTCGGCCGTGGCGGCAGCGACACCTCTGCTTCTGCTTTAGGTGCTGCCCTTGACGCTGAATATATTGACATATTTACAGATGTAGAAGGGGTCATGACGGCGGATCCGCGGATTGTAGAGGACGCGCAGCCGCTTTCTGTTGTCACGTATAATGAAATCTGCAACATGGCCTATCAGGGAGCAAAAGTGATACACCCGAGAGCAGTTGAGATTGCCATGCAGGCGAAGGTTCCGCTCAGAATCCGGTCCACTTATTCAGAACTTCCGGGAACACTCGTGACTTCAGCCACGTCCAAGGGCGCAGGAAGAGATGTCCAGGATCATGTCATAACCGGCATTGCCCATGTTCCAAAGGTGACTCAGATTAAGGTGTTCGCCAAGGATGCCCAATATGATTTGCACACGAACGTCTTTAAGGCAATGGCGAAAGAGCAGATATCTGTGGACTTTTTTAACATTAGTCCAAAAGGCGTCGTGTATACGGTAATGGAAAATATGGCCGAGCATGCTGAAAAGGTGCTGCGCGAACACGGCTACTCACCAGAAATCACCAGAAACTGTGCCAAAGTGTCGGCAGTGGGTGCCGGTATGTCAGGCGTTCCTGGTGTAACCGCAAGGATCGTTGAAGCGCTGGTCAATGAAAACATACAGATACTGCAATCCGCAGATTCGCATACTACCATTTGGGTGCTTGTCAGACAGGATGATATGGTCAAAGCGGTGAATGCTCTGCACAGAGCTTTTGAGCTGCACAACATCCATTCAAAAGGCCGGCAGCTGTCAGAATAAGTACGAAAAACGGATGTCGATTGCAAGATTTAAGGAGCTGATATTCATGCATTTTGGAAACGTAAGTACTGCCATGGTTACACCCTTTGACAGTAAAGGAAACATTGATTTGACCAAAACAACAAAGCTGGTCAATTATTTGATTGAAAACGGCAGTGACAGCCTTGTGGTCGCAGGGACAACCGGTGAATCTCCAACATTGTCCACAGAAGAAAAACTTGCCCTGTTCCGCCATGTTGTAAAAGTGGTAGACAAGAGAGTGCCGGTAATTGCCGGTACAGGCAGCAACAACACAAGGGCTTCCATCGATTTAACAAAAAAGGCGGAAGAAACAGGCGTCGACGCGATCATGATCGTTGCTCCGTACTATAATAAACCGAGCCAGGAAGGAATCCTTGCCCATTTCAAGGCGATTGCAGAAGTAACCTCCCTGCCGATCATGGCGTATAATGTTCCCGGCCGTACGGTTGTTCATTTTACGGCAGATACAGTGATCGAGCTGTCCAAAATCCCGAATGTCATCGCGATTAAGGATGCAGGAGGTAATCTGGGAGATATGAGCCGGATCATTGAAGAGACAGAGGATTTTCAACTCTACAGCGGTGATGACGGCATGACACTGCCCGTATTATCCATCGGCGGTACTGGTATAGTATCGGTGGCCTCCCATGTGATCGGAAACGAAATGCAACAAATGGTTACAGCCTATAAACAAGGAAGAGTAACAGAAGCAGCAAGACTTCACCGGAAGCTTCTTCCCGTTATGGATGAGCTGTTCAAGGCACCGAGTCCTGCTCCGGTAAAAACGGCCCTCCAGTTTAAAGGGCTTGATGTTGGCAGTGTGAGACTTCCTTTATTGCCTCTAAACCATCAGCAGCGGGAATCACTATCTCAAGTTATGAATATTTCATTGTAAAAAAGCGGCCATCGAGCCGCTTTTTTTTATAACTCTGCTCGCAAACCTCTAAGTCATCGAGACAGGAAATGCAAAAAAGAAAAAAACAGTTCTCCTTGTATTCGCTTTCGAACATAAGCTATAATAAATGCAAGTGACGTGAACGGAGAAATACATAACCAACAACTAGGAGGATTATTACATTGACAACAAAACAACAAAATAGCGATAAAGTAAGAGTTTTTGCCCTGGGTGGTATAGGGGAAATCGGCAAAAACATGTATGTGGTCGAAGCGGGGGAAGATATCTTTGTCCTGGATGCGGGGCTCATGTTTCCGCAGGAAGAGATGCTGGGCATCGATATTGTGATTCCTGACATTACTTACCTTGTGCAGAACAAGGACAGAGTAAAGGGGATCTTTCTAACTCACGCACACGAGGACCATATCGGCGGCCTTCCTTTTATTTTAAAGCAGCTTCCTGTTCCGGTTTATGGAACGAAGCTCACCCTTGGGCTTGTAGACGCAAAGCTTAAAGAAGCTGGGCTTCAACGGAGCACCAAGACCTTTTTGGTGAATTCTGATTCCGTCCTTGACTTTGGCGAACATAAAGTCTCTTTTTTTGGAACCAATCACAGTATTCCTGATTCCGTCGGCATTGCCGTTCACACGCCGCAGGGAGTCATTGTGAATACAGGGGACTTCAAGATTGACCAGTCTCCGATTGATGGTAAGCATACTGAATTTGCCAAAATTTCAGAGCTGAGCCAAAAAGGGGTGCTTTGTCTTCTCTCCGACAGCACGAATGCTGAAAGACCAGGGATGACAGGGTCGGAAAAATCTGTGGGCTACGAAATTGACAATGTGTTCGAGGAAGCAAAGGGTCGTGTAATTATTGCTTCATTTGCTTCCAATGTCCATCGAATCCAACAGATTTTCACTGCGGCTGCGAAAACCAACCGAAAGATCGTTATTACCGGCCGAAGCATGGTGAAGGTCGTGGATATCGCATCAGAGTTAGGTTACCTGAACATTGAGAAAGACAGTATTATCTCCATGGATCAGATAAACAATTACGCCGAAGACCGGATTGTTATACTTACAACCGGCAGCCAGGGAGAGCAAATGGCAGCTCTTTCACGCATGGCCCATAAAGCGCACAAACAAATTGCGATCAGACATACTGATACTGTAGTCATTGCCGCCACTCCGATCCCGGGGAACGAGCGGTCTGTGGCACGCATTGTGGATCTTCTTATGCGGACGGGAGCAGATGTTGTTTTCGGACAACGCAAAGTTCACGTTTCCGGTCACGGAAGCCAGGAAGAATTAAAATTGATGCTAAGCTTGATGAAGCCTAAATATTTCATCCCCGTTCACGGTGAATATAAAATGCAGAAAGCCCACCAAAACCTGGCACTTCAGGTAGGTGTGGTCCCGGAAAATATATTTATTCTCGAAAAAGGCGAAGTGGTTGAATTCACGGATGGATTGGCCAAACGAACAGGAAAAGTACCATCCGGTAATGTTCTGGTTGATGGCCTTGGAGTAGGGGATATTGGCAACATCGTTCTCCGCGACCGGAAACTGCTATCCCAGGATGGCATACTCGTCGTTGTCGTTACGATCAGCAAAGCTTCCAACCAGATCATCTCCGGACCGGAAATTATCTCTCGCGGCTTTGTGTATGTACGCGAAAGCGAAGAGCTTCTTCAGGAAGCCAATTCACTTGTAACGGAGGTCCTCGACCGATGCATGCAGGAAAAAGTAAAAGATTGGTCTTCCTTAAAATCCAATATGCGTGATTCATTAAGTCAATATTTGTTTGATAAAACACGGCGCCGTCCAATGATTATGCCCATTATTATGGAAATTTAAGCCTGCGATACCGCAGGCTTTTTTTCGTCCGAATGAAAATAACCCATGCGTTCATACTAAAAGAAAATGGATATCATCCGAGGGGGTTGTTGTATGAACCGCATGACGAATGACATAAATGAAGAACAAGAACCAAAGCGAGAAGAAAATAACGAACAAAGCAGTCTGGTTAACAAGCTCCAGGCTCTTGGCCAAACCAACGTTCCACAAATGGAAGGCTCAAGCATACATTGCCTGACCATTGTTGGCCAAATTGAAGGACATGTCCAACTGCCTCCCAACAACAAGACAACCAAATATGAACACCTAATCCCACAGCTGGTGGCAATCGAACAAAACCCGAAAATTGAAGGGCTTCTCATTATTTTGAATACCGTTGGTGGTGATGTGGAAGCAGGACTTGCGATTTCAGAAATGATTGCCTCCCTCTCAAAGCCTTCCGTCTCTCTTGTACTTGGTGGCGGCCATTCCATTGGTGTGCCGATAGCCGTGAGCGCCGATTATTCTTTCATAGCGGAAACCGCAACAATGACCATTCATCCCGTAAGGCTGACCGGACTTGTGATTGGTGTTCCACAGACGTTTGAATATATGGATAAAATGCAGGACAGGGTCATCAATTTTGTGACCTCACATTCGGATATCACAGAGGAAAAGTTTAAGGAATTGATGTTTTCCAAAGGCAATTTAACGCGTGACATCGGGACAAACGTGATAGGAAAGGATGCTGTCAACGACGGACTGATCAACGAAGTTGGTGGCGTGGGCCAGGCCATCTCGAAGCTGAATGAACTAATGGAACAAAACCGGAAATCCAAACCCGAGGATGGGTTAGAGGTGATCCAATGATATGGTATACACTCATGCCCTTTGAATTGATGTTTCCACAGGACGCAGCAACAGAAGAACAAACCCAGCCGATGACCGTTCTTTATAACAACATTCCGATTCTTGTGGAGCAAGTTTCACCGATGGAATATAAAGTAGTCCGCGTCATCAGCACAGATCCGGCGCATTTTATGGACGAATCGTGCGGACCCGGGCAGATTCTGTCGATGAACACATTCGTAAACCCATAGAAAACAAGTGTGCCCCTGTGATATAATAATGGACAAAGAAGCAGCCCTTTAGCGGCTGCTTTAGTTGGTTTAAGGAAAAAGAGGTGAAAGAATGGCAAAACGCAATAAAAAAACATCGAAAAAGACATCAGCCTGGAAAGAACAGCTGAGCTTTGAGCTCGCTGGCCTTCTTTTGCTTGCTTTAACATTGCTTGCCCTTGCGAAAATGGGGAAAGTCGGGCAGGCGTTTGTACAGTTTTTAAAATTTTTCAGCGGAGAATGGTACGGTGTACTGCTGATCGGAACCCTTGTTATTGCCATCTATCTGATTTGGAAGCGAAAATCACCGCCCGTTTGGGGAAAACGCTTGGCAGGCTTTTATTTATTTTACATATCCATGCTGATTCTCAGTCATCTGAAATTGTTTTCTCTTCTTTCCAAGCAGGGAAAATGGTCGGATCCTTCCGTCATCCGAAACACCTGGGAGATATATTGGTCTCAGCTGTCGGGAAGTATACCGCAGGGAGATCTTGGCGGAGGCATGATTGGAGCAGTGGGTTTTGCAATGTTCCATTTTCTGTTTGGTGTGCAAGGTTCTGCAGTCATCCTCGTTTTTGTTATGATCATTGCCATTATATTAATTACCGGAAAGTCATTGTCAGGTGTCATCGCCAAATTGGCCGAAGCAGCCGGCAGCCTTTCTTCAACGGCCTATGAATCGTTTCAAAACAAACGGCAGGAACTGAAAGAAAACCGAAAAAAGGTACATAGACAAGCGCCCACAAGATCACAAGAGCCGGCTGAAGCCCATCATGAAACCCGGACAATGGATGAAGAATACGAACCCATTATCGAAGACTTCACAAGGAACGTTCATGATGATGAAAGTCCAGCGGTACAACTGAAATTTGGTTCCAAAGGCTTTCACGAAGAACCGGAGACTCAAACGGAAACCAGCCATGCCCCAACGGAAGATAAGCAGGACGGACTTCCTGCAAGCTTTGAACAGACAGAAGAAGAACATAACGAAAACTATTTGCTCCCTTCCATGGATTTGCTAGTCAGACCGACTTCCACTGGCCAGCATAAGGAACGGCAATATTCGGCGAGCAAAAGCAACGCAAAAAAACTCGAGAAAACCTTTGAAAGCTTTGGGGTAAAAGCAAGAGTGCTGAAGGTTCATCTTGGCCCGGCAGTAACGAAATATGAAGTGTATCCCGATGTAGGAGTAAAGGTAAGCAAAATCGTCAACCTCGCCGATGATATCGCCCTGGCACTTGCCGCCAAAGATATCCGGATTGAAGCTCCTATTCCCGGCAAATCAGCGGTCGGTATTGAGGTTCCTAACCAGGAGGTAGCTACGGTTACGCTACGTGAAGTCCTTGAATCCAGTCAATATCAGAAACAAACCTCCAAACTTGCGATTGGGCTCGGAAGGGATATCTCGGGGGAACCTATTTTTGCCGAACTGTCCAGAATGCCTCACCTTCTGGTAGCCGGGGCAACAGGAAGCGGGAAAAGTGTTTGTATCAATGGCATCATTACAAGCATATTGATGAGAGCCAAACCACATGAAGTGAAGATGATGATGATTGACCCGAAAATGGTTGAACTTAACGTGTATAACGGAGTTCCTCATCTCCTGGCTCCCGTCGTAACAGAGCCGAAAAAGGCAGCTCAGGCCCTGAAACGGGTGGTCAGTGAAATGGAACGCCGTTATGAATTGTTTTCCCACACAGGGACCCGGAATATTGAGGGGTACAATGAAGGCATACGCAGAGCTAACAATGAACGTGATGCGAAACAGCCGACCCTGCCTTATATTGTCGTGATTGTGGATGAGCTGGCAGATTTGATGATGGTGGCTTCAGGAGATGTAGAAGATGCCATTATCCGTCTTGCCCAGATGGCACGAGCGGCAGGAATTCATCTGATTATCGCAACCCAGCGGCCTTCAGTGGATGTAATTACAGGGATTATTAAAGCCAATATCCCATCCCGGATTGCGTTTAGTGTTTCCTCTCAGACCGACTCGCGTACCATTCTTGATATGGGCGGCGCAGAAAAACTGCTGGGCCGCGGCGATATGCTCTTTTTCCCTTCAGGAACATCTAAACCTACAAGGGTGCAGGGAGCATTTCTATCGGATCAGGAAGTGGAAAAAATTGTGGAATTCGTGATCGGGCAGCAGAAAGCGCAATACCAGAAAGACATGATTCCAACGGAAGAAGCGCAGGTGACGATGGAAGTGGAGGATGACTTGTTCCCTGAAGCGGTAAAACTTGTGGTGGACATGCAGACGGCCTCGGTTTCCATGCTCCAGCGGCGATTTCGAATCGGCTATTCACGGGCAGCCAGGCTGGTGGATGCCATGGAAGCAAAGGGAGTTATCGGTCCTTATGAGGGCAGCAAGCCAAGAGAAGTGCTGCTTACGTCTCTACCGGAACAAAACCAGGCATCCAGCTAAAAAAAGGAACCCCAGAACGCGGGGTTCTTTTTTTTAACCTGCCTTTTCTGAATAATGTGTATATTCCCGTTTTAAAAAAATCTCAAAAAATAGTATTTATTTCTCATGCTAAAAATGATATATTAATGTCGATTATTTTATTTATTTGTCAAAAAAATTTTACACTTGAAAAACACTATATTATTAATGGTTTTGATTGTCTATCGAGGTGAGTAAAAACGTGTCCATTAAGACGGATCATCGTCTGCTGTATTTAAAAGTCATTGAGAAATTGAAAGCCGACATCGAAAATGGCACTTATGAGGAAGGAGAAAAGCTTCCATCCGAATTTGAGCTGTCAAAGCAGTTGGGCATTAGCAGGGCAACATTACGAGAAGCGCTGCGCATCCTTGAAGACGAAAATATTCTGATCAGAAAACATGGTGTAGGAACCTTTGTTAGGACCAGAGCCCTATTTTCTTCCGGAATAGAAGAACTCTTCAGTGTAACTGAAATGATTGAACGGGCAGGCAAAAAGGCTGACACCGTCTTTATTTCGTCGGTGGTGGTCCCTGCTGTGGATGACCTGAAACATCAGTTTAAACTTCCGCCGGACGGCGAAATCAATGTAGTGGAACGGGTAAGAACCGCTGACGGCGAGCCTGTTGTTTACTGCATTGACCAAATGCCGGCAGCGTTTATGCCTGCCGAATCACAGCATAAGTACCTTTCCATGCTCGAAATGCTTGAAAGAGAAGCCGGCAAGCGTGTTATGTATGCTGTTACAACGATTGAACCTCTCGGGTTTCATGAACGAATTTCAGAAATCCTGGAATGTCCCGAAGAAGCCTCGCTTCTTGTATTAAAGCAGATGCATTACGACCAGAATGATGAGCCGGTTTTATATTCCTGCAATTATTTTAGAGCCGATAAATTTAATTTCACAGTAGTCAGAAAACGATTATAGTAGGTTTATCCTATATTGGGGGTGATGTGCTACACCGTTTGCTCAATGTGTTAAGAGTGTTATCCGTATAAAAAATTAGGGGGAAAAACAATTGAAAAAGAGAACCGGGGTTTTATTAAGTCTTGCTTTAGCAGCTGGTACACTGCTTTCTGCCTGTGGGAAAGATGACAGCGGGGGATCAAATGCCGATGGTAAGAAGGATGCATTTAAGGTGGCCATGGTCACCGACACTGGCGGTGTAGACGATAAGTCCTTTAACCAATCCGCTTGGGAAGGACTCCAAAAGTTCGGCAAAGACAATAAAATGAAAAAAGGGACAGACTTTAAATATCTTCAATCCACCGCTGCTAGTGATTACGCTCCCAACATTAACTCATTAGTTCGCGATAACTACAAGCTTGTATACGGAATCGGATTCCTGATGCAGCAGGATATTCAAAAAGTGGCCAAACAACAGCCAAAAGCACAGCTTGCTCTTGTTGACTCTGTTGTTCCGGAAAAGAACGTGGCCAGCATCACATTCAAAGAGCATGAAGGCTCTTTCCTTGTCGGTCTGATTGCGGGTATGCAGACAAAAACCAACAAAGTCGGATTCGTGGGCGGCGTGGACAGTGAATTGATCAAAAAGTTTGAAAATGGATTTAAAGCAGGTGTAAAAACAGCGAATCCAAAGGCTGAGATTTTTGTTCAATACGCCGGTGACTTCAACAAAGCAGAAAAAGGGCAAGCCATTGCCAACACCTTCTACGGAAAAGGCGCTGATATCATCTATCATGCAGCTGGCGGAACCGGAAAAGGCGTATTTACAGAAGCAAAGAACCGTTCCAAAAATGGCAAAAAGGTTTGGGTTATCGGAGTTGACCGTGATCAGCACGAAGAAGGAATGCCAGAAGACGTAACACTGACTTCCATGGTTAAGCGTGTGGACAAGGCGGTTGAAGAAGTTTCCAAGCAAACAATGGACGGAAAGTTTCCTGGCGGAAAAACAGTTGAATTCGGACTCGATCAAGACGGTGTGGGAATCGCCCCTCATAAAGAGAATGTTTCAAAAGACGCTCTTGCCAAAGTCGATGAGTATAAAAAGAAAATACAGGACGGTGACATCACGGTCCCTAAGACAGACAAAGAGTATAAGACATTTGAAGCTAACATGAAAAAGTAAATGCTAAAAAATAAAGGCTGGTATTCGTTTACTGGCCTTTATTTACGCCATAAAAGGTTAGACTTCTGACTCCTAGCGAGACCAAGAATAAAAGTCATTGAGGGGTGAACTCGGTGGAATATGTTATTGAAATGAGAAACATACGCAAAGAATTTCCTGGAATTGTTGCCAACGACAATGTCACATTGCAGGTAAAAAAAGGTGAGATTCATGCGCTTTTGGGCGAAAACGGAGCTGGAAAATCAACCTTGATGAACGTGCTCTTCGGTTTGTATCAGCCAGAGCAGGGTGAAATTTATGTAAAAGGAAAACCCATTTCCATTACCGATCCGAATATCGCCAACCGGCTTGGAATCGGCATGGTGCATCAGCACTTTATGCTCGTTGAAAACTTTACTGTAACAGAAAATATTATACTAGGCAAAGAAATCACTACCGGAGGCCGTGTGGATTTGAAAAAGGCTGCCAAGGAAGTCAAGGCGCTTTCTGACCGTTATGGTTTATCGGTAGATCCAAACGCAAAGATTGAAAATATTTCGGTGGGTATGCAGCAGCGGGTGGAAATTTTGAAAACGTTGTATCGCGGAGCTGAAATTCTAATCTTTGACGAGCCGACAGCTGTACTCACGCCGCAGGAAATTCATGAATTGATGGAAATCATGAAAAAACTCGTGGCCGAAGGGAAATCCATCATCCTTATCACGCATAAGCTTAAAGAAATTATGGAGGCATGCGACAGATGCACCGTCATCAGAAGGGGACGCGGCATCGGCACCGTCGATGTGGCAGAGACGAATCCAGATAAGCTTGCGGCTATGATGGTAGGACGCGAAGTCAATTTTAAAGTGGACAAAACGGACGCTTCACCGAAGCAAACTGTTCTTAAGATCGAGAACCTCGTTGTAGAGGATGCGAGAAAAGTACCGGTTGTCGATGGCCTTAACCTGGAGATTAAAGCGGGTGAAATCCTCGGTATTGCAGGGGTTGACGGGAATGGTCAGACGGAGCTGTTAGAAGCCATTACAGGCCTAAGAAAAGTTGTCAGGGGAACCGTTGAGCTCAATGGTAAGAACATTACCAACCATAAGCCAAGAAAGGTTACAGAAGCAGGAGTTGGCCACATCCCGCAGGACCGGCATAAACACGGTCTCGTTCTGGATTTTTCCATTGGAACAAATATGGTTCTGCAAACGTACTATCAGCAGCCTTTTTCCAAACATAAAATTCTTAAATTTCCGGCGATTTTTGAGAAGGCCAATCAACTCATCAAAGAGTTTGACGTGCGAACGCCAAGTGAGCACACATTGGCCAGAGCGTTATCGGGAGGCAATCAGCAAAAAGCGATCATTGCCAGGGAAGTGGACAGAAGCCCCGACTTTTTGATTGCTGCCCAGCCGACCCGGGGCCTTGACGTCGGGGCAATCGAATTTATCCACTCAAAACTCATAGAGGAACGAGATAAAGGAAAAGCGGTGCTTCTGCTCTCCTTTGAACTTGATGAAGTCATGAATGTCAGTGACCGGATCGCTGTTATTTATGAAGGAAAAATTGTAGCCATCGTTGATCCGGAGGAAACGACGGAACAAGAGCTCGGACTGCTTATGGCAGGCGGGAAGAAACAAAAAGCAGGTGATCGTAGTGAATCTCATTAAAGGCCGTTTATTTCATATTCTTGTACCCGTTGTTTCAGTTTTATTGGGGCTTTTGATCGGCGGCATAATCATGCTTGTCAGCAATTACAACCCGTTTTCCGCCTATGCGGCGCTGATCGACGGAATATTTGGAAATGGCTACAACCTGGGTGAAACCATTCGTGCGGCATCTCCGCTCATTTTATCGGGTCTCGCCGTTGCGTTTGCGTTCAGAACCGGCCTTTTTAACATCGGGGTTGAAGGGCAACTGCTTGTCGGCTGGCTCGCTTCGGTTTATGTAGGCATTCATTTTGATCTTCCCAAGGTGATTCATCTTCCTTTTGCCATTTTGGCAGGTGCAGCGGCGGGTGCACTATGGGGAGTCATTCCTGGTTTTTTGAAAGCGAAGTTTAAAGTACATGAAGTTATCACAACGATCATGATGAATTATATTGCGCTCTATACAACCAACGGTATCATACGCGCCTACATGCTGGCGCCCGGCGAGCGGACAAAGGACATTAAAGAATCCGCATCCCTGGCTTCACCGTGGCTGCAGCAGCTTACCGAGTTTTCACGTCTTCACTATGGTATTGTGGTAGCCATTCTGGCTGCTGTTATCATGTGGTTCATTTTATGGAAGACCACGACCGGATATGAATTAAGGGCCGTGGGCTTCAACCAGCATGCTTCACAATATGCAGGAATCAATGTGTCCAAGAACATCGTGCTCGCCATGGCGATTTCCGGTGCATTTGCAGGTGCGGCAGGAACGATGGAAGGACTTGGAACCTATCAATACATGACCATTAATAATACGTTTACAGGGGTTGGTTTTGACGGTATTGCGGTCTCCCTGCTTGGTGCCAATGGCTCTGTCGGAATTATTATTGCTGCCTTGTTGTTTGGAGGGCTAAAGATTGGATCGCTTACCATGCAATCCGCTGCAGGCGTGCCAACCGAACTCGTAGGAATTGTCATCGCACTTATCATTTTCTTTGTGGCGTCAAGCTACCTGATTCGATGGCTGACCAACCGATTTACAAAAGGGGGTAAAATCTGATGGATTTCTTTCAAATTCTTGCCCTTATCGTTCCGGCAGCGATCGTATCGGCAGCACCACTTATTCTAACAGCGCTTGGCGGAGTGCTCAGTGAACGTTCAGGCGTGGTAAACATTGGACTTGAAGGGCTGATGATGTTCGGTGCCTTTATCGGAGCTGTTTTTACCCATTATGGGGAACAGTGGGGACTTGGCGGTGGTTCTCCATGGATGAGTTTTGTGGTAGCTATTGTCGCCGGAGCTCTTTTTGCTGTTCCGCACGCGGTGGCCAGCATCTCGCTGAAAGCCGACCAGGTGGTCAGCGGTGTGGCGCTTAACTTTTTGGCTGCTGGACTCTCCATCTTTTTGACAAAGAAGCTGTTTGGAGCTGGCCAGACGCCGGATATCCAGGAACGGATCGGAAAAGGTGATGTTCCGGTGCTGTCCAAGATCCCGGTGATCGGAGACCTGTTTTTCTCCAACGCATACTCAACATCATTTGTTGCCGTGTTTCTTGCTTTTGTTGTGTGGTATATCATATATAAAACACCGTTCGGGCTTCGCCTCCGGTCTGTCGGGGAGCACCCTATGGCTGCAGACACCATGGGGATCAACGTGATCAAAACGCGTTACATTTCAGTAATCATGGGGGGAGCCTTTGCAGGACTCGGCGGAGCCATTTATGTGGCTTCCATCGCCGGGAACTTCACAGGTTCAACCATTTCCGGCCAAGGTTTCATGGCTCTTGCCGCCATGATCTTTGGGAAATGGCATCCGCTGGGTGCTATGGGTGCGGCTCTCTTTTTCGGTCTTGCCCAAAGCTTGAGTATTACAGGGGAACAAATCCCGCTCCTGAAAGATATCCCTGATGTGTATCTTCTGATTTTGCCTTATGTACTGACCATTCTTGCCCTTGCCGGGTTTGTCGGCAGAGCGGATGCACCAAAAGCATCCGGACAGCCTTACGAAAAAGGCAAACGATAAGAACCAGAGCCTGTTTCCCCTCGGGGATCAGGCTCTTTATTTCTTCTACAGGCAGGAAAAGTCATGTTTGCTATGGAAAGTGGGTACACTAGAACGTATGATTCATATTCATAAAAGGGAGGAACCAAAATGACACTTGTAGACCATCACGTGGCGGATATGCCCGGAATGACCTTACATACGATCGAAACTACCAAATATAAAACCACTTCTTTAATCCTGCAAATTAAAAGCCCGATTACAGAAGAAGAAGTAACCAAAAGGGCCTTGCTTCCCTATGTGCTGCAAAGCGGCACAGAAAGCTATCCGAGCAGCAAAGAGCTTCGTGGGGCACTTGATGGCCTTTACGGGGCAACTCTCGGGGTGGACCTTTCTAAAAAAGGTGAATACCAGATCATCACTCTGAGAATGGATGTGGCGAATGAAAAGTTTTTGAGTGACAACACGCCTTTGCTTGACCGGGCGTTTGAATTGCTTTCCCAGGTTCTTCTGAAGCCGGCCAAACAAGGTGAAGGGTTCCTGCCCAGAATTGTTCAAAAGGAAAAGCGGTCGTTAAAACAGCAGATTGAATCGATTTATGACGATAAAATGAGGTATGCCAACAAGCGCCTGATTGAAGAAATGTTTGATGAGGAACCGTACCGCTTTAATGTGTACGGCAATGAGCAGGAAGTGGATTCGATTACGCCCGAAACACTGTATGACTATTATATAAAAGTCATGAAAGAAGATGAAATTCATCTTTATGCGGTCGGTGATGTTTCTAGGAATGCACTGCAGGAATTGGCCAAAAAACATTTTGTGTTTCCGCAAGACAGAATGGAACCGAAACGAACATCTCCAACAGGCAAGCAAAGGGTGGACGAAGTAAAGGAGGTTTTCGAAGAACAGGAAGTGCAGCAAGGAAAGCTGCATATGGGTTATAGAACATATATTACTTACAGCGATCCGGAATACCTTGCCCTTCAGGTATTCAACGGGGTGTTCGGCGGATTTTCACATTCCAAGCTGTTTATGAACGTGCGTGAAAAAGAGAGCCTCGCGTATTATGCTGCTTCGCGGTTTGAAAGCCATAAAGGCATCATTTTTGTGATGTCCGGCATTGAGACCAAAAATTATGAAAAAACCGTGAAGATCATCAATGAACAGCTCGAGGAAATCCGAAACGGCAACATTACCGATGGGGAACTCGAACAGACGAAAGCCATGATCAGAAACCAAATCCTTGAAACCGTTGATGATTCAACAGGCCTGGTGGAGGTTCTTTATCATGAAGTGGTTTCCCGCCACAAACGAACCATTGAGGAATGGCTCGAAGGCATCCAGAATGTCACAAAGGAACAAGTCAGGGATGTATCCCAAAAGATTCAGCTCGATACCATTTATTTCTTAAAAGGGAGGGGAGAATGATGGAACAAATCCATTTTAACCAGCTTAAAGAAACATTGAACCACAAAACACTTCCGAACGGCCTGAAAGTATATATCCTTGAGAAAAAGGATTTTAACAAAACTTATGCCACTTTTACGACCCACTATGGTTCAGTGGACAACCACTTTGTCCCGCTTGGGAAAGAGGAAAAAGTGAAAGTTCCGGATGGTATTGCCCATTTTCTTGAGCATAAGCTTTTTGAGAAGGAACATGGAGACGTTTTTCAGGACTTTAGTAAGCAGGGAGCATCCGCGAACGCGTTTACCACGTTTAACCGTACAGCCTACTTATTTTCAACGACCGGCGACGTGGAGAAAAACCTGACCACCCTTATTGATTTTGTTCAGGCTCCGTATTTTACAGAAAAAACGGTGGAAAAGGAAAAAGGCATAATTGGCCAGGAAATCAGGATGTATGATGATAATCCGGACTGGCGCGTGTACTTTGGCCTGATCGCCAATATGTACAAAAATCATCCTGTGGCTATTGATATCGCAGGAACGGTGGAATCCATTGCGAAAATCACGAAGGATGATTTGTACGAATGCTACAATACCTTTTATCATCCGAGCAACATGCTCCTCTTTATTGTCGGCCCGATTGATGCAGAAAAAATTATGGGTCTTGTGGAAAAAAACCAGGCGGGCAAGGATTATAATGATCAGCCGCCGATCGAGCGATTTTTTGATGAGGAACCGGCTGAACCCGCCAACAGAAAAGAAGTGCTCCACATGCCAGTGCAAACGCCAAAGTGCTATATGGGCTATAAGGAGAAGCGCCCGCAGCGAAGCGGGAAGGACCTTCTTGTCCGTGAATTGTCCATTAACCTTTTATTGGAGATAATGTTTGGCAAAAGCACCAAGAATTACGAGAAGCTGTATGAAGAAGGCCTGATTGATCCTTCCTTTTCGTTTGATTATACCGAAGAGATGGGATTTGGTTTTTCCATGATCGGCGGGGATACAACCGATCCGGATACGTTTGCGCAGCGTATTTCCGAAATGGTGAATGAATTCAAACAGAAGACGCTGAATGAAGAAGATCTTGAACGGGCGAGGAAAAAGAAAATTGGTTCGTTTCTGAGAGCGCTGAATTCTCCTGAATTTATTGCCAACCAGTTTACCCGGTATGAATTTAATGAGATGAACCTTTTTGATGTGATTCCTACTTTTGAGGAACTGACCGTCAAACAGCTTCAGGACGCGTTAATCGACCATTTCGAGGAAAGTCAGCTGACCGTTTGCCAGGTAAAGAAGAAACAGTCATAATGAAAGTAAAACAAACATCCCTGCGCCGAGCAGGGATGTTTTTTAAGCAGGTGAACTATAAATGTCAAAATGGGTTCTTGTGACCGGGGCGAGCGGCGGAATTGGCTCCAGCATTTCCCGCGTGCTGGCAGGGGCCGGCTACTCCCTCATTCTTCATTACAATCAGGGGGCAGAGCAGGCAAAACTGCTTGAAAAAGAGCTTGTTGATCGATACCAAATCGAAATTTTACTACTGCAAGCAGATTTATCGCTGAAGGAAGGCACAGAAAAACTGCTTTCCTCCCTGTTTGTTCCAGTGGATGCCGTGATCCATAATAGTGCCTCCTCTTATTACGGGCTGTTGACAGATATGAAGCAGGAAACGATGGAAAGGATGATCCAGCTTAATTTGACCAGCCCCATTATGATCACGAAGCATGTGCTGCCGCAAATGGTCAAAAGAGGAAGAGGGAATATCATCGCTGTTTCATCGGTTTGGGGAGCTGCTGGTGCTTCTTGCGAAGTGCTTTATTCCACCTTGAAAGGCGGATTGAATACCTTTGTGAAAGCGATGGCGAAAGAAGCCGCCCCAAGCGGTATCCGGGTGAACGGTATTGCGCCAGGAGCTGTGGAAACGAAAATGATGAGCGGGTTTTCTGAAGAGGAGCTTCAGGACCTGAACGATGAGATCCCCGCAGGACGGCTCGGAAAACCGGAAGAGATCGCCGAAATTGCGCTGTTTTTGCTTTCCGATAAATCCTCCTATATCAATGGCCATGTGATTACGGCGAGCGGAGGATGGCATAGTTAAAATTTGTCCTAGGGCATGCATAATTCACCTTTCTTCTTGAAATATTAAGGGATGTACCATATTTTAAGGAGGAACAAACATGTCTGTATTAGATAACTTTGGACAATGGAAGAGTTTTCTTTCTGACCGCCTTGAACATGCTGAAGGGCAAGGCATGGATCAATCAACCGTTTCCAACCTCGCTACAGAGATCGGTGGATACCTTGCATCCCATGTTGACCCTAAAAATGCTGAGGAAAAAGTTCTTGCTGATCTTTGGAATGTGGCAAGCGACGAGGAAAAACACGCCATCGCCAACATGATGGTGAAAATGGTTCAGAAGGATAGCTGACTTTAAAGGATGTTAAGAATTTTTCTTAACATCCTTTTATTTTTTCTTTCATAATAATTTGAAATCAGATATTATTAAGTAATGAAGTGGTAATCAATACGGAAAAATGAAAGGGAGCTGAAGAATGGGCGAACAGGAATGGTACCTTGAATATGAAATCAATAAGAATCGTCCTGGGCTCCTTGGTGATATATCATCTCTTATGGGAATGCTTGGAATCAATATCGTGACGATCAATGGCGTGGACAATGGAAGACGGGGGCTTCTTCTCTTGGTAGACAAGCAGGAGAAGGTGGAACGACTTCGCTCAATCCTTCAATCCATGGATAATATTACGGTTACAAAATTCCGGAAGCCAAAGCTGCGCGATATTTTGGCTGTGCGGCATGGACGATACATACAACGTGATGCGGACGATAAAAAAACATTCCGGTTTGTCAGGGATGAATTGGGCCTGCTTGTCGATTTTCTGGCCGAGCTTTATAAAGTGGAAGGCCATAAGCTGATTGGAATCCGGGGTATGCCGCGCGTAGGCAAAACTGAGTCCATTGTTGCTTCGAGTGTTTGTGCGAGCAAGAAATGGGTATTTATATCTTCTACGCTTCTTAAACAAACCATGCGTGTTCAGCTGGCTGATGATGAATACAGTACAAACAATGTTTATATTATTGATGGCATTGTATCATCCCGCCGTTCCAATGAGCGGCACTGGCAGCTTATCCGGGAAATTATGCGCATGCCTACAGCAAAAGTAATTGAGCATCCTGATGTTTTTGTTCAACAGACGGAATACAGCATGGGTGATTTTGATTACATCATTGAATTGCGAAACGATCCCAATGAAGCAATCACATACGAAGCAATCGAAACAGATGTAGGATTTTCCGCATTTGAATGACTTCAATTAGTGGAAGGTGGTAAACTTGACTGAACTAGGAAATTTTTTGCGAGAGAACAGGGAGGAAAAAGGATTTTCCCTTGAACAGCTCCAAACGGAAACTAAAATTCAAAAACGTTACCTGCAGGCGATTGAGGAAGGGCGGTATGAAGTCCTGCCAGGTTCCTTCTATGCCAGAGCGTTTATAAAAAATTACAGCGAAACCGTCGGGTTGAATTATGAAGACGTATTCGAACGGTTTGAATCTGAAATCCCAAAAGCCGAAAAGGAGCCAACGGAGTTTATTCCACGTTCGGAACGAAACAAGCAGTCGCTTGATGGCGGAGAATCTGTTTTTAAAACCTGGCTTCCCATAATGCTGGTTTCTGTCGTAATTCTTGCTGTCCTTGTCGGCGTTTGGGCATATCTTGCCAATCGTGACTCAGGAGCCAACGGCAATTCTAATGGCTCGAATCCCGCGTCTGTAGAGATCGATAATAGCAAAAACGCAGAAAAAGACAGTGCGGAAAAGGCAAAGGAAGAAAAGAAAGAACCGGAAAAGAAAACACCGGAAAAACCGAAAGAGCAAAAGCAACCTGAAAAGAAAGAAGCAGTTCTGGTAAAAAAAGGCACTCGGGGAATTACCACTACATACGAACTCAAGGAAGCGGATGCATTCGAGATTGCCTTTAAAATGAACGGACCTGTATATATGGATGTAAAAGCAGATTCAAAACAACTGGCAAGCAAGATGTTTAAAAAAGGAGATACCGCCAAGTATGATTTAACCGGTAAAAAAGAGGTTGAACTGAATATCGGAGCCGCCAATTTTGCGAAGTTAACGATTAATGGTAAACCGTTCTCCTACCCGATTCCTACCGAAAAACGTGGGATCCACCAGAGAATTGTCATTAAAAACACGGCTTTCAGCAAACAATAATCTACAGGTAACGCCGTGTACGCGCTGTCAAAATTGGAGGAAAGAAAATGAATTTGCCAAATAAAATTACTATTTCACGTATTTTTTTAATCCCAGTCTTCATGATTGTGCTACTAACCGGTTTCGAATGGGGGACTGTCACATGGATGGGCGTGGATCTACCGGTCACTCATTTGGTGGCTGCTCTGATCTTTATTGTTGCCTCCTGTACCGATTGGGTGGACGGCTACTACGCCCGCAAGCTCGGCCTGGTGACCAATTTCGGAAAATTTTTGGATCCTCTGGCGGATAAATTGCTCGTAACTGCTGCGTTTGTGGCGCTTGTCCAGCTTGGTTACGCACCGGCCTGGATGGTCATCATTATCCTCAGCCGTGAATTCGCCGTCACCGGCATCCGTCTTGTGGCAGCGGCAGAAGGGGCAGTCATCGCAGCAAGCCAGATGGGGAAACTGAAGACATGGATCCAGATTATTGCCATATCTGCCTTGCTATTGCACAATATTCCGTTTGCATGGATCGGGATACCTTTTGCCCAAATCAGCATGTGGGCTGCTACACTGATTACCCTTTATTCAGGGTGGGAATATTTTATTCAAAACAAAGAAGTTATGCTAAAATCAAAATAACAGCATGAACAGGAGAACCATATCATTCTCCTGTTTTTTTATTAGACCGAAAGTTTATACCACATTAATACGGGGGAATACGCGAATGAATGCAGAAATTATTGCTGTCGGAAGCGAGCTTCTTTTAGGACAGATCGCAAACACCAATGCCCAATTTATTTCATCGGAACTGGCTGAGGCCGGAATCAATGTTTTTTACCATTCCGTAGTGGGTGATAATCCGGGACGTTTGGAAACGGTTATCAAGAACGCTCAGACGAGATCCAATCTGATCATTTTCACCGGCGGTCTCGGACCGACAAAAGATGATTTAACCAAAGAAACCATTGCTGCGGTTTTGGGAAAACAACTGGTGTATGATGTGGAAGCAATGGAAGGAATCGAGATCTATTACAAGAGAACAGGAAGAACGATGACCGAAAATAACAGAAAACAGGCGCTTGTGCTTGAAGGGGCAGATGTGCTGCCCAACAAAAACGGAATGGCGCCGGGCATGGCCCTTGAAGCGGATGGAATAACGTATATGCTTCTTCCGGGACCGCCAAAGGAAATGCGCCCGATGTTCAGGAATTTCGGTATCACCTATCTCACCGCCAAGCTTCCTGGCGTGGAACCGATCGTATCGAGAGTCCTCCGTTTTTTTGGCATTGGTGAGTCGCTCCTAGAAGCCACACTGCAGGACATTATCGATGAGCAGACCAACCCGACCGTAGCGCCGCTCGCCGGCAGTCATGAAGTCACCCTGAGACTGTCTGCCAAATTCAAAGATATACATATGGCACAAATTCAGCTGGACCTGCTTGAAGAACGCATTAACGAGCGGGTTGGTGAATTTTTGTACGGATATGGTGAAACAAGTCTGACAGAAACAACAGCAGAATATTTAAAAAGCAGCAACCTGACCGTTTCTTCTGCCGAGAGCCTTACTGGCGGTTGGTTCGGGCAGCAGATGACCGAGCTGCCCGGCAGTTCAGCATTCTACAAAGGTTCTGTGGTTTGCTACAGCAATGAGATGAAAGAAAAGCTGCTCGATGTCAGCCCGGACGTTCTCGCATCCCATGGAGCTGTAAGTCCTGACACGGCTAAACAAATGGCGGATAACATCCGAAAGCTGACTGGTTCGGATATCGGCATCAGTTTTACCGGGGTGGCAGGACCGGATAAAAGTGAAGGCAAGGAGCCGGGAACCGTTTTTATCGGTTTGTCGGACAAGAACGGAACAGAGGTATTTTCGCTCAGCCTCTCCGGCTCACGGGCAAGCATAAGAGAGCGGTCGGTAAAGCACGGATTGTTCTTTTTGTTGACAAAGGTCAAGAAAGGTCAATAAAAAATCGAATAAATGTTCGCAAAAAGATTGGCAAATGAGCAAAAAAGAAGTAAAATAGAACTATAGGAAATGACATCATTTTGTACTTACATGTGCAATGATATAAATTTGAGGAGTGATTACATGAGCGACCGCAAAGCGGCACTTGACATGGCCTTGCGCCAGATCGAAAAGCAATTCGGAAAAGGTTCCATCATGAAACTTGGCGAGCAGGCTGAACAGAGAGTCTCCACCATCTCGAGCGGATCTTTGGCGCTTGATATCGCGCTTGGTGTAGGCGGATATCCACGGGGAAGAATCATTGAAGTTTACGGACCTGAATCTTCCGGTAAAACAACCGTTGCGCTTCATGCGATTGCTGAAGTCCAGAAAAACGGCGGACAAGCTGCTTTTATTGATGCGGAGCATGCCCTTGACCCGGTGTATGCCCAAAAACTTGGCGTAAACATCGATGAGCTTCTGCTGTCACAGCCGGATACAGGCGAACAGGCGCTTGAAATTGCTGAAGCCCTAGTCCGAAGCGGTGCAGTGGATATTCTGATCATTGACTCTGTTGCGGCTCTTGTGCCAAAAGCAGAGATTGAAGGCGAAATGGGAGATTCCCATGTGGGTCTTCAGGCAAGATTGATGTCCCAGGCTTTGCGTAAGCTTTCCGGAGCAATCAGCAAATCCAAAACCATCGCGGTGTTTATCAACCAGATTCGTGAAAAAGTGGGCGTTATGTTCGGAAACCCTGAAACCACTCCGGGTGGACGCGCGCTTAAGTTTTATTCTTCTGTCCGTCTTGAAGTCCGCCGTGCGGAAACCCTCAAGCAGGGAACCGATATGGTAGGGAATAAAACAAGAATCAAAGTGGTTAAAAACAAGGTTGCACCTCCGTTTAAACAGGCAGAGGTGGACATTATGTACGGCGAAGGGATTTCAAGAGAAGGGGAAATCCTTGATATTGGTTCCGATATTGACGTGGTTCAAAAGAGCGGCGCCTGGTACTCCTTTGATGGAGACCGTCTCGGCCAGGGCAGAGAGAACTCCAAGCAATTCTTAAAAGAAAATGAAGAAGTGGCGGAAGAAATCATCACCCAAATCAGAAGCTATTATCAATTGGGTGGGGAAGTCAACACCGTTGATGCTGCTGCCCGGCCGGAAGAAGAAGAGGAATTTGAGCTAACCGAATAGCACCCGAAGGCCGTACATCCCGAATGTACGGCCTTTTTTTGCAGTATGTTAAAAACCGTCGTGTGCAGATTTTGAAGATTGGAAGGAATTAAAACTTGCCAATTTCATAAGGAAGATTTATTATAGGTGATTTGACATCTCTTGACATAACGGGCTGTAGTTTATAAAATGGAGATATACTTTGATTTCACTCGAAATTAAATGATATGAGCTTAAAATTGAGAATGGCATGACTAGTGCACAACACTTTGTTACACGAATGATGCTTATGACCCAGTACAAAAAGTAGATAGCAAGAGGAGGTGGAAACATGGAAACAACATTTATTGTCTTCATCTCCAGTTTGCTTGTCTCAGCAGGTGTCGGTGCAGTTGTCGGATATCTTGTTAGGAAAAAGATCGCCGAAGCGAAAATTTCGAGCGCTGAAAATGCTGCAGCCCAAATCGTCGAAGATGCAAAACGAGACGGTGAAGCCAGCAAGAAGGAAGCGCTGCTTGAAGCAAAAGATGAAATCCATAAGCTCAGAACAGAAGCAGAGCGCGAAATTCGAGATCGCAGAAATGAGCTTCAAAGACAAGAACAACGATTGGTTCAAAAAGAAGAGATTCTGGACAGAAAAAGTGAGACTCTTGATAAAAAAGAGGAATCATTGGAAAAACGCGAGGAGTCTCTCACCAAAAAACAACGACAAATTGAAGAGATTGAAAGCAAAGTGGAGGAGCTGCTCAGAGAGCAGCAAAAAGAATTGGAACGCATATCCGGCTTTACACGTGAAGAAGCAAAGCTGATCATCATGGGAGAAGTGGAAAACGAAGTTTCACACGAAATGGCTATGATGGTGAAAGATATGGAAAACCGTGCCAAGGAAGAAGGAGACAAGAAAGCGAAAGAAATTCTTTCTCTGGCGATCCAACGCTGTGCGGCTGACCACGTTGCTGAAACGACGGTTTCCGTCGTTAACCTGCCAAATGATGAGATGAAGGGTCGGATCATCGGGCGTGAAGGGCGAAACATCCGAACACTGGAAACGCTCACAGGTATTGATTTGATCATCGATGATACACCTGAAGCGGTCATTCTTTCAGGATTCGACCCGATCCGTCGGGAAATTGCCCGTCTGGCGCTTGATAAGCTGGTCCAGGATGGAAGGATTCACCCGGCGCGCATTGAAGAAATGGTGGAGAAATCCCGCCGTGAAGTGGATGAATACATCCGTGAAGTCGGTGAACAGACTACATTTGAAATAGGTGTTCATGGCCTTCACCCTGACTTGATAAAGATTTTAGGCCGATTGAAATATCGTACAAGCTATGGTCAGAACGTGTTGAAGCATTCAACGGAAGTGGCCTACCTTACCGGGCTGATGGCTGCAGAAATTGGAGAAGATGTTCATTTGGCTCGCCGTGCAGGCTTGCTTCATGACATCGGAAAAGCCATTGACCATGAAGTGGAAGGCAGCCACGTGGATATCGGCGTGGAATTGGCGACAAAGTACAAAGAACATCCAGTGGTGATCAATTCAATTGCATCCCACCATGGTGATACAGAACCAACGTCCATCATTGCGACGCTTGTAGCCGCAGCTGATGCATTATCGGCAGCAAGGCCGGGCGCACGCCGTGAAACGCTTGAAACGTACATTCGCCGTTTGGAAAAACTCGAAGAGATCTCCGAATCCTTCGACGGCGTGGAAAAATCTTTCGCCATTCAGGCAGGAAGAGAAATCCGAATCATGGTTAAACCTGATTTAATCGATGATGTGGCTTCTTACCGTCTGGCACGCGATATTACGAAAAAAATTGAAAATGAACTGGATTATCCGGGACATATTAAAGTTACAGTCATTCGGGAAACAAGAGCAGTTGAGTACGCAAAATAAAGTGGTGAAAACCACTTTATTTTGTTTTTATGCAGAAGTTGAATGAAAAAGGAGAGCCTGATGAAGATTTTATTCATAGGGGATGTTGTAGGGGCCCCGGGAAGAAAGATGATCGATATGTACCTGCCGAAGCTGAAACGTAAGTACCAGCCGCTTGTCACCATTGTAAATGGTGAAAACGCGGCCCATGGCAGAGGAATTACCGGCAAAATCGTAAAAGGAATATTTGAAGCGGGAGCCCAGGCGATTACCCTTGGCAACCATGCGTGGGACAATAAAGAGATCTTTGAAATTATTGATACGACTCCCCAGCTTGTCCGTCCGGCCAACTTTCCGGAGGGGACACCGGGCAGTGGTTCCGCAATTTTAAAGATGAACCAGCTTGAGGTTGGTATTATCAATCTGCAGGGTAGAACCTTCCTGCCACCCCTCGATTGCCCGTTTGAAAAAGCCGAAGAGCTGATCCGCGATATGCGCAAACGGACGCCTATTATCTTTGTGGACTTCCATGCAGAGGCAACCAGTGAAAAACAAGCAATGGGATGGTTTTTGGATGGCAAGGTGACGGCTGTTGTCGGAACCCACACACACGTTCAAACCGCCGATCAGCGGATCTTGCCGGAAGGAACGGCTTATTTGACCGATGTCGGCATGACCGGCCCCTATGACGGAATCCTTGGTATGGACCGGGAAGCGGTGATAAAAAAGTTTGTTACCAGTTTACCGGTAAGGTTTGAAGTATCTTCCGGACGGGAACAGTTAAGTGGCGTATTAATAGAGTGTGATCCTGCAACTGGAAAAGCCAAAAGTATCAAGACGATTCTTATTAACGATGACCACCCGTTTTTTGAATAAGAGGCCAATCGTCATGCCGTATACACGCTCAGGCTCATTGATCTGAATGAAACTTTTCCGTCTGCAGGAATACGGGCTCTTACCAATGAATATAGTAGAATTGGTATCAGATCTCTAAGGAGGTACAAATTAATGGAAATATTAAAAGTTTCAGCAAAATCCAACCCTAATTCTGTAGCTGGTGCGCTTGCCGGAGTCCTTCGTGAACGTGGAGGGGCTGAAATACAGGCAATTGGGGCAGGTGCATTAAACCAAGCCGTTAAGGCAGTAGCCATTGCACGAGGATTTGTAGCACCCAGCGGAGTCGACCTCATTTGTATTCCTGCTTTTACGGATATTCTGATCGATGGAGAGGAACGGACTGCGATCAAGTTGATCGTGGAACCTCGATAATTGAAAAAACCATGGACTGGCCTGTTTTCATGAATTCATGTGAACAGGCCTTTTTCACGGAAGGGTCCTGGATTTATTTCCAAGAATACTTGCTTTTTTGCGAATATAGAGCTAGAATTGTAAGCGTTTAGTACATATTTAAACACACAAACTGATACCCATCTCAAGAATCAGCGCGCTTATTTTCGACAGGAAAAGAGCGTATTTTTATACATTGAGATTTATTTTTATTTCTCCAATGAAGCTGTGGATGAGTATACGGATGAAAAGAATAGAAGGGGTGGAGTACATGATTGATCAACTTTCCTGGAAAGTTGGCGGACAGCAAGGGGAAGGAATCGACAGTACCGGTGAAATTTTTGCCATGGCCTTAAACCGGCTTGGATACTATCTCTACAGCTACCGGCACTTTTCTTCTCGAATTAAAGGCGGCCATACGAATAATAAAATCCGCGTCAGCACAAAGCAAACCAGATCGATTTCCGATGATCTGGATATTCTTGTCGCATTTGACCAGGAAACGATCGATGTTAATATACATGAAATGCGGGACGGCGGTGTCGTCATCGGTGATGCTAAATTCAATCCGGTCGTACCAGAAGGATCAAAGGTCAGGCTTTTTTCCGTGCCGTTTACGGAGATTGCCAATGAGCTCGGAACATCGCTCATGAAAAACATGGTAGCCATCGGGGCAACCAGTGCGGTTCTTGATCTTCCCGCTGAAGCTTATACCGAAGTAGTGGAAGAAATCTTTTTACGAAAAGGCGCTAAAGTCGTTGAAAAGAACATGGAAGCCATCCGAAGGGGTGCGGCTTACTTTATGGAGGCAGCCGGCGGACCTCTTGCAGGCTTCCAGTTGAACAAGGCGGATGGTCAAAAACGGATGTTTATGATTGGCAATGATGCGATCGCTCTTGGTTTTGTGGCAGGTGGCGTGCGTTTCATGTCTGCTTATCCGATTACACCGGCGTCTGAAATTATGGAATACCTGATTAAAAAGCTTCCCCAGTTTGGCGGAACTGTTATTCAGACAGAGGATGAGATTGCGGCAGCCACAATGGCAATCGGCGCGAACTATGCCGGTGTTCGTACAGTTACTTCTTCTGCAGGACCAGGTTTGTCCCTCATGATGGAATCTATCGGTCTTGCCGGCATGACCGAAACGCCGCTCGTAATCGTCGATACGCAGCGCGGAGGCCCGAGTACAGGACTTCCTACCAAACAGGAACAGTCCGACTTGATGGCTATGATTTACGGTACTCATGGTGAAATTCCAAAGGTCGTTATGGCGCCAAGTACCGCAGAGGAAGCCTTTTATGATGCAGTGGAAGCACTAAATATTGCCGAAGAATATCAATGTCCTGTTATTCTTTTGACCGATCTTCAGCTTTCACTCGGCAAGCAGTCCGTTGAACCGCTTGACTTTGGAAAAGTGGAAATTCGCCGCGGCGCACTGGACCTGAACGCTGAGCTTCCGGAAGTGGAAGGCGGTTATTTCAAACGATATGAAGTAACAGAATCAGGCGTTTCGCCGCGTGTCATCCCTGGGATGAAAAACGGTATTCATCACGTAACCGGGGTAGAGCACGATGAGACGGGCAAGCCTTCCGAGGTGGCAGCCAACCGCCTGAAGCAAATGGATAAACGCTTGAGAAAGCTTAAGAATTTAACATTCAATACACCAGTCGTTAAATACACGCCGAACGAGGAAGCCGACCTGCTGCTCGTTGGTTTTAATTCCACCCGGGGTGTGATTGAAGAAATCATTCCTCGTCTGGAAGCAGAAGGACATAAGGTGAACCATGCACACCTTCGCCTGATTCATCCGTTCCCGCTTAAAGAAATGAAAGAATTGGTGGATTCAGCGAAAAAAGTAGCTGTTATCGAAAATAACGCAACAGGTCAGCTTGCCAACATTCTCAAGATGAACCTTGGATCACACGAAAAGATTGAAAGCATCTTGAAATATGATGGTAATCCTTTCCTTCCATCGGAAGTTTTCAATAAATGCAAGGAGCTGGTTTAAGTGGCGACGTTTAAAGAATTCAGAAACTCAGTAAAACCGAATTGGTGTCCCGGCTGCGGAGATTTCTCCGTTCAGGCATCCATACAGCGGGCAGCAGCCAACGTGGGTCTTGAGCCGGATGATCTCGCCGTCATTTCCGGCATCGGCTGTTCCGGACGTATTTCCGGTTATATCAAATCCTATGGCTTCCATGGCATCCATGGACGCGTGCTGCCGATTGCTCAGGGCGTTAAAATGGCAAACCGTGACCTGACCGTTATTGCTTCCGGTGGTGACGGCGATGGATTTGCCATCGGTATGGGCCATACCGTTCATGCCATCCGCCGAAACATTGATGTCACGTACATCGTTATGGACAATCAAATTTACGGATTAACCAAAGGGCAAACGTCTCCGCGATCTGCTGAAGGCTTTAAGACGAAAAGTACACCAGAGGGTTCTGTGGAATCAGCCATCGGAATCATGGAGCTTGCCCTTACCGCAGGCGCCACTTTTGTTGCACAGAGCTTTTCCAGTGATTTAAAAGAATTGACTGCGATTATTCAAAAAGGTATCGAGCACAAAGGGTTCTCCCTGATTAATGTATTCTCGCCTTGTGTGACATACAATAAAGTGAACACGTATGACTGGTTTAAAGAGCACTTAATCAGTCTTGATACGATCGAAGGATATGATTCTTCCAACCGTATGAAGGCCATGCAAACCTTAATGGAGCATGACGGACTGGTCAAGGGAATCATCTATCAAAACACACAGAAGCCATCCTACCAGGAATTGGCTCACGGCTACAGCCAAGACGCACTCGCTCATGCTGACCTCAAAATGGATGAGCAGAAATTCAATGAGTTGCTCGCGGAATTTATGTAAAAAAAGAAAAGGCATCCTGAACCATGTTCAGGATGCCTTTTTTTGCTGTGAAAGCGCCAGACGGAGCTTTTTGTTTCTTGCGATGGAAACCATGTTGATCAAGAGAAAGATCATCGTAATGTAAAAGATGTCTTTAATATTATAGGTGGCTGCAATAAAGGTGCCGAGCAGCGGGCCCAGCAGATTTCCGAGAAAGCGTGCCGATGAACTGAGACCGAATGCTGTCGCCTGAAGATGAGCGGGAGCGAGTTTTTTTACAAGTATATTTAACGAAGGAATCATCCCACCGATAAAGAGGCCGAGCAGAAACCTTCCCGCAAGAAGCACCTTGACGTTGGTGGCCAGGACTTGCGGCAGAAAAGCGAGGGTGGCCATGATCAGAGAGAAAATGAGCACCTTTCGCTGGCCGATTTTATCACCGATCCTTCCCAGTATGGGTGAACCAATGAGGTTGGCGATCCCGGTTACCGCACTGATCAAACCAACAATCAGGGTTAGATGCTGGCCGTGATAAATCGTTCTCGTGTAAAGTGTGATGATCGGCTGAATGCTCATCATGGCGAGCTGAGTAATGGCAGCCGCAATAAAAACAGGAAAAAGCGGTCGCAATGCTTTGTATTCCTTTTTCTTTTTCTGCTTTTGACCCTTTTTCGTTTTCACCGTTACATCTTCATGAATGAGAAACAGGACGACCAGGCCGGCGATCAAAGTGAGCCCGCCCGTTACGAAAAAGACGCCTTCAAAGCCGAACACTTCCGATAAAAAGCCACCGATTAAAGGACCGACAAGGGTTCCGACGATCTGGCCCGTTTGCAGGGTGCCCAGTGATTTGCCGGCGTGCTCATCAGGCGTAACGGAGGCTTGAAGGGAGATGCTCATGGAAATAAAGCCCGAAAACAAACCGTTGATCAGGCGAAGAATCAACAGCTGGCCCGGCCCGGTGGCAAAGCCCATCAATGCAGTAATAGCTCCCATTCCGGTCGCAGAGCGGATGAGCATGGCTTTACGTCCGTAGCGGTCGGCAAGCGAGCCCCAGAGCGGCTGAAACAAGAAAGAGGTAATAAATTGGGCTGAAAAAATCCAGCCGGTCCAATGCTCCACCTGCTGGAGGTTATGAACGCCAAGCTTTTCGATATAAAGGGGTAAGAAGGGGATGATCAGACTCATGCCGGCCGCAATGAGAAAATTGGCCGGCCAGAGGATCCATAGGGAGCGTTTCCAGTACATAAAACCATCATCTCTTTCGTTTGCAAAGTTTCTGATTCTATTTTACTCTTATTTATTAATAAAGTGAAATATAAGTATGGTTAAATACAAGAGCATTACCATGGCAAACATTCCTTTTGAGCGGGAAGTCTGTTATAATATTAAAGTTATGAAAGAAACGGCCCCAGAACGTTTAGGGAGGAATTGCAGTGAATCAACCAGGATCAACACCTGCGAAAGATAAAGAAAAAACGACGAAGGATTATGCCAGCTATTTTCAGACAACCTATCAGCCTCCGTCATTGAAGGACGCGAAGAAACGCGGAAAAGAACAAATTAACATCGTAAAAGATTTTGCCGTCGATGAAGACTTGAAAAAAATCGGTGCCGGCAAAAAATTCTATATCAGAACATACGGCTGCCAGATGAATGAACATGACACCGAGGTCATGGCCGGCATCCTGTCCGATATGAGTTATGAAGCAACAACAGACATGAAGGAAGCTGACTTGATTTTGCTGAACACCTGTGCCATCCGGGAAAATGCGGAAAACAAAGTGTTTGGTGAACTGGGCCACTTAAAACCGATGAAGGTTGAAAATCCCGATCTTTTAATCGGAGTGTGCGGCTGCATGTCCCAGGAAGAATCAGTCGTGAACAAGCTTCTTAAAACGTATGATCAGGTGGACATGATATTCGGTACCCATAACATCCACAGACTGCCTCAAATTGTAAAAGAAGCCTACTTTTCCAAAGAGCGTGTCGTGGAAGTGTGGTCCAAAGAGGGAGATATCGTAGAGAACCTCCCGCGTGTGCGCAAAGGCAACATTCAGGGATGGGTCAACATCATGTACGGCTGTGACAAGTTCTGTACGTACTGCATCGTTCCGTATACCCGAGGAAAGGAACGAAGCCGCCGTCCGGAGGATATTATCGAGGAAGTAAGGCACCTGGCCCGGAACGGCTATCAGGAAGTCACACTGCTCGGGCAGAACGTCAATGCGTATGGTAAAGACTTTGAGGACATAGAATACGGCCTCGGCGATCTTATGGATGAAATCCGTAAAATCGATATCCCGAGAGTCCGGTTTACTACCAGTCATCCCCGTGACTTTGATGACCATCTGATCGAAGTGCTCGCCAAGGGAGGAAACCTTGTAGAACATATTCACCTGCCAGTCCAGCACGGGAACAGTGATATTTTAAAGCTCATGGCCAGAAAATACACCCGTGAACATTTCCTTGAGCTGGCGGGCAAAATCAAGAATGCGATCCCGAATGCTTCATTTACGACAGACATTATTGTCGGGTTTCCAAACGAAACTGAAGAACAGTTTCAGGACACCTTATCTCTTGTAAAAGAAGTGGAATTTGACGCAGCCTATTCGTTCATCTACTCACCAAGGGAGGGGACACCTGCAGCGAAGATGAAGGATAATGTGCCGCATGAAGTGAAAAAGGACAGACTGCAGCGTTTGAATGCCGTCCTGAATGAAATTTCCCTCCGCAAAAACCAGGCTTATCTTGACACGGTGGTCGAGGTACTCGTTGAAGGGGAAAGCAAGAAGAATCCGGAAGTCCTGTCCGGTCATACGGCCTCCAATAAAGTAGTAAACTTCAGAGGGCCGAAGCATTTGATTGGAAAGATTGTTAAAGTCCATATTACGGATGCAAAAACATGGACATTAAGCGGTGATCTAGCAGACGAAAAGGCGGGAGTGGTTTAAGGATGAGCTATACAAAAAGTGATATTTTAGACAAAGCAAAAGAATTGGCGGAAATGATTGCTCAAACCGAAGAAGTGGATTTTTTCAAAAGGGCGGAACAGCAAATTAATGAAAACAGCAATGTATCTACATTGGTTGCCCGGATTAAACAATTACAAAAAGAAGCCGTCAATCTTCAGCATTATGGCAAGCATGAAGCACATAAAGAAATGGAAGCCAAGATTGACTCCCTTATGGCAGAAATGGACAGCATTCCGGTTGTTCAGGAATTCAAGCAGTCACAAGCGGATGTGAATGACATATTACAGATGGTGTCTCATACGATTTCCAATACAGTTACCGACGAGATCATCGAATCGACCGGCGGAGACCAGTTAAAAGGAACCACCGGATCAGCTGAAAGCTGCGCAAGCGGCAGCTGCGGATGCCATTAAGGCACAAGACCAGGAGAATCTGACATTCTCTTGGTCTTTTTTTTATGCTTTTTTAAATTTCACGTACCGTATTATTAATATAAAAATTTTAAAAAACAGGTCACCATCTGGGCATCTTACATAAACTGTATTAACGGATTCATAAAAAAATAGTTAGCACACTAGTCATTCGCCCTGCATAGGATGAAATGAAGATTGGAAGAGGAGGGGTTAAGTCTATGGCGAACATAGATCAAGATCTGAATTACAGAGAGATAATCTGCAAAGCTGTATGCGGCAAGGGACGGAAATTCTCTCAGTCAACACATACGATCACTCCGAGTCATAAACCGACGAGCATTCTGGGAAGCTGGATCATCAATCATACCTTTAAAGCTACCAGGTCGGCGGATGACAGCGTGACAGTGGAAGGCAGATATGATGTAAACATTTGGTATTCATACAACAATAACACGAAAACGGAAGTATGCACGGAAACCGTGGGCTATAAGGATGAAATTATTCTGAGTACAAAAGATGAACATGCCACGGGCAAGGACCTTGATGTTTCTGCACGCTGCATTCAGGCCCCGAACACGCTCGAATGCACCATTTCACCGAACGGCAGCCGTATGGTCATTCAGTGTGAACGGGAATTTGTGTGTGATGTGATTGGCGAAACGAAGGTATGTGTTTATGTAAACTCCGATGCCAAGCCAGATGAGTGGGAAGATAAGGATTGGGATTACGGGCTCGACGATGAGGATGTTGAAGATATCGACCAGTTCTTCATGGGCGAACTGGAGGAATAAAAGCACAAGGAAGAAGGGGCCTTCTTCCTTGCTTTTTTATTGTGGGAAAGGATTTGTTTTCTTGAGTCTTCGCAATCGTACTATGCTATAATGAACTATTGTAAAAAGTACTTAGAAGTTAGGTGAAAGCATGGCCCAATATACTCCCATGATGCAGCAGTATTTAAAAATCAAATCGTCGCACCGGGACGCTTTTTTATTTTTCAGGCTCGGTGATTTTTATGAAATGTTCTTTGAGGATGCGGTGAAGGCATCTCAGTTCCTTGAAATTACACTGACAAGCAGAGACGGCGGAACGTCCGACCGCATTCCAATGTGCGGCGTGCCCCACCATTCTGCCGCCAACTATATTAAACAGCTCGTGGAAGCAGGCCATAAAGTGGCCATCTGCGAGCAGGTGGAAGACCCGAAAGAAGCAAAAGGAGTCGTGAAACGGGAAGTGATCCAAATCATTACACCGGGAACGGTCATGGATCACAACCTTCTCAAAGAAACGGAAAATAATTTTATCGCCGCGGTTGCCTGCGGCGAGGAAGAATACAGCATTGTGTTGAATGACTTGTCCACCGGTGAACTGAAAGGCTATCAGTTCAGGGGAGACTCCACTATGCTGCTTCAGGAGGTACAAGCCCTTCATGCACGGGAAGTTATATCGTCGGCTCCGGTTTATGAAGAGATTGCCGAACCACTCCGGCTTCGTTATCAGATCACAAGCTCCATTCAGGATGAGGGGGAAGTACCCGATCCCTTTGCGCATTTACTCGGGGAAAATGAAAGTCCGCTTCTGAAGGAAGCATGCGGACGTTTGTTTCACTATTTGCTGCACACCCAAAAACGGGCATTGGATCATATTCAGCCGGTCAGTGTTCAGCATCTTAATGAATACATGAAGCTAGACAGCTTCTCGAAACGAAACCTGGAGCTGGTGGAAACGAACAGGGCAAAAGGCAAGAAAGGTTCTTTGTTATGGCTTCTTGACCGTACAGTAACAGGGATGGGAAGCCGAAGACTGAAACAATGGATTGAACAGCCTCTGCTTATACCAGAACGGATCAAACAGCGGCTTGGGGTAGTGGAAGAACTGATGCAGGAATTTTTCGTCCGGCAGGAGCTTCGCGACCAGCTAAAAAAAGTGTATGACCTGGAGCGGCTGGCAGGAAAAGTGTCGTTCGGGAACATTACAGCACGCGACCTGATTCAATTAAAGCATACGCTTGGAAGCGTGCCGGGAATCAAACAGAGTCTTTCACAGCTGAAAAATCCATACAGCCTCGAGATTTCATATAAGATGGATTTGCACGAAGATTTATTTGACTATCTTGAGCGTTCGCTGCATGACGATCCCCCTCTCTCTATCAAAGAAGGAGGAATCATTAAAGATGGTTACCATGAAGAACTGGATACATATCGGGATGCCAGTGTGAACGGAAAAGCATGGATTGCTTCCCTTGAACAAAGAGAACGAAATGAAACGGGAATCAAATCTCTAAAGATCGGCTACAACCGGATCTTTGGATATTTTATAGAAGTTACCCGGTCCAACCTTTCGCTGATCCCGGAAGGCCGCTATGAGCGAAAGCAGACGCTTGCCAATGCTGAGCGGTTTGTTACACCGGATCTTAAAGAAAAAGAGCGTCTTATTCTTGAAGCTGAGGAAAAGATGGTTGCGCTCGAATATGATTTGTTTTTACAGGTAAGAGAACACGTAAAAGGCTATATCCAGTCCCTTCAGGAGTTGGCCAAACAGCTTAGTGAAATTGACGTCCTTCAGGCGTTTGCCACAGTCAGTGAGGAGCAGCGCTATGTGAAGCCGGTTATTTCAGATTCCAACCACGTGGAAATCATCAACGGCCGCCATCCGGTGGTGGAAAAGGTGATGGACGCCCAAGAGTACGTGCCCAATGATATCAGTTTAAACTCCGATCGGTCCATGCTGCTGATAACAGGACCGAACATGGCCGGGAAAAGCACGTACATGAGACAGCTGGCATTGACCGCCATCATGATGCAGATCGGCTGCTTCGTACCAGCCGATCAGGCAGAGCTCCCGCTTTTCGACCAAATTTTCACCCGGATTGGAGCGGCGGATGACCTGGTAGGCGGACAAAGTACATTTATGGTGGAAATGCTTGAAACGCGGTACGCCTTGAAAAAAGCAACGAGAGAAAGCCTCATTCTGCTGGATGAAATCGGAAGAGGAACATCTACCTATGACGGAATGGCCCTGGCACAGTCCATCGTTGAATACATTCATCACCATATCGGAGCCAAGACGCTGTTTTCCACCCATTATCATGAATTGACCGTACTGGAATCCGAACTTGATTCATTGAAAAACGTGTATGTGTCAGCGATTGAGGAGCAAGGGAAATTGGTGTTCCTTCATAAAGTTATCGATGGCCAAGCCGACAAAAGCTTTGGTATTCATGTCGCGCAGCTGGCAGAATTGCCAACAGGCGTCATCGAACGGGCGAAAGAAATTTTGCTGGATTTCGAATCCTTCGACCATTCTCCTAAAAAAGCAGTAAAAGAGATTGATAAGGTAGCGGAAGAGGACACCCAGCTAAGCCTGTTTGCTGAAGAACCCCATTCCAGCAAAAAGAGGGAAACTTCAGTGGTGGAGCAAGAGTTGAAATCTCTTAATCTCTTGGAGATGACACCTCTCGATGCAATGAATGCGTTGTTTAACCTGCAAAAGAAAGTAAAATAAAGGAGACGATCAAGTGGGAAAAATTATCCAACTGGACGATCACCTATCTAATAAAATTGCGGCGGGTGAGGTCGTTGAGCGTCCTGCATCAGTCGTGAAGGAACTTGTGGAAAATTCAATCGATGCGCACTCTACCCGCATTGAAATCGAACTGGAAGAGGGAGGACTCTCTCTCATTCGGATCATTGACAATGGGGACGGCATTGAACCCGAGGACTGCAAGCTTGCCTTCAGCCGGCACGCCACGAGTAAAATAAAAGAAGAGCAGGACCTGTTTCAGATCCGCACAATGGGCTTTCGTGGAGAAGCGTTGCCCTCCATCGCTTCTGTTTCCCATATGGAAATGAGTACAGGAACAGGAAATGGACCGGGGACAACACTGGTGCTGGTAAATGGAGAGGTTCAGTCTCTTTCTTCCACTAACGCGAGAAAAGGAACTGACATTACCGTCCGCCATTTATTTTATAATACACCGGCCAGACTGAAGCACATGAAGACGATCAATACAGAGCTTGGAAACATTTCAGATGTGATCAACCGGCTGGCGATGGGCCATCCGGAAGTCTCATTCCGACTGCGCCATAATGGACGCGATATATTAAACACGAATGGCAACGGGAATGTGTTAAATGTCATCGCAGCCGTTTACGGAATGAACGTTGCCAGAAACATGGTCCCGGTGTCCGCCAAATCCCTGGACTATGAAATCAATGGTTATATTGCAAAACCGGAAATAACAAGAGCTTCAAGAAATTATGTTTCCTTGTTCATGAACGGCCGATATATCAAAAATTACAATGTCCAGCGTGCCATCCAGCAGGCGTATCATACACTCTTGCCGATTGGCAGGCATCCGGTTGTTTCTCTGTCCATCACAATGGACCCGTCCATTATTGATGTAAACGTTCATCCTTCCAAGCTGGAAGCCAGGTTGAGCAAAGAACCGGAGCTCACCGGTCTCATTGAAGAAGAAGTGAGAAACGTACTCCGGTCCCTCAGGCTGATTCCCGAACCGGTGAGGATTGAACAGAAACCGCAAAAGGATTACTCAGAACAAGGATCCTTTTCGTTCGAACACCGGTTATCTTCTCCGGAGAACACGAACACCATCACTGAAGAAGCAGATGCTCCAAAAAAGGCTCAAGTATGGAACGGAACTGCAAAGCTGCAGGAAGAACCAGCAGGTTTCAGCCCGGTCCAGCCGGCCACAATCCCGGCATTCGACTCCATTTCTAAGGTGGAAAAGGCTTCAGAAGCAGACATCCTTGAAGAACCATTTATACAGGAAGAAGCACCCTCATTTGAACCGGAACCAGTGGTAAAGCCAAAGGAACAACCGGAGGAAAAGATTGAAAAAATCCCTGTCATGTATCCGATCGGGCAAATGCATGGAACCTATATCATTGCTCAGAATGAAGAAGGCATGTATCTTATCGACCAGCATGCGGCACAGGAACGGATCAAATATGAATTTTTCAGAGAAAAAGTAGGACAGGTCGCATCAGAGCTGCAGGAGCTGATGATCCCGCTAACCTTTCAGTTTACAAGCAAAGAAGCGCTGACGATTAATGACAACCTTGAAGCTCTTGAGCAGGTGGGTGTTTTTCTTGAACCCTTCGGATTGGGTACATTCATTGTTAAAGCTCACCCTCAATGGTTTCCTTCAGGCTATGAACAGGAAAGCATTGAAGACCTTATCGGTCAGGTATTAAAAGATAAAAAGGCGGATATTAAAAAATTACGTGAAAAAGCAGCGATTATGATGTCGTGCAAAGGCTCCATTAAAGCCAATCATCATCTGCGCAATGATGAAATATTCTCGCTGCTTGAGACACTCCGAAAGAGTGAAGATCCTTATACATGTCCACATGGCCGGCCAATCATCGTGCACTTTTCAACCTATGAAATGGAAAAGATGTTTAAGCGCGTCATGTAATCCCAAAAACCGGTGCTTCATTTATAAAGGCACCGGTTTTTTACCATTTTGGTTTTTTGTGAGTTTTCGTATATGATAGGAAGAAACAGAGTTAAAATCAATTGATGATTGATAGGAGTTTTTATGAAAGAACGATTGATTGTAATTGTCGGTCCCACGGCGGTCGGTAAAACAAAAACCGGAATAGAACTGGCTAAAGCGTTGAACGGTGAGGTGATCAGCGGGGATTCCATGCAGATCTACAGGGGCATGGACATCGGGACGGCGAAAATTTCAAAAGATGAGATGGAAGGTATTCCGCATCACCTGATTGATATAAAAGATCCATGTGATTCTTTTTCTGCGGCAGAATTCCAGGATCGGGCTAAAACCTGTATTACGGATATCAACAAGCGCGGTAAATTGCCCATTATTGTCGGGGGCACCGGGTTGTATATCCGTTCGGTCACCCATAAATATATGTTTTCAACCGCATCCGGCGATGAACATTACCGCAAAAAGCTTGAGGATCTGCATTCAGAAAAAGGCGCGGACTGGCTATACGCCATTTTGCAGGAAAAAGATCCGGAGAGTGCAACTCGCATCCATCCAAACAATGTGAGAAGGGTAATCCGTGCGCTTGAAATCTATCATGTAACAGGAAAAACGATGACAGAGACCCTCAAGGAGCAGGAACAATCTCAAGAGAGTCCTTACGATTTACGCTTAATCGGACTTTCGATGGAACGCAGCCTGTTGTATAAACGAATCAATGAACGTGTGGATCAAATGATGTCCCAGGGACTCTTGGCAGAAGCGGAGCGTTTATATCGAGAAGGGGTCCGGGACTGCCAATCGGTTCAGGCAATCGGCTATAAAGAGATCTATGAATATCTTGATGGGCGTATGACGTTAGAAGAAGCTGTCGAACTTCTGAAGCGGAATTCTAGACGATATGCCAAGCGCCAGTACACCTGGTTCAGAAATCAAATGGATGTTCAATGGTTTGATATGTCCGCTTTAAACTTTTACGAGAAATTTAATGAAATCAGATTATTTGTAGAAGGAAAAGAAAAGAACTTGTCGAATGACTATTCTAATGGCAAATGAGGAGGACGTATACATGAAGCAAGCGATCAATATCCAGGATCAGTATTTGAACCAATTACGACGAGAAAATATCTATGTGACTGTATATTTACTAAATGGTTTTCAACTTAAAGGGCTGGTGAAAGGGTTCGATAACTTTACGGTCATCCTGGAATCAGAAGGAAAACAACACTTAATATACAAACATGCCATCTCAACTTTCACACCTCATCGTCCGGTGGAGCTGCCGGCTGAAAATTGATACATAGGTACGTTGGGAACTGAAAAAAAACCTTGCTGAACGTTCAGCAAGGTTTTTTTATGTTGGTATGGCCTGAAGATAATCATAGTATCGGCGGAGGCTTAGGGGAGATTTGAATCCGTATTTGGTTTTCATGATTTCAAAATCAAGTCCTGCCTTTACATCATTCAGAATGCACGTTCTCCTCAGATGCTGCGCCGATATCCCCTTGCGCAAACCGGATCTTTGGATTTCAAGCCGGATCATTTTTTGTACCGCAATCTGGGTGAGCGGTTTTGGGGAACGTGTTTTGTATACCCAGCGGTAGGTTCCCCGCTGATAGTCAAAAGCAGCCAGGAAGTGGTCGTTGGAATACCATGCCGGACGAACGGCCTGTGGGATGGTCTCATAATAGGAATAAAGCAACATCTGGTTATTTTTCTCTAATGGTATGTCTCGGGTAAGGCTCGTTTCTGACGGAACATGAACATACCCTTTTGTGAAGTTGATATGTTTCATTCTGAGTGATGTGAGCTCATGCAGCGTTAATCCATAGTAGGCAAGCAGCGTAATAATCGACTGGTTGCGGTCGATCAGCATGTGACGGTATTTTTGCTGATTTTCCGTTAAGCCCTCATACGAACGCACGGTTTCAAACAGCCGCTGGAGCTCTTCCTTTGTGATAAAGTCCTCTTCCGTAAAAAAAGGATCATCCTTAGGACCGATTTGAACGCCGTTTACCGGATTGAAAGAAAGGTTCCCTAAAGCGATCTGAAACTGGACGAGCTGCTTGAGCACTGTCAGTACACGCTGAAGAGTGCGAAGCGAATAGCGGCGCTCGTTCATTAAAAAATCAAAATACAATTGAAAGTCTCTGGTTTGCAGTGACTGAAAGGCTGAAAAGCTGTCCTCTTTTTTGACGACACGCATCCATGCCAAAAAGTCATTCACATCATAAAAATATCGCCTGATGGTACTTTCCTGTCTGCCTTTCTTCTCCAATGCTTCTAAATAAACAGCCGAATAGTTCGGCAAGGAATCGATAAGCGGAAACATAGCAACCTCCGTATGGCGTTTTTTTCATTATACCAATACTTACCTCCAAGGGCACATATTAACAAAATGAATATTTGCATGTGGAAGATTGAACACTAACCCTAACAATGAAAAAGAGAGGGTTATTCCATGCGAAACTATTTGCTAGTCATTGGAGCGGTGATCATGATTTCGGGCTGTTCAGAACAAGAACTGGATCTGAACCAAGATAAAAACTACAAGGCTCCAACGAAGGTCAACATGAAGAAATTGCCGAACTCCCAAAATGATGCTCCCAATGTGAATGAAAAAAACTATGAGGCGAAAAATGCGAAGGAAATTCATGATCTGGCAGTAACCGTGTCAGGGGTAAAACAGGCAGATGTCATTGTGAGCGGCATTTATACACTCGTAGGAATTACGCCCGAGAAACAACTTTCTCAGGAACAAAAGGACCGGTTGCGGCTGAAGGTCTACCAGAGCATCAAGGGTAATGAGCACGGAAAGAATGCTGCGATTACAGCTGATCCCGCACTTATTAAGGAAATGAGGGGGATTCAGCGCAAAATTGATGATGGCGATACGCTGAATACGGATGATGTTTACAATAGGCTGGGGATTTTAATCGGCAAAATTGTCCCGCCGTCCAATCAGGCAAAGAAAAACGAACAAAAAGATATGGACCGGATGAAGCGCAACAATCAGGGGAGGCAAGTGTACGAATAAAACTATTTCCCGGAGAAGCGCAGAAAATGACAAAAACCCCTAAACTTTTTCAAAAAAGTTTGAGGGGTTTTTGTCAATTATAGAAAAACTTTAGGGATTTTTCGATTAAAGAGAAGCTTCGACCGGAATATTATTTTCGTCCGATTTAGCCCCCTGCTGCGGTTTGAACTTACCGGCAAGGAAACTTGCAATCGTTATGGTGATCACGGAATAGAGTGCGTTCACTATTCCAACCATCAATGAGGCGGACAAAACAATAAGAAAATCGGTAATGAACAGTGTCTTTCCGCGATTGATGGAAAGATGCTGATCCATATAAACGGCCAAAATGTGGATGCCTCCAAGTGAAGCTCCGTTATTGAGGACGAGCACCACTCCGCTTCCAATGATCAATCCAGCTGCAACAGCAATAAATATCGGATGGACACCATTTGTCGGAGCAATCTTCAAAAAGCCGCTGAGGATGGAAATCAGAGAGATGCAAAGCAATGTATAAACAGAAAACAATATTCCCAATCTTTTTACCGATAAAATAAAGAAGGGAAGGTTAATCATAAAAAACCAAACGCCCCAGGAAATCCCCGTTGAAAAGGTTAATAAAGTAGAGATGCCAGCTGTGCCCCCAAACGTGAGATGGGAAATGGTCAGCAGCTTTGTCCCGAAAGCGGTTAAAAACAATCCGGTAATCACTAGTAAAGCCTTTTTGATAAAATACATTTTCATCGTTCCTTTATTCGCAACTAATTTCAACAATAAGATAGCTAGAAATATTAGTCAATACAATTTTTCGTTTAAATATACATTGAAATTTCTGAAAATACTGTTTATCTGAACATTTATAGCGTTTTTGTTGTATAAAAATACGAAATTAATTATAAAGATTAAGGGATTCCGAGTTGTTCTCCAAGCCCGTATAATTGCCACTCTCAAGAATACATTAGAATGAGGGCAGGAAAAGATAGGCATTTGTCACCCATAAACAATGTCATGCGTATATTAATTCTAGACAGCTAAAGAGAGGTGAATCTCTTGCATGATTCCATGACATTTAAAAAGAAGACCCAGATCAACATTATCCTGAATCAGAATACAGAAAGAGAGAAAGTGGAAGACGCGCCTGTTTCTGCACCAAAGGAAGGGCGGCAGCTTGAAAAGCATCTTCCGTTAAAAAAAATGGAACAGGAAATGTCGTCGTTGGTTGGCATGGAGGAACTGAAGAATTTCATTAAGGAAATCTATGCGTGGCTTTATGTGAATAAATGCAGAGAAAATCAAGGGCTGAAGGTTGAAAAACAAGTGCTTCACATGATGTTTAAGGGAAATCCGGGAACAGGAAAGACGACGGTAGCCCGTTTGCTTGGAAACCTGTTTCTGGAAATGAATGTTCTTTCAAAGGGGCATCTGATTGAAGTGGAGCGTGCCGATCTAGTCGGAGAATATATCGGTCATACCGCCCAGAAAACAAGAGATCTGCTAAAAAAGGCGATGGGCGGGATTTTGTTTATTGATGAAGCCTATTCGCTCGCCCGCGGCGGCGAAAAGGATTTTGGGAAAGAAGCGATTGATACCCTTGTAAAAGCGATGGAAGACCAGCAGCATGATTTTATTCTGATTCTTGCCGGTTATTCGGGAGAGATGGACCGATTCCTGAAACTGAATCCAGGTTTGCCGTCACGATTTCCAATCATGGTCACGTTCCCCGATTACTCGGTTGATGAACTCATGGAAATCTCCCGGAAAATGGTTGCCGAACGGCAGTATATCATGGCCAAAGATTCGGAGTGGAAGCTGCGGCAGCACCTGCAGCGCGTGTGTGCGGCCGGTGAAAAGTCCTTTTCAAATGGAAGGTACATCCGCAACATTATTGAAAAAGCGGTGAGAAAACAATCGGTCCGGTTGTTAAAAGAGGAACGGACGGACAAAAAATCATTGATGACACTCATGGCAGATGACCTGCATCTGGAAGAGAAACAAGGAATTTGATATGATGAACGTATCATAAAAAACGAAAGCAGGTCGATTTTTTGGAAGATACTACGCATTCTCAACAAGAGAAAGCCATCCTCGTTGGCTGCCAGCTGCCAGGGCAAACCGACGAGCGATTTTTTTATTCCATGGAAGAGCTGGAGTCCTTGACCAAAACAGCTCAGGGACAAGCTGTGGCCACGGTTACCCAAAAAAGGGAAAGATACGACGCGTCCACCTTCATCGGGAAAGGGAAGATTGAAGAGATTGTAGCTCTTGAAGAAGAGCTGGAGGCCGATCTTATTATTTTCAATGATGAGCTTACACCGGCGCAAAACCGGAATTTGTCCCGTTACTTTGAAGCACGGATCATTGACCGCACACAGCTGATCCTCGACATTTTCGCCACCCGTGCACGCTCCAGGGAAGGTAAGCTGCAGGTCGAACTGGCCCAGCTGCAATACATCCTGCCAAGGCTTGCCGGTATTGGTGCGTCTTTGTCGCGTCTTGGGGGCGGTATCGGCACCAGAGGTCCCGGGGAAACTAAGCTTGAACAGGACAGGCGGCATATCCGCACGAAGATTACCGATATTAAACGCCAGCTGGAAGATATCGTTCACCACCGGGAACGGTACAGAGAAAGGCGGAAGGAAAACCAGGCCATACAAGCAGCTCTGGTCGGCTATACTAACGCGGGTAAATCCACGCTGTTCAACGGATTGACGCAGGCAGACAGCTATGAAGAAGACCTGCTGTTTGCCACTCTTGATCCATTAACAAGAAAAATGCGTCTTCCTTCGGGATTGCAGGTGCTTGTCACCGACACCGTAGGATTCATTCAGGACTTGCCCACTTCGCTGATTGCTGCGTTTCGTTCGACACTTGAAGAAGTAAAAGAAGCGGATGTGCTCATCCATGTTATCGACGGTTCGAGCGAAGACCGCGGACAGCATGAAGAAACGGTGCTGTCAATCTTAAAGGAATTGGGAGCCGCATCCATTCCCATGGTGACTGTATTTAATAAGAAGGATCAATTTAATGAAGGCTTTATTCCGGCTGCTGCAACATCCATATCCATCTCTGCCTTTGAGACGGAGGATGTGCAGCGCTTAAAAGAAGTCATCGAAACAGAAATAAAAAAGCAAATGGATTACTATCATATTTTTGTTCCGGCTTCAGAAGGCAAAACGCTGTCCATGCTGAAAACAACGACCATATTAATGGAGCAAAAGTTTGAAGAAGAAAATCAAGCGTATGAATGTAAAGGCTATGCCTTGCCATCCGCGAAATTACAATAAAAGGAGCACCACATGTTTTCACAGTTCCAAAACGGAGAAAGATTACAAAGCTTAACAAGAGCCACAGAAGAAAAAATTTGCGATCAGCACGAGAAGATTCAGCAGACCGCCGAATTCAATCAGTTAAAAGTGTTAAAAAGCTTCAGAGAACAAAAGGTGAGTGATTTTCATTTCACTCCCTCCACCGGGTATGGATATGACGATGCCGGCCGGGATACGCTCGAAAAGGTGTATGCCCAGGTATTCGGAGGCGAAGCAGCGCTCGTACGGCCGCAGATCATCTCGGGCACTCACGCCATTTCCCTGTCCTTATTTGGTGTTTTGCTGCCGGGGGACGAGCTTCTCTATATCACCGGAAAGCCGTATGACACACTTGAAGAAATTGTGGGGATTCGCGGAAAAGGGACCGGTTCGTTAAAAGAGTATGGTATTACCTACCAGCATACCGAGCTGACTCCATCGGGACGTCCGGATTTTGAAGTGATTCGAAATGCTATTCATGGCAAAACGCGCATGATAGGTATCCAGCGATCAAAAGGATATGCGGATCGGCCATCTTTTACAATTGAAGAAATCCGGGAGATGATTTCATTCGTAAAAAAAATCAAGCCCGATGTAGTGGTGTTCGTGGATAATTGCTATGGAGAGTTTGTAGAAGAAAAGGAGCCGTGCGAAGTTGGAGCGGATCTCATTGCGGGTTCACTGATCAAGAACCCGGGCGGCGGGCTTGCCAAGACGGGCGGATACATAGCAGGAAAGAAAGAACTGGTGGAACGGTGTTCATACCGGCTCACGTCACCAGGAATAGGAGCGGAAGCAGGCGCTTCTTTATACAGCCTGCTTGAAATGTACCAAGGTTTCTTTTTGGCACCACACGTTACCGCACAGGCGTTAAAAGGAGCGGTTTTTACAGCAGCTCTTCTTGAAAGTCTCGGAATGGAGACCAATCCGGCATGGAATTCAAAGCGTACCGACTTGATTCAGTCTGTTAAATTTAATGATGAAAAACGAATGGTGGCGTTTTGCCAGGCGATTCAGCTTGTTTCACCGGTCAATGCCCATGCCGTTCCTTATCCCGGATATATGCCCGGCTATGAACATGATGTAATCATGGCCGCAGGAACCTTTATCCAAGGAGCGAGCATTGAACTTACGGCTGATGGACCGATCCGTCCGCCATACATCGCCTATGTTCAGGGTGGCCTTACTTATGAGCATGTCAAAATTGCCATTTTGACGGCTATCGACCAATTAATGGAACAAAATCTGCTCCATTAAACGAATATAAAATATTTTTTGATAATTTTATGTTATTTCTTCTCACATAGTATTGACATGTTAGGTTATGTAACATAAGATAAAAGTAGTTGGAAGGAGGGCTTACGATGATGAATGATGATACACGGCGGAATCAACCTTTATTTCCGATCAGTATTGTTATGAAGCTAACTGAATTATCTGCCCGGCAAATTCGATATTATGAAGAACATGAACTGATTAACCCGGCTCGTACAGACGGCAACCGGAGAATGTTCTCTTTCAACGATGTGGATAAATTGCTGGAAATCAAGTCTCTGATTGAACAAGGCGTCAATCTTGCAGGGATCAAGCGTGTGTTTGAGCTGAACCAGCAAGCGGTTAGCCTTTTGAAAAATGAGGTTAAGAACGAGCAAGTGTCTGACGCTGCCATACACCGCCGATTAAAGCGTGATTTGTTGCATGCGGGCAGACTAGGGAAGACGTCCTTGATCCAGGGGGAACTATCCCGCTTTTTCCACTAATCTTACCAACGAATGCTGTATTCAATTTCTAAGGAGGAGTAACAATTGGCTAAATTTACAAGAGAAGACATCATGCAAATTGCAAAAGATGAAAATGTACGTTTCATTCGCCTTCAGTTTACCGATCTTTTGGGCGTAATCAAAAACGTAGAAATTCCTATCGGACAATTGGAAAAGGCATTGGATAATAAGATGATGTTTGACGGTTCTTCTATCGAAGGATTTGTGCGCATCGAGGAATCCGATATGCTTCTTTACCCTGATTTAGACACATGGGTTGTATTCCCTTGGACTTCTGAAAAAGGAAAAGTAGCCCGTCTGATCTGTGATATCTACAATCCGGATGGCACACCATTTGCCGGCGACCCTCGCGGAATTTTGAAACGCGTACTGAATGAAATGGAAGATTTGGGCTTCACTGACTTCAACATTGGACCTGAACCGGAATTTTTCCTATTTAAAAATGATGAAAAAGGCGAGCCGACACTTGAGCTTAACGACAAGGGCGGATATTTTGACCTTGCGCCGACTGACCTTGGCGAAAACTGCCGCCGTGACATCGTTCTCGAGCTGGAAGATATGGGCTTTGAAATCGAAGCATCTCACCATGAAGTAGCTCCTGGACAGCATGAAATTGACTTTAAATATGCGGATGCTATAACAACTTGTGATAACATCCAAACATTTAAGCTTGTAGTTAAGACCATCGCCCGTAAGCATGGACTTCACGCTACCTTTATGGCGAAGCCGCTGTTTGGTGTGAACGGTTCAGGAATGCACGCCAACATGTCATTATTTAAAGACGGCGAGAACTCATTCTACAACGCGTCCACTGAAACTGGACTTAGCGAAACAGCGATGCAGTTCCTTGCTGGAATCCTGAAGCATGCTCAAGACTTTACTGCTGTAACCAACCCGACTGTAAACTCCTACAAGCGTTTGGTTCCTGGCTATGAAGCTCCTTGTTATGTTGCATGGTCCATGCAAAACCGCAGCCCGCTGATCCGTATCCCGGCTTCCCGCGGACTGAGCACTCGTGTTGAAGTTCGTAGTGTTGACCCTACAGCCAACCCTTATCTTGCTATGGCGGTCTTGCTGGCATCCGGTCTTGACGGAATCAAGAACCAATTGCAAACTCCAGAACCAATTGACCGCAACATTTATGTTATGGATAAAGATGAGCGTGAAGCAGAAGGAATCAAAGATCTTCCTGCAACGCTTAAAGAAGCGCTCGACCGCTTGAAGAAGAGCGAAGTGCTGATTAAAGCGCTTGGCGAGCATGCGGCTGAACACTTTGTGGAAGCAAAAGAAATTGAGTGGGATATGTTCCGTACACAAGTTCACCCTTGGGAACGCGAACAATACATGAGCATGTATTAAAACCCAAAACCCCTTGACACCATTGGTGTTAAGGGGTTTTTTGCTTTTTGGTCAAATAGGTTAATTCCATTTTTAATTAATGCAGGACCAAAAATGGACCAAAAAATTATTACTTTTAGACATTTTTCATGTATTCTTCATATTTACCCATAGTATCTGTTTCTATTTTCTTGGAGATATGGGCATAAACATCCGATGTAACTTGAATGCTGTCATGACCTAAACGCTCCTGAACATACTTCATATAGGTCTTTTTTCCAAAAGCAAAACAGCATGTGTATGCCGTAATGAATGAATTGGCACTCAATAAACACATCTAAATAAACGTAAAGTGAAGCAAACGAGCATATGAGGTCTTGAAATTTTTGATCAACCTTATATTAAACTCAAGAACATATATAATGCTAATCAAGCATTTCAAATGCAAATGATAATAAAAAGCCCTTACAATCCATGTGAGGGCTTTTATAGATAAAAGAGGAATTTTATTTAACGGCTTTTGAGGTTAATTATCTGTTATACTCCCTCGATCGTGTTAAATATTTGTCACGTATGTTTTTATGCAGATACTTTTACGTATGAAAACTAATTTTACCTAAATGCATAAGACTTTAAAATTTTCTCTTACCATACTAATATTAAAAGAAAGGCATCTGATCTGAACGAAGTAAGTGTCAACTAATAGTCTTTATAGAGAGGTTCTTTTGTTTAAGATGAGTGTTTATATAGAACAACTAAGGGAGGATAAAGGAATGGAAATTAAAATTAAGATTAACGAAAAAGTACGGACTATGTCAACAGTGTGGAATATATCATAAAACCTTCAAAAGGGAAAAAGAATAAGAGTCAGGTTGTGTGTATAAGAAAATAGGGTTAATCTCCTTTTTCCTAATTAATATCCCATTACAAAAAATAAAGAACTTGTTATAATTTTTTTAGGTATAAGGGGAAGAGGGGAAATTTTGGATATTTTATCATATACACTTAAAAATTTATTAGTACCTATTATAATAGGTATTTCATCAGTTTATGCTACCAACAAATTCGAACAGAAGAAATTTAAGGAAGCTAAGGAAGATGAGAAGAAGAAAAACCTTGAAAAATTAGAATCTCATTATTATACAATAATTGCTCATGTGAATTCATTGGAAACATTAATCAATGAGAGGGTGGTTAAGCGTAAACAGTGTTTGAATGAAGTTGTTGCTATTCAAAAGTTACTTGGGGAAGTAAATATGGACATCTTACCGAGAGAATTAAAGTATTATTGTGGTTATTTAAACCACTCTTTTGACTCAAGGATTAAAGAACTAGAGGAAATTACTGATTTTAATAAGATTTCAGAGGTCGCTTATTGGGATTTTCAAGTATTAAACGATACGAATCTATTGCAAAAAAAATATGTTGAACCGTTAAAAGGCTTTCTTGGTATTCAATAATAATAATCTAATTTACATTTAATTCCTATCTTGAGATAAAAATTGTCATGGTACAATTAACTTGAGGTGGTATTTTGGTTTATTCAATTGGGATTACTCAAGCCTCTATAACTATAAGTGAGAAAGGGGTAACTAGAAAACAAGTTGGGCATAAGACGCAAGATGTGAGCGTCAACTATGTAATACCTGATCTAGTTGCACAAATTCAATCTCAGACCTCATTATCCAAAACTACAATTGCAGCTATTTTACTGTCATCTAATAGATTAGCTGATGCTTTAAATAACCCACAAACTTATATCGACTATGTATCAAACGAGGTTAATACAGTTAATTAAGCCTGATAATATTCTCTTACATAATGGAACTATTAAAATATCAGATTTTGGATTATCCAAAATAGTTCATGATGGCACAAGACAACTTACATTTAAGGGATTTGGACACATTAGATATATGGCACCTGAGGGTTAAAATTCCTATCTTTTCTTATTCCCAGTCACCGGAATTATTAGAGTTTATTTTAATTAACAATAAAACAAAACTATCCGATCAGCAGTGGAACCAAGTCATTAAACCGTTAAAAATCAAAAAAAGTAGAACATAATAAAATTAGGTATGGAAGTCCTTTTTTAAAAAATTAGAAAATTCACATGATTTAAATGGTATATTTAATTTAGATGATGTGTAATAAACATTTATAAAACCAGGAGGGATATTATTATGGACGATAATAATATTTACGAATCTATTAAAGCGATTAAAGAAGAGTTGGATAAATTAAATAAAACACAGGTTAAAATTGCTCTCTTTGGCCAACCGGGTTCAGGGAAATCCTCTTTAATTAATGCTTTAATAGGTGAAGACGTAGCAAATGTATCTCAAGAAACAGATACAACTGTTACTGAAGATCCATATAAATGGGAGGATTTAATTCTTACGGATTTACCGGGGTATGGTACAAAAAATTTTCCAGCAAATTCTTTTTTTGAGAAGTTTAATGTACTAAGTTATGATATCTTTATATGTGTTTTTTCAGGGAAATTCAGGCAAGAAGATACAGAGTTTTTTAGAAAACTACAAGCAGAAGGTAAAAAATGTCTCTTTGTTCGAAATTGGGTTGACAGCATGTTTCAAAAGGGTAAGACAACTGAACAATTAAAAGAGGACGTTTTAAATGATGTTAAAAAACAAGTCGGAAGAGAGGTTAGAGTATATTTTACAAGTTGCCGAACAGAAGAAGGCCTTGATGCTTTAACAAAAGCCATTTATGATAATTTAAGCACTGTTAAGCAGATAAAATTTTCATTGGATGCAAAAGCGTACTCCGAAGACTTTTTAGAAAATAAGAAAAAGGCTTGCTATAAATATATTTATCTAGGTTCAACTCTTGCTGCTGCTAATGGCATAAATCCGATTCCATTAGTTGATATTACAGTAGACCTCTCCATTTTAACAGGGATTTTTGACCGTATTAGAAAATCATTTGGATTAAGTCAGCAGATAATAGAGGAAAATAAACCTTTATATAATGAAAGATTACTTACTATTGCCAATAATATATTAAAATATTCTACAAAAACCGCAATAACTAAACTACTTGAAAAAGTTGCAAAGGATCAACTTGAGAAACAAGCGGTAAAGACAACATTAAAACAGATTGGTAAGAGAATACCACTGATTGGTCAAGGTGTTTCAGCGACCACCTCTTTTTTAGTTACTTTTGCTGCAAGCAAGAGTTATTGTAATGATTGTGCAGAGATAGCAACTGCAATTCTAAAAGATAAACTCTACACTAGTGCAAATTAAAAAAATTAAATCATAAATTTAAAATAGAACCCTTTTCTAATGATTAACTAGAAGGGGTTCTATTATGAAATATATGGTTAGTTCCATGTAAAGAAAATTAAATGATTTAATGGAAAGAGATCACAGACAATAAGAATACTGAATGGTCTCTTTTTAAATCCATTGACTAATACAAATTAGTTTATTTTATAATCTTTTAGACTTCTTCTTTCAAGAGTTTATTTCGTATGAAAGATACTATTTCTGTTCCTTTTAACTACTGTTTTACCCCCATAACCCTAATCAGAAGGATTATTTACTTTTTCGCCTTGCTGACTTTCAGTTTCTTGCCTTTAACTGTGGTATTTTCCATGGCTTGCAGGACAAGTGAGCCTTTTCCGTTAAGAATATCAACATAGGACCAATTCTCCTGGATGGTGATAATGCCGATATCATCTGCTGAGACTCCAGGGATTTTTGCGATGGTTCCAACGAAATCGACCGCTCGGATCTTCTTATTTTTTCCGCCGCTGAAGTGGAGTTTCGTAATATCCTGGTTGATTCGGGCCGTTTTATTATTTCTCACGACTCGGCGCCCGCTGAGCTTTTCTTCAAAAGCCCGCTGCATTTTAGCCACTTCTTGTTTTGTCGGTGCTTCCGCTTCATCGATCTCAAAGCCGATGTATCTTTCGATGGCTCTAAGATATTTTCCTTCATAAGGCAATGCAAACGTAATGGCTCTTCCTTTTTTGCCGGCCCGGCCAGTTCTTCCTGTACGGTGGACATAGCTCTCTTTTTCCATAGGAACGTCATAGTTGATAACGAGGGTTACATTATCAATATCAATTCCTCTCGCAGCCACATCCGTGGCGACAAGGTAACGGAAATTCCCGATCTTGAACCCGTCCATCACTGCGAATCGATCTTCTTGTTCCAACCCTCCATGAAGCTTTTCAACAGAATACTGAGAGGCTTCGAGCTCAGCAAACACGGTATCGACGTGCTCTTTCGTATTGCAGAAAATGATGCAGCTGTCTGGGTTTTCAACGACCGTCACGTCTTTCAGGAGAGCAAGCTTCACCTCTTCCTGAACGTTGATTAAAGAATGCTTGATCGTATCTGTCGTCATCCCGGCAGAAGCTATTTCGATTTTTGCTGGATCCTTCATATATTGATGGCAGAGATTTTCAATATCTTTTGGCAATGTCGCAGAAAAGACCATGGTTACTCTGTTTGAAGGAAGTTGTTTAATAATCTTTTTGACTTCATCAATAAAGCCCATGTTCAGCATTTCATCTGCTTCATCAATGATCAGGTACTTGATTTGGTCTAAGACGAGGGTTTCACGCTCGATATGGTCCATGACGCGTCCCGGTGTACCGACGACAACATGCGTTTTTTGTTTCAATTCTTCTTTTTGTTTCGCAAAAGGCTCTTTACCATATACAGCAACAGCTTTAATCCGCTTGAACCTTCCAATGTTGGTAAGGTCTTCACGAACTTGAACAGCGAGCTCGCGCGTGGGAGTAAGGATCAATGCTTGTGGCCGTTTTTCTTCCCATTCCAGCATTTCGCATACCGGAATACCAAAGGCTGCTGTTTTTCCGCTGCCTGTTTGGGATTTTACGACGAGATCTTGCTTTTCCAGAGCTAATGGTATGACTTCAGTCTGAACCTCAGTCGGAGTTTCATATTTCAACACTGTAAGTGCTCGTTTTATTTCATCGCTTATACGATAATCGTTAAAACTTCTATTATTCATGTAGGAACCTCGATTTTTTATATTATCCAGATTCAGCATAACCTGAATAGTGTTCATTATACTTGAAATGATGGACAATCGGGGGTTTTTAGGTATTGAAGTTCTGGATCACCTCATTGTAAATGCTGAAGCAGACTATACTAGTCTTAAAGAAAAGGGATATATGTAACTACTAGAGGAAAGGATGAGAGTCTCTTCCTTTCCTTTTTTTCATTTAGTCAATACTTTTGATGACTTTGCCAATATGCTTACGTTAAAAGCAAAAAAATATTTTCCGTTGTTTCAAATATATAGAAATTTTGTGATAATAAAGATATAAAAATTTTGCGGAGTTGTTGATATGCTAGATGTTCATTTATTAGAAAAGTTAGATTACCTTAAAACATCGTTACGTGCACAGTTGATTAAAACATCTACTCACCACAGTATAATAATAACTGGACTGAGTAGTGAACAACACATAATTGAATGTCTTTCTGTTTATATGGTGGGTTTAATAGCTAATGCAATTCAAGCAAACTTATCAATCCGTAACGACCTATTAGAAGAGGGAATAGATGGAATAATAGACTTAGAAGAAAGTATATTTGAATTAATTGGTGAAAGTAATAATCTTAATAGAGATTTTATAGAGGATGAGCGTAATCCTTGGCTAGCTGAGTCAATAATCCATTTATTATTAACAATTGCTAACGATGTTGAAAATTTACATCCTGCTGGAGAAATTATTGCTGTTGGATTGGTACATGATGATCCAAAAGATAAGGGATTAGATTTAACTGCTCTGTATTTAAAAGGGAATATTGGATTAACGATTGGTGAATGTAAAGCTTATAAATTATATCCAAATAAGGCAGTATCAAAAGCTGTAGGTTTTTTTGATGGAATTGATGAAAATAAAAAGATGGGAAAGAGAATTCGGACACAAGTACAGATTATGAGACAGCTGTTAAGTAGTGACCTATCTAGTATGGTTACACATGGATTTTGGAGACAAGAAAGATGTTTTTTAACCTCGTTAATTTATGATAATTCCATACAAAAAGATTGGTCAAAAGCACGAAGATCTATGCAAAAATTAAATGTTCCAGTTGATAAACGTATAATCATACCAATTTATTTGGATGACTTTTCTGGGTTTTTCGACAAACTCTCTGATGAAATGAGAGATTATGTAAGGAGTTTAAAAGATGTTTGATAAATTTTCTTATGATTTATTTAATGATTTACCGAATCTTCCCGATATTGATAAAAAGCAAATAAGAAGAGAGATAACAAAAGCATACTTATATTCCATTAAACAGCAATTAGGAATGAATGAATCAACCCAAAAATTTGATTATGGTATTTTTGATAATATGAATGAAAAAGAAATTGAAGATTTTGAAATAAGCGAGGATAATGATTCAAGTAATAATATTGAACAAACCTTGGAAGAGTTAAGGAGAATCGGGGATACATTAGAGAGTATTGCAATCTTTGATAATGAGATTGAAGATAAAATCCGAAAAGCTTCAGCATTTGTTGCCGCGGAGGCTTTATCGCTATTGGCTACATTAATCGAAAATCAAATGTTACATCAAGTAATTAATCCATTACTTCTGTCTAATGAAACTATTTACACTAGAGTTGAATCCTCCTTACTATATTTGTTTTCTGGGTATGACGCAAATGCTTTTACTGAAGTGAAAAAAATCGAAAAATATATTTTACTAAATCAATTTGATGAATCAACATTAGGGAACTTAGATGTTGTTAGTAAATCTGCTAATTGGTTATTAAGAAATTTATGTAACTTATTAAGTGGTAGTCTATGGAAGGTAGATTCTGAAAATTCCCCAGATAGTTTACCGATTAATGAAACTGGGAGCTTAAAGGGTCTAATCAATCAAAACCTATATATTATGTATTCGAATATTGGGAAAGCGGTATGTAATTATATATTATGGTTAACAGGTGAGAAATCTGAGGGGAAAAGTAAATGTTTGTCGTTGCTAAGTAAAATACAGAAGTATAGTGCGCTTAGGCAAGAAGCGCTGTTTCCTGAAATTTATCATTTAGCTAAGATAATTAGAATTGTTTTTGAAAAAACATCTGAAAGATCTACTGTCTATACAATTCCTTATCCTCAAGAGGGATATGATGACTTTAAAAACTATATTACTTCTAGAAGTAAGGGGAATAGGGAAACTACATCAAGACCATTTCAATGGGAATCAACAAAAAAATTTGTAAATGAATGTTTGCCAGGCCCACATAAAAATACTATTGTCAATCTTCCTACTGGAAGTGGCAAAAGTTTTATTGCTGAGGTGGCAGTTGCTCAATCACTATCTACTGGGTGGGTGTTATATTTAGCACCAACTAATGCCCTTGTTCATCAAATTAGGGGGGATATAAAACAGGCACTTATTACATACCCAAACATAGAGGTTCGTTCATTTATAGGAAATGATGAATATACAACCTTACAAAGTGAAAATATTAAAATAGAAGATATAACGGCAAATTTTGTTGCGGTTATGACACCAGAAAAATGTGCATTAACACTTAGAACTAATCCAGAGATTTTTAAATATTGTAGTTTATGTATTTTAGATGAGTGTCATCTCTTATCTGAAAAAAGTAGAGGTCTTACAGTAGATCTTGTTTTAGGACAAATAATTTCTATTAATAGTAGGATTAAGTTTGTTTTAATGTCAGCGATGTTAAACAATCCTAAAGATATCGCGAATTGGTTAGAAAATACTACAAGTACAGAAAGTGTTATTGCAGATGTACCTTGGAAACCAACAAGAATTGTAAGAGGAGCAGTAGGAATTGATTATGACAAAGCATTGGAAGCAGCAGAAACTACCAAGGAGAAGTTGAATTTACTTCCAGAAAGGAGGAAAAAGTTAGGTTTTGAGACTCCAATATCAATACTTTTTGGACTATCAGGTATATGGGACAATCAAAATTATAATGATTATCATAATTTCGAAATAGACACTAATGCAAAATTTAATATAAGGCGTAAAAAAATAAATGAATCTTGGAATTATAATGTTGAAAATGATAGCTGGGTGAATCAAACCTCAAGAACTCTTGGAATAAAATTAGCCAGAAGTAATCTATCTACAATTGTATTTATATCCACAAACCGACATTATCCATTCACTTTAGCAAAAGATGTTAACTTAAATAGAGATTCTATTACGATGCCAGTTTCATTATTGTCACATATTAAGTTAGCAGAATTTGAGTTAGGAATTACATCTGAAGTAGGCAGGTTAATTATAGAAGAAGGAGTTGCTGTTCATACAGCATATATGCTTGATAATGAAAAAGAAGCAGCTGAATTAGCTTTTAAGAAAAACCTTGTTTCATTAATGATTGCAACAGGTACATTAGCCCAAGGATTAAATTTGCCTTCAGTAGCTGTTGTTATTGCCGGTACTAGAATTGGAGATGCAAGAGAGCAATATACTGCTGAAGCACAGCAGAGATCTAAAGCATTAGTACTTAATGCCATTGGTAGAGCTGGTAGAGCAGGATTTTCTAATCACAGTTTAAGTCTTATAGTCCCAAATGAACCCTTATTGTTTAAGAATGAGAGTATTGACATATCAAATACATTAAGTAAATTAGAGGTTTTAAAAGATAGGGATTCTTCTATAAATGTTATTAGTCCAATTGGTGTGTTCTTAAATAATATCTCAAACGGTATTATTCGGTCAGATATCGCAAATTTACAAGAACTACAAATCGTTACATTTTTATCTGATCAATCTGATAAAGATGAGACCACTAGCTTAATACTTAAAAATACTTATGGAGCTTATAAATTAAATCCTACATTAAATAACAATATTATTGAAACTGCAACAAAGATAATATACGATATGAAACATGAATTTTTAGATCAAACCAAAGCTCCTGAATGGATAATAAGTGCAGGAAGAAAATCAGGTTTTGATTTCTTTACTACTCAAATCACAGCGACTGTTATTGATCGTTACATTGTTAAGGAGAACTTTAATAATTGGTCAATAAAAGATTGGACTAAGTTTCTATTTGAAATAATGAGTGTACTACCTCCTTTTTATATTAAAGGTGTGTTACCAGAAAATATAACAGCAAAAGATACCTTTATAAATAACATGAAAAAGAAATTGATAAATGAAAATGACACTAATTTATACTGGGAAAAACCTCACATGTGGGATGAATTATGGATTGAGTTCTTTGAAGTGACATGGATGTATATGACAGGAGAAAATTTATCTTCCATTGCTAAAAGATATTTGAATATTACTGAAGTAGATTCTTTACGAACAGCAGGAAAACCAATTCCAGATACAATTTCTTTTATCAAAAAACAAATTGATTATATTGGTAACTATGCGGGATTAATAGTAGCTATCCTAGAAGAGATATTTAATGGCGAGTTGGTCTATAATTTAGAAATCTTGCCCTTGTTAATTAAAAATGGTTGTAGTGATAACTCATCTATTGTTTGGTTTAAATATGGTTTTAGGAATAGAATGATTGCACATTTAATGGCCAAACATTTTCCTTTAACGGAAAATCAGGATGAAGAACAAAATAGAAAACAAGTAATAAGTATTAAGAAAAAATGGAAAACTGTTGAAATAGAAAAGTCGAAAATTCCACCAACTGAATTAGAAATTATTGAACTAGCTTTTTCTTTAGAAACCTGAAACCGTCTGAAAATAATTTTCAATATATTGCTTAAATCACAATGAGGACTTAGTACAGATAGATGTGTTTATAAAATCATAAGTTAATTACAATCTTTGGGACTTTGGAATCTTGCCGAGGTCCTTTGTGTTAAAATGTAGTAGTATCAGTTATATTTTTAATTTCGAATTTCGGGGTTTTCGCTAATACAAACCAAATAAAAGAGAACAACCTCCAAGGTTGGAAGCCGTCCATTATTAATGTTTGTTACTCTTTCCATTTTGGTTCTCTTCCCTAATGTCCTTCCCATACTTCTTTTTCGCTCGAATCAACGTACTCATCGATATGCCAGTTATCGCTTCAACTTCTAAGAATTCGTCTCTAATAACTGTAGTGCGTGTTTTATCTGCTTTCTTTAGGAGGTCGGCCCTCACGGAAATCTTCACGCTGCTTCGCTATAGCTTTGCCTTCTTGGGTTCGTTCTACAATCATATCACGCTCAAACTCTGCAAAACCGCTCATAATCGTAAGTATTAACCTTCCTGTTGGTGAGTCTTCCACTAGACCCATATTTAGGACATGAACCTTAACGCTTCGTTCAAATAGTACTTTTACTGTGTTGATTGCATCTACTGTAGAACGTGCTAGCGGTCTAATTTAGTTACAACGAGCGTGTCGCCTCCCGTGGGAAAAAAAGTAAGATAATCCATTCAAAAAAGCCTAGATTGCTAGGCTTTTTTCACAGGAATCTGTTGTCAGAAGATTTTTACAAAAAGTGGCGATTCATGAGCTATAATGAAGCCATTGATGATATTTCGAAGGAGGAATCCACCTGTGGAATCCACACTCTACAACGAGGCTATAAAGAAAAACTATTTTGACAGCGGAAGAATCTCCCCGCAGACCGTACAAACGTACGGCCGTATATTTTTACATACCGCACCGCTCGAGAACAAGTATCAAAAAGATTTGAATTTGTTCACCCTAGAAGAAATGGAAGAGGTTCTTCGCGGGTTTCATTCCCGTCACCGAAACACTATCGAAAGCTATGCTCGAATTATCTCAAGTTATCTTCACTGGAGTGTGAAACAAGGTTACGCAAAAATCAACGTGCTGCAATTACTGGGACCTGAAGATTTTTCCCGCTATGTGTGGGAGCATGAAGCGTATATGACAAAGGACGATGTTGTGAGGGCTGAGAATCGGTGCCGAAATCTCCAAGATGCGGTGATTCTGCGGTTGTTATTTGTCGGAGTTAACGGAAAAAAGCTGAGTGAAATCCGAAATTTGAAACAAGAGGATGTGGATCACACGAATCAAACCTTGTTTCTGACCAATGCCTTGAAAGAAGATGAACGGGGAAGACCCATTAAATTCACCAACCGTGTTCTTTCCGTCGATAAAGATACCTTGGTTATGCTTGAGCAGGCATTCGGGGAAACCATATACTACAAACGAGATTCAAAATTATCAGGGGTAAACAATGTACGCGAATACAATGAACTGGCGGTCAACCCATACATCGTACGTCCGTCACTCACCGCGGCAGAGTCCGTATCCGATCCTTCCAACGTCCATGTGATCTACCGACGAATGCGTCGGATTCAGTTGGAACAGGGTTTGCCGTTTCTAACTGCGAAATATGTGCAGCGGGCGGCACAAATCTATTATGCCCACACGATCATAGATCAAGAGGAATTGACTCTCGATGACATCAAAATGGTCGCGTCCCGTTTTAAAATCAGCAGTTACCACAATTTGAAAGGGTTTTTAAACCGTGATAACATTTCAAAAACCTATCCATTTTCTCAAGAAACGTAAAAATCAACGTATAATGAATAAAAACGAAAAAGAAAGGGTTATGAACATGTTTGAAACCGCTGAAGACTTTTTTGCGTTGTACGGCATTGAGGAGTTTTCGTATGATTGGGACACACAAGACCCTAACTGTTCCAGACAAAGAAAGTGTTTTTGCGTTCTTAAATGAGCGATAACCCCATGAACAATCCTGACAAAGGGGAAGAATCTGACGAACCCTTCGAACTAAGCCCTGAGGATTATCCAAACGATTTGGCAAGTGAACTTAACGAAACCTTTTATCACTGGGGAGCAGGTTTTATTAACGTCAAACATTTGGTCATTCTTGAAAAATAAAGCAGATAGAATTACTCTATCTGCTTTTTATAAAATAAGGAGGAAACCCATTGAATACGCCATCTTATCGTTCGTTTTTTGCAACATACCCTATTTACCAAAAATATGAAACATGTTCCGAGTTTCATTCAATCTATCAAACGATCACAAGTAAGGATGGTCTCTATCGCATGAAAGAAGCGGTGGAAGAGGGAAGACCTGCTATTGAAGGTGTATTCTCTCTGGTGGAGAAAGAGGCAGGAGAGGAGTTGGCTCTTGGTGACCATTTTACCCGCCAGGCGATCGGGATGTTGATTCGATTCGTCCTCACGAACAGAGGGTACGAACCAACCATTCAAAAGAACATTCAAAAGGACAAAGGTTCAAAGTTCTTTGTCAGCGGAATGCATTACAAACGAATATAAAAAACGAAAAAAGATTTCTCTTCCAGAAGAATGGTTTGAAGCTAAATTAGATGACTATTTAGATATGAACTTAATACCTAGTGACAAAAACCTTTGGAAGTTGGAAAACTATTCTCAGTTCATAGAAGAAAGAAAAAAGCTTATATTGGATAAGCTTAAGATTTAATCTACTAATCTATTGTAGAGGAGTTATGGCAATGCAATATACATCGGTAGAAGATATTTTCCCTCTTATGAAAGACGAACTTAACAGAAAAATGGCAGAAAAGATCTATTACTTTATAGAGGGGAATTTTAATGATATAGAAATTGTTTCACTTAGAAGATGTATTTCGATTGCAAAGAAAGGTTTTATAAAGTTTGCTACGATCACGACAGAAAATGGTAATGCACTATTGCTGCATTTTCCACCTGAAATTAGAGATAACCTCTTAACACGAAAAGAGGAATTTAGTGTTAAGTTTGAAAAGCCAAAGCGGGAACTGTATATTAACCAAATTAATATTCCTTTTGATTATATACATGATGTGAGCAAGTTACAAAAGTTAATTAAGATTGCTTATGGTAATCCGAGAATGAAGAGGCATATAGGTAATCAAAAAAGCTCTGAGGAAGGATAACTGCGTTTTTATTCCTACAATAGATTCAAAGTACAAAAAAGTTAATGGTCTACTTCGTGATGGTATCTGGCTTTATTATAAAGACCTTCAAGAGGCTCAATCCTATTATGAGGATAATTATAAGAATTATAAATATGGAAGGTGTAATAGTTTCAAAGAAAACTAATAAAAAATTTTTAATGGTTTAGGAGAGTAAAATGGAAAAAGTAGGTAGGAATGATCCGTGTCCTTGCGGAAGTGGAAATAAATATAAAAAGTGTTGTATTAATAATTCTGGTCGTAATGTCTCCAATGTAAATACTATACCAATTGAAAATTCTTTCTGTTAACTTTAAAACTAGTAATGCTGTTAAAAACTTACTGATTGAGCAAGCACTAAAAATTGAATTATTGTCTACTTTTTTAGGGGGAGAGATAGTGAGTAAAAAAGGTACATGTTTTGTGATTATGGGATATGGGATAAAAACTGATCTAGCAACAGGAAGAGATCTTAATCTGGATAAAACCTATAAAAATATAATAAAACCAGCAGCAGAAGAGGTAGGGTTAGAATGTATTAGAGCGGATGAGGTTAAACATTCCGGTACGATTGATGTCCCAATGTATGAACATTTAATAAATGCAGATGTTGTAATTGCAGATTTGTCTACAAATAATTCAAACGCTTTTTATGAACTTGGGGTAAGACATGCTTTGCGTCCGAGAACAACAATTGCCATAGCGGAAAATAAGCTCAAACCTCCATTTGATATAAATCACACAGTCATTCGTCAGTATGAACATTTAGGAACAGATATAGGATTCGACGAAGTTCATCGATTTAGACAAGAGCTTATAGATACAATGAAAACAATATTGGATAAGGAAGATGTAGATAGCCCGGTATATACACACATAGAAGAACAAGATCAAAATGTAGTTATGAATAGAAGTATTGAGTTTCCACCCGAGTATTACCAAGCAGGTTTAGGGATACTGAGCTATTTCCATAAATTACTTAAAGAAAAATATCCAGGGGTTAATGCTACTGTAAGAATAATACAAGATGGATTAGTAGTTAAGATGATAGTTGAAACTAAAGATGGAGATAAACATATAGTTGAAAAGGCTTTAGAAGAATATGACTTAATCCTAAAAGGAGAAACTAGACCTGAAGAATATTTTGGTGCCTCTGCACAAATACAGATACTTGAATTAAAAAATGAATTGAGAATGGCTCAAGTTCGTATTGAGAGTCAAAAAGAGTTGTTAGCTTTTAAACAAACCCAGCTAAAAGAGCAACAAATTCAAACTAGTAAACTTGTCGAGATTATAAGTAATGGGCTTTCAAAACCTGCTTTATCTGAAGTTCATATCGCGCCTGTAATTAAGATTGATAATATTTTAAATCAACAAAGCATAATTCATAATGAAGTAAATGAAGCTCTTCAATCAATTAGAAATCTAAAGCAGATTGTAGATTCTCCTGAAACTGTTGAAATGTTAAATGATGTGGAAGGAGCTTTGTCTGAGACGAATGCTGATAATATAAACGATTCTAAGGGAGTATCTAAATTGAAAATTTTTTTGGAGAAAGTAAATAATACAGAGGGTACAGTCAGTAAGGCTATTAGTACGACAACTGCGGGATTAGATTTAATAAAGAAGTTAGCTCGAAACTACAATAAACTTGCACCTTGGTGCGGACTACCATCCATACCTTTTGTAAAATAAAATATCAATTTTATTATTTGATTTACAAAATCAACCTTCCAAGAGTCTTGGGAGGTTGATTTTATGTTTCCAACAAAAGACGAGTTAATACAGCATTTAATTGATAAAATGACAAATCAAGACATTGCTAAGATTTATGGAACATCCTTTCAAAAAATAATACAACTTATAATAAGGTTCAAACTCGATCCAGCTGCCTACAGAAAAGCTGAAAAGTTTGTTGTTTATGAGCGTTGGTTAGGTGAGGAAGTTGTGTATGTCGGTTCTGGAGTTTGGTATTGGTGTAGGCGATATACTAAAAGAAGAAACTCAGAACACAGACAATTAATGCAGGATGGTAAATTGATGTATAAGTTTGTCGGGGAGTTCGATAAGGAAGAAGATGCAAGGAAATTTGAAGCAGAGCTTATTCAAAAATATAAGAAGCAGGGGTTATGTAAGCTCAATAAGAAGAAATTTTGAAATTTCCTAAGAACAAGGGTATAATTAATTGGAATCTTATTCCTCGATTTTGCTTATAAACGTCTGAATCTATATATAATGCTGTTAGTCAGAGTTTGGTTCTAGGTGGGGACTCAAAATTGTGTTCCTTCGGGTGTGTGTCGGTTCGACCCCGACTACCGGTACCATTTTTCTATTATTTATATAATCGTTAATTAAAGAAGAATTAAGTAATATCAACGTTTCTAATGTCTTTCTACAGTATTTGTAGGAAGGCGTTTTTTGTGTTTCCAAAGTGTTTTTAAATTTGTTTAAATCGTGAATACTAATCGTGTTCAATGTTATGAAAGGTGGTGCTGTATTTGGCTAGAAGAAAAACAGGAAAGGAGAAACCTGACTAACTTACTGTTAGAGAAGGGTAGACAACAAAGACGAGGGATATTCATCTGGCTAATATATATGAGGAATTGAACGCCTATATAAAGAGGGTAGAAGGCACTGTATGGCTTTTTCCTTCAAGTCATGTTGTTTTCTATCTGTTCAGCAGTAATCCAATATAGTTCAATGAGATCTGAGGATGAGAATGGTTCAAAATCTGTTGCAATTCCGCAACATCCTTAAATTTTTTGTAGGCGCTGTAAAGTATTTTAGATTGACATGCTGCTACTCGGTTGAGTAGTTTTTTAGTATTAAAATAAAAATTTAAACAATTCAGAATATTCGTCTGAGCAGTAAGCGATTATATGGTATATAATCTAATTACTGAAAGAAGAGAAAGGATGTTTGGAATGTCTCAAACATTAAAAATGATAAGTAAACATTTCGTGGAAAATGCGAATTCACTAGCTATAGAAGTTGTTGAGACTGTTCTCTCTAGTATGTCCCTGAAAATATCTAATCAGAAAAAGGAGCAGACAATTGAAATGTATGTAGAACTTTTCGAATTTCTAGGAAGTTCTATTGTTGAAAAACAAAGTATAGGAGTACCAGGAGTTATTTTAGAATGGAGTAAGAAAAATGCAAAATCCCAGCTTGGACTTCGAATTTCGGAAATAGTACTTCGTTATTCTCCTACAAGAGAAGTTTTAAATGACTTAATTACAAATCTTAGTGAACAAAATGGGCTTACACTAAGAGAAAATTCCTCAGTAATAAAACTAGTAAATCAAATTTTAGACTTAAGTCTAAATGAAACCGTACTTTCCTTTGAAGAGCTTTCGGATAAGGAAAGAAAAGAAGCCCAAAAAGAAGCAGCCGAGCTGTCAGCTCCTGTTGTTCCCATTAAAGAGGGAGTTGCCGTTGTGCCTCTAATTGGAACATTTGATGAATACAGGATTACCTATCTTGGTAATAAAGTACTTCCAAAGATTGTTGAAATGCAAGTCAGGCAACTTATTGTAGATTATTCGGGGGTTATTACGCTTGATTTAGAATTTACATATGCCCTTGCTGAACTTGGCAAAATGTTAGAGTTATTAGATATAGAAATTATTGTAACCGGAATTCAGCCACAATTAGCACAGGTTATTGTTCAAAGTGGCATAGATGTAGGAAAAACGAGATATTTTGCTAATTTGAAACATGCATTAGAATACATATAGAAAAAGGAAAAGCAGTAGGCGATCATTAACCTCGATATCATAATCAAGGTGATTTTTTTATTATTATACCAAGTCTTCTTTAACCCTTGGGATATTCTCATTATTGTAGAATTCGAAAACTTTCTGTTAAAAATTTTTGATGTTCTTCATTAGACTCCCATTTGCTAAGGTTCATAACAATCTCCATCATTTCTTCTGCAGAATACTTTTGTACATGAAACAACACTTTCTCATCCTCTCTATCTTTATTTATACAATTTAAATACATATCATGTATCGCAACTTTTTTAAATAGAAATTCAATGTCCTTCTTTAGATGCACTTATTTATCATAAAAGGCGACCCTTAAGCATTCTCTTTTTATGTAAAAATCCTCCCCTTGCATGAAGAAAATTATGCCTCAAGAATTATCAGCCAAACAAAGAATTTTCATCAAACATTTAAACTAATGTTGTGGAAATACTTTTTTGTTGCCTTATTTACTTAGCCACTGCACTTCATACTGGGAGTATTGGTTAGTGGTCCACATTCCCTTTTTCTACTATATTCCTTATATATAATATTTTATAGTTTTCAAATCTTTAATCTTTTTTTATTCCTCACTTCTCTTCTGAACTTATTTCAACCCTATCGATGACAATTCTTTTCATACCGACTGTACTAATGAATTTTATGCTTGCTTTGTGGAAAAGTAGTCCTTCAGAAGGGTTTAGTACTTATGCTCTCATCACCATACCATCTGCATTTGCCTCGAGTGAATGTGAAAACATGGAATGAAATCCTGACCCCATCGTTTAGACAGTTCAAAGGACTACGAGTTGGCTATGGAGATAAATATCTGTTATGGGAAGTTCAGCGAAGCTATTTAGAAGGCAAGAAAGCAATGAAGAAAGCCGCCTACCGGATATAGAACCGGCAGGCGGCTTTCGTTTTACGCACACGGTACTGACGACTGAATCTAGATCACTCTCATCGGATTTCGAGGAGCCACCACCAGTCATTGTCGTCACGTCCACCAAAGCCGGTTACCTCCTGTTGGCCGGCCGTCCAGCGGGAATCGCTGTGCCCGCGGTGGGAGTGGAGCGTATGGTTGGTGTTCAGGTGGACAAGTCTCACTCGGCGCTGGGCGTTCCACTGACCCCCGCCTTCGACCTCGACCCGCCAGTTATCGTTGCTGTCTCCCTGACCTCCAGAGCCAAAGCCGGTCACCTCTTGCTGACCGGTCACGGGGGAAGGGTGTCCCGAATGGCTGTGCAGGTTGCGTTGCGTGAGCACATGCTCGAGCCGGATCACATCGCCATGTTGTACTACTTCATTGCTCCTGTGGTTCGCTTGCGTACCATCAGGTCCCTTGATCTTCCAGAGGTCATTGTCATCGGCCCCCCTGAAGCAGGTCACCTGTTGCTGACCTGAGCTTCGGCTGTGTCCGTAGTTCAGTGCGTGCGAATGGAGTGTCAGCCCCGTTATGAGATGACTTACCTTAATGGTCTGACCGTAACGGACTTGAGCCGTGTCCGCCGGCGGCTTCGTCGTGAACACAGGCGGGGTCTTATGCTGATAGTCGACTACAAAAAAACCCCTCCAAGGGTCGTTGATCTTGTTCGTCGCGTCAAAGTGGGGGTTGCCTGGTTCGGAGGACAATACGACCTCCTTTCCAACCGTGTTGTTATCGTACACGAACACTTTCATAATGTTAGCCTTCGAGTGCCACTCATACCCATAGGCTAGAACCTGGTGATTCTCCGATCCAATCTGCAGGAGGTTGGTTGCATCTACCAGGCCGAGGACGGCCGGCCGGCCTGAGTCGATGAGTGAACGCAGCTTTGGAAATTCTTCCTCCTTCGTCCAGCGGCTGACACCTTTTCCTCCAAGCAAGGTAGAATGATCGGATGCCATGGTCCAATGAACATACTTGATGGAGGAAGGTACAGCGAAGCTGTCCATAAGCCGACTGTAAATGTAATCTGCAAGCCAGTGTCCATCCGGGGGAACCTCTGCGTTGAACAGGTTACCGGTATATTTCGGAACAGGAATGCCCTTGAGGAAGTAGTCGAGCGCGGCAAAAGCCATTCCGCCACATCGTCCCTGTGTTTTTACCTGACCATGGCCCGGAATATTAGCTATAGCATTGATGAACTTGTTTCGAAACAAAAACCCGTGAACGGCCGGGTCAAAATCAAGCTTTCGACGATTGCGCCATGTTCCTGAGTCCCAGAGCGCCTTTCCCTGGTTGGTATAGATCACCGCGTTCCCATCGTCCTGAATAATGAGGTATGCTCCGGCGTTCCCCGCGGTACCAGCAGAGTCCCAGACCGCCTCGCCATTCGCCTTGCAGACAACAAGGCTTCCATTATCCCGCATGACTGCTTTCACGCCGCCTCTACCATTGGTACCGGAAGCCCAGACAGGGATGTGTTTATCCTTATGTACTTCATAGAGTACGAAGTTTCCATCGCCCTGCATAATCAGGAATGCTCTTCCATTGTTCGCGGTGATCTGCTGGTCTGCCAGGAGTTCTTGCCCGGGCTTAAGCTGGTTTGTCATCCTTTAGCCACTCCATTCTGAAAGGTTTTGCTGCCATTACCAATGGTTCCCGTCGCTATATCCAACAAAAGTAACAAAATCCTGATATTCACGTTTTACAAAACATCCATTCATGTTGACTACCTGGAACAGCCACCTCCTGCCTGCAAGTGATCTAATAAAAAAAGGAATTTATTCCTTAAAATGGTTATGCTCACATCACTGGTTGTATGCATATGCGGACAGCCAGTGAATGAATAATTTAGACTAAACCGTAAACAAAAATCCTACCTAGATACTAGGTAAAGGGTTCCTTTTTGAGGCGCTTCTCTAAAATTTTGTGCCGAAATGACAGTGGCTTTTGACATGGGTTTTTGCTTATAAAAACGTTTTCTGCATGAAGAAGTTGGTTTCATTGATCATTAGAGATTATCTTCTCTCAGGGTGTTCCTTGTTTGGCCTTCCTTTCAATGTATGAGAAAATCTATCATGGTGTGGCAAGTAGAACGGAGAACGGATTTTTCTGCAATCCATGAATGAAAGGGGGAAGCTGAGCAGCAATATGATGAACAATGGATGATTCAATAGCCCCTCATAACTTAAAGGTTTCCTTGGTAAACTTGTTATTGGAACTACCGGGGATTACTGTCCGTTCTGGAAAAAGTTGCAAGGAAAGGTTGTTCAAACAATTGTTAGAGGTACGCCAGTGTACAACCTGCTTTACAGTATGCACGCAATAGATGAAATTGTAGGTCAAGCAGATTATTGGAAGCAGCTAAATAAAAAAGAATTAAAGAATCAATTAGCATTACAAGCAGAAAGGAGCAGAAGAAAGGTCCAACCTAATTCTTGGCAAACTGCATTATATGAAGGGACTAGTCAAGATGATTGGTTTTGTAGCGAAGGCTACAAAAAGTTTGTTGAATAAATAAAAAAACTTCAAACGATTCACTTAGCTATCTCTTATAGTGCGATTTGTGATAGAACTCTAGATAAATAATAAGAAGGGCGTGTAAATATGTCGTTCCCATCAGCTGTAAAAAATCAATTGCTTGTCGATTGTAACCATCGATGCTGTAAATGTAAGGTTTCACGAGTTCAATTACATCATATTGAATATATATCAAAAGGTGGGCCAAATACCTATGAAAATGGGATTCCGTTATGCTCAAATTGCCACAATGAAGTTCATAGGGTCTTTTACCAGCTAAATTCTCTTTCACTGCTTTAATTTTAAATTCAGGTGTATATTGAATCGCTCGATCAGATACTGAAGCAACATTAGGATTGGATTCTAACAGTTGACGTTGATGTTCATTAAAATAGACTTTACTCATAATAATAACTCTCGTTCAGATTAATTATGTTTTAGTATAACGGGCTTTTTCCATAGAAAAAACCCCGAATAGGGCACTTTTTTAAAGTGTCTACTAGTTGGGGTTCAGTTCATGCGGACGATTCAAACAGCAATAACACCTAATTCCGTGGAATGATAATCAGACGTTAACAAAAAAGTTAGAAAATTATAAATTATATATTGTTTTGAAAGCGCTTTTAATGTATGATTATCATAAATCGTACATGATTTATGATTTTTTAATTTATTTTAGCTTGGGAGATGGTGAAATATGGCTCTTTCGAAAAAAGAGATGAGACAAGTTGCCACGGCAAGTTTAATTGGCTCAGCAATTGAATGGTACGACTGGTTCCTTTACGGAACTGCAGCAGCTTTGGTGTTTAATACTCTATTTTTCCCTGACTATGATCCGCTAGTCGGTACTTTGTTAGCGTTTGCGACCTTCGGGGCTGGTTTTTTTGCGAGACCGCTTGGTGGGATTATTTTTGGGTATTATGGGGATAAATTAGGGCGTAAAACCACACTGATTATTTGCTTATTGTTAATGGGATTCGGGACCTTCTTTATTGGCTTTTTACCCTCCTACGAACAAATAGGAGTATGGGCACCAATTTTACTTTTATTACTTAGAGTCGTGCAAGGAATAGCCGTAGGTGGAGAATGGGGTGGGGCTGTCCTGTTGGCAATTGAACATGCGCCTGAAAACAAACGAGGTTTTTACGGTAGTTTTCCTCAAATGGGTGTTCCTGTAGGACTTCTACTTTCAACTGTGGTTTTCTCTGCGTTTTCAGCTCTTCCACGGGATCAATTCTTGGCATGGGGATGGAGAATTCCCTTTTTGCTAAGTATTCTTTTGGTAGCTACTGGATTGTTTATCCGTTTAAAAGTTATGGAGACACCTGCTTTCCTTCAGGCCAAAGAGGCGGGAAATCAAATTAAGAATCCGTTAAAAGAAGTATGGAAGACCTCCAAAAAAGATATATTTATTGCCTTGGGATCCCGCTTCGCCAATGACGCAAGCTATTATATTTCAAATGTTTTTGTTCTATTATACGCTACTCAATATTTGTCTTTGGATAAAACCTTGTTTTTAACAGGTGTGTCTGTAGGGGCAGCAGTTGAACTCTTTACAATTCCTCTGTTCGGTGCCCTGTCTGATAAAGTCGGTCGAAGACCTGTTTTTATGGCTGGATCTCTATTTTTTGTATTATTCTCATTCCCATTTTTCTGGTTGGTAGAGACCCAAAATATGCTGTTGATATGGATCGCTCTAGTTTTATGGATAGCTGTCGGACATGGAGCAACATTTGCGCCAATGTCAGCCTTCATAGCGGAACGTTTTGACACAAAAACAAGATACACTGGTTCTTCTATCAGTTATCAACTTTCGGGTATGTTAATAGGCGGTCCAACACCTTTTATTGCCACAGCCCTACTATCTTGGTCAGGACACTATTGGCCAATCGCATTGTTTGTGATTATATTAGGCGTCATAAGTTTTGTGTCCATCTTTGTTGCGAGCGAAACTTATCGAAAAGATCTGAATACAGTTTCATCACAAAATAACGAACCTAATACTTTAAAGACAAAAACTAACTAAAGAAAAAAGGATGGTTAACATGCACTCAAGCATTGAATTAAATAGTAAATTCCATGAAATCCCTGAAGAAGAATACATGGATCGTGTCCGCAGTACCCAAGCTGAAATGGCCAGAGAAGGATATGATCTTATTATCGCGTGGTCCGATAGTTATCGAATGAGCAACGTTCGCTGGTTATCCAATTATCGAGCATTTGATGGGATATTTCCGTACCCTGCAATTGTATTAGTGCCGTTAAAGGGAGACCCTATTCTTTTTGTCGAAAGTAGCTTGACTTCCATCGGAGCAGCTTCGGTGGTGAAGGACGTCCGTGGAATCAGACAGGATCTAGGTCCCGTACTTGATGAGTACGCTGCATCGGGTAATGTAAAAAGAGTCGGTATTGCCGGGTACAAGTATATGGCATTGGAATTCTGGAATGTGGTTCAAAAATCATTGCCTGATATTCTAATTGAACCGACTGTGATCATTGATGTATTAAAATCGATTAAAAGTGAAAATGAAATTCGAAACATGAAAGTTGCCGGATATTTAGCGGATTTGGGGATTGAAGCAATCAAAGATGCTGCCAGGGAAGGGGCAACTGAAAAAGAACTGACAAAGGAAGCGTATCTTGCCATGTTTGCCAATGGTTCAGATACCGTAGCATTTGATATTATGGTACAAACTGGTGAGAACTCATCCGATTATTATTTAGCCAGACCAACTGATCGGAAGCTTAAGGATGGGGATACCCTTCTAATAGATATGGGCTGCAGATATAATGGTTACGCATCTGACATGGCACGTGGTGCTACCTTTGGAAGTGTATCTAAAGAGGCGCAAGCTATGTTCGATGCAGCTTTAGAAGCGTATGAAACTGGATTTAAGTACTTACGCCCTGGTTTAACTGGGGAAGAAGCTAGCTATCCCGCCAATGAAGTTTTAGCTAAATACGGTTATATTCATTCACCTGGCGAAGGTAGAGGTGTGGGTCATGGACTAGGTATGGATCCCGAAGAAGAGCTCCCTATTTTGGCACCTGGAATGAAATCGCTACTCAAGGAAAATCAGACTTTAGCTTATGTCATTACATTACTGATCCCTGGAGTTGGTGGATTAAGAATTGAGGATAGCGTTGTCATTCGTAAAGATGGGGCAGAATCAATGACCAATTTTCCTTACCGAAATCATTGGTAAGAGTATATATTTTGAGATAACCGGTCAAGTTTTGACCGCTTTATTTCTTCTAACTTTTTGTTATGATAGGAGAGCGGATATGTCGTGTTTATTTAAATCATTGGAAGTAACAGGTTATCAAGATATTATCAAGGAAGATAATGACATATTAAATTTTCTTGCATTAGGAAAAATAGTTTTAACGGAAGGCGAAACGTTTACAACCCAAACGGGCAATTATGAAACGGCTTTAGTAATTCTATCAGGCATGGCGACCATTTCCAGTGAACAAGAGAAATGGGGAAATTTAGGTGGGAGAAGCGACGTATTTGATGGGAAAGCTACCGTAGTTTATATACCTTACCAATCGGAATATCTAGTAATTGCTGAGACTACGTTTCTACAAATCGCAGTATGCAAAGTAAAAGCAGAAAACAAATTCTCCCCTTTTGTCATTAGACCTAATGATATTACTGTTAATCTTAGGGGAAAAGATACCTGGATACGCGAAGTACATGATATCATTACTGAAAATGGGGACGGTAGGGTACATCGTATGGTATTAGGTGAGACCTACAATGAAACTGGCAATTGGTCAAGTTATCCCCCACATAAGCACGATGGGGAATTTTATCCAGAAGAGCCGAATTTTGAAGAGGTGTATCATTATCAATTTCAACCGGAACAAGGTTTTGGTATACAGATGCACTACACTAAGGACCAAAGTATCGATCAGGCATATATCATAAGAAATGGAGATAGTTATGCCATTGAAAAGGGATATCATCCTATTAGCGCCGCGGGCGGATATCGTTTGTATTATCTGTGGTTCATGGCCGGAGATACAGGGAGAAACTTGAAACCATATGATGAGCCCGACCACATCTGGCTTAAGTAATTATGGGAATAACATCAAAAAATTGCAAGGTGACTGTATATGAAAAAGAATGGACCAACAAAACGAAAATTAATTACTGAAGACATATACACAGTAATAAAAGACCAAATTTACTCTTACAGTCTTTCACCAGGACAAAAGATTAATATTGACCAAATGGCACGGGATTTAAATGTCAGCAATATCCCGATACGCGAGGCACTAACCCGATTGGCTTCAGAAGGACTCGTACACATTATCCCATATAAAGGGGTTACCGTTGCAGAAATGAGTTTGCAGGAGCTCGATGAATTATATGAGCTACGGATTGAGTTGGAAGGCTTTGCCGCGCGGAAGGCGACACTGCTAATCCCTGAAGCCGAAATAAACTGGCTACTTGAAGAAATGAAGCAGCGCTATATCTCAATTGAAAGCTGTAAAGGCAACTTGGAAACGGTCATGCAGATGAATGTAGAGCTTCACGGTACGATTTTAAAGTATGCTCACAATGAAAATTTACGAAAACTTATTGAACAGTTTTTGCAAAGAATAGAAAGGTACTTGATTTATGCACGTCGGGATTTAGATATAGAAACGGTAAAGAAGGAGTGGTCCGAGCATCAAGAAATTATCATGGCCCTTAAAGAACGAAATCATCAAATGGCAGAGAAATTAATGAGGACTCATATAAGTAATTCTCACCAAAGGACTAGAAGGTTTTTTCTATAGATTAATAATTGTAGTAATGGTTTCATGCAACGATATTTACTGTGTATAGAATTCAATACCTGTCTAAAAAGACCCCTTTTGGGGGTCTCAGCTTGACAAAGTCTCATGTCTACAAGCTGAAACACATACGTATACGCGTATGTGTTTTTGTTTATATTACTAATCCGAGAAAAACTACTTTATCCAAAAAATCAAGAGGAGGCATGTCCACTACATGTGCTAACCCAATGGATATTATACCTTACTGAAACAGGGACCCAGATGAATTTGTCCAGCTAATGATATAGGAAAGTATGTCCAATTTAACGACCAATGTAATTTACCATAATAAATAACTATAAAAAGAAAATAGTTGTCTTGGCCAAAGCCAGGAAGAGGAGGGTAGAGGAGGGTTCTTTGCTTTAAAAATATTTAAAGAGGGAAATTTGGCCCTACTGAGTATATGGCGATATTTTATTTTTTTGCAAATCTGATAAACTCTTATGAATAACCGGCAAACTTATGCCTTCAAAGAGCGATCTAAAGCAATCCGTCGGGCCAATTGAGCGCCGATCCATCATAGGATTCATTGCTGGCGTTCTTCCTGGTTCAGGAAGCACGTTAGATATTTATCTCTTATTCTACCGAGAAGAGATTATCAAAAAAACCCGAAACATTTGGTAAAGGTGCAAAGAAGGAGAGGCTTCTGCCGAAACATCCAAGAACTCAGCGAAAGGCGGAGCACTTTGTCCCATTATTGACTCTGGGAAGTCCAGGATCCGGAACGACCGCGGTATTATTAGGAGCACTAATCATGTATGGTATCCGCCCAAGACCGCAACTTATGACGGAACAACCAGTTCTTGTTTGGGCAGTAATCGCGTCATTGTACATTAGCAATTTAATATTAATCTTTGGTTTAGTAGGTGCCTTTTCCATCAACAACTCAATTAATGATATTTGCTGGTTTTGATTTTTGGTCTTTAGGGGTTAATAATGCACATTGTTGGAATGGTCTCGAAGGATTCGTTTATGCAGTTCATAACAAGTCCTATAAGTTTAATCTTACTGGTTATTGCTTTCGTTACAACTCTGAGCCATGATAAACGTAGTCAAACGCGTACTGGATGACACCGAGGATATTTTTAAAAAAACCGGCCGTAACACAAAGAGACAAGTTACATATGGTATCGCCATAGATCAAAATTTCAGATTTTAGAAAGGATATATCCGGCTGAATGACGTTATTTGAACTATTAAGCCGATAAGGGAAGGTAGCTGTCAGATGAGCATATCCGTAAAAGAAGCTATGAATATAGGCGGGCTGCAAAAAGCTAAGATTATTGCCGGCCACAGTGGGGTTGATAAATTAATTGAACATGTAAGTGTTATAGAAGTGCCTGAGTCTCATGAGTGGTTCAGAGGGAAAGAGTTGTTTCTAACGGCCTTTTATACGATCAAAAATAATGTGGAAGCCCAATTGGATTTAATAAAAACAATTCATGAAAAAAATGTATCCGCGCTGGGAGTATGTTATCCAGGTATGTATTACGATACCATACCCAATGAAGTGATTAAGATCGCCGACGAACTTTCCATCCCGATAATAGAAATCCCAAGGGAAGTAGCATATATTGAGATAATCTCGCCAGTTATGGAAAGGATTCAAAAAAAGCAGACGCAAGAGATTCATCAGGCCCTGCACATCCAAAATCATTTGCATAAGTGGCTTGCATTGCAACTTGGTTTAGAAACGATCGCTTCAAACATTAGTGAATTGTTGCAAGAAGACATAATAATTGTTGATCATCAATTCAGTCTATTAGCCAGCATATTCCATGATAAAGATAGTATCCTTGATATTTTTCAGGCTGCCGATATCAACATAAATGCAGTTCGAAGTTCACAAGAAGAATACCCGTATACTTGGTCAATAAACCAAGTAAAGTTTTATGCTTATCCAATACGAACGGGCGATAAAATATATGGCTATTTAATCTTAATGAATAGAAATGAGAATTCGTCTTTAAAAAGTTTAATTTATGACTATTTATCCACAAGCTTAGCCCTTTTTTTCTCGCAAAAGGCCGTTATCGAGGAAACGAAGAGGAGCCATCTAAAGACACTGATAGATCAGTGGCTTACTGGAGATGGAATTACACCTGAGATATTTAATGAGAGAGCAGTTAATTTAGGTTGGAATATGGGAGAAGTTGTAGGGATATCTATTTTGAATGTTAATGAAGATGAAATGGAACTTGATAGAGTTCACACATTAATACAAAGATTTTTCGCAAAAAAAGGTAATGAGAGTATATCCTTTATATATGGCCAAAGGATATTAATGTTACTTAAGCGGCCACAGGGAAAGACATTAGGGTATGACCATTATTACCAAAACATATTTGAAGAGTTGTATATTATTTTAATGGAACAGAGTGTCAACAAAATCAATATTGCTTACACACAAGAATCGGATAACATTATTTTAGAAGGAAGAGAATTATACAAACAAGTATTAAGTATCGTGTCATTCCAATTAAAGTATCCTGTGTTGCCGCACATATTATTTGCACCGACTGTACCGCTATTTTCCTTTTTAGAGGAGAACTTTCATAATCCACAAATTAATCAATTAAGAAATTTACTGGATCCACTAGAACAATATGATCGTCAATACCAAACAGACCTGATAGAGACATTAGAATATATGTTATTCACCGAAGATATTACGTATTTATCCAAAAAACTAAATATACATCGAAATACCTTAAATTATCGAAGACAAAGAATTAAAGATATTTTAAAGATGAATCCATTTGAAAGTCCCTACCGGCTTCAATATGAGCTGGCAATTTTATTAAGAAAATGAAAAAGCGCTATGTTTTGTGCACTTGCACAAAGGATAGCGCTTATTTTTATAAATTTGAAATGTTCAAAAAAATCAAACTATAAGTTATATTATAAAGTAAGATGTTTACATCCCATTAAATATCCTCACCATTTTTGTGGAAAGTTTGTACTGAATACATTTGAAGGAGGATGACGCCGATGGCTGAACACATGAAGAATACGGATGATTATTCTTTAGTAAGAGTACCAAATGATGCCCGTCTCCCTATGTGGGAGATCCTTTTAGTCCGAATTGGGGCATTTACTTGTATATCCCAGTTTATGCTGGGTGCTTCGCTTGGTTTTGGGATGACCTTTTGGCAAGCCTTTTGGGCCACTATGTTGGGAAGTGTCATTTTACAGGTTGTAAGTCTACTAATTGGGATAGCAGGGGCACGAGAAGGATTATCAACCAGCATGCTGACCCGTTGGACCGGATTTGGTAAGTATGGTTCGGGTATTGTCAGCGCTGTTTTTGCTATCAGCATGGTCGGATGGTTTGGGGTCCAAAATTCTGTGTTCGCAAAAGGTGTGGATTCAGCATTAGGCGGGGCCCTAGGATTTCCTTTGGCAGCAGGGCTAACCGGATTGTTTGTAACGGCAATTGTGGTATTTGGTTTTAAATGGTTAAGCTGGACGGCCAAAATTGCTGTACCCGGTTTTCTGATCGTAATGGCTTATGGCATCTATAAAGTGTTGGAAAATCACTCGTTATCCAGTTTAATTTCATCTCCTACACCTGGACCTGCTCTTACATTAGGTGCTGCGACAACGATGGTTGCCGGGGGATTCATTGTTGGCTGTGTTACCACACCTGATATGACCAGGTATGCCCGTTCGGGTAAGGATGTTTTTTGGATCACATTAATTGGGACATTTCTTGGAGAATTAGGTGTGAATCTGATTGCAGTTCTAATGGCTCATGCAGTTAAAGATAGTGATATTATGTCAATTGTGCTTCAGCTAACTGGAGTGCTGGGAGCAGCCATTGTTGCTTTTGCAACAGTCAAAATTAATGATCTCAATTTATATTCTTCCTCCCTAGGTGTTACCAATGTAATCAACACCTTCTTTAACAAGAAAATTAATAGGGGCGTCGTAACGTTAATTATCGGAGTAATAGGAACATTTCTTTCCATCATAGGAATTTTAGACAAGTTCGTAGCTTTCTTAGTTTTTCTTGGTATTTGGGTACCACCTATTGCAGGGATAATGGTTGTGGATTATTTTATTTTGAAGCGAAGCAGACAGGTGCTGGATGAAAGCAGGAATAAAGGCACTCTCCCTGAAACCTATGAAAATATCAACCCGGTCTCTCTTATCGCCTGGGCACTAGGGTTTTTATCGGGTTATTTGATTAAAGGAGGCATTCCTTCGCTAACTTCCATCCTTGTTAGTGCAATCGTCTACTATATTGGAATGAAGATAATCGATACTATTTCAAATCAAAAAAAATTAGAAAACAATAAAACTCGACGAATGATAGGAGGATAACAAATGGCAACATGGATAGGTGAAGAAGAAATTGAAGATTTAGCCATCGGAGCCGCCATCTTAGGTACAGGTGGCGGTGGCGATCCTTATCTTGGAAAGTTAATGGTCCAAAAATCCATCCGCAAAAATGGCCCAATTAAACTAATAGATCCATCAGAAGTTCCTGACGAAGAATTGGTTATCCCAACAGCGATGATGGGGGCTCCAACGATAATGATAGAGAAAATTCCAAATGGGGATGAAGCCCTTAAATCCATGCAACTTTTAGAAAACCATTTTGGCAAGAAAGCTTTTGCTACCATGCCGATTGAATGCGGCGGCTTGAATTCTACCATTCCATTTGTTGTTGCATCAGAAGCAGGTATTCCTATTGTAGATGGAGATGGGATGGGTAGGGCATTCCCTGAGTTGCAAATGGAAACCTTCAATATATACGGAGTCAAAGGGACACCAATGGGGCTCTACAACGAACGCGGTGACCATTGCGTGTTAGACACTCTGGATAATGACATGTTGGAATATATATCACGGGGGATCGCTGTCCGAATGGGTGGAGTAGCACATATTGCAGATTACGCCATGACCGGCTCTGAAGTGAAGCGGACAGCCATTCCGAATACGATCAGCTTATGCATCCAACTGGGTAAAGCGGTTCGAACAGCCCAGGAACAAAAGACAGACCCGATAAAGGCCATTCAACAGGTAACGAAAGAATCGATTTACGGAGAAGCCATCGTTTTATTCAAAGGCAAAATTATTGATGTAGAGAGACGATCAACAGATGGATTTGTCCGGGGGAAAACAGTGATAGAGGGCTTTGACGAATTTGATGGAAAACACCTGCATGTTGATTTCCAAAATGAAAATTTAATTGCCAAAATTGGCTCTCAGCCTGTTGCCATGGTACCTGATCTTATCAGTTTTCTTGATTTGGAAACAGGTTCTCCGATCACAACAGAAGGACTGAAATACGGTTTCCGGGTATTATGTTTAGGAATTCCAACACCACCTATTATGAGAAGTGAGGCAGCTCTCGAGGTGTGGGGTCCTCGTTATTTTGGCTACGAGTATGATTATCAGCGATTAGAGGATATTCATAAAAGAAAGGAGTCTGTGAGATGATTTATAAAATAGGAATAGATGTAGGCGGCACAAATACAGATGCGGTCATTCTAGATGAGCAAAACCAGGTCATTCAAGCGACTAAAGCCCCTACAACTTCGGACGTTGAAACTGGTATTTTTAACGCCCTGGATCAAGTACTATCCAATACCTCAATCAACTTTGGAAAAATAAAATATGTGATGCTGGGTACTACGCATGCTACAAATGCGATTATCGAGAAAAAACGATTGGCAAAAATTGCGGTTGTTCGGATTTGTTTACCAGCTGGGCAATCCATTGAACCTATGTTTACCTGGGATGATTCACTGAAAGAAGCGGTGGGAAATCAGTATTACTTATTACATGGTGGCTGCGAATTTAATGGAAGACCTTTAAACAAGCCAGGACTGATTATCGAGGAATGTAACCAGGTCCTGGATGAAATCGAGAAATCCGGCGCTGAATCAATTGCCATCACCTCCATTTTTTCACCTGTACTTGATAATTACGAGAAAGACTTTGCTGATTTGGTAAAAGAGAGATTTGGAGGCGATTTCCCGGTGACTCTTTCATCCGAAATTGGCAATTTGGGTTTATTGGAAAGGGAAAATTCTGCAGCTCTGAACGCGTCCCTCGTAAAAGTCGCAGAAATGGTATCCAGGGGTCTTGAAAAAGCGCTACAACGTTATCAAATTAATGCAAATATCTATTTTGCACAAAACGATGGAACGTTAATGTCGATGGACTATGCTAAAAAATATCCAATTTTGACAATTGGTTCAGGTCCTACAAACAGTATACGGGGTGCAGCCCATTTGAGTACCCTAAAAGATTGTATTGTATGTGATATTGGCGGAACTACTACTGATGTAGGAATATTGATAAAAGGGTTTCCGCGGGAATCCGCCGTTGCTGTAGATATTGGTGGGGTTCGAACAAACTTCCGAATGCCTGACATTATTTCAATAGGAATTGGTGGCGGCAGTATTGTACGGGAGAAAGACGGGGTAATTACTGTTGGCCCTGATAGTGTAGGATATAACATCACAAACGAAAGTATCGTATTTGGAGGGTCCACATTAACGGCTACCGATTGTATGATCGCATCAGGTTTGGTAAAAATTGATCATCCTGCTTGTAACCCTACAAGGATTGAATCCTTGGATCCATCCATATGGAAAGGTGCTATAGAAGTCATCCAGGAACAAGTGTCCATTGCGATTGATAAAATAAAAACAAACAGTCAGGAAATCCCTGTTGTACTTGTAGGCGGGGGTGCCATTCTTATGCAAGGTAAAATAGAAGGCGCTTCAGAAGTTATCCTTCCAGAAAATTCCGGATGTGCAAATGCTTTAGGTGCAGCAATTGCCCAGGTTAGCGGTGAGATTGATAAAATGTTTTCCACCGAGGGTGGCAACCGTGAAAAAGTCATTGAACTAGCTATGAAACAGGTTAAACAAAAAGCAATTGATGCAGGTGCCAACCCCTCATCTGTCGAGTTGATAGACTTGGAAGAAGTACCTATGGCCTATGTACCATCGAATGTAGTAAGAATTAGAGCCAAGGCCGCTGGGGAACTTGTATTTAAACAAGAAGAAATTATTATCTGATTATAGTGTTATGTTTATATTTATTAAAAAAGTAAACCGAGGCTATTTGGGTAAGGCGAAACTAAAAAAGGGGAGTGCAAATCAATGAAAATTAAAGTAATTATGCCTATAACATCTGATATCTTTAACAAAGAAATTAGAGAAGAAGTAAAACATTATGCTTCCGATTCAACAGAAGTAGGAGTTACGAGCCTTGATTATGGACCGGCATCAGTTGAAAGTGAATATGATGAAGCGTTATGTGTTCCTAACTTTTTGGAAAAAGCAAAAGAGGCAGAAGAAGATGGATATGATGGCGTCATCAGTGATTGTTTTGGAGATCCCGGTGTAAAGCCTGCCAGAGAAATCTTGGATATTCCCGTTGTAGGTGCATGTGAATCGTCCATGCTATTTGCCAGCTCTTTGGCTAAATCCTTTTCGGTTGTAACCGTACTGCCAAACGTTGTGCCTATGATTGAAAACATAAGCAAAACAGTAGGAGTAAATGGTAATTTAGCTTCTGTACGATATGTAAATATTCCAGTTTTGGAAGTTCAGAATAAAGAAAAGTTGAAAAGCGGATTGTACGAAGAAATGGTAAAAGCTATCGAACAAGATAACGCACATGCTTTGGTTTTAGGCTGTACCGGTTTTATGGGTGTTGCAGCGGAACTACAGGCACGCCTGAAGGAAAACGGATATGATGTTCCTGTAATTGATCCAGTGTTCGCCGCAACAAGAATGCTCGAAAGTTTTATTGCGATGGGAGTAAAACAAAGCCGTTTGACATACATGACACCACCTTCTAAAGAAAGAGTGAAAAACTGATAACCTATGCATTGTAGTTTCCTGAGAACTTGAGGACGCACAGGCGGTGGTCTAATAGAATAAATATTGAATGGGACATTTTGAAATGTCCTGTTTTATTTTCCTGGTCAAGCAGTTCTTACGCCTTTCGATTTGACTGACGCTGACCGTTAAAGAAACTTAAAAAAGGTGCACAAAAAGATGCTATAAAGAGTTTGTAGAAAATATCGAATATGTAGAAACAATCGCTTTACTTGACTGTAACTTTAATGTGTGGAAAGATCAGCTAAAAACAATTTCATTATATTTCAGAATATTGGAGGTTTTTAGAAGATGAGGAAATTAGGAAAAAAAGAAATAGAAGATATTGCAGTGGGTGCTGCTTTACTAGGTACAGGCGGGGGAGGAGATCCTTATATTGGCAAGCTTATGGCCTTGCAAGCTATTGAAGAATATGGAGAAATCACGTTATTGGACGTCGATGAAGTACCTGATGATGCCGTAGTTGTACCATCTGCCATGATGGGAGCACCAACTGTAATGCTTGAAAAAGCCCCGAGTGGTGAAGAAGCAATCAGTGCTTTTAAAAACCTTGAGTCTTATTTAGGGAAAAAAATCTTCGCAACAATGCCGATTGAAGCGGGTGGACTTAATTCGATGCTACCATTAGCACTAGCAGCAAAGCTGGGGTTGCCTGTGGTTGATGTAGACGGTATGGGAAGAGCATTTCCAGAATTACAAATGGTTACTTTTTATCTAGACGGGATTTCAGCAACCCCTATGGTTCTTGCGGATGAGAAAGGAAATACCTCCCTTTTATCGACTATCAACAATGTCTGGACAGAGCGTATCGCCCGCGCCTCAACGATTGAAATGGGTGGTACGGTCATGACTGCCATTTATCCAATGACTGGCAAGAATCTTAAAGAAAGCGGAATTAGAAATATCTTAAAATTGGAAGAGGATTTAGGCAAAGCGATAAGACTTGCAAAACAAAACAATGCAGACCCAATAAAAGAGGTTTTGAAACAGGCTGGGGGTTTTGAATTGTTTCGTGGCAAAGTCAGCGATATAAACCGAAAGACAGAAACCGGCTTTGCAAGGGGAGTGGCGACATTCGAAGGGATCAATGATTATAAGGGAGAAACACTTGAGGTTCGCTTCCAAAATGAGCATTTACTTGCTCAAACAGATCAGCGCCTTCTTTGTATCACACCCGATTTAATCGCTGTACTTGATTCGGATACTGGCCTTCCAATAACAACTGAAGGAATCCGATACGGTGCGAGGTGCGTAGTAATCGGAATGCCTTGCCATCCGAAATGGAGAACGAAAAAGGGCATTGAAACAGTAGGTCCTAAATACTTTGGCTATGATGTTGATTATGTTCCAGTTGAAGAACTTGCAAAACAAGGAGTGACATTATAATGGGCATTTATCGTATTGGAATAGACGTAGGGGGAACCCATACGGATGCTGTACTTTTAGATCAAAATAATCGGGTGATTTCGGAAACAAAATCACCGACAACTGAAGATGTAGCAACTGGTATCTATACTGCCATGAAAAATATCATCCAAGATGCCAACGTTCCCAGGGAGCAAATCAAATATGCCATGCTAGGGACAACTCATTGCACTAACGCCATTGTTGAGAGAAAAAGATTAAATAAAATTGCGGCTATCCGCATCGGCGCTCCGGCTACATTGGCAGTAAAACCGCTCATTGGCGTTCCTGATGACCTTTGCGAAGCACTTGGAAAGTATGTATTTCTCATCCGTGGGGGGCATGAGTTTGATGGACGGGAGATTGTTTCTTTAGATGAAGAACATCTCTATCGAATAGCAGAAGAAATCAAAGGAAATGTGGATTCCGTCGCCATCACTTCAGTTTTTTCACCAGTGTCGCAAAAACATGAACAGCGAGCAAGTGAAATCTTAAGAGAGCTGCTCGGAGACGAGATTTCCGTTTCTTTATCATCAGAAATTGGCTCAGTAGGTTTGTTGGAAAGAGAAAATGCTACAATACTCAATGCAGCGGTCGTAAACGTAGCTAAGACAGCAGCAGAGGGATTTATCAATGCACTAAAAAATGAAGGAATTGATGCTAAAGTCTTTTTTGGACAAAATGATGGCACATTAATGTCTGTAGATTACGCTGTTAAATACCCCATTTTTACCATAGCTTGCGGCCCAACGAACTCTTTGAGAGGAGCATCCTATTTGAGTGAAATCTCTGACGCTATTGTTGTGGACGTTGGTGGCACAACGTCCGATGTTGGTGTCTTAGTTCAATCGTTCCCTAGAGAATCTTCCTTAGCGGTAGAGATTGGAGGGGCTCGTACAAACTTCCGGATGCCGGATCTTATCTCAATTGGCCTTGGAGGAGGCACAATCATCAGAATACAGGACAACGGCGACTTCACAGTTGGACCGGATAGTGTGGGGTATCGTCTGCCTGAAAAAAGCTTAATTTTTGGAGGAGATACCTTAACCACTACGGATGTAGTCGTCGCTCTTGGTAAGGTAAATTTGGGTGATCCCTCCAAGGTTGCTCATCTTGATAAGGAACTTTTAAATAAAGTTTATCTTAAGATGGTAGATCTTGTAGAAGAAGCCATTGATAGGATGAAAACAAGTGCAGCACCCGTACCCGTCATACTTGTTGGAGGCGGCAGCATTTTACTACCAGAAGAATTAAAAGGTGCATCTCAAGTTATTCGTCCTCAGCATTCCGGTGTGGCAAATGCTATCGGTGCTGCTATCGCACAGGTCAGCGGACAAATTGAAAAGGTTTATGCTTTAGATGGTGTTGGAAGAGAAAAAGCTTTGGAAATGGCCAAAGAACAAGCGAAATCTGAAGCGACAAATGCTGGTGCGGATCCAGAAACTCTCGTTATTGTTGATGTGGAAGATGTTCCGCTTGCATACATGCCTGGCAATGCGACTCGAATTCGTGTCAAAGCTGCCGGGGATTTAGCGAAAGAGGAAGTCAATGAGTGGGTCTGAGGCTTGTCAGTGGTGCTCGACTGACTTTTAACCTAGTATGTGCAAAACACCTCCCTCAATGCTATTTAGTAGAGGTGTTTATCTTGTGGAAAAAAGTCAAATATTCAGGAGAAAGATGGAAGACTATAGAGAGCTGGAGGACGAGTGTTTTACTGGACAAATGATTTGCACGGGCAGCTAACACCGCCTTGTTCTTATAGATGGACGTAGCGCCATATGGTTTTCCATATGGTCCAATTACGGAAGGCAAGGCAAAGTTCACCATAAACCCAAAAGGCTCTTACCGAACAGGCAATTGTGGAGGATTAACAAGGTAAATAATTTATAAATCCTTAATAAATCTTTAATATCCTTTAATTTAGTCGGACCAAAATAATTTAAAAAGATATGAAATATTTTAAAAACCAAAAAAGTATAAAAGCTGATTTTACAGCAATTTGAGCATACTTTAAAAAGAAAAAAATGGGTGAGATATGTTCCGTACACAAGTTCACCCTTGGGCACGCGAACAATACATGAGCATATATTAAAACCTGAAACCCCTTGACACCATTGGTATTAGGGGGTTTTATTTTTTTGTTATGGTGGTCAGTTTTATTAGTCAAAATGCTCATTGACCACATTTTGACCACCAGTATAATTTAATTTTTAAAAAAGCTTAAACATAATTTTTTGTAGGAATTCTAACAGATTTGTTAATAGAATAAGTTATGCAAGAGATCCATTTTTGGGTCTCTTATTCTTACTATCTTATTCAACAATCGGGCCAGATTGTTGAATAATGAGTTTGTACATATGAAGAATATATTTAAAATTTTTGATGTGAAAAACCACTTTCAGCACTTGATTTATATAACTCCGTTCATTAGTTTAACAAAATCTTTCTTGTGAACGATTAGATTAATGTCCATTTCGAATCAATTCAATCTTTCATAACCTAATAGTGAAAGGAGTGAATAAATTTATGAAGATGAATGAAGAATCAACTTGTCAAAAGTTTGCAAGAATTATCGGTGGACAAGCGGGATTCGCCGGTGGAAAATGTGTGGCAACAATAAGTCGAGAAGATATTAATGCAACTATCATGGGAAAACGATTTAGAGTTACAACTTCTTTCTCATATGAATCTAGAGATAAATGTGGAAGAGCTTTATGTCTAGGTAGGATAGCACTCTTGCAAAAAGAAGTAGCTGGATTTGTTAGTGCAATTATTAATCAAGGAATAGAAGTTTCGTCAATACACAACGAGTGGTTGTTTGATGACCCAAATTTGATTTACGTTAATATTGAAGATGTTGATGATCCACTGAATTTTGCAAGGAAAGTCATAAGAGCGTTAAGATGTCTTTAGTCGTATAGTTGGAAAATGCGCTTTTACGAGATACAACCAACACTCAATAGAAGAATTCTCTATCTTCCCCAAACGGATACTTTTATGAAAAACGTCCAGACAATCTCTATTGAGGGAGAAAACGAGAAAAAACAACCCAATTCGCATAGTAATTAGCACTATGAATCGCAGCGTAATTCGTTGCAATTTTTTATTGGTATATAAGTGTTTTGGTTAAAAAACACCACTTTTACCACCTTAATTAGCGCCTCAATTCGCACACGTAGAGCAGGTTCTTATTCAACACTCGGGTGCGATAGTTGAAGAGCAAAAACGAAACCGATCTACAAAAGATCGGTTCTTTTTGATTCCTCAAACTACGATTATGTTAACTAGTCAATAAAATTGAAGGGAAAACACAAATATATACCGAAATATGGAAACTAAGAATCGTTTATTTCGTAAATTATAGAAGGGAAGGAGCAAAATGGATATCGACAAAGCAAAGAAACCAAGTGTTGCTAAGGAGGCTGCGAAATCCTTTGTTAAAGGGATAACCTTCGGCTCAGTTTTTGATCCAGACATGACTGAGGAAAAAGCACATACGACTAAGGAATTTACAGATAAAGAAATAGTAAATCATCTTACTGGTAAGAAGAAGCTTACAGATCAAGAGGTGGAGGAACTAAAAACGTCCTCCAAATACAGAAGAAATTATAGATTACTAAAAGCAAAAAACTGATTTGCCTAAAGCGAATCAGTTTTTTTGAAGCCGAAAACTGCCATTATGTTAACTACTCTTTTTTCATTTTTCAGCCTGCCTCTTCCGGGTTCGGACCTTGCCACCAACCCAGGCTCCAGCTGCGCCCAAGCAAAACAAAATTGTCCCTTCGATATACCATGGTAAACTTTGAAGCCACTCGCCAATCGATGCCACTACTATTTCCCTTTAAATGAAAAGTATGGTAAAAATCCATCACTAGCATGGTGATTCACCGTCCTATAAACAGATAATACCCGTATAAATAAAACTGTCATTAGGACAGTTTTTTAAAAGCCGACCTTCAGTAGGTTTGCTTTTCCCTTTATGGTTCTTTTTATGGCTTCCGAAAACCACCATTATGTTAACTACAAATGTATATTCTATACACTCTAAAAACAGGAAAAAACCACTGACTCATCAGATATCAGTAGTTTTTTCAACCTAATAGCAATATAAGAACTGATCTATTGGAAGAGCAGGAGGATGCTCACTTTTATAGTATGCGAAATAATGAATATGGTTTGAACTGGCACTATTTTTTATAAGATTTATACTGTTTTTGTGTTTTTTTCCTATAAAGCACCTTATGAAACTAACTTTGTATACCGTATACATAATCGTTTTTAATCTAATAAATATGGACAGGTATACAGGCAAAAAAATATTTATTTAATAGGATATAATCCATTAATATATTCTGTTAAATAAAAGGAGATAAAAATGTTTGAAATTAAAAAAATTTGTTGATGCCCTTCCAATTCCCTCAATAATCAGGCCGAAGGGAATGTATGAAGATAAGCCATTTTATGATGTTCGGATGATTGAAACATTACACAAGTTTCATAGGGATTTACCTAAAACGAAGGTATGGGGCTATAATGGGCTAGTACCAGGTCCAACTTTTGATGTAGAAAAAAATCAGCCTATATATGTGAGATGGACAAACCACTTACCGTTAAAACACTTTTTACCAGTTGATAAAACCATTCACGGAGCTAGTCACAATCCAGAAGTAAGAACCGTTGTGCACCTGCATGGAAGCCCCTCAGAACCAGCTAGTGATGGTCATCCGGAAGCTTGGTTTACAAGAGATTTTCGACAAACAGGTCCCCACTTTATGAAAGAAATTTATTATTATACGAATCGGGAGAGAGCTACTGCTCTCTGGTATCATGACCATGCACTTGGGATTACTCGTCTGAATGTGTATGCAGGTCTTGCAGGACTTTACTTCATTCGTGACGAGCAAGAAAGATCACTGTCACTTCCTAAGGGTAAATATGAGGTCCCTCTCATTATCCAAGATAAAACATTTAATCCTGACGGTTCGCTCTTTTATCCTGCACAACCAGACAATCCATCCCCTAATTTACCATACCCTTCAATTGTTCCTTCATTTTTAGGGGATACCATTACAGTTAACGGGAAAGTCTGGCCATTTTTAAAAGTAGAGCCTCGCAAATATAGATTCCGTTTATTAAACGCTTCCAATACTCGAACATATCAGTTCCGATTAAGCAACTTGCGCCCTTTTGCTTTAATTGGAACTGATGGTGGCCTTCTTTCACGTCCAATTAAAGTGAAAAGTTTGGATGTTTCACCAGCTGAACGAATTGATATTGTTATTGATTTTTCAGGGTTAGAAGGGATAAATGTAATATTACAAGATGGTTTTGAATCAGAAAATCCAACCGGCGAGATAATGAAATTCCAAGTAACTAAATTTTTATCTTGTCCTGATCAGAGCAGACTTCCATCTTTCTTGGGCCATATTGATCGTATTCCATTAAATAAAGTGAAAAAGATAAGACGATTAACATTAAATGACTCGCAAGACGAATTTGGACGCCTTATGCTTTTATTTGACGATAAGGAGTGGATGGACCCAGCAACAGAAACACCCTTACTTAATTCTGTTGAAATATGGGAGTTAGTGAATTTAACCCCTGGAATTCATCCTATTCATGTACATCTGGTTAATTTTCGTGTCCTTGATCGTTATGATCAAAATGGAAACTTGGTAGCTCCTCTCCCAGCTGATTTTGGTTTGAAAGATACTGTTCTAGTGGGTCCAGGAGAAACCGTACGAATCATCATGAAGTTTCAGCCATTTTCTGGAGACTACGTATGGCACTGTCATCGGTTAGAACATGAAGACCATGACATGATGAGACCGTTAAAAATCATACCCTCCAACCCCAAAAGACACAAATCAAACAGATAAATAAATTTCATTGGAAAACGAAGGCTTGTAACTTTATATCAAAAAATCAAAAGAAAAGCTCTCTTAGGCTGTAGAGAGCTTTTTTAAATAGCTAACATATAATAAAACAACTTTAAGTTGTTTCTAATCGCCTTAAGGCAATTTTTCTATGTTTAACGGCTAAGATTTGGGCCTTGATTCTTTCCTCTATTTATAGTTGTAGACACCGAAACTTATAATAAAATGGTAGATTTAAGTAATGATAGCGAGAATGAACTTAAGGGGAGCATATCACTTTATGACTTGATCGCGTTATGGAGCAGTAGCGTCTGGTGGAGATATTGTGCGACGAGAATAAACTTATTGTAGTCTTGACGCTCTCTATTGTTCTTTTTTCGAAATCAAGCACTCTATACCGGCAAGGCAATAATCACATCGGCCAAGCGCTGTCATTTTACCTGGCTTTTTGATAAGAAAAAGGGGTATGCAGATGATATTTATCACTTATGGGTTCACCCTTGGGAACGCGAACAATACATGAGCATGTATTAAAACTCTAAACCCCTTGACACCATTGGTGTCAGGGGGTTTTTGTTTGTTGTTTTGGTGGTCAGTTTCATTAGTCAAAATGCTCATTGACCACATTTTGACCACCAAAATTTAATGGATTTAATTTTTAAACAAGCCCAAACATAATTCACTTTAGGAATGCAAACAGATGTGTTAAGAGAATAAGTCATGCAAGAGATCAATTTTTTGGTCTCTTATTTTTACTACCTTATTAAACAATCGGGCCAGTTTGAGTAAGGTGTTAGTCACCGAATAAAATACTTGTCTCATAATATGAAGTGACAGGTAATTTAAAAAGTCTTTTCTTGAGATGCGTTAGATAATGATTATTAAAACGGTTTTTAAGCTAACCGGGGCGATTGTTCAATAAGAGCAATAGCTTTTCTTGTTCCGCCAACGGGGCAGGATAGTTGAACAAGAAAGACGAATATTATTATCTAAAAATGCACTTTTAAGGTGGTAATTTTGTGAAAATATATATTCTTGTAAAAGAAATGATTGTTGAATGGAACCCAATAGGCTTGCTTAGTTTGGGATGTCCAGATAATGCTGTACATTAAGTCTCTTAGTAATCCAGATTTAGGAGGAGATCAATTTATAAGAAAAATTATTGTGCTTGAACATGTATCTCTTGATCGTTTCATACAAGCCCCAGGCGGGCCAGACGAATATATCACCCGATTACGATCTCCTGGCAGATCTTCTGGTTCAGGCTTCAAGCACTCTGTAGCAAAGTAGGGGAATAGTTCCCTTCAAAAAACAAGGAGGATTTTCATGGATAACAATCTGAATCAATCGTTCGAAATTGCAATTACGCGTGTATTCGATGCCCGTCGCGAACTCGTATTTAAAGCATGGACAGAGCTCGGGCATTTCGCGAAATGGTGGGGACCAAAGGGGGTCACCCTCGAAATCATTAAAATGGACGCTCGATCAGGTGGCGAGTTTTTAGGTATTCAGACGTCTCCTGACGGAAATCAGGTTATGTGGGGAAAATTGGCATACCAGGAGGTTGTCGAACCTGAGAAAGTGGCTTATATCCGATCCTTTTCCGATGAGCAAGGCAATACGGTCCGAGCGCCTTTTAGCGTGAGCTGGCCTCTTGAAATTATGAATATCATAACGCTAGAAGATGACGAAGGTAAAACTGTTTTAAAACTGAAAAGTTGCCCTGTGAACGCTTCAGCTGAGGAACAAGAAACCTACAAAGGTATGGCTCCAAAGCTTCAACAAGATCTTGAGGGTACTTTCGATAAACTTGCCGACTATCTTGTCTCCCTGAATTAGAATACGATAAAACTCAATTTTTAGAGAACATTACAAATTAAGATTTACTTTCAAATAGAGTAGAAGCATTTGCGGATACTAATGCCGAACAGTATAACTATTTAAATCAAAAAGTATTAACTGCTTTATTTAGCTAAAGGGTGCTTATATTCAAGATTAGCTTCTGAATCAGGCAGCTTTTTCTTAATTAACAAACGGGTAGGATTATGGAATAACGGACATTGGAAATATCTGTTAATTAAAAAAATTTAAGTTAGAATAGATCTAATATTAAGACATAAGGGTCAGTGGGGTGTGGGTATGATGGAAGGGTTATTTTTGGACGAGACAATTTATGGGTCTGTAGATGTTTTAACAATGTTGGATTCTTTGTTGCAAGACTTTCCAATCGTATATGTTGCTACGCCTAAGTCTCCACCTTGTAGAAAACAGGTGATTGCAAAGAAGCCATTCGGTTTTAAAGCTTTCTTGATTAGACCTATGTAGTTCATTCTACGGTGAGGAGCAATAAGGTGAAAGCATCCCAAATCATAAACAACGTCATATGCACCCTCTTCAATATCTAATTCAAAAATATTATGAACAAAGGAGAACTGAAAATGAGAAAGCTCGTTCTATTTCTGCACGCATCGCTTGACGGTTTTGTAGAAGGGCCGAACGGTGAAATGGACATTGGCTGGGTTTCCTACGATGCTGAATTGGAGAAACACGCGAAAGAAATTCTGAGTACTGCCGACACTGTTATTTGGGGACGTGGGACTTATCAGATGATGCACAATTACTGGCCATCTGTGCCTTCGAACCCATCAGCTTCCCAGCATGAACGGGATCATGCCGAGTGGATCGAAAAGACATCCAAAATCGTTTTTTCCACGACGCTGGAGAAAGTCGAATGGAACAATTCCAGACTGGTGAAAGAAGATGTCGAGAAAGAGATCAATAACCTCAAAGAACAGCCAGGCAAGGATATGGTCATCCTCGGAAGTCCTAGGTTCGCACACTACCTTATGCAGCTTGATTTAATAGATGAGTATAAAATTACGGTTTCACCCGTCCTGATTGGCAGCGGGTTGCCGTTATTCCAAGGTCTCAAGGAGAAGATCAATCTTAAACTTATCGAAAACAAGACATTTGATTCTGGAGCCATAGGCCTCGTTTACCAGACGGTTAGATGAACTTGTCTCCTAAAGTAGATTACGCTAACCGGATTACGTTAGCACAATAAAAGCAGCGGCAGTCTAGGTCTTTCGAGTTCCTGGTCCGTCACTGCTTTTTTTACGAGACAGTCTAATTCAGTTTGTCGGGTGATCGAAAGAAAGAGTCATTAGTTCTCGAATTCTTCGCTCATCAATCGTGGGCTGGATAGAAAAATTAAACTCATCGATTGTTTTTCTAAACGGCAGCCTCGACAGTTTAAGGGGACAGTTGCTAGGTACAAGTAGGAGAACTAAGTCTAACCGAAACCGCATTTTTTTCAGGTGTTATACATTTATTTCATTCGAGTTTAGAAAAATTTTAGATTTGAAGGATATACTTAAATGGACATTTTTAATCATTAGGGAACAGGAAGGAAGTATTATGTCTATTCGAGTACGTTTGCTTTTATCCAATCTTGCCATGATCATAATGCCCGTCATTTTGTTCGTTCTGGCTGCTTTTTTGCTCTTCTCGTTCGTCTTTGTCGACCACGAGGATCACCGCTCCATTTTTGGCTCGTTGGGTTCGACGGAAGGTGCCCGGCCGGCGGACAAGCAAGTCATGGAATTAAAGAAGACAGCAGCCTTAGCACCGGAAAAACTATTGAACGTCCGGTATTTAATCCGGGCAGATAAGGAATTAAATGGACAGGGTGCAGCTTTAGTCGTAAGAAGAGGGGACAAAGTCATTTACCGTCCCGTAAAAGACAAATCCTTGGAAATCAAGGATCTTCCACCTTTTGGATTCGAGGGATCGAACCGCCCGGTCTCGCGATTGGGCAATAAGCTTTATTCCATGCAAAAGTATGATTTTTACTTCTCAAATGGATCAACAGGGACGTTGTTTTTTATTCGAGATGCTGATTTTGTAAAACGGATCTTCCCCCTTCTTTTTGGTAGTTTCCTGTTCATCATGCTCATTACAAATGGGCTGCTCACCTATTTTGTATCCAAAAGCATCCTATATCCTGTGAACGAACTAAGGGCAGGGGCCAGGAAGATCAGTGAGGGAAATCTGGACTTTCAATTAGTATCAAAAAGAAACGATGAACTTGGCCAGCTCTGCCAAGCATTTGAGACGATGAGAAAAAAGCTAAAAGCTTCAACGGAAATCCAGCTGCAGTACGAGGAAAACCGGAAAGAACTGATCTCCAACATATCCCATGATCTAAAAACGCCATTAACCGCCATTAAAGGATATGTGGAAGGAATCCGTGACGGTGTGGCAAATACTTCAGAAAAAATGGATCGGTATACACAGACGATTTACAAAAAGGCAAACGAACTCGATCATCTCATTGATGAACTGTTTTTGTATTCCAAACTGGATTTAAAAAAAGTCCCATTTCATTTTGAAAAAATGGAAACCAGCGGGTATATCAAGAATTATATCGAGGAATTAAGAATGGATGATACAGTTGGTCAGGTCAGGTTGTCCCTTATGATTAAGGAGGGAAAAGAATTCGAAGTGATTGCTGACCGGGATAAACTAAAACGGGTTTTCACCAATATTATAGAGAACAGCCTCAAATACATGGATAAAAAAGAAAAGTCAATTGATATCGTGTTATCCTCCAATGAAGAAACCGTGTTGGTTGAAGTGCATGACAACGGCCCTGGGATCAAGGAATCTTCTTTACCGCACCTCTTTGATCGTTTTTACCGGGCGGATCCATCCAGGAATACAACCGGGTCGGGGCTGGGACTGGCTATTGCAAAACGGATCATCGAAGATCATGGCGGTGAAATATGGGCGGAAAGCCATGAGAATGAAGGGACCAGTATCCTTTTTACGCTGAAAAAAGCCGTGAATGAGGAGGCAAGCCCATGAAAAAGGTGTTAATTATTGAAGATGATGTGAGTATTGCCGAATTGGAGCGTGACTATCTGGAGATCAATGGGCTAGCGGCCGAAATCGCTTTAGCAGGGGATACAGGCCTACAAAAAGCATGTTCTGAACCGTTTGACCTCGTTCTCCTGGACCTAATGCTGCCAAACATGGATGGATTTGAACTATGCAAAAAGCTGCGGCAGGAAAAAGATATCCCGATATTAATGGTATCCGCCAAAAAAGATGACATTGATAAAATACGGGGATTTGGGCTTGGGGCGGATGACTTTATTGTAAAACCGTTCAGTCCGGGCGAACTCGTGGCGAGAGTGAAGGCACACCTGGCAAGATATGATCGGTTGAGTAAACGGGAAAATCCGGCTGATGAGATCCATATTCGCGGCCTTCACATAAAGAAAGCTTCCCGTCAGGTGCTAATGAATGAGCGTGAAGTGATCTTTACGGCAAAAGAATTTGATCTGCTTTTCTTTCTGGCGGTGAATCCGAATCATGTGTTCAGCAAAGAACATCTTTTCGAAAGTATCTGGGGCCTTGATTCGATGGGTGACATTGCGACGGTTACGGTGCATATCCGGAAGCTCCGTGAAAAAATAGAGATTGATCCCTCCAATCCACAGTACATTGAGACAATCTGGGGGGCCGGCTATCGATTCAGAGGTTAAACCCGGTATAGACCGGGTTTTTTTCGTTAGAATGCAACAGCAAGTTTATTGAAATTTAAGATTTTGTTTAGAAGAGGTTTAGAAATCATGGATACCATGAGGTGAAAGGGATTAGTGACGAAAAGGAGGTGTTTATGATGAAGCAGTTGACAGGCAGGGCAAAAAAATGACTGGTAATCCTCCATCTTTTATTTGCTGCTATTTTATTTGGAGTCACTGTATCCTTTCTTGTACTAAATGTTACCGCAGCTGCTACGGATGACGTGACCATACTGAAGAGCTGTTATACGGTCATGTACATTCTTGCAGCTTCGTCAGTACGTGCATCAACGATCGGTGTAGTCGTAACGGGAATCTTTCTGTCGGTTTGGACGAAATGGGGGCTGTTCAAATTCTACTGGATCATCGTGAAGGAAGTCTTAACGATTCTTTCTATAGGGCTAGGAATCTTCGGGATGTACTACTGGACGCTCGATGCCTCTTCTATAACGGCAACGGAAGGTCTTCGTGCGCTGCATGATCAGGGGTTCCTTGTGAACCAGCTGTAGTTGTTCATAGGTAGTATTTTTCAGATCCTTTCCCTTGGGACGATGTTCATCCTGTCAGTGTTTAAACCATTGGGACGCCGGACTGGCAACAGTTAACCACGATTAAATAAAAGGAGGAAAGTGTATGGGCTGGGAACATCACGGATTTCCATTTCCATTCTTCGGGTTAATTTTTTTAAGTCTAGTAACCGTACTGATCATTTTTAAAATGATAGCATTTCGGAGGTGCCATTCCTATATGAACAGTCAAAACGACGCTTCCGTTATACTGAAACGCCGTCTTGCTTCAGGGGATATTAAAGAAGAGGAGTACAAGAAGCTTAAACAGCTAGTAGACAAATAAAACTTAAAAGGGTTTTACTAATCGAGAAAGAAATAATAGGAGTAAAAAATACAAAAATGAGTAATACGGGGCTGTCCGGAAAGTAGTTTTTAAGCTCAAATTGGAAAAAGTAAAACCCAAGGATGCTGTTGTATCAACATTCTTGGGTTTTTAGTTTGGGCAAATTTCATCCTAAAATGGACTTTTTAGACAGCCCCAATTAATTAAAAGCCGCCTTCTAAAGGATGAAAAGGAATTCGCAATCTTTCTTCCACTATGCGCAGGCGTTGGTTTAATCGGTTTAACTGGCGTGAATGGCGTTCAACAGTGTTTTCAAGTTGGTTAACTTCCCGATTAAGCTGGTCGACTCGGTTTTCCAGCTGATTAACCCGTCTTTCAAGCTGCCTTATTGGAGGCTGTCTATCTGGGTCATGTTGCTGATGGGGATAATAATCATTCGACTGTTGTGAATAAGGGTCGTATTGCTGTTGCTGGACGTATGGTTGATAAGCACCGTATTGCTGCTGGACATATGGTTGAGAACCGTATTGATAAATAAATAACCTCTCCTTTCAAAATTCTTAAAATAAACTCCCTTACTAAGATATGTATCCAAAATCGGAGTGGACATATATAAATACCTATTTTAAAAAAGAAGGAGGAGTCCAGTTGTCATTAATCTCTAATATCATAGTAAATCCTTTTTAGTCAGCCTCTTTATTTTTGTCTAGGATTTAATGGTTTATTACTACAACGCTAAATAAAGGAGAAGAGTTGCACCTCGACGAAAACAAGAATTGTAATAATTTCATTTTTATCTAGAAAATTATGACGTAGAACGTGCAATTGGGACTGAGCCTCTATTTTATCCTTAGGTATATAAACAAACTTAACTGGGTTGGGCACTGCGACGAAAAATGTGTTCAAAAGCAAAGGTGATAAAATAAGATCCAAAATGAAGGGAATTGGATTTGACCAATCAAAAGCTGAACAACTAGAAGAAGTACTAATAAAGTAATAAGATTTACTTCAGTAAAATAAGGTATATTATATTTGTTGAATAGATTCTCTTTAAAGATAAGAAAAGTAGGTGAACAAAGTGGGGAAATATCAATTGGATTACAAAAGTCAGGTAGCTGTGACAAAGTTTCATGATAAACAGACGCCTGTCAAATTTGATAAAAAGAAGCACCTTGAAAAAATACGTGCGGAGTATTTGAAAAAGAAGCAAAAACAAACAGATAAATAAAAGGAATGAAAACATAGGAAGATTAAATTCTCCCTATGTTTTTCTTATTCGAAGTTTTTTTCAATATCTTCTGCAATTGGGTGCATTTCTTCAAGAAGGAGATCTGCGCATTTTTATTGAATCTATTGAACAAAATTATGGAAGAGGTTCCTATATTATAAAATGGCCAACTAATTAAATGAAAAAGGATTTTTCAAGAAACATTGAACCAATGATTAATGGCTCACGTTCAACTTGTAAAGGAGGTGTATCAAAGTATCGATTTTTCGTAATCCTCAAGTTGTTCTGTTCAGTTCGAATGTAGTTAGAGCAGCTGCGTTCTATCAGGGTCTGGGTTTTACCGAGACCTTTCGAGTACCAAATGATGGCGAACCGATTCATATTGATTTGGTTCTCGATGGCTACAGAATCGGCATCGCATCTGTTTCCTCTACGCGCGATGATCACGGCCTCGACCCCTTGTCACATGGGCAGCGTGCTGCAGTGATTTTGTGGACCGATGACACTGACGCGGCTTTTAAAACCATCATCTCGAAGGGTGCCAAAGTCCTCGTTTCACCGTACGAATGGCTCGGCCGACTACTCATTGCTTGGGTAGCAGATCCGGACGGGAATCCAATTCAGATTGTGCAAAATCTCTGACGATGCACTGTCGTTTCTGGTAACAAAATTAAGGTGGTACTCCATGCACGGATCCTTTTCAAGTGAATTTATATTCTCAGCAATCGGAGGCAATTCTAAGGTATTAGATTTCGCTCGTTTTCCGTTATCGGGTGCTTTAACATTATGCGATCCGCAAATTTTAGTTACTTTTTGAAGTTTAAAATGATAGTAAGAGATGAGGGATAAAATGCTCAATCCTCTGGAAGCATCAGTAAAGAAACTAATAAAAGAAGCATTTGAAGGGCCACCCATACCGATAAAAGAAAGTTGGTTTACAAATACTGAACCGAATTGAGGAATTTTTGGTGCCTTAGCACGTATCCTAAAATGAATTGGGTAAAAAGTTGGGAAATTAATGTAGTAAATGAACTGCAATGGAATCGAATTCAACAAGAATTACGAGATGAATACTTAGGATCGTGGAAGCATTTGAATTTATTAGTTGGAACGAATATCTTGCAAATGAGATTATAGGTTCTTTGGCTCATTCAACATATCATCTTGGAGCAATTCGACAAATATTAAAAGTGATTAAGCGGAGATAAACAAGTCATAATAGAACAAATTAAAATAAGCTTAAATTAATTTTATAGTCTTCCACAATCGAGTGCATTTCTTTAAAAAGGAGAAATGCTCTTTTCTATGGAACTTATTAAACAAACGTAGCAGGATTGTTGATTAAGGATTATTTGTATTGAATTTTTAGGTGGAGAAAGAGTTCTATGAAATTTTCCATTAGTGGTGAAACAGAAAAACAGTAGATAATTGTTTTAGGGGGCCAGGATAGATATCCTCTCTTTACATTTTATGTACAAAAACAACATTCTTTTAGATGTTCAAAAGTCTACCTCCGAAGAGATAGACTTTTACAAACACTCAGCTTTAAAACCATTGGTTCTGTTGTTGAATCTTTCTTTTCCAACAACTTGAAGATGAGCTTGAAGACGAGCTTGAAGATGAGCTTGAAGATGAGCTTGAAGATGAGCTTGAAGATGAACGTAGGCGTCTACATTTACATTTGATTTTGAATTTAGATCTATTTCTCTTTTTATGAGAAGATGACATTATTTTTCACCTCCTCGCATATCAATTTGAGAATAAGAGAGCATCTCTTGATCTCTCAATATAGTATGTAGAAATTTAGTAGATTGTGAAAATAAACCGTAAAAATGTGCGAATAGACAGTTAGTGTTCATTTAAAATTCAGTTGTGTTTTAATTCCATTTTAAGTTATGGAGTAGCATTAGATATTTTCAATGGAGTAAAAGTTGATTTGAAGAAATTGAGTAAAAGTATTAGAGACCACAAAGGGAATTCATCAGAAGTAATTGACAAAAAAACATGTATTGGAAGAATTATGATGGCACTCTGCCAAAAGAAATATAATGGATTGCTTAATATACAGAAATATGGCTTTGACTTATATAAGTATGAGGATGTTGGCTTAGATAAAATAGTTTCTGATATGGAAAAAAATGATAATGAGGAATAGAGAGGCTATTACAGCTCTCTCCAGTAGATATCAATGATTGGTTCTAGGTTAGTTTCTGCTGTTTTAGTAAATACAATCTTATCAATGATTAGTTTTAATGTTGCATTTGGCTCTTGCAGAGGCTTTTCATCAAAACAGTCAATTAACTCTAATATATTTTCAAGTTTAGAACTTTGAGAAGAAATGTCCAATTGCTTCAGTTTACTCTCAAAGTGCCGATTTTTCGTAATCCTCAAGTTGTTCTGTTCAGTTCGGATGTAGTTAGAGCAGCTGCGTTTATAGTCTTCCACAATCGAGTGCATTTCTTTATCTTTTTTATGGAACTTCTCCGTACCAGGATTGTTGAATAAGGATTATTTGAATTGAATTTTTAGGTGGAGAAAGAGTTTTATGACATTTTTCATTAGTGGTGAAACAGAAAAACAGTAGATAATTGTTTTAGGGGGTCCAGGATAGAGATCCTCTCTTTTTAACATTTTATGTACAAAAACATCATTCTTTTAGAAGTTCGAAAAGTCTACCTCCGAAGAGATAGACTTTTACTAACACTCAGCTTTAAAAAATATTAGTTATGATGTTGACAACGACACTTTTTCTTTCTTTTACAAATGAAACAACTTGAAGATGAGCTTGAAGATGAACGTAGGCGTCTACATTTACATTTACATTTGATTTTGCATTTACATCTATTTCTCTTTTTATGACAAGAAGACATTATTTTCACCTCCTCGCATATCAATTTGAGAATAAGAGAGCATCTCTTAATCTCTCAATATAGTATGTAGAAATTTAGTAGATTGTGAAAATAAACCGTAAAAATGTGCGAATAGACAGTTAGTGTTCATTTAAAATTCAGTTGTGTTTTAACTCCATTTTAAGTTATGGAGTAGCTTGCAAAAACGATTCAAAATGTTTTACAGTGTTCGTATAATGCCTATTTTGAATAGCATTTTTTTCGTTATGGGGGGAATGATTTGCCTTAGCTTGATGGGCATGTGGTGGTACCCCTATAAAGGGATAAGAATGAATCTGTATTAAGCAATTGATACGGGGGATAGGGAGCTTTTTAACTGATGGAAATGTAATAAGGTTGAGTTACTGTTTTCATAATAAACAGTGCCCTGAACTCAGATAAAAGTAACGGAGTCAGGGCGTATGATCTTTTATTAAAGAACTGTGAGTTTTTGTGCCAGACTATATAATTATTATTTCAAGTTTATTTGCAAGTTGATATGCTTTCTTCAATCATTCATCTTTGAACCCTTAGGCTGGTGAGAGTGGATTGGATTCCCCCGTAAAAGGAAGAAAAAACTGGCCGTTTTTGTTTAAGGAAGTGGGAGAACCGAAAAAGGCGTTTTGGACAGTCATATTCTCCATCGAAAGCCCCGTTGAAGCCGATATTGTCGGACAGGGTTCAAACCCCTCAACTCCCCAAATCCCTTGCCCAATATATGGAACCCTTTCAAGGGTACTTAAAAATTTTGCTTCAAACATGATATGAAGAACCGTACCATAAATATTTACAAGTTTTCTTATTGCAAAATTGAAGCCGACTACAAACAGCAGTCGGCTCTAACTTATTTCTTCTTGCGGATAAACTGGGCAAGGGAATTCTATTGTGTGCTTTCCAAGAACAGGTGTTTAAACAAAATTCTCTAGCACAACCTTGCCAATCGTCTTATTGCTCTCCAATAGCTTGTGGGCTTGGCGAAGATGCTCTGCTGAGATCGGTCCAAGTACTTCGGCGAGCGTTGTCTTCAATTTTTGATGATCCACAGCATCAGCTATCTGATTGAGCAGTAAGTGTTGCTCGATCATATCATCCGTTTCATAAAGCGAGCGCGTAAACATAAACTCCCACACGAAGGTGGCGCTTTTTTGCTTAAGCAATTTGAGGTTGAGCGGAGAGGTAGGATCATCAATTGCGCAAACGACTCCTTGGGGAGAAACGGCTTCGCTGATGCCGGCCCAGTGTTTTTCCAAAGCATTCAGGCAGAAAATATACGGAACGCTTGAAAACCCAATTGCTTCAAGCTGCGGAAGGAGCGGTTCATGGTGATTAATGGTATAGTCGGCGCCCATTGATTTAACCCAATCAACGGTTTCTGGGCGAGAAGCAGTCCCGATTACAATGAGCCCCGCTTGTTTTGCAAGCTGGATGGCAATGGAACCTACACCCCCAGCTGCCCCGATGATCAGCAGGGATTTTCCTTCGTTGGCGCCCGAATCTTGAGAAATCGACATTCGGGTAAATAATGCTTCCCAAGCTGTGATAGAGGTTAAAGGAAGAGCTGCCGCTTCCGCGAAATTCAAGGAAGTTGGCTTGCGCCCTACAATCCGTTCATCAACCAGATGGTATTCACTGTTTCCGCCTTGTCGTGCAATGCTGCCCGCATAAAAAACTTCATCCCCCGGACGGAACAACGAACAGTTCGGTCCCGCCTCTTCAACAATTCCTGCAACATCCCAACCTAAAATTTTAGGAACTTCTTCAACTCTGTCTTTAGGTGCACGTACCTTAGTGTCAACCGGATTGACCGATATGGCGAAAACTTTGACCAAAATGTCACGACCCGTTGCTCTTGGTTTCTCCACAACTACATCTACTAAGCTTTCTGGATTTTCAATTGGAAGGTATCGGGTTAGTCCTACCGCCTTCATTGTAGCCATAATAATCCACATCCTTTCCTTACTAGTATACCCATTGTAAGGTAATGATTAAAATACGGTTAGCCGTTACAAACAGCGCGGGGAACCATACGGAGAAGAGGGAATATCACATGCTTATTTCTAACCATTTAATATGGTAGTACTTAATTGCGCACCCTCGAAATGATTCAGTATCCTCACTCAGGACGGAAATCTTGTCGTGCAACAAAACTGCCCCTATCTCGAAGTAGACGGCAAAGATTTGTCTTCCTACCATTTCTATAAAAAAGTGAATGGCGAGATTCCGGCCTATTTGCGGATTCTGCCTGCAGGTGTATCCTACAAAGAAGTTTCACTGGGGCGTGTAATTGTTAAAAAGGAGTACAGGGGACAGGGACTTGCCCAGGAACTTCTGAGAAGAGGTATTGAGTTTACACTGATCGAACTTAAGGAAAACACGAGGGACAGCACTACCTGGAGAAGTTTTATGGATCATTCGGCTTCCAGACAATATCGGATGTGTATATGGAAGACGGCATTCCGCATGTCGATATGCTGCTGCAAAAAACCGAAACTCTATAAGAAGAAGTGAACTGTTCCCTTCAAGGAGCGGTTATTTTTGCAACTTTAAGCAATTTTGTGGTTGCCTGTATTGACAAGCAACCATAGAGTTGCTTATGATTGATATATGAATTGGGACAAAGACGCTATATTCAAAGCCCTTGGTGATTCGACCCGGCGGCTTATTTTAGACGAACTATCCGAACGCAATGAGATGACGTTGTATGAACTTTCAGCACGTCTTATTATGAAGCACGAACTTTCCATTTCACGACAAGCGATAGCGAAACATCTTTCGGCATTGGAAGCTGCCGGGCTCGTAATATCTAAAAGAAAAGGAAAATACCGAGTCATTATATTCAACAACGAACCACTGAAAAATTTGTTGAAAGGATGGATAGAGTAGTTTTTTAAGGCTTTTCTGGTTGAAAAATAAAGGACCATACATCACAAATATCAAAGGAGGCAAAACTATGATGAAAATCATTGTTAACAGCATCTTCGTTCAAGATCAAGACAAGGCATTGGAGTTTTATACAGAAACGCTGGGCTTTGTAAAAAAGCACGACATTCCCATAGGAGAATTTCGATGGATTGCGGTTGTTTCCCCTGATGAACAAGACGGTACCGAGCTTTTACTCGAACCAAATGAACACCCTGCCGCCAAAGAGTATCAACAGAAAATATTTGCCGAGGGAATACCAGCAACCATGTTTGGTGTTGCAGATATTAACAAAGAGTACGAGCGATTGCTGGAAAAAGGCGTGAAGTTTACCATCGAGCCGACAAAAATGGGTGAAGTCACACTAGCTGTCTTCGACGACACTTGCGGCAACTATATTCAGATCGTGCAGCAGTAGATTAACAAAATAACCTGAAGATGCGTTGTCGGCGTTGTCTGACAAATTGACACCCGAAGAAATTAAGAGTTTAGAAGAACTTTATGTCCCGCATCCACTAGTATAAAACAGAACGGCCGACAATAATTCAACTAAAACCAAACAAACCGATGACCCCTGAAGGGAATCGGTTTGTTTTTCGTTACTTACAAATTTTTTTCTGTATTTCGCAGAGCTCTTCAAGTCCTCTACATCTTGATCATTCAGCCTTTTCTTACCGGTAAGATGGTTTAGTATTTTTGCATCTGTGAATTCTTTTGTGCTTCTTTGTAACGAATTTCCTTGGTATAATGTCTGTCACCTTATGCTCATAAAATCAAAACCAGCCAAATAAAAGCAAATGGGTCATTCATACTGGTGTACAACCTATGCTGATTAAAGAAAAATGAATAGTATGAATTAATTGAAGTTAGAATTCAGGATGGTTATATATGATAACTAAAAAGGTGATAATATGGCGAAAAAACACAAGTCTGATAATAAAAAAAAGTGTTTAATCGGACCTTTAAATAAACACAAGCGGATTGAGAAAGCATTTCGTGTTCGTCTTAAGGCGGCATCTTCAGAGATGGAACTTCCCCTTATTGATCAGCCATGTAATGGTGACGAACAATTGTATACAACTAAAATTGCCAGCTTTTCTAAGGGGCTGCCACATAATTCCCTTGGTGAGGTTGATCTTCAGGCCTATAACCAATTTATTAAAGCACTAAAAACCGGTGATAAAGACCATTTTGAATCCATTCCTCTCGGCGGTAACGCCAAGCTTGCAAATCCTCAAGCCGCTTATGCCTTTGATCTTGCTGGAACGGATTGTCATAAATTAAAAATTTCTGCACCTCCATCTTTCAATAGTGCTTGGGCGGCCGGTGAAATGGCTGAATTATATTGGCAGGCGCTGACCCGAGATGTACCTTTTCATGAGTACCGCACCAATTCACTGATCAGGGAGGCCGCTTCAGAGTTATCGTCTTTCTCTGATTTTCGCGGGCCGAAAGCCGGCGGCAAAGTCACAACGGCTACGCTATTCCGGGGGAATACACCTGGCGACCTGACCGGACCCTATATCTCACAATTCCTTTGGAAAAACATCCCCTATGGTGGGACAACGATCATTCAACGTTATCGTACAACTTTGGCTGGTTCTGATCATATGACGTCTTATAAAAAATGGCTGGATATTCAGAACGGCTCAGCTTCTGCGGCACCGTTATTCGACCCTGAAGCCCGATATATCCGCAATGGTAGGGATCTGGGTGAATATGTTCATCAGGACTTTTCCTTCCAGAGTCCTCTCTCCGCTTGTTTAATTCTGTCCAGTTTCGGCAGAGAAGCATTGGATATTTACAACCCTTATCTTAAATCAGAAACCCAGGATGGTTTTATTACCTTTGGTGCCCCGCATATTCTTGATTTTGTTACGAAAGTGGGGCGTGCAGCACTGGAGGCCGCCTGGTTCCAAAAATATCTTGTCCACCGGAGACTCCGCCCCGAGGAGTTCGGCGGCCGGGTCCACAACCATATGACAGGTGCTGCAAACTATCCGATAAACTCCGAACTGCTCCATTCGAATGTCCTTTCAAAAGTGTTCAGCGAGTACCGTAGCTATTTGCTTCCTATGTCTTATCCGGAAGGCTGCCCAATCCATCCGGCTTATCCGGCTGGCCACGCAGCCATCATTGGGGCTGGTGCCACTGTTCTTAAAGCCTTCTTCAAAGAATCATTTAAAATTCCAGATCCAGTCACCGCCAGTTCTGACGGGATCTCCTTACTTCCTTATTTGGGAAAATCATTGACCATAGGAGGGGAATTGAATAAACTTGCCGCTAATATCTCGCTGGGCCGCAACACAGCCGGCGTTCATTGGCGATCTGATGGGATTGAAGGGATGAAGCTCGGTGAAGCTGTCGCAATAAGCATTCTTAGAGACTACAGTGCAACTTACCATGAGAAATTCTCTGGTTTTTCATTCACTAAGTTTGACGGGGCTCTGATCAAAATCAAGTAGACTGCTACTTTATTTTCCAAATAGAGGGAGGCTGGCCAGTAAAACTTTCATTTCGGCCAGTAAGTATCCGGTTTCGGCTTGTATTTTCCGAGGGGCGTGATGGTTTGATCCGGGCGAAAGGCAAGGATTGTAGAAGCTTAATCTCTGGGAGAAAAATAACAAAGCTAAAGTATGATCGCCTGGGTGGTATGCTTAAACCTGGGCCTATTTTAATTTGCCCATGCGTAACATATGACTTGGTATCATCGACAAAAGCTTTCCCGATGATACAGAATAGGAATCAATAGGAAAATAGGAATCGCACTTATTTCTAATAAATGTTGCTGCCGACGTCGTTCGGGTTCGGCTGGGGGTCCTTCTTACCCATGTGAACCTCCGGTTGGTGTCTTCGGGGGCTATCAGCTCCTATAAAATTAAAACATGCTCCCATAATCCTAGCCTTCCCTTTGCTGGAATAAATTCATCCAGCATCTGCATATCCTCAACTACCCAAGCATAACCTCCTACTCTAAAGTCACCCATAAAATAGTCATTCCCTGATACGATTCGACCATCCTCCAGAATGGCCCATGTCTCATTGTTTTCAGTTACCTTCAAACAATCTACAAGTTTGCATACAGCAATGATCTGGCCAGTTGGAAGATTCTCTGGTGTGTATCCGTGCTTACCAAGCAACGACTTTATGGCTTTATGGTTAGAGACGTCTTTATCTATTTTTTTACTTGTGTGAATGGCAAGTGGCCCCCTATAATTCGTTCTCCATGACCTTGTTTCATATGTTGCCTCTCTAAGGACAAAAAGGCTTGCCCATGGCTGGATCATTGATAAAACCTTCATTCTGACAGCCTCCAACCTATAGAAGTTTATTTTGATTATAGGGTGTCCCTGTAAAGGAATATTATGAGCAAAAGGCAGAATATCTGTTCACGGAGATCCAATTTATGAGGCATGAGTCATGACCAGTGATCATTAATATCATATATTAATCAGCGAACTATTTTTGTTGGGTTTTTACAAACTCACTAGATGTGATAGGGCACGAACTTACACATAGAGTGACCCAGTTCACAAGCAGCTAGAATATGAAAGCAGCCTGGAGCTTTAAACGAACATCTCTCGGATGTTTTTAGGATTGCTATACTCCACGCACACACCAAAGTACAAACATTAAGGCGTTACAGTTTTAGTCTTACGTAGTTGTAAATATCGATGAATAGATGTTCTTACCATTGATGATTTCGAGGATTTTGTGTGGATTTGGGTCATGCGCAAAATTACAACAGATATAAAAGTAGAGGATGATCAAGGAACTGATATTGAGATTATACTGAAATAGTAGATAATGAGGGCATAAATCAATGAAGTTTAAAAAAGGTTTGATAGAAAATGATGATACACTAATAAACAAACTGTTTGAACAAAATGAGGGTTGGGTTAATGTATGGACCAGTTTAAATGAGTATCCTGAATTAGGTATAAAATTGAGGGGAGCATTAGAGTTTAAACTCCATTCGATGATTTAAGAGAGCCTTTTGGCTCTTTTTATTTTGAAAAAGTTTTAACTTTGTAAATATGTGTTTTGCTGTCCGACCCTACCCCTATAGGGATTATTTCTATTAGGATCATGGTCCTTTGCTTACTCTAAGCTATATTAATATTATGTAAACTGGAGAGGATAAAGTTTTCACTTATTATATAACGGATTTACATAAATATGGGAATGCCTTCCCATAATATAAAAGGATATGAATTCCTTTGTAATAGGGAGGTGATTAGATGTTCAAAAAACGAAGGATTAGAAATAATAAAGACAAACAGGCCGTGACTGAGAATTCACAAGATATTGGCCAGCTGTTTGCTAAGGTTAAAAAATCCAGTGATTTTAAACAATTTTCACTTACGGATGAAGCGGGACATTTAATCATTTCTTACTACAATACACTGGTCGATCAACAACAACTCCAACTGAAAATTTTAATGATTTTCCGAGAGACCCCTTATGAACTAGACAGGCTAGAGAAAATTGATGACATAAAGAAAATCATCGCAATAGAAGATATTGTAATAACGGATAATCGGAAAGAAGCTGAATCAAAGTTACTTAAAGGGTATGCGATACTTCAAATGAAGGAAAATGACCAAAGGGTTGCTTTAATTCACTTATCTAATGATAAAGCTGGATTGCGTGAACAAAATAACGTTGAAAATGAGTTTAGTGTAGTGGGGCCACAAATTGGGTTTCTTGAGAATATTGATGTAAATATACATTTATTAAGACAACAAATAAATACCACTGATCTAATTACGAAGGAAGTAAGCATTGGTTCTACTTCAAATACTCGAGTTATTATTGCTCACATTGATGGTATTACGAGTGAGCAGCATGTTAATACCATGACCCAACGGCTTCAAAATATTGATTTTGATGTCATTTTTGATACTTCTCAGCTGCATCAATTTATAGAAGATAATTCCCTTACACCGTTTCCTTTGCTTCTTCCAACTGAACGTGTGGATAGGGCGGTTCAAGCTCTTATTAATGGACAAGTAGCTGTTTTAAGTAGTGGGTCGCCATATGTCGTTACAGGTCCTTCTACGATCATTGATTATTTTATTTCACCTGAAGATTACTTTCTCCCATGGATTCTTGGATCTTTTTTTCGTTTTATACGGGTATGCAGTGTCCTTTTCTCCATTTTTGGAACATCTATTTATATAGCCGTTATCACTTACCATTACGAGATGATTCCAAACGATTTATTCGGTTCACTTAGTATTTCTCGTTATAATGTCCCGTTTCCGCCGGTATTAGAGGTGATTTTTCTGGAATTAACGATTGAACTATTACGTGAAGCGGGAGTCCGGTTACCTACAAAGGTAGGACAAACATTGGGAATAGTGGGCGGTATTGTTATCGGACAAGCGTCAGTTGAGGCGTCCCTTACAAGTAATGTCTTACTCATTATAGTCGCCTTATCTGCCTTAGCTTCCTTTACTACCCCAATTTATAAAATGTCGAACACTATACGTTTTTTACGTTTTCCTTTAATTCTCTTCGCATCTATTTGGGGGGGACTAGGTATCGTTATCGGGATTGCCTTTTTAATCATTCACCTTACACGTTTAGAATCTTTAGGAACACCCTATACCGTTCCATTTTATCCTTTTAGACCTGAGGATTTAAAGGACAGCCTGATCCGTTCCTCTTATAGTAAAACATCCAAAAGGCCAAATTATTTACGTCCTAAATCAATTTGGAGATACCACCCACATAATCACAAAAAAAAGAAAAGTGATTTTGATGAATAATGAGGAAAGGATAATAAAGGTGAATTAAATGAAATTATGTTTTCTGTTAACTTTTAGCTTAACTTTCTTATTATCAGGGTGTGGTATACATGAGAGGATCATAGATGAAGTTCAGATAATTGAATCTCTAGGATATGATCGGGAAGAAGGCAAAGTTAAAGGAATTGCTATTTATCCTACTTTCGCAGAGAAGGGAAATGTCAAATTGAAGATTTATAAAACGGTGTCTGATTCATATGAAGACATAATCCCGAGAATGAATGCAAAATCAGCCTATCCTATTGAGACAGGAAAATTAGATTTTGTATTGTTCGGCAAGGAATATGCCACACAAGGGATCGAAGATGTTATCACTAATTTTGCCCGAAATCCAAATACGGCGAGTCGAATGCAATTGGGCATTGCTGAAAACAAAGCCGAAGATATACTTCAAGCCAGTAAACATGTGAATCTTTCATTCCATTTAAGTGAAAAAATAAATCAAAACATTGAAAGTGGTAATTTGCCAAAAATGAATCTGCACATGTTTTTGAACAATTTTCATCAAGAAGGGAGAGATCCAATTTTACCTTACTTTATCCTAGAGGAAAATCAAATTAAAATTGACGGGTTAGCTTTATTAAAAAACGACAAGTACATACATCATATTAATTTAAGACAGTCCTTAATTCTAAAAACATTAATCGACGGGTCTCAAAATGGACAATATAAAACCAAAATCACGCAAAATAAAAAGGAAGGTTTTATTCTCTTGAAAAACATGGATGCAAAAACTACATATACGGTTGAGAAAAGCGAAGACATTCCGAGTATATTCATCGATATAACCATCCATGGAGAGATTGAAAAAGCATCATCCAGGTTTGATTTGAAAAAAGATAAAGATATTGTAAAATTGGAACGAATTTTAAATGAACACTTTAAGGAAGAGGTCCAACGTTTAATTTCACTGGCACAAGGATACAATGTAGATCCCATTGGGTTGGGAGAAAAGGTTAGAGCCAACTCAAGAAAATGGGACTATCAACGGTTTATGGACATATACCCAAAAGTAAAAACCACTGTACATACAAATTTTCAAATCCTAAATACAGGTATTGAAGAGTAAGTCTACATGATAAGAGGAGGAACCACGTGAAATCATTACTAGACGAACGACATTTAGTATCTTCCTTTTACGTTTTCTTTCTGATCTACACGAATATTATTGGCATAGGAATCATGAGTTTTCAACGAGATATAACGAAGGGCGCAGGTTATGATGCATGGATTTCCATCATTTTATCGAGTATTAGCATTCATATATTAGTTTGGATGATCTATCGTATTCTTGGAATTGCTAATAATGATGTCATACATGTTCACAAATTTTGCTTTGGAAAATGGATTGGCGCACTGTTCAACATTTTTGTGATTTTCTACTTTCTTATATTAGCGTTAATTGTTTTCCGTGTTTATATTGAAGTTGTTCAAGTTTGGCTGTTTCCCTTAATGAAGACCTGGCAAATAAGCCTTATTCTTCTAGTCCTCATTTATTACGTTGTATCCGGCGGATTCCGCGTGATTACTGGAATGTGTTTCTGGGGAACTATCCTACCTTTAATTATCCTGTTTCCCCTTAATTTTTTTTCATTGGAATTTGCCGATTTTCACAATTTATTACCCGTCTTTAACCACTCTCTGAAGGAAATCTTATCATCCTCTAAAGCTATGTTGTTTCAGTATGTTGGCTTTGAGACCTTATTCATGTTCTACCCATTCATAAAAAATCCAGACAGATCACAAAAATGGGCCCATTTTGGACTTTTGTTCTCAAGCTTACTTTATCTAATAATAGCACTCATCACATTTGTCTTCTTTAGTGAAGGACAATTAAACCATACAATATGGCCAACATTAGCTCAAATGAAAATCGCGAAATTCCCTCTAATAGAAAGAGTCGAATTTATCGTTGTTTCGATTTGGTTACTTCTCATATTACCCAATATCAGTGTGAAAATATGGGCAGGATGTCGTGCTATTAAGAAAGTAATAAATGTGAAACAACGTATAAGTCTGTTCATTGTACTGGTCCTATTCTTTATTATATCTAATGTGCTCAAAGAGAGGAGTCAAATAGAGCGATTGAATGAAATGTATTCAAACATTGCTTTTTATTTTGTGTATCTATATATCCCTTTTCTCTTTTTGTACATTCATATTAAGCATAAAATAACTAAGGGCGGGTTTTAGTCATCATCAAGAATAGAAAGACACGCAGTATATGTTCCTTACACAAGTTCACCCGTGGGAACGCGAACATACATGAGCATGTATTAAAAAGACGAAACCCCCTGATACCTTTGGTGTCAGGGGGTTTTTCTGTGTTTGGGTGCTTCTCATCCTTCCGATGCCAGGTACTCAATCAGCTTTCTGCCTGCCTTTGACATATATTTGTCCCTCATCCAGACAATCGCCGGCTTTGCCTGCAGAAAAGGTTCTTCAATGGTGAGCACCTTGAATTTTCCATCATATGCCTGATGGATTTCCGAGCGGGGAATGATGGTCATCCCCATGCCGGTGGCCACAAAGGTCAGGATGGTCGAGATATCCGGTCCGTCCAAAACCACCTGAGGTTGAAGATCATAGTGATGAAAATGGGAAAGAATATTTTCGTAAATTCCTATTCCGGATCTTCTTTTTCCCAAGAGGAGATCCTGTTGGGCTACTTCTTTCAGGCTGATAGAGTCTTTAGGAAAGAGATTCTCCCATTGTCTTGGGATAACCGCTACAAACGGGTCTTCCTCCAGCGGAACGATTTCATAATCGCGTCCTTCGACCGGAAGTAAAAGGAGCGCAATATCAATCATATTCTGCTGCAGAAGTTCTTCGAGATAATACGTATCGCCATTGAAAATCTTCACATACACTTTCGGAAATTCATTATGAAACTGAGTTAAATGGGGGGCAAGGTGAGAAACACAAATGGTAGAAGTGCCAATGGTGACCGTTCCTGTAATGCCTTCTTTTATTTCCGACAATTCTCCTTTAATGGAATCAATCGACTGAAGCAGCTGTTTGGACCGCTCATAAAGTTTCTGACCGGCTTCTGTTACCTGCCACTGTTTTCCTTCACGAATGATTAAACGTACCCCGAGCTCCTCCTCCAACTGTTTGAGCTGCAGACTTAATGCCGGTTGGGCAATATGCAGGATCCTAGCAGCTTTTGTTATCTGTTTTTCTTCTATGATGGTTTGAAAATAGCGGAGCTGACGAATATCCATAAGTTCTCCTTTAACTTTATCATTGCGGGCTAAAATACATTTATCATATTCAGATTGAGCAGACGCCATTTAATTTGCGATCACCAAAAATAGGAGTCCGGAAGTATCACGGATTCTTATTTTTTGAACAATGGAATTCTGCCTTTAGTATTCCACATCCATAAGTAAAACATATGCATTGCATAAAATATATATATTTTTTTTATAAAAATGGGGAGAGTATACTTATTTCTGTAGAACACGCGATACGTTAAGAGCGAGAAAGGTGGGAACAAATGAGAATTATAGTTGGTATTACTGGTTCGACGGGCGTCGTTTTTGGCATTCGCATTCTTCAGCTGTTAAAGCTGGCCAATGTAGAAACCCACCTGGTGATGTCCCCGTGGGCAACAGCTAACATTCCTTTTGAAACATCCTATACCGTGAAGGAAGTAGAAGCAATGGCTGATTTCAGCTATTCCTACAAAGATCAGGCAGCCAGGATTTCCAGCGGCTCCTTCCGGGTTGATGGCATGATTGTGGCACCATGCAGTATGAAATCACTGGCTTCGATTCGCATGGGACTTGCGGATAACCTACTGACACGTGCAGCAGATGTCATGATGAAAGAAAGAAAAAAACTTCTTTTAATGACTAGGGAGACTCCGTTGAATACCATTCATCTTGAAAATATGCTGGAACTTTCCCGCATGGGCACGATCATTTTTCCGCCCATGCCTGCATTCTACAATCATCCACAAGATCTTGGAGATATGGTAGATCATATTGCTTTTCGCGCGTTAGACCAGTTCAATATTCATTTATCTGAAACAAAACGCTGGGAAGGTATGAAACCTAAGAAACAGGAGGACTAATAATGGCCTATAAAGATTTTCGTGATTTTCTTGCGACATTAGAAAAAGAAGGGCAGCTTCTTACCATCAATGATGAAGTGAAGCCTGAACCGGATATTGCTGCAGCAACCAAAGCGATGAGCAAGCTTGGCGCAGAAACTCCGGCTATGCTGTTTGACAACATTTATGGATATAACGATGCTAAAGTAGCCATGAATGTAATGGGCTCTTGGCCAAACCATGCCCTGATGATGAGTTTGCCAAAAAATACACCGTTAAAAGATCAATTCTTTGAATTTGCCCGTCGTTATGATCAGTTTCCAATGCCTGTTCAGCGAGAGGAAACCGCACCATTTCATGAAGTCGAAATTACAGAAAACATTAACCTTTTTGATATTTTGCCGTTGTTCCGTTTAAACCAGGGAGACGGAGGGTTTTATATTGATAAAGCGTGCGTGATCTCACGTGACCTTGATGATCCGGAGCACTTCGGAAAGCAAAATGTAGGTATTTACCGCATGCAGGTTAAAGGGAAAGACCGATTGGGAATCCAGCCGGTTCCTCAGCATGATATTGCCATTCACCTGCGCCAGGCTGAAGAACGCGGTGAAAACCTGCCTGTTGTGATTGCGCTTGGCAACGAACCGGCCATTACAACAGCAGCGGCTACGCCGTTACATTACGATCAATCTGAATACGAGATGGCCGGTGCGATTCAGGGAGAGCCATACCGTATTGTAAAAGCGAAAGATTCAGATCTCGATATTCCTTGGGGAGCAGAGGTTGTTCTTGAAGGAGAGCTTTTGGCAGGTGTCCGTGAATTTGAAGGGCCGTTTGGTGAATTCACCGGCCACTATTCAGGAGGAAGAAGCATGCCGGTTATAAAGATTAACCGTGTCTATCACCGTCAGAATCCGATATTTGAACACCTTTATATTGGAATGCCTTGGACAGAAACAGATTATATGATTGGTATTAATACAAGCGTGCCTTTATACCAGCAATTAAAAGAAGCATTTCCTAATGAAATCCAAGCGGTAAATGCCATGTACACTCATGGACTGGTCGCGATTATTTCCACCAAACGCCGGTACGGCGGGTTTGCGAAGGCAGTGGGAATGCGCGCCTTAACCACGCCGCACGGCTTGGGGTATTGTAAACTGGTAATTGTTGTTGATGAGGATGTAGATCCGTTTAACCTTCCTCAGGTCATGTGGGCCCTTTCGACCAAGATGCATCCAAAACACGATGCGGTGATCATTCCGGACCTTTCCGTCCTTGCACTGGATCCAGGTTCATCACCTTCAGGGATCACTCACAAGATGGTCCTCGATGCCACTACGCCTGTGGCGCCTGAAACAAGAGGCCACTACTCACAGCCACTTGATTCTCCGCTTAATGTTGAGAAGTGGGAACAACGTTTACGGGAATTATTACGATAAAAGGAGTGTTGGATATGCATACTTGTCCGCGATGTGAATCAAAGAAAGCCGAAGTTGTATCAAAGTCACCGGTGGAAGGTGCATGGGAGGTTTATATGTGTCCGGTTTGCATTTTTACATGGCGTTCCATTGAGCCTGAAACCATCACGAATCCTGAAAAATATAATCGTGCGTTTAAGGTGAACCCGGCTGACATTCCATTTGCAGAAAATGTTCCTGCTCTTCCGGCAAAGTATATAAAATAATAAATGTAGTAAAACGCAGGGCTAGTCTGTTTTCAGACTAGCCCTGTCCTTAAATCTATTGATTTTTTTGAAAGGACGTGCAGATCTTTGGAACTATCGGATGAATTGTATGAACTACTGAATGGAGAGAATCTAGAGAATAAACAGCATGAGGCGATGCTTTTAATGACAGTAACGGAGGATGGCTGGCCGCATAATGCGATGGTCAGTGCAGGAGAGGTTGTTGCCCTCGACAAAGAAAATTTGCGACTGGCACTATGGCCAGGAACCACGACAACCAAAAATTGCATCAGAACGAGAAAGGCTACATTAGTAGCGGTCTATAAGGGTAGGGTTCATTATACCCGCCTTGCAGTATCCCCATTGGGTATACTCGAAGGCACAAAGCATCCGCTGGAGCGTTTTTCAGCCAAAATAGAGTTTTATAAAGAGGATCAGGCGAAATATGCAGACATCACTTCGGGAATACAAATCTCTTTAAAGGATCCATCCGCGGTACTTACAAGGTGGAAAGAAACCATTCAAGAAACATTGCGATAATAATGAGACTGCATTCTGCAGTCTTTGTTGTCGAAGTTTGATGAAAATAATTCATTTAATGTGTTATATTATGAGAATAACTAATATAAAGAGGGATTAATTTGTCGATAGCAAAATACGAGATCTTTCAAACAGTAATCGAACTAGGCAGCTTAACAAAAGCAAGTGAATCGTTAAATATCTCCCAATCCGGGGTAAGTCATGCCATTTCCAGCCTGGAAAAGGATTTGGGTTTTTCCTTGTTAACCCGAAACAAAGCAGGCATCAGGCTAACCGTAAACGGTGAGCGAATGCTGCAGTATATCAGGGAGATTCTGCATTTAAATGAAAAAATGCTTCAGGAGGCCGCGGAAATAAAAGGACTTGAAATTGGGACCGTGAGGATTGGCACATTTTCATCTGTTTCTGCCGTATGGCTTCCTGGTATAATAAAAAAGTTTACCGATCAATATCCTCATATCAAAGTAGACATTGCGGAAGGGAAACAGGAGGAAATTTCTCGATGGATTTCTCAGGGGATCATAGATTTTGGTTTTTTGATGCTGCCTGCAGCGGATTTGGAGATTTTCCATTTAAAAAAAGAGCCGTTATACTGTGTTGTTCCGGAAACCCATCATCTTGGAGCTGAAAAATCTATTAAGCCAAATGCACTCATAGAAGAGAAGCTGGTTCTCCAAAATTCTACTCTTAAAACCATCCGCATCCTGTTTAAAACAAATAAACTTTTCCCCGAAATTTTGTTTCAATTAGATGATGAACAGGCTGTGATCGCAATGGTGAAACACTCACTTGGTGTTGCCATCCTTCCGGAAATTGCATTGCATCACCTTCCAGAAGGTGTAAAAAAAATACCTCTCTCAGATGATCGGGCCATTTCCTCGATTGGGATTGGTTCCTTATCCTTTAAAAGTCTTCCCCCGGCTGCCGAAAAATTTATTGCCGCATCGACGTTATGGTTAAACGAACATTTTACATAAATATCATGATGTTTAACAGTTTACGTTAACTCTGCTGTACCAACTGCAGACTAGGTGTTTTGTGGGTCTATAGCTTAAGGGCAAAGGATGGAAATACCATCAACCTTGTAAAGGTTACAAAATTGACTTCCCTTTCTTTGTCGTGTCATGAATGATCACTTTAGGGTCGAAATAAATCACTTTTTCTATTTATTTATGAGCATGAAGATTTGCTCTTGTTCTCTTGGTGAGCATCACCGGCTTCCGATTTACGAGATAGATACTTACGATGATTAGAAAGAGGCCAGCCAGCTGGTAATAGGTAAAGGGTTCATCCAAAAACAAAATACCAATCAAAATGGAAATCAAGGGAACGAGAAAATTAAAGGAGGCGATCTTGCTGGCATTTCCATTAGAGATCAAGTGGAAATAAATGAGCCATGCGATGGCGACTGAAAATAATGCCAGAAACAATAGCGTCAGCAGCAATGGTGTGCTCCAAACGATGCTAGAGAAGCCTTCATAGCCGCTTCCGACTCCCGTCATGATCAAACCGCCAAAGATGCTTTGGATGGTGATCAGCCAGATGCCATCGACCTTCACACTGATTCTCTTCATATAAACCGTGCCAACCGCCCAGCTAAAGGCAGTGAGAATTCCCAATACAATTCCGATGGAGGATATATGAGAAGACAGACCTCCAAGACTGATTGTTGCCACACCTGCAAAGCCGAGCAACAGCCCGGTTAACTTGAGGGCAGTCATCGCTTCCCCGACCCACAGCCAGGCGATAATGCCGATCAGTACAGGTTGCAGGTAGACGATCACACTGAACAGTCCCGCAGGAACGAAAAGAAGGCCAATCGTTTGAAGACCATAAAAAAGCACAGAGTTAAACAGACCAGAAATAAAGTACATTTTCCACTTTTCACTAAAGTGAAGCTTGTCCAAACGATTCAAAGAAAAAAGAAACAGCAAAATGCCTGCACCGAGCGAGCGAAAGCCGGATAAAAGGATGGGAGGACAGTCATTCAAAGCGACCTTTGAAATCGGCCATGTGACCCCCCAGGTCATGACCAGAACAGCAATAAAAAATGCATTTAACCATGGAGACGTTTTTTTCATAGAGCGCTCTCTCCCATTTTAGAAAAACATTTAAGTATGTAAAATATAATCTTATTCTCTGACATTCAGGTTAGAATTGCAATAGATTTAAATTAAACTACGCGGTCTCTAAACTTAAATGAAAGCATAGTCAAGTGTTATTACTGTGAAAAAAGACACAGATTACGCTGTGTCTTTTTCGTGTATCTACTATTAAATTGGAGAAGGGTACGCTTGATGAATGACCTGCAAAAAAGCGGAGACGTTTCTGTTTTCTTGGGCCAGCGGGGCAAAAATATAGGAAAGCTTACGGTGAAAGGAGTGCTGGTCAATTTTGATGATGGATAGATTACCAGATTGCAGGTCCCTCTCAATCACACTTTTTGATAGAAGAGAAAGCCCAAGGCCGTGGATCACTGACTCTTTAATGCCTTGATTAGAGCTGATTGTAAGAAGCGATTTTGTCTTCAAACCGTTGGAGCGGATCACATGATTTAAATAATCGCGTGTCCCCGAACCCGCTTCCCTAGATACCCATGCCTGGTTTTGCAGATCATCCATGGTGACACTTTCTTTGGAGGCAAGCGGGTGATTTGGAGAGGAAACGATAAAGAGTTCGTCCTTCATGAAAGGGTGGACGGAAACTTCTTTTTCATTTGTCTGTCCTTCGATTAATCCGAAATCCACCTTATAGTTTCGGACAGAGGACACAATTTCTTCCGTGTTCCCGATCAGCACCTGAAGCTCCAGCTCAGCGTGGTTTTTTTGCAGCTGATACAAGAGCGCAGGGAGAATATATTCACCAATGGTAAAACTGGCTCCAATCTTCAGTTCTCCCTTTATGGTTGTGTGGTGCTCAAGGATTTGCTGCCTCGCTTGTTCATAAATGGTCAAAATCTGTTTTGCACGGTCGTATAAAAGTTCACCGGTTGGCGTGATCTGAAGAAACTTCGGCGACCGGATGAACAGCTGGGTTCGAAATTCCTTTTCCAGGTTTTTAATGTGCAGGCTGACGCTCGGTTGTGACATCCTGAGCCGTTCGGCAGTCTTCGTAAAGTTTTTTACTTCTGCCAGGGTAACAAATGTTTTTAAGGCATCATAATACATAATGAAAAACGTCCCCATCGATTAGGATTTTTAATAGTAATAATAATTAATATGTATTTTACTAATGTTATGGTCTGAGGTAAAGTAGATACTGTAAATTTTTTTAAGGGTTCTGACTATTTTTAAGATTAAAACCGACTTAATAGATCGATTTAATTTTAGTCTTAGTAGGGTGAAACCTTAATTCATAAAATGACGGGAAATTTAAATGTGAGGTGTTATCATTGCAACTTCAGGCAACAAACAGTCCATTTACCCAGGAGCAGGCAGAGCTGCTTAACCAGCTTTTGCCGAACCTGACAGAAGCTCAAAAAGTATGGCTTTCCGGCTTTCTTGCTGCATCCCAGGCGATGCCTTCAGCAAACGGCGAAACTTTGCAAGCGGTTCCTGCACCAGTATCTCAACCGGTATCAAAAGAAATTACCATTCTTTACGGATCACAGACCGGAAATGCCCAAGGTATTGCTGAAAGCAGCAGCAAAACCTTGAAGGAAAAAGGGTATGATGTGACTGTTTCATCCATGAGTGATTTTAAACCCAATCAATTGAAAAAACTTAAAAACCTTTTAATCATCGTCAGTACCCATGGAGAAGGAGATCCTCCGGACAATGCAATTTCTTTTCATGAATTTGTCCATGGCAAACGTGCTCCGCAGCTTGAAGACCTTCATTTTTCCGTATTGTCTCTTGGCGACAGCTCTTACGAGTTTTTCTGCCAGACAGGAAAAGAGTTCGATAAAGTGCTCGAAGATCTTGGCGGAACTCGCCTGACGCCTCGTGTGGATTGTGACCTTGATTATGATGAGCCGGCGGCTGAGTGGATTTTGAACGTGGTGGAATCATTAAATGATACACAGGAAGAAGCGGTCAGCAGTGTTTCATCAGCGAATGTTCCTGCAACCTCCGGGGAATCGCAATACTCTCGAACCAATCCATTTCAAGCTGAGGTACTTGAAAACATCAACTTGAATGGACGTGGATCGAATAAAGAAACACGGCATCTCGAAATCTCTCTTGAAGGCTCCAATTTATCCTATGAACCGGGAGACAGCCTGGGGATTTATCCGGAGAACGACGCCGTTTTGGTCGATATGCTTCTGGATGAGCTCAAATGGAATCCAGAAGAAATCGTCACTGTAAACAAGCAGGGCGATGTAGCACCTTTGAAACAGGCGCTGATTACCAATTTTGAAATTACGGTTCTCACCAAGCCGCTTCTTCAGCAGGCAGCGCAATTTACCGAAAATGAAAAACTTCATGAAATGTTGTCGGCTGGACATGAAGAAGAATTGAAAAACTACCTTTCCGGCCGCGATCTGCTGGATCTGATTCAGGACTTTGGTCCGTGGGCAGCTTCACCGCAGGACTTTGTCAGCATGCTGAGAAAGATGCCTGCCCGTTTGTATTCCATTGCCTCAAGCCTTGAAGCCAATCCGGATGAAGTTCATCTTACCATTGGCGCTTTAAGGTATGAATCGTTTGGACGAAACCGGAACGGTGTATGCTCCATTCTTTGTGCGGAGCGGCTGGAGCCTGGTCACACGCTTCCGGTTTACATCCAGCATAACCAGAATTTCAAGTTGCCTGAAAATGGCGAAACACCGATCATTATGGTTGGCCCCGGAACTGGGGTGGCACCATTTAGAGCCTTTATGCAAGAGCGTGAGGAGCGGGGAGCAGGGGGGAAATCCTGGATGTTCTTTGGCGATCAGCATTTCGTCACCGATTTTCTCTATCAGACAGAATGGCAAAAATGGCTTAAAGGCGGTGTTTTGACGAAGATGGATGTGGCCTTCTCCCGTGATTCTGAGGAAAAGGTATACGTTCAGCACCGCATGCTTGAACAGAGCAAGGAATTCTTCCAGTGGCTTGAAGATGGAGCGGTTCTCTATATTTGTGGAGATGAGAAAAACATGGCCCATGATGTACATGAAACATTGATCGACATCATTGAGAAAGAAGGAAACATGACACGCGAACAAGCGGAAGACTATGTGGCCCGTATGCAGCAGGAAAAACGATATCAGCGTGATGTGTATTAAGCGGGAACAGAAAGGAGTTTTAAAGATGTCAAATCCTAAATTAAAAGCACCTGACGGCAAGCCGAGTGATGTTGAACGTATAAAAGAAGAAAGTAATTATTTGAGGGGTACGCTGAAGGAAGTGATGCTTGACAGGATCAGTTCAGGTATCCCGGACGATGACAACCGTCTCATGAAGCATCACGGCAGCTATCTTCAGGATGACCGTGATCTTCGCACTGAGCGGCAGAAACAAAAGCTTGAGCCTGCTTATCAATTCATGCTGCGCGTGAGACTCCCGGGTGGTGTTGCCACACCATCACAATGGCTCACCATGGACCGGCTGGGAAATCAGTATGGAAATGGAACACTGAAATTGACCACAAGGCAGACCTTCCAGATGCATGGCATTTTGAAGTGGAACATGAAAAGTACGATCCAGGCCATCCATGCTTCCCTTATGGATACGATTGCCGCATGCGGAGACGTAAACCGGAATGTGATGTGCATTTCAAACCCTTACCAATCCGAAATTCATTCAGAAGTATACGAATGGTCCAAGAAACTGAGCGAATACCTCTTGCCAAGAACTAGAGCGTACCACGAAATCTGGCTTGACGAAGAAAAGGTGGCAGGCACACCGGATGCAGATGAAGTGGAACCGATGTACGGGCCGCTTTACCTGCCGCGTAAATTTAAAATCGGCATTGCTGTTCCTCCATCAAATGATATCGATGTCTTTTCACAGGATCTCGGATTCATTGCGGTTATTGAAGATGGCAAGTTGACTGGTTTTAATATTGCAATTGGCGGCGGCATGGGTATGAGCCACGGAGATAAGGAAACCTACCCGCAGCTGTCCAAAGTGATTGGTTTTTGCACGCCTGACCAGATTCTTGAGGTGGCGGAAAAAACCATTACTATTCAACGAGACTACGGAAACCGTTCCAAGCGAAAAAACGCCCGTTTTAAATATACAGTTGACCGCCTGGGGGTTGAAACCGTAAAAGAAGAATTGGAAAACCGACTCGGTTGGAGCCTGGCCGAAGCTAGGGACTTTTCCTTTGAGGATAATGGAGACAGATATGGCTGGGTTCAGGGTCTTCAAGATCAATGGCATTTTACGCTGTTTGTTGAAGGTGGTCGTATTACAGACTTTGAAAACTACAAGCTGATGACCGGCCTGCGTGAAATTGCCAAGGTTCACACTGGGGAGTTCCGTTTAACTGCGAACCAGAACTTGATCATTGCAAATGTGTCCGAGGAAAAGAAGCAGGAGATCACGAATCTTCTCGATCAATATGGAATGCTCAACAGCCAGAACGTTTCTGCTATCCGCCGAAATTCTATGGCTTGTGTAGCACTTCCGACGTGCGGCCTTGCTATGGCTGAAGCGGAGCGCTATCTGCCGGTGCTGATGGACAAAATTGATCAGATTGCGGATGAAAACGGGTTGCGCAACGAGGAAATCACCGTTCGGATGACCGGCTGCCCTAATGGATGTGCACGGCATGCACTCGGTGAAATTGGCTTTATCGGCAAGGCGCCGGGCAAATACAATATGTATTTGGGTGCAGCTTTTGATGGCAGCCGTTTGAGCAAAATGTACCGCGAGAACATAGGGGAGGAAGAAATACTAAAGGAATTAAAAGTTCTTTTCCCGAAATATGCGAAAGAGCGTCTTGAAGGCGAACACTTTGGAGACTTTGTCATTCGAAGCGGAGTTATTAAAGCCACAACAGATGGCACCAATTTTCATTTATAATCCTAAAAACAGCGGCCCGGCAGTTATGCCGGGCCGCTGTTTGCTTATTTTTAATGTAAGGTGCGGTACACACCAATTACTTTTCCGAGGATGGTCACGTTTGGAAGAAGGATGGGTGATAACGAAGAATTTTCAGGCTGCAGACGGATATGGTCTTTCTCTTTAAAGAACCGTTTGACGGTTGCTTCATTCTCGTCTGTCATCGCTACGATGATATCACCATTTTCCGCTGTAGGCTGCTGCTTTACGACAACCAAGTCCCGATCGTAAATGCCTGCTTCAATCATACTGTCTCCTTCTACAGTTAACATAAAAACATTATCGTCTCCTACTACATGCTCTGGAAGAGAGAAGTACTCATCCACATTTTCAATGGCCGTAATCGGAGATCCAGCAGTAACCTTACCGATGATCGGCACATTGACGGATCGTGATTTGGTGATGATCTGGTCGGATTCAAGCCCCAATACTTCAATGGCCCTTGGTTTGGTAGGGTCACGGCGAATCAGCCCTTTTTTCTCCAGACGAGAAAGATGGCCATGAACGGTAGAGCTGGACGCCAGCCCGACGGCTTCTCCGATTTCCCGAACGGAAGGAGGGTATCCCTTTGCATTAACTTCCTCTTTAATAAATTCCAGGATATCAATCTGTCTTCTGGATAACTTTGTCATTATATTCGCACCTCATTCACTGAATACTCTTGAAAAAAGTATAGCATTTAAAAGCAAGATATACAAACATAAGTTCGAAAAAAACCCTTGAAAAGAACAGCTGTTCCCATTATAATGAGAACAAATAGGAACAAACATTCGCAGGGGTGATAGGAAATGAAGGGATTTTCACCGGTAGTTATGCTAATATCTATTTTTGCAGCAGGGTTTTTTATGTTTGCCCATCAGACACATGTTGAAGGCTCGAAGGAGTATATGGAGATTACAGTTAATAAGGGAGATTCACTCTGGAAAATTGCAGAAGAATATACTAAGGACCACAAAAGCAATTGGGCATTTGTAGACTGGGTGGAGAAGAACAACGGAATACAGGCAGGGGCCATTACACCGGGCCAGAAGCTCATCATTCCAATCAAAGCAGAAAAAGACAGGTGATGTTACTTGAACGCCATTATTTATTGCAGGGTAAGCACAGAGAAGGAGGAGCAGGCCGCTTCTCTTTCCCGGCAGGAAGAAGAATTAACAAGATTGGCTAAAGAGCATGATTTTACGATCGTTTCTGTCATCAAGGAACGGGAAAGCGGGTACAGCCTCGAACGGGAAGGCTTGCTGCGCATCATTGAAATGGCCCAGAGCGGTGAATTTGAAGTTCTTTTGGTATCAGATGATACCCGGCTGGGCAGGGGGAATGCCAAAATTGTACTGCTTCATGAACTGCTGAAACGTGAAATTAAAGTGTATACCTTCAGCAGCCAGGGAGAGTATCATCTTTCCGAGGCAGAATCGATGGTGCTTGAAATTGTGGCGGTGGTAGAGGAGTACCAGAGAAAGCTCCATAATTTGAAAATTAAACGTGGAATGAAAAAAGCGGTTCAAAAAGGGTACAAGCCGCAGAAAAATTTAAAGAATATCCACAATGGCGGCAGGGAGCGCAAAGAATTGCCGATTGAAGAAATCATTCGTCTTCGCAGGATGGATCTTACGTTCGCTGAGATTGCAGGAACCCTCCGGGGATTTGGATATGAAGCATCGAAAGCAACAGTTCACCGGCGGTATAAAGAGTATATAGAAAGTGCTGTGACTGGAAACCCTACCTGATATTCGTTTATGATAGGCATATCGAATATAAAAGGAGAGGTGTTCATGCTTACACCAGACAAATTGGAACGGCTCAACTTTCTTGCAAAGAAGTCGAAACAAGAAGGTTTATCCACTGAAGAAGCTGCAGAGCAAAAAGAATTACGAGAAGAGTATCTGAAGAATGTCAGAACTTCTTTTCAAAATAGATTGCATTCATTGACCATCATTGACCCTGAAGGCAATGATGTGACACCGGAGAAGCTGAAAGAAAGCAAAAAAAGCCAAAAAAATATAAAGCATTAAAAGGAAGCCTGATTTCAAATGAAATCAGGCTTTTTTTCTTGTTGCAAAATTCTGAATTTCCTATATACTGTACTATAACAACTTTGGAAGGGGAGAACAAAGTGACTTTTTCAATAACGGATTCTGTTGTAAAATTGTATCGTGAAATTGATTTGAACGAAGGTGAAGCCATTCGGCTTTTCGCAAGGTATGCAGGAAGCACTAGCCATGGCGGATACTCTGTAGGCGTAATTCCCGCAATGCCTGGTGATGGTGATCAGATCCATGAAGTGAGCGGACTGACGTTTTTTTTTAGACCGGACGATGAATGGATTCTTGAGGAAATGAAGCTGGATTATGATGAAACCGAAGACATCTTTTACTGTGACCTTCCCGCACTGGCGTAAGTGATACTGCCTGTATTATAACAAAAGTTATAATGCGGGCTTTTTTATTTGTATGAAGGCAATACTTTAAGGGAAACTAATGAAGGGCATTGTGCTTGTATAAACAGGCCAAAATGTTTATGATTGAATCGACAAATCTTTTACATATGTTCATATGTAGATGAAGGGATGATGAAATTAATGTCTACTGCTTCAATTGATCAATTATCAATTAACACAATTCGAACTTTGGCTATAGATAGCATCGAAAAAGCCAAATCGGGTCACCCGGGAATGCCTATGGGTGCCGCACCTATGGCTTACAGCCTTTGGACAAAGTTCATGAACCACAATCCTGAGAACCCGCAATGGTTCAACCGTGACCGTTTTGTACTGTCTGCAGGACACGGTTCCATGCTTTTATACAGCCTGCTTCACTTATCCGGTTATGATCTTTCCATGGATGACCTTAAAGAATTCCGTCAGTGGGGAAGCAAGACCCCTGGACATCCGGAATACCGTCACACTGCTGGGGTTGATGCCACAACTGGACCACTCGGACAAGGTATTGCGATGGCTGTTGGTATGGCAATGGCTGAACGCCACCTCGCTGCGACTTACAACAAAGATGGCTTTGAAGTGGTTGACCACCATACTTACTCTATCTGTGGTGATGGAGACCTAATGGAAGGTGTATCAGCTGAAGCAGCTTCACTTGCAGGCCACCTTGGTCTTGGTAAACTGGTTGTTATGTATGATTCCAACGATATTTCACTTGATGGTGATTTGCACCTTTCTTTCTCTGAAAGCGTGCAGGATCGTTTTAAAGCCTATGGCTGGCAAGTGATTCGTGTCGAAGACGGCACTGATCTTAAAGAGATCGAAAATGCGATCGCTGAAGCGAAAAAAGATACAAAACATCCAACACTTATTGAAGTTAAAACCGTAATTGGTTTTGGATCTCCAAACAAATCCGGTAAATCAGCTTCCCACGGTGCACCGCTTGGATCAGATGAAGTTAAACTGACGAAAGCGGCGTATGACTGGGTATTTGAAGAAGACTTTTACGTTCCGGACGAAGTGAGAGATCATTTTGCTTCAGTAAAAGAGGAAAACCAAAAGAAAGAAGCAGAATGGAATGACTTGTTTGCCCGCTATGAAAAAGAGCACAGCGAAGCAGCTGCTCAATTAAAGTTGGCAATTGACAACAAGCTTCCAGAAAACTTTGATGCAAACCTTCCTGAGTTTGATAAAGCGATCGCAACACGTGCTTCATCAGGGAATGCATTAAATGCTTTTGCTCAAAACATTCCTTGGCTGTTTGGTGGTTCTGCTGACCTTGCGGGATCCAACAACACCATGCTAAAAGGTGAAACCAATTTCAGCCGCGAAGATTACAGCGGACGCAACATCTGGTTTGGTGTTCGTGAATTCGCAATGGGTGCTGCGGTCAACGGTATGGCGCTCCATGGCGGATTAAAAGTTTTTGGTGCAACATTCTTCGTATTCTCCGATTACTTGCGTCCGGCCATTCGCCTTGCGTCCATTATGGGTCTTCCTGTAACCTTCGTATTCACGCATGACAGTGTGGCTGTTGGGGAAGACGGACCTACTCATGAACCGGTTGAACAGCTTGCGTCACTTCGTGCAATGCCTGGATTATCTGTAATCCGTCCTGCAGATGCATATGAATCTGTGGCAGCATGGAAATTGGCTCTTGAAAGCACAGATACACCAACGGCTCTTGTGCTTACAAGGCAAGCTCTTCCGATTTTGCCTGGAACAAAAGAGAATGCATATGAGAACGTTAAAAAAGGTGCTTATATCATTTCAGAAGCGGAAGGAACTCCACAAGCGATTCTTCTTGCTTCCGGATCTGAGGTAAGCCTTGCAGTTGAAGCTCAAAAATCACTGAAAGAAGAAGGAATCAACGTTTCTGTCGTTTCCATGCCTTCTTGGGACCGATTTGAACAGCAATCTGCTGAATACAAAGAAAGTGTATTCCCTTCTTCTGTACGTGCACGCCTTGGCATTGAAATGGCTGCTTCTCAAGGCCTTCATAAATATGTTGGACTTGAAGGCGACGTATTAGCGATTGATAAGTTTGGCGCTTCTGCACCAGGAAACAAAATCATCGAAGAGTACGGCTTCACTGTTGAAAATGTTTCTAACAAAGTTAAAGCATTGTTGAAATAATAAAAAATGGCCCGGAGGAAATCCTCCGGGTCTTTTTTGCGTTCGACAAAAGTAGTGATTTCAATCTTCAACATCAGACAACTTTTTTTTAGGACATGCTTTATACTGAGGAAAAAAGCGAGAGTAGGTGGCGGGGGCTTGAGAGAGTATTTCATTTATAAACTAAAAGATGAAGTTGCTGAACGATACTTTGGAAAAGAGTCAAAGCTTTTTCAGCTCTTTTTAGAGGAATACAAAACCTTTACCGCTCAGAAGGATGTCCTGCAAAAGCAAATCGAGTACATTACGTCTCCGCTACATGTTGATCCTTTACAAACCTTTTTAAAGCAAATGCTCCTCTCGAAGAAGGGGTTTCACACAGAAATTCATTCCTTTTTACTGGAAAGTGACAATAGTTCTGCCCGGCTCAGCTTCTCAGAACGCTACCTCATTCTTCAGAGTGTGGGTGGTTTTGAGGCGGAAACGATCATTTTTGAAACGATGCGCAAATACGAGCGCTGTTTTTTTGCCATGGATTTTAAATATTACCGTTATGGGTGGCTGAATCCGTTGAAACCGAGGACAGGGTACGGCTCATAAATATTTTAGTGTCCATCTTGTATATGTTTATCACTTTATAGTAAACTAGTGCTAGACAACATGAAGGAGGAAGTTTTACTATGTTTTATTATATCCTTGTGGGTATTCTAGCGCTTCTTGCAGGCGTAGCTATCGGCTTTTTCATTGCCCGCAAATACATGATGAGTTATCTGCAAAAAAATCCGCCAATTAATGAAAACATGCTTCGGGTCATGATGATGCAAATGGGCCAGAAACCGTCCCAAAAGAAAATTAACCAAATGATGCAGGCAATGAACAAACAAATGAAGTAATAAATCAGTGACAAGCTGATTTATCTTCAACGACGATAGAGAGTTGATCATTTCTTACGTCACTGGTTAAGTTCATCTTTATCCTTGATACCGGATTTGTTCTTCTTAGATCTCGTAATAAGCCGCCTTATGGTCCATGTGGACTGTAGGGTGGCTTTTTTTATTGCAGAAATGATTTTTAAAATTTTCATTATTTGGTAAAATAAAGAGGGTGTTTTTGGGGGAAGGGGATGCTGGGCTTGAATGTGTTTATGGATTTGATGTGGTACTTTAAACAGGAAAAAAGAAGGTACCTGACCGGAATTGCTTTGCTAGCACTTGTGTCGCTGTGCCTTCTGGTTCCGCCAAAAATCATTGGCTATACGGTTGATCATATAAAAAGTAATTCGTTGACCGGAAAACAGCTGGGGAGTTACATGCTGATTCTGGCGTTGGTCGCGGTTATTGTATACTTATTGCGTTTTTTCTGGAGAGTTCTGATTTACGGAGCCTCCATTCAACTGGCTTTGCTGCTGAGGAACCGGCTTTATACCCATTTTACGAACATGTCCCCCCGCTTTTATCAAAAAAAGAGAGTAGGAGATTTGATGGCCCACTCCACCAATGATCTCCAGGCGATTCAGCAAACAGCAGGGGACGGGGTGCTGACGCTCGTTGATTCCTCGATGATGGGTGGTTTTACGCTGATTACGATGGCTGCTACCATCAGCTGGAAGTTGACGCTCATCAGTCTGCTCCCGCTTCCGGTCATGGCCTGGTCAACCAGCCGGTATGGTAGCATGCTGCACGAGCGCTTCCATAAAGCGCAGGAAGCTTTCTCTGAGATGAACGATAAAGTGCAGGAAAGCATTTCGGGAGCACGGGTCATCAAAGCGTTTGGACAGGAAGAGCAGGACGTGGATGCCTTCAAAGCATTATCGAAGGATGTAGTCCAAAAAAACATTTCCGTGGCCAAGGTGGATGCTTTGTTTGATCCGACGATATCTCTCGTTGTCGGCGTTTCTTTTTTTCTTGCGGTTTCCTATGGCTCTTCCCTTGTTATAAACGGAGAGCTCACGATCGGACAGCTTGTCTCTTTTACAAGCTACCTTGGTCTCCTGATCTGGCCAATGCTGGCATTTGGCTGGTTGTTTAATATTGTTGAAAGAGGAAGAGCTTCCTATGACCGCGTGACAGATCTATTAAAAGTCAATGACGTGATCTCTGAAAAAGAGGATGGATTACAGGAGCCGCCTGCCGGATCGATCGAGATGAAGCTGACATCTTTTTCATATGATGAAAATGGTCCAGCGGCTCTAAAGGACATTTACTTTGAACTGGCGGCAGGGAAAACCATGGGGATTGTCGGCAAGACAGGCAGCGGAAAAACGACCCTCTGCCGGCTATTGCTCAAAGAGTTTCAAGTGGGAGATCATCAGATCATACTGGCCGGACATGATATAAACGATTATCGTCTTCATGCGGTAAGAGAAGCCATCGGGTATGTGCCGCAGGACCATTTTCTCTTTTCTGCAACCGTTGCTGAGAATATTGCCTTTGGAAAATATCATGCTTCCTTTCAAGAAATCAAACAGGCATCAAAGGATGCGGCCGTTTACGAGGATATCGTTCAATTTAAAGACGGGTTTGAAACGGTCGTGGGCGAGCGAGGCGTGACTCTCTCCGGCGGGCAGAAACAGCGGATTTCCATCGCGCGTGCCCTGCTAACAGATCCCGAGCTGCTTATTCTTGATGATTCCCTGTCGGCCGTTGATGCCAGGACAGAAGAAAACATTCTGAAAAACCTGAAAGGCAAGCGGAAAGATAAAACGACGATCATTACCGCTCACAGACTGTCTAGTGTGGATCATGCCGATCTGATCATTGTGCTGGATGAAGGCAGGATAATCCAAAAAGGAATACATGAAGAACTGATTGCAATTCCTGGATGGTACAGGGATACGTACGAAAGCCAGGCATTGGAATCATTGATCGCAAAAGGAGGATGAACATGGACCGGGCAAATACGGAAGAAATCAAGCAGCGGGCTGTGTTCAACCGGCTTCTCTCTTATTTAAAACGCGATCAGAAAAGGCTCATTTTAGCTTTTGTACTGTTGATAATCGCGACGGGAACCGATCTTCTCGGTCCGATACTTATTAAAGTATTTATTGATGATCACCTGACACCGCGAAATTTTGATCATACCATCATACTCCTTCTGGCGTTGGGATACATCAGTATTATTGTATTGTCATGTATTCTGAATTACATACAGCTTGTTTTGTTTCAAACGGCCGCCATGAACATCATTCAGAGCATGAGAATCGATGTGTTTACGAAGGTGCATGGCCTGGGGCTTCGTTTTTTTGACCGTACACCTGTGGGGAGTCTTGTTTCAAAAATAACGAACGACACAGAAGCGATCAAGGATTTTTATGTGAGTGTTCTTTCCGCGTTTGTCCAGAATATCGTATATTTAGCAGGCATATTTATCGCGATGTTTTACTTGAATGTAAAATTGGGATTGTTCTGCCTGATGCTGTTGCCGGTGATTGCGTTCATCATGGTCTTGTACCGAAAATTCAGCTCCCAATCGTTTTTGCATATGCGCGAAAAACTCAGTGAACTGAATGCCAAGCTTAATGAGTCGCTGCAGGGAATGAGCATTGTCCAAGTCTTTAACCAGCAGAAGCGGCTCAAAAAAGAGTTTGCGGATGTGAACCGGGAACATAATGAAGCATGGATGAAAAATATTAAATACAATGGCCTATTGCTTAGGCCCGCGGTGGATCTTGTGTATGTTCTCGCCATCATGATTGTTCTTTCATTTTTTGGTATCAAATCATTTTCGAGCCCGGTTGAAATTGGCGTCATTTATGCGTTCGTCAATTATATGGACCGCTTTTTTGAACCCGTCAACATGCTCATGATGAGGCTGTCGATGTTTCAGCAGGCCATTATTGCCGGAGGCAGGATGTTTGAACTGCTGGACGAAAATGATAAAGCTCCAGGGGCAGAGGGCGGCCGCCATCCAGTCATTACCGAGGGGGCCATTGAGTTTAAAAATGTTACGTTCTCCTATGATGGCAAGCACCCTGTTCTAAAAAATATTTCGTTTCATGCCCGCCCCGGTGAAACGGTGGCACTTGTCGGGCATACCGGCAGCGGCAAAAGCTCGATCACCAATTTGTTGATGAGGTTTTATGAACTGGGGCAGGGAGAGATTACAATCGATTCGGTTCCGCTGTCATTTTACGATAATCATGAATTAAGAAGCAAAATGGGACTGGTACTGCAAGACTCATTTCTTTTTGCCGGTACTATCTCTCATAACATCTCCTTATTCAATACGAACATTACAAGGGAGCGGATGAAGGAGGCAGCGGCTTTCGTACAGGCTTCCGAATTTATCGAAAAATTGCCAGAAGGTTATGATCAGGAAATCGGCGAGAGGGGGTCGACCTTCTCTACTGGTCAGCGCCAGCTCATTACATTTGCCCGTACGATGGCTTTTGAGCCTAAGATCCTTATTCTGGATGAAGCCACCGCGAATATCGATACGCAAACAGAAGATGCGATTCAGCATGCCCTGCAAAAGATGAGGGCAGGAAGAACCACCATCGCCATAGCCCACCGGCTTTCAACCATTCAGGATGCCGACCAAATTCTTGTCCTTCACAAAGGAGAAATTGTGGAACGGGGAACTCACCAGCAATTGATTCAAATGAAAGGGCTTTATTATAAAATGTATGCTCTTCAACAAAAAGACAAACTTTCAGAAGAGGTGGGCTAGAAAATCCTTTTTTCATTGAAGAACAGGTCCACTTTCATTTAAACTTAAAGTATTACATATAGAGGAGTCGACACAATGGACTTAAATATTTGGCTCGCTTTCGGAGCAGGATTGCTTTCCTTCATTTCACCCTGCTGTCTGCCGCTTTATCCAGCCTTTCTTTCCTACATCACCGGTATCTCGGTCCGGGATCTGAAAGAAGAACATGGGATGAAAAAGAAGCAGGCGCTGCTGCACACGTTTTACTTCCTGCTCGGATTTTCGATTATATTCTTCGTGCTTGGACTATCGTCATCGTACATCGGCGGTCTGTTTGCGCAATACAAAGATTTCCTCCGTCAGTTTGGAGCTATTATCATCGTCGTTTTTGGACTTCTGGTGCTTGGTGTATTTCAGCCTGCTTTTTTAATGAAAGACAGGAAGCTCACATTTAGAAACCGGCCGACGGGATATCTGGGTTCAGTGTTGATCGGAATTGGATTCTCTGCCGGATGGACACCGTGTACCGGACCCATCCTCGGTGCGGTGATTGCACTCGCGGTCTCCAACCCGGGAGCTGGGATGCTGTATATGGGCTGCTATGTGCTCGGTTTTGCTGTTCCGTTTTTCTTTTTAAGCTTCTTTTTGGATAAACTAAGCAGTATTAAACGGTACAATGTGCAGATCATGAAATCAGGCGGTTTTCTTATGGTTGCCATGGGGGTCGTGTTATACTTTGATTGGATGACGAAAGTTACTTCATTTCTTGTGAACCGGGTGTTTGGCGGCTTTCAAGGATTTTAGGGAGGTACAGCTTGGAGAGAAGCAGTAACGATCTTATTTTAAAAACCACCACAAATATTATCGTGTTTATCATTCTTGCTTTTTCGGTCAATTCTTTTTTCTCCGGCCATAACGCGCCGGGCGGGGGATTTATTGGAGGATTGATGGGAGCGGGAGCGATTGTTCTTTTATATCTGGCATACGGTATCGGGCCGATCAATCGTGTGATTCCGGTGAATTATCGAATTGTGCTCGCAGCGGGCCTTTTAATTGCTTTTTTGACAGGCATAGGCTCGTTTGTGTTTGGCGTTCCGTTTTTAAGCCATTCATTTGGACACTTTCATCTGCCGCTGCTCGGTGATACTGAGCTTGCCACAGCCATGCTGTTTGATCTTGGCGTTTATCTGACGGTCCTTGGCGTAACCATGACAATTATCTTATCGATCGCAGAGGATGATGGGGATACATCCGATTAAGAAAGAAGGAAAGAATGTTGTTCTTCATTGCGAGCAGTATTTTGGCAGCTGTCATGGCTGTAACTGTTATTTTTGTTCGTTTAAAAGCTACGAAAAAACCGGCTTCTTTAAAAAAAATTATCCTGCCTCCGTTTTTCATGTCGACCGGCTTTCTGATGTTTGTGGTTCCCGTGTTTCGGGTCACATGGATGGAAGCAGGGGAGGCCTTTCTGGTAGGCTGTCTTTTTTCCATATTCCTTATCAAAACGAGTAAGTTTGAGAAGAGGGGAGGGGAAGTCTACCTGATCCGGTCCAAGGCGTTTGCCGCGATTTTGATCATTTTGTTTTTGGTCCGTATGGCGATGAAAACCTACCTTGGACATCAGATCTCTTATCCGGAAACGAGCGGGTTGTTTTTTATCGTGGCGTTTGGCATGATCCTCCCCTGGAGGGTTGCCATGTATTTTGGCTACAAAAAAGTGCTGCAATCATAAAAAACTCGATCACCAATTGGTGGTCGAGTTTTTTATTATCCCAGTAAGCTCCGGTAAGGGGAGAGGTCGATCTGCTTTTCGTTTAGTTTTTTTACCAGCCATTTGTGGTCGCGTTTGGGAGTTGCAATAATGTAACCGCGAACAATCAAATCCTGAGTCATCACCGAAGCTTTTTCGGTCATGGCAAGTTCCCCGATTTTCCCCGCTATCTTTTCGCGTGCCACGTCCCGAAACAATTCGGGTACCGGTGAGACGAGTTCTTCCAAAAATTCCTTTTGTTTTGGTGTCCATAGGTGTTTCGTTTGGGAGATGTAATACTCCTGCCAATCAAGTATGGACCTGCCGTCTTCTTTCGGAAGCCGTTTTAAAAACTTCCGAAACATAAAATATCCGCCGATCGCAAACATGGAGATTAAAAAAATGGTCCAAAGTGCGATGAACAAAAAAAAGCCTGTAGACATGTTTGTCACCCCGATCGATATGGTTGCCAGAAACCACATTATGTATCCTTTCTTCATTATATAGGGGGAAAGTGCATTAAATCAATATCCATCTGTCAGTGAGTGTAGAGAGGGGAGGGGCTCGGGAAATAATTCAAAACGACAGCAAACGACATGGTTTTTAGACTATAACAGATAAGAAATTCAAACTATAACAGTTTTCAGGCTGGTACAGAAGGTTATAAACAATGATACAGGGTGAGTTGTGGATAAGTGTGAATAACCGAAACTGTGGATAAACATGGGGAAAACTCGGTATGCATAAATATTCACCACTGCATAAAATAAATATACATTGATGCATAAAATTGGTTTTGTTTCGGAGGAAAGGGAACGATACCCCCCTATTGTGTATTGGGTTTGGGAAATAATAGGTCCTCGGCTTGACTTCTATCCATCAGCAAAGGTACGCTGTCCGTACAAGTAATCATTTTTATGGAGGTGCTTTTAAGCGTGCGGTTGAAAAATAAACGAGTTTTAAGTTTTGTGCACCATGACTTTGAAGATCTGGAATTATGGTATCCGATTTTGCGTTTGCAGGAAGAAGGAGCTTCCGTGGAACTTGCCGGGGAAAAAGCAGGAGAAGTATACAAAGGAAAATACGGAGTGCCGGCCACTGCTCAGCTTTCGTTTGATGACGTTGATCCGGCAAATTATGATGCGCTGCTCGTTCCGGGAGGCTGGGCGCCGGACAAGCTGAGACGTTTTCCGAAAGTGATCGAAATCGTGAGGCACATGGAAGAACACCACAAGCCGATCGGACAGATTTGTCACGCGGGATGGGTGCTGATTTCCGCTAAAATTCTTAAAGGCAAAAAGGTAACAAGCACACCTGGAATTAAGGATGATATGGAGAATGCAGGTGCGGAGTGGCACGATGAAGCCGTAGTGGTTGACGGTCATTTGGTTTCAAGCCGCCGTCCGCCGGACCTGCCGCCATATGTGAAAGCATTTGCCGATGTGATTGCAGGGGATTACGAGAGACAATAAAAAAAGAAGGCGGCGCTGCCGTCTTCTTTTTATCTTTTTATTTATGATCTAATCATTTATATTGGCGGGACCATGTGGGAATCGAACCCACCGGAGACGGCACGCGCCTCCCAAAAAGTTTTGAAGACTCAGGCAAGCACCAGCTACGCTTCTGGCCCCGAGACAGTAACTTTATTTTTTGATCAGTTCTTCTTCAAAATAAAAAGTTGAAGGGTTTTCTTTTACCACATAAGAATAGCGTTTCATATTTTTGATAAATTTGCAGCGTAATACTGTAACCATCTCATCGGTTGCTTTGATTTTAACGGATTCTCCCGCGGTATACAGGTTTGTTTTCAGTTTCGCTCTCTCCTTTGTTCATTATAAAAATTAATTATTCTTGACGTGAAAAAAGAGTGAAGAATTCACTCTTTTACTACTTTCCAGTCATATAAATCTTCAACCTGGCAGTCAAGTTCTTTTGCGATGGCCATTGCATTGCTCAAGCTCATAACTTTTTTAGATTGATAATCGTTTAATTGATCCACTGAAATATTCGTACTTTTAGAAAGAGCTTCAATCTTCATTTTTTTTTTCGCGATCAATGATTTCAGGTTGCTTTTCTTCGGCTTATAATTGCTCAAAACGCCACCTCACTTTTATTAAGTATAGCACAATGCAGGCAGGATAGATAGTTTTGATAACATGATGACTGTACGGCATGATAAAATGAACCCAAATGAAAACAAAAAGGGAGGCGGGAACTTTGGCAACAAAACATGTCACGATCGGCATTGCCGGCCATATTGATCACGGAAAAACTGCTTTGACGAAAGCACTCAGCCAGGTGGATACCGATACGCTGAAAGAGGAAAAAGAACGAGGCATTACGATTGAACCGGGGATCGCCCCTTTTTCGTTAAGTGAAAGTATTTCCGCCGCCATCATCGATGTGCCGGGGCATGAAAGATTTATCCGCCAGATGATTGCCGGTGTCGCCGGAATTGACTTGGTGATCCTTGTCATCGCGGCTGACGAAGGCATCATGCCGCAAACTCTTGAGCACCTTGAAATTTTGCAGTTCCTCGGTGTTACACAAACGGTTTGTGCCGTAACTAAGAGTGATAAACTCGATCCCGAATGGAGGGAATTGCTGAGAGACGAGATTGAAGGGCTCACAAAAGGGATGGCTCTCGAGGAGATTCCAATTCACTTTGTCGACAGCCTGAGCGGGAAGGGAATCGCATCTTTAAAAAATCGGCTAGTTCAGCTGGCGAAAACCGTTCCATCAAAAAGCCGTTCCGGTCCGTTCCGGCTGCCTATCGACCAAGCCTTTACCGTTAAAGGACAGGGAACAGTGGTGCGAGGAACAATTGTTGAAGGATCTGTCACGACCGGTGACCTGGTCGCATTGGAGCCGGGGGAGGAACACGTGCGGATTCGGCAGCTGCAGGTACACAATAAAGTGGTTGAGACGGCCGGTGCCGGCCAGCGAGCGGCCTTGAACCTGGCAGGTGTAAGCAGGGAAGAGCTTAAACGGGGACATGTGCTCGTTTCTCCAGGTCAGTATCCGGTAAGTGATTGTTTGGACGTTCTGCTGAATCTCTCGAAAAACGCAAAAAATCTGAAGCAGCGCCAGCTCATTAAGTTTTACATAGGAACGTCTGAAGTAATGGGGAAAATTGTTTTCTTCGACCGGAATGAAACCAGGGAAAAAGAGAATGAGATCTATTGCCAGGTGAGATTGGTGCAAACGGTAGTTGCCAGAAAAGGCGATCGGTTTATTCTCAGGCGGCCTTCTCCGGAAGAAACCATAGGTGGTGGTGAAATCATCGATCCTATGGGGGGGAAATATCGATTTGGCATGCCTACCGTCAATCGTCTAAAGGAAAAAAAGGAAGGAACACCGGTGGAGTGGGCAGTGAGGGAACTAAAACGCAGCGGCGCTTTATCAGAAGAAGAACTCTACACAGTACTCGGCATGAATGATGATTTTTCAGATACCATAAAAGAGCTTCTATTAACCTCTTTCATCACAGAAATTCAAAAGGGTGTTTATGCGCTCACTGAAAAAGTGAATGAAATAAAAGAAGCGCTGACCCGTCGTGTAACAGAATACCAACAGAGGCATACTCTTCGCCAGGGGATGGACAAAGCGGAACTGCTTCACAGCTTCCGGGATGAAAAGGAAGAATTAATGCAGTATGGCCTAAAAGAAGTGCTTGCCGAAGAGGTTCTTGTACAGGAGAACCAGTTCATCCGTCATTATTCATTCGCACCCCATGTGCCGGCAGGGTGGGAAAAACGCTTTGAGAAGCTTGAGAAAAAAATGCTCAGTCAGGGATTGGAAGCTCCGCCGTTTAAGGAGCTTTACCAGGAAGGGCAGCTTCCATCTGACCTTTATCAGGAGGTTGTCCGTTTTATGACCAACTCGGATGCCGCTTATAAACTTGATGATGACAGGCTGATTCATGCCCTTGTGGTTCATAAACAAATGGAAGTATTGGAGAACACATTCCCTGAATCCTTTTCTGTTCAAGACGCCAAAGTGGTGCTTGGGGTTTCACGAAAGTTTTTGATACCATATCTCGAACTATTAGACAGGATGGGGTACACCGTACGCGATGAGGGGAAACGAAGGTGGAAAAATAAAAAAACTCCGAAATAACGGAGTTTTTTTAGTAAATGACATGAATCAGTTTTTCGCTGCGTTCGGATACCGTTCCGATTTTGGCGGCATGAACCACGCCGGCTCTGTGAAGATCAGCGAGACAGTCATCCGCTTCCTTTGCAGGTATGCTGATCAGTAGCCCGCCTGATGTAACGGCATCACATAAGATCCATTGATCACTTTCCTGCAAATCGCTGTGATAGGTGATCACATCTTTTATCCACCGGTGATTTGCTTTGGTTCCCCCGGGAACCACGCCATCATGAGCGAGTTCTTTTGTTCCCTCAACGACCGGAACAGCAGAATACGTGATGTTCATTGAAACCTTCTGACTGCCTTTGGCCATTTCGCTTGCATGCCCGAGCAGCCCGAATCCCGTAACATCTGTCACGGCATTTGGATGATAAGAACCCAAGGTTTCGGCCGCTTTTTTGTTAAGACTGGCCATGATTTCAGAAACCTCTTGAATTTGTGCGTCATTCAACCGTCCCTGTTTAATGGCGGTCGTCTGAATACCAATGCCAATGGGCTTGGTCAAAATAAGCACATCACCGGGCTTGGCCCCGACATTTTTGTAAATGCGGTCAGGATGGACAAATCCTGTAACGGAGAGTCCGAATTTCGGCTCCTGGTCGTCAATAGAATGTCCCCCGACGATGGCTGCACCTGATTCTTTTACCTTATCGGCAGCGCCTTTCATGATTTGAGCCAACACGTCATGTCCAAGTTTCTTTAATGGAAACCCGACAATATTAAGAACGGTCTTTGGCGTGCCGCCCATCGCATATACATCACTTAACGAATTGGCAGCGGCGATTTGGCCAAACATATAAGGATCATCGACGATTGGAGTAAAGAAGTCCACCGTCTGGATCAAAGCAAGTTCATCGCTTACTTTATAAACCCCGGCATCATCGGATGTTTCGAGTCCCACGATCAGGTTGGGATCCGGTTCTCTTTCTGGTAAATGACACAAAACTTGTGCCAGGTCCTCTGGACCAATTTTGCAGCCTCAGCCGCCTTTTGTGGAAAGCTGGGTTAATCGAATTTTATCCTGGCTTGTCATGTGCTGCACCCCCTTAACAATTAGTATAATCATTTTTGGGCGAAAGTGCGAAACACTTGACCTGAGGAAAAATTACAATGATGTATAAATGAAAGGAAGTAAGCTCTATGGAAGAGTTACGATTACTGCCTTCTGTTCATGCCGTTTTGCAACAGAACGATTGGGAAGGCGGGGAAAAGGGCATTCCCGCCTCTGTTATAAAAAAATGGGTGCAAGAAGAATTAGATGTCCTGCGCCTTTCCTTGATGAATGGAAGTTATAAGGAAGGTTGGGAGAGGAAACGGTTTTTGGCTGCTGTAAGTGCTGGTGTCCGTAAAAAGATGGAGATCAATGGGGCTTACACTTTAAAAAAAGTTGTTAATGCATCAGGCGTAGTCCTACATACAAATCTTGGACGGGCACGCTTAAGTTCGGCTGCAGTGGCACATGTGCTTGAGGCTGCCTCTTCTTATACCAATTTGGAATACAGCCTCGAACAAGGAACACGCGGATCGCGCCATGACATTATCGAAAATCAAATTTGCGATATTACAGGCTGTGAGGCGGCGATGGTGGTCAACAATAATGCGGCTGCTGTATATATGGTTTTATCGGCATTGGCCAAACAAAAAGAAGTAATCGTTTCGAGGGGAGAACTGGTGGAGATCGGCGGTTCCTTTCGCATTTCTTCCATTATGGAAGAAAGCGGTGCAATTTTGAAAGAGGTGGGAACAACTAACCGGACACACCTTCATGATTACGCCTCAGCGATCGATGAGGAAACGGCCATACTGATGAAAGTACATACAAGCAACTTTAAGATCACAGGATTTACCAAAACGGTTTTCTCACAGGAACTGCTCGCTTTAAAAGAACAGCACCCAGAGCTGATCGTATACGAAGACCTGGGCAGCGGTTCATTATTTCCTTTTGCCCGATACGGAATTGGAGAAGAGCCAGAAATAAAAAGAAGTATAGCTGCTGGGCTTGATCTTATTTCGTTCTCCGGGGACAAACTGATCGGGGGACCGCAGGCAGGCATCATTGCAGGGAAGAGTAAATGGATCAATCAACTTAAGAAACATCAGCTGGCAAGGGTGCTTCGTGTCGACAAACTGACATTGGCGGCCCTTGAAGCCACCCTGCTTTCCTACCACCAGGAAGAGGCGGCCAGAGAAATTCCTGTTATTCGCGACATAATTAGGGCAGAAGAAGAAATAAGGGTTCAAGCCGAACGGATTAAAGAGAAGCTCGAATCAGTGTATGAATGCCATATCAGGAAGGGACATTCCATGGTAGGCGGAGGAACAATGCCTGACGTTGTGCTGCCCACCTATATTATAGAAGTAACTCATCCCGCTTTCTCTGCTCCCGAGCTTTCATGGAGGCTTAGGGAACAATCTGTACCAGTGATTGTCACCGTCAAAAATGACTGTTGCCACATCGATCCAAGGACCGTAGATGAAGCGGATGAGGCTGCACTGCTTTCTGCTTTTCTTTCCCTTTAAAAAAAGCCAGCTTTTTGGCTGGCTTACATTTTTCCGCCGTGATTTTGGCGCGTATGATTTCGGTTTTTCACTTTCTTTGAACCGCTTAACGGTTCCGGCTGCCCGGGGTTTTCACCTTTCGGGGCATTTTTTCGAATATCTTTAAACCGGTTGTGCTCTGTCATAGGTGACCTCCGAAATTGAATAATTTTCCGCTTGTTTTGGCATAGTAAAGGCATCTCAATCAAAAAGGAGAACAACAATGCCGTATCATAAAGACAAGCAACAAGCGTTTCAGGATGCAGAAAAAGGGTATTCGCAGGCCGTTGAAGCCCATCAGCTGATTCAGTCAGATGCTGAGGACTATGGCACAAGGGTTAAAGAACTGAGAAAAGAGGCAGAGGAAGCTCTGCAGCAGATCGATAATGCACTTGAAGTGTCTTCCGAACATCAAAGACAGCAGCTTGAGCAATACCGTGCGCAGCTTCAGGGCTACATAAACCAGTACCCGAATTAATGACGTTTTTTCGTCTTCTTATTGTTTTGCTTTTGGGCTTCGGTTAACGGTTCATTCTGTGCCTGCAGCTGTTCATTGCCGAACTCTGTATCATAACCAGCACCGCCGCCTTGTGCTTTTGCTGCGTTCATGCCCGGACGGACATGATTGGCTTTTCCTTTAGGCTTGGACATTTGTATTCCACCCCCTTGTCTGTTAGTCTGCACAGTAGCACGAAAAAAAGCACTCCCTATTTCTGGAGTGCTTTTTTAAAAGTGGTAATTCAACTATTTTTTCCTGAACCAGTCGATCAGGAGCCAGATTCCGCTCAAACCTACGAGGACATAAATGACCTGCCCGGTCGTGGAACCGCTTCCAAAAATAGCGCTGACTACATTAGTATCAAATAATCCGATTAATCCCCAGTTCAATGCTCCGATAATCGCAAGCAATGTGGCCAAATGTTTTAAGATCGCCATGCCGTCGACACTCCTTTCTTTTTCATATTGAAGTCTTTATATCATACGAAGACCTAACGGTTTGGTGATTATTTAACCTTATAAGATTTACTTATATTGTTTAATAACTTTTCTGTACTTTACTTATTGAAAGCACTTTCGTATGATAAGAAAGGGAAATGATTGTAGAATAGATAGACCGAATTTTGCAGGGGATTTAGCAATTTTTCGACAATTTTTCTCTGAATTAGTGTATGATGGGTATGATGGTTTTTTTGAAGGAGGAGAGTGGAGTAATGAGTAAACAACAAAATGATGTTTTCAAGGCGCGTTCATCATTCAGCGTCAATGGAAAAACCTACAACTATTATCGTCTAAAGGCACTCGAAGAAGCGGGTGTGGGCAAAGTTTCCAAATTGCCTTATTCCATTAAAATCTTGCTTGAGTCTGTCTTGCGTCAATATGACGGCCGAGTAATTTTGAAAGAACATATTGAGAACCTCTCTAAATGGGGAACTGCAGACGTAAAAAATATCGATGTTCCTTTCAAACCGTCCCGCGTTATCCTGCAGGACTTTACAGGTGTTCCGGCAGTGGTTGACTTGGCTTCCCTAAGAAAAGCCATGAAAGATATGGGTGGAGACCCTGCACAAATCAATCCTGATATTCCGGTTGACCTTGTCGTTGACCACTCTGTCCAAGTTGATAAATTTGGTACAGCTGACTCTTTAAATGTAAACATGAATCTTGAATTTGAACGAAACGAAGAACGTTACAAGCTGCTCAGCTGGGCACAATCCGCGTTTGACAACTACCGTGCTGTTCCACCTGCAACAGGAATCGTTCACCAGGTAAACCTTGAGTATCTTGCATCCGTGGTTCAAAGCCATGAAATTGACGGAGAACTTGAAGCCTTCCCTGATTCATTGGTAGGAACTGATTCCCATACGACCATGATCAACGGTCTTGGCGTACTGGGGTGGGGTGTTGGTGGTATCGAGGCGGAAGCTGGAATGCTCGGACAGCCGTCTTATTTCCCTGTGCCTGAAGTTATTGGTGTAAAGCTTGTTGGTGAACTTCCTGACGGCGCAACTGCTACTGACCTTGCGCTTAAAGTTACCCAAGTCCTTCGTGAGAAAAAAGTAGTTGGCAAGTTTGTTGAATTCTTTGGTCCTGGACTTGCTGAAATGCCTTTGGCTGACCGTGCGACCATCTCCAACATGGCTCCTGAATATGGTGCTACTTGCGGATTCTTCCCGGTTGATGAAGAGGCGCTTAACTATCTTCGCCTGACTGGAAGAACTGAAGATCAAATCAAGCTTGTTGAAGAATACAGCAAAGCGAACGGCTTGTTCTACACTGCAGGTCTTTCTGAAGATCCAATTTTCACTGACGTGGTGGAAATCGATCTTGCTCAAATCGAGTCCAACCTTTCCGGACCAAAACGTCCGCAAGATTTGATTCCTCTTTCTAAAATGAAAGAAGCTTTCAATAAAGCGCTTGTTTCTCCACAAGGAAATGCAGGCTTTGGCCTGACTGAAAAGGAAATCAATAAAGAAGCAACCATTAAGCATCCAAACGGCGAAAAATCCGTGATGAAAACCGGAGCTGTTGCGATTGCGGCGATCACAAGCTGTACCAATACTTCCAACCCTTATGTAATGCTTGGTGCTGGTCTTTTGGCGAAAAAAGCGGTTGAAAAAGGATTAAAAGTACCTGGATATGTGAAAACTTCACTTGCTCCAGGATCCAAGGTTGTTACAGGCTACCTTGAAAATGCAGGGCTTATGCCTTACCTGGATCAACTTGGCTTCAACCTTGTTGGATACGGCTGTACGACTTGTATCGGTAACTCCGGTCCTTTGTCACTTGAAGTAGAACAAGCGATTGCCAAGAATGACCTAACCGTCACTTCTGTACTTTCAGGTAACCGTAACTTTGAAGGACGTATTCACCCGCTAGTGAAAGCAAACTACCTGGCTTCTCCGCCGCTCGTTGTTGCATATGCGCTTGCAGGAACAGTTGATATTGACCTGCAAACGGATTCCTTTGGAAAAGACAGCGAAGGCAATGATGTTTACTTCAAAGACATCTGGCCATCTTCTGCAGAAATTAAAGAAGCAATGAGCCAGGCGGTAACTCCTGAATTGTTCAAAAAGGAATACGAAGATGTATTCGATGAGAATGCACGCTGGAACGCATTAAAAACAACTGGAGATAAGCTTTACAGCTGGGATGACAATTCCACTTACATCCAGAACCCGCCGTTCTTCGAAAATCTTTCTGCGGAACTTAAAGAAATTCAGCCGCTTAAAGACCTTCGCCTGATTGCGAAATTCGGAGATTCTGTTACTACTGACCACATTTCACCGGCTGGAGCAATTGCCAAAGATTCTCCTGCAGGGAAATACTTGATCAGAAATGGTGTAGAACCACGTGAATTCAACTCATACGGTTCCCGCCGAGGAAACCATGAAGTCATGATGCGCGGTACGTTTGCGAACATCCGTATCCGTAACCAGATCGCTCCTGGAACTGAAGGCGGATGGACAACATACTGGCCGAATGAAGAAGTCATGAGCATCTATAAAGCAGCGATGAAATACAAAGAGAACAATACTGGCTTGATGGTCATTGCCGGTAAGGACTATGGAATGGGAAGCTCCCGTGACTGGGCAGCTAAAGGTACAAACCTTCTTGGAATCCAAACCGTTCTTGCTGAAAGCTTCGAGCGTATTCACCGCAGCAACCTTGTACTGATGGGCGTTCTTCCATTGCAGTTTAAAGAAGGCGAAAACGCTGAAACGTATGGTCTGACTGGAAAAGAATCTTTCACTGTACAAGTGGACGAAAATGTGAAACCTCGTGACGTCGTTAAAGTTACAGCAGTATCCGAGGATGGCACAAAAACTGAATTTGATGTGGTTGCCCGTTTTGACAGTGAAGTGGAGATCGATTACTATCGCCATGGAGGAATTCTTCCAATGGTTCTCCGCAACAAGATTGCCAACAAGCAGCCACAAAGCTAATAAACGAAGCTCTCCATTTTGGAGGGCTTTTTTTTTTTGCTTATTTTTCTGAACATTTGAATAAAAAATCGTCATTCTGTCAAGAGTAATAACAAACCAATCAGGAAGAAGGAATGTAAGAGTGAGAAAAAGCAGACATGCCTCGTTTAAAGACTTGGTGTTGGAAAATAAACGCGAGTTATTGAGCAATCAGAATGAAATGGAAAGAATTGAAAAGAAGCTGGAAGAAAGACATACAAGAAGAGCCTAAAAGAGACAGGAAGTACCTGTTTCTTTTTTGATTTGCGGGAAAAGCTAGAAAGGAGCTTGCCGGCAGGATTGATACCCAGCAAGCCCAAAGCCCTTTAAGGAGGTTGAAGCAATGAGCAACCCAAAAAGACATCCTCAGGCGTTCGTGCCGAGCCACCTAGGCACACAGCCTCGGGTAGGGAAAGGCAACAAGGGGAAGCAAATGGCCAATAAAGGCAACGAGCATCCCGATTATGTACCTCCAAAAGGATAACTTTTATACCATGCCATTTTGCTTATCGAGCAAAGTGGCTTTTTTTGTCCCATTTTCTGCTTGTTATGTTTACTACCACCATATAAATCGACAAAAAGCGAATAATTGTATATAGAGGAGAAATAGGAGGGGTAGGGTTGATTACTGCTGAAGTAAAGCCGCTGCCTGTTTCAACCAAAAAAGAAGACCAGGATTTGCTTTACCGCGAACTCGAGCTGCAAATGCAGCGTCTTGGCCATCTTGTTCCTTTTCGTGAAGAACTCAATTGGGAAAATGAGATTGGAACGGTTGAGATAGGTTCAGAAACCATTATTACAAAATTAAAGAAAGCTGCCGCAAAAAGTGACGGTGTGCTTTTGTTATACGCAAAGCTGACAAAAGGCACTGTGTATCAGCACATTATTATGCATCCAAACGTCGAAGGATTTTACCTGCCGTTTCGTTTTGAAGAGCCTTTTTTTATTACGGTAAAAAATAAAAAAATCTGGATCGGCTCGTCCATCCGTCTGGCTGAAGAATTGAACTGGCTTGAAATTACAATGCGAAATCACGATCAGCAAGAAGTCGTGGAGTGCTGGAGCGCTTTAAAGGCATTATGCGAGCTCAGCACGGAACACAACTCGCCGATTATCTTGAAAAAGCTTGGATAACGTATAGATTCTCCGGTTTGATACAAACTATAATGGATCAAATATCAGGAGGACAGATAATCATGGCGAAACCAGATGATAGAAGCAATAATGCTGAAAGACTGCAGCAAATGGTTGAAAACACACAAGAAAACATTCAGGAAGCAAACGACTCCCTGCAAAATACGGACATGACGGATCAGCAAAAACAGCAAATCCGTGAAAAAAACCAGCGAAGAGAAGAAAGCATTCAGTCGTTTCAAAATGAAATACAGGATGAACAGTCTTTCCGCAAAAACCAATAAGTGAGAAACAAACCCCCATTCCTGGGGGTTTTTGCATTTTATTTTTATGGTCCTCCTTCCTGTGGTACACTCAAATTCGAGGTGAAAGCAAACGATGTTGCGATCAAAGACAAAAGTGGAAGTAAGGTATGCTGAAACCGATCAGATGGGTGTCGTTTATCATGCCAATTATCTGGTCTGGTTTGAGCTGGGAAGAACCGCTTATATTCGAGACCTGGGCTTCAGTTATGCGCAAATGGAGAAGGATGGCATCCTCTCACCGGTGACGGAAATTCATGCGTACTACAAAAAGCCGCTGACTTATGGCCAGGAAGCTTTTGTGGAGACTTGGGTGGAGGAATATACCGGCGTGAAGGTGATTTATGGCTATGAAATTCGAAACAGCCACGGTGATCTGTGCATCACAGGCAGTTCCACTCATGTTTGTGTGAAAAAAGACAGCTTCAGACCAGTGTCCATGAAAAAATATTTTCCTGAATGGCATCTCGCGTATGAAAAAGAGAAAAAGCAGAAGCAGGAACTCTAATGGCATTCGGGTTGCAAAGAGAAGAGCTGAAGAACTGGAAGGCCGCAGTAAAGGACGGAGAAATCGCGTTTCTAACCCATTTTTGGTATGATCCACGTTTCCCTGACGTTAAAACTGTCACCAAAGTCGGCTGCCGTGATCTTTCCAAACTTGAAGAATGGGGAAGAAGGTATGGACTGAAGAAAGAATGGATCGACCACCATAACGGCTATCCCCATTTTGATTTGATGGGAACTAAACAGTCCGAAATCCTGAAAAGCGAAAACAAAATGGACCAGCTTGAGAAGCTGATAAAAAAGGGAAGGAACCACTAGTTTGCGGTTCCTTCCTTTTTTCATTATTCATACGAAAAATCAACATCTTCGTTCTCTTTATTAAAATCAATGGTCAAATCATGACCGTCAAAGTACCAAAGATCTTCCCGTTCCACGTAAAACGTAATACCGCCTTGCTCAACCGATGCTCCCGTTTCTTTAGGAGCTTCCTTTGCCACACCGAGTGAGAACCCGCTTTGTACCGTACTGCAGCCCCCAAGGCGCACATAAAAACGCAAGTGGTCACCCTCGCTTAATTCCAGTTCATTGCTGTACCAGGCTGCAGCAGGTTGTGTAATCGTAATTTTCATATCCATCCATCCTCTCTCTTCATCGACAAGAACACTTTCTTGTCTCCTTTAACACTCTCCTGATACTATAGCCGAGATCGATTTTTATGAAAAGAATTTTGTGTAACGGCTGACTTTTCTTCATCAGGCAAAAGGGGTATAGTCCATAAGTGGACTTCTTATTACAGACAGAAAGGATGATCAGGCCATGTTATCGGACATGCAGAAGATCTTTTTGCAGGCAAAAGACCAATTTACAGTCTCAGATCTTTTTTCTTCAGAGTTACATATTCTATTCATACTCGAATCTCCCCATCGTGAAGAAATTAAACATGGGGCACCATTGGCAGGATCTTCAGGTCGTTCTGTAAGCAAAGTGCTGTTTGGAGAACAGGAGAATTTGCCGTTTGGCCGGCTGCTGAAAAAGAATAGCGAACAACCGCCATACAACGGTCTCGGCATTATGAATGTCTGTCCGTTCCCGATGCAGAGTGCGGCCATTCCGTCCGGGGAATGGGTGAATGAGCATGCTGATTTTGTGAAGGTGATTGAAAAGGTACGAACATCCAATGATAAAGATGCCTTCAAACAGGACGATTGGAACACCTTTCAGGAAATTATGCTTACAGATTTTAGAGAGCGGTTGTCACAGCTGAGCAGCCGTCCGCTTGTGATCGTTCCCTGCGGCCGTTTTGCGCAAAAGCAATTCAGGCTCGCTGGTGTATTAGGCCCACGCTGGAGCCTCATCGAAAATGTTCCCCACCCATCCTATAATTCATGGACTAAGGAACGATACAGAACGCAAATTCAAGAAGTTAAACATGCAGTGGAGTCACTGCAAGCGGGGGAATTAAAATAAAAACATCGTGACTCCGTATAATACCGCCGTTATGCCCGCTGCAATCAGTGCGGGTTTTAATTTGTATTTGGCGTAATCTATCACCGGAATATTAAGGATACGGGCAATGGTGTTTGTGTCATCGCTTAGCGGGGAGGCAAATGCTCCGAACGTGCCGCTTGCAAAAACAGCGCCAATGACAAGCGGAAGGGAAATGCCGGCTGCTTCGGACATGGATATGCCAAGCGGCATTAAAATGCCCCACGTTCCCCAGGCCGACCCGATAAAATAAGAAACCGCACCACCGAAAATAAACAGCACCGGAGTCACAAAAGCCGCCGGAATCCATCCGGCATGGCTGGTAATGAATGCAGAAAAACCAAGCTTGTCCGTAACGGATGAAAGCCCCCATACCACAGTAAGGAGCACGATAACCGACATTAAATCATTGCCTCCAGCGATAAAGCCTTCCAGAAGCGGCCCCGTTTTCATACCTTGAAACCGATAAAAGATAATGGAAAACAAGATGGTAATCACAAGGGCAATGACCATCGCATCCAGTACATCCGCCTTAATAAAGGATTGAAGGAAGCCATTCGCTTTTTTGCTTCCGTCCCACCAGGTAAGCAGCAATGTGAGGACGACAGCAATAATGAGCGGAATTAAAAGGTTCCAAGGCTTTACCGGAAGCTCTTTGGAGACGGCAGGATCACAGTTGTGCCAATCCTCATCAGGCTGATCAATGGATTCGTTGCTGCTCATTGGCTTTGAGCTGGAATGGTGAAAAAAGCTTAGATAAATCCCCAGCAAAATCATCACAAAGGAAAAAAAATTGTAGGGAATGCTGCGGATAAATAAAGAATAAGCATCCTGGTGAATGTTTTCATTCTCGAGTGCCATATCCACAATAGAGGTCATGTAGCCGACAAACGCAGTTGCAACCGGAATTAAAACAATGATCGGCGTAGCGGTTGTCTCAATTACAAAACCCAGTTCCTGTGTTGACATTTTTACCTTTTTTAACAAGGACCGCATAATGGGGGCGATGGTAACAAAACGGAAACTCGGCGCACTGAATGTGCCGATGGTAGAAACATACGTCAGGAAAAGGGCGCCTTTTTTTGTTTTGATTTTTGAGGATGCGGCTTCCACAAATCCGCGGATCCCGCCTGACAGCTTAATGATGCCAACCAGTCCAGAAAACGCGTACAAAAAGAGCAGGATCTTCAGGTTGCTGTAATCGGTCAGCCCTTTAATAATAAAAGAAAGCATCTTTTTGAGACCGCCGACAAGGGATGGCTCAAGCAAATAGCAGCCGACAAGAAAACCGATAAATAAACCGGGCAGCACCTGCCGTGTTTTAATGGCGATGGGAATTACCACAAGAAAAGGTATAATGGACAGCCAGTTATGATTCATATGTCACCCGTTTCATCGAAAATAAACTAATGATTAGCATGCGATGGAACCAGGAAATTATTCTCTTTTTCCACTTGATCTATCGGAACGCGAAAGCATGTTAAGGTTGCAATATTTCTTCTGGCATGTTAAGGTTATGTTCGATAATAAATTGTACGGCAAAACTGTTTATATATACTTCTGTATAGGGGCATATTATATCTATGTATGTGCCTTTTTTTAAGGCCTACTTTGTTTAATGATCTTTATTGTGAACAAAAAGACCAATATAAGTTATGGTTTTTTTAAGATTGTAAAAGATGATTTCAGGATGTTTTGGGAAGTATAAGGAAATGGTTTTGACGAAAAAGGAGACAGTTACACATTGACAACATTCAGTGAATTAGGTTTAAGTCCCGAATTGCTAAAATCCATTAATAATATGGGATTTGAGGAAGCGACACCAATCCAGCGTGATACGATTCCTACAGCACTAAAAGGAACAGACCTTATCGGACAGGCACAAACAGGAACAGGAAAAACAGCGGCTTTTGGTATTCCGCTTATTGAAAAAATCGACGTGAAAGCCCGTAAAATTCAGGGTATCGTTCTTGCTCCTACTCGTGAACTTGCGGTTCAGGTTGGAGAAGAATTAAATAAAATTGGCCAATTCAAGGGAATCAAAACGCTGCCGATCTATGGCGGACAATCCATTGTACGTCAAATCAAGGCGTTGAAGAATGGTCCTCATATTATTGTGGGTACTCCCGGTCGTGTCATCGATCATATCAACAGAAAAACGCTAAAACTTGAAGATGTCCACACCGTGGTTCTTGATGAAGCTGATGAGATGCTGAATATGGGCTTCATCGAGGATATTGAGACCATCCTTGAGAACGTACCATCTGAACGCCATACCATGCTTTTCTCGGCGACTATGCCAAAACAAATTCAAAAGCTTGCTGAACGATTCATGAAGGATGTCTTGGTTATCCGCGTGAAAGCAAGTGAAATGACCGTTAAAAGCATTGAACAGGAATATGTAGAGGTTAAGGAAAAACAGAAATTCGATGCTCTTACACGACTGCTTGATATTCAATCACCTGAACTTGCCATCGTGTTTGGGCGTACAAAGCGCCGTGTGGATGAATTATCTGAAGCACTGAACAAGAGAGGATATTCAGCCGAAGGAATCCATGGTGACCTTCCACAATCCAAGCGTGATATGGTGCTTCGTGCATTTAAAAACAACACCATTGAAGTGCTTGTAGCAACAGACGTTGCAGCACGCGGACTGGACATCAGCGGAGTTTCCCACGTATATAACTTTGATATTCCTCAAGATCCTGAAAGTTATGTCCACCGTATTGGACGTACAGGCCGTGCAGGAAAAACAGGTTATGCGGTGACGTTTATTACGCCGCGTGAAATTGATCACCTATACACCATAGAAAAAATCACAAAACGCAAGATGGTCAAACGTTCGGTGCCATCCATGAATGAAGCGATGGAAGGCCAGCAGCGCATGGCTGTTGAAAAGCTTTTGAGTGTTCTTGAAGACGGTGATGTCGGATCATATAAACAAACAGCCGTGGAAATGCTTGAAGAGCATGATTCCGTATCTCTTGTGTCAGCAGCATTAAAACTGCTCACAAAAGAGCCGGATACTACACCGATCGAATTAACCTTTGAACCGCCATTGGCTGTTAAAAAAGGACGCCGTGACAATCGCTACGGTGACCGCAAACGCCCTCAGCGCGGTGGCAGCGATTCACGCGACAAGCGAAGAACGGGAGGCCGCAGCGATAAGCAGCGCCACCAGGGCGGCGGAGGAAACCGCGACATGTCCTACCGTGCTTCAAAACGAATGAGAGAAGATAAAAAAGCAAGATAACTAAAAAGTAAAGGAGTCCATTCATGTTTCGGTGAATGGGCTCCTTTTTTATGTCCTGTGATTGTTGATCCTGTTATTTGGCATACTACCTGTTAGGAGGGATGACGATGATTAATGAAAATACCACTCATACATTTACGGCGAAGAACAATGAATCCATTACACTTCGCCCCGTTGTTTTTCAGGATGCGGTCCAAATCATTGAAGCCGTAAAAGAAATTGTGGAAGCCGGTCAGTTTTTGCAGAAAGAGAGACCGCGGACCCTTGCTGAAGAAAAGGCCTTTATTGAGGAATGTCAGGAGAAAGGAAACATGTATACCGCCATCGAAAAACAGGGAGAAGTAATCGGCATTGCCCGAATCCTGAGAGGGGAATTGGCGATGAAGCGTCATACCGGCATGTTTCGGACATGGATTAACTCAAAGGGACAGGGGCTCGGTATAGGCAAGGAGGTTATGGATTATTCGATTGCCTGGGCAAAAAGGAATGAGCTTTATAAGATCAGTCTGACCGTGTTTTCAGAAAATACGGTGGCTATCAAATTATATGAAAAGGCTGGCTTTGTGGTGGAAGGCGTCCAAAAAGGACAGGTGAAGATCAACGACTCTTTACAGGATGAATGGTGGATGGCCTACTTTTTGTGATCAAACTCTTTTGGCGTTTTCTTCGTATAGTGGGTTGGTTGGAAGAAGTCTGAATTGTTTGCTTCGTGCAAATAACTTTGATTGCGTGCAATTATCGGCCCGATTCGTGCAATTGATTCCGTGCAATTGTGGCATTCGCTCAACTATTATGGACCTGTCTTCGTTACAGAAAAAAACAAATCACCTTTTTTCGTGAATTTATGCACAATTCTCTCATCAATAGCATAGAGAAAGATACATAATTATGGTAAAGTGTAAGGAACGACTATTATAAATGGAGAGTTCAATGAATAGAGCACGAATGACCGAAACCAAAGACCAAACAATAAATCCGACCGCGGCTTCACTTGCTGCTGTCTACTGCGGGATAAAAGAACTGGATGCACAACAGGAAGCCCGCGCTGTGCTGGAGTTATATGACAAAGTTAAAAATCAGCAGTTTGCCATTGCTTTTTGCGGCCATTTCTCGGCTGGTAAATCAAGTATGATCAACGAGCTGATCGGTGAAAACATTCTTCCTTCAAGCCCGGTCCCGACAAGCGCGAACGTGGTGAAAGTTCAAAGCGGAACACCATCAGCACGTGTGAAAGTCCGGAATAAAGGGATCATTCATATCGATGCACCGGTTAATCTAGAAAAAATCAAAAAATGGGCAAAAAATGGCAATGAAATCGAAAGCATCGAAATTAATGTGGAACAGGATCTGCTTCCTGACCGCATAGCCATTTATGATACGCCTGGGATTGATTCCACGGATGATGCACACAAAGTGGCCACTGAGTCTGCGCTTCACATGGCCGATGTGGTTTTTTATATTATGGACTATAACCATGTCCTCTCACAGCTCAATTTCACCTTTATACGCCTGTTAAAAGAGCAGGGAAAAAAGGTTTATTTGATTGTTAACCAAATTGATAAGCACAATGAGAAGGAGCTTGCTTTCTCTGCGTTTTCTGAAAAAGTGAAAAACGGCTTCAAAAGCTGGGACATTGAACCGGAGGATATCTTTTTTACCACAATCATGGAAAAAGAACACCCAGGCAATCAGCTGCGTGAAATCAAAACGCTTTTTCAAAAGTTTTACCTGGCAAAGGATGAATGGGTGGAAGAGAATGCCCGCAAAGAGACTGAGCGCTTGATCAGAACAACTGTACAAAATGGTCTTGATCTTGATGAAGAACATCATCATGAAGCATTTGAGCTGGCAGGTCAGCAAGACGAGGAAAGCGCCAGGGCCCTCGCCGGAAAACTTTCAGAGGAAATGGAAATAGAAGAGCAGAGGAAGAAAGAAAGCCAAACCGGCATTATGAAGGAATTTAAGGATATTCTGGACAATGCGATTCTCATGCCGTTTCAGACCCGCGATCTGGCCAAGAATTACATCGAGAGCCGCCAGGACAGCTTTAAGGTAGGTCTTTTGTTTGCTGGGAAGAAAACCGAAGCAGAAAGAAAAGCAAGACTGGAAGCGTTTTATGAGTCGGTAAAGGAAAATGTGAAAACACAAATCAGCTGGCATTTGAAAGACTTTTTCCAGTCGCATGGCGTTTCTGTAAAAAATGAACCTGTCATTGGTGAAGAGACCATGGCAGCACTCATCAAGCCTGGAGCTTCATTAAACGGCAATTATGTGCTGCAGTATTGCAATGATGTGGTAGCTGAAATCAAAAAACAATATACAACTCATTTCCGGGATGAATTGCATCAATTGGCCGATGAAGCTCAACAAGCATCGGATCATGAGCTTAAGAAATTGCGCTCCGAGCTTAGTGCACAGGAAAAGGTCCTTATGGCTCACAAAGGTAAGCAAGAAATCCTCGAGAAATGGAATGAGGTATCAGAGGAACTGAAAAGCTCGCTGAAGGAGCCATTAAACACCGAGAGTGCCGTTGAAGAGGCTGAACAGGATCTGATTCAGAGTATAGAAACGGTTACCATGGCTGAAATTCCGGAAAATACGGAAGCGAAAGAAACCGTTGAAGAGGATGATTCTTCTGAAACTGGCAGCAAAGAGATCGCCAAAACAGAGGAAAATGAACTGCTGAAGGAAGCGGAGCAGCTTCAGAATGCCGCAGCTGTTCTGTCAAAGCTCCATTTGATGAAGAATCGCGCATCGGACATGAATCAGTTTGCCGAAAAAATGAACAACAGAGATTTTACCGTGTCATTATTCGGTGCTTTCTCGGCGGGAAAATCGTCGTTTGCGAATGCTTTGATTGGCGAAGATCTTCTCCCGGTTTCTCCAAATCCCACGACGGCTACCATCAACCGCATAGCTCCCCCGGATGAGGAGCATTTGCATGGCACTGCACGGATTTATTTTAAAAAGGAAGCAGATTTGTTGGCAGAGATCAATCAGTCTCTTTTCCATTTTGGAAAGCAGGCCGGTACAATGGAAGAAGCAGTCTCCATTTCAGAGTCAATTGATCGTTCCCAGCGATCCAATGAACTTCGCCCGCACCTTCAATTTCTGCAGGCGGTCTGCAGTGGTTTTGATGCGGTAAGAGATCTGCTTGGTAAAGAGCAAACCGTTTCTGTAAAACAGTTTAAGTCCTTTGTGGCAGATGAAGAAAAAGCATGTTTTACCGAAAGTGTCACCGTTTATTATGATTGTGCATTAACTTCGATGGGTGTAACCCTTGTGGACACACCGGGAGCTGATTCGATCAATGCCCGCCATACGAATGTTGCTTTTGAGTTTATAAAAAAATCAGATGCGATTTTGTATGTCACGTATTATAATCATGCCTTTTCGGCCGCAGACCGTGAATTTCTCATTCAGCTCGGCCGGGTAAAAGATACCTTTGAGCTCGATAAAATGTTTTTTGTTATCAATGCTTCAGACCTGGCCAAAGACAATGAGGAGCTTCAGGATGTGGTTGGGCACGTGGGCGATAACCTTCGCCAATTTGGAATCCGAAAGCCTAAATTATTTCCAATGTCCAGCTACTTTTCACTGTTAGGACAAAAAGAACCATCTGCTTGGCTTCCTGAGGAAGCTGGTCGGCTGAAGAAAAAGTACGGAAACCTGGCTGAGCAGCAGGATAATCTTTTAAATGAAACCGGCTATGTCCGTTTCATGGACGCATTTACCGGGTTTTTAAATCATGATCTCGCCCATGTGATGGTGACAGCCGCTAAGAAGCAACTGTCACAAGCGAGGAATGTATTGGACCGTTTCATTGCAGAAGCTGTCGCCAATCAGGAAAATGCAGAGCAAAAAAAGGAAGAACTGCAGCGAACGATCAGTGGGCTTCAGAAAAAAATCAATGATTATTCATTGGAACAAAAACAGGAAGCTCTGGAGAAAGAGATCCAGGAATTGTTATTTTACGTCAAGCAGCGGGTTATGCTCCGGTTTACCGAATTTTTTAATGAAGCCTTTAATCCGGCTGTCATTTCCGGGTCGGTGAAAGAGCAAAAAAATGCACTTGCCAAAAGCGGGAAAGAGCTTCACCAGGCGATTCAATTTGATCTTCAGCAAGAATCGAGAGCTACTGTCCTTCGCGTGGAGAGAGTGATCATCGGGTTGATGTCGGAGATGAATGAAGAGCTTGACAGGAAGCTGGCACAATGGGATCCGCCGCAGTATGAGATGCAAAAACAGCGGGTTCAGTTTGAAACGCTCGTTGTTGAAACTGAATTGGGTCAAGTGGAAGGCAAGGAATCCGTTTATAAAGAGTTCAAAAATGCCAAGCAGTTTTTTGAGCAGGGCGGCAAGAAAAAGGCAATGGATCTGATGTATTCCTTATTCGAAGAACCGGTATCAAGGTTTACAGAAGAGAGTGCAGGCGTATTTGGCCGCTATTATCAGCCGCTGTTGTCAGAAGAGGCTCAAAAAGAAATGGACCTCCGAATAAAAGAATATACTGATTATTATGAGGGGCTTCTTCAAACATTGAATTCGCCATCCGTGGTGGAAGAGATGAAGAAAACCCGTGAAGCGTTAAACAACCTCGTGTAACCAAAAAAAGAAACCGTCTTGTGTACGGTTTCTTTTTGGTTTTATTGAAGTTCATTTGCGAAGTTGGCATCAATCAGACCGAGTTTCTTGTGAATTTTATTCACTTGATCCTGAAATTTCTGGAATTCTTCGTCTGACTGTGCGGTTTTCTTTTCATCTCCAAGGCCCTCTGCTTTTGTTTGATAGGAGGCTCCTAGATCTTTGAAGGCCATTTTAAACGTTTGCTGGTCTTCTTTAGGCAGGGAAGATGGCACATCAAGGTCTGGAATCTCTTTTGCTGCTTTTTGTCCTGCTGTTTTTGCAGCTTCTTTCAGCTTCCGAATTTCACTCTTTGGTGTTTTCTTTTCCGGATCCAGTGCGGCAGTGTAGGCATTAAATGGGGCCTGATAGTCACGCAATTTAGCTCCAAGACTGACTTCAAAATCGAGAAGTGCAGATTTTTCTGCATTTTTGGATGACGAAGCTTCTGTTTTTGTCAGCTCTTTGCCTTTTGCTTCTTTTTCCTGGCTGCAGCCCACATTTAATGCTAACAGGAGCACCATTCCTAAAGTTGCTGCTTTTTTCATTGTTTACTTCCTCCCTCAATATGTAATATTCTTGAAATTTACTGGCAAAATCTAGTTTATTCTCTTTTCAATATTTTGTAAAATGATAAATTATTGCAAATTTTTTGAATAATAATACAAGCTGACCGTCACATGGTATACTCTAATCAATAGAGAAAGGTGGACATCATGATGAGCGTACATTTGGAAATCAGCAAGCATTCAAGCAAACAGCATGAGGTTGTGGCTCAATTTCTTCGTCTTGAACAGATAAGAGAACAGTTGATCGAGGAAGCTGTTGAGCGCTGCAGCAAGCAGGAACCTTTTAGCGTAAAAGAAATTAATGACGTTAGCCGGCAAATGAACCAACTGGCACAAAAGGGTATTGTGCCCCAACGGAAAATGATTACGGAAGACATGGTGAAAGAATATGTTGACCGCAAAAAAAACCAGGCATCCGATTAAACGGGATACCTGGTTTCTTTATAAGCAGTTTTAGTTGGCTAGAGAGGCAATAAACGTTTCCAGCCGGTCGAGGCCCGTACTCAGCTGTTCCATTGATGCTGCATACGAGAGGCGAATGTATCCTTCGCCATATTCGGAAAAAGCGGAACCTGGGACAACGGCCACTTGCTGGGATTCAAGCAGTTGGGTGGCAAATTCCAGTGACATGAGCCCAAATGGTTTGATATCTGGGAAGACGTAAAAAGCGCCCCCAGGAGTTTCCGCATCGAGCCCCATATCAGCGAGCCTTTTCATCACGTAGGAAAGGCGATGGCTGTATTCTTTCTTCATGGGAATCGCATCATCAATTCCATTGGTCAATGCCTCGAGAGCAGCCATCTGTGAAATGGTTGACGCGCATGTCACATTGTACTGATGGACCTTTAGCATATGCTGCGCAATTTCTTCAGGAGCAAACAGCATACCGATTCTCCAGCCTGTCATGGAATGGGATTTGGAGAGACCATTAATCACGATCGTCCTTTCTCTCATCCCTTCGATCGAAGCGATGGAAACGTGCGGAGCGGTGTAAGTCAGTTCACTGTATATCTCATCGGATAAAACCAACAGATCCGATTCACGCAGCACAGCGGCGATTTCTTCAAGCTCTGCCCGGTTTAAGACGCAGCCTGTCGGATTGGACGGATAAGGTAAAATAACGCACCTTGTTTTTGGAGTCAAATGCTCACGTATCAATTCTGCTGTCAGCTTGAAGCCGGTTTTTGTTGTATCTATGTATACAGGCACTGCCTTGCACATTTCAATAACCGGAGCATAGCCGGGATAGACCGGGCCGGGAAGCAGAACTTCACAGTCTTCCTCCAGAATGGAGCGAAGAGAGATGTCAATCGCCTCACTCGCACCGTTTGTAATAATCACTTCATTTTGCGGATTGTATTGGAGCCCGTACTTTTGAGACACAAAGCTTGCCGCAGCCTGCCGCAATTCCAAATAGCCGGCATTGTGCGAGTAGACGGTTTTATTTTCATCGATCGCCCGCTTTGCAGCTTCCTTGATGTGGTCAGGGGTGGGAAAGTCGGGCAGGCCAAGTGTAAATGAAATCGCTTCGGGATAGTTGCTCACCTGGTTATAAAATTTTCGGATCCCGGAAATCTGGATGTGTTTCACCGAAGGGTTAAGTAAATGTTCCAACATATTTCTTCCTCTCTGTATCCATGTTCGTTTGTACCTAAGTTTAGCTTTAATCTTTGTTTCCAGTCAATGGGTTTGATTTTCTTGTATGGTAAAAGCACATAAAAGCATACTAAGAAAGATCAACGCCTGTTTGCGATTTGGAGGAGAACATGGAATCAAATCATAAAGATTCAAACAACAAGCTTGCTCTGATCTCACTGGCATCCATACCGCTTGTGATGACACTGGGCAACTCTATGCTTATTCCTGTCTTGCCATCAATTGAAAAACAACTTCATATTTCAGCATTTCAAGTATCTATGATCATCACGGTTTATTCCATAGTGGCCATTCTACTCATTCCTATTGCAGGCTATCTCTCTGACCGGATTGGAAGAAAAAAGGTAATCATTCCCAGCTTGATCATTGCCGGACTCGGCGGTCTGGTCACCGGATGGGCCTCATGGAAAATGGATAATCCGTACTACATTATACTTTTGGGAAGACTGCTGCAGGGGATTGGGTCTGCTGGTGCAGCACCGGTTGTTCTTCCCCTTGTAGGGGATATGTTTAAGGATGAGAAGGACGTGAGCTCAGGCCTTGGTTTAATTGAAACAAGCAATACGTTCGGAAAAGTGCTGAGCCCGATTATCGGAGCCGCCTTGGCCATTGTCGTCTGGCATTTGCCCTTTTGGTTTATTCCGATTTTTTGCCTGATCTCCATCGGTCTTGTTTCGTTTCTTGTAAAAACACCAAAAAAAGAAGAAGAAGCACAAGCTGCATTCAAAAAATTTCTACAATCGTTTAAGAAAACCTTCAAAAATAATGCCAGATGGCTCATCGCGATTTTTGCTATCGGCGGCATTATTATGTTTGTCCTTTTTGGTGTTTTATTTTATTTGTCCACAACGCTTGAGGAAACCTATGGCATCAAAGGTGTGAAAAAAGGGTTTGTTCTTGCCATCCCATTATTGGCGCTTTCCATTTCTTCGTTTTTTGCCGGGAAAAAAATCGGCCAAAATAAACTGCTGATGAAATGGCTTACCTTTTGCGGTATTTTTCTTTTGTCTGTTTCCATACTTAGTGTGACGTTTACAGACGGGCTTTATTTTCTGCTTGGCATTTTATTTGTGAGCGGAATCGGAATCGGAGCCGCTTTGCCATGCCTCGATGCGTTGATTACAGAAGGTATCGAAAAAGAAGAGAGAGGGACGATCACTTCACTTTACAGTTCGATGCGGTTTGTTGGTGTGGCCTTGGGACCGCCGATTTACGCTCTGATCATGAAATCGGATCATTCCTATGTATTTTATGTTTCTTCGGGCATCAGCCTGCTGGCCGCACTGCTCGCATTCTTTGCGATCAAGCCGGAAAAAGGGGAAAAAGGGGAAAAGGAAAAGAAACAAAGTGATGAAAAGGAACAAACAGAAGAACCTGCCAAATCCCTCAATCCTGCATTGCATTAAAAAACTCACGGCTTTGAAATGAACTGACCTAGCTAATTGGGACAGAAAAAAACACCTAGGCTGCCATGCTCCTGAATTCTACTGGAGTATGGCAGTTTAATTTTGTAAATGGTCGATTGTAATTATAATAATACATGTAATCTTGTACTTTTTCTTGTACAATAGAACATGTAAGATGCGGTCTTAGCGGGCTGCTGAATTCTTCCGACTTTAGCGAGGAATGGAAGGATTCGATGACGGCATTATCCAAGCAATTGCCTTTCCGGGACATGCTTGTGATGATGCCTTTTTCTTTTGCCTTTTCCTGAAAGCATAGGAAGTATATTGAGCTCCCTGGTCACTATGCAAGATCGCCTCGTAGGTTTCTCGTCCTCTGCAGGCGTCTTCCAGGGTTTGAGTGACGAGCGAGGTATCTTGTTTATCACTGATTCGATAGGCTAGGATTTCGTTGTTGTACAAGTCCATGATGGTCGATAAATATAACATCTTTTCTCCATAAGGCAAATACGTAATATCTGTGACCCATTTCTGATTGGGCTTCTCTGCTGAAAAGTTTATCTCCAGAAGATTGGTGACGATACATTTGCTTTCTCCTGCCGTATAGGAGGTTCTCTTTTGTTTTACCCGGCATTGAATGTTGTATTTCTGCATGATCTTCTGCACCGTATTTCGATGAGCTTTCATCTGATGGTCTTTGTAGAGAAGGTCTCGCACCATTCGGTGCCCAATCCGGTATTTAAATGCTTTACACAGGGCCAGAATCTGTTGTTCCAATGGAGTGAGATCCCACGACTTGTTTTTCCACCGATAGTACGTGGACCTTGGAACCTTTAATCCTTCGCAAATCATGGCAATGGTGTACTTCTCTTTAAATAGATCCACTAATTCGACGAATACTTCTAGAACCACTTCCTTTCGATCTCCTGATACTTTCCCACTAATTCTTCTCTCATCTCATAAATGGCTAATTTTCGTTTAAGTTGTTCAAGCTCACTTATCTCTTCCGGTCCTTTCCCAAAGGTATATTGTTTTCCAATCGGTTGGGCTAACCGTTGTTCCTCCCCATCTCGAAACCACTTCATCCACGTTTTAATTTGCGTACGATTCTTAATCCCAAATTGACTCATCAGTTCCTGGTTGGAATACTCTCCTGTTAATTTTAGACGAATCACTTCTCTTTTTAGCTCTTCAGAATAGATCTTCTTTTTTCTCGCCATGAGAAAAACACCTCCACTTTGTCGATATTTGTATATACGACCATGGGGGTGTTTTTTCCTTTGTCTCATTTAATTAGGTCACTCTAGAAAAGCCGTGAGTTTTTTTTATTCATTAATTTCGTTCCGAACGTTGGTTGGCGGCCACCATGTATAACCGTCTTCATTAAGAAGCTCTTCAGATTCAAGCGGTCCCATGGTACCGGACGAATATTTGAAAAGTGGAATGTCCTTGTTTTTCCAGGCGTTTGTAATGCCGTCAATGAATTCCCAGGAAAGGGCAACTTCATCCCAGCGTGTGAAGTATGTTGAATTGCCCTGCAGGCAGTCGTGCATCAGCTTTTCATAAGCCTCTGGGGTGTTCAACTCATTTTGGCAGTTATTGCAATAATTCATGTTGATTGGAAGCAGGGCAGGGAAATCACCTTGCGGCTTCGCATTCAATGAAAGGCTCAACCCCTCATCCGGCTGGATGTGGATTCTAAGCAGGTTCGGCTGGTAGTGATCATTATGTTCATGATAAAGGGCCATAGGGCCATTTTTAAATTGAACAACGATCTCAGTAGCTTTGGTTGCCATGCGTTTTCCTGTACGAAGATAAAACGGGACGCCAGCCCAGCGGAAGTTGTCGATGAAAATTCTTGCCGCTACAAATGTATCGGTTTTTGACGCCGGATCTACGTTTTCTTCATCAAGGTAAGCAGGAACGGTCTTGCCGTTCATTGAACCTTCTTTGTATTGGCCGCGAATGATATTTTTCGCGACTTCATCTTCATTATAAAAACGAAGCGCACGAAGAACCTTTACTTTTTCATCCCGTATCAGTTTTGGATCCAATCCGCCTGGAGGTTCCATGGCCACCATCATGGCCATTTGCAGCATATGGTTTTGCAGCATGTCCAGAATCGCTCCGGATTTTTCATAATACGAAGCGCGGTCTTCCACACCAAGGGTTTCACTGGAAGTAATCTGTACAGAAGAAATGTACTTATTGTTCCAGATGGATTCAAAAATCGCATTTCCGAAACGGATCACCTGGATGTTTTGCACCATTTCTTTTCCAAGATAGTGGTCGATGCGGTAAATGCTTTCTTCCGGAAAACTTTTTTGAAGCTGCTCGTTAAGTTCGGTGGCAGAAGCAAGGTCATGGCCGAATGGTTTTTCAATAACCAGACGCTGCCAACCAGCGGTCTCTGTCAATCCTTCCGATTTCAGGAAGGTAGGAATAGTCCCGAAAAATTGTGGGGCCATGGCAAGATAGTACATGCGGTTTCCGTTAAGGGAATAGGTGCTGTCAAGCTCATCGGCAAGGTCTTTCAGTTGATGATAGCTTTTTTCATTTGTAACATCCATTGGAATAAAATAAAAATGTGATGCAAATGTATCCACTTTTTCAGTTGGGAAATCCCCAGTTTTGGCAACGGAAGCAATAACGTCCTCCCGGAATTTCTCATGTGAAAAATCTTTTCTTCCCACTCCGATTACTGCAAACTTTTCGTTGAGCTTTTCCTTTTGGTACAATTGGAAGAGCGCAGGGTACAGTTTACGGTGAGCCAGGTCACCTGTAGCTCCAAAGAGTACGATACAGGCTTCTGGAATATGATTATCCATGTTATCAATCCTCACTTTACTAGTATTGCTTATGACATCAGTTTCCCCTATGTTTCAAAAAATAACGTAATTATTTTCGAAAGGAGTCGCCTCATGAAACACATTGTAACACAAGAATGGCTGAGCACTCATTTATCACGCTCGAATGTTCTCATTTATGACTGCAGATTTAATTTGGCAGACCCGGAAGAAGGAAGAAACAGGTATTTAAAATCCCATATTCCAAGTGCCGTGCATGTTGATCTGGACAAGGATTTATCAAGAGAGATAACAGAGCACGGCGGCCGCCATCCATTGCCCTCCCAAAAAGAGGCAGCAGCCACATTTGGCAGACTTGGCATCAATGAGGAAAAAACAGTGGTAGCCTATGACGACCAAAATGGCTCAATGGCTGCACGGTTATGGTGGATGCTGAAATTCCTGGGACACGAAAAAGTGTTTGTTCTACAGGGAGGCTACTCCGCCTGGGAAGAAGCCGGGTATCCTGTTACAGATGAACGTACCGTCCCTGAACCAACCGACTTCATTATCCGTAAAAGTGATTGGAAGGCAGTGGGAATGGAAGAAGTAAAGCAGGCGATGCAAAAAGAAGATACGGTTATTATCGATTCACGGGATGCGGCCAGGTACAGTGGGGAACAAGAAACGATCGACAAAAAAGCGGGACACATTCCTGGGGCCATAAACAAACCGTGGTTAAAGAACATCAACAGCACAAAAGAATGGCACTCGACAGAGGAATTGGCAGAACTGCATAAAGATCTTGCCGGCAAAAAAGAAATTGTTGTGTATTGCGGTTCAGGAGTCACAGCTTGTGCCAACATCCTTGGCATGAGTGAGGCAGGCATTGAACAAGCGGTACTGTATCCAGGAAGCTGGAGCGACTGGATCTCCTATGACGATAATCCGGTTGAAACGAAAAAATAAAATTTCACGTACCGTATTATAATGATTTAATATTTTTTGATAGGTGCTCGTGCCGGTAAGGCTCAGCGCCCGCCCGCGAAAAAGCGATCATCCTGGAATGGAAATCAACCACCTCAGACAAAGGCTTGCCGCATCACTCGTTTTTCAAGTGAATTGCGGCTTTTTTCTGGGAAAAGAATCTTGAAGGAATCCCTTCATTACATATGGAATAGGGAAGAAGAGAAAATCAGGGGGTGCAGGAGTATGCAAACAGACACATACTACAAAAATACAACGATTAAGCAGCATGACATTACAGCTTCCATTTGTCTTGATTTTTTTAACGAACGGCTTCGTGTTGACGATTACAGAGGAAACATTCAATCGATGGTCAAGGCCATTCACGACCTGATCCAGCAGCAAAACTTTTCAAAAGTGATTATTAAAGCAAGAGCGGAACATCTTCCTGAACTGCTTTCATTAGGTTTTCTACCTGAGGCATGGTTCAGCCGCTATTTTAATGGCAGCAATTGCGTAGCCATGTGTAAATATTATAGCAATGAACGCAAACGAAGCGACTTTTGGGTGGAACAGGATCGAATCATGGACCAGATTCATTCCAATCCGCCCGCGAAACAAGAAACCGTTTTGCCGGAATCGTATTCAGTACGCCTGGCTGTTCCTGAAGATTGTACCCGGTTGGCTGGATTATACAGCAAGGTTTTTGAAGTCTATCCCACGCCGATGAACGATTCGGACTATATCGAAAAAACAATGGAAAATGGAACAGTATACTATGTGATCGAACATCAGGGGGAAGTAGTAAGCGCTGCTTCTGCCGACATCAATCAGACCTATCACAATGCTGAACTTACTGATTGTGCCACCCTGCCGGAACATCGTAAATTTGGTCTGATGAAGATACTCATCGACCAGCTGGAACAAGAGTTAAAATCCCGCCACATCTATTGTGCCTATTCGATTGCCCGTTCCTTATCTTTTGGAATGAACGCTGTCTTCTCTCAAAGAGGTTATCTTTATCAAGGGAGATTGATCAAAAACTGCCTTATTTTTGATAAATACGAAGACATGAACTTGTGGGTAAAAGATTTATCCTCCTTGTAGTGCCGGATTTTCGGCAGTTGTGATGAATTTTCAGCAGCATGTCTTTGATCCCAACGGAGGTGCCCGTGATGACAGAAAAAGTGGAAACTATCGAAATACTCAAGGCCATTTTAAAAACGATTGACGAAGGTATTCATGCGGTCGATGCTAAGGGGATGACCATTTTTTATAATGAAGTAGCTGCATCACTGGATGGGTTAAAGGTGAGTGACGTCATCGACTATCATGTTCTCGATGCTTTTCCTTCCCTCAATCAGGATACGAGCACATTATTAAAAGTCATCAAAACCGGAAAGCCGATCATCAATCAGCAGCAAACCTATACGAACTTTAACGGAAAGAGAGTGGATACGGTCAATACCACTCTTCCACTGTTAGTCAATGGCAAACTGATCGGGGCGATTGAAATCTCAAAAGATTTGACCAAAATCAAACAGCTGTCCGAAAAACTTCTTGATATGCAGGCTCAATTTCATAAAGCGCGTCCAAAACCAGTGACCCATGGGCACTTCGCTTCCTACCAGCTGGCTGATTTTATTTCGGCGGACCCTGCCATTGAACAATTGAAACACCTACTGATAAAAGTCTCACAGACATCGTCCCCCGTTTTGATGTTTGGGGAAACGGGAACCGGAAAGGAAGTTTTAATTCAGGGGATTCACAATCAGTCTCCACGAAAAGACAAACCGTTCATCGCGCAAAACTGCGCAGCCATTCCGTCACAGCTGCTCGAGAGTATTTTGTTCGGCACCTTAAAAGGAAGTTTTACGGGAGCCGTCGAACGGCCGGGGCTTTTTGAACTGGCCGACGGGGGCACCTTGTTCCTTGATGAAATCAATTCTATGCCTCTTGATATCCAGGCCAAGCTGCTGCGGGTGCTTCAGGACGGAGTGGTGCGCAGGGTGGGGGAAACAAAAGGGAAGGCTGTCAATGTGAGGATTATGGCAGCATTAAATGAACATCCGGTGGATTGTGTTAAAAATAATAAGCTAAGGGAAGACCTTTACTATCGTCTGAATGTCATTTTCTTTGAGGTTCCACCTCTTCGTGAACGGCAATTGGATATTGAACTTCTTGCCCGCCATTTCATTTCTCAGTACAACCACACCTTTCATAAACAAGTCAAAGGCATTACAGATGAAGTGGTTCAGCTTCTATGCCGGTATCGTTGGCCGGGAAATGTCCGGGAGCTCAAACATGTTATTGAATACGCAATGAACATGGCAGAAGATCATCACCCCATCCGGAATTCCGACCTCCCCCGTCATCTTTTGGTAATGGGCAAGTCTCAGACAGAACCCTCTATCGTGCCTTTGCGTGAAGCACTGGCAAGAAGGGAAGAGGAACTGATTTCCACTGCACTTTCCAAAACAGACGGAAACATCCAACAAGCAGCACAGCTCCTGAAAATCCCGCGACAAACCCTTCAATATAAATTACGAATGAAAACATGACGAACCGCCGAAAATTCGGCGGTTTTTTCTTTTTCCCATCCAGGTCAGCGAACGCATACATTGGTAATTAACCGCACAGTCGCAGAAAAACCGCTCAATGATGGGGGAGTTTGATTTGGCACGAAACTTGCAACTGTAGAATATGAGCTCAGTATACAAGGAGGTAACATCATGCCGATCGTAAATGGATTGTACCAGCCAAAACGACATTGGAAAGAGATCGAGTTATGGAAGGATGTCACAGAGGAACAATGGAACGACTGGTTATGGCAGTTAACTCATACTGTCAGAACGCTGGAAGATTTAAAAAAGGTTGTCAATTTAACGCCTGAGGAAGAGAAAGGCGTCCGTATATCAACCATGACCATCCCTCTGAATATCACACCGTATTATGCCTGGCTGATGGACCAGGATGATCCCCGCTGCCCGATACGAATGCAGTCGGTTCCTGTCAGTAAGGAAATCCTGAAAACAAAATATGATTTGGAAGATCCCCTACATGAAGACGAGGATTCACCTGTACCGGGATTGACTCACCGTTATCCTGACCGGGTCCTGTTTCTAGTAACCAATCAGTGCTCGATGTATTGCCGGTACTGCACTAGACGAAGGTTCTCCGGCCAGATTGGCATGGGGGTTCCAAAAAAGCAGCTGGACGCCGCCATTGATTACATTGCCGCAACTCCCCAGGTGCGGGATTGCCTGATTTCGGGTGGCGATGGTTTATTAATCAACGACAACATTCTCGAATATATTTTAAAGAGGCTGAGAGCCATTCCGCATATGGAAATTATCAGGATCGGCACCCGGGCGCCAGTCGTATTTCCGCAGCGCATTACAGAAAACCTTTGCTCGATTTTGAAGAAATACCATCCAGTCTGGCTGAACACTCATTTTAATACATCGATTGAAATTACCGAGGAATCCAAACGGGCATGTGAAATGTTGGCAAATGCCGGAGTTCCGGTCGGCAACCAGTCCGTTATTCTTGCAGGGATCAATGACAGCACACATATTATGAAAAAATTGATGCATGACCTCGTAAAAATAAGGGTCCGTCCTTATTACATTTATCAATGCGATTTGTCCGAGGGAATTGGCCATTTCCGGGCGCCGGTCTCTAAAGGTCTGGAAATTATCGAAGCACTCCGCGGACATACATCAGGTTATGCGGTGCCGACTTTTGTTGTAGATGCGCCTGGAGGCGGCGGAAAAATTTCGCTGCAGCCAAATTATCTTATTTCACAAAGTCCTGACAAAGTGATCCTGAGAAACTTTGAGGGCGTGATCACTTCCTACCCAGAGCCACAAAACTATGTGCCGGGAAAAGCGGATGATTATTTTAATGAAACGATGAATATCACAGAGCAACCTGCAGCGATTGGCATCACCGCTCTGATCAAAGATGAAAAGTTTAATATTGTTCCGGAAGGATTAAACCGATTCGACCGCAGAAAAACGTATGAGACCAATCCTGAGCATGCCACCCTCAAGGATAAGCGCGGAAAAAGAGATGAAATGAAAGAAAAAAAATATAAGCATGAGCAGCAAAAAGAAGCAACAAAAACTGACAATGATCCGGTAAAAGAAGCCTAGAAGGAGGTGCAGCTGTTGAAGGAATGCATGTGGTGTAATGAAGATGCGGCTGTGGAAACGAAAAAAACTGGCTACTGGGAGCTCCATGATGGAACCCGTGCGCTCCAGATTGATGAGATTCCTGCTGTTAGCTGTTCATCCTGCGGCATGGAATATCATGAAGATCATGTGGTCGAAGAGATCGAGGATCAATTGCTTTTGATTAATACAAAAAAGCTGGGCAAAGTGGTGTCATTCAAAGAGCTCATGGCCACAGAACGTTTTTTAAAGAAGAACTACTTTAAATTTTATAATTGAGCCTTTTAAAGCAACGGATCTGATCCGTTGCTTTCCAACATAAGAGAGAGGGGTGCCCCCCGTGGAGAAATCAGGCGTCATCAAACCGGTTTTGGATGCAAATTATCCGATGATCAGCCATGGTAAGGGTATATATTTGTACGATACGGAAGGAAAACGGTATATCGATGGTTCTTCTGGAGCGGTAACAGCGAACATTGGTCATGGTGTGGAGGAAATTGCCGGGGTTATGGAGAAACAAGCAAAACAGATCGCTTTTGTGTATCGCTCCCATTTCACAAGTGCTCCGGCTGAACGTCTGGCAAATAAACTTGCAGCTTTGGCTCCCGGAGATTTGAACTGGACATTTTTTGTAAACTCCGGGTCTGAAGCAACCGAAACTGCATTAAAGGTAGCAATTCAATATTTTCAAGAGCAGGGGATCCGTACAAAGACCAAAATCATTTCCCGATGGACCAGCTACCATGGAATAACACTGGGTGCGCTTTCAATGTCAGGGCATGCTCTGAGAAGAGAACGGTTTACTGCCCTGCTTGAAGATTTTCCTGCAGTACCAGCTCCTTATTGTTATCATTGCTCGCTGAACAAGACCTATCCGGGATGCGGGCTGGCATGCGGTCATGAGCTGGAGCGGGCCATCGGAGACATCGGGTCCGAAAACATTGCGGCTTTTATTTTTGAACCGATTGTAGGTGCAGCAGGAGGAGCGGTAACCCCGCCTCCGGGCTATTACGAAAAAATCAAAGAGATTTGTGACCGGCACAATATCCTGACGATTGCCGATGAGGTGATGACCGGCATGGGAAGAACGGGCAAAATGTTTGCTGTAGAGCATTGGGGGATAGAACCTGATATCATGACACTTGGCAAGGGAATGAGTGCGGGATATACACCAATGGCCGCTACAATGGTATCCGACCGGATCATTGATGTGATCCGAAAAGGCTCTAAAATCGTCATGAGCGGGCATACCTTCAGTGCGAATCCGCTGTCAGCAGCGGTCTGCGGGGAAGTGATCGATTACATGGAGAAGCACGAACTCGTACGGAACGCAGAGGATCAGGGAAAAAAACTGATCGCAGGCCTTAAAGACCTTCAGAAAAAATATCCAATCATCGGTGAAGTCAGAGGTAAAGGGCTGCTATGCGGCCTGGAGATGGTTAGCGATGCGGCCACCCGGGTTCCTTTTTCAGTCACGCACCGCGTGGGGGAAATGTTTATTTCTCTCTGTTTTAAAAACGGGCTAGTCATCTATCCTGCATTTGGCGGAGTTACTGGATTTGAGGGTGATTCGGTATTGATTTCCCCTCCTTTAACTATTACCTCATTCCAAATCTATGAAATGCTAAGAATACTGGATGAAAGTATGGAGGAACTCATGAATGGCCTCATTTCAGCTGGCATACTCGCCCATAAAGCCACAAGTTAAGGAGGGATGATAAAGAATGGTGTACCAATCAACAGAAGGTTCATCAAAAACCAAGCAGATATCTATAGAAGAAGCAGCAACCCATTTCTTTAACGGCATGACCCTGATGGTCGGCGGATTTGGCGGGGTTGGCGCTCCGCCAGGCTTGATTAATGTGCTGATTGATAAACAGATTAAGGACATTTACATGATCAGCAATGATACAGGATTCCCCTGGATCGGACCGGGAAAGCTGATTACCGAAAAGCGGGTTTCCCGTCTGATCGCCTCCCATATCGGTTCCAACCCGGAAGCAGGTAAACAGATGCAAAACGGTGAACTCGAAGTCGAATTCATTCCTCAAGGAACGCTCGCTGAAAAAATCAGAGCCGGTGGAATGGGTCTTGGTGGGATTCTTGTGGATGTGGGATTTGGAACCATCGTGGAAAAGGGAAAGCAAACAGTGGAAGTGCAAGAAAAAACGTTCATGGTTGAACCGGCTCTTACAGCGGATGTTTCCATCATATATGCAAAACAGGCGGATACGTATGGCAATCTCATATACGATAAGAGCGCAAGAAATACGAATCCGCTGGTGGCTATGGCCGGGAATGTGACAATAGCCGAGGTGGAAGAAATCGTTCCTCCTGGACAGCTGGATCCGGAATGTGTGGTAACGCCGGGGGTCTTTGTGGATTATATCGTTCAAAGCAAAGGGGTGGACTGGAAATGGGTCTGGGAATTGAAACAAGACACCAAATAGCGAGGAGAGCCGCCCTTGAAATTGGACGGGGGATGATTGTCAATTTGGGGATCGGTATTCCGACTCTTGTCGCGGACTATATTCCAGGAAACTATGGAGTGATGCTGCACACAGAGAATGGCATTCTCGGCATGGGAGGGTCTCCCCCACCGGGAAAAGAAGACGGCAACCTTTCCAATGCAGGTGGTTATCCGGTAACGCTGATTTCGGGGGCTTCTTATTTCGACAGTGCCATGGCATTTGGAATTATCCGCCGGGGGCTGCTCGATATAACGGTGCTGGGAGCCCTGGAAGTAAGTGAACAGGGGGATATTGCCAACTGGATCGTTCCTGGAAAAAGAGTGCCAGGTATGGGAGGTGCCATTGATCTTGCCCAAAAATCAAAAAAAGTCATTGTGCTGATGAACCATTCCGATAAAGAGGGAAATCCCAAAATCGTAAAGAATTGCAAATTGCCGCTTACTGTAAAAAGAGGAGCTAATATGATCATTACCGAAAAAGCGGTGATTGATATCGTGGATGAAAAGCTTGTTCTGAGAGAAGTCATGCATCCGCATTCGGTCGAAGAAGTGGTTGAATCAACAGGCGCTCCGCTTGAAATCCGTAATGAGGTTGTGACCTTTCAATAAAGCCTAATACGCAGGAGGGGTTATATGTTAGAGGAAATTCAGAAGTGGATGATGAAGAAAAAACCGGAGGCGATCTCGTTCCTTCAGCAAATGGTGCGTAAGAACAGCGAACAGGGAAATGAAAAAGAGGTACAGCTGCTGATTGCTGAAAAGCTAAAAGATATAGGCTGTGAAGTAGATCTTTGGCATCCGGACGAAGAGGAGTTTTTTCAGCATCCCTATTTTTGTGCGACTCGAACAGATTTTTCGAACAGCCCGAACGTAGCCGCAGTGATTAAAGGAACAGGAGGAGGCAGGTCAGTTGTTCTCAATGGCCATGTGGATGTCGTTCCTCCGGGCGATATCAGCCAGTGGGACAACGATCCGTACAGCGGTACCATTAAGGATGGTAAGCTGTACGGCAGAGGAGCTACAGATATGAAAGGTGGCAATCTCTGTCTGTTGCTTGCAATGGAATGCATCAAGGATCTGAAGCTGGATTTAAAAGGTGATGTCATCTTTCATAGTGTAATGGAAGAGGAAAGTGGGGGAGCAGGAACACTCGCCGCCATATTAAGGGGATACACAGCTGAGGCCGCCATCATCCCAGAACCGACCAACATGAAAATTTTTCCCAGCCAGCAAGGTTCCATGTGGTTCAGAATTCATATTTTTGGCCGCTCTGCACACGGCGGAACCCGGTATGAAGGAGTCAGCGCCCTTGAAAAAGCCATGGTTGTCATACAGGAAATCCAGCGGCTTGAGAAAACGAGAAACGAAAGAATCACCGATCCCCTGTATGAGAAGATTCCGATTCCGGTTCCAATCAACCTTGGAAAAATATCAGGCGGTGATTGGCCATCTTCAGTTCCTGATTGTATTATGATTGAAGGGAGAATTGGAGTTGCTCCAGATGAAACGCTAGAGCAAGTAAGAAAAGAGCTTGAAGACAGAATGACAAGTATTCAGGACGACTGGTTAACCAAACATCCACCCCGGGTGGAATGGTTCGGAGCGCAATGGCTTCCGGGCTCCATTGACACGGAACATGAGTTAATGCAGCTACTCAAGAAGCGCTTTAAGGATATCTCCGGAGCCGAGCCGGTTATTGAAGCCTCACCATGGGGAACAGACGGCGGCCTTCTGACAGCAGTGGGACACACGCCGAGCATAGTATTTGGGCCTGGCGTCACTTCTGTCGCTCATTATCCGAATGAATACATTGAAATGGATAAAATTTTTGAGGCGGCAGCCATGATCACCTTAACGATTTTGGACTGGTGCGAAGTAGCCCATCAGCCACAACAAAAAGAGCTTCTTAAAAAGGAGAAGTAACGGCGATTAATTATAATGAAGAGGAAGATTCAGGAAAAGCAGGATCGGTGATTGGTGGGAGAGAACGCCAATGGATGGCTAAAGAAGAGATGTGTTCTTTGGTGATTAATGATGAAGTATGGCGGGGGCAGGGGGCTTTGAGCATGTCATACACAAAGTTCAATCCAAGGGGCAGCAGGAAAGCAGGAGTATAAATGGGGAAAAATTGGCTGAGCTTGTACACAGCTTCATACGTGATGGCAAGCTCGTACAACAGATACGGCGCTCCTGATTGGGTAACAATAAAGGTTCTGTAGACGAAGGATTCACTTTCATAATATTGAGAAACAATCTGATACTCTTTTTTCTCGATTTGGCAGTTTGGAATTTTAAAAAGATGGGAATCAGGATGTATAACAGACAAACATTTATCCTCCTTTAGTCTCATTTCATTATAATTTCGCGATAAAAAGAGGCTTTTCCTTTTATGAAATGAAAAAAGATGAACAAAATGTTCATCTTTAAAGGGGATTATTTTGAGCCCGTTTAATAAAGGTCTCTTCTTCACCAACTACGCCGCAGGCAGCACATTGAATGAGTTTGCGGGCTCCGTTGTAAGGAATATGAAAAGGATCAAGCTCTTCATTGCTGTTGTACTGGTTGACAACGGAGCCAGTTGCAGGATCCAGTTTTACCGATTGCGGGACCTGATCAATAATGTTAAACCGTGTACGGTTGGTTTTGCAGTTTGGGCATAAATAAGCATTTGCCATGAGTAAACCAGCCTCCTTTTATTACATAGGATTGCCATTATGAGGAAAATTATAAGGAGGATTCTTTTTTTGACTTCCGGGAACCATAGGTATATTCTATATACAGGAGCTGACCACATTGGGAAAACAGAAAAAAGGAAATGCCAATGCCCAGCGTAATAATAACGCAAAGAAAATGGAACAGCGCAGTGACACAGAATTTGCTGCTATCGAAGAGCAGCAAAGCGACAATCACCGCCACGGCAAGAAAACCAAGTAAGATCATTTACAAATTCCAACTTTTGAGTTATAATTACATTCTGCGATGTTAGTGGCTCTTATTTTGTCTTAAACCGATATGAGTAATACGGGAATCTTAAATGACGGGTTGAATACACCGTGCCTCTCCATTACGCAGAGGAAGGTGGAAAGACCGCTGCGGATACCCACCTGTGAGAACGGGTTTTTAAGACAGGATGAGCTACGGCAAAGCGGATATACATAACAAGCTTATTTTACTTATTGGGTAAAATAAGTTTTTTTATTATTGGCGGGATGGTGGAAAGAATGTCGGAAGAAACACAAGAGAAATTGCTGTTAATCGATGGGTTTAACCTGCTGAGCAGATGTTATTTTGCGACAGCATACGGTAAGGAATGGGATCAGCTTACGCGCAATTCACAGGGCTTATTCATCAATGGCCTTCGGGCAAAGATCCAAAAGCTTCTTCAGCTTGTAAGAATTCATGAACCTACACATTTGGCCATCGCGTGGGATGTAAAGCGAAATGAAACATTGCGCAAAGAAAAGTTCCAGGACTACAAGGGAACTAGAAACGAGCTTCCGGAACCATTGATCCAGCAGTACGAAACAGCGGTTACGCTCTTTAATACGTTAGGTCTTCCGCAGTTTACCATTCCGAGATATGAAGCAGATGATATTATCGGTACGTTTACCCAGAAATGGCGGGATGAAAAACAGGGAGAATGCATCGTCTACAGCAATGACCGTGATTTGCTGCAGCTTTTGTGTGAACAAACCTCCCAGCTTATTGCTGCCAAAAAGGGTGAAATCAAATATACAGTGCATGATTTCCGCGATGACTATGGAATTGAGCCTTCCCAATGGGTCGATGTGAAAGCATTGCTTGGTGATAAGAGTGACAATATCCCCGGAGTAGCAGGGGTCGGCGAGAAAGCAGCGCTTCCTTTGGTTCAGCAATACGGAAGCGTGGAAGGCATCTATGAATCCGTGGATGAACTGGATGTGAAATACAAAAGATATTTCAAGAAGCTTCAACTTGGTCGTGAGATGGCGTTCCTAAGCCGCGACCTTTGCGAAATCTACAGGGATGTTCCTGATATTGTGGATTTGAATTTTGATGATATCCGAATCAAAGTCAATCGTTCGTTATTGAAGGACGAATTATCCAGACTTGAAATCAATGTGAGAGTGGGCTGAACATGGCCTGCTCTTTTTTATGTGGTTTTATTCATCTGGACGGCCTTACGGGCGAGATCGTCAGCGACCTTATTCTGTTTGCTTGGGATCCATTTGATAAAAAACAATTGCAATGCCTCCATCTTTGCCAGCGCTTCCTGAAGGAGGCCGTCATATCGTTTGTCTTTGGCAAAACGTTTTTCAACTGCCCGGTCAACCGCCTGGGAATCTGTTCGGAATGACACGGAATCATATTTCTTTTCCAAACAAATATCAAGAGCGAGAAGCAAGGCTTTGAACTCCGCTTCATGATTGGAGAGGCTGCCGAGTGGGATACTGTGTTGTTCGACTTTACCATTTCCCAGTTTAATAAAGATCCCAGCTCCCGATGGCCCCGGGTCTCCCGCACTGGCTCCGTCAATATAAACTTCAATCACCTATCATCCCTCCTGTTAGTTCTATTATAGCCAAATGGGATACAATAAAGTAAGTGATTAATTTTGATTGGAGGTCATGGTTTTGAAACTGACGCTTGAATGGGAGTACAAACCTGCAAAGTCGAAAGAAACGGTCCGATTTGTATCAGATCCTGTTACAGTTGAGCGTGCTGTACGGCTTGCGGCTGATATTGAGAAAACAGGCCGGCTTGGCGATATGAGTTTTATGGATGAATCCGGAATTTATTGGTCCAGGAAAGAACTTCAAAAAATGGTGGCGGTCATCTTGACAGAGCCAACAGATATTGTTGCCTACTTTGACGGGGGCTTCCAAAAGGATATCCAGGAATCCGGCCAGGGGGTAGCGATCTATTATACACAAAGCCACAAGCATTACCGCGTAAGGACGAATGCCGCGTTCGACGAGATTTCATCCAACAGCGAATCGGAATATGCTGCTCTCTGGCTTCTCGTCAATGAATTGGACGCCTTGGGTGTACACCATACGTCTGTAACGATAAAAGGCGATTCGATGGGAGTTATCCATCAAATGAGCGGGGAATGGCCTTGCTATGAAGAAAACCTTCAGCGGTGGATGGATCGGATTGAAGAAAAAATGAAAAAACTCGGGCTTCAGCCTGTCTATAAACTCTTGAACCGAAATGACAATAAAGAAGCAGATACCCTGGCCACTCAGGCGTTGAATGGCAATATCATTCATGGAAAAAAAGAAATAATTGATTAAAGCCATTTTGGATTGATACAATTTAGAGGAATCTTTTTTAGAATGGGATGGGATATTTTGTCGCAGTTTTCAATCCAGGACTATTTCCAGCACCTTGCATCCAAAGGGATTAAATTGAAAGAAAGCGATACAGCATTTATTGAATTCGGAAAACACTTCACCGGGATGAGTGATTATATGGTCAGTATATCGATCGAAATCACATTGAAGGTCCAACGGGAGTTTGATGGAAGTTATTATATTGCTCTTCTGGAAGGTTTTAAAGAAAATAACATTACGACAAAGAAAAAAGCGTATGCGTATGTAAACAATCTTGAACTGGAACTTACCGTTTAATATTCATAATAAAAAGCCGGAAATTCTCCGGCTTTTCTTTCTTTAAGGCTTTAATGCCTCATTAATTTGCTGTTCACATTGCTGAAGAGTCTCTTTGGCATGCTCCAAAAACATCCCATCCATGCCAGTGGGGGTTTTGAGTGCTTCCTCATACTGCTGTTTGGCGGTATCAAGCGCTTCTTTGGCTGCATGCAGCTGTCCCGGGTCCATGCTCATTGTTGCATGTCCGATGATTCGCTGTGCACTCTGGATTGACATATCCACTTGTTTTAACTCATTGTACGGTTCTGACATCCCATTCACCTACCTGTTTTTGAATTAGTATGTCTACAGCAGCCATTTTTTATAAGGAAAGAAGAAAGTAGGGAGTAAATTTGAACAAAATACTGGAAGCGGCAGAAAACTATGCAAAAGCGGTGCATGGTTACGAAGGGAGCGGGCATGACTGGTGGCATATTTACAGAGTGAACAAACTGGCCTGTTCGATCGCAAGGGAAGAAGGGGCAAATCTTTTCATTTGCAGCCTGGCTGCTCTCATGCATGACATTGCCGATGAGAAATTGAATGGTTCAGAAGAAGAGGGCCTTCAAAAAGTCGAACGGTGGTTGAAAGAGAACGATGTCCCTGCGCATGTAAGCACAGAGGTTCTCAATATCATTTCAACCATGTCCTATAAAGGCGGCAACACAGGTTTGATGTCGTCGCTTGAAGGCAAGGTGGTTCAGGATGCTGACAGGCTCGATGCCATCGGAGCCATTGGTATTGCACGGACATTTGTTTACTCGGGGCATATCGGACAGTTGATTTATGACCCGGATGTTATGGTCAGAAGCAGTATGACAAAAGACGAGTACCGGAACGGGACGTCTACTGCCGTGAACCATTTTTACGAAAAACTTCTAAAACTCAAAAGCAGGATGAATACTGAATATGGAAAAAAGCTGGCAGCTCGCCGCCATGAAGAAATGGAGCACTTTTTGGGCGTCTTTTTTGAGGAGTGGGAAGGAAGACGATAAAAAGAAGGGGAGATCCGCATGGATTAAGCGGGTTCCCCCAGGCAGTGGCAGTGGCAGTGGTTTATTCTGCTGGACGTGGTCCTGCGTCAAGTCCATCTTTGGAGGAAGTCATGGCGGGTGCAATTTCAGCATCCCCATTAACTCTTACCTGGCAGGAAAGGCGGATATTTTCACCGAGGCCTTTCGTTTCGATGATGTTTCGTTCTGCTTCGCCCATCTCACCGAAGCTGCCCTGCAGCACTTCCACCCGGCAGGTTGTGCACCTTGCATTGCCCCCGCAACGGTGAAGAATATCCACTCCTTGGTCTTCAAGTCCAAGAACGAGTTTCTTGCCGTTTTCAATTTCATATTCGCCGAAACCTTTAACAGTGATCTTTGCCATAAAAAATGAACCTCCTTTAATTATGTAAATTGTAATCCCTTCCATTATAGTATACATGGGTCTGCAGCAAAAATAAAAATGCGGATACACTATAAAGGCAGGAAAACCAACATTATCTTTTATGTCTGTTTTTTTGTAGAATAAGAATAGCACGTATTTTTACAGGGGGTACACCACAGATGACAAAGGAAGTTACACACAAGTCCGACATCGAGATTGCACAAGAAGCAAGCATGAAACGCATTGATGAGATTGCTGCCCAGCTAAACCTGACCGAAGAGGATTGGGAACCATACGGGCGCTATAAAGCCAAGTTATCCCTGGATTTATTTGATAAACTAAAAACCGCACCGGAAGGCAAGGTGGTTTTGGTGACTTCCATCAATCCGACACCCGCCGGAGAAGGAAAATCGACCGTCACCGTCGGTCTTGGCCAGGCATTGAACCGGATTGGTGAAAAAGCGATCATTGCACTTCGTGAACCCTCGCTTGGACCGAGCATGGGACTAAAAGGAGGAGCGGCTGGGGGAGGCTATTCACAAGTCATACCAATGGAGGAAATCAATCTTCATTTTACCGGGGATATTCACGCGATTACAACAGCAAACAATGCGTTGGCTGCATTCATCGATAATCATATACACCGTGGAAACGAGCTGAATATCGATTCCCGCCGCATTGTCTGGAAACGGGTAATTGACATGAATGATCGCGCCTTGCGTAACATCGTGATTGGCCTGGGCGGACCGATACAGGGTGTACCGCGTGAGGATGGTTTTGACATAACTGTTGCCTCAGAAGTGATGGCCATTTTCTGTCTCGCCCGGGATTTGAAAGATTTAAAGAAAAAGCTTTCCCGAATGGTGGTTGCTTATACATATGATAACCAGCCAATTACCGTTAGTGATCTGAAGGTGGAAGGTGCTCTTACCCTGTTGTTAAAGGATGCGCTCCGCCCCAATCTGGTACAAACCCTGGAAAATACACCTGCCATTATACATGGAGGGCCATTTGCGAATATTGCCCACGGCTGCAACAGCATCATTGCGACCAAATTGGCCAGCAAGCTAGGTGACTTTGTGGTCACCGAAGCAGGATTTGGAGCGGATTTGGGTGCAGAGAAGTTTTTAAATATTAAATCACGATACGGAGAACTCAAGCCAAGTGCAGTTGTTATTGTGGCCACAGCCCGTGCACTGAAAATGCATGGCGGTGTGGATAAGGCTAAACTATCGGGTGAGAATGTAGCCGCCCTTGCAAAAGGGATTGCCAACCTTGAAAAGCACATTGAAACCATTCAGGCGTTTGGTCTGCCGTTTGTCGTGGCATTGAACCGGTTTGTATCGGATCATGATGAGGAAGTTCAGCATATCCTGAATTGGTGCAGAGAGCGAAACATTCCTGTGGAGATTGCAGACGTCTGGTTAAAAGGCGGAGAAGGCGGCGAGGATTTGGCACGAACAGTGCTGAACATCATCGAATCCCAAACGAATGCCTTTGAACCTTTGTATACGCTTGATCAGCCCCTGGAAGAAAAAATAATTACCATCGCCGAAAAGGTATATGGTGCGGCAGGTGTCCAATTCTCGCAAAAAGCGTTGGCACAGCTCAGAGAATTTGAACAGCAAGGCTGGTCTACCCTTCCTGTGTGCATGGCTAAAACACAGTATTCCCTGTCGGATGATCCTAAGAAGCTCGGGCGGCCGACGGAATTTGTGATTACCATTCGCGAATTAAAAGCATCCATAGGCGCCGGCTTTATTGTTGCGCTCACCGGGGATGTCATGACAATGCCAGGCCTTCCGAAGTCACCGGCTGCCCTGAACATGGATGTTACGGAAGATGGAAAAGCGGTAGGATTGTTTTAAAGAACAATCAGGTCTGCTATACTTAGCGGAGGGAGGCTGATCGAATGAAACCTTTACAAATATCTGCCGAGACAGCTGTTATGCTGTCCGAAAAACTTAATGTTCCGTTAGAGCAAATCATGCATATGCCGCAGCACATCCTGATCAAAAAACTGATGGAATTGGAAGCCGAAGAAAACAAGAAAGATGAATAATGGGAAAAAGGAAGCCTGCTTTCTAAAAAAGTAGGTTTCTATTTTTGATATAAAGGTGAATACTATGAAAAAGAGCAAAAGGATTGAGCGGTTATGGAAAATAAGTTAAGGGCCGGAGAAGTCACGGCCTTAAAAGTGGCGAGATTGAGTGAGTTTGGCTATTTTTTAAGCAATGGTGCAGAGGATGTAATGCTTCACAAACGCGAAGCATCACGGGAGTTGAAAGAAGGAGAAACCGTTGATGTCTTTTTATATCAAGATCATGAGGGCCGCCTTTCGGCAACGATGTCACAGCCAAAAGTAAGGCTGGACACACTGGCCTGGCTAACGGTCGTCGGCTCTCAAAAACGACTCGGAGTATTTCTCGATATGGGCATACATAAAGATGTATTATTGTCCAATGATGACCTTCCGGGGCCGTTGGATCAATGGCCGGTTATTGGAGATCAGTTGTACTGCGGACTCCGTCTTGATAAAAAAGGCAGACTGTTTGCCGACCTTGCCACTGAACAGGAGATTGTGGATCAAGCGGAATCGGCAGAAGAAAACCAATTTAATCTGATTGTGACAGGCCATGTTTACAAACTCAATGAAGCAGGAGCTTTGGTGTTTACGGAAAATCATCTGATTGGTTTTATTCACAACGATGAAATGACGCGCCGGCTCCGGCTTGGCGAACAGGTGGAGTGCCGTGTAACGTTTGTGAGAGAAGACGGAAGAGTCAATCTTTCCATGAAGCCAAGAAAAGAACAGGCGTATAATGAAGATGCAGAAATGATCTATCAGTACTTGAAGAATCATAAAGGCCAGATGCCGTATACCGATAAATCGGACCCGGATGACATCAAAAATGAATTTGACATCAGTAAGGCAGCATTTAAACGGGCACTTGGTAAATTAATTAAAGAAAACAAAGTGAAGCAGGAAAACGGAATGACGTTTTTAAAAATTTAACGATGGGGAAAGCATGCGGATTTTTTCTGTATGCTTTTTTGTGTACGGTGAAAAACGGTTAGTGATAGCCAAAGAGGGAGATAGTAGGGAGGAATGATAACCTTGGAGGGAATTTGAAATGAACGAACATAAGCTTGGATTGCCGGTGCTCACCGCATTGGTTATAGGAAACATGGTTGGATCGGGGATATTTATGCTGCCCCGTTCGCTGGCCGAAGTAGCGAGTCCTGGAGGTGTTCTGGGCGCATGGTTGGTTACAGGATTGGGTGTATTGTTGACGGCCCTGGTGTTCGGCAACCTTGCCATGAGAAAACCCTCTTTGAATGGCGGACCGCAAAACTATGCGAAGGCCTTATTTAAGGAGGGCTCTGAAACCTCGCTGGTCGCAGGCTATCTCGTGGGCTGGGGATATTGGGTGGCAAACTTTGCGGGCAACGTGGCAATCATTACGACGTTTGCCAGCTACCTGTCCACCTTCTTTCCGGTGATGACCAGTAAACACCCTCTTTTTACGGCAGGAAGCACAGATGTCACACTTGGGGGCGGGATCACTTTTTTGGTGTGCTCGGCATTATTGTGGGGTCTTCATTTTATGATCCTGAAAGGAATCGAAGGGGCAGGGAAGGCCAATCTGGTAGCAACCGTGGCAAAGGTTGCGGGATTCTTGTTTTTTATCTTGATCTGTTTGTTTGCTTTTCAATCCAGCTACCTGACTCCCTTTGTTGAACCGAAGCCGAGCAGCTCGGGAGAAACAATCGGGTTTATGGGTCAGTTGAATGCAGCGGCCATTTCCACCCTTTGGGCATTTGTTGGCGTGGAATCTGCGGTGGTTTTCTCCAACCGGGCCAAAAGGCAAAATGATGTAAAGAAGGCGACCATCATCGGGCTCCTGATTGCTCTTTTGATTTATATAGGGATTACGGTTCTTGTCATGGGAACTCTTCCTCAAAAGGAACTTATTCATTCACAAAAGCCCCTTGTGGATGCGCTGGAAAGTGTCATCGGTCCGTCGGGAAGCAGTATTATGGCTATTCTAGGCCTGATCTCATTGTTTGGAGCGACCATAGGATGGATTTTGCTCGCAGCCGAGGTTCCCTATCAAGCCGCCAACAAATCGATGTTTATTCCGGCGTTCGCAAAAGAAAACCGATACGGCGCCCCTTCTCTTTCATTGATTGTCACTAATATTATGACACAGCTTTTTATTTTTTCCGTAGTTTCCCAATCAATGGCTGATGCATTTGATTTCGTCATTTTTGTTGCAACACTGGCTTTCCTCGTTCCTTATTTGATGGCTTCCCTGTATCAGGTAAAACTCGTTTTCAGCGGGGAAACGTATGAAGGAGCTTCAAGATCGAGATTTGGCGACGGACTGATTGCGGTTCTTGCTGCCCTGTATTCGTTATGGGTTATAAAAGCAGGTACGGAGGATATTAAAACCTTCCTTTTTGGCATGTCACTTTTGATATCGGGAATCGTATTTTATCCGCTCGTACGCAAGCATACCCTGAACAAGGAAAAAGGACAGCATGAGTGAAATACTGTCCTTTTTTCGGTTAGGCGTTATCCCGCAGCCCGACACCTGTATTTACTTTTACGAGAATTTCATCAAATTTGCTTTGATCCACGGTCTTTCTTGACAACAGGGTTCCTACGATGGCTCCAATGAAGCCTAACGGAATGGAAACAATACCTGGATTGGCAAGCGGGAACAATGGGTCTCCGACGAGAATGGCGACACCCGCTTCCGGAGACCAGACGCTCGGACTGATGGCGACAAGGATCAGGGAACTGAAAAGGCCTACAAGCATGCCGGTTACAGCACCTGTGGTGTTAAAGCGCTTCCAAAAGACAGTGAGAAGCAAAATCGGCAGGTTAGCACTTGCCGCAACAGCAAAAGCAAGAGACACCAGGAAGGCTACATTCAGTTTTTGGGCAAAGAGTGCAAGCAGGATGGATAGAACAGCCACACCGATGGAAGCCCATCTTGCTGCATTCATTTGCTCTTTTTCGGTTGCCTTTCCCTTGCGCAGGATCTGGCTGTAAAAATCATGTGCAAAGGCAGATGCGGCGGAAAGTACAAGGCCGGCAACCACGGCAAGAATGGTCGCAAACGCAACCGCTGATACAAAGGCGAACAAGAAATCTCCGCCGAGTGCTCGGGCAAGCAATGGGGCTGCCATATTGCCTGCCGCATTGGCTTTTACGATACTATCCGTTCCCACAAACGCGGCCGCTCCAAATCCCAGAAAAACCGTCATGATGTAAAAGATGCCGATCAACCATGTGGCATAGACGACGGACTTTCTCGCCGTCGGAGCGTCTTTTACTGTAAAAAAACGGATTAGAATGTGCGGCAGGCCGGCTGTACCAAGGACAAGAGCCATGTTGAGAGAAATCGTATCCAGCGGGTCTTTGTATTTATTGCCGGGATTCAGGAAACTCTCTCCGAGCGGGGTAGCAGATTTCATATGCTCAAACATCCCTGTTACACTGAATCCGAATTTGGCAAAAACCATGACGGAGATAATAAAGGTTCCGATCATGAGCAAAACAGCTTTTACGATCTGTACCCAGCTCGTGGCCATCATGCCGCCAAACACCACATAAACCGTCATAAGCACACCGACGATTAATACCGAGGTTGTGTATTTCAAACCGAGCAATAAAGTAATGAGGGCTCCTGCTCCTACGAGCTGGGCGATCATATAAAAGATGGAAATGGTGATGGTATTCAAGGCGGACACACCCCGGACCTTCCTATCATCAAACCGGGAGGCGATCATATCGGCCATCGTGTACTTACCAAGGTTTCTGAGCGGTTCGGCCACGAGATAGAGGACGACGAGATAAGCAACGAGAAACCCGATGGAATAAAAGAATCCGTCAAATCCTGACAGCGCAATAGAACCGGCAATGCCTAAAAACGACGCGGCTGACATGTAATCACCTGCGATGGCAAGACCATTTTGCCATCCTGTCAGGCCGCCGCTTGCAGTGTAAAAATCGTTTGCATTATTGGTCCGTTTGGCAGCAAAGTATGTTATGACAAGAGTAATTGCAACAATTCCGAGGAACAGCATGAAAGCTGTATTCATTTCGTTTTCTCCTTTTCGGATTGAGTGATGACATGATCGGCGATTTCGTCAAATTTTATCGCTTTTCGGGAATAAAGAATGCAAAGCATCCACGTCATGACAAACTGGGAAAATGCAAAAATCCAAGCCCAGCTAATGCCACCGACTGCATTCGTATTTAAGATGGTTGAGTAGGACGTCATGATGGGAAGAGTAAAGTAAAAGACCAGGAAGAAAATCGACATAGGCAGAAGGAATTTCTTTTTTTGGCGAATCAAATTCTGAAAAGACGGGGAAGAAGCAATGGCTGAATAATCGGTTTGTCCTTTTTTAATCTCTTTTTCGGCTAACATTTCATCCCCTCCGGAAAATGTAAGTGAGAATCCACGCATGCAACACTCCTTTATCTAATTTTTCAGAAAAATTTGAACCATCCTTATTATATAGGATGCTTTTCTGTTTATCTACATTTTCTGATATATAGTTGAGCTTTTCGGAAGGTTATAGTATTTTTAGGATATTTACCATACATATAAAATATAAGAGGGAGGGGAATGGCAATGAGCCTCATTTTAATCAAGCTTGGAATATCAGCATTCCTCGGTTTGGTCATTGGCCTTGAGCGGGAACTGAAACGAAAACCGGTTGGCCTGAAAACATGCCTGGTCATTTCGATCAGCAGTTGTCTGTTGACAATTGTTTCCATTGAATCAGCAAGCACATATTCTGATCTGACAGGAAGAACAATGATGGATCCGATGCGTTTGGCGGCACAAATCGTCAGCGGTATCGGTTTCCTGGGTGCAGGAGTCATATTAAGGCGGAGCAATGACGTCATTTCAGGGCTGACAACCGCTGCGATGATTTGGGGTGCTTCCGGATTGGGAATTGCATCGGGAGCAGGTTTTTACTTGGAGGCTTCCGCAGGGGCACTCATGATTCTGATCAGTGTAGAATTGATCCCCATGATCATGAAATGGGTAGGTCCGAAAACGCTGAGGGAAAAAGAAGCTAAAGTACGACTCATTGTTCCTGATGGCAGGAATATGACGGAAATGGTTAAAGAAATCAAGAAGAGACAGATGAAAATTTACAATGTGCGTGTGAAGGATCTGGAAAATGGAATGAGTAAAATGGAACTGACCATTGGAACGTACGATAAAAGATATACAACCGACATTTATTATGATATTAAAGAAATAACAGGAGTACAAAACGTAGAGATTGAAACGCTTGGATAAAATCATAAGGGAGCTAAGACGATGAAAGCCTTGATTGTTGTGGATTATACGTTTGATTTTGTTGCGGATGAAGGAAAATTGACATGCGGTGTTCCGGGCCAGTCCATCGAGAACCGTTTAACAGCCCTTACAAAGCAATTCGTCGAGAATAATGATTTTGTTGTATTTGCGGTTGATTTGCATGAAGAAGAGGATACGTACCATCCCGAAATGTCACTGTTTCCGCCTCACAATATTAAAGGGACAAAGGGAAGAGAGCAATACGGAAAGCTTGGAGAGTATGTCTCTTCTTTGCTGGCCGAGCAAAATAAGCTGGTGTACTGGATGGATAAAACCAGGTACAGTGCTTTTGCCGGAACCAATCTTGATCTCAAATTGCGGGAACGCAACATTACAGAAATTCACCTGGTTGGTGTTTGCTCTGATATTTGTGTTTTGCACACCGCGATTGATGCCTATAATAGAGGCTTTACCATTGTCGTTCATGAGGATGCTGTACAAAGCTTTAATGCCGCCGGCCATGATTGGGCGCTTCAGCATTTCACCAATGTCATTGGAGCCAGAGTCGTAAACGAGAGCTCGTTTTAGTTAAAAAGGATCCTGGAAGGAATGGTAACATGGGAAAAACGGCAGTGATTGCCGGAGCTACAGGACTTGTCGGGTGGGAATTACTCCATTTGTTGGCAGAAAGCAATAGGTATGAGCGTACTATTGTGTTTGCTCGAAGGAAAACAGGCATCAGCCATAAGAAAGTGACAGAAGTAATCACAGATTTTACCGGCCTTGAAGAGCACAAACATTACTTTAGTGCCGCAGATGTATTTTGCTGCCTTGGTACAACGATAAAAAAGGCAAAGACGAAGGAGAATTTCAGACAGGTTGATCATCATTATCCCGTTGTGATGTCGCATATTGCGGCCGATCAGGGAGCACATTCCTTTCAGGTAATTTCCGCACTGGGTGCAGATATGGAGTCACGTTTTTTCTATAGCAGGGTTAAGGGAGAGATGGAGCGTGACGTGGCAAAAGAAGGTGTGCCATTGATCGGAATATTCCGCCCGTCTCTGTTAACCGGCGAGCGTGAGGAGTTCCGGGCAGGAGAACGAGCTGCTGACTGGATTGCCGGTCGGCTTTCCTTTTTGTTCAAAGGTGGTCTTAAAAAATACCGCCCTGTAAAAGCGAGTTCGGTCGCCGCTGCCATGTTTGAGTTTGCCCAAAAAGAAAAAACAGGGGTTCATCTCATTTCATCGGAAGAGATGAATGAGTTCTCCTATTCTCTTAATAAGTGAAATCAGTTTCTTCGATTTGGATTATGGGCTATAATGACAATACAGATTGATTTGGAGGGATATTATGAACGCTTACGAAGAGTACATGAAGCAAATGGCCCAGCCGATGAGAGCCGAGCTTACAAATGCAGGGTTCAAAGAATTAACAACACCAGAAGAAGTGGACGGTTTTATGGAAAATGCAGAGGGAACTTCTCTTGTTTTCATCAATTCCGTGTGCGGTTGTGCTGCAGGATTGGCCAGGCCATCGGCAATTTATTCACTTAACCATGAAGCAAAACCCGATCATTTGGTTACGGTTTTTGCCGGACAAGATAAAGAAGCAACCGCAAAAATGAGAGAATATTTTGAAGGGTATCCTCCTTCTTCTCCGTCCATGGCCCTATTAAAAGGCAAAGAAGTGGTTCACTTTATTCACCGCCACGATATTGAAAACCACAGTGCGGAAGAGATTGTCGGAAACCTTGTGAACGCTTATAACAACTATAATAAATAAACCATACCAATACCGGAATCTTCAGAGGAAGCTTTTGCGATCCTCTGAAGATTCTTTTTATGCAGAGAATAGGAGATAAGTAGGACAAATAATCAACTTATTTTGAAAAATATTCAGAAAACAATTGCACTTTCTTTTTACATGTCATATAGTATACCTATCAGATGTTAGAAAACATGACATGAAGAAGGGTGGAGATGTAACATGAAGGAAAGTACGATCATGATGTACATGGATTCTCTTTGGGTGATGGTTGCAGCAATCCTGGTAATTGGGATGCAGGCTGGATTTGCGCTCCTTGAAGCGGGATCGACACGAATGAAGAATTCGGGGCATGTTGCCGGAAAGCAAGTTTTGAGTTTTGCCCTTGCCACGATTGCTTTTTGGGCTGTCGGATTTGGAATCACTTTCGGGGAGGGCAACAGCTTATTTGGGACTTCTGGTTGGATGCTAGGGGGCGACAGCAAGACATTCGAGGCTTTATCCTGGGCCAATGTGCCACTGTCACTTAAATTTTTGTTTCAATTGGCGTTCGTCGGTGTATCACTGGCCATTGCGTGGGGAGGATTTGCCGAGCGTGCGAAATTATCCGTTTATTTTATTTTCGGCATCGTCTTCACTGTTTTAATTTATCCGGTCATCGGTCACTGGGTTTGGGGCGGTGGATGGCTGGGAGAAATGGGGATGCAGGATTTTGCCGGCTCAACGGTTGTCCATCTTCAGGGAGCAATTGCCGCTCTAGTGGCTACGCTTCTTCTTGGGCCGCGGATTGGGAAGTTCAATAAGGATCGGACACCGAACCTTATTCCAGGTCATAACCAGGTCTATACGGTGCTTGGCGGAATTATTCTTTGGATTGGCTGGTTCGGATTTAATGCAGGAAGCACGATGGGTACTGCGGATGGATTTTTTGGCTATGTTGCCTTGACTACTAATCTGGCAGCGGCGGCCGGAGCAATCGGTGCAATCCTGACTTCTAAGTTTCTGACAGGGAAAGCGGATATTCCTGCAATGGTCAATGGCGTTCTTGCCGCTTTGGTGGCTATTACTGCAGCATGTGCCTTTGTGGAAGCCTGGGCAGCTATTGTGATCGGATTCTTTGCAGGGGCGTTTACTTTCTGGACGTCGGTCTATTTTGAAAGAAAAGGGATTGATGATCCGATTTATGCTTTTTCTGTTCATGGGATTGCCGGTATTATTGGTACGATTTCGACCGGTTTTTTTGCCTCTCCTCGTCTCGTGGAACAGACTGGCGTAGGGAAAGCAGGACTTTTTTATGGCGGAGGCTTTGATCAATTGTTTGTTCAAACGATCGGTGTTGTTGGTGCAGCAGTTTATGTAGGAATTATTTCGTTCATTTTATTGTTTGTCATGAAGAAACTTGTCGGCCTTCGGGTAACCCCGGAGCAGGAGATTTCCGGACTGGATATCAGTGAACATGGTTCATACGGTTACCCTGAGCACCTTGATCCTTCACTTACCAGCGCAAAGAAAGCCAATTAGGTCCATGTTGAATCTTTTTGATGAATCCAAAGGCAAACAGGATGCCCTTGAGATTCTTAGCGTAAAGGAAAGGGTGCAAAAAGCGGCTACACTGGAAGAATTGCGAAGAATCCACGAGAAGTTTATCTCGTGGATTCAGGCGTTGCAGGATTCCCAGCATTCGACTGGGGAAGTATATGCTCAACTGAATGAAGCGCACGATGTGATGGCGAGGAAGGCGGTTTCCTTTGCATACGACCATGTTATTCAGGAGATCGGGGAGCCTGAAGGGAATCTTTGTTTTTTCAGCATGGGGTCAAATGCAAGACAAGAACAGACAATCTGGACGGACCAGGATAATGGGCTGATCCATGATTTCGGATTGGATCAGGAGAAGGCTGAACGATTTGCGAGGGAATTCTCTGAAGCGTCCGTTCATTATCTTTCTGAGGCTGGCTATCCTTTATGCCCTGGGAATGTGATGGCATCCAATCCCCGTTGGAGACACAGTGAAAGCGAATGGAAAACACAGCTGGCCGCCTACTGGAACGAGGCGAGTGAGTATGATTTAAAATATTTGATGATGCTGTTGGACACCAGGCCAATTTTCGGTAATCCCGGGCTTTTGTATCAACTGCGAGCCTGGTACATTCATGAACTTCGGCAACATCCGAAAGTACTCATGAAGATGTCCTCGCTTGCAGGGTCTCATGATATACCGATTAACTTTGCAGGAATGATATTCACAGAACGATGGGGGAAATTCGCTGGCCGTTTTGATGTAAAGCAAGGTGTTTTTGCTCCCTTTACAAATGCTGTTAAAGTTTTGGCTGTGATCAGCAACGTTGAAGAATCTTCAACACGGGAAAGATTGATTGTTTTAGAGGGACGGGGAGAGCTATCCAGGGTTCAACTGGAAGATTGTCTTCTGGCCTATGATTTTCTTCTGCACCTGCGGCTCTGTCATTCTGTGAAAGCCAGGGACAATGATGACAAGCTGGATTATCATATCCAGTTAAACCGTTTGGGAACCAAACGGGTTCACCAGTTGAAGGATACGATGCGACTTGTAAAATGGCTGCAAAAAAAGATAAAAAAGAGAGGAATACAGTTTGAACAATCAACCGGGTTTTGACGGAAATCTGAAGCAGTTCATGAACCGCTTGTTCAATCTGGGCCTGAAAAGAGGAGAAGTACCGCCAGGGAGCCCCGGGTCCTTTCAGCATGAAGCCTGGATCAGGAGGATGCTGAAGGAAAAAGCGTCCAGGCGCGCTGATCTCCAAACCCGCTTGGAAGATGTCCTGTTTATTGTGCTGGATACAGAGACAACTGGTTTCCGGCCGGAGCATGGAGACCAGATCTTTTCGGTGGCAGCTGCGCGTATCCAAAACCGATCGGTTATTGGTGAGTTTCGTAGTTTAATTAATCCGGGAATAGAGATTCCGAAAGAAATTAGTCTGCTTACCGGCATTACCACAAAAGATGTAAAAGAGGCACCGGCATTGGATGAAAAAGCAGAAGAAATTCTGGGCTTTTTATCTGGAGGTATTGTTATTGGATATCATATTTCTCATGATTATGCGTTCTTGAACCATTACTTGTGGAGAAGATATCGTTCTTCCTTAAAACAGCCGGCCCTGGAGCTGGCTCTCCTGACAGAACGTCTCACCGGGGAGGGCCCTTTTCCGAGCCTGGACAGTGCTGCCGATTATTTTAATATTCCCTGTCAGAACCGGCACCAGGCGGATGCTGATGTAAAGATTATGAGCAGTTTGCTGATGAACCTGTTGCGGTTATGTATTGAAAAGGGAATAGAGACACTGGAAGACTTGTATATTCATATCAAATAGTAAAGCAGGAGCGATTTTTCGCCCCTGCTTTTTATTAATGACTTTTTGTGCTGCTGCATGAACTGCTGCTGGAGCTGCTGCTTTCGCAACGTTCCTCGCCGTCAAATCCGGACCAGCAGGAGCAGCCAATAATGATTAACAAAATAAAGAGCACGATGAGCAGTGTAAATCCGAAGTGTCCGCCATAACCACCATAGCCTCCGTATCCGCCGCCATACCCGCCGCCATACCCATAATCATAACACGGTGTTCCTCCGTATCCGTAACCGCCATACCCGTGGTCATAGACGGGTGCTGCAAGGGCAGTTGGTACGTTGAGCGGCTTGTTTAATGGGATGTTCACGGGTTTGTTTACCGGCATATTGACAGGGGCGTTCACAGGTTTATTTGCCGGGGCCATAGGTACATTTATTTTTTTGTTTTCCATTATTGTCCCTCCGTTAATCAATAATATAGGTATATATCACCCTACAGCCTATGTACGTTTGCCCTGGTCGGTAACGGACAAATGCGGATTTTTTTAAAATAAAAAAAAACGTTCCTTCCCGGAACGTTTAAAGCCATGTAATCTTTGGCTCTGTTTTGGATATGATTCTCACAATGTTGGTACGGTGACGATAAAGAAGAAACAGCAGAAATGCCGTCATTACCACCGTAAGAAGCACGTCCTGTACGATAAGTCCGTAGACAACAGCTGCCGAGCACGCGATGAGGGAAGAAAGAGACACATACTTGCTCAGGTAAAGGACAACAAAAAATACAGCCACAAGGACGACGAACATAAGGGGAGCATAAAACAATAAAATCCCCGCTGATGTGGCAACCGCCTTACCGCCCCTAAACTTTGCGAAAATAGGATAGCAATGGCCGAGCACTGCCGGAATTCCGGCAATAAGGATATGAAGATCCGTATGAAACAAAATGGGAAGAGATGCGGCAAGGGTTCCTTTAAGGATGTCCGAAATGGTTACAATAAAGCCTGCTTTTTTTCCAAGGATCCGGAAGGTGTTCGTTCCTCCGAGATTTCCGCTTCCGTGCTGTCTGATGTCAATGCCGTAGCCCCACTTGCCTACAATGAGCGCAAAAGGAACCGATCCAATAACGTAAGATAATAACAGAATGAAAAATACCATACGATTCACCTTTCGCCTGTCTTTTTCTCTTATTATATAATCATTCCGATGGTTTAGATAGGGGATTTTTAAACAAGCAAATAGTAAAAAAACACGGCCGTTATTGGGCGTGGTTTTTTACAGTGTGTTCCCTGAATGGCAGCCACCAGTTCCATTTGCCCATTAGTTTCATCAAAGAAGGGACAAGAATCATTCGGACAAGGGTGGCGTCGATGAAAATAGCCAGTGCAATTGCTATGCCGATTTGTTTTACCGGCATGACGTCCGTTGTTACAAATGACCCCGTAATCACGATCATAATGGCGGCAGCAGAGGTAATGATTTTGGAGGTTGACGTTAAACCGTCCAGTGTTGCCTTGTCGTTGTCGCCCGTGTTTTCATAGACTTCCTGTATCCGGGAAATGAGAAATACTTCATAGTCCATGCTGAGTCCAAAAACGATACCGAACGTAAAGACGGGAATCATTAATCCGATACTGACAGGATCCATGAGATTTCCACTTTGAAAGATCCATACCAACAGGCCGAATGTTGCCGAAAGACTAAGAATGTTCATGACAATGGCTTTTAACGGAATAAATAATGATTGAAAAGCAAGAAGAAGGATAACAAAGGTCGATAGCAATACGATGACAAGCCCTTCAGGTGTTTTATTAAGAATTTCATCGAAGATTTCCTGGTTGAACTTGGTTGAACCGCCTAATGTGAGTTTTAAGCCATTTTTTTCACCTTCCCAATTTTTGACCCATTGCTTTGCCTTGTCAGATGTGACGCCCACTGAAAGATATGCCTGGATGACGGTTAGATTATCCTTTGAATAATGGTCGAGCACCGACTGCAGGCGGCGTTTTCCTTCCTTTGTTTTGATGAACGATTGGAGCTGATCAGGCGGTATGCCACCGGTATGGGAAAACAGGGAGTCCACCCGGTCGACGACACTCTCTTTTTTCAACCGTTCGACCAGCTGCTCCGCTCTTTTAAGGTTATCACTGCTCGTTATATCTCCATTGCTCTTTGCCACGATGGTCACGGGATATAAATCTTTTTTACCGAATGTGTCCTCGAATTTCTCGAACATGATCCTTGATTGGTAATCAGGAGGAAGGGACTCGGCCTCAGGAATGGATAATTCTAAATGGCGTACGGGCAATAGGAAAAGGACAAGAATGGCGATGGACGCAGTCAGCATGATTCCCGGGCGTTTCATCACGAACGTTGCGAAAGCTTTCCAGCCGGATCGTTCACGGTTACGTTTTAAAATCATCAGTGAGTTAATGCGCGGTCCGAGGATACTTAAGACGGCAGGGAGAAACGTGAGCGCGTTGATAACCGAGATGATAACAACGACCATGCCTCCGAGGGCGACGGAACGAAAGATATCGATTCGGATGAGCAGCATGCCTGAAAGCCCCAGAAACACACACAAGCCTGAGAATGCGATGGACCTTCCTGCTGTTTGTACTGCCGTGATGACTGCTTTTTGGACCGGGTGTTTCTCTAATTCCTCTCTGAAACGGTTGACCAGCAGTAGCGCGAAATCAATGCCGAGTGCAAGGCCGATCATCGGAACGACATTTAATATGAAGATCGTTAAATTCAGTTCCTGACTTACCAGGTAAAGCAAACCCATCGCACAGGCCACACTGATCAAACCAATAAGAATCGGAAGGCCTGCTGCGACCAGACCTCCAAATGCCAGCAGTAGAATGATCAGAGCTGCGGGAAGTCCAATCGCCTCGGCGCGTGCCAAGTCTTTCTGGCTCGCTGTGTTTATGTCTTCGGCGATAACCGGACCGCCTGTGATTCCAATTTTGACATCCTTTGTGCTGGTCGTTTTGGAGCGGATCTGTTCGATTGATTTTTTAAGTTCTCCGAAATTTAAGTCAAAATTCACAGTTGCATAAGAGGTGTTTCCTTTAATCATCTTTGCTGAAGAGTAGGGTGAGGTTACACTGACCGCATGATCCACATCTCTCAATTTTTTCAGCGTACGCTCTACTGTGTTTTTGTACTGTGTATCTTGGGGTGAGAGGGTATCGGATTCAAAAAGCACCAAGACCGATGATTTAGGCTGGCCAAAATCCTGCTGCATCATGTTTTCTACTTTTTTAAATGAACCTTCCATTTCAAAACCGCTTCCGCTGAGGGAGTCTGGCAGTTTCAGTGCCAGTACACTAAACGTTGCGGCAAGCAAGATCCAAACTGCAATGATCAGCTTCCGGTATGTATAAACGAATTTTCCGATTCCCTGAAATAAACTCCAATTCTTCATGAATTTCCTCCTTAAAGGCTGCTGTATAGGGTGAAGGATTGCTCTTTCGGCAAATGTGTGATAAAAGATTAAATAAAAAAGGTTCTGGTGAAATAGCAATGATTGTGACAACGGCAGGCAAGTTTGATCAAAAACTGATCGAAAAAGCGGAAAAAATCAACGAGACGGTCGGAGGAACGTTTGTGTTGAGAAAAAATAAATCCATCTCTTCCTTACATACCCAATTTAAGGATCATCTATTAATGGTTGGAAAAGAAAAACTGACCTTGCATCCTTTTGGTGGATCAGAACCGCTATTTTTTCATCCGAATTCCTCGATGTTCCGGGTGAAGCAAATCGTAAGGGGAGAGCATGATCCATTGCTCACAGCGGCACGGCTTAAAAAAGGCATGACTGTCCTTGATTGTACGGCCGGACTGGCTTCTGATGCGATTGTATGCAGCCTGGCTGTCGGACCAGAGGGGAAAGTGACCGGATTGGAGAAAAACCAGTACATCGCGTTTTTGGTGAAAAGCGGATTGATAACGTGGGAAAGCGGGTTGAAGGAAATGGATGAATCCATGCGCCGGATCACCATCCTGCACGAAGATCATTTGGCCTATCTGAAGCGACAGTCCGACCAATCCTTCGATGTTGTTTATTTTGATCCGATGTTCGAGGAAACCATACAATCCCCCGGTTTGAGCGGACTGAAGAATATGGCGGAATATTCGCCGCTTACCGGGGATATTATTTCGGAAGCAAAACGGGTCGCCAAAGAACGGGTCGTATTGAAGGACCATTATAAAAGCAGCCGATTTGAACAATTTGGATTTACCGTAATAAAGCGGCCTTCGTCCAAGTTCCATTATGCCATCATTGAATTAGGGGATTGAGGAGAATGCGATGCTGACGGGGTTAATGCTGCTACTGCTTGCGGGTGCCGGGATTGTGGGATTTATTAAAAAGCATATCTTAAGGATAAAAGATCCCGATCTTGCTCATTATTTGGCGGAATTAAAAAAGCAATGTTGGTATCAGGAGCTCATGAACGATCCACAATCTTCCGGTCTGATTCAATCGTTTGAAAAAAGCGATCCGTTAAAAGATGTTTATTATGTACAGCGGCTTCTTGCAAACGATGGGTGCAGAGATGGTTTTATTGCGTATATTAAAGAAAAATCCCGGTAAAGCAGTGTTGCTTTGCCGGGATTTTGTTTTTTATTTCGAAAGTACTTCAATGTTCATGGCCCACTCGTTAACCACACAATCTCTGGCCCCGGTCACGACGTACGGATCATTTTTGGCCAGTGAAGTTGCTTCTTCCAGATTGGCAGCCTTGTAAATAACTAGTCCACCACTACCGTCGGTAAACCTTCCATATGTAAAGATATTCCCTTTTTCTGCAAGGCTTTCAAGATAGCTAAGATGTTCCTGACGGTGAACCTTGCTTTTTTCTTCATCTAAAACTGGTAAACGAACAGCATAATAATTCATCAATTAACCTCCCTGAGATGTAGTCTCTCTTATTATGAAGACAAACCCCAAAAAAGAAAAGACGTATGCCATTGAAAAATATAAGAAAGTTTTTTGGTATGCATCCATAAAGTTAAATGATTACTAGTTTAAAATAAAACAGGATGCATGGGGGAGTAAAATGAGAATAAACAGAAGATATCCTGCATGGAGTTCGTTTGATTGCAGCCGGAGTCGAGATGAAGGGCATGGTAACAATTGGCCGACCTTTTTCCTAAAACGAAACAGAAGGGGAGAATTTACCGACAGAAAAGGGAACGTGGTCACTTGGGAGTTAAGGAATCCTGCTTCCGTTGATTTTAAAGGCAACGAGCTCAAGCAAGTGCGTTCAGCGTTACGAAATTTGACTCCTGACAAGCGGAAGAAGATCAACTTTTATGGTGAGCATCTACAAGATTTTTGGTTTCGGATAACCGAAAATTTGATTTCATCTTATAAATTATCCCCTATGTTGTCTGCCAGAGTTAGGGCGGCACTGACAATGGGATTATCGGATACCGCGGCTGCCGTTGACTATGTGAAAAACTTGTATGATGTTCCACGTCCCCATCAGCTGGATGCCACCCTGCAGCCGGTTCTTGCAATTCCCTCTTCTCCTTCGTTTGTATGTGAGCAGGCTTCCGCTGCAGGCTGTGCCCATATGATCTTATCCTACTTTTTCCCCCATGAAGACGGGAAGCTGAAACGGCTGGCCGAGGAGATTTCATGGACGATGTTTCTGGCAGGTATTCAATATAAGGCAGATGTCGAGGAAGGAATGAAATTGGGAAGACAGATGGGTGACATGATTGTTGTTTCTCTCCGCTATCAGCGAGTGGAAGGGGATGTTCAAAAAAGCAACAGAAACAGCGAGCTTACAGCTGGATTTCAACAAAAGAAAAGTGAAGTCATTTCGCGTTAAACATAAACGGACTCCGGGGCTGCCGGAGTTTTTTTCTTTTTTATAAGGCAATTGTGTTACGATAGATAAAAAACATCCGGAGGGGTATAGTGCAATGATCGATCTTAGAAGCGACACAGTGACAAAGCCGACAGAGCGTATGCGAAAGGCCATGTACACAGCTGAGGTGGGGGACGATGTCTACGGAGAAGATCCTGCTGTTAATTTCTTGGAAGAAACCGCTGCTGACCTGCTCGGAAAGGAAAAAGCATTGTTTGTCACGAGCGGTACACAAGGAAACCAGATTGCAGTTTTGACCCATACGGCACCTGGCAGTGAGGTTATCATGGAGAGCGACTCCCATATATACATGTATGAAGGAGCCGCTGTATCGGCTTTTGCGGGAATTCAGCCTCGTTTGGTCAAGGGAATCAACGGCTCCATGCAGGCAGAGGATGTTAAAAACGCGATTCGGAGTGACGATATTCATCACCCTGAGACAAGCCTTGTTTGTTTGGAAAATACGCATAACCGTGCAGGCGGAGCGATCGTTCCTCTTCGTGATATGAAAGACATTTACAAAATTTGTTCTGCTGCCTCGATCCCTGTTCATATCGATGGCGCACGCCTTTTTAATGCGGCAGCTGGCAGTGGAACTAGCGTCAAAGATTTCGCTTCTTATTGTGATACGGTACAAATTTGCCTTTCCAAAGGGCTTGGGGCACCGGTCGGCTCCCTGATTGCCGGATCGGAGGATTTTATTCGAAAAGCAAGAAAGTGGAGAAAACGACTTGGGGGAGGACTCCGCCAGGGAGGTGTGCTGGCTGCACCGGGACGGATTGCGCTTACCGAGATGACGGAGCGTCTGCATGAGGATCATGAAAAAGCCAGCAAGCTGGCAGAGGGCTTTGCGGAAATCCCGTCGCTTTCCATCGAAAACCAGGTGGATACCAATATTGTTTTGGTTAATATTGGGCAAACCGGATTTTCTGCCGACCAATTCCTTCAATTGCTCAAGGGCCAAGGAATACTTGCTGTTGCTTTTGGACCTCAAACGATCCGATTTACCACTCACTATGATGTTACCTTTGAAGATATTGATAAAGCTCTCACCAGCATCTCGGCGATCATCTCTTCAAAAGTCATTCTGCATTAACATAAAAAACCCGGCTCCCATTTGGAGCCGGGTTTTTGTAACCTTACATTTTTGGCGGTATACGGTATTTCGTTGCCTGTTCGAAAGAGTAGGCCAATGATATCAGCTTCGGCTCGGAGAACGCACCTGCCGTAAAAAGGATGCCAAAGGGTTTGCCCTCATCATCATAGCCTGCGGGCACACTGATCGAAGGATAGCCTGCCTTTGCGGGAAACCGATAGCCCTCATCTGTTGGATACAAAATGGCATCCAGCTGAAATTCGTCAAGAGCCTGATCCAATCCAAGTTCCCTTGTTTTTTTAAGATCATCCAGTCGGCTGTTTAAATACGAGGACTCGGTAAGTGTGCCGGATGTGCTTTCACTTTGCTCTAAAAGAACCTGCCCATATTGCAGGCATGTTTCAGGATGCTTTGAATTATAAGCAATCACATCTTCCAGAGAGGTGATTGATGGGAGTTTGGTGTGCTGTTTCAAGTAGGAGTTGATACCCGATTTAAATTCATAAAGCAATACACTAAAATCCCCATCTTCCTGTTCGAGAGGGGTTGCTGAATCCAGAATAACAATTTCTGCCCCTTTTTCTTTCATAGTTGCAATCGTTTGATCAAATAATTCCTTTTGAGAAGGAGACAATTCTCTGACGGAATATTCATACGAAATACCGATCCGTGTACCGTTTAATGCATGTTCCCTCAGGTAGGCGGTATAGTCAGCTTTGCTTGAATAGGAAGCCTTTAACGTGGCGGCATCATTGTGATCAAGCCCCGTCATCGCTCCAAGAAGTATGGCGGCATCAGCTACAGTCCGTGTCATGGGACCTGCGGTATCCTGACTGACAGAAATAGGAATGATTCCAAATCGCGAGAGCAGGCCAACGGTCGGTTTGATCCCGACAATACTGTTTGCGGCCGCGGGACTGGTGATCGATCCGGACGTCTCGGTTCCGATCGCAGCCACGGCAAAATTTGCGGCTACTGCAGATCCGGATCCTGAGCTTGAACCGCTGACATCAAATTTTCCGGGTCCGTAAGGATTCAGGACCTGTCCTCCGCGCGAACTATATCCGTTGGGCATGTTTTCTGTCATAAAATTTGCCCATTCAGTCAGGTTGGTCTTCCCGAGAATAATGGCGCCCGCTTCTCTTAGTTTTGTCACGATAAAGGCATCCTGGTCGGCGTACGATTCGCTCAGGGCAAGAGAGCCGGCACTGGTGTGCATGGCATCACCGGTATTAATATTATCTTTGATCAAAACTGGAATCCCGTGAAGAGGACCTCTTGCTCCTTTAGTGGATCGTTCGGCATCCAGTGCTTCTGCAATGTGGATCGCATCAGGGTTAATTTCAATAACCGCATTCAGTCCTGGGCCTGTGTGATTAAATTTCGAAATTCTTTCTATGTACATCCTTACCATCTTTAGCGAAGTAATTTCTTCTTTTTCCAGCGCTTCCTGAATGTATGAAATCGTTGCTTCTTCCAGTTGGAAGGGATTGATTTTTGTGAAGGACATACTTTTTCCCCGCTTTTCACTTTAATTTCAAATAACATTTCCCATTTTTTGATAATTCAATTAAAGCAAAAAACCGTCCGGATCGCAAACTGCACAGTCTAGTATTTAAAAATAAGTTTACTAGTAGTAATAGATTAATTTACCAAGGGGTAGTATATTTCTAAAAACATTGAATAATAATGATAAAAAGAACGTGAAGGGGATGGTGATGGAGATGAAAGGAATTACTAGTCTTACACTCTATAGCGGAAACCATAACAATTTCAGTGCAAATGATAGAATAATGCTTTTTGTTACAAAATTTCATTTGAAAACAAAACAGGAAAAGTGGCTGACTCTTCGCCGTCTCATGAATAAAGATTCCGGAGCATTGGCAGCGCACATTTTAATCAGCTCTGAATACCGGAGAGACTTCCCGGAACTTCTTGAAGATGACAAGGTAAGAAATTTTTATCTGGATCTGAAGCAGCCGAAAAAGCAGACAGCAAACGTCTAATTACAATTGTGGGTTTTCTGGCCGGTACATTATTAATGCTATTCATCCGAAGTGTTGTTATAATGAAAGAGTAAGTAAACACTAGAGGAGTCTATTAGCATGAAATATTTTACTGTTGAAGAAGCGAATCAGCTTTTGCCGGTCATTACACGTGAGTTAGAAGCCCTTCAGCAGCTTCAGCTTTCTTTTGTGAAATTTTATGATCAATTGGAAAAACTGCGGTTGTCAGATAATCCTCCGGATGACGATTTTTTTGTACTTGAAAGCAAGCTCGATTTTATGGAGATGGAAGCTCAGAGCTACATCCATAATATCCATTCATTTGGAGCGGAATTAAAAGATATCCACGCAGGGCTTGTTGATTTTCCGGCCATGATTGAAAACGAGGAAGTATTGCTGTGCTGGAGACAGGGAGAGCCGGCGATCACGCATTACCATGGTATTGAAGAAGAATTTATCAACCGGAAATCACTTGAAAATTAAGATCGAAATAAAAAAATAAAATTATTTTATTGAAAAGGGTTGTTTTATTCCTGAATATTGTTTATGATATATCTCGTGACGGTAACCAAAAAGTCAGTTAAGCGCCTATAGTGAAATGGATATCACACGAGATTTCGGCTCTCGTATTCTGGGTTCGAATCCTGGTGGGCGCGCCAATTATAGTTATAAATACCACGGGGTTATTCCGGTGGTTTTTTATATGCATTTCAAAAACAAAATTCAACGTTGCAGGTTGGTGATTAATATGACAAACGAAATGCAAAAGCCTTATCGAATTTTATTGTATTATAAGTATGTGCCAGTCGAGGAGCATGAATACTTCGCAAGAAAACATTTAAAGTATTGCAAAGAGCTCGGCGTACTGGGCAGAATCATTGTTGCCCCAGAAGGGATCAACGGAACAATCTCGGGCACGGTTGAACAAACCGAGCAATATATGCGGGACCTGAAGAGCGATCCTCGTTTTGAAGATATCGTTTTTAAAATCGATGAAGCAGACGAGCATGCCTTCAAAAAAATGTTCGTTCGTCCGAAAAAAGAGCTAGTTACATGGCGCTTTGAAGATGACGTGAACCCGAACGAGGTTACTGGAAAACGATTGAGCCCTAAAGAATGGATGGAAATGATCCAGAGGGACGATGTCGTGGTTGTTGACGGAAGAAATGACTATGAATATGAGATTGGCCATTTCCGAAATGCCATTCGCCCGGATGTAAAAGCATCCCGTGATTTTCCGGAATGGGTTAAAGAAAATCTTGAACAATTCAAAGATAAAAAAGTACTCACATACTGCACCGGCGGAATTCGCTGCGAAAAGTTTTCAGGATACCTTCTGAAAGAAGGTTTTAAGGACGTTTACCAGCTGCATGGAGGAATTACGACATACGGTAAGGATGAGGAAACAAAAGGACGTTTCTGGGATGGTAAAATGTACGTCTTCGATGAGCGGATTTCTGTTCCGGTTAACCGTACCGAGGAAGATGTGGTCATCGCCAAATGCTACTATTGCGGTAAAACAGAAGACCGTTATGTAAACTGCGCAAATCCTGATTGCAATCGTCAGCACGTTTGCTGTGAGGAATGTGAAGTAAAATATAAACGCTCTTGTTCGGACGAGTGCCGTGAGCATCCGAAAAACCGATATGAACTTGAAAATAAATTTAATGAAACAAAAGCACAATAATTTAATCAATCAAAAGCAGCCAGCTTTCGCAGGCTGCTTTTTTCTTTTGTCAAAACCGACCACCATAATGAATGTTTTTGACTGAAAATTGTAATTAATGATGGAAATTGATTGTTTTTGAAAGTTTTTGATTGATTATTGAAAAGGCTTACTTTATAATAAGTACCAGCAAGGAGGGGTTAGATGCTGTTTTCGCAGCGCCAGGAAATTATTTTGTCATTATTCGATAACCAAAAGGTAGTAACCCTCGAAGAGCTAGTTCAGGAAACAGGTTCTTCGGAATCAACGATCCGCAGGGATTTAGACAGACTTGAAAAAGCGAAAAAGCTAAAACGTATACATGGCGGGGCATCAAGGATCGAGGATAAAGCAGAAGAACCTTCCCTTGCCGAGAAAACTCTCCGAAATGTAGAGGAGAAACAGAATATTGGCCAATATGCTGCTTCATTGGTTCAGGAGCATGAATGCATTTATCTGGATGCCGGGACAACGACAATGCAGATGATTCCGCATTTGAATCTGGAGAACCTGATTGTTGTGACGAATGGAATTCAGCTTGTTGAACCGCTCGTAGAGAAGGGAATTCCGACATACCTGGTTGGCGGCCTTATCAAACCAAAGACAGGGGCCATGATTGGCAGCGGAGCGATCAAGAGTCTGGAAAATTATCGTTTTGATAAATGTTTTATCGGAATAAACGGAATCCATGAGGACTGGGGATATACGACACCCGATCCTGAGGAATCCATTTTAAAGCAAAAGGTACTCGAGCTTTCTCAGGAAAAATACGTCCTCGCTGATCCATCTAAATTTGGAAAATCCAGTTTTTCAAAAGTCGCCTTGCTTGAAGAAGCATTTATTATTACGGTTAAAAGCAAAAACGTACAGCTTGCATCATTTGAAAAGAAGACCTTGGTTAAGGCGGTGGAAAAATGATTTATACAGTAACACTAAATCCTTCCATAGATTATTTTGTGAAAACAGATGGTCTTAAGGAGGGCGAGATCAACCTTGTCAATGAACAATCCATAGTGGCAGGGGGAAAAGGAATCAACGTTTCAAAAGTATTGAAAAATTTGGGTGTAGACAGCGTTGCAACCGGATTCGTCGGCGGATTTACAGGCGACTTTGTTGAAAGTTCTCTTCAGAAGGCTGACATTGGCACCCGATTTATCCGCGTGGAAGAAAATACACGAATTAACATTAAATTGAATACCGGAAAAGAAACAGAAATCAACGGAATTTCTCCTTCCATTCCAGTATCCGCATTGGAACAATTGGAAGACAATCTGTTGGCAAATCTTGAATCAACTGATTTTGTTGTGCTGGCTGGCAGCCTGCCATCCAGTTTACGAAATGAATTTTATGGTCAACTAATCTCCTCCATACGGCAAAAAGGCGCACAGGCTATTCTTGATTCAAAAGGAAAACCTTTGCAGGAAGCACTGGCTCATCATCCTTTTCTAATTAAACCGAATCATCATGAGCTGGGCGACTTAGTAGGCGCCTCCATCAAAGATCCCCGTGAGGCAGCCGCCTATGGGAGACGGCTTGTAAACGAAGGGGCACAGCATGTGCTTGTTTCCATGGCCGGGGACGGGGCGGTGTTTGTCAGCAAAGAACTTGCTGCCTTCGCCAATGTGCCATCTGGAACCTTGGAAAATTCCGTTGGAGCGGGAGATTCGGTTGTTGCCGGATTCCTTGCGCATTTCACCAAAAACGGAAATGTGCTTGAAGCTTTTAAATATGGGGTTACAGCAGGAAGCGCCTCTGCCTTTTCAAAAGGGTTCTGTACAGCAAAAGACATTGACCGCTATCTGCCTGAAGTAACCGTAAACCTGATAGAGGGGGAAGAAGGATGAAGATTACAGAACTGATTACAAAAGATACCATCAAGCTTAATCTTGTTTCCAAAGACAAATCGAGTGTAATCGATGAGCTTGTCAATAAATTGCATGAAGCCGGAAAGCTGAATGATAAGGAAGCTTATCGTGAAGCAATCCTTGCAAGAGAAGCACAAAGCACAACCGGAATCGGTGAAGGAATTGCGATTCCGCATGCCAAAACCGCGGCTGTTAAAACCCCTTCCATTGCGTTTGGCCGCAGTGTGGAGGGAGTGGATTATGATGCGCTTGATGGCATGCCGTCCAACCTGTTTTTTATGATCGCAGCCAGTGAAGGCGCTAACAATGAGCATCTTGAAACTTTATCCAAGCTGTCCTCCTATTTGATGGATATGACATTCCGTGAAGGTTTGCTGAAAGCGGAAACAGAAGATGAAGTTATTACATTGATTAATGAGAAACAAGTGGCCGAGGCAGCAGAAGAGGAAACGGAAGATCAACCAGTGGAGACAAGTGATGATGAAACGTATGTAGTCGCTGTTACCGCTTGCCCTACCGGTATTGCCCACACTTACATGGCCGCTGACGCCTTAAAAGCCAAAGCCAATGAGCTTGGATTGAAACTGAAGGTGGAGACCAACGGCTCAAGTGGTGTAAAAAACCGGTTAACCTCGTCGGATATTGAAAAAGCGACTGCTGTCATTGTCGCTGCGGATAAGCAAGTTGAAATGGACCGCTTTCAGGGGAAAACACTCATTCAGGTTCCGGTGGCTCAGGCTATTCGAAATCCGCAAAAACTGCTGAATGATGCGGCAGAAAAAAAGGGAACCGTTTATACAGCAGGCAGCAGACCGCGTGCTGCTGAAGACGGAGAAAAACCAAAGCGTCAATCGGCATTTTACCGTCATTTGATGAATGGTGTTTCTAACATGCTTCCTTTTGTTGTCGGTGGCGGGATATTAATCGCCATTTCCTTTATGTTTGGGATTCATTCAGCCGATCCGAAAGATCCTTCTTATAATCAGTTTGCGGCCGCGCTTGATACGATTGGCGGTAAAACGGCTTTTGCATTAATGGTTGCCGTGCTTGCCGGCTTTATTGCTCGAAGTATCGCAGACAGCCCGGGCTTTGCCCCAGGGATGGTCGGAGGTTTCCTGGCATCCACTGGAAACAGCGGATTCCTCGGCGGCCTTATTGCCGGATTTCTTGCCGGTTACATTGTTCTTGGACTGAAAAAACTGTTTTCCAGGCTTCCACAATCCTTGGAAGGCATTAAACCCGTTTTGCTCTATCCGGTATTTGGCATACTGATTACCGGTTTGATTATGCTCTTTGTGATTAATGATCCAGTACAGGCATTAAATGAAGCTCTATCTTCGTGGCTGCAGGGCTTGGGTAAAGGAAACGCCATCCTTGTCGGTCTTCTGCTTGGAGGAATGATGGCCATTGACATGGGTGGCCCGATCAACAAGGCAGCCTTTACATTTGGTATAGCAATGATCGATGCCGGCAACTTTGCACCGCATGCAGCGATTATGGCTGGCGGTATGGTGCCGCCGCTCGGCCTCGCCATTGCAACGTCCATTTTCAGAAATAAATTTACAAAGCAAGAGCGTGAAGCAGGAAAAACATGTTATGTAATGGGTCTTTCTTTTATTACAGAAGGGGCCATTCCGTTTGCGGCAGCAGATCCAGGGCGCGTTATTCCTTCCTTGGTGGCAGGCTCCGCAACGGCAGGAGCGCTTACAATGCTGTTCGGTATCGGTCTCCGGGCGCCTCACGGCGGAATCTTTGTTGTTCCGTTTGTTGAAGGGAATCCATTCTTATACGGGCTTGCAATCCTGATCGGTGCCCTCGTTACAGCGCTGCTTGTCGGCTTCTGGAAAAAACCTGTACAGCAATAGTTATATGAGACATCAGATCAGCCAGTGGAGTGTTTTTCACAAAAACCTTCACTGGCTTTTTTCTTTTTTTAAAAGGGATGCTAATATAGTGGAGAGGGATGAAGGAGTGAAACAAATGGATCCAAAAGATTTGGAACAGCAAATTATTCAAAATTATAAACAAGATGAAGGCATGATGATTCTTGTATTTGCCCAATGGTGTATCAATCACGATATCGATCCGAAAGCACTGTACTTCCGTGCCTATCCGTCTCAGCAGGAAAACGAAAGACTCAACCATATGCTCGAACAAACCGTTTCAAAACAAGAGTCCGAAGAAATAGCGGACGAATCCGTACTCGGAGTGCTTTCGTTATTTGGGAATGAAGATTTGGCCTTTGAAGTGATGAAAGAAATCGAAAGGAGATCAAAACCATGAATACAATTGAACCGGGAATGAAAGTTACCGCGTTATACAAAACAGGGAAATATATAGGTGAGGCAGAACAGGTGAAAAATGGAAAAGTGCTCGTGAGCATTCTGGCGGTTTTGAAACATCCAAAACAGGGGGACCTGCACAACCCAAACCAGGCAGATGTTCCGTTTTTCCATCAGCGAAAAGCACTGGCTTTTCAAGAAAAAACATGGTCTCCCGAGCATACGGTTAAACCTTACGAAGAGCAGGTTCCGGATTATTATGAATCATTGAAAATGTCTTTGGAAGAGATGCAAAAGGAATTGGAACAAAAAGGGGATGACTGGTCCACACGCTCTCTTTCCGAGCTTTCTGGACTGAAAAAGGAATACCACCTGTAACAAAAATCGATACAACAGGGTATCATGAATGCTATAATATCATGTGATAAAAACTAACATAGTTTTTCGCTTTCTATTAAAGGGTAATATAACTGTATTACTTCGACAAAGGTGGATGAAATCATGACTGAAATGCAGCAGAAGATTATTAATGACTTAGGAGTGAAACCTGAAATAAATCCACAGGAGGAAATCCGAAACAGAGTTGGATTTATGAAGGAATATGTCAAGAAGAATAAGTTGAAAGGCTTTGTCCTCGGAATCAGCGGTGGCCAGGATTCCTCACTTGCAGGCAAGCTGGCTCAGATGGCGGTCAATGAATTAAAGAAGGAAACAGGAGATGACAGCTACCAGTTTATCGCCGTCCGTCTTCCTTACGGCGTGCAGAAGGATGAAGAAGATGCACAGCGAGCATTGAACTTCATCCAACCGGATCGCACGGTTACCGTGAATATTAAAAATGCGGTGGATGCTTCGGCAGACGCCTTTCATGAAGCGACCGGCGGAAAGATCACGGATTTTCTAAAGGGCAATATTAAAGCCAGAGAAAGAATGAAAGTTCAATATGATATCGGAGCAGCCAATCAATGCCTTGTCATTGGGACAGACCATGCGGCTGAAGCGATCACAGGATTTTTCACCAAATATGGAGACGGAGCATGTGATCTTGTGCCTTTGACCGGCCTGAACAAAAGACAGGGGAAAGCATTGCTGAAAGAATTGGGAGCAGAAGAAAGAATCTACATGAAAGTTCCTACGGCTGACCTTGAAGATGACAAACCTGGGGTGCCCGATGAAACAGCCCTTGGCATCACGTATAACGAGCTCGATGATTACCTCGAAGGAAAAGAAGTATCGGCTGAAGCCATAGAAAAAATCGAACACCGGTATGCCATTACAGAACATAAACGGCGCCTGCCTGCCGCTCCGCAGGATGACTGGTGGAAATAAGGCGAAAAAAGCAGACCAAACATCTGCTTTTTTTCATGGCAAAGATAAGATATACTTATCTTTGGAATCATTTGGAGGAAGGGAGCAGGCCGTGAGCAGAAGAGCAAAGATTATTTTTGTCATCAGTACCGTTGTTTTTGTAATCGTTTTATCGTCTTCCATTCAAAGAGAGAATAATCGCAAGGCAAACTTAAAAGCAATCAACGATCATTTTCAGAAGAAGTTTGAGTTGGATGAAGATTTGAAGAACCAGTACGATGATGAATTCAAAGTAAAAGTAGGGAAAGACAAATACATCGTAACACTGAAGAACCAAAAAGTAGTTTCCGCTGAAAAGGAATAGAATTCATCAAGAAAGATTGCCCAAATACAAGGGTAATCTTTTTTTAACTGTCGCAAAACGACATTGAAGGTAGCTAAACACGGTAATCCTGTCATATAATCGATTACGAGGTGATATGAAATGGAGAATCCATTTGTTTTATTTGGAAACCAGATTATTGAACGGGATCATGTCTCTATTGATATGGAAGACAGAGGCTATAATTTCGGGGATGGCATCTATGAAGTTGTCTATATTTATGGCGGTGAACCCTTTTCGCTGAATGAACATTTTCGTCGTTTTGAAGAAAGTGCCCAAAAGCTTGATATGAAACTGCCCTATTCTATAGAGCAAATAAAGGAGAAGACCGCCGAATTGATTAAGGCGAACAACATCCATAATGGTATTGTTTACATACAAATGACGAGAGGCGCTTCACCAAGAGCTCATTTGTTCGAAAGAGAATCAGCCTGCCTGATTACCGGGTTTGCCCGAAAAATGGATCCTCCGGCAGAGGCTCAAGAGAAGGGCATAAAAACGTACCTGACACCGGACATTCGCTGGCTCCGCTGTGATATTAAAAGCCTGAATCTTCTCGGAAATACCATGGCTAAACGAATCGCGGCCGATCATTCTTGCGGTGAAGCTCTTCAGCACCGGGAAGGTTTATGCACTGAGGGTTCTTCTTCCAACCTTTATATCGTTAAACATAATGAAGTGCGCACACATCCGGCAACAAACCTTATTTTAAATGGAATTACACGGCAGCATATTCTCGAAATTGCCGGGGAAGAGGGAATCGCGGTAAACGAGGAGCCGTTCACAACCGAAGAACTTCAAGCAGCAGATGAAGTATTTATCTCAAGTACAACCATGGAGATTGCACCTGTCATCTCCGTTGAGGGAGATGTGCAGGCAACCTATCCAATAGGCCCTGTAACACGCCGACTGCAGGAAAAGCTGAAAGACAGAATCAAGCAGCACCGTGTGCATCAATAGGAGAGAAGGATAGTGAAAACCGTTGCCAAATATTTTATGAACGGAATCCTTACGGCACTTCCGATCATTCTTGTGTTTTATGTTCTTGTCAAAGTGTTCGATTTTCTGGACGGGATCCTTGGGGATACACTTAGAAGCTATATGAAAGGCGGCTATATACCAGGCATCGGCATTCTGGCAACAATTATTCTTTTAACACTTCTCGGCTGGCTTTCGTCCCAGGTCATCAGCGGGCAGATTATTTTTCTTCTCGATTCCGCTCTGGAACGGATTCCGCTGGTTAAAACGCTTTATACCGTCATTAAAGATACCTTTCAGTCGTTGCTTGGTGAAAAGAAGTCGTTTTCAACGGTAGTCCTGGTGGAGATACCTGCTACCGGTTTAAAGAGCATTGGGTTTGTTACAGCTGAAGACCTGAAGGATCTGGGAGATGAGCTTTCGGAGCATGTTGCTGTGTATATTCCGCAAACCTTTCAAATCGCAGGATTTACCTTTCTGGTACCCAAAAAAGAGGTTACGGTTCTTGATATTAAGGCCGAAGACGCCATGAAATTCATTCTGTCAGGCGGCGTTGCCTCCAAATCATGATTGATAAACCATCATCCAGCAATCTTGCATGGATGATGGTTTATTTTCGCTTCTCCTTTCATACCTTTTAACAGAACGGTGTTGAAGGAGATGCCTTATGAAAAACCACCGCCTGAACCGGACGCTTTCCAAAGCCTTTCTTATCCCTTCCGCTCTCACAGCCCGCTTTTTTAAACGTCTTAAACCGGCTGCAGAAGAATGTTTTTGGAAAATGTCCCCAGATGATAAAAACTGGCTGTCTTTCCGGCTTAAAGTGCTTGATTTCGATGGGAAAATTCCTGTATATATTGGCGATGAAAAGAGGATCATTGAGGACATTCTGCAACAAACGAGTGAAAAAAACAAAAATAATATTACCCGAACAGAGGCCTATTACCGATATTTCAAACGGCATCAGGAACTGCATTGGGCTTTTCTGGCACATATGGTCTCACGTAACGCAGGCTATCATATGACCGACCTGCAGGGAGAATTTTTGAAGAGGCTGCTTACTGATGAACAACGGGAAAAGATTTACTGGACGCTGGAAACAGCCAATAGTTTAATCTTTCAGGACGTTTATCCTCAATTGCTGCTGTATGAAGAAAGCAAAAGAATGGGAAGGAGTTTATTTCATCTGCTTAAAGGATTTGATATTTCTTCATTCATGAAGGGAGTATGGGATCATTTTTTCTGGAAGAAAGACAGCCGGATTCTTACGATGGCTTTAATTATCAATGAACAAAACGTGATTGAAAAGGAAGTAATTCAAAATGATATCCATAAAGAAGTCTTTCAAAGTCTCCCTTTTCAGCTGCAAAATCTGTTTCAGCTGACCAAGATCTTTTTTCCGGTGGCAGGTGAGAAGCCTAAGTTGGCCGGAATCTCTGTAACAGCGTTTCGTGATCTTTCCAAACGGATAAAAGTTGGAAAGCGCCTGTACAGCCTGCTCTTTCATGAAAGAATATTCTCAGGGGCTTTGCAATTTGCGGACCGGCAAATGCATACAGGATCAAGAGCAGACTATTGGGGACATGTTTTCAGTTCGGATGCAGCTGTTTATTTGCCCCACTATAAAAAGGAACGAATCCGGTTTTTTTCGCTAAAAAGAAAAGCATCCCGATTTTACAGTCCCGAGCTCCTGTCATGCTGGAATATCTTTTACAGCAATGCTTCCAAAAAGGAAGACTGGTTTAGCGGGACAGCTCTGCCGCCGTTGTTTGATGGCATTCCTCACGAAAAACCGCTGTTTATCGACCGTGCGTACTGGATTGATCTTCATCATCTGGAGGGAGCTGTTTTGGCAAAACAGCTGTTTACATAAAAAAAGACTCAAAAGCTTGAGTCTCTTTTTGTGTTATTTGAAGAGGGAAATAATCGAACCCAATTGCTGCATCATACCCATGGCCGAGTTAATGCCGTTAAATGTCTTTCCCCAGCTGAATTGGCCGCCGGGATTTTGGAAAGGCTGCTGCTGATTGAATGGAAACTGCTGACCTCCGGGAAAACTTCCATTTCCAAAAGGAAATCCATTTGGCAGGGAAGGCAGGTTAGATTGCGAGGCTTTCGTGTTTGGCTGTTTGCCGTTTGCGCCCTGTGGCATATAGTAGGGGTTGTATGGATAGGGTGGACGTGGCGGCAGCATTTGAGGGTTCATATAGGCACCCGGACCTGGAGGGGGCAGAAAGGCGCCCATTGCTGCTTCAGGGCCAAATCCCTGAGCAGGAGCTGGAAACGGAGGCCGCGGCGGGGAAGGTTCAATCAGTTCAGGATGGTGGGAAACAGATTCTTTGTGGAATGGGTCATATCCGCCATAAGGAAAAAAGCGCAGAGATTCGTTGTTTTTTCTGCATCTGGACAAATTTTTCACCTCAAATTGGTTTTCTTCCTATGTATATGCTTGTTTAGGGGAAATCGTATAGACAAGGGTCTCGGGTGTAATCAGAATGAACAAAGAAAAAGCCTCAAGGGAATCCCTGAGGCTTGGTTCATTTAAAGAAATAGATTCAATATTTGATAGACGATGGCAGCAATAACGGCGGAAATAGGGAGGGTAATAATCCATGTCATGACAATGCGTCTCGCCACGCCCCATTTTACACCTTTCACTCGTTTCGCTGAACCAACCCCCATAATTGCTGAGGAAATAACATGAGTTGTACTGACCGGCAGCTTTAACGCTGTAAATGTAAAGATGATAATAGCAGATGATAAATCAGCTGCTGCACCGTTTACCGGCTGAAGCTTCATGATTTTTCCGCCAACGGTTTTAATGATCTTCCACCCGCCGACAGATGTACCGATACCCATGGAAAGCGCCGCAGCCACCCTTACCCACATAGGAATGCCTTCTGTTGTATGATATCCACCGGCAATCAAAGCAAGAGTAATGATCCCCATTGCTTTTTGCGCGTCATTCGTTCCATGTGAGAAGGATTGAAGCGCCGCTGTGAAGATCTGAAACGTACGGAACCCTTTGTTGGTTTTCGTCTTGTTGAAATTTTTGAAAATAGCTGCAAAGATGCTCATGATTATAAAGCCGACAGCCAAAGCCACAAACGGCGATATGACTAAAGCCTGAATGATTTTCACGAAGCCATCGTAGTTTAAAACACCGAATCCTGCAGCAGAAATTGCTGCACCGGCAATGGAACCGATAATGGCATGCGAGGAACTGGAAGGAATCCCGTAGTACCAGGTAATCAAGTTCCATGCAATTCCGGAAATGAGGGCAGACAGCACAATCATCAGCCCGATTTTTTCATCGCTGAACTGGAATGGATCAACGATGTCTTTACTTACACTTTTTGCAACTCCTGTAAAGGTAAGGGCACCGACAAAGTTCATTGTTGCCGCCATCACAATCGCTACCTTTGGAGGAAGAGCTTTTGTAGACACAGAGGTCGCAATTGCATTGGCGGTATCATGAAATCCGTTAATAAAATCAAACGCCAGTGCAAAAATCACGACTAAAATAATCAGAACAAATAATATATCCATAGCCAATCACTCCTTAGGCATTTCGCATGATGATAGTTTCGAGAGTATCGGCCACGTCTTCTGTGCTGTCAGAGATCGCTTCAAGAAGCTCATAAAGCTCTTTATACTGAATAATTTTGATAGGGTCCTTTTCCATGCTGAACAAGTTTTTGATACTTACACGAAGAAGGTCGTCCACTACAGATTCAAGGTCATTCAATTTAATCGCATGAGGACGGATTTCCATTAGTTTTTTCTTGTGAAGCAACTTGGCAGATTCGGCAACTTCATAAGTTGCTTCAAGAATGTGTCCTGCGAACTTCACCATGTATTGGTCGGGTTTAACAATATTGTACATTTCGAAGCGGGAAGCACATTGTTCCATGCCGTCCAGGATATCATCCATTTTATTCGCAAGTTCCAAAATGTCTTCACGTTCTAAGGGAGTAATAAAGGTTTTATTTAAACCGATAATGAGCTCATGAATAAAGTCATCGCCCTTGTTTTCGTATTCTTTCATCTTTCTCGCAAATTCTTTCAAATCTGCTTCGGAACCGATTTTAAAATCCACAAAGTACTGAGCGGAGTCACGAACGTTATCTGCGATGCTTGATAGTAAGTCCAGAAACAAATCCTTTTTTGATCCAAAAATCATTGACTAAAACCTCCGTTTGTTAAGAAAAAGTAAATTTACCCTAAATAATTTGTTAACCCAAACCATTCGTAATTATAACTTTAATGATTGTAAAGATAAACAGCTTTTACAATTTGAAATAAAACATTTACAAATGCTTTACAATTTAAAAACATTCACCTATAAAGTATACCCCCTAAGACATAAAAACAGCAGCCCCCGCTGCTGTTTTTTGATTATGTACCCCGGTCGAAAAAAAGGATTCAAAATCTGCGCTCTTTTGCAGTCCATGTATGAGATAGTGCAGATTCTATAAGTGTTTAATACCATTTTCCCCTACCTGAATTCAGTTTAACCACAAGCAGAATATGTAGTCAAGAATTGAAGACAGGAGCTCTGAATGTAAGCGTTTCAATCAGATGTTGGTTGAAAACCATAATAAAAAAGACCACCAAATGAATGTTTTCAGAAATGGTCTTTATGAGCAAAACGGGATCTGGAAGGAAGAAAATCACTGCTTCAAATCCCGTGATCTTATGTAAGTTTAGTGCACTGGTCGGGATGACAGGATTTGAACCTGCGGCCTCATGCACCCCATGCATGCGCGCTACCAAGCTGCGCCACATCCCGTAAATTAATTAAAATATATCATCCCATCAAAATAATTGGCAAGAAATTTATTTGGAATTTTCGTACCTCTTTCCCTCTTTCTTCATATTTTATAAATAATTGAGTGCGAAAGGTGCGAGCATGATGGGCTTATCTTGGAAAGTGCATTCTCATTATACTGCCTTGGGGGACTCCATTTCCGTAGGAATCGGTTCTTCTGATGAATGGGGAAGCTTTGCTCAAAGGTATCATCTGTTGACCGAGCATGCGTTGCTTAAGACGTACGACCTTCATAACTACTCCAAAAACGGGTATACGACCCAGGATGTTTTGGCATCTATTGAGGAACCGAAGGTGAGAAAGGCTTTGCAACGGTCGGAAATTATTACGATAACCGCCGGAGGAAATGACTTGATCAAAGCCGGAAAAAAATACTTGTTAAACAAACAAGAGGCAGAACTTCACAGGACGTTAAAAGAGTGCCAAAAAAATATGAGCCATATATTGAAACAGATTATTCAGCTTAAAGAAAAAGGAAGAAGCAGCTATATTATCCGGTTGACGAATATTTATAATCCTTACCACCGCTGGGACACCGCATACAAATGGGTCAGGCTTTTCAACCGCCATATCGAGAGCTTTCAAACCTTGCCAAATGTAAAAGTGGCGGATATTTATTCTTTATTCGTTGGACGTGAAAAAGAACTTTTGTCCTGGGACAGCATCCATCCGAACAACGTCGGGCACAGGGTGATCGCGCAAGCTGTATACGACACAGGGTACGGGCGGCTCAGCCCGCACCTTGACTGACGTATTTCGTATGCACATGGCTTAAAGCCAGAAGTGGATATATATGGCTGTAGCTGTGGTAGATCACATAATTGTAGCCTGGGAGGCCGTTGCCTGTCGGATAAGGCTGAGTTCCAGGCAGATCGTGTGCATGAAGCAGATATCGGACCGCTTTTTCAATTTCGGGGGTAGGCGCGGAATGCAGACAGGTCAGACTGTCTAGTGCCCAGGAGGTTTGGACAAGGGTTCCATAGGGAAGTGGCGTATAGGTTTGATAAATATCACTTGCACACGATTCCCCCCAGCTTCCGTTATCATGCTGAACGTTACGGATCCACTTCTCAGCTTTTTTTAAATGATCATTATCCTGAAGGGAATGGCCTGCCGCAGCCAAACCGGTAACAGCGGCCCATGTTCCATACAGATAGCAAACTCCCCAGCGGCCGAGCCATGATCCATCAGCTTCCTGATTATGATGTAACCAGTTGACCGCTTTCTGGATGGATGTGTCATTTAGGGTGAGAGGACTGTATGTTCCAAGAAATTCGAGGATCCTGCCTGTCATGTCTGCAAACGAAGCATCAATTAAGGCGTCATATGCATGGTCTATGGGAAGCTCCCCAAGCCATGCTTTATTTGTATTTTTTTCGAAGGATGCCCAGCCCCCGTCATCATTTTGCATGGCTAAAAGCCAGTTGATTCCCTTTTGCCAGGAATGAAGAATCTGGCCAGAATAATGGGCAAGAACAGAAAGCGGCCGCAATGCTGCCTGGGTATCATCCGGATCAGGGTGAATTGTATTGCTTTCTGAAAATCCCCATCCTCCCGGAGCAGCTTCTGGACAGTGGTACTGCCAATCGCCTTTTTCGGTATGCTGATGTTTCAGTAAAAAATGGATCCCTTGTTGGATACACGGGTCTACAGGTGACATTCCTGATTCCAGCAAAGCGTATAAGCTTAGGGAAGTATCCCAAATAGCGGAGGGCGAGTTTTGGACGATGTAATGCTGCCCATTGTAGCATAGTAGAGAAATGATGCCGTAAATCCCATTCTGGATAACGGGAGAATCCATGGAGTATCCCAAAGAGAGAAGTCCATATACCATAAAAACAGTCGAAATAGCATAGCTGAGCAGGGTTCCGTCCTTCTCGATTCGGTTTAACATATACTTTTCCAGCTTTGCATCGATCGAGTCGGAAGGAACGGCATGATCGCTAAAAAAGCGGATAAAGGATTGATTTTCAAACTCCTCCCAGCAGCTTTTGCTGTCGCGTGAGGGAGCTAAATCGGCAAGGTATTCTTTAGAAGGGTGAGATATTGAAAATTGGTTTCTCATGCCAGCAATCATGGGTACAAAATGGATACGGGCGAAACTGCTTAAGTCAAAAAACTGAAGCGGTGATATGGCCGGCAAATCGATTAACAGGCCGGGATCAAAAGGCAGACGGGGCCAGGGAAGTATTCCATTCATTGACAAAAAGGCTTTGGTCAGTAAAGTTGCTTTTTTAAAGCCTCCTTCTGACAAAATAAAGCTTCTCGCCCGCTGCATGTTTTCGTCATGAATGTCCTGCCCATAATAGCAAAGCGCACAATACGCCTCGATGGTGACAGAAAGATTGCCTTTCTTTTCATCAGGGTAAACTCTCCATGTGCCATCGGAAGATTGTTTGGAGAGAATCCGCCGGGCAAGTACGTCTTTCAGATGATGATCCTTCCAGTTAAAAAGAACAAGCAACACCAATAAATAAGCATCCGTGGTTACCGGGTTTTCAAAACAAAATCGAAAAGAACCATCCTCCTGCTGCATGGAAAGCAGCATATTTCTCCTGGCGTGGATGCCTTCTTTTAATCCAATGAACGTTTGCATCTATCTTCACCTTCTGCTCCATTCGTTTTAAATGCATGATCTTCAAACTATATGAAGCAGGTGGTGTTGTTTATGTTTCAAGACAAGTTGATTCAACGTATTTCTCCCTATTTAAAACAAGCGCCAGGTGCAATTAGGGACGAAGCTTAAAACCATCCATGGCAGGAGGTATGAGAACCTCCTGAAACTGATGGATCATTTGACACAATGGATTCTTAGCAGCCGGAAGTCTCATTGCTTTATGGGGATTTGTGGGGAGGAAACTGGATGAGTGATTCAAAGGGAGAACCGGTGTTAATTGACCCGGCCGTTCTTTACGGGCACAGTGAGATGGATCTGGCGGTTACCGAACGTTTTGGAGGATATTCTCCTTCCTTTTATGAGGCGTATACATACTATCGTCCGCTCGGACAAGATTATGAGGATCGGAAAGAATTGTATCAGCTCTTTTACCTTATCGTGCATTTATTTGGAGAAGGATACGGTTCATCAGTTGACCGCGTCCTGCTTCGGTTTCAATCCTGACTCAGACATTTTTCTGTCATGAAAACGGGTGAACAGGATTAAACACACAATGGCGCCCAGAAAGGCCAGGCTCATGTCCCATTGGGAGTCCCATAGATCCCCCTGTGTGCCCAAAAAATCCTTTGCCGGTGTACCGGCGATTTTTGCTGTCAGCCATTCAACAATTTCATACAGGGCAGCGATGGACATGACAAAACTCATGCTGATGGCGCTTGTCCAAAATTTGTTCTTTATACCCGTTGAACGGAAGAGCACTTCCCGAATGGGCAGAATCGCAAACCCTTTCAAAAAATGGCCAAATCGGTCGTAATCATTCCGCTGGAAGTGGCCGGCTTTTTGGATGCTTTCAAACAAAGGAACATCATCATAGGTATAATGCCCTCCAATAAACATCATGAGAATCAAAACAGTAAGGCCTGTATAAGAGAGAGTGGTCAGTGAAAAACGATGATACGTGAAGAGAAGAACAAGTAACAATGCCACAGCGGGTGTGACCTCTAGAGCCCATGTAAAGTAATCCCGGGGTTGAATCGCTGACCATATAAAAACAGTGGCTATGGTTGCCAAGAGAATCATATCAATGATCTTAAAACGAGGCATGTTGTGACAGCTCCTTCCGTTTCTCTCTAACAGTATGAAGAAGAGCAGGGAAGGCTATACCTTTAATTACTACAAACAAAAAACGATCACCCCAAAATGAATTGGGATAATCGTGTTGCAGTTTTAAACAGAAACTTTCTCAAATTCCTTCCGGATTTCAGCTGACCTTTTCTTGGCACTTAGAATGGCTTCTGAAAATGCCTGTCCTGCATGATTTTCACGAAGGGCATCAAGTCCGGCGGCGGTTGTCCCGTTAGGGGAAGTTACTCTTTTTCTTAAGGTTTCCGGATCAGCATTTGTATCAAGCACCATTTTGCTGGCGCCAAATATAGTTTGCGCAGCAATCTCTCTTGCCATGTCTTCATCCAGTCCCTCGGCCACCGCTGTTTTTTCAATATGCTCAAGAATGTAATAAATATAGGCTGGTCCGCTTCCCGCAATTCCTGTGAAAACGTCCATTTGCTCTTCATCAATTACTTTTACTCTTCCGATCGCAGAAAACAACGCTTTGGCCAGTTCAATATGCTCCATAGATACTGAATTTCCGCCTGTTATAGCTGTGATTGATTCTCCGATCGTACTTGACGTGTTCGGCATCACCCGGATCACCGGCTGTCCTTCTGGAAGCAATTCTTCCATATAAGAAGTCGATATACCTGCTAATACCGACATGATGATTTGGTTTGAATTCACATGAGGAGCAAGCTCCAACAATGCACTTTCTGCATCTTTTGGCTTCATGGCCAAAAGAATGACGTCGGCTTCATCAATTTTAGCTTCATGGTAGGGCAATGCCCCGACCTTGTATTTTTTCATGAGTTCAATTCTTCGTTCATCATTTTGTTTGTTTGTCATTGTAATGTTGCTGGCAGGCAGCTTATCCTGTGTGACCATTCCGGCAGCAATTGCTTCTGCCATTGAACCTGCTCCAATAACAAGCACTTTCTTTGTTTCTAACATGCAACCTCTCCTTATAGCCGTGTAGTCAATTTCATCATATAAGTTCTTATCTTAACACGATGAGAGAGAGTTTCAACCCTTAAGGGTGGACGTGAGGAGGTAAGGGTAAAAAAGGAATAAAACGGTAGGGAAAAGTGGACTGCTTTGTGCACAAGGTCTTAAATGACCTGAAATCATGATATATGAAATGATTTAAGGTTCATTTTCCCATGGCCCTTTTAGACGAACCGTTTTAAGCTGCTGCTTTTGTTCCTCTGGCCACCAGGCACCGCAATCCTCGGATACGATACAGACCGCGCATTTATTTAAATCATAGACCTTCATCCCGCTGATTGGTGGTGTATAAACGTGCAGTGTAATCAAAGGCTCTTCTCCTCGGGATCCCATTTTATGAATCATTCCTTTGCCCACATTCAAATAGGAACCGCTTTTTTCTTTCCGATTTAATCTCTCCAATGGAAGGCTGGCAGGAGAAATCTCATAAATCCAATGATCTGAGCTGCCAGCAATAATCTGAACCCAACCATAGGACTGGCCATGATCATGAGGAGCACAGTCGAGATAAGTTGACCATTGCATAACAAGAATTTCAATGTGATCATTCTGATAAAACATCTGTCTTCCGTAAGGTTTATTGCCGGGTTCTTTTAAGAAAGGGGTTACATCCTCGAGGCGGGCATCCAATTGTTTAATGGCCGTTAAAAGCTGTCTGGAAGAGGGATTATGCATGGAACCAAAAAGCGTTTCAATACGTTCTAGAAGGGTCACGCTCTTCATCCTCTCTGATCGCTTTTTATTTTAGTTTATGAGGGGGACAATATGTTCATGTAAAAAGACAATCTGTGAGTCAATGGTCACAAAATAACATGATTACCCGAAACCTACCTCCTAGGGACTGCGTTAGGTAAAAACGTCCGCTTTTTGTCTAGAATCATCATTTTCACCGCAGACGAAATTTTATGACTCAAGGAGGTACGATTCATGTTTAAAAAGGTGAGTATCATCACAGGAATCACAGCCATTGTGCTATCTATAACTGGAGGTACAGGAGCCAGTGCACATACAGTTAAAGAAGGGGATACTCTTTGGAAGCTGGGGCAATCCTATAATGTGCCGTTTCAGGAGATCAAAAAAGAGAATGGACTTACCGGCAATTTGATTTATCCGGGACAAAATTTAAAGGTGCAGCCAGTAAAGGGAATAAGCGCTGAAAAAACAAACGCTGCGTCAGAACAAATAAAAGCAACGCCGGAAGATAAAAAATTGCTCGCTTCTCTTGTTGAAGCAGAAGCAATGGGAGAAAGCTTTGAAGGAAAGGTAGCGGTGGCCTCTGTTGTCTTGAACCGCGTTGAAGATGACGGCTTTCCTGATTCCATTCATGACGTCATCTACGACAAAGGACAATTTCAGCCGGTTATGGAGAACAATTTAAAGAAACCTTCTCCCGAGTCGGAAAAGGCAGTAGACAAGGCCTTATCTGGTTATGATAACACGAACGGTGCTCTGTTCTTTTACAATAAAAAGACAGCCGTTAGCAGATGGCTCGATACGAAACCTGCTTGTACGGTTATCGGAAACCATACATTCAGCAAATAATCCATGCCCCCGTCATTCGCGGACGGGGGTTTTTTATCGTTGGCTCGTACTTCTGATGCTTAATCCTGAGGATGTAATTTTTTGGCTGTTTCTTGCGATCAGTACATCACAATTGGCATGGCGCGTAATATACTGTGAGACACTTCCGATAAAAATGCGTTCCATCGCATTTAATCCTGTTGCACCACAAACAATCAAATCTGATTCATGCATGGAGGCAAATGAGAGAATTTCCATTTTGGGCGATCCTGAGTTTGATAAAGTGGTTACATGTGTTAGTCCATGGTTTCTGGCCAATTTTTCATAGTCGTCCAAAAGTGTTCTGGCTGCAATCCGATCTCTGTCCATTTCAATATTAATGGCTCCGGCATCAAGTGGAGCAGCCGGAAGGCGGTCTTCAGTTATGTGTACGATATACAACTTGGCATGATATTCTTTTGCCACTTCAATCGCTCTGTAAAACGCCACTTCCGATGAACGGGAACCGTCAACACCAACCAGGATTCTATGGTAAGAAGGCATACCCTCACCTCTTTTGGAATATAGTATACATAAGTTTTACCCGCTGGAGGAGGAAGGCAAACACGAAGACAAACAATAAAAAACTTTCGGAATTTAATTGACAAATTCATAAGACTGCTGTATTTTTGAACGTATTAAAGTTGTTCATAAAAACGAATAGTTAACTCTTATCAAGAGTGGTGGAGGGACTGGCCCGATGATACCCGGCAACCTGCAGAGATTATTCTGTACTGGTGCCAAATCCTGCAAAGGCAAAACACTTTGACAGATAAGAGACGGTACAACCCCAAAATGGATGATTGCACCTCTCTGAATCTAAAAAGAGAGGTGTTTTTTGTTTGATAAAATCGGAGGGATATCTGATGGCAAATGCACAGGCAGCAATTGAAAATGAAGTGGCAGAAATAGGGAATCTCGTTCTGGAATCCGGCAAAACATTAACCGATGTTCATATTGCCTATCAGCGCATAGGAGCGGCTGATGCTCCGGCTATTTTGGTGTGCCATGCACTTACAGGAAATCAATATACGATGACGACAGAAATTGGACCCGGGTGGTGGGAAGGACTCATTGGGCCAGGCCAATATATCGATTCAGAAAAATACCAGGTGATTACGACCAACGTTCTTGGCGGCTGTGAAGGGACGACAGGACCGCTTTCCATCAACCCTTTGACAGGGGAGAGATATGGCGGGGATTTTCCGCTCATTACCATCCGAGACATGGTTAATGCTCAAAAACGATTGCTTGAAGTTCTTCACATTCATTCACTTGACACAGTCATCGGTGGATCGCTTGGCGGGATGCAGGTTATGGAATGGGGCTTGCTCTACCCTGATTTTATGGACCGTTTGATTCCCATTGCGGTCACACCTGCCTTAAGCGATTATGCCATTGGTTTCAATGCCATTGGGCGAACGGCGATTGTGAGTGATCCGGAATGGAATAATGGGAACTATTCATCAGAAGTGTCACCTGCCAAAGGGCTTGGCATTGCCAGAATGATTGGAATGCTGACCTACCGTTCGGGAACGTTATTTAATCAGCGGTTTCAACGGGAACAAACGGAAGAATGGTATTCCATATCAGATGAAGCTTCGTTTTCCGTTGAGACTTACCTGCATTATCAGGCCCAAAAGCTGTCCCAGCGGTTTGATGCCAACAGCTACCTGACCTTACTGAAAGCAATGGACAGCCATGACATCGGCAGAGGAAGAGGAGGTATCCATCAAGCAAGCAAAGGATACAGGGCAAAAATGCTCTGTCTCGGATTTACAGAGGACCTGTTATATCCGCCGGCGATGATGAAAACTTTTACAGAAAGCGTGAACGAAGAAAGCCAAAAGGCCCTCTTTCATGAAGTGAATACCATTTTTGGCCATGATGGATTTTTAACAGAATTCGAAAAATGGGGCCCGTTTCTGGAAGGATTTTTTTCCGAATAAAAAAGACATGAAGCGAAAATAGCTTCATGTCTTTTGGTTTTAGAGTTCTCCTGCAGCTTGATCCGCCAAAGGAACCGTTGTTTCCTGTTGGGTAGGTTCATTTTTAATACGGCGGCTGCCTACAGAAAGGGCTACAATAATACCTGCCCCGATGAATATAAGGCCGGTCATAAAGACGGTCGTAAACGAACTGCTCCAAGCCGTTTGAATGGAATGGATCACCGTACCTTTAATTGAACCGGGAAGTTTAAGCATATCTGGATGAATTAGAAGGCTGAACAAAGCATCTGTTTTATCTGCGAGTTTTTGGAAAATGCCTTGAAGCATCGGATTACTCTGTTGTTCTACTACATCTTTCATGTTGGTTTCCAGAGAGTGGTTCATAACGACATTCAAGACAGTAATGCCGATTGTACCGCCAATGGAACGGAAGAAGGTGGATGCCGATGTAACAGCACCGAGTTTCGTTTTCGGAAATTCATTCTGTATGGCAATCATAAGGGTAGGCATAACAAGACCCATGCCGAATCCCATGATAACCATATAAGCATAAGCTGTAATTTCTTTAGATTCCACGCTCATTGTGCTCATCAAGTAAAATCCGAATGCTGTAATCAGCATACCTGCTGTCAATACAGTCCGGTATGGGAGTTTCAACAAAAGTCTTCCCCCAACGATACTTGCAAGGATAAGGGAGATCATCATTGGCGTCATGGTGGACCCAGCCTGCGTAGGTGTCACACCCAAAATGCCCTGCATGAACATTGGAACGAACATAATCGCACCAAACATTCCAAGCCCCAGCAAAAAGCCTAATGCATTCGTTGCAGCAAACACACGGTTTTTGAACAAAGTCAGATCAAGTACAGGTTCTTTTGCTTTTCTCTCCGCGAACCCAAAAACGATCATCAGCAGGATCGATGAACCAAAGATTAAAGCACTTTCGAGCGATCCCCATTCAAATTTATCTCCACCAAAAGTGAGGCCGAGCAACAACAGAACGATAGCCGGGATCAGAGTGATAATGCCCCAGTAGTCGATATTGACTTCGTTTTTTGGCCGAACCATTTCGTGTTTCATTCCAATAAAGATTAAAATAGCGGATAACAAGCCAAATGGCACGTTAATCAGGAAAATCCAGTGCCAACTGATGGTATCCACCAAGAATCCACCAATAAATGGGCCAATGACAGAGCTTAAACCAAAAATGGCACCGAAGACACCCTGCCACTTTGCACGCTGCTCGGCAGTGAAAATATCACCAATGATAGTTTGGGAAAGCGGCATGATCATACCGCCACCAAGACCTTGAAGACCACGGTAAATAATTAATTCTTCCATGGAGCTGGCGGTCGCACAAAGGGCGGATCCAATGACGAAAATGACCGAACCGATTAAATAAAGCAACCGGCGTCCATAAAGGTCGGAAAGCTTACCTACAATCGGAATAATAGTGGTGGACGTAATAAGGTAAGCGGTAGTGACCCAGGCGAATATGGAAAAACCGTTCAATTCACCAATGATGGTCGGCATAGCAGTACCGACCACAGTTTGTTCCATGGCACTAAAAAACATACCAATAACGAGGCCCAAGAGGACCATATTACGGTTGATAGAGGGGGTTAATTCATTGTTCATATAGCGTCTCCTATCTTTTATTAAATGAATGCATCACAAAAATGACCCACTGGTCAGTGGGCGAATGCATAACTTATATTATTAATACTTTCCTATTATATTCCTGAAATGACCGGTCAGTCAATCCTTTTTTAAAAAAGAAAAACGCCCCTCTAAACAGGAGCGTTTTTGATACTTTTTTACGCTAAAAGGGACAGCCCGCCATCCACAATAATGGTTTGACCCCTGATCATGCTTGCAGCAGGGGTGCATAAAAAATACACGGTTTCCGCAAGATCTGCCGGCTCAACAATGCGGCCCGCTGGATTCTTTTGTTTCGCTTCGTCCAATAATTCCTCGCGGTTGGGGAAATGCTTTAATGCATCTGTATCAACCGCACCGCCGGAAACGGCATTAACCACAATGTTCATGGAAGCCAATTCTACCGCCAAATAACGGGTGATTGCTTCAACAGAGGCTTTGGACACCCCGACAGCAACGTAATTTGGAAGGGCTCTGATGGAACCAAGGCTGGAGAGGGCCACGATGGCTCCTGAACCCGTTTTCTCCATCAGTTTTGCTGCTTGCTGGGCAGCAAACAGGTATGCTTTTGCATTAATATCCTGTGTCCAGTCCCAATGGGATTCTTCGATTTCCATAAGAGGGCGCAAGACACCGGAAGCCGCATTGTTGATGAAGACGTCCAAACGGCCAAATGAATGGTCCACTTCCGCAAACAAAGCTTTAATTTGTTCCAGGTCACCTACATTTGCTTTTACAATATGAACGGTAATTCCGTATTTTTCTTCAAATTCTTGCTTCGTTTGTTCAGCATCTTTCTTTTTTCTCATAAAATTCAAGACAAGATTGTATCCTTCAGCCGCAAACTTTGATGCGATCGCCTTGCCGATGCCTCTTGTTCCGCCTGTGACTAGAGCTACTTTTTTACTCAAAAAAACACGTCCTTTACGTCATTTAGCACTTGGTACTAATTCTAAATTCTAAAGAGATTCAAGGGTAATGTCAATGCGAGGGAAAACCAAGTATTTGAAAGGACATGGGAAGAGAGATACTATATAATAGGTGTTTACAGTTTATATGGATGAAAGGATTTTTCCCATGAGTATAGATGCTTTGAATTTGCCAAATGGATTATTGGAAAAGCTGAAAAATTTCAGAAACAATCTTCTAAACCGAACAAGTGATTATCAGCATTTGATCGGGAACAAAGGGTATACCTCAGAAAATCAGGAGATCGTAAGTGACGCCGTCATCGCACTTCTGATGGGTAAAAATGTCTTGTTAAAAGGGCCAACCGGTTCAGGAAAAACGAAGCTCGCAGAGTATTTATCATTTCTCTTTCAGCAGCCACTCCACTCGATCAACTGTTCAGTGGATCTTGATGCGGAAGCATTGCTTGGCCACAAGACGATCACCTATGAAAATGGCCATTCTGAAATTGAATTTATACCAGGGCCGGTGACAAAGGCTGCGGTAAACGGCCACTTTTTATATATTGATGAAATTAACGTTTCCAAGCCGGAAACCCTGCCGATCCTGAATGGGATTCTGGATTACCGGAGAACGGTGACCAATCCGTTTACCGGCGAACTGCTCAAAGCGTCTGAAGGCTTCAACGTCATTGCTGCCATTAATGAAGGGTATATTGGCACCGTTCCATTAAATGAAGCGTTAAAAAACCGGTTTGTAGTGATTGAAGTGCCGTATATACAGGGAGATACACTGTATGAGATGCTTCTCAACCAGTCTGAGCAGAAGGATGAAGAATTATTAAAGTCATTTGTTCAGTTTTCTGCTGATTTGGTTCAGCAAACCAGCACCGGCCAGCTGTCGGAGGATGCAGCATCCATCCGGGCGTTGCTTGATGCCGCAGATCTTTCTGCATATATGCCTCCAAAACGTGCCATACAAAGAGCGGTTACCGATAAATTGGAGGATCAACGGGAAAGGACACTGATCCACAACATCGCCGACACTCTTTTTCTTTAGTTCATTGACCAGTTGGCTGGAGTGGAAGGTGCGAGACTCCAGAAAACTCCGACAGCGTAAAAAGGAGGTGTAACCACATGAAGTTTTTATCGTTTGCAGATACCAATATTGACGCTTTTCTTCATATGCAGCTTATAGACTTGGCGAAAACCTTATCAAGAGATCCAAAGCTGGAGGTTGAGTTTTCGTATCATTCCTACTTAAATAAATCTGGCCACTTCATCCATGTCAGCCAGTTTTGGATGACATATCCTGGACCGGTCCAGCTTCAAGGGTTAAAAAGTGAAGTGTATTTGCGCAGCTTTGGAAACTTTTATTTCAGTGATCTCCGAGTGTTACAAGAAGTACTTCAGTCGTTTAAACAGGAAAAACATCATCAGTTTTTAAAGCATCTTCTGCTTTTTTCTGAAGATTACCGGCTCGAGAAGGAATGCATTGCAAGAAGGCCGGGAATGGCGGTTTCTTTTTCCGAACGAAAAAAGGTTCTTCTCACGTACTTTCAACGGCAGCTGCGCCAGCACCTCCAGCAAAGAAAGTGGCTTGACGCTTTTTTCTGCAGTATCTTTTTACTGGCCAATCACCGCCTTGTGCAGCTGAATTCTCCCCTGAGCGGGTTTTATGACAAAATTCGTGCGCCGCTCCTTCAGTTGAATAAAGCAAACAGCACCAAGGAAATCGCAGAGATCATGCAGGTGATACAAAAAATTCTTCGGGAATGGGATATTAAGGATATGATAACTTCCTATTTATCCTTTTATGAATCCACAACGGCTACGTTCAAGGACCTTACGAGAGAAAACGAAGTTAAAGCTCCACACACCATGGAAACGGAAGAAGAAACGGACGGGCAAGACACCGAGCATGAGGAAATGCCAAGCTGGCATGAGGAAACCTCGTCACCGACGGATTCATTTCTGCAATTTGACCTGGATCAGGGTACATCAACTGACTTACTCGGCGAAGGAGGAAGAAGGGCTGAAGACGGAGACCAGGCATTTGGTGCGGTACAGGCCGGAGCAAAACAGTCGAAAGGCAACGATTTTTCCGCTGAAATGGACGCCGGATTGAATGAAAAGGGAAGCTCTCCCGGAAAGGAAGTATTTCCTTATGGAGAGATGAACCGGTGTGCAGTTGAGAAAAAGGTGGAGACCAGATTCCCGACTCCTCTGGAATTGAAAAAATACCTGGAAATCAAATCAGCCGTTCAGCCTTCGATCAGCTTATTGAAGCAAAGTTTCCTGAAAACGATTGAACACAAAAAGAATGTACCTAATCAGGATCTGCATTTTGGGCGCTTGAGCAAGAAACTGACGCGGCTGTTGACGGATAAAAACCCGCGCTTGTTTTATAAAAAAATGGAATCGCCGCAAGAGCTCGATGCCGTGTTTACCTTGCTGGTCGATTGTTCCGCCTCCATGTTTGACAAAATGGATGAAACTCACCAAGCGATTGTTTTGTTCCATGAAACCTTGAAAGCTGTCAGGATCCCACATTCAATTGTTGGGTTTTGGGAGGATGCTGCAGATGCTAAAAAAGACAGTCAGCCCAATTATTTTCAAGAAGTTATTTCATTCAATCATTCGTTAAAAAATCAATATGGTCCGGAAATTCTGCAGCTGGAGCCTCAGGAAGACAACCGGGATGGCTACTCGATCCGGAAAAAAGCTGAGGATTTGCTAAGGCGCAAGGAAAAACAAAAATTTTTGCTTGTTTTTTCCGATGGAGAACCTGCAGCATTTGATTATGAAAACCTTGGCATACTTGACACCCATGAAGCGGTTACGCAAACTCGCAAGCTCGGAATCGAGATTCTTGGCATGTACATTTCCAATGGAAAAGTAACAGAGGAAGCTCAAAATCTGATGAAAAATATATATGGCAGCCACCAGGTTGTCGTACCGAGTGCAGCGGAATTGGTTAGCTATTTAGTGCCTGTGCTGAGGAAGTTGCTGTTTAAATTATCGTAATTCATACAAAAAGACAGATTCATTGTGCTGATGAAACTGTCTTTTTTGTTTGTTTTTTTTGAATATAGGCCATTCTCAAATAGAGCAGGATCGCGCCCATCGCCAGTCCGGAGATCAAACCGACCCAATAGCCAAACGCAGCTAGAGAGGTGGAGGTTGCAAGAATATAGCCCACAGGCAGCCCGATCACCCAATATGAAATCAAGGATAAAACGAGGGTGACATTCACATCTTTATATCCGCGCAGTGCGCCTTGGATGGGAGCGGCTATCGCGTCCGACAATTGAAAGAACACCGCGTACAGCAAGAAATGTTTCGTTAGGGAGATCACTGAAGGATCACTTGAATACAGTCCCGCAACCTGTTCACGGCAAAGCAAAAGGCCGCCCGCACAGAGAAGGGCCAATATCACTGCAGTGCCCATCCCGAGATAACTGTATTGCTTCGCATCGGAATAACGTTTTGCGCCAATCTCATAACCAACAGCGATCGTTAGGGCGAACGATATGCTGAGGGGCAGCATGTAAAGAAATGACGCAAAGTTAATGGCCGATTGATGAGCTGCGATTGTCGCTGTGCTGAAAGAACTCATAAGCAACGTCACCGCGGCGAAGATGCTGGTTTCAAAAAAGATGGCAAAACCGATGGGAATGCCAATTTTCAGCTGTTCCTTCCAGGCGTGGATTGATACGGCCGGAAAGCGGTGAAAAACATGGTAGAGGGAAAATGGTTCCACTCTATGAATGATTATAAATGTTATAACAGCGATGAACCAATAGGTAATGCTTGTGGCATAACCTGCTCCAATTCCCCCAAGCTCCGGAAATCCCCATTTCCCAAAGATAAGGAGATAATTGAAAAGCGCATTGACCGGGAGAGCGGCGACGGTCACAAACATGGACACCCGGGTTCTTCCGAGAGCATCAATGAATGATCTGAGAACATTGTATAAAAAGAGAGGAATGATGCCCGTTGACAACGCGATTAAATATCCTCTTGCCACATCACTGACTGTTGAATCAAGATGCATGGCGTGAAGAAGGGGATCGAGAACAAAGTATCCCGCCAGTATGACGGCAACCGCCAAAGCAAGCCCCAAATAAAGGCTTTGTATCACCGCTCCTGGAACGCTGTCCTTTTTTCCAGCACCATTAAACTGTGAAACAATGGGGGTCAGAGCCATTAAAATCCCGCTTAAACCTGTAAAAACAGGTACCCAAATACTCGATCCGATCGCGACCCCGGCGAGCTGTGCCGCTCCTGAATGGCCGGACATTACGGTATCCAAAAAATTCATGGCATAAATGCCAAGCTGGGTAATTAAAACTGGGAAAACCAATCGGCAAAAAAGTAACGCTTTTTGTTGAAGTGTTTGTGTTTTTTCCATAAGTTAGATCCTTTTCCTTTTCGTGCAATAAGGAAAGTATACCACAGGAAAAGGGGGGAAGGGGTGGTCTCTGGTCTCTGCACACAAAAAGACGGCCCTTGGAGGGACCGTCTTTTTAGGTTAAGATGTGTATACAGCTGCGTGTTTTTTAATTTCGTTCATGAAATCATGGAATTGAGGAATGTTCATCTGCTGCGCAGAGTCTGACAATGCGACGGCAGGATCAGGGTGAACCTCTGCCATTACTCCATCGGCTCCAATAGCAAGGGCCGCTTTTGCTGCAGGAAGCAGGAGATCCTTTCTTCCTGTAGAATGTGTTACATCAACCATTACCGGAAGATGAGTTTCTTGTTTTAGGATCGGTACAGCAGAAATATCAAGCGTATTTCGAGTCGCTTTTTCGTATGTTCGGATTCCACGCTCACAAAGGATGATCTGGTCATTACCTTGAGCCAGGATGTATTCAGCAGCGTACATGAATTCTTCAATAGTGGCTGAAAGTCCGCGCTTTAATAGTACAGGCTTGCGGATGGCGCCGGCAGCTTTCAATAGTTCGAAGTTCTGCATGTTGCGGGCACCGATTTGAACTACATCAACATAGTCGAGCGCTTCTTCCAAGTCGTTAGGGTTCAGAATTTCGCTGATGACAGCAAGATTTTCCTCATCTGCAACCCTGCGCAAAATCTTCAGGCCTTCCATTCCAAGACCCTGGAAATCATATGGAGAGGTACGCGGCTTAAAAGCTCCGCCACGCATGAGGGTTAAGCCCTGATCTTTAAGTGCTTTGGCCACTTGCTTCACTTGTTCGTAGCTTTCAACAGCACAAGGTCCCATCACGAAATGCTGTTCGCCTGTTCCGATTTGCTCTCCTTTAATATTGATAATCGTATCATCCGGTTTCTTTTTACGGGATACCAAGAGTGCTTTGCGGTTGTCATCTTCCTGGAGCTCAAGGCTCGCTTTAAAGATTTGCTTAAAGATATATTGAAGAGTAGAGGTCTCAAATGGTCCTTCATTTCTGGCTTCGATCAGATCCAGCAATTTGCGTTCCCGGACAGGATCAAAACGTTTTACACCTTGCATTTCTTTTAGTTTTCCAATGTCTTTTACAATGGCGGCACGATTGTTCAGCAGACTCAGGATCTGTTCATCGACCGCTTCAATTTCACTTCGTAATTCTTCTAGCTCTTTAGACATTTAAGCTCCTCCTCTTATTTGAAAATCAATCCATGGCTGTTAATAGGGATGGACCCAGCTAATGTTCCGATGCCGTTTAGGCCTTCCGAAAAAAAACAGCTCCGAATAAATTTTATTGAGTATTGTTTGCTACTTTAAAGCATGGCAGTATATCTTGTCAAGGTCTTATTTTCAGATTTTTTTAGAGAAACTGTAAAATTATAAAAATTCCTCTGATCCTCTTTACAATCCGCGTTAACCATGTTAAAACTTGATATAATACAATCTTAAAATGCAATGACAGGCAACAGTAGTATTCTTCTCCCTGTTATAAAGAGAGCTGATGGACGGTGAGAATCAGCACAAAGGAGAATGCGAATTACACCCTCGAGCTTCCTTTTTGAACGGTTGGTTGATCCGACCTATAAAAAAGGACGGTTAATTACCGTTATCCTGAATGAAGAGGTGGATGATGTTTGTCCGCAATGAGGGTGGTACCGCGAATAAATTCGTCCCTGCTATTTTTTTAGCAGGGGCTTTTTTTATATTCCATTAAGAGAAACTGGAGGAAATGTAACATGAGATATCTAACAGCCGGAGAATCACACGGACCACAGCTAACTACCATCCTGGAAGGTGTGCCATCGGGACTGCCTTTAACTGCGCAGGCCATCAATGAAGAACTGTCCCGCAGACAAAAAGGGCACGGCCGCGGCCGCAGGATGCAGATCGAAAAGGACCAGGCCATCATTAACAGCGGCGTGCGCCACGGCTATACGCTGGGATCGCCGATTACACTGGCAGTTGAAAACCGCGATTTCAAACACTGGACGAAAATCATGGGTGCTGAACCCCTTGAAGATGATAGTGAAGAAGTGAAACGCCAAATTACGCGTCCCCGTCCCGGGCATGCTGATTTAAATGGAGCGATTAAATATAATCACCGGGATATGAGAAACGTATTGGAGCGTTCATCCGCAAGGGAAACGACAGTACGAGTAGCAGCCGGAGCTGTCGCGAAACAATTACTAAAAGAGCTGGGTATCCAGGTTGGCGGCCATGTCATCGAGATTGGCGGGGTAGTTGCAGAAAAAATGGACTATGACACTCTTAATGATCTTCAGGAAAGAACGGAAGCATCACCTGTCCGCTGTTTGGATGAAGAAGCAGGCCTTAAGATGATGAAAGCCATTGACGAGGCAAAGGAAAACGGAGATTCGATTGGCGGTATTGTAGAAGTGATTGTTGAAGGGATGCCGATCGGTGTTGGCAGCTATGTTCACTATGACCGTAAATTGGATGCGAAACTTGCCGCTGCTGTGATGAGCATTAATGCTTTTAAAGGAGTGGAAATCGGAATTGGGTTTGAAGCGGCCCATAAGCCAGGAAGCCTTGTCCATGACGAAATCACATGGAACAAAGAAGAGGGCTACTCAAGAAAAACAAACAATGCCGGAGGGTTTGAAGGCGGCATGACAACAGGAATGCCTGTTGTTGTAAGAGGCGTTATGAAGCCCATTCCTACATTATATAAACCTTTGCAAAGTGTGGATATTGATTCCAAGGAGGCTTTTCAGGCAAGCATTGAACGTTCGGACAGCTGCGCTGTTCCTGCTGCCAGCGTTGTGGCAGAAGCCGTTGTCGCCTGGGAACTTGCCGCTGCCGTTGTGGAACAATTTGGCGCTGACAACATCGAGCGAATGAAGGAAAACATCGCACGCCATAACCAGCAGGCGAGTGAGTTTTAATGGAAACCTTGCACGTTGAAACCGAAACAAAGCAATATTCTGTTTTCATTGGACATGAGATTATTACGGATCTTTCTCCTTTTATAAATGAGTTAAGGCCGGCTGTAACAAGTGTTCTTATCCTTTCAGACAAAACGGTCAGATCCCTTTATCTGGATAAAGTCGTTGAAGCTCTCCAAGGCTTGGAACTGCCCGTGCACAACTTTGTTGTACCGAGCGGAGATGGCGAAAAATCATTTTCCAACTATTATAATAGTCTCACGTTTGCGCTGGAAAAAGGGTTGGACAGAAATTCTCTTATATTAGCGCTTGGGGGAGGGATGATTGGCGATCTGGCAGGATTTGTGGCTGGGACGTACATGCGGGGTATCCGATTCATCCAGATCCCAACGACTTTACTTGCCCACGACAGTGCGGTAGGGGGGAAAACAGGGATTAATCATCCGCTCGGCAAAAACATGGTAGGTGTGTTCCACCAGCCGGAAGCGGTCTTTTATTCCATTGATTTTTTGGATTCTTTGCCTCTCACGGAATTGCGTTCCGGTTTTGCAGAAGTCATCAAACATGCATTGATTCAGGATGAAGAATTTTACCATTATTTAAAAGAAGAAATCTCTGACTTATCCGATATCCAGCCGGGAAACCTTTCTTATATTCTAAAAAAGGGAATCTCGATTAAAGCAGAAGTGGTTTCACAGGATGAAAAAGAAAAAGGACTCCGGGCCATTTTAAATTTCGGTCATACACTTGGCCATGCTATTGAGAGTGAATCCGGTTATGGCACAATCTCTCACGGTGATGCTGTGGCGATTGGCATGAGGTTTGCACTGAAACTTAGCGAGGAGCTTGGAAACACAAACCTTCATTATAAAGAGATCTCCAACTGGCTAAAACAGTTCAATTACCCTGGCGTTCCATCCCAACTCGATGCAGAACAGCTGCTCGGCGCCATGAAGAGAGATAAAAAATCAACATCCGGCCAGGTCAAAATGGTGCTGCTTGAAGCGATCGGGCAGCCGTATGTAAAAGAAGTAAATGATTCCATCCTGCTGGACGCATTGCAGAAATTTTTAATGACAGACAAGGAGCAATAACTGTGAAAAAACGGGTACTGCTGATCGGATTGGGCCTTATCGGCGGATCCATTGCCATGGCAGTTAAAAAAGAACACGAATGCATTATTGTTGGACATGACATTTCACGGGATCATGAAAATTTGGCAAAAAGACTGCAGATTGTGGATGAAATCTGCAGCGATCTGGAGAAAGAAGCAACAACTGCTGATCTTATAGTTCTGGCTACTCCAGTGGAGGAAACCGAACGCTTGCTGGATTGGTTTGCTTCTTTTGAAACCCCGCCTAAAGCACTGATTACCGATGTAGGCAGCACTAAGAGCAAAATCATGCAGAAAGCTAACAAGCTGCAAGACAAGGGCATCGATTTTATTGGCGGCCATCCGATGGCGGGTTCACATAAGTCAGGCCCGGGAAGTGCAAAAGCGCATCTGTTTGAGAATGCATTCTACATGATGACTCCAACCCCTTCAACACCGGATGACAAAATCAATGAACTGAAGGAATGGCTAAAAGGTACACATGCCAAATTTATTGTTATGGATGCCGAAAAGCATGATTTACTGACAGGGGTGGTTAGTCATTTTCCACATGTCGTGGCGGCCAGCCTGGTACGCCAGGTTGAGCAATATGCCAATTCTCATGCTCAAATCAATGATTTGGCTGCCGGAGGGTTTAAAGATATTACACGGATTGCTTCGAGCAGCCCGGCCATGTGGAAGGATATTATCAAGCATAATAAAGAAAATATATTGCAGCTGATCGATGAGTGGGCTTACGAAATGGAATACGTCAAAGATTTGGTTAAAAGTGAGAATGATCAGGGTCTTTACAACTATTTTTCAGGTGCAAAAACCTATCGCGATGCCTTGCCGATCAAAGCAAAAGGAGCGATTACTTCCTTTTATGACCTTTATGTTGACATCATTGATGATATTGGAGTGATCTCCCGTGTCACATCAATCCTTGCAGAAAACAAGCTCAGCATTACAAACATTCGTGTCATCGAAGCCAGAGAAGATATTTACGGCGTGCTGAGGATAAGTTTTCAGTCTGAGGACGATCGTCAGTCGGCAAAAGAAAGCTTGGAAGAATTGCAATTTACAACGTACATTGCCATGTAGTAATTAAGGAGGTAAAAACATGTTGAAAACGTTGCGGCCTGTATCAGGTTTACAGGGGACCCTTAAAGTTCCCGGAGATAAATCGATTTCCCACCGTGCAGTTATGTTCGGATCCATAGCTGACGGCACAACAACCGTGAACGGTTTCCTTCCCGGTGATGATTGTCTGAGCACCATCGATTGCTTCCGGAAGATGGGGGTATCCATTGAGCAGAAGGATGATACAGTTAAAATAGAAGGAAAAGGTTTGGACGGTCTGAATGAACCTTCGGATATTCTGGATGTTGGGAACTCAGGCACTACGATTCGCTTAATGCTTGGCATACTTGCCAACACATCTTTTCATTCCTGTCTTACTGGAGATGCTTCAATTGCCAAGCGGCCAATGAAAAGGGTAACCGGGCCATTGCGGGAAACGGGAGCCGTCATTGATGGAAGAGACAATGGGAATTTTGTACCGCTCTCCATCCGTGGTGGAAAAACGAAAGGTTTTCATTATAATTCGCCCGTTGCGAGTGCTCAGGTGAAGTCCGCCGTGCTGTTGTCTGGTTTAAAGGCAGAAGGAACTACTTCTGTAACCGAGCCGCATACCTCAAGGGACCATACCGAGCGCATGTTGAAAGCCTTCGGATGTGAAGTGGAGGTAAGTGGGAAGACCGCAAGCTTGAAGGGTGGCCAAACCCTAAAAGGAACACATATTGAGGTTCCGGGTGATATTTCATCTGCCGCGTTTTTTCTGGTGGCAGGGGCCATTATTCCTAACAGTGAAATAACCTTGAAAAAAGTAGGCATGAATCCCACCAGAACAGGTATTATTGATGTTCTCAAACAAATGGGAGCTGATCTGACCATCTCTGGGCTGTCCGGAATGGATTCAGAGCCCTATGCTGATATTACCGTTCGTACGTCCAAGCTTAATGGAATTGAAATCGGCGGAGAAATTATTCCACGCTTAATCGATGAAATTCCGATCATTGCACTCGCAGCAACCCAAGCTTCCGGCACAACAGTCATTAAGGATGCAGCTGAACTAAAAGTAAAAGAGACCAACCGTATTGACACGGTGGTTAATGAGCTGAAAAAGTTCGGTGCAGATATCACTGCTACAGCCGATGGGATGATTATCAAGAAAACGGAACATCTGCAAGGGGCCGAGACTGACAGTCACGGTGACCACAGAATTGGAATGATGCTGGCAATCGCTGCATGTTTGAGTGCAGGAGAAACGTCACTGCAAAACAGCCACGCCGTTACCGTTTCATACCCCAACTTCTTTGAACAGCTCCAACAGCTGCAAAAGGAAAACATCGAAGTATAATATAATAGTAGAAAAAATTTCAGATTAGCATAAACTGCGGAGGGGTGGATTTCTTCTCCGCTCTTTTTCATGGGAAGAAAAGCAGTTTAAATCCACTTGCACGGTGTATGGCAGAGTATGTTATGATACAATCATTGAGATTATGGAATCAGCGAAGGAGAAGTAAAATTTATGATTACAGTTACTAATGTAGGTCTGAGGTACGGAGACCGAAAATTGTTTGAAGACGTGAATATTAAATTCACACCCGGCAATTGCTATGGTTTAATCGGAGCAAACGGCGCCGGAAAATCCACTTTTATTAAAATTTTGTCCGGTGAAATTGAAGCACAAACCGGTGATGTTCATATAACACCTGGAGAACGCCTGGCCGTTTTGAAGCAAAATCACTTCGAATACGAAGAAAATGAAGTTCTGCAAACGGTCATCATGGGGCATGCCCGATTGTATGAAATCATGCAGGAAAAAGACGCGATCTACATGAAGCCGGATTTCTCCGATGAAGATGGCATTAAAGCGGCAGAGCTTGAGGGAGAATTTGCCGAATTGAACGGCTGGGAAGCGGAATCGGAAGCTGCCATACTCTTAAAAGGACTGGGCATTGGAGAAGATCTTCATTACAAAAAGATGGCTGAGCTTTCAGGCTCGGAAAAAGTGAAAGTCCTTCTTGCACAGGCATTGTTTGGAAAACCTGACATCCTGCTTCTGGATGAGCCGACCAACCACCTGGATCTTCGTGCGATTAAATGGCTCGAAGAGTTTTTAATCAATTTCGAGAACACCGTTATCGTCGTTTCGCATGACCGTCATTTCTTAAATAAAGTTTGTACACATATGGCGGACCTCGACTTTGGCAAAATCCAATTGTATGTGGGCAACTATGATTTCTGGTATGAATCAAGCCAGCTGGCACTGAAAATGGCCCAGGAACAGAACAAAAAGAAAGAAGAAAAAATCAAGGAACTGCAAAACTTTGTGGCACGCTTTAGCGCTAACGCTTCAAAGTCTAAACAGGCCACGTCCAGAAAGAAATTGCTTGAGAAAATTTCTCTTGATGACATTCGTCCATCCACCCGAAAATATCCTTATGTGAATTTTTCAATTGACCGTGAAATCGGAAATGATCTTCTTCGCGTTGAAGGTTTGAGCAAAACCATCGAAGGGGAACAAGTGCTGAACAACGTCAGCTTTACGATGAATAAAGGGGACAAAATTGCATTCACAGGTAAAAACGAAATTGCAGTAACTTCCCTTTTTAAAATTTTGATGGGTGAAATGGAAGCAGACAGTGGAAGCTTTAAATGGGGCGTAACCACTTCACAAGCTTTTTTCCCAAAAGACAACAGCTCTTACTTTGAAAATAACGAACTTAATCTTGTTGACTGGCTCCGCCAATATTCACCAGTTGATCAGTCGGAAAGTTTTTTGCGCGGCTTTTTAGGACGCATGCTGTTTTCCGGCGAAGAAGTGATGAAAAAGGCAAAAGTTCTTTCAGGTGGAGAAAAAGTACGCTGCATGCTGTCCAAAATGATGCTTAGCGGCAGTAATGTGTTGCTGCTCGATGATCCAACCAACCACCTGGATCTGGAATCCATTACGGCGCTGAACAACGGATTGATCAATTATAAAGGGTCGTTGTTGTTCACCTCCCATGACCATCAGTTTGTTCAGACGATCGCCAACCGTATTATTGAAATTACGCCGAACGGTCTTCTTGACAAGCAGATGACATATGATGAATTCCTTGAAAATGATGAACTTCAAAAACAAAGAGAAAAAATGTACCAATAAACAAAGCGGCCGTTCAGGCCGTTTTTGTTTTTTTTACTGGATTGTTTATAAAATAAATAGGGAAAAATAAGGGGAAACACCCTTTTGGAAATAATTTATTACCGGCCGGTGGGGAATAATCGCAGAAGAATTGAATTATTTCCCATTATCAGAATTCTATTGTTTTTTATCGGGTATCTAGGTATAGTGGGGATTAAATGGATTGGGAAAGGATGCTGTAATGTTTCAAAATATTAACTATTTAAGCTTTGGAGAAGCAGGGATTCTCCTGGAATTTGGCTCTGTCATGGACAAGAAGGTGAATCTTCAAATTCATAATACGGCAAAATGGCTGAACGATCATCCGTTTGACGGCTTTATTGAAACGGTTCCTGCCTATACCACGCTGACTGTTTTATATGATCCTATGAAATTTATCCATCCTAATAAGTCAGCGTTTGAACTGGCGGTTGAACAAATCAAAAGAAGGATCGAATCGATGCCGGAAGAAAACGTCACCGTCGGCCGGACCATTGAAATTCCTGTTTGTTATGGCGGTGACTTTGGCCCTGATCTAGAAAACGTAGCAGGGATCAACAGGCTAAGCCAACAGGAAGTCATATCAATACATACTGAGAGAACATATTACGTGTATATGCTTGGTTTTGCACCGGGTTTCCCGTTCCTGGGAGGAATGGCAAAGGAGATCGCAGCTCCTCGCCTATCATCACCGCGGCTGTCCATTCCAAAAGGAAGTGTCGGCATTGCAGGGGAGCAGACCGGCATTTATCCCATTGAAACACCGGGGGGCTGGCAGCTGATCGGCAGAACACCGGCAAGGCTTTTTACACCTGACCTGGAACCTCCTGTTTTGTTACAAGCCGGGGATCAAGTTAAATTTTATGAAATCACGCGAGATGAATACCATGCAAGGGAGGCTGAACATGAGCATCACGATTGATAAACCGGGAATGCTGACAAGCCTTCAGGATTTGGGAAGGTATTCCTATCAGCAATTTGGCGTAATTGCCAGCGGCGCCATGGACCCTTTCGCACATACTGCGGCCAACCTGCTTGTTGGAAATTCCGAAAATGAAGCGACCCTTGAAGCAACCCTTCTGGGACCGCGGATTACGTTTGAAACCGATACCTATATTGCCGTATGCGGAGGGGATCTTACTCCTTCTTTAAATGGCAAACGTATTCAAAACTGGCGGCCTTATAAGGTGAATAAGGATGATGTCCTTGAATTCGGTAAATGTAAATGGGGATGCAGGGCATATATTGCGGTTGCTGGTGGATTCGATACAGAGCTGGTAATGGGGAGCAGGAGCACATACCTTCGTGCAGGTATCGGGGGTTATCAGGGAAGAGCGTTGAAAGAGGGAGACCGGTTGAAAACGGGGTCTTTCAAACCAACATTTCAGCCTGTTTCAGTAAATTGGAAGATGAGCCGGGGCCTGCGAACGGTCTATGAAAATATGGGGCGTATTCGCACGGTAAAAGGCAGGCATTTCGATTACTTTACATTGGAAAGCCAAAAAGCATTTTTTGAAAAAGAATTTATGATCACCACCAAATCAGACAGAATGGGCTATCGTGCAGAAGGGACATCCCTTCAATTGGAGCGGAAAGAAGAAATCTTGTCAGAACCCGTATTGTTTGGCACTGTTCAGGTACCGTCTGAAGGAAACCCTATTATATTGATGGCTGACCGGCAAACAACCGGAGGCTATCCCAAGATTGCACAGACGGCTTTTGTCGATTTGCCCAAGCTGGCACAGGCCAAGCCGGGGGACAGGATCGTATTTCAGGAAATTTCCGAAGAGGAAGCACAGATCAATTACATCATTCAAAAAATACAGCTCAACTACTTGCAGACGGGAATTCGACTCAAAAACAGAGAAGGGTGAGAACATGCAATTTTTGGTGGATATAAACTGTGACATGGGAGAGAGTTTCGGCCGTTATAAAATTGGTCATGATAAAGAAATGATGGAGCATATTTCTTCCGCTAATATTGCCTGTGGTTTTCATGCGGGGGATCCTTCCATCATGAAGGAGACGGTCAGGCTGGCACTGAATAATAACGTGGCAGTTGGCGCCCATCCCGGGCTCCCTGATCTGATTGGTTTTGGCCGCAGGAATTTTTCCCTCACACCTCAGGAAGCTTATGATTATGTACTTTACCAGACAGGTGCATTGCATGCGTTTGTCCAGGCAGAAGGCGGAAGAATCCGCCATGTCAAGCCCCATGGAGCGCTTTATAACATGGCGGCTGTCAATAAAGACCTGGCCAAAGGGATTGCTGATGCTGTCTATAACCTGAATCCTGACATTATTCTTTTCGGACTTGCGGGAAGTGAGCTGATCAATGCGGGTAACGAAGCAGGCCTTCAGACTTGCAGTGAAGTGTTCGCTGACAGAACCTATCAGCCGGACGGCACACTCACTCCGAGAAGCCAGCCCGACAGTTTGCTGACAAACGATGAAGACGCCGTGAACCAGGTCATTAAAATGGTCAAGCAAGGCAAGGTGACCACTCATGCTGGCGATATTTCCATAAAGGCTGAGACCATATGCATTCATGGAGACGGTGAGCACGCACTTTCGTTTGCCGAGAAAATCAATTCAGCTTTTGAGAAAGAAGGCGTTCAACGCATAATTTACGGATGAAACGAGGAAAACAGATGAAACAAAAAAGCAACTGGCAGCTCCTGCTGGGAGCAGCATTCCTGATGGCAACGTCTGCCATCGGACCCGGATTTCTAGTACAAACAACAGTTTTTACTCAATCATTGCTTGCAAGTTTTGGGTTTGTTATTTTAATATCCATTCTTCTTGATATTGGTGCTCAGCTTAATGTTTGGAGAATCATAGCTGTTTCCGAACGTAAGGCCCAGGATATTGCAAATACACTTTTACCGGGCCTGGGTTATTTTATCGCCCTGCTTGTCATGATTGGAGGTTTTGCCTTTAATATCGGTAACGTCGGAGGAGCTGGTCTAGGACTGAACGTTATCTTTGGCGGACTGTCCCCGCAAGCTGGAGCAGCGATCAGCGGAGCAATTGCCATCTCCATCTTTCTGGTGAAGGAAGCGGGCAAAGCGATGGACCGTTTTGCCCTGATTGCAGGTTTTGTCATGGTCGCTCTCACCGTGTATGTAGCCATTGTTTCATCACCGCCGGTCGGTGAAGCGGTGGTTAAAACGTTTGTTCCCGATAAGATTGATATTGCAGCCATCGTTACACTTGTAGGCGGAACAGTCGGAGGCTATATTACGTTTGCCGGCGGACACAGGCTGTTGGACGCTGGTGTCAAGGGAGAAAAAGCTATTGGGGAAGTGAATAAGAGTGCGGTCTCAGCCATCGGTATTGCTTCCATCATGCGTATTTTTCTTTTCCTGGCGGCACTCGGTGTGATTGCAAGTGGCGTAACCCTGGATCCCGGTAATCCTCCTGCATCGGTCTTTAAGCATGCAGCGGGAAATATCGGCTATAAAATATTCGGTATTGTCATGTGGTCGGCGGCTGTTACCTCCATTGTTGGTGCTGCGTACACGTCAGTATCTTTTATCCGGTCATTTCATCCAAAGCTTGAAAAGTACGGTAACCTGCTCATTGTAGTTTTTATTCTTTTATCCACGATTATCTTCATCCAAGTCGGGAATCCAGTAAAATTACTTGTGTTCGTCGGCGCCTTAAACGGTTTGATTCTTCCGATTACTCTTGGAGTGATGCTGGTTGCCGCTTATAATAAAAATATCGTCGGTTCTTACAAACATCCCCTGTGGATGACGCTTGTTGGCGCTGTTATATCCATTGGGATGGCAGTGATGGGCGTCATGGCATTTTTGAAACTGTAGAGGTGATACCGGATGAAAAGCTTAAACGAGTGGTTTCAGGAAGGTTTAACGAAAGAAGAATATGTGGATAGCATGACCGTCAACAAGGAGGAACTGCAGTCCATATATAACCGCTTTACACTTTCCGAGGAAGACAAGGATTTTTACCAGACACTTCCGAAGCTAGAGCTCAAGGCTGTTGTTCTTACGGCGGACTGGTGTGGGGATGCGATGCTCTGTGTACCCATCATTGAACGGATTGCCGAGTATGCCGGAATTGAATTGAAATATTTAATTAGAGATGAAAACTTGGAGCTGATGGATCAGTATTTGACGAATGGGACGTCGCGCGCCATTCCAAAGTTTATCTTTATGGATCAGGATGGGAACGAAAAAGCAGTATGGGGACCAAGAGCGCCAGAGGTGCAAACCCTGATCGAGCAAGAGAGGGGCAACCTTCCTTCCAAAATTGATCCGGCATTTGAACAAAAACAGCAGGAGATGTACAGACGCTTTAAAGAAAAACTGACGAGTGATGAAGACCTTTGGCAATCGGTCAATCACAGCGTTAAAAATGAGTTGGAAAAACTTATAGTTTAATGTAAAAGACAAGGAGCTGCTTAGCAATTTGAGCGGCTTTTTTGTTTGGGCAAAGTATTTTGCCTTTCGATCCGACGGCACTATAATTGAGTAAGAAAAATCTGATAGAGAATAGGGGTTACTGCCATGAGAAGTCAAAATGAACAAACTGTCGGCATCTGGTACGCTGCACTTTCTTATTTGATGTGGGGATTTTTGCCGCTATACTGGAAACCGCTGCAATCCGCTGGTTCAGGTGATGTTTTGGCCCACCGCATCATTTGGTCTTTTATATTTATGCTGCTGATCATTCTGGTCATGAAAAAAACCTCGGCATTTGTGGGAAATTTGCGGAGCCTGTTTCTTGATAAAAAACATTTCTTTGCCGTGCTGGCTTCTTCGCTGCTGATCAGTGCCAACTGGCTGATTTACATTTGGGCTGTCAACTCCAACCACGTCGTTGAAGCGAGCCTTGGGTATTATATTAATCCGCTGATCAGCGTTCTTTTGGGTATCATCGTTTTAAAAGAAAAATTGAATGCATGGCAGGTGGCCTCTTTTGTTGTTGCCCTGGCCGGCGTTGGCCTTTTGACGTTTCAGTATGGGAGATTCCCATGGGTTGCATTATCGCTTGCATTAAGCTTTGGCTTATACGGGCTGGCCAAAAAGGTAGGAAGCTTCGATTCTATTATTGGACTGACGTATGAAACGATGTTTGTAACGCCTCTGGCGCTTGCCTATATCGTTTTCGCGCAGCAAAGGGGTACAGAAGCCTTCGCCGCCCAAAACAGCACAGTGACCCTGTTACTAATGGGAGCGGGGGTCGTCACGGCGATTCCATTGCTTTGCTTTGCCCAGGGAGCGAAACGCATCTCTCTTTCCATGATCGGGTTTCTGCAATATATAGCTCCTACGATCATGCTTATTTTGGGCGTTTTCTTGTATCATGAGGATTTTTCGAAGACGCGTCTGTTTTCTTTTTTCCTGATTTGGCTGGCACTAATTATCTTTTCATTTTCCAAAACAAGGTGGCTGGCCCGCTTACAGCCTAAAAATAAGCAGAAAACATACGGAATATGACAATTTTCGGCCGGAATTCGTAACTTCCGGTCATTTTTCTTGTAACTTTACTTTTGACCTATGCTCAGACTGTGCTAAAATAACCATGAAAACGTTTAATACAGAAGTTCGACATATACCTTCGCTTTAATGCAAAAGAGAGAAATTTACCGAGATTTGTAAAAAATCGTTTTGTTGTTGTACATTCAGGGGATGTAATTCAATGAAGTTAGGTTTGCTTTTGCGATTAAAAACAGGCATTTTGAGAACTTCTAGTCGTTCTCCTAGTAAAGATGTTAAAATTTGCAATTATAATGCAGCAGGGGGTATCAACCGATGAGTACAAACCGTCCAAGCCAGGATTCTCCTTGGCAGGGATTCTACGGACCGAACCTTGGTTATGTCATTGAACTGTTTGAGCAGTATTCAGCTGATCCCAGTTCAGTTGATGAGGAACTAAGAAAACAGTTTGAAGAGTGGGGTCCGCCACCATCTTCTGATGAAGCAAATCAAGAATCTGCCAACTTTCAACAAGCACAAAGCGGAACATCCATCAGCAAAATCGTGGCAGCTTCAAAACTCGCTGAGAATATCCGTGTTTACGGACATTTAGCAGCTGAAATTCATCCCCTTGAAGAAGTGTCTAAAGACATTAAACTGCTTGATCCATCCCATTATGGGCTAAGTGAGGCGGACTTGAAAACGATTCCAGCCTCTTTGATTTGGGCGGAAGCACCAAGAGACGTTCAAAATGGCCTGGAAGCCATCCAGCGTTTGAAGGATATCTATACAAAGTCCATGGCATACGAATTCAGCCATGTGCATGTAGAGGAAGAACAAACCTGGTTAAATAATATGGTGGAATCAGGATATATTTATCCTGATATGACAAATGAAGAAAAGATTGAATTATTACAGCGCCTGACTGAAGTGGAAGGCTTTGAAAAGTTTTTGCACAAAACATTTGTAGGGCAAAAACGTTTCTCCATTGAAGGATTGGATATTCTTGTGCCAATGCTTGATGATATGATTCATCAAAGCGTGAAAGGCGGCACCAGCAACATCATGATCGGTATGGCTCACCGCGGCCGGCTGAATGTGCTTGCCCATACTTTAGGCAAGCCGTACGAGAAGATTTTTGCAGAATTCCATCATTCGCCGAACAAGGAGCTTATTCCTTCTGAAGGTTCCAGAGGCATTAACTTTGGCTGGACAGGAGACGTTAAATACCACCTTGGTGCAGACCGCTCCATCGAGGAATCCAGCACAGCAAGAGCAACACTTACATTGGCAAATAACCCATCCCACCTTGAATTTGTTAATCCGGTGGTTTGCGGATATACACGAGCCGCTCAAGAGGTGCGTACAGAGCCAGGCTATCCAAAGCAGGACGTAAATAAATCATTTGCGATTTCCATTCATGGGGATGCGGCTTTTCCTGGTGAGGGAATCGTTGCTGAAACCCTGAACCTCAGCAGGCTCAGAGGGTATCAGACAGGCGGTTCGGTTCATATCATCGCCAACAACATGATTGGTTTTACAACCGAGAGTGCGGATTCGCGTTCTACGAAATATTCAAGTGACCTGGCAAAAGGATTCGAAATTCCGATTGTTCACGTGAACGCTGATGATCCGATTGCGTGTATCGCAGCCGTAACGCTCGCTTATCAATACCGTATGCGGTTCCAAAAAGACTTCCTGATTGATCTGATTGGATACAGACGTTTTGGTCACAACGAAATGGATGATCCAGCTGTTACCCAGCCGGAAAAATACGAAAAAGTAAACAACCATCCTACCGTCCGCGCCCTGTTCGCCAAGCAATTGGAAGCAGATGGCGTTATTCCTGAAGGAAAAGGCGACGAGATGGATAATGAAGTACAACAAAAACTTCAGGCGGAATATGAAAAAGTAAAAGGCGTTTCAAAAGACGGAGAAGTAAAAGATGTGGAGGTTCCTGAGTCCATTGTAAAAGGAATCCCGGCAGTGGATACTTCTGTTGCTTTAGATCAATTGAAAGAGATCAACCAGGCCCTTCTTGAACGTCCGGAAGGATTCACCGTTTATCCTAAACTGGAGAGAATTCTGGCGAGACGAGGAAATGCATTGGATGAAGGCAACAAAGTCGATTGGGCTTTGGCTGAAACCCTTGCGTTTGCATCCATCCTGAGTGACGGAACACCTATCCGCATTACCGGCCAGGATTCTGAACGTGGAACGTTTGCCCAGCGTCACCTTGTCTTGCATGACAGCAAAAACGGCAAGCTGTTTTCACCACTTCACTATATCCCGCAGGTGAAAGCGTCATTCGGCATTCATAACAGTCCGCTTTCTGAAGCATCTGTTGTTGGATTTGAGTACGGTTATAACGTGTTTGCTCCAGAAACGCTTGTTCTTTGGGAAGCACAATATGGTGACTTCGCAAATGCGGCGCAAGTTTTATTCGACCAATTTGTCTCTGCAGGACGAGCTAAATGGGGTCAAAAGTCAGGACTCGTTCTTCTTCTGCCACATGGTTACGAAGGACAAGGGCCAGAGCACTCCAGCGGCCGTATTGAACGTTTCCTTCAATTGGCTGCAGAAAACAACTGGACTGTAGCGAATCTTTCAAGCGCTGCACAGTATTTCCACATTCTTCGCCGCCAGGCTGCTATTCTTGGAAAGGATGAGGTTCGACCGCTGGTTATTATGACACCGAAGAGCCTGCTCAGAAATCCAAGAACATCTTCTCCTGGAGAGCTCCTTGGCACTGGACAATTTAATCCAGTTGTTGAACAAGAAGGACTTGGAAAGAACACGGATAAGGTAAAACGAATCGTGCTGTCTACGGGGAAAGTGGCAATCGACCTTGCTACAGAAGCAGATGGAAAAACGGAAAAGCTGGATCATCTACATGTTTTACGTGTTGAGCAGCTGTATCCGTTCCCTAAAAATGAAATCAAGGCCATTTTTGATCGCTACCCTCATCTTGAGGAAGTCGCTTGGGTACAGGAAGAGCCGAAAAACATGGGGTCTTGGGCTTACATTGAGTCCAAATTGCGTGCCCTTGCACCGGCTGGCGCTACTGTTAATTACATTGGACGCCCTGACCGGTCCAGCCCTTCAGGCGGAGATCCTGATATCCATAAAAAAGAACAAGAACGTATCGTGACAGTTGCATTACGAGCGGAGCAAGTAAAACCGATAACTCAAGAGGGAGGCAATGAACGTGATTGAAATTAAAGTACCAGAATTAGCAGAATCCATCTCAGAAGGAACAATCGCACAATGGCTGAAAAATGTTGGTGACAACGTAAAGAAGGGCGATAACATCGTCGAGCTTGAAACGGATAAAGTCAATATTGAAATCAGCGCTGACTATGATGGTATTATCCAGGAAGTTCTTCGTGAAGAAGGCGATACCGTTGAAGTGGGAGACGTTATTGCTGTATTGAAAGAAAATGGAGAAGCTGGCGGTGAAGCAACACAAGCTCCCGAAGCTGCTGAAAGCAAAGAGGAAGCAAAACAGCCTGCAGTTGAACCTATTGGAACTGCACAGGAAAAGCAGCCGCAAGAAACCCAGCCAGCTGAAGAGCGAAAAGAAACAGATCGTCCATTGGCATCTCCGGCAGCACGCAAGCTTGCTCGTGAGCTTGGCATTGACCTTTCCAAGGTTGAAGCACGTGACCCGCTTGGACGCGTACGCCCTGAAGATGTAAAAGCAGCATCCGAAAAAGCTGCCCAGCCGGAACAAAAACCAGCAAAGGCACCTGAGAAGAAACCGGCAAGTGCTCCTAAAACTGCGGATGTACCAGGAAAACCGGTAGAACGCATGAAGCTTTCCCGCCGTCGTCAAACGATTGCTAAGCGACTGGTTGAAGTTCAGCAAACTGCTGCAATGCTAACCACGTTTAACGAAGTAGACATGACTGCGATCAACGACATCCGTAAACGCAGAAAAGACGCTTTCCTGCAGCAGAACGATGTAAAGCTGGGCTATATGTCTTTCTTTACAAAAGCGGTTGTCGGCGCATTGAAGCAGTTCCCGCTTCTTAACGCTGAAATCCAGGGAGATGAAGTGCTTCTTAAGAAGTTCTATGACATCGGAATCGCAGTTGGTGCTGAAGAAGGGCTTGTAGTACCAGTTGTACGTGATGCTGACAAGCTTTCTTTTGCCGGTATTGAAAAAGAAATTCTTTCTCTTGGTAAAAAAGCAAGAGACAACAAATTGACGCTTTCCGAGCTTCAAGGCGGTACGTTTACGATCACCAACGGCGGAATCTTTGGTTCCCTAATGTCCACTCCGATTTTGAATGCCCCACAAGTTGGTATTCTAGGAATGCACGGCATTAAATTACGTCCTGTAGCCATTGACGCAGAACGTATGGAAAACCGTCCAATGATGTATATTGCTCTTTCTTATGATCACCGTATCGTTGATGGACGTGAGGCAGTAAGCTTCCTTGCAAAAGTAAAAGAAATGCTCGAAGATCCTGAATCACTATTGCTTCAGGGCTGATTTGATGACGCTGGGGGAAAGGTTTCCCTGGCGTTTTTTATTTGCAAAAATGTAGGCAAAAGAATGCTCCCGCATTACAATAGGATAGAGAAAATAAAAAACAAAGGGGTTGTATCCTATGGGCATGCCGATGGAATTGAACACAATGATCGTGACAAAGAATAAAGAAATTCGGTTGAAATCATCAAACCTATACACACTGACAAAAGAAGGCTACCGACTTTACCCGCTGGATATTCCGCTGGAAATTCGCAAAACAAAAGAAACCAAGCCAGTAGCGATTGCAAAAATCAATGAAATGACTTGGAAGAACGGCAAAACAGAGCTTACTTATGAACTGCTTGACTTGAATACGGTAAATTAATAAATCAAAAATCGAAATATGTCGAATGGAAGTACGATAAAATCCCCCTTTTAGCGAAATGATATGTATAGAGCTCAATCTACAGTAAAAGGGGAGCACGCAAGCATGAAATTGGACGAACTGCTAAAAGTAATAACCATCACTGACCGTGTGAATCATCTTCCTTCCGTATCAATCAACGCTATTCAATTTAATTCAAAAAAAATCCGTCCTGGAGACCTGTTTGTAGCGATTAAGGGATTTGCAACAGACGGCCATCAGTACATCCAGCAAGCGATAGATAAAGGGGCTGTTGCCGTTGTCGGTGAACTGCCACCGACCCGGTTGGATGTCCCGTACTACCAGACACCCGACTCAAGAAAAGCACTGGCACACCTTGCAAGTCAGTATTATGGGCATCCCTATCAAAATCATGTAATGATTGGAATCACTGGGACGAACGGTAAAACAACCACTGCTTATTTGTTAAAGCACATGATTGAAAAAGCAGGGAAAACTTGCTCTTTGATCGGAACGGTTCATAACATCATAAATAATGAAAGGATTCAATCAAAAAATACCACACCTGATCCTCTCGAATTGCAAGCCCTCCTTGCCGAGAGCCGTGACGAAGTTGTGATTATGGAAGTATCCTCACATGGCATTGCACAGCAGCGTGTGGAAGGGATACTGTTTGATTATGCGCTTTTTACCAATCTTGGGCATGACCATTTGGATTATCATGATAGTCTTGAGGAATATTTCAATGTGAAATCCAGACTATTTAAACAACTAAAGAAAAATGGTGCTGCTGTCATTGCTTCCCATAATGAATGGGGAAGAAAGCTCAAACATCAAATTGAAGCAACGGAACATGACGTCTATACATTTGGCTCAGATGATCGTGATGATATGAAACTCATCCATGTATGTACAGAATACTTCCCATTAATTAAATTAAAACAAGAATCACTGGAATATATTTTTCAAATACCTCTTCCGGGACTTCATAATGTTTGGAATACAATCGGCGCGCTGCTGACCGTTTCAAAAATGAATCTTTCACTTGAAAAGGTGATTGCTTCATTGGATAAGTTCCCCGGTGTACCAGGCCGGTTTGAAACATACAGCCACACTTCAGGTGCTACATTTATCGTGGATTATGCCCATACAAAGGATGCTATAGAGTATTGTTATCAAACCGCCAAACGAGAAAATGCAGAGCGGATCGTCCATATATTAGGTTTCAGGGGGAACCGGGATGTGACCAAGCGGAGTGAAATAGTTTCCCTTTGTTCCTCTGTTTGCGACCAGCTTATACTTACCTTTGATGACTTGAATAGGGTTCCTGAGGAAAAAATGATCAGTGACCTGGAACGTTTGAAAGAAAACGATGCGAAAGACAATGCCATTGTTATCCCTGACCGTACCAAAGCCATAGAATATGCATGGAAAGAAGCCAGAGCAGGAGATTGGGTTTTTGTTACAGGAAAGGGCCAGGAAACCTACAAACAAAAATTCCAGCTTCCCGCTTCCAACGATAAAGAAACCATTCAGTTTTTGCAGCAGGAACAGCTTGCGCTTCCATATTAAAACGCCTCTGTGAGAGGCGTTTTTTTACTGGTATTTATACTGAAGATGCTCAATATCATGAATTAGTTTTTTTCCTGCAGCAGGTTCATACTGCTGATAAAGGGGCTTCAGTTTTTTTATCCACCTCTTCTTCTCTTCTGCATTCAGTGTATGAATCTCTATATCGGATTCTTCTTTAATTGAGTTCAGCTGTTTTTTATTCATGGAAATGTAATGCTTCTGATTCCAGGCTACCGTTTCCTTAATCGCGTCCTGAATAATGGTTTGTACATTTCGTGGCAGCGAGTTCCAGTAATCGTTGTTGATCAGGATGGCATACCCGAGAAATCCATGATTACTGATGGTCATGTAATTTTGCACCTTATAATATTTTTTGGAATAGATATTGGAAATTGTATTTTCTTCTCCATCCACTTCTCCGGATTCCAAACTTCTGTATGTTTCATTAAAATCCATCGGAACGCTTTGGCTGCCAAGAAGATTGAACTGTTTCTTCAGGACCGAGCTCGACATGATCCTGAATTTCCGATCCTTAAAATCATCAGTCGAGATGATCGCATGGTCTTTGTTGGTGATCTGCTTTAACCCGTTCACCCAGAACCCCAGTCCTTTAATGTTATGGCTGTTGAGCGAAGATAGCAGCGTTCTTCCGATTGTTCCGTCCAATCCTTCATTGATCGCAGCTTCAGATGGGAATGCAAACGGAAGATCAAGAGCCTGCCATTTGGGCGATATGCTTCCGAGCTTTGAGGTGGCAGGAGCAATCATCTGTACGTCTCCTTCCTGAAGAGCATGAAGTTCCTCTTTGTCCGAATAAAGGCTGCCATTTGGAAAAACCTCTACCTTCACTTTATGGTTTGATTTTTGGTCTACAAGTTCGGCGAATTTTCGGGCTGCCAGTCCCTTTGGTGTATTTTCTGCCACCACATGACTGAATTTTATGACAATCTGCTCTTTAATTCCTTCCTGGTCATCATCGGATACCAGCTTTCGCTCTGAAAAATCAAAATGAAAACCTATATAAAATGAAAGCAGCAGGCCAGTGATAAGAAATAAGGCGATTCCTAAAAATGTTTTCATGCTATTCTTTTCTCCACGTCCTTTAATTTTCCATCAAGGCTTTTAATCCTCTTTACAGTCTAGCATATCTTTAAAACCATGATACAATGTTCTGTAGAATTTAAGGAAGGAAGACAGACAGTCATGAATGTTCTAAAATTGCCCATCCGATGGAAAATTATTTTTCTCTCTTTTGGAATCGTTCTCTTTTCCCTCTTGATCGGTGGAATTATAATCACCGGCAAAATCGTTGATATGAGAGAAGAGGAGCTGGGAAAGCGGGGGATGATTACTGCCAGGACGGTTGCCCAACTGCCAGAGGTACAAAAACAGATTCAGAAAAAGAACGGCGCGGCAGTGATCAATCCCATCGTGGAAAACATCCGGGTGATCAATAACACGGATTATATTGTTGTTTTAAACATGGAGGGCATCCGCTACTCCCATCCGGTTCAAAGCCTGATCGGCACATCGTCTTCAGGTAAGGATGAAGGCCCTGCATTTGCAGATCATACCTATCTTTCCAAAGCGAAAGGAGATCTTGGAATTGCTGTCCGGGCTTTTATGCCAATAAAAAATAATAAGCTCGAACAGGTTGGTGTTGTGATCGTCGGCAACATTCTTCCCGGTTATCTTGAAATTTTACAGGGATTGAAAGCACAAATTGCATTGATTATGTTCCTGACCCTTTTATTTGGACTTTTGGGTTCCTGGATGCTTGCACGGCATATTAAACAGCAAATGTTTGAACTCGAGCCCCATCAGATCGTACGCATGTATGAAGAAAGCACCGCTGCATTTCATGCCATGCATGAAGGGGTAATCGCCATTGATATGAATGAGAAGATCACTATATTTAATGAAAGGGCAAAAGACATCTTTGATGTGACCGGCCATTCTCTGGGAAAGCCGATCCGGAGTGTTATTCCCGATACCCGTTTGCCTGAGATTATTGAATACGGGAAAGCGGTGTTTAATCAAGAAATCAATGTGAGCGGAAACATCATCATAAGCAACCGGATTCCCATTAAAGTGGACAAATCGGTGATAGGAGCGGTAGCAATTTTCCAGGACCGGACAGAAGTGGCGAAAATGGCGGAAGAGCTGACCGGGGTTAAAGCCTTTGTTGAAGCCCTTCGCATTCAAAATCATGAACACTTGAACAAATTGCATACGATTGCCGGGCTTATTCAGCTGGATAAAAAAAAACAGGCGCTGCAGTATGTGTTTGACATCACGAAACAACAGGAAAGCTTGACACGGCTGATTACAAAAAATATCCGGAACGACAGTATTGCCGGATTGCTGTTAAGCAAAGTGAGCAGAGGGAAAGAACTGAAAATCGAGGTCATCATTGACAGTCAAAGCCATCTGCAGCATCTTCCACCTCACCTGAATGAGCATGATTTTGTCATCATCCTCGGAAACCTGATTGAAAACTCATTTTACGCCCTGAATGAGTCCGATACTTCACTGAAAAAAATCGACGTTAGTATTGAACAGGATCATGAAGTATGCGCGTTGCTTGTTGAAGACAACGGACCTGGCATTCCAGAGGAACTCCTTCCCGATATCTTTGTAAAAGGAATCACGACGAAAGGAGAAGAGGGACTCGGGATTGGGCTTTATCTGGTGAAGGATATCGTGAACAAGGGGAAAGGAGAGATTTCTCTTTCTACATTCCCAGGCGGCGGAACCAGCTTTTATATCACATTTCCAATGAAATAAAGGAGCATTGCGATGAAAGAAAATAGCATTGACGTATTGTTAATAGAGGATGACCCCATGGTTTTGGAAATTAACAGAGCATTTATTGAAAAGGTTTCTGGCTTCAAGGTGACGGGAATGGCCGCAAACGGAGCGGAAGGGTTAAAAAAGATCAAGAAACTGCAGCCCGATCTCGTCGTTCTTGACATCTATATGCCGAAGCAGGACGGCATTCATACCATCCACGAGATTCGAAAACAAAAATCAAAGGTAGATGTTATCGTAATTTCCGCGGCAAATGACCGGCAGACCATACAAACCATGCTGCAGCAGGGAGCGGTGGATTATATCATTAAGCCGTTTAAATTTGAGAGAATCCAGCAAGCGCTTGAACGGTATAAGGAATACAGGCTGCAGCTAAATACGCAAGGAGAAATGTCACAGAAAGAGGTCGATGCTTTGCTGTCGGTAGCGACCATTTCCGCACGGAAACAAGAGGAGATACCAAAAGGGCTGAGCCAAAATACACTCATGCAGATTATCGGTTTTTTGAAAGACCAATCGGGAGGGAAATCATCAGAAGAAGTAGCAGAAGGAGTCGGCATTGCCCGGGTAACCGCACGAAGGTATCTTGAATACCTGGAGAAAACCGGGGAAATTAAGCTGGACGTCCAATATGGAGGGGTGGGCAGGCCAATCAACCGGTATTTAATGAAAAACAGGTAGAAATAAACAGAGGAAGACCAAAAAGACCAAAAAGGACAATATCACCTAAATATTCACTAAATTTTCAGACAGCGTTATCATCGTTTTATCGGTGATAACGCTTTCAGTTTTTCATAAGGAGGAAAACCATGAAACCATTATTCAAAAACCTGACCTTCCAAGTCATAATTGCCATTATTCTTGGTATTACAGTAGGGCTTCTCTGGCCGGATGCCGGTAAGCAAATGAAACCGCTCGGTGATACATTTATCAATGCGGTAAAAATGGTGATTGCCCCGATTATCTTTCTTACCATTGTATTAGGGATTGCGAAAATGGGGGACATGAAAAAAGTAGGAAAAGTCGGAGGAAAGGCTTTTATCTATTTTGAAGTAGTAACGACGTTTGCTCTGGTGATCGGCCTTATTGTTGTTAACATTATTAAGCCTGGGGCAGGACTGGACTTTGATAAGCTGCAAAAAGGGGATGTTTCTCAGTTCACATCCGAAGGCGGAGAAGGCGGTATCAACTGGATCGACTTTTTCACCCATATCGTTCCGAGCAACATGGTTGATGCGTTTGCCAAAGGTGATATCCTGCAGGTTCTCTTCTTTTCCATTTTGTTTGGAGTGGGGTTAACAGCCTTAAGAGACAAAGGGAAGCCTGTTATTGAGTTCTTTGATAAACTGCTTACGATTTTCTTTAATGTAGTGGGCTACATTATGAAAGCGGCACCTATTGGCGCTTTTGGCGCGATGGCATTTACGATCGGCAATTTCGGACTTGCTTCTCTTCTGCCGCTTGGAAAATTGATGATTTCGGTGTACACCACCATGTTCCTGTTCGTTGTTGTGGTATTGAATATTATTTGTAAAATGTACGGCTTTAGCTTGTGGAAATACCTGAGATACATTAAAGATGAAATCCTGATCGTTCTTGGAACAAGTTCATCTGAATCGGTGCTTCCGCGCATGATGAATAAAATGGAGAAATTCGGCTGCTCAAAATCCGTTGTGGGTCTTGTCATTCCAACCGGTTATTCGTTTAACCTGGATGGAACCTCCATCTACCTTTCCATGGCTGTTGTTTTTCTGGCTCAAGTATTCAATGTGGATTTAAGCTTGACCCAGCAATTAACTATTATTGCCGTTCTGATGCTTACATCCAAAGGAGCTGCTGCTGTAACAGGAGGAGGTTTTATTGTCCTTGCTTCCACACTTTCCGCCATGCAGGTTATTCCTGTTGAAGGGCTCGCATTGCTGCTTGGTGTTGACCGCTTTATGAGTGAAGCCCGTGCGATTGTGAATTTGATCGGAAATGGGATTGCTACGATTGTGGTTTCCAAAAGTGAGAAAGAGTTTGATGAGAAACAGAGCGAACGCGCAGTACTTGATCTCGAAGCTGCAAGTAAAACCGCATAATAAAAAAAGCGCCCTCCCGGCGCTTTTTTTGTTTTCTGTCTTCGGTGATTTTCCTCAACTTTTTTAGCGGTTTTGTTCGTCCGCCAGACGATTTTTGTTTGCTGAATCGTCTGTAGGCTTCTGGTTGCTCTGTACTTTCTTTTCATATTCAAGAAGACCTTCTTTGTTATTATTTGAATAGCCATGATGAATCAGCTCCTTCTTTTTTGATGTACAGTTTGTTTCCCTGCTGCAGAAGATTAAAACCGTTTAAATCATGATAAAAAGGGTACAGTATTTCTATCGACAGGGAGGGATGGACATGACTGAAAACAAGAACCCATCAAATAATGAGTCTGTAGAACAAAAAGAGAAGGAAACGAGACATCAGGATATTGATCCACAGCGCGATCCTGATAAATCTGAAAAAAGGAAAGAAGACAAAAATCCTGATGATTTCGAATAGAAAAGCCTGAAACGCATCAGGCTTTTCTTTTTGTTTGCTTTCTTCACTTTAAAAACAGAGGATATTCCATTAAAATAATAGGTGACCAGATAAGGAGGGACCAAAATGATTCATCAAGCATGGAATAACAAAGAAACCGTTAAAAAAGTAAAATGTGTACATACGAACGCTGGGAAGTATATGGTTAACCGTGTGCTCACAGAAGGAAAAACGTATGAAGTGAAAAACGAAACTGACGAATTTTATTTCGTATTGGACAATTCCGGCAAAATTGGCGGTTTTTATAAAGATTATTTTCAAGAGGTGCAATGAGCGGAGTGCTCATTGCTTTTTTGTTTGCTATTAAAAATTTCCGGTGAAGGATAAAATGATGGATTCGTGGATTTATGCCTTCTTTACGACAGGTTACGTGATTTTGCTGTTGATGGGGTTTTACCGGACCAACCAAACCGAGTGCAAAACGCTCATTTATCGCATTCACTGTACTGCTGATTGTGCTGGAAATCGTGACGGAAACAAAGGACGTAAAATTGAAAGTGGAAGAAAAATTTGGTGCACTACGCTACGTGAATGCCGAATCTGGCGGCCCGCCGCTCATGGTGTTCATTACTATTATCCCATTGCTGGCTGCGGGTTTCTATATTTTAAAGCAGCAGCATTGGATCTGGATGCTTGCAGGGGCGGCTATCATGACGGCAGGAAACCCCATTCCTCTGGAGTTGAACAGCACGGCTGTAACCAATGCGTCCGAGCTTATTCTGCTGATTAGTCTTTGGGCAACCAAATTTTATCTTGATCAAAAGCGAAGAGGTGTTGAAGTATAAAAAGGAAGCCATGATGGCTTCCTTTTTTAATGGATCGGCTGTGTACGATGTTTGGCGATCACTGCTTTGATGGTGAAATAGGAAATTTCATCACCAAGTTCATCTTTTAATGGCTTTAATTTTTCAGAACCCAGCGTTTCGATCGCATTCAGAATTTTTTCTTCCTCCCCTTCGGGAATGATCCTGTTCCAGTCGAAATTCACGTTCTCTTCCGCACATCGGAGCAGATGGTTTTCAACCGTTTGTTCAGAAAGGCCTCTGATTTTTGCGATGTGTTCAATGGTGTGATTTTCATTGAACATAGCATAGGACTCGAGATGACTGTTTTTTTGATGGGTGTCTGCTTTTCTCTCAGTTACGGCTGTCTCTGTTGTCTGGGCTTTTATCGCATCAAGAAAGAGGGAACCATATCGGTCAAATTTTACCTGGCCAACCCCTTTGATCTTAAGCATATCTTCTTCCGTTTGCGGGATTTTCTCACTCATTTCCGTTAGTGCACTGTCAGCAAACACAACATAAGGAGGAACATTTTCTTGATCAGCCAGTTCCTTTCGCAAGGCTCTGAGGTGCTCAAACAGTTCGTTGTTTTGGGCAACCCTGACGACCATGTGCCGTTTTTCCTTCCGATAAACCTTTTCTTCCCCCTTGAGTACATGGACAGCACGCTGGGTAAGCATTAACACCGGATATTGACTGTCGGATAATTGAAGCAGGCCTTCCGCGGTTAAATAGTCAATCAGCTGCATGATCTCTTTTTGAGAAAGATCCTTCATGAGTCCATAGGTTGACAGGGAAGTCAGCCCAAGCTCCTGAAGCCGTTTAGTACGTGATCCGTTAAGCACTTGGGCGACCACTGTTTTTCCAAAACGTTCATTCATGCGCTTGACGCAGGAAAAAACCATTTGTGCCTGTGTGGTGATCTCTTTCTGGTCACGCTCATCTGTACAATTTCCGCATTTGCCGCAATCAGAGGCGGGTTCATCTCCGAAGTATTCCACTATAAACCGCTGGAGGCATTGTTCGGTGTGACAGTAGTCTGTCATCAACTGAAGTTTTTTGTATTCGTTGCCTTTTCTTGTTTCATCCTGTGTTCCTTGTTCAATCAGAAACTTTTGAAGCTGTACATCCCGTGGAGAGAAGAAAAGAAGGCATTCGCTTGGTTCCCCATCCCTTCCGGCACGTCCTGCTTCCTGATAATAAGCTTCAAGATTACGTGGCAGGTTATAATGAATCACATATCGGACATTCGTTTTGTTGATTCCCATTCCAAATGCATTGGTCGCGACCATGATGGAAGTATCATCGTAGATAAACTGGTTTTGAGATTCGGAACGTTCCTCTTCCGACAGCCCCGCATGATATTTTGACGTGCGATAGCCTTGTTTAACGAGCAACCCGTGAAGCTGGTCCACCTCATTTCTTGTGGAGGCGTAAATGATTCCCGGGCTGGATTGGTTTTTTTCAATATATTTTAATAGAAATTCCCGTTTCACTTCATCCTTTATGATAGAAAAGGTAAGGTTGTCCCGTTCAAAGCCGGTCACTACCATTTCCTCGATATTCAATTGGGAGCATATATCCTCTGTTACTTCCTTTGTTGCCGTTGCTGTCAGGGCAACGATGACAGGACGGGGATATAAGTTATTGAGCATTTCCTTGATTCTGAGATAGCTTGGACGGAAGTCATGCCCCCATTGCGAAATACAGTGGGCTTCATCAATGGCAATCATTGAAACATTGATCTGTCCAACCAGTCTTCTGAAGCTTAGAGATTCAAGCCGCTCAGGGGCAATATAAATCAGCTGATACGTGCCTTTCTCAGCTTGCTGTAACCGTTCCTGGATTTCCTGGTCGGATAATGAACTATTAATATATGTAGAGGGTATTCCAGCATTTTCAAGAGAATCCACCTGGTCCTTCATAAGGGAAATCAGAGGTGAAATGACAAGTGTCACACCTTCGAGAAGCATCGCCGGAACTTGGTAGCAGAGGGATTTTCCGCCGCCTGTAGGCATGATGCCAAGCGTGTTTTTTCGTTGAAAAATGCTTTTGATCACTGCTTCCTGTCCAGGACGGAAGGAAGGGTAGCCGAAATGACGTTCTAATATTTGCTGTGCCAGATTAAGCATAAAATCTCCTTTCCAAAAAAGAGAGAGTAAAACTGCGGTTTAAAAAACTAAGGACAAAGATTAATTATACAACAATCAGCAAAAACCTGCAGAACTTATAAAAGGAGGTTCTCCAGTTTCCGCTGAAATTCGATGTAAAATGCTGGGAAAAAGGGAAACTTGTAGAAATTTGTAACATAACTGTAACCTTACTAAAATAGTTTTGTTAAGAAATTTTTATAAGATAGATTTATTGGTAATGCAAGAAAATTTTAGGGGGAACGTACGACTTGAAAAAATTACTTATGGGGTTAGGGATTGCCGGCGTATTGGCCGCAAATCCAATTGTTGGACAAGCTGCACTTGGAGACCATACATTGAGATATGGAATGACACATACTGAAGTAAAGGATTTACAACAAACGTTAAAAATAAAAGGCTATTTTACCTATAGCGTAACACCTACTACCTATTTTGGAACTTATACGCAAAGCGCTGTTAAGAGCTTTCAAAAAGCTAAAGGACTTACGGCTGATGGAATTGCCGGGCCGGCAACATTCAAGGCATTGGGCGTCACGAAATCGTATAGTGCCACAGCGATTGTTTCAACAGCTAAACAATACATAGGTGTGCCGTATGCATGGGGCGGTACATCACCATCCGGCTTTGATTGCAGTGGTTATGTTTATTATGTTTTTAATAAATCGGCAGGAATTACGCTGCCAAGAACAACGGCAGATATGTACAAGCAGGGTACAAAAGTAACGACCCTGAAAACAGGAGATCTTGTTTTCTTTACAACTTATACAACAGGTGCCTCCCATGTGGGCATTTATATTGGAAACAACCAATTTATTTCTGCAACTTCTTCAAGTGGCGTATCGATTGTTTCCATGGACAACAGTTATTGGAAGGCGCGTTACTTGGGAGCAAAACGAATCTAATTGGTAACCGGGGAACTTAAGCGAATTAAGTTCTCCGGTTTTTTTATTTTCCTGATAATTGGGTATAAGAGTAAAAATAAAGTGAATGATGACATGAAAACAGAAAAACAGGGAAATATAGGAAATGACAGGAGGGAATGAACAAAATGACAAACAGCAAACTGCCGCAATTTTCCGAATCCTACTGGAGAGATTCCTGCACAGTGAAAGGATATGAACCTTTGAATGCTGACGATGAAGCGGATGTCGTTGTCATTGGAGGCGGGATTACAGGAGTTACAACCGCCTATCTTTTAAGCAAAGAAGGTCAAAATGTTATCTTGCTAGAAGGAGGAAAGCTGTTAAATGGTACGACTGGACATACAACAGCAAAAGTCACGTGCCAGCATGGTGTCATCTATGATGAATTGATTCAGCACTTTGGAGAGGAAGTTACAAGGCAATATTATGAAGCAAATAATGAAGCGCTGAATTTTATGAAGGCAACCATTAAGGAACATAGCATTGAGTGCGATTTTTCCGAGCAGGATGCGATTATATATGCAGAATCCGAGCAGTACCTGGAGCAGGTAAAAAAAGAGTACGATGCCTACCAGAAGCTTGGCATCGATAGTGAATATCTGGAAGCCATTCCTTTGGATATTCCCGTTCTAGGTGCCGTCTCCATGAAAAAGCAGGGCCAGTTTCACCCTGTTAAATATTTGGCGGCCCTGGCCGATGAATTTGTAAAAAGGGGGGGGAGAATATTCGAAGGGACAACTGCTTCTGACATCCAAACCGGACCAAATCCGGTTGTCGTCACAAGGGAAGGGCATAAAGTGCGTTGCCGTCATGCAGTTGTCGCTTCCCACTTCCCATTTTTTGACGGAGCAGGATTCTACTTTGCGAGGATGCATCCTGAACGCTCCTATGCCATAGGAGTGAAAACAACGATGGACTATCCCGGCGGCATGTATTTAAGCGCAGACAGTCCGACCCGGTCAATCCGATACACCGAAAATAACGGGGAAAAGTTGCTCATTGTTGGTGGTGAAAGCCATAAAACCGGGCAGGATGAAAATACAGAAAAACACTATGAAGCGCTCCGCAAATTTAGCGAAGACGTGTTGGCAGCTACAGACATACCGTATCGCTGGTCTGCACAGGACCTTGTAACCTTGGATAAAATCCCGTACATCGGACCCATCACCTCTGTGCACAGCAACATATTAGTTGCCACTGGGTATAGAAAATGGGGGATGACCAACGGAATTTTCGCGGGCATGCTGGTGAGAGATTTGATTCTGGAACGGGAAAATCCGTACCGTGATGTCTTCACGCCTTCAAGGTTTAAAGCTGACCCAAGCTTAAAAACATTAGTTGTGGAAAATGCCGATGTCGCCAAACACTTAATAGAAGGAAAATTGGAGATGCCTGACCGGACGCCTGCCGATCTTGGACCGGATGAGGGTGCTCCTGTTACCTATAATGGGAAAAGAGCAGGCGCGTATAAGGATGAACGCGGCCAGCTCTACGTATTGGATACGACCTGTACCCATCTTGGATGTGAAGTGGCCTGGAATAACGCGGAACGGACGTGGGATTGTCCATGCCATGGTTCAAGGTTTTCCTATGAAGGAGAAGTCGTTGAGGGACCGGCTACCGATCCGCTGACAAAATTGAATGACGAATAATGAATAATAAAAGGCTTCCAGTAGTTGTTTACTGAAGCCTTTTTTTGTTGGCACGGCAGGCTCTTATGAACCCCTCAAGCAAGGTTGCCTGTGACGGAGTATCATTCAATTCCTCGGGATGCCATTGAACGCCAAGGATAAATTGTTTTCGATCCACGGATTCTATCGATTCAATCGCGCCATCGGGAGCAAAGGCAACAGGGCGGAGAGCTGAAGGTATCAATTTAACTGCCTGATGGTGAAAACTGTTGACCCGTAAATTCGTCTTCCTCCCTGTCATGTCGTGCAGCAGGGAATTTTCCACAACAGCAATCGAATGAGTGGGCACACTGCGTGCGGCCTCCTGATGATGTTTGATGGGATTTTTCAGTTCGGAGCCCACATGCTGAATTATGGTGCCGCCGAGAGCGACATTTAAAATACTCATTCCCCTGCATATGCCTAAAACAGGCTTGTTCTGCTCTAGGGCTTTGTTTAGCACTCCGATTTCATAATCATCTTGCTGCGGGTTTACTTTTCCAAGGTTGGTTACTGGTTCTTCGCCAAAAAAGGATGGATCAATATCATCGCCGCCTGGAAGCAGGAGACCGTCACAAAGAGCCAGACTTTCGCAGGCCGCTTCACGATTAACAGACGGTATAAGAAAAGGTAACCCTCCAGCTTTAACAATGGCTTTGCTGTAGGCCAGGTTCAAAATAGAACTGTTGTTTCCCTTGTACATGGACGAAGAAACTGTAATCCCGATCACGGGGAGAATTCTGTTCATGAATAACCATCCTTTCCTATCTTTCGGTGTCTACCAGTATGCCCAAATATAATTGAACGTTTGCAAACTAAATCAGAGGGTAAACATAAACCTAAATTATCTAAAAATTCAAAATATGAGGAGGTTACGCATGAAGCAAAAATTCTCCGTTTTTTTGATCATGGTTCTCAGTTTTTTTATTGTATTCCAGCCTGGTGAAGGACTGGCAAAGGCGTCACTGAAGCCCAAGAAAACCCATTCGTATTCACAAGTTGCCTACGGGCAGGACGGAATGGTAGCCAGCGCCACCCCTCTCGCTTCCAAAATTGGAGCGGATGTGCTCAAAAGTGGTGGCAATGCGGTTGACGCAGCGGTCGCCATACAATTTGCGCTCAATGTCACAGAGCCCATGATGTCGGGGATCGGCGGAGGGGGTTTTATGATGGTATATGATGCCAGCACCAAAAAAACTTCTATTGTTGACAGCCGGGAACGTGCCCCTGCGGGAGCTGAACCCGATATGTTTCTTGGCGAGGATGGAAAACCAATTCCCTTTGAAGAAAGGGTTACTCAAGGAACAGCAGTCGGAGTTCCAGGAACGTTGGCCGGCCTTCAAAAAGCGCTGGATAAATGGGGAACCAAGCCAATGAGCCTGCTTATCAATCCGGCCATTGGCCTGGCTCAGCATGGTTTCAGGATTGATTCAGTTCTTGCAAGATCAATTGAGGAAAGCAAAGAAAAGCTTTCCATGTCAGCGGCTAAAGATGTTTTTCTGCCGCATGGAAAACCCTTGAAAGAAGGGGATAAGCTCGTTCAAAAGGATTTGGCCAGGACCTTCCGCCTGATTCGCAAGGGCGGACCTGATGTGTTATACAAGGGTGAAGCCGGACGTGCACTTGCGCGGACAGTGCAAAAAAGAGGAGGTACGATCAAACCATCGGATCTTAGAAACTATCATGTGACTGTTGATCAGCCGGTATGGGGAGATTATAAAGGATACCGGGTCGCCAGCATGCCGCCGCCGAGTTCAGGAGGGGTTTTCCTCTTGCAGATGCTGAAGATGCTTGATAGCTACCATTTATCACAGTACGACGTGAAATCGTGGCAAAAGTATCACCTCCTTGCCGAAGCCATGCATCTTTCTTATGCAGACCGGGCAGCTTATGCTGGTGACCCGGAATTTGTGAAGGTGCCAGTCAAAGGGCTTTTGCATCCGGATTATATTAAAGAGCGCCAGTCCCTCATTGGACTCGACCATATGAATAAGACGGTAAGGGCCGGAGATCCTTGGAAATATGAAAATGGCACGCCAAATTATAAGGTTGTACCCCAAAATGACAACAAAAAAACCGGCCAGACCACCCATTTTACAGTAGCCGACCGATGGGGAAATGTGGTTTCCTACACAACGACCATTGAGCAAGTGTTTGGAACCGGGATCATGGTTCCGGGTTATGGCTTTATGCTCAATAACGAGCTCACGGATTTTGATGCAGTTCCCGGTGGGGCAAATGAGGTCCAGCCCAATAAACGGCCGCTCAGCAGCATGACGCCGACAATCATCTTCAAAAATAATAAACCCTATTTAACTGTTGGTTCACCAGGCGGTCCAACCATTATCACTTCGGTATTACAGACCATTCTTCACTCTCTTGAATATAAGATGGAATTAAAAGCGGCTGTGGAAGAACCAAGAATATATACGAATAATGTGAACAACTATCAGTACGAAAAAGGAATTCCCGCCGATGTTATTTCAGAACTGAATGAAAAAGGGCATGCTTTTGGCCAGCCCGGCGATGAAATCGGCAACGTCCAAAGTATCTTTATCGACAGCAAAGAGGGCTATTTTAAAGGAGTGGCCGACTCCAGCCGAAACGGTGCCGCCATTGGTGTCACGCTGAATAACAGAAAATAGGGAAAGAAGACGCATGGACAGTCCATGCGTCTTCTTTTTTTATTTAAAATGCTGATTCATACTCCCGCAAATCTTCCACTTCCGCTACTTTAAATCCGCTATGTTCGAGTTTGTGGACGAGTTGATTCACTTGCTCTTCCATAACCGTCCGGTTGAGGGTGATGATGATTCTGCGCACGAACTGTTTTCCCGCATCCTGTGTAAATACACCTTCTATGTTGTATTCTTCTCCGATGGAGGAAAATAATTTTTTTAGTGAGCCTTTGCCTTCGGTTGTAGAAATGGTCAGCGAATATCCGCCTTTTTTTATCCCATAAGAGTCTTCAAGAATATCCATCACTTTTGAATGGGTGACAATTCCCTGAAAATGACCGTTTTGGTCAAGAACGGCAAGGAAAGGGAGGCGTCTTATGGTAAAAAGAACTTTAAAGAACGGAGTATCTTCATACACAAAGGCACTTTCATCTTTTAGCAGCTGACTCACAGGATCAGAGAGCTGTCCGGTTCCTTCAATCATATAATCGGATGTGGCTTCTTTGTAGATTAAGCCCTTGAATGTCTGGTGATTTTCATCAAGAACGGGAATGCACCTGTACCCCGATTCAATCAGCTTTTTTCGGCTGTCTGCTATAGATGTATCTGCCGTAACATAGGTTACTTTGATTTTTGGTACATAGTTCGACTTGATTTTTATTTCCATCTCCCCCTCGAAATCATAATGGCTTCACTACTACCTTCGTCAGTGGCCTCCTGATCCCCTTTTCTTCTGAGGTGAAAGTACAAATGTAACCATGTTTCTACTCTTCTGGTCCAAAGTCCTGTGTAAATTTTCCTCTTTTTTATCTTGATTTGTCGGATATTTCCTTCTTTTGACGCAAGGAGTCAAACAAAATAACCAGAAATAGGTAAAGGTAATTCAATGTCTTTTCAAGGAGGCTATTTAATGAAAAAAAATGCAAACAAAGCCGTAAAAGCAACAACCGCAGCATTGCTTGCCGCCGGTTTATTTACAGGATCGGCAGCCGCAGCTGCGGAAGGGCAGCATTCTTCACCTTCCCACATTCCAGGGGCCTACCATTCGGCCAGTAAAGCGTTTAGTGTGCCTAAAGTGCCCTTTAAAGGAATGGTTAAAAAGGGAAGCGGCCAGGAGGTGATGGGACCTTCCAAACCGAGCTATAAAATGAATGTTTTTTACGATAGTAAAAAGCATCAGATCTCAGGAAAGTTAACAGTTAAGTTTAAAAACAACCTGAAGAAAAATCTGAACGAACTTTATTTTAATGTTTGGGGCAACGCCGAAGATTTCGCTGAAAACGGCGGCGGCACGGATGTGAGCAATGTGAAGGTTAACGGTAAACGGGCTGTTTACAATGTAGACGGAACAGCATTACATATTCCTGCGGTTAAAATTAAAAAGGGTGCTACGGCCTCTGTCAGCATGAATTTTACCGTATCTGTTCCACAACAGCAGGACCGTTTCGGTTGGTTTAAAAATACCGTTTCCCTTGGCAACTGGTTTCCGATTCTTGCCGTCTATGACAAAGAAGGATGGAATGTCGATCCTTATTTTAATGCGGGTGAATCGTTCTATTCCTTAACCGGCGACTACGATGTAACCTTGACTACGGATAAAAAACAGGTGATCGCGGTAACAGGGGAAGAAATTGGAAAACCTCAAAAAGCAGGAAATCTGGCCATTCACAGGTACAAAGCCCATAATGTAAGGGATTTTGCACTGGAGATGGATCCTACGTATAAAGTAAAAAAAGGAATGGTCAACAACGTTAAGATCAATGTTTACTATACGGCAGAACAAGCTGGCTATGCTGATTCGATGCTTGCATCCGGTCTGAAAAGCATTGACCTCTTTAGTGACCATTTTGGAACCTATCCTTGGCCGGAGCTTGATATTGTCGGTATGGAAGGATGGTTCGGGGGAATGGAATATCCACAGCTGGTCATGATCAGCATTGCGGGTACCCGCTCACAGGAATGGGTGAGATCTGTTACTGCGCATGAAATCGGCCATCAGTGGTTCTACGGTATCATCGGGGACAATGAATATGATGAGCCGTGGCTGGACGAGTCCTTTGCAACCTTCGCTGCAGCATTGCATGATAATGAGCTGAACCAATTGACGACGCCTCCTGTAGCCAACAAGGAGCTCCACCTTTCTTCGCCTGTTTCCGCATTTACTGCATACGGTGATGAGGGAGTCGGTGCCTACTATCAGATGATTTATGGTTACGGTTCTCGCACCTTAAATGATCTGCGTGTGAAATTGGGTGACAAAGTGTTCTATTCAGCTATGAAAGCTTATTTTAAAGAAAAGAAGTTTGGCGTAGCCACAACCAAAGATTTTATACGTATTATGGAAAGAGAAAGCGGCAAGGATCTTGGTGCCTTCTTCCAGGATCACCGCGTCTATGTATCCGATCAGGAATAATTCCAACTCGTTTAAAAGCTGGCTCTTTTTTAAAAGGGCCGGCTTTCTTATTTCTGCGTCCTACCTAGGCTTGTGCCTTCTTTATCTGTTATTTTCCTCCATCTTTAAACGGAAAAGCCGCTCTTTTTGAAGAATAAGGTAAATACAGGCTATTCAACCTGAGTTTAATCCATTAAGATAAGGATAAAAACGCTTACAAGGGGTATGAATTGTGTTAAAAAAAGTGGGAGTTACCGGTTTTTTCGCCCTTTTTATGCTAAATGCCGGCTTAATGCTTTATTTTGGAAGAGAAACATTCCAGGTCACTTCAAACGCACAGCAGCCTTCCCATTATTCCTATCATTTTGTTTTAATTTCCGAAGAAGTGGACAATGAGTATTGGAGACTCGTAGAAAAGGGGGCGGAAGCTGCATCAAGAAAACATAACATTCATCTGGACTATTGGGGGCCAAAACAGGCGAATAATGAGGAGCAGCTTACGTTTATTGACAAAGCGATCGCAAGTAAAGTGGATGGCATAATGACTCAAGGGGTGTCCAGCGACACCTTCAACTATCTTGTCAACAAATCGGTCCAAAAAGGGATTCCGCTCATAACCGTGGATACCGATGCACCAGAAAGTGTCCGTATGGCTTATGTTGGCTCGGATAATTACCTTGCAGGAAAACTGGCTGGAGAGACAATGATCAAACAAACCTCTGGACTACAAAAAGTAGGAATCGTCACAGGAAGGTTCGATGCCTCCAACCAGCAGCTTCGAGTTAAAGGGTTTAAAGATGCCGTCTCAAACGTCTCCCGTATTCAAATTGCAGGAATAGGAGAATCCAACATTACAAAAAGCGGTGCCATACAGGCCACGTATGAACTGCTAAAAAACCATCGAAACATCACAGCGTTTTATGGAACAAGCGCTCTTGACGGACTGGGCATCAGCCAGGTGGCCTCTTTGTATCAGCAAAAGAAAAGGCCGTTTATTATCGCTTTTGACACCCTCCCCGAGACATTAACCCTTCTAAACAAGCAAAAGATTGATGCAACCGTCGCGCAGTACCCGTTTGTCATGGGAGAGCGTGCCGTTGAAACACTGTTTTCTATCAAAAAAGGAGCATACCCGGGTTCTCTTCAATATACTAAAACCGATATTATGACAAAATTGAAGGGGAGCCATCCATGAAAACGATACGAAGCAAGCTTCTCCTCTACTTTTTTGTCTTTGTTCTGCTTTTTAATGTGGTTTCCATCTCTATTTTTTTCAGCAGCCGTTCCTTTCTCCAGGAATATGATTCCAGCTTTAAGCAGTTTCTGCTGCTTAATCAAATCTCTCAAACATCCAACCAGCTTTATGAAAAAGCAAACCAGTTTGTGCTCGGCAGAAATCAGCGTGTGCTGAATGAATTTCAGCAGCTCAGGGTGACATTAAACGAAAAAACAAAGCAGCTTCAAAACCAGAAAGGATTTGGCGATATTCAGGTGAAATCCTATATCCATATGACTGAAACCTTAATCCAGGAGTGCGAGATGTCGATCGGTTTTGCGATCCGGGATGATATCGATCAGTATTCCCTGCATATTAAGGAAGCACGTAACACTTCTACCTATCTTCAAGATACGACTATGTCTTTGATCAATCTTAAACTAACAGACTATCAATCATTCTATAATGATTTGGAACGAAGAAATGGCTCTTTCAAATGGTTTGCCTTATTTTTATTCAATACTACCGTATTACTGGCTGTTTTTTTCGCATTATGGTTTTCTAGAGGAATCAACAAGCCGGTTCAAATTTTATCAAAAGCGGCATCGGAAGTGTCTGCCGGAAAGCTGGATGGGCATGTAATACATATTGATTCAAACGATGAACTTAAACTTCTGGGGGAGACGTTTAATTTAATGAGAAAAAACATCCGCCAGTATATCGCAGAAATAGAAGAAAAGTCAGAGCTTGATTCCTTATTGAAAGAATTGGAGCTCAAACATTTGCAAAATCAAATCAATCCGCATTTTCTCTTCAATACACTAAATACCATCTCAAGGACGGCCTATTTTGAGAATGCGGAGGAGACATCCAAGCTTATTCATGCTGTCTCAACACTTCTTCGGTACAGTCTGGGCAATATTAACCAATCGGTTCGATTGCGTGAAGAAATAAAAGTCGTGACAGAGTACTTTTACATTCAAAAAACCCGCTTTTCCGACCGCATCACTTTTTCTGTAAACGTCGACGAAGAGTGTATGAGGATTCTGGTGCCCAGGCTGATTCTTCAGCCAATCGTGGAAAATGCGTTTATCCATGGGGTGGAGGGGATGGAAGAAGGCGGAAACATCTCACTGAACATCTTTTCAGAGAATGGCAGAACCATTGCCGAGATCCATGATAATGGAGCAGGCATGCCTGAAGAACTCGTTACCCTGATTACTAATCATCAGGAAAAAAACAACCAGCATGTAGGCCATTCAACAGGTATCGGCCTGCAGAACGTGATGAGAAGGATGGAGCTTTTTTATCAATCTGAAAATCTCGTAACCATCTCTTCCAAAAAGGGTAAAGGCACAAGTGTTAAATTAATCTTTCCAATGGAGGAGTGTGCTTCACTTGAAGGCAATAATTGTGGATGATGAACCAATTGAAAGAAAGGCTCTAAGGAAAATCATCGAAAGCCGTTTTCCTGATCTGGAAATTGCAGCAGAAGCGGCCAATGGCAAAATGGCGGTCGAGCTGGCAGAAAAGCACAAACCGCAACTCATGACGGTGGATATTAAAATGCCGGGTATGAACGGAATAGAAGCGATCCAGAAAATTCGCAAAAAGCTTCCCCACACACAGTTCATTATGGTCACCGCTTATGAATCTTTTGATTATGCCAAGGAAGCGATGAAACTGGGAGTAAGAGAATATCTTTTAAAGCCGAGTACCCAGGATGAAACATCAGCGGCGATTCACAGGGTTTTCCAATCCATAGTTGAAGAACAGGAGCGGGAGAGTCTGTTTAGTGAATCCACAGCCGTCGTATTGGAGAATATTCTGTTGAAAATTCTGCAGCACGAGCTGCAGGATGAACCCATTAATACACTTCAACGTCTGTATCCTCGAATGGTAAATGCCTATATCACGGTGATGAAAGGAGAGGGAGATCTTTTGGCAGAACCCATTATAGAGTTACTTAATGAACTTTCACCCTCTCCCTTCATCGCTGTACCCCATGGAAGTCAGATGGTTGTCCTTTTTATCAGCGAAAAGCAAGATCCATCGGATGATGCTCTTCTTCTTGCAAAAAAGCTGATGTCCTCCAGTTTCGAAAAATGGAGAATAGGAATCGGGACTCCTTATACTCAAATGAATAAGATAAGACGGTCCTATGAAGAAGCCCTGTATACGGTTATGCAACTGAAAATGCAGGGAAGTTCCCGCTATGCCTTGTTCTCAGACAACGGTCCGACGTGTGAAATCCCATTTGATAACCTCATAGCGGCCATTTTTAACAATCAACCTTTCGAAGCTTCTGCCATGCTCGGCATGCTCATGAATCAGGGAAGAACAGCGGACCTTTACATTGAGCTGAAAGAACAGCTTATTCATGAAGGCGTTGAATCAGCCAATCTGCAATTTCCACAAACCAGACAGGCATGGGATGAACTCATTCACGGACTCTGCCAGATGATACAGGATGCCAAAAGAGCAAAGGATCCGGTGTCGCTCGCCAAAAAATACATCGATGAGCATTCGCACGAACCCCTTTCACTGGAGCAGGTTGCAGAAATGGTTGGCCTCAGCCCGACCTATTTTACCAAACTCTTTAAAGAGGAAACCAATGTTACATTCATCGAGTTTTTAACAGAAGTCCGGCTGAATAAAGCGGTCATGCTGCTGAACAAGAACAAGTATAGCCTGAAAGAGATTTGCTTCATGGTGGGCTATAAGGATCCCAATTATTTTAGCCGTGTGTTCAAAAAGCAGTTCTTGCTCTCTCCAAAGCAGTATGTCAGGGAAAAAGCACTCAACCAGCACAGGAGAGGATGGGCCGCACCTTAAAAAAGTGAAGATAAAGATAAAAAAGTGCAGAAATTAGCCTCCCACATGAATGGTTTTGGTTTATATACTTAATTTGTAAGCGTTAACAAACCAAAGGGGGAGTTCATTTGAAAAAGAAGGCTTGGATATTGATCGCGCTCGCGTTTACACTGATTCTTTCAGCTTGCAGCAAATCCAGCTCAAGCGAGCCGGATAATAAAAAAAGTTCTGGTAAACTAGAGATTTTTAGCTGGTGGACCGGAGCAGGTGAAGAGGACGGGCTGAAGGCACTTATTAAATTGTTTAAAGAAAAAAACCCCGACATTCCGGTTGAAAATGCGGCAGTCGCAGGAGGAGCCGGAACGAATGCAAAAGCGGTTCTGGCGAGCAGAATGCAGGGGAATGATCCGCCTGCCACATTTCAGGTACATGGGGGAGCAGAGTTGAACGACGGCTGGGTAGCAGCTGGCAAAATGGAACCGCTGGATGATCTGTATGATAAAGAAGGTTGGAAAGATAAGTTTCCAAAACAACTGATCGACATGGTTTCAAAGGATGGCAAAATCTATTCGGTTCCCGTGGATATTCACCGCGGCAATGTGCTTTGGTACAACAAAAAGGTTTTTGCTGATAATAATCTTCAGGCGCCAAAAACCTTCGATGAATTTTTTAAAGTGGCCGACAAGTTGAAAGCAAAGGGAATCACTCCGCTTGCACTGGGAGACAAAGAGCCTTGGACAGCAACCATGATCTTTGAAAACATACTTCTCGGCACGCTGGGAAATGAAGATTACCAGAAGCTATGGACAGGAGATTTAAAATTTGATGATCCTAAAGTAAAAAAAGCGGCTGAAACCTTTAAAAAGATGCTCTCTTATGTGAATGATGATCACAGCTCAAGAAACTGGCAGGATGCTTCTCAACTGGTCGCCAAGGGAGACGCGGCGATGAATATCATGGGAGACTGGGCAAAGGGTTATTTTGTCAACGATCTGAAACTGAAAGTAAATGAAGATTTCGGATGGGTGGCAACTCCTGGTTCAGAAGGACAGTTTATGATTATCACCGATACATTCGGACTTCCTAAAGGAGTGAAAAACGCAAAAGACGTGCAACAATTCTTGTCTTTGCTCGGCTCTGTTGAAGGTCAGGATGCCTTTAATCCGTTAAAAGGATCCATTCCGGCACGTACGGACGCCGATGAATCCAAGTATGATGAATACGGAAAACAAACGATGAAAGAATTTAAAGAAGCTAAGCTCGCTCCAAGCCTCGCACATGGTTCCGCTGCACCGGAAGGATTTGTAACCAAAGCGAACCAGGCAGTGAACATTTTTGTTACTCAGAAAAACGTGGATCAGCTGATCGATTCCTTGAATCAGGCAAGCAGCGAACTGAAAAAGTAAGATGCTAAAAAAGAGGAGGAGAAACAATCTTCCTCTTTTCTCATATCAGCAATCAAACATAGGAAGGAACGGTTTTAATGGAACCTAAAGTTTTGCCTTCATTTCAATCCGGCTCTTCATTGGCCGTTTCAGCGAAGAAAGGGAAAAAATGGAATGTCGATCAATGGCTCTCATTTGCTTTTATTCTGCCTTCCATCATCGCTGTTGCGGTATTTGTGTATGGCTTTATTGCCTGGTCAGGTTATGTATCCCTCTCCAACTGGAATTCGCTTGTGCCGGATCTATCGTTTGCCGGCCTGAAAAACTATTTGTTTTTGTTTAAAGATTTCCGCTTCCAGGCGGATTTGCGGAACACCCTCTTTTTTACTTTGTTTTTTATTCTCGCTGTTTTGTTCATGGGGCTGTTGCTTGCGGTGTTCCTCGATCAGAAAATACGGGGGGAAAGCCTGTTTCGAAACATTTTCTTTTTCCCAATGGCATTATCGTTCATCGTAACAGGTGTCATATGGCAATGGCTGTTAAACCCGGCAACAGGTGTGAATCTGTTTCTGAAAAAATTCGGCCTTGATTCTCTCTGGTACACATCAGTGACCGTTATTCCCGGTATTCAATGGAGCAAAATACAGTTTGGTATCCCGATCGCTGTTATCGCTGTAGTCATTGCAGCCGCCTGGCAGATGACAGGCTTTTCAGTTGCCATGTACCTCGCGGGCTTAAGGGCCATTCCGGAAGAAATAAGAGAAGCTGCGCGTATGGATGGTGCGACCGAATTTCAAATTTACCGTAAAATTATTTTTCCAATGGTTGCCCCGATTACCGTCAGCGTTGTTATCATTATGGCCCATATATCACTTAAAATTTTTGATCTGATTTATGCGATGACAGGTCCGGGGGCAAACTTTGTGACCGATGTTCCTGGCGTTTACATGTTTGAGACCACCTTCCGCGGCAACTATTATGCCAACGGCGCAGCCATCTCCATCATTATGCTGCTGTCGGTTGCTATTTTTATCGTCCCATATTTGATTTCGAGCAGAAAGGGGGAGTCCTGATGGCCATCAGGACCGTCTCAAGGACCATATTGTATTTGCTTCTGATTGTGCTCAGCCTGTTTTATCTCATGCCGGTGTATGTCATGCTGATCACGAGCTTGAAGCCGCTGGACCAAATCTCGTTGAGCGAAATGTGGCAGCTGCCGCACAGCCTTGATTTCAGCAGCTATCAGCTGGCGTTTGAAAAACTTGCACCGAATTTTATGAACAGCATTTATCTGGTGATTCCCGCCACGTTGCTTTCCGCGTTGCTGGGCTCTTTAAATGGCTACGTTCTTTCCAAATGGAAATTCAGAGGATCGGACTGGATCTTTACGGCGTTGCTGTTCGGTATGTTTATCCCCTATCAGAGTATTTTGATTCCGCTTATCCAATTTTTAAGGGAAGCCGGGCTTTACAACACTATACCGGGTCTCATTTTTGTTCATGTGGTGTATGGTATCCCGATTACGACACTGATGTTCAGAAACTTTTACGCCAGTATCCCGGAAGAAATGATCGAGTCTGCGAAAATTGATGGAGCAGGCATTTTCAAAATCTATCAGCATATTATCATTCCTTTATCCATTACTGGATTTGTGGTGGTTGGAATCTGGCAGTTCACCAACATATGGAACGAGTTTTTGTTTGCAGTAACCATCACAACCTCTTCCCAGCAGCCGATCATGGTTGCGCTCCAAAACTTGTCCGGCAGCCAGATTGTGCAATGGAATGTCCAAATGGCGGGAGCCTTGCTTGCCGCTCTTCCAACTTTGCTCGTCTATATCTTTTTAGGCAAATTTTTTGTAAAGGGCTTGCTGGCAGGATCGGTAAAGGGCTAAAAGAGGCAGTCATCTCCTACAAGAGGTGACTGTTTTTTTATGATATGATAAATTTATCCATCATTCTTAATAATCAAAAAACGAAAGAGGAGAAATGAAATGAAATCCAATCTGCCAGAGCAAAACTTACATGAAAAGTATAAAAAAGAAATCTTTGAGCTGTTTGAAAATGAGCCTTATGCACGCTTTTTGGGAATCAGGCTGACTGAGCTGGGGGAGGGTACAGCAGCAGCTGAGATTGAGGTGAAAGATCATATGCTCAATTCGCATGGCAGCGCGCATGGTGCTGTTTTGTTTGCACTAGCGGATTTTGTATTTGCGGCAGCCTGTAATTCTCATGGCAAAACATCGGTCGGTTTATCGACCACCATGAATTATATGGCAGCCGGAAAAGCAGGGGCGATCATAAAAGCAACAGCTGCGGAGGAAAAGAAAAATAACCGCACGGCCTGGTACAACATCCGGGTGGAAAGCGACGGAGAGCTTTTGGCGGTGATGGAAGCGCTCGCCTACAGGAAAAATGACTATTTTGTCCCCGTTCAACCTTAATAATCCTTTTTTTGATCTTTTTCCTTAGTTATGAAAAGGAGTGACGAATTGAAAATTAAATCGGAGTATAACCGAGAAAAGAATATTGAAGAGCCTCTTGAACCAGAGTGGATGGCGTTAGTAAAAGAAGCTAAGAAATCGTAGAGTACGAAAAAGCAATTTTTACAATATTTGAAGGAGAAGAGATACGTTTACCCTCATCCATGATAAATTGAGTTACAATTAATTTCACGTACCGCATTTGATTATATTAATAATTATCAGCTATTTATAAATTACAAAAAAACTAAAAGTCGATTTTCTGCATAGTGAGGAATCGACTTTTTTTTGGATTATTAAATTTGTTCTACTGGCGGCGGTTAAACGCCGTAACTCTTTGTTGTCTCTAAATTTAAAAAATCCAACCCCAAGGATCGCAGCAACAACGTTTTTTATGTCGCCTCGATTTCTTCTTTCTTTGTTTGCACCCACTATGACATGAGGATGAATCCTGATAGGTTTTTGATTTTCTGCTATTTTTTAAAGTGGAAGAACTGGTATGTTTAGATGAGCATAACTGTTTAGAGGATTGTCTAGAAGAACGGTGAGAGGAACTTGAGCTAGAACTTGAACTAGAACTTTTTTTTCTTGGTGGTTTTTTGGGCATAAAATACCCTCCTTTAACAAATTGATTACGGAAGGACTACAACCCTTCCAGCATTCTATCTTATTCGCCTGTTTTTATGTAGTTTGGACTAATCCCTATCTGCCTTGAAAATTTTTAAAAAAATCCTTGAGCAAAAGCCTTTATGTCGCAGCGTCAACTCCTGCGAAAAACTATTTGAGAAGGAGATACAATTCAGCTAAAAGGATTTTACTATGACTAGCTCATTACGGGGTAGGGTAACGATTCGAGGATTGAGGGGGCGCTGTGATTGGTTTTTTATACATGTTGCCGAAGTTCCAGAAGTGAGCCTAAATTAAATGGGACAGAAGCGAGCGATAAATTTGTATAAGAATGCTTTAACTTCAAAAATTTATTATAGAGGGGTAATTTTCGAGTAAAGGCTAGTCATAATGACTGGCTTTTTATTATCCTTCCAGGAAGGAAAATGTACAAGAGAGCGGAAGGAATACATATGATCAATGGAATGAAAAAAGATGTGAAAATGAATGGAAATAGGGTAAACTCTCTAAAAATCCATAACCTTTTTGGAGGAATATAATGAGCATTCAAAAGATTGATCAAGAAAAACTGGCAAACAAGTACTCGGCAGTCCGCTCCTTTACCGAAAGGCTGGTACAGCCTCTGAACATGGAGGATTTCATTATTCAATCCATGGAGGATGCAAGCCCTCCTAAATGGCATCTCGCGCATACCACATGGTTTTTCGAAAGATTTTTATTGAAGGAGTTCCTGACAGACTATAACGGATTTGATGATCATTTTGACTATCTGTTCAACTCCTATTATGAAACGGCGGGACCATTTCATCCCAGAATTGAGCGGGGGCTGATTACCCGTCCTTCTGTTGAGGAAGTATTTGCTTACCGGAAGCATGTGGACAAATACATAAAAAAATTGCTCATGTCAGACAGTATGGACGAGATGGGCGAAGAAATCGGAAGCCTGCTTGAAATTGGATTGAACCATGAGCAGCAGCATCAGGAACTCTTGCTCACAGATATTAAATACAATTTATCGAGAAACCCGTTTCTCCCCGCCTATCAAAGAAACGAAAGTAAAGAATATGAATCTTCAACTGAGCCTGTTACCTTCATTGAGATGGAGGGCGGTCTTGTCGAGATCGGAAACCATGGCAAGTCGTTTTGCTTTGACAATGAAAAACCGGTTCATAAAGTATGGCTGGATTCCTACCGGCTGGCCACAAGACCTGTAACAAACGATGAATTTTGTGCCTTCATCGAAGATGGAGGATACAAAAAGCCCCAGTACTGGTTGAGTGACGGATGGAGTACCATTCAAAAAAATCAATGGGAAGCCCCGCTTTATTGGTTTGAGCGGGAAGGAGAATGGTGTACCTATACATTAGCCGGAGAACAGCGATTAAATCCTAATGATCCAGTTTGCCATGTCAGTTTTTATGAAGCTGATGCTTTTGCAAGATGGTCGGGAAAACGCCTTCCAACGGAAGAAGAATGGGAAAACGCCTTTTCTTCGCAAACCATCGAAGGAAACTTGGCCGATTCTGGAAGATTTCATCCGCAGACTGCTAAACATACAAATCAGACGCCGTTCTTACAGGCTTTTGGTGATGTTTGGGAATGGACGAAGAGTCCGTATGTATCCTATCCCGGAAACAAACCCTATGAAGGAACTCTTGGAGAATATAACGCTAAATTCATGTGTAATCAAATGGTGCTCCGCGGCGGTTCTTGTGCCACGCCTGCTTCACACATCAGGGCAACATACCGTAACTTTTTTCAGCCGGAAAAAAGGTGGCAGTTCAGTGGTTTCCGGTTAGCGGGGGACATTCATCAATAATTTCCTTCTCGTTTCATTTTGTCTCCTAATCGAGCAAAGGGGTTTACCACCATGAATAAAAGTGAAAAATTAAGGAATGAAAAACAGCATGAAACGGGGGAGACGAAATGGAACGTGAATTTGATTGCATTATTGTAGGTGGAGGAATAGCCGGCCTTCAGGCAGGCATCCAGCTTGGCAGGTATAACCGTAAAACGGTTATTCTCGATGCCAATGAGGGAAGATCCAACCTCTGCAGAAATTACCGGAATATTTTGGGGTGGCCTGATGGTGTCAGTGGTGAAGATCTCAGGCAAAAGGGTAGAATTCAGGCCGAACGTGTCGGCGTGCAATTTTTAAACCAAAAAGCCATAAAAGCGGAAAATCAGAACGACGGGTTTATCATAACCACTGATGCCAAGGAAAAGCTTAAAGGAAAAACCCTGTTAATGGCTACCGGCGTAACGGACCGGCTCCCCGATATTAAAAACATAAAAACCTGCCTTGGTGCCACGATGTTTATCTGTCCTGATTGTGACGGATATGAAGTACAGAATAAAAAAGTCATTGTACTCGGGTCCGGTGAAGCAGGTGCCAATATGGCTACAACTCTTCATTATTGGTCCTCTTCGATTATTTATATCAATCATGAACAAAAAAGGCTTGAGCCTTTCAGAGAACAAGAACTTACCAAGCTGGGTATTGATCATGTACAAAAAGCCATTACTGAGGTTCTCGTAAAGGATGAAGCTGTGTTTGAAGGTGTTGTTTTAGATGATGGAACAACCATTAAGGGTGATCGTGCGTTTGTCGCCTTCGGAGGCAACCGGGTGCATAGCGAACTGGCTGAGCAACTTGGTGTACAACTGGAGAATAAGCATATTATAGTAAATGCGAGAACAAAAGAAACAAATATAAAAAACGTTTGGGCGGCGGGAGATGTTGCTGCCCATTCTGAACAGGTCACGATTGCGATGGGCGATGGGGTTCAAGCGGCCATCTGGATTCAGAAAGAGTTACGCAGGAGGGAAAAATGAACGATTTTGATACACAGATCGAACGGTTAAACACCCATTCCGTGAAATGGGACCATACGAAAGAGATTTTTGGCAAAGAAGATCTGTTACCGATGTGGGTGGCAGATATGGATTTCAAAGCACCTCAAAAGGTTATTGATGCCATGAAATCAAGGCTGGAGCACGGGGTATTCGGATATTCCAAAGCAACGGATGAAACGATAGACGCGGTAAAATATTGGCTGAAAACCCGCCACAACTGGGAAATCGAAAGTGATTGGATTGTGTTTACACCAGGAGTCGTACCTGCAATATCAGCAGCCATCAATACATATACCGAAACAGGGGACGGAGTGCTGATCCAATCTCCCGTCTATTATCCATTCGGGGATATGGTAAGAAAAAATGGACGGAAGCTTTATAAGAACTCCCTTCGGTATACAGGCGATAGCTATGAAATGGATTTCGTTGATTTGGAGGATCAGTTTAAGAACAATGAAATTAAATTGATGCTATTATGCAACCCTCACAATCCAGTAGGCCGGGTATGGAAAAGAGCTGAATTGCAAAAGCTTGCAGAACTCTGCATTGCTTATGATGTCCTGCTTTTTTCTGATGATATCCATTTTGATTTGATTTATAAACGGTATAAGCATACCTTGGTATCATCTCTTTCAGAGGATATACAAAACCGGACCATTACCGGCATCGCACCGAGTAAGACGTTCAATCTGGCGGGCTTGCAATTTTCCACCATTATCATTCCAAATGAACGCCTTCGGAACCGGTTTAACACCTATCTTGCGAAAATCGGCTTTTTCTCCCCTGGATCCATGGGTATCATTGCAGCTGAAGCTGCCTATCAGCATGGAGAAGAATGGCTGGAAGGTCTGATGGATTATTTAGATCATAACCTTTCTTATCTTAAACGGTTTATTTCTGAAAAACTTCCGGAGATCAAAGTCATTGAACCCGAGGGCACCTATCTTGTATGGCTGGACTGTACAGCATTGAACATGGACCACAAAAAGCTGGAGGCCTTCATGCAGGATGAAGCAAAGATTGCTTTTGATGAAGGGTATATTTTTGGCAAAGAAGGCGAAGGATTTGAACGTATTAACATTGCCTGTCCTTTGGCCACTTTAAAAGAAGGGCTGAACCGGTTGGAACGCGCGATTAAAAAATATAAGATTGAAAAGTCCTGATCCATAATCAGGGCTTTTTTTATGCGGTAAGGGTTGAAAAAAGCAAGCAAAGCTAGTACAATGGCAAACTGTGTGAAAGATATGTGTTTATAAAAAATGCTTGAACAGAAGGGAGGGTCAGGATGCAATCCGTAATGGAACGAACCGAACAGGAAACCGGACGGGACAGATTGGAATTTCAGGTGCTGCGCATGCAGAATGATATGAAGGAAATTGCGAAAAAGTGGGATGTCGTTGGTGTGGAACAAACAAAGGAAGAGAATTTGACCATTGTTTACAAGGATGAGAACAAACACCAGTGCAAGATCATGCTGAATGACTGCTCCACTTCTTTTCAGGGGATTTGGGATTTTTCAATTGATGCCGTTTATACCAATGACGAGAGTATTTTCATTGGTGATATAAGAGGCCCTTCAAACAAGGGATATGGATCCATATGTATTCAGTATCTGAAAGAGCTGGCAGCGGATCATAACATTCCTGTTATTCGAGGAGATATTGCTCCAAGGGACTGGGATCATGTGGATCGTCTTATCCATTTTTATGAAAAGCACGATTTTGAAATTGAAGTGAACACAGCAACAAAGACCGGATTCATCGAGTGGAGAGCGTAAGGCTCTCTTTTTTTTCTTGAAAAAACATAAAAAAAGAACGCTTTTTTGAAGAAAAAGCGTTCTAAAATGTAATTTAACAAAAATGGTCAGTCGATTTGGGAACGGACATTCCAAACAATGGTCTTAAATAAAGAGCTGTGTAGGTACCGAGCATCGCCATGATCCCCCATACATACCCGTGAAGGCTGAACGAGGCAATCCCGCTGAAATAAGCTCCAATATTACAACCGAATGCCAAACGTGCGCCATAACCCATCAATAAACCGCCAATAATGGCCGCCATTGCACGCTTCATCGGAATTTTCCTCAAAACAAAGAGTCCGCCCAGTGTGGAAGCCAAAAGGGCTCCAACAATCACACCGAAGTTCATGACTGAAGTGGCGTCTGTAAAAACGGACTGATGAAGAGGAGCCGCTTTTTCTCCGGCCCAATAACTCCATTTGGTCACGTCGATCCCAAGGGCCATTGCTGCTTTGGAACCCCATAAGGTAAATCCTGAAGTAATTCCCCATGGTGATCCTTTTACATAAAGAGTTGCTGCATTCAATACAGCAAGTACTACAGCTGCGGCCATGAGCGGCCATGAACCTAAAAAGATTCGTTTCCAGCCGGATGCCGTAGGAAGTGCTGCCATTTTGGGAGAACGTCTCCTTTTTTCAACGATAACGGTTAACACTGTGATGGCACCAAGGATGACCATTTGCAGCGCCCATCCGCCGAAGAGGCCAAGACCGCTGTCTTTAATAAGTGAAAACGCCTGGAAGGATGGCGTGTCGTTCATCCAGAATCCATAATGCCATGCACCTAAAACAGAGCCTGCGATAAACGCAATCAATGTTAGAAACATCTCAGATCGTCCGCCGCCCACTGCGTATAATGTTCCAGAAGCACAGCCTCCGCCAAGCTGCATGCCGATACCAAAAAGGAAAGCTCCAACAATCAAGCTAGTGCCAACGGGTGACACATTGCCAGCGGGCTGTGCGCCGAACAAAGTGGTGTTTAATGAAAATATGATAGCAAATAAGGTACTGGCTACTGCGAGCATAAGCATGTGGGCCCGAATAGCCTCACCATTGCCAACAGCCATAAACCGTCTGAAAGCTGATGTAAAACCAAACCTTGCATGAAAGAGTGTAAATCCAAGCAGAAGCCCCAGCCATAGCAGTAGACCCTGCTCCATTCCGCCAATCCTGATTGCAAATATACTAAGGATTACCGCAGCAGCCAAAGCTGCAATAACAATTTTCCGCTGCGGGGAGCCTAAACCGCTATTCTTTTTATTTGAGACAGCCTCCGTTTTTTTCGGAAGAGCATTTGCTGTCATCCCCATCAAATCAACTCCTGATATTTAATTTATACGATTAATTATTTTATACTGCAATCGATTAAAAATAAAACATATTGCTCAGGCATGAATTATATGTTTTATAGCGAGTTACGTAATTTGAAGATAATTACCATTTGTGATACAATATATATTAAGATCATTATCAAAATGTTATACAGACTTGCAGCGGGGAATACATTCGATTCCTCGCTTTTTTATTACCAATGAAGGACTAGGAGGTGCATGATGAACAACGTACTTGGCTCAAACATTAAACATTTGCCGATTCCTTATTTTGAGATTGACGAGCAGTTGAATATTTTGTCCCGTTCCGATAAGTCGCGTGAAACCTTCACTTCAAAAGAAAACTTCTTGGATCTGGTGGATTTGGAGAGCAGGGAGAAAGCGATTTTTCTTCTCGTTTCCGAAAAATTAACACAGGAAATAGAACTAGTCCTTCAAACGGTAAATTCGCCTTACTCCTTATTCAGCTGCTCCATTCAATGGGATGATGGTGTCGGCCACCTCGTTTGCATTGAGCAGAGCGGCAAACTGAAAGCATTGGAAAGCAAAGTGGAGCAGCAATGCAAAAGGCTGGCTGAAACTGACTTCGAGCTGCTGGAACAAAAAGAGGAGCTTGAACAATCTTTAAAACGCATTTTGGAGTTGTCGGCTAATTTTATCCGGTTATCAGAACATGCGGGCTTAGTACCGCTTTCCGGTGAACTATCTCCACAGCTTATTCAAGAAAATCATTTATCGCTGACAAACGCAGCTCATGACGGTGATTTCAACATGGTGTTCTTTGATTTCAGCAATTTGAACAAGCTGACAACCGATGGAATAACTTCTCTAAGAGAGCTTATTCACAGTTTGAACCTGGTCGGAGTAATTTGCTATGTCATAGGATTAAAGCCGAGCCATGCTTTCTATTTGAAAAATAAAGATATATATGATAAAGCCTATTTTTTAAGAAACTTGGATGAGTTTATACAAATTGATTTGGAATATAACCCGCCACAAAAAGATAATATGATGCTTCATTAAATAAAGAAAACATTCAATCGAAAATTCGCAGGGAGGTTTTTCTGATGAGTATTCCTATTTTAAAAGTCAATCATTCATTGCTGATTTCCATACAAGAGGAGTTGGATGATCAATCAGCTCTACGCCTGCAGGAAGATTTGCTTAATAAAATTCAGACTTCAAATGCTACCGGGGTAGTGATTGATTTATCGCTTGTTGACCTGGTAGATTCCTTTATCGCCAAGATTATTGGAGATATGGTGAGAATGTCAGATTTGATGGGAGCGAAGGTCGTATTGACTGGCGTACAGCCTTCTGTTGCCATTACTTTAAATGAAATGGGAATATCGATGAAAAACATATCCACTGCAGTTGATTTAGAAAAAGGTCTGGCAGCGTTAGATTCACAAAACGACCTGTTTCCAAACTGACACAGATTAAAAGCAGGCATGCCCATCGTGGGCTGCCTGCTTTTTTATTCCCAATTTCTACGTTTAAAGATGAATTGATAGGGAATGGGTTTGGGAGATGATTAAAACTATATGAAAAGCGGTGAGCTATATGTCAATCAGAGTAACAGTGAATGGTGTAGAAACAGAAGCATCAGATAAATCATCCGTACTTCAGCATTTGACAGCCAGTGATCTTGAAATTCCCCATGTATGCTATCATCCAAGTCTTGGAGCTATTGAAACATGTGACACCTGCATTGTGAGCGTAAATGGTGAGCTTGTCCGTTCTTGCTCCACCGGCTTGAAAAACGGAGACGTCATTGAGACGGCTTCTGAAGAGGTAAGAAAAGCGCAAGTGATTGGAATGGACCGGATATTACATAACCACGAACTATATTGCACCGTCTGTGACTATAATAATGGAAATTGTGAAGTGCACAATACGGTTAAAGAAATGAAAGTCAATCATCAAAGTATTCCATTTGAGCCCAAAAAACCATATGAAGCAGATCGGTCTCATCCGTATTATCGCTATGATCCGGATCAGTGCATCCTTTGCGGGCGTTGTGTTGAAGCATGCCAGGATGTACAGGTTACCGAAACACTGTCGATTGACTGGGAGCGTGATCGCCCCCGAGTGATTTGGGATAATGATGTTCCGATAAACGAATCTTCCTGCGTTTCCTGCGGCCATTGTTCAACGGTTTGTCCATGCAATGCCATGATGGAAAAAGGGATGGAAGGTGAAGCCGGCTATATGACCGGAATTGACAGGGATACGCTTCGTCCAATGATTGAAATTACAAAAGCCGTTGAAACAGGGTATGGTTCTATCTTGGCCATTTCAGACATGGAATCAGCCATGCGGGATGAACGGATTAATAAAACAAAAACCGTTTGCACCTACTGCGGGGTGGGGTGCAGCTTTGAAATCTGGACAAAAGGACGTGAGATTCTTAAAGTGGAACCTCACGCAGAAGCCCCTGCGAATGGCATTTCCACGTGTGTAAAAGGGAAATTCGGCTGGGAATTTGTGAACAGTGAAGAACGATTAACAAAGCCTCTTATTCGTGAGGGGGATGCCTTCAGAGAAGCGGAATGGGATGAAGCCCTTTCACTGATTGCACACAAATTTGGTGAAATTAAAAACAACTATGGCCCGGATGCCTTCGGGTTTATCAGTTCGTCCAAATGTACCAACGAGGAAGCATATTTAATGCAAAAGCTCGGCAGGGGAATTATTGGAACAAACAATATTGACAATTGTTCAAGGTACTGCCAGACGCCGGCTACCCTTGGTCTTTTCCGAACGGTCGGTCATGGGGGAGATTCAGGTGGCATCAAGGATATTCAAAACTCAGACCTGGTCATCGGTGTGGGCACGAATACATCAGAGTCGCATCCTGTCTTGGCGACAAGAATTAAGCGTGCACATAAACTTAAAGGACAAAAGCTGATTGTGGCTGATTTGCGAAAGCATGAAATGGCCGAACGTGCGGATCTTTTCGTTCGTCCTGCTCCGGGATCCGATCTTGTCTGGCTGTCGGCTGTCGCTAAATATATCATTGACCAAGGCTGGGCTGACGATGATTTCATTCAGAACCGGGTGAATGGCTATGGCAATTATGTGGAAAGCCTCGCTCCTTTTACATTGGAATTTGCTGAACAGGAAACCGGCATCTCAAAAGAAGAGCTGATTCGCATCGCTGAAATGATACATGAAGCGAAAACCGTATGTGTCCTGTGGGCTATGGGTGTTACACAGCACAGTGCAGGAAGCGATACAAGCACAGCCATTTCCAACCTGATGCTAATCACCGGAAATTACGGAAAGCCAGGGGCTGGGACTTATCCGTTGCGCGGACATAATAATGTACAGGGAGCAAGTGATTTTGGCAGTATGCCGAACAGGCTGCCTGGATACCAGCACATTGAAGAAGAACGTGTCCGCCAAAATTTTGAACATGGATGGGGAGTAAAACTTCCGGAGAAACCGGGCTTAAACAATCATGAAATGGTGGAAGGCATGCATTCCGGTACGCTTAAGGCCATGTATTTAAAAGGTGAGGATATGGGGATTGTAGATTCCAATATCAATCATGTTCATGCGGGCTTTGAAAAACTTGACTTTTTCGTGGTTCAGGATATCTTCCTTTCCAGAACGGCTCAATTTGCTGATGTTGTTCTTCCGGCAAGCCCAAGTCTTGAAAAAGAGGGAACCTTTACGAATACTGAACGCCGAATACAGCGTCTTTATCAGGTGCTCGAACCGCTTGGGGAATCTAAACCGGATTGGCAGATCATACAAGAAGTCGCCAATGCTGTTGGTGCCAACTGGGACTATAAACACCCAAGCGATATCATGGAGGAGGCTGCTCAGTTAACTCCATTATTTGCAGGAGTGACATACGAACGTCTTGAGGGCTTTAAAAGTCTTCAGTGGCCTGTCGCGGAAGACGGAACAGATACTCCAAATTTATTCATGGAAGATTTTCCGTTTCCTGATGGAAAAGCCATTGTATTCCCGCTTCAGTGGACAAAGCCCGTCCATTTTGGAGAAGAATATGATATCCATGTGAACAATGGCCGTTTGCTTGAACATTTCCATGAAGGAAACTTGACGTATAAAGCAAAAGGGATAACGTCTAAAACGCCAAGTGTTTTCCTTGAAGTATCTCCGGAGCTGGCAGCTGAGCGCGGATTGAAAAATGGAACCCTTGTCCGTCTGACTTCCCCTTACGGAAATGTAAAAGTGAAATGCCATATAACCGACCGTGTCCAAGGGAAAGAAGTCTATCTGCCAATGAACGATAATGGCGATGCTGCCATCAACTTGCTGACGAGCAGCTATGCGGATAAAGATACGGATACACCCGCTTATAAGGAAACCATGGCCAAAATGGAGATCTTGCAATCCGAAGGTACAGATCCACTGCCAAGTATCAATCACCGAAATGGAAATCCTCAGCCGCAAATTGGAGTAAATGTTCAGAAAAAGTGGGCAAGAAAGGATTATGTATTCCCGGGAGATCTCGTGAAAAAGGAGTTGAGATAAGATGGCTAAAGCGACAAAAACCGTCTATCGGCAGGAATTCACGGAAGAAGAACTGCGCCGCAAGGATTTAAGGGAAGTCGAGGATGCTCTCATTCATAATAAAGATGCCCTGCTGGAATCGCTGAGTGTTTTAAATCACATGCATGAGAAGGGGATTCTTCCTCTTTTAAACGGACTTTTTGGCCAGGGAGACAAGGTGCTGAATGTACTGGTGAAAACAGCAGATACCCCAGAGACATCGAATACCCTGAAAAACCTCCTTCTGTTGACAGGGGTACTGGGAACATTAAATGTAAAACAAATTGAACCGCTGCTTCTTAAAGTGAACTCTGGTGTAGCCAGAGTAGCAGAAATGAATGATACGGAAGAAAAAACAAGTTATTTCAGTCTGGTAAAGGCACTGAAAGACCCGGAAATCAATCGAGCGATTACACTTCTTTTGTCCTTTTTGAAGGGAATGGGCGAAGAAACCGAACCAAAAGAACGTCAAACCGAAGAGTTTGACGTTCAAAGAAGAGATCCAGGGAAAAACCTGGGCTAATTCTCTCTGAAGAATGAAAGCTCTCCATAAAAATGGGGGGCTTTTTTCTTTTTTTATCCGTCATCACTCGACAAAAATGGAGAAAAAACGGTTTTTAATACCTATTTTTTAACGAGAGGCAATCAAAAACAGATCTTTTTTTGTTGATTTTAAGAGAACAAAAGAGAAAAGTAAATGTGAGCAATATGTTTGCTAAATTTAGGAGGTGGTAATATAAAGATACGCTTAAAAAAACAAAGGTGAAATTATAGATGATCTACAGGAAGGCCAGGGAAATAAAAAGGAGGAACTAACATGAAGTACAAAGTAAAAGATTGGCTTCGGCTGACTCCCCGTGAGAGATATCTGCTTTTGTACGCTGTTGCTTTGCTTCAGAAAGAACAAAGAGCTGCTTCCTGATTCCGCATAATAAAAAGCCTTGAAAAAGCATGGTGCTTGATGCTTTTTCAAGGCTTTTTTTTTATTGATACTGCTCAAGCTTGGAAAAGAAGTCAATTACAAAATCATAAAATACATTTTCAGCCGGCGCCAATTCCCGCCTTTTCGGCGTGATCAGTCCTACTGTACGCTGCACAAGGGGAAAATCAATCGGCTTTTTTACGGTGTAGCGGGGTGTTGTTTCATAAAATGAACTATCGGGTAAAAGAGTAATACCTATTCCGGCGGTCACCAGCCCTTTGATCGCATCCATGTCTTCACCTTCGGAAGAGATTTTCGGAGTGAAGCCTGCCTCTCTGCAGGCATTAACAACCACCTCATGCAGCACATACCCTTCCGGAAATAGGACAAAAGGATCGTTTCTTAAATCACTGAGCATAAGGCTGTTTTTTTCAGCAAGAGGATGATTAGCCTGCAATAGGGCTGAAATTCTTTCCGTAAACAAGATATGCCCTTGTACATCTGACTGATTGGCTGGAACCGGACCTAAAAAAGCCAGGTCAATGTCTCCCTTTTTTACAGCATCTATTAAAAAATGATAAGAACCTTGTCTCAGGTGAAACGCGATGTTCGGGTGTTTTTCCTTAAATGCCGAAATAATGGTTGGAAGCAAGTGGCTTGCTAAACTGGTAGGAAATCCGATTTTAATAGTACCTCGTTCCGGATCCAAATATTCATCAATCTGTTTTTTTGCATAATCGATGGCCTTTAACGCGGTAGCCGCGTGAGTTAAAAATAGTTTGCCAACTGGAGTTAATTTAACATTCCTTCCTTCTCTCTCAAACAAATCTACATTTAATTCTGCCTCAAGGTTGGCAATCTGCCTGCTGACGGCAGACTGTGCAACATGCAAATGCTGCGCAGCCTCAGACACATGCTCACGTTCCGCCACCTCAATAAAATACTGCAATTGCCGCAGCTCCATTTGTCAACCCTCCATGACTTTTTTCTTATTATTCTCAAAATTAGATCAATCTTATCTAAATTATATATTGTTTGGATGAATTATAAAACCTACACTATAAAAAAGACAACTGAAACGGGGGAGCGAACAATGACATTTCATCAATTACCAAAACGACAGGGCCTCTACCGTCCCGAATTTGAACACGATGCATGCGGTATCGGCTTATACGCCCACATTAAAGGACTAGCTACCCATGATATTGTGAAGAAGGGTTTAAGCATGCTTTGCCAGCTGGACCATCGAGGAGGACAGGGAAGTGATCCACTTACCGGCGACGGTGCCGGGCTTATGGTTCAACTGCCAGACGCGTTTTTTCGAGAAAACTGCAAGGAATTTTCTCTTCCCGAAAAAGGAAGCTATGGAGTCGGGATGCTGTTCCTGCCGCAGAGCGAGGAAGAACAGTTGATTATTAAAGATAAAATCAATCGTTTAATTGAACAGGAAGGCCAAGTCCTTTTAGGATGGAGAAGCGTACCTGTAATTGACGAAAAAATCGGAATACTGGCGCAACAGAGTTGCCCATCTATTCATCAGGTATTTATTCAGGCTTCAGGTGAAGTGAAAAATGGTTTGCCCTTTGAACGTAAATTATACCTTATCCGTAAACAAGCCGAAAGCTGGGGCAAGGATAAAGACCTGCGTTTTTATTTCTCAAGCCTTTCATCCGAAACAATTGTTTACAAAGGGCTGCTAACGCCTGAACAAGTGGATTCCTTTTATGTGGACCTGCAGAATGATGCTTTTGTATCGGCTTTTGCTTTAGTCCATTCCCGCTTTAGTACAAATACCTTTCCAAGCTGGGAGCGTGCCCATCCAAACCGCTACTTGATCCATAATGGAGAAATCAATACCTTGCGCGGAAACATCAATTGGATGAAGGCCCGTGAACAGCAATTTGCTTCAGAGGCCTTTGGAGAAGATTTGGCAAAGCTTCTGCCGATTTTGGATACAGAAGGCAGTGATTCAGCTGTTTTGGACAATGCCCTTGAATTTTTTGTTTTGACGGGCAGGGAGCTTGCCCATGCAGCGATGATGCTTATTCCGGAACCTTGGTCTGAAAATAATCCGCATATGACAGAGGATAAGAAGGCCTTTTATGAATACCACAGCACATTAATCGAGCCTTGGGACGGACCTACGGCCATTTCCTTTACTAACGGTCGTCAGATTGGAGCCATTCTTGATCGTAACGGGTTGCGCCCTGCACGTTATTATGTAACAAAAGACGACTATATCATCTTTTCTTCGGAAGTTGGCGTGATTGATGTAGAGCCTGAAAATGTTCTATACAAAGACCGCCTCAGCCCTGGTAAAATGCTGCTGATCGACTTGGAAAAGGGCAGAATTGTTTCTGATAAGGAAATAAAGTCCGAGCTTTCCATGGCGAATCCTTATCGCAAATGGCTCGATGAGAATTTGATCCGTCTTGATGACGAAGGTCAACCGGAAGAGCCGGAAACAGTGGATAACATGTCCTTACGCCAGAGAGCGTTCGGCTACACCTATGAAGATGTTCAAAAGTATTTGCTTCCTATTGTTAAAGAAGGAAAAGATCCGGTTGGATCCATGGGGAATGATACCCCGCTGGCTGTATTATCCGACCGCTCCCAATCATTGTTTAACTATTTTAAGCAATTATTTGCACAAGTAACCAATCCGCCGATTGATTCTCTTAGGGAACAGGTGGTTACTTCGACGATCAGTTACCTTGGGGCTGAAGGAAATCTTTTGCAAACAGAAGCTATCAATTGTCGTCGCATCCAGCTTGATACACCAATTCTACCAAGCAGTACACTGGACCTGTTAAAACAAAATTTACTGCCTGAATTCAAAAGCACCACGTTGCACACTTTATTTTCTGAAGATTTGGAATCGGCATTAAATACTTTATTTACAGAAGCAGAGAAAGCCATTGAAGAGGGGCATACTCTACTCATTCTTTCAGATCGGGAAATGGATGAAAAACGCACACCGATGCCTATTTTGCTGGCAACAAGCGGTCTGCACCATCATCTGGTACGTGCAGGATTGCGTACGAAAGTAAGTTTGATCGTTGATTCTGGAGAAACACGTGAAGTTCACCATTATGCCGCTCTGATTGGTTATGGAGCGGACGCCATTCATCCTTACTTGGCGTATGCCACATACCAGCAGGCGATTCTGGACGGACACCTTGAAATGTCCTTCGATTCTGTCGTAAAAAAATATATTAAAGGTGTTACAGACGGCGTGGTAAAAGTCATGTCTAAAATGGGGATTTCAACGATTCAAAGTTATCGCGGAGCGCAAATCTTTGAAGCGGTGGGAATTGGTGAAGATGTGATTGACCGCTACTTTACCGGAACAGCTTCTCAAATCGATGGAATTAATCTTACGACCATCGCGCAGGAAGCGGTACAGCGCCATGGTGAAGCCTGCGATAAGCGGGATACTGAAGCACTGGATTCAGGGAGCGAGTTTCAATGGAGAAAAACAGGTGAGCACCATGCCTTTAATCCAAAAACGATTCATACGCTGCAGTGGGCTTGCCGCCGGAATGATTACGACTTATTCAAACAATATTCCTCCGCTGCAAACGAAGAGCGATTGAATTTCTTACGCAACCTCTTTTCGTTTCCTACCGGCCAGGCGGTTCCGATTGAAGAAGTTGAGTCTGTGGAAGATATTATAAAACGGTTTAAAACAGGGGCTATGTCCTTTGGGTCATTGAGCAGTGAAGCTCATGAAGCATTGGCGATTGCCATGAACCGTTTAGGAGGCAAAAGCAACAGTGGGGAAGGCGGAGAAGATGCATCACGTTATATTCCCGATGAGAATGGGGATTTCCGCCGCAGTGCGATCAAGCAAATCGCTTCTGGCCGCTTCGGTGTCAAAAGCCATTACCTGGTGAACGCTGATGAACTGCAAATTAAAATGGCTCAAGGAGCTAAACCTGGAGAAGGCGGCCAGCTTCCGGGTAACAAGGTTTATCCTTGGGTGGCTGATGTCCGTGGATCTACTCCTGGTGTAGGACTGATTTCACCGCCTCCTCACCATGATATTTACTCGATCGAGGATTTGGCGCAATTGATTCATGATTTGAAGAACTCAAACCGGGACGCGCGAATTTCCGTTAAACTGGTGGCCAAGGCGGGCGTCGGCACAATCGCTGCCGGTGTAGCAAAAGGCTCTGCCGATGTCATTGTTATCAGCGGATATGACGGTGGAACTGGCGCATCACCTAAAACAAGTATCAAGCACACCGGCCTGCCATGGGAACTTGGCCTTGCCGAAGCCCATCAGACACTGATGTTGAACGGATTGCGTGACCGGGTGGTTTTGGAAACTGACGGAAAGCTGATGACAGGTAAAGATGTGGTGCTCGCAGCTTTACTTGGTGCAGAAGAATATGGGTTTGCGACTGCACCGCTTATAGTATTGGGCTGTGTTATGATGCGCGCCTGTCACTTGGATACATGTCCGGTTGGTGTTGCCACACAAAACCCTGAACTGCGCAAAAAGTTTATGGGTGACCCTGATCATGTCGTCAACTATATGCGCTTCGTTGCTCAGGAAGTTCGCGAGATTATGGCTGAGCTTGGATTCAGAACGATGGATGAAATGGTTGGGCGTAGTGACATTCTTGAAATGTCGGAACGTGCAAAACACCATTGGAAAGCAAAACAATTAAACTTGCACAATTTGATTCATACTGTAGATGGTTCAGTAAGAACGTTCCAGACGCCTCAGAATCATAAAATTGACGAATCGCTTGATATTACAACCATACTTCCGGCGATTGAACAAGCGCTTGAAGAGCAGGAAAGAGTTTATCTTTCTTTCAATCTTAATAACACCAACCGTGTGACGGGGACGATTTGCGGAAGTGAGGTTTCCAAGCGTTATGGGGAAGAAGGGCTTCCGGAAGATACGATCAATCTGCAATTTAACGGCTCTGCCGGCCAATCGTTTGGTGCCTTTATTCCTAAAGGGATGAGCTTGTACTTGACGGGAGATGCGAATGACTACGTGGGCAAAGGGCTGTCAGGCGGTAAAATTATTGTTACTGCGCCAAAAGAATCCGACTTTTTATCTGACACAAACGTGATTGCCGGAAATGTTGCGTTTTACGGTGCTACAAGCGGAGAAGCGTACATTAATGGAGCTGCCGGTGAACGGTTTGCGGTAAGAAACAGCGGAGCCAACATCGTCACTGAAGGAATCGGGGACCATGGCTGCGAGTATATGACAGGCGGAAAAGTTGTTGTTCTTGGGGAAACAGGAAAGAACTTTGCAGCCGGTATGTCAGGCGGAGTAGCTTATATTCTTGCCAGCGATAAAGAAGCCTTCTTATCATTATGCAATAAAGAGAGCGTGGAGTTTGAATCCTTTGCAACGCATGAGGAGGAAGAAGAGATAAGACAGATGATTCTAAGCCATTATCATTATACCCTCAGCTCAAAAGCGGCGATCATCCTGAGCAATTGGGATGAATATGCTTCTCAGTTTGTAAAAGTCATTCCGAAGGATTACAAACAAATGATCCAAAGGATTGCAGAACAGGAAAACTCCGGAAAGAGTCATGAGGAAGCCGTAATGAGTGCGTTTCTTGAATCATCAACTTTAAAAAAAAGTCCTTCAGCAGAGAGAAATCAGCTAATTCTTAATTAGGAAAGGGGAGAGGACGTATGGGTAAAACAACAGGATTTATGGAATATGCGAGAGAAGAAGCTAAAGAACGTAATCCTCTCACTCGCTTAAACGACTGGAAAGAACATACAGAGCGGATGGATGATGAAACCCTTCATCAACAGAGTGCAAGATGCATGGATTGTGCAACACCATTTTGTCATATTGGTATGGATATTGGCGGGATGACTTCAGGTTGTCCCATCCATAACCTGATCCCGGAATGGAATGACCTCGTTTACCGGGGAAAATGGAAAGATGCACTGGAACGTCTGATGAAAACCAATAATTTCCCAGAATTTACCGGCCGTGTATGCCCGGCGCCATGCGAAGGGTCTTGTACTGTAGAGATTTCTTCACCGGCAGTCACCATTAAAAATATTGAACAAGCGATTATCGATAAAGGCTTTGAGAACGGATGGATTACCCCCCGGATTCCTGAAACCAGAACGGGCAAAAAAATTGCAGTCGTTGGTTCTGGTCCAGCCGGAATGGCAGCAGCTGACCAGTTGAATCAAGCCGGGCATTCCGTTACTGTATATGAGAGAGCAGAACGTGCTGGCGGACTATTAACCTATGGAATTCCGAACATGAAACTTGAAAAAGAGGTTGTGGAAAGGCGCGTCCAGCTCCTGACACAGGAAGGCATTGATTTTATCTGTTCTACAGAAGTAGGCGAAGATATTACTGCCGACCAACTGAAAAATCAATATGACGCTGTTATTCTCTGTGTTGGTGCCCAAAAACAAAGAGATTTGGTATTGGAAGGCCGTGAAGCAATAGGCGTACATTATGCGATGGATTATCTCACAGGTTCCACACGAAGTCTTTTGAACGAGAATGTACCGGTTCATCAGCAGATCGATGCAAAGGACAAGGATGTCATCGTTATTGGTGGAGGAGATACAGGTGCAGACTGTGTGGCTACTGCTCTCCGCCAAAATTGCAGAAGCATTGTCCAATTCGGCAAGTATCCAAAGCTTCCGGAAGCAAGAACACCGGATAACATGTGGCCGGAGCTTCCTAACATTTTTACGATGGATTATGCCTATGAGGAAGCCGAAGCCAAGTTTGGCAAGGATCCCAGACAGTATACAGTTCAGACAAAAAAGTTGGTTGCAGATGAGGAAGGCAATCTGAAGGAACTCCATACCGTACAAACCGTATTCACGACAGATGAAGAAGGCAAAGCTGTACTAAAGGAAGTGCCGGGAACTGAAAAGGTATGGCCGGCGCAGTTAGTGTTCATCGCAATCGGTTTTGAGGGTACTGAACAGCCGCTGCTCCAACAATTCGGCGTAAATGCAAACAATCAAAAAATTGAGGCCAAACATGGCGATTACCGCACCAATGTGGAAGGTGTGTTTGCCGCAGGTGATGCCAGAAGAGGGCAAAGCCTGATCGTATGGGCCATCCAGGAAGGCCGTGAAGCGGCAAGAGAAGTGGATAAATACCTGATGGGAAGTACGGTGCTTGCATAAAAAAACAGCCGTTTGTGAACTGTTGCACTCTGTTACAGAGGTGACAGTCACAGTCGGCTGTTTTGCTTGTTAAATCGGGTGAAAACTAGGCTTTTTGCTGTGTGGCGCAATGTTCGCATTCCTGAACATAGCATTCATGTTGTTCATCCATCTTGTTCCCGCATTCCCGGCATTGTTTTTCAGGCAAGTTACGATAAAATTCCAATGTCAACATTCAGCATTACCTCCTGTTTTCTGTTAAACACATTGTATTATAACAGTTAAGCGACGTCAATATCTGTTATAGATTATTTTGAAAACACGACAAAAAGACTAGTGCAATTTAAGGAGATAAGAAGGAACGAGGCCAAAAGTCACGTCTTTTTACTTGTTTGATTTGGTTTATACTAAAGTATATGTGCACAAGTTCTGTTTTACCCAGGCTTCAGTAAATGCTAAAATAATATCGTTGAGTAAAACAGTGGATGGAAATCTGTTCTAGTACTGTTTTACCTGGAGCATTCATTTTTAGAGGACAAAGGAGAAGAAGTATACGTATGGAAAATGTATTGATTTTTGGACACAAAAACCCGGATACAGACACAATTTGTTCAGCGCTTGTTTATGCTGATCTGAAAACAAAACTTGGCGTTAATGCAGAAGCGGTCCGTCTTGGTGAAGTCAATGGAGAAACCCAATATGCACTTGATCAATTTGGCGCATCCGCCCCACGCCTTGTTGAAACAGTTGCCAACGAAGTGGAAAAGGTCATTTTGGTAGACCATAACGAACGCCAGCAGAGTGTATCCGATATTGCCTCTGTACAAGTGCTTGAAGTGATCGACCATCACAGAATCGCTAATTTTGAAACAAGTGATCCATTGTATTATCGTGCCGAGCCGGTTGGATGTACCGCCACTATCTTGAATAAAATGTACAAAGAAAATGGAGTGGCTGTAGAAAAGAACATCGCAGGTCTAATGCTTTCCGCGATTATTTCTGATTCCTTGCTGTTCAAATCTCCGACGTGCACAGAACAAGACATTTCAGCAGCGAAAGAGCTTGCTGAAATTGCCGGTGTGGATGCTGAAAGCTATGGTTTGGAAATGCTGAAAGCGGGTGCGGACCTTAGTGACAAATCAGTCAGCCAGCTGATTACACTTGATGCGAAAGAATTCCAAATGGGAGACAGCAAGGTTGAAATCGCCCAGGTTAACACAGTCGATACTGATGAAGTGTTTGAAAGAAAACAAGAACTTGAAGATGCGATCAACAGTGTCGTTCAGGAAAAAGGTCTCGATCTGTTCCTGTTCGTTGTGACGGATATCCTGACCAATGATTCAACAGGCCTGGCGCTCGGAAAGAAGTCAGAGGTTGTTGAAAAAGCTTATAATGTCAAGCTTGAGGACAATACTGCTGTATTAAAAGGGGTAGTATCCCGGAAGAAACAAATTGTACCTGTACTGACAGATACATTTAACATTCATTAAAAATCATAAAAGAAGCCGGTCATTCCGGCTTCTTTTATTTTTTGATGAATTCCTGTGTCCAGCAATTGTCATTGCCGGTATAGCCGATCCCAATATGGGTGTAATCAGGATTTAGAATGTTCTTGCGGTGTCCCTCGCTGTTCATCCAGTCGTTGACGACTTGTTCAGGAGACTGCTGGCCAATGGCGATGTTTTCTCCAGCCGAATCGTAATCAATATTCATCTTATCCATTTGGTCGAAAGGGGAACCCTGCGTCGGGCTGTTGTGAGAAAAATAATCATTGTTGTCCATGTCATTTGCTTTTGATTGAGCCATATTAGTCAATTGAGGATCATATTTTAAATCCGAAAGTCCATGTTTCCGCCGTTCCTGATTTGTGAGTTCGACCACCTGCTGAATCATTTCCTGGCTGTATCCCTGATTGCCGGATGGAGGGGCAGCGGGTGGAACGGTCCCATTCATGTCGGGATTAGTTTCCATTTGGGTATCAGGGTTGTTATATGAAATATTTTCTTTTTTTATTTTCGATGTTGTTTTATGCCCTGTGGATGAACGATAAGGTTGGTTTTCCGATGTGAGATAACCATTGCTCGTTTTAATCGTTTTTTGACCGGATAATGATTTATGATCTTTCTGATCGCTGCGAAGTGCATCCTTACTTACATTGTTGCAGCCTGCAAGAAAGAGATTAATCGCGAAGAATGAGAAAATGATCTGGGAACGCTTCATGTTTGTGCTCCTTTCAAGATGTGCTATTCTTTCCAGACGTCCATAGTATTTCACAATCGGAAAAACCCATACATGATCAGCTTACAGCATCATACAACTGGTCCATTAAGGGAAGATTATAACCATTGCAACAAGAAAAACGGTCTGTGAGCACTTTTGGTGCTTAAATTACTTTTTGAAAGTATGATGGATGACAGACAGAGAAAAAAGGAGTGTCTTTATGACAAATCAATATCAGCCCTTATTGGATGATTTTACTTTTGATAATGGAATCTCATTGAAAAACCGGGTAGTCATGGCTCCCATGACCAATTTTTCCTCCAACGAGGATGGCACGGTTTCAGACAGTGAAGTAAATTATTATATCCGACGATCTAAGGGAGCTGGAATGGTCATTACCGCTTGTGCTTATGTCAGTCCAAGCGGAAAAGGTTTTCCAGGAGAATTTGGCACCCACAATGATGAAATGATCCCCAGCCTTCGAAGACTGGCAGAAAGCATCAAACAAGAAGGCGCGAAAGCTGTTCTCCAAGTTTTTCATGGCGGCCGTATGTGTCCTCCTGATTTGGTGCCTGACGGCGATGTTGTCAGTGCGAGTGCGGTGGCTCCTGAGCAGCAGACAGCAACTGGTGAGCAACCGCTCCCCCGTGAACTTACAGATGAAGAAATCCAGTCGGTCATCCGGGACTTTGGTGAATCGGCAAGAAGAGCTATTGAAGCTGGGTTTGACGGAATTGAAATTCATGGAGCCAACGGCTATCTGATACAGCAGTTCTTTTCCCCGCACTCAAATCAGCGTACGGACAGGTGGGGAGGAACAATTAAAGAGCGTATGGCGTTCCCGCTTGCTGTGATCGACGAAGTGAAAAGTGCAGTGAAGAAGCATGCGAAGGAGCCGTTTCTGGTCGGATACAGGTTTTCACCTGAAGAACCAGAGACACCAGGAATTACAATGGATGAAACATTGTTATTAGTGGATGAACTTGCGAAAAAGCAATTGGACTATGTTCACGTTTCACTGATGGACTTTTGGTCTGTTCCAAGAAGAGGAGTGGATGATACCCGTTCTCGAATGGAAATTATCCAGGAAAGAGTGGGTAACAAGGTTCCTGTAATCGGTGTCGGCTCCATCTACTCAGCAGATGATGCCTTAAAGGCCATCAAAACGGGAGTGCCGCTTATTGCAATTGGCAGGGAATTAATCATCGATCCAGACTGGGTCCAAAAAATTGAAGAAGGGCGCGCTTCTGAAATACAAACAAAGCTAAAAAAAGACGCTCAACATGAATTGGTGGTCCCTGACGCATTATGGCAGGCGATTATTAATACTCCAGGGTGGTTCCCAGTAGAAGAAAATCAATAAGAAATGCAACCCCTTTTGTCTTCAGGCAAAAAGGGTATTCAATCTTTGAATGATGCTGCTTGATATTATGGTAGTACCCTACAAAACAGGAAGGCAGATTGTATGATCCTCCCACATATCTCTTTGGGTCGAAACAAGTGTATGTAACAATATAGGGAATGGCTTACTTTGTTTTGTTCGGTCCAGCCTTTAACTTAAACACACCCGAATTATAAAAAAAACATCCCGGATTCGTCCGGGATGTTTTTTTATATCATACTATCTTAAAACCGATTTTTCCAAACTGAGAAGCGTTCTCCATCCGGTCAAAGGCATCTTTATATTGTGACAGCTCATAAACCTTGTCAATGATAGGTTTAATATTGTGTTCTTCAATAAATTGCAGCATTTCTCTGTATTCTTCACCGCTGCCCATCGTTGACCCCAAAAAGTTGAACTGGCCGTAAAAGAATTTTCGGAGATCCAGCTTCACTTCATCACCTGCCGAGGCACCAAATGCCACGATGGTTCCTCCGGTCCTGAGCTGATCGAGCGATTGATTGAACGTGGCAGCTCCTACGCTTTCGATTACAAGATCCATCTTCTGATTTTCAAGCTGATCGTTCCAATTCTCATTGCTGTCAATGGCTTTTACAGCCCCAAGCTTGAGTGCGGCGTCTCCTTTTTCTTTTGAGCGGGAGGTGACATACACCTCAGCTCCGGCTGCTTTGGCGAACTGAAGTAAAAAGGTCGCGACCCCGCTTCCAATGCCGGGAATCAAAACTTTTTGATTTTCCTTTACTTTTGCCCTCGTAAACAAGACCCGATAGGCAGTAAGTGCAGCCAATGATAAAACACCGGCTTCCTCCCATGACAGGTGAGAGGGTTTTGGAAGGGCATTTTCCTCCGGGATGACAATCTTTTCAGCGAACGTGCCATGAAATGGGAGGCCAAGAATTTCAAATCCTTTTGGCGGCGCATCACTCGTGTTTCTCCACCCTGTTCCAGGATTAATAATCACTTCATCTCCGACCTGCACGGAAGTGACGTTGTCACCGACGGCGTCCACAATCCCTGCACCATCGGAACCAATTACCAACGGCGGATCTTCTGGTTGATGTCTTTGAAGAACGAACAAATCACGATGGTTTAATCCTGCGGTTTTCAGTTTAATTCTTACTTCTCCAGCTTGGGGTGTCAGTTCTTCCATTTCTGAAAGATGAAGGCCTTCCAGTCCTTTTTGCTTTTGATGAATAAGTGCTTTCATAAAAACCTCCCGTGAATGAAAATAATATATGTACGATTATCATTCAGTGTACCAAAGTGAGTGGGATATGTCCGCTTTGTTGTTTCAATCGGAAATTTTTCTTGCTTTTCGGGTTAAGAAGTATATAATATATAGTAACAAACTTACTTTTTGTATGTAAAAAAATTAAAGGAGAATCTCATGAATTTTCATACTGCACCGAAAACCTTTGTTCAGCAAGTTCAATTAATCGTGGAAGATCTGGATCGTTCCTTATCGTTTTATCAAGATATTTTAGGATTTTCCATTCTCAATCGAAAAGATCATAAGATCGAACTTACACTGGATGGCACAAGCGCCATTTTAACGATTGAACAGCCCCAGAATGCCCAGCCGAAGCAGCCACGCACTGCTGGCTTGTACCATTTTGCATTGCTTGTTCCAACCCGGAAAGAACTGGCCAACGTCCTGCGGCATTTGCTCAATATTAGATATCCGCTTCAGGGAGCGTCTGATCACCTTGTCAGTGAAGCGTTGTATTTGGCTGACCCGGATGGCAACGGAATTGAGATTTACCGCGACCGGGACTCAGGAGACTGGCAGTGGGAGAATGGGCAGGTAGTCATGACAACCGAACCGCTCGATGCACAAGGATTGCTTGCTGAAAGTGAGGATATGGTTTTTGAAGGGCTGTCAACGGAAACCATTATGGGTCATCTCCATCTCCATGTTGCACACTTGGAAGAGGCCGAAGCTTTTTATTGCAGAGGACTTGGCTTTGAGGTTGTCCTGCGGCTCGGCAACCAAGCGCTATTTATTTCAACAGGCAAGTACCATCATCATCTCGGCCTGAATATCTGGAACGGAAAAGGTGCTCCTGCCCCTGTTTCCAATGCTGTTGGGATCAAGATGTTTTCGGTTGTATATCCAACGCATGAAGCAAGAAAAGAGGCAGTCATCCGCCTTGAAACTTTAGGATTTGTTTCAACGCAATCAGAGAACGATTTTTACCTGACTGATCCATCCGGAACAAAAATGAAACTGGCTGTAGCACTCCAGTAACAAAACTCAAAAACCCCATCACATCGTTTAGCATGTGATGGGGTTTTTTATGATAGAAACAAATTGACCGATCGATATGAAGTCAGAAGTGCTGTGACAATTCCTGCGATCAGGATGGTGACAAATGAAAACAACAAATACGGATCCCTCAGGAGAATCATGCCTGTTGTAATAATGATCGCATCCAGGATAATCATGAGAAGACCCGGATTGAATCGAAACCATTTGGACATCAGGAGTGCGAGCAGATCAAGCCCGCCGACACACGTATTATATCTCATCATTAACCCGACTCCGGTTCCGATGAATGCCCCGCCAATACAGGCACTGATCCAAATGGGAAGGTGGAAAAGCCATTGCAAGGGGAACATACCCTCAATCAGCAGGGAGGAAAGAAGCATCCCCATCAGACTGTTAAAAAAATAGAGTTTATTATAGTGCAGTGCCATCAAAAAGATCGGAGCGCTGAGACAGATGATCGTGAGGCCCACCTGAAATCCGGCAGTGTACTTCAACAGGAGGGCAAGGCCGATAAAACCTCCGTTCAATATATGCTGAGGCAGGATAAAACCATTGATTCCAATTCCCATTAATGTACTTCCGCAGCCGATCGCTATCAATTTATTCATAGTTACGTCATCCCTGTCCCTGTATTTATACTACTTTATGTTCAAGCACTCTTTATTATTAATTTCTTCCGTTTTCCGTATGAACAGGGCAATGAAGTGAAAACTAATTCTATGAAACAGAAACGGAGAAATAATTATGTCCTGTACATCAAGTGAAGAACTGAAGCAGATTATGATGAAAGCAAGAGTTTATACCAAGTTTGGTAAGGTGGCCGACTATATCCCTGCATTAAGGAAAGCGGATCCGGACGAGTTGTCTGTTGCGATATCTTATCCTGACGGAAACTGCCTGTCTGCCGGTGACGTGAAGATGAAAATTTCACTTCAAAGCATTTCAAAAGTTTTGGCTCTTGCATTGGCACTTATGGACCAGGGGGAAGATTACGTGTTTTCCAAAGTGGGATACGAACCAACGGGTGATCCATTCAATTCCATCGTAAAACTTGAAATCAGCAAACCATCCAAACCGCTTAACCCGATGATTAATGCAGGGGCGCTTGCTGTTACTCATATGATTAAAGGAGAATCCGTTCAGGAGAGATTTAACCGGCTGCTTGATTTTATAAGGAAGCTCGCTGGTAATCCTGCCATTTCATACTGTGAGGATGTAGCCGCCTCGGAGCATGAGTCTGCGCATCTTAACCGTGCACTATGTTATTTTATGAAACAGCACGGTATTATCAATGAAGATGTGGAGCGTCTCATTTATCTGTATACGAAACAATGTGCGATTGAGATGAATTGCCTGGACCTGGCACGAATCGGCTTGGTGTTTGCGTTTGACGGAGCCGAGCCGTTAACCAAAGAACAGATTATTCCTGTTTCCGTTGCCCGGATATGTAAAACCTTTATGGTGACATGCGGGATGTATAATGCATCCGGCGAGTTTGCTGTCCGTGTAGGGATACCTGCAAAAAGCGGCGTTTCCGGGGGCATCATGGGAGCTGTTCCTAACCGGTTTGGCATCGGAATTTTTGGTGCAGCCCTAGATGATAAAGGAAACAGTATCGCAGGGGTAAAAATACTTGAAACGCTGTCCAAAAGGTATGATTTAAACATGTTTTAATTAGGAAATGGCTTTCTTGCTGATGAGGAAGCTGTTTTTTTATGCAAGATGGAGGGTATCTTAAAACTATTTAAAGGACCTGTTATCAAAAACTAACGGAAATAAGGGGACATCATTCATGAACATAACGCCAAACCAGCGAATACAATTGCACGGATTCAATAATCTGACGAAATCATTAAGTTTTAATATGTACGATATTTGTTATACGAAAACAAGAGAGGAAAGAGAAGCGTACATTGCCTACATTGATGAAGAGTACAGCGCTGAGCGGTTGACCCGCATTCTTCAGGGGGTTTCCGACCGAATTGGGGCCCATATTTTGAACATTGCCAAGCAGGACTATGTGCCTCAGGGAGCAAGCGTTACTGTATTAGTATCAGAAGGTCCGGTAGTGGAAGTGCCGACCGATCACCTTGAGGAAAAAGTGGCGGCCATGCCGGAATCCGTCGTTATGCAGCTCGATAAAAGCCATCTGACGGTCCATACGTATCCGGAATACCATCCGGAAGAGGGAATCAGTACGTTCAGGGCAGATATAGATGTATCCACCTGCGGGGAGATTTCTCCGCTAAAAGCGCTGAATCACTTGATTGATTCATTTGACACGGATATTATGACGATTGATTACCGGGTAAGAGGCTTTACACGAGATTTTAAAGGACGAAAGCTTTTTATTGACCATGACATTCATTCCATTCAAAATTACATTGATGAAGAACATAAAGAAGAATTTGACATGATCGATTCCAACATTTATCAGGAAAATATCTTTCATACCAAATGCAAATTAAAAAACTTTGATCTAGACAATTACCTGTTCGGCTATAAGAGCGAATCGCTGAGTGGTGAGGAGAAAACAGCAATCACTGCAAGGATTACTGAAGAGATGGAAGAAATCTATTTTGGGCGCAATATGAACCGCCGATAAAAGAAAAGAGACCCGATTTGGGTCTCTTTTTTTGAAATCCAGCTTTAACGAGGCTGGTTTCTGAGCTGTTGTTCTCCCATAGCGACTAGACGTTTCGTCATTTCACCGCCGACAGAACCATTCGCCCTCGAAGTTGTGTCTGCACCAAGCTTTACTCCAAACTCATTGGCAATTTCCTCTTTCATCTGCCCTAAAGCATTTTCAGAACCCGGTACCAAAAGTTTGTTTCTTGCCATGCTTCAACACCTCCGCATAAAGTTGAACAGCCATTCGCTGTCCGTTATTTAAGATTTCCGAAAATGGGCGGGGGCATTCGTCCTAGTGACGGTATAATGAAGTTGTATACTTAGGGTTATGATGCTTTGGCAAAAGAGATGGATTAGGCTGCACAAGAATGGAAGAGAAGGGATAGAGCACACCCTTAGCACGGAGTAGAGCTCCTGCGTTATAATGAAAAGGAAAAAGACATAAGTTCAAGTAAAAAAGGGTGAAGCTGCATGGACATTTTTGATGCTATAAAAACAAGAAGAAGTATCGGGAAAGTGAAAGATGAACCCGTACCGAAAGAAGATCTCGAAAAAATCCTGGAAGCCGGAACGTACGCGCCAAATCATCACCGCACAAATCCCTGGCGTTTCTTTGTCCTGACAGGAGAGGGAAGGAACCGATTCGGGGAACATCTTGCCAGTGTTTCCAAGCTTTCAATGAAAGAGCCGCTTTCTGAAGAAGATATTCAAAAGCTTGAAAAGACGAAGAAAAAACCGCTTCGCGCACCGGTCATTATTGCGGTTGGCGTGGAGCCTGATGACGGTCTGAAAATCATTCGCGAGGAAGAAGTGGCTGCGGTCAGTGCGGCCATTCAAAACATGCTTTTGGCTGCTCATGCATTGGGCCTTGGTGCTGTTTGGCGAACGGGAGCCATTTGCTATCATGAAAAAATGAAGGATTTTTTCCAACTCTCTGCCAAAGGGGAGATGGCGGGCTTCATTTATTTGGGATACCCGGAGATTAACCCAACAAATATGAAAAAGCAACATTTCAACGAAGTTACGCAATGGATCAATTAGTTTTCGGGGCGAAGAGACGCTAATCAATGTCTCTTCGTTTTTTTATGGTGTGAAATGGGGTAAAGGTATCTGTATATCGAAATCCAGTTTGCAAGAAAGGATGATTATTGATGAAAAAAAGAAAGCTTGGCAGTCAGGGTCTTGAAGTATCGGCACTCGGTTTAGGATGTATGGGAATGTCGGATTTTTACAGCGGTCAAGACGATCAGGAATCGGTGCGCACCATTCACCGTGCCCTGGAACTTGGCGTTAATTTTCTCGATACGGCTGACATGTACGGTGTGGGGAAAAACGAAGAGCTGGTTGGCAACGCCATAAGAGACCGCCGGCAGGATGTGATTCTAGCCACAAAATTCGGAAACGTCAGAGGAGAGGATGGTTCATTTTTAGGCATTAATGGCCATCCCAAATATGTAAAGGAAGCGTGTGAAAAGAGCTTAAGGCGGCTTGGAACTGAATATATTGACCTTTATTATCAGCATCGGGTGGACCCGGGAGTGCCGATTGAAGAAACGGTCGGTGCGATGGGTATGCTCGTCCAGGAAGGCAAGGTCCGGTTTCTTGGTCTTTCAGAGGCGGGTCCGGAAACAATCAGGCGTGCCCACGACGTTCATCCCATTACAGCACTTCAAACCGAATATTCATTATGGAGCAGAGATGTGGAGGATCAAAATCTTCCCGCAGTGCGCGAGCTCGGAATCGGTTTTGTGCCTTACAGCCCGCTTGGCCGCGGGTTTTTGACAGGTCAGATACAAACCTTTGATGATTTGGCGGAAGATGATTACCGACGCAATTCCCCCCGTTTTCAGGGAGAGAATTTCCAAAAAAATCTCGACCTTGTTCAAAAGATAAAGGAAATTGCCAAAGAAAAAGAATGTACGGCTTCACAGCTTGCACTTGCCTGGCTGCTGGCGCAGGGAGAAGACATTGTGCCGATTCCGGGAACAAAGAGAACCAAGTATTTGGAAGAAAATATAGATGCCCTTGAAGTTCAACTCACTCAAGAGGATACCAGACGAATCAATGAGGTAGCCCCAAAAGGAGCGGCTGCGGGGGAGCGCTATCCGGCAGAAGGCATGAAAAGTGTAAATATTTAATGGTAATCAGGAACTCTCGCATAGGGAGTTCCTTTTTCAGTGGAACAACGATGCCGCTCGCCATGCAAAATCAGCAGCGTGCGGCGGGTAGTGCGTCCGCATTGCTTGGTTTATTGCCGTTTATTTTAGGCGGAGCTGCAGCGCCCCTTGTAGGGCTGTCGCCAGGCATCCTGAAATATCCATCGCTGCTGTTATTGCGGTATTTGACGTTAACAAAAGGTATATCCAAAAAAGCATAAGAATTTAAAAAAGCTATTCCTTCATCAGGAGTGGCTTTTTTTCTCGTACAGATTCACGGTTCCGTGCTGTTTAATAAATAAAACATGATCTCCCTGTTCCACCGAAAGAAAATCCGGGTAAGATACCGAAAGATTTTCGCCTGAAGAGAGGCGGAGCATATAACGGGGCTGGGTTTGAACGTTCATTCCCCGGTCAACCGCAATTACAGTATAGTCCTTTTGCAGGACGCGGCCTTCCACTTTTGAAAGGGAGAGCTCCTGATCTATATAACCTGCCCATGCGGCGTAGAGAAAAAAGAGAGCTGAGGCCCAGGTGAGAAGAGTTTTTGTTGGGCTCATGATTTCACCTCCGGTATTAGTATGTCCTATACCCGAATTCCAACTAAAGTGCACAAACAATAAAGGACTTTATGAGTAATTTTTTGAATAATCGGTTAATTGATTGAATTTTAAAAGTAAAAGAGTATACTGTAATTAATCTAACATACCGACCGGTTAGTAAGTGAAAAGGAGATGAAGTACATGGATTTTTCGTATTCTGATCGTGTCAACGGCCTGCGTAAACGAATTGCAGATTTTATGGAGCAGCATGTGTATCCGAATGAACAACTTTATGAGGAACAACTTAATCAGCAGGAAAGCCGGTGGAGCGATGTTCCTCCGATTATGGAAGAGCTGAAAGAGAAAGCAAAAAAAGAAGGTCTCTGGAATCTTTTTCTCCCTGAAAGTGAATATGGCGCAGGGTTGAACAATCAGGAGTATGCTCCGCTTTGTGAAATTATGGGTCGTTCGTTAATTGGGCCCGAAGTGTTCAACTGCAATGCACCCGATACTGGAAACATGGAGGTGCTCGAGCGCTATGGAACCGAGCAACAAAAAGAACAATGGCTCAAACCGCTGTTGGATGGGAAAATCCGTTCCTGTTTTTCGATGACCGAGCCTGATGTAGCCTCATCGGACGCAACCAATATTGAGGCGCGCATTGAAAAAGATGGTGATGAGTATGTGATCAATGGCCGCAAATGGTGGTCCTCGGGAGCAGGGGATCCACGCTGTAAAATAGCCATCGTGATGGGAAAGACAAATCCATCCGCGAACCGTCATGAACAGCAATCGATGATTTTGGTGCCGATTGATACCCCTGGGGTTAAAATCGAGCGTCTGCTGCCGGTTTTTGGCTATGATCATGCGCCTCACGGACACGCTGAAATTACTTTTGAGAACGTCAGAGTTCCGTCAGAAAACATACTTTTGGGAGAAGGAAAGGGATTTGCGATTGCCCAGGGAAGACTGGGCCCGGGGAGAATTCACCACTGCATGCGTCTTATTGGTGCGGCAGAACGTGCGCTTGAGGATTTGTGTAAGCGTGTTCAAAACCGCAAAGCTTTTGGCAAGCCGATAGCAGGTCAGGGAGTGGTTCGTGAATGGATCGCAAATTCACGGATTGAAATCGAACAAGCGCGGCTTTTAACCCTAAAAGCGGCATATATGATGGACACGGTGGGCAATAAAGCGGCGAAAGCGGAAATTGCGATGATTAAAGTGGTTGCTCCATCCATGGCTCTTCGTGTCATCGACCGTGCGATCCAGGCTTTTGGGGGCGCTGGAGTTTCCAATGATGTGACGCTTGCCGCACAATGGGCCAACGCCCGGACCCTTCGTCTTGCCGATGGACCGGACGAGGTACACCGAGCACAGCTGGCAAAACTTGAACTAAGGAAATATGAAGAACAATTGGTCTTTTAGGAGGTGAAACCATGAATGTCATGAAGCTTTTTGACCTGACAGGCAAAACCGCCATTGTCACAGGCGGCGGCAGAGGCCTGGGTCAGCAGATTGCCGAAGCCCTGGCCGAAGCAGGAGCAAACGTGGTGCTGTGTTCAAGAAAAGTGGAGGCATGCCAGGAAATTGCCGGGAAGCTGGCCGCCGGCCTGGGTGTACGTACGCTTGCATTGCCGTGTGACATCACCAATCCGGATGATGTAAAAAACGTGGTGAGCGAAACCATCAGCACCTTCGGAACCATTGATATTTTAGTAAACAACAGCGGAGCCACCTGGGGAGCTCCTGTTGCGGAAATGCCATACGAAGCCTGGAAAAAAGTCATCGATGTGAATGTCACAGGGACCTTCCTTATGAGCCAGGAGGCTGGTAAAAAGATGATTGAACAAAAATCCGGCAAAGTTATCAATATTTCTTCCGTTGCGGGCCTCGGCGGCACCGATCCCCGCTTCATGGATACCATTGGCTACAACACAAGCAAGGGAGCAGTTATAACGTTTACAAAAGACCTAGCTGTGAAATGGGGACAGCACAATATCAATGTGAATGCCATCGCTCCGGGCTTTTTTCCAACCAAAATGTCAAAGGTACTGATGGAACACGGTAAGGATGCCATATTGGGAGGAACACCGCTTAATCGGTTTGGTAATGCAGATGACCTGAAAGGGGCAGCTCTGTTTCTTGCTTCCGGCGCTTCCAATTACATTACAGGGGATGTATTGATTATAGACGGCGGAGCTCATGCCATGTAGGTTAACGTAATGAATTCCATTTTATCTTCTGGAGGGTGAATAATGAGTGAGGTAAATACCTGGAAAAGGAAAAGCCATTATCCCAAAACCATTCAGCCAGAGATTCAGATTCCCGAGTATACCATTCCACAGCTTCTTGAACATACAGCAGAAAAGTATCCCGACAATATTGCCTTGTCCTTTTATGGTCATAAATCTACCTATAAAGAGCTGCAGAATCTTGTGCACCGTTTCGCTTCAGCCCTGCAAAAGGAAGGATTGAAGGAGGGGGACAGAGTGGCCGTCATGCTGCCAAACTGCCCGCAATATACCATTGCCTATTACGGAATCCTTGCCGCAGGCGGCATTGTCACACAGGTGAATCCGATGCTTGTTGAACGGGAATTGCTGCATATTATCGAAGACAGCGGTGCGGAGATGATGATTGTCTATGAACCGCTTGTTGACCAGGTCAACAAGGTTGAACAGTTGTTTTCGCTAAAAACGGTAATTTCGGTAAGTTTTGATCATCAGCCAAAGCTGCAAGATGTTCCCTCTTTCTATCAATTTTTGCAAAAAGGGGATCTCCCATTTCAAAGAATTCCCGTTTCTCCAGATGAAACAGCGGTTTTACAGTATACAGGCGGGACGACAGGAAGGTCCAAGGGGGCCATGCTGACCCATCGCAACCTCGTCGCCAATGTACTGCAATCGTATGAGTTTTTTAAACTTACTATGGAAATCGGCAAGGAAAAGTATTTAACGGTCATTCCTCTTTTTCATGTGTTTGGAATGACTTCCTGTATGAACATGGCCGTATACACGGCATCCGAGAGCATCCTGCTTCCAAGGTTTGATCTGGAGGAAGTGCTGGAAACAATCAAAAATGAGCAGCCTACTGTCTTTCCCGGTGTGCCGACCATGTACGTGGCCATCACCAATCATCCCCTGGCCGAAAACTATTCGATTGACTCTATTAAAGTATGCAACAGCGGAAGTGCCCCCATGCCGGTGGAATTGCTTCAGGAGTTTGAGAGAAAAACAGGTTCGGCTATTTTGGAAGGCTACGGGTTATCGGAAGCGTCACCAACAACGCATTGCAATCCTCTCTTTGCCGACAGGAAAGCAGGGAGTGTGGGAATCGGGCTGCCTTCAACAGACTATCGGGTGGTAGATCTGGGTTCGGGAACCAAGGAGGTAGAAACCGGTGAACTCGGTGAGCTGATTATAAAAGGCCCGCAAGTTATGAAAGGGTATTGGAACATGCCGGAAGAAACCGAGCATGCCCTGCGGGATGGGTGGCTGTATACAGGGGATATCGCCAAAATCGACGAAGATGGCTACGTTTATATTATGGACCGTAAAAAGGACTTGATTATTGCGAGCGGTTACAATGTGTATCCCCGAGAGGTTGAAGAAGTCCTTTATGAACATCCTGCGGTCAGGGAAGCTGTGGTGATTGGCGTTCCCGATCCATACCGGGGCGAAGAAGTGAAGGCCATTCTTGTACTGAAAGAAGGAAGAGGCGCGACAGAAGAAGAGATCTTCCATTATTGCAAACAAAATCTTTCCGCCTATAAAGTGCCTCATCTCATCGAGTTCAGAAGTGAGCTTCCCAAAACGAATGTGGGAAAAATCTTACGAAGAGCTCTTCGGGATGAAGCAAGAATTCAAGCAAATCAATAAGAACTGGAGATGAAAAATAAGAGAACAAAGCAGGATGCCTAATTTTTTCTGTAAACAAAAAAGATTGTGAGGATACGAACATGAAAGAAAAAATTACTGAATGCAGCATCTCTTTATTTGAGAAAAATGGATTCAGTGAAACATCCATCCAGGATATCGTGGATGCGCTTGGCGTAACAAAAGGAACGTTTTACTATTATTTTTCCAGCAAAGAGGAACTGCTGATGAACATTCACAATGGGTATATTGATGAACTGTTGTTTCGGCAAGGGAAAATTCTCGAAGATTCTTCAATGACGAGTAAACAAAAGCTGTTTGAAATGGTGTATACCTTGATCGGCAGTATCAGACAGGCAGGCGCGAGCGCCAAGGTGTTTTTTCGGGAAATCAAAAACCTGAACGAAGAACGGCTTTCCCAAATTGTGCCTAAGCGGGACCGCTTCCGCTTTAATCTTGAAAAGCTTATAGAGGAAGGGATCATACGCGGGGAATTTCGCGGAGATCTGAATCCGTCCATCGTCACATTCGGAGTACTTGGTGCGGCCAATTGGAGCTACCAATGGTATAACCCGGACGGGGAGCTGTCTGAAAAAGAAGTGGCTGGAATTTTTGTTGAAATGATGCTCAACGGCATTGCCAATCAATAATACAGGATTACAAGGAGGGCTAAAAAATGAGAGTGGAAGATTTGCAGCAAATTACCGTGTTGGGAGCCGGCCAGATGGGGCACCAGATTGCCATGCTCTGTGCGCTTGGAGGATTTGAAACCGTGATTCAGGATATCAATGAACCGGCCCTTAAGTCAGCGGAAAGCAAACTGCATGACATTATGGACCGCTGGGTATTCAAGGGACGATTGTCAGCAGAAGAGAAGGAGAGTGCGTTCAAAAGGCTGCGATTTACAAGCAATTTTGAAGATGCCGTCAGACATACCGATTTTGTTATCGAAGCGGTAGTGGAAAAATTGGAGGTCAAACGGGATGTGTTTGCCCGGCTGGATGAATTGGCTCCGCCTCATGCCGTCTTTGCCTCCAACAGCTCGACGATCGTCAACAGTCTGGTCGCGTCTGAAACCGGCCGTCCGGATAAAGTTGTAAACATGCACTTTTTCTTTCCACCGCTTGTGATGGATTGCGTGGAAGTAGTAATGAGCGAGAAAACGTCGGAAGAAACTGCCCGGCTTGCCATGGATATTTGCAAAAAGATCAACCGCACAGCGGTATTGCTCAAAAAAGAGATATCCGGTTTCATCGCCAACCGGATTTTGGGTGCTTTACAAAAAGAGGCTCTGAATTTGTATGAACAGGGAATCGCGGATTTTAAGGACATTGACATCATCTGCCGAAAGGCGCTTAACCATCCGATCGGGCCGTTTGAATTAATGGACCTGTCGGGGATTGACGTTGGATATTACGTATCCGAGCAGCGTTATAAGGAAACAGGTAACCCGGAGGACAAGCCGGCTGCCTGCATCGAGGAAAAGGTGAAGCAAGGGCATTTGGGCAGAAAAACAGGACAAGGCTGGTACACATACAAAAAAGAAGGAGTGAAATCATAATGGGAAAATTCCTTGATGTCGTGAAAGAAAATGCGGTGGCGGTTATCACCATTCAAAATCCGCCTCTGAATGTTTTGAGTAAAGCAGTTTTTCAGGAACTGGATGATGTTTTCATGGAATTGGAACAAGATCCAGAAACGGTAGCTGTAATAGTAACTGGAGCCGGAGAGAAGGCCTTTGTTGCAGGAGCAGATATTAAAGAATTTCCACAGTTGATGGGTAATCCGGACATGAAGAGCTATGTTATGGATGTTCATATGATTCTAAACCGGATTGATTTCTTTCCTAAGCCAACGATTGCGGTATTGAACGGCCTGACGTTTGGCGGCGGATGTGAACTGGCACTTGCCTGTGATATGAGAATTGCTGAAGAGCATGCACAGATCGGTCTGCCTGAAGTGACGCTCGGATTGTTTCCTGGAGGAGGGGGAACACAGCGGCTTCCGCGTCTCGTAGGCGTAGCAAGAGCAAAGGAAATGATGTTTACCGGTGAACCTGTTACGTCGGAGACGGCTCTCGGAATCGGACTTGTCAATCATGTTGTTCCATCCGGCGAGGGGCTCAATGAGTCGAAAAAGCTTGCTGCCAAGATTACACGCCATTCACTGCAGGCCTTATCGAGAATCAAGCGGTCCGTGGATGAAGGGTTGGAAAAACCATTAACTGAAGGCATTGAGCTGGAAGCTTCTCTTTTTCAGGAAGTGTTTCAGACAGAAGACATCAAAGAAGGGGTGCAAGCCTTTTTTGAGAAGCGAAAACCCGCATTTATGCATCGTTAAGAAGCACACAAATAAGGAGAGAACGGTATGCATACCATTGATCTGACTGTACGCTTTTGTGAAACGGACGCTTTAGGCCACGTTAATAATACCAGTTATTTTATTTACCTTGAGGAGGCCAGAGTAAAGTTCTTTGAATCTCTCGGTTTTGGGGTCAGTACGGAAGAATGGAATTTCATTCTCGCCTCCACCACGTGTGATTTTAAGGCACAAGGATATTTCAACGATAAGCTCACCGTTGATACCAGTGTTTCCTCTGTCGGCAATAAGAGCTTTGTTCTCACGCATGAAGTCCGGAGAAAAGAGACGAAGGAACTGGTCGCCAAAGGGAGCGCCACCCTTGTATACTTCGATTTTAAAGCCCAAACGACCGAAATCATTCCCGATGAATTGCGCGCGGCCCTGACCCGTCATGCAGCGAGGCTGCCGGTTGAATCGGAATCTTAATTCATTTTCGGATTGAGGAGGGAAACACATGAGTCAGGATACCATCGCGGTCAGAAGTGGAGAAGAGCTCGATACAGGAACACTTGAGCGGTTCCTTCACCGGTCGTTACACGATCTGCCGGAGGAGCCTTTGGAAATACAGCAATTTTCCGGGGGACATTCCAATTTAACCTATCAGCTGAAAATGGGAAGCTGGGAAGCGGTTCTGCGGCGGCCGCCCCTCGGTCCTGTTGCGCCAAAAGCGCATGACATGGAACGGGAATACAGAATTTTGTCTGAAATCCATGAACTTTTTTCTCCTGCGCCGAAGCCCCTTCTTTTTTCAAAAGGAGAGGAAGTAATCGGAAAACCATTCTTTCTTATGGAAAGAAAGCGCGGAATTGTAGTGGATTCGGCTTTTCCGGAAGATGTGAATGCCACAGAAAGCTTATGTAAACATATTTCCCAAGAAATGGTGAGGCAGCTTGTCCGGCTGCACAGCATTGATTATACAAAAACAGAGCTGATAAACATCAGCAAGCCGGAGGGTTTTATGGAACGGCAGGTACACGGGTGGATCTCCCGATATGAACGTTCAAAAACAGAGGATATTCCTGAAGTGGATCACCTTACACGGTGGCTCGCTTCCCACATTCCGGACAACACTGAAGCCTGTTTGATTCACTATGATTATAAACTAAACAACAGCATGTTTGACGCAAACCTTAATGAAATGACCGGTTTGTTTGACTGGGAGATGAGCACGGTCGGCGATCCGCTCGCTGATCTTGGCGTTGCTTTGAGCTACTGGATGGAAGCAGATGACCCAGAGCTTTTAAAAACAGGGCTTGGAAAACCTTCCGTTACGGTCATGAAAGGCTTTTATTCCAGGAATCAGTTTATTGAGGATTATGCGAGTCTAAGCGGCAGAGATGTCAGCTCGATTTCTTTTTACCTGACCTTTGCCTATTTCAAGCTGGCCGTCATCTGCCAGCAGATTTATTACCGTTATCTTAAAGGACAGACCCGTGACTCCCGCTTTTCCGGTTTTCACCATTTTGTAAAAAGCTTGATACTGCACGCATCAGATACGGCGTTTCGGAATTAGGGTTGAATTAAAAAGCGTGTGATACAAGAGGTGAAAAGATGAAGGTACATGTGCTGTTAACAAAGGAAGAAATCAATGCAGAGAGGTTAAGAGAGAATGGAAAAGTGGCGGTTGTTCTTGATGTGCTTCTCGCCACAACAACCATCATTTCAGCCTTGAACGAAGGCGCAAAGGAAGTTATTCCTGTTATGGATGAAAATGAAGCGTTTTCTCTCTCTCAATCTCTCAAACACGAAAACTTCATATTAGCTGGAGAACGTGACGCCCGACCGATTGAACACTTTCACTATCCAAGCCCGACCATGCTTTCTCCGCTCGTTCTGGGCAAATCTCTGATTCTCTCTACAACCAACGGAACGATTGCGCTTAAGAAAGCGGAATCAGCGGAGCGTGTTTATATTTCATCTCTTCTCAACAATAAAAGAACGGCACAGCAGCTCCTGGACTGTCACCAGGAAAGCACGATTGTGATTATTTGTTCAGGCAATGCAGGGGAGGTCAGTCTTGAAGACGTGTACGGAGCCGGACACCTTATCCACTCCTTATTGGACCTCTCGCAAAAGAGCTTAAATATGAGTGATGCCGCCAAAATGGCCTATTATTTGTTTTTGGGAAACCCGTACAAAGCCTCTGAACTGTTGTCCTCTTCCTCTGTGGGGAAACTTTTTGAAAGGCACGGACTGTTTGACGATCTGCAGCTTGCTGCCACTGCAAATACAGTATCGGTATTGGCGGTGATGAAAAACGGGACTGCCCTGCTGGAAGAGGAGCATGCTTCTCAATCCGAGATTAGAAAAGTGAGGGATATATGATGGAAGGTATCCGAACGAGAATCAAAGGATCGCAATTTTTGTTAAAGGGGATGGAGTCGCAAGACATTTTTACCCCCGAAGACTTTTCCGGTGAGCACCGGATGATTGAGAAGACCGCCCGGCAATTTATTGAAAAAGAAGTGGAACCTTTCCGGGATCCTATTGAAAAGCAAGATTTTAAAAAAATCATCGCTCTACTGAAAAAAGCTGGGGATCTTGGCCTTCTTGCCCACAGTATACCGGAAAGCTATGGCGGTCTTGGACTGGATAAAATCAGCAAGGGCATTGTAGGGGAGGCGATCGGCCACTCCAGCGGCTATGGTGTGGCCCATTCCAATCACACGTGCATTGCGACGCTGCCGATTACTTATTTTGGCACACCGGAGCAGAAGGAAAAGTATCTTCCGAAAATGGCATCCGGTGAATACATCGGTGCCTATTGCCTTACTGAACCGAACGCCGGTTCCGATGCGCTGGCCGCCAAGACAACCGCTGTTCTTAATGAGGAAGGTACTCATTACATCCTGAACGGAACAAAAATTTATATTACAAATGCGGCATTTTCCGATACGTTTATCGTTTATGCGAAAGTAGATGGAGAGAGGTTCACAGCCTTTATTGTTGAGAAAAGTTTCCCCGGATTGTCACTTGGTCCGGAAGAAAACAAAATGGGAATCAAAGGCTCGTCCACCCGTTCGGTCATTCTTGAAGATTGCCGGGTTCCTGCAGAAAATCTTCTTGGTGAAGTAGGAAAAGGTCATGTCATCGCCTTGAACGTATTAAATCTGGGACGATTTAATCTTGGATCGGCGTGCATGGGTGCAGCCAAACACGGTTTGAAAAAAGCGGTCCATTTTGTTCAGGAACGCAAACAGTTTAAACAGCGTATCGCCGATTTTGCGGCCAGCAAAGAAAAAATTGCCAAGCTTGCCGCCCGGCTTTATGCTGCAGAATCACTGCAATACCGAACCGCCCATCTGCTCGAAGATGCGCTTGGGAGCCTTGATGAACATGCGGATTTAAAAACAGTGGGAACCGCGATGAGCGAGTATGCCACGGAATGTGCCATCTGCAAAGTGTACGGGTCGGAAACTCTCGATGTGACGGCAGACGAAGCCTTGCAGCTGCATGGCGGAGCAGGGTTCATTCAGGAATATGGCATGGAACAGCTGTACAGGGATTCCAGGATCAACCGGATATTTGAAGGGACCAATGAGATTAACCGCCTGCTGATCCCTACCCACTTTTTTAGAAAGGCAATGAAGGGCGAGGTGGATTTAGAATCAGCTCTCCGAGAGGCTGCTAGTTATCTGGAGAAGGAGAACGATGATGAGAAAGACGATATGCAAAAAAGCGTGGAAACACTTCGGCACCTGTATCTTCTTTCAGCCGGACTGGCCTACAAGCGTTTCGGTGAAAAGCTTATGCATGAGCAGGAAATTTTGATGATGCTGGCCGATCTCGCCATTCTCACCTATGCAGCAGAGTCTGCAATTCTTCGCACCATGAAGGAAGCAAAGCAGAACGGGGAAGAACATGCATCTCTTAAAATCGCTCTGTCACAGACTCTGCTTGATGAAAGCTTGTGGGAAGCTGAAAAGCTAACACGGAAACTGATTCTGGAACTGGCCGAGGGAGAAAAAGCACAGCAGCTGCACTTGCTTGTTGTTCAATCGTGTAACCGCTGTCATTCTTATGGTCAAGGAATAAAACGCAACCGGATGATTGCCGAAAAACTATATGATGCCAATGGCTATATTTGCTAAAGGAGACAAACAATGAAATTTGGAGGTTCGATTGCACTTGTAACAGGGGCAGGAAGCGGTATTGGAAGAGCAGCAGCGATCAAACTGGCAGAAGGCGGAGCTACAGTTCTCCTTGTTGGAAGAACGGTGTCCAAACTGGAAGCTGCCGCTTCAGAAATCAGCAAAATAAGCGGAGCCCAGAAGCCGGAAATCTCTTCTGCCGACGTAACGAAAGAAGAAGATGTGGAAAAACTGGCAGAATATGTGAAAACTCGTTTCGGTGATCTGCACATTCTTGTGAACAATGCCGGCGGCAGCAGCCAGACGTCCATCCTGAACACACCAGTCATTGAATGGGATTACGTGCAAAGCGCGAACTTAAAAAGTGTCTTTCTCGTTTCGCGCATTCTTGGCAAAGTGATGATCAAAGGTGTAAAAAGGGAAAACGAACACAAAGCCAACCGTGCCATTGTGAATGTTGCCAGCTTATCAGGGCATCAGGCTGGCGCACATATCCCCCATTACAGTGCGGCCAAAGCAGGGGTGATCAATTTTACAAGAGCACTCGCATTGGAGCTTTCCCCTTACAGTATACGGGTGAACTCGGTATCACCAGGATTTATCGAGACACCACTGACCGAGGAAGGACTCGAAAACGAACAATTCGTCAAAGCGATTGAAAAAAATACGGCATTGCGAAGGATCGGCAAGCCCGAGGAGATTGCGAACATCATCTCTTTTCTCGCGAGCAGTGAGGCTTCCTATATGACCGGATCGGATGTTCTGGCCGACGGCGGCTGGCTTATTAAATAAAACATAGCAGGAGGAATTTGTATGGAACAAGATCATCTATTAATTGAAGCGGAAGGCCCGATTTTAACACTAACACTAAACCGTCCGGAACGCTTGAATTCATTCAGTGAGGAAATGATTACAAGTTTGACAGAAGCTCTGAGAGAGGCTCAGAATTCTGGTGAAATTAAGGTGATTATCCTGAAAGGAGCCGGCCGTTCGTTCAGTGCTGGCGGAGACGTAAAAACGATGGGACAGGCCACACCACAGGATGTTTATGAACATATTGGTAAGCTGAACCGGTGTATTTTAACTATGAAAGAAACCGAGATTCCGATCATTGCGGCTGTGCATGGCTTTGCGGCAGGAGCCGGATTTAATCTTGCGATGGCGTGCGATTTGATCGTTGCAGCCGAGAACAGCAAATTTGCGCTCAGCTTTTCACAGGTGGGTTTGATTTCGGATGGAGGAGGATCTTACTTTTTGCCAAAACTGATCGGTCCTCACCTTGCCAAGCAGTTCTTTTTCAGCGCAGAGCCGATTCCTGCCGAACGGCTTTATCAGCTAGGGGTGATCAACTATTTGTCGCCGCTTGAGCGAATAGAAGAGGAGGTGGGTCAACTGGCAGCAAAACTTGCCAACGGTCCGGTTGGAGCGTATGGAAAAATGAAAAAGCTGATTGATGCTTCTTATCAGTCTACCCTTGAGGAGATGCTGGAGCAGGAACGGCTGAACCAAACGCTGATGATCACAACAGAGGACCATCAGGAAGGCATTTCGGCCTTCAAAGAAAAAAGGCAGCCTGTATTTACCGGCAAATAGATGTAAAACGCATGCAGGATGAACCATTGACAGGAGGGTCATGATGAACACAAGCCACTATCCTTATTGGCCGAAACGAGTCAGCAAAACGCTGACTGTCCCTGAAACAACACTGTATGATAACTTGCTCGTTTCCGCACGCCGGTATCCAAAGAAAACGGCATTATCTTTTTACGGAGCCAGCATGACCTATGAAAAACTGCTACAGCAGGTGGATCATATTGCCGGATATCTGCAGCAGGAACTGAACGTTCGGCAGGGTGACCGTGTCATGTTGTTTATGCAAAATTCCCCTCAGTACATCATCTCTTGTTATGCCATCATGAGGGCGGGTGCGGTTGTAGTCCCATTAAATCCGATGAACACGGTGCATGAGCTGGAGTTTTATATCAAAGACTGTAAGATCGCGGCCGGGATTGTAAGCCAGGAGCTATATCCCCAGATTCAGCCGCTCTTATCAGGCACTTCCTTGCAGCAGATTTTAATCGGAGCATATTCTGATTACCTTAGCAGCGAAAGAATCTCTCACCATGTTCCAGCTTCTGTCCTGGAAAGCCGGCATCCGGTGAACCGTAAAAACCATCATTGCTGGCAAGAAGCGCTTGATCGGGAAATCCCTCCCTCTGACTATGAGGGCCATGCGGATGATATTGTTTGTCTGCCTTACACATCTGGAACAACAGGATTGCCAAAAGGCTGTGTACATACAAACCGGACGATACAGGCCAATGTTACAGGTGCGGTGAACTGGATGAACACCATGTCGGACAGCATTCACCTTGCGACGCTTCCACTTTTTCATGTGACGGGGATGCTTCACAGTATGCATGCTCCCATTTTTGCAGGTTCCCAAATCGCTGTGCTCACCCGGTGGGACCGAAACGCGGCTGCAGAAACCATTCAATCCGAGAGCGTAAGCCACTGGGTATGCATCAGCACAATGGTGATCGACTTTCTGTCTCATCCTGACCTTATGGATTATAATTTTTCGTCACTGTCGAGCATCGCAGGAGGAGGAGCGGCCCTTCCGAAGGCGGTGGGAGAAAAACTTTATCAGCTTCTAGGGGTGAAGTTTGTTGAAGGGTACGGCCTTTCCGAGACGATCTCTCATACGCATTTCAATCCGCCTGACCGGCCAAAGCTTCAGTGTCTCGGTATTCCTTCATTTGATGTGGACGCCCGCATCGTGGACCCTGCTTCATTAAAAGAGCTGGGAGTTGGTGAAATCGGGGAGATCGTTGTGGCCGGTCCGCAAGTGTTTTTAGAATATTACAACCGTCCGGAAGAGACGAAGCAAGCCTTCTTTGAAAAAGACGGTAAACGCTTTTTCAGAACAGGAGATATAGGACGCTTTGATGAGGAAGGCTATTATTTTATGGTGGACCGGGTGAAACGGATGATCAACGCCTCGGGCTTTAAAGTGTGGCCGACCGAGGTGGAATCTCTCCTTTACGACCACTCTGCTGTACTGCAGGCATGCGTAGTCGGCATTCCTGATCCGAAACGCGGAGAAACGGTAAAAGCTTTCATTATTTTAAAGGAAGAACACAAGGGGAAAATAACGGAACAGGAGATCATTGACTGGTCCAAAGAGCACATGGCTGCCTATAAATGCCCGAGAACCATTGAGTTTAGAGAATCGTTTCCAACAACGGCCAGCGGCAAAATTCTTTGGAGAAAGCTGCAGGAAGAAGAAAAGTCCAAAAGGGAATCTATTTCAGCGTCTAAGTAGTTTTTGCACCAGTTCAGGCATTACAAGGGAAGACAGCGGACAAAAACCGCTGTCTTCTTACATATCCATTGCTCCTTGTACGTTATAGGGAGAAAGATCGAGGTCCGGCTCCTGTCCGAGGGCAAGCATGGCCAGCTGCTTTCCGATGAACGGCCCCATGGTAAGTCCGGAAGCGCCAAGCCCGTTAGCAAACAACAAGCCTTCCCATCCGGGAATCGGGCCTACGACCGGCAGGAAACCGGGGGTAAATGGGCGGAAGCCGGTGCGTGCTTCTGAAAATTCCGCATCTGCCAGACCGGGAGCAGTGGCTATTCCTTTTGCAAAAACCTCATTCAATCCGCCGGCAGTAATCCTGGTGTCATAACCCTCAGGATCGTTTTCATGTGTAGCTCCAATTACAATTTTCCCATGATCAAATGCAAGGACATATTGATCACTAGGCGGCATGACAACCGGCCAGGAATTTGTTTTTTCCGAAATATTCAGGTGGGCGATTTGTGCTTTTTGGAAGGTGACCTTCATGTTCATGCCAAGTGGCTCGAGCAATGCATTGGTCCAGGCACCCGCACAAATAATCACAGTTTCTGCTTCATACGTTTTCTCCCCTGCTTGAACTCCGGTTATCTTTTTCCCCGTAAATAGCAGAGAAGCGCTATCCCGAACATGTTGTGCCCCGTGTTTGACCGCACCGCGAATTAACGCATCCCGAAGTGCCCGGCCATCAACGCGGGCAGCTCCGCTTACATGAACCGACCCCATATCATCAGGCAGGAGAGGAAACTTCCGCTTTGTTTCTTCTGGCGTTAATTGTGTAATCTCTCCCATTTCCGGTGCATCTTCTTTTCGTTTCAATGCGCGTTCTTTCATTTTAAGCAGCTTTTCTTCGTCCTGATGCAGGCTGATGGCCCCTACTTGGGCGTAGCCGGTGTCAACTTCTCCATCTGCTTCAAGCTGGCTGATAATTTCAGGGTAAAATGCTGCTCCATTTTTCGCAAGAGCATACCATGCTTTGTTCCGGCGCTGAGAGATCCACGGACAAATGATGCCTGCAGCCGCATCGGTTGCCTGTCCTCTGTCTTTGCGGTCAATGAGCACAACCTTCACATTTTGTTTACTTAACAGATAAGCCGCAGAGGCACCAAGAATTCCGCCGCCGATAATAATAATGTTTTGCATGAATCAGCATCCTTTGTTTAGAAAATTCCTCTTTTATTATAACCGAATCCTTTCATGGAGAAAAAAGTCCATTTTATGTATAATAAGAGATGTTGAACACTTTGACAGAATGAAAACGAAGTTGAAAGAGAGTGGAACATAATGGGACGTAAATGGAACAATATTAAAGAAAAAAAAGCGTCAAAAGACGCAAATACAAGCCGGGTCTACGCTAAGTTCGGCCGTGAGATTTACGTGGCAGCCAAGCAGGGCGAACCGGATCCTGAATCCAACCAGGCATTAAAAGTCGTGCTGGAGCGTGCAAAAACGTACAGCGTGCCGAAAACCATCATTGACCGTGCGATTGAAAAAGCGAAGGGCGGTTCAGATGAGACGTATGATGAACTGCGCTATGAGGGATTCGGCCCTAACGGTTCGATGGTGATCGTTGATGCGCTGACCAATAACGTGAACCGTACCGCAGCGGAAGTTCGCGCTGCCTTTACGAAAAACGGAGGAAACATGGGAGTGTCCGGATCAGTTGCTTATATGTTTGATGCAACGGCTGTTTTTGGAATCGAAGACAAAACGGAAGAAGAAGCAATGGAAATTCTTCTTGAAGCCGATGTCGATGCGCGTGATATCATACAAGAAGATGATGCTGTGATCGTTTATGCGGAACCGGATCAGTTCCACGCGGTTCAGGAAGCGTTCAAGCAGGCAGGCGTAACCGACTTTACAACGGCTGAACTGACCATGCTCGCACAAAACGATGTAAGCTTGCCGGAAGATTCACAGGTGCAGTTTGAAAAGCTGATCGACACACTCGAGGATTTGGAAGATGTCCGCCAGGTGTACCATAACGTTGATTTGGGCGAATAATGAAAGTAAAAGACCTTGATAGCCAAGGTCTTTTTTATGTTCTCCTTTTTCGCTCTCTTGATTTCCGGGTTCGGATCAGCCTCGAAGCGGGCTGTTTTCTGATCCATTTAATGAATTTTCCTATTTTTTCATCCTCTCTGAGTAGAGGAATGGTATTTAGTCGTGCCGCCAGCTCCTCGTTGGTGTAAAGGGCATGGATTTGCTTATGACATGGCAAACAAAGGGAGGACGCCGGTTTAAATGTGCCCCCCATTTCCTTTGGAGTCAGATGGTGTATTGTCGTTTCTGCGTTTTCTCTCCCGCATAATTCACACGTTCCCAGCGCATTTTTTGGCATGGCTACAACCTCACTTTTTTCTCTTCTTAACTATGTCACCCATTTTTGTGAAAAATAAACGCTGTTGGCTCAGACTCATGAAACTAGCAAGTTTTTCAGCTGAAAAACTTCTGTCAAATTCAGAATAAACTCTCGCAATCTGAATATAGTTTACTAGAAACGAAATGGAAGAAGGGAAATGACATGGGACTTCAGGAAGTTTACTTCTGGCTGCTGATGATGATCGTTACCACCGTTTACAGTTATTTGTATCTCTCGCCGTTATTTACTGTCAGCTTTTTTATAACCGGCTTAATTATGGCCAGTCTGGTGTATATGGCCGTTGAGATTAAGGAGGAGGAATGGGATGAGAAACAGCAATAACCGGGTTTTCTCAACAGGTTTGAAGATTTCTCTCTTGAGCATTCTTCTTTTTTTTATTGCCGGTTTTATCTCATCCGCTGAATTCAAGTTTGATGTTTCATCTTCTATTGTGAAGAAATGGTTCAATAACTTTACCGCTGAAGCGATGGTGTATGCGATTGGTTCAGAGAATCCGTACTATACGCAGGTGCTGCCTAAAGAAAGCAAGCCGCCGGCTCTATCTTCTGTGATGCTGCAGCTCATGACGAGCCTGCGGCCGGGAGATCCCCGCAGCCTTCTCGGTTCGGAGCTGCCGGGCTTTGCTATTTTTGATTCTGAAATTTATATTGCCGGTAAAGGAACCAATTATTCCACGCTGCCAATCGAGCCTACGCTTCCTTTGCAAGAGGTATTGCAGCCGAATGAACCGAACGAAAAGAACGCGGAAGTGGAGCAGCCGGAAAAGAATCTTCCGCCTCCTAAGCAAAACACGGAAGGACAAGTTGTTTATATCTACCATTCCCACAGCTATGAATCATTCAGACCGGTGTTAAAAGGCGGAAAGTTCACGAGCACGGATCCGAAGACCAACATCATTTCTGTGGGGGACCGGCTAAAACAGGATTTAGAGACGCGGGGAATCGGGGCATCGCATGATACGTCAAATGTCGGGGAAAAGCTAAACGCGAGGAAATGGGGAACAGGCAAGGCCTATGCTCTCTCGCGAGAAACCGTCCAGCAGGCTATTGCCCAAAACCGAAGGCTTTCTTATTTCGTTGATATTCATCGCGATTCGCAGCCAAGAAAGCTGACAACGATCTCCATCAAAAACCAGGATTATGCGAGGATTTGTTTTATCGTTGGCCGGGAGCATCCTTCGTTTCAAAAGAATTTGCAGCTTGCCGAAGAGCTCAACCGCCGGGTCAACCAAAAATATCCACACCTGAGCAGGGGGGTCATCATCAAAAACAAATATGAAGGAAACGGCATTTATAACCAGGATCTTTCCAATAATGCCATGCTGATTGAAATCGGCGGCATTGATAATGACTTCCGTGAATTGTATCGAACCACCGACGCGTTTGCCGATGTGTTTGGCGACTTTTACTGGCAAGCAGAGAAGGTTAACGGCGGGGAAAGAAAGAAAGAATAAAGAGCTGAATTTTCAGCTCTTTATTTGTGCAAAGGAGAGGAAGATATGGAAACGATTGAATATGAATGGGTGAAACAGACAAGAAAAATTATGCTGGACGTTTGCGGTAACCTGACAACCGAAATGCTGACTGCAAACGTGGAGGGATTTGGCTATCCATCGATCCGCAATCTACTGGTTCATACAGCAGATTGCTACTACGCCTGGCTGGGCTCCTTTCTTTTGCTGAGGACCAAAACACCGCTCACTCCAAAAGACAAATTTGAGGAGATGAGCCTGAACGACATCAGGGAAAGGTTTTCACAAGTTGATCTTTACGTGAAAGATATTTGGAGTGAGTATGACGGAAGGATGGAGGAACCTGTCAATAGAATCATCCCGTGGAGAGCTACCGGGGAGTCTCTTTCCATGACGCCAAGACAGTTGTTGTTTCATACAGTGACTCATGAATTTCATCATAAAGGACAAGTCATGGCGATGATGCGGCAGCTGGGGATGGAACCGCCAAATACAGATGTTTTGGGAGTGGATTAAAATGAAATAATTTCACGTACCGTATTTATAATATATAAAATAAATAATGAATAAAAAATATTTTCATCATACCTCTCGTCATAATTCAAATATTTCTGAAAAAGTGGTACACTAAATTTACGATATCCAAAACTGAGTTTTATATTATAGAACAATTAAATAGTCATTACATAACAAGCTCAGTTGATATTTCTTAAGTCCAACCAGCACACGAAAGAGGAGAGATGAAAATGCCTGTAAAATTCCAGGGAGTGATCCCGCCAATTCCAACCATCCTTCATAATAAAGGGAAATTAGATGAAAAGGGTATGGGAGCACTTATCGACTTTTTAATTGAATCAAAGGTTGATGGGTTATTTTTTCTTGGATCCGGCGGAGAATTCAGCCAGATGCCAATCGCACTAAGAAAGGAAGTCGCAGCCTTTGCTATCCGTTATGTCAATGGACGGGTTCCGGTATTAATCGGAACTGGGACCCCAAGCACAATGGACACCCTTGAGTTAAGTCACCATGCCAAGGATGCGGGAGCAGATGGCATTGTTGTCATTAATCCATACTATTGGACTCTTACAGAGGAGAACCTTTTCAAGCATTATGCCGACATCGCTGAAGCTATTGATTTGCCAATCTTGCTGTATAACTTTCCGGGTCTTACCGGACAGGACCTTTCGCCAGAATTTGTACTCCGGCTGGTGAAAGCGTATCCCAATATTGTCGGAATTAAAGAAACAGTAGAGTCTGTAGGACATACTAGGGAAATGATTTATACCGTTAAGTCATATAAAGAAGATTTTGCGGTGTTCTCCGGTTATGACGATCATTTTCTTAATACCTTATCTCTGGGAGGAGATGGTTCGATCCCTCTTACCGCCTCATTTGTACCGGAATTCTCTGTTGGTATCTACCAGGCGTTTAAGAAAGGAGATTACAAAAAGGCAATTGAATTGCACAGAAAACTGGCACCAACCCTTTCACTGTATAAACTGGACTCTCCGTTTGTGAATGTGGCCAAAGAGGCGATTGCTCTGCGCGGGATTGATATCTCGACGGATGTGTTGGCACCTGCACGGCCATTAAATGAGGAGAAGAAAGCACAAATAAAAAGCTTCCTGTCACAGCTCCTGGATGAATCGGCAGTTTTAGTAAAATAATCATTTGCCTCGAGCAAATGCGAAAAGCCCAATTTCTCGGATAATCCTATGAAATCGCGAGCGTTTATTGATGAAATTTAGCCATCCCTAATCAGTTCCTTACATAGGCGAGACCTGTTTTTACAACAAAGCTTTCTATGAAAGATATGTGTTTAAGTACAGTGACCAGTAAATTAAAAATATGTGATATAAATTTTCTATATCTGAACGAAAAAAGCCTGATTTCTCAGCATTTAAGTTGAAAAATCAGGCTTTTTTGATGTTTAAGAATCCAAGAACAATAATATTCTTAACATTCGGTTATTGACGGAACAGAAACTCTTTCGATATAATGTTAGAAAATATAACATTGAATTGTAAGGGGTATTTACATGATCGTACAGGATGAGCTCAATCAAAATGTGAATATGCATATGGCGGAAACTGAATTACTGGAGATACTTCACTTTATTCGCACGAAAAAAGAACAAGAGATTGACAAAATTAAAAGCAAGATTAATAAATACGTACAAAAGAAAAATGCCGAGGAAACCTTCTATCAATCGCTGTCCCCCATGAGGAAATTATTTACCGGCCGTTCACCGAGCCATCATCAGGCTGTTGAATATATCGCTCATGTAAAAGAGCCGTTACAGCAGATTGAGCGTCTAAAGCAGGGACTTTTTGAACTCAATCATTCCATACGCTCTCTGCAGGAAGAACACAGGGAAGAAATAACGCTATCAACGTCCATTTTTAGAGAAGTAAGAAATAATCATAGAATGGAGAACTTTTCATCATGACGATACAAACATTAAATACAGGAATTGATACCATATGGGTGGTCTTAACGGCGGCCATGATTATTTTGATGGAGGGCGGCTTCGCGTTGCTTGAAGCGGGGTTTGTACGTCACAAAAATAATGTCAACATCATTATGAAGGTATTTGCGGATATTACCATTGGCACCCTTTGCTTTTATTTGATCGGTTTTGGACTCATGTATGGGAAAGACGCATTCGGGTTACTTGGAACCAACGGTTTCATGATTAAAGGGGATTTATCCCATTTGGACTTTTTAATTTCTACGGATACATTTTGGCTGTTTCAGGCAGCTTTTGTTATAGCGGTTATTTCCATCGTATCCGGCGCTGTCGCGGAGCGAATCAACTTTCGTGCTTATATTCTTTATGCCATCCTTATGACCATTTTTATTTACCCTGTTGCCGGACATTGGGTCTGGGGCGGAGGCTGGCTTGGCAAACTCGGAATGCAGGATTTTGCTGGATCAGGCGTCATTCATGCGCTTGGCGGTTTTTCAGCACTGGCAGCCGCGATGTTTATCGGACCACGGAAAGGGAAATTCACGCCTCAAGGGATGAGTACAGTCTCGTTGCCTAGTAACCTTCCGTTAGCATCGGTGGGAGCCTTTTTGCTTTGGTTCGGCTGGTTTGGATTTAATGCAGGAAGTACGTTGAGCGCAACGGATGCCAGGATTGGCCACATTGCTATCGTAACCATGTTGTCTGCAGCATCAGGAGGAGCGACAGCGATGCTCTTTACACTATTTCGCTACAAGCGGTCTGACGCTCCTTCCGTCATTAATGGATCACTGGCAGGACTTGTGGGAATAACTGCCGGATGTGCCTTTGTCAGTGACTCATTCGCGATATTAATTGGTGTTGTTTCCGGACTTGTGATGTTGTTTGCGACCCACTGGCTGGAAATCAAACAGATTGATGATCCCGTTGGTGCGTTTCCTGTACATGCAGCCTCAGGGATATGGGGAACGATTGCCGTTGGCCTGTTTGCAACTGATAATGGATTATTTACAACAGGAAGTTGGCACTTACTCGGGGTTCAAGTACTCGGCCTTTTGGTCCTATGCACATGGGGATTTGTATTAACCTGGTTAGGTTTGAAATTGATTCAGCTATGGATTCCTGTCCGTTCCACCGAAGAGGAAGAAGAGGTGGGGCTGGATATCAGCTACCACGGCATGGTAGCCGCCTTTCAGGAACAAGAGTTTATCAAGTATGAGAGCAATTACCTCCATTATAAAGAAGAAGATTAATGCCTGTGCCAGAAAAAACGCCTTTTGACGAAAGGCGTTTTTTTACTATAATTTTATTCTTTTTGAAGTACAAGTACTTCTTTATAAAGAACAAAAGTGGTATAATAGCACTACTATCAAACAGGCGGGTGAAAGAAAATGAAATCATGCAAAATGGAAGGGTGCGACAGACCTGTGGCAGGCAGAGGACTTTGCCATATGCATTATAAACGGTGGGCAAGGCATGGTGATCCTGAAGTCACAATGGTAAAAAAAGAATGTAAAGTAGCAGGCTGTGAACGCCGCCATTTTTGCAAGGGATATTGTGAGCCCCATTACCGGCGCATGCGGAAAGAAAAAGCCCTGGAAGAGGAAATCAACCAAATCAACCAGCAAAATAAAATATAAGAATTTTCTTGACAATAATAGATCACGTGCATCATAATATATTTTAAAATTGCTAAGCGCGTTAACAGGAACCAGTAAATTGGAAGACATGCGCAAGAGAGTGGAATCCACCGGCTGAAAGATTCCATCGTCATGAACCAATTGAACCTACTCCTCGAGCTGTCAGATGAAACCTGACCGTTTACCCACGTTACGGGATCTAAGAGAGCCTCATCAAAAGATGATGCTAATCAAGGTGGTACCGCGGATAACAGACTTTTTCCGTCCTTATAACAGGATGGGAAGGGTCTTTTTTAGTTAATGAAAGGGGCTGGGTTTATGGGCAAAAAACGAATTGTGGTCAAAATTGGGAGCAGCTCGCTTACCAACAAGAATGGCGGGCTGAGCCAAAATAAAATCTTGGAGCATGCCAGTGCCATCGCTGAACTTCGCAAAATGGGGCATGAGGTGGTTTTGATTTCATCAGGAGCAGTTTCAGCAGGATTTGCGGATTTGGGGTATCCGTCCCGTCCAGTGACAACAGCAGGCAAACAAGCTGCAGCGGCAGTCGGACAAGGACTGCTGATCCAGTCATACACAGAGGTTTTTAAACAGCATGGAATCATTGCTGCACAACTGCTCTTAACACGAAATGACTTTTATAAAAATGAACAATACACGAATGCTTATGCTACGTTAACCGAACTTTTAAAGCGGTCGGTATTGCCAATCATTAATGAAAATGATTCAGTATCGATTGATGAATTAACCTTTGGAGACAATGATATGCTTTCGGCTCTTGTCAGCGGGCTCGTTCATGCGGATCATCTCATCATTTTGACCGATATCAACGGTTTGTATAACCAAAATCCACGTACGATACCAACAGCGCGGCGCTATGATTTTCTTGAAGAAATCACAGATGAACACCTGGGGATGACAAATAACCCGTCGTCTTCAAAGTTCGGAACCGGTGGAATGAAATCTAAGCTGTTGGCCGCTAAAACCGCTTTATCCCTAGGAGTTCAGGTCTTCGTGGGGACAGGGACCGGCAAACCCAAGCTTCTGGAAATTTTGGAAGGCAGGGGGGATGGAACCTATATCGGCAGTCAGCTTGCTCCAGCGTTAAAAACACAGAAGCAATGGATTGCTTTTCACTCTCCGCTTAGTGGTGCGATTGAAGTCGATGATGGAGCAGCCCGGGCGATTTTACATGAAGGAAAAAGCTTGCTCCCGGCCGGTGTTAAAAAGGTTAGTGGCATGTTTGCAGCTGGTGATGTCGTTGAAATTATCAATACAAATCATGAAGTGATCGGAAAAGGACAGGTTCAATATTCATCTGATGAGCTGAACTTGATTAAAGGAATGGCAAGCCAGGATGCGAAAATGCACACCAACAATCCCCATTCGGAAGTCATTCATCGAAACAAATGGCTATCCATGGCAAAGGAGAAAACAATATGAGTGAACTGCTGATGAAAGCGAAAAAGGCAAAAGAAGCGGTGAGTGACATGCTGACAAAATCAACCGCGCAAAAAGATGAAGCGCTCAGGCTTATTGCCCGTCAATTAATTCAGGAAACGCCTTTTATTCTCGAGGAAAATTCAAAGGACATTGAAACAGCCCGGCAAAAAGGGGTTCATGAATCGTTGGTCGACCGTCTTATGCTTAACGAAGCAAGAATTGAAGATATGGCAGGTGCTCTTGAGCAGCTCACTCATTTGCCGGATCCGGCTGGTGAGGTTCTTGAGCGATTTGAACGGCCCAATGGTCTTTCAGTAGAAAAAATCGCAGTTCCGTTAGGTGTGATGGGAATGATCTATGAAGCACGACCCAATGTAACGGTTGATGCCTCCAGCCTTTGTTTAAAAACCGGGAACGTTGTGCTTCTGAGAGGCAGTTCCTCTGCCATCCATTCCAATAAAGCACTGGTACATGTCATCCATCAGGCGCTGGAACAAAGCGATCTCCCTGTCTATGCTGTACAGTTGATTGAAGATACAAGCCGGGAGACGGCTTCCCAGTTATTCAAGCTTAACCAATATCTTGATGTTCTGATTCCAAGGGGAGGAAAAGAGTTAATTCAGACTGTAATTGAGAATGCTTCGGTTCCCGTCCTGGAAACAGGTGCAGGCAACTGCCATATCTATATTGATGAAACGGCTCATCGGCAAATGGCCATCGATATTGTTGTTAATGCCAAAACCCAAAGGCCATCGGTTTGCAACGCTATTGAAAAAGTAATTGTTCATGAGAGCTGGCCAGATGAAAATGTTAAGGAGCTGGTTGAGACTCTTCAGCAACATCGTGTAGACATAAGAATAGATGCTGCTCTTTGCGATTCATTTCCTTCCCTTACAGTTGCGACAGAGGAAGATTGGCATACGGAATACCTTGATTACGTTTTGGCGCTAAAGAGAGTCTCCAGTACACAGGAAGCGATCGAGCATATCAATCATTATGGTTCAAAACACTCTGAAGCCATCATCACCGAAAACGAAGAAAATGTGAGTCTTTTTTTTCAACTTGTTGATAGTGCAGCTCTCTATCATAATGCATCAACCCGCTTTACCGACGGATTTGAATTCGGTTTTGGCGCCGAGATCGGAATCAGCACACAGAAGCTTCATGCCCGCGGGCCAATGGGACTGCCTGCATTAACATCAAGCAAGTATGTGATACGGGGGAACGGGCAAATTCGTCAATAATCAAAAACGTTTTTCAAAGGAGCAGCCAGTCATGCGCTGCTCCTGTTCGTTGTTTAGTGATACTTAAGGGTATAATAAAGAGAAAACAACTGAAAGGAATGAATGCAAATGGAAATCACCAGGCACTCAATGGAAAAATTGCAAGACCCCACAGGAATTTTGGAGGGGGAACGTTATGAATTTATCATTCACGTCGATGTGGACGAAGAAGATGAACTTTATAGGGAAAACGGAATCTATGTCAAACTGATTTATGTTGTTCAGCCAGGAAATTCCCGAATTGTACAATATACGCTTTTAGAAAACTATACTGATAACATCATGGATTTTGAACTGGAGGAAGAGGAAGAACAAGAGCTGGATGCGTTTTGTAAAAGCAAGCTAAGCGCCGGAGAGAGTAATTTAAATTAACTATAATACATACAAGCTAACCAACCAGCATGGATAATTTCACGCTGGTTTTATTTATTGGGGACCCAAAGATATCAACGGTTCTAAAGATTTTTTATATTGTCGACATTGAAAGCTGTAATAAAGACCGACTACCTTATTCAGGTAGTTGGCCTTTTTGGTTCTTCAACTCATCTTCTGCTTTATTTACCGTTACCATACGGTGAGCTTCAACAGGTGTTTCCACCGACCCATTGACGACTGGCTTGTATTCTTCCATGTTATTGTGTCCTGTTCGTTCTGTCACAGTTTTCACCTCTCCTGTAGTATGTATCACTTTTATCTTTCTATGTGTATTGAAAGGTACATTCTGAAGGTGGAATATCTAGCAGAGCTTGTATACTCGGCTGCCGGAGTTTTCCAGCTTCCGTCCATTCCGCAAAATGAATCTTGGCGGTCACCTCCGGTTTTACCCAGTAGGCATCACGGTGCCGTTCAACGAGGTTCACAAAAGGACGCTCGGAAGTTTTAATCGTAATAAGCTTGGAAGTTAAGTTCCGCCAATCCTGAACGGTAAATTTCCCCGTACCCGTATGCCCGATATAAACGAATTGTCCCTGATCATCATATAACCCAAGAAGAACCGCATTCACTACACCGCCGCTCAACGTAAATCCTCCGATCACCGCATTTACATCCAGGGTGTTTTTAATTTTCAGCCAAACCTCGTTCTTCTCACCAATATAATAATGGCTTTGCAGCTGTTTCACCACAATGCCTTCCATTTCGGAGCTTTTTACCGCTTTAAATAAAGCTTCGCCATCATGATGGGAACGGACCAGCTGAACATGATCATTCGGAGTGATGATCTCAGACAACAGTGAGATCCTTTTTTCTAGAGGCCATTTTGTTATCCACTCACCATTGTAAAAAAGAACATCGAAAATCATGTAAGTAATAGGGACCTGATGTTGCAGGAGGCGAACACGGTCCAGGTTTCTTACTCCATCTCTTCTCATTACTTTATGAAAGCTTGGCCGCCCGTTGTCCCCGAGCGCAATGACCTCGCCATCTAAGATGACAGATTCGGCCGAACAGTATGTTTGTATAGGAGCCAGTTCTGGATAGTTCGCTGTACGCTCTCTTTTTTTGCGATTAAAAAGACGTGTGGTTTGGCCATCGGAATAGGTTAGAATGTGTACGCCATCCCATTTGATTTGAGCAATCCATTTTGAAGAAGCAGGGATATTTGTCGCGCTTTTCGGTTCCATGGGAAAAAGGGGATCCATGATGTTCACCTCGGGTATAGATTTACGCCAATCGTTTACACTAGCAGCATCAGTGATCAATAGCGGAGGAATCGTCATGGAAGTACAAGTGGAAGGCATAGTCATTCCTATTTCACATCCGGAAAAAATGATATGGAAGGAAGCCGGTTTTACCAAGGCTGATTATATCCGCTATTTATTAGAAGTCTCCGATTACATGCTTCCTTATACGAAAGACCGGATGCTGATGTACTGGCTGTATCCACATGGAATGCACCAACCCAAAGTGGAGAAGCGTTCCAGACCCGAAAAAGCACCGGAATGGCTGGTGAGCACCTTTTATAAAGAAAAAGAACGAATATTACTTCATGATAAAGCGACCTTACTATGGCTTGCCAATTGGGGCGCGCTTGAGTTTCACGTACCGTTTGATCAATACACCAAACCCGATTTCCCATCGGATTTGGTGTTTGATTTGGATCATTCACCGGAAGAATTTGGGGACGTCCTTGAAATCTCATTGATCCTAAAAAAGGTATTGGACGGGCTTGGCTTAACCAGTCATGTAAAAACCTCCGGAAAAACCGGCCTGCATCTTTTTGTTCCGATAGAACCCTTGTTCTCGTTTGCAGAGGCAAGAAGAGTAAATCAATTTATTGCACAGTATATTCAAGAAAAATATCCAGGTAAAGTAACGTTGGAGAGGGTAAAAGAAAGAAGGGGAAACAAACTTTATTTTGATTATCTTCAATTATGGAAGGGAAGGACGATCGCAGTTCCCTATGGTCTCCGGGCAATAGAGAATGCATTGGTGTCTACCCCGGTTACCTGGGAAGAATTAAGTTCAGGTTTTCACCCGAGTGATTTTACTCCATCTGTTGTTCTTCAAAGGCTTAGAGAAAAAGGGGACCTGTTTGCAACGACGCACAAGATTAAAGAAGAGAACACTTCACGTGTATACGAAATATTATCTTTCACAAAAAAAGCTTAGACTACATTTCAAATGAGTAGTCTAAGCCTTTTTTGCTTCGATAGCTAAATCTAAAGCAGCAAAGCATGCTGTTTCAAAGCTTATGTAACCAACAACATACAACAGAAGGGCTTAGTTTCATTTCGAAAAATGACCAACAAAATCAAATCAATAAATTCCGCATTCATTCTGCATCTCATGTAGATGGAAATGAAGAGGATCTTTATTGGTGTATGTATGTTCCAGTCTTTTAAATCCTTGCCTCGTAGAACGGATGAAGCCTAACTGGGTCATTCCGTTTGGAACTGGGATTGTGACTGCTGCTTCATTGTTCATGTTCTCGCTAACGGCCGACTCGCCTTCTGCCTTTATTTACATGGCAACAGGATTGGTTGGACTGGGCATGGGGCTCATTACCCCGATTTTTATGCTTACGATCCAATCGTCGGTTCAACAAAAAGAACGTGGAGTTGCAGTGGCATTGAACACCTTTACAAACACGTTCTCCCAGACATTGGGATCTGCGGTCTTGGGTACTATTTTCAACCTGACTTTGCTTTCTGAAGCAAAGAAAAAAGGCGAGGGAGACCTGAATTTCAACGCCTCGTTCAGCGAAGGTCATGTACCGGAGGACATGGTGTCAGAGATGCACGGAATCCTTGCTTCTGCCGTTCATGCCATTTATGGCGGAATGCTGCTGGCCGCAGGCTTGAGCTTTGCTGTATCATTTGCTTTAATCAAAAGAAGAAAATCTAAGAGCAAGGAATATCAGTATTTAAAGCATGGATAAATCGTCCATGCTTTTTTATGACAAATTTTCTCATAAAATGGTGAACCGGCGTAAAGAATAGATAAAGGATCTAACTAAGACACTCGGAGAGAGTGTGGACGGAAATGGGTGCAGACATGAGAGAAGATTGTGATACCTCCTCGATGAAAGAGCAAATTGTTGACCATCTTCAACAGGTCAACCAGGGGATTCAACATTTTTTACGCTCATTTGAAACAGAGAGTTATTGCTTATTGGGAAATCTTGAAGAACTAAAAGCAGAGATTGAACAAATCCAAACTGTTGCAGCTTCCTTTTATTTGAATTGTTATCTTTCACCATACACAGAAAAATACCTGGAGATCTCTACCTGTATTCAGCACCTCTCCAGCCAAAGGCACGGCGCTTTAATTGTGGTCGAACGGGAAGAGGCTATTGAAGCATTGATCAGTGCTGGAAATAAAATTGGAGCGGATCTTACGTTTCCCCTGCTGGAATCCATTTTTTATCCCGGGAATCCCCTGCATGACGGAGCGGTATTGGTTAGGGGAGAGACGATAGTTTCTGCTTCGAATGTGCTTCCGGTATCCGGCATAGAAGCAGGAAATAAAAAATTAGGTACCCGTCACCGGGCCGCAATGGGTTTAACAGCAGTGTCCGATGCACTTGTCCTCGTAGTCTCTGAAGAAACAGGAAGAGTTTCGTTTGCGGTGGGAGGTAAGCTATTTCCTATTAGTACCTCCAATTCCATTGTTTAGTTCTATTATATGTGGGGATGAATATACTCCTAATGATTTCCTATTTACTTTTGAAGGGAAGGCTGGACATGCTGAAAAGCTGTAAAACCTGTAAAAATGGTTTGGTTTTGCCTTTGATTAATATTATCCCTGTTTATCATAAGGGAGCGAGTCTTTACATTCATAATGTGCCTTTTACTGTTTGCACCCACTGCAACACTCATGAATTTGTGGATCATTTATCCGAAATCAAACAGGTGGCCAAGAATTTGAATGATGAACATGGAACCCGCACATTTAAATATGAAATTGTTGAGATCAAGGAACCGGGGGACAAGCCATCCGCCTCTTCCTCCGTCATTTTATTGGGGGCGCTGGTTGGAGAATCGGGTGCACTATGGTATGCAGCAAGAAATAATACCCATTAATCTTTTCACAGGTTATCGCCATTGACTAAACGGGGTCATGGCTTTTTTCAATAGAGGAATAGGACCAGATATGAGGAATAGTATCCATAAAGATTACAAGATCAATAGATTGAAGGGGAGGAGCAATGGAGAAATACACAGTTTCCAAAACTATAGGTCTTGTTGCAGGCATTATCATTATCCTGTCCGCCCTGGGTTTTGGAGGGCTGTATATGCTTGGGACCTCTTTGGGAAAAGCGCTTGGCTCACAGACAGGTCCTTCAGTGGATGTACCGTTTATGTTTGTGGTTCTAATGTGTATTTTATTGATTGGCTTCATAACAGGATTAGGTTCCCTCGGATTAAGCATGGGGCTCCTTCTCCTGATTGTCTTTTTTAATTCTATAGGTGCTTTGGGAAAAGCGATTGAATTCCTGATTCTGTGGGTAAGCGGTGTCTATTTTCTTTTAGGTTATTTCGTTAAAAAAGAGGAATCACAAAACCCTGTCGTTTGGCCAAAAAGCCAGATAACAGGGTTTTGTACTCAATCTTAATAGTTCAAGCCGGTTCCATAGGGGTACAGGCCTTCAATGGAAACGGGAAGCTTTCCTCCTGGCTGTGTTCCAAAGATCACATCAATCGCTGCTTTCCACGAGGTTGGAACAGGTGAACCCCAGCGCTCAACCGAGTATGTTGAAATGTATGCGCCAACTTCCGGATATTCCTTAACATCATAAGGGAGGCCAAGGGAAACCGCAACAACAGGCTTTCCTGTTTTTTGCAGTTCTTTCACCAGCTTTGCCTGTCCGGCAGGCAGCTCACTTGGAGAAAACGTAGGAACGATGATTTGGTCCGCTTGTTCAGCGAGCTTTACTGCCTGTTGAATTTCTGCCGTGGTCGCATCTTCTGAAGTGGTAAAACTTTTTACATTTCCTGCCGATTTTTCATCGACCATGCTGGCAATATTGTTGATGAAATTGGTGGAGCCGTAAATTTGCGGTCCTGTTACAAGTGTCAATTTTTTCTCCGCCGGGTGAAAAGGAAGGACATTCTCATTTTTTACTAGCGTGATCGACTTTCTTGCAACTTCGGCAGCTGTTTCTTTATGTGCCGGTTGATTGACGACATTGACAGCTCCTTCAGGATCAACATACCGGTGGCCAAAAAGCTTATACTTAATCTTCAAAGCCAGAACCCTTTTTACCGATTCATTGACTCTTTTTTCGGATAATTGGCCGGATTTCAGCGCGTCACTTAAGGCATCAAAAGTTTCGAGTTGTTCGTCCAGATTTCCGGTAGCCATCACAATATCCGCTCCGGCGTTTACCGCCATCACAGCCGCTTGTCCTGCACCCCATTCCTTGGCGATCGCATGCATGCTCATGGCGTCTGTTACGATCAGTCCTTTAAAGCCCATCTCATTTCTGAGTAAACCGGTGAGCACCTTCTTGGAAAGCGTGGCAGGAAGTTCCTTGTCAATCGCATTAATAATCACATGGGCCGTCATGATGGAATCTACTCCTGCATCAATTGCTGCCTGAAATGGAGGAAGATGCACGGTTTCAAGCGTTTCGCGGTCATATGTAACAGCAGCTAAGCCCAGGTGTGAATCCACGCTCGTATCCCCATGGCCAGGGAAGTGCTTGGCTGTTGCGACTACGCCATTCTCCTGATAGCCTTTGATTTGTGCGGCGGTCATGCTGGAGACAAGACTTGTTTTTTCGCCAAAGGAACGTACACCGATAACAGGATTGGCAGGGTTCGTATTCACGTCAGCAACCGGTGAGTAGTTCCAATTAAATCCTGTTGCTTTTGCTTCGAGTGCCGTTATTTTGGCCACATCCTTCGCCGCTTTTGCTTGTCGTGTGGCACCAATACCCATTTGCCGTGGAAAAGGGGTTGCATCGGTGACATGTTGTTTTGTCCCGAATTCCAAATCGGCGGAAACCAACAGTGGGAGTTTTGGAGAGGTATTGGCAGCCCATTTTTGCAGCTGGTTATTATATTGAGCTGTTGTACGGGCATTACGGGCACCATAAACAATAACAGAACCTGCTTTGTAGTTTTGAATCAGCTTCCGGGTATCTTCATTCGGCATTTTACTTTCATTATCATGTGTGGAAGGCATGACAAGCTGTCCGATCTTTTCCTTAGCCGTCATATTAGCTATGATTTGTTCAATGACCTTATCTTTGGGGGACTTGGGTGGATCGGCATTTCCCTTTAATTCATCGGCACCTGCACTAAGAGGCAATAAGAGAGTGGAACCAATAAGAACCGTACTGATAAAAGCACTCATCTTCTTCATTGCACTTTCCCTCCTTGGCATAAAATGTAATCGTTTTCAATGAAAGGGTAGCACCCTTGAACAAGAAGGGTCAATTACCATTTACATAAAATAGAAAAAATGAATCGTATTACATATTTATTCAGGCACATGTTGGATGAATATGGTAGATTTGTTGCATGTACGAAATCGTTTATCGATAAAAAGCATGAGGAAGTTCTGCCTAGTGAATGAAAAGAGGTTTTCTCCACTTTCACAGGGAATATAAAGCGTGGACGAATCTACTAAAAAGGATGAAAAAGGAGAGTGGGAGGATGGATGTATTCCTAAGTCAGTATGATTGGATCAGGCGCACCCGGGAAACTTTATTTCGTTATTGCGAAACGTTACCTTATGAAGATTATGTAAAAGAGGTAGAAGCATTTGGCGGAGATTCCATTCGAAATTTGCACGCTCATGTAGCGGACTGTTACCAGACCTGGCTCGGAATTCGGGCACTTGAAAAGCAGTTTCCCGAAATTAACCCACAGACCATTCACAGTGTACAAGATATGCGAGAGATTTTTGCAAAAACAGATGATTTGGTTCTTGAATTTCTTCAAGAATTTAAAGAAAATGGCGACAAAAACATTCAAATCACCAGGAATGGAGAATCCTGGAATGTAACGGTATTATGGCTGTTTACGCACACGGCCACTCACGAGTTTCATCATAAAGGACAGATTGTAAAAATCGGCAGACAGCTCGGGTATATTCCGCCGGACACAGATCTCATAGAAGAATTCATTCCTAGTTGACAATTTTCCTGGAAGGAATGGGTAGAGTGAATAAAAAGCTGATTAAAAAATTTAACCGCCAGGCTGAGACTTACGACCGACTGAGGGAAAAACAATTCCAAAAAAAGTGGAGAGAAAAATTAATTGGGGAGGCTAGAGGACATGTGCTGGAACTGGCGGTGGGCGCAGGAGGGAACTTTCCGTTTTACAGGCTGGAAGAGATTCATACCATCACTGCAGTAGATTTCAGCCCGGAGATGCTTGGAAAAGCAGAAGAGGCTGCTCAGCACTATCATCTTCCAGTAAAATTTATTGAGAGCGACATTGAAGAGCTGGCTTTTGAAAAACAACAGTTTGATACGGTTGTTTCTACTCTTTCATTTTGTGGTTATTCCAATCCTGTACGAATCCTTGAAAACGTAAGTACATGGTGTAAACCACATGGACAAGTATTGCTGCTGGAACATGGAATCAGCTCTAATTTATTCGCCTCGACTTTACAAAGAGCGTTGAATCCTTTGGCTGTTAAAACGGTGGGCTGCCATCAAAATCGTAACATTATGGAGCTGCTTAACCGCTCGCCTTTAGAAATTCAGAAAGCAGAACATCATTGGCTGGATGTCTTTCATCTTATTTGGGCCACGCCACGAAAGGAATAAGGAGTGAACCATATGAAGATGGCAGTAGGCAGACACCTGTAACATTGTTTCAAAACCTAAAGGATGCTTCAGTCGGAGAAGAACTATAATAATACCAAAGAAAACTGGCCTAAAAGTTGGCGAGTTTTCTTTGGCAATATGCCATATATGATGTAAAAGGGTTGATTTACTCGTTTTTATCCTTCTATCTGTTACTCAAGATTAGTTATAATATCTCTCCATAACAAACTTTGAACGATCTCCTCGTACAACGCTGGCAGAAAATTCGATTGGCAATTCCTTTGAGGAATAAGTGATCGATTCCAGTAAAAAAGACGGGGAGCCTGCTGGGATGTTCAACAGTTCACTCATGGCTTCATTGGTTAGAATGGGCTCGATGGATTCCACTGATCGGTGGATTTCAATCTCAAATTTGCTTCTTAACAATTGAAACAAAGAACCCGAACAATCTTCCTGCATCAAACCTGGTGCAACCTTCCAAGGGATAAAAGAGGTGGAATGCTGAAGAGGTTCTGTTCCGCCATGACGCAAGCGTACCAGTTTGATGACTGGATCCTCTTCATCTATCTCAAGAGCCTGGGCTAAAGAATAATAGGCGGGGATGACTTCCAATGTAAGGACTTTTGAAAAAGACACCAGGCCGGCATCTTTCATCTGCTCTGAAAAACTCTTCATATTTTGAGACAGTGCCTCATTGATTTTCGGCTTTGAAACAAAAGTTCCCTTTCCCTGAATACGATGAATTTTGCCGTCGATTTCAAGTTGTTGCAGTGCCAGACGGATCGTGGTTCGGCTGACATCAAACATCCGGCATAATTCGGATTCAGTGGGAAGCTGGCTTCCAATTTGATACGTTTCGTTTTTTATCAGTTCCAAAAGCTTTTCTTTAATTAAATAATATAAGGCAGTTCCAGGGCTTCTATTTATCATATTCTCACTCCGATTTATCTCTCCTACCTGAATAGTGTATACATATGTTACAACAAATTTGTGAATTTATACAATTTATTTAATAGTAGAATTATTACAAAAATATTCTGTTTTCCCAGCAACTGTCGTTTTTATGCAATTAACGCTATCAAAATCCTTAAGAATTGCTTTATGTAATCTAAATATTTAGAAAATTCGGTTGACAAGAGATTATAAATCCAATAGATTTGTAGTAACAACACAACAAATTGAGGAAAGGAGGAAAATGTTATGACATATGATGTACTGGTAGAGGGCATCATTTCCACGGATGTTATTTTTTCATCCATTCCCAAAATGCCGAATCCTGGAGAAGAGGTCTATTGCGGATCGTTTGAATTTACCTGCGGTGCAGCCTATAACACGGCAGTCGCTCTTTCGAGACTAGGGCTGAAGGTGGCAGTCATCGGCCCAATTGGCAATGACTTTCTTAGTCAATTTATGAAAGAGAGTTTGGAGGAGGAAGGTGTTTCCACCTCTCTCATGTTACAAGTTGATCAACCTCTTCGTTGTTTATCTGTTTGCATCAATTATGGCGGAGACCGATCGTTTCTCTCTTTTCAGGACAGCGTTGAAAAACTAAACCTTGTTGATTATGCGTGTTCTGTAATTGAAAACACAGAAGCAAAGGTCTTACATACTTCGGCAGGAAGAGGTAACAAAGCGGTCATCGAAAAGGCCAAAACCAAAGGAATGTTGATCTCTTTGGATGTCGGCTGGGATGAGGAATGGCTGCAGGACGACCAATTGAATGAGCTCCTTAAAATGGCGGACATCTTTACACCTAACCAAAAAGAGGCAGAAACAATAACAGGGATTATAAATCCTTATGAAGCCATTGAAAAGCTGGGTCAACATAACACCTCCATCGTTATTAAACTGGGAGAGCTCGGTGCATTGATGCGACAAAATCACACCATAAAAAAAATAGCCGGTTATGAATGTGAGGCCATTGATACAACAGGGGCTGGAGATGTTTTCTCTGCCGGCCTGTTGGCAGGGATACTAAAGGGATGGTCTTTAGAGGATTCCGTAAAATTAGGCAATTACTGCGGCAGCTGCTCTGTGCAAAGTTTGGGAGGAGCAACCAGCAGTCCAAGCTGGCAACAAGTACAAAAGGATTTTTTGGAACCTATAAAATAAATCAGGAGGATGAATCATGAAACTGACCATATTAGGCGGAGCCGGGATGAGGACTCCCTTATTGATTGAAGGCTTGTTTAAACAAAATGATCTTCATTTTAAAGAAGTCACTCTCTTTGATGTAGATGAGGAAAGGTTATCTGTTATGGGAGGCATTTCTCGATTTCTCGTGGACAAATACCAAGGAGATTTTATTCTTTCATTCACCACCGATATCAAGGAAGCGGTACGAGGTGCGGATTTTATTTTCTCCGCTATTCGTGTGGGTCAGGAGGAAGGACGCGTCCTTGATGAACAAATCGCACTTAAGTATGGAGTGCTTGGCCAGGAAACAACAGGTCCAGGGGGATTTGCCATGGGGTTGCGGACCATTCCCGTCATGCTCGAATACTCCAGGATTATCTACGAGGAAGCACCGGAAGCCTGGCTTCTTAACTTTACCAACCCGGCTGGTTTGATGGCTCAAGCTCTTACTACATATGGAAAACATAAAAAAGTAATCGGAATATGCGATGCACATGCCGGGATTAAAAATTCGCTGTGCAAGTTTTTAAAGGTGCCTCATACTGACCTGCAAGTTACTTATTTTGGATTAAACCATCTGGGCTGGGTTCCTTCTGTTTATGAGAAAGGTGTGGACCGGCTTCCTGAAATTCTTGATCGTTATGAACACCTATCCCGTATTTCGCATACTTTCCGTTTCTTTGAACCGGAACTGATCCGTAATATGGGGATGCTGCCCAACGAATATTTGTACTACTTTTATTACGCAGATCAGGCAGTAACAAACATCTTGCAATCGAATCAAACGAGAGGTGAGCAAATTGTTCAGTTAAACCGCCCGCTTCTTGAAAGAGTGTCAGACCTCGTCCAACAGGACCGTATGGAGGAAGCCTGGGCTGATTATAAAGGAACACTTGATGCGCGGGGCAGCACGTACATGTCCAGGGAAACGACCGGTCAAATCCATGATGTTCACGAAGAAGAAGATACCGTTGAACTCTCCTTTGAAGAAGAAGGCTATGAAGGTTTGGCCCTCAACATCATCCGCAGTATTGCAAACAACAAACAGCAAATCTTAACGCTAAACGTGCCAAACAATGGGACAATCACTCAGCTGCATAACGATGATGTGGTGGAAGTTCCTTGTCTTGTAAATAAAAATGGGTATTTTCCAATTAATATTGGCGACGTTCCGGATTTTGCCCTTTCATTGATCCATCCGGTAAAAACGTATGAGCGGTTAGCCGTGGAATGTGCAGTAAAGGGAGATTATCAAGCGGGGGTAAATGCATTGACTGTTCATCCTCTTGTCCCTTCATTTACCTCAGCGAAGGCAATGATGGATGATTATCTGACGGCTCACCAAAAGCATCTGCCACAATTCAGAGATAAGAATATTAACGTTTAACAATAGATTACGAGTTTTCCAGCAAAACCCCAAAAAAATGTTTAAAGGGAGGGTCTACATTGAAAAAAGGAAAGGTGCTTTTTCTTTTAATCTTGATTTTTTCTTTATTGGTCGGTTGCAATGCAGCTCCGCCAACAAGCGGAAAGAAAAACGAGGCAAAGAGTGAAAAGCTGAGCTGGAATAACAAAAAAGACCTAAAAGGGGAAGAAATCACCTTATTGTGGGTGAATACAGACGGTGCAAACGGGCCTCGTGGAAAAATTTTAAAAGAGTTTACCAAAGACACAGGAATCAAAGTGAAAGAACTAGCGGTGGATTACAATTCCCTGTACAACAAGATCACCACCGCTGTTCTCTCCAATTCGGCGGACATTGATTTGGCAGAAATGGATACGATTTGGGCCGGGCAGTTCATGGAAGGTGGGATTGCCTATGATCTGGCGGACACCGTACCGAAAGAGGTGCAGAAAAAGTATACGCAATCGTCCCTAAGCTCCGTCATGTATAAAGACCAGCTGGCCGCTGTTCCATTTTTCTCCAGCACAAAGCATTTCTACTGGAACAAGGAGCTTCTTGCAAAAGCCGGATATAATTCTCCTCCAAAAACGTGGGATGAATTTCGGGAAATGTCTAAAAAACTGACGAAGAATGGTGTATATGGCTCTGCCTGGTCATGGAAACAAGCAGAAGGATTAAACTGTGACTTTGTCAGCCTCGTATATGGGTTCGGGGGAAAATTCTTTGATGAAAAAGGAGCGCCTGTTTTCAATAAAGGCGGGGGATTGAAAGCACTTCAATATATGGTTGATCTCACTCAAAAGGATAAAACCGTTGATCCGGCAAGCTTGCAATGGAGTGAGGATGATGTAAAAAATGCATTTTCCACAGGAAAGATCGCCATGATGACGAACTGGGAAGGTATGTATCCCGATTTAAATGATCCATCCAAATCCAAAGTAGTTGATAAAACCGATGTCGGATTAATGCCGGGAAATGGGGATGTGAAGTCGGCTGCAGTTACCGGTTCTGAGGGCATTTCTTTAATGAAAGACAGTAAACATAAGCAAGCAGCCCTGGAATTCTTAAAATGGATGAGCACCAAGAAGTTTCAACTTCCGTTGTTTAAGAATGACGGAATGTATCCTACAACGGAAGGACTATATGACGATCCTAATCTAAAGGCGGCGGACAAAACAAAAACCGTGGACAAAGTCATGAAGCAATTTGAATATGGACAAAACCGTCCCAATGCTCCAGGTTACGTGGAATGGGCGGATATATTATCTGCTGAAATCCATGAAGCATTGTTAGGGAAAAAATCTGCGAAAGTGGCATTGGATACGGCAGCAAAAAAAATTAAGAAAGCCATTGAAGAGTCAAAATAATGATCAGGAAGCGGTTAGGCACTAACCGCTTCTTCTTTCAAAGGAGGATTGAGATGGAAAAATCGGCTGGTAAGTCAGCGAAATTCAGGCTAATGGGTAAAAAAAAGAGAAAAGATCTACTTTTTGCTGTGATCTTGCTGTTACCCACCTTCTACATACTCTTTAAAACCTTTTTATTTCCCATTTATCAATCGCTCGTCTGGAGTATGTATAAGTATCACATGCTGGATGGTTCTGATGTGGTATTTGTAGGATTTAGTAATTTTACAGCATTGTTCAAGAACCATGATTTCTGGACGGCAACCTATTTTACCGGTTACTTTACCGTCATCTCCACTGTAGCGGAATTAGTACTCGGCTTGTTTAGCGCTTTGCTGCTCAATCAGATGTTCAGGGGAAGAGTATTTTTCCGGATGATTATCATCATTCCCTGGGCGATGCTGACCCTCGTAAACGGTTTGCTGTGGAAATGGATTTTTCAGCCGGGGAACGGGTCATTTACGATTATCCTGAAGAAAATTCATGTGCTTAGCGCAAGTGAAAACCCGTTATGGCTGGCTGATGCACATAATATTATTAATTCCGTGGTGGTTGCCGATGTCTGGAAAATGACCCCGTTTATGACACTTTTACTTTTGGCCGGCCTTCAGGCAATCCCCTCGACACTTTATGAAGCCGCGATGATGGATGGTGCCGGGTTTTGGAAAAAGCTTTGGTATGTCACCATTCCTCAGTTGTTTCCCATCCTGATGATTGCCGTTGTGCTTCGTACCATTGCCGCATTTCGCGTTTATGACATCCTGACCGTTTTCACAGGAGATCCAACCACTTCTATTTCCTACCTGACATTCAACAAGGCATTCCGTTACTTTTATCTCGGTGAAGCTTCTGCCATGGCGTGGGTTTCAACAGCTATCATTCTCGTATTTATTGTCTTGTATATTCGCATGTTAAAGAAGAATTCCCATGAGGTATAAAAGGAGGGATATTCATGTTTGAACCAACGATTGAACAGAGAAGCGTCAAAAATGACATCGCAACGGTTAAAAGGAAATCCAGCTTGTTTAAGGTGAAAAGCACAGATCTGATTTCCCCCTTTTACTTGTGGTGCGGCTTAATCCTGCTCGCACTGTTTACATTGGCTCCTTTTGTCTATTTGTTTACGTCTTCCATCAGTAAAACCGAAGAGCTGCTTAGCGGTCATTTGGTTCCTCACTCTCCCACACTGGAAAACTATTATCGTCTTTTTACGGGTAATGGGGCTGCCGAATTTATTGCAGCCATGAAAAACAGTATCATTGTGTCCCTGGGCACCACGGTGGGCACACTGATTTTGGCCATTTTTGCTTCGTATGCCTTTTCCAAGGTGATGTTTCCATTTCGCAATTCTGCGTTATTTACAGTGCTGGCGATGCAGTTGTTGCCGTCCATCTCGATCATCGCTCCGCTCTATGTCATGATGAGAAATGGAATTTCCATTGCTATCCCATTCACCAATGTCATATTGTTTCAATCGCCTCCTCTTTTGGACACGGTTTGGTCGTTAATTATTTCCTATACGACCTTTTCACTGCCGTTTGCCATCTGGATCATGACCGGCTACTTCCAAACCATCCCTAAAGCACTGGAGGAAGCTGCCATTATCGATGGGTGTTCTCGTATGGGAAGCTTGTTTCGGATCATTATTCCCCTTGCCATGCCCGGAATTGCGGCAACCGCTATTTTTACGCTGCTGTTGGCATGGGATGAATTTATGTTTGCCAGTGCGTTCACTCAATCCTTTGCTTCCAAAACATTGCCGATCGCTATCCGTGAGTTTATTGGCAAGCACAACATTGATTGGGGACTTATGACGGCTGGGGGCTTTATCGCCTCGCTGCCGCCGGTTCTGGTCTCCGTATTTCTTTATAAATATATTGTCGGAGGCCTTGCTGGTGGAGGTGTGAAGGAATAATGACACACATTGTGATGGGGATTGATGGAGGCGGAAGCAAAACACATGCGGTTATTGCCGATCAGTCTGGTAACCTTCTTGGGAAAGGATTTTCAGGATGCTCCAACTACCAGGTGAACGGGATTGAGCAAGCGTTCACCAATATTCAAGAAGCAGTTGCAACCGCCATGCAGGAGGCCCGGCTTTCAAGCACTGATCTTTCTTTTGTCCAGTATGGACTGGCCGGCGCTGATCGTGAAATAGATATTCGAACGCTGAAATCAAAGCTTGCAACCCTGCCTTATAAAAAATGGGACCTGGTATGTGACACCATGGAAGGCTTGCGGCTAGGGAGTGATTCCAATACCGGAGTCGTTTTAGTAGCAGGGAGCGGTACAAATGCAGCCGGACGAAACCAGGAAGGGAACGTGGTCCAAACTGGAGGTTTCGGTTATCTTTATGGCGATGGACAGGTAGGTGGAAATGCACTTGCGGCAGAAGCATTCAGATCGGCGGTGCGTTCCTGGGAGCTTCGGGACATTCCTTCGAGCTTAACCGAACGGATCCCCCGTTTTCTGGGATTTAATACGATGGAAGAAATGTGGAATCATTTCTTGGATAAGGGGGTAACGAAAGTCGACGGCAGACTGGCGATTGTTCTGCATCAAGCCGCAATGGATGGAGATCTGCTTTCGATCCGGATATTACAAAACGCCGGCAGCGAGCTGGGCATAGCGGCAAACTCGGTGATCAAGAGACTCGGGAACTTGCCTTTACCTATTCCCATCGTTCTAACAGGCAGTGTACTGCAAAAGGGGAAAAATCCTGTAGTATTGGATGCATTAAGAAAGACGATCGAGAATGAGGGACACGAAATCGAGATGATCATTCCACAAAAGGATCCGGTTTTTGGAGCAGTGTTACTGGCATTTGACCATCTTCATTTGCCGGTTAGTATTGAAATTTTAAACCGAATGGAAGAAGGGTGGATAAGTTATGAAAAACGGGCTTAAAGTAGCGGTGATCGGCGGTGGATCTTCGTATACGCCTGAATTAATTGAAGGCTTTATTGAACGGCATGAAGAGTTTCCTGTACAGGAACTTTTTCTGGTGGACATCAACGAGGGAAAGGAAAAACTTGAAATCGTAGGAGAATTAGCACGGAGGATGATTCAAAAAGGCGGCGTTCCCATTCATCTCACGTTAACGTTTGATAGGGAGGAAGCTATCACAGGAGCTGACTTTGTCATCACCCAGCTCCGTGTGGGAATGCTTGAGGCAAGATCGAGGGATGAGAGAATCCCCCTCCGTTATCAGTGCATTGGCCAGGAAACCACTGGGGCCGGAGGGTTTGCTAAAGCCCTGCGGACCATACCGGTGATCCTTGATATCTGTCGGGATATTGAAAAATATGCTCCTGAAGCTTTTTTGATCAACTTTACTAACCCTGCAGGTGTTGTAACGGAAGCGGTAAATAAATATTCAACCGTAAATGCGATTGGGCTTTGCAACCTACCGATCAACACCAGGAAACAGCTTGCTGAATTCTTAAATGTGGACACCAATGAAATTGAGATTGAAATGGCAGGAATTAATCATTTGAATTGGACGACAAAAATTTGGATAAAAAACAAAGATGTTACTGAGAGTTTCTTAAAGGGAGAAGCAGACCTGAAAGGCTTTAACATGAATAATATTCCTGATCTTGAATGGAATCGTGACTTTTTGCAGGCATTGGATGCTTTACCTTGCGGTTATCATCGTTATTATTATAAGAAAGATGAGGTTTTGAAACATCAATTAGAGCAATTGCAGGAGACTGGAACCAGAGCGGATGAGGTAAAAAAGGTAGAGGCCGCTTTGTTTAAACGCTATCAAGATCCCAACCTGTCCATCAAACCACCGGAACTCGCTCAAAGAGGAGGGGCATTCTATTCGGAGGCAGCGGTTGATATCATGTCCTCCATTTATAACAATAAGAAAGATATTCAGACCGTAAATGTGCAGAATAATGGGATCCTATCCTGTCTTCCTGATACCGCTTCTATTGAAGTCAATTGCGTGATTGACCGTCAGGGTGCTCATCCCATTCAACTTACTACCAAAATCGATGCAAGAATCCGCGGATTGCTGCAAGTGGTAAAAGCGTATGAAGAAATGACCATTGAAGCTGCAGTTCACGGAGACTATGCCATGGGACTGCTCGCCTTGATTACTCATCCTCTGGTGAAGAGTGCTTCTGTTGCAGAAAAAATATTCCAAGACATTCTAAATGAAAATAAGACCTTTCTGCCACAGTTTTTTTCAGAAAGCAAAACGGTATAAGCAAAAGCTCCGGGACTGGGAGAAATCTCTCAGTTCCGTTTTTATGAGTGAAGGCAGGACCATATAATGTCAAAAACTTAATTTGTTAAAGTATTAAAAATTTTTTGATAAATCTGTTGAAAAGTAAGATATGGAGTGGTTTAATAAAGCTATATATTTTTAAAAACTGAAAAAAGGAAAAGGCAATATTTTTTTAAGCAATTAATGAAACAGTGTTTCTTATTACGAAACAACCGGAGGTGGAGAGTATTGCTTGAGACAGTATCGCTGTCGGATTTAACCTCGATCTTACCCCAAGAACAAATCATGGTCGAGGAAGAGAATGACCATCCCCTAGGCAATGGAGGGTATATCACCGTTTTTCCTGAAACTGAAGAGGAAATTCAGGTCATTTTAAAATATGCCGGGGACCATGATAAAAAGATTACGATTCAGGGCAGGGGAACAAAAAGGGGTTATGGAGGACAAAATGAAAAAGCTGACATTTTGCTTTCGTTATCGAAATACAAAGGGATTGTTGAACATACGGTTGGAAATATGACAATCACTGTGAAGGCAGGAACCCCTTTTCACGAGCTGCAAACGTACCTGGCCGAGCACCAGCAGCGCGTTTCCCTAGATCCTGCGTGGCCAGAACAGGCCACGATTGGCGGTATTATCGGATCGAATGAAAGCGGTCCCAAGCGGCTAGGTTATGGTTCCTCACGAGATGTAGTCATTGGGTTGCGTATGGTTTATCCTGATGGCTCAATCATACGGTCCGGGGGAAAGGTCGTAAAAAATGTGGCCGGTTATGATATGAACAAACTGTTTATTGGATCCATGGGTACGCTGGCCGTTATGTCTGAAGTGGTTCTTAAACTGCGTCCGCTTGCAAAGTATGAAAGCTTGGTGCTCTTGTCCTTTCCGGAAGGAAATCTGGAGGCGGTTCGCTTGTTTGCCACGACTCTTTTGGAATCCATGATGGAACCTGTCACTCTCGAGTTGTTAACACCAGCTCTCTCGGAAAGACTGACCGGTCAACGAGTTTATACGATGGCGATCAGTTTCGAGGATGTAAAGAGTGCTGTGCATTATCAGGAGGAATTCGTCAAAAGCATCTCTCCAGCCCAGGTCCAAATGGACATCTTGCCCCAAGAAAAAGCAAAGGCGTTTTGGGATCAATTCTATATCCTCAGGCCGAATGGAGCCCTGCCTTCCACCGATACTGAAACAGTTGCAACTGTCAAAATCGGCGTTACCAATCTTGACGTCGTTCATGTTTTAAAGGAAAGCGAGCTCTTGCAAGACAGCCACAATTTGGTGATTCAGGGGCACGGTGGATTAGGACATGGTTTGTGTCAAGTGACATTGAAAGGAGCAAGCGATAATATCCTGAGTGCTATAACTCATCTCCGGCAAGTTGTAGAACAGTTAAACGGTTATCTTATCGTGACACATTTACCTTACGTTCTCCGGCAGCAGGTCAGTGTGTGGGGCAAGCCACCATCCTATTTTTATCTACTGGAAGGAATTAAAACCAAAGTTGACCCCAAGAGAATTCTTAATGACAAACGTTATGTGGGAGGGATCTAAGCGTGAGCACAAGGGAAAGCGATGTGAAAGAACGCCCGGCATGTACAACCACAAACCTGAGCAATTATCATTGGAGCGATCCCCCTGACGAAAATAAATGGGCGGATTGTGTGCATTGCGGGATGTGTCTGGAATCATGTCCCACGTATGAACTCACAGGCCAGGAGCAACATTCTCCCCGAGGACGAGTTCATCTCATCAAATCGGTCGCCGAAGGAAAAATCGAGGTCAATGAACAGTTTATGGATCCGGTTTTCGCCTGCCTGGACTGCCGTGCATGTACAACTGCCTGTCCTGCGGATGTGGATGTCGGGGGACTGATCGAAGAGGCGCGTGGGCAAATTCGTAAAGCCATGCCATTGACAGGCTACAGAAAAACCGTCAGCAATTTCTTCCTGCACAGTCTGTTTCCTCATCAGAACCGATTGAACACCGTTGGCGGGTTATTAAAATTTTATCAAAAGAGCGGGATGCAAAAGGTCGTCCGCAAAACCGGACTGTTAAAGGTAATGCCTGATCATCTGGCAGAGATGGAAAGAATCATGCCAGTACTGACAAAACCCGTGCGCCAAAAATACAAGAATCAAAATGTGATTAAAGCAAAAGGCGAAACCAAGCATGAGGTTTCCTTTTTAACGGGATGTGTCATGGATGTGATGTTCAGTGACATTAATGACGCTACAATTAATGTTCTGACCCGAAACGGTAATGATGTGGTCATTCCGCAAAACCAGACATGCTGCGGTGCTCTTCACGTGCACGCGGGTGATCGGGAAATGGGAAGAAAGCTTGCTAAACAGAACATTGAAGCATTTAACGATGCAGAAAAAATCATTGTTAATGCCGCAGGATGTGGCTGCATGATGAAGGAATATGCCGAATTGTTCCGTGAAGAGCCCGAATGGCACGAAAAAGCGCTGGCGTTTTCCGCCAAGGTGGAAGACGTATCGAAATATCTTCATGACACGGGGTATGAAAAGCCACAGGCCGAAATAAACACCCGCATCACCTATCACGATGCCTGCCATTTAGCTCATGGACAGGGAGTACGTCAGGAGCCTCGTAACATTTTGCTTGATATCCCGGGCGTTGAAATGGTCCATATGCCAAACGCTGACCGCTGCTGCGGAAGTGCCGGAATCTATAATATTACCAATCCTGAAATGGCGGGAGCTGTGCTGGAAAGCAAGATGGAGAATGTACCGGATGACGTGGAGATGATCTCGATGGGAAATCCCGGCTGCATGCTTCAAATGGCGATGGGCGTCCAAAAATATGGGCGGAATCAAAAAATTGTTCACACTGTTCAGCTGCTCGACTGGGCCTACCAGAAAGAAGATGGCTTAAGGGGGCAAGAATAATGGGACGAAAAGGACTGAAAACAAAAGATAAACACATTAAGAATCTCGCAAAGATCGTAGGCGACCGTTCGATTTTACACCATAAAGAGGATTTATTGGCGTACGACTGTGATGGATTTACGATCCACAAGTATTTGCCAAAAGCGGTTGTTTTTCCAAAGGATACACAGGAGGTTGCCCGTCTCGTCAACTATTGCTCAGATAACGGGCTGCCTTTTCTCGCTCGCGGCGCAGGCACAGGTTTGAGCGGCGGAGCCATTCCCGTCAACGGAGAAGTGGTGATCAGTCTGGTTAAAATGAAAAAGCTGCTGAGTGTAGATTACGAGAATAGAAGAGCGGTGGTTGAACCCGGATTCGTCAACCTGAAGCTGACCAACTCCATCTCGGATAAAGGGTATTACTATGCACCTGATCCATCCAGCCAATATTGCTGTACGATTGGCGGGAATGTGGCAGAAAATGCGGGAGGCGCTCATTGTCTAAAGTATGGGGTGACCACAAATCACATTTTGGGACTGGAAGTGGTTTTGCCAAACGGTGAAATCATTGAAATCGGCAATAACGGGGTTCCTGATGCGCCTGGGTATGATCTCCTCGGATTGATTACTGGCTCGGAAGGAACGCTGGGAATCGTGACCAAAATCACCGTCAGGATTCTGAAAAACCCGGAAGCCAAACAGACTGTGCTCGCCTATTTTAATGACGTTTCAGACGGGAGTCATGCGGTATCGGACATTATCTCTGCTGGTATTGTTCCTGCTGCGCTTGAAATGATGGATAAAACAGCCATTGAAGGGGTGGAGGCCGCAGCCTTTCCTGTGGGACACCCGAGAGATATTGAAGCGCTGCTGCTCATTGAAGTAGATGGCATCTCTGCCGGGATTGATGAGCAAATCAGCCAGATTCTCGACGTCTGTAAAAACCGGAATGTCAGGGAAGTAAAAGTCGCCCAGGATGAAGCAGAACGGGCCAGATGGTGGGCGAACCGGAAGACAGGATTCGGTGCCATGGGTGCCATCTCTCCCGACTATTTGGTACAAGACGGAGTCATCCCGCGCAGCCGGCTGCCGGAAGTGCTAAACAGAATCAACCAGATCAGTGAAGAATCCGGCCTTCGCATCGCCAATATTTTTCATGCAGGGGACGGAAATCTTCACCCGCTCGTTCTTTTTGACGCAAGAATTCCGGGTCAAACGGAATTGGCCATCGCCGCAGGCAGTGCGTGTTTGCAAGCTTGTGCAGATGTTGGTGGAACCATTACGGGAGAGCATGGAGTGGGAATTGAGAAGAGAGAAGAAATGCGCTTCGTGTTCACCGATGAAGAAATACAGGCCCAGACCGATATTCGAGAGGTGTTTAATCCGGGGAACCTGTTAAATGCCGGTAAATTATTTCCAAGTCCGGGTCGATGTGCTGAAGTCAAAAAAGAGATAAAAGAGGCAGCACTTTAAAACCGTGTAAATTTTCCGAAAATAGTTGAAAGCGATTTATACTTCGTGCTATTATTTTTTCAACATCATACAAAACAGCGTTTTGTAATAACAAACAATAAATACTAAAAGGAGGAACAAGCGATGGAAAACTATGTTCAAAAAGGTAATTTGCAAGTAGCTCAAGAACTTTATGAGTTTATTCAATCTGAAGCACTACCGGGAACCGGGGTAAACCCTGACACGTTCTGGTCGGAATTTGAAGGACTGATTCAGGATCTCACACCAAAGAACAGGGAATTATTAGCGCGCCGTGATGAAATTCAGGACCGGATTAATGAATGGCATCTGGACCATAAGGACCGGTTCGATTTTGAATCGTATAAGGAGTTTTTACAGGAAATCGGTTATCTTGAACCGGAGGCAGAGGATTTTGAAATTACCACCCAAGGAGTGGATGATGAGATTGCCATCCAAGCCGGACCGCAGCTGGTGGTTCCGGTGAACAATGCCCGTTATGCCATCAACGCGGCGAACGCCCGTTGGGGAAGCCTCTACGATGCGCTTTATGGAACGGATGCTATCAGTGAAGAAAATGGGGCCGAGCGAGGTGCTAGTTACAATCAGATTCGGGGTGAAAGGGTCATTGCCTTTGGAAGAGAGTTTCTTAACCAAACCATTCCTTTAAAAGATGCTTCTCATGAAGACGCGGTTCAATATCGTGTGGTCGACGGGGAGTTATCCGTTACGCTACATACCGGGAATACCACAGGACTGGAAGATTCCTCAAAGTTTGCGGGGTTTCAAGGGTCGTTAGAAAATCCAAACGCGCTTTTGTTCAAAAACCATGATCTTCACTTTGAAATCCAGATTGACCGCAATCATCCCATCGGTAAAACCGATGATGCAGGAGTGAAAGACATTTTGATGGAAGCAGCCATCACTACGATCATGGACTGTGAAGATTCAGTAACCGCTGTTGACGCCGAGGATAAAGTACTTGTCTACCGAAACTGGCTGGGTCTTATGAAGGGAGATTTATCGGCTACCTTCCAAAAAGGAAGCAAATCCATGACTCGTACCCTTAACGCCGACCGCCAATATACGACTCCTGCAGGAAAAGAGTTCTCATTGTCAGGGCGATCATTAATGTTTGTCCGTAATGTCGGCCACTTGATGACGAATAACGCGATTTTGGTTGATGGAGAGGAGATTCAGGAAGGGATTCTTGATGGAGTAATCACAAGCCTTTTGGCCAAACATTCTCTTCTCGGTAATGGAAGCTATCAAAACTCCTCAAAAGGATCCGTCTATATTGTTAAGCCGAAAATGCATGGATCAGAGGAAGTCAGATTTGCCAATGAGCTTCTCGGTCGTGTGGAAGATATGCTTGAACTCGAACGCAATACCATTAAAATTGGCGTAATGGATGAAGAACGTCGAACGTCCCTTAATTTAAAGGCTTGCATCCGCGAAGTCAAAAACCGGATCGCCTTTATCAATACAGGCTTTCTTGATCGAACCGGCGATGAAATCCATACCTCCATGGAAGTTGGTCCGATGATCCGTAAAAGTGACATGAAATCATCCGCCTGGCTGCAAGGCTATGAAAAATCCAACGTATTTACGGGTCTGGAGACAGGCTTCCAGGGTAAGGCCCAGATTGGTAAAGGAATGTGGGCGATGCCTGACCTGATGGCAGATATGCTGAAGCAGAAGATTGGCCACCCAAAGGCCGGAGCAAATACAGCCTGGGTACCGTCGCCTACAGCCGCTACGCTGCATGCCCTGCATTACCATCAAGTGGATGTTTCCAAGGTACAGGATGAGCTTAAAAAAGAATCCAAGGATTTACGGGATGATATTTTGGAAATCCCGGTCGTGAAACGTGCAAATTGGAGCGCAGAAGAAATTCAACAAGAATTGGACAATAATGCGCAAGGGATATTAGGCTATGTCGTACGATGGGTGGAACAGGGCGTCGGCTGTTCCAAAGTGCCGGATTACTATGATGTGGGACTGATGGAAGACAGGGCGACTCTCAGAATCTCCAGCCAGCATATGGCGAACTGGCTGCACCACGGAATTTGCACAAAAGAACAAGTAAGGGAGACGTTAGAGCGGATGGCCAAGGTAGTAGATGAACAAAATGCCGGAGATCCATCCTATCTCAGAATGTCAGATAACTATGACCATTCAGTTGCGTTTCAGGCAGCATGCGACCTGGTCTTTAAAGGCTTTGAACAGCCAAACGGTTACACAGAACCTATCCTGCACCGCCGACGTATTGAAGCGAAAGCCAAATACGCCATCAAACAATAGCAGAATGCCTGCTCGGACCGGCTTTATTAGAACATAAACAAACCTGGTAAAGCAGTAATTTCACGGGTTCGATCGTGAGATTACTGTTCAACAATTCGTGAGGAGTTGAGAATATGCAAAACCTTAAGGAGAAATCGCTTGAACTTCACAAACAGTCCAAAGGAAAACTCAGTGTGGCGGTTAAGGTTACGATCGAAAATGCAGATGACCTGAGTTTGGCTTATTCTCCGGGAGTCGCAGAGCCGTGTAAAGCCATTTACCAGGATCCGCAAAAAATTTACGATTATACGATCAAAGGAAATGTGGTTGCGGTCGTTTCTGATGGTTCAGCCGTATTAGGATTAGGAAACATCGGCGCAGGAGCATCGATGCCGGTTATGGAAGGAAAAGCGGCGCTATTTAAGGCCTTTGCAGGAATTGATGCCTTTCCGATCTGTTTAAACACGCAGGATGCCGAACAGATCATTCAAATTGTCAAATCAATAGAGCCGACATTCGGCGGGATTAATTTAGAGGATATTTCAGCTCCTAACTGTTTCATTATTGAAGAACGGCTGAAAAAAGAAATGGATATCCCTGTTTTTCATGATGACCAGCATGGAACAGCCATTGTTACGGCAGCCGGTTTAATTAATGCGCTGAAGGTCGTCAACAAACGGATTGAGGATACAAAAATCGTTGTAAATGGAGCCGGGGCTGCAGGGATCGCTGTAACGAAGCTGCTAATCAATATGGGCGTGAATGATCTCATTCTTTGTGATTCCAAAGGGGCGATTTTTGAAGGACGAGCCTATGGGATGAACGCCATGAAAGATTGGATTTCTGTTCTCACCAACAAAGAGAACGCAGAAGGAAGCTTACAAGACGTCATTAAAGAAGCCGACGTCTTTATCGGGGTTTCAGTGGCTGAGGCCGTAACGCCGGAAATGGTAGAATCCATGGGCAAAGACCCGATTATTTTTGCCATGGCTAATCCTATTCCCGAAATTATGCCTGTGCTTGCCAAGGCGGCTGGTGCGGCTGTAGTGGGAACCGGACGTTCCGATCTTCCCAACCAGGTGAATAATGTCCTGGCGTTTCCCGGTATTTTTAAGGGTGCTTTACAAGTCTTTGCTTCAGAAATCAATGAAGAAATGAAAATAGCTGCTGTTTATGCTATTGCTAACTTAATTACAACCGAAGAACTAACCTATGACTACGTCATTCCTCATGCCTTTGATAAGAGAGTCGTAGAAGCAGTGGCCAAAGCGGTAGCAGACGCTGCCATTTCCACAGGGGTGGCCCGGAACATTAGTATGAAACAACCTACCAATTACTGAGAGGAGTAGCAGAATGAAATTTACTAGATTTAAGGTTCAGTCTTCTGTTTTAACAGGGGTTTTAACGGAAGACCGTACCATCAAAGAAATCAAGGGAGACCTGTTTGGTAAATGGGAATATACCGGACAAACGTTTTCCGAAACAGACGTTAGGTTTCTTGCTCCAATAGCTCCTAACCAAATCATTGGTATTGGCGCCAACTATGTATCCAAGACAGACGAGCTTCCAAGTGAGCTTCCGGAAATCCCGGTTTTTTTCTTTAAGCCAACCTCCTCGGTAATCGGACCTGAAGAAGATATCATCATACCGGGCAATATCGAACAGGTTAAGTTTGAATCAGAGCTTGCGATAGTCATTGGAAAAGAAGCAAAGAATGTCCCGGAAGAAGAGGTGCTTGAGTATGTTTTCGGGTATACTGTCGGCAATGATGTGACCGCACCTCAATATTTCCATCAAGCCGGCCATTGGACCATTGGCAAATCGTTTGATACCTTTACTCCACTAGGACCGGTCATTGAAACGGAGCTGGACCCTTTCAATGTTATTGTCGAGGCAAAGCTGAACGATGTTATAAAACAAAACAGTCCCACGAATTTAATGATCATCCCCATTCGTAAAATGATTTCCTATCTTACCGGAGTCATGACGCTTAAACCTGGTGATGTAATCTTAACGGGCAGCCCTGTCGGCGCGGAATTTGTGGGAGCAGGCGATGTGATCGAATGCGAGATCAAGGAAATTGGGAAACTCCGCAACACGTTTGCTGCAGCCAGAGAACGCATCCAAGCTTAAGTGAATCATCCATGGCCCGGTGGCAGATATGCTATAATTTTCTTAAACTTACAGATGAGGTGAGGGGTTTTGGAAAGAGAGAATATGGTGAAGTCCGTCAGCCGGGCACTGGATATCATTACCCTGGTCAGTTTGAAAAAAGGCGGATTGGGTGTAACTGAAATCGCAAAACAAATCGATATCAACAAAAGCTCTGTTTATCGGATCCTGTCAACTTTGGTGCTGTATGGCTATATTGAACAAGATAAAGAAACAGGGCGTTATAAGCTAGGATATAAATTCTTGGAAGTTAGTTCGAAACTGCTTGAATCCATCGACCTGAGAGCGGAAGCAAAACCGTTTCTCCAAGAGCTGGAAGATGAAACAAATGAAGTCGTCCATCTTGTTGTCTTTGATCAAGGTGAGGTCGTCTATATTGAAAAATTGGACGGAAACGAAACTCTCCGTATGCATTCCAAGGTGGGAAAGCGTGCCCCGATGCATTGTACATCGGTAGGGAAAGCCATCCTTGCTTCACTGCCGGCGAACGAGGTCGTGGAAATTCTCCAGCGTAAAGGAATGCCGAAGCATACGGACAAAACCATAACAGACAAAGGTCTTTTTCTAGAAGAATTAAATCAAGTAAGACAGAAGGGCTATGCACTAGATTTGGAAGAAAATGAAACGGGCATCACGTGTATTGCAGTACCCATCTACGATCATTTGGGAACGGTAGCTGGTGCGGTTAGCATCTCTGGGCCAACCCTTCGTATGACCAATGAACGTCTGGAACAGCTCAAGCCCCGCATGCAGCAAATCGGCATGCAACTTTCTGCCCGGCTTGGTTATACGAACGAAGATTTCGTTCAGATGAAAAAGGAAAGTTAGTGAAAAGAAGAGGAACGGGTTTTGAACAATCCGTCCTCTTTTTATGTACTGAATTTTTAAAATATACAGAAAATAAATTGACGCGGTGTTATGAAAGCGATTACAATAATTTTGAAACTCTCCTATTACAGCAGGAAAGGAGTATAAAGAACCTTCTTTTAAAAAATCTATTATAATTTCATCTCATCTCTCTCATCAAAGATCCCACCCTTAGACATCCTTCCATTCATGATTCAACGAATTAATTCCTTAGTGTTTTTTTATTTAAGAATTTCGGGAAACGTGGTTTGGTAATAACAAACAAAAAACAGGAGGTTTTATTTGATGTCATGGAAGCAAATCTATGATCCAATTGGCGATAGTATTGGCCTCTCTGCACTCGTTGCTCTTATCCCTATTTTGTATTTATTATGGGCGTTGGCTATAAAACGCATGAAAGGTTACATAGCGGGGTTAACTACATTGGTTGTGGCTCTCTTTGTGGCTGTGCTGGTCTACGGCATGCCAGCAGGAATGGCGGCCATGTCCATTTTGCAGGGTGCTGTCTATGGACTGCTGCCCATTGGCTGGATCATCGTTGCATCGGTCTTTTTGTATAAGCTGTCGGTAAAAACGGGGCAGTTTGATATTATTCGAGATTCCATTGTTTCTATAACAGAGGACAGGCGTTTGCAGGCATTATTAATCGCCTTTTCATTCGGTGCCTTCCTGGAAGGGGCTGCCGGGTTTGGCGCCCCGGTTGCCATCTCTGCCGCTTTGCTTGTAGGATTGGGTTTTAACCCTCTCTATGCCGCGGGTCTTTGTTTGCTTGCCAACACCGCTCCTGTAGCCTTTGGAGCCATTGGATCGCCTGTTATTGCGATCGAAGGACCAACGGGAATGTCGGCGATTGAGGTTTCCAAGGTGGTCGGCCGTCAGCTGCCCTTTTTATCGGTTTTCGTGCCGTTTTACCTCGTCGTTTTGATGGCAGGCTTCAAAAAGGCATTTGAAGTGATTCCTGCTATTCTCGTATCGGGGGTCTCGTTTGCGGTCACACAGTTCCTTGTTTCCAATTATCTTGGACCGGAGCTTCCGGATATCATCTCAGCATTGGTATCCATCATCGCCTTAACCTTGTTCCTAAAAGTTTGGCAGCCCAAAACGGCATTTCGTTTTAAGTCTGAAATGGGGCAGGCGGAAATGGCGGCAGGTAACGCGGAATCCATTCATGTGATTAAATCGGATGGTAAAAAAACCTACACCTTGCCGCAAATTTTAAAAGCCTGGTCACCGTTCATTGTATTAACATTCATCATTTCTGTTTGGGGCATACCGACCATAAAAAAGGCACTAATTGGACAGTATGAAGGAACAAATACTCTGCTTCAGGGGTTGAATTCTCTTGGAAGCTATCTCAGTTTTCATCCGGCCGTCCCCGGGTTGAACAATTTAATAATCGACGGAAACGGCCAGCCCATTGCGGCGCTGTTTAAGTTGGAACTATTAGCGGCAGCAGGCACGGCCATTTTAATCTCGGCCATTATTTCGAAGTTCATTCTAAAAATCGGCTGGAAAAGCTGGTTTTCAACTTTTATTGAAACGCTGAATGAACTGAAGTTCGCCTTGGTAACCATTGCATCAGTTGTGGGGTTTGCTTATGTGGCCAATGCTTCAGGTATGAGTATTACACTCGGGATGACACTCGCTGCTACAGGTTCTCTGTTCCCGTTTGTTTCTCCGATTCTTGGATGGTTAGGAGTATTTCTGACCGGTTCCGATACATCTGCCAACTTATTATTTTCAAGCCTACAAAAAATTACGGCAAACCAGGTAGGGATGGACCCCATCTTGGCTATTGCGGCAAACAGCAGCGGTGGTGTAACAGGGAAAATGATTTCACCTCAATCCATAGCGGTTGCTTGTGCGGCCGTGGGTCTGGGAGGAAAAGAATCCGATTTGCTCCGCTTCACTATAAAGCATAGCATCATCCTGCTTCTCATCATTTGCTGCATCACGTATTTGCAATCCACGGTATTATCATGGATGTTGCCGTAGATTGTTACTAAAAGATCATATAAAGCAGTGATCCAAATTGGGAATCACTGCTTTTGCTTTTTACCATTTCATTAATTAAATTGCAGAATAACTATGACTATTGTCTGAATTGACTGTAAATTTATTGACAAGCACTTAGAGGTAGGATAAGCTTTGTCGAAAATGATAGATAACCGTTTGGGTCTATTCAACTACTACTAATATAGGAGGTAATTATGGATACACCTGCACTCGTCATTGAAAAAAGAAAACTGGATGCAAATATTCAAAAGATGGCAGACATTGCCCGAACACAAAAGGTTTATTTAAGACCCCATACAAAAACCCATAAGAACCCAAAGATTGCGAAGCTTCAGTTGGAAGCTGGCGCCGCTGGCATTACAGTGGCAAAAGTGGCAGAAGCTGAGGTAATGGCCGAGCATGGTATTGATGATATTTTCATCGCTTATCCCCTTGTCTCAGAAATAAAAATTCAAAAAGCCATCGATTTGAGCAGAAAAATAAGATTGATTACTGCGTTTGACAGTCTCGAAGGGATACAAAAACTGTCTCAGTCAGCAGAGACAGCCGGCGTTGTTCTCGAAGTGCGGATGGAGATTGATTCCGGTCTTCGCAGAACAGGAGTCCTTTATGATGAGGCAGTTGAACTCGCCAAGAAGGCAAAGGAGCTGCCAGGAATAAAGATAACCGGGATTTACACTTTCCGCGGACCCATTTTGGATGGAAAGCCAACTTTGGATATTGAGGAAGCAGGAAGACAGGAAGGACAGCTGATGGCGGATTTGGCAGAAAAGCTTAGGGCAGAAGGCGTGCCAATCACCGATGTCAGCGTAGGATCCACTTCCACCTCTGCTTCCGCTGCAGAAATTGAAGGGATAACGGAAATCCGCCCCGGCACCTATGTCTTTTATGACAGGATGCAGGAAAAGTATCATTGCTGTTCACACGAGGAATGTGCGGCTGCCATTCATGTCAGCGTTGTCAGCAAACCATCCGATTCTCTTCTGATCGTAGATGGTGGAAGCAAAACGTTCGCTACCGATGTGCAGCCAGGTCAGCCGCCTATATTTCTGGAGGGATTCGGGGAAATCAATGGACATCCGGAAATGCTGCTTGAACGGCTGACAGAAGAACACGGAATGGTTGCGGTTCATGGAGAAACGAATGTACAAATCGGAGATGTACTTCAGGTTATACCCAATCACATATGCAGCACAGTGAATCTCCATAATGACGTCTTTTTGAAAAACGAAGATGGGACTTTGGAGAAGCAAGCAGTCCTTGGCAGAGGAAAACTTCAGTAAAGGAGATGCAGGCTATGCTGGATTTAGTCATCCAAAACGGCCGGATTGCAGATGGATCGGGTAATCCCTGGTTTTTTGGAAGTGTTGGAATCAAGGATGGGATCATTGTTGAGGTCGGTACGGTGAATAGTGAGAGCAGGGAAACAATCGATGCAAAACGGAACATCATATCGCCGGGATTTATTGACGGCCACTCTCATTCGGATCTGCTTGTTCTTAACCGCCCGATGATGGATATAAAGCTGCAGCAAGGGGTGACTACAGAAGTAGTCGGAAACTGTGGGCTTGCTCCTGCTCCTTTTGTTCCCAAATACGGGGCACTGCTGAAAGAATACATACAGCCTGTCGTCGGTGAGACGCAGTGGGAATGGCCATGGCATTCGGTATCCGACTATATCAGAGAATTGGACAGAACAGGAATCTCTGAAAATGTATCAACCTATGTGGCACATGGCGCCCTCCGGATTGCTGTCATGGGGTTTGCAGGCCGCCCCGCTGATAAGCAAGAGTTGAACATGATGAAGGAAATGCTTAACGAAGGGATGAAAGCAGGGGCGATTGGTTTGTCGATCGGCCTTTTATATTCTCCAGGAAGGTATGCCTCCAAGGAAGAACTGGCGGTACTATGTCAGGTTCTGCCCAAATACAACGGGATTTTATCGACCCATATTCGCGGAGAAGGAAACAATCTTATTCCTTCCATAAAAGAAGTCATCTGGATTGCGGAAAAAGCAGGTATCCCTCTCCACGTAAGCCACTTGAAAGCAGCCGGCAGGCTGAACTGGGGCAAGGTGCTGGAAGCCATGGAGCTGCTTGAGGAAGCAAGTGCACGAGGACTGGATGTGACCTGTGATGTTTATCCGTATGATGCAGGATCTACATCACTTACCACGTTACTACCTCCATGGAGCCCTGAAGGCGGAATTCCCGCTTGTCTGGATCGAATCAGAGAACCAGCTACACGCCGAAGAATGATAGAGGAACTTGGAGAAGAACAGGAGGAGTGGGATAACCTGGTTGTTTCAACCGGTTGGGATAATGTCGTCGTTTCTTCTCTTTCCTGCCACAAGGAATGGGAAGGAAAAAGCCTTGAAGCCATCAGCACTGAAATCGGAAAAAGTCCTGCTGAAGCGGCATTGGATTTGCTGCTAGAAGAGGGCGGAATGGTTTCTATTATTTACTATCACATGTCCAATGAGGATGTCGAGCAGGTGGTGAAATGGGACCGTTCGCTCGTCATTTCTGACAGCCTAGGTTGTGAAACGGGTAAACCGCACCCTCGGTCATTCGGAACCTTTCCCCGCCTTTTTTCCAAAAATGTACGCGAAGACAAGTCGCTTTCACTGGAACAGGCGATCCGCAAAGTGACCTCTTTTCCGGCACAGCGGTTTTCCCTGGGTAAACGGGGATTGATTGTTCCCGGCTACCATGCGGATTTAACCATATTTGATGAGAAAAAGATTACTGACACAGCGACCTATCATGATCCGATCCAGCAACCTGAAGGAATATCCCACGTGATTGTCAATGGGATACTGACCATTAGAGAAAAAGAAAACCTCAGACAGAGCGGCGGAAAGGCAATTAAAGCCGCAGCGGCTAAGTGTCTGTGCCAACACCACACAAAACAGGAGGCAGCTCATGGCTAACATTGAACTTAGACTGAAGGAACTGGGAATTGAATTACAAAAAGCACCGCCACCAGGAGCGGTGTATGTCCCTGCAAAAACCGTAGGAAACCTGGTCTACACATCCGGTGCCGATTGCAGGATCAATGGAGATCTGATGTACAAAGGCAAATTGGGAAGCGATCTGACCGTGGAGCAAGGATATAAGGCAGCAAGGCAGACCATGATTAACCTTCTGGCTGTTTTAAAGGAGCATGTCGGAGACCTTGACAGGATCAAACAAGTCGTTAAATTGCTCGCCTTTGTAAATTCTGCCGACGGGTTCGTGGAGCAGCCCTATGTCATCAATGGGGCGTCAGAACTGCTTGAAGAAGTCTTTGGAGAAAAAGGAAAACATGCCAGATCGGCTATTTCCTCCAATGAACTGCCATTTAATACCCCAGTAGAAATAGAGATGATCGTTGAAATTGAGTAGAACCGGAACAGGTTTAAGAAAGGCATCATTCAATCAAAGGGGAGTAGTACGATGGAAAATAACCAGCGGGATGATCTATACTTCATCGGCAGAAGAGGTGCTCAGTAATAAGCAGGTCACGCCATAGGAAATAAAAAGCAGTGAACCCGCTGTACTTGGAATCACTGCTTTTTATTATTCATACATTTTTTAGCAATCCCTAATATAATTAAACGGCACAAGAATAGGGGGATTTTTAAAAGAGTTAATGAGATTCCAGTGGTGATTGTACGGCATATTGCAAATAAAGTTCTTCTTCCAGTGCTCACGAAAAAGGATTGGCAACAATATAGTGAATCGAGAACAGCGAAACGGTTATGTGGTTAGCTTGTTTTTTCTGGTTGACCTATTTTTTAGGTACTATTTGAGGTAGCCGGGATTAAAGAACAGTTAAGTAACAATAAGTTGATCTGTTAAAGGGGGTAGAATGTTGAGTAAAGCTCCTTGTCCTAAAGGTCAGTTCAATAAATAAAAACGGTGTCTCTTTTGAGGAAGAATACGCTTCGGTGTTGAAAGTAAACAATATTTTTCGCACTTTTTACTTTATTTGTAGTGAACAACATATCATTCTATAGAAGAAAATTATTTCTATAGGAGGTTTCAATGGATCACAAGGATCAAAGTCGTCAATTAGACCAAATAAAGCAAATGCAACAAATGTTTAAAGCGAACATGAAAACTCATCCTTATCCCATGTACCCTAACTATGGGAAAATCACACGCTACGAAGAAATTCCGATAAGTTTACCTGAACAGCGACAGCTGCGCCATCCCGGAGTGGAAAAATTTATGGTACCCCTTCCAATTATCGAAAACCCGAACTATAAAGGGAGTGGAAAGTTAACAGGAAAAGTAGCACTTATTACAGGGGGTGACAGTGGTATTGGTGCAGCAGTAGCAATTGCGTTTGCTAAAGAAGGCGCAGATGTTGCTATTTCATACTTAGATGAACATGAGGATGCAAATAGAACAAAAACAAGGATTGAGCAACTCGGACAACGTTGTTTTCTAATGCCTGGTGACTTGCGGGACAAACAACAGTGTATCTCCATTGTAGAACAAACAGTAAATACGTTTGGACGTCTCGATATTCTTTGTAACCACGTTGGTATCCAATTCCAACAGCTAAGTCTGCTTGACATTACAGATGAGCAATTCGATGACACCTTCAAAGTTAATATATACTCTCATTTTTACACAACAAGAGCAGCGCTTCCTCATTTAAAACCAGGCAGCTCAATCATTGGCACTTCTTCAGTGGTAACGTATGTAGGTGAGCAGCAAATGATTGATTATACGGCAACAAAAGGCGCAATAGTGGGTTGGACACGTGCCTTGGCTAAAAATGTCGTGAAACAAGGGATCCGAGTCAATGCCGTCGCGCCCGGCCGAATTTGGACCCCACTTATTTCAGCAAGTTTCTCGTCAGACCAAGTCGCTGTATATGGAGCATTTAATCCAATGGAACGAGTTGCCCATCCATTTGAACTCGCACCAACCTTTGTCTATCTTGCTTCTGATGATTCTCGTTTTGTTACTGGTCAAGTTCTTCATGTTGATGGGGGAGAATCCACACATTCCTAATGGAAGGGGGTTACCATTTTGAGATATGAATTTAATCCAGAAGTAAAGCTATTGCTAGTAAACCATTCAAATGAAAAAGTAAAGATGGACTATATCGAGGATTCCTGGCCAATGTCTAAAATAGCACTTAGACCACCATACTATTACCACCCAAGTTACGAGCTGAATTATCCGATCATCTAAATAATAACAGACAAAAAGACTTCTATACACAGGGTGGAAGTCCATTCTTCGCTTAGGTTTCACAATTATGCTTACTTTCAATTCATCCATTTAAACTAATAAGAAAAGAGTTATCACAGTCGTGTTAAAGGCCGGAGGGATAGCATTAGTAGATATAGAAAGTTTATCGTCTAGACCCAGGGAAGAAATTATTGCTAAAGCATACCTCAATATAAAAACACACCTTTATAGGTGTGTTTTTATAAATTTTTATATATGACTTATGTCACAATGAAACGAATACGCTGCCATCCAAGATAGCGAGGTGTACAGAGATACCGAGGAAAACACCGAACAGTTCTTTGGGATTTCTAATGAACAATATGAGCATTCTTTGGATGCTATCGTCAGGCACAAAGAACGCAGGATTGGTCGACTAAAAAACATCCTAGTACGAAAAGAGTTATTATTACCTGGTTACGAGCTGGAATTTGTTGCTGAAACCAATACTCTAGGACCCTATCAAGTGTTTTGAAAAGTAAAAAAGGGAGGACAAATGGCATTTCTAAGGATTGTAATGGTAGACGGTTTTAGAGTTTTATATATTTGATTAATGAGACAGCTCATGGAAAGCGGCTGTGAACTGTTCAAAAGTTGCTGTCCCAAAACGTGTTTTATCTCCATGAAAGAAAATGTCCATTGCTACTTCCTGAGCATCCGCCACTGAGCAGTCTCTAGCATTCATGATTAACCGTAAATACGATATAAAATACGACTTTGCGAGAGCCCCTCCACGATTAACGATCATTTCATTTCCTCCTTTAGCAAGCACATGAGCAGCAAGGTTCCAGTGTTAAGGAAGGTTTAGAGACGGCTCGTTTCCTCGCTTTGTTACTTTCTTTTCGATTCTGATACATCCACGCCACCCGAGCTTGCCTTTCCACTTTTTCCTGACGAGACTTTGCCCAAAGGTAAACCGCATATTCATTAAACATTATAAATTCCTCCTTCATCAAATAAAGTTGATATATTGATCAAAAAAAATTGATTAAAACCGTAAAAAAAGAGATGAAACTAGCAGCTGGGCTTAAAAATACAGCACAGCTCATGGGAAAGCAAATGATTAATTTCTTTCGTATTGATGCTGTAATAGCTGTTGGTTCCCTTGGTCTCTTTATGGATGATGCCAGCGTCCCACAGAATCTTTAAATGGTAAGACAGTTTGGATTGCGTCATTCCCATTAATGGTGCCAGATCACAAACACAAGTCTTTCCTCGTTGAGTAAGGATATTCATAATATGAAGCCGCTTTTTATCGGCCAACGCTTTAAACTGGCTTTCATACCTCTCAAATTCATTGTCTTGTTGCATGTCTTGAAGCGGAATTTCTTTTTGCATGGTACATCACCTCGTTTTGATAAATTTATCGTATATCGTAGGACAGGGAGTTGTCAATTCTTTTAATCAAAAAAATTTGATAAAAAGGAGTTGCAATTGGAAATGGTTGCTACTAAACTAAAATTAATCAAAAAAAATTGATTAACATGGAGGGATTAGACATGAACGTACACGTTGGTTTAAATGTCACTAATTTAGAGAAATCCATTGAGTTTTATTCACAGGTATTTGACGCATCACCTGTTAAAGTAAAATCGGATTATGCCAAGTTTTTACAACAAGATCCAAGTCTTAACTTTACGTTAAACCTGAAAGATGAAGTGTCAGGAAACCAGGTCGGCCATTTTGGGTTTCAGGTAGAAGATGCAAAAGAGGTCCTAAAACACAAAAGTCGTTTAGAGAAACTTGGTTTTTTCGCCCGCGAGGAAATGGACGTGACATGCTGCTATTCGAATCAGGATAAATTCTGGGTCACTGATCCTGACGGCAACGAATGGGAGTTCTTTTATACGAAGAGTGACGTAGAGAGCATGGAACCAAGGGATTCAGCTTGTTGTGCACCGCAAACTCAAAAGATTGAGATAACAAAGTCATCATCATCTTGTTGCTAAGAGCATAAAAAGAGGCCCCTCCTAAATAGGAGAGGCCACTTTTAGTTGTAAAAAGATACATAGCCCATGATTACAAAAAAGTAAGAAGAGCAATCAATACCACCAGACCAATCCATACTCTTTTTTTCATTATTACATCATCCCTTTTGGTTGGTTGAAATACTTTCGTTGGAACCATACGGCCACATTAACGAGAGCGATCATGACAGGTACCTCGACAAGCGGTCTAATAACAGCAGCAAATGCTGCACCAGAATGAATGCCAAAGACTCCAACAGCAACGGCGATGGCCAGTTCAAAGTTGTTGCTCCCTGCTGTAAACGCTAGGGTTGTTGTAACAGGGTAGTTCGCCCCGATCTTCTTTCCGAGATAGAAAGAAACAAAAAACATCACGACAAAGTAAATCAGAAGCGGTATCGCAATACGAACGACGTCGAGTGGCAAGGTTAAGATGGCGTCTCCTTTGAGGGAAAACATAACGAGGATCGTAAAAAGCAAGGCAATAAGCGTAATGGGACTGATTTTAGGGATGAACTTTGTTTCATACCAGGTTCTATCTTTCGTTTTTATGAGGATTAAGCGAGTGAGCATACCTGCGATGAATGGAATGCCAAGATAAATAAATACCGACTTTGCTACCTCGCCCAAGGTTATATCCACAACCGCTCCTTCTAAACCCAGCCATTTGGGAATAACGGTAACAAAGACATACGCGTAAACCGAGAAGAATACCATCTGAAACAAAGAATTAAACGCCACCAGTCCAGCGGCATATTCTCGGTCTCCGTTTGCGAGATCATTCCAAACAATCACCATCGCAATGCAACGAGCCAATCCGATGAGAATCAATCCCACCATGTATTCTGGTTTATCAGGCAAGAGAAGAATAGCCAGCACAAACATAAGAATGGGGCCGATGATCCAGTTTTGCACAAGGGAGAGCCCCAATACTTTCACATCTCGAAAGACACGCCCCATCTCTTCATAACGTACTTTTGCAAGGGGAGGATACATCATGAGGATCAGACCGACGGCAAGTGGAATGGAGGTTGTACGGACCTGCCATTCATTTAGCCCATCGACAAACTTAGGAAATAAAGACCCTAAGCCTATTCCTATCGCCATCGCCGTAAAAATCCAAACCGTTAAATACCGATCCAGAAAAGACAAACGTTTCATTTGAACAACTCCCGTTCTTGTTGGTATTAACAATTGCAGTCGAGAGTTATCTGGGACTTTTCGATCTTTCGCATGTTTTCGGTTTGGTCTGGAACATGAGCTAATAGGTCGTCAATCAAAGGGTATATTTCACTTTGAAGGATTAAAGAATAATACACCCAGCGTCCTCGGCGTTCTTCTTGAATCAAACCGCTGTCTTTCAGTTTTCTTAGATGTTGGCTGATGGACGGCTGGCTCATATCAAAGACCTCATTCAATTCACATACACAACAGTCACGGTGCTTCAGAATGACGACGATCGTTAAGCGTGTTTTGTCACCCAGCCAGCAATTTTAAAGCCTGAGCCATCTTATCTAAGGGAACAGTCCTCGAAGGAATTGACGTACACCTCCCATTCATTCATAGTCATATAACTATATGTAGATTACTGGAGTGATGAACTAATAAATTGTTAACGGTTTGTAAAGGTTAAGCGTGAGGATAAATTTATGGTTGAATATATAATAATATACTTATACAATGATGAATGAAAATAATGTTGATGTGAGGAGGTGCTTACATGATTACCAATGAAACTGTTGAATTAGACGTTGCTGCAAATATTCTAAAGGTTCTTGGGGATAAAACCAGACTAGCGATGGTCAAAATTGTTTCAGAGAATGAATGCTGCGTATGCGAATTTGTGGATTTGTTCGACATGAGCCAGCCTGCAGTCAGCCAGCATTTGCGAAAGTTACGGGACAGCGGGATTGTGAAGGAACGGAGAAAAGGCCAGTGGATCTATTATTCATTGAACCCTTCCTATCCGTATCATTCCTTTGTGCTGCAAATTATTAAAGATCTTCCCAGCCAACATTATCGAATTGAAGAATTAGAAGCACAAGGAAAACGAGTAACTTGTTGCGATGAATAGGAGGTTTTAATTCTGTGGGCTCAGTACTTAGTGCCAGTGTCATTTTCTTAGTCACACTAACACTTGTCATCTGGCAGCCGAGAGGCCTTAATATTGGTTGGAGTGCTTGTGGGGGAGCCGTTTTAGCCCTCCTTTTCCAAGTGGTCTCCTTCCAGGATGTAATTGATGTAACAGGCATTGTTTGGAACGCCACGCTAACCTTTGTGGCTGTTATTATTATTTCCCTTATTTTAGATGAAATCGGGTTCTTCGAGTGGGCGGCCCTTCATATGGCTCGCTTTGCTAACGGGAATGGAATCAAAATGTTCTTGCTCGTTACGGTACTCGGGGCGGTTGTTGCAGCCTTTTTTGCCAATGACGGAGCAGCATTGATTTTAACACCGATTGTACTCGCCATGGTGCGTAACCTGAAATTTGAGGATAAGATGATCCTGCCGTTTATCATGGCCAGTGGATTTATCGCCGATACGACGTCACTTCCTCTTGTGGTCAGTAACTTGGTGAACATCGTTTCTGCAGACTTTTTTGGCATCAGTTTTTCCACGTATGCAAGCCGAATGATCGTGCCCAACATTTTCAGCTTGCTGTCCAGTATTTTGGTGCTGTATCTCTACTTCAGAAAAAGCATTCCAAAATCATATGACATCAACCAACTGAAGAAGCCAGCCGATGCGATAAAAGACCTGGAGATGTTCAAATCTTCTTGGTTTGTACTCGCCGCCTTGCTGGTAGGCTATTTTGTCGGAGAGTTCTTTTCCGTGCCCGTATCGTTTATCGCGGGGATCATCGCAATTGTTTTCTTGCAAACGGCGAGAAAAAGCAATGCCGTACAAACGAAAACAGTCCTCAAAGGGGCACCATGGGCGGTTGTCTTTTTCTCCATTGGGATGTATGTGGTCGTTTATGGACTTAAAAACGTGGGGCTAACGAGTCTTTTGGCTGACTTGATTCAAAATGTCACCCACCATGGGTTGTTTGTCGGCACGGTTGGAATGGGCTTTATTTCCGCCATTATCTCATCTATCATGAACAACATGCCAACCGTTATGATTGACGCCTTGGCGATTTCAGACACCCATACCACAGGGGCGATGAGAGAAGCCTTGATCTATGCGAACGTCATTGGTTCTGACCTTGGACCTAAGCTCACACCGATCGGTTCGTTGGCCACGCTGCTTTGGCTTCATGTGTTAAACACTAAAGGGGTAAAAATCTCGTGGGGATACTATTTCAAAGTAGGTATCGTCTTAACGGTTCCAACGTTATTCATTACCTTGACGGGACTTTATATCTGGTTATCCATCATTCATTAATTCTCTGAAGGAGTGTTTCAAATGGCAAAAAAAACAATTTACTTCTTATGTACAGGAAACTCGTGCAGAAGCCAAATGGCTGAGGGCTGGGGTAAAAAACTTCTTGGGGACGAGTGGGAAGTGAAAAGTGCGGGCATCGAAGCTCACGGCTTGAATCCGAACGCCGTAAAAGCGATGAAGGAAGTGGATATCGACATCTCCAACCAAACCTCTGATATCATCGATCCTGAAATCTTGAACAACGCAGACTTCGTGGTGACCCTTTGTGGAGATGCCGCGGATAAATGCCCGATCACACCACCTCACGTAAAACGTGATCACTGGGGATTTGATGATCCTGCGAAAGCTCAAGGAACAGAAGAAGAAAAGTGGAAGTTCTTCCAGCGTGTTCGCGATGAAATCGGAGATCGCATCTCCACCTTTGCGAAAACTGGAAAATAAGAACCAATGTGCCAAGGGGCAACTCTTGGCCTTTTCTCTAAACGATATATAAGTAAAAACTTATACTGGAGTAAGCAACAATTAATATTGATATCAATAAAGTATAAAAAACCCATCGTAATGATGGGTTTAATCTTTTAAAGCTACTTTCAATAATCCATTCATTACTTGCTTAAAGCATCTTCACCATTTACGCTCATAGGATTTTTAAAGAATATAAAGATCTTTAACGTGATTAAACTGGGCCATACATCAATAGGTGTGCATATTGAATGTTTTAATTTTCTTCACAAGGGTTGAATGGTCTACTCCTAAATAGGCCGCAGCTTTCCTAATAGAGGGCTTCCTCTGTAGTGCATCTTCAATTAATCTTTTTTCAAAGAGTTTGACCCGCTGTTTTAAAGGAAGAATGGATTCAGGATGATTTTGAATCCTGAAGTGAGGCGGGAGGTCAACTGGTTCGATCGTAAGGGAAGGAACCGAAACAATCATGCTTTCCACTAAATTTCTTAATTCTCTAACGTTCCCTGGCCAATGATAATTTTCCAATATGTGCAGCGTATCTTGTGAGATATGCTTCTCGACATTATACAATTTACAGAAATGAGCAAAAAAGTGCTGCAGCAGGGCATGGATATCTTCAGTACGTTCACGCAAAGACGGAACGTTCAATTCTACAACCTGCAAACGATAAAATAGGTCTTCCCGGAATTTACCTGCTCTGACCAATTCCTTTAGATTTTGATTGGTAGCCGAGATAATTCGAATGTCCAATTGCTTTGTTTTGGTGCCTCCAACTCGCTGGATTTGCTTCTCTTGGAGTACACGGAGCAATTTGACCTGCAGCGCTAGCGGCAGGTCACCTATTTCATCAAGAAGAACGGTCCCTTTATCCGCCAGTTCCAACAACCCGATTTTTCCTTCCTGGCGCGCTCCAGTGAACGCGCCCTTTACATGGCCAAACAACTCTGACTCTAATAACGGCTCAGGAATGGCCCCGCAGTTCACTTTAATAAAAGGCTTATCTTTCCGGTCACTTAATTGATGAAGTAAGTCGGCGATGACTTCTTTTCCTGATCCGGAAGGGCCTAACAATAATATACTTGTAGGGAAGGATGCCACCTGCTCTACTTTTTGAATAACTTCCTTCATTCGGACACTTTCCAAGATCACTTGTTCATCCGAGCCATCTGTCATAAACGTATAACGGTTTTGGCTCATTTCTGAAAAACTTTTCGCCTTTGTTAACGCTTTAGTCATCCTATTTAACTGAGTAATATCGCGGACACTTGTCACGACCATCTGAATCTCACCAGATTCGTTGAATACGGGATTTCCGGTGACGATCACATCTTTTTGTTGTTTCCCGATTTTCTGCAAAATTGATATCCTCTTTTTGGCATCCAATACGAGTAGAGAGACAGACTGATCAAAATATCCTTTCGACATTAACTCACTCATGTGCTTGCCGACTAGCTCCTCTCTTCGGAACCCAGTCATTTCCTCATAAGCCGAATTAACAAGTAAGGTCTTGCCTTCTTTATTTACCACATAAATACCGTCGGTTGAAAATTCAAGAACCTTTTCTAATTTATCCATGTAAAAAAACCTTCCTTGTTTAAAATATGGTGAAAAACATCACCGGTGGTGAAAAACATCACCAGCTTTATTATACAACCATTCGTTCATAATTAGGGTTTTCTGTGGTGAATTTTATCACCACATTAGATTCAACACAGCCATGCAATCCTACTCAACACCGGCTTTTTTAGTTTTGGCATGGATCTTGCAAGTATGTGAAGAAGTGAAAGGAGGGAAGTTCATTATGAATATAAAAGGTTTATTTATCAATGGTGAGTCAGTAATCAAGCAAAGAACCTACGATCTCCGGTCTCCATATAACGGAGAATCTATCGCCACGATTAGTATGGCAGATCAAGAAGATGTAAATCGGGCAATTGATGGGGCTCAGGCAGCTTTTGAAGTAATGAAAGAAATGCATGCCTATCAACGCTCTGAGATCTTGTTAAGGGTTGTGCAAATCTTTGAAGAAAGGAAGGAGGAGTTAGCTCGTGTATTGGTGCAGGAAGCCGGCAAACCGATTCGCACCGCACGTGGAGAAATCGATCGGACCATTGCTACCTACCAGCTTGCTGCAGAGGAGGCAAAAAGGATTTATGGGGAGACGATTCCGATGGATGCAGCCCCAGGCGGTGAAAATCGAATCGGGTTTACATGGAGAGAACCATTAGGCGTAGTGGTTGCAATTAGCCCTTTTAACTTTCCGTTTAATTTGGTCGCCCACAAATTGGGTCCAGCCATCGCTGCAGGAAACACGGTTGTTTTAAAACCTGCTGAACAAACGCCATTAAGTGCATATCTTACCGCTGAAATTTTTCAGCAGGCTGGACTTCCGAATGGAGCTGTTCAGGTAGTGGCAGGTAGTGGCAGAGAACTCAGTGATGCTTTAATCATGGATCCAAGAGTCAAGAAAATTACTTTCACAGGCAGTTCTCAAGTAGGTAAAGCAATTAAGGCAAAAGCGGGATTAAGAAAAGTAACATTGGAACTTGGTTCAAATTCCGGGTTAATTGTCGAACCGGATGTCCCTTTGGAAAAAGTGATTCAGAGATGTGTGGAAGGGGCATTTTCCTTTGCTGGCCAAGTTTGTATTTCACTGCAACGCATTTATGTCCATGAATCGATTTATGAGGATTTTAGTAAGCGTTTTATAGAACACACTAAACAATTAAAAGTAGGTGACCCGTCGGAAGAAACTACTGATATAAGTGCCATGATCAGTTCCCAGGAGTTGGAGCGGATCGAATCGTGGGTAACTGGTGCCGTAAAGCAGGGTGCCAAAATTGGCATCGGGGGTGCAAGGAATGGAACTATTTTTCCACCAACCGTTTTGCTGAACGTCAAACGAGATATGGCAGTTTCATGTCAGGAAACGTTTGCTCCCGTGGTTTCAATCGTGCCCTATAAGAAACTAGATCAAGCGATTAACATGGTGAACGATTCAGTGTATGGACTCAATGTGGGGATTTATACCCAAAACATTATGAATGCCTTGCATGCGGCACGTAAGTTGGAGTCGGGCGGCGTGATAATCAATGATATCCCAACCTTTAGGCTCGATCATATGCCTTATGGCGGTGTGAAAGAAAGCGGTTACGGTCGTGAAGGAATTAAATACGCGGTTGAAGAAATGACCGAATTAAAATTCGTTACAATGAAAACCACTTTTTAAGGGGGAGTACTACATGACTAATATTATAAAGCCTAATCCTAAACTTTATGTCCTGGATAACGGTCGGATGAAGATGGATAAAAATTGGATGATCGCCATGCATAACCCGGCAACCATTGACAACCCAAATGCACAAACCGAATTTGTTGAGTTCCCGGTTTACACCGTTCTCATTGATCATCCTGAAGGTAAAATCCTTTTTGATACCGCCTGCAACCCGAATTCAATGGGTCCTGATGGACGGTGGGGACAAGCAACTCAAGCCATGTTTCCGATTTCCATGGGAGAAGAATGTTACCTTCATAACCGTTTGGAACAGCTGAATGTACGGCCTGAAGATATAAAGTACGTAGTCGCTTCCCACCTTCATTTAGACCATGCAGGTTGTTTGGAACTATTTACAAATGCAACGATCATCGTACATGAAGACGAGTTGAACGGTACACTCCAATCTTATGCACGCAATCAAAAGGAAGGGGCCTATATTTGGGCAGATATTGATGCGTGGATCAAAAATAACCTTCAGTGGCGAACAGTAAAACGGAGTGATGACAATCTCCAATTAGCAGAAGGCATCAAGATTTTAAATTTTGGGAGTGGCCATGCCTGGGGCATGATTGGACTTCACATCGATATGCCGGAATCGGGCGGAATTATCCTTGCTTCAGATGCGGTCTATACGTCGGAAAGCTTTGGTCCACCGATTAAACCGCCTGGCATCATCTACGATTCTCTGGGCTATGCAAATGCGGTTGAAAAAATACGCAGAATTGCTCAAGAAACAAATTCTCAGGTCTGGTTTGGACATGATCCTAATCAATTTAAAGGGTTTCGTAAATCTACTGAAGGCTATTATGAGTAAGGGGGAATCTTAAATGAGTTTTGCTAAGCTAGTTTTTGCCCCATTAAGTTATACCGGATGGGGTGCTTTAGAACAACTATTACCCGAAGTCGAAAAATACGCGCCTAAGAAAATACTGGTGGTCACAGATCCCATGCTTGAAAAAATAGGGTTAGTCGAGTGGGTGACTACTCCCCTAAAAGAGAGCGGGTATCAAGTTACGGTATATACGGATGTGGTACCTGAACCACCTTTAGAAACAGGTGAGAAGCTAGTTTCCTTTGCCCGAGCAGGCCAATTTGAAATGGTGGTTGGCTTCGGTGGAGGTAGTGCATTGGATTTAGCCAAATTAGCAGCCGTTCTGGCGGAGCATGAAGGATCAGTAGCCGACTATTTAAACCTCACCGGAACAAAGAAAGTAGAAAAGAAAGGATTGCCCAAAATCCTCATCCCGACAACTTCTGGTACGGGTTCGGAAGTGACAAATATATCCGTCTTGTCCTTAGAAACAACAAAAGACGTCGTTACCCACGATTATCTTTTAGCAGATGCTGCCATTGTGGATCCTGAATTAACGGTTTCTGTTCCAGCGAAAGTCACAGCAGCCACCGGAATTGATGCATTGACCCATGCGGTGGAAGCCTATATTTCGGTTAATGCAAGCCCAGTGACCGATGGTTTAGCCCTTCAAGCCATTCGTCTCATTGGCCGTTCATTACGAAAGGCCGTTCATAATGGCAATGATAAACAGGCCCGGATCGATATGAGTAATGGGAGCTATATCGCAGGACTAGCATTCTTTAATGCCGGGGTAGCGGGTGTTCATGCGTTAGCCTATCCATTAGGCGGTCAATTCCATATTTCCCATGGTGAATCAAACGCGGTATTACTGCCCTATGTCATGGGTTATATCCGAAAAAGCTGCACGACAAAAATGGCGGATATCTTAAACGCGCTCGGGGGCAACTCTAGCTATTTATCTGAGGAAGACGCCTCTTACAAGTGCGTTGAGGAACTGGAGAGGCTTGTAAAAGAGGTTGGAATTCCATCAACATTAGCAGAGTTTGATATACCTGAATCCGCTTTGGAACGCCTCACTCAAGACGGGGTCCAGCAAAAACGGATACTAGCGAGAAGCCCTTACCCATTATTGGAGGAGGACATTAGGAACATTTATCAATCTGCTTTTAAAGGTGTTGTCACTGAGCCAACGAAGCGGTAAATGAATTCTATTCCATATCAAAAGCCACTGCTCGATAACCGAATGTACAGCGGGATACCAATGATGGCCGCAATCGTATCAACCACCAGTGGTCTCTTCCGAAAGCGGAGGAGATCCACTCCCAAACTCAAAAGATTGAGATAACAAAAGTGATCATCATCATCTTGTTGCTAAGACGCATAAAGAGAGGCCCTTCTAAATAGGAGAGGCCTCTTTTAGTTGTAAAAAGATACATAGCCCATGATTACAAAAAAAGTAAGAAGAGCTATCAATACCACCAGACCAATCCATACTCTTTTTTTCATTGTTACATCATCCCTTTTGGTTGGTTGTTGAAATACTTTCGTTGGAACCATAGGGCCACATTTACGAGAGCGATCATGACAGGTACCTCGACAAGCGGTCCAATAACGGCAGCAAATGCTGCACCAGAATGGATGCCAAAAACCCCAACTGCAACCGCAAATGCCAGTTCAAAGTTGTTGCGCCCTGCGGTAAACGCTAGGGTTGAGGTTACAGGGTAGTTCGCCCCAATCTTCTTTCCCAGATATTGGTTTATTCAGTTATCAATATAACTTTTTCAATTTACCACTGACTATTTTCCACGTTCCATCTATCTCTTTAGTTTCGTAGGTAAATTGATAAAAATAAATTTGTTCTGGATAGCCTTCTTCTGCCGTGATGCTACCCTCCAAAGTGACTCCATTATCAGATGAAAGAGTAGATGTTACATAGTAGTCTAAATAATTCTGTACATCGGCATAGCCAGCTTCAAAATTGTCGTATGAATGCCGATGTTTCCAGTTATTATCCCATTTCTCATATGCCAACATAAAATCTCTTTTATTAAGATTATCAAAATAATCCCGTAGCATTTGTTCTGCTTCTTCTTTTTCACCTAATACATCTACATATGAATATCGACTTCGTAATTCCCACGCTTTGGTTAATAACATATAATCTCCTCCTGAATATCTATCTAAAAGGGATTATCTCCAGTTAAAATACCACTTAGTACTGTTTAGTCGGAATTGGCCTAAAGAGAGCGTTATTTAAATAAGGAGAGCTGGCAGCTAGATCAGCTTTTTTTATTCTTCAGCTAACGGGCAGGTTAGTGCTCTAGCCAGCTAGTTTGGCTTAAAGACCACAAGGGTAAATAAAGATAGATCTAGATGTAGGGGAGCAATTGAAAATGAAATACCAAAGAAAGAGATATATTGTGAAACTCGTACGCAATGGTGAGCCAATTCAAGTTGTGGTTAGACTTTACGATACTTTTCTTACTGATGAGAAAGGAAAAGATGTAGGAACCATTTCATTTGAGGAAGTAGCTTTATCTTCTAATGTAAAAGAAGAGTTGTACACCCCGACAAGCAACAGCTGAGAAAAGCAATTTATTAAAATGACGAATGCTTTACTTAAATATGGAATAAGGTTTTTTCTTGTTCCACTAAAGGAGCAGGTTAGTGATCTTTAAAATAAAGAATTTAGACTTAAATCTTCACGCCGCTTTACAGGAAACCATCCCGCGGGTTTTACTGGAGAAGGAAGAAATCGTGGTGGATGAGACATCGCTAAACGTGGACGGGGAATAGGCTGACAGCGGGCTTATGGATAAGATCATCCTGTTCATCAAAATAATGGCCTTAAAAAGCGGAAAGATCAAATGGGACGGCGAAGACCCGAAAGACCTTTGGGAGATTGTGATTTCCGGTTTCCGGTCATAAGCCTTACATCAAGGCATTGATTTAGTTAACCATCCATAAGTACACGATAGAGTTCACGCTTGCCTTATTTACAACAATTTTATAACGAAAAACTATCGATCAACGCGAATTGTTGAACAAAGATTTTGGCTATTCCACTATCTTAATATAAAAATCCCATGAAGAAGTGACCTGGAAAGTGTGAATACTAATATTATTAAAGGAGGTTCATTTATGCCGTTCATTGATGTAAACGGAACTACGCTTTACTACCAGGATACCGGTCCAAAAGATGCACCAGCCTTGGTTTTCAGTCACTCATTATTCTTTAATAGTCGAATGTTTCATAAACAAGTGGAACGGTTTGCTGGTGAATACAGAGTCATTTGTTATGATCATCGGGGGCAAGGAAAAAGTGCTAAAGATACGTTGGACATGCTTGATTTGGATACATTGACAGAGGATGCGGCAGCACTTATTAAAGAGCTTGTTTTAGGCCCCTGTCATTTTGTAGGTAACTCTATGGGGGGCTTCATTGCTTTGCGTCTGGCTGCAAGGCATCCAAAACTCCTTATTTCATGTACAGTGCTGGGGACATCCGCTGAAGAAGAATATAAAATAGATGAATTTCAGCCAATTGTTGAGCATCTACAGATTTATGGAGGCAAGCCTATGTCCCAAACTTTGATATACATTATGTTTGGAAACACGTCACTTGAAGATCCGTCTTTTGCGAATGAACTCAATTTCTGGAAGGATCACATAGAGGGTTTGGATCGTACGATTGGCGATGCTGCGTATCAGGTGGTTCATCGCAAACGAATCCTGAGTGAACTAAATGAAGTGGATGTTCCGATGTTGGCGATTGCAGGAGCTGAAGATCATGCCTATACGGTTGAACAGTCGAATAAAATTGCAGTCACAGTAAGAAATGGTGTGTGTAAAGTCATTGCCAACGCGGGCCATTCTCTGGCACTTGAAACTCCGGAAGAAGTTAATTCGTTTCTTGCTGAACATATCTGTAATTCCGGTAAGTATTATTCAGAATAAGCATTTCAAAAAAAGGGTTGTTTTGTGCCTGAATTAAAATATACCTTTAAAACTAGAAATCTCTTTCTTGATACACACAAAAGATTTTTTAAGATACTGCGGCCATGTTTGGCGGCTTTTTTCTTTATTGTTCTTTATACTTTCTTAGTTATGGAAGAATTAAAGAACGGAACGGAACTGTCATGTTGGCAACTTCTTTTAAGATAGTGAAGGAATGTACTTACGCTAACGGGTGCGTTGGTTCAAGAAGGTCGGATATTTTATAACAAAGAAAACTCGCCATTTTTAGGGGCGATTTTTCTAATAGCAAAGTCGATACTGCTATGTGCTGGGTCTACGTTCCATTTGGTCTTTGTCACAAAAATGCCTCCTAAAAATTTTAGTTATAATCCAATATACAGATTAGCCAAATAAATAAGAGTCTAATCAGTAATCCAAAATTAAAGTTATACAACTTTTTGTTGTACTACGCTGTTACTGTCGATACTTTTGGATGAACTTCTTAACTCAGAGAAAATATACCTGGTCCACTTAAAATGATGGAGACTAACGTACTCGTTTTAGTCTATCATCCATATAACTTGGGTGATTTTTTTTTGTGAACATAATTTGTTTTATATATGTTCGAGTATTAGAATAACGTTTGTAACAAATAATCTATTTAAACAATTGGATTGGTGCAAAAATTATAAATTACATTACTTGTGAGGAGAATTTCAAATGAACGTAAAACAACTTGCACCCACGACACCTAAAGAACGACATGGAAACCTGTTTGCGTTAATAGCTTTGGCTGTAACATTTTTCGGCGTTGGGATAACAGAATTTATCAGCATTGGAATCCTACCAGGGGTTGCATCGGAATTTGGTATATCGGTATCTACTGCTGGATTGATTGTTTCCATGTATGCTTTGGGAGTTGCGGTTGGAGGTCCTATTTTGACATCCATGACGGCACCATTTTCGAGGAAAAAGATTCTATTGTCTGTCATTATCCTATTTATTATCGGGCATATCATAACAGCGGCAGCTCCTACATTCAGTATTGTGCTGGTTGGACGAGTAATTTCTGCATTCGCCCATGGCGTATTTTTTGCAATAGGTTCAACAGTGGCTGCAAGTCTTGTCCCTGCGGACCGCAGAGCAATGGCAATTGCATTCGTATTTGGCGGGTTTACAGTTGCTACAGCAATAGGTGCTCCATTAGGGACCTATATCGGTGACCTGTTCGGATGGAGATACCCGATTTATGGAATTGCGTTTATAGGTATAATGGCGTTAATCTTAAATGCAATCGCCGTTCCAGATCAACTGCCTAAAGCGGAAACGTCGCCATCATATAAAGCTCAACTAAAATTAGTGACAAATGGGAGGATTTTACTGGTCTTGGCAATTACGGTACTGGGGTATGGTGGAACGTTTGTTACTTTTACGTATCTTTCCCCAATCCTTCAAAAAATTACTGGCTTTAGTGCTGCAACTATAAGTATCATTCTATTTTTGTATGGGATAGCCATTGCTATTGGAAATGCAATTGGAGGGCGTTTCGGAAACCGAAAACCGCTTAACGCCTTATTTTATATTTTTATCCTTCAAGCAATTATCTTGTTACTCTTCACATTAACCGCTCCGTTTAAAGTGGTTGGTCTTATTACTGTTATAGGTATGGGGTTATTCGCTTTTATGAGTGTTCCAGTTTTGCAGGCATACGTTTTAACGCTTGCGGAGCGTTATGTTCCGAGTGCAGTCGATGTTGCTTCATCACTTAATATTGCTTCATTCAATGGTGGGATTGCGTTAGGTGCATATGTGGGAGGGATTGTTACGAATACCATGGGAATAAACCACACGCCATGGGTAGCCTCTATCATGGTGTTCGGGGGAGTTCTTCTTACGATTGGTAGCATCACTATGGAAAAAAGGAAATGAGGTAAAGAATTAGGTTACTAAAAATACTGCCATCTGATAAATAAAATTACTTTCATTTAAGAAATTGTGAATAAATTCACTTAAACTAACGGGTGCGTTAGTTGAAACTAATAGAGGCTGCTAAAGCAGCCTTCCTTAGAAGTATTTATTGTAGAAATATTGCCTTATTTTTCCACTAAGATGGGCTTAGACTTATACAATCATCATGCAATATCTGCCTGCCAAGTCGTTAACCGCAGTTATTTTTTTCTGTTGTTTATCCTTGATAGACAAGTGTGCTTGCAACCATATATACTTAAAGAAAATATTGACACTTATCTGAGGAGTATTTTTTTATGGATTTTGAAAAGGCAAATCTAATTGAAGAATTCGCAGATTTTTTAAGTAAGAAGGCTGAATCAATTAGCAGGGAAATTGTTAATTATAATGTGAGTAAGATAGAAATAACATTACCACAAGAAATAATAGATAAATCAATTGATACTAATGCTGAATTTCTTAAGTTTTTGGGGAGTACGCTTAAATTTTCGAATGTAGAGGTTGAACCTATATTCATTGAATGGCTCATTAAACAGGAAACACCCGAAGATACTCAATATATTGAAAAAGAGCTATCGAGTCTTATAAAACCCTATGCGGATACAAGACAGCTATTAATAAAAATTTTGTCTCAATTATGCATGGACTATGGACTAACTACTGAGGAAGTTATCACTGTAACCAGTAGATTAAGCTATTTTCTCGATTTAAGTATTACTGAAACTATTCTTAAGCGAGAGAGAACAACAAAAGAAGCCGAAGAAAAGCAGAACCAGAAGATCACAGAACTATCTTCACCCATAATCCCTATACAAAATGGTATGGCGGTTCTCCCGATAATTGGAGATATTGATGTAGAAAAAAGTGAATTTATTATGAATAGAGTCATACCCAGAGTCACTGAGTTGAAAATTGAATGTGTTATTATTGACTTCTCAGCCATTGCCTCTATCGATACCGAAATTGCGGCTCGAATCTTTACAATATATGATGTTCTTAGGTTGTTAGGAATCAAAGCGGTGTTTACAGGGATTAGAACGGATTTAGTTTCTAGAATTATCAACTCAGGCATCAATTTTTCGAGTATCAAAACTTACGCCACACTTCAACATGCTTTACAAGATATTAGGTAATTAGTTCCTTTATGATGGGGAAGTTAGTTAAAAAGCAGCCGAGTCAGTGCGAACCATAATCATAGGTGACTCGTATTACTCAAACAGCATATAGAACATCAAAGGATCGCAGCGGCGGTTCTTTTCTTTTGCGACCCGGAAGTTATTAGGCACTTCTAGAGCTGTGAATTTTTTTCAGGTTTTTATTAAATTGGGAGTATATCTTATTAAGCTAACGGGTGCGTTACTTTAAGAACTTCAGCTGACATTACAGGCGGCTTTTCTTATTGAGATACAGCACAGGTTAGTTGAAGAAGGAAATAAACTTTAAAAAGGAGAATATTTGGAACTTAGACCTATTAAGTACCTTATGCTTTTCAAAGAGGATGATGTTTATGAAGAAACAGAAGAAGATCTTGATATTTCTAAAACAATAACTACTTTTCTGCTTTTAATGATGTTTATACTGTCATCTACTAAAATGATTTATGATTATCTCAGTGCAGCTGTCATAATAATTATTTTAGTTGTTTTCTTTTATACAGAAGGAACAATTAGAAAAAAGGACTCTAATCATATTTAAGCATAGTAGTCGGAACGTCCCATATTTGGAGCGATTTTTGCCTTTAAACACTTGAAGTAAAGGGGGTACCGCAATGGAGTCAGATCCATCATTTATTCTTGAGCGAATTGTTAAAGAACTGGGTGTGGAACAGATCGTTGAATTACTGGCTGATCGAATACCAGAAACCGATTTATACACGCTCTTACTTTATGTTTTTCGAGAGAAGACCCAAAGGTTAGTTCCCAGCGAATTACTTAAAAGGTACCAGGCAAACCGTTCGGTGCATCCTGCTTCAGTTGATCCTATCCAGTTAAAGCAACTTGAACTAGATATTTTGAAAATAGCAAGCAACCATTTCGCTACACCAGTTCAGTTATCTCCCGTGGCTCCTTTAGGATCTTGTTCTGTTGTAGCGACAGTCGATCAAAATAAAGTGCTTTCTGCAATCAGAGGAACTGAAGTAGTGTCAGACGTGACCAACCTTCTAGCTTTGCATATTAGCGATTTGTTAAAATCACGCAAAAAGAGCAACAGGGAGGACTATATCCGCTTATGCACAACCCATCGACATGTTAGAACTCAATATTTCAATAATCCTGGAATGTTTCCACATTTTCATCTGTTCTGTATGGTCACTTCTGGTACAGATACAGGTTCTTATCAGTTCGAAAAGCAATCATTTTGAGAGCACATTAGCGTGTACCAAGATATATTCCAATCATTGTTCCAATCAGATATTGAGGTTATCCTAAGTGGCCGTGATGGTTATAAAGATTCCGAAGGGTTGCTGCTGAGAGTTGCACAGCTTGGGAAACGGTTTTCGATTAAAGTATCAATAAAGGAGCCTAATTTAGAAAATCAGTATTATAAAGGTTTACAATTTACTGTCATCACGAAGATAAACGGAGAAGAACATAACATTGGTGATGGTGGATTCGTCGATTGGTCTCAAAAATTACTGAGAAGTAAAAAACAACGGTTGATTATTAGTGCCATAGGCTTAGATAGGCTACTTTTGTAAATTGGTTATTACAGTAAAGAGGAACAACTAAAGCACTGCTTCATTTCTATATTTTCGGGTGTTTTACTTGAAAAAATATTTCAACTATTAAGCACACAGGTATCGCAACCTGTTGTGGTTGCTTTCTAATTATTATTCTTGATTGTCTGCTGTTTTTGATTCTATGTTAGATCTGTCAATTGACTTTGTATATTTTTCTTTGTTACCAGATTGGTCTGCATCTGTTCGTTTATTCCAAATACTATATTTAAATGTATTTTCAATTTCTTTGTTTACTTGGCATTATTAATCCACCTCCAATAATTAATTTCAAAATTCCTGTCCTTCTTTCGATTCTAGAAACGAATCGATTGATTCATCCAATAATCTTTCCCGATTAGGGTCTTCATTAATATCTGTATCCATTTCCATTTCTTGTTTAAATATGCCGTATGTATCATCTTCTTTATTTAGATTACTATGTTGGACTGGTTTAGTTCGATTATTTTTTTGATGTGTCATGTAATCTCCTTCTATAACAAGTATTTTAATTTAGTATGAACAATTGATCTAATATAATCCAATTCTTTTTAAATCAAGCATTAAAAGAGGTAGCATGGCGAGAATGTTTATAAGATGTAGAAGAAATTTTTTATAAAAATGGTACAATTAAAGGTTTAAAAGTAATCAATTATCACCATTTGGTGACAGCAAAAGCATTGTAGCAGAAAAGGCCTTCTTCTAAAGGGTGCGTTAGTTCATTAACGCAAGGTTATTCCCAAAAGTTGCTTGGTGCATTTTTTGGCGACCAGAAAGCACCCAATGATAAACTGATATTGGGTGAGTTAATTTGTTTGCACCTCCGATCTTCTTGCAACGAATGGAAGAACCATTCAATCATGACGATTTTATTAGTGAACTTAAACTCGATGGAATTCGATTAATCTATACCCATATTAATTCTGTCAAACTATATACAAGGCATAAGAACGAGGTATCGAAAAAGTTTTCTGAATTAATGGACTTGGGCATACCTTAAGGAACGGTCTTAGATGGGGAACTCATCTTGACCGATCAAAATGGCCATCTTGATTTTGAGGCCATCATGAGCCGTTTTCAGATTGCGAGACAGGACAGAATTCATCGCAGCTCCACCAGATGCCCTGTGCATTTCTGTGCCTTTGATATTCTGTATCATGAAGGTGAATCTGTGATGATCTTCCCTTGTTAGAAAGGAAAAAGTTATTGGATTCAGTTGTTAACGAAAGTGAGTGTCTAACGCAAATCCGTTGGATGAAAGGCAAAGGAATTGAGTTGTTTTCACTTTGCCAGGACAATGGGCTAGAAGGAATTGTCTTAAAGAAGGCAAGTTCCAAATATCAAATCGATTACCGCTCTCCAGCATGGATAAAAGTCATCAATTATCAATATGAAGACATATTTGTCATTGGTTATCGTAAGAAGGAGTTTGGTTGGATACTTGGTAAGATTATAGACGGTAAAATGAAAATAGTGGGTGTTACTGAGTTTGTGCCGCATGAAGCACGAAAGGAATTTAATCAAACGATCGATGGTTTGGTTTTGAATGAAACAGAAAACGTTGTCTATCTGAATCCAACTGTACGATGTACCGTCAAGTACAGAAACTATACGAAGGCAGGAATGTTGCGTATGCCTGTTTTTGTGAATTTTATAGACTAGAAATTTGAACTAAACTTAGACTGCTCTTAAGGGCAGTCTTTGTTATTGAACCTCCTTATATCCCTCCAATTGGGGATTAACAATAAGATTAAAATATGTGAAGATAGAAAAAGTAAAAGGCAAAGTGGTGAAAAACATGACATATCAACAGATTAAATGGTTAATTTTAATTCTGCCTACATTTTCGATTGCCATCTGGGAATACATAAGACATACTTTTTTAATGCCATATGTATCGATGGAAGTCGGCAATATCTTGTCTCCATTGATTGTGTTCGGGGTGACAGTGATTTTCCTTTTAAAGCTCTTTTCGATTCTTGAAAAAATACAAGAAGAATTAAATAAGGAAAGAACACAAAAAGTAGCCCTCCAAGAAAGGGCCAAGATCGCCAGAGAACTACACGATGGTATAGCTCAGTCTTTATTTTTATTATCCATAAAAATTAACAAACTTGGAAAACAGGCAAAACTAGACACAAATCCACACTTTATAAAAATGAAAAAGACGCTACAACAAATTCATGAAAACACAAGACAGGCCATAAACAATTTGCGTGTTCCCCCAGAAGAAGCTGAATTTTCTTGGATTGAAACGTTAGTACAGTACATTCATGAATTGGAAAGGGAACATCATTTGAAAGTTGACTTACAATGGAATATAAATGAATCTCTTCTTTCCACAAAGGATAAGGTGGAGTTATTTGCGTGCATCAAAGAAGCATTATTTAATGTAGTCAAACATGCCAGCACAAATGAGGTCTGGATTGATGCTAATCAAAATCAGAACGGATGGCTTTGTAAAATTAAGAATAAATGTTCGGAGCAACATATAAAAAGGGACCACAGAGGTTATGGTCTGCAAATATTAGAAGACAGGGCGAAAGCAATGGGGTGGCTATTTCATATCCAGCTTTTACATGGGGACATACTGGTGTCATTTGAGAAGAGGAGGTAGAGCATGAAGGAACCAATTCGCCTCTTGGTGGTGGATGACCATCAGCATGCCAGAGAGGGTATATGTGATTTGTTAGAGGAGTACAGTGATTTTAAAATAATTGGGGAGGCCAAAAATGGCCTAGAAGCGATTGAGTTAACGGAAAAATTGCAGCCTGATCTCGTTTTAATGGATATCCGAATGCCTCTAATGGATGGATTGGAAGCAACAAAGTATATAAAGGATCAGAACCCATCTATAAAAATCGTTATTATGACGGTCTCGGATGACATTACAGATCTTTTTGAGGCTGTTAAAAGAGGGGCACAAGGTTATCTGCTAAAAAACCTAGATTCAACTGAATGGTACAGTTACTTGTGTGCTTTTGCAGTTGATGAGGTGCCGATGTCCCAAAACATGGCCTTTCGTATTTTACAAGAATTCACGCAAGATATAAAGAAAGAAGAAAAAACACCGTTATCCCCACGTGAAAAGGAAATATTACAATTGGTCGCACAAGGCCAATCCAATCGGGAAATTTCTGAGTGTCTGTTTATTTCTGAACACACAGTAAAAAGCCATCTTAAAAATATCCTTAGTAAACTTCATTTGGACAACCGTGTTCAACTAACAAGCTATGCCTATCGTAAAGGATGGATTCAACCTTGAAACAATGGACATACTTAATTACGATAAAAACTATTCCATTCTAAGGAAACATTCATTGGGATTAAAACAACGATAAAAAGGATAACTCTGTGCCTAAAACTGCATCAGGTCATAGTCAAGATTTAAGATGGCATGAAGTTAGGAGTCGTTAATGTATCGATTAATGAAGACCATTCATCGGATATTTGGTATCACAGGATCTTTGCTTGTCCTATTAATGGCGATAACAGGCATATTATTGAACCACCGTTCCTGGATTGGATATGGTTCTGATAACGATTTGATAATGCAGAAATGGATATTTGGAATTCACTCAGGTGTTTTAGGTGATACATCCATTGTATGGCTTACTGACCTTGGTGCCGTTAGCATGATTGTATTTAGTTTGACGGGTATTTGGTTATGGTTTAAAGGAAGCCGAATGGCCAAAAGAAAATAAATAAAGTGAACGTACAAAAAAGGAGAATGATTAACACATGAAAACCAAAGGGTTTCTACTTATTCCGCTTACTTTCGCAGTAAGCCTTGGCCTTGCAGGATGCAGCTCCTCACAGAATTCTGGCGATGATCACTCGCAGCATGAGCATAAAGACACCAATACTAACAAGACCAATAACAGCCAAACCGCTAAGGCCATCAAAGAAGAGCTTAATGGTCTGACTGCCATCGAAAAAGATGTCAATAAAAAGGATTTTAAAAGTGCTGCCGACCAATTTGAGTCGATGCATGAAGAATATCATTCCGCTGTGCTTCCTCCCATTGAAGCAAAAAACAAAAAGATGGGAGAGGACATGCATGGCAAGTTTGATGCATTAGAAGAAGCTATTAACAGCAAGGACAAAACTCAAATCCTAAAGAATGTAAAAATTAATCGAGACTGCCTTCAAAAGGCTGCAAAAGAATTAGGAATTCAACTATAATTAATCGTTTGGTAGTAAGAACCAGGGAAAATAATTTCAGAGCATAAAAAAAATCAGACCTTAACGTCTGATTTTTTACTGAACGATAAACTGTTTTTGTGGCATGGTGTGCATTTCTCGAGCCGTTACATGTGCTATTACATGATATTTTCCTGCTTTATTGAATTTCGGTCGAATATAATATAAACCATTTTTTTGAGGTGTTTTAGATCTGATTTTAGTATGTTGTGATGTACCATCCTGCCATACTTCAAATATTACTTCATCGGCATCCGTTACAATAAGGTTATCCTGAGTGACTTTGGCTTGGATGGAAAAAGGTTGGCCTTTTTTAGGTTTGTCTGGAACCACCTTTACATCCACATGAACGGGTTTTGAGTTATCCATTATTTCTTCGGTGGTTGATGAATGATGATTATGTACATGATTATTACAGGCACTTAATAAGAATAGAAAAGTTAAAAGAAATATATGCTTCATTTTCAATTAATCATCTTTCCTTTTTATTTAAATCTCTTATATCGTTAACTATTTTTTTGTAGGGAACATTTTGAACACCATCATACCTTTTGATTACTTGTCCTTTTTGATTAATCAGAAAAAAGGAAGTACCATGTATAAACTGATCAGAAGTTGGGTTCGCCGAAACAGCAGTATTAAATGATTTCCTTGCAAATGTTTCGATGTCTTTTTGGTGATAGCCAGTTAAAAAGTGCCAATTTGAAAAGTTAGCATCAAATTTCATCCCGAATGCCTTAAGTTTTTGAGGTGTATCTCTTTTGGGGTCCACACTAAAAGAAACGATTTGGGCTTTTACTCCATTGTCTTTTAATAACTTCTGTATTTTAGCCATGTGAGCAGTCATAGGAGGACAAACTGTTTCACAGTTAGCAAAAATAAAATTAGCAAGCCATACTTTTTTATCTAAATCAGCTTGCGAATAGGAATTACCATCTTGATCTATATACGAAAATGAACCTACCTTTTGATATTGGTCCCCGTTCGATACACTTTGTACTTTTGCCTTATTTCCGTTGCTACAAGCTGCTAATCCACAAATAAGGGAAAATAATATCAATATGATGGTTTTCTTTTTTCTCACCGTGTGTTCCTTCTTTCTTCCTTATTCTGTATAAACAAACACTACTATCTTTTCATAGTCCCTCACTTTTTTGAATCCCTCTTTTGGGCGATACTTGCCTAATTTTTAAGCGTTTATATCAAAAGGTTCTTATAAGAGCCATTTTACACATTGTTCAAAGATTCAATAAATTTGTCTTTAAATATACCCCTATCGAGTGATGACAGTATAAATAAACCTCCCTTATACTCAATTAGTATTTAAACCACTGGATTAGGAGTGGAAAAAAGGAATAAGGGTGTAGGTGATTATGGAGGCAATTAAGCTAGTGTCAAGGTTGGAAAATAAAAAAAGCAGGGAAGGAACTCACTCGATTTACCAGACAGTGTGGAGATGGCATTTTTATGCTGGTATTATCTTTGCACCATTTTTAATTATTTTGGCCTTTAGTGGAGGAGTATATCTTTTTAAGCCTCAAATAGAAAATGTACTGTATAAGGATCTTTACTATGTAAAAAAAGCCTCAGAAAAAGAAATAACGCCGACAGAACTGGTTAACAAGGTAAAAAAGCAATATCCTAAGAGCACGGTTACAGCTGTTAAATCTTATGATGACCCTAAAAGGACGGCTGAGATCAGTATTAAGAACGGAGAGTTAATGAATTCTGTATATATTGATCCGTATAACGGTAAGATTCGTGGCTCTCTGGCTGAAGAGAAAAAGTTTACGGAGATATTTAAAAAACTCCACAGTGAACTCATCGTTGGAGGTACTTTCGCTAATCGACTTGTAGAACTTGCGGCATGTTGGGGTGTTATTCTCCTAGGAACTGGTCTTTATATTTGGTGTCCAAGAAATACACAATCGATTTGGGGAACTATCCTTCCTCTGTTCAGTGCGAAAGGAAGAACATTCTGGAGGGACATGCATGCTGTTCCAGCCTTCTGGCTATCACTTGGTATTTTGCTCTTGATTGCAACGGGTTTACCATGGTCAGGTGTAATGGGGGAAAAAATCAACAAAATGGCCACTTCAACGGATACAGGATATCCTCCATTTGCTTTTAGTTATATGGGAAAACCAGAGTCGGAGGTTACAACAAAAGACGTGGCAAAGGATGTCCCTTGGGCGACAGAAAATCAACCTGTTCCTGCTTCCAAAGATGGGAAACATTCATTGACGCTCGAAAATGTTCGGGCCATTGCTAGTAAAGAAAAAATTCAGAAACCATATAGCATTTCATTACCTGAAGGGGCGAAGGGAGTTTACACGATTTCGACCTCTAATCCAAATCCTATGAAGGACGCGACCTTGAACATTGATCAATACAGTGGAAAAGTTTTAACCGATGTCCGTTTTCATGATTATGGAATCATGGCAAAGTTGATTTCAGTGGGCATCGCCTTTCACCAAGGGACTTTGTTTGGACTTGCCAATCAGATAGTAGGACTTATTTTATGCGTTGGACTTATCGGAATAGCTATTACATCTTATATTATGTGGAGAAAGCGGAAACCTAGAGGCAAGTTAGGTTCTATATCGCCTTCCAAAAGCAAAAAGGTTACCACCTTTGTATTTTTTATTATGATAAGTATGGGGCTAGTTATGCCTTTGGTCGGAATATCAATTATTGTCGTCTTCTTGCTTGATTGGCTAATACTTAAAAGAATTAAGACCCTAAACGCTTGGTTAAATTAATGTTCAGAAACGATGGCTATTAGTCTTTTTACTCTTATTAGAGCAGGTCTGGGATGCAACAAAAATAGCTGGCAAATGGAAATGACCCATATGAGGATGATTAACAAACAAATTATAAAAACATGAAAACCAGCAGCGTTTTGCTGCTGGTTTCACTCTAATAAACTTTGGGCTATTGTATAGCCAATAAGCAAAATTTGCTGATGATGATTATGGCCAAAGTTTTCCTTTATAAACTCTTCTAGTGCTTCATCATTATCAATCATTTCAAGGGATGGAGTAACAAGCAGATAAGCAGGATCGATTTTGGATAACTCCACTGCTATTGGCTTGATATATTCCAAATCCCCTTTACGCTCTCCATATCAAATGGATTGTCAAGAAAGCCTTCGTCTGCCAGAACGATTTTCAATGGATCATTATTCTGGATTCGAATGGTTCCGCGGCTCCTTGGTTGTAAGAAGAGTATTACAATGACCAAATTACCATCAAATACAGTGCCAACCGGTTGAACACTTCTGTGGCGTCGATTTATCAAATCAAAAAAGCCTTGAGGGAACTCGAGGAAGAGCTGGAACAATCATTAAATGAGGAGTCTGAAACAAAACCAAAAGACACCGATGAGGAGTCGCCAAATGAGACCGAACTACAACCAATGGGCAATGATTTGCCCTATACAGAAGAGTTCTTGTTAAAGCTGGCGGAGAAAAACCCGGACCTGTTAGAGAAATTATTGCTGAAGCATGTCTCAAAATAAAAGGCTCTTTTCGTAAGGATTTTTGCTTTTCAAAAAGATAAGGACCAATTTACTTTTTATGGTATTATTTTGACAAGAACTTTTTTAGCATGAAGGTGGATAGGTATGTCTTCATATCAAATAATCAAATTAAACCCAAGAGACTTTAATAAGTGCAGTAATATTTGGGATATGGAAAAGAACCCAGAAATGGCTAAGACTTTTTATGAAGAATTAGTAAGAGGAAACAGGATTACTTTTATTTATTTAGAAAATAATGAGTTTATCGGTGAAGGGTCGTTAGTTTTTAAAAACAATGACCCAGATTACACTATTTCAAATAGACGGATTTATCTATCTCGTATGATTGTCAAAGACGATAACCGAAATCGTGGAATTGGTAGCATTATTCTTGATTATCTGATTGATTACGCTAAGCGACTCGGATATAAAGAAATAACTCTGGGGGTTGATACAGATAATTTAAATGCAAGACACCTGTATGAAAAGAAGGGATTTACCAATGTATTATTCATTGGTGAAGACGAATACGGTGAATATTTAAAATTACTAAAAAAATTGAATTAGATACAAAAAAAAAGAGCCTTGTTAGGGCTCTTTTTAGCTTAAAAATGAATGGATGGCAGACTTTTTTTGCTCAAAATCTACATGTGTGTAAATGGAGGTAGTGCTGAGGCTTTCATGACCCAGTAGCTCTTGCAAAATGCGAATATCCACCTGGTTGTTTTTGTTCTGCAGCAGCAAGGTCGCAAACGTATGCCGCAGATGATGCAACGAAAAACGCTGCGGAGGCAAACCGGCTTTCCGCAATGTGTCTTTAAAAATCTTATGCAACCCTCTGGGATCCAGCTTTTTCTTGTCTTTGTTCAGAAATACCGGTTCTGTTGAATACAACTGAAATGCTTCACGTTCATTCATATAAGCCTTTAACAGCGGAATCACCATGGGATGAAAGGGGAGGAGGCGTTCTTTTCGCCCTTTTCCGAATATCCGTATCGTTTGATTATCAATGTCCATCTGGCCCCATGTTAAATCCACCATTTCTTGTCTTCGCATGTCAGTTGTAGCCAGGAATTTAAACATCAGATGATTTCTCGTTGCAAATTTACTGGTATCGTTCTCTAAATACGTAAACAGTTGCTTAAGTTCTTCGAGTGTCATGTAGACAGGCAGTTTTTTATCGGATTTGGGGGCTTGGATGCCCATCGTGAAGTTATGTTCCATGTATTTTTCCTTGATGCAGTAATCACAGAACGATTTTAAAGCGGAAATGCGTCGCTGCAGCGTTCTGGGCTTAATGTGAAATTGAATGACTTGTTCCTGGATAAAACGCCGTGTTGTTGCGGGTGTTAAGTCACAGAGCTCAATGGAAAGATCATGTTTGATCAAAAACTCCGCATAGAGCTTGAGATCAAATGCGTAACTTTTTAAAGTATTCGGCGAGTAATTTTTCTCCACGTGCAAATACATGAGAAAGTCATCAGTAGCTTGTTGAATGTTCAATATCGACCTCCGGAAGATAAATTTCATTATGGAACGGTCCCGTAAGTTATGAGACGGCCGTGTGAGTTATCGGACGTCCATGAGAGTTATCGGGTCGACACTTATCGTTAACTTGGGCGGTGTAAGTACCGGATATGAGATGTTATAGGAACGTGTGTACAACGACACAAAAGTTAGGAAAACTTGTACTACGCAGTAAAAGTACTTGGGCAGAAGTAAATTCCCCATACCAACAGATCAAAATCATATCAAGGATATTTTCAGTGGTCTCAGCCGTTATAAAATTATTTCTTAATGCTTAATTTAACTATATAGGAAACAGGGCGATTTACTTAGTACACCAGAATTAATGGAATGTTTTTAAGTGGATTGATGAAAACAAAAATGTTATAAAAGAACTTGGAGAAGTAAAAAACGGAGAAGTAAGAATGGAACCTGAATATGAATCGTGTTGTTGTTTGCAGAACTTTTGGCCTGAGGGATTTCTCCTCGTTTAGGCGTAGGAAACTCCATTTTTTTAACATTACGTTACAAAAAAAGGAAAATGATCGAACAATATAGGATAGACTATTCGTAGGTTTGAGGAGGAGTCTGTTATGTCAAAAATCATTATTAATGAACCAACTACTTATCTTCAAAACATTAGTTGGCTGATATTAGAACAAAAAGAAACATTATCCAATTCCATTCTCGAGTATGAGCATTTTAACTATAAGCATGCAGGTAATAATAAAGACCGACTTCAGCACTTGCGGTTGCAGCTAATCCAATTATATGGGGAAACCATCCCGCTTCCTTTGAGCATTACAGCTAAAAAACTTAAGGAATGGGGCAAGGATTATGCGGATATTTTTGTTTCATTGAATATTCCTCTTGATCATGCGATTGAAGAGGTTCATTTTTACCGAAACGAAATCGGTTTGATTATAAAAAAGGCCGCTAAAAACGAAAACTTGGATCTCGATATGTTTTATGAGATAATTTCAGGATTTGATCTCGTTGTGGATACGGCAGTACAAATGGTAAGTACGTCATATATGGAAAATTATGTTTCCAACTTGAGAACCGCTGAGTTAGAGATTGATGAGTTATCCGTTCCAGTGGTTCTTCTTGGAGACGGAATCGGCATATTGCCCATGATTGGTGGTATTGATACCAAACGGGCACAGATCCTCATGGACAATGCCTTAAAACGTTCGGTGGATCTCGATTTGAGCAGCCTTATTCTGGATTTATCAGGAGTACCGATCATTGATACGATGGTGGCACAAAAGATTTATCAGGTGATTCACGCATTGGAGCTTATTGGTGTTGAAACAAAAATCAGCGGATTACGACCTGAGCTTGCCCTTACCATGACGTCTCTCGGTGTCGAATTTAAAGGGATCAAGACCTTTTCAAGCCTGCATCTCGCTCTGCAGCATCTTGGTTTCAAGCGAACTACCCACTGATAAATCAAACATAAAACATACTAAGATTAGTAGCACAAACCACGGCCATGGTTTGTGCTACTAATTTTTTGTTGAGGTGAATGTTAGAGCGAGTTTTGGTTTACATAATAATACTGTACCAAAAGAGAAGGCATCAAACTCAGTAAAAAAGGGAAACTGGACGACAAAGATATAGCTTAAGCAACGTAAATCCCGGTGGCTGAAATCGAAGAATTACGCCACAAAATTGCAAAATCGCAGTAACTGTGGGTTTCTCGACTCAAAAGAGAGCTTTTCTAGCTCTTTTTTGAGTCGGAAAAATTACGCTTATAATAATCAATTAAAAGATTTTGAATAAAAGGATGCGTACAGGCTTTGCTTTTTATTTCTTCAATGGATTGGGGAGGTTGAATATAGTTCTTCCAGGGTTTTTTGAAATTTTGCCTACAACGTGAGGGAAGAAACTAACTTATGGTACGTTTGTGTTTTTTTCTAGTTAACATAATATATATTGAAAGGCGTAAAACGTGGAGTTATCGTTCAGTTTACATAAATTATGTATCGTCCCTTAAATTTATGGAACGCGTTCTTTTAAATTAAGGGTGTTTAAACACTATAAAAAATTAGCACAAAAACATGAGTACATACAACCCTCAAAATATGACAAATTTAAAAAGTATCCTATCTAATTTAAATAGAATGCTTTTTTCTGTTTATAAGTTACTAATGGAGGAGTATGATTTGCGAATTAGTAGCGGTATTTAATCGTGAATTCTGGATCAGCTAAAAATCCCATATTAATGAATGTAAAAATTAAAAAACTCCTCTAAATGAGGAGTTTTTTTGGGGTTTGCAGCTAAAGTTTATCCTGAATGGCTTTTCGCAGGTTATCCAGATGTTCTTGGGGGATATTACGAATTGTCCGTTTGCTGGATCCGATTATTCCCTTTACTTCAATATATAAAATGCCGAGATTCATCATTGCTTTTCCCCATGGATCAGGAGCAATATCAAAATCAATGCTTTTGATGCTTTTATACGGGATAGTCTCTGTTTGAGCACCACCAAAGAACCCCATTTTCATGGATACGAGGTATAAGTTACTGTCTGCGACCACGATAAAACCGGTTTTAGTCAACTTAGAGTCTGCAACCGTAAAATAATGAATAGTTTCAGTATCTTTCATATCTTTTCGAAGGGCTTTAAATGCATATTCATAGTAGAGTCTTTCGCTTTTAGGCATCTCTTTCGATGATTTTTCCATTTCCTCAAGAGTCACAGGGTACTCGATGAGCATATATTGCTCATTTAGTGTACGAATTGTCATCTTCATCACCCCCATCTGTATTTTATTGACCATGTTGCCCCCTACCCCTTACAAAGGTCATTCAAACGTTGTGGATGATCCTAATATTCATAGTGTCAATCGGTCTTGAGAAAGACTTGAAAAGTACAGAGGCTTTTGCACAAGATGAACAACTAAAAGTAGAAGATGGACAAACTAGTACTAATAATGGAGACCAATACAGATTGGTTTCTAGAGAGGAACAAGACCGTGTTGAAGGTATGATAGCTGAAGGAAAAGATATTTACACATTTATATCAGTAGCAGAACAAGAAATGGTGGAAAATAATTCAGCTCAATAAGGGTTTGTTCCGCAAGAAAATGGGACAGGTTTCTATTTTATAAAAGTGAAATAAGACTCTAATTTTTAGTTATGTAACTAACGCATTCTTTACTTCAATAAGGAAAGTTGCTGAGATAGCCTTTTCCGGCACTAACGGGGCAGGTTCGTTTTAAAAGAAAGTCAAAAAAGGTTAACCTTACCCAATTATTGGTGTTAATATGAATGTAAACTTTTAGAAGAGGTGAGTTTAGTTGAGTAAAGTTGAGCAGAGTACAAAGTTAGATTTAGAGCGAATTGTTTTTATTGGGAGAACCTTTGAAGAGTATTTTGATATGTTCTCGCTTTCAGAAGATGAACTACAAGGAAAGAAAATACTCGATTGTCCAGCAGGAGCTTGTTCATTTACTGCTGTTGGTAACAAATCAGGTTTAGACGTAACAGCTTGCGATATTGCTTATTATCATTCGGGTGAGGACCTAAAAAATAAAGGTCTTCAGGATATTGAACACGCGATGGAGAATATGCAAAAAGCCCAAAACAATTATAAATGGAATTATTTTAGAGATATAGAAGGTCTTAGAAATCATCGTTTAAGTGCTTTGAAAGATTGTGCCAAAGATATGGAGGAATCTAGCGAAAGCTACATTCCCGTTACATTACCTTCTTTACCGTTTAGGAATGAAGAATTTGATATTATTCTCTCTGCACATTTTCTATTTATGTATGCGGATAGGTTAGATTACCCATTTCACATAGAAACGCTAAATGAATTTTTGAGGGTTACGAAAGAGGAAGTTCGTATTTTCCCTTTAGTTGATTTAGAGGGAAAAAGATATGAGAATTTAGATAAATTAATAAGTTATCTCGCGGATAATGGATGTACAGTCGAAGAAGTTAAAGTGCGATATAAATTTCAGGCAAATGCTAACTCGATGTTAAAAATTAGAAAAAGGTAACAAAGAAGGGACAATGTTTAACATTGTCCCTTCTTTTAAATAAACTTTAACCAATCATTACCCAAAATAACGGGTTTAGAATTTGATGAAAACAACAATTTAGTTATGCATCCAAAATGGAATATAAACATTATTATCTTAGGTGATAAACATTTGAAATTCACTACAAATTCATAAAGATATTCTTTCAAGTAACGGTGTAGAATAGTTGAAAAATGAATAAGAAAGAGGAGGAGGAAAATGGCATCAAACGAAAGGACATTGATGAATAATGCTTTGAAAAAAGTTCTTATACCCTTCTTACGACAACAAGGATTTAAAGGTTCATTACCTCATTTTAGACGAATGAATGAAAAAAATATTGATTTAATAACTTTTCAATTTAACAAATGGGGAGGTTCGTTTGTTGTCGAGTTAGCAGTTTGTCCAATACAAGGTGTAAAAATGGACTGGGGAGAACAAATACCACCAAACAAAGTTACTGCTCATGATATAGACAAACGTTTTAGGTTGGGGGCAAAATCCGAAGGTGAAGACGGAATATGGTTTGATTTTGAGAAGGCAAAAATCGAGGAAGACTTTGAGAAGGTTGCTTTAAATGTTGTAAATTTATTAAATATTTCAGATGATTTATGGATTTCTAAGTTGTTCCACTAACGAGTGCGTTAGTTCAATAAAATCCCTTCAACCTAAGGTTCATCCGGGAAGTGCCGGGCTGTCGCCCGACCTTCTTGGCAACTCATTTCAATTATATGTGTTCTCGATTATGAACTAAATACCTTTTTTCCAAACAACTCTTTAGGCAAAAGCTAGTTTTTTCATTCGTACAAGATAATCCTTATAGCTATTTGATAATAATAGACTGATCAGTTTTCACCTTATCTAAAATCTCATTATAAAATATAATAAAAGTATTAAATATTATAGGCGGGTATAAAAATGAACAAACAATCAATCGTGTTTACTGGAGGCGGATCTGCGGGGCATGTTACTCCTAATATCGCCATCATTAATGAACTTTCAAATGAAAAATGGACCCTACATTATATAGGATCGAAAAAAGGCATTGAAAAGGAACTAATTTCCGCTATGAATATCCCATATTACGGAATTAGCAGTGGAAAGCTCCGGCGGTACATTGATGCAGAAAATGTGAAGGATCTGTTCCGTGTATTAAAAGGAATTGCGGAAGCAAGAAATCTTCTGAAAAGGCTAAAACCAAACCTTGTTTTTTCAAAAGGAGGCTTTGTCTCAGTTCCAGTTATCATTGCTGCCAGTACACTAAAAATACCAATATATATACATGAAAGCGATTTGACCCCTGGTTTGGCCAATAAAATTTCTCAGCGTTTTGCTACAAAAATCTTTACTTCCTTTGAAGAAGCAGCAAAGCATTTTCCAGCATATAAAACAGATGCCATTGGTTCCCCAATCAGGAGGGAGATTTTTTCGGGTGATAAGGAGAAAGGAATAAAGTTTCTTGGTTTTAACAAAGAAAAGCCCATTTTAACTGTAATGGGAGGCAGCTTGGGAGCTAAAAAAATTAACGAAACCATCAGGGATTCACTTAAGGAGCTTACTTCGCAATATCAAGTCGTCCATCTATGCGGAAAAGGGCTAAAAGATGAGGGTTTAAATAACATTACAGGTTACCAGCAATTCGAATACATAAACAAAGAACTGCCTAATATACTTGCTGCAACGAATGCAGTCGTTACAAGGGGAGGATCAAACGCCATTTTTGAATTTCTAGCTTTAAAAATACCCATGTTAATTATCCCTCTGACCAAAAAACAAAGCAGAGGCGACCAAATTTTAAACGCAGAATCCTTTATGAATAAAGGATACGCACTGACATTGGAAGAAGAAAATTTAACAAAAAACAGCCTCATTCAATCATTGGAAAACCTCGAAAAAAGCAGGGAGAAAATTATATCTTCAATGGAATCTTCACCTATTGGTGACACGCTTTCTGTTTTGATAAAAGAAATTGGAAATAATTATTAAAAGTATAATTTCATGATAGATATAAACGTTAATATGGGGTGATTCTTAACGGAATAAACGTACAATTTCATGGAAAACAGTTTGAAGGTATTCAAGTAAAAGCTGTTTTCGAAAATGCCCTGTCGTAAGATGTATTGAAACAATTGGAATATGAAAAAGAACCTTACAAGGGGTTCTTTTTTTAGTGGTGATTTACCTAGGTGATGGTTGGTTATTAACGGAACTCGCTAATATCACTTCGCTTCTTTTTGGAGATTCTCTAGTTTTTCGGTGTGAAAATTACTTTATCCTTATAAGTTCGTCCGCTTGCTTTTGATCCATCTCTTAGGAAGAGTGGTTCCTCCTCTCAGGTTGTCCCTTCTTTAACTGTAAAGTTTTCGAATTTAAAGGTTTCTTTAAAACACAACGGTTAACTGAATTCAAAACCATTAGTTCACTGTGGGGGTGTTTAAACGGAACCGAAGTGACCGACTACACTTTGGGATGCCGACCATGACCGTGAGAACAAGATCACTCACCCGTCGGTGGGTGGAAAACGAAACACTACTGACATCTCGTACGAGGCGAAGCGGCAGCGTGTCCCAGATCAAGCACTCGGTATGGCGTGATTCCATCAATTTAACCTACAGTGCGAGCAGTAACCATGTAAAAACCACGGCCTCGTTTGGGCTCATTACCGACTGTAGGTATGACGAAAAAGAGCGTGTAAGGTAGGTACAGATCAAAAAAGGAAACGGAACGTTTGTCTTTCACTAAGAGTACAACCTGCTTGACCAGATGAAGCGAACATGGACCGAAACGGCCAGTAGAACGAAACTGAATGAAGACCAGGTGTTTGCGTATGACAAGCATGGCAACATACAGCATCAATGATGGCCAAGAGTATCAAAGCAGCGATTCAGTTGCAAATCCCGACCTTACAATGAAAATGGAAACACGGTTTCCATCGATAAGTTCATCTACAGCTATACCGCATGCAATCAGGTGAAAAAAGTCAAAGATAAAGGTGGCAACTATCGTCAACAGTTATATATTCTTGTGTTGTCTGCTTTAAAACGAATGGTGGAGAAGTGCATGGTGGTTAAATAAGTTAAGATCATTTGTTTTGATGACAACGGGTTTAGAACAAAATCCTATCATTCGCCTGAATTTGCTCATGTTTTGAATTTATCGATATAGAGATTACTGACCTTAATAGCAAGGAAATAATTGTCGATCAAGACCAAATCATTAAAACAAAAAGATGGGATGAAACATGATCCGGTTGTTTTATTTTTATAGACAGGTACGATGCACGATTATTAGAAGAAGACGGGGCTTTACAGCACGGCTATCTTTGTGGTTTGGAAAGGTTTATTTACATGGCAAATTAAATAATAAAAAGCAGTCCTTATAATAAGGGCTGCTCTTTTCATATGTAAGATTAGTGACGAGTTTTATTGACGTGGGTCACTTTCCTTGTTAATTTTGTTTTGGCTTTATCAGAGTACTCATATCCTACAGACTTTCCGTAATTCCAAACTGCATCTTGGGCTTGATAAATTTTGTCTGTATAATATCTTGTTTTAGGAGGATTATGAAAAGTGTTATAGGTAGCTGATCCAGCAGCTGAAGCCCATACATTTTTTACAAATCTTGCTGGGATAACACATGCTGCAAACTGGGAAGTCCATTCTTTGAGAGTATCATAAATCGAAGAATTACCTGTGAACGTATCAATCAACTTGTAATTCATAGAACCAGGGTTCACATTAGAATATTGGGGATCGCCAGGCTTAACAGGAATAACAGGCTCACCAGGTAATGGTGCTTCAACTTCATCACTGTTCTCTCCTACTAAGGACTCGTCCATATTTTCTGAGGAAGTAATAGTTTCAGCTACTTCTTGACCTGTTTCTTCATCAAACTCTTCTACAATGGTCAACGTATCAACTACTTGTGTTTCTTCTGTCACGGGCTCATCAGTTGTTTCTGCAAAAGCTACATTTGATGTGGCTCCCAAAATGGAAGCTGTTAAAGCCACACTTGATAAAATTACTAGATGCTTTTTCAAAAATTCACCTTCTCTTCTAAAATTTTGAAATACAAGATTTAGTATACAACATTTCCGAATATTGTGATACAATTATTTTCTGAATTATATGAAAGGTGGGACAATAATGTTCAGCGAGAAAGAAAACAAAAAATCCCCATCAACTGTGTTTGTTATCATTCTGGCAATTATAAGTATTGCTGTCTTTCTGCTATCTAAAATAAGTTCTTTACACGGGACAATGCAATACATTGGGTTTGCTCTTTTTACTGTTCTATGTCTTACGATGACAATTGTTAACCGTCATTCTAAATCAAAGATGGCAATCACAATTGTATTTTTCCTTTTTCTTGCATACGACTTTTTTAAATAATGCATTGACAATAAAAGGATGGTTTTAATGAGTAAGTCCCTTTTGTATCTAAGAGTCATTGCTACTCCCTTGATGGTCTTAATAGCTGGGTTGTGATTGGGGAAGGTGATTTCTTCTACAACCAGCATGATTGCTGTCGTTATTATACTTATTATCTTCTTTCTCTTGGAAGCTAAAAGCAAAAAGAAATCAACTTGAGTTGTAACCAACCAAGGGGAGTACAGCCAGTATGCTAAAAGAAAAGTAGAGAGCTCTCCGATAGTATTGAAAGTCTAAAAGAGCAGTTAATACTAAGGGGGGAGAAATAGTGAAAAAATTTATTGTTGGCATTGGCATTGGCATTTGCTTTGTTCTTAGTATGCTTTTTGTTTTAGGAGCTTGCAGTAAATCTGATACACCAAATGAAAAAGCATTGAATGAGGCGAAAGAGAAAAAAGAACCCATTTCATACTTCAACAGCAAGGATATAACAGACAGCAGCTCTGAAAACCTTGTTTCGCTGTTAAAAAAGCAAAAGGAAGCAGAAAGCGGAAAACCATTCAAAATTACCATTCATATTTTGCAAGATGGAACAAAATACGGAAAAAACCAATTGAGCTTTGATGGAAAAAACTATACATACAAAGTAAATATAAGTTCTTATGAAAAAACGGGAACCTACTCCTGTAAATCCTGGGATGGACTTTCGCTCCAAAATTGCAGTCAATTGGAGGAAGGTAAAGAGTTGCCATTGATGTTTGCTCGTCTATCCGAAATAAAAAAAGCTGAATCAGAGTTATAATGAGAAATGAAGGAGGCAACCTCCTTCATTTTTTAGGAAATTAGTATAAAACATCGGTAATAAATTTCCCATCAATGGATGTAAATAAAGACTTGTAAACGGAGAAAACAAGACCCGTTCGGATTCCAAAACGCTCATGTGAAAAGCGGATGTTTTTATGTTTAGTAATTATCTCCGTAAAGATGTTTCAAGAGTTTGTTGGCTTCTTTCGAAAGTCTATCCAAATCAATGGCATGATTGTTTATTGTGGCCCAATTCACACCTCCAAAATGAAGATCGGTTGTCATTTGGATGAACAACCCTGAGCGTAGTTTTATTTCCTCGGGTACAGGCATGTTTTGGTTCAGGGCAAAGACTAATTTGTCAATTTCGTTTAGTTCTTCGGTGGATTGATACATGCTTTTGTCTTTATTTTCTGGATATCGCGATTGATAATGTTGATAGAATCGGCTGATCAACTCATCAAACGTATCCCATGGATACTCCTTGTTTATCGCTTTAACTTCATTAAATAATTGGGTGAATTTATGATTGTACTTCTTCGGCTCTATCGTTTTATCATTAAACAAGATGAATCCCTTTATATACTTAGGAGAAAAAGCAATTAATCCGGAGGTAACGATTAATTGCTTTTTATATTTCCTGATTACGAACAGTATCAAATGTGTGATATCAAAATTCAGTATAGAGTGGGGTGTTTGAAAGTGTTATATGACGATAGATACCATATGCACTTAGGTTATTACGAAAATGGATTTGATTTAGAAGGGCAACAAGCGAATATATGGCAGCCAGATGTTTATTGCTACAAGGCCTATTCCCTGGTTTAATCCTTGCGGCACAATCAGTTGAGATGCAGTGTATCTGAGGCCATCTGTACGATGTACCGTAAAGTATAGGAATTACACGAAAGCAGGGTTACTGCGAATTCCTGTTTTTGTGAAGTTTGCGGAGTAGATGATTTATCAAATAAAGAAAAAGCCGCTCAGGCGGACGAGAGAGCTTGGCGATTGCCAAGCTCTTTATCCTTTATGTCCACCGATTAACTTACTTCTATGGAGAGCTGTACCTGCTTTGGTGAACGATACGGCTCTTAATAAAGATGCAGGACCATGTTTTCTTCTTATTTCATCCATCGTATAACCTAGTCGATTTCGTTTAGGATTATCTAAATCAAACAACGATAACTGTATTTCGGAATCATCCACAACATTTGAAATCCTAACATCTATACTTCTCACAACGTCGCCATTATAAAACTTCTCAAACAATTCAAGACAAACATTATAGACATCCATCGTGATATTGGTCGGTTGATCGATTGTTTTTGCTCGGTGGAATCCGCCGCCGAAGGAATCTTTGGAGTAACCGATACCTAAACTAATCGTTCTTCCCGCTTTGTGTGCAGACCTTGTTCGCCTGGCCACTTCTTCGCAGATTTCTAAGATCACATGCTTTACTTCTTCTTTGTCTGTGTAGTCCCTCAATAGAATTTGGCTTTTTCCAAAACTGATTTGGCCCAGTATAATAGGTGCACCAAGATCACTATTGTCGATACCGTGAGCGTGATAATAAAGCTGGTTTCCCATGATTCCAAACTTCTTTTCCAATAGTTCTAAGGGGTAGTGGGCTAAGTCACCCACTTTAACGATACCCATTCGGTTTAATGTATTTTGTAGTCTTGAACCGATACCCCACATTTCAGACAGTGGGGTAACAGGCCATAATTTTTGAGGGACTGATTCATATGTCCACTCGGCGATCCCTTCTGTTGTTTTTTTAGCATCGAGGTCCAAACATAGTTTACTGAGCAACATGTTCTCACCGATTCCGATCGCTACTGTGAGTCCTAACTCTTCAAATATCTCCTTTTTTATCCTTCTTGCGATCGACCATTTGTCACCAAAAATACGTTCAACAGGATTTACTCGTATGAAGGCTTCATCTATGGAATAAACGTGTATATCTTCTCTAGCTGCATAACGATGGAGAATTTTGGTTACTTCCATAGACATACAAAGGTAATACTTCATTTCCGCATTTACGATGTGGATCTCTTTATGTTTGGGTATCTCAAACAAGCGGCTTCCTGTTTTGATACGATATTTTTTTTCATAAGGGGGGTTGACGCTAAAACGACACTCCCTTGGCGATCGGTAGCTCCAACAACAGCTAAGTAGGTGGTTAACGGATCTAAGCCTCTTTTTATACACGAACATGAAGCATAAAAGCTCTTTAAATCAATACATAATATGCTTTCTCTTTTGAAATCCATGATTAACACTCTCCCGAACGTATGTTTCTCTTTATTATATACGAATATACGTTCTTGTTTAACAGGTAAATTTAAGGAGATTAATTTAGGCTGCTATCTCCTGCCATAATTAACGAAAGGTTAGGCGAAGAGGGAATTGTTAAATTTGGTTTTTCTAATGCAACTATCGGGCAGTTTAGTTTAATATGCTATGTTAAAATAGATAAAAGAAATTGTATGAAAGGCAGAACATATACAAAAATCATTGAAAGAAAGAGTTTTACATATGAGTGTACTATGAAATTTATATCGCATATTAAGTTAAACCGCTCGATACAGTGTTTTTCAACTCAGTTAAAATAAATTATGATTAAAGAAAAGGAGGGTAAATATGTTAAAAAGAGATAGTAAGAGCAACTGTTTTATTGAGACTGATGTATCTAAAATTGGTAAGGATGAAAGCATTAGAGTGACTTTGGTAGATAAAGGTTACACTGGTAGCCCTTGTTTAAGAATTCAGATTAGAAAGCATGATACAGGCCAAGTGTATATGGGACCAGAATTTCCTATCGAGTATTCGAATGAACTGATCAAAAATATAAAGATATTACAAAAACAAGTTTAATTTATCAAAAAAGCATTGCTCACTCGCAATGCTTTTTTGATTATGTTATTAATCGAGGATTTTGCACCTTTTGATGACCTAACTGAGTTTGGCAAAACCACTTCCTTATTTTGTATATACAGTTATTTTATCTTATGAAATTTAATACTGCAATAACTTTTTTGGTAACGAAATCCCAGTAAAAATCTAAGGCAACGTTGGAAAGTAGCACAATAAACGCATTATCTATGCCTTTATGCCTATGGAGGAATAAGAACACTACTGAAGTCATAGAAAATAATAAGGGAAACAGCTGTGAACAGTTGAAAAGGGGGAAAACCTTGAGAAAACATTACGCTGCAACTCTTATATTTTGTATGCTGTTCTTCATGGTTGGTTGTAATCCCATTAGTAAAACAAAAATCTCGGTTGAGGCAAAGGTTTCAAAATTAAGTGATAAACAGTTTGAAGAAGTGGGAACTGAAGGCTTAAAGAATTCTTCAAAAGATGATTTTCGTAAGTTTACCTTTAATTTTAAAATGGAAAATCCACCTGATACCTCACGAAAAATTGAATTTCCTAAAGGAATAGCTTGGAAGAAATCGATAAACTCGGTGGATGGAAAAGTCAGGTACTGGTTTGGTGAAGAATACCAACAAGATAATGAAGATGAAAATTTCGCACTTTATCATAAAGACTTTCTCTTTTACTCCAAAGGGTTAAGCGAAGATGAAATCAAAGAGGCATTCGACTCCATTATCTTGAAAGTAGCTTGGAAGACGAAAGAGAAGTACCAAGAAGAAAAAGAATATCAGGTGAGCAAATTAATCAAATTTAATTGAATATTAGCTTAAAAAAGGAAAGCTCAAGAGCTTCCCTTTTTTGTTAAATCGGTTCCAATAAATGTCGTCTTATGCCTTATGTATTCTGCATACAATCTTTTTTCTTTATCAGTTATGACATATTCTCTTGATTTACTCCATGTATGACTTAGTACATCATCTGGTTGACCTTGTTCAAACCTAAAGTTCGTTTGATCTTGAAGAGCGAATAGAAATTTTGATAAATAATCTGCAAAAAATCCACTGTTGGTTCTTTATTGCTCAACAGTGGATTTTTCCATGCATTTAATTGTCTTACTCTAATGATATATATGGATTTTATTTAGGTAAAAAGAACCTTAAGGCACTATATTGATTACAGCCATAGGAATGTACCACTTCTGCCTTGTTTTTTACCGCCGATTGTCACAATATTGACCACTTTGGGGCGCCCATGTGGTGTATTCCTATCTGCCCAACGGCAAGAAGGTGGTAACCGCCCATACTGCCATCTATATCGGAAACCACAGGATGATTGACCTGGCTTCAACGGTGGGAATGGTACGTGAAAAACCGCTGGGTTGGAGGGAAACGATTCACGAAAGCATCCAACACTCCCGAACCCCAAAAACAGAGCGATTAGGCTCTGTTTTTTTCATCCCTTTGTCATGGATGACTAATTTCCTACATAACAGTAGTATTGCACGTCCATTTTTGCAATGAAGGGGATGATCAGTGTGTTAGAACAACCCGCAGCGCAACCTCAAGGCAACGGGATGGCAGTCAGCAGCTTGGTATTGGGTGTGGTGGGCCTCGCTTTAGGAATTATCCCATTTTTTGGATGGTTTTTGCTGCCAGCCTGGATACTCGCAATTGTTTTTGGAGCGGTCGGCTTAAAGCGAAAGCAAAGCAAAGGCATGAGCTACACAGGATTGATTCTCGGAATCGGAACCTTGGTCTACAAAGTGGCGTTTTGGATTTTATTTTTAGTGGGACTTTCCCAAACATCGGTATAGCAGGGAAACAAACAATCCGCGAGCGGGTTGTTTGTTTTTTTAAGAAAAAATCAAGCTCTCCGTTCAGGCAGTGCTATACTGAGTTTGTAAATAAATGGATATACAGGAGGCGAACGGATGAAGATGAAAAAAATCATGATAGGAATGCTGGGTGCAGCCCATCCTCTTTTTTTTGATTCTTCCGAATGATGGGTTTGGGAAGTTCCTCTTTGTCCCAATGATCGGCAATGAAAAGCGGATAAGACGATTTTTAAACCCGCAAATTAAAATCAAGAACAGGACAAAACAAAGCAGCAATGAAAATTTCATTGCTGCTTTGTTTATGCTTTCAATGAGCAAATAAAAAGTAGGCAGAAATAAAACAGAAAAAATAAAACCCCTGATTACACAGGGATTAAAGGAATATCATCTTGAATAGCTTTATTTATTACAGCTAACGTAGATTCAATATCATTATAGGTATCAATATTTCCATTGTTAAAGTATGTGATCTTGATACAATTTTCTTCATAGCACACGGTAAAGATAGGAGTAGTAACTAAGCTTTCGTGTCCTAATAGTTCTTGAAGCGTTCTGAGATCAACCTTATCTTTATTGTCCTGAAGTAATAGCGAAGCAAACGTGTGCCTTAGGTGATGCAAAGAAAAACGATGGGAGGGAAGACCCGCATGTTCTAACGCTTGCTATCTTGTGTAAGCCCCTTGGATTTAATGGTTGGTTGCGGGCATTATAAAAAATAGGTTCACTATAATGTAATTGAGATTTTTTAAGATGTTTTTGATAAGTCACAAATATCGGAATAACGGTAGGATGAAGGGGGACCCGAAAATTTTAATAGTTTGTGATACCAAATCCACTTGTTCCCACGTTAAATCAACCAACTCCTGTCGTCTCATACCTGTGGTAGCTAAGAGCTTAAACATCAATACGTTACGTATTCCTCGTGGACTGGTGTTACTCTCTAAGGACGAAAACAGCTTTTGCAGCTCTTGAAGAGACATATATTTCGGCAATTTTTTGTCTGCCTTAGGTGCTTCAATACCTGCGGTAAAATCCATCTTCATGTAATTTTCCTTAAGACAAAACTGGCTGAATGATTTTAAACATGAAATACGGCGCTGCAAAGTGCGTGGTTTGATGCCATGGTTAATGACTTGATCCTGAACGAAACGGCGGACACTGGATGCAGTAAGCTCGTTCAGATCTAAAGATCGATGATTGTGCATAAGGAACTCACCAAAGAGTTTTAAATCAAAGGTGTAGCTATTTAACGTGTTGACTGAGTAGTTTTTTTCAACTTCTAGTTACATAAGATAATCATCTGATGCTTGTACGTAATCCAATTTTAAAAGACCTCCTGTGGAATTATGAGGATCAACCCTGAGAGTTATGTTCGAGACCATACATTATATGAACTCCAGTTACTTATGAGGAAGTGAACCCATATTATTGGGAACTTGGAGCAAATTAGGGGACGATATGAGTTATTATAGGACATTATGTTTATTTCTAGTTAACATAATATATATTCTAGGAAGCTATGTAGAAGAAGTTGATTTCTGTATCAATTGATAAGTTTTCTTGGTATAATGAGACGAAATTAAAAATTTCATTGATCAGTCACCCGTTGTTAAAGAAATCTTTCATTGAAACCATTTGCTTCCAAGTATAAACTAAACTAATATTATACAAATTTATAAAGAAGGAATTTAAAATTGAAGAATATCCTGCTTATTTTTGCCTCCATTGTTATTCTGAGTACTGTTGGACACCAGCCAAAAGGCGGTTTCAAAGATCCTCGTGAAAAATCACGAACAAAATCTTTTCATCCTCGGGATTCACAACCGCCAACAACTGGTATGTAATATATAAATCTCCATCTCATCAATGAAATCTCCGAAAGCTCTTCCGGGTATGAATGCACACTTAAAAATTCCCCCTTGATTAAGACATGACTAGTCTTACAGAGGGAATTTTTATGTGTTAAAAGCTCTTAACGGCCTCCTCAAAGGCTGTACATACACGATTTTTGATTCGGAGGAGCTGTCCTCCTTCAGATTGGAGGGTATACAGTCCAAAGGGAAGTATTTCTTCTTCTATTGTTCTTCCCGACGTTCTGTATTCCCAGTCCACCAGGTCATAAAACGGAAACCAGGTATAACCCGTTATGGGCTTCCCCTGTTCCCTTCCCTTCTTTAACACATCCAAGCTTTCATGGAGCCAATCCATTCGTTCCTGCTCTGTTCCCCGATAACTGGTTTCGGTAATAAACACCGGTTTATTATACCGATGAAGAAACCGGTCAATGATATCCATTAAATCATTCGCTGTTCCCATTACATGGGGGAAATGAGCGCCTGAGGAAGCCGCTTCTGACTGATGAACACTAAATTGTGGATAAAAGTTGATCCCCGCGATATCGAGATCAATTTTATGTTCAGAAAACCAATTAAGCTGCTCATCCGTCACCCCATGTTCCTGAATCCAGGGAAGAAGGACCTTGTTTTCACTCAACTTCCCCTGAATCATTTCCCATGAATACATGGAAAGCTCGCTCCACCTTTTTCGTTCCAGCTCTAAGGAAGCGTTATCGGTACTTGGTGGATAATACTTTTTCGTAGCATCAACATGGACCGAAATGCTCTCAGGATTGATCGATTTGACTTCCTCAACCGTATGAATAATTCCTTTTCCGAGCTGCATCATCAGCTGATTGAATCCTTTAAGCCCTTTTTGATATGGCGGCCATTTTCCTAGAAGCCCACAATACTCTGCATTCACATATGGCTCGTTCAGCGGGGTGAAATAGGGCGTCACGTCCTTATACCGTTGAAAAAAAGCGCCCGCAAAGCGTGCTACAGCCTCCGGATACTCGGGGTTTAAAAACGCTTGCTTCAGCCAGCCGGGCGTACCGTAATGCATCAAATCGATAATCGGTACCAGCTCCCGGTGCTTCCTGAAATAATCCATTACCTGATCCACCCACAACCAGTTATACTCACCCTTCGTTTCCTCTACCACATGCCAGGGTATTCCGTAACGAATCATGCTAGATCCACAATTTCTCGCCAATTCCAGGTCTTCTCTCCATTTTTCATAATGCTGGGTCAATGCATACTCATCCAGGGGACGTTCGCCCCGCTCGGTCTGGGTCACAAAGGTATCTTCAATCCCAACTGCAAAAACAAAATTTTTCATCATTTATCACCTTTGATCATTAATGGATTTAATTTTGTACAGCTCACACTTCGGTTTGCGGTCATAGGTAAGCAGTCCGTTGATTTCTTGTTCCACATCGGTCAGCTGCGTATAACAAAACCCCTGCACAACAGAAGACCTCATTAAAGCTTCAGTTACGTTCCTGTACTCCTCGATCAGTTCTTCCCCGCTTTCAACTGAAGAATAGCCCCATCCTTCTGCTGATACCTTGTACGCAATTCCCCCATATTCCGTAATCATAATCGGTTCCTTATGATAACTAAAACCTCGCGCATAGATGGCACGGTTGGCAGGCTCAGTAGAAATGGCACTTTCGGTAGTTTCATAGGCTTTTTCCATCTCGGTCGATGATTGATAATTATGAATGCCGCAAATATCGGATTGCGTATGTTCCCAGCCCTCGTTGGATAGCACCGGACGGGTCGTATCCAGAGATTTTGTTAAATGGTACATCGCCTGTGAATGAGCTTGCTGCTGAGCATCACGTTCTACCCGGGAGATACCCCAGCTTTCATTAAGCGGAACCCAGACAATTAGTGAAGGATGGCTGTAATCCCGTTTTATCGCTTCAATCCATTCACGGGTAAGACGGCCAGCGGCCTGTTCACTGTATTCTGCCGCATTGGCCATTTCTCCCCATACAAGAAAACCAAGTTTATCGGCATGATAAAAAAACCGCGGGTCCTCAACCTTTTGGTGCTTTCTGGCCCCATTAAACCCCATCTCCTTTGCCAACAGGATGTCATTCTTTAAATCGTCGTCACTGGGAGCCGTCAGCAGGCCGGTTGGGAAGTATCCTTGATCCAGGACGAGTTTTTGGTAATAAGGCTTGTTATTCAATAAAATTTTTCCGTTTTCAATCGAAATTTTTCTCATACCAAAATAACTGGAAATCGTATCAAGCGTGGATGTGTCATCTTTTAAAACAAGCTCCACATCAAACAGGTTGGGGTGCTCAGGAGACCAATACCAGCCCGCTCCATGAATATTGCTTCGTTCGGTAAAACGGCTGCGAAGGTCAATGTTTCGTTTCGTATAGGTGTCATGCAACGATAACAAATCCTGAATAATCACCTTCCCTCCAAAAGAGATACGCACCTCTGCCTTCAAGTTTTCTAAAAGTCGGCTAACCTCCAGCTCCATCCCGATCGATCCGTTGTCAATATCCGGTGTCCAGCGAAAAGACGTGAAATGGACAGGATCTACCGGTTCAAGCCACACTGTCTGCCAGATCCCTGTTGTTCTTGTATAAAAGATCGATTCTGATTGTTCTTTCCAAAATTGCTTGCCCCGTGGAATGGTCTCATCTTCCGACGGATCTTCTACACGAATCACGAGATCATTTCTATTATTTTCATTCAGGTACGGTGTAACGTTATGCGAAAAAGAGGTATGACCGCCTTCGTGAAAACCGACGAGTGAACCATTCACATAGACCCATGAACGATAATCGATCGCACCAAAATGAAGATACAATTCTTTCCCCTTCCATTCGTCAGGAACAAGAAGCTCTCGTTCATACCAGACTACATCGTGAAAGGCGGTTTGATGAATCCCGCTCTCTTCACATTGATAAGCAAACGGTACCTGGATTTTTAATGATTCTTCAGGCAATCCATTCTTGTACCATCTTTTATTCATCCCTTCATTTTCATCATCAAAGATAAAGTTCCATTCACCGTTTAAATTTAACCAAATGTCCCGCTGAAATTGGGGACGTGGGTATTCGCTGCGTTTTTGTGTCATACATTTGCCTCCTCTATTTGATCCCTGTTTGTGTAATTCCTTTTATAAATTGGCGCTGGCCGACCAAGAAAATCGCTAACATCGGCAGAGTTGCCAACGTTGTCAATGCCATTAGCTTTCCGTAAGAGGAAACGAAACTTCCTTGCTGCATAATCGCAATTCCCGTAGTAATGGTCCGAAGCTCAATCGAATTCGTGGAAACGAGCGGCCATAAAAAATCATTGTAAATCGTCATGAATGTAAAGATGCCAAGCGTCCAAAGCATCGGTTTGGCTGAAGGCAGCACAATACGTACAAATACCTGCTATTTGTTTGCTCCATCAATCACGAAATTCCTGTGCATTTTTAGGCGGAGTATTGGGATCCAATCCTGCTTTTTTGAAAAGGTCTTTGTTCCAATAAAACATCAGCGGGTGAATATCCAGCGGTATGCCATAGGTGCTGCCGTTAACCTTGGAAGCTTGAAGCGCTTTTGGGTGGTAATCCTTTTCGCTGATTTTTTTGCTCTTGGTCAGAATGCTTGTTTTTAAAAGCTGATCTTTTGTCGCATAATCTACAATGCGGTCCGCGTGCATGATCATTAAGTCTGGCAAATTATTTTTTGAACTCAGGGTCAAATTCACCATTTTGTAATAGTCGGATGATGGAATGATCTGCAAATCCACGTTGTATTTCTTTTGCGATTGATTATACGACCTGACAATCTCTTCAAATTTCGGACCGTCCGGACCTGAAAATGGAACCCACAGCTTTACGTTCTTTTTATCTTCGCCTGTGGCGCTTGTCTGCTGCCATGAACAACCGGCAAGCATGCCGCAGATGATCATTAATACCAACCCTGCAACATTGATCTTTTTCATTTGTTCCCCTCATTTTTAAAAGCGCTTTCAAATATGGGCCTATTATTACATACAAACATATTTCATTTCAACTTTTTTATAAATAAAAAACCGGACTCCATTAAGAATCCGATTCTTGATTTATGAGTATTTAATTTTCATGAGCAAATCCTGTTCGTAATTGCCGAATTTAGAACCGAAAATATTTAGACCGCCTACTTTCTCGGCATCCCGCTTGACGCCAAAGGTTACGGAAACATAGGGTCTTTCTTCTAACTGAAGGGTTTGAACAGTATGATCTGAAATCTTCAAACTGTCCACAAAACTGCCGCTCTCATTCACCTTCCATTGTTTTAGCATCCCAAACTGTGTATTGTGGTCTTCCCACCAGGAAGGTGTAAGAAATCCCCGTTCCCCGCCAAAATCTGAAGGGCTTGTCCATGTACCGATTTCAATCCCATTAATCCAGCAGGTTATATCAGAAGGCCAATCCAGCTTGTGATAAGGAGCTTCCGAACACATTTCCACACTCAGGCTGATTTCTTCCACTTTTGACCCATAGGGCACACGGTTTGGAAAGTGATATTCCAAAAATCCTGCTCTGAACCATATGATTTGCGCATCTTTGCGGTCCGGTTCAAAGAAGGAGCGCTGATCATCAATAATACTGATAATTCCGTTCTCGCTGGCAAGACCGCAGGTCGGCTCAACTTCGCATTGAACATAATTTCCAATCGGCATTTCGAGTGTAATGAACTTCTCAGGCGCTTCTTTTTTACTGGCCAGATCAATGACGATGCGGTCAAAGCGTTTGGAACTCACCTTCTGGCTGCCGCGTCCAGGTACGATTTCGGTCGCAATTAAACCCGCTTCTTCCAGCTTTTTAATGTTCACGGCAGCGGTGGAAAAGGGAATCTCGAGCCGTTCTGCCAAGTCGTTCACATTTTTGGGCCCTTCCGTCAGGACACTCAGCATTTCCATCCGTTGCTGATTCCCAAGCGCTTTGCTTACCGCTAATGCCTCTTCTAGTGTTAAATGCAGTACTCTCACATAGACCTCCGTTTTATTACAAAAAATAGTGTTATAAAAAGATATAATGCATCGGGTACTTATTTGTCAAGGGGATATCTCTTATGGATACTGACAGTCCCTCCTTTTTAACTAGGTCATTGTATTCGACCACAGCTTGTTTGCACTGGTCTTGCGGAAACCCATGCGTATGACGGAAAAGCGCCAAGCTACAACAACTGCGATGATAGTGCCGTTACAAAGAAAAAGTTAAAAATCAGGAATGATGATTTTGGCCATACACCCGCGGTGAAACGGACTGGTACTAACCTTAAGGAGGTGCTGATGAATGAAAAAGGTCAAGAGAATACCTATGGTTCTGTCTATCGTCATAACTGCCATTCTGGCATCCCTTCATCCCGCGAACTCAACACTAGCTGAAACCCATACGTACGACGGTAAAAGCCCCTACTACAATCATTGCGCGGACAGCGCGGTAACCAAGGATAAAGTGTGGATTGATTCTGTTTCTTACGTTGAATTAAAATACAGTACGTTGTGTAAAACGGTGTGGGCCAAAGTAATCCTCACTAGAAACGCTACTTCCAACTATGAAGCAGATGCCAGAATTGTCCGCAGTACAGATGGAAAAGCTTATACATGTGACAGTTCTGGCGGAAACGGAGCTGTAAATAAAGGCCAGACTTCCTGTTATACAGCGATGGTTTCAATCCCAGAAAATCACAAGCTCAAGGGAAACACGCCATTGCCAACAGTGATGCCCTATAATCAAAAAGAAACCATTTGGTATTAAGGTATAATAAATAATGATATTTTTCTCTTCATCTGAGTATATTTCAATGTGGATAACCATTCACATCATGAAAATGCGTAGGGGGATGAGGAGATGAAAAAGATTCAAAGTATCTATTGGATTTTTACAGGTTTATTAGCGGTGCTTATGCTCGTCGGTTCCATTCCGGATATCGCCAAAGTCGAATCAGCGGTTGACTTGTTTAATCATCTTGGATACCCGGAATACTTGCTTCCATTCCTAGGTGTAGCCAAATTGCTCGGAGTGATCGTACTTTTATTGCCTGGCTTTTCACGTTTAAAAGAATGGGTATATGCAGGATTTGTATTTGATCTGGCAGGAGCCACCTATTCCACGATCGCAGTTGGCGATCCCTTCAGCTCCTGGTGGGTAATGGTTGTTGGGCTGATTCTTGCTGCAGGGTCCTATGTGTACCACCACAAAAGATTGCAAGCAAAAGCTGCGGGCAGTTCGAGTTTCTAATGCTAAAAAAGGCAGGCTCACATAAAGTGAACCTGCCTTTCCATTTCCTTGATTACTTTTCTTGTCCTTTTGTCTGCTCAGCGTTAAAGGTCCATTTCAGGTTTAGAGAATCACCCTGAAACACGTTTTGATCTTGTCCGTTATCCACGAACCCCTTACTCACACCATTTTTCTTTAAGCGAGTTTTCCATTTAGTTCGAAACGTTTAGCAATCTGCTCAACTATTGCATTACCTATTTGAATGGACGCAGTAGCTGCAGGAGATGGGGCATTGCAAACATGCAAAGAACGTTCACCAGAGAAGATGGCAAAATCATCTACCATGCTGCCGTCATACTTAATTGCCTGTGCTCGAACGCCCGCATGGGTTGGAACAATATCCTTTTCTGTTAACTCCGGAATCAGTTGCTGCAAACTATGTAAAAACGCCTGCTTGCTGAAGGAACGCACGTACTCTTTCAGGCCTTCCTTCATATTAGGCATTGCCATCTTCCAGAAGCCCGGATAGGTCAATACCTCAAAGAGCTCTTTCACATTAATGTCCTTTTTGGTATAACCCTCACGTTTAAAAGCTAATACTGCGTTGGGTCCCGCATGTACATCCCCATTTATCATCCGAGTAAAGTGGACGCCAAGAAATGGAAAATCAGGATTAGGTACCGGATAAATTAAATGTTTTACGAGATGCCTTTTTTCAGCTGTCAATTCATAATACTCACCTCGGAATGGCACAATTTTCATACCGGTATTTAAATCGGCCATTTTAGCCACGCGATCACTGTGCAAACCCGCGCAATTGATTAAAAAGCGTGCTTTTATCGTACCTCGGGTTGTCTCAAGTGATACACTCTCCTTCTCTTCAGCTATGTTTTCCACTTTCGTACCAAGATGGATTTCGCCTCCACCTTCTTCAATGATACGGGCAAAAGTACGGGATACACCTTTATAATCTACAATACCTGTACTTGGCACCCGGATCGCACCCACTCCTTTTACATGCGGCTCTATCTCCCGAAGTTCTTCTGGCACAATTTTCATAACATCCAGCTGATTCTGTAAGCCCCGCTCATATAGATGCTCTAACAACGGCAGTTCTTTCCGTTCGGTCGCCACGATGACTTTCCCGCAGACGTCATATTTAATTCCATGTTCCTTGCAGAAGTGCACCATGGCTTTACTCCCTTCGCGGGCAAAACGTGCCTTGAAACTCCCTGGTTTATAATAAATACCTGAATGGATTACCCCACTGTTATGACCCGTTTGATGATGGGCCAAGTCCTCTTCCTTTTCGATGACGATAATTTTTGAGCCAGGGTATTGCTTCGTAAGAGCCATGCCTGCTGATAAACCAACGATTCCTCCCCCTACGATAGAAAAATCATACATAATATCCCTCTTTTTTAATGGTAATTTAGATCTGGGCCGTTCACTTTTCCATACTTGCATGAGAGGGCAAAGATCACCATGACCTTTGCCCTGCTTGCTTTTTATTTGGTTTGAATCTTCATCGATAGATACTTATCCTCTAAATAATCATCAATTCCCTGGTGCCCGCCTTCACGACCCATTCCACTCTCTTTTATCCCTCCGAACGGAGCTTGGGCTACAGTCGGTATTGCATCGTTCATACCAATGATTCCAAATTCCAAAGCTTCTGAAACTCTGACGGACCGACTGGCATTCTGTGTATAAAAGTACGCCGCTAAACCATAAACCGTATTATTCGCTTGTTGAATCACTTCTTCTTCTGTGTCAAAAGGTATAATGGGAGCCACAGGTCCGAATGTTTCCTCATTGGTAATCAGCATTTCATTCGTTACTTCATCCAAAATGGTAGGTTCATAGAACAATCCATTGGAAAGTTCTCCCTTCAGCCTTTTCCCGCCGCAAAGAAGACGAGCTCCTTTATCTAAAGCGTCTTGTACGTGCTCTTCTACCTTTGATAACCCATCACGGCTTACCAGAGGCCCCACCTCAACGGTTGAATCCAGGCTATTACCGACTTTAAGAGCTTTTGTTTTTTCCAAAAATAGTTTTGAGAACTCCTCAATAACTGAACGCTGAACATAAATCCGATTTGCACAAACACACGTCTGTCCTGTGTTTCTAAATTTACTGGCAACAGCCCCTGCTGCAGCTTCTTCCAGATCCGCATCATCAAACACAATAAATGGAGCATGCCCGCCAAGTTCTAGTGACAATCTCTTTAATTGGGAAGCCGATTTGGCGACCAAAAGTTTTCCCACCTCAGTAGAACCTGTGAAAGATATCTTCTTAACCACCTGATTATCAAAAATCTCGTCTGAAATAGGACCAGAATCCCCGGTTACCACATTCACAACACCACGCGGAACTCCCGCCATTTCCACCAATTTACCAAATGCAATGGCACTGATAGGAGATTGTTTGGCTGGCTTCACAATCCCTGTACATCCTGCAGCCATCGCCGGGCCGATTTTTCGAGTCATCATGGCTAGCGGGAAATTCCAAGGGGTAATGGCAGCCACTACTCCGATCGGTTGACGAATCACCATTAATCTTTTATCAGGTGTGGAAGCAGGAATGGTTTCCCCATAGATCCTGCGTCCTTCTTCAGCAAACCACTCCAAATAACTGGCCGCAAAGAACACTTCCCCCTGTGCTTCCTTAAATGGTTTTCCCATTTCCATGCTCATAATTTCAGCTAATTCATCTTTGTATTCATGCATAAGATCACGAATTTTCAATAGATATTTACCGCGTTCCCCTGCGGTTAATTTCGACCAAGACTTAAACGCTTCACCAGCAGATTCGATGGCCTGCTTTGTTTCGAAGCGTCCTCCTTTTGGAACTTGGGCGACGACTTGACCGTTGGATGGATTAGTAACTGAGAACGTTTCTCCGCCCTGAGCGCTTGTCCATTCCCCATTTATAAACATTTTTAGTTCACTTAAGTTAACTAATGAGTCTACTTTTAACATATACATCCTCCTCTTATTAATGGGTTACATGCCGGTTGCGACATTCTTTTCCTCTGTTTTTTCTTCGTGGAACGAAATTCTCTGGTTTTTAATAATGAATGTATAGGCTAATGAAGCAATTGCACAAATGACTATGGGTATAATCAGCGCAATGGTGAAATTTTTAAATTGAGAAATGAGCAGCCCGGTTACTACAGGAGCGAGCCATCCAGCCAGATTTCCTACAAAGTTTTGCAATCCTGCCAGCTTTCCTTCAGCCCCAATCGGAGCGACATCCGAGACGGTTGCCCATAGGATACCCGCTGCCAACCCCTCACCGCCAATGGCAATAGAGATAAAGATAAGTGCTGTCATCGCATCTTTTGTAAAGATGGTCGGAATAATGAATAACGGGAAAAGCATACCGATCGCCAAAATCGTTTTCCTGGCTTTAATAGAATTCCATCCTCTTCTTATTAACCAGTCAGATAGAATACCACCAAGGATGTTCCCCAGGAAAGACATAATCCATGGAAGCATTGTAAAAAATCCGGCCTTTAACAGGGTCATATGCCTTTCTACTACTAGATAAGTAGGCAGCCAGGTCATCATTAAATAGATCAAGTAATTATGTGCGAATAAGCCATATAGCATGGGCCATACATTTCTATACCTTAGAAATTTTATCGGTGATATCTTAATAGCAAGCTCACTTTTTGTTTCTGTTTGTCCCGCTGCAATATAATCAACCTCGGCTTTATTCGCAATGGCACTTTGGCTTGGTTGATTTCGGAAAAAGAACAGCCAGAACGCCAGCCAGATAAACCCAATGGATCCGATGACTACAAAAGCCGCCTGCCAGCCCCATTTTTCAATGATCCATGCCAGTACCGGAGTTGTAATTCCAATTCCAATTGCTGTTCCTGAGTTGAAAATTCCGTTTGCAACCCCCCGTTCATTCGCAGGCAGCCAATCAGAGATTACTCGAGTATTTGTTGGAAATGCAGGTGCTTCCCCAATTCCCATCAAGACACGAATTCCGATCAATGTACCGATAGACCGGCCCAGTCCCGTGAATACCGTACATAAAGACCACCAAACAATAGCAATGGAATACGTTAATCGTGCTCCTAATTTGTCTACAATCATCCCCACTGGAATTTGCATTAAAGCATACGACCAAAAAAATGCGGATCCCAAGATGCCAAATTGCACAGTTGAAAGAGAAAGATCTTTCATCATCGAAGGCCCTGCAATTCCGAGAATAGCCCGGTCCATATAGTTCACTGTTGTAGCAATGAAAAGAAGGACAACTACCAGCCATCTTCCATTCGTTTTCTTCATACGCTCACCTCTTATTTTCATTTATAAATTGAATACGCTTCCAAAAACTAAGTCAAAGTACGCTCATTTTATTCCGTTCGTTATAGCTGACTTCCAGATCACCATGATAAGCCTTTTCAATGATCGCTTGAATATCAGCAGGCCTTGTAAGCCTTGGATTCACATGTACATTCCCGCTCCTCATTGAGTCTTCCACAAGCTTTTCCATTAATTGCAATGAAACACCCAAGTCCTTTATATTGAGGGGGATATTCATTGACTCATTCATTCTGATAACCGTTTCAATCGCCTCTTTGGCAGCCTCCATCTCAGGAAGACCATTGACTTCTCTACCTAAAGCAATGGCAATATCTTTATATTGCGCAGCACATGCCGGCAAGTTAAATTTCATCACAAAAGGCAGTAATGCAGCATTTGCAATGCCATGAGGAATATCAAACGTGCCACCTAGCGTATGCGATATGGCATGCACATTTCCCAGACGTGATTGGGAAAACGCGACCCCAGCAAGCATCGCAGCAACAAGCATCTTTTCCCTGCTTTCAATATCCGTTCCCCTAAAATACGCCTTTGGCAAATGCTCACCAATCATTTTAATAGCTTGTATAGCATATCCCTGGCTAACCGGATTAGCAGTTTTAGATGTATAAGACTCAATGGCATGGGTTAAAGCATCCATTCCAGTCGAGGCTGTAATTTCCTGTGGCAGCTGGATGGTAAGAGCTGGATCAAGTATAGCTAGATCCGAAAATAAATAGGAACTTAGCACACCCAGCTTAAAGGAAGTTTCTTTGTTGGTCACCACTGTCGAATTTGTGGCTTCACTTCCGGTTCCTGCTGTAGTAGGGATCGCAATAATTGGCAGTGGGGGAATCCTAATCATGCCTACTCCCTCATAATCAAGAATATCACCGGGATTCACTGCCATTACTGCTATTGCCTTTGCGGTATCAATACTGCTTCCGCCACCGACACCAAGTACTGCATCACAATTTCTTTGCCTAAGAACCTCGGTACCTCTTCGAATAGTGTCAGCGGATGGGTTCGGCTCTACCTCATCATAGATTTCATATTCCAAATTAACTGCATGAAGCGACTTCACGATTCCTTCTAACAGATTCGCTGACCTTACCCCTTTATCAGTTACGATTAAAACCCTGGAAACATCCAGTTCATTAACTAATTCTCCTGTCTTTTTAGACATACCGTTTCCACATTCCACTCGGGTAGGCATAAAATAAGTAAACGACAATGTTTGAACCCCTTTCTGTTTCACTTTCTTAAATCAAATGCCTCTTTGATCTTTTATAAGGCTTTTCGAAGCAACTCTTCCAAACCATGGAGAGTGGGAACCCTCGGATTATTTCGGACCAATCGGTCAATCTGTAAAGTCTTCTCCGCAATATCGGAAACATCTTCTTCTTTTATTCCTATAGCTGAAAGGTGTGTAGGCAATCCAATCGTCTCAAGTAAGTTAAAGACAGCTTTTGAAGCAGCCAATGCCGCTTCCTTCCTGGATAAACCATCAGCGTTGATGTCAAAGGCTTTTAAAATTTTGACCATTTTCTCTGTTTCTACTGCCGTATTAAATTCCATTACATATGGCAGCAGGAGCCCTGTCACTTCTCCATGTGGGGATTTTACAAGTCCCCCAATGGGATAAGCTAACGCATGGGCTGCCGCAGTTCCAGCATTTGAGAAAGCCATTCCGGCAAGCAGACTGCCCAATAACATATTTGAGCGTGCTTCAAGATTTGTCCCTTGCTGTACCGCGAGCGGAAGATTCTTGGCAATTAATTCAATTGCCCTGTAAGCAAGAGCATCACTAATGGGAATTGAACCTTGAAACAAAATCTGGCCTTCTGCTTGGATAAATGAAAATGGTTTAGCTGTGTATGCCTCAATGGCATGGGATAAGGCATCTATTCCTGAGCAAGCGGTTATGTATGAAGGAAGGCCAATGGTTAACTCGGGATCAAGCAACGCAACAGTTGGCCGAAGATAATTATCCGAAATTCCCACTTTTAGATTGTTCTTAACATCAGTCAATACTGAAACCGATGTGACCTCAGAACCGGTTCCGGCTGTCGTTGGAATTGCTACTAAAGGCGCAATTGGTCCTGGAACCTGATTTTCCCCTCCATAATAATCAAGCGGATGTCCTCCATGCGCGACCAGAAGGGCAACAATCTTTGCCATATCTATGCTGCTGCCTCCCCCCAACCCAATAACGGCATCGGTATTTTGTGACTTGGCAAACTCATAGCACTCCAAGGCTGAATCTATTGGTGGTTCTGGTATAACTTGATCATAAACAACAGCATGGTAGCTGGCCTGCTCTAAAAGAGCTAAAACTTTATCAACAATGCCGGCCTGTTTAATTCCAGGATCAGAAATAAGCAGAACATTTTTTGCTCCAAGCTTTTGAAGAATTTCACCCAGTTGCTGAATTGCCCCATTCCCAAATACAATTCTCTCTGTAGAATAAAAATCCCATGTAGTTCTCATACCTTTCACCCCTTCTTACAAATTGATCACGACAAGCTTTTCATCTGTCATTTCCTGAATAGCAAAATGAGGACCTTCTTTACCAATTCCACTGTCCTTTACACCACCATAGGGCATAACATCAGCGCGATATGTAGACACATCATTGATAATGACCCCGCCAAAATGGAGCTCCCTTGTGGCTCGCATCGCTAAATGGAGATCGGATGTAAACAGACCAGCCTGCAAGCCAAATGCCGAATGATTCGCTTGTTCGAATGCCTCTTCAATTTGGTCAAAAGGAATAATGCTTATGACAGGTGCAAAAACCTCTTCACATACCACCTTCATCTTTTCAGTGACATCTACTAAAATGGTTGGTTTAAGAATAGCCCCTTGCCTTTCCCCGCCGTATATCACTTTTGCCCCCTGATGAACGGCTTCCTGAATCCATTCTTCTGCTCTTCTTGCTTCTTTTTCTGATATCATCGGCCCTATATCGGTCGCAGAATCGGCAGGATCCCCAATCTTCAAAGACTCGGCAACTTTTATAGCTTTTGCTACAAATGAATGATAAATGTCACGATGGACATAGACGCGTTGTACGGAAATACAGGCCTGTCCTGCATTTGAAAAACCCCTCGTAATACACAAATCTGCAGCTCTGTCGATATCAGATACATCTTTGTGAATAATATTGGGTGAATTGTTACCTAACTCCAATGTAACCTTTCGGATTCCCGTCTTACTTTTAATTTGACGCCCAACGGCTGCACTGCCTGTAAATGTATACATTGCAATGCGCTCATCTTCTAAAAGATATTGACCCGTTTCTTGGCCACGTCCGTTGACAACATTCAGAAACCCTGCTGGTAATCCAGCTTCTGATAGTATTTCTGTAATCTTGCACACAATAAGGGGAGTTACTTCAGCCGGTTTTAAAACTACTGTGTTTCCTGCGGCAATCGCTGGTGCAACTTTATGTAAAGTTAGATTAAATGGAAAGTTAAACGGTGTTATAGCTCCAATAACCCCTACAGGAACACGTATCGTATACGCCATTTTATTTTCATTTCCCGGCTGCCCTAAAGGCACCCCGTTGCCAGCAATCCGTTTAGCTTCTTCAGCAGAAGTAATCAGCGTTTGAATTCCTCTATCGATTTCCCCCCGGGCATCTTTTAATACTTTGCCTACTTCACTTACAAGAATCATAGCCAGTTCTTCTTTTCTCTCTCTTACTATTTCTGCAGCCCGCATTAAAATCTCATATCTTTGATTGGAATCCAGTTTCTTTGTCTGAAAAGTATGTAATGCATTAGTAACAGCTTCAGTAACTGTCTTTCTGGATGCACTGCCGATTCGTGAAATCTCTTCATACGTATATTTGTTAACGACAGGGATTGTATTTTGATCAGTAATCCATTCTCCATTTATAAAATGTCCAAAAAATGCGCTTGATGTATTTATTGTTGTTCTCACTTCCATTCCTCCTAGAAGACGTATTTTAATAATAAAGCGCTTTCAAATAACATGTAATTTAATTACCATCAATCTGTTGCTCCATCAGGACAATAAATCACATGTTCATTTCTTTTTCTTACTGAAGATGATTTCATCCTAAATAATATATTATTTTTTAAGAATATATCACATAATATATTATTTTGTAAATATTCAAAATAAGAAAAAATAGTATAAATTAAGTAGAACTTTTAAAAATCCTGGTTTAATCAAGTTTTACAAAGATGCGGTATTATATTTCTAAATTATTTTTTATTCCCTTGAATGAAATTAGACGAAAAATAATATATAATTTTTATGAATAATATATTACTTTGCTGTGACACATTACAAAATGTTAATCTTGATATAATGAAAATGTAGTAAGATAGGAGACTTTCAATGATAAGAGAGAAAGAACGAGGAGAGACAACGGAATATGTCTATAATTTGTTAAAAGAGAGAATTTTCGATTGGAGTTTATCCCCTGGAGAAAAAATAAACATTAGAAATTTAACTCGGGAAATTAGTATTAGCGCCATACCTTTAAGAGAAGCATTGTCCCGCCTTCACTCCGAAAAATTAGTCGTTTTAGAACCATATAAAGGGTATCGGGTCAGTGATATCCTAGATGACGAAAACATGTCCAAAATGCTAGAAGCACGTGTTTTGATGGAGACTTATGCCATCCAAAACATTATCCGAACCAATAATTTGTCCGTAGCGGAAGAAATGACAAGGCTAACTGAACAAATGTTTTCAATCCATTCGGATACACCCAATAAGAAAATACTCGACTTCACGCATTTAGATCAACAATTTCATATTGCCTTGATGGAAGCTGGCGGAAACAATTTTCTGTGCAAAGCATATGAAGGATTGCATTGCCATCTTCATATCGGCCGTTTTTATCATGTAAGAGGTGAGGTTGACCAACGGGAGGCCCCTTCTGAACATTTGGAAATTATCGAAGCCATTCGAACGCGGGATGTTTTAAGAGCAGAAAATGCTGTTTCCACCCATATTCAGGATTCTATAAAACGGTTATTGAGAAAAGAGTAATTGAGATAGGGGGAGGCGCCTAGCCTCATATCCCCTCACACCACCGTACGTGCGGTTCCGTCTACGGCGGTTCCTATTAGTTAGGTCTGACGCAGAAAGTCATATCTTGCAGTCAAGCTCCTTTTCGATATGTATCTTGCAAGACAGCCACAATTTGGTGATTCAGGTACTACGGGGATTTGCTTTGGAATAGTGGTCGGTAACTTCCGCTCCCTCAACTGGTACTCCGTTTTTGGTTTGCTGAAGGCGTACGTGTGTCATGCCCAGCTTATCAGTTTCGATTTGCTTTTGTTTGAATGAAAAGAGAAGAAAAAATAGACTGACATTGCTATTTTGTATATTTGTATTAAGGCTTTGTGAGCAAAACAAAAAAGAGCCAAATCCACATAGGGACTTGGCTACTCAATGAGGGTATTTCATTAGGGGGTGTGTCAAAATCTTGTTCCCAACGATTATAGATTTATCTTACCATAGCACATTAATAAGTCAACGCTTTTATGCGCTAAAATAAAAAATGGTAAGAACGTCTCGATAGACCATCCTTCAACCGTTAAAATGTTACTAAAGCATAGTCATATTTTCGCTTTAAATTTTCTGTGCATTCGGTGATAAAAGGTACCTGTGTACCTACCAAAAATGATTACGGGCTCCCGTTCTCTGATTAGATGAAAAAGAGCTTCATAGTTTAATAATCCTTTCCCCAATTCAATAGCATTCTGGCTAGTGATTCAACTGGATCCGGACTGTTATTAAATTGTCCATCAGCTGCTCCTCAAGAAATGATCATCAAAGATACAGGTCTCAGTCTCCAAAGAACACAAAATCTTGTAGTTATCAGTATGGTAAGTAAAACAAGAACGAAAGAACAAAAAGAAAGGCTGTATTCTCGACTGGCGGAGCGGCTTCAAAAGGAATGCGGCATCTCCCCGCAAGATCTTATGTTTTCGATTACAGAAAATGGAGCGGCCGAATGGAGTTTTGGTCGCGGTGAGGCTCAATTTCTTACAGTTAAATTTGACGAAACAAGCCTTCTGTTTTTTATTTATGTACGACTAATGAGATTATGTCGATTACTAATGTCGTGATCTTTGTTATTCAGAAACTATTTACGTTTAAAAGGAAGGATTGAGAGGTAAAAGTAAAGATGGTTAAAAAGACTTATAATGTTCTTCCTATGCCAATTACCTGTAATTGGTTTTTAACATGTCCCTACTATAAAATTCGTGAGAAAGGAGAAAAAAAAATCAGCGAAATGGGATCTATTTGTATGTTCTTTTACATGTTTTCATTTCATTTAAAGCATCCTAAAATGAAATGACAAAGAACATTCTCGATGATAAAAACATCAAAAGTTGGAGGGAGAATTATCAGTGAAACTGTATCAAGTAAGAAAAGGCCAGTTTGTCTACTTTAACAATGAATTACACAGGGTTTATGGAGTAAAACACATGTATAAGCAATCCGTTCATCTCATACGGCTTAGAGATTTAACACAACACTTAACCAATGCCGTCAGTGTGGAGAAATACAAGCCTAAGGAACTGGACAGCTTTATCTTTAACCATAAGGAGTATACGCTCAGAAGTAATCAAAAAGCACAAGTAGGGGATTTTGTTCTGATTCACAATCCAATGCCTGATTCCCTCGATACATATTCTCTAAATGAAATTGATGAGGTAGAAACAGTGGATACTAAAGGTGTCATGACTAGTAGATCACACGGCATTAAACATAATGAATACATGCTGATGGTACCCGGACGTTCAAATAACAGCCATGCCATTGATTATCAGGATATTAACCGTGTACCAGACCACTTACAGGATATTCAGTTCTCTCAGCCAAAAGAAGAAATTCTGCCAACACTTGGAGATATTTACAGAAAGCATGACAGTAACGAACCTTATGAGGCTATGGTCATAGCAATAACTGGTTCAACGGTTTTCCTGGGAAACGGTTTGCAGCTATCTCAGAAAGAACTGATGAACACAGATCAGTGGGAACTACTTTATAATCTACTTGATAACTAACTCTATTTTGAATGCAGTTTACATGTTTCAGACATTTTATTAGGAGGATTCTATGGACAGAAAAAACACCGGAAATAGTGTTTTTATTATTTCTATACTTATTACATTGATTTTTATTATCTGGGGCGTGTTTTTTACAGATAATCTCGCCAAAGTTACCAATGCTATTTATAATGGTTCCATTGATTATCTGGGTTGGTTCTATCTTGGTGCCACGTTATTCTTTGTTATCTTTTCCGTTTATTTATTGCTGTCAAAGTATGGAGATATCCGTCTTGGAAAAAAAACAGACAGGCCAGATTTTAACACAGCGTCCTGGCTCGCCATGTTATTTGGTGCAGGGATGGGAATCGGAATTGTGTACTGGAGTGTGGCAGAACCGATTACGCACTACACTGCCCCGCCTTACGGAAAAGGATATACGGTCGACGCAGCAAATACAGCAATGAAGTTCACATTTTTCCACTGGGGTTTAGACCCCTGGGCTATTTATACTGTAATTGGTTTGGCTCTGGCCTTTTTTCAATACAACAAACGGCTACCTGCTGCGATTAGTTCGGCATTTCATCCAATATTGGGTGACAAAATTTATGGGCCAATCGGTAAGACCATTGATATTTTATCCATTTTTGCCACAGTTTTTGGAATCGCGACGTCTTTAGGTCTGGGGGCGATGCAGGTTACTGCAGGCATGCATGACATATTTGGCGTTCCCAACGGATTAGTTGTGCAGCTCATCGTGATTGCGGTCGCTACCGTCCTTTTTATCATATCGATCAATACAGGCTTAGAAAAAGGGATTCAATATTTATCGAATACAGCTATGATCTTATCTTTCGCTATAATGCTTATGATTTTGGTTGTTGGTCCGACCTTGACCATATTTAAAGTTCTTTTTAACACCACCGGTATCTACTTAAGTGACTTTATACACATGAGTTTACGATTAGAACCTTTTGGTGAAGGAAAATGGATTGCATCCTGGACATTATTTTATTGGGCATGGTGGATTGCCTGGGCACCTTTTGTGGGTATGTTTATTGCCCGTGTTTCAAAAGGACGAACGGTCCGGGAATTTGTTATTGGAGTGTTAGTCGTGCCCACCCTGGGCACATTTCTCTGGATGTCCATCTTTGGAGGCTCAGCTCTTGAACTTGTCCAAAAGCAAGATAATCATCATCTGGCAAACTTTATTACAAAAAATGTGTCGTTGTCGATCTTTACATTCTTTGATTATCTCCCATTAAGCTCAGTACTCAGTATTTTAGGGTTCGCAGTGGTAGCCATTTATTATATTACAGTTGCAGATACGGCCACCTTTGTCCTGGGCATGCTTAGCGAGGGCGGAACATTAAATCCATCAAATAAAATTAAAGTAATTTGGGGCGTGATTCAATCGGCCGTAGCTGCTGTATTACTGTTGGCGGGTGGATTAAACGTATTGCAAACCGCCTCTATTGCAGCTGCCCTCCCTTTTGCTGTCATCATGGTGGTCATGTGCTACTCGTTATTGAAGGGGCTAAAAAGTGAAGTTAAAGTACAGCGAGGAAGTAAAGGCAGAGCCCCTGTTCAGCCTTAACATTCTTTAAAAACGAAAGGCTGCCCCGATTCATCGGGGCAGCCTTTTTTATTAGTCCTGCAGTTTGAAAAAAGTGCCATTGTCGAGGAGTATTGATTTGTTTTGAAGATGTCCTTGCATATAGACAACTTGAATTCATTACTTTAGATGTGCTTTTTAACTATGTCTTTCACTTTATTAATACCCTTCCATACATCCCCTGGTTCGTCATAAACTAATGTTAAAGGTCCACTGTAATCAGCGTCCCTTAGTAGAGCTAAACAGTTTTCTAATTCTTCCTTGTCAACTTCGCCATCTTGTGTGGTGAGAGCCTTTACATGGACAGATTTACTTTTAGGAAGAGTTTCCTTTAAAGAGTCCAATTTGTTAGGACCAGAGAAGTTCCCGAAGTCACTTATTAAGCCGGTAAGGTCAGTATGTTCAAGTAAATACAAACAATTTTCTGATGTAGACGCTAACGACCGAAAATTTTCGGTTAAGACCCCAACACCTTTTTTCTTTGCGTATACGCATAGCTCAGTAAACTGGATCGAAGCACGTTGTAAAGCTACTATATCTTCTGGACTTGCTTCCCCGCTAACAACTCGTACATTTTCAGCCCCAGCTATTGAAGCAACATCAATCCAACTTTTGATAAAATCCATATCCTTCTCTCTTCGGACGGGATCTGAAGTGGATATATCACCATAATCAATCAAGAGAGTATAAAACCTTATGCCACTCTTTTTTATGGATTGACATAATTTTTGTAAATAATCTAGTTCAGTAGAATGGAAATGTGCATGTACAATTTCTACTGCTTGGAATCCTTTTTCAGACAGGATGCCTGGCAGATCTACTAGTTTAAGATTTAACGGTTGTTCCTCAACTTCTGTCACAATTTCTTTTTTATCATGATCCCATTTTGACCAAGATAAAGGACCTAAATGTCTGTGCAAGCTCCAAGATGTTAATGATAAATAGCTCATATATTCGATGTCCTCTCTTAGAAATACATATATTGTAAATTTAATTTTGTTGCCTCCACTTGCCACTGATGATCATGTCTTTTGTGCAGTAATCTCACATAATCATCATTCCTCTCCCTCAAAAAAAGTTATCAGATTATTCAGCTATTAAATTATCTTCTATAATAGACCTGCCTCCTAAAAAAGTAAATCCTTGTAAATATAAAATTAAAAAGCAGCTTCCGAAGAAGCTGCTTATAAATCCGTCATATACCTTTTTTTGTTTCTAAAATACGCCCACTCCCGGAACCCGATCTCCTTTAACCGCTTCTGGACTTCTTCAAATTCATCGCCGACTCGCTTCGGGGTATGAGCATCAGAGCCGAACGTCACGGCTACACCATGGAACAGGGCACGTTCAAGTAGCTCATCTGCGGGATACCATCCTCCGCAGTCTTTGTTCTTTCCGGATGTATTAATTTCTATGGCAATTTCATACTGCGAGATGGTTTTCAACGTTTTATCGACGGCCTCGGTCTGAATTGTGGAAAAAGCAGGATAGTAACCTTTCATGGCATCGATATGGCCGAGGATCTGAAAAATCCCGCTTTTGGCCGATTGCCCGATCAAATCATAGTAGGTTTCTTTCGTTTCCTGCTTTTGTTTTTCGGTTAACCCCTCCCAGCGGTTTCTTTTAAAAATACTTAGTCCGCTCACATGATGCACCGATCCGATAATGTAATCTAGCGGAAATTGCTCATAGTATTGCTGGTACATCTCGGCATGCTCGGGAAAAAAGTCCGATTCCACACCCAATAGTACTTCAATTTTCCCCTGGTACTCTTCCTTGAGCTGAAGAACCTCCTTGATGTATTGGGGAAAGTGGCTTTTGGCCATCGCAATACCTGGAAAGAGATGGTCTTCTTCACTGTACAGATAAGGTGAATGGTCAGAGATTCCGACCATGTCCAAATGGTTTTTAATTGCGGCCTCAATGTATGCGCGAATGCAATCTTCCGCATGGCCACATCGGTCATGGTGAGTATGATAGTCAAATTTCATGTAAAACCACCTTTTTTAAAATACAGTTTCATTTTCGTCAACCTTAAGCTGATAGCGCATTCACAAAATGAAGATATAAAAACTCTTTTTCTTCTTCTGGCAGGCTGTGATTTAACAATTGATCAATCCAGGCCACACGTCCCCGTGCTTCTTCCATTTTTGGAGATTGGTAGACTTCCAGCATAATATCCATTGGAGGCGGAATCAGTTCTTGCTGTCTTTCGATTCTTGTAAGAGCCATTGCGAGATGTATAATCAACATGCTGTACTGGTCCGCATCATTCTCACTAACAAATTTCTGAATGGTCTTCCGGCTTATGGCATAAGCCTTCTCCGTAATGGAATCACTGCTTTTTAACAACTCCAGGCGTTCCAGTAATCCTTTCACTTCAAACCTCCTTTCAAAGGAAATTTCAAAGCCTTTTTAAAGACGATCTCCCATTTCTACTAATTCCCTAATCTGTTTTTTGCAGAAACAACATACCATACGGAAAAGAAAGAGACAATAAATTTTTAGATAATTACAAAAAGAGCCATCCCGCAGGATGACTCTCGCTTTCTTACGTATTTAAATGATGTGTTATTTCCATACGTCGTTCGCGATGGAAACGACATGTCTAATTTTTTCCCACTGCTGCTCCTCTGTCAGCAGATTTCCTTCCTCTGTGGAAGAAAATCCGCACTGAGGGCTGAGACAGATTTGATCCAGTGGCACAAACTGGGAAGCCTCACGAATTCGTTCCTTAATGAGTTCTGGATCTTCCAATTCGCCGAATTTTGATGTAATCAGTCCAAGAACAATCTGTAAATCGGAGCGGTTCACATGCCGAAGAGGTTCGAAGCCGCCGGAACGCTCATCATCAAATTCAAGGAATAACCCGTCCACCTTTAATTTGCCGAAAATGTATTCGGAAGCATTGTCATAGCCACCGCTTGCCGTATAGCTGGACTTGAAGTTTCCTCGGCAGATGTGCATGGTGATAACCATGTCTTCCGGCTTTTTGGCAATGGATTCATTAATGGCACGTGTAAAACGCTCAAGCAATTCATCGATTGAGTAACCTTTAGCGGCAATCTGTTCCTGACCCTTTTCAGAGAAGAAAACAGCCCACGCCGTATCGTCAAGCTGCAGATACCGGCAGCCGGCATCATAAAAGGCTTGAATGGCTTTCTGGTAAACCGCGATCAGATCGTTAAAAAATTCATCTTTGTCCGGATATACCTTTTCATCAATCGTTCCCCTGAAAAACAGCATGTTGGGGCTGGGGATGGTGAATTTTGCGACATGGTCCCCTGCAAGATCATGAAGGAATTTATAATCTTCAAGCATTGGATGGTCGCTAAAGTCCAGTTTGCCAACGACCTTAATTCCGTGCGCTTTTGTTTGTACACCGTTAAACTGAATGCCGGCGTTAGTTTCGTAAAGTTCTACGCCTTCTAATTGAGACAGAAAATCAAAATGCCACCAGGCACGTCGAAACTCTCCGTCCGTTACGGCCTGCAGCCCTGCTTCCTTTTGTTTTTCCACTAGACGTGTAATTTCTTCATCTTCAATGTTACGAAGCTGCTCTCTCGTAATGTCCCCATTTTGGTGAAGGACACGGGCTTCTTTAATCCGCTCAGGGCGTAAAAAACTCCCTACATGATCGGCTTTGTAAGGTCCTTTTGTTAACGTTGTTGTCAATTGTGACAGCTCCTTGAAATTTTTAACCCTATTATAACCATAAAATTGAGCTATACGCTATGCTTTTGTCTTAATTCATCAAATAATGAAAATTTTTTGTCATAAAAAAGTCTCTCCTTATATGGAGAGACCTATTTTTTCATTATTAGTCATTGTCTGCAGGTGACGGTGCTTTGCTTTCGGGTTGCTGAGCCACTACATCAGGCGCAAGAGGAGCTTTATCTCCCGGAAATGGAGTATCAAACCCTTTTGTTGCATACCAGACGGCGTGATTTAACATATTGGCGTTGACTTCATCTGGTGAAGCGGTTTTTCCGCTCAAGAACTTTTTGTTCTTATTTGACCACTCCGTCCATTTCTGCGCCAGTATTTTTGAAGTTGATGTCGTATCTTCTGTATTGGCTAGTGCAGCAGTATTAGCTTTCGGCTGGCCGTTCAGTGTATCCAGCGGAATGCGGCTACCTTCAGCTTTATACGGTGTAAAATCAGGCTTGTTCGTAAAAATTTCGCTCATTGGCTGAGCAGCCGCATCGTTTTGGTTCATTGCTGGAAGTCCAAGGATTTGTTCAATACTTCGAACCATGTTGATAACGGTCCAATAACGGCTGTTGGTAATCTCCTTTTTAACCCAAGGACTTATAACATAAGCCGGTTCCCGGTGTCCGTCTACATGGTCCAATCCGTTCTGTGCATCATCTTCTGTAACGAAGATCACGGAGTCCTTCCAATACGGACTATGAGAAATAAGATCAACTATTTTGCCGACAGCCAAATCATTGTCTGCCACCATGGCCTGCGGGGTAGGATTCCCGGTGGCTGTTCCTGCTGTATGATCATTCGTTACCCAAAGCGTATTTAATGCAGGAAGATCATTATTTTTTACATGTTTCTCAAATTTCTTTTTGAAGATTTCAAAACGGTATTGATCTGGAATGTTCATATCAAACGTTGGGTAAGATTTGTGCGTGATTGGTCCTAATGATGGAATATCGTAAGTAGCTTTATAATGGCCAACCGGAACATGAAGATCTCCTTCCTGTTTACCAGAAAGTTTTAAATAATCATTGTACCAGTCTGTCCACGTTCCAAACTCTTCCGGCCCGACAAAGCCGGTGGTATCTTCTCCGAAGTTTTCTACAGAAACATTATAATTACGGGCTTGGTCCCATAGATGTCCAGTCGGTGCATAGGCCATTGGATCTCCTGCTCCACCGGGGTAGCTTCTTACGTTAGCTGTATCGGTTTCTTTGTCTTCGTAATCTGTATTGGTTCCTTGCATTACCCATTGATGGCCACTTGCTGATTGAATCCCTGACACATAAAAATTGTCCAGAAGCGGAAAAGTGTTAGCCAGCTTATGAAAATTCGGTGTCACTTCTTCACCAAACTGAGTGATGGCCGGTTCGCCATTGCCCTTTCCTAAATCACCGAGTACCTGGTCATACGTTCTGTTCTCCTTAATAATGTAAAATACATGCTTAATGGTAGAAGGCTCACCTACCCGTTCGGGCATGGCAACCGGCTTTTTGTTTGGGCGGGCCTTGGCATTTAAATCTTTTAAGCCATACCAATTGTTATTTTCATACACTTTCTTTGTCCCTTTAATTATGTCTCCCGTTGACGGAATCGGCATCAGTGATATCGACCCAACCTGAGCATAGGAAGAGTGGCCGGAAACCGTAATACCCTGAATAGTGGATGTCCTTGCCGGTCCAAGAGAGCCGACTCCATCAGCATTTGCCACAATGAGTCGTTTATTTTTGGAATCCATTGCCATATCTACCGGGAACCAAGCGGTTGGCAGCAAACCGAGAAGTTCCGGTTTCTTTTTTGGTCCCTGCCAGTCATACACGGCTACAGCGTTTGCTCTTCCTAATGTTACAAGCAAACGGTGATCATCCAGCATTTTAATCGAGTTTGGTGCTGCTCCCTTTTTCGATTTAGGATATGGCTTTACATCAATGGTTTGAACCACTTTATTTGTTTTTGTGTTGATAACGGATACAGAATCACTGTTGGTATTCGTTACAAATAAATACTGACCGGATTGCGTCATTCTTTCAGGCTGGACGCCCACTTTAATGTTTTTGATTACTTTCTTGGTGTTAAGGTCTATGACTGAAACGGTTCCTGTTGACGTCGCCCCTGTTTTCTTGTTAATGACCACCTGTGTCCCGGAAGAATCAACGGTGGCATCACCAGGCTTTGGCTTTCTTCCTCCCTGATTGGTTACATATGCCTTATCTCCGTCTATCCAAACACCGGTGGGCGCATTTTCAACCGCGATTTTGGATGTGATTTCCCCGGTTTTCGGATCGATCAGCCCCAGACTGTTATCCCGATTTAGCGCAACAAGGAGTTGTCCATTTGGCGCTACCCTGATATCGAGAGGATTAATATTTCCGCCTGCAGCTGCCTCAGGAAGGTCATATGTCGCTTTAACTGATGGAGTTCCATCTTGAGCGACAGACATGACAACAACTTTACCAGTTTTGCCGGTTGAACCTGTTGCATATAACTCTTTTCCGTCCTGTGAATAGGCTACACCCCACATGTGAGAAAGTTTCAATTTAAAACTTGTAGCCATAAGTTTCCCGGTCTCAAGATTGATCACATTTAATCCATTTCCGCCATAATCTGTTCTTCCATTTAATGATACTGCTGTCTTACCATTCGGATGAACGGCCAGTGAAATAGGATTTCCGCCAAATTCAATTTGCTTGCCGGCAGGTGTTACGAGTTGGTTGACCGGAGTTACCACTTTACCGCTGGGCTGCCGACCGACCAGTTTTTTACCGAAAGGATCCTGTACCGTGGCATATACGCTTGCCGAGCCAAGCAGAACAGTGCTGAGCGCGATCCCCGTTATGAACTTTTTCTTGTTTTTCAACAATTGCCTCTCTCCTGTCATTTGGTATGTATTTCTAGATTAGAATACTCCTCCACTATTAATCTTTCTTTACGTTAACGTAAAATTAATTGATTAATAATGTAAAATATTCAAATTATTTCTTAATGAATGAAACCTGCAGCACGGTTGCTGCAGGTTTCATTCAGGCATATTTTTTTTGCTCGTGTTCTGTACGGGTTGGCAGTGCCTTTCTGTTCATCCACTTATAAAAAATCGGAATAATGATCAAGCTGCAAAAAGTGGAAGTGACTAAGCCTCCAATGACAACAATACCCAGAGTTTGTGATACCACAGCATCCTGACGTGAAGAAAGTGCCAAAGGAAGAACCGTTAATACCGTCGTAAGAGCAGTTGTTATAATGGGGCGTGCCCTTGTTATAGCAGCAAAACGAACAGCCTCCTCAAGATAAGCTCCTCTTGCAATATTTCTTTCGATTTTATCCACAATGACGATTCCGTTGGTAACTACAATTCCTGTTAGCATTAATAATCCAACCAAAGCTGCCAAATCCCATTCCAGCCGGAAGATGACCATGGCGATGACTGAGCCGATAAATGCTAATGGAACACATATTAGAACAGATAATGGTCCCTTCCAGCCCTTAAATACCAAACTGACAATCATAAGTACGAGCAGAAAGGAAAAGGCGAGAGCTATGGCCATTTCATACATCATTTCATTAACTTGCTCCGGTATGCCAGAAAATGAATACTGAATATTCTCTGGTAAATCCAGTTTTTCCATTTCATCCTTCACTTGCCTTGAAACACCACCCAGATCACTGGAGGTGATATTTGCGGTCACTTCTGCATATGGCTTTCCGGCTTTTTCCTGAATTTCCGTACCATCTTTATCTGCCTCAACCGTTGCCAGCTCACGGAGCTTCACTTGCTGTCCCTTGTTTGCAGTAAACGTTTCATTACTTAGCCGGGCTAAGGCATCAGATGCCTCTTCATTCAAATTTAAACTCTGAGTATTTTTGAAAACAACCGGGAATGAAGTGTCATTAATGTTGAATTGTCCGATGGCTCCTTCAGAAGTATAGTACTGTATTCGCTGGAGCACATCACTTTCCTTAATGCCATTCCGTTCAATCGCTTTTTGATCAAGATTGATGCGATACCCTTTCACCGTTCCTTCCTGGTCTGCCATGTTCTCAACCGCAAGCCCGGGAATATGTGAAAGATGCTGCCCTATACTTTGCGCCATAGCTTCCAATGTCTCGGGGGCTGCTCCTGTAAGATTAATCTTTAACTGAGAATCATCTCCCGCTATTCGTTGATTGGTTACGGTATAAATTGCTTTTCCTGACCGTGCATCCAGTTGTTTTTGCAATACTTTCATAAACGAATTAACATCAGTTCCTTGTTTTAGGCTAACCAATAAATTGGCCACGTTTGGCTTTTGAATCCAACCGCCCCCTGCATCAAAAACATCATCTGATTCCGGGGTGAACGATGATCCAAGCAAAGAAGAAAACCCGCTTACCTTTTTGTTTGCTTTTAACTCCCCTTCAAGTTTTTCAACTTCAGCTTCCATATTTTCTAATGATGTGGTTTGGGGTAATTCCAGACGCACGCCAATTTGACCTGGTTTATGGGCCATTGGAAGAAAATTGACCGGCAAAAAAGCAGCTCCCACACCACTTAGAACAAATAGGACAAGGATGATCGCAACAATTCTCTTTTCATATTGGAACCCCCAATGAAACAGCATTCTGGCGTGTGTTTCAAGTGGATCCTGGCTTTTTCCTGGACTTGTTTTCCAGACTACATAATAAAGTGCAGGAACGATAAACATGGCAACAGCAAGAGAAATAACAAGCGCGATAACCACCGACCAGGCAAAACCGGAAAAAGCAGAACGGATCAGTCCTCCGATCAACGCGATTGGGATATAAACAGCTATTGTTGTTGCAGTTGAGGAAACGATGGCAGGCAGCATTTCAGCAACCGCTCCAACTACTAGTTGTTTTCTAATTCTTCCGCCAGCCTCCTGTATTTTTCGGTTCATATTATCCAGAATTACAATGGAATCATCAACCACACGTCCCATTGCAACAATTAACCCGGAAACTGTCAGCAGGTTTAAACTTATTCCCATCGTGTACAAAATCCCTGTTGTTGCCAGTAAACAAACGGGCAGAGATAAAACGATAAGCAACGTTGAACGCACCTGACGGAAAAAGAGGAAGACACAAATCATGGAAAAGAGACATCCGAGCAATCCTTCTTTTACCAGACCCTGTAATGAAGTGTTTACTTCCTGGCTTTGATCAAATAAAATAACCGATTTAACTTCATGGTTCTTAATTTCAGGTATAGCACTCAGTTTGCTTTTTACCCGTTCGCCTACTTCTGTGATGGTAGATTCGGAAGTTTTTAGTACATCAAGCTGCACACTCGGTGATCCATTTGTCCGTGAAATGGTTTGAAGATTGACAACAGCATTAGAAATATCAGCTACACGGAAAAGAGGTATTGTATGACCATCCTGTCGCTTGATTGGCAACTGCATGAGATCATTTTTAGATAATATCCAGCCGGTGACTTGAATGGGAAAAGAAGAGATTTGATTAGCCACATTGCCTTGAAGCATGGTTGAATGTTTCTTTTCCAATGCGGATTGTACATCATCAATCGACAATCCTTCTTTCTTCAGCTTTTCAGGATTTAATTGTAAAGAGTAACCCGCGTTTCCGCCGCCAGTAACTTTTATATCTTTGACACCTGGTACCGTTTTTAGTTCATTCGCGATCTCTTCCTGTATCAGGGTCCTTAAGCCGTTTTCTGTCACATTGGCAGATGAACTGGTCAGATTGATGCTCATGATCGGAAACGAATGAGTACTTAACCGGGTAACAACTGGCTTCTTTAACCCAGAAGGCAATTGCAAATCATCAATAGCCGCACGTACATCCGTTTCTGCTTGTTTCATATCGTAGCTCATGGGAAAATTGAGCCGCAAGAATGAGCCTCCCTGATACGAACTTGTCTCAATGTCCTGAAGGCCGTCAACCACTCTGACGGCTTGTTCAATAGGTTTGGTAATAGAGGTTTTCACTTGATCGGCTGAGAAATTCTGAGCTTGAGCAGAAACAGTTAGAGTCGCATTGCTGATCTCCGGCAGATAATCCCGCTGAATCTTCCAGGCGCCGACAGCACCCCAGACCATAATTAATACGATTAACGTAATCATAAGTATGGCGCGGTTCATTACCGCATTGAGAATTGACTTCATTTTATCCCCCCCTTTTGTTTTGTTGATTACCATGGATCTTTGATTTATGTAAATTTTTCCTGTTACTAGTCCAGTATAAAACCCTTGTGTAAAAACCTTGTTAATTCAGCGTAAAAGAATTGTATATTGTTAAATACTTTTCTTGTAAACTATTTCTCCATACAAAAAACCCCTTAACACGTAAATGTTAAGGGGCGCTTTCTATTTGACTAACTTTTTACTGAGGGTTCTGCTCTTTTAAAAACGTCGGACAGGGTAACCCATTGCTTTGTTTGTGCCGATTCCTGCACTGCTTCCAATATCGCCTGGTTCCGGACTCCGTCAACAAAGTTTGGTAGCGGACTGTATCCTTGATCAATGCCATTCATCAATTCCACCATCAGGTTGGTGAAGGTATGCTCGTAACCTATGATATGGGCTGCCGGCCAGTAGGCGCCTGCATAAGGGTGGACCTCTTCGGTACAATTTATGGTTCTGAACCCCTGAAGTCCGTCTTCATCCTGATGAAAATAGACATCAAGATTGTTCATGTTTTCCATATCCCAACGAATGGATCCTTTTTCTCCGTTGATCTCAAACCTGTTTCCGTTTCGGTTGCCTCCTGCAAAGCGTGTAGCTTCAAATGTTCCGATGGCACCGTTTACAAAACGGGCGAGGAAAACACTTGCATCGTCTACCTCAACAGGCCCTTTTTGTTCGGATGATCCTTTGCCACTTAATCCAGAACTGTCCTCCACAATGGGCCGTTCTTTAATGAATGTTTCCATAATCCCGCTGACTTCCTTGAATTCTCCGACTAAAAAACGGGCAAGATCGATGCTGTGTGCGGCCAAGTCACCCAATGCACCGGAGCCGCAGACCTCTTTGCTCAACCGCCAAACCAGTGGAAATTCGGGGTCCATGATCCAATCCTGCAAATAGGTCGCCCGGATATGATAGATTCGACCCAACCGGCCTTCTTCGATCAGTTTTTTTGCCCACTGTACAGCCGGAGCAAACCGGTAGTTATGGTTGATCATATGTACCACACCATTTTTCTCCACCGCATCCAGCATCCGTTGGGATTGTTCCAGCGTCAAAGCCAGCGGCTTCTCGCAAAAAACATGTTTGCCGGCTTGTGCGGCTGCAATAGCAATCTCTGCATGACTGTTGTTAGGAGTTACAATATCAATGAGATCAATGTCATCACGTGCAATCAGTTTTCGCCAATCTGTTTCATAGCTTTGCCAGCCCATGGTGGCTGCCGCTTCTTTCACGCCTTCTTCATTGCGTCCGCAGATGGCTTGCAGGACCGGCTTCGCCTTTGTGTCAAAGTAAAACGATACATCCCGGTACGCATGAGAATGCGCTTTTCCCATAAACTTATAGCCGACCAGTCCTACCCTTACCTGCTTTTGGTTTACGCCCACCACATCTCAACAGCTCCTTCTTCAATCAATTTGTCCTTTAAAAAGGCTACTGCTTTTGTGAATCCTTCTTCGACACTCATCAATCCATCTTCATGCTCAATGCTGATTGCTCCGTTATAACCAATCGTTTGAAGAGCGCTGATGATATCCCTCCATGTATCTTCTCCATGGCCGTAACCCACGGTTCTGAACACCCACGACCGGTTGGCGATGTCGCTATAACTCTTTGTATCAAGTACACCATTTAATGGATGGTTTTGTCCATCAATTTTTGTGTCTTTGGCATGAAAATGAAAGAGCGCTTTTTCTCTTCCAAGTGCCCGGATGCAGGCGACCGGATCCATCCCCTGCCAAAAATAATGGCTTGGATCAAAGTTTGCGCCAATTTGGTTGCCACATTCTCTTCGTAATCGAAGCAGCGTTTCCGTATTGTATACAACAAATCCGGGATGCGGCTCGATGGCTGCTTTTACGCCATGTTCTTTTAGAAACTCATTTTGCTCCTTCCAATACGGAATGACTTTTTCGTTCCATTGCCAATCCACAACTTCAGCAAAATCGGTCGGCCAAGGGCATGTGATCCACACAGGATGAAGAGAATATTCGGATTCACCGGGACACCCCGAGAAAGTCACTACCTGTTCAACACCCAGTTTTGCGGCCAGGCGAACCGTATCCTGAAAGATCCGATGGTGCTCTTCTGCAATATTTTGATTGGGATGCAACGGGTTGCCGTGGCAGCTGAAGGCACTGATCTGAATCCCCCGTGACTGCAGTGCGTATTTAAAGTCATTCAACTTTGATTCATCCGCCAGCAATTCAGCGGGCTTGCAGTGAGCATCACCGATATAGCCTCCAGTGCCGATTTCTACCGTATCCAGCCCACTTTCCTTTATGTAATCCAAAGCTTCTTCAAATGTCTTTTTTGAAAATAACACAGCAAATACTCCTAATTTCATCGAACTCTCTCCTTTTTTGATTTTCTGATTATTTAACCGACCCGGAGGCCAGTCCTCCAACGATATGTTTTTGAAACGCGATAAAAATAATGATGATCGGAATAACACAAACGGTTGCCACCGCCATCAAAGAGTTCCAATCGGTTCCATATTGCCCGACAAAGGTATACAAATGGACCGTTAATGGCCGGACGCTTTTGTCCGTGGTCAAAATTAAAGCAAACAGCAAGTCCCCCCAGGCATGTAAAAAGCAGAAAGATCCAACTGTCAGGAGGCCGGGCTTTGCCAGCGGCAGAACGATTTTCCAAAATGCGGCAAAGCGGTTACATCCATCAATGACCGCTGCTTCTTCAAGCCCTTTTGGAATGGACATGAAAAATGGGCGAAGCACAAGTATGGCAAATGGCATGGAAAGCGTGGCATTGGCAATGATCAAGGATATAAAATGGTTTAATAGATGAAGTTTAGAAAACAAGATAAAGAACGGTAAAGCAAGCATGATGTTCGGAAGCATCTGGACGACCAGCAAAAATCCAATCATCCAGCCCTTTCCTCTCAACTCCAGACGGGCCAGCGCATAGGCGAATGGTGAAGCAAACAGCAAGGTCAATATCATGGAACCTGTTGCGATAATAACACTGTTTAAAAAGAATCTCAGAATCTCGGTATCTTGTATAAAATTTTTCACATAAGCTTGGAACTGTATCTCGTGAGGGATGATCTGTGGAGTGGTAGCCAAAATGCCAGACATCGGTTTTATGGATGTGGTGACCATCCAGTATACAGGGAACAGAAAAATGATGGTCGAAATGACAGCAATGGCCGTCGTAAAATATTTATTGTTGACCTTCGGGAGCGAATTCATTACACATTTTCCTCCTTTCTGACCAGCCATAAATAGACCAGAGCTACAAGTACCAATAAACCGAGCATAATCGTGTTTATGGTGGCGCCAAGGCTAAAATTATAGTTGGTAAATGCCAATTCATAGGAGTAAAACGGCAAGACCGTAGAACTGTTGACTGGTCCCCCGCCGGTCATAATCAATATGATGTCAAAGACTTTGAAGGTGTAAATAATGCCCAATATGAGCAAGGTCAAGATAGTAGGCTTCATAAGCGGAAGGGTGATGAAAAAGAATTGCCGAATCTTTCCTGCTCCATCCACTTTGGCCGCTTCATAGGTTTCCTCAGGCAACGATTGGAGACCGGCCAGCAAAATGATCATATTGAACGGAATCCCGATCCAGATGTTGGCCGTGATGGTGCTGTACAATGAAGTATGATCATTGATCAGCCAATGAATCGGCTGGTCAATCGCTCCCAGCCATAAAAGAAGATGGTTAATGATTCCGTGGTCACCGGCAAACATCCATTTAAATAATGTGCCTGTGATCACCATGGGAATCATCCAGGCAATCAAAATGAGCGCCCTCATTACGTTCCTTCCTGGAAATTTCTTGTTAAAAAACAGAGCAAAGACAAAGCCGATCGTAAATTGGAAAAAGATACAGAGACCTGTGAAGATAACAGAGTTTTTTAGCGACAGAAGAAAAATTTTATCTTTCAGCACCGTCACATAATTTTCCAGACCGACAAAGGACTGTTCCTTTAAAATATTTAAGGCTGTTAAATCCTCAAACGTAATTTTCAAGTTATAGCCGATGGGAAACACCAAAAACAGAAGCAGAAAGACTCCGCCTGGCAGTATGAACAGGTAATTACCCAACGACTTTTTTCGTTTTGCTTTTTTTCTGATTTCCATAGTGACGTTCCGTTGCCAAGAAGTATCCGTTTCTACATTCATGACTCTCACCACCTTTTCTTATTGAGTGATATAGGGTTTGATCTTTTTGGCTGCTTGTTTGACCGCCTGATCAGCGGGCATGTTTCCGGTTAAAACCTCCTGCATCAATTTTTGAATTTCTTCAGAAATGGAAGGATAATATGCCCCGTAAGCTCTGGCTTTGGCAAACTCCATACTGTTGGCAAAGGTTTTTAGTCTGGGATCCTTTTGCCAATAGTCATCCTGGATGTAATCCTTTCGCGGGGGCAAATTCCCTTTTTGAATAAGAATCTTTTTGGCATTTTCTTTCTCCTGCAAAAACATAAGCACATTCCATGCTGCCTCTTTGTGTTTGGACGTACTTGTGATAGCATAATTTTCTCCGCCCAAAATGGTGCTGTTTTCCTTGTATCCTGGAAGCTCCACTACATTCCAATTCAATTTCTTTTCTTTTTCCAAAACAGGAATTTGCCAGGTACCGTTCACCATCATCGCGGTTTTTCCGTTGATGAACTGCAAAGCAACATCCTGCTGGGTTTGTGTTAGAACGCCTTTGGACATAGAGTGACTATCAATCAGTTCCTTCCAGAGGGAAATTGCATCGACGGATCCCTGCGTATTAAAATGAGTCAGGTCAGAACCTGCTTGCCAGACGAATGGCAAAAATTGAAACGTACCTTCCTCCTGACTGATGGCCGATACCGATATGCCATATACATCGTTATGGGTCAATTTCTTAGCTGCGTTTTTAAGCTCGTCCCAGGTTTTTGGAGGCTTTATCCCTGCCTCTTTTAACAGGTCCTCATTATAAAAGAGGGCAAGGTTGTTGCTTCCAAGCGGTATTCCGTAATTTTTCCCTTTATAAACGGTAGATGACAGCGGCCCTTCAAAGTAATTCTTTTCCTGTCCCCATACTTTCACTTTCTTCGTAAGATCTGCCAGAATCCCCGCTTCTGCCAGCATCTGATGGTCAGGGTTGTCAATGATCAAAATATCCGGCAATTCCCCTCCGGCTGCTCCCAAGAGTATCTTCTTTTTCAACTCTCCAAAAGGAACCTCGATTCGTTCGATATGCACATTTGGATGGGCTTTCTCATATGTTTTAATGGCGTTGTTCATTGCGACAGCGGCTTCACTGCCGTAATAGTCCCACCACGTTAATTTAATCTTTCCATCTTGTTTGCCTTCTGCGCTGTCACAAGCGGGTAAAACCAGAATTAAGGCTAATAACATGATAAAAACCGACAGTTTCTTTGCCATTCCATACCCCTCCTTTAGCCTGTAATCAGTTTTGGACCAGGGATAAAGGCAGCTTGACCACCTTGTGAGTAACTGCTGATTCTATGGCGGCGCAGGTGAGCTCATAACTCTTAATATTATCTTCAATAGAAGTGGCTGCCTGATTACCGTAAATAATCGATTGAACAAAATGATCCAGTGACAACGTACGGTCATCATAAGGCAGGTCGACTAAAGGCACATTTCGTGCTTTATTAGTTGAATCATATAAAGTAACTTTATCCTCTATTAGTTCAATGGCACCTTTTTCTCCGACCAACCGAAACTCTCCATTCCACGGGGTTTCCTTTCCTTTTGTCACCCAGCTTCCCGCATAGTTGACATGAACATCATCCTCAAAGGCAATCGTTACATGGGCATTCGGATTCCCCTGAAACCAGCTCCAGGATGGACGGTAGCTTTGTGCGTAAACTTCAATCGGGTTTTTATTTAGCAGGTATCTCATCAGATCGAAATGATGGATCGACATATCCTCCAGGAGGATATGATCATATCGGTCTCTCCAGCCTCCAAAGTGGCTTGCGCGCTGAAAGGAATAATTCATCCATTCCACTTTTCCGATTTCACCCGCATCAAGCAACTGTTTTACCGTTTGGATCGGACGGTTCCACCGGTAATTTTGACTGACTATCAGTTGTTTATGATGGTTCTGTTTAAAATCCAGCAATTCCTTTGCTTCTTCAAGCGTATGTGCAAGTGGCTTTTCCATCATCACGTGAAACCCCTGCTGGATGGCTTTTATCGCCAGCTCTTTATGCGTTTGCGGCGGAGTGACGATCAACACGGCATCCGCCTCGATTTCCCTTAAAGCTTCATCTATAGTTGAGAGCAACATTTCCCCCGGTAAGCCAGTAATCTGTTTTGCTTGCTTCAGGTTTTCCTCCATCATATCTACAACAGCAACAAGCTCAACTTGTTCATACTTCATGGCCACTTCAAGCCATGATTGGCCGAATCCTCCTGAACCAATTTGAATGATACGTATTTTTTCCATATCTCTAGCCTCCTGTTGAATGAATTACCTGGTATTCAGTTTTCTGTTAATGTATTTCCACTCTTCGCATTTATCGTACTGAATGCGCTTTCTTATGGCTATTCACAATCTTATTCATAATTCGCACAATATTACGCAACTCAGACAAAGAAAGCGTTGTCATTCTTCCGTTTACCTGTTATCTTAATAGAAAAATATGAGTGGATTGAGGAGGAATGGTATGACCAGAAGTGATTTAAAGGAAGCAACATATATTCCGGATAAGACATTTCCTATTAATATTTTCTTCATCAATAAGTTTCCTCTTCACTGGCACAATCATATGGAATGGATTTTTATTAAAGAAGGAAAAGTAAAGGTGCAAATAGATGATACATTCGTCCATCTCGAAAAAGGAGAACTTGCCTTTGTGAACCCGAAACAGCTGCATGCCGCAGAGGGGCTGACTGACCATGCTGAAATTGCAGCTATTGTGTTTAATGATGCCCTGCTTCGGAACACGGGCCTCGATTGTACCGAACGCCTTTATCTTTATCCCTATTTCAACAATGAATTAAAGCTTCAAAACTTTTTAAGAAAAGAAGAAGTGTACACGAATGAACTCAGCCGTTCCATTTCTTGCTTGATCACCGAATTTGAAAAGAGCGAGGTCGGTTATGAACTTTTAGTTAAGGCAGAGCTGTTTCGGATTTTCGGTCTTATTTTCCGCTATTATCATCAGCTGAAAGAACAGTCTCCTGCTTTTTCCAAAAAGTCTTATCATCTCACCGGCCTGTTAAAATTCCTGAGAGAACACTATAACCAGGAAATCAGCATTGAAGAAGCTGCGAGGATGGTTAACTTAAGCCCCAATCACTTTTGCAAAGTCTTTAAGAAAATAACGGGAAAAACATTAATTGAATATCTTCATTTGCTTCGAATCAACGAAGCAGAAAAAATGCTGGTGGACACTGACGCTTCGATCACAGAAATTGCAGGGAATGTCGGATTCAGCAGTATTACCTATTTCGGAAGAGTGTTTAAAAAAATTAAAAATGTGCCTCCTTCTGTTATCCGAAAAAAATAAAAGCCAAACAGCAATGGATCACTGTTTGGCTTTTCTGTTGGCTTGATCATAATTCAAATAATTGCATTTCTCTACAGGCAGCACGGCGTTACCTTGATCATCGGTGCACCAGGACTGTGATTGAAAAGCAAGGAACGTTCCTACCCACGAATTCGATTCTTCAAAATAAAGCAGCAAACCGCCATCCTGCCAAGTTCCATTATCTCGTTTCCACTGTCCCACGTTTCCCTGGTTCATATGGATATCATGAATTCCATTCCCAGGGGTAAATCCAAAATACTGATCCGGTTTGTTATTCTCGGGTCCCCAGCGCTGGCCGAAGGCATAAAGGACTGCCTTTTCCTGTTGTGCTTTTTCAATGTAAAAACTTAACTTTTCATTCAGGTCATTATCCGGTCCTTCAACGTCAGCAGGCAACGGAACCATCTTTTTGGGATCAAATAAATTTCCTCGGATAAAATCAAGCGCGATATCCGGATGGTTATTTTTTATATCCATAAATCCAGCTGGTAAGTTCGGCAATGCGGCTAAATCTTCGGATTGAAACTGGTCACTGACTAAATACAATACTTCTGAAGGGTAGGATTGTGACTTAATGTTAACCGCCACACGGTATTTCGTTTGTTCTTCCCCCTCAACAAGGATCTGGTAATGAGGACTGGCATCACTGCCATGCTTGGAATCTAGTACTTTCCCTTTTAACACTCCGTAGTTGTTCAATGACATGTACTTCCCCTCCTTGAACCCATATAATTCGTTGCACGATCTCTAAATCCTTTTTATAAACCAAACAGGAACATTTGTTCTTATTGTAAACCGGGAAAGTTACCGCCGCAAGTGTCCATTGTAGGAATCATAGTAAGTAATCTGTGAATTTCTTCCTACTTATTCCTCCTTAAAAATAAATCTAAAGCAATGGGTTATTTCTCTATGAATCTTCTATAATTATACTGTTATTACCAATTAATAGAAAATAAGGAAAAGAGGTTTTGTCATGGTATCAAAGAAAAAAGCAGGCTCAATGCTGCTTGCTGCTTTTCTTGGCGGCAACTTACTCCTATCCACCCAAGCTGCCAATGCTCAATCATCCCCTCATCAAGCAAAAACATATCCTAAGCAAGAACTTCGTGGAGCCTGGATTGCCAGTGTAACGAACATCGATTGGCCTTCCAAGCCAGGGCTGTCCATCTCACAGCAAAAAGAAGAGTTCAACCGGTACCTGGATGAGCAAAAAGCAATGAACATGAATGCGGTCGTCATGCAAATTAAACCGACTGCGGATGCTTTTTATCCTTCCCAATATGGTCTCTGGTCGAAATATCTGACAGGTGTCCAGGGCAAAGATCCTGGCTATGATCCCCTCTCTTTTATGGTAGAAGAAGCTCACAAGCGTAATATGGAATTTCATGCCTGGTTTAATCCGTACCGCATTACCATGCCATTAGGCAAAACGGCCGATCTGTCAGATCTTGATAAACTGCCAGCCGATCATCCTGCAAGGCTGCATCCCGACTGGGTCGTTCCATATGGCCAGCAGCTGTATTTTAATCCCGGGATTCCGGCTGCACAGAAGTTTATCATTGACGGTATTATAGAAGTGGTAAAAAACTATGACATTGATGCGGTTCATATGGATGACTATTTTTATCCCTATAAAATCGCCGGAGTTCCATTTCCGGATCAAGCCACTTACCAAACATACGGAAGATCACGTTTCTCGAACATTGAAGATTGGCGGCGCGACAATGTAAACCAGCTGGTAAAGCACTTGAATGAAGCGATTAAATCGGAAAAATCCTATGTGAAATTTGGCATCAGCCCGTTTGGTGTTTGGCGCAACAAAGCTGTTGATCCTACAGGCTCTGATACAGCAGCCGGACAAACGAATTACGATGATTTATACGCAGACACAAGAAACTGGATCAACAATGGGTATATTGATTATATTGCTCCGCAAATTTATTGGAACATTGGCCTGCCTGTTGCGGATTATGCCAAGCTTCTCGATTGGTGGGCAAAAGAAGTTAAGGACAAACCGGTCCAGCTGTATGTGGGACAAGCTGATTACAAAATCAATACGATAACGAACGGTGTATCCAACTGGCTGAATCCTGAAGAGATGCCCCATCAGTTGCAACTAAACCGTACGTATGATGAATTCAAAGGAAGCATGCATTTCAGTGCTAAGGATTTACGTAAAAACCCACTGGGCATTGCGGATCGCTTAAAAAATGATATTTACAAATATCCTTCACTCATTCCTTCCATGCCATGGATTGATGATCAAGCTCCAAAGTCACCAAAGATACGCGGAATAAGTTATAGAAATGATACGGTCTCCTTTGTGATTGAAAAGCACAATAAACACAGTGATGCCACTGCCTATGCTGTTTATCGGTTTGAAGGAAAGAAAAAAGGCAGTATTGATGATGCGTCCCACATGCTTATGACTATTTACAGTCCAAAACAAAAGTACTTGTTCACTGATCAAACAGCTGAAGCCGGAAAGACGTATACCTATGTGGTAACGGCACTGGATCGAACCCACAATGAAAGTAAACCTTCCAAAAGTTTTAAAATAAAAACAAATTAAGAAAATAATTTTCAAGGTAAAAAGATACCACTTGTGCTAGAGTGGTATCTTTGATTTTTTTAGTGAATTTTATATTAAAAAATTTAATATTAAAATACGGTACGTGAAATTATTTCATTCGTTAAAAAAAGAGAGTTCTCACTTATGAAGAGGCTCTCTTTTTTCACTATGTTATTTATCTTCTATCATAATGTAAGCCGTGTATGTGGTTGGCAGCAGGCTCACGGAACGGCCAATGCCCATGCTGCTGTATAGCACGACTGTCCCAGTTTCAGCCAGTGTCATTTCACTGAACGTGATTCCTGCGTTTGACCGCTCTGCCAATAGGATGTTCTCATTCCCCATCCCGGCATTCCATTCATAGGACGAAGCTTTTAATGGCCCAGGACCTTTTTTAATCGATCCTTTATCCGAGAACGGCCCCATGGCTGAAGGTGCAAATTTTGAACCAATGTTATAAAGCGCTAATGAAGCTGCGCCAAGGCCAAATGCCTTCATCGCCATTTTTTCGGAGATCGGTGCCCGTCCTTCTCTTTCCACAATGACCTGCCTTGTTTATGCAGCAGTTGATGAAGCGGTATTTTAACTGGACAGGCATCTGTTCAGGTGCACTTCAAACGAAATATTATGAAGCACCGGTATCTTTGTTTGATTAACAGCATACTCATATGAAAGGTTTTTCACCTGAATCAGCGGCTCCGTCATAGGATCCCCCCTTTTCGGATGAAAGTTCTGAAGACTCGGACGCTTGTTTTTTGATCGTAATAACAAGTGCAAAACAAATGAGCAGACAGATACTTAAAAAATACAATCCTGATTTTGTACTGCCGGTGCTATCCTTTAAATAACCGATCATGTAAGGACCAACAAAGCCTCCTAAATTCCCAATCGAGTTAATCAACGCAATCCCCACAGCAGCCGAAGCTTCAGTTAAAAAGAGAGCGGGCAGGGACCAAAACGGTCCAAAAAAACTATAAATGCCAATGGTGGCAATGGAAAGCATGATGATAGAGACATAGGGATTGGAGGTTAAACCAGAACCGATTAATCCGAGCGCGCCAATTAATGGCGGTACGGCCGTATGCACCTTTCGTTCTCCTGTCCTGTCGGAACGCCTCGCCCACAGAATCATGCACAGGCCTCCTGCAATATAGGGAACCATGGATATCAGACCGATCTGTGTGTTGGACAGCAAAGATGAAAAGGATTGGATGATGGTAGGAAGCCAGAAGCCGACACCGTATAACCCGACAACCAGCGTCAAGTAAATAAAGGACAGCCTCCACACTTGAGGGTTGCTGAGCACTTGTTTAGTGGTTAATTGCCCCTCCTTTGACTTTTGCTCATTCTCCCGCTGGATTTCTTGAATGAGCCATTCCTTCTCCTCTTTGTCCAGCCATTTGGCTTCCTGCGGCCGATCAGTCAGGTAAAAGTAGGTTACAACACCAATTAGAATAGCCGGAATCCCTTCCAGAACGAACATCCATCTCCAGCCCGCTAAACCAGCCCATTGGATATGATCCATGATCCAGGTAGAAAGCGGAGCTCCAATGATATTAGAAGCTGCAAGTGCTGTCATAAACAGAGCAAATGCCCGTGCCTGTTCTTTTCCTCTGAACCAGTAGGTGATGTACAATATAATGCCAGGGAAAAAACCGGCTTCCGCCACACCAAGCAAAAAGCGCAATATATACAACTGCCCGGCATTTTGAGCAAATGCGGTAATGATGACAACAACACCCCAGCTAAGCATAATGCGTGCGATCCATTTTCTCGCTCCCACTTTATGCAGCAAAATGTTGCTTGGAATCTCAAATAAAAAATAACCAAGAAAAAAGATTCCTGAGATCAATCCAAAAGTGGAACTGGCAAGCGCCAGATCTTCATTCATGTCCAGCGCTGCATATCCAAGGTTCACCCGGTCAAGAAAAGCGATTATATAGAGCAGAAAAATAAATGGAATAACCCTCCAAAACACTTTTTTTGTGGAGCGTTCTTCCAATGAGATGTTCGGCTGATTCATCTTGTTTCCTCCTTTTCATTGAACGAATTAAACGCCTCTTCCGCCATCAACATTCAACACTTCACCGGTCACAGCTTTGGCGAGATCAGAAGACAGGTATAATGCCGCCTGTGCGATGTCGTGCGGCTGGATCAGCCTCCCCAGGGGAACACTGTCCAAAAAGATTTTTTTCTTGTCTTCTTCTACTTTCTGTGCGTCACCTGGTAAAAACCGGCCCAGCATGGGAGTTTCTGCAGGTCCTGGATTGATCGCATTCACGCGTATGCCATAAGGAGCCAGTTCCAGGGCAAGTGCTTTGGTCAGCATGAGGGCTGCCCCTTTTGACGCACAATAGGCATTTAAACCCGGTCTGGCCCGTTCGCCGGCAATAGACGCGATATTAATGATGACCCCACTTTCCTTTTGCTTCATTAACGGAACAAGGTGACGCGTGGTAAGAAAAATTGATTTTGAATTTACGGCCATAATGTTGTCCCATTCTTCCAACTGAAGTTCTTCGATCGGTGTAAAGAATTGAGGAACACCGGCACAGTTGATGAGGATATGAGCGTCCCCAAACGCTTCTGTCGTCTGCCGAACCATGTCATGAACACTGTCATCCTGTGCGACATTCGTCTGTACGACCAGCACACGTTTCTTTAGTTCCATTTCACTGGCTGTCCTTCTGGCTGCCTCTTCGTTCAAGTCCGCCAGTACAACGTTGGCGCCCTGGCTGCCAAATACTTTGGCGATTTCCTTTCCCATACCAGACCCAGCTCCTGTAACAACCGCCGTTTTCCCTTCCAACAGATTCACATTCATAGGTTCATCACCACCATTCGTTCGTCTGTTAATTCCTGAATGGCATAATGCGGCCCTTCTTTGCCTATTCCGCTATTTTTTATTCCTCCATAGGGCATGACATCATTGCGGTACGTTGAAACATCATTTATAACCACGCCACCATATTGAAGAACTTTTGCAGCCCGCATGGCCAGTTGAAGATCTTTCGTAAAAATCCCGGCCTGCAGCCCGTAATCGGATGTATTCGCTGCTTCAAACGCTTCTTGCACCTCGTCATATGGAACAATACAGACGACTGGTGCAAACACCTCCTGACATATCACTTTCATGTCTGGTTTTGTGTCGACCAGTACTGCCGGATAAAAGAGTGCTCCTTCCCTTTTAATTTCAACGAGAGAGCGTGCTCCCTGGCTGACAGCTTCCCTAACCCATTCTTCTGTACGGATGGCTTCCTTCTCACTGATCATCGGTCCAACATCGGTTTGCTCCTTCTCAGGATCTCCTATGTTCAACTGTTTAACATGTTCCACATATTTTTGTGTGAATTCTTCGAACACCTCTTTTTGGACGTAAAGGCGCTGTACAGCAATACAAGCTTGTCCAGCGTTATGGAAGCTTCGGCTAGCCGTAAGCTGGGCAGCGAGATCCAAATCTGCATCCTTATGGACAATGTTTGGTGAGTTGTTTCCGAGCTCGAGCGCCACAGGGCGCAGTCCGCTTTTTTCCTTGATATGTTTTCCAACTTCCCCAGAACCAGTAAACGTGTACATGGCGATCCGTTCCTCCGCAAGCAGCCACTCTCCTACTTCACTTCCTGCACCAGTAATAATATTGACATAACCTTTTGGAAGTCCGGCCTCTTCCAGCAAATCAACGAGCATGAAAGTCGCAAGCGGGGTAGATGTTGCGGGCTTGATAACAATCGTATTGCCTGCAGCTATCGCAGGGGCCACTTTATGTACGCCAAGCAAGAGTGGATAGTTAAATGGTGTGATGACGCCAATTACTCCTTTTGGAACCCGAATTGTAAAGCCAATACGGTTTTCCGAACCTTCTGTTGCCTGAAGAGGAACCATCTCACCGGCAATCCGCTTCGCCTCTTCTGCAGAAAGTCGAAGTGTATTGATGGTGCGATCCAATTCCCCTTTGGCATCCTTTCTTGTTTTTCCTACTTCCTGAACCAATGAACGTTCGAATTCATCTCTGCGCTTTTCCATAAGATCTGCACTTTTTAAAAGAATGGCATACCGCTGTACCGGAGTAAGGGAATCTTTGTTAAAATTCCTCTGGGCAGCATCTACCGCCTGGATGACATGCTGGCGGCCAGCTTTTGAAATGGACGCAATAACTTCATTTGTATATTTGTTATAGACTGGAATACTCTCTTCAGTTTTGATGTATTGTCCATCAATGTACAACGGCAATTCCTTATTTTGTTCGACTAATGATAAACTTCCCACTCATTTATCCTCCTTTAGTTATGCTGCACGCTTACTTCTTGCATTTTCTTATGAATCGCATGACCAAGCTCAAAGGTTCTATTTTTTCCTCCTAAATCGGGCGTCCTGATGGTACCTTCAATTAAGACCTCCTCAATGGACGAAACAACCAAATGGTTCATCTCTTCAAAACCCAAGTGCTCCATCATCAGGCCAATGCTCCAAATTTGGGCGATTGGATTGGCGATTCCTTTACCAGCGATATCAGGTGCCGATCCGTGTATCGGCTCGAACATGGACGGGAAGGCTTTTTCCGGATTGATATTGCCAGAAGGAGCCATGCCCAGGCCTCCGACAATAGCCGCTCCCAAATCGGTGAGAATATCTCCAAATAAGTTACTTCCAACCACCACATCCAGCTGCTCGGGTCTGGTAATGAAATAAGCTGCAAGGGCATCAATATGATAAATATCGGTTTGAACTGATGGATGCTGCCTGCTGACCTCCTTCACAATTTCATCCCAAAATGGCATGGAATGATTAATTCCGTTCGACTTCGTGGCTGCTGTCAGCCGCTTGGCTTTCCTTTTTTCAGCCAACTGAAAGGCATAGTTGATAACCCGCTCTGTTCCGTAACGAGTAAATACATTGTTTTGCACCGCCATTTCATAAGGGGTATTTTCGTGCAGCCGGCCACCCATGTTTGAATATTCACCTTCTGTGTTTTCCCTTACAACAATAAAATCTAAATCACTGTGGTTCTTGTAACGTAAAGGACTTTCCAATCCCTTCAAAAGCTTGATGGGCCGCAAATTAATATACTGCTGAAAGGTTCGGCGAATCGGCAGAATCAATTCCCATACCGACACATGGTCTGGCACTTCCGGCGTTCCAATGGCTCCTAAAAGAATAACGTCATAATCCCTTAACGTATCCAGTCCATTTTCCGGCATCATTCTATGGTGCTTAAGATAGTAATGGCAGTTCCAATCGAACACATCAATAGAGAAGCGGATTCCACCATGCAATTCCTCGATCTTTCTTAAGGTTTTGAGTCCTTCTTTCATTACTTCAGGACCGATTCCATCTCCCGGAATAGCTGCAATAGAAAAATGCTGCAAAAAATCACCTCTTTTTAAATTTGATGTCTAATGAAAGTATGCAAGTTCCATGCCAATTCCCTTAATTTTGAATATTCTTACTATTTATCGCGTATTTTTACTTTGCCTCCAATAGAGCAGCTACTTATTATGTTTTAAATTGGCACACTTGTATCAAAATGAATCAAATTAGATCATGTTGTTTCATTTTTCGCCATAACGTGGAACGGCCGATTCCCAAAAACCTTGCGGCTTCGGTCTTATTTTCATATTTGCGAAGTGCATCTTGGATCAACTGTCGTTCATTTTCTTTCAGATTCTCTCTCTTTTCTTCTCTGCCTTTTTTGTTAGAGGTCAGCTTTGGATAAAAGACTTCTGCCTTTTGTGCATTCAATGATGTCCCTTGGTCAAGAAGGATTAACCGTTCAATCACATTTCTCAGCTCACGAATGTTTCCTGGCCAGTCATACTGCTTCAAAAGCGGCAAAAAGCCCGGATCAACATCACTCATTTTCCGGCTATGCTGTTCATTAAACTGTTCCATAAAGTGATTTACAAGAAGAGGAATGTCGTCCTTCCGATCTCGAAGAGGAGGAAGGTCAAGAGAGAGTACATTTAAACGATAAAAGAGATCCGTACGAAACTTTTTGCTGCGAAGAGCCTCTTCCATTTCAGTGTTGGTTGCCGCAATAATTCTTACGTTAACAGGAATGGCACGCTGTCCTCCAACTCTCCTTATCGTTTTTTCTTGAAGGACGCGGAGAAGATGAGCTTGAATCTGCAACGGCATCTCTCCCACTTCATCCAGGAACAGTGTCCCCCCATGCGCCAATTCAAACAGCCCTGGCTTTCCTCCTTTTTTCGCGCCTGTAAAACTTCCCTCTTCATACCCAAACAGTTCACTCTCCAGAAGGTGCTCCGGAAAAGCCGCACAATTGACCGCAACAAAAGGACCTATTGCCCGTCTGCTCTGCAGGTGGATTCCTTGTGCGAATAATTCCTTTCCCGTTCCAGATTCTCCAGTGATCAGTACGGTTGCATCGGTTTTGCCAAAAATTCCGGCTTGCTCTTTGGCATTCTGAATTGTTTTTGTTTCTCCGATGATGTCACGCAGTGTGTATTTCGCTTCCAGACCATTTTCATGCAGTCTTTTCCTTAGCTTCATCTCCATTTTTTGAAGGTCGGTGATTTCCTTAATATTTGAAACCGCACCAACGACCGTATTGTCCAGCAAAACAGGATACCGGTTAATAAGGTACTGCTTATCATGAATGGTGGCGATATCTCCTATTTCCTTTTTTCCTGCCTGTAGTACTCTCAACATATCCGAATGGGGAATAAAATCGGTGATATTCCTTCCAATAACATCTGCCTCCAGCCTTAGATATTTTTTTGCGTGGTCGTTGGTCAAGGTTATTTTTCCATTCATGTCGACAGCAATTACCGCATCGTGTGCAGAATGCACAATGGCTTGTACCTGCAGCTTTTCTTTTACAAATTCCTTTGTTACTTCCATTAATTGCAATGCTTGTCGGACTGCAGCCATCAATGTGCCTGTTGCAGGATTTACAAAAACCACATTCTCTTTCTTCCAGTGTGGGAACGTTGCTTGCTTATGCCAAGCGGGAATAAAAAGGGATGCCTGTAATTTTACTGCATTATTCATTTCGTGTTCACTACTGAAAACAGGAAAGAAGGGTTCATCTATGAATTGTGATTCCATTTCCAGCCATTCCTTTTCTTTTGGAGACACGAAAAGAACGGTAGGTTCTTTATGAGCTTGAGTCCTCATTTCTGCTTCAAGAAAATCCTGCCTTTGCAATGAAAGGGGAATAATTGGCACATTCAAGGACTGAATTTCGTCGACAAAAGGTAATGGTGCGATTACAACAAAAGGATTCATTGATTGATCAATCACAGCTTTTTTGGAATGAAAGCAAGAGGGACTTATCCCTTGCAGATGAAAAAGCCGAATAAGCGACGACTCCAGCATTTCGTTACATTTATATAGGGCAATCACTGGTAAACACTCCTTTCATTATTAGCACTCTATCATTCTTTTATAAAAAAAGAGCCCGTTGTTGGGCCCTTATTCATGTATGTCTATTTACCTCTTTTTTTATACAGCGGGATAATGCTTCGAACCTCTTTATTTCTCAGCCATAATCCTCCCCAGGCCAGTATCCCAACATAAACAGGGAAAAGTGTGTAAGAAAACAATGGATTGTCGAGCCGGAGATGAGTGGCGGCAGCGCCTCCAAAATACCCGGTCAGCAGGATCGCACCCAGTACAGCTGTTTTTGGATAAAGATAAAGCAGAACCGAAATAAGGCCAAGAAGTCCAATGGCCACGACATGATGCTCTGCAAAACCCAGTTCGGTGCTCCCATCCACAGCTGCTCGTGCTTTAAACAGTTTGGAAATGCTGTCAAAAAGCAGGAAAAGAACAACCAGCCCGCTCATGATCCGCCCTGTCCACGTGATTCCTTTCGAACCAACCGCCATATTATGTCCCCCTTTAACACCCCTTTTCCCATCACTTTATTCACTCGCAGCCTGTCTAAATACTTATAGTCCATATTTATGAATTTTTTTGTAGAAGGTACTTCTCGGGATTTCACAAAGTTTGGCAGCGAGCGTTACGTTTCCTTTTGTCTTCTTCAATGCGTCCATGATAACGTTCCGTTCGACTTGATCGCGGAATGTAAGGGCAGTACTTTCATTGGAAGGTATACATGTGTTATCTTGAGGATCCAATGGCCGAAGCAATCGTTTCAATTGGCCAGTATTCATCTCAATTTCAGGCAAGACCTGTAAACGCTCCATCACATTAAACAGCTCTCTGATGTTTCCTGGCCAATCATACGCCATCAGAGTATCCATCATATGATCTGTTAGGTTTAGAACCAATCCCTTCTTTTCACAATAATAACGTATGAGATGTGGAATATCTTCCTTTCTTTCACGAAGTGCCGGAACAGCCAGCGGATATACGTGCAGACGATAAAACAAATCTTTCCGGAACAATCCTTGTTGAACGAGCTGTCCCAAATCCTGATGGGTGGCACAAATCACCCTGAAGTCCGCCGGAATTTCCTTTGTTCCGCCAACAGGCGTAACTTTTTTCTCCTGCAGCACTCTTAGAAGGGCGACCTGCATAGCCGGAGGGATCTCCCCTATTTCATCCAGAAAAATGGTTCCGCCATCTGCCTGCCGAAACTTTCCTACCGTCCCTTGCTTTTTGGCACCGGTAAATGCTCCCGGTTCATAACCGAACAGCTCGCTCTCAAGCAGTTCAGCTGAAAGAGCTCCACAGTTCACCGCAATAAAAGGGCCATTTTTTCGTAGGCTGTTATCATGAATTGCCCGTGCAACCAGCTCTTTTCCTGTTCCGGTTTCACCTGATATATAGACACTCAGCGAGCTCGGCGCGACCCGTCTGATCTCTTCAATCGTTTGCTGAAAAGACGTACTTCTCCCCTTTTCACCAGGAAAAACAAAAGCAAGATCCGCTGCAGTTTTCGCCCCCTGCCAGGCGGAGGAATACTGTTCGGGAACAAGGCTCACACAATAACCAAGGATCCTTTTTTCTTCATTATGTATGGCCATTTGCTTTTCATTTACCAGGCCATAGTGGACAGTTTCCGCAATGTTTAGTCCTGCCAAATTTGCGGATCTTCTGCGGAGCGCTTGTCCCATGGCTAAAATTTTACCGTTTGGGCTGCAGACAACGAGATGGGGATTCATTTCTAAGAGATCCATGCACTGCCGGATGAGTTCCATCTCCCTATGACTGGACTGGATTCTCAGTTCCTGTTCAATCGCCTGGGATACCGAGGCGACAACACCGAGCATATAAGGGTGAGCCGTATTGACAGGACAGGAGACATCCAATACACCGAGAATTCTCCCTTCTGGGTCATGTACGGGCACGGCTGAACAGCTCCACTGATGGGATGCGATTGAATAGTGTTCTGTACCACTGACCAGCACGGCCTCTTTTGTTTGAAGAGCTGTGCCGATGGCATTGGTGCCCACTTCATCTTCCGTCCACTTTACACCTTCAATAAAGTTGATCTTGGATGCTTCGGTTATAATTTTCCGGTTGCCGTTCAGCGAAAGAACATAGCCTTCTGAATCAATTAAAAGCGCCATCATGCCCAGGTCCTGAAACGCCTTTTTCATCCGTTTCATGTGCGGCTCGGCAGCTTCCAAAAAACTGGAGCTCTGGTTTTTTCTGAGAAGCAGCTCCTTCTCAGATAAAATATGGCGCCCCTTGGTCAGATAAGGATCCACCTCAACATCCTTGCAGCGTTGCCACGATTCTTGAATGCGCTTATTTAACCGCGCTGGATCAAGCACTCCTTCCTGTACAAATCGCTTCCATGTGCTCAAATAACAGGTAGACGCAAGCATTTTAACCTCCTCTGTTGCAATAAGAGTCCGGGAATAAAGCTTGTGCATATTTTTGAATTTTCTGTCTGTTTTTCTATTATTATACCGGAGTTTAAAAGCGCTTACAATCCACACAAAAAGAAGGCACAGAACTTCGTGCCTTTTGGGTATGTTTATCATCATTTTTAGGAAAATACAACTCCGCCATCAATCATGATCGATTGGCCGGTCATGTAGTTGGAATCATTTGAAGCAAGATACGAAACAAATTGCGCCACATCCTCCGGTTCTTCAGGACGGCCAAGGGCAATTCCTTCCGAAAATTGCTTAAAGGCTTCTCCTCTTTTTAAATCCATATATTCAGCCATTTTTTCATCGATATGTTCCCACATCTGGGTTCCAACAATGCCAGGACAGTAGGCGTTCACTGTAATTCCGAACGGTGCCAGTTCCTGTGCGGCCGCCTGTGTCAGGCCTCTTACCGCAAATTTGGTGGCCGAATACACGCCGAGAAGGTTGAATCCTTTATAGCCGGCAATGCTGCAGGCATTGATAATTTTTCCATTTCCCTGTTTTTTCATCTGCTCGGCCGCTGCCTGAATGCCATACAATACACCAAAGACGTTCACATTAAAAATGCGCTCCAATTCCTCCGTGGTTACCTCAAGGAGAGGCTTTACCTGGGCAATTCCGGCGTTTGATACCATAACATCCACGCTGCCGAACGCTTCCTGTGTTCTGGAAACAAGGCCGAATACCTCTTCCCTGTTGCTCACATCCGCCTTGACTGCAATGCTTTTTTTGCCAAATTGCTGAATTTCCTGAGAAACACTGTCCGCCCTCTCCTGGTTTACATCATTGATGACCACATTAAATCCATCGCTCGCCAGCCTCAAGGCGATCGCCCGTCCGATTCCCTGTCCGGCACCTGTGACAATGGCAGTTCTTGTTTCTTCCATTTTACCCCTCCTTCTTATTAATCAAGCATGGACTGCCTGACCCGTTGTATTCGCAATTGCTTCTGAAATGGCTTCAGACAGCGTCGGATGGGCAGTAATAAAATCCTCCAGAACATCCACGGTTAGTTCACCGTGTATCATGAGTGTTCCCTGGCCAATCAGTTCTGTCGCCCGCGGACCGACAATGGAAAGCCCCAGAACTTCATTGTACTGAGGTTCAATGAGCACTTTGACCTTTCCGGAAGGTTCGTTAAGGATCATCGCCTTGCCGTTGGCTCCAAACGAGAATTCTCCCACTTTCACCTCTGTGTACTGTTCTCTTGCCTGCTTTTCTGTCAAGCCGACACTGGCGATCTCCGGTGATGTATAAATGCACCGCGGGACAGCTCTGTAATCGGCTCGTTTATGTCTTCCACACGCATTTAAAGCGGCAACCGTTCCTTCGTGAAATGCAACATGTGCAAGCAATATTCCCCCTGTCACATCTCCCGCCGCATAAATATGCGGCACGTTCGTCTGCATAAACTCGTTTACTTGTATTCCGCCTCTATCAGCAGCTACTCCAATTTCGTCAAGCCCCAGATCGGATACTAAGGGGGTTCGTCCTACCGAGACCAAAACCTTATCCGCTTTTAATTCAACCGTCCGGCCAGCATCTTCATAAACCGCCGTTCTTCTGTCAGCATCAAGCAATTTTAAAGAAGCGGACGTATGGATGTCTACACCGTCCCTTGCCAGTCGGTCCTGAAGAACAGCTGCCATATCCTCGTCTTCCCCCGGAAGGAGTTGATCCGCCATCTCTATGATCGTTACCTTTGTTCCGAACCGGGTGTAAATACTTGCAAACTCGCACCCTATAACTCCTCCGCCCACAATTAGAAGAGTTGCAGGGATGGAATCGAGTTCCATCGCTTTCCCGCTTTCAATAACCCATTCTCCGTCAAAAGGCGCAAAAGGGAGCTCTGCAGGCTTTGATCCTGTTGCGATAATGCATGAATGAAAATCTATCATTCTTTCAGAACCGCTCCTTTCACGAACATGCAGGGTATTTTTCGTCAGAAACCCGGCCTTCCCCTGAATGACGGTTATCCGGTTCTTTTTCATCAAATATTGTATGCCGGCAACCAGCTGGTCTCTAATTGAGTTTTTGCGCTGCTGCACGGTTCTCCAGTCAATAACCGGTTCCATAGAGGAAAGTGAGATGCCGAATTCCCCTGCATGCTGAACCTTTTCGAGTACTTCCGCGCTTTCTAGGAGAGCTTTTGTCGGCATACAACCTTTATTCAAGCAGGTACCTCCCAAAGCGGTATAATCAATTAAAATTACCTCTTTTCTCTGTTGTGCCGCAGTAATGGCAGCAACATAGCCGGCAGGGCCGCCCCCGATTACGGCGATTGTTTCCATTTCATCACCTTCTTTCTATACCAGCATTGAAAACGGCTCTTCCAGATACCCTTTAATTTCCTTTAAAAAAAGGGCAGCTGGTGCGCCATCCACGAGCCGGTGATCAAAGGTTAGGCTGATCGGCAGAATGCTGCGGCGTTCCAAATTATCTCCCCGGTACACAGGCTGGTCTTCCGCTGCCCCCACACCAAGGATTCCCGCTTCCGGAGGATTCAGGACCGGAGTAAAATGCTCAACGCCATACGCTCCCAGGTTAGTGATGGTAAAGGTTGAACCTGTCATTTCTTCACTGCCAAGCTGATTCTCTCTTGCCTTTTTCGCCAACTCCCTAATCGAAGCGGATAATTGAGACAAAGAAAGTTTTTCAGCATCATTAATGACCGGTACAACAAGACCTTTTTCCAATGCAACTGCCATCCCCAAATGAACATTGTTTCTTTCATGGATCGAATAATCAATCAAGGCACTATTCATGAACGGGTGCACCTGCAACGCTAAAATTGTGGCACGAGCAATAAAATCCGTTAAGGTGAGTTTCTCTCCAAACCTGCGTTTGACAGACGCTGCACTTTGAGCCTGCAGCGTTTTCAGCTCTGTAATGTCCGCTTTCATGTAAATGGTCAGCTGAGCGCTGTTTTGCAAGCTGCTGTGCATCCGTTCAGCGATCACTTTGCGCATTCCGGTTAGCGGCCGTGATGCCTGATCAGCCTTGGTGTTTGTTTCATTTTCTTTCCGCGCAGGAGGTTCCGGCCGGGACTGTTGAGAAACGTTTTCGAGCGCCTTTTGCACATCTTCTTTGGTGATCCTTCCTCCCGGACCCGTTCCGGCCAGCGTCTGGATGTCCAGATTGGCCTCGGCAGCCATTTTTCTGGCAACCGGTGAGATTTTCACTTTCTCACCAGAGATCGTTACATGTGAAGGGTTTTCCTTTACCACCGGTGATGCGGGAGCTGGAACCTCAGGCTCCGCGACAATACTCGCAGCTGCCTCCTCTTGGGCTCCACTTACAACCTTTTCATCCGGCTGTCCAATGTAGGCGATCGGCGTTCCGGGAGGCACACCCTTCCCCTCCTCTACGGCAATTTCCAGAAGAATGCCTTCTCCGGGAGACTCTATCTCCATCTCTATTTTTTCAGAATTAATGCTGGCGATCAGCTCTCCTTTTTGTACCGGATCTCCCACTTTCTTGTTCCAGACAGAGACCGTTCCTTCTTTCATCGCCATTCCGAGTTTTGGCATGACAACATTGATGGCCATCTTCGTTTCTCTCCTTTCCTTTATGCTGTTACACGCTAAGCGCGTTTTCTCCCAAGAGCTCCGAAACCACCTGTACGACCTTTTCCGGAGTTGGAAGGTAAATGTCTTCCAGCGGTGGAGAAAACGGAACCGGTGTATGCGGAGCGGTAATGCGCTTGATCGGAGCATCCAGTAAATCAAACCCTTTATCGGCAACAAGCGCTGCGATATCTGTCGCCATGCTGCACCGTGGATTCGCTTCGTCAATGACTACCACGCGGTTTGTTTTGGACACCGAAGCCAGAATCGTACCTTCATCAAGAGGAGAAAGGCTCCTTGGATCAACAATTTCAGCCTGGATGCCTTTTTCCGCCAACTGATCAGCAGCGGTCAGGGCAACCTGGACCATTTTTCCGATCGCAACAATGGTAATGTCGCTTCCTTCACGTTTGATATCTGCTTCTCCAAATGAAATAGTGTAATAGTCTTCCGGCACTTCGCCTGTCATGTTATACAGAGTCTTGTCTTCAAAAAAGATGACAGGATCATCGTCCTCAATCGCCTTTAACAGCAATCCTTTGGCGTCATAAGGAGTGGATGGAACCACCACTTTAATACCAGGAATGGCCGTAAAGAGGGCATACAGGCTTTGGGAATGCTGGGCCGCTGCTCGAAAGCCGGCGCCATGTGTGGTCCGGATGGTGATCGGAACTTTTGCTTTACCGCCAAACATGTAGCGGAATTTTGCCCCCTGGTTGAGCACCTGATCGAGGCAGGACCCGATGAAATCATTAAACATCAGCTCGGCTATCGGCCGAAGCCCCGTGGAAGCCGCTGCCATTGCAGCTCCGACATATCCCGCTTCGGTAATGGGAGTATCCAGCACGCGTTCCCGTCCGAATTCCTGAACAAGGCCCTTCGTTACACCAAGCACTCCGCCCCAGGCTTCATCATCCTGAAGGTGGTCAACCTGCGCACCTCCTGCCACATCTTCACCAAGCAGCAGTACATTTTCATCTTTTCTCATCGCAAGCTTCATTGCTTCATTTATGGCATCAGCCATACTGATTGTTCTTCCCATTGTCCCTTCCTCCTTTTTCGATTAATAGCTTACGTATACATCGTTCAATAAATCGGATGGTTCAGGATACTCGCTGTCTTCACTAAATTTGACCGCTTCTTCGATCGCCAGATCAACAGCGTTTTCAATTTCGACCAGTTCATTTTCAGCAAACATCTCTTTTTCCAGCAAATATTTTCTGAAATTGATAATGGCATCCTTTGTTTCCTTATGTTCCTGTTTATCTTCTTCCACCTTATATTTCTGTGCATCTCCTTCAAAATGTCCGTAATTACGGTACGTGACACACTCAATTAATGTTGGTCCTTCACCTCTTCGTGCACGTTCAACCGCTTCTTCAGCTGCCTTGTAAACGGCAAGGATATCTTTCCCATCAACCGTGATTCCAGGAATATTGTAGCCGTGAGCCCGGTCAGCAATGGTTTTACAGCTTGAAGCATAAGAGAACGGTGTAGCTTCTCCATAGCCATTGTTCTCCGCCACAAACACAACCGGCAGCTTCCAGATGGCGGCCAGATTAATACCTTCATGGAAAGTTCCCTGGTTGTTAGCACCGTCACCGAAAAAGCAAACGCTTACATTATTGGTCTTTTTATACTTGGCCGTCAATGCAGCACCACAGGCCAAAGGAAAGCCACCTCCAACGATTCCATTCGCCCCAAGCATGCCCTTGTCAAAGTCAGCGATATGCATGGATCCGCCTTTTCCTTTACAGAGTCCCGTCACTTTTCCATAAATCTCGGCCATCATGCCATTCAGTCCGCATTCCTTGGCAATACAGTGGCCATGTCCGCGGTGTGTGCTCGTAATGCTGTCATAATCCGTCAAATGCGAGCAAACACCAACAGCTACCGCTTCCTCTCCGGCATAAAGATGCACGAATCCCGGCAGCTTACCAAGCGAGAACAACTCATGCACCTTGTCCTCAAACTTTCTGATCTCGAGCATTTTTCGGTACATCCACTGCGCCCTGTCATTTGTTAAAGATTCTACAGTCTGACTTTGCGTCGCTTCCATACTTCAGCCTCCCTGTCTTCCTTTTTTAAAAACACTTCTCTTTACTATGTAGCAAGATCCGTGCCAACTTGAAAAACCCTTTAGGAATAGAGTTTTGTAATATTACGAAAAAAAAAACGAGACAAAATGAGACGGTTGTCTCATTTTGTCTCGTTCTGTCTCTGATAGTTTCATTAGTTTTACTAGTGTCTGTTAAATCAGTACTAAGCAATAGAAGTCGGTGAACCAAATATTGTGGTGTACCCACTGATTGAGCTTAAGATCCGTTCCGCCTCTTCGTTATTCATCGAACCATTGCGCTCAACTGCATCGACAATTTTAGGGAACAAGTGAATATCTCCCGCACTGGCAAAACCAGCAATACCTGGGAAGGAAAGAACAAAGTGAACACAGGCATCGATTACTTCTTGTCGGTCGAAGGGCTCGTACCATGTAGCATAATTGCGCTCTTGTCCTTCTTCCCATGGTGCCTTTGCAATGGCCTTAATCACTCTGACTGCCACGTTTTGGCTGTTCGCTTCGGCCATTAGTGCATCAAACGCTGCCCGGTAATCAACCAGCGAGTACATATAATAATTAAGCGGAAGCAATACGGTGTCGAATGAAAAGCGCTTTAAAGCTTCCAAGTGGGTAACAGGAGCCTGATGTCCATGGCCAGTTATACCAATCGCTTTAACGATCCCTTCTTCTTTTGCTTCAATGGCCGCCTCCAGCGCGCCTCCTTTTGCTGTACATTTATCCAGCTCCTCGATCGTCCCTACGGCATGCAACTGAAGTAAATCCACTGAATCCACCCGCATCCGTTCCAACGAACGATAGATTTCTTCCTTCGCTTCTTCTTTCGTCCGTTGTCCCGTTTTCGTTGCTAAAAAGATATCGTTGCGGACTTCGCTGATGATCGGTCCCAACCTCACCTCTGCATCCCCATAATCGGCGGCAGTATCAAAGTGATTCACTCCATGGTTCAGCGCATACAATATCGACTGATCCGCTTCTTCCTGCGTTACACTTCCCAAACTTGCTGCTCCAAACATAACCACTGAACCTTCATAACCCAAACGGCCAATTTTGCGTTTTAACATTGTAAATCCCTCCTTTTGATTGGCATTTTAAAAAGGTGTAAAGAGTTTTCTAATGAGAAATGTAAACAAGCAAAAGAAAAAAAGCAAATATTTCGATTTTTTAGAATTGTAAATTTTGTTAGATTTAGAAATTTTTTAATCATAAGGGATTACAAATGTTATATAATTTTTATCAATTCAAATATCCACTACATCCCATTTCCTGCTATTTTCCAAACCGTTTCTTCCCTTATTTATAGTCTGTCTCCTTGTCTTTTCGGCATGTCAATTTTAAAATTTTTATCATTATATTTGTTCAGGAGGAAATTATGTTTAAAGTACTAACCGTTATCCTTTGCAGTATTTTTTTTGCTTTCGGAAATAGCCAATCAGCAGGGGCAAGTTCGGTTAAACCCGCGGATTATCAGTGGAAAATAAAAAAGCCTGCAGGGAAAGCCTTGCAAGGCTATACTTTGAAGCCATCGGTGGAAGCGGGAAAGATCATTACCTTCTATATTCACAATGAAAAGCCATTTTTCATTGAATTTTACCGGATGGGCTACAACGCCGGAGTTGGTTCAGTGTATATGACGAAAACAAAAACGTTTCCGGGAAAGCCGCAGAACAAGCAGCCTTTAAGTGAAGCGGTTCAGGCCAATTGGATACCAAGTGTTACGTTTACAGTGCCTCCCTCCTGGAGAAGCGGTGTATATGTGGCAAAGATTGTGGATACAAGCAAACGTGAGAGCTATATACCGTTTGTCATCAAGCAGAGCACTCCAAAGGCACAATTGGGAATCCTTATTTCCACCAACACCTATCAGGCGTATAATAATTGGGGCGGCAAGAGCGTATACGGTTATAACAGCACCAACAAAATGGCAGGATACCACCTTTCTTACAGCCGTCCATACAATTCCGATAATGGCGCCGGGGATTTTTTCGCCTATGAATATAACTTTATTCGATGGGTGGAGCGGCAAAACTATTCTGTGACCTATTTTACTGATTTGGATGTGCATGAAGGCCTTTTGAAAAAGTCCCGAATCAATGCTTTGATTATTCCCGGTCATGGGGAGTATTGGACAATGAACATGAGAAAAGCGGTTGATGAGAAATTAAAAGTAAACAAAATCGGGCTGGCCGTTCTCAGCGCGAATGTAGCATATTGGCAGGCACGCGTTGACGAAAAAATCCCTGGAATGCTGTATTGCTACAAATACAATCCAGACCCCATCACAAAAACGAATCCTCTTCTGACCACAACCCAATTTCGTGCTAAACCGGTAAACATGCCTGAAAAAAATCTGTTCGGAATGCAGTATGCCGGTATACCAAAACCCAAATACAATGATCTCACATTTAAAAAGCATTGGCTGCTAAAAGGAACGACACTGAAACCCGGAGACAAAATCCGCTATATTATTGGTGGTGAAGTGGATGCTTATGATGGCACTCTCCCAGGGGTTGAAATCATAGGCGATTCTGCAATCAATCTCTATGGAAAGAAGACGAAGTCCCATGTCACCTGGTATCGGCCACCAAGCGGGGGAAAAGTGTTTGCAGCGGGAACCTTCTACTGGAATTGGTTCCTAGACCCATATGGCAAAGGATTTGTTGCATCGACCAATAAAAATATCCAAATCATTACAAAAAATGCAATCAATGAATTAATAAAAAGTAAATAAGATAAGACTTCTCAAAAAATTAATAATGGATTTAGTCATTGAATGGTGCCTCCAAAGCTCCTTTTATTTTTTATCTCTTTCAGCTAAATTGATAAAACACATACTTAATCCTTGTACCTCACTTCGGTACCCGCAAGACAGTCATAAACCGTTCGTTTCTTTTTGTAGATTAAAGGACTGATCAAGTAAATGCCTTTATTCTCATGCCAAAGGGAACGTATTGCTGCTTTTCAGGTTGATTGGCCATGGTATGCCCTCCTTTTCTGTAAAACAGTCATTCACTATTTGTTTATTCAGGATGATAATTTCCATGTTCCTCTTTTCAATTTCGGGAGCAGAGATAAAACTACAAGAAAAAGACAGCTCATATAAGCTGCCCTTTCTTCATTTCTTATCCACCGGACAGTTCTCAAAGGGGTAATCTACCAGATTTTGATTTAATTCTGTCCTGGGAGGACGATTTGGAACGTTGAGGCTGCGACGATTTCCGCTGTTCGCTTCAGTTTTTTTCTTATCCTCTTGTCCAGGGTATTATCAGGTTTGTGGTACCATGGCTCAACGGGACTATGTATAAACAATGCTGCTGGAATGCCTAGTTCATGGAACGGCTGATGATCGCTTCTTCCCAGTTTGCCGTAAGGAATGGGTCTCATATAATTGTGAGCTTGCCGCCGCGCCAAGATCGGTGACAAGGTTTTTGTTTCCGTCAATGGTGTATACATGATCAAGCCACCGAGCGGACGTCAGGCTTTGTGCATAGTCTAGTATTTAGTAATTAAATTGTTTTGTAAATCCAAATCCTGTGCTAAATTCTACAAATCTCTACACAGACACCGGAAGTTCTATGTTTACTTTTGTTCCTCCATGTTCTCGTTTTCTAATATCCGCTATGCCCCATTGCATGCCAAAACCGTGCTTTAATCGCTTGTCCACATTCGCCAAACCGATTCCTGTCGTCTGCCTCTGTTTTTTGGAAGGAAGTGACCGGGTCTGATCCTCAATGCCAATACCATCATCCAAAATTTCTATGATAACTTTATTGTCAGTTTGATAGGCATGCAGTAAAATTTGTATCGGTTCGCCTGAGGGCTCAAAACCATGCACAATGGAATTTTCAATGATGGGCTGGATGGTGAAAATCGGGACTTGCATGGTCAACAAGGACTTATCCACTTCCAGCTGAAAATCGATTTTATGGCGGTAACGTGTTTGCTGGATTAATAGATAGTTTCTGACATGCTCGATTTCTTCTTCAAAGGTGACGTATTGTTCGGTATTTTTCAGGCTGTAACGAAGAATTTTAGCCAACAGGTAGGTGACTTCCTGAGTTTGCTCGGCTTGCTCCATATAAGCGATGCGGGAGATCGTATTGAGTGTATTGAATAGAAAATGGGGGTTAATCTGTGATTGAAGAAATTTAAGTTCTGTTTCTTTCAGATCGCGTTCCAGCTGAGTTCTGCGCTGAAGCTCCTTAACCAATTTGTCGCTTTTACGGGACAGCTCCTTTTTCGTCAAATAGGCATCACAGATTTTTACGATATGATTGGCAGTAACAAAGAGTAATTCGGCGATCGCTTCAATTTCGCTTTTCTTCTTGAAAAGCAGTTGATTGTAATGCATCCCTAGCTCCTCTGTGTTCAGGTCCAATTGATCCTTGTCCATTCTCATATCGGAAATGGTGTTCAATTCTGTTTCTGTCATTAAGACCTGACCGCAAAGAATGGCGCCCATGTACCTTCCCCGCAGCACGATAGGCGCCGCAAAATCTACCAATCCGGAATGACAGCGATGAAGAACAGGGCGCTGGCGCTGGGCAGCCATTCTTCCAACATTTTCGTCTGAAAGCATGCAGCGGCGGAAGCCTTCGGGAGAAGAGCGGACATATCTACAAAAGCTTGTGAAGTTGCTGGCTTCGGTAATGGGCACACCTGTATCGTCACAAATCAAAACGGCGACACTGGTCGCATCCGCAAACTTGTTTTGGATTTCCTGCAATATACTGACATCCACCAAATCAAGCAGCTTTTTCACATCTGTCACTCCTTGTTATTGAAATGTTCAGTCTCTTTTTTACATGATTTTATCATAAGGAAACCGATTTCGTTTTTCCTTGCGTAAGCTTTCATGATAGGTACGGTATTTTTTTGGCGGCACACCCTCAAGCTTGCTGAACACCCTGGAAAAATAATTGATGTCAGTAAAGCCGCATTGCTGGCTTATTTCTGTGATAGAGGAATGGGACTGGATTAACAGCTCTCTTGATTTTTCAATCCGTTTTTGCGTAATGTATTCAGTGACCGTTTTTCCGGTTTCTTGTTTAAACAGCCGGCTTAAATATTGAGGATGGAGAAAAACATGGTCAGCGAGCTGCTTTAAAGAAAGTTTTTCGTCTAAATTCATCCGGATATACTCAGTCACCGACTGTATGGCATCACTCGCGTCTTCTTTATATACCATGCTTACAGCATGAAGGCCCATCTGTTCGGTTATTTTGGATAATGAAGCCAGAATTTCTTTTGGACTTACAGGCTTTAACAGGAAATCCTCGACCCCTATTTTTACCGTTTTGACGGCGTAATCAAAATCGTTATATGCCGTCAGTATGATAATTTTCACCTGTGGGTACTGATCCTTCATTTCTGCAGCAGCATGGATGCCATCCATCACCGGCATTTTTAAATCCATAATGACGATATCTGCTTGCTCATTCCTCATCTGATCTAAAGCAGCCCGTCCATTTTCTGCTTCAAAACACCGGTCAAACTCGAGAGAGCTTTTGGAAACAATATCAAGCAATACCTCCCGTTCCAACGGCTCATCGTCAACGACCATGATATTCATTGAGTCACCGCCTTTTAAAGGTTTTCTTTTTTTAGTATCTATGAAAGCGGATACAATTACAAGATAAACGGTTCATCACAAAAAGACCAATCCAGCTTCCGAATTGGTCTCTTGTCAACTTTTTTATCACGCCATAACCAATGCATCAGCGACAGCTTCGGCCACTTCAATGTCCTGACTTACCGACCCGCCGGAAACACCAACCGCGCCGATAATTTCATTCCCGGACACTAAAGGAATTCCTCCACCAAAAATGATGACCCGTCCACTGTTTGAGGTGTTTATTCCAAAAAGCTCCCCGCCGTTTGCACATGTTTCTGCGAGTGCCGCAGTAGGCTGTTTAAAAGCGACAGAGGTCCATGCCTTATTTAATGAAAGATCCACACTTACAAGAAGCGCATCATCCATGCGGTGGGTGGCGATGAGATTTCCGCCGCCGTCCACAACGGTAATCACCATGGGTACACCAAGTTCCTGCGCTTTTCCTTCACCTTGTTCAATCATGGATTTGACTGTCGATAAAGTAAGTTTTTCCATCATATCCTCCTTATTCTCTTAACGTTATTCAAGACAAAGTGGAAGGCCTTTAACCAATCTGGCCGCATTTTTCCCTCCCCACCGCTCCTGGCCCTCACTTCCGTTCAGATAACTTTGGCCATCGGGAAGTTTTTCATGAAAAACCATGAACTGGTTTCCTTTTACCAGAATAGAAATAGGCAGGGAGGATGAAAGTTTTTCAGATTCTGCTAAAATTCGGTATGGAACCCCCTCCTCCTCCAAACCCGCGCATAATTCTTTTAACGAGATGGAATGAGAAACGTTTTGACGAACGATAGGGACAAACACCTCTTTAAGATCCATTAGCCACCCCTTCGGTTACAGATAAAATAAGTCCTGTGGCAACTGCATTTCTTGGTCCCTCTGTTCCTCTCGTATTGGCAAAGCCGGCAACGATGGAATATTTGGACAGCTCTTCGGTAATCATTTGCGGGATTTCAAAATCCAGTGCAGACCCGCCAAGCATTACAACAAACGAAAGATGACGGAGATTTTGGGTAGGCGACACTTTTTCTAGGGCTCTCAAGGCGTTAGTTACAAAAACCTTTCGTTTGGCTTCCCGGCGTACATGGCGGATTTTCTCAAGACTGTCCCGTATGGGCAATGGCGTTAGTCCGCTATCCTCACGTATAACGACTTTGCCATACGTCTCAGGAGCATATGGTGTTTCCGTAAAGGAAATAGTCCCATCCTCAAGCTGCATATGAAAAAGGCTGATCACTTTTCCCAAAGGATACTTCTTTATTTTTTCAGCCAGATCAGCGTCTTCCAGCGCCAATTCTGACTTAATGACCAGGGTGACCATGTCACCCGCCCCTGCAAGGTGTGTTGTCGTTATTTGTCCTTTATGGTCAATGGAGGCAGCATCTGTTGAACCTCCACCCATATCAAGGATGACCAGAGGCTGTTCTGTTCCCGGTGTTGTCAATGCTCCGCGCATCGCCATTTCCGCTTCAATTCCTCCGACCTCCACCTCAACGTCCAATCGCTGTTGAAGCAAATCAGCTACTTTATGAACAGAGAGTTTTTCTGTTTTTACCATGGAAGCCAGGGCAACGCCTTGTTCCATGGCAATTTCTCCAGCCATCGCACCACTAATGGAAGTCGGTATTCCTGCATCCACCGCCAGCATGTCTGAAATATGAATGTCATTGGCATCCTGACCCGTCAAATTTGCCAGGTCCTGTCTGAGACCGTTCAGCATTCCGCCAACGTTCGTACCCATTTCACCCTGAACATCGACCAGATCCCCAATGTTCTCATAGGCTTTCATAATCCTCTCCGCTCCATCGTTGATCGGAACAGAAACTGAATCCTTGTCTCCTACTAATGTAATGTTGCCTGCTTCTATTTTTCGTTCCACAATTTCACCCTGAGGTGTCCGGATCACAACCGCGGAACGGATGCCGACCAGAGATTTGGCCACTGGTGCAATCTGCCGTGTTTCTTCCGGGCTCAAACCGAATACGGTCGCAAGTCCATAGGGGTTGGAAAGCATTCGGATCACATGCCCAGAGAGCGCCACCTCTACTGCAGCCAGCTTGTGAAGCGGAACTTTTTCAATGAAGTCCACTTCATCCACAATAGGGATTTTCTCCTGCAGCCGGTTATGAACCAGTACGCCATCATCCTTTTGGATGATTGCTCCTTTCACGGAGATTCCGTCCTTTATACATCGGTTGATCATATAGGCCACCCATTCGTAATCAAAGGACTCTGGAACGACCACAATAAAATCTTTATCTCTTCTTTGATCCGGCAGCTCATCAATCATGACGGTTTCTCCCACACCGAGCCCTCCGCCACCCGGTGTATCGGGATTATGGCCGATCATGGATGATTCAGTAATAATGGTTTCACTGATCAGATCCATCGCAAGGTCTCCAATTACAGGCACTGCATCATTCAACCGGATTCGTGATAAATCCGAAACTTTGATACCTGCTTTTTCCGCGGCTTTTTCCAGACAGGCGACAATCCCATGGATATTCTCAGCCGTCCCTTTTACACCAGTTGTAGGAACAAGGTGCTGAGACAGAAACAGAGGATCTCTATGGCCCACCTCCGCAATGGCAATCTCGGTCGTGGAGTTTCCAATGTCAATTCCGGCAAGAATATCTTTTGCCATCGTTACTCTCCTTCTTGCCGCAGAATGCCCCGTCTTTCGTAAACTTCTGCAGCTTCCCGTACGAGCTTTGCATTTTCTGCTGCCTGGTACTCGTTTTCAAGCTCATCGGCAATTTGCAACAGCTCTCCTTTTGTGGAACGGTTAGGTCGTAATGCACTATAAATTTCCAGTATGCGCTGGTCCGATAAGTTGATGAGTTCAGCAGCGCGCCGGAAATTTTGCCCCAGCTGATCGCGGTGAAGACTTTCGGCGATCTCGGCATGCATGGAAAGTGTTTCGGGGCTGATCCGCATGTCCTTGCTCGTAATCTCACCGTTTATCGCCGCTTCGAGTGTGAGATCCTCCAATTTTTTTTGCGTTGGAGTGTAGATTAACTCTGACCGCTTTTGTCCTAAAGGATAATCTGCTTTTGTTAAACCTGCCATCAGTTTGCCTCCTCCTTGATTGAAAAGTTCCATTCGACTACGACCGGCTTTTTGTTTTTAATCACCTGCTCAGCTTCCCGTAAATGAAGCAGGGCAGCAATCGCCTGATATCTGGGACGTGCCATTTGATCATTGACCGAAGGTACAGGGTCGACACTTTCACCGAGAGCATAAAGCGCGGCATTTTTTCCAATCGCGCGGTAGGTTTCCAGCGTAATCGACGGGGATTGCGGAAAGAGCTCCAGGTTGCTCAGGGGATCCAGGTCTTTTTGATGAATAACGGTCGTGCCTCTGGATTGCAGGCCGATTCCGATGCCTGAACCGCTGAGCTTTGCTGCCTGGTGGCCCATGAACGCCAAATCTGCTGTATGGTAACTCCGAATAATGCGGGGAAGCGCTCCTTGCTCTTCAATGCCTGAAATGATTTCTCTGAGCACCTTGCTGTGATCGACTTTCACAATCGTTTTATTGAGTTCTTTTCCAAAAGCAGGAGAAATCGCAATAACCACTTCATTGGCATTTGTTCCTTTTTGTGCCGTTTCTCCGTCATTCAGATTCATGAGTATTTCAAACGTGCCAATCATGAGCTTCCCTCCTTAATAATCGCTGGGACTGATCGCCTGGCGGATATTTTTGATTTCTTCCCATCGCTCCCCGCCCAATCGGTAGCCTGTTCCCGGTCCTTTGTAATCGTTTTCATCATTAACCGCACTCAACACTACATTTTGCGCATTGATAATCGCAGAAGTATGCAAATAATCACCTGCTACTTTATGCTTCAGCATATTGAAGATCCGTTCCGCCGTTTGCTGGTAGCCTCTTTTGGCAAGGATGAGGGCTACCTGAAATCCAGTAATCTCTTCCGTTAAGATCCGCTCTGCCGCCTTCAAATCTTCCACTACATTGCGTTTTGGCATATCCGCACTGCTGTTGGCATAGGTTGCCGCTTCGACTTCTTCATCCGTGATCCTCGGAAAACCCAACTCTTCAAAGATCGCCTGCATGGATTTCGCTGCCTGATAGCGGACATTGATAACGTCCGTTTCCTCTACAGGTTTCAGTCCGCCGTCAACCATCATGTCCCGCTGAATGATAAGATAGTCGTCAATATCCGATGAGTCCATATTGGAGCCGGCAAACATATCATCACTATTGGGCACTGCGCTAAAGCCGGAGAAAATAAAATCGGTGCCTGGCAGCATTTGACAGAGCATTTTGGCGCTTCGCCTGATTTCCGAATGGGAGAATGTCTGGTCATTTCCCGAGGCGACTTCAAGATCGAACATAGTTGTGGCCAGGTTTTCCGCCAGGACCGCCCGCAACCCGCTCGGCACAGCCGCAGGAATACCGATACAGCTGATGGACCCGTTTTGCAGCCCCTGAACACCGGCGCCCTTTGCCATCATGACACAACGGACTTCAAGGTAAAGCATGGACTTCCCTTCCGCCCCTGCCATTTGCACTTCTGAACCGGTTCCGGACGTAAAGCGCATTTTTGCGCCTCTTGAAGCATAGGCCGAGGCCAAAAAGGACTTGGACCACGGCGTGTCATCTCCATCCATAAAGACAGATTCCGTTCCGTAAATGGAAATGGTTTCGGCATAGGTGGTAAGCCCCAGCATGGCCAGCCGCAATTCCGTTGCTTCCTCAAGCGCATCCTGTGTCAAGACTCCGCCTCTTGCGGTCTGTGAACCTACGAGCAAGGCTAGTGCATTAAAAGGAGCGTACCGAACAATGCCGACCGTGGTCTCCTGTTCATCAAACCCGAGAATTCCAGCTTCTGCCGCATCGGCAGCCATCAGGATCGGATTGTCACGAACATTGGTTACGTGGCATTGGTTAGCCGGGGTTTTTCTTGCTCTCATTTTCTGCAAGGCCATCATCATTTCAACGACATTCAGCTGGTTCAGCACTTCCACCACTTTAGCCGGTGTCATTCCCTTAACGATCGAAATCATTTCAGAACGGGAAACATGAATGTCCACCAGTTTTCTGGCAATCTCGATACTTTCCATTTTCATAACTTCTCCTGCTGCCGACACGTCGATCGTGTAGTCCGCAATGAACTGATCCAGCATATCAAAGTCTTTTCGCTCTTTGCCGTCCATTTCGGTAATCTTGCCGTTTTCTATTGTTAACGACGGGTCTGGATCATGAGGACTGGACATGGCAACAAATCCCTGGTCCGGCCATTCCTTTACAAAGCCGTCTTTGTTAACCGGCCGCTCTTCAAGCACTTTAAACCGCTTGGAACGCTTTTCTGTCATCGTTCGATTCATGCCAACAACTCCTTCAAAAGTTTAAATTTTCTGTATCTTTATTCTACAGCGGTAAAAAAATGCAGTCTTTGAAAAAAAGCTACTTTCTTTTGGATTTATAAAACCTTCTGTCTTAATTTTAGGAGAATCATAACCTTTCCTATTGTTCCTTCAGCCTATTGACTGTGCAAGACGTTGGAGGTAACGTATAATAGTTCATAGATGAACTGTTCTAAAATGAACAGTTAATAAACAGAAGGAAGGGTCGTTCATGGAATTTGAAACACTGCACGCCACCCGGTCGGTTCAGCTTCTCCGCTCTTTTTGGAATGTGCAAAAAAATGTGATGCGGATTGTCCAGCGGACAGCAGCTGATAACGGCTTGTCCGTGCCGCAATATACCATTTTGACCGCCATGATTCTTCATAAGGAACTAACTCAGAAGAATCTTGGAGAAAAGACCTTTTTTCCAAAAAGTACACTTAGTCAGTCGGTGGATGCTTTGGTTCGTGAAGACTTGCTCCATCGGCAGCCGGTCGAAGATAACCGACGGGAAATTCAGCTTTCCATTACCGAAAAAGGAAAGAAACTATTAAAAACCATTCATGAGCAAAATGACGGCATCCACCAGGCTATCGGGGAGGCAGTTCAAGGTCTGGAAGATGACCAGTTTCATAACCTTCTAAAAACACACCTGCATATTGCTCAGCATCTTGAAGAAAAAGAGTAAAGGAGGAAAATGCCCAATGATAAAAATACTAAAAAACTTAGCGACCTATAAGTGGATGGTCGCCTCGGTGTTTGGATTGATTTTCATCCAATCCATGTCAGACCTGTTTCTGCCCACTCTTATGTCAGACATTATCGACAAAGGCGTTGTTCCCGGTAAGTTATCCTACATCTGGGAAGTCGGAGGCTGGATGCTCCTTGTATCAGCGGTTGGTGCCCTGGCTTCGGTTACTGCAAGCTATTTTTCTTCCAAAGCGGCCATTGGCCTCGGGCGTGACATTCGACTGAAGGTGTTTGAACACGTGGAACGTTTCTCATTGCATGAATTTGATCAGGTGGGAACCGCTTCCCTCATTACGAGAACGACGAACGATATTACCCAGGTGCAGCAAGTGGTTATCATGATGCTTCGTATGGTGATCAGCGCCCCCATCATGCTGGTAGGGGGCATCATCATGGCTGTCTCAAAAGATGCCAAGTTGTCTTTGGTCATTGTGGTGACTCTTCCCGTGCTGGTCGCCTCCATCCTGCTGATTTTATACAAAGCAGTTCCGCTTTTTAAAACAGTGCAGAAGCGGCTGGACCGTCTGAATCTGGTCCTTCGGGAAAATTTAACGGGCGTTCGGGTGATTCGGGCGTTTAATCGTGAATTCGAGGAAAAGAAACGTCTTCAGCACGCGAATAAAGACCTCAGGGATGTCTCGATCCAAGTAAACCGGATTATGGCCTTTATGATGCCAGTCATGATGCTGGTTATGAATTTGACCATCGTCGGCATCATTTGGTTCGGAGGCATGAGAATAGACAACGGCACCATGCAGATTGGTGACTTAATGGCTTTCACACAGTATGCCATGCAAATTATGTTTGCCCTCGTCATGTCATCGATGATGTTTGTCATGGTTCCGCGCGCAGCCGTTTCGGCCGGCCGGATCAATGAAGTGCTGAACATTCAGCCGGCAATTGAGGATAAGGGTGCAGAACGGGCAGACGCTGAGCCGGGAACTCTTGAATTTGATCGGGTTACCTTTAGCTATCCAGGTGCCGAGGAACCCGCTCTCTCCTCCATCAGTTTTAAGGCACAGGCCGGAGAGATTACAGCCATCATCGGCGGAACCGGGTCCGGAAAATCCACTCTGCTTCAATTGATCCCGCGCTTTTATGAGTGTTCAGAAGGAACCATCCGATTGAACGGTGTAAACATTGAAAATGCCACGCAAGACGAAATCCGGTCGAAGATTGGATTTGTTCCGCAAAAAGCAGTCCTTTTTACTGGAACGATTGCTGAAAACATCTGCTATGGAAAACCCGAAGCTTCTCATGGAGAAATCCGGCATGCTGCAGAAATCGCTCAGGCTGAAGATTTTATCCTCAAGATGAAAGACGGCTTTGAGTCCAGACTGGAACAAGGTGGCTCCAACCTGTCGGGAGGACAAAAACAAAGACTTTCCATCGCACGGGCAATCGTTCGAAAACCGGACATTTACTTATTTGACGACAGCTTCTCAGCACTCGATTTCAAGACAGACGCCAGGTTAAGGGCTGCGCTTAAAGAAGAAACCAGAAACTCCACCGTCTTGCTTGTGGCACAGCGCGTCAATACCGTAATGGATGCAGACCAGATCATTGTTCTTGAAAAAGGAAAAATAGCTGGTATGGGAACACACGAGGAGCTTCTGGAAACCAATGAGGTTTACAGGGAAATCGCCCTGTCCCAGCTCACTGAGGAGGAAATTGCATGAGCAGGCAACAAGGCGCAATGGGCCACGGCCCTGGCGGAGGCAGCATGTTAATGATGGGCCAGAAGGCAAAAAACTTCAAAGGAACACTCCTCCGCCTTTTATCCTATTTAAAACCGCGAAAACGAAAACTGGTCGCAGTCTTTATCGCAGCTATTATTAGTACCGTTTTTGTGATTATAGGACCGAAGATTACGGGTAAAGCCATTACGGTACTGTTTGAAGGAGCCTACGGAAAATTTAAAGGCATACCCGGAGCTGCCATTGACTTTGAAAAAATCGGACAGCTGCTTCTCATCCTTGCAGGACTCTATGTGCTCAGCAGCCTTTTTAATTTTCTTCAGCAGTATTTAATGTCGACCGTGGCTCAGGACACCGTGTTTGACCTCAGGCGGGATGTTAATCAGAAACTAGAAAAGCTGCCTCTCAAATACTTCGACGGACGGCCAAACGGAGAAACACTGAGCCGGATGACCAATGATATTGATTTGATCGGAAGCACGCTTCAGCAAAGTTTGACACAGTTCATTACTTCCATCGTGACTATCCTCGGAATTATTATCATGATGCTTTCGATCAGTCCCCTGCTCACACTGATTTCCATTGTAAGTCTCGGGCTGTCCATGTTTGTTATCCGTCCTATTCTGAAACGGTCTCAGAAACATTTTGCAGACCAACAAAAGACGTTGGGCCAATTGAACGGCCATATTGAAGAAATGTATACCGGGCATCAGGTGGTGAAAGCGTTCGGTTATGAAAAAGCAGCCATCTCGCAATTCAAAGGGATCAATGAAGAACTGTACCGTGCGGGAAGCAAAGCACAATTTATTTCCGGAATCATCATGCCTATGATGTTCTTTATCGGGAATTTAAGCTATGTACTCATCAGTGTGATCGGCGGGATCCTGGTCACCAAACGCGCGATCTCCATTGGTGACATACAAGCCTTTATTACGTATTCCAAACAATTCACACAGCCTGTGACCCAAACCGCCAACATCGCCAATATCATTCAATCGACGGTGGCTGCTGCTGAACGGGTCTTTGAACTGCTGGATGAAGAAGAGGAACAAAAAGAACAGACAGATACGGTTTTGAACCGAACGGAAGGTGCTGTCCGTTTTGAACATGTGGACTTTGGTTATGGAGAATCATTGCTGATTGAGGATATGAACATCGAGGTAGCTCCCGGCCAGACAGTGGCAATTGTCGGACCAACAGGTGCAGGCAAAACGACCCTCATCAACCTCTTGATGCGATTTTATGAGCTGAATGGCGGAAAGATCGAAATTGATGGAACAGATACGAGGAAGATGCCACGATCTGAACTCCGGCGCAAGTTTGGCATGGTTCTTCAAGATACCTGGCTTTTTCATGGAACGATTAAAGAAAATATTGCTTTTGGGAAAACAGGAGCAACCGATGAAGAAATTATCATTGCCGCCCGGACGGCGCATGCAGACCATTTTATCCGCACTCTACCTGAGGGATATGAGACCGTGTTGAATGAAGAAGCGTCCAATATCTCACAAGGGCAAAAACAGCTCTTAACCATTGCCCGAGCTGTTCTGGCGGACCCGCCCATCATGATTCTTGATGAAGCGACTTCCAACGTGGATACAAGGACAGAAATTTATATTCAGAAAGCCATGAACCATTTGATGAAATGGCGCACCAGCTTTGTGATTGCCCATCGCCTGTCGACCATTAAGGATGCGGACCTGATTCTCGTCATGGACCAGGGTAAAGTGATCGAACAAGGAACACACGAAACGCTGCTAACAGCAGACGGTTTCTATGCCGATCTGTACAACAGCCAGTTTTCGGAAAAAGAAGCCGGATAAACAAGAAGACTCCCTTGCCGATGCAAGGGAGTCTTTATCTTTGTCCCAAATTTTTTTCAAAATGCCTATTTATTTTGCATGGCTTTTCCCCACTTCGCCAATGATTCAAGAGATGGAATCAAAGCTTCTCCATCCTTTGTCAGTGAGTACTCCACTCTCGGTGGAATCTCCATATATTGCTTGCGAAGAATCAATCCCTGGTTTTCCATTTCTCTTAATGACTGAGATAACACCATATTGGTTATGCCATCTATTCTTCGTTTGAGTTCGTTGTAGCGCAAGATTTTTCCGTTCCATAACGCCCATATGATCGGAAGCCGCCATTTGCTGCCAATTAAAGTCAGGGCGAACGTTAACGGGCAATCTTCTTTTCTTTTATACTGTTCCACGAAGCACTATACCACCCTTTACTCAGTTTTTACTGACTTACTCATAAAATACTGCATACTTGTTTTCCATTCTGGCTGTATTATGATTATATCGTAGCTTTTTTAATTTGAGAAAATGAAAGGGTGAAAGATATGAAGTTAACTTATGAGATTTTGCCGGCTGATCAGGCTGTACAATGCAGAGAGTTATGCAATGAACTGATGATCTACCAAAAGTCCAAGGCCGTGATCAAGCCGGAACTCTTTAACACCATGAATTTTGAAACAAGGATGCTCCCCTCCATCGAGTCGGCTCTTCATAATCACCTCGTCGCCGTGAAGGATGGAGATGAGATGATTGGCTATGTTTATACCAATGTTTCTCCCAAGACGGCGTATTCCAATGACTTTGCCACGTTCTTTGATTTGAATTCTGTTTCGGGCGATCAAGTCGGCTGTCTTTCCCAATTTTATATTAAAGACGGCTACCGCCAATATGGGATCGGCTCGAAGTTATTTGAAATGTCCATGGAATGGCTACGGCAATTTAACCAGGTTGAAGATTTGTTCATTTATGTTTCAAATGGAAACAAAAACGCGCTTGAATTTTATCAGCGAAAAGGTTTTGTCGTGACTCATGATATATTGGGCGGCTTTATTACTGTGTTGCGAAACAGAAAATGTCGATAAAACCCCGCTGTTCGCTCTTTTCAAAAAGTACATATCTTCTTAATTTGAAGAAAATACTAATGTTTTACGCAAAAAGGGGATGCCTGAAGGTCAATTTTTGACTTTCAGGACAGCCCCTCTCCTATTTATTAAATGACCATCATTTTGTTCATCGTCCGATAAAGCAGTTCAGCACCAAGCGCCAAATCCTCCGGAGAGGAATACTCTGCCGGATTATGGCTGATCCCATCTTTGCAGCGGACAAAAATCATTCCATAGTCACATGCATAGGAAAGCATCAGTGCATCATGAAACGGGCCACTCATCAATTCTGGCAATTCAAGTCCCATTTTCTTGCTTTCACTGTGCATGGTTTCTTTAATCCATTCCGCACAATATCTGGGTTCGCTGTTGGTGTCTTCTTGTATGTCATAAGATAAATGGTATTTATCACAGATGTCGTTGATCTCCTGCCTTAGCTGTTTTTCATAGGCGTCCCTGCGATTTTGGTCAATATCCCGCAGATCAATTGTAAAGGTCACTTCCTCTGCGATAATATTTCTTGAATTCGGAAACACCTGTACATGCCCCACAGTTCCTACGGTTGGTGCTTTCTCATCCTGCCGGACAATGCGATTGAGAGCAAGGGAGATTTCCGACATGCCGAGGATGGCATCCTGGCGCATAGCCATGGGAACGGAACCTGCATGACCGGCAAAGCCTTTTAGTTTCACTGTCCACCAAAGCGGACCTGAAATACCGGAAACGACGCCAAGCGGCAAGTTCCCTTTATCCAAAACAGGACCCTGTTCAATGTGCAGTTCCAAAAAAGCATGGATGCTGCCAGGTTTATATTGCGATTCCTGAAATTTTTTTGGGTCACAGCCAAATTCACGGAGTGCATGTTCTCTTGTTACGCCATCCTGGTCTTTACGCTTCAGGTCAGCTTCTTCCAGCTTTCCAAGAATCCCCCTGGAGCCGAACAGCCCACGGTTAAAACGCCAGCCCTCTTCATCACAAAAGGATACCACTTCAATGGGTCGTTCCGGCGTGGTGCCCTGTTCATTGAGGGTAGCGACAGCTTCGATAGCAGAAAGGACGCCTGCCGGACCGTCATACCTTCCTCCGTAGGGCTGTGAATCCAAATGAGAACCCATCATGAGAACTGGTGCATCAGGGTTTTTCCCTTCCATCCGCCCAATAAGGTTTCCAAAGTGGTCAATCCTGACCTTTAATCCAGCCTCTTTCATCCAGGAGCCAACCAGTTCGAACGCTTCCTTTTCAACAGTAGAAAGAGCGGGACGGCATACGCCAGTATCTCCTATTCTCCCTATTTTGGAAAGCTCATCGAGACGGCCATTCAGCCGCTCACTATTAATCTTTAGTTCTTGAACCTGCATCAGTACTCCTCCTTCTATGTATAAAAAGGCTGTTGACTATTGCCCAACAGCCTTCTTACTCTATTATTCTGCCATCGTAAGATTCTTTTGCAATGAAACCATAACAGAAGAAAAATATTTTCTCGCATCAGCTGTTTCAATCAGCAATACCTCTTGATTACGTTGATTCGCTGATTCAAAAACAACCGTGGCTCCATCCAGATTTTCTGTAACTTTTGTTATCTTAAAGCCCTGGTTCAGCAGGAGATCAATTTTTGCCTTCTCTTCAAAATATTCCTGTGACGCAGTCATACACCAGCCTCCCTTGACTCTTAAAATACGAACGATTCAGGATTTAGAAAGAGCTGCCATTTGTTTGTTCTCTGCGGCATTGAACCGTTTTCTCTTCACATACTGCCCTTTTCCGAGTGCGCCGACAAACTGTTTATCCTTGATGACAAACTCACCGCGAGACAGAACGGAAACCGGCTCTCCTGTCACCTTCATGCCTTCAAAGGCATTATAATCTACAGCCATATGGTGGGTTTGTACGGAGATGGTCCGCTCCACTGCCGGATCAAAAATGACGATGTCCGCATCACTGCCAACAGCAATGGTTCCTTTTTCCGGAAAGAGACCGAACAATTTCGCAGAACGAGTAGAAATAATATCTACAAATTGATTAAGGGTAATTCGGCCCTTTTTTACGCCTTCTGAAAAAAGAACCGTAAAGCGGTCTTCAATAAACGGACCGCCGTTTGGAATCTTTGTAAAATCACCTTTGCCAAGATCTTTTTGTCCTTCAAAATCAAACGAGCATTGATCCGAACCCAGTGCCTGCAGCTGGCCGTTCTTTAAAGCATTCCACAAATGCTCCTGATGCTGCTTTTCACGCAGCGGCGGTGACCAGACATATTTGGCGCCTTCAAAATTGGGCCGTTCCATATCACTTTGGTCCAATACAAGGTATTGCGGACAGGTTTCGCCATACACGTTATAGCCTTTGCTTCGAGCTTCTGCTATTTTTTCCACGGCTTCGCGGCAGGTGACGTGAACCACATACAATTGAGAATCGGCAAGTCCTGCCATCAAGCAGGCACGACCAGTTGCTTCGCCTTCGAGCTCCGGCGGACGCGTCAAAGCATGATAGATTGGGTCGGTCTTTCCTTCATCAAGCGCCTTTTTTGTCAGAAAATCGATCACATCTCCATTTTCAGCATGAACCATTACAAGAGCTCCTTGCTCTTTGGCCATAACCAATGTTTTATAGAGAGTCTCGTCATCTGCCTGAAGCACATTTTTATAGGCCATAAAGACTTTAAAGGATGTGATTCCTTCCTCTTCGATTACTTGGGGAATTTCCTGCAGCACCTCTTCATTGATTTCTCCAATCATTAGATGGAATGAATAATCAATGACCGCTTTATCTTTCGATTTCTTATGCCACGTTTCAATCGAATTTTTCAATGGTACTCCTTTGTCTGTTAAACAAAAGTCAATGACTGTTGTTGTTCCACCAAAAGCTGCAGCAATGGTTCCCGTTTCAAAATCATCGCGGCTTACGGTTCCTCCAAAAGGCATCTCAAGATGGGTGTGGGGATCTACTCCGCCGGGAAACAAGTAACATCCTTCGGCATCAATCACCTCGAGTCCATCAGATGGCAAGTCCCGCCCAATGGCGGCAACCTTTCCGTCCTCGACCAGCACATCGGCAACATACGTATCAGATGCGGTAACAATGGTTCCGTTTTTTATGATCTTTTTCATCTGCTTGTTCCTCCCTTAATTTCCTTTAAAAACCGCCAGTACCGTTTGGCGTTCATTCCAAGTCATGGGCGGCTGTTCATGCGGCAGTTCCACCATGTCGATGGCGCCGTCTTCAGGACAGACGATAGAGCAAAGATTGCATCCGACACAATCGTCTTCCCGCACCTGTAAGTAACGGTTGCCGTCCGGATCGGTCAGCATGTCAATGCACTGATGTGAGGTATCTTCACAAGCAATATGGCATTTGTTGCAGTTGATGCATACATCCTGGTTGATGCGGGCGACAATCCTGTAATTCAGATCAAGGTTGCCCCAATCCGAATAGCGTTCCACCGACTTGCCGATCAGATCCTGAACAGATGCAATGCCCTTATCATCCAAATAGTTGTTCAAACCGTCGATCATATCTTCCACTATGCTGAATCCATGGTGCATGGCGGCGGTACATACCTGTACACCGCCTGCGCCCATCAGCATAAACTCAACGGCATCCTTCCAGGTGGAAATACCGCCAATTCCTGAAATAGGCACATTAATTAGCGGGTTTCTTGCACATTCTGCCACCATGTTCAGCGCAATTGGCTTAACAGCCGGACCACAATAGCCTCCGTGAGCGCCTTTTCCGGCCACATGCGGAATGGTATTCCATGTATCAATATCCACGCCAGCCAGGCTGTTGATCGTATTGATCATGCTGATGGCGTCTGCGCCTCCCTGAACGGCAGCACGCGCCGTTACGGTAATATCGGTGATATTTGGTGTCAGCTTAACAATAACGGGTGTCCGTGCGGCTTCCTTTGCCCACATGGTCTGGGCTTCCACAAGGTCCGGCTGCTGACCGGAAGCAGCGCCCATTCCCCGTTCCGCCATTCCGTGGGGACATCCGAAGTTTAACTCAAGCCCATCAACACCCACATCTTCCACTCGTTTGACAATTTCATGCCACTTTTCCCGTTGGGGCTCTACCATGAGCGAAGCAATAATGGCGTGGTTTGGAAACCTTTTTTTCGTTTCATAGATTTCCTTTAAATTGACTTCAAGCGGACGATCGGTAATCAGCTCAATGTTGTTGAACCCGGCTACTTTTTTACCGTTAAAACTGACAGCCGCAAAGCGGGCCGTTGTATTGATGATCGGTTCCCCCAGCGTCTTCCATACGGCGCCTCCCCAGCCTGCTTCAAACGCACGCTGAACCTGATAGCCGGAATTGGTTGGCGGTGCAGAAGCGAGCCAAAAAGGGTTTGGTGACTCTATGCCTGCAAGGTTGATTCGAAGATCTGCCATACTATGAACCTCCTCATTTGAATGGTTAGGCTGTTTCGATCATTGAGTTTCTTAGTTTCTGATGGACCGCATAAGCCGCAGTCTTGCCTTGCTGAGCCGCTGTCACCACCATTGCTTCTCCTTGACCGTCACCAAAAATGACATCTCCGGCTGCAAAAATCTTTTCATTGGACGTTTGATACGTTTCCAAATCCACTTTTACGACGCCCCATTGATGTTGAAGGCCAAAAGCCTCCACAAGGGCGGTATGGCGGGTTTGTCCAATCGCTTTAATAACGGCATCCACTTCAAGCAGAAATTCGGATCCTTCTACCGGCACAGGCCTTCTTCGTCCGTCCGGCCCGGGTTCACCAAGCTCCATCCGAATGCATTCGAGCTGTTTCACAACGCCGTTTTCATCCCCAACAATGCGCACCGGGGCTGTCAGCCAGCGGAACTCAACATTATCCTGTTTGGCAAATTCGTATTCAAAATCATACGCCGTCATTTCCTCCTTTGTACGGCGGTAGAGAATTTTTACGTTCTCAGCCCCAAGGCGGACGGAACAGGTAGCGGCATCAATCGCCGTATTTCCCGCTCCAATGACAGCAACCCGCTTTCCGACATACTGATGAGTCAGCTCTTTTGTTTTTGTTTCTTCAACAAACCGGATGGCGTCATGCACTCCATCGAGCTCTTCTCCTTCAATTTTCAGCATCGGCACTTTGGACATCCCAACCGCGAGGATGACCGCATCATAGGCTTCCAAAATCTCGGCCGGATCAATGTCTCTTCCAACTTTTGTGCTGGTCTTGATTTCAACACCCAGTTCCTCGACCTGCTTTACTTCCCATAGCGAAATACGCTCTGGAAGTCGGAAAGACACAATGCCATAGGTATTGAGCCCGCCGGCCCGTTCCTTTGCTTCAAAAATGGTAACTTCATAGCCGAAGCGCGCCAGCTCCCGAGCTGCCGACAAGCCCGCCGGTCCGCCTCCCACCACGGCCACTTTCAAACCGTTCTTTTGGCCGCGTTCAAACAGGGCCTGTTCATTTTTGATGGCCCAGTCGGTCGCGAAGCGCTGCAAATCGCCGATCATGATCGGCTTTGTGGAATGGTTCAGCACGCATGCGCCTTCACAAAGCTCTTCTGTCGGGCAGACACGTGCGCAGCTTGCCCCCACAGGATTGGATTCCATGATGGTGCGCGCTGAGCCTTTTAAATTGCCGGATGCGATTTTCTTAATAAAAGAAGGGATGTTAATGCCCGTCGGGCACGCCTGAATACAAGGAGCATCGTAACAGTATAAACATCGGTTTGATTCATCCCTTGCGTCTGCGGGACTTAATCCTGACTTTACTTCATCGAAATTCCGCTGCAGATCCTCCAGCGAAATAAACACCTGGCTTCCGTTATTCATCAACTTCGCCTCCCGTGATCTTTTGATTTATGGTAAAAGCTCAGTCATTTCCTGATACGTTTCCGGACGTCTGTCTCTGAAAAACTGCCATGTATTTCTTACTTCGCGGATCAATTCACGGTCCATGGTTCCAATGACCACTTCATCCTGGTCCCGGCTTCCGATCGCCACAAAACTTCCTCTTGGATCACAAAGGTAGGATTGTCCATAAAATTCTCCAAGGTTCCATGGTCCTTCCATTCCGACGCGGTTGATCGCACCGATATAATAGCCATTAGCCACGGCATGGGCAGGCTGTTCCAGTTTCCACAGATATTCAGAGAGACCAGCGACCGTGGCCGAAGGGTTAAAAACAATTTCTGCGCCATTCAGACCAAGCAATCTGGCGCCTTCAGGAAAATGCCGGTCGTAACAGATGTAAACTCCAACCTTCGCAAAAGCGGTATCAAATACGGGATAACCGAGGTTGCCCGGCTTGAAGTAATATTTCTCCCAAAAGCCGTTTCCGCTATCTCCAACATTAACTTGAGGAATATGATGCTTACGGTATTTTCCAAGATAGGAGCCATCTGCATCAATGACAGCAGCCGTATTGTAGTAAGTAGCGATGCCTTCCCGTTCATAGATCGGCAGAACGATGACAATGCCCAATTCTCTGGCTAATGCCTGAAACCTGCTGGTCGTGGGACCGTTCGGAATTTCTTCTGCGGCGTCATACCATTTGGCATTTTGTTCCGTACAAAAATAAGGACCATAGAAAATCTCCTGCAAACAGACGATCTGTGCTCCTTTTTCAGCTGCATGTCGAATCAGTTTGATATGCTTCTCAATTGCCATTTCTTTGTGAACCGCTACTGATTCACTTCCTTCTGCTTCATTGGAAGCCTGGATGAGACCAATCGTAACCAAGTTTGACATCATATCTCCCCTTTTATTTATTTAATTGTTTGATAAGGCATGAAACGTTGGTGTCGGAAGGCTTGTGGTGTGGAAACGGAAAGGCGGTATGGATTCTTCAAAAATTTCTTGCTTAAACTATTCTCCAAAGATGGTATGTACTCTTTTTAAAATTCTGAATATTTTAACTATACCTGTTTTTATTCCATTTTTCATTATACAATTTGTTAAATAAATACCCCATATTCATGGACACTATGTAAAATACATACGACAGGTTGGAGCCATCGCCAGGGTATATGCCAATGGCTCCGTTTCTTTATAATGCCGCTAGGACTTCTTTTACCGTTTTACCAAGAATCTCGAGGTCTTCATCATTGATATTGAGTGGCGGAGCAAGTGTCAGAACATTATTGTATCCGGCAACTGTATCACCATTTTTGCCAATCAATACGCCTTTTTCTTTGCAGGCCGCAATTACCCCATTGACCTGCTTGGCATCCAGCGGAGTTTTGGATTGCTTATCCTCTACCAGCTCAATACCGATCAGAAGGCCTTTTCCACGCACGTTGCCGACTAAAGGATGATCTTCAAGTTCACTAAGCTGCTGCATTAGCTTTTCGCCCTGACTCTTCGAATGGTCCACGAGATTTTCATTTTCCATAATTTCAAGGTTTTTCAATGCCACAGCACAGCTGGCGGGATTCCCGCCGAATGTGTTCACATGGCGAAAATGATCATATTCCTCTTCTCCTTTAAACGCTTCATAGATTTCACGTTTAACGGCAGTGGCCGACAGAGGAAGATAGGAACTTGTAATCCCTTTGGCCATGGTCACAATGTCAGGCTGCACATCATAATTCATGAATCCAAATCGTTTTCCGGTTCGCCCGAACCCATTGATCACCTCATCGGAAATGAGAAGGGCTCCATGTTTCTTGCAAATTTCTGCTACCCGGCCCATATAGCTGTCGGAGGGGATTAGGACACCTCCCCCAGTTATGATGGGCTCCATGATGACACCGGCAATCGTTTCTGAAAGTTCCCAGGTCATCACGCGGTCAATCTCGCCCGCACACTCTTCACTGAAGGTTTCCGGTGTATGATAATCCGGATGCCGGTAGCTGTCCGGAGGAGTAACATGCAGAAATCCTTGTGCCAGGGGTTCGTATTTGTATTTCCGCTGCGCCTGTCCTGTTGCGGCCAGAGCGCCCATCGAGTTTCCGTGATAGCCCCTGTAACGGGCAATAAATTTATGCCGGCCATGCTCTCCTTTTTGCTGATGATATTGCCGCGCAATTTTAAAGGCAGCTTCATTCGCTTCTGAACCGCTGTTTGAAAAGAAGATCACGTAATCTCCGCCCAGCCACTCATTCAGCTTTTCTCCCAGTTCAACTGCCGGCTGGTGGCTCTGCGTTAAAGGATAGTAAGGGAGTTCTTGTAATTGGTCGTAGGCGGCTTGTGCCAGCTCCTGCCTGCCATACCCGACATTGACGGACCAAAGCCCCGCCATCCCGTCCAGATACTTTCTCCCCTCCTGATCTGTGATCCATGAACCGCTTGCCGATTTCACTACCATCGTGGAAGGATGATAGCGCTTCATGGAATGCCATATATATTTTTCATCCTTTTGCTGCAGCACATCTTTTTGCTCAGTTTGCATCATATATTCTCCTCTCTGTTAGACAAAACGGGATGTGATCATCTTTTTGCGTGTGTAAAAGTTCAATCCGTCTTTTCCGTTCGCATGAAGATCGCCGTAAAAGGAATCCTTTGCCCCTGAAAACGGGAAAAATGCCATTGGAGCAGGTACACCCACATTGACGCCAAGCATGCCGGGTTCTGCTTCTTCCCTGAATTGGCGGACCGCTTTTGCATCCTGAGTGTAAAGGGTTGCTGAATTTCCGAATCGGGATGTATTTACAATCTCCAGCGCTTCGTCCAGATCATCCGCACGCAAAATGCTGAGAACCGGCGCGAACAGTTCTTCACGGGCAATTGTCATATCAGGAGTGACCTGATCAAAAATCGTGGCGCCAAGGAAGGTTCCATCCTGATGGCGTTCCATGTCCTCTCTTCCATCCCGTACCAAAACTGCCCCTTCTTCCTGTCCCTTTTGAATCAAACAAAGCACCTTTTCCCGGTGGCTTTGGCGGATGACCGGCGTCAAAAGGACTTCATCATCCAGTCCTGATCCCATTTTCATGTGATCTGCCTTTTCTTTTAATGCTTCAACAAATGAATCCTGGTGGCCAACCAAAACGACGGCACTGCACGCCATACAACGTTGTCCTGCACTTCCAAAAGAAGAACTGAGCACGTTTTGCACGGCTTTTTCGAGTTCAGCATCCGGCATCACTATATGGTGGTTTTTCGCTCCGGATAGCGCCTGCACCCGCTTGCCCTGGGCTGCAGCTTTTTCATACACATATTTGGCTACTGGCTGGGAACCGACAAATGAGATCGCTTTCACTTCATTGTGCTCGATCAATCCATTGACCACATCATGAGCACCATGAACGATATTGAAAACGCCTTGGGGCAATCCGGCTTCATGAAGCAGTTCTGCAAGTCGGTTGGCTAGAATCGGCGTGCGTTCCGATGGCTTCAGCACGAATGTATTACCACATACAATTGCCAGGGGAAACATCCAGCAAGGAACCATCATCGGAAAGTTGAAAGGCGTAATTCCGCCCACCACACCAAGCGGATAACGGAACATTTCAGAATCTATGTCTTCAGCGATACTTGAAAGAGAATCTCCCATCATGAGGGATGGGGCTCCGCAGGCAAATTCGACGCATTCGATTCCCCGCAGGACTTCACCGTACGCTTCCTTGTAACTTTTCCCATTTTCTTTAACGACAAGCTGTGCGAGACTTTCATGGTTTTCGGTGAGAAGCTGTTGATACTTAAACAGGATCCGTGCCCGTTTGGGAACAGGAACTTTGCGCCACGTTTTAAATGCTGCTTTTGCGGCTTTGACCGCTAGGTCCACTTCTTCCTTCGTTGAAATGGGAACACTCGCCAGCACAATTCCTGTTGCAGGATCGGGAACTTCAAGAAAATCGGTTGCCTTGGAATCGATCCACTGTCCATTGACAAAGTTCTTCAGCGTTTGCACCGTATTCGTTGTTACAGCCATCATCTCACTCCTTATTTTTTAAAAATTCTAAACTTTCCAACTCCAACTCTATTATATCGATAGTATGGTGTTGTTTCATTAGACAAAGTGTAAAATGATGGGTGGATATTGCTATACATTATGGTAAATTAAAAAAACCGGCTCATCGCCGGTCTTCTACTCCAGTTCCAAATATTCATGGGCCATGGCCGCAAATTCAATGGCCTGCCTCTTTCCAGGCTGCATAAAGTCGCTTCCAAGTAAATCTTCCAGCTGCTTTATTCGATGATAAAGGGTCTGTCTGACAATAAAAAGGTGTCCTGCTGTTTCCTGTTTGGATCCGTTGCACATAAGGTAAAATTTTAAGGTTTTTAGCAGTCGGGTTTGATACCTGGCATCATGATCAATAACCGGTTGTAAATAGTCGTTCACAAAATCATGAAGCTCGTCCCTTTCCCGGATCATGGAAATAAGCCTATACATGTGCAATTCATCGTAAAGAGGACTTATTTTTCCTTCGGCTAGCTTTCTATGCAGGCGCAGTGCCTTCTGAGCGGTATCATAGCTTTTATTCATGCCGTTCAGCTGACTGACGAGTTTGCCCGCTGTCATATGCACAGCAGGCAGTTTTTGATTCTGTCTTGCTTGCCTGATTCCTTGAAGAAGCCTTTCTTTCATCGTTGGTTTTTCTTTAAGGTTGATCATGATGAAAATAAGCTGCTCCCTTTTGGAATAAGGAAGAATATAAAATCCAAGTGGTTCAAACGCTGACCGAACAATAATTTGTATGTAGGGGTACTGATTTTCAGAAAGCCCGGCCTCCCATTGCTGCAGCTCTACACAAAATACCGCTGCTCCCTGATGTTTACCTTTCATCCCCAATAAGGAAAGATGTTTTTCAATCTCGTCTTCGCGGTGCCTTCCTTCCAGCCATTCCTGCATCCAGCTGTTCTCTTCTGCCCTCCTTTTTTCTGCCGCATACATTTCACGCAGCAGCTGGTTGGCCAGCGCGGTGGCCGTTCGGTCAGCAAGGAGAACATCAAGCTCTGTAAAGGGTCGATTTTCGGAGAAAAGAATCAGCTCGGCCAGCTGGTGGTCGAGCGCCTGTATCGGCTGCCTGATCTGCTTGCCTTCCTCCTTGTTTGATTTAATCTTGTGAAAAAACTCATTTTTCTCTTGTTCCTGAAGAACAGGAACGCACAATTCTTTTTGCTGGCCGCACTTAAAGATCACCTGTGATTTCACCGTTTCATGGAGATGATTCAAAATCAAGGCTTGAGGATCAGAGCCAAGCAGAAGCCTGTTCAGTTCTTGAGAAAAGGCTTCGAGTTCTGATATCATTTGAAAATGCTGCTGAATCAGGTAGGTGTGAAGATCTTGTGTAATGTCGATAAAGCGTACTTCTTCCTGAAATACGATGATCGGAAATCCATGTTTGTCAGCCAGGTCCATCACTTTAGCCGGTACTTCCTTCAAATGAGTCCCCAGTTCAATACATAATCCCGAAACATTATGTTCGATCAGTTCTTGCACCAATGACAAAAAGGCAGCTTCATCATTTTTCCATGCCATTCCTGTTGACAGAATCAATTCATTTCCATTCAAGAGATTGCCAATCTGTGTCACTTCCATCACATGAACCCATTTAATCAGCCGGTTTAATCCATTTTCTCCGGCAATCACAATGGCTTTTTCAAACATTTCTCTGTTTAAGACATCAGAAACTGTGATTTTTAGATGTAGAACGATAGTGGCACCTCATTCCTGGATCAATATTTATACTATCCACTCTTTTAGTCTACAATAAATCCTCTTTTATTTCGCTATTAATCATTGGTATTGCCATTGTCATCAACCTGATCATTATCAAATGTCCGTGTTTCACTGTAATACGTATGGGTAGCAATATTATTTCCGGTGTTGCCAAATCCTGAGCCGGTATACGATTTCTCGCTTCGTTTTGGCTGAATCACTTTGGCATCACCAAAATTTAATACTGAGCTTTGATGGATTTTTTTAATATCAATCGATCCCACAGTCGCACTCATGTCAAACGCCCCCTTGATTTTGTAGGATATCTTATGTAGGTAATGGTGGAAACTCCACAACAAATTAAAACCATGGCCCCAATGAATATGAGCCATGGTTTTATCTTAATGATATGTTTACGGAATGGCGTAAATTTCAACCGTAAATTCCTGGCCACCTGTATTTTCCGGATTGGCGATGTAAAGGTCTTTCATTTTTTTGATATCTGTTTTTGATTTTTCAGATAAATCATTAAAAATAGTTTCATCGATGCCAAAACTGTCATCATGCATCACATCGAATTTGGCGCCGGCTGGCCCTGAAGTAATCCTCCATTCGAGCTTGTTAGCATATGCAGGGATATCACCAATCTCAAAGTTATCGCTGGATCGATGGTCCTGTCCGGGTTTGGGGGTTCCATAAGACGAGATGGTCGCCACTTTGACCGGTGCTTTTACTTGCACGTTAAACGCATCCCTGTCCAGAATGCGGTCATAGGCATACCAGGCACCCAGCCACCTTCCTGCCGCATTATTGGATTCCTTAGAAATCAGGCGGACAGAGAACCAATCCTGTCCGTTCATAGCTGAACCTTCCCACGTCGACGCGAATGGAAACTCATCGCATTCCTTTCCGGTCCGGTCTTCATCCTTAAATTCCTTATTGCAGACAGCGCGGGTTTTGTTTCTGTTTTTTGCATATTCATCCGGATGTCTTTTCGTATACATGCGAGTAAGCGGCATTTTCCCAACGGCACCTGGTATTTTCTTGCCCAGCACATACGGCTTTGTCTCCTCGGGATGATCCATGGCGAATTTCCAATGTTCTCCCGCTTCTTTCAGAGGAGTGAATGCCGGATCTGTAATCGGAACATTCAGGATGGGATCTGCCCGGCTGAAAATCGCTCCCTGCCAAAAATGCTGATCCGGGAAGGCAAACATATACTTTGCAGAATCAAAGCGGACGCGCTGTTTGATTCCTTCAATTGTTTTCGTAAATTTTTTGGGTGCATGTTTAATGGTCAGCTTGGGAGAGAAATCCATATACCCCACCTGATCGGGATTGATGTCGCTTGGGGATGGAGCATCAGATAGAAAGGTTTTCAAACCATAGTTGACATTTTTCCATTGCGCAATGGTACGTTCGACTGGTGGTGTATCCGGATCGGGCTTACAGTCTCCCGGATTTATCTTCGCCTCGCAGTCAAAATCAATTTTTAATTTGGCTCCGTTCAATGATGGGTTGGTCACAAAAATATCGTCAATGCTGTAATAAATCCTCATCTTTCGGCTTTGATTGGAACCGAATCCAATCTCGGTAAACTGGATTTGCACTCCATCATAGGAGCAAATACCAAAACGGCATGACCGCGGCACCTGATAGGTAGCCACATGGGACCAGCAGAACGAATAGCGATTTTTAATATAGCCTGTACTTGATCCGCTGTCAGGGCTCCGCCGGCACTCCTCAACCGTGTTGATATGATCATAGTTGAAGGGTGGGGGTTCCCAGCCAAGCGCTGTAAATACCGGTGGACCCATTGGTGATTCATATGAAGTACTTGCATTCCTGTCTTCTGTCTGGATTTCATTCAAGCTTTTTTGTCCTTCGTCGCTCTTTTGTTGCACCTGTTTCTCGCCGTATTTTTCAAGTGATTTACCTTTTTTCAGTTGCTGTTCCGCTTTTTCAGCCTGGTCGTTACTGATCCAATACCCTCCTCCTTTATCGTTTGCTTGTGCATTTGCTGCAGGTGAAGCTATCCCAGTGATCAAAAATATCAAGAGAACAGCAGAAACGGGAAGCCTGATCAATCTGGCCATTGCTTTACCTCCTCTTTTATTTTGATTTGGAATAAGAGGTGCCAAAAGATGATGATTCCTATGCATTTTTGCCTAACAGTACCCTTTAATCCCCCTCCAAATCGCTGTCATATTACTATAAAAATGTAACTCTTTACAATACTTCCCATAGAAAACCCTTCCAACCTCCTATTCGTATAATGATACAACCATTCTCATTAGGCATATGGAAGAACGACCAATGGCATAAAAAAAAGCATCTTTCCCTTTTCAGGAAAAATGCATTTTAACCTTTATTAATTGATCCAGGATCCTACGATAGGATACTGAAAATGACGGTCGTTCAATGCCCGGACGATACCCATTATTGGTGCAATAATAGCCATCAGCACGAAGATGATCAGGAATGGAATCCCAACGAGCACCCAGGACAGGAACGCAGATATACCAATTAATATTCCAATCACAAAGTGAAAGATCAATGCTTGAAGAGCCAGGCTTTTCACTTCGCGGTCGGCAATGAGCAAGTAAATGATAAGCGGCACCACAATCGGCGCAAACCAGGTGCTCGCATGAATTAAAATACGCAATCCTTTATTTTCCATATATTACCATACTCTCCTTGACTTTCATACTTTGTATACTCATATCATATACAAGTTATGAAGTCTTGTAACTGAACCTGAGGCTGAAATTTGCTACGCCTTAAGGCTTAGAAAATCCTCAGGAATCGATAGACCCCTGTAAAACCCCTCGCCACAGGATAAGCTGTTCTTCCCCTTTTTTCTGCGATAGCAGGCGGTCAGCCAGTTGGGTTCCTTCTTCAATGGTAGGTGTATGGCCCAACAAATAGAAACGCAGCCCTGCGTTCAGTACCACTTGGTTCCGGTATGGCAACAAAGCATCCGATTGCTCTCCTGCCAGGAGCTGTGTCATCAAACCTGCTTGTTCATCTGCACTCAGCACTTCTTTGTTGAGTTCTTTTTCATGCTTCAAACCGTAATCTGACGGGTCAATAATGATGGACTCGCTTGATTCCGTGCTGATGTTATAAATAAAGCTGCTTCGATGAACAGGCAGATCCTCTGAACCTTCCACTCCTTGAACGATATAAGCTCTTTCATAGTTTAATTGTTGAAGACTCGGAACAATTTTATTTACCGCTGTTCGGTGAAAAACACCGAGAATGATGGAATTCGCCCCTGACATGTCCAAGAGCTTTTCCACGGTATTCATGATGGTCCGAACACCCAATTCCTCACGGATTTTTCGTAAGTCAGCCAGCGGAGGGCAAAGCTTGTCCGTCCATGCAAAACCAATATTCACAGCTTCGAGCGCTGTTAGAACTTCACCTTTTGTCTGTGCAACAGGAACGGAAAGCTTTTCCAGTATCGTTTTTAGCGAAGTCCCGTTTTTGGGAGGAAGTGATTCGCTGGCATGCAAAAATACAGGAAGCCCCTGTTGTGACAGTAAAATATTGACGGGTATCGTAGCCGCAAACGAGTTGCGGCCGTTATACGGACCTCCGCAATCCAGTATGCCTCCTGCGGCTCTGGGCTCCTCAAGCCGCTGAGTATGTCTCCTGAATTCATGAATGAAAGCCAGCAGCTCATCCGGACTCTCGGTTTTTATCCGTTCCGCCATTAAAAAAGCGGCCATTTGTGCTTCAGTGGCTTCACCTGAAGTAATACACTTTGCTGCTTCGAGTGCTTCCTCATAGGAAAGGTCTTTCGCTCCTCTTTTTCCCCGTCCTACTTCTTTGATCCATTTTTGCATGGCACGCGCCACCTCTCTTCTCAATTTATTTTAGAATTATCTCATTTCTTTCAAAGATAGGGCAACCGTTTCTTTTAAAGAATAACGGTCATACAGTATAATTCGCTTTATATGTTAACCCTAATAATTATTAAGTTGACATTAGAAATAAGAATCCCTTACCATAAAGTTGTTATAATAAAATGAACATAAGGAGACAACCAGATGAAAGTGATTGAAATTACTTATGTAGCATTATTTGCAGCAGTTATGGGAGTACTCGGGCTGGTTCCGCCAATTATGCTTTCTTTTACACCAGTCCCTATTACACTCCAGACATTTGGTGTTATTCTTGCAGGAGGTTTACTCGGTGCAAGATTAGGAGCAACCAGTCAAATTCTCTTCCTGGTGATAGTCGCTGCCGGGCTGCCACTTCTTTCTGGAGGCAGAGGGGGCTTAAGTGTATTTGCAGGACCGAGTGCAGGTTATTTAATTTCATATCCGATTACTGCCTTTTGTATCGGATATCTATTATCCCGTTTACAGCCATTAAAAGTACAACATATTATTTTCATTAATTTAACAGTTGGAATTCTGCTCATCTATGCCATTGGAATTCCCGTTCAAGCCTTCATGATGGATATACCGGTTTTGGCTGCTGTAAAGTTAAGCCTCGTTTATATACCTGGGGATGTAATAAAAGCAGTCCTTGCGTCGCTTTTAGTCTACAAAATTAGAAAAAACCCTTTTTTCTCCCGCTCATTGGCAACAAGTTATATCCATCATGCTTCTAAAAATAGTTAACTACCAGAGACACGTATTGTGTCTCTTTTTTGAAAGGACAGTGCATTGTGCGATTCATTACAGAAACCTATGACTCTTTCGCAAAATTATCCCCCGACCAAACGGCAATTCATACCACTAACCAACAAATCAGTTATAAAAAATGGAACGTGTTAATTAATCAGACGGCCAACTGGCTGCATGCCCTTCCCTCAGAAACCAAAACCATCGGCATCCTGCTGCCAAATGACATCCCTTTTTTACAAATGTTCCTCGGAGCTTGCAGGGCCGGCTGGATTGCTGTTCCTTATGATTTAAAATGGAATCTAACAGAACTAAAACAACGAATTCATCTTTCAAGCCCTTCTCTCATTGTAACCACACGAGAGATATACTCAAAAATAAAACATCAGATACCAAATGTGACGGTGCTGCAAGATTGCTTACACAACATCTCTCAATGTAGCACCTCCTTTGAATGGGAGCCAGAAGATGACCTTCCGTTTTATATTGGTTTTACATCCGGAACCACCGGAAGCCCCAAAGCCTTTATTCGCTCTCAGGAATCGTGGAGCGCCAGCTTTGATTGCAATCGCATTGATTTTGAATTAAATAAAACCGATCATGTACTTATTCCTGGCGCCTTAATCCATTCTCATTTTCTGTATGGGGCTGTAAGCACACTATACTTGGGCGGGACAGTTTATTTATTAGAAAAGTTCTCCACTGCAAAGGTTTTATCATGGACAAACAACTTTCCCATTACAGCCGTCTATGTCGTTCCAACGATGATTGAAGGATTATTGAAAGAAACGATATCTATCAATAAACCGCTAAAAGTCATCTCATCCGGAGCCAAATGGAATGAAAGATCCAAAATCCAATTCAGGCAAAGGTTTCCTGAACTGTCTCTGTATGAATTTTATGGAGCCAGTGAACTGAGCTTTATTTCAGTGCTTTCCGAAAAAGAAGGAATGCAGAAGGATCGAACAGTAGGAAAACCTTGTTACGGAGTCGAAGTCCAAGTGCGTGATGAGGATCAGGAAATTGTAAAACCATATTCCACCGGGAAAATATACGTCAGAAGCAATTATATGATAGCAGGGTACTTTGATCAAGAAGGAGTCATTCAAACTATTAAGGATGATGAGGGATGGGCTACAGTCCATGATATGGGCTATATTGACGAGGATGGTTTTTTATACATCACAGGTCGTGAACAAAACATGATTCTATATGGTGGAATCAATATTTTTCCTGAGGAAATTGAAAAGGTTATTTCCGTTCATCCGAATGTTGAAGAAGTAGCAATCATTGGTTTATCCGATTCTTATTGGGGCCAGGTGACTGCAGCTGTAATTAAAGGAAAAAATAATCTGACAGAAATGCAGTTAAAGAGGTTTTGCAAAAAGCACTTGTCCTCTTACAAGATTCCGAGAAAATGGTTCTTTCTAAATGAAATGCCGTATACAACCAGCGGAAAGATCGCTCGCGCAGACCTTGTGAAACAGATTGAAAGTCAGGTGAGCCATCATTAAAAGAGCGGTTATTGTAAGAGCTATTCGGACTCCGATCGGAAAAGCAGGTGGAATCTTTAAGGACATTCCCATACATGAGCTTACGGCTCCCGTTCTAAAATATACAGCGGCTGGGGTCGAGGAAAAAATCGATGATCTTATTTTGGGAAATGTCGTCGGGCCGGGTGGAAATGTAGCCAGGGTTTCCGCATTAGAAGCTGGACTTCCCCTCTCACTTACCGGTCTCACCATTGACCGCCAATGCAGTGCGGGACTGGAAGCCATTCGACTGGCTTCGTACCTGATCCAAGGAGGTGCTGGACAGTGTTACATTGCAGGTGGTGCAGAAAGCTCCAGCACCTCCACCTACTCTGCCAGAGCCAGATTCGCCCCCGATCACATTGGTGATCCCGATATGGGTGCTGCCGCAGAAAACGTGGCGGAAAAATACGATATTTCAAAAGAAGTTCAAGATGAATATGCGCTATTGAGTTATAAAAGAAGCTGGGAATCTTTTGATAAAGGATATTTGGATCAAGAGATCATTCCGGTCGGCACAATCAGCCAGGACGAACAGTTTCTCAAAAAAAGAAAGATGGAGCTTCTCGTACAGAGGGCGAAGCCTCTATTTAAAAAGGACGGTACGGTTACAGCCGCTAACAGCTGCGGGATCCATGACGGAGCGGCTGCTGTCCTTATTATGGAAGAAAACACAGCAAAAAAGAACGGGTTGCAGCCTGTTTTACGATTTATGGATAGTGAGGTGGCTGGTATTCATCCAAAGTACCCCGGTGCAGCACCCATCCCTGCGATTAGGTCTTTATTACAGAGAAACAAGTTAACCATTTCAGACATCGATTTAATTGAAATCAATGAAGCTTTTGCCTCCAAAATCGTCGCTTGCTCAAAGGAACTGACCATTCCTTATGAAAAATTAAATGTTCGAGGCGGAGCATTATCTCTCGGACACCCTTATGGTGCATCCGGCAGTATTATGATGACCCGGCTTTTCCATGAAGTTCAAAGAAGAAAAAACGTTAACTATGTACTGGCAGCGATCGGGAGTGGCGGAGGTATCGGCGTGGCTATCCTATTAGAGGTGGTAACATGAAGACAGAAGACCATGAAATTACGTTCAGTCACGAAAAGGTTCAAGAGTTTGTTCAGCTTATGGGGGACCGAAACCCAATCTACCAGAGTATCCATAAGGCAAAAGAATATGGATTTAAAACAATACCTCTGCCCCCGGCTATGCCAAACATAGCCTATCAGTGGATTGAAATTCCATGGAATCTGCAAGACCCTGTTATCCATCGAAAACAGAAATGCGTTCTGCATCAAAGGATGTTTATTGAAGAACGTTATCGTGCAGTGATAAAAGTTACAGATCAATATGAACGCCATAACCATTTTTTTATCCAACAAACTCTCTACCTTTACGACGGAAATGGACTACTATGCTTTGAAGGTATATCTGATTTGGTAGCGGGGGAGTTATCATGAGTGTACTCACCTTTCAAATAACTGAAAAAGATGTTGAACAATATGCTGTCATTTCAGGAGATAATAATCCCATTCATCTGGATATCGATGCAGCAAAACAGCATGGGTTTACTGATAAAGTCGCTCACGGGATGTTAACCATTTCCAAAGTACTCGGCGTGCTTTCCAATGAAGTTCTTTCACCCTGCGATGTTATAACAGACTATAATTTCAGCTTTTCAGCTCCAGTTTTTACAGGGAATCAAATAACGCTCCACATCAACCAAACCGAGAACAGCATCAATGTTTCAGGAGAATGTGAAGACAAGAAAGTCATAAAAGGATCAGTATTTCTTCTATAAAAATGCCTGTTTCCCCACTAAGAAGGTGGAGATGCAATATTCTTTTCATTTCCCTGTTTTATCAATATCTAAAACCAAGAGACTTTTTTAAGTCTCTTGGCTTTTATGAAATCCAAATTATAATTCTCATTCCTCACAGCATACCAAGCGCTTTCTTGGTCGCCGGACCTACAAGGCCATCCACCTTCAGCTTCTTCACCTTTTGGAACTTGCGAACCGCAGAATCTGTATTTTTGCCAAAGACGCCATCGATTCCTTTGGTGCTGTAGCCCTTTTGTGTTAAGAGCTTTTGCAATTCCTTCACTGCCTCGCCCTTGCTTCCCTTTTTTAAGGTGCCGGTGGAATAGGCCGGCAGTGATGACCCCTTTCCTTTCAAGCCATAGGCCGATGCGATGGAATCATACGATTTGCTTGAGCTCACAATGACTACAGGTGTATTCACTTTTACTCTCGTAAACAGCCATTGCACCTCATTATTGTACATACGGATGCAGCCTGCACTTGCATAGGTGCCAATTGACTTAGCATTGTTGTTTCCATGGATGGCATAAGTGGTGCCCCATGTTCCCCTGGCGTTCAATCCGAGCCACCGGTTTCCGAGTGGATTTCTGGGATCTCCCCCTGGAATGTGGCCACTGTAATAGGGCCGGTTTACAATTTTGTTTACAACTTTGAACTTTCCTTCCGGTGTGTAAGATTTTTGTCTTCCGGTCGCCACTTTAAATACACTTTTGAGCCGGGTATTTTCATAGTACGCCAATTCATTTTTCGATTTATTGATGATAATGAATTGGCTGGCGGCTGCTGCCTTGGCCGGGTGGGCAAAGAACAGAAGAAAGCTAAACGTTAACAAAAGCACGACAAATTTTTTCATGGATTCCCTTCCTTACATAAGATTTGCTGTTTGTTGCCAAACAATAAATCATATGCATCATCCACTGGAATAGATTACAAATTTTACAAAAAGATGTCGTTTGCGTTAAAATTCTGCTTTTCGTTTATCTATGCTTTTTTCTAAAGAATCCTTTTCATTTTGTTCAAATTCATTGATAATATAGAGAATATCAACTTACAAAGGCAACTATGAGCTTCGAAAGGAGTAACCAATGAGCACATATACGACAAAGGAAAATGGTATTTTTCCTTCTGTATGCCCGCTTGACTGTCCCGACCAATGTGGTCTGCTTCTTCATAAAAAAGACGGAAAAATCATAAAAGTACAAGGAGATCCGGACCATCCTGTCACACAGGGCAAGATCTGCAATAAAGTAAGGAATATGCCTGAGAGGCTGTATGATCCGAAGCGGCTGACAACTCCACTTAAGAGAATTGGCCCGAAAGGAAGCCTGGAATTTGAACCGGTCAGCTGGGATGAGGCGGTTGATACGATTACGTCCAAATGGAAAGAGCTTGTAGCTTTCGAAGGGCCTGAGAGCATTCTCCCCTACAGCTTTTATGGAAACATGGGGATTTTAAGTGCCGAGGGGATGGACCGGCGTTTTTTCCATCGGCTTGGTGCGAGCCGGCTTGATCAAACCATTTGTTCTGTAGCCGGATCGGTTGGTTACCGTTACACAATGGGCGGTGGTTTCGGCATTGACCCTATGGACACCGTCCATGCCAAGCTGTTTATTTTTTGGGGAATCAATGCCGTCAGCACGAATATGCATCAGGTGGCACTCGCCCAAAAAGCAAGGAAAAACGGAGCAAAAATTATCGTGATTGATGTTCACAAAAACCGGACGGGTATTCTTGCTGACTGGTTTATTCCAATCCTTCCTGGAACAGACAGTGCGCTGGCCCTTGGCATCATGAACTTTCTTTTTGAAAACAACATGGCCGATATGGATTTCTTAAAAGAGTTTTCCACAGGTTATGAAGAATTGATCGAACATGTTAAGCAATATGACCTGCATACTGTAGCTGCCATTACAGGCGTTTCTGCAGATGATCTGAAAAAGCTCGCACTTGAGTATGGAACGGTCTCTCCTTCGTTCATCCGGATCGGAAATGGCCTGCAGCATCATGACAACGGCGGAATGGCTGTACGCACCATTGCCTGCCTGCCTGCCGTAACCGGGCAATGGCTAAAAAAAGGCGGCGGTGCCATTAAATCCAATTCCAGCTATCTGTCCCATAACACAGCTGCTGTGCAGCGTCCGGACCTTTTGAAGAACAAAAATACCCGGATCATTAACATGAATCAAATCGGCAGTGCGCTTCTGGAAGCGGAACCGCGCATCTCGTCATTGTATGTGTATAACAGCAATCCGGTGGTTGTGGCACCTGAAGGAAACAAGGTAAGAAAAGGATTCGAGCGGGAGGATCTGTTTACAGTGGTTCACGATCTCTTTCTGACCGAAACCGCTGCCTATGCAGACATTGTGCTGCCTGCCACCTCTTCATTTGAAAATACCGATTTTTACACCTCCTACTGGCATAAACACGCTCATTTGCAAGAGCCGGTCATAATGCCGTATGGAGAAAGCAAGTCAAATCCCGACGTGTTTCGTCTCCTTGCTGAAGCCATGGGGTTTGATGATCAAGCATTTAAAGATTCAGACGAAGAAATGATCGAACAGGCTTTTGAACACCCGGCCAATCCTTATGTGGAGGATATTAGCCTGCGGACACTAAAAAAAAGAAAGTTTGTTAAATCCAAGAATATCCCGCTGTTCTCGCGAAAGCTTTCCACCCCAAGCGGTAAAATTGAATTGTATTCCAAACAGATGGAACGCGAGGGCTATCCACCGCTACCGACCTATATTCCGCTGCCGGAAGACGGAGATCATCCCTTTCTGTTTGTGCCGGGGCCGAATCACAACTTTTTAAATTCAACCTTTAGTAATAACGATAAGCATATCCAGCTGGAAAAAGAGCCGAAAGTCCATCTGAATGCCCGTGATGCCGTTGAATTGGGCGTAGAAAATGGAGACTTGATCCGTATCTGGAACGACCGTGGGGAATGTCAGCTTCATGCTGCAGTTGGAGAAAATGTTTTGCCAGGCGTAGCGGTAACGATGGGGCTATGGGCAGACCTGCCTGGAACCAAACAGCTGGTCAATTCCCTGACCCCAGACCGGATCGCCGATATGGGAGGGGGAGCCACCTTCTTTTCGGGCAGAATCAGTATCGAAAAAATTTCTCTCGGGAGGATATCATGTACCAAAGCAGGATCCGGCCAAAAAATGATGACCGAAAAAATGTAAACACCACACTCAGCCAGTCCCTCTACAAAGAAATTAAGTCCCTGGCTGCCAGACTTGACCGTCCGGCCAACGATTTGCTCGAAGAAGGCATGCGGCATGTGATTGAAAGATATAAAAAGAAACGCACATAATTAATCAAAAAGGATGTACATTCCGGTATGGGGTGTACATCCTTTTTAACATTCTGGCCAATACTGGTAAACCGTCAAATTAATTTTACCCTCAGGACTCACTGCAATCCCTTCACTTTCCAAAGACAGTTTTTGGACCGCAAACATCTCTTCATCCTTGAACCCAATCTCACCCTTCGCATTGATGACACGGTGCCACGGAAGCTGATGTTTTTTGCTCATGGAATGAAGAACCCGGACGACCTGCCTTGCTCCCCTTGGACTGCCAGCGAGCTTTGCAATCTGGCCATACGTCATTACCTTGCCTTTTGGAATACTTTTTATAACACTTACTACCTCATCAGTAAACTTCATCATTTTCCCCTACATCCTTTTTTCTATAGTGTACATGAAAAACCGGCACAGCTGACCCTAGCTGTACCGGTTAAATTAATCTTATTTTTGTCCATTACTTAAATTTGGCGTCCGCCCAGTCTGCATGATCCCAGGTTTCCGTCACCGGTATCATTCCTCCCTATTAATGAAATTTCCAGGATCAAGCTTTTAATATAAATCAAACATGTTGATGTCATACCCCTGTTCTTTCATGTAGTTAAACAGCTGGGCGCGGTGGTGCTGGGCATGGGTCACAATTTCAATCAGCCATTTCGCCTGGGCCGTCCCATGATCCAAGTAGAAGGCCTTTGTTTCTTTATGCAAAAAATCTTCATCTCCAAGGCTTTCCATATAGCGCGTGACCTCAAGCAGTCCTTCTTTCATTAATCCCGTCCACTGCGCCGGATCATGTTCCTTGGACAGGCTTGCTTCAAGTTCCCGAATGTCTTCCTCAGGTTTCTCCTGGAGGATCAGGAGATCGGTGGACGGAACCGAAACCAGATGCAGCACCACTTCATGCAAGGAACGCATATTTTCACGGGGCCTGTAGTCCAGATGGTTGGGGGATATCTTTTCGATCAGGTTTGAGGAGGTTCTGACGATCAGTTCAAGTTCTTTCAGTAGAAGTTCTTTCATTTCTTTTGTTCCACTCAATTGTCTCACTCACTTTCCAAAAATATTGAATCAATCGTTGTCATGGTCTTCCAGCTTTTATTTCGACGTGTCCCCCTTTTTTCCTTGCAACAATACAAAAACCAGGCCCTGGTTAACAAGGCCTGGCTGCTACTCATGTAAAATATTCAATCTTTGCGTTGGGAAAATAGGTGTCAATATCGGATTCCAGACTTTCACGCAATGCTTGCTCTTCCTCTTTGCTGTAAATGTATTTTCCGATTCCATACCTTCCCCATTTATACCGCCGCTCTTCCTCATTCATTTCAAGCTTTGTCTTCGGATAATTTTTTTCAATGACGCGTTTGGCGGGTTTCGTGAAACGGTGCTGAATCAATTCGAACGTGATGTCGTCTCTTGCGCTTTGTGGAAGGGCGGCATCGAGTTTTTCAAACAGCTCGCGATAGCCCTCCTGCCAGCCTTCATGGATATAGATGGGCGCAACAATAAAACCAAGCGGGTAGCCGGCCTCCGCCACTTTTCTTGCGGCATCAATCCGCAGATCAAGCGGTGAGGTTCCCGGTTCAAAATATTTAATCACATAATCGGCATTCACACTGAACCGAAACCGTGTACGCCCGTTGTGTTTCGCGTCCAACAGATGATCGACATGATGAAACTTGGTGACAAAACGCAATCTGCCCAGCTCTGACTGGCCAAAATACTCAATCGCGTGCTTCAACGTATGGGTTAAATGGTCAATACCCACGATGTCCGAAGTACAAGAAGCTTCAAACCGGGTAATTTGCGGAGCCCGTTCTTCCATGTATTGCTGTGCCTGATCCAATATTTCCTCCACATTGACATATGTGCGGATATACGGCTTGCTTCCCATGGTCGTCTGCAAATAACAATAATGGCAATGGCCCATGCAGCCGGTTGCAAATGGGATGGCGTATTCGGCAGATGGCTTGGAGGAGTCAAATTTAAGCGTTTTTCTCACACCTATCACAAGCGTGGATTTTGCATTCCGGTATTTCTGAAAATCGGTGTCACCCGGGATGTTTCGGACCTGGTTATGGGACGTTGTTTCCCGAATCTCAAGGCCCATATCTTCAAATTTCTTTTTAAGGGTTACACCGAGGGGGTACTCCAATGCTCTTGGTTCAATATATACAAGCTGAGGAACAAAAGGTTTATTCTTCAATGAGGACACATCCTTTTACTGATACTGATCATAATCAAAGATTTCTTTATATTTCTCCTCGGCTTGCTCATATGTATCATAAACTGCGTCATCCTCTGCCAATAGATGATATGACTCATGCAGAAATAAAGCCAATTGCTGTTCGTTCTCGGGATGCCGGACTATTTCAGCCTCTGTGATATTCGCCACGTTTGGCGTGTGGGGATTTCGATATATCACAAATACCTGGTCTCCTGCTTTGTACTCTCTTTTTTCCATAAGTACTCCTCCTTTCATGTTCGCTGTCCATTTTATCCTTGCCTTCACATCCATTTTTTATGTCAAAAAAGCCCTTCCGTAAAGGAAAGGCTTTTACTCGTCATTTGGATTAATAAGGGCCAGCACTTCGTGATCTTCCCATTTGCCATTGATTTTTACATTTTTCACGGCCAATCCTTCTTTATGAAATCCAGCTTTCTCCAGCACACGAATCGATCCGATGTTATGGGGCATGACTCCCGCTTCAATTCTGTGCAGATTCACTTTATTAAACGCGTAAGTCGAAATGAGCTTAACGGCTTCCGTTGTATATCCCTTGCCGTTTTGTTCCTTGTCGAGAAAATAGCCAATGAAAGCGCTCTGGAGTGAACCACGCATCACGTGAAATAAACTTATCGTACCGATCAGTTTTCCATCTTGTAAAAAGATTCCAAAGTCATATCCCGCATCATTCTTCTGGCACTGCTCAAATTCGTTGATTCGGTATTGCTGGTAATCGAGTGTATAAAATTCATCCGAACGTGCCATTGAAAACTTTTCAAAAAAGTGTCTGTTCCTTTGTTCCAAGTCAAGCAGTGCTTCCGAATCATCCCCTGTAAAAGGGCGTATGTAGATGTTGGTCCCTGTTTGTTTTCCCATTATTTCGCTCCTTATTCTATATAAGTCTATCTATAGAATAGGGAGTTATAAATTTTGTGTCCAGTGCAGCTTGTACCTTTCAGACGTGTGAAACCTTTGATAATCGTTTCACGGCTGCCGTCCCAATAATTGGAAAACAGCACATAGACATGGCTGAAACCAGTATTCCTGCCCAAATGCCAAAAGGCGGGGCTATATGAAAGGTTTTATATAACAGAAGCACGCCGAGTGATAAGATAAACAGCGTTATGGAAAATAAAAATAAAAGAACATAATGAACTACATAAAACATCATAAAACGGTTACAATTCATGTGCTGTAATGTGAGTCCATCCCATATAAAATCTACGAATCTTTTCATTATGCGCCTCCTTATATACATAATAGACGTTCTTCGGTTTAATTATTCATATATTTCGAAAAATTTTCAGATTATCTGCTTTACTTCACACTTTCTCCTTGTTACTGTATACTAATTATATTCCTATGCGAAAGGTCGGATTTATATATGCGAGAACACCCTATTTCCATTCCCAGACCCTTAGTAAAGCTCAATCAATGGTTTATCGTTTTGTCGGTGGCATCTGTCTGGATCACCGGAGCCTATTGGTTGCTGCTCCTTCCACTTGCTGCAGGATTGTCCGGACTTTTATTTCGTTATAACCCGATCATGCAGTTAGGTAAACGTTTCTTAACCAAACCGCTTTCTTCTTATATTCCAGAAGACTGGGACCAACAACAGTTTAATCAAAAAATTGCCGTTCTTTGTCTCTTCCTTTCCTATCTATCTTACCTGCTGAAATGGCAGACAGCCGCCTATGTATTCACCGGCATGGTATTTGCCGCCGCATTTATTGCCATTCTTGGGTTTTGCATCGGCTGCTTTATCCGTTTTCAATGGCTGCAATTCAAGTACAGAAGACAACGAGCTAAAAGTTAAAATAAAACAACAAAAAAACAGCCATTGGCTGTTTTTTTTAAATATGAAAAATATGCTCTTTCGCCAGCAATGCACAAGCTGCGATCATCAAGATTCCTGAGATCGCCGTCTCTGCAGGGGACCCTGTTTTCGTGTAGATGGGTGAACGAAATCGAATATGTATCGGATATAAAAACTGAATTCCCCTGGTCGTGCAGGCATCCAATATGAGATGGCTGATTACACCTGCCAATAATCCATATTTTATATCCGTGCTGTAACTTTTATCAAGCAGATTAGACACCCAGATGACAGCCATAATAAAAATCCAGCTGTGCGTTATGGTCCGGTGTCCAAAGGTCTTGCTCACTAGTTTTGAAACTAGTTTTGTTTTCCGTCCTGCCCATGAATTGGGATGGCAGAGGTCAGGAAGTAGGCTCCCCAAAATTCCTGCCCCATAGTAAATGAGCTGATGATCCAATAAAGTTGGTCCTGCTATCCATTGATTGGCCAATGCTGCCGCGGCCAATCCTCCCATTAAATGTGTATTGCCTTTCATTATTCACCTTTTCTAGTTGTTAGTTAACATAATATTATGTTGGTAAACTTAATTATGTAAAAGAAATAAAGAGCAGCAAAGCGCTACTCTTTGTTTTCTTCAGTCACAATCTTCCTCCAGACTTCAACCACTTCTCCAGAGTCGCTGATGTCCACAAGATAGGATCCGTTATTATACCGGTCTGCGTTCTTTAACTTTCCGGTCTCCACTGTTACCATACTTCCATTCTTCGTTTTTACGTCCAATACGGCATCTTTTTCTGAAAGTTCCACATCAACCACGCGGTGCGGATTGCTCTTAAGCTCCCTCAGCATAACGAGGCCTCTTTTCGCCCTCGTTGTTCTATCAAATTCCGTAATCTTCATTTTCTTGACTGCCCCGCGGTGTGTAATCAATACGAGTGATGCCTTTTCTTTATCCTGCAACGATTTGCCGCTGACAACGAAATCTCCATCTTTCAGATTAATGCCTTTCACACCTGCTGCACGCTGTCCCACTACATTAATTTCGTTCTCACCGAACCATAGCCCATATCCATAGTGAGTAGCGATAAAAATATCATCATTTCCACTCGTCAGCTGCACATCGACCACTTCATCCTCTCCCTTCACCTTCATGGCCATCAGCATTTTGTTATAGCGTTGTGCTTTGTAGGAAGAGAGTTCAGTCTTTTTGGCCATTCCTTGTTTTGTGAAAAAGATGAGGTACTGATTATCTGTAAATTCTTTAATCGGCATAATCTTGATCAATTGTTCATCCCGGTCAAATCCGACCATGTTCGCCAAATGCTGGCCCATGTCTTTCCATCGGGCTTCATGAAGTTCATAAACCGGCATATAAATGTAATTTCCTTTGTTGGTGAACATCAGCAACGTATCCGTTGTATTTAATTGTTCGGCCAAAAGCAGACGGTCTGTATCTTTCATGCCAGGCGCCTCACCGTTGGAAGCGGAATAAGAACGAAGAGAAGAACGCTTGGAATAGCCGTCTTTTGTTACAGTAACCATCACATCTTCAGATGGAATCATCACTTCCATATTAATTTTAATCTCTTCGATTTCATCTTCAATGACTGTCCGGCGTTCATCAGCGTACTTCTTTTTAATTTCTTCCATCTCTTTTTTTATAACGTTGAACAGTTTCTTCTCACTTTTCAAAATACCCGTCAAATGAGCGATTTTCTTTTCAAGCTCTTTTGCTTCTTTTTCAAGGGTCGTCACATCGGTATTGGTCAATCTGTACAATTGCAAGGTCACGATGGCTTCTGATTGTGCCTCCGTGAAGTCATACTGCTGAATCAAATTGTTTTTTGCATCTCTTTTATCTTTGGAACCGCGGATAATCCGGATCACTTCGTCCAGAATGGAAATAGCTTTAATCAGCCCTTCCACCACATGCTGCCGCTCATTGGCTTTGTTGAGATCATACTGTGAGCGTTTCGTCACAACTTCCTTTTGATGGTCGACATAAGCTGAAATGATGTGCTTGAGGCCCATCAGCTTCGGCGTCTTATTATGAATCGCCACCATGTTGTAGTTATAGGAAACCTGAAGATCTGTATTTTTGAAAAGATACGCCAGCACACCCTCAGCATGCGCTTCTTTCTTCAGTTCAATAACGATCCTCATTCCGGTTCGGTCGGTTTCGTCCCTCACTTCAGCAATGCCTTCCACCTTCTTGTCGAGGCGAAGTTCATCAATCCGTTTGACGAGATTCGCTTTATTGATCTCATATGGAATTTCCGTAATCCTGATCTGTTGCCGTCCGCCTTTAATTTCCTCGATCTCTGTTTTCGCGCGCACGATGACACGGCCTTTTCCTGTTTCAAAGGCTTTGCGAATTCCTTCCTTGCCCTGGACAATTCCGCCAGTTGGAAAATCAGGCCCTTTTATGACGGTCATCAATTCATCAAGCGTAACATCCGGGTTTTCAATCTGCATCGTAACGGCATGGATTACCTCTCCCAGGTGATGGGGAGGAATATCGGTCGCATAACCTGCTGAGATTCCTGTAGAACCATTGACCAAAAGGTTCGGATATCTAGCTGGCAAAACGACCGGCTCTTCAATCGTATCATCAAAGTTCGGAGCAAATTCCACCGTGTTCTTTTCAATATCACGAAGCAGTTCTGAAGCAATGGAGGACAAGCGCGCCTCGGTATACCGCATGGCTGCTGCAGGGTCTCCGTCAACACTTCCGTTGTTTCCGTGCATTTGAATCAGCACATTCCTTACTTTCCAGTCCTGGCTCATCCGTACCATCGCTTCATATACAGACGAATCCCCGTGCGGATGGTAGTTGCCGATGACGTTTCCGACGGTTTTTGCTGATTTGCGGTACGGCTTTTCAGCTGTATTTCCTTCTTGGAACATCGCGTATAAAATACGTCGCTGTACCGGCTTCAATCCATCCCTTGCATCAGGAAGGGCTCGGTCCTGAATGATATATTTACTGTAACGCCCAAAGCGGTCACCGATCACCTCTTCGAGCGGAAGATCCATAAAACGTTCTAATACTGACAAAATCTAAACCTCCTCAGGATACTGATCTGATAAGTTTTCGTTATCAAGAATGTTGGTATCCTCATTTAAACCAAATTCGACATGCTCTTCGATCCATTTTCTGCGGGGCTCAACTTTATCTCCCATCAGAACCGACACCCGCTTTTCTGCACGGGCCGCATCATCGATTTTCACCCTGATCAATGTTCTGGTTTCCGGATCCATCGTAGTTTCCCACAGCTGATCGGCGTTCATCTCGCCAAGACCCTTATACCGCTGGATGATATAGCCTTTACCCACCTTCTTTTGGGCTTCTTTGAGCTCATCATCATCCCATGCATATTCGATGATCTCTTTCTTTCCGCTTCCCTTGCTGACTTTGTACAGGGGCGGAAGAGCGATATACACACGCCCGTTCTCAATGAGCGGCTTCATGTAGCGGTAGAAGAACGTCAGAAGCAGCACCTGAATATGGGCTCCGTCCGTATCCGCATCCGTCATGATGATGACCTTTTCGTAATTCAAGTCTTTTTCGGTAAAATCAGACCCTACACCAGCACCTAAAGCATGGATAATTGTATTGATTTCTTCATTTTTGAAAATGTCGGCTAGCTTTGCTTTCTCCGTGTTGATGACTTTACCACGAAGCGGTAGAATCGCCTGAAACCGGCGGTCCCGTCCTTGCTTGGCTGATCCTCCGGCAGAGTCACCCTCTACGAGATAGAGCTCATTTTTAGCCGGATTTCTGGAGGTAGCCGGAGTAAGCTTTCCGCTAAGCATCGTTTCCTTCCGCTTATTTTTTTTGCCGTTACGCGCATCTTCTCTTGCCTTACGGGCCGCTTCGCGGGCCTGAGCAGCTTTTACAGCCTTTCGGATGAGCATATCAGCCGTTTGCGGATTTTCCTCGAGAAAATAGGAAAGATGGCCTGAAACCACACTGTCTACACTCGAGCGTGCATCACTGCTTCCAAGCTTGCTTTTCGTCTGTCCTTCAAACTGAAGTTTCTCCTCCGGGATCCGTACAGAAACAATGGCGGTTAATCCTTCACGAATGTCTGAACCGTCCAGGTTTTTATCTCGTTCCTTTAAAAGAGAAACTTTCCTGGCGTAATCGTTCATGATCCGGGTGATGGCCGTCTTTGCTCCGGATTCATGTGTTCCGCCATCCTTTGTCCGGACGTTATTTACAAAAGAGAGGACATTTTCTGCATATCCGTCGTTAAATTGAAACGCAAAGTCGACCTCGATATCATTTTGGTCACCTTCAAAACTGACCACCGGATGAAGAACATCTTTATCTTCGTTCAAGTAGCCAACAAACGCTTCCAATCCTGTATCATACTGAAAGCTTTCACTCTCGCCGCTTCGTTTGTCACTGAGCTCAATTTTTACCCCTTTTAAAAGGAAAGCTGCTTCTCTCAGGCGCTCACTTAACGTTTCATAATTGTAGTTGGTCGTACTGAAAATGGCCGGATCCGGCTTAAAGTGGATGATGGTACCCGTTTTCCTGGTAGTACCTATTTCTTCAAGTGTAGTTACCGGCTTTCCGCCAAACTCAAAGCGTTGTTGATAAATGGTTCCGTTTCTGTGAATCGTCACCTCAAGCCATTCAGACAGCGCGTTAACGACAGATGCTCCAACACCATGCAGTCCGCCGGATGTTTTATAGCCTCCCTGACCAAATTTCCCTCCCGCATGAAGCACAGTCAGGATGACTTCCGGCGTTGGTTTTCCCATCTTATGCATCCCCGTTGGCATGCCACGTCCTTCGTCCCGAACACTTATACTGTTATCTTTATGTATCGTGACGTATATATTTTTGCCGTGCCCAGCAAGTGCTTCATCGACGGCATTATCTACGATTTCATAAACGAGATGATGCAGCCCGCGGCTGTCTGTGCTCCCGATATACATCCCGGGTCGCTTCCGGACCGCTTCCAGGCCTTCTAATACCTGAATGGCGTCATCGTTGTAATCTAAATGTGGTTTACTAGCCAAAACACTTTCTCCCTTCACAAACATACAATAAACTAATCATACCAGAACATTTGTTTCTATTCCAGAAATCAAAAATTACGTACACCGCTTTCTATTTTATCTTTTCTGCTTCAATCGTGCAAAAACCTTTTGAACTTATATAAAAAACCACCCCTTCATAACGGGTGGTTAAGACCTATCTGGCTAGCCTGGCGTACTCTACTTTGATGCATTTATCCATGATGGAAATCACATTGTGTTCTTTCAGATAATCATATGCTTGGTCATTGGCAAGACCGAGCTGTGCCCAAAAAACATCCGCTCCAATCGCTACGGTATCCTTTGCCACTTGGGGTAAATACTCACTTCGGCGAAATACGTTTACAACATCCACATGGCCTTCAATGTCCTGCAAGGTTTTCACAGCCTTAATCCCGAACACTTCATCCACGGCCGGATTGACAGGGATGATTTCATAACCGGCATCCCTCATAACGGAGCTGACCATATAGGAGGTTTTCATGGGATTGTCAGACAGTCCCACGACAGCGATCCTTTTTTTGTTTTTTAAGATATTCCTGATTTCTTCATCGGTTGGATTTTCAAAACGCATTCTCTTCTCCCCCTTAAATATAAAAAATTTCATTTTATACCTTATATATCGACTGAAATTCAACTTTTCAAACACATAAAAAAAGCCGTCCCATGACGGGTTAGGCCTTTTCGGTAGAGAAAATCAACCGAAAGCTTCCAAGCTCCGTCGGGATTCCGGCTTTCTGGGAACGATTAAAGTGAATAAATGGAAGAATATTTTTCCTCAAAGTAACGGATCAAATAATCTGGATTCAATCCTTCTCCCGTTACGTCTTGAAGAATTTCCATCGGCTTTTTCATTTTTCCATATTGATGAATATTTCGGCTCAGCCATTTCTGAATTGGCTTCAGTTCTCCTTTTTCGAGCAACTCGTCAAATTCAGGAAGGTCCTGCACCAAAGCCTGTTTCAATTGGGCTGCATAAATGTAACCGAGAGCGTAGGATGGAAAATACCCGAAGCTTCCTCCGGACCAGTGAACATCCTGAAGCACACCCTGGCTGTCATTCTCCGGTGTAACCCCTAAGTACTCCTGCATTTTCTCATTCCAGATGCGTGGCAGATCCCTCACTTCAATTTCATCATTGAACAATCCCTTTTCAATTTCATAACGGACAATGATATGAAGCGCATATGTCATCTCGTCCGCTTCGATACGAATGAAAGAAGGTTCCACAATATTAATGGCTTTATAAAAGGTATCAAGGTCCACTTGATCAAACTGCGTGCCGGCATATTTTTTGAGAGAAGCATAATGGTGCTTCCAGAAGCCACGGTTCCGGCCAACGAAATTTTCCCAAAAAAGGGATTGTGACTCGTGAATTCCCATTGATGTGCCCGTAGAGAGCGGTGTACCAACCAGTTCTTCTGAAAGGTTTTGTTCATATAGAGCATGTCCGCCCTCATGAATGGTTCCAAACACAGCTGTTCTGAAATCACTTTCTACATAACGGGTCGTTACACGCACGTCACCAGGATTTAGCCCGATCGCAAATGGATGAACCGTTTCATCCAGACGGCCAGCTCGAAAATCATAGCCCATCTCCTTTAATACCTTAAGGCTGAATTCCTTTTGCTTTTCTTTTGGAAATTGCTCAAAAAGGAATGAAGCTTCCGGCTTTCCGGCTTCTGTAATTTTTTGCAGAAGGGGAACAATACGGTCACGCAGCTTGGAGAATGTGGCATCAATGATATCAACAGTTACACCCGGCTCATACATATCCAAAAGGGTATTGTATTTGTTGCCCTCATATCCCCAATATCCGATAAAGCGTTTGTTGAAATCCACAAGCTTCTCCAGATAAGGCTGGAACATGGCGAAATCAGACTGTTCTCTCGCTTCTTCCCATACACTTTCCGCCTTCGACTGCAAGATCACGTACTCTTTGAATTCTTCAGGAGGAATTTTCGTATTTCGTTCATATTCTTTTTTGACTTCCTCAAGTGTCTTTTTGGTTACATCAGACAGCGAGCTGTATACCTGCTCTTGACATAATTCATCTATGTATGATTTCATTTGTTCCGAAGTGGACATGGAAAACACATCAGCGGATAGTGTGCCAATGACTTCTGAACGCTGGCTGACACCCTTTTTGGGAGCTCCTGTACGAAGATCCCAATACATCAGGCCTACCGCCTCATTCAAATGCGTCATCTTTTTTACATACTCTAAAAATTCCTTCTCCACTGTTTGCAAGATTTTTGACATTCTTTTCTTCCTCTCTATATCTAAGTAGACTAACCATACCATGCTTACTATTCGCCGGAAAATAAAAAAATCCTTCTACAGCAAAAAAACAGCCCGGCTTGGACTGTTTTCTCTTTGTGTATTAATGCAATCGTTCCATGTAGGCCGATACCCCGTGTTCTCCACAAATGCCAAATTCGAAATATAGCGCCTGTTTCAGTGCATCATCAGCTTCGATTAATGCTTGACCATAAGGCTCCCCATGCTGTTCCGATATTGCCTTGATATTCTCATACGCATGCTTCAGCTGAAGAATATAATCCAATTTCTGGTCCATTTCTATCACCTCTGTAACAGTATGGACCAATTACGAATTCTTCATGACATCCCGTCTTTAGCTTCTTGGCGGTCCAGATGATTTAGTAATATAAAAATACGGTTAGTTGGTTATTAGTATCTATAGTAGCTAATAATATTTGGCTGAGTTCTACACTATATTCTGTTTTAATTTGTTTTTTTAACCAATCCTCATCTTTGCCAATTTTCTTAAGATGATTCATATCAACCTGTCCGTCCTTGATGAGGGTTATGGGATGTTTGAAGGATGGTATGTTTATATTTAAATCCTTAGGGGTTAGTGCATTATATTCGGCTTTTAAAAAAAAGGAAATAGTCCCGTCAGGTTCCCATAAAGCTAATGCAACTTTTTGAGGATCCTCTATCTGTTTTTTTCTTAATTCGGATAGTAGTATATCAAGTGGAATTCGGGCTTTACGTAGTCCTTTATAATAAATGGCTCCATCCTTTATAAGTGTAAACGGGGGAGGATCAATAAACTTTGTGAATGGTGACCATTTAAGACTTAAGACTATTAAGATTAGATATAAAAAGACTAGTGCGCTTATGGTGACCATTGCTCCTTTCATGCTAAGGTGTTGGTCTGACAAAGGATGGGCAATGATGTTACCAATAGAGATAGCCATGATAAAATCAAGCAATCTTAACTGAGATATCGAACGTTGACCCATGATTTTTGTTGATAACAATAAGAAGAAAAAAGAAAAAACGGCTCTTATTATCCATTGAAAAATTGACAACGAATCTTGACCATAAAAAAAATGCACATCTTTCACACCTTTCCAATCAAAGTATCCGTTGTTTTAAGGCTTATTATTCCTATATATATCTAGTGTAAAAAAGAAGCCGTTTAATGAAACAAGCCCTCCCCGTAAAAAGGCGTTTTATACAATCTGACCCATTCCTAAGTCGAATGGGTTATTAATTATGTATCTATTTATTTGTTTGTAATTCCATTTTCCAGCTAATGCGTTGTAGTGAAAAGACACGTGTAAGTCAGCTTTTGCGGCATTAGAAAGTGTACGTAAAGGAACATATGTCATTTCAGAGCCGGTTTTGTACATTGTAATCGTGTGTGGTAATAAGTATCGGTATTCTGCAACAAAAAAGACCACATCCTTTTCCTAAAATGATTTAGAAAAATAATGTGGTCACCAAATTACTTTTTAAATATTACATTAACCAAACGACATAAAACCCTTAAAACCCTTGCTACGCTTTAGCTTCTTGGCGTCTCTTGCCAAAATACTGGTAGTAATCGGTTTTAATATGGCCGTTGTACAGCTTTCGCTTCTTGGTAGCAGGTCTTCCGTAAAGCTGCTCAAATTGTTCATTGGAGGTGATAACATAAACTGACCACGTTTCAAGCGAACGGAATGCATTACCCATGTCACGGTAAAGCTGTTTCACTTCTTCCTTCTCACCGATCCGCTCACCATATGGCGGATTGGAAATGACATACCCGTATTCTTTCCTTGTGGTAAAGTCCCGCACCTGCATCTGCTTGAACGTGATAAATTCGCCGAAACCCGCTTCCTCTGCATTATTAATGGAAAGCTCAATCATCTTGTGGTCAATGTCTGAACCCTGGATATCAAGTGGGGTATCATATTTCGCCAGATCATTTGCTTCTTCAACAGCCCGATACCAAACCTTTTTATCAATCCAGGACCATTCTTCGGATGCAAATTCCCGGTTCAGACCCGGTGCAACGTTCTGGCCAATCATGGCAGCTTCAATAGGAATGGTTCCGGAACCGCAAAACGGGTCTACAAACGGTTTATCCGGGGTCCAGTTGGTTAATTTAATCAGGGCCGAAGCCATCGTTTCCTTCAACGGTGCTTCACTGTGAAGCGCCCGATATCCCCGTTTGTGCAGTCCGGTGCCGCTCGTGTCAATCGTCAGTGTAGCAACGTCCTTTAACAGAGCCACTTCGATCCGGTAAAGGGCACCATCTTCCGGAAACCAGGTTTCTCTCTGATAGGCATTCTTCATTTGATCCACGACCGCTTTTTTTACGATCGCTTGACAATCAGACACACTGAATAATTTGGACTTTACCGATTTGCCAATCACCGGAAATTCGCCGTTCTCCGGGATAAAATCCGACCAGGGAAGCGCCTTCGTCTGTTCAAACAATTCATCAAACGTTTCTGCTTTAAACTCACCAACCAAAAGCTTTACGCGGTCGGCCGTTCTCAGCCAGAGATTGGATCTGCAAAGGGCGGATTCATCCCCCTTGAAGATCACCTTTCCGTTTTCCACTTTTACATCTTCAAAGCCGAGGTCTCTCACCTCATGGGCAACAAGAGATTCCAGCCCCATGGCTGCCGTCGCAATATACGTTAAATTCATAAGAGATCTCCTTATGTTTGATTTTCCAGTACTAATATACCCTAAATTTCTTATGTAAAAATAAAAAAGGCCTCTAGGGCCCTCTCATTTGTTAAGTGTCACCAATAACGTTCTGTAAGCCATGTTCTGTTCCATTGTACTGCATGCGGCTGCCGCCTCGTACTCCGGTGGTAATCATCTATCTCCAGATGGCTTTAACATCTGTTCTTCTTCGCGTTCATTTCCGCGAAGAAAACTCCCCTACCATAATTTGGGTTTCTCGCTCGTGGGGTTTACCGCGTTCCACTCTTTTCGTTTCCGAAAAGACTACGTCACTGTGGCACTTTAAAGGTAGTGTCACCATATCCAAAAGGACTTAGGTGAGTTCCCTGCCGTTAATCCAGTCGAAACCGGAATACCCTGGCTTATCGTTTCGCCAGGCACGAACACTACGGCCATCGCAGACCGTGCGAGCATGGACTTTCCTCAACATCTTTAAAAAGATGCCGCGATTACCCGAACGTTATTAGTTTGTAATTTATCAAAGCAAAATTCAGTATAACAGGATACGGATTAAAAATCAAATGGATAATAATAGCTGAATCAATCGTATAACTTGCTTCCGAACACGTGCTTCTCAAGGTTCGATAAGCGCTGAAGAATATCAGAATTGATGTTCATTGATGAAGTAGGAACTCTTCTTGTCTGTTCAGAAGAATTCTGAACTTCTTTTCGAAGTCGGTTGTTTTCCTGAATTACTTTGTCAAATTCTTTTTGGAAGTTCTCATAGTCCTTAATGATCAAATCAAGAAACTTATCGACTTCATCCTGATCATAACCTCTGAACCCTTGTTTAAAATCTTTTTCCAGAATTTCTTTCGCTGTTAAATTCAATCGCTTTTCACCATTCACTGGTCTCACCTCAATATTTTAGCTTGTTTTCATTTATACTTTACGGTGTAAAGCCATGCTTTACACTTGTAAAGCTTAAAACACCGTTGCATACCCTATTGAACGACTTGCAAATACATTAATCTAGCCTATATTTTTTCAAATGTTATAGAAAAAGTCAATTTCTATTCTCAGCCGGCTTGCTTCATTCCCAAAATTGCCCCTTTTGATCCTGTTCATCCTGATAAATCAGTTCAAGGTCATACGGTGTGATATATAGTATTTCGTAGGACGAGTCTTTTTCTTGCCTGCGCCTGGCCGGTTCAAGGTAAAAACGGGGCGTCCCTGGCGTATCTTCATCGTATAAGACAAGCATGCCATCCGTTTTTTCCACGAGAAACCCGTTTTTTGCAGCAAGTTGCTTGGGACTGATATACGTCTTGTTGGAAATCGATTCAACAAAATCTGCCTGCGCGAGGAGAGAATGATACTGCTCCTGCCGGCCCTCATTCCAGTTTGCTTCCTGCTCCAGAAAAGGAGTAAGGACTGCCAATTTAAGTTCCGGATAGCTTTTATCCCTTAGAGCGACAACCACTTCTCCTGCCCACATCTCCACCCCTGGCTGGCCGCTGATGATTACCCACTCCAATCCTTCCTCGAGCAATGCGGTCAGCTGTTTTTCCAGCGCTTTTTTAATATAGTGTACCCCGGGATCTTTTTCTTTAAAAATCCCAAGTTCATGGGATTTATATCCAGTTACCAGCAGATTTTTTACCATGAACTTCACCTTTTTTACTCCAGATTTCAAAAAAAGAACCAATCAAAAATGATTAGTTCCCTCACGTAGCATGACTTAATTCATTTGCAACAAACAACGTTAGACCCAAAACAAGAAAAAAAGCAAACAAAACCCATTGCCTCACGGAAACATCTCTCCATTACATAATATACTAGTATATTTTTACAGGAAAATGTCCGATTCCCCAATTTTTTACACACACTTATCATTTTTTGCGAATTTCGTCAAAGCGGCGCACTTTTTGCGCTTGCCTGGGGAATAAATTATTATTTTCCTATGAAAATCTCCATTCCTATTCTACACAATACAGGACAAGATTAAAATACATTTATCCACCAAAATTTATATTTTTTTAGCACAATTCACATTTTTTTCTTAATCGCTGGATTCTGTTTCCGAAGGCCGCCTTTTCCTTTTCTTCCGTCCGTTTTAAAAGCCGTTTTTTGTTTTTCCAAACCCCATACGCCGCCTCTGCAAAATGCAGGGCTTTTTGAGCATCTTTTCTCTGATGTTCGTACCATTTAGATAATTCAATAAAGGGAGTTTCGTCATTTTGCAGAGCATCCTTACATAATTCCTCCCATAACGGTACGGCAAGATCTTCGCGTTTTTGTTTTTTGTACAGAGCTGCAACCGCCTTTTTGGCCAGCCGGCTATGGCTGTTTTCAGTCGCAAGAAGCACGCTGTATTTTTGCAGCGCCAGTTCATGCTGTCCAACCGCTTCATACCATCTCGCACTCTCATATTGTTCCACGGTGGTCATTAGTGTGCCGCTGCCCTGCAAGAGTTTGGAAATATGAATATAAAGGGTGATCAGAGAAAGTACATCCCATTCGTTATGGGTCATTATCCCTTTTACAAGTTCGGGATCGTTGTACTTCAGGTATTGAAAATAAAGCATGGGCGCCAGGTATCCAGGCGTGTCATGCTCCCGCTTTACATCCAAAATCTCCTTTTCAACCACAGACAGCCGAACGGATTCCAAACTGCTCTTCCACAGTCTTCTCGAACCATGCAGCAGATCAAAATGACCAAAGGCAGGCAATGATGGGACAAAGTCACGAATGAGCGTGTGTCGTGTTTTTACCTGTGGCCAGTCAAATGATTTTCCGTTATACGTGACCAAGTTCTTCAGTTCTTTCACTTGCGTTAAAAAATAGTGGTACATGGCTATTTCGGCACCCGGCCCCGGGAGGAAGTGTTGCTTCACCTTCACTTCTTGGTCTTCCACCTGGCTGTGGCCCAGTAGAAATATTGTATTTCCCGCTCCTCCGCTTAAACCCGTCGTTTCCGTATCGAAAAACAAAAGATCAGAGGGGGTCAGCTGGCCGGACGACAGCGGATGGCCATCACCCGCCTGCTTCCATCCCTCCATTACTCCTTTCAGTTCTTCAAAAGAATAACGCCCCCAGCGGTGGTTGATGGGATAACGAACTTCTCTGATCAGGCAAAATGCATCCTCATAAAAGTAGGGAGACGTCTCAAATGATGCCCAGGTTTCACCATGCTCGATATCCTGAACTGGAAGGGGTTTGATAACGGGGGCTTTTTTCTCCGAAACCAGATGCTTCTTAAAGCGCTTCAGTTTGGACTGCATCGACATGGAGATCTCTCCTTACTTTTTTCAGCAGCTTAAGCGAAAGTTCTTTCGCATTTTCGCCCTCAAGCATGGTGCCGGTACAGGAAGGACATCCTGACTCACAAGGGCAGGTGTCAATAACATGGTACGCTTCACTGATGACGGTGTCCCAGATCTTATACACATTTTCACTCAAGCCGATGCCACCAGGATAGCGGTCGTACAGGAAAATAGTCGGCTTGCCCGAATGGACCGCTTTAATCTGCGGCACTACATGCAGGTCACTTGGGTCACACATCACGAACAACGGAGCTACATTCTTTAGCACATTGGCAATTCCGATCAGGCCCTGTTCCATGGAGCTTTCAGCCACATCATCAAATGACTTCCGGTCAAATTCCAGCCATGTCGCTGACGTGTGAAGCTCCTCTTCAGGCAAATGGATCGGTCCGGAACCGATATTCTCATGCGTTTCAAATTTGATTTTTTTAAATATCGTGGCCATGGCGTTGACCGTAACTTCCCCAAACGCCCTTTCCTGACCTTGTAAAACGGTGTTTTTATCGACTTCAAGTACTTTCAGCGAAACTGCAAGATTTGCGTCCGTAAAATAATCTACATCCACTTCTCTTACATAGGCTTTCTTTTCCTCATAATCCAGTTTCTCCACTTGATACTGAACACCCTGATGCAGATAAATGGCCTCTTCATGCAGAAGCGTCATGGAACTGAACCGGTCCATCTCACCAATGATCCTTACGTTCGCCACATCACTCTGGTCGACGATCACAACATTTTCCTGTGAAGCCGAGCGCAGAGAAATATTATGAGCAGGAAAGGAATCGTTCATCCAGAAAAAACGTTTCCCTTGGTGATGAAGCACCTGCTCTTCTGTTAAAAACTCAAGGATATCCTCAATCTCAACCTCTCCAAATGTGTCCCCTTCACCAAAGGGCAGCTCATAGGCGGCACATTTCACATGATCCACCAGAATAATGAGATTTTCAGGATTAATGCGGGCGGATTCGGGAGAACGGTCGAAAAAATACTCCGGCTGGCTGACGATGTATTGATCCATTGGGCTTGAGCTCGCGACCATGATGACCACAGACTCATCCTGCCGGCGGCCGGCCCGTCCTGCCTGCTGCCAGGCACTCGCGATCGATCCTGGATACCCTGTCAAAATACAGGCATGCAGCTGACCGATATCCACTCCAAGTTCCAGGGCATTCGTACTAACAACGCCCATGATTTCCCCATTGCGCAGCCCTCTTTCAATAGCCCTGCGCTGGGTTGGCAAATAACCGCCACGATATCCCTGGATGGATTTCATGCCGTACTCCTTTTTGGCCAGTTCCTGAAGGTACGTAAGAAGAATTTCAACCCGTACCCGGCTCCGTGCAAACACAATGGTTTGTATCTTGTTTTTTAGAAAGTATCCTGCCAGATCCCTTGCCTCCAAGGTGGCCGATTTCCTTACATTGAGCGGCTTGTTTACGACAGGCGGATTATAGAAAATAAAGTGTTTCCTGCCGCTTGGGGCCCCGTTGTTATTAATCAGCTTCATGGGTGATCCTGTCAGCTTTTCAGCCAAATCCTTCGGGTTAGCGATGGTGGCTGATGTGCAAATAAAAATCGGATTGCTGCCATAGAAAGAACAAATTCTCTTCAGCCGCCGGATTACATTGGCTACATGGCTGCCAAACACCCCGCGGTATGTATGAAGCTCGTCGATCACGATATATTTCAGATTTTCAAACAGAGATACCCATTTCGTATGGTGCGGCAAAATCGCCGAGTGCAGCATATCCGGATTGGTCATTACGATATTACCTGCTTTTCGGACAACCTGCCTGATGTTGGCCGGTGTGTCCCCATCATACGTATAACTTTTAATATCCAGTTCAATCGCATCAATGAATGCGTTCATTTCTGCTTTTTGGTCCTGAGCGAGCGCCTTGGTCGGAAAAAGATACAATGCCCGGCTATCAGGATGATTGGCAATCTCCTGGAGCACTGGGAGATTGTAGCACAGCGTTTTACCGGATGCCGTTGGTGTTACAGCTACAATACTCTTTCCTTCGAGCGAAGTTTGAAACGCCGTAAGCTGATGTGAATACAGAGAGGTTACCCCCCTGTCTTTCAATGCTTTCTTTATATGTGAATGAAGGGAGTCAGGAATTGCTCCTGTTACCGCCTCTTTTTCTTCGATGGTTTCCCAATGAACAATCTGATTTGAAATAGAAGGCTCCGTTCGTAATAATGCAAGCAATTCCTGCATTGTTTTTTTGATTTCCATATCGTCACCTCATCTCCTATTTTATCGAATAAACGTTCGCAAGAAAACCATTAACTTTTCATTTGACATATATACTCTAATTAGAGTATGAAATGAAGCATGCCAGATTGAAAAATGCTACATTTGGAGGGACGATTTTATGAATAAAGAGATTATTTCATTGAAGGAAGTCAGGGGCGTGATGCCCTTAAAAAAGACATTTATAAAAGCTTCCAAAACTTTAGTAATCTCCGTTCGTTATATGCCTCTCTTCTTTTTTAAAAACACGCAGACCTCGGAAAAATTATCGATCTTACGGAGAAAGCGTTGAACGGACAAAAAAGAGATTTCAACTGCTATATGATTCTCAAATGCCTGAATGGTGGGGAATTTACAGCGAAAAAGTCTCGGAAAACATAGACTTTATTACTCGCACGCCAGAAGCAACATCGAGTATGACCTTGAATGGCTTGAAAAGCTGCTGATTTTTCTTCGCAAGATGGCAACAGATAACGGTTGAGACAGGTTCAACTTGATGTATATTTTATTGCTTTTTCATAGTCTTTTATTTGATCTACATCAAATAATAAACGGTCATCCTTAAAATCGATAAATGATCCCTGTCCGATTTGGTGATTTGCAAAAAGAGATTTTGCACCCTGGTCTCCCTCAAGCTTTAGCAAACTGGGGAAAACACGGCTGGAAAACAGAACGGGAGGCTGAATAATCCCCTGTAAACGGGCCGCAACAAATGGAGGATCAAACCTTTCATACTGATTAATCAAGTCCTCAATTATTTCTTTCGTTACAAAAGGCTGGTCCGCCAGCATGATCACTATAGCATCTATCTGTAATTGTATCGCTTGCTTAATGCCGGTTTTTAATGATTCTGCCTGCCCGTGGTTTTCAGTTCCGCAACGGACAAGATTCAAGCCGTTATTTTTCGTATTGCCTCTTAGGGCAGGATCTAACCAGTCAAGATCATCCTCTTTTCTTACAACAACGATTATGTCATCGAGTCTTGAGCTCAATGCATTTTCCAAACCCAGGCTTCCTACCGTTGAGTGTTTTAAAGGAAGAGCTAGTTTATTTACACCCATCCTCCGGCTATATCCTGCTGCCAAATAAATCCCCAACATTTTTCGCATAAATTGATATCACCTTCTGATAGTATATTGATGAAAAAGCACTAATCATATGTATAAGTAAAGAACCTCAATTTATTACGGAAAATAAAAACTCTTGGCTAGACCAAGAGTTTTTTACATGAGCGGATACTCCACCCAGCATGAAAAAGTGTATTGTGAACCAGTTTCATAATATGTGGGGCATCGGGTGTATCGCTATGTACACAAACGGTCTGTAAATCATATGAATCCTGGTCGAGTACCTTTAAAACCGTTTCAGCAATTTCGAAAGGGCTGCCGATCTCCTCTTCGCACCATCCAAATCGTTTTTCACCATTCTTACCATATGGCCGATCAGCATAATACTCATTCATGACCCGTAATCCAGCCTGGTCTGCCCTTATGCTCAGTTCTGACCGTGGCAATGCATAAATATCCAGTTCAGGGTTGTACGCTTGAATCGCCTCAATGGTGGCACAGCTAATGTCTTCCTGTTCCGAAGCCATCATATAGAGGGAACCATGAAGCTTAATATGTGACATGGACAATCCTGCTATTGTTAAGAACCCATCCAGGGCACCAAGCTGGTAGATGATATAATCATAGACTTCCTGAGCTTTTGCTTTTATTTCGCGGGTTCCAAATCCTGCCCGGTCCGGAAATCCAACATGGGCTCCTATGCGTACGCCATAAGAAGCGGCAAGATCAATGGTCTTTTTAATGACGTGTGGATCTCCTGCATGAAATCCGCAGGCGATATTGGCAGAACTGATGAAAGGCATCATGGCTTCATCTGCCCCGTATCGATAAATCCCAAAGCTTTCTCCAACATCACAATTTAAATCCATCTCTTTTTTCACACGCCATCATCCCCGTTTAGAAAGTTTTCCTAAGTAACTTGAGCATATAACATATCCTACCTCGTTTCATGTTATATGTAAGGTTTTCTAACACCATTTCTTTGCTCCACCAAACACACGTGTGAGATTATCCAAACAAAAAAGCTCTTACGATTCTTCGCAAGAGCTATTCGAACACTTTAGGAAATTTTTCTTTTCGCTTTGTCCTTTATATTTTTATGGTAGGTAAAAAAGTAAACGAATCCTACAAATACAGCTCCACCAATTATGTTACCAATAAAGGTAGGGATGACATTTGCGATGAAATCCATCCATGTGTAATAACCGGCAAAGATTGCAGCCGGAATGAGGAACATATTAGCGACCACGTGCTGAAAGCCAATAGCTACAAACGCCATGATTGGAAACCAGATTCCTAAAATTTTCCCGACAACATCATCAGCTCCATACGCCAGCCAAATGGCCAGACAAACGAGCCAGTTGCAGCCAATACCTGAAATTAACGTTTGGAAAAACGACTCTTCCAGTTTTCCCTGTGCAATGGCCAGTGTCTTAGCGAGAAAAGGTCCTGTTTCCGTCAGTCCCACTACATGTCCAAAAAAATAGGCCACAAAAAGTGCTCCGATCAAATTGGCAATCGTGACAAAGACCCAATTCTTCAGCAGGCCTTTCCATGTAATCCTTTTCGCGTACAATGCCATTGGCACAGACATCATATTGCCCGTAATTAACTCACTTCCCGCAAGAACAACGAGTACAAGCCCGACCGGAAAAACGGCTGCCCCAAGAAAAGAGCCAAAGCTTCCCCAGTCTTTCGGCAGGTTGCCACTGACCCGGATATCAAGCAAAAACCCAAGTGCAATGAAAGCTCCGCCTAAGAAACCGAGGATTAGGAGCGTCAATACCGGTGATCGTGCTTTATCAACGCCTGCCTCAATGGCGATTTCACTAACTCTATCCGGCTTATTAAATGCCATGGTGATGCCTCCCTGTTGATAGTTTAAAAGCCAAATGCAAATACTTATATATTTTTAGAATTTAGCCCAATATTAGGAAGTATAAACCTGTAAAGGTGTTATGTAAACTAAAATTCCCCTATAAAAAAAGCGGCAGAGAGCTTCTCTGCCGCTTTTTAGCTATTCAATTATTGTAGCACCTGATCTGTTCTTTTTTCATCGGGTATTTCCTTTTCATTATCGTCAAAATAAACCGCCTGCCCTGTTCTTGCCGATTCGTATATCGCTTCCAAAATTTCCGTTACAACGAGCGCTTGCTCCGGTTTCACCACTGGTTCCTTATTATTCAGGAGAGCATCGATCCAAAGTCTTGCTTCATGATCAGCATCGCTTTCCTGGTCTGCATCATAGAACGCAACGCCTTTTCCATCAATTTGAATTTGATTGGTGTAAAGTTTGCCGAGATCTTCTCCATTGATCCTCAGGCCATCGTGCATATCTGCTCCTCCCTCTGTTCCGCATAACGTACAGCGGGCTTCACCTGTATGCAGTGTATTGAGCGCCCAGCTGGTCTCAAGCGAAATGGTCGCGCCATTTTTCATCGTAATCATGCCAAATGCAGAGTCCTCTACTTTAAATTTGTCAGGATCCCAGGAACCCCATGCATTGGCTGCATCTTTTTTCTGTCCTAATTTATGAAACGTCGTGCCAAGAACAGCTTTTGGTTCATAGTTGTTCATCATCCACAGCGTCATATCCAGTGAATGGGTTCCAATATCAATGAGTGAGCCTCCACCCTGCTTTTCTTCGTCTAAAAAGACTCCCCATGTCGGTACCGCACGACGGCGGATGGCGTGAGCTCTTGCATAATAGATGTCTCCAAAGTCACCTCGCTCGCACAGCTTGTGCAAATGCCAGCTGTCGGCACGGAATCTGTACTGATATCCGATAGTCAGCTTCTTCCCTGTTCGTTTTGCTGCATCGACCATGCGCCTCGCATCGGCCGACGTCTTGGCCATTGGTTTTTCGCACATGACATGCTTGTCGGCTTCAAGCGAATCAATGGTAATTTCTGCGTGAGAGTGATTGGGCGTGCAGACATGCACTACATCCACGTCTTCATTTTGAAGGAGTTCTTTGTAATCGATGTAGACTTTTGCATCGTTTATTCCAAAATCCCTGGCTGCTTTTATCGCCCTTTCTTCCTCAATATCACAAAAAGCGATAAGCTCCACCTCATCAATCTTTGACAAACTCGGCATATGCTTTCCATTGGCAATTCCGCCGCACCCAATGATTCCGATTCTAATTTTTTTAGACATATCTGTTCCCCCTTAATTATTTATTAAATTGAACTTCCTTCATTTCAGAAACCAATATTCTTCGTCCTTCACGATTAGACTTTTCAGCCGCTTCATTAATGAGAGTCAGGTCACAAACATCCTTTTTTGTGATCGTTGTTTTCTCATCCTTTACGATGGAGGATATCCATTGTTCCATCGGCATAGGGAGTGCTTCAGGCAGTTGGTCTGGAGTTATCCAACCGTCTTTCCCAACAGAAGAGCTGTTCAGCCTGACCTGATTTTCCTCGATGAGCAATGCTCCTTTTGTGCCGTATAGCTCCAGCTTAAACGGGCTGTTTTCCGATAAAAAACCCGTTTCTATCGTTCCGAGAGCCCCGGATTCGTAATGAATCAGCACGGTTGCATTCTCTTCCACCACTCTTTCACTGCTTTGCTGAAAGATGGCGGTGACAGAGGCAGCAGGGCCAGCCAGTCTGTTGGTCAAATAAATGGGATGGGCGCCGAGATCGATCAATGCCCCTCCTCCGCACGCTTCTTTATCAAAAAAATGTTCAGGAAGCCAGCCATTTTTACTGCCAGCTGAGGGAACCGCCCCGTTATGCGCGAGCCGGCAGCGGATCGAGGTTAAATCACCAATCCAGCCCTGATCCAAAGCATGCTGTGCATACAAATAATAATCCGAAGTTAAACGGGGAAGGGAAACCATCAGCTTGATTCCCGCTTTTTCGGCCGCGTCATAAATTTCTTCACACTCTGCTGTCGTAAATGCCAGCACCTTTTCCGTAAACACATGCTTCTTGTGCTCGATGGCAGCCATAATGATTTCTTTGTGCTTGTTGGTCGGCGTATTCACGATGACGGCATCAATTTCGGGATTTTCCAGTATAACTTCCAAATCTTTTTCGAATCCCACACCCAGTTCCTGAGCCCATTTTCTCCCGCGGTCTTCCTCCTCATCCCAAACCATGCGAATGGCAATGGAAGGATTATTGTTTGCGTCTCTGGCGTAGTCATCGGCATGAACATGCCATCGGCTCAGCATTGCGGCTTGTATCATTTACAATCACACTCCTGTTAAAATGATTTACTGGTTTGTTTGACAGGTATTCTGTTCATCGAACACGTCGAATTTCCTTCAACAAGTTGGGCATCCAGAAATTCTTTTTTTATTTCTAGATTTCCGTTCATCATCTCCACTAAGCGGTTCATGGCCAAGCGTCCCATCTCTCTTTCATTTTGCCGCAGGTGTGTAAATTCCCAACCGCTTAAATTATTATCGTGTGCATCAAAGCAAAGAATGGACAGATCCTCAGGTACACGCAGACCGAGCTGGTCAGCCGCTCGTTTGGCCAGGACAGCAATATTGTGCTCGATCGCGAACAATGCAGTCATTTCCGGATGCTTCTTCAGATGATTCTTGATGATATCAATGTCATGCTCAGGCGTGATGTTCTGGCTGAAGGCAATCGGCAGCGACTTTTTTAAGTCCGTACACCATAATTGCCGGTTCACGATTTTGTTTTGTTCCTCATAGGCTTGCAATATGCCCGAAAAACGGTCGACAATCGTGGTTGTTTCAATGATGGAAGGCGCGAGAACACCAATGTGTTCATGACCTAAATCAAATAAGTGTTTCATTCCTTTTTTCGCTGCTTTAATGTTGTCAGTGGATACAAAAGCTGCCCCGACTCCTTTAAACGTCCGGTCAATCAGAACCAGTGGATACTCCGCGATAATCATTTTTAAAATTTCCGTTCCATAATGCTCCGCCTGAGCAGGATAAAGGATTAATCCATCTACCCCATACCCTATCAGCTGTCTGATTGCCTCTGCTTCTTTTTCAACAGAGCCAAGCGTCCGTTTGAAGATCACAAAGCACCTCTCACCGGCCGCTTCTTCAATGCTCGATATCACTTTTGATACATAGCTGTCATCAAAATCTGTTATGACAAGTCCCACCAGAAAGTTATTTTTACTTTTTTCGAGAGTTTCCGAACTTTCCTGGCTGTCCTTCATGTCGGAAACAAATGTGCCTTTTCCACGCTGGCGGAAGACGAGTCCTTCTGTAACCAGCAGTTCGATGGCTTTTTTGCTTGTGATTCTGCTCACCTGAAAAGAGTTCGATAACTCTTTTTCAGAAGGCACACGTTCGCCTGCCGCGTATTTGCCATTCATGATGTTTCTTTTGATTGATTGATAGACTTGTTTGTATAAAGGCTCCATAAAACCACTCCAAAACCAGAAATATGTATACAAAAATTCGGAAAACGCATACATATTTATTATACCTGAATGGTCAGATAATTCTAACACTCATGCTTATTTCTGTAAATTTATCCCTTGGAAGCTCCACCAAGGCTGAAGCCCTGTGACATAAACCGCTGAGAAAAAATATAAAGCACGATTGCCGGGAAGGTATACATAATCGAAAAGGCAGCAAGTTTTCCATACTCCACCATGCCAAAGTTCCCGAAAAACTGATAAATGGTAACCGAAGCTGGCAATTTTTCCGGTGTTTGAATCAAAATATATGGAACAAAGAAATTGCCCCAGCTTCCTGAAAAGGTAAAGATGCCGACTGTACAAATTCCGGGAATCATTAAGGGGGCCACAATCCGTTTGAGTCCTTGCCATACGGACGCGCCATCAATCCATGCTGATTCTTCAAGTTCGAGCGGAACAGCATCCATAAAATTCTTCAGCATCCAGATCGCATACGGCAAGCCGGCAGCTGTTAAAAAAACATTGTTCCCCAAAGGGAATCTTGAAGCTTCATATAAATAAAAAGCTGATAAACCGGGACCATGACTGCCGTTATTGGCAAAGAGGTCATGAATAAAATGGTGAACATAAACGGCTTTTTATACCTGAGCTGATACCTGGATAGAGGGTACGCAGCAAGACCCGCCACGAGGACAACGAGCAGCCCCTGTCCCATTGAAAGAAGAAGCCCGATGATAAACGCACGGATATTCACAGGGTCCGTTATGACACTTTTAAAATTATCCATTGTAAATGCTGACGGCACTTTAATCGAAGAATTGGCATTGGGATCAACCGAAGCAACAACCACCCAAAGCAGTGGCAGAAGGAACAAAACACCAATCACCGTTAAAATGCTGTACGGCAGCACTTTTTCAACCTTTATCGATTTCCGTTTCATTATTCTCCCCCCCTACACTTTAACCTTCATCGATTTTAAATAAAGTACACTTACAAGCACTCCAATTAACAAAAGGATCAGCGAAATGGCCGTGCCATATCCGAGCTGATAGTTTACAAAGGCCTGGTTGTACATAAAAATAGGCAGTGTCTGTGTTGATGTTCCAGGACCCCCTCCAGTCATTGCGTAGATCAAAGTGAACACGCCTAACGTTTGAAGAGTAACCAGTATCATATTGGTTACTACTGAACCTTTGATCATGGGCAATACAATTTTGTAAAGCACCTGAAACCTTGAGGCACCATCTACCACTGCCGCCTCTTCAATGCTTTTGGGCACATCATCAAGCGCTGCCTGAAAGACCAGCATGGAAAACGCCGTTCCATGCCAGATGTTTGCGATAATGACACTTGCCATCGGAAAAGTGAAAAGCCAGGCTACAGGCTTTAAGCCCACCTGCTGAAGCAGAGCATTCAGTGTTCCGCTGTCATTTAAAAATGCCACCCAGCAGAATGCGACCACAATCTCTGGTGTTACCCAGCCGGCTATGATAATAATTCCGATCACACGCCGAAATGCAGGATTTTTTTCTTTCATCAGAAGAGCAAGAATAAATCCAAGCACCTGCTGTCCGATAATAGCTGAAAACAGTAAAAATATCACAGTCTTCATCACGCTAATCCGAAAGTTGGGATCCTGAAACATATTCAGGAAGTTGCTGAATCCAACAAACTGTGTGGATTGTGCCTCACTGCCTGTGAGCGATAAATTGGTAAACGCAAAATAAAAGGTTAAAAGAATGGGTCCAATAAAGAAAATAAGCAGCAATAACCAGGCCGGCAGCAAAAATAGAGCGGAGGCCCACAGCTTTCTGTTTTGCTTTTTACGAGAGGAGGATCCTCCATCAACCGCAGTTGACGAAGAGATCACAGGGTGTGCATCCACAAGAATCACTCCTTTCCATACAAGTTAACGTTCGATCACCTTGTCTTTTCCCACGACGCGAGTTACGTTTTTCTTGTAGTTTTCAACCGCCTGTTTTGGTGAGAGCTTGTCTGTTACCACATCTTCAACAGTTGATTGAATAACCGTTGACACAGATGGATATTTATCAACAGAGGGCCTGAAATGAGTGTTCTTCAAAAACTCTGATGCCTCTTTAAACATCGGCAGATCCAGATACTCCTTCTCTTTTGAAACATCCTTACGCGGTGACAAATTGTTTTCTTTCAGCAGCAGTTTAAGGTTGTTTTCTTTTGAGGAAACAAATTTAATGAACTCCCACGATAAATCCTTGTTATCTGATTTTTTGGGAATGGAGAACGCCCATCCGCCTGACATTGAAGTTGTTCCAGGCGCTTGCCCCTTTTGTGTTGGCATTGCCGTAAAGCCAAGCTTATCAAATGCCTCTGGCCAAGGAGCGGGCCCGTCTTTCCGGTAGTTCCCAGCCTGCCAGATTCCGTCCAGGCCAATTCCGATTTTCCCTTTCGGCATCAGCTGGGTATAAGCAATCGTTCCACCCTGCCCATTGAGAACTTGGGATAAATTCGGTCCGAGCTTTTCTTTATAAATCGTATCAATGAATGTATACGTATCCTCCAGCCCAGGGCTATTAACAATCCATTTTTGCTTGTTCTCATCGTATAAAGGATCCTCTGTTCCGTACAATAGCATTTCAAATGTCTGCATGGATGTGGCTTCACCAGTTGCTTTTCCGGAATTCATCCACATAGGAATCACATCAGGAGACTTCTTTTTAATCGTTCGAGCAGCGGTTAATATATCATCCCACGACTTTGGCTCCCATGGCACCGGCAGACCTGCTTTTTTAAATACTTCCTTGTTATACCAAAGTCCGCGTGAATCAGTATTAAAAGGCACACCATATGTTTTTCCGTCCTGTGCTTTTACACCATTTTTAACATTATCAATATATTGATCCCATTCATCCCAGCTTTCGATCCTGTTATCAAGCGGTTCAAGGTACCCTGCGCTGGCATCGGAGTTCACCATAAAAGTATCTTCTGTCACGATGTCAGGCGCCGATTGGTCCGATTTCAGCATGAGCGCAACCTTTGCAAAATAATCACCTTCCGAAGCGCTGATGGGCGATAGCTTAATATTTGCTTTTGGATGCTCTTTTTTGAACGCAGGGATTATGTCGTTATTCAACCATTGTGTCAGTCCTTTATTCGTTCCTCCACCATCACGGAACGTAATGCTGATTGTGTTTTTATCACCTGCCGTTTTTTTCCCTGAAGCGGAATCACTGTCCGAACATGCCGAGCTAAAAAGGACACTTCCTGCGATCACTGTTACAGCCGCAAGTTTTTTACAGCTTTTTACTTTCATTTCAACCCCTCCTCAATATTAATGGAATGTATGTAGATTCTTGGAGGTAAGTATGATAGCGCTTTCAAATTGAATAAAAAAAGGCCTCCTTTCTGAATTTTCAGTAAATAGTTCCTATCAATAACTTAAATGATATAGATGATATATGTCAACATATTATTTAATAAAAAAAGGAGACATTTCTGTCTCCTTGCATAATTATGGTCTTTACCGATTATTTCTGGCAGTCAGGACATGAAAATGATTTTCTGGAAGCAATCTCTGTTTTTTGAATACGTGTTCCACAGCGCCTGCAAGGTTGGCCTTCTCTGTCATATACCAGCAAATGGTGGTTATATCCACCCGACTTTTGGTCTCCCTTATAGGTGGGATTCTCCATATAACCACCGTGTTCAATACCCCTCGTGAGTATAGGTTGAATGGCTTGAAACAGCAGGCGGACTTGGTCCTTAGTCAACTCAGAAGCTTTTCGTTCCGGCTGCAGCCGGGCCTGCCAGCAAATTTCATCGGAATAACAATTTCCAATCCCTGCGATAAACTTCTGGTCAATGAGCACTGCTTTCAGTGTTCCCCTTTTCTTGCTTATATGCTCTAGAAAGATTTTTTCTGTAAAATTTGGATCCAACGGTTCAGGACCCAGTTCCTCCAATTTTTCTTTCAATTGCGCTGCTGTTAGTAAATGAAGGTAGCCCAATCTAAGCCCAATAAAATACAGCTTTCGATCACCAAAAGACAATACCACCTGCTTGGTTCTCTCAGGGTTGTCTTCGTCATTTCCAATGTACATCCAGCCTCCGAGCATGAGGTGAAGAAGCAGGGCATATCCGTTATTCAATTGGAAAATCAAATGTTTGGCCCGCCTTCTGATGTCAGTAATCATGGCTCCTCTCACACGGGCAGTGAAAAGCGATGGATTAAGATTAATGGATTTTTCCCGGTTAATCTCCACTTGCGTAATGGGTCTGCCTTTTAATTGATTCGATAAAATCGTTCTGAAGGTTTCCATTTCTGGTAATTCCGGCATCTTTCAAACCTCCCGCTCCCATTTATTTGACGTTTAGTATTTGCCATTTTTCTGTCGTTCAGACATGAAAGTTTATCATCGTGGTTACAATATCAAAGAAGAACAGGAGGTAGGAGGTACAACATGAGCAGTCTGATCATAAAACTTATAGCGATTCCCGTTGTGTTAATTCTTTCCGCCGTTTTCCTTCCAGGCGTACATTTTGAGGACTATTGGCAAATTGCCGTTGTTGCCATCACCCTGGCGGTACTTGGTGTGCCACTCGAATATTTTGTTTTAAGAAAAGGAGTACTTTGGATCAGTGTCCTCATTGATGTTATGGTTTCATGGATCCTTGTTTACTATGCCTCGAACTTTCAATGGGAGGCATCCATGACATGGTATGGGGCCTTATTGACGAGCCTGTTGCTCGGTGTTCTGGAATATGTAACTCATCGTTTTCTTTTGGCAACCCACAGGGCTCATAGCGAACCCATTTAACTTTCAATAAAAAAGGCCGCCATTCCATTCTTGGAATGACGGTCTTTTTTCGTAAGAGAACCATTTAAATGACACGTGTTGATACAATACCTTCAATGTTTTTAATTTTTTCTTCCAGTCCCGGAATGACGTCGCCGTTTACCTTATTGTCAATATCAACAATGGTATACGCATATCCGCCCCGGCTTCTGTTCACCATGTCGGCAATATTCAAATGATAGCTGGACACCGCCTGAGTGATTTGGCCGACCATATTGGGCACATTTTCATGAAACGCGGCCACTCGAAGCTTACCTGTATATGGCAAAGAGGCGTTTGGAAAGTTAACAGAATTCTTGATATTACCGGTTTCCAAAAATTCTTTGACCTGCCGGGTAGCCATAATGGCACAGTTTTCTTCAGATTCATTTGTGGATGCGCCAAGATGTGGAATAGAAACAGTATTCTTCATCTTAAGCACGTTTTCGTTTGGAAAATCCGTAATATAGCGGCCAACAGTACCGTCTTCCAGTGCGGCCAGCATATCAACTTCGTTTACAAGCTCACCACGGGAGAAGTTTAGGATATGCACTCCGGGTTTCATTTCGTTAAAGGCCTTTTGATTAAACATACCTTTTGTATCTGGTGTAAAGGGAACATGAACCGTAATATAGTCACACTCTTCGTACAGCTGCTCAATAGTCATCGCCCTCTGGACATTTCTGGACAGGTTCCATGCTGTGTCCACAGAGATGAATGGATCAAAACCGATAACATCCATGTCAAGATCGAGCGCATCATTGGCAACGAGCGCACCTATCGCCCCTAAACCGATCACACCTAGTGTTTTTCCTTTGATTTCTTTTCCGACAAATTGCTTTTTCCCTGCTTCAACCAGTTTTGGAATTTGGTCTCCTTCCCCTTCAAGGGTTTTTGTCCAGGCTATGCCTGCAAACAGGTTACGGGAAGAAGCCATCAGTGTAGTAAGAACCATTTCTTTTACAGCATTGGCATTTGCACCTGGAGTATTGAAAACAACAATTCCCTTTTCTGTGCATTGATCGACCGGAATATTGTTGACACCGGCTCCCGCACGCGCGATGGCTTTTAGTTCATCACCGAAAGTTAAAGCATGCATATTAAAGCTTCGTACAACAATGGCATCAGGATTTTCACTTTCATTATCAATCTTATAAATCCCGTTGCTGAAAACCTTCAATCCGCTTTCCGCGATATTGTTCAAGGTTTTGATGGTCTTTACTGTTTCCAATGCAGTTGTGGTCATTTTGGTTCTCTCCTCTTTTTTTATGGGTTTGTGTCTCGCCTCTTTGCCAAAAAGATAAGGTGAACATGCCTTGACAAATAAACGAAAAGAGGCAAAGGGATAAATATCCCCTTACCTCTGCCCAGGCGAACGGCAACGACACTATGTGCTCCCTCGCGGTGATCCGCGTTTCGCCAGTTACACATAGCCTTTAGATTTTGTATCATTCTATCAGACTTTTCCGCACGTATCAACACTTATTTCGTAAAAATTCTGTTAATATCATTCCTAGTATGGTTAAATATTCTGGAATCTGGCTGATATTGTCACTGTTGCTGATTGAAATCATATTAATTACCGAGCAAGTTCTCATCACTTTGAAAGATGATAAATATGAAAACACTGCTAATATGTCATAAGGCATAAGGGATAAATTCCAATTTTTGAAAACATGAAATGAAAGGTGTATAATGATTAATAATGTTAATCTTTATTATCATAAAATATATGTTCGGCAGTCATCTCATCATCAATTGTAAGAATTGCATGGGAATAACACTTTTCCCTTCTTTTATCCGTCGGTGAGCCGGGGTTTAACATTAAGACTCCGTTACGGCGGTAATTTTTTGGAATATGCGAGTGGCCGAAGATGATACAATCCACATCTACTTCATTAAATGCGGCTATTGCCCTTTTTTCAGTTGTTTGTTTGGTGCCATGGCCATGAACCACACCTATAATAAATTGATTCACATTCAAAAAAAGGGTTTCATTGAAAAAATTTCTCATTTCGGGTCCGTCAACATTTCCGGTTACCCCCTCAACCGGAGCATACTGCTTCAATTGATGAAGCACATCTGGTGTCTGCCAGTCACCGGCATGGATGATTAAATCAGCAGTCTTGAGATCGGCAATTAGCCTCTCAGGTATTTTTTTGGCCCTTTTGGGCATGTGAGTATCTGATAATACAACAATTTTCACAGAAAAATTCAGCTCCTTATTTCTTTTTGATCCATTTGGCACGGGTCTATTTTCACTGTACCCGCAAGGAAAACGGTTTATGTTTTGATAATTCATTATTTTCATAATTAAATTATAATAACATTTTCCTATAATTTTCATTGACTACTAAATATTTAGTAAATTAAAATATTAATAGTTTAAATATATTGGAGGCATCAAGATGGAAGCAACTGTTAAAGTGGAGCAGGACATTCAGCTCCAGACAAAAAAGAAACATCCACCTGGCCTATACTTGCTCTTCTTCACTGAGATGTGGGAAAGATTCAGTTATTATGGCATGAGAGCAATTCTTGTTCTTTATTTAACAAAATCGTTGATTAGCGGCGGACTCGGTATGAGTGAAGGCCTTGCGCTTAGTATTTACGGATTCTTCACCGGCGCCGTTTATTTTACCCCGTTAATAGGAGGATATTTAACCGACCGTTTCTTAGGAAAACGTCTGGCGATCACCATTGGCGGTGTCACAATGGCACTTGGTAACTTTGTATTGTTTGCCAACCAAAGCCATGCGGCATTTTACATTGGGTTAGCCTTATTGATTATCGGGAATGGTTTCTTTAAGCCTAATATTTCTACACTCGTTGGGGATCTATACCCGCAAAGCGATGCACGTAAAGATGCTGCATTTACCATTTTCTATATGGGTATTAACATTGGAGCCTTTTTCTCTCCATTAATTGTTGGTTTCCTGGCTGAAGATTACTTTAAGACTACGGTAAATGGAGTGGAGCACTTCGGGTTCAAATTCGGATTCCTTGCTGCTGCGATCGGTATGATTGTCGGGCAGCTTCTGTTCAACCTTCTTGGCAATAAGTATTTGGGAGATATCGGCAAAAAGCCGGTCGGCGTTTCGCATAACACAGTCAGCACAGAAGAGAAAAAGAAACCTCTTACCAAGGCTGAAAAAAGCCGAATTAAAGTTATCTTTATTTTGACTTTCTTTGTTATTTTCTTTATGGCCGGATTTGAACAAGCCGGTAGTTCGTTAACCCTTTATACAGACAAGTTTATTGACCGTACGGTATTTGGATGGACTGTTCCAACCTCTTGGTTCCAGTCATTAAACCCTCTTTTTATCGTAATCTTTGCGCCAATTCTTTCTGTACTATGGGTAAAATTATCAAAAACGAAGCGTGGCGATTTGGCTACACCAACCAAAATGGCAACAGGCATGATCTTGCTTGGCGCCGGATTCGCTGTACTTGTCCCTGCTCTTCTTCAAACAGGAACAGGCGACTCTTCTGCTGTTAAGGCCAATATGATCTTTATGGTCCTTACCTACTTCCTTCATACGATCGGGGAGCTATGCCTGCAGCCAGTAGGTTTGTCCATGGTAAGTAAGCTTGCACCAGTTAAGCTGGCTTCACTGTTGATGGGTGTGTGGCTTGCTGGGTCCGGATTTGCAAATATTCTTGCCGGACAATTGGCTTCAACCACTGAGTCACTTGGTTATTTCGAAGTGTTTATGATTATCGGCGGTGTAACCATTTTCCTTGGTTTGGTTCTTTTAGGACTATCCAAAAAATTGGTCAAAATGTCCGCTCAATAACGTTTTGTACGAGGATTCTTGGTCCATTTTCTAATGGATCTGAATCCTCTTTTTTGTGGTGATTACCTGACTGAAAATTTTAAATTATTTTACTTTACCTCTTTCTTATTTCCCCTGAACCTCTTGTCCTGTATACGCTCAACCTGTTTTTCCAATCGATTTGCAAACAGCTCGCGACTTGAAGGGATGTAAAGTTTTTGTTAGGTTAAGTAACCGTAAGCACTTTCGTCGGAAGAACCTGCAGCTGCTCGAAGATGAAAAAACCAGCTGCTAAAGAAAAACTTAAAAAAGGGGAGATTTGGTGCAAATTGGTGTTATCACTTCGCTGGCTATCTATATGGCCGGCATGCTAGGAATTGGATATTGGGCGTACAAGAAAACGTCCGATCTGTCAGATTACATGCTTGGGGGCAGAGGTCTCGGACCCGCGGTTACCGCGCTTTCAGCAGGAGCTTCAGACATGAGCGGATGGATGCTTATGGGTGTACCCGGAGCCATGTTTGCGACCGGGCTATCAAGTATTTGGATTGCCGTAGGATTATTGATTGGAGCATATGTAAACTATCTTGTGCTTGCTCCGCGCCTTCGTACCTACACTGAGGTAGCGAATGATTCCATTACTATTCCTGACTTTTTGGAAAATCGTTTTAACGACAAAGCCAGGATCTTACGATTTGCTTCAGCGATTGTCATCATCGTTTTCTTTACTTTCTATTGTTCCGCCGGATTGGTGTCAGGCGGCCGCTTGTTTGAAAGTTCTTTTAACCTTGATTACAAAGTGGGATTATTCGTTACAGTCGGAGTAGTGGTTGCTTACACGCTGTTTGGAGGTTTCCTTGCGGTAAGCTGGACCGACTTTGTACAAGGCATCATTATGTTTATTGCCCTTGTGCTTGTGCCTATTGTTGCCTTTACAGACGTAGGCGGAGTGCAATCAACGATTGATACCGTTAAACAGATGGATGCAACCAAATTTGATCTGTTTAAAGGTACGTCAGCAATTGGCCTGATTTCCATGCTTGCCTGGGGACTCGGATATTTTGGACAGCCCCACATCATCGTCCGCTTTATGGCGATTACGAACATCAAAGATTTAAAAGTTGCCCGCCGTATCGGAATGGGCTGGATGGGTATTTCCTTGCTGGGAGCAGTCCTTACTGGTTTGGTCGGAATCGCATGGTTCCATAAATCAGGAATTAAACTGGGCGATCCGGAAACAGTATTTATCAAGTTTTCAACGATACTGTTTCACCCGCTGATCACCGGATTCCTGCTCGCTGCCATTCTGGCTGCGATCATGAGTACGATCTCGTCTCAGCTGCTGGTTACATCCAGTGCGATGACAGAAGACTTTTATAAAGCCTTCTTCCGCCGAGAAGCTTCAGATAAAGAGCTTGTAACCATTGGACGTTTGGCTGTATTGCTTGTTGCCGTTATTGCGTCTATCCTTGCCTACCACCCAAATGATACAATCCTGTCTCTTGTAGGCTATGCGTGGGCTGGTTTTGGTTCAGCGTTTGGTCCAGCGATTTTGCTCAGTCTTTACTGGAAACGGATGACAAAATGGGGAGCACTTGCTGGTATGATTGTCGGTGCTGTAGCTGTTATAACCTGGGTACAGTTCCCTGGTTTAAAAGAGCAGGCATATGAAATGATTCCTGGTTTCTTCCTCAGCCTTATTGCTGTTGTGGTTGTAAGTTTGTTGACGAAATCACCAACCAACAACGTACAAAACACATTTGCAGAGATGGAAGAAACATTGACAGAAGAAGTAAACAACATGAAGAACGCTTAAATAAAAAACGAGGCAGCATTGAGCTGCCTCGTTTTTTTAATTAATGTTTATTATGAAGATAATATTCTTTCATTTTTGCTTCTGCCTCTTCTGCTTTTTTCAATTCACGTTCATGAAGTTTTTTTAGGAACTTGACAGTCATCCATGCAAGTATCACGAAAATAATAAAAATAAATACAGCAGGGAGCAGTTCCAGTTTATTTTCCGGCATCTCTACATCGATCATCAACTACACACCTTCCCTGTTATCTCTCCTGTCCATTATACACCGTAGACTCCCGGCTAAAAAAGCATCCTTTTTGTCAAAGGATGCTTTTTTTTACGATTTATGATGGTGCTATATTTTTCTCTGTGACATAACGGTTCCGTTCATGATCTCTGCATTGCGTGCTGCACGCTCTTTTAGACCTGTGTTCACAAGGTTCACACATTAATAGATGTTGATTGCATTCGGGATTTCCGCATTTAACATACCGCTCCTCCGGCTTTCCGCAGTGATAGCATTTGCCGACTACCTTTTCCGTTCCTGCACGATTAACCGCGACCGAGGTTCTTTCATCAAATACATAGCATTTTCCGTCCCAAAGATCTCCTTTCACCTCAGGATCATAGCCATAGGAGATGATGCCGCCTTCGAGCTGGGAAACATCCTGAAATCCTTCCTTTATCAAAAATCCAGAAAACTTTTCGCAGCGGATCCCTCCTGTACAATATGTCAGAACCTTTTTATCTTTGAATTTATCAAAATTATCTCTGACCCAAGCAGGAAGTTCTCTGAAGTTTTCGATCTCCGGCCGGATGGCTCCTTTAAAGTGCCCAAGGTCGTATTCATACGTATTTCTGGCATCAAGGATTACCACATCCTCCTGCTGCAATGCTTCATAAAATTCTTTCGGGGTAAGATGTTTTCCTGTAAGTTCGTTCGGATTCACATCATCATCCAAACTTAAATTTACAATTTCCTTTTTGAGCCGGACCTTCATTTTTTTAAACGCATGATGATCCGATTCTTCAATTTTAAAAACCATATCTTGAAAACGTTCGTCGTTCTTCATACGGTTCATATATTCAGATGTTTGCTCCAACGTTCCGGAGACCGTACCATTGATCCCTTCCTTCGCCACCCAAATTCGCCCTTTCAAGCCTACTGACTTACAGTAATCAAGATGAGAGGAAACAAACGCTTCCGGATCTTCAATCGCAATATATTTATAAAACAGCAATACCTGATAATTCACTTATTTTCACTCCAATTGCGTAGTTTCAACTCAACTATCATATCAAATTTCCAAGAAAAAGGGCAGACCTCTTATTAGCGGCATTTCCCGGTGCAGCTATGTATAAAAGTATGATTCATTTGATTCTTAATAAAAAGGTCCCGTGCTCTTGGCACAGGACCTTTCCGGTTTAGGCAACCCCTTCATCCTTGAAACCTTGCGAGACAGCTTCATAATGATGTTCTAAGGAAATTCTCTTTATTTTACTGAAAAATTCATCAGGAAGCTCCTGTACGAGCTCCTTGGCGATCTTCCATGCTTGAACTTCTACAAGCAGTTCAATTTTTTTTCGTTTGAATTCATCTTCTGTCGAATCATAAAGCTCCACGAGTTTTTGCAAATAAGGATCTGTGGCGTGTCCTGCTTCATGAGCAAAAATGACACTCGCATACTCTACGAAAACATCCTCATTGGGAAACAACCACTCGCTTTGTGCCTGAATTTCTTCCAGATACAATGTGATGGACTGTTCGCCCTCATTATATTTGCCTCCGATATTCCGGTTCAGCGGGCATTTGGCTTCAATGTGAATGTCCACCGAAATATTAAAGTTTTCAACCATTTGATTTATTTTTTGTACCAATCGTTCATTAACCAGCAATTACTTCCCCTTCTTTTTTATAAAATTACCGCTTCGCTGGGGTGTTGATTTCCTTGGATTTCTCTTTTTGGCTGGCTTCTGCTGAATCTGTGAAGCCGGCAGCAGCTGGTCCTGCTTAATCACTGCCTTTTCTGCAGGCATATTGAGCTTTTTTGCCCATTTTAACAGAACATTTTCCTCTCTTTCGGTAACCAGCGAAATGACGGTTCCTGTTTGTCCCGCTCTTCCTGTTCTGCCAGAACGGTGTATGAATTGTTTTTCGGAATCGGCGAGATCGAAATGAATAACATGTGTTAATCCGTTAATATCAAGTCCTCTGGCAGCAAGGTCTGTAGAAAGAAGCAACGCATGGTTGCTGGAACGAAATTCTCTCATTACCTTTTGCCGTTCCTGTTTTGTTGCCTGTCCGGATAATACACCTACAGTAATGCCCCGGTAAGCAAACTTGGCGGCGATCTCTTCAAGTTTTAAATTGGCCCCAAAGAAAACGATCGCTTTCATGTTCGAATGGTGTCGAATTATGCGCCTCAGATTATCTATTTTATCACGTCTTTCAGAAATCAGATATATATTTGCAATGGACTCCCGTTCTTCCGTATCACGGCTGATTTTTATGAAATGCGGAGTATTCATCCACTCTTTGGCGATCTCTTCTGCTTTGTTAGAAATGGTTGCTGACACAAAAACAAGCTGACGATCCTTCATCGTTCCTTTAACAATATTCTGTACTTCATCCATTAATTCCATATCATAAACAATGTCAGCTTCATCGACAACAATGGTTTTCACCTCATGAAGCTTTACTTTTTTATTTTTATAAAGCTCCAGGATTCTTCCCGGTGTACCGACTATGTAATGCGGTTTTTTCTTGAGCTTTTCCACTTGCCGCTGCACATTTACCCCGCCGATTAATGTTGTCCCTGTAATGTTGCTTCCTTTCGCGTATTCCTGAAGGACCGAGTGAATTTGCATCACAAGTTCTTTAGTTGGCGCGATTACAACAGCCTGCAATGCCGTTGATAAGCTATCAATCTTATCAAGTAAGGGCAGACAATAGGCGAGCGTTTTTCCTGTCCCTGTCGGTGATTCTACGACAAGATCCTTTCGCTCAAGCATAAACGGCAGCATTTCTTTCTGAACTGGCGTTAAGGAATCGAAAGCCGCCTCCTTCCAATTCTCCTGCAAATAAGGCTGTAATTCTTGAATTGGTGTTTTTGTAGCCATAACGATTAACGTCCCCCTTTATTTAGTATTCGTTCAGCAGCAAGAAGGATCCGGTTAACATAATCCTCAAGCTGTTCACTATTTTCTTCATGCAATTTGAGATGAATGACAACATCGATTTGATTCTGGTAGCTTCCTCTTGGCAAACCATAAATATAGGAAAGAGTTTGTGTAACCTCTCCATCCGTTTTCCACAGTCTTCTCATAGCTTCACCAATCCTGGAACATTCTGCATCTATATCCTGTACAGTGGTGTAAAAAGTAACAGAAAAAATACAGCCTGTACGTTCGGTTTCTCTTTCCATTATTTCATCAGCCAGATCTTCTAAACCAGCTTTTAATCCGATTTTCGCGCGGACATCCTTTTCTTTTTTGCCGCTTAACAAAACCTCTAAACTGTAGGTTCTGCTCATCGAAGCCAAGTCAACGAGGTCTTTCCGGCCGGTTACTTTTAAAACTCCTTCAAAATCAAGATCGTAAGCCATTCCCTCAAGAATAACTTTCAAGTTTTCATAGATGGTCGGATCAAACATGTAAGTACCCTTTCTTTTAAATCATTATAATACGGTACGTGAAATTATTTTAATGAATGACAATTTCATTTCTTTTATTTTACTCATTTCATCCGGCCAGCGCGAATTTATAACGGGCAAAATAAAAAAGACGGTGGCAGTTTCCGTCTTTTATGAAAGAAGCCGATCCAGCAATGTACTCAGGACATAATCAATGGATTTGATCATCTCGGTAAATCGTTTTTCCCGGGTGTCGAGCTGGAAAGCAAATACCGCAATAAAGTTCAGATTATCAAACGTATCATTTATCTGGGGCACATGGATATACTTTGGACGGTTGTTTTCCACCCACTTAAGCGCAAGGGGTTTCCATTCCTCTGTTAACATCTGGATTTCGTCGGCAAACGGCTTAACCTCGCCATAGAAGTCGACTTCATACCCTTCTTTTTTTGTTTTAGTAAGATATTGGTCCATTGCTGCTTTGTTTTTACCCAGCAGCTGTTGAGTAAGTTGAATAAGACGTTGTTCCATACGTAATGATTTCACTCCTGACCCCTCTATCCTATCAAAACAAAGGATAAAATGCACGAGCTTCCTTTAAAAGAAGGTTACAGCGTGAAAAGTCCCACCAGCCAATTGCGGCGCTGTTTTTTAAAACCTGAAGCATCTTCCTGTGCGCCATCCGGCATTTTTAAAAGTTTTACTTCAATATCTTCAATTTTTTCTTCTATTTTAACCAGCCGCTTCATCATGTCATCCATTTCTGTTGCATGCTGCAAAACCTGGTATGACAACACATCGTCTGCTTTTTCCTCCAGCTTTTTTTCCAGCTTTTCGATCTGGGCCATCAATTGATCGAACCGTTCATCAAACGCTCCTGCCGGCTTGGCGATAGGCTCAGGCGTTTTAATCTTTGCTGCTGCGATTTGAATATCTCCCATTAGCAAACCTGCGTCCAGCTGTTTTTTGATTTCCCGCAAATCTTCAATATCCTGCTCGGAAAACAGATAATGACCATGGTCGTTTTTCTGGCACGCAAGATTGAAATGCTTTACCCAGCGCTGAATGGTAGTTGGATTGACACCAAGTTCTTCCGAAACCGTTTTTGTTTTAAACACCATTTCCATTTCTAATTCCCTCCCCGTTATCTTATAACAAAAGTATTCACTCCTCTTTAGCGTTTCCCTTCACAGGTGACAAAACTAGAACTGATTCGGCAAAGAAAGTGGTTTTATTCAAAAAAACCCGCCTTTCGACACTGTTATCCTGTATGAAACAGGACCTACTGCCTAACACTACGAGAAGGAGGTGAAGAAACATGGAACAGCACGAAAACAGCCTGGAGCAGGAGCAGGAAAAAATGACAAACGCCCCTGAACAGGAAAAAAAAGAAGGATACGGCGACAAAAAACTGGAAGGCCCCAACTACCCAGCTACATAAAGAGAAAAGCTGAAGGACCCGTTTAGAGACGAAAAACATTGGAGGTCTTTGTCATAAAACGTTTTTTGTTTTCTGACAAAGAGTGAAATGAGCGAGTCTCTGGGTCCTGAAGTTGGATCATGAAAAGCTGAAGGACCCGTTTAGAGACGAAAAGCATTGGAGGTCTTTGTCATAAAAGGTTTTTTCTTTTCTGACAAAGAGTGAAATGAGCGAGTTTCTGGGTCCTGAAGTTGGATCATGAAAAGCTGAAGGACCCGTTTAGAGACGAAAAGCATTGGAGGTCTTTGTCATAAAACGTTTTTTGTTTTCTGACAAAGAGTGAAATGAGCGAGTTTCTGGGTCCTGAAGCTGGATCATGAAAAGCTGAACCTACAAAAAGTGCCCCGCTCATCCGGGACACTTTTTTAACGTTCTTTTTTCCAACCATTTTTATCTTTAAATATCAATTCCTGCAGCAAGATACCGAGCTGCAGCTGCAATTCTTTGTGGTGATACCAGTTTGTTAAGTTAATGTTTCTCGGAATAGTGAGCTTATGGTAATACGCCTGCAGGTTTTTTGTTTTCCGGCTCCAGTCGGGCAGCGAAGGACGGCCATGCTGCACAAGTGGATATATAAGCCTGAGAAGTTCCGGTTCCCGCCTCTGGTTGGGATAAACGTATTGTTCATAGTCATGCCGGGATCCGGTGTGGGGTATGACCCGCGAAAATTCATCAAAAGCTTTGGCGTACGGAGACTGAAACAATAGCCAGGCCAGCCTCCTTCCAAGCAAAATGCGGTTTTGCACCTTTCGGAAACCATGTACGGAAAAGCCGTAAATTTCTCCGTTCAGGGTGGGAAAAAGCACCGTGCTGAAATGAAGCCAATTCTGAAGCCTGTACGGCATAGACAAAAAAACACGCTTCCGGTATACCGGGTGCTCAATCACCGGTTTTTGGATCAAATGCTGTTCATTAATGATGAGGGAGGTCCAAAGCCGCTCTTCATCCCCTTTTTGCCAAAATGCAATCCATTCTTTTTGCATAAAGGCAGAAACATTAAACAATGGAAGAAGGGAGAAAAGAGGTTTTCCTGCCTCCTTGCTTTTTTCATAAAGAAGCAACTGGGGGTATGCATCGGAAAAAATGAGCCAATTCGCCCGTTCATAGGTTAGGAAAAGAAGGTTTCGATAGTGAGGCACAATGGAACGGCTGAACCATTCACCTTCAAGGTCACACATGTTATAACCCGCATTTCTAGACACAAGCGAAGCGAGAAACGACCACTTGATTTCCGGATGGTTTCTAAAAAAACGCTCATATAATACGGTACGTGAAATATTATCTAGATTGCCGGCATCCGTTCTCTGCCGGATTTCCTCCACAACGGCATTTCCCCATGCTCTGCTGGTCATATAAGCCCTCCCTTCATTTCTTTTAGCCTTTGCAACTGTTGGTAAAATATTTGTAAGACAGATAGAAAAACGCTAAAATGAAAGGATAAGAATCTGTCTGGAGGATCTCATGAAGCAAAAAGTAATCATTTACACGCAGGAAACCTGTTCCCCATGCTTTGCTGAAAAGGAATGGCTGACTTCAAAACAAATCCCATTCGAGGAACGCGATATCCGCAAAAACCCTCAATACATGAATGAAGTGATTGACCTTGGAGCCAGTGCCACTCCTGTGACCGTCATCATGGACGGAGAGTCCAAAAACATTGTGCTTGGATTCAAACAAGACGAACTGGAATCCCTTCTTCAACTGGGATAAGAAAGTGAACAAAGGGAAAAAGACTATGCCGGCCATTATGCTGACATAGTTTTTATTTGCCATTCTTTAAAAGGATGTGAAAACATGGCACCGATTCAATATCCTAATGGAAAAAAACCGTCTTCTGCCCTGTCTTCCCCTGCTTCAAAGAATAAGGTTTCTTACGGAAACCGGGGAATGACGCTGGAGGAAGATCTGAACAAAAGCAATGAATTCTATTTGGAACGGGGGATTGCCGTCATTCATAAAAAACCGACACCGGTTCAAATTGTTAATGTTGAATATCCAAAGCGGTCTGCCGCTGTGATTAAGGAAGCCTACTTTAAGCTTGCTTCTACCACCGATTATAACGGCATATACCAGGGAAAGTACATTGACTTTGAAGCGAAGGAAACAAAAAACAAAACTTCTTTTCCGCTTCGCAATTTTCATGAACACCAGATTCGGCATATGGAAGCAATCATTGCTCATGGGGGAATAGCCTTCATCATCCTGCGTTTTTCAACATTAAATGAAATCTACCTTCTCGACGCCGGCCACCTGATCCCCTATTGGAATGATCAAACGAACGGAAGAAAGTCGATACCCAAAAAAGAGATCGAGTCGCTTGGACACCCTATCTCACCGGGTTTTTTGCCGAGAATTGACTATTTGAAAATCATTGATAAAATGTACTTTCATAACGAAGATGAAGGCAAGGTTCATAAATAACGGCTTATTGACGAATAATCATAATGTACATTGCAGTTATTGAAAGGTTGATACAACTATGTCGAATGAATACCGCAGCAGGCAAGAACGAAGGCAGGCAGCCGAAAACGGCAAACAACCTGTCCCAAAAAGGAAAAAGAAGTTTCCTTTTTTTAAAGCGATTCTAGCTTTTATCGTTATCATGTTCATAATAGGAACGATTTCGGTCGGCGTCATTATGGCGAAAGCACCGAAGCTCGATCCTGACAAATTAAAAACGCCTTTATCTTCCCAGATCTATGATAAAGACGGAAAAATGGTCACCTCGCTCTTTTCCGAGCAAAATCGGGTAAAAGCTGGAATAAAGGATATCCCGCCAAACGTCCGGGATGCGTTTGTGGCAGTAGAGGATGTTCGTTTCTATAAACATCACGGTGTTGACGTGCGGCGTATTTTCGGTGCCGCCCTTGCCAATGTAACCGGCGGTTTCGGTTCACAAGGTGGAAGCACCATTACGCAGCAGGTGGTAAAAAACACCATTTTAACGAACCAAAAATCTCTGACCCGTAAAATCCAAGAAGCCTATCTGGCGATCAAGCTCGAGAAGAAATACTCGAAAGAACAAATTCTTGAAATGTATCTTAATAAGATTTATTTCGGGCATAACGTGTACGGCATCGGAACAGCAGCCAAAACCTATTTCGATGTGGACCGGCTCGATCAGCTGACGCTTCCGCAAACCGCATTGCTTGCCGGGCTTCCAAAAGCACCAAGCAACTATGATCCATTAGTTCACCCCGAAGCTGCAGAAAAACGAAGAAACGTCGTTCTGGGTCAAATGGAAAAGTACGGTTATATTACGAAGGCGGAAGCAGACAAAGCAAAAGCCACACCGGTTACGAAAGGCCTGCACAAAGGAAGCCTTCAGGAAACGCGAATCCATGAAGCTTATCTTCAACAGGTAATCAAAGACATTCAGAAGATGGATGGCATGAAAAATGTCGATGTGTTCGCCGATGGTCTGAAAATTTACACCAACATGGATACGAAAGCACAAGAAGCCACCGAAGATGTTCTGCAAAACGCTTCGTTCCTTAAAAATGAAAACAAAAAACTGCAATCAGGCATCGCGATCGTCGACACAAAAACAGGCAGCATCCGCGCCATTGGAAGCGGCCGTGAGGAAAACCTTATGAGTGCCTATTATGCTTCCGGAAATCAGCGTCAGCCAGGTTCCACCATTAAGCCAATTTTGGACTATGGTCCTGCCATTGATCATTTTAAATGGAATACCGGCCACATTTTGAAGGATTCACCTATTACGATTAATGGTTCGACCATCCATAATTTTAACGATGAGGAGTTCGGCGAGGTTTCCATGCGCCAGGCGCTTGAAAAATCAGAAAATACGCCGGCCGTCCGCACATTTATGGAAGTGGGCGAAGATAAAGCCGTTGATTTTGCCAACAAGCTTGGCATCAATATTGATTCAGCTCCTCCCGCCTACGCCATCGGAGGATTCCAAAAAGGGATCACACCGCTAAATCTTGCGGGTGCCTACGCAGCCTTTGGTAACGAAGGGGTCTACAATGCACCAACAACGATCAAAAAAATTGAATTTCCAAATGGCGACGTTGTTAAACCGGATACTAAACCGGTCAAGGCGATGAATGACTTTACCGCTTATATGATCACCGACATGCTCAAGGGTGTCATGAAAAGCGGAGGAACAGGGGCAATGGCGAATGTCCCCGGCTTAAATCTTGCCGGAAAAACAGGAACCACCAACCTGCCGAAGGAGTTCAGGGACGCCAACGGAATCCCGAAAAGTGCAACAAATGACGCCTGGATGGCGGGTTATACTCCTTCCTACTCCGCAGCCGTGTGGACAGGTTATAACAGCAAAAAGGACAATGAAGGGGTTCATTATCTGGATACAAATCAGCGGAACTATTCCAAGCTCATCTTTAAAGAGGTCATGAGCAGGCTTAACCATGACGGTTCAGATTTCAAAAAACCGAATTCAGTTGTCGATGTCACGCTTGAAAAAGGCACCAATAAAAAGGCAGGCGAATTTACACCTGAGAACGAGAAAGCGCATGAATTGTTCGTACGCGGTACAGAGCCAAATCAAGTATCAGATAAATACGACCAACCCGCTTCTATTGAAGGCCTTAAAGCCGAGTACAATAAAAAGAAAAATGCCATTGATGTAAAATGGAACTATAAAGGCAATGATAAGACCATTTATAAAGTAGCCGCCAGTGTGGATGGCACACAGGCAGCCGAACAAACGATCAAGGACCAGTCCTTTACCGTTCCTAATGCAGAAGCAGGAAAAACCTACAGCTTCCAAGTGACCGCCATCAACAGTGAAACGAATAAGGAAAGCCCGCCTGCGCAAACGTCGGTCACGGTTCCTGGCGAACAGCCTCCTGCCCAAAGTACTCCGCCTGATCAAAATAATCCTGGCGATCAAAACCAGGGTGGCAAAAAACAGCAGGGCGGCAAAAAAGAGCAGGGCGGCAATCAAAATCAGGAGCAAGGTGATCAGAACAAAAACCAAGGCGGCGAAAGTAATCAGCCTGATCAAGGCGGAAACCAGCAAGGCGGTACCGGGCAGCCAAACACGGCAGAGCCGCAAAATCCACAAGGCACTGAAGGAAACCAAAACGGCCAGGGAAATGGCCAAGGAAATGGGAATAACCAAGATCAACGGCAGCAGCAGCGACAGAACGATCAGCAATTCCCTGCCCTTCCGGATCTTAACCAATAGAATAAAAAAGAACGCCGACCCGAGCAGCCAGGGCGGCGTTCTTTTTTATGATTGAAAGCGGATGTTGTACCGGTCCTCCAGGTAATTCCACAAACCCGGATAATCAAACGCGAGGTTCCAAAAGCTCGCGCCTCCCAGCTTATACTCATCAATCAGATCAAATTTGGCTTTCATGCTGCGGTAATCCTCGAACCAGACTTTATGCTCTTTCTTTTCTTTATCATAATATACAAAATACGGAGCATGGTCCTTGCTGTCATATTGGATCGCCGCTTTTCGCTTGGCCGCGAGCTGTACAGCCTGAACCGGGCTGAGCGCCTTGGCCTGCGGCCCTCCCTGAACAAAGGGAAGCTTCCAGTCATAGCCGTAAAGGTTGATCCCCATGAGGATTTTGTTTCTCGGAATCACAGTTACCGCATAGTCAATCACTTTTTTCACTTCTGTGAGCGGGCTTACCGGCAATGGAGGACCACCGCTGTATCCCCATTCATATGTCATGAGAATTACATAATCCACGGTTTGTCCATGTGCCTTGTAATCATGGCCTTCATACCAAATGCCTTTTTGTTTTTCTTTGGTCTTGGGAGCAAGAGCTGTAGTGGATATATACCCGTCTTTATGCATACGTTCGGTCATGGCGCGCAGGAACCGGTTATACCGCTCTCTGTTCTCTCCCCCGATATATTCAAAATCCACGTTAACGCCCACATACCCTTTTTCTTTCATGACTTTCGCGGTATTCTCGATCACCTTATTGCTGATGGCCTGGTTTTTTAAAATAGTAGTAGCCAGTTCCCTGCTGAACGCTCCATTTTTTATGGTTGTCAATGAAAGAAGCGGACGGACATTTTTTGTTTTGATATCCTGTAAAAACGAGCCATCATCCAAGGGTTTCAGATCACCATTTTCTTTCACTTCATAGCTGAACAAAGAGATATAGCTCAATGCCTTCGCCGCATGATTAAAATTTTCCTGGGACTTATCCGAAGGTTCGGCGAAAGCGTTCGTTGTAATCGTGCGTTTGCGTTTCTTAGGCACAGTGAGTGCGAGCCCTTCCATCAGCTGGCCTTCCGATACTTCAGGATTTGCCTGCTGAAGTTCCGCTTTCGTAACGCCTAGCTTTGCGGCAATCTTGTCGAACGTGTCTCCTTTTTTCACTTTATATTCAAAAGGCGCAGGAATAAGCAGCGTTTGTCCGACTGCCAGCACATCTTGCTGGCCAAGGGCATTCACTGAAGCAATTTTTTGCCAAGGTAAATTATAAAATTGTGACAGCTTATACAGGGAATCCCCTTTCTTGACGATATGGATTTGCATAACTCCCCCTCCTAGACGTTCTCATGACACATTCTATGTGATAAGAATCTGTCCCTATTCCTTGTGGGGGAAACGGGAATGGGTAGCAACCTTTTTTTCCAGTTCCGAAAACAGCTCATTCAGCTGAATCCACGCTGTAAAATGGGCGGGCCGGTTAATAATCATCTCCAGCCGCTCCACGATATTGACAGGCTTTACCGGGAGGGAGGGCACGGTGTCGTGCCATTGAACCAAATCGTCCACCCTTCTTTTGTTGGACCAATACAGCGCCTGTATGAAACAGCTCAACTGGCGGATCATGGGGCCTCTTGCTTCCTGTGGCTTCCGCTCTGAAAATAACTGCCTGATCCTCTCACCTTCTGTTTTCCACTGATCAAACTTATTCTGCAGCTGCTCAGGGGACAACGGCCATTGATGCGGAAAGCTAATGGCCTCTATGTCTTCCCTAAACGGGACTTCTGCCCGGTTATTGTCCTTTCCAAAAAAAAGCGGATGGTTCATGGAATCAGGAATTTTCATCTTTTTTTACAAGTTGAGCTTTTTTGACGCTCAATTTCATTCGTTTTTGGCCCTCCCGGCATAGTTCAAGCAGCGGGCATTCCGGACAGCGCGGACTTTGTGCCTTGCAATGATACCTTCCGAAAAAAATGAGACGGTGATGAGTGATGCCCCACTGTTCTTTAGGCATCTTTTTCATTAATGTTTCTTCAACCTGCAGCACAGAGTCCTTCCATTTGCAGATGGCCAAACGCTTTGTCACCCGTTCCACATGCGTATCCACGGCTATGGCCGGAATGCCAAAGGCAACAGAAACGACAACATTGGCCGTTTTTCTCCCGACACCCGGCAGCTTTGTAAGCTCATCCCGGTCCTCGGGCACCTTGCCGCCATAATCGTTCAGCAGCATATAACACAGCTTTTGTATATTTTTTGCCTTGTTCCGGTACAGTCCTATGGAACGTATATCATCCTGCAATTCCTCAATCGGCACCTTTAGGTAATCATCTGGTGTTTTATATTTGGCAAAGAGCCCCGGTGTGACTTTGTTCACCAGGGCATCTGTACACTGTGCCGATAAAAGAACAGCGATAGTGAGTTCAAAGGGATTGCTGTGATTCAGTTCGCAATGGGCATCGGGAAACATCTCTCCTATGGTATCCAAGCAATAAGCAATCTCTGTTTTATTCAGCATAGTCATCCTCCTGATTTAATACCCTTACATGCAAAAACAGACGAGATTTTCCTCGTCTATGATTGCTCAAGCCAGTTATATACGGGAACAGAGAATTGATTGCGGCTGTCAGAGGATTCTGCCGGCCTGGCCGCATGTTTGTTTTGCCGCGCCCTGAACTTCTCTCCGTACGTTCTGGCTTGTTCTGGTGTTTGTATATTATTCTTCTTCCATTCAAACAGAATCCGGTCGATATAGCGAAAATTAAGCTTACCTGTCATGACTGCTTCCTTTAACGCGGAAATGATCAATGGCGAAGTATGCCTGTCCTGATCGATCCAAATCTTCAGAGTTTCGCATTCCATGGGAGACAGCGGCCGTCCAAATTCCCGTTCAAAAATGGTATAGACACTTTGTTCTTCTTTTTCTTTATTGGCTAAGTCCCGCTCAGCTTCCTGGCCGGAAAGGATCGAAAGCAATTTTTCCCATAGCGGATTCAGGGAATACGCTTCGTAGTACATGCCTCTTTCATCGTCTTCATATTGGCCGATCTCCAATAACCCCTGCTGGATAAAACCTCTCAGCATTCCCATGCAACGGGTGGGGGTAATACTCATCCTTCCGGAAAGCTCCTCCGGAGTCGGGAAGGGATTCCCTGATTCTATAAATGTATGTACATGCAGAAGTAGCATGCATTCTTCGTCCTGAAGTCCGATGGACCGGTAATGCTTAAACAGAACATGGGGTATTGAAATCGTTCCTTCTGACAGCCATTTCAAAAATAATGCCTTTTCCATCATAACACCCCTTCTTCATCAGTATACCACGAGTAAGCCTTCTTTCCCCAATCATGATGTTGCCGTGAAAACATCGATGAAGCTTAAGACGGATAGGTGTAACCGCCCTACAGACAGGTCCCGGGTGAAAGGTGAAAAACCTCCTTAAAGAGGAGGTTTTTTAAAAGTTTTTTCTAAAGTAAGTTTAAAAAATCAAGGATACAGTCGGTTCAGCAAACGTGGGAACGGAATGGTTTCACGGACATGTTCGGCGCCGGTGATCCAGGCGACAGTACGCTCAAGACCCAGACCAAATCCGGAATGCGGCACACTGCCATATTGGCGGAGCTCAAGATACCATTTGTAGGCATCATCTGTAAGTCCATGCTCTTCATAGCGGGCTTTCATCAGTTCAAGATCGTCAATACGCTGGCTTCCTCCGATGATTTCCCCATAGCCTTCCGGTGCAATCAGGTCCGCGCAAAGCACGACATCATCTCGTTCAGGATGCGGCTTCATATAAAAGGCCTTGATTTCTTTTGGATAATTGGTGATAAAAACAGGCTTGTCAAAGCTTTCGGCAATCGCTGTTTCATGAGGCGCACCAAAATCTTCTCCCCACTCGATATCATCAAATCCTTTTTCTTTCAGAAGTGTAATCGCATCATCATAAGAAATCCGCGGAAACGGAGCTTTTACATTTTCAAGCTTGGAAAGATCTCGGCCTAGCACAGTCAGTTCAAGCTTGCAGCGTTCAAGCACGGATTGTACCACATGGCTGACAAACTGCTCCTGAATCTCGAGGGATTCTTCATGCTCCACGAAAGCCATCTCAGGCTCAATCATCCAGAATTCGATCAAATGGCGACGTGTTTTTGACTTTTCGGCACGGAAAGTCGGACCGAACGAGAATACCTTTCCAAGCGCCATGGCTGCAGCTTCCATATACAGCTGTCCGCTTTGAGAAAGATATGCATCTTCGTCAAAATATTTGGTATGGAACAAAGTCGTTGTTCCTTCGGCGGAACTGCCTGTCAAAATAGGCGGGTCGACTTTGATAAATTCATTTTTGTGGAAAAACTCATACATGGACTGAATAATTTCATTTCTGACTTTCATAATCGCATGCTGGCGTTTGGAACGAAGCCAGAGATGGCGGTGATCCATCAGAAACTCTGTGCCATGCTCTTTTGGCGTAATCGGATAATCCACTGCTTCGTTAATGATCTTCACGTCTGAAACAACGAGCTCCACACCTGTTTGAGAGCGGTCATCCTGCTGGACTTTCCCTGTCACATAAAGACTGGTTTCCTGTGTAAGTCCTTTGGCTGTTGTCCAGATGTCTTCAGCCACTTCAGCTTTAACGACCACTCCTTGAACAAAGCCCGTTCCGTCCCGAAGCTGCAAGAATGCAATTTTGCCGCTTGAGCGCTTATTGCTCAGCCAGGCACCGATGGTTACTGTCTCATCGATATGGCTTTTTAATTGGGATATTGTTGTTTTCACGTGACACCCTCCAAATCATTCTATGTATAAGTGATTATCATCTAATCACTTATAAAAATCAAATACCCTCAAAATCTGTTATTTGCTCTTTTTTTCCATGAACCGGGCAATCCGCTCCAAAGCTTCCTCAAATTTTTCAAGGGATGTAGCATAAGAAAGCCTTACATTGTCCGGTGCTCCAAAGCCTGAACCCGGAACAAGCGCAACCTTCTCCTCCTCAAGGAGCGCTGCCACCCATTCATCCACACTGTTAAAGCCGGTCAATCTAACCGCTTCCTTCACATTCGGGAAAAGATAAAACGCACCTTTTGGTTTCACGCATGAAAAGCCCGGAATTTGAATCAGCTTTTCATAAACGGTATTCAGACGGGATTCAAAAGCAATCCTCATTTCTTCCACCGGTTCCTGGCTTTCCTCATAAGCAGCAATCGCGCCATATTGGGAAATCGTGGTCGGATTGGATGTACTGTGGCTGTCCAGGTTGGTCATTGCTTTAATAACCGTACTGTTGCCTGCCGCATAGCCGATCCTCCATCCCGTCATGGAATGGGACTTGGAAACCCCATTAATAATTATGGTCTGTTCTTTCAGCTCCGGAGAAAGCTGGGCAATGGACGTATGCTGTGCACCGCCATAAATTAATTTTTCATAGATTTCATCCGAGATGATAACAATATTATGTTTTAAGCATACTTCCCCGATTTGTCTCAGTTCTTCTTCATTGTACAGAGAGCCTGTTGGATTGCTTGGGGAATTGATGACGATCGCTTTTGTTTTTCCTGTCACCGCTTCTTCCAGCTGTGCAGGTGTAATTTTAAACGCATTGTCTTCCTTGCCTTCCACATAAACCGGTACACCGCCTGCCAGTTTCACCTGCTCGGGGTAGCTCACCCAGTACGGTGTTGGAATAATGACCTCGTCTCCGTCGTTTAGTAAAACCTGAAAAAGTGAATAGAGCGATTGTTTCGCTCCCGTTCCAACTACAATTTCCTGAGGCGAATAGTCAAGATTCTGGTCTTTCTTGAATTTTTCTGCAATCACCTTTTTAAGGGCAGGCAGGCCTCCGGAAGCGGTATACTTCGTATGCCCTTCCTTCATGGCCCGGTAGGCAGCCTCAATGATGTGTTCAGGGGTATTAAAGTCCGGTTCTCCTGCGCCCAGTCCAATCACATTATGCCCCTCTGCTTTTAATGCATTCGCTTTTGCCGTGATGGCCAGTGTTGTAGATGGTGTAAGTGCTTTTACTCGGTTTGCCAGTTCCATTCTTCTCATCCCTCACTTTTAGATTTCTTGCTTGATGCTGTATTTTTTATAGCGTTCTCCTGTTTGGAAATCGCCGTAGTAAAACGTATACCTTCCGTTATCATCCAGATAAACGGCTTCCCATACCACCTGGTTGTTCTCCATTCCAAGCCGGAGATTCACCCATTCCTTTGGTTTGAGGTTTTTGTCCACATATTTCTTCATTTGCTGCTTTGTCAGGCCATCACTTTGTTTTACCAGTTTGGTCTTGCCTTTGTTATTAACCAGCACATATACCTTCCCATACTTGCCGGAGGTGCCGCTTAGCACATTCAGCGCCTGATTGCCGTGATAATAATCCATCTGGTGAACCTTTAAATGATAATCGTTTTGTGCGGCCTGTACTGCTCTCTCCTGTTCCGCATCACGGTTTAAAAGAATCTTATTATACAGTGAAATGCTCTGCCAGAGGATAATTACGATACAGGCTATCCCCAGAATAATCCACCATTTTTTCATCTCGTGCACCCTTTTTATGTTTTGTAGATGGTAAATATCATATTATTTTCATCCTGTTCATCGAGTGCCAGACCGAACATGACATCTTTGTGTTTCAATGTTTTGTTTAATTCGGTCACAACCTTGTAAAGGTCAGGCGATTTGCTGATCTTCACAGTGGAAAGAACTTTGATTCTGCTCTCCAAACCTGCTGCCTCCTTACCCAATTCCATCTCGTAACTTACTATATCAGACTTCTGCCATTTTTGGACAGGCAATCTCCATCTATTTTATGACGGATCGAGCCATCCTTCAAGATCGGTCAGCAGGTCGGCCATCAGACCCTTTTGCACGGGTACCGGCGGCAGAGAAGTAACGAACGAATTGCCGTAGCGCGTCTCTGTTATCCTTCTGTCGAAAACAAACACGACACCCTTATCCCTTTGTGTACGGACCAATCGTCCAAACCCCTGCTTGAAGCGGATAATGGCCTGCGGGAGGGAAAGCTCCATAAACGGATTGCCTCCGTCTTTCTTAAGTTTATCTGCCCGGGCTGCCGTGACCGGATTATCAGGCGGCGCAAACGGAAGCCGGATGATGACAAGACAGGACAGATCTTCGCCCGGAATGTCGATCCCCTCCCAAAAACTGCTTGTGCCAAACAGAATCGACTGTTCAAATTTCTTGAAATTCTTCGTCAACCGTGCCCGGCTTCCGCTGTCAATTCCCTGTCCAAACAGGACAAACTCGTCTGAATCCGAAATGTTTTTGAACACATTGTAGGTTTCCCTAAGCATGTCACTCGAGGTAAACAGAACAAGCATTCTGCCTCTGGTTACTTTGGCAATATTGTAAAGCTGCCGTGCAATAACGGCAACAAAGGTTTCCTGGTCCACTTCATTGATGAGCGGAACATCCTCAGGTACCATGAACTTCACCTGCTGATCGTAAGAGAACGGTGATGGAAGATTAGCAGTCATTGGCCCAAAATCATCTAGACCCAGCCGGGAGGTCATATACTGAAACGAATTTCTGACCGACAGCGTTGCCGAAGTAAGAACCGCGCTGTTCTTTTTGGCAAAAAATTCATCAGCCAGCATATCCCCGATCACGATCGGTTTGCTGTAAAGATACACGGCATTTTTTGCGCCCTTCGCCTCCACCTCAAGCCAGAATACTTCATCATCGTTCACCTCCCATAACAGGTGACGCAGTTTTTCCTTTTCCTCTTGCAGCTGGTTTCTCACACCATTAAAATCAGCGACAAGCCCTTTTTGTTTAAAGTTGAAATGGTCTTCTTTTTCATCGCACAGCTGTGCCGTCTTTTTTAACAGCTTTTCCAGATCATTGACTTCAAAATGAACACGCTGGGACATCTCCATGATCGCCTGCCAGGCTACGCGTTTTCCTTCCCGATCACCGTACCGGTAGCTCACTCGGCCAAAGTCGTTCATACTGCTTTTTTTGGCTTCAAGCACATAGTCACGAAGGGTACGGAACAACTCATCCAGCTCCATTTTAAGATCTGGAAGCTTCAGGGCGATTTTGTCCAGGGCTTCTTCCAGTCCTGTCACTTCTGCGGCCTCTGTCAGTTCGTAAAGCTTTTGCACAAGCCCGTTATCTTCCTTTGTCCCCATCCGTTCAAGTAACCTTGCAAACACAAAATAATCCGTTTGAACGCCGAAATGGTCGCTTACCACTTCCTCCACATGATGGGCTTCGTCAATAATTACCTCCTTGTAAGAAGGCAGCAGCTGGGCGTCGGATTTTACATCGGTAAACAAAAGAGCATGGTTTGTGATGACAAGGTCAGACACCATGGCCTCTTTTCGTTTACGATGATAAAAACATCTGGAAAACCAGGGACACCGCTGATTCAGGCATGAGCCCGAATCGCTTTTCACCTGTTGCCAGAACAGCTTGCCGCCTGATGCAAGGTTTAACTCTTCAACATCGCCCTGGGTGGTTTCAGTCAGCCAGACGAGCAGTTGGGCCTTCGTCAGATTCGTATCGTAATTATCATCGTAGCTGTCATCCAGTGATTGTTCAAACTTGCGCAGACACAGATAGTTATTGCGGCCTTTCAGGACTGTGGCATGAAAGGGGAACGGCAAAATGTTCTTCAGAATGGGAATATCCCGCTCCATAAGCTGCTGCTGAAGCTGAATCGTATGTGTACTGATGACGATCGGCCGGTCATGCTGCTTTCCGTACACCAAGGAAGGGATAAGGTAGCCAAGCGACTTTCCGACACCTGTTCCGGCTTCAATCACGGCATGCTGATGATCTTCCATGGCTTCAAAAACCATACCGATCATCTTTTGCTGACTTTCTCTTGTTTCATAATGTTCCATTTCCTCCGCAAGGGTGCGAAGCAATGATTGAGGATCTACGGCGGCGTCTGCTCCGATGTCCTCTTTTTCAACCGGTGAAAAAGATTTGATCGCGAGCTGCCGGAAATAATCCATTCCTTCCTCATCTTCTATTCTGGAAGACTTCGAAATGATGATGTCCTTTACGATTTCCTCCAGACTGCTCTGCATCTTTTTCAAAAAGGGTTCAAGTCGCTGAAGCGTCAAGAGCGGAAGAGTGTTGAGCTTATCGAGCAGCTGAACGAGCAAATGTGCGGTTACTTCCGCGTCACTATCGGCCTGATGCGGGTTTTCATGGACAATACCCAGGTAATCTGCCAACTGCCCCAGCTGATAGCTGTCGGCCTGCAGCAATAAAACTCTGGAAAGTTCCACGGTGTCAATCATTGGTCCGGAAAATCGCCGGTACCCGCTGTTTTCAAACTCTTCCTGCAAAAAGTTCAAATCAAATAATACGTTATGGGCGACGAAATAAGATCCTTCAAGCATCTGTAAAATGGCCGGTGCAATCTCTTCAAACAAAGGGGCATCCGTAACCATCTCATCATTGATCCCGGTAAGCTGCTCAATAAACGGAGGAATGGGGATTTCCGGGTTCACAAAGGAAGAAAAACGGTCAACGATTATGTCATTTTCAACCACCACAGCTCCGATCTGAATGATCCGGTCTCCGCGTGCGGGGGAGTTTCCAGTCGTTTCTACATCAATCACAACATAACGGTTGTTCATCCTTTTCACCTCAGGTCAAACGGCATGCACTTATAAGCAGTGCAGCTCTTGTATGTAAATAGAAAAACCCCTTGAAGAAGGGGTTAAAGAATCGTTGAAGCCGGTTCATAACCTAATATTTCTGTAATACGGTTGTTTTCATCCATGATCGCAACCCTTGGCTGATGAGCCGCGGTTTCCTCTTCAGAAAGCATGCAGTATGAAATCACAATAATAACATCGCCTTCCTGCACAAGGCGTGCAGCTGCACCATTCAGGCACATCACTCCAGTTCCTCGGAGACCGGGAATGATGTAGGTTTCAAATCTTGCCCCATTATTATTGTTGACGATTTGCACCTTTTCGTTGGGAACCATGTCAACCGCATCAAGAATATCTTCATCTATCGTTATGCTTCCCACGTAATTCAAGTTCGATTCGGTTACACGGGCGCGATGGATCTTGCCTTTCATCATTGTTCTGTACATAACATCACCTATAGTTCCCTTTCCTTGGGTGTAATCAGTAGATTATCAATCAGCCTGGCATTCTCATACTGGACGGCAAGCGCGATGATCATGGTTTGCGTGGAGTAGGGAACTTCCTCAAGTTCAGGGTAGGAAAGAATCTCAAAATAATCGACAATTCCGCTTGTTTCTGTCTCTACATACTCTACCATTTTTTCTTTCACAAGTGTAATATTTTTCTCTTTTTCCAGGAGTTCTGCTGCCAATTTCAACGAGCGGAATAATACAGGCGCTTCTCTTCTCTCCTGCGGTGATAAGTAAACGTTTCTCGAGCTTTTTGCCAGACCATCCTCTTCCCGCACAGTCGGGCAGGCCACCAGCTCCATTGGATAATTCAAATCGGTAATCAATCCTTCAACAACCGCCACCTGCTGAGCATCCTTCATTCCGAAATAAGCTCTTGTAGGGGAAACAATGTGAAACAGTTTGGAAAGAACGGTTGCCACTCCATCGAAGTGCCCTTCCCTTGTTTTCCCACAAAGTGCTTGAACCCTTCTTTTCACGTGCAAAACGACAGATGGGTTATTCGGATACATCTCATGCACTTCCGGATAAAATACTACGTCAACCGCATTGTTTATCGCCACATTTTCATCCCGTGCAAAATCCCTTGGATACCGTTCAAAATCTTCATTTGGTCCAAATTGAAGCGGATTGACAAAAATGCTGATAACCACACAATCATTTTCTTTTCGCGCTCTGTCCATAAGAGCTCCATGCCCTTCATGAAGATACCCCATCGTCGGAACAAACCCGATGCTCTTTCCTGCTGCCAATTGTGCTTGGCTGTATGCGCTCATCTCTTGGATGCTTTTTATGATTTTCAATTTATTTCCCCCCGTACAGCGCTTGTGCTTCTTCTGGTTTCATGGAAAACGAATGCGCTTCATCAGGAAAGGTTCCGGCTTTCACTTCGGAAACATACGTTTCAATCCCTTTCAGCATCGGATGGGCGGAGTGGGCAAACATTTTCACAAATTTCGGTATATGGTGAAAACCATATCCGATCAAATCATGGTAGACAAGCACCTGACCGTCCGTTTCACTACCTGCTCCAATGCCAATCACCGGTATTTTGATCGATTCGGAAATCAGTTGGGCGAGCTGCTTAGGCACACATTCGAGAACAAGAGCAAAGGCTCCGGCGTCCTCTACCCGTTTCGCATCATCAAATAGCTGCCTGGCCTGTGCGGATTCTCTTCCCTGTACTTTATAGCCGCCCAGCACACCGGCCGTCTGCGGCGTAAGACCAAGATGGCCGATAACAGGAACGCCGCCTTCCACCAGATAGCGGATGGTCTCGATGACGCTTTTTCCTCCCTCAAGTTTAAGGGCCTGTGAACCTGTTTCCTGCATGATTCTCATGGCGTTTTTAACGGTCTCAGCCCTTGTGCCGTGATAGCTCATGAACGGCATATCGGTGACAATAAAGGTATCTGGCGCTCCCCGTTTTACCGCTTTGGCATGGTGGATCATGTCATCCACGGTAACCGGAACGGTTGAGTCATATCCAAGAACCACCATCCCGAGCGAATCACCCACCAGAATCACATCCACTTCTGCTCTTTGAGCCAGTTGGGCAGATGGGTAATCATAGGCTGTCACCATTGCGATCTTTTCCTTGTTTTGCTTCATTGCAAGAAAACTTTGAGTCGTTTTCATCCTTACTCCTCCTTTTTTAAGGAGGCACAGAGGAAAAACCCCTCGAAGTAATCAGAGGGGTTTTAAAGTACGTGTGTTTCTGCAATCCCTCTGTCCCGGTCCTTTATGGATCTAGGCAGATTAATACGTTAATCTTTCCTTCTCAGAAAGTGCAGTTCCTAAATGCAGGATACCGCCTTTTCTACACCTATTACTTTACCACAATATTCAGGTTCCGGGAATCTCAATGTCAGCCGAATAAATCGGGTGGATGTTCCCTTCATCATCCTCAAGAAGCAAAATTCCATCATCAGTAATGCCTTTTGCGATGCCTTCAATCTGCTGATTGAGGGTGCGCACGCGAATGCGCCGTCCGATGCTGTTTGCGTAGCTTTCCCACATAAGCTTCACGAGCGCGAATCCGTTGTTTAAATAATCATGATAAAGTTCTTCCATTTCTTTAAGAATGGATGAAATGAGTTCTGCCCGTTTGATTTCTTTTCCTGATTCTATTTTCAGGGAGGTGGCAATATCCTTGAGCTCGTCGTTAAAATCGTCACGTCCCACGTTTACATTAATACCTGGGCCGATAATGACCGCATGTACACGGTCGGATTCCGCCTGCAGTTCCGTTAAGATTCCGACAACCTTTTTACCATTAACCAGAATGTCGTTCGGCCATTTGATCTCCGGACGGAGACCGGTAACTTTCGAGATGGCTTTGGTGATGCCGACCGCTGCAAGCAGGGTAAGCTGGGGAGCCTTTTGGAGAGGAATGTCCGGGCGAAGAATGAGGCTCATCCAGACTCCTGTTCCTTTTGGCGACTGCCATTGGCGTCCGAGACGCCCGCGTCCGCCGGTCTGTTCATCGGCAACCACCAGCGTTCCTTCATACGCACCAGACTGTGAAAGCCGTTGAGCAATCTCTTGTGTACTTTTAACAGATTCCTCGTACACTATTGTCCTCCCGAGAACCTCTGTTTTGAGCCGCGCATTGATTTCTGCCGCTGTGACTCGGTCAGGTGCAGATTGGATCCGGTATCCCTTGCGAGGCACCGCTTCAATCACATATCCTTCCTTGCGCAATTCCTCAATATGCTTCCAGATCGCTGTGCGCGAACAGCTCAGTTTATCGCTGATTTGCTGTCCCGAAACATACTCCCCCTCATTGTTCATGAGCATCTGCAGCAAATGCTGTCTCATTTTCCCTTCCAACTCCTTACCCAACTCAGAATTTCCTCTTTATTGTTTTGCACTGTCTTTTCGACGACACCTTTTTCAATTTCACCAAGAATCTCCTGAATCCAGGGTCCCTTTTCCCTTTCAAACGATTTCACAATGTCCCGCCCATTGACTGCCAGTTGCTTTCTCGAATGGATGGGCAGTCTGCGATAGGATTCCTGTAGCTTGCTGAGCTCTTCATTGGCCTTTTTCCCCTGCAGCAGATTCCTTATCCGTAAACATGACACAGCCCGTTCCTCGCCTAGTTCGTACAAATACACCGGCTTCCGTACATCCTTGTCCAAAAAACGGAAGAGCAGCCCAACCTCCCGGATGAGGGCATTGGACCGTTTCCAGGCTTTTAAAAAACCAGTCAAATCAGAAGCCCCAAGCAAAAAAAGAAGAGCGGCCCATCTTTCTTCATCCTTTTCTAAACCGGTCCACCCAAATGAAGAAAGCGAGTCCGCCCTGTCTTTGTATCTCTCGAGTTCTGGCAATGAAGAAGAAAATCCTTCTTCAAAGATAAACGCCAGGCAGATTGGAGCATCCATCCCCCGAAGGAGCTTAGTAAACTCGACTGCAAGCCGTTCTACCGCAATTTCCCTTAATTCTTTGGACAAGGACACACAGGCCATTTTCGTTTGGGTTTCAAGCGAAAACCCTATGACCGACCAAAACCGGAGGGCTCTCATGATTCGGAGAGGGTCCTCATGGAATCGTTTAACAGGATTTCCGACGGTTTTTATGAGCTGATTTTGAAGATCCTGTCTGCCGCCAAAAGGGTCATAAATTGTCCCGAACCGGTCCATGGCCATTGCATTGATGGTAAAATCTCTTCTTGCCAGATCCTCTTCCAGGGAATCAATATATTCGACAGACGAAGGATGACGGCGGTCCACATACTTCCCTTCTTTTCTGAACGTTGTCACTTCATATGAAACCGCCCCATGCCGAACAATCACCGTTCCGTGTTCAATACCGACGGGGATTGTTTTTGGAAATAGAGAAGAAACCTCCACCGGAAGCGCGGAAGTGGCAATATCAATATCCCCCATTTTCCTGTCCAGCAGAAGATCACGGATACAGCCGCCAACCATATAAGCCTGAAACCCTGCCTCTTCCAGCCTGTCCATAATATATTGTGCACCTTCAAAAAGATCTTTCATTTGGCATCCTATCCTTTTAAAACGCTATAGTATAGCTGCTCATAATCTTCCACGATCTTGGAAGAATGAAAATGATCTCTTACATGCTGCATCGCCTGATAGGAAAATCTCTGTTGTTTGCTTTCATCCGTCAGAATGGAAAGCGATGCACGGGCGATACCATCGATGTCTCCCAGTTTACAAATATACCCCGTTTCTCCGTCCAGAATTACTTCTGGTATTCCGCCGATGTTCGTCCCAACGACAGGTACTCCACAAGCCATTGCTTCAAGCAGAACCAGCCCAAAGCTCTCTTTCTCAGAAAGGAGAAGCTTCAAGTCGCTTATGGAAAATAATTCAGCCACATTTTCCTGCTTTCCTAGGAAGAGAACATGTTCTTCAATGTTCAGGTCCTGGACCAGCTTGCAGGCGACCGTAAATTCCGGACCGTTTCCAATCAACAGAAGTTTTGCTGGAATTTCGCTTACGATTTTATGAAACGCCTTAATAACATCAGGTACCCGTTTAACGTTCCGGAAGTTGGAAATATGAATAATGACCTTTTCTTCCGGTTTGATGCCATATCCTTTCTTCAGATGGCTCGCATCCTGCTTAAAATATTCCCGTTCATCTACAAAGTTATAGATGGGATAAATCTCATTTTCCACGCCTAGCAGGCGATATGTATCATTTTTCAAACTATTGGATACTGCCGTTACAGCATCCGACTTTTCAATCCCGAATTTGATCATCTCTTTCAGAGAAGGATCATATCCAAGAACTGTAATGTCAGTCCCATGGAGGGTGGTAACAATCTTTAGCTGTTCACCTGCCATCTGCTTCGCCAAAAAGGCACACACCGCGTGCGGTATCGCATAATGCGCATGGATAATATCCAGCTTTTCACGCTTGGCGACCTCCGCCATTTTACTCGCCAATGCCAAATCGTACGGCGGATATTTAAAGACGGAATAATTGTTGACTTCCACTTCATGATAAAAGATATTTGCATACACTTTTCCAAGGCGGAAGGGCAGGGCAGAGGTAATAAAATGTATCTCATGCCCTTTTTCAGCCAGCAGTTTTCCAAGCTCAGTAGCTACAACCCCGGATCCGCCGACAGTAGGATAACATGTAATTCCAATTTTCAGCTTCATTTGGTTCTCCTTACAATGTCTTTAATAAATAAGGCTTTTTGGTAATAAACCCTTCCGCGTAGGCGACACCCGCTTCAAAGCCAAACATCTTTTCCCTGGCGCTGACCGATTCAATGTATCCATTAACAAGCGGTGTAGCAAAGCTTTCATCACTTTTAACGAATTGGCTTTCATAACAATTCAGCGCCGCCACCTTTTTTTCAAAAACAGACGATATATCAACGAGCAGATGAGGCTTGTGGAAACCGTTGATAAAATAAAAATAAATATTTTTCACCCTGTGTGGAGGCAGACCCTCGGGATCCGCAACATTTTTCACACCAGCGGAAAATGCCGCTTCTTCCACAAGTTTTGAACAATTGCCATGGTCCGGATGGCGGTCCTTCGGATAAGGAACAAAAATGCTGTCCGGTTTTACTTTTCGAATGACCGTCACGATCGACGCGATATGGTCCTCTTTCAGTAAGATACCGCGGTCGGGAAGTCCAAGATTCAGCCGTTCGGTTACACCAAGCACGTCAGCAGCCTTCTTTGCTTCTTCTTTCCTTCGCTCCACCGTACCGTTAGATGAAAGTTCGGCCTGGGTAAGGTCGCAAATGGTAACCCTTCCTCCATTGGCCGTGTGATTCGCAATGGAACCGCTCATTCCAATTTCAACATCGTCCGAATGAGCGCCAAACGCGAGCCAGCTTTCTTGTCTCATGATGATTGCCCTTCTCTCTCTCTAATAATGGTTCTCCAATTGAAATCGCCGCGCTCCATGGCCCGGATGAACAGTTCTCCACTCGCCACGTTCGTCGCTACCGGAATCTGGTAAACATCACAGAGGCGAATGAGCGCGGAAATGTCGGGTTCGTGCGCCTGTGCGGTTAACGGATCACGAAAAAATAGAACAAGATCCATCTCGTTCTGCGCAATTAACGCACCGATCTGCTGATCGCCACCAAGGGGACCGGATTGAAATCTGTGGATATTCAGCCCGGAAGCATCCATGATTTTTTGTCCTGTAGTGCCTGTTGCAAACAATTCATGCTTCTTCAAAATCGGTTCATAAGCAACTGAAAAATTAATCATTTCCTGTTTTTTATTATCATGCGCCACCAACGCAATTCTCATCGTTCCCCACCCTTTTTATTCAATAATATTTTCCAAGCCGTAAACAAGATGATCCACATTCATGACCGCTTCGACCGCCAGCTTGACACCAGGCATGAATGAAGCCCGGTTCATGGAATCGTGCTTAATGGTCAGCGTTTGTCCTTCTCCACCCATAACGACTTCCTGATGCGCAACAAGCCCAGGCAAGCGAATACTGTGAATCCGGATTCCATCGAGTTCGGCGCCTCTTGCTCCTTTAATGTCTTCTCTTTCGTCAGGGTGCCCCTGTTGTTTGGATTCCCTGACCTCACGAATCAACTGTGCAGTTTTCAGAGCTGTTCCTGACGGGGCATCCAGTTTTTGGTCATGATGCTTTTCAATAATCTCGATATCCGGAAGGTACCTTGAAGCCATCTGCGCAAATTTCATCATCAAAACGGCACCTACGGCAAAGTTTGGTGCAATAATAGCGCCCAGTTCACGCTCGGATGCGAGGTTTTTCAAGCGTTCAAGATCTTCGTCTGAAAAACCGGTAGTTCCGATTACCGGGCGAACATTGTGCTCCAGCGCCTGTTCAAGATGAACTTTTCCCACATCGGGTTTTGTCAAGTCAATCAGGACATCCGGATGGATTTCCGAAAAACACCTTGGGGCATCCTCATATACCGGAATATCAAGCGCAGGCATGCCCGAGACATCCTTCAGCTTCATGCCTTCATTTCTTGAATCAATAACCGCAACAAGTTTAAAATGCGGGGTTTCTGTTACCATCCGGACAGCCTCGCTCCCCATCTTTCCTCGTGGTCCTGCAATGACGATAGAAATTTCCTTGTTCATCTTATTGTTCCTCTCCTTCTTCAATCCGTGTCCAACGGTCTTTATCTCTTGTATTGAATTTTTTCATGACCAAATCAAACGATTTTTCCATACTAATATTGAGTGAATTGGCAAAACATAGTAAGACGAAGAAAAGATCGCCGAGTTCCTCTTCGATCGTCTGTTCTTTTTCGGTTGATTTTTTTGGTTTTTCCCCATAATAGTGGTTAACTTCACGGGCAAGCTCGCCAAGCTCTTCGGTCATTCGGGCGGTCATGGCCAGTGGGCTGAAATAGCCTTCTTTGAACTGGCTGATGTATGTATCAACTTCTTTTTGCATTTCTTGCATGGTCTTGTTCATCGTATATCACCTCATGTTCAATCCTACGTTAATGTTAGCGGAGAATAAAGCATTTGACAAATTTCTTGAGCGATTGAACGGCCCCCGTTTTTGCTTTATAATGAAAACGCCATCAAGGCGACGCAACAGAATCAGGAGGCACGTATGACTTTTCCCATCCGCATCAAAAACGTCTTTTTTATCTTGTTGGGCTCCGCCATCTTTTCTTTTGGCATCGTGCATTTCAACATGCAGAACAATCTGGCAGAAGGCGGTTTTACCGGCATTACCCTTATTCTTTACTTTTTGTTTCATATTGACCCTTCGTATTCTAATCTGGCGCTCAACCTCCCGCTTTTTTTTGTTGGCTGGAAGCTGCTTGGAAAAAACGCATTCATTTATACGTTGATCGGTACGCTTGGTGTGTCTCTTTTTCTTTACCTTTTTCAGCGTTTCTCTTCTCTCAGGGTTGACCTGAAACAAGATATGCCCCTCGCAGCCCTGTTCGCTGGCGTTTTTATCGGCATCGGACTCGGCATTATTTTCCGCTATGGCGGAACAACAGGCGGAGTGGATATCATTGCACGGCTCGGTCATAAATTTATGGGATGGAGCATGGGGAAAACAATGTTCATGTTTGATTTCGTCGTCATTTCCCTCTCGCTTGTCTATCTCGATTATAAAGAAGCCATGTATACCCTGGTCGCCGTATTTGTTGGCGCAAGGGTGATTGATTTCATGCAGGAAGGCGCGTATGCCGGAAAAGCAGCGATGATCATCTCCGAAAAAAACACCGAAATCGCTGCCCTGATCATGAAAGAAATGGACCGGGGAGCTACCCTTCTTACGGCCAAGGGAAGCTTTACCGGCACACAGAAGGAAGTGCTGTACTGTGTATTCGCCCGTAATGAAATCGTCCGTCTCAAGCAGGTTATTGAACGAGTCGATCCGCACGCCTTCGTGACCGTCAACGACGTTCACGAAGTCCTCGGAGAAGGCTTCACACTCGACGCAGACAAAAACCCAATAGGATTATAAGAAAAGCTGAGGCGTCCGCTTAGAAGCGCAGACGTTGGAGGCTTTGAACACAAATACGCTTTTTGTATTTTGTGAAAAGGCGAAACGGCCGAGCTTCTGGACGCCGAAGCTGGATCAAATTAGGAAAAGCTGAAGCGCCTGTTCTGGCCCGACAAGCACTGGAGCTATTGAGCATAAAACTCTTTTTGTTTTCTGCTCAATAGCGAAGTGACCTCGAGGGCCAAGGAGCCGAAGCTGGATCCAAATAGAAAAGCTGAGGCGTCCGCTTAGAAGCACAGACGTTGGAGGCTTTGAACACAAATACGCTTTTTGTATTTTGTGAAAAGGCGAAACGGCCGAGCTTCTGGACGCCGAAGCTGGATCAAATTAAGAAAAGCTGAGGCGTCCGCTTAGAAGCGCAGACGTTGGAGGCTTTGAACACAAATACGCGACACAAAAAACCTCCGCATTCTGCGGAGGTTTTATCAATTTTAATCATCATTATTCATGCCAACGAACATGAGCACAAAGCGCAAAAGTTCGAGAACGGCAACGAGCGCAGCTGCCACGTATGTGAGTGCAGCGGCATTCAGCACTTTTCTAGCCTGTCGTTCTTCGTTATTACGGATCATGCCGGTGGATACAATCTGGTCCATCGCCCGGCTGCTGGCGTTAAATTCTACCGGCAGGGTCACCAGCTGAAACAGCACAGCTGCGGCCATAAAGACAATACCGACCAACAGCAGGTTAGCTGATGTGAAGAGTATACCCGCTAAAATCAGAAGATACGAAAAGTTGGACCCGAGATTAGCAACAGGCACCAATGCATGCCGAAAGCGAAGCGGTGCATAGCTTTCTTTGTCCTGGATCGCATGTCCCACTTCATGGGCAGCGACAGCAGAGCCGGCAATTGAATGGCCGTAATAGTTTTCTTCCGATAAACGTACCACTTTTGTACGCGGGTCATAATGGTCGGACAGCCTGCCGCCAATCGGCTCTACTGCCACATTGTACAACCCGTTTTGGTCCAATATTTCACGGGCGACTTCAGCTCCCGTTTTTCCTGTAGAGTTTTCAACTTTTGAATATTTATTGTAGGTGCTTTTCACTTTCATTTGTGCCCAAAGCGGGATAATCAACAAAAGTGCAAAGTAGATGAGAAAAGACATTTATGGCATTCCTCCACTATTATTTATACTTTAATTTTATTAATCTGCAGCTCTTATGTCAATTAGAACGCTCATTCCTCCGGCCACTCTACTGCCTTTTCACTCTCTGTTTCTGCTTTATATTTTCTCCATCCGACATAAAATAATGTAGAGAAAATAATGCCTCCGATCGAAAAAATCAGCCAAAATAAAGAAGGATCTGAAGTGTCTTCTTTTGCATCAAACAGTTTTTCAAAATCTCCCTGAATCGAAGTGAGTTTTTCGCGGCTCTCCTTCGATGAAATCATGTTAGTTCTTGTGTTTTCGATATATTCCACATCCCGGTCGACCTGGTCAAAGACGGCTTCTGTCACGTCCATGCTCACAGCGGGGCGGATCATGTTGTAATTCGCCAAAAATTCGTTTGCAGCCTCCTGAAATGACTGATCTTCCTTCTTTTTTAGAGAAAGCTGCATCGATTTAATCGGGTTCATGATTTGGTACTCCGTCTGTTTCCACAGTGGCTGATGGTCTGAAACCAGAGCGTCCATAAGCAGCCGGACGCCGGTCAAGCGGCTGATTTTCACATCACGGGTTTCCTCTGCCCTGCCCAGAGCTTCTATCGTATTCTCCATGGTCATGTCCACCATTCGGATTTTGTCATCCGCAAGATCACTATTTGCCACATCTTTGCCAAACTGGGATGACATATAGAAGAGAACCTCGCTTGCTTCTTTATACCGTTCTTCCTTGGCAAGCTCCAGCGCTTTATCGGACAATTGAGTAACATTGTCAAAGTCTGGATGCTGGCCGCTGCCGATTGCATGCACAGCAGCCGGCATCAAAAGCAGAAAAGCGCTTAACGCTGCAACGGTTTTTCGTTTTATTCCCATTCCTGTCCCTCCCATACGGTATAACCCATCATATGAGAAAACGGACAAGGATAGACCTCTAATTACCCGCGATGCTGTACGTCACGGGTTAGCACATAGATCAGTGCAACTGAAAATGCGCTCAACCAGAAGGTCAGGTAGCCGATCAGTTGCATATGGTCGGCGAGTATATCGTAACGGGGCATCATTCCGTAAACATAGTCAATCATCTCATTATGGAACACCCAAAGAGCGGCAACAGCCATGTGGCGAAGCCGGATCTTATAATATGAGGCGTACAAAAGTCCTTCTATGGCCATCCCCAAATGTGAAAATATCAACATGTAGCTTTCCCAATACAGCGGGGGAGCCACCAGGCCGCCAGCAATGTTCATTCCCACCGCCCATATGCCATATTTAAATAAGCTGACGGCGGCCAGTGCTTCGATATACGGAATATTTTTTCCGAACAGAAATGCAATAAGCACAAAGACAAAGAACAGACTTGCTGTAGGGCTGTCCGGCACAAAAAGAACAAATTTCAGCGGCGTCGCTGCCAGCTGGTCTTTATACCAGTAGTATCCATAAGCTGTCCCGATTATGTTGACAATCAGCAAACAGGTTAAAAACCACCTTTGCTTCAGGATTCCGTAAAGATAGATCATTTCTTTTCTCCTAACATGGCTGAATGATGTAAAAAAAAGCCGACTATAGAAGCCAGCTTTTTTCCATTGCTATTTTTCCAGTTTAGATATAAAGTTAGCCAATTTTTTTAAATCTTCTTCATTGCCCTTGTAAGCGTTGGCAGGCATCGCTCCACGGCCTTCCTTGGCAATTTTCATAATATCCTCAGGCTTTAGCCCGGTTCCGATCAGAGATGGACCCGTTCCGCCCGACAGCTCTGATCCGTGACAGCCTACACATGACTGACTTTTAAACACTTGATAACCAGGATCATTTTTATCAATATTGGTCTTAACGATCTTCCCTTGCTCTTTTGCCTTTTCCCAGTCATGGGTTACAACGGACTCCCACGTCAGATATGTAACGGAAATTAGTGCAATAAGCATTAAACCTGTTGCAACCGGCCGTTTCGAAGGACGTCTTTCAGCCCCTCTGTCCAGCCATGGGGCAAGCATCAATGCTCCAAACGCAAGACCCGGAATAACAATGGTACCGATTAATACATAATCACCGGCAGCATACTTGTATTTCAATAGCTGGTACAAGAAAAGGAAATACCAGTCAGGAAGCGGGATATACCCGGCATCTGTGGGATCTGCCTTACGCTCCAGCGGAGATTCGTGCGAAATGGTTAAGATTAAATACCCTATTAAAAAGACGGCACCTACCATCCATTCTTTTAAAAGGAAGTTTGGCCAGAATGCTTCTGTCTTTCCGGGATACTCTGAATAATCTTTTGGAATGTTTGGCTTTCGCTCTGCAGGGACACGCGAGTCGCCTACAAATCTCATTCCTTTGCCTCGATGCATCTTTCTCCCTCCCTTTTCGTAGCGTCTGGAAGCTTTCTAAATCAACAGTGGACGCTTCCAAAAGCCAACATCCTCTCTTTACCTGAAAGAGCGGTTTCAAGCTGAATTTTAAAAATAAAGATAATTAAGAAAACAGTTTTACAGCGGTCCGGAGATCCCCTGTTTACGAATCATGATAAAATGGGCTCCCATCAGCGCCAAAAGTGCAGCCGGCAGGAAGAAAACGTGAATGGCAAAGAAGCGTGTCAGCGTCTGTGCCCCGATAATTTCTCCTCCAGCAAGGAAGGTTTTTGCAATCGGTCCAATAACGGGAATTGTTTCAGCAATCTGGATCCCAACCTTCGTTGCGAATAGCGCTTTCATATCCCAAGGCAGCAAGTACCCTGTGAAACCAAGACCAAGCATAACGAAAAAGATCAATACTCCTACCACCCAGTTCAATTCACGAGGCTTCTTATATGCTCCCTGGAAGAATACGCGTAAAGTATGTAAAAACATCATAACAATTACCAAGCTGGCTCCCCAGTGATGCATTCCCCTAACAATGACACCGAATGCCACTTGATTCTGCAGATAATACACAGATTCCCAGGCATTTACAATATCCGGAACATAGTACATGGTCAAGAACATTCCAGACAGTATTTGAATGACGGTAATGAAAAACGTCAATCCTCCAAAACAATAAACAAACGCGGAAAAATGATGGGCGGGATTCACGTGCTCAGGCACTTCATGGTCAGCCACATCTCGCCAGAGCGGCGTAATATCCAAACGCTCGTCTACCCAGTCGTAAATCTTTTGCAGCACTGATTACGCCCCCTTTCGTGGTTTTGCCTTTCCTAGATACAATTTTCCGTCTTTTACCTGGCTGTCGTACACATCGAGAGGCGCAAGAGGCGGTGTACCTTTAATATTCGTACCGTCCTTCTCATAACGGCCCCCGTGGCAAGGACAATAAAACTGGTTCGGATGGGCAGGATCAGTATTCCAGTCAATCGTGCAGCCCAAATGTTTACAAACCGGTGAAAGCGCTATTAATTCACCTTTTCCGTTTTTGTAAACCCATGCTGATTGGGTCACCTCTGATTCATACCATCCGTCTTTCTGCTTGATTTTGAAGTTAAAACGCTTTGGTTCCTTGCCGATTTTGCTGACTTCAGTAACCGCTACCATATCCTGGCTCGCACCCTTTTCAAGAATGGGGTCGATGGCAAAACGCACCATGGGCATCAGCATTCCTGCAGCCATGAATCCTCCAACTCCGGTTAATGTGTAGTTCAAAAACTGGCGCCTGGAGATATCTTCCTTAGACATTTCGTTTCCCCCCCTTGCTGTAAATAACGTCCATCCGGACAATTGGTTTACACACATATTACTAGGACATTAACATGATAGCGTAAGTTGACTTTTACTGTCAATATGAACCTGAATCTCCAATGCTTGCTTTTTAGCTTTCCTGCCATTTATGCAAAATGACTTGAAACAGCTGTTTCACTTGCTCTTTGACAATTTCCTCCCGGTAATCTGCATCCATCGTCTCCATCGGAATGACAGGCATCCATAAGAGAGTTTCCCCAAGCTCCTGCTCTCGCTTTTTCCACCCAGGGTCACTCGTCAGAAAATAAACATGGCGGAGTCCTTCATCCTTGAGTTCCTTCACCCAGGAATGCAGGCGAAGCATCAACGTTTCACTGTCTTCCTCCATCAAATACGTGAACGGGGGGAAAAGAAACAGCCGTCCGTGAAGCTGCCGCTCAGTCTCCTCTCCGATCAGCGTCGCATAATCTGCCATGCTGGCGCTTGTCCTGATGGAAGCACCGAACGACAGAGGAAGCAGCGGGATGATGGCAGTATCCACAAACTCTTTTGACTGCTGGTAAACGGTAATATCTCCTGAACTCCATTTCATCTGCGAAACTCCTTTTTATGTATGTATTGTCGTTGTATTCATCATCGTATCAGAAAATAAAAAATAAAGCCCTCTTTTTTTGAAAGAGGGCTACAATTTTCTTAGTTCATCCGTAAGTTTTTGGAATGTAACTTCATCCTTTTGGTCGAGTGCCTGATCAATCTTCACCAGTATTTTTTGTCTTTTGAACTGGGAAACAGATTGATCCAATATGAGTTCGGCCCATAGTCCGTATTTGCGGTCCGTTACCATATTGTCAGGCAGGTGCGGATTTTCCTCCAACACGGACGCGTACTCTGGCGTTAGTCTCGAGGAGTTGAAATTAAGTTCTATAAAAATATCCTCTTCCTGGTTAAGGCGAATGTCGTGGAATGATTTCTCAGCATCGGTCGTCAGCACGTTTTGTTTGTAAAAACGGAACGGAACCCCATCCGTACACTGAGCTGACATGATAATGGCTTTAGGGCAGTACTCGGCTTTTTCTACAAAGTGAACCTTTTCCATGAGCTGGTCGTCACTGACAAGGTAGTTTAACAACCAGACGCACTCACGTTTTTTTAATTGATAATGATTTAAAAACCATTTAATAAAATCCTTTTTTTCAAGGACAGAAACGGTGCTGCTCATTGTGATCCCCCCATCATTCCTAACCAAAGTATATTACTTTAGTATATTCTTGCCCTGCTCGATAAATCCTGCTTTCCGGAAAGAATAATTGAATTAAAATTCCTCCAGCCTGCTGATGGTTTCTTCCAGATGATAAAGGTTTGGGTTTAATGACAAGGCATGCTTCAGGACTGTGGATGCCTTGTCAGGTTCTCCTTCTTCAATCAGAAACATTCCGTATTCTTCTAAAAAGACTTCATGGTTTTTAAAATTAGGATAAGCTGATTCATATTGTCCACGAGCAGCTTCAAATTCTTCTGCTTCCTTGTAGGCATAGGCGAGGTCCCATGCCATCTCAGGCGTCTCATCTCCCTGTTCCTTTACATGCGTTAGGAGCTCGATGATATCATCAAACCGCTCTTCTTTCTTCAGCTGTGAAGACAGATGAAGAACGGCATCTGCATTGGAAGGGTTCAGCGCAATGACATCTCTTGCAAAGCGCTCACCTTCTTCCTGATTGCCCATTCGATACAAAAGCTTTGCTGCGCGGACTTTCAGGTCTTCATTGAATTCATCCTTGGCAATCCCCTCCCGGACAGCTTCCAATGCTTCGTCAAGCGCTCCTTCTTCCTCATAAGCAGAAGAAAGCAGGGGATAAAGGGTCGTATAATCAGGATCAAGGTCTTTTAATTCTGTCAGGGCTGTAATTGCCGTTTTAAACTCACCTGTTTTAAAGGCCGTCAGGCCATAACCGAACAAACTGTGCAATTCTTTTTTAATCTCCAAGCCTTTTTTGTAGTACTCAAGCGCTTCCTCAAACTTGCCTCCTCTGCTCAGCGATTCGGCAAGCCTTAAGTAAAGATCTCCTTCCGGAAGGGTGTTTGCAATCGGTTCGGCTTCTTTAAAGAAGGCAGCGGCTTTCAGGAAATCGCCTCGTTCCAAATAAAGTTCACCGAGCGCATATGCAAGAACTGGTTCCTCCGGATTGCTTTTTCTGGCTTTCAGCAGCTTTTGCTCTGCCACTTCATGCAGACCCTGCATGAAGTAAAGGTCAGCCTGCAAAAGAAGGGATTGGACATATGATTCATCATAGGCACTGATTTGCCCCAGTATTTCAAGGGCTTCATCTTCTTTTTCCATTTCAATGAGGAGTTCAGCCGCAAAGATGGTAAGGTCGCCTTCTTCCGGATAGAGCGCTCTCAACTGGGTAACAATCTTTAACGCTTCATCAAGATGGCCCCAATTTTCATAAAGCCTGGCAATGTCATACAAGGTTTGATGATCGGCTTCTTTTCTTAAAACTTCAACTAGCTGGATACCCTCCTGAACATGTCCCATTTCAACAAGGGTAATGGCTTCCTGTAACTTTTCCACTGGCAAAAACTCCTTCTCTCACTACAATTGTTCTATACGATTATTATACATGAGAGTAAGGGTGTACTTCAAAAGGTACGTTTGGCTAACCTTCTATAGACAGGCTATGAGGTCTCTTCCAAAGATATGATTGCCTTCCAATAAAAAAATCCCCGACGGTGAAAGCGCTGTCAGGGAAAGCAATAATATGGATAGGAGTGGAGAGAAACCATATTAGTTATAGTATAGCAGGTACATAATAAAAATCAACCGTATTTTTCGAAAATTTTGAATACAACAAGAAAGAAACCAAGCGATGGCTTCTTTCTTGTGATTTATTATACGGTTTCCTTTTTTATGCCGGCTGCCGTCTCCAGATAAGTTTCCAAGTGGCTGATAATCTCCTTGTTCTGGATCTCATCGCCTACCGTGATCCGCAGGCTTGTTGGAAACCCGAGCGCTGCTCCCGAGCGGACAATATAGCCCCTTTCAAGCAAATGCTGAAACAGCTTATTGGCATCTTCATTAAAATCAATCAAAATAAAATTACCCTGTGACGGATAATAGGACAGTCCATTCTTCTCGCAAAAGTCGTAATACTGCTTGAGTCCTTTTCTGTTCCTGTCCAGACATGATGCAAGGAAGTCCTGGTCTTTAATGGCTGCACGGGCAGCTGCCTGGGCAATTCTTGAAGTGTTGAACGGTTCTCTAGCCGGTTCAATGGCCCGAATAATGCGCTCGTCCGCAATTCCATAGCCGATTCTTAGTGCTGCCAGACCATAGGCCTTTGAAAAAGTCCGCATGATTACAAGGTTAGGATATTGTGAGAGGTAAGGAATGGTTTCAGGATAATCCTCCGCCACCACGTATTCATAATACGCTTCATCACTTACGACGAGAACATGCTCAGGCACCTCGGCCAAAAAGGATTCAAAAGCTTTTTGGCTGATATAGTGCCCTGTTGGATTGTTTGGAGAACAGAGCCAGACAATTCTCGTGTTTTCATCAATTGCTCCGAGCATGCCTTTAAGGTCATGCTCACCGTTAATTAGCGGGACTTCACGGATTTCTGCCCCTTCGATTATTGCATTATGCTTATATTGTGGAAAGGTATGTTCCGCCATCACCGTATTGGTGCCTTCACGCAAATAACTTCTTGAAAGAATCTGGACAACTTCGTCCGAACCGTTACCGAAAATGAGTTTTTCTTGTTTAACTCCCAAAAATTCCGAAAGCTCTTCTCTCAGTTCGGCGCTGTAGCCATCCGGATATAATCCAAGGTGAGCGGTTTCCGCAATAATGGCATCACGTACTGACGGGGAGCTGCCATAAGGGTTTTCGTTTGACGCCAATTTTGTAATTTTAGTCAGACCGTATTCCCGTTTTACTTCTTCAATTGGTTTTCCCGGTTGATAGGGTGTTAAATTCTGCAGTTGTTTTTTCGCCTCCACAAAGACCCTTCCTTTCTGTTAACTGTACACTTTCTTCACCGGGACCACTTTGGACAGAAAATCAGAAAACGCCGCAATGGCTTTGTCCTTTGTTTCCTCGTTCACAAGTTCAGGCCCCAGTTCTTCAATTTTTTTGACAATGGCACTGCCCATGATAAATCCATCGCATTTCCCTTCAAACTGCTGCATCTGTTCCCTGCTGGAAAGACCGAAGCCCACAAGTACCGGAACTTGGCTTGAAGCCTTGGCATTTTCCAGAAAACGGTTCAGGTCTTTGGCAAATGAAGTTCTTGTACCTGTCACGCCAAGGGATGAAATACAGTACAAAAAGCCTTGGGCCGTTCGGCTGATCTCTCCCAGCCGCTCCTTGGATGTCGTAGGGGCAGCCAGGGAAATCAAGCTCAAGTCATGTTGCAGGCACGACTCATGAAGCTCTTTGCTTTCTTCAAACGGCATATCCGGCACAAGAAGCCCGTCAATATCATGCTGTGCTGCCAATTCAAAAAATTTCTGTTCTCCCAATTGTAACAAAAGATTGTAATAAGTAAAGATGATAACCGGTATCGTCAGTCCTTTCTCCCGCATAATGGAGACTAGCTGTATCGCCTTTTCGAGCGACATCCCGTTTTTAAGAGCACGCAGCGACGCACGCTGGATGACCGGTCCATCAGCGAGCGGATCGGAATAGGGAATCCCCAGTTCCAAGGCCGAAGCTCCTTCCTGCTGCAGGGCAAGAGCAAGGTCAACAGTCGCTTCTGGAGAAGGATCGCCAGCTGTAATAAAGGGTACAAAAAGTGGCGTCTTTTGCTTCTGAAACTCTTTCATCCTATTGGTCATGGGAATCTTCCTCCTTCTGCTGTTCAAACAGAGTATGAACATCCTTATCTCCGCGGCCGGAGAGGCATATAATCATATTTTCGTCAGGGCTCATGGTTTTTGCTTCTTTGATCGCCTGGGCAACAGCATGAGCACTCTCAAGTGCACAAAGAATCCCCTCTTCCAGGCAAAGAATGTTCAGTGCCTCGAGCGCTTCCTCGTCGGTAATACATTGATAATCCACCCGTTTAGTGAATTTTAAGTAGGCATGCTCAGGTCCCACACCTGGATAATCAAGTCCCGCCGAGATGGAATAAGGCTCCTGGATCTGCCCTTCCTCTGATTGCAGAAGATACGTAAGTGAACCGTGGATAACGCCTTCTCTCCCGTTTGCCATTGTAGCTGCATGCAGCCCTGTCAGGATTCCCTTTCCTCCGGCTTCAACGCCTACAAGCTTTACATCCTCATTGACAAACCCGGCAAAAATGCCGATTGCATTGCTTCCTCCGCCCACACAGGCTACGACCTTATCGGGAAGCTTTCCGCCATGCATCTCCTTGTACTGGGCTTTCGCTTCAAACCCGATCACACTTTGAAACTCTTTAACAATTTTCGGATAAGGGTGCGGACCAACAGCGGAACCAATCAAATAAAACGTATCTTCAACCGCTGACACCCACTGCCGGATGGCTTCATTTGTCGCATCCTTCAAGGTCCGTGTGCCGCTGGTTACAGGTATAACCTCTGCACCAAGAAGTTTCATTCGGAACACATTCAATTCCTGTCTCCGGATGTCTTCTTCTCCCATGTATACTTTGCATTCAAGGCCGTAGCGGGCCGCCGCAGTTGCCGCCGCCACACCATGCTGGCCCGCTCCTGTTTCTGCAATGATTTTCTTTTTCCCCATCCGTTTGGCGAGGAGTGCCTGTCCGATCGCATTGTTAATTTTATGTGCGCCGGTATGGTTCAGATCCTCTCTTTTCAGATAGATGCCTGCTCCGCCGAGTCGTTCGGTCAGCTTCCCTGCATAGGTTAATGGAGTGGGTCTTCCTGAATAATGTGTAAGCTCATGTTCAAGATCCTTTTTAAAATCTTCATCATTGATCGCTTCCAAAAATCCTCTTTCCAGGTCCTCAAGGGCAAACATAATCGTTTCAGGTACGAACTTCCCGCCAAACTGGCCATATCTACCCTTGCTGTCAGGATATACTGTTTTCATTGATGATCATCCCTTCCAATTCTGTAATTGCCTCTTTGCTTTTCTTGCCGTCCATTTCAATTCCACTGGATATATCAATTCCATGAGGCTGATACCTCAGCAGCCTGGTGATATTACTGGCTGAAATTCCTCCTGCAATGAAGCACGGCACTTCTTGCACCGAAGCAGCCTCAAGATAAAAGGGTACAGCTTCCCAGTCAAACGCCGTGCCTGTCCCTCCATATGCACCTGCCACTCTGGCATCGATAACATAACCGTCAGCAACGCCCGCGTATTCTGCCAGTGCCTTCCATCCTTCCTCTTCATGCCTGACCGCTTTCCAAATGGTTTTGCCAGTCTTCTTCTTTAACTGCTTCAGAAACTGGGGTGTTTCGTCCCCGTGGCACTGAATCACGTCAAGAGGAAGCACATTAAGTGCCTGTTCAATCTCCTCAATGGATGAATTCACAAATACACCCACGAGCTTTTGAGGAACGGGTTGAAGTTCCTTTAACCAGCGTGAGACTTCTTGCGGCCTCACCTTTCGTTTGCTTTGCGCAAAAATAAATCCCGCATACCCTGCAGAAGAATTCATGACAAGCTCCAAATCTTCCCTGCTCCTGCATCCGCAATACTTTACCGCGATATTCTTATTCACCATACAGCAGCTGAATTCCTTTTCCCGGAGAAGGAGCGCGCATCAAGGTTTCCCCCACTAAAATGGCATCGATGTTATGCTCACGCAAAAACGTTAGATCTTCTGCCGTTTTGATCCCGCTTTCGCTCACGGTCAGTATCCCGTCTGGAATATGGCGAGCGATGGCCTCGGTATGTGTTACATCCGTTTTGAAGGTTCTGAGGTCGCGATTATTGATTCCGATTAATTTTGGGGTAAATACATTAAGGACCCCTTCCAGCTCTTCCACAGAGTGAACCTCTACCAGACAGTCCAGATTTTCTTCACGAGCATACTCATACAGTTCATGAAGCTTTCCGGGGTCCATGGCTGCCGCGATTAATAAAATCGCATCAGCACCAATATGGGCACTCTCCCTGATCTGTACTTTATCAATGATAAAATCCTTTCTTAGCACAGGCAGCGAGACCATTTGCTTTACGGCCACAAGATCAGCTGCATGTCCGCGGAAGAAACGCTGATCCGTCAGAACGGAAATGGCTGCGGCTCCTCCCTGTTCATATGACGCTGCAATTTCAGACGGCACATAATGTTCCTTAATGACTCCTTTGGAAGGAGAGGCTTTTTTCACCTCGGCAATCAGGGCCGGTTTTCGGCTGGAATTGGCAATCGCTTCATATAGGGATACCTTTTTCTGGTTCGGCTGGCCCTCAAACTCGCGGTCAAGCTTTGTTATTTCTTCTTTTTTCACTTCAAGAATTTGTTGCAGCATAGGGTACTCCTCCTGTCTGGTTTTGTATCATTTCAAGGTGCTCAAGGGCTTTGCCACTGGCAATAAGATCCTGGGCATAAGACACTCCCTCCCGGATACTATCCGATCTTCCGGTGAGGTATAGCGATGCCGCCGTATTGTAAACCACAATATTGCGTGCCGATTCAGGTGCATTCCCCTTAAGGACTCCCTGGATTAGAGCGGCGCTTTCCTGGCTGGATGAAACGGTCACATCCTCCAGTTTACCGTACGTGAGCCCCACATCTTCCGGGGTAAGGGTAAATTCTGAAACCTGGCCATCCTTCACTTCAAAAAAGTGTGTCGGTGCAAAAATCGAGCACTCGTCCAGGCCGTCCTCCCCCGTTACAACCAATGTTCTCTGATTCTTAAACTGTGAAATGGCGATCGCCATTTTTTCGGCCGTTTCCCGGTTAAACGCACCGATCAGCTGATGTGTAGGATGTGCGGGATTTACAAGTGGCCCAAGGATATTAAAAACGGTTCGGAATGAAAGGCCTTTTCGCGTCTGGCTGGCATGGCGAAGTGCCGGATGATAATTCGGCGCAAAAAGAAAACATAAAGAAAACTCATCCAGATTTCGATTAATTTCAGATACATCACTGCTCGATTGGATACCAAGCCTGCTCAATACATCTGCACTTCCGCTTTTGGAAGTAACGGCCGAATTTCCGTGTTTTGCGACTTTCACGCCATCTGATGAAAGCATGAGCGCTGAAGCTGTGGAGATATTAAAAGTGGAAGCCCCGTCGCCACCGGTTCCACACGTGTCAAGAAGCTGCGGAAAATCGACGTGCAAAGGTAAAGTGTGATCAAGAATCGCAGTGGAAAAACCGATGATCTCTGAAATCGTTTCTCCTCTGAGACGCAGTATGGTAAGCAAACTGGAAAGTTGAACTTCTGTTGCTTTCCCTTCCAATATTTCATTCATCATTTCGTAAGCTTCACTTTCTGAATACGTTTCTCCCAGGATTCCTTTTTGAAGCAGTTCTTTGATCGCCATTGCTATTCCTCCTTAATGATTGTATAGGCATTAGGGTGCAAGGCGCGTTTCATACCGGGGTTAAATAAATTGGAAGACAAAACATGTGTTGATCCACCTCCATCAGGATGGAGAATGAATGAGGAAAAAAAGGGGACAAAAAAACCCATGCACGAAGAGGCATGGGTGATATCTATGTAATAAACCCTCTGCTCCGCTCCACTCATCATTCTCGGCTATTCTCATCTCTCTGCTAAACTCACTCTGGTTCTCTAAATTCATCTCTAAACTCTGATCAACTAAACTAAATCGTTAAAACACAAGATAAAGCATTTACTTCAATTTGTCAACCCGCAAGAATCATCGATATCTGTTCAACTGATCGGCTTCTGATAAAAAAACGGCTCCATGGGATGCAAATTGAATCTTCCCGGGTAAAAAATCTGTTCGGTGCTGCCTACAAACAGATAACCTCCCGGCCTCAATGCTTCTGAAAATTTACGGAACAGTTCCTCTTTTGCTTCTTCCGTAAAGTAAATCATAACATTCCGGCAGACAATCAGATCAAATCCATCTTCAAAGGCATCCAGCAACAAGTTATGCTGTTTAAACCTTATGTTTTTTTTTAGATGGTCCCCTATGGCTGTTCCTTTTTCAGTATCGCTAAAACATGAGGACCTTATTGCTTCAGGCACGTGCTTTAGTGCGTTGTTGTCATAAATCCCTTCCTGCGCTCTTTTAAGGGCGGCCCTGTCAAGATCTGTTGCAAGAATGGAATATTCCCTCTTTGATGAATCATTATGCAAAAGACAGGAAAGGGTATACGGCTCCTCTCCTGCAGCACATGCGGCACTCCACAGCTTCAATTTCCTCTTTTGGGCGATAAGCTCTGGAATTATCCTATGCCGAACCACATCCCATCGTTCAGGATTTCTGAAAAACTCGGAAACATTGATGGTCATCCGTTCGAGAAATTCATCCATCAGGGGCTGATCTCCTTTTAATGCATCATAATAGCCGGAAAAGCTGGCATAATTTTTTTTATCGCGCAGAGCGGTAAGGCGTCTTTTCATCTGAGCCTCTTTATACAGAGACAAATCAATAGACGTTAACAAATTGATCCGCTCAACGAAACGCATGTAATCCTGATCCATCATTCTTCCCCTTTTTTGTGGTGATACCTTGTTTATCGGTTGAAAAGGGACAACTTTTACTTTTCTACAAAATGAAAAAACCAGCCGCAGCGGGCTGGTTTGTAACGCTTACATTAAATCCAGGAAGAACCTGCTTTTTCGTATTGTACGAGCTCTTCTTCATGAAAGAATAATCCGATTTCACGTTCAGCGCTCTCGGGAGAATCAGATCCGTGGATCACATTGTTGCTCACCTGAACAGCAAAATCTCCGCGGATGGTGCCCGGTGCAGCTTCGCCAGGGTTGGTTTTGCCCATCATGTTTCTTGCAGTTGCAATTACATTTTCACCTTGCCATACCATTGCAAATACAGGCCCGGACGTAATAAAGTTTACAAGATCACCGAAAAAAGGACGTTCTTTGTGCTCAGCATAATGATTTTCCGCAAGCTCGCGTGAAATGGTCATCAATTTTGCACCAGCGAGCTGGAATCCTTTTTTCTCGAATCGTGAAACGATCTCTCCGATCAGATTGCGTTGTACACCGTCGGGCTTTACCATTAGAAACGTTTGTTCCACAATAATTCTCCCCTATCTTCTATGTAGTTGCTTTTGAGGGTCGTCTATAATCTTCAACCCCTAGAAAATAGTAACAAAGATTAAGGTATTTAGCAACGTGTTAAAATTTCCGGCGGCCAATATATTTAGCAATCTTGATCATGCTGTTTTTCGCCTGTCCCGCAGGCAGACCTTCCGCTGCAGCAAGCGCATCTGCCAAATAAGACTGTGCCGTTTTGGAGGCACGCTGGATGGATCCGCTTGTCTTTATTGTATCAATAATGGATGAAAGCTCGCTTTCATCCATCGTTTTGTAAAAACGGCCGATTTTCTCTTTAAGTCCGGGAAGCTGTTGCATGGCATAAAAAACAGGAAGGGTAATATTGCCCTGCCTCAAATCGCCGCCTGCGGGTTTACCCAGCTCCTTCTCGGTGCCCGTAAAGTCCAGGATGTCATCGGTAATCTGATACGCCATTCCAACCGAATATCCAAAGCGGTACAGTCGCTGCTGAAGCTCGATTGAAGCATTCGAAGCAATAGCGCCAAGCTGGCAGCTGATGGCAATAAGCAGTGCGGTTTTTCTTTTGATCCTGCGCAAATACTGCCGGACATTCTGATTAAGATCATATTGTTCCCTGATTTGCTGGATTTCGCCAAGCGACATTTCCTTCATGGCATAAGACAAAATCTGATGTGCGGCAATTTGATGAATATCCGACATCAGTTCAATCGCCTTGGCAAACAGGAAGTCGCCCGTATACATGGCTACTTTGTTGTCGTAAGCCGCCTTTACCGTTTTTGCTCCACGCCGCAATTCAGCGTCATCAATCACATCATCGTGAACGAGCGAAGCCATATGGATGGTTTCAAGAGCAGCTGCCACCTTTTTGACAGGTTCAATATCATAATTTCCAAAATGTCCGGAAAGCACTACAAAAACGGGGCGGATTCGTTTTCCGCCCGCTTTCAGCAACTGGTTTCCTGCGTTCTGCATAATAGGGTGCTGAGAGGAAATGGTCTGTTCCAGTTCTTTTTCAATCTGTTGTAAATCCTTTTTAACATGCGTATACAGTTCTGTCAGTTTCATTTTCTTCACCTAAATACCCTGTAAGGAATAATTGAAAAATGTAAATTCAGGAAGAGATTGAATGAAGGAATGCTTATAGGCCAGTTCAAAATAAAGCTTCAGCCCCTTAATATGGTTTTCACTCAAATCATAATTAATGCCCTGGAAGTAATGGGACCAAAACGCGGATTCGCCGCCATGCTCATGAAGGACATCTTCAATCATCTCCTGGTAGCCATCCGCCTTTGTACGGCCTTTACTTTCCGTCATTTGAATCAAGAGTTTCTCCAAGAGTGGAGCTTCTCTTTTGATCGCATCGTTTCTTACTGCCATGACGGCATACGTCATTGGAAGGTTGGTGTTCTCATACCATAGTTCTCCAAGGTCATAGACGTAAATATCTTTTTCCTGCCTCCAGCCACCTTTAATCGCATCCTCTCCGATCAAGAGGCAAGCATCATAGCTGGAGAGCATCTCGTCATAATTCGGAGTCATTGTTTCATAGTAAGGATTCACGCCTATAAATTCTTTTAGGATCACCTTCAATAAAGCGACTGAAGTTGCCGAGCTTGAGGTCAGGGCTATACTTCGTCCGTCCAACTCTTCAATTTTTATTTTGGAGAATAAAAGAATGGAACCTACCTTTCCGTACGTAGAAACAGACAGGTTGGGAAAAAGACTGTACTGGTGACTGTTCTCGCCGTAGGCAAATGATGATATTCCGCCCAGATCAATTTCTCCCCTTGCCATTCTGCGGTTTAATTCGGCCGGAACCTGCGGGATAAACTGGGCTCCGGTCTTTTCAATTTCCTTTTTATTTAAATAAAAAAACAAAGGAAGAATGTTAGTATATTTAATTTCGCCAATATTCAGCGCCATTACTCTCCCCACCTTCTGAATGATTCATGATGCTTCCCGGGTTGTTACCCCTACAGCAAAAACTTTTATAAAAGCAAATCTCCCAAAGAGAAAATAAACATAACCACACTCAAAATTCCGTTCATTGTAAAAAACGCAAGGTTCAGCTTTGACAGGTCATCGGCGGAAACCATGGAGTGTTCATATACCATAATCGCGCCAGACAAAAATACACCTGCGAAATAAACCCAGCCAAAGGAGGATACCGCCCCTAAAACAAGAAAAGCTGTAAAGCTGATCAAATGAAAAATGCGAGCGATAACAAGGGCCTTGGGAATGCCGAAATAAGAAGGGATGGAATATAATCCGTGCTTCCTGTCATAGTCCGCATCCTGAGTGGCATAGATCACATCGAACCCGGCAGTCCAAAACACGACACCGGCATAGAGCAAAAACGCTTCAGCTGACAATGTTCCGGTTGCTCCCACCCATCCGCCAAGAGGAGCGAGGGCGATGGTCCCGCCCAAAATGACATGGCATAAATAGGTAAACCGCTTTGTATATGAATAGAATACCAGAAAGAAAACAGCAAGCGGCAACAGCCAGACAGACAGGATGTTCAGCTGGTAGGCACTGACAAAAAGCAGTACAAAAGAACCGGCAATAAACAAAGCTGCCTCTTTCATGCTGATCAGCTTTGCCGGGATGGCCCTCATGGCGGTTCTCGGATTTTTCTGGTCGATTCTCGCATCAATGACTCGATTCAGCGTCATTGCTGCACTTCTCGCGCCTACCATCGCAAGGGTAATCCAAACCCACTCCATCAGGGAGGGAAACGTTCCTTCCTCCACCACATTTCCCAGTATTGCTCCAAGGAAAGCAAACGGAAGAGCAAACAAGGTATGTTCGAATTTTATCATTTCAAGAATGATAGCTAATTTCTTAAACACAAGGCAATCTCTCTTTCTATGTTTGTTTAATTCCCATGTGCATAGCTGCCGTTCCGAACGTATATGGCTTAACCATGACACGGGTCAACCCGGCTTCTTCAAACAGGGACTTCAGTTCGTTTCTGTTTAAAAACTCCCCTGCCGATTCCTGAAGCCATGAGTATTCGTTGTAGCTTTTTGCAAGAAGCTTGCCAAGAACGGGCATGATCACTGAAAAATAGAAACGAAACAGAGGCCTGACCACCGGGGTGGTAGGCTGAGAGGTTTCTAGACAGACGACCTTGCCTCCAGGTTTGGCGACGCGGCTCATTTCTTTAACTACCTGCAGATAATCGGGGACGTTTCTCAGTCCAAACCCGATCGTTACATAGTCAAAGGTATTATCTTCAAATGGCAGCTCCATAGCGTTGCCATGGATCAGCTCCACATTTTCCATGTTAAGCGATTCTACTTTTTTCTTACCGACTTCAAGCATGTTCTGGCTAAAGTCCAGGCCTTTAACATGCCCTTTCTTGCCAACAGCTTCTGCCAGCGCTATGCTCCAGTCACCCGTTCCGCAGCAAACATCAAGCGCCATGCTTCCTTCTTTAACGGCCATCTGTTTCATCGTGTCTTTCCGCCAGCTTTTATGCCGCTGGAAGCTGATCACATTGTTCATGAAATCATATTGATTCGATATTTTTTCAAATACCGAGTGGACTCTCTGTTCCTTTAATTGTTCCATGGCTACCCTTCCTCCGGCAATAAATAGTGAGGCCCGTCAAGCAGTCCCCTCATTCTCTTTTCCATGACTGGTTTTAGCGATAACGGCTGCTTTTGTGTTTTCAATTTATGCCGGGCAAGCAGCACATCATTTTTAATTTGGAGATGATAATCTGAAAAAAGAGAGTCAGGGCAATGGGAGGTGGCAGAAATAAACAAAAATTCTGAGATAAAAGGTATGTATTGTTCTTTCTTCAGATGACGGGCGACACGGTTTAAAATCCCTGCCTCCATTCCTTTTATACTGTTGGTTACCTCTTCTGGCTTTATATGTTTGCTGTAAAAAAGCCTCATCTTGTTTTCATTGACATCCTGAATCCCCAAAGAGAGTGCACGAATTAACGCCACATCCTCACAGACGGAAAGCATAAAGTAGTAAAGGCTGCTGTAATAGTCTCCTGCCAGTACGGTCAGCTGCCTCTCCTTGACATGACCATCCCTGATCTTCAAGATCGTTTCATGCGTGTCCAATGCACATTGAACAAGCATAACCGCAGCATATAACTCTTGCAGCTCCTCTCCCTCGTATCCGCTCTCGGCCAGCAGCGAACAGGTGATCAGACATTTATCCTTGTTTAACTGGGGAACATTAACATATTCCTTTAAAAACGAATGTTCCATTTTCTGTAAAACGTATTCATTTAACTTATTCACTTCATGGATGATCCTCATGTCACTGCCCCCGCATCCTGCAACTAAAGCTTACTCTATCTATTATGTATCATATCATATTGAGCATTCAACTATTGATTACTGCATAAAGAAAACTTGGCTCGTGCCAAGCTTTTTTTATACTTCCGTGTCGACTTCACCATGCCGTGTATAAATAACGGCTTTGCCCCGCACTTTCACAGCAGACGTATGTTCTGTAAATTGTGCGAGCATAACTTCGCCCTTGTCCAGCTTCTCTGAATGGTGGAAACGGGTCTCTGTCCCTCTTGTCAAACCGATGACGTTGACTCCGTTTTCTTTTGCCTTGATGACGAAAAACTCATTCTCATTTACCTTCATTCCGTACACTCCGTTCCTAAAATTTTAGCTCCGAATAAAAGTAAGAACTTCTGCCCGGGCGGCTGCATCATCTACAAAAACTCCTCTTACGGCAGAAGTTACGGTTTTCGAGCCGGGTTTCTTTACTCCACGCATGGTCATGCACATATGTTCCGCTTCAACAACAACAATCACGCCGTGCGGGTTCAGTGTTTCAACTAGAGAATCAGCGACAGTTGACGTGATTCTTTCCTGCAGCTGCGGCCGGCGAGTAACGGCTTCAACTGCACGCGCCAGTTTGGAGAGGCCTGTCACCTTTCCTCCTTTAGGGATGTAGCCGATATGGGCTTTTCCGAAAAAAGGAACCAGATGGTGTTCACACATGGAATAGAAAGGAATATCCTTAACGAGAACCAATTCTTCATGGTCTTCTCCGAAAATAGTGGCAAAGTGCTCTTTCGGATCCTGATTCAGCCCCTGAAAAACTTCCTGGTACATTTTAGCCACTCGTTTTGGTGTATCGACAAGGCCCTCACGCGATGGATCTTCGCCAATGGCCTCAAGAATCATGGTAACCGCCTGTTCTATTTTCGCCTGATCAAATTCCTTCACTGCATTATCCTCCAATTTCGTTCGTGCAACGTTCCAAGTAGTTTTACTTAACGATTGCTGTACGTTTTTCTAAACCGATTCTAGCATATGAATCAGGCAAAGGCAAAGGTAGGGGGCTAAAGTCGCATGTTTTACATAAAAAATAAAAGAACCGCACAATGCGGTTCTTGCTTGCCCTATGTATAAGCTTATTTTAGAGCATCCTTAAGGGCTTTTCCTGGTTTGAAAGCAGGTACCTTGCTTGCTGCGATTTCGATTTCTTGACCAGTTTGCGGGTTGCGGCCTTTACGAGCTGCACGCTCACGAACTTCGAAGTTACCAAAACCGATAAGTTGTACCTTATCACCTTCTTTTAGCGTATCAGCAATTGCCTCAAAAACTGCATCAACAGCTTTAGTGGCATCCTTTTTAGAAAGTTGAGTTTGTTCAGCTACTGTGTTTACAAGATCAGTCTTGTTCATTCCATTCACCTCCTCTCAAAGAACGCTGTATCTATGCTCTGAATATTCGGTTGTACTACTATCATAAAGCTCTCGCTCCTGTTTTATACAGGATTTACTAAATACTTTGATGACAAGCCTTATATTAAACGATAAGCCATAAGAATACAATGTTTTTATGCGAAAAATAGCGAAAAACCCCTATTCCCTTGGCCAAAAGGCCTATTTTTTGGAATAACCTCCTTTCTTTCCATGCAAAAAAGACTCCAAATAGGAGTCTTTTGCTATAAAATAATGGCTATTAATCCTCCGGAGCCCTCGTTTATGATACGTTCCAATGTTTCCTTCAGTTTGTACCTTGCATTTTCCGGCATGAGCGAGATTTTGCCCTGGATGCCTTCGCGTACAATTGAATTGAGTGAACGTCCAAAAATATCGGAGTTCCAAATCGAAAGCGGATCTTCTTCAAAATCCTGCATCAAGTACCTGACCAGCTCTTCGCTCTGTTTTTCCGTGCCGATAATCGGGGCAAATTCCGATTCAACATCCACTTTGATCATATGAATCGACGGGGCCACCGCTTTCAGGCGGACTCCGAAGCGCGAGCCCTGGCGGATGATTTCAGGCTCATCGAGGCTCATATCAGATAGTGCAGGTGCCGCAATTCCATAGCCGGTTTGCTTCACCATTCTGAGAGCATCCGCCACTTGATCATACTCCTGCTTCGCGTAGGCAAATTCCTGCATCAATTGTAACAGGTGGTCTTTTCCCCTGATTTCCACTCCCACAACTTCTTTTAGGATCTGGTCATACAAATCATCGGGAGCAAACAGATCGATTTCGGCAATTCCCTGCCCCATTTCAATCCCCGCAAGACGCGCATCATCAATAAACTCAAAATCGCTGAAACTGCCGACAACCCGGTCTACATCTCTTAATCTCCGGATGTCTTTCACGGTTTCTCTCACAGCTTCCTCATAGCTCTCTCTCAGCCAATGTTCCTCCCGCAGGACCATCACCCAGCTTGGCAGGTTCACATTGACTTCAAGAACCGGGAATTCGTAAAGAACTTCTCGAAGCACATTGTTGATATCATGCTCTGTCATGCTTTCCACACTCATCGCAAGTACGGGAATATCATATTTCTCATTTAATTCCTTGCGCAGCTGTTCGGTATCCGGGTGGTGCGGGTGAACGGAATTGACCACCAGAATAAACGGTTTCCCTACCTCTTTCAGCTCTTCAATGACACGCTCTTCGGATTCAATATAATCGTATCTTGGTATTTCGCCAATCGAACCATCTGTCGTCACAACCACACCCAGCGTGGAGTGCTCCTGAATGACTTTTCTTGTGCCGATTTCGGCTGCCTCATGAAAAGGAATGGGTTCATCATACCACGGAGTGTGTATCATGCGTGGACCATTTTCATCTTCATAGCCTTTTGCACTCGGTACAGCGTATCCGACACTGTCCACAAGACGGACATTCACATCAAGGCCCTCTGCCACATGAATACTCACTGCATTGTTTGGAACGAATTTCGGTTCAGTCGTCATGATGGTCTTGCCTGCTGCGCTCTGCGGAAGCTCATCCTGTGCCCGCTGGCGCTCGCCGTCGTTTTGAATGTTCGGAAGCACCACCAGTTCCATGAACCGCTTGATAAACGTTGATTTCCCTGTACGAACAGCACCGACTACTCCGAGATAAATGTCTCCTCCTGTCCGTTCAGCGATATCTTTGAAAATATCGATTTTTTCCAATTCAATTCCCTCCCGATCCAAATAAGTTCCGGATGCTATTCTTGGACATTACATCTATATGATGTTGTCCCAAAAATATGATAAGGAATGAAAGTTTTTTCATACAAAAAAGAGCGTGGACCTGAGTTCGTTGTATAGACCGGGAGAGAAGCACAATTGCTTGTGACCTTCCGTGTGCAAACTGTCCAGGTGTTCACCATGTCCGTTTTTTATATAAATAACTCTCCTCCTTTTCTATGAATGTATTAAAAAAGGGGAGAGTTCATGACTATTATTTGTGCCGCACCCTATAAACTTACCGTTTACCGATCAGGAACTCGGGTTCTCCATTCTTCACGCCATAGGGAACTGAACGCACAGGAACAAAATAGGAATTTTTCGTCAGCAGAGGGCGAATGTCTTTTCCTTCTTTATTATCTTTTGATTTTTTTAGCGCTTCGTATAAATCAATCGAATAATCCACGTGTACTTTCGAGTCATTGTCCACAAAAAACGGAAGATTTTTCCCGCTGTAAGGGCTTACGGCATAGGGTGCTTCCTTATACCCCATCTTTTTGTAATCGAGGGTATACCTGCCACTGGCCAAAATTTTGTCATAGGGAGGGTATTTGTGCGTGCGGGTATATTCCTTGAGACGAAGCTCAAGATCCTGGGCTTTGTTTACGATCACAAGATCGATCAGCTTTACCTTCGGCTTCGTTTCCGCGTCTATGAGAACATACTGAAAGGTTCCTCCTTTTTCAAACGAATTGCCTGGAGGCTGCTGCATATATTTGGGTACCAGTCGTCCAAAATCAATGGGATATTTTTCATAAATATCAGTGGATGCATCCTTATTCTTAATCGGCAAAACGGAGGTATCTTTTTTGTAGTCATTCACCGCTCCCTGCACCATTTGAATCTGGTCATTATAGGGGACCCGGTTCTCAGCTTTCTGTTGATCAGGATACAAGCAACCTGTCAGGCTGAAAAGCATACAGATGCTTGCGATAATTAAACATATTTTTTTCATTCCAGCTGCTTTCCTTATCCTTTCACCGGACCGCTAAAGACGACGAGTACAATTAGTATGCCTGCCGTGAACATGCAAAGATATGCGATAGCTGCCAGTATGTATTTAAAAAAGCCTTTTAATTTCGCCCTGCTGATCATAATCGAAAAAACGGCAATAAACATTAGACCGATGGATGACAGAGCGACCCACATTTTCATTAATCCTGCGTCCATATGTATCCTCCTTTTTACAGCGTAAATTATAGCATAAAATATAAGAATTGCGTAAGCGCTCTTATTTAATTCAAGAGGCATAATCTGCAAAAAAAAGGCAGGCTGGTGCGCGTTGCACCGCCTGCTTAGATGACTAAGTATTCCGACCTGCAGAGAGATTGACTGTGCGTTCCCCTACTTGTTGTCGAACATTTTGGACAATGTACTAAAATCAAGGGGTACATTGTTATTAATTACAGCACTGACAATCTGGTCTTCTTTTTGTTTGGAAACAGGAACACCGGCCAAGGAGGCTACCTGGGAGATCAGTCTTCTTAACGTTCGTTCATCCCGTAAATTTTCATTACTGACCGTTTGGGCCAGTTTGAAAATATCTTCCTTTTTTACGTTCGTTTTCTTTTCAACTTTATCAAAAAATTGATGATTACGATCCATTTTTCGTCCTCCTCCACAACCTATTCACCACTATCCTATGCATAGGTCTAATAATCGTGATAGAAATCAGGGAGAAGGACGGTGCGTTTATTCTGCGAGCCCGTCTGAAATGAGGGAAGAAACGTCTTCCACCTCATGAGTACGGCTTCTTTTCATGAGTTCATCGACCGCTTCTTTTGGATCTTTACCATCAAACAGGACATCATGAAGCACGCTCGTTATGGGCATTTCAACCATTACCTGTTTGGCGAGCTGGTAGGCTGCTTTTGTTGTTCTTACGCCTTCTACTACCATGCCCATTTTTTTCAGGACATCATCAAGCGCCTCGCCTTTGCCAAGCATATTGCCAGCCCGCCAGTTTCGGCTGTGAACACTCGTACAGGTTACGATCAAATCGCCTATGCCGGTCAGGCCCGAAAATGTTAATGGATTTGCTCCCATTTTCGTTCCCAGTCTTGCGATTTCAGCAAGACCCCGTGTAATCAGGGCCGCTTTTGCATTATCGCCATAGCCCAGACCGTCTGACATGCCTGCTCCTAATGCAATGATGTTCTTCAAGGCGCCCCCAAGTTCAACACCGACAATATCAGGGTTGGTGTAGACACGGAAGTTCTGGTTAATAAATAAATCCTGTACAAACTCTGCCTCTTCAATAGCAGAAGATGAAACAGTCACTGTCGTCGGCTGCCTGAGTGAAACTTCTTCAGCATGACTCGGTCCTGAAAGAACAACAATGGACCGCCGTTTTTCGGCGGGAACCTCTTCTTCAATGATTTCTGATACCCGTTTATAGGTTTCAGGCTCAATCCCTTTGCTGGCATGAACCAGGGTCACAGGCTCATCAAGTACAGGAACAAGATCACGCAGCACTTCCCGCATCGCTTTTGTAGGAGCGACAAGCAGCAGAGTTCGTACTCCTTCCACCGCTTCCTTTAAATGGTTGTAGCCAACAATTCCTGCTGGAAGAACGACACCAGGTAAATATTTTTCATTTGTATGTATGGTATTAATTTCGTTGATTTGCTCTTGCCTTCTCCCCCATAATCGGACATCATGTCCATTATCGGCAAGTACAAGGGCCAAGGCTGTTCCCCAGCTTCCTGCTCCGATTACAGCAACTTTTTCCATTCCTATTCCACTCCTTACCTATTGTCCTAATTTTCGTTCATTACCATTTAACAGTCTGGAAATATTGGTACGGTGCCTCCAAATGGAAAGCAAGCCAATCAACATGGCAATGAGTGCTGCCTCAACTGGCACTGATCGAAAAACAAACATTAAAACCGGTGTTAAAATCATGAAAACAATCGACCCCAAAGAAACATAACGTGTTAACGCAATAATAAGAATCACCAGGATACCGGCAATCAGGGAAGGAAAAAACGAGGCCACAACAAACACACCAATCGTGGTTGCGACGCCCTTCCCCCCTTTAAATCCATAATACACCGGCCAATTGTGTCCGATGATGGCCATACCGCCTGCGATAATGGCCGTGGTCAGAGGAAAATGAAGAGACAAGGCTACCCAGACTGGAACGATGCCTTTTAGCACGTCAAGCAAAAGTACAAAAATGGCAGGGCCGACCCCGATTACCCGCAGTGTGTTGGTGGCACCGGCATTTCCGCTGCCAAGCTTTCGTATATCTCCCTTATTCAACTCTTTGGTAATGATGTAACTGAAACTGATGGAACCTAAAAGGTAGGCTCCAATGAATAATAAAAGAATGTCCATAAAAGGCACCAGCACCTAATCATTTTTCTTGCGGGCAATAATTCTGATCGGTGTGCCAATGAAACCAAATGTTTCTCTTACCCGGTTTTCAAGGAAGCGTCTGTACGAAAAATGAAGAAGTTCAGGGTCATTAACAAAGAGAGCGATGGTCGGCGGTTTGGTTGCCACCTGTGTTGCATAATTTATTTTCAATCGTTTTCCGTTATCTGTCGGTGTTGGATTCATGGCAACCGCATCCATAATCACGTCGTTTAATACGTTGGTTTGAATACGCAGAGCATGGTTCTCCGCCACCTGGTTGATCAACGGATAAAGGGCATGAAGACGTTGCTTGGTTTTAGCCGAAACAAAAAGAATCGGCGCATAGCTTAAATAAAGGAAGTGATCCCTGATCTTTTGCTCAAATTCACGGAGTGTCTTATCATCCTTTTCAATCGCATCCCATTTGTTCACAATAATAAGGACCGCTTTTCCTGCCTCATGGGCAAAGCCTGCCACCTTCTTGTCCTGTTCAATGATGCCTTCTTCGGCATTCAGCACCACACAAACGACATCCGCACGGTCAATCGCCTTTAAAGCGCGCAGTACGCTGTATTTTTCTGTGTACTCATACACTTTCCCTCTTTTACGCATGCCTGCTGTATCGATAATCGTATACTTTTGGCCTTCACGCGTAAATTCAGAGTCAATAGCATCTCTAGTTGTTCCTGCAATATCACTGACAATCACTCTCTCCTTGCCGAGGATGGAGTTCACAAGCGAGGATTTTCCGACATTCGGTCGGCCGATCAAGCAGAAACGGATGGTTTCTTCATCTTCCTCGCCCTCCGGCTGCTGCGGAAAGTGGCTGAATACCGCATCAAGCATATCTCCAAGACCGATCCCATGAGAACCGGACAATGGATAAGGCTCACCCATACCCAGTGAATAAAAATCATAGATAAGTTCCTTGCGCTCCGGATTGTCAATCTTGTTCACACCGAGGACAACCGGTTTTTTTGACCGATAAAGAAGCTTGGCCACTTCTTCATCCGCAGCGGTTACTCCTTCTTTTCCATCCACCAAAAACAAGATCACATCCGCTTCGTCAATGGCGATTTCGGCCTGCTGCCTCATCAGGTGCAACAGTGGCTCATCCCCGATTTCTATTCCGCCTGTATCAATAATATTAAATTCACGGTTCAGCCATTCAGCCGAACTGTAGATTCTGTCTCTCGTTACACCCGGCATATCTTCCACAATGGATACCCGGTCTCCTACAATTCGATTAAAGATCGTGGACTTTCCCACGTTTGGTCTTCCGACGATGGCCAATACTGGCTTTTGCATGTCGACACATCCTTTTACTTAATAGTTCCCAAAAAAGAAAACCCTTCCGTCATGAAGGGCCTAGAGTTAGCTCATTTATTTTAGCAGATAAAAGTCCAACCCACAACCACCAGGCGACGAGACACGCTTACCGGGAAGCCCGCTTCAGCACTCTCCCTTTTCCTTTTACTGTTTCTGCATAAACGTAAGCTGAAAATTGATGAAGTCCTTCCCATGCAAAGCAGAGTGCAATTGACAATGTCAAAACATCAAAAAATGTCAGGCTGCCCAGCTCAATATCAAACGTCAGTTTTTTTATAATGAAATGATACACCATTTCACCGACAGCCATCCCGGCTCCCAGCATAAACGGCCTCAGACTTGTTTCCCGCAATAAAAACAGAGATAAAAGGAACAGTACCCCTGCAAGCAGCCATTTCACTTCCAGAACTATCCATACCGGATCATACATGGCGAAAAGAATCATGGCGTTATAGGCAAGAGCAATCAAACAGGAACAAAAGACAAATGACAGCATTCGTTTAAAATCCAGCCTGAATGCAAAAAGAAAACCGCACACCAGCAAAAATACAAACGAAAAATGGAGTAATAAATTCCCCGCTCTCAGTGTAAACCCCTGCAAGATCACGATCATTAAAAGCATTATGGAATAAATCGTCCTTCGCCGGCTGGCTTTCATCAAAAATGAGCAGTAGGCCCAGCCAATCCATGTAATCCAATAAAAGAAAATACCATCCATGTTGCTCTCCTCCTCATCCTCCATTATGGCTAAATCGAATAAAACCTAATCACACAGTCATAATAAAAGAAAAGCGAAAGGAGGAAATCCAGATGGGAAAAGACCGCCAGGAGAAAAAGCTGAGAGAATCACACCGTGTAGAATCCGATCGTGACCAGTCCTTAAAATATTCAGGTGCAACATCACTCGAAGGACCAGAAGAAGCCAGAAAAAGAAACCACCAGAAGGATTAATTTTCCCTTCAAAAAAAGAACTCCGTGGAGTTCTTTCTACAAGATAGGTGTGGAAAGAATGACGGAGTTCTTTTTAATTAGTCTTTTTTAAGCCCTTTGAGCTGATCGCCAATCATGTCTGCAAGAGAAAATCCTTTTTCTTCTTTAGGAAAATTATTTCGGATATCCTTCTGCTCAGTATCTTCCTGGGCTGCACGAATGCTGAGTGAAATTCTTTTCTCTTTCGTGTCTACATCTAGGATTTTTACGGTAACCGTTTCACCTTCTGACAATACCTCACCAGGACTTCCGATATGGCGGTTGCTGATCTCGGAAATATGGACAAGACCTTCAACACCAGGAGCTACTTCCACAAATGCACCGAAGGAAACAAGACGTTTAACGGTGCCTTGAATAACTTTTCCGGGGGATAAGCTGGAAACATTGCTTTCCCACGGTCCGGGCTGTGTTTCTTTGATAGACAAGGAAACCCTCTCATTGTCGCGGTCAACCGAAAGCACTTTTACCTTTACTGTATCTCCCTCCGATACCACTTCGGATGGGTTTTCAACCCGTTTGTGCGAAAGTTGGGAAATATGGACAAGACCGTCAAGACCGCCAAGATCCACAAACGCACCGAAATCAGTAAGACGCTGAACGGTTCCGTCAAGCACTTGTCCTGCTTCAAGGTTATTGAGCAGTTCTTGTTTCTTTTGGGATTCCAGTTCTTCTTCAACCGCACGGTGTGAAAGGATCACACGGTTCTTTTCCTGATCCAGCTCAACAATCTTTACTTCAAGTGTGCGGTTTTTGTAATCGGTGAAATCTTCAACAAATCGTTTTTCAACCATGGAGGCCGGAATAAAGCCTCGAACACCAAGGTCAACCACAAGGCCGCCTTTGACCACTTCATGAACGGTAACCTCAAATGTCTCATTTTGCTCGAACTTTTTGTTGAGTTCTTCCCATGAGTTCACAGTATCCACCGCTTTTTTTGAAACGGTCAGCTGATCTTCTGTCAGGGACGTGACTTTCACTGTAACCTTGTCCCCCTCTTTCAGGAAATCTGAAGCTTTTTCCACAAAAACATTGGAAATTTCATTGACGGGAAGAACCGCATCCTGTTTGTGGCTCACATCAAGAATGGCCAGTTTATCTTCAACCTTTAAAACGGTACCTTCTACGATATCCCCCACTTCAAGGACCTTTGTTTCTTCTAGACTTGTGTTTAATTCGTCAGCCATATGTCACTGCCTCCTCAATTTCGTATAAGTATATATTTTCAACCTTCAATTTGAAGGATGTATACAGTATGCCTTTTACGATGATTCCTTTAGAAGCTTTTCTATATTTAACATTATAAGGTTTGTTGCGTCCCTAGCGGAAGCTTTTTGCTCCCTCATTTCAGAAAAATCAATCGGTTTACCAAAAATTATGGTAACTGTTTTGCCGCGCTTATACTCTCCTTTAATGGCACATGGAACGACTGCAGCTTCCGATTTTAAAGCAAAAAAACCGGCACCGGCAAGCCCCTGTCCGAGTTCTCCTGTCTTGCTTCTTGTGCCTTCAGGAAAAAGGCCGAGGACCTTGCCTTCTTTTAGCAGATTCAGGCCGTTTCTCAACGCTTGCTTATCGCTCATTCCCCGTTTGACCGGAAATGCATTGATCGTGGGGAGAAGCGTTTTTAGGATGGGCATGTCAAAAAGCTCTGCCTTGGCCATGAAATGAACATCTCTTGAAGCGGCTACTCCGACGAGCGGAGGATCAAAATTATTAATATGGTTGCTGCAGAGCAGAATCCCGCCGGTTTGGGGAATATTTTCTACCCCTCTAACCTTGATGCGGTACATGCTTTTTAAAAATGCGCCGCAGACCATCTTCCCAAATCTGTAAAGGTTCACTTATTATTCAGCCCTTTCACTCACCAAATGAAGAATTTCATTAACAACATCTTGAATGGACATTGATGTGGTGTCAAGCTCTATTGCGTCATCTGCTTTTTTCAAAGGAGCAAATTCCCGCTCAGAGTCACGCTTATCGCGCAGGCTGATTTCTTCTTTTAGTTGTTCCAAGCTGGTTTCGTACCCTTTATTCCGATTCTCTTCATATCTTCGCTTGGCACGCTCTTCCACGGATGCCACCAGGAATACCTTCAGTTCTGCATCCGGCATAACGTGTGTGCCAATGTCACGGCCATCCATCACGACCCCGCCCTGGGCTGCCAATTTTTGCTGCCGGCGGACCATCTCCTCACGCACTTCCTGGGGAGTGGCAACAAAAGAAACATTATTCGTGACCTCTGCGCTTCGAATTTCCTCCGAAACATTTCTACCGTCAAGAATGACAGCCTGTCCGGCATCGGTGATCTCAAGCTCGATCTCCGTCTCTTTTAGAAGAGACTGCAAAACGCTGCCATCATGTAAATTACTGCTGGTTTTCAGTGCTTTATAAGTAAGTGCACGATACATTGCTCCTGTATCTATGTAAATGTAGGAAAGCTGATCCGCGACCAATTTGGCGACTGTGCTTTTACCCGCTCCGGCCGGTCCGTCAATGGCGATTTTTAATTTCTTGTTCATGTTTCCTCCTGCTTATCAAACAACATATTTTGGTACCATACGAACAAAAGCAGGTAATCACCCTGCTTTTTGTAAGCTTAAAAGCATCACTATTCATAGGTAACTTTCCGCCATTAACTATACCATAAAGCTTATTGGTGGTCTATGGTCTCGGTTGTCCTTGGCTGGTTTCCTTTGATGACCCCTTCATAATAAATACTCTTATTGACATTCCTCTTCCAGCTGTCATGTGTCAGCACCCATTGCGACAATAGAAGAAAAACCAGATGAATCAGAGCAAGCTTTACGAGCAGATTTTCTACTTTTCTCATGGCCATTCCCCTCCATATTTGGGACTAATATAACCAATCCCCGGTCTCTCTATACACTTTAAACCCATGGAAAAAAGGAAAAGCCAATGATTTTTCCCTTCGAAAAAATCTCTGACTTTTCCTTTCCTTTTACATGGAAGCGTAATCCGGCTGCCCTTCTCGCAATTTCTTCACTTGCTCTTCATCACCATTTTGCGCGCTGATATAAATGATGTACGTTTCATCACCGATCACACCGAGGAATTCATAACAGTACACTTCCTGTTTAACGTCATTCTGAATGATGGCCATGTGCTTTTCCATCACTTTAAATTTCGGGTTCAGCTTCGTTCTTGCCTGCTGCTCCGTAATTTTTGCAGCCGGAATCTTCCTGTCATAATGGGAAGTGAGGAAATCTGTGCCCTGGTACCCCATGATATCACCATTGTCGAGTGCGACTTTGATGGAGACCGTGTCAGGATAAATTCTCACTCCGTCTTTTGTGCTGACAAAGGTAAATACAGCAATATTGTCATACTGGTTTGCCGAAACCACTTCCATTTTGCTCTTCATGTGCATGTTAAGAAACGAAATGGCTTCTTTTTGTGCTTTGTTCACACTGATTTTTTGAGCTCCCACTTTACGATCCTGAAGAACCCACAGCGGGTATCCGCCTTTTTTGGTCACATCCATATATGTGGTAGCTTTTGTATCCGGGTTATACATCGTAATGGAATACGCCCGGTATTGAGAACCTTTACCCGTTTCCTTTACAGTAATCTTCACATTCTTCTTTAATTGGAAGAACTTAATCGCTTCTTTTTTCGCTTCTTCCTTTGTGATGTTTCGGCCTTCGAGCTTGTTCACATTTCGCTTTTTCGCATTATGCATGCTCGCCACTTCCGGCCCAAAGTCGGTTTCACCAAATCCTTGCGCAGATTTGTCAACCGTTTTGAAGCCGTCAATGATCGTATTGTCGTGTGGCTGGTCTTTTTTGGACAATGCCATTTCCACATCCGTCCAGCGTATATCCTTTTTGCTCGCGACTGCTTCGGTTTTACGCAACTCATCCTGAATATTGGAGGAGTTTGCATAAAGTTCTTTCAATTTATTGTATTCCTTATTACTGAGCGGCTTTTTTTCCAAATCCCGCAATGAAACACGGTAACTGAAATCTCCCATTTTCGTTAGAAAATCTTCCGTTTTATTAAACGGTAGCAATCCAAGGGGCAGCTGTCCCACATTATTGTGAGCTTCAGACGTTAAGCGCCATACCTGGGCCAATGTTGGGGAGATCTGGCGCTTGGAGTTCATGGCGAGCGTCTCCCCAATTTTGTCGTGCAGCGCATCCATATTAAAGTTCAAATCATGGAACGCGCGCTGATAATTATTTTCCGACTGAATTCGTATCGCGTTCTTTTCCTGCTGCTGTTTATATCCCCAATACCCTGTACCTGCAACGGCTACTACTAAAAGAGCAATCAATGCATTTCGTATCAAGGAAATCACCTCCGTTATTTGGTATAGATGTGCTTACCAATTTTTTTAATTTGAGGCCGTGTCCAAATCCAGCCTGATGTGGCCGTATCCGGGTTAAAGTAATAAAGTGCTTCACCGGTTGGATCCCAGCCATTCAAGGCATCCATGACGGCTTTCTTTGCCTTTTCATTCGGAGTTAAATAAATTTGGCCATCCGCCACTGCTGTAAAGGCTCCCGGTTCAAAAATAACGCCTGAAACAGTATTCGGAAATTCGGAGCTTTCCACCCGGTTGATGATGACCGCTGCTACAGCGACTTGACCGATATACGGTTCTCCACGTGATTCGCCATAAACGGCATTTGCCATTAAATTGATATCATTCTGTGAATAACCGTCCGGAATATTTGCTCCCTGCTTTGGTGTGCGAACCTTTACTGCTGCTTTTGCACCAGGCTTTGCAGCATTTCCCTTGGCTCCCTGTTTCGCGGGTGTTCCTTTTGCACCGGCACCGGTTTTGCCTGTTGATTTTTTGACTTGTGTTTCTTTCGGTACTCCACCATAGGTGGTGAATTTGTTGCCTTTACGGATTTGCTTATGCACCCATCCATAATCAAATTTTGTTTGATCCGCCAGTTTCTTTTTTGTTGTAAAACCGGCGAGACCGTCCACTTTCAGCCTATTTTCATACTGAAAATTGCGGAGGGCCCAATACGTTCTCCAGCTAAAGACACCGTCTATCGGACCATTATAGAAACCGATATACTGCAGTCTGGATTGAAGCTCGATCACATCATCACCCGTTGCTCCTTTTTGAATGACTTGAGGGGTAAAAGCATGAGTGGTTTCCGGAGTAAATCCGGTCAAAAAACAAAATATCGCAATTAAAAACAACAGCGTTCGCTTTATGTAACGCATTGATTTCTTCATGGAAAGTGCCTCCTGTGAAATATTCTCAGCTTTGTATGATGGTGTTAGCTTTTGTAAATCTCAGCATTTTATACAAAAAGAAACGCATAGAAAAAACCCGAAGAATGCCTCTTCGGGTTTTTACGAACCAATATTTTTTTGCCTTGCCAGCCAGGCGGTTTTGTGTGCATTGGCGAGTTTTACCTTTTTTAACCCCAGCCACCATAGGAACAGCATGAATGGAAGCATGGCAATTAAAAAATCCTGTTCAAACGCCAATAAAATCCAATTATATACTCCGTGCAAAGCAAACGGAATGATTACAGAAAACACGAGAAGCCATTTTTTCTTGGAGCCGGATGAAAACTTGGCTTTTCCAAAGTAGTATCCGCTGATAACGCCAAACAGCGCATGGCTGGATACAGGCATCAATGCTCTTCCCAATGCTTCATTCACACCATGAACATACAAATAGAATATGTTTTCCATGGATGCAAATCCAAGGGATAAAGATACTGCATACACAATACCGTCATATGGCTCATTAAATTCGGCATGCATATAGGCACAATAAAAAACCAAAAACCATTTTAGAAACTCTTCAAGCAGCGCCGACAAAAGGATTCCATCCGTCAGCGGTGACACCATAAGTTCTTCTTTAAATCCAAATTGAATGACCATTACGGGAAAAACAAGCAAAGCCCCGAAAATATATAAACGGATCACCATTGATACAGGCTCTGTCTCGTATTTATCTTTCAGATAAAAAAAAGCAAGCAGGGCAATAGCAGGTGCGAGCCCTGCCGAAATGATTCCAAACATAGCAGCCCTCTTTTCAGCTGTTTTCATTCATCGTACCATGGAAAAAGAAGAATGGGAACAACAAGACCCGTTTTATAAACAAATTGTCAATTTTACAAAAGAAAAGCTTCAGCACCTTGCCCAGGTCCGACAAGCACTGGTGTCCATTGATTAGAAAAGGCTATTGATGCGGTCTTGCTCCTGTGCGGCAAGCAGAACGGCAAGCCGGATTCTTGCTTTTTTGCTGTCATAATCCTTGCCGAGGATTACACCGTTCTCAACCAGGTCATATGTGCTTCCCAGGTAGTCATACGTCGGATACACTTGACCTTCTTCTGAACTGGTGGTGATTACGACGTGAATGCCTGATTTCACTGCATCCACGATCGCTTCCATCATCAGCGGGGCCACCTGGCCGCGACCGGCTCCTTCAAGGACAAGTCCCTTTACCCCGCTATCCATTGCCGCTTTGATAAATTTCCCGTCAGCACCAATATAGCATTTGATAATATCCACTTGAGGTACTTCCTTGTGGAGGGGGTATACTTCCCGGCCGATCGGTTTTTGATAGGGAACCACTTTATCATTATCAATAATCCCCAGATAGCCAAATCCAAATGAATTAAAGCCCTGAAGATTGGACGCATGCACCTTTTTTACATACCTGGCACTAAAAATCCGTTCATTGAACACCACTACGGTGCCAGAACCCTTTAAGTCCGGATCACAGGCAGTGTAAATCGCATGGCGCATATTTGTGTAGGAGTCGCTTCCGGTTTCTCCCGGTGATCGTTGAGAACCGGTAACGACCACTGTACGCTCATCTGCTACCGTCAAATCAAGGAAATATGCGGTTTCTTCGATGCTGTCGGTGCCATGGGTGATTACCACACCGTCATATTGATCCTCACGGTACAGATTTTCAATTGCTTCTTTCAACACCTTCAAATGATCAAAAGTCATGTGCATGCTTGGAACCTGAAACAGCGAAAATATTTTCACTTCAATGTCGCTGGGAAGTTCAATCATGTCAGCAAGCTCTTCTCCTGTAAGAGCGCCCGAAGACAAAAGTC
>NZ_QJKL01000001.1:130376-549700 GCF_004127935.1 Fictibacillus sp. S7 | reverse complement strand
AGCCCCGCGTTATTGCCGCGGAGCTGTAAGGGCTTCTGCAATGAAATGGCCATGAAACCTGCCATTTTCAATGAAAATTTCATTGGCGTTGTTTCCGGCAGCAATGACCCCGCAAATGAACACATTTTTAACGTTCGTTTCCATGGTTTCCGGATGGTGTGCCGGACGGCCGGTCTCCTTGTCGATATCGATGCCGATTTTATGCAGAAAACTATGATCAGGATGATACCCGGTCATTGCGAATACAAAGTCAGCTTTCACTGAAGCTTCTTCTCCATTTTTCTCATAGATGACATGGTCTTCCCCGATTTCAAGCACATTTGCTCCAAAGTGCATTGCAATTCTTCCATGATTCACATGGGATACAAAATCGGGAAGCACCCACGGTTTTACACTTGGGGAATAGTCCTCTCCACGGTAAAGAACCGTAACCCTCGCCCCGGCTTTCTGCAATTCAAGCGCCGTATCGACCGCTGAATTTTTTCCCCCAATGACGGTTATGTCTTTATCATAGTATGGATGTCCTTCTTTAAAATAATGGAAAACGTGTCCCTGGTCCTCACCTTTTACATTCATGTACGTCGGATTATCGTAATAGCCTGTGGCGATGATGACGGCACCAGAGGAATATTCATGCTGTTCACCTTTTACCGTTTCGGTCTGGACAGTGAATTCAGCGTCATTGATTCTCTCTACCCCGGTGACCTTCTCATACGTATGAATGTTAATTTCCTTCCGCTTCGCCACTTCTCGATAGTAGGTTAAAGCATGGATTCTTCTTGGTTTTCTTTCTTCATTCACAAAAGGCATATTTCCTATTTCGAGCTTTTCACTGGTACTAAAAAAGGTTTGATGGGTCGGATAGTTGTAGATGCTCTCTACAATGTTCCCCTTTTCAATGACCAAATAGGATAGTCCTTTTTCTTTGACGGCGATTGCTGCGGATAAACCGCAGGGACCCCCGCCTATAATCACAACATCGTACTTCATTTCTCCACTCTCCTGGTCTTTATCTGTAGGGATCTTTTGTCTGCACAACCATAGTATTCAATCAGAGGATTGAATTATCCAAAAACAAAAAAATCCCCTATCTGAAAGTAATGATAGGGGATTGAGCCGTTATTTGCAAAAAATTAAATCCATCCGCGGAAGCGGGAAGCTTCCGCCATTTTGCGGACACCGACCATGTAGGCGGCAAGCCGCATGTTCACTTTGCGGTTCGATGAGGTTGTATACACGTTATTGAATGACTTGACCATCACGGTTTCAAGCTTCTTCTCGACTTCTTCCTCGGTCCAGTAGTAGCCCTGGTTGTTTTGCACCCATTCAAAATAAGAAACGGTTACGCCGCCGGCACTTGCCAGCACATCCGGTACAAGGAGAATACCGCGTTCTGTCAGGATTTTTGTACCTTCAAGTGTCGTTGGTCCATTTGCTGCTTCCACAACGATGGAAGCTTTTATGTTGTGGGCATTCTCGGCTGTGATCTGGTTTTCAATGGCAGCCGGAACCAGAATGTCGCAATCCAGCTCCAATAGTTCTTTATTGGATATGGTGTCTTTAAATAATTTGGTAACCGTGCCAAAACTGTCGCGTCTTTCCAGCAGATAGTCGATGTCCAGTCCATCCGGATCGTGCAGGGCACCATAGGCATCGGAGATTCCAATTACTTTTGCGCCAGTATCATGCATGAATTTCGCCAGGAAGCTTCCTGCGTTTCCAAATCCCTGAATGACGACACGCGCACCCTCAAGGGAAAAACCGCGTTTTGCAGCGGCTTCACGGATGCAGATGGTCACACCTTTTGCCGTAGCGGTTTCACGTCCATGGGATCCGCCGAGAACCAATGGTTTACCGGTGATGAATCCAGGAGAATCAAACTCGCGGATCCGGCTGTATTCGTCCATCATCCACGCCATAATCTGGGAGTTCGTGAATACATCTGGAGCAGGAATATCTTTTGTAGGACCTACAAGCTGGCTGATTGCGCGAACATAACCGCGGCTTAAGCGTTCAAGCTCGCGGAATGACATGTTTCTCGGGTCGCAAATAATGCCCCCCTTACCGCCTCCATAAGGAAGGTCCACAATTCCAGCCTTAAGGCTCATCCAAATCGAAAGCGCTTTTACTTCTGTTTCGGTTACACTTGGATGGAATCTCACGCCACCCTTTGTAGGTCCGACAGAGTCATTGTGCTGAGAACGGTAACCTGTAAAAATTTTAGTGGATCCGTCATCCATTTTTACAGGAATGCGGACAGTCAGCATACGGATGGGCTCTTTCAACAACTCAAATACTTCTTCAGGGTATCCCAATTTATCCAATGCTTCCCCAATCACAGATTGTGTTGCGGTTAGCACATTGTTATTTTCATGATTTTCTGATTTGTGATCTGCTGCGTTTTGGGCAGTCATTTGTTTACCTCCCATTAATGTCACCTCTAAAGTTTAGTCAATCTTCAGAGACAGTATACACCTTTGTTTGCTCCATGAGAAGGGAATTTTGAAGAATGTCCCGAAAAACGTAAGCGCTTACGGTACTTTTTTCCCATCCGCAAAAAAGTCAGCAATAAAGCCCTTCTGTTCCAACAGAAGGGCAACTTTTATTTTTTTAGTGAAAGCTGAACAAGCTGTTCAATCATTTCAGGGTAAGAAAGACCTGCTTCTTTTGCCGCATCCGGAAATAAGCTTGTAGGTGTCATGCCAGGAAGAGTATTTACTTCAAGAATAACTGGATCGGTTCCATCTCCCGGAACGATAAAGTCTACACGTGAATAAACCTCGCATCCCAATACTTCATGAGCATCCACCGCTTGCTTTTGAAGCAAAGCTGTTGTATCTTCATCGAGACGTGCAGGAACATAATGGACGCTGCCGCCTGCGGCATATTTAGATTCATAATCGTAATATTCATTTTTCGGGACAATTTCAACAACAGGAAGAGCTTTGACATCCCCTTTATCTCCCATAACCGCTACGGTTACTTCTTTTCCTGAGATAAATTCTTCAATCAGGACGGTCTGATCGTGAAGCATGGCTGTAGAAATTCCCTTCAGCATTTCTTCTTCGTCCTTTGCAATCGTTAACCCAATGGTGGAGCCTTCATGGTTGGGTTTGACCACCAAAGGAAAACCGAATGGCACATCCAGCTGATCTTCCTTATACAGCTTTTTCTCCAGAACCACTTCTTGAGCGATGCGGATACCGGCATTCTTAAAAAACTGCTTGGACCTTGCTTTATCCATTGCAAGAGCAGAGGCTAGAACGCCTGAACCGACATATGGAATTTTCAGCATATCAAGCAAGCTTTGCAAGCGGCCGTCTTCGCCATAACGCCCGTGCAATCCTATAAAAACAGCATCCACATCAAGATGAATAATGTCATCGAGACGGTCGGGATGAAAGTCAACACCAATCACTTCATGTCCTCTGCTTTCAAGAGCATTGATGATTTGTTTGCCGGAGGAGATGGAAACCTCTCGTTCAGCAGATATGCCGCCATATAATACTGCAATCTTCATTGTTAAGAATCACTCCTACCCAAAATATATGTATTATCAGTATATTCCCTGCCACTCCGTATGAGCTTTTCTTTGAGGAAATCCAATCTATCATACCACGTTTAGTGCTTGATGTAATAGCAAACACCGCCTTTTGAACTAAAAAAACTCCCGTTTGGACGGGAGCTTAATTAAAATACTTATTAATTTGCGAAATCGCATGACTGTCCATCAGTGCTTTTCCGTATTCGATCACCCTGTGGCTCGTAATCGTAGATGAACTGCCAAACTCGGCCATCAGCGCAATCAAAGTATCCAATTCGATTTCTGTAAGGTCATGTTCTTCAAATTTCAAGTAAAAACAATTTTCGAACGAGTAGAGAACGCCAGCATCCAAATTTAAAGGTTTCAGGCGTTGTGCTAGTGCAATCACATCTTCAAAGGAAGAAAACTCATAGAAGATTTCGTCACTTTCATCAAGTGTAACCTGCATTTCAATATAGTCATCATCGTATTCATCTTCAAGTTCATACTCGTTATGCCCTTTTGTCACAATGACCACCATTCCTTGCGCCGGTAAAGCAAAAACTTCAACAGCGATCGGTCCGTCTGCTTTAAACCCTACTTCATCGTCTGCTTCGGTCATCATGTCTCGGAATAATTGGTGAACTTTTGGAATGTCCTGCCATATCTCATCTTTGGATATTCCGCGTTCCTTTAAATCATCAAACGTTAGGAAGATTTTGATCTTGTTATAAGTTAATCGCTCTACCCGCATTTCTGGTCCCCCTTACATTCGATTCCGCATCTCTTTACTTACACTATATGAGTGAGAAGGCAGTTGGTGATTAATGATCCTCTCACTTCTGTGACCAAAGAGGCGGTCGTTTTTCTTCTTTTAATTTTTGGTGAATCCATTGATCCCATTCCGTTTTGGTGTTCCCTATTATAATGTCTTTAAATTTGGTTTTTATATCATTGGATAAATATTCAAGTCCCAGGCCTCCCAAGCCAATTTGGAGGGAGGGATGGTGATATGCCGCCTGCTCTATCCATTCAACTGTTGACAGCAAATGCTCTTCGATGGTGCAGGAAACAAATAGCAATTTAGGATCAACCTCCCGGATGACAGTATCGAGATCTTCAGGAGGGATGCCTTCACCGAGGTAAATCACCTCAAATCCTTTTTGCCGCAGGTAAAGTGTAAAAATCAAAAGGCCCAGTTCGTGAGTCTCTTTTAGTCCGCATACTGCTATCACCCTTGGAAGATAGCTGTCCACAGGAAGATGAAACATAATATTACCAATCTTCCCTTTTAAAAAGCTGGAGGCATAGTGCTCATGGGCCACCGTTATTTTTTGGTTTTCCCACATGTCACCTACCTTAACAAGCAATGAACCCAGAATGTCGATGGTCACTTTTTCGAGAGTAAAAAGGCTGAAAGCCCTGTCCATCACTTCCTTGGCTTTGCGCTCATTGAATGACATCAGAGCGGAAAGAAGCTCGTCCGACAGCTGCATTGCTACATCCTTCTGCCCACTGCTTTCCACAACAATCTGTGATATTTTATTCCCATGGTGTTCCAGCAGGTCGACTGCCTGGCTTATTGTAAAACCATGTTTAATTTTATTCATAAGCCATTTGATAATATAGATATGTTCATCAGTATAAAGCCGGTGGCCCGCTTCGTTCCTCTTGGGCTCAATGATCGAATATCTCCGCTCCCATGCACGAAGTGTTCCTGCCTGGATGCCAAGCATTTTAGACACGGCTTTTATATTGTATTTTCCTTCCGGTGATGCCATTTCTATATCCTCCAATAGCTGATTATACCTATTAGTATAGCGGACAGATTTACTGGTGTAAAATTTCAGGAATCCGGAGAAAAACCAATTTTTACTGAATACTCTTTTTTTATTTGGAGATTTTATTTTTCATTCCCCTAATATGCTGTTTGGTAAAACACATTTTAACTGAAAATTGCTAAAAAGGACAGCCCTAAATTAAGGGCCGTCTCAATCTTCATGTATGCTTAAAATCCTGAATCCGGACTGGCTGAGCTTTTCCGTAAATTTATTAAGGTTAGGGGTTTTTTCTACCTTCATCACCATCCTTCTGACCAATTTATCCGTCTCATCAAAAGTGGTTAACGAAATAATGTTTTCATGAAATTGTTTTGTAATTTCAGACAGTCTCGCAATCCTTCCTTCCGCTTCCAAAGAGGCAAAGGCGATTCGCACTCCAGGCATTTTCATGCCAAACGCGCTTTGAAACTGTTCAAGCACATCATACCTTGTGATAATGCCAAGGAGCACATTATGTTTATCCGCTACCGCAACGATTGGCATGTCGTTGACCATAAGAAGCGTTTGTTCAAACATTTCATCCTCAGACACAGCCTGGTTTTTGTACCTTGAAATTTCCCCGGCTTTTGTTTTCAGCAAAAATTGCTCTTTTGACAAAGAGCTTATGAAGCAGGACTCATAGATGAAGTGGCGTGTGATGATTCCCTGATAGCGTTTTTCCTCAACAACCGGTATGCCATCCAGGTCATGTTTTTCCATCAAATCCAATGCCTCCTGGACTGATGCATTCTTTTGGATAAAATGTGTTTTCCTCAATGGAACCATATGACTTTTCACAAACATACCCTATTTTTCCTCCCCAACATGTAAATTTTCCCGTCTCACTATTTACATGAGCAGGGCCATCTTTATTAAAATTATGAGAATATTTAAAAATCTCTTATTGTAAATCCTGTAAAATTGACTTATCATTAAAATTACAAACCGATAAATTTCAAATAGATTGGAGAGGAACAGCATGACTTTATTAAAAATCAAGACAAAATCTCTCGTGTTAAATAAAGATCTTGAATATAACGAAAAACTGGGTCTTCCCGTTGAAGTTTATTGCCCTCTGGCCCATCAAACCATTGCTTTCGGAAGGATTGAAACGCTGGATGACCATTTTGTCGTGATCAATTCGGAAAAACATGCAATTGCCGATTATTTCTTCTTTGGCTGCCCATGTGCCGTCTAACCTTTCATTTGTGATACAGATTAATGTTGTATTCTGATTTTATAAACTCCATGACCTGGTGCCTGTTATTCCACATGTCAGGTCTTGGCCATAAATCGTCGCCACGCTCTACGATCTCTTTCCGTATGCTTTCAAACTCTTCATCCGCTTTTGAACATTTCTTTTTCATCCGTTTCCACTGAACCCCTGCCAGCAAAAAGTAAACAAAAATAAACCAAACCATCTGGTCACCTGCCAGGGATGCCACTGCCGCCCGCACACTTTCTGCCTCATTCCACTTAAATCCATACAAATAAATCAAGCTTAAGCACCCCATGAGTGAACTGTAAAAGGCCCACCATTTCATCTGCTTGTCAAGCTGGTCTTTTCGTTCCTTTTTTTCGATTAACGTTTGGAGAACCACTTTGCAAATGTCCGAAATATAAGGCTCGACCTTCCAATTGTTCAATGCATTCATATAAGCCCCCTCCTGCTTCAAATTATGCTTCTGCCAATTAAATCATTCCGAATGGGCTTCCTGTTTTTGTTCATGAAAAAAAGCTGACGGCAGTTATGCCGTCAGCTTAATTATGAGATTCGATCTGCACTTTTTGAACATCATCTTTACCGTTAATCGGATTCATGACTTTCGGAAACCAGAGATTATAAGTAAGAATAAAAACAACAAGCAGCATAAATGCCAGAAGGAGGCTCCGGGTTAGCGGCAGCCGTTTTTTCTTTTCCGGAGTTGAAGGCGCAGGGGGTGTCTTTTCTCCGGCTTGTGTCCCGTTGATCCTTTTCGCTTTTCTTTGATGAAATTCTTTTCTCGAAGGCAGTGGACGATCCTGAATCAGTCCGGTCTCCTCACTCACGTTCTTCAAAAAAACCACCTCCGTTTCCAGCCCGATTGTTTCGGGAAATCAGCCAGCCTTTAGAGATAAGAAGGCCAAGCAGGAAATCAATAAAAAAATGTGCAGTCATGGGTATAACTAAATTGTTGGTTTTTTCATATAAGTATCCGAGCAGAAAACTTAATAGAACCGCTGCTATGAATAGAACTGGCTTTTTTATATATCGTACATGGAGTACAGCAAATAGTAAACTCGTTAGGCTCAAACCCAATAGAGGCTGAATGGCACCGCGGAACAGCCACTCTTCGGAAAACGAGATCACAGCCGTCAAAAAGGCAATATGCCAAATCGGGACCTTTCTGAAAATCCGTTCATTGATGCCGCCATCATCGAGCATTCTTTCGGGTAAAATCAAATGAAGCAGCAGATTGACCAGCACCACCAGAAGAGCTGTCCCCAGACCGAGTACAAGTACAGGAAACACTCCCCACCTGAACCTCTCCAGATGAAACCCGGTAAACAGCATAATCAATGTTCCCGCAGCCAGAAAAACTCCCTGGGACACATATATATTAAGTCGCAGCTCCTTGTCGCTCATTTGCCGGATCAGCGCAGATTGATCCCACTTCTTCATGAACACCATCGCTTTCCTGATTAAAAATATATCGAAGCTCCTTTTGCCAGCTCATATGCTCTTCAAAAGAACGTTCCTTTTCTTCTTTTCTATAAAAAAGACCGAGGTCCAAATGGCAAAAACTGCAGCAATTTCTTTCCATGCTTTGGCTGGTTTCACTAAAGATATCCCCGATCTTTTTCCGTTTGCAGAAATCACCTTTCGTCCATTCTACCATTTCATTCAGTTTTTTGCGCTTGTGCGCTTTTCTGTGTTGAATTTTTGATAAAATGCGATCTCTTGCCGTTTCTGGCAAGAGCTGTCTGGTTCTGGAAAAATAACCTTCCTCCTCAAATTGGTAAAACATAAATCTTCTCGCGCTCTCCCCCATTTCCATGCGTTCGAGCATCTCTAAAAATTGAAGAGGGTCACCGGCAGGCCACGAAGCGCAATGAAGGACTTGGGTTTCGTTTGGATACTCATGATCAATGAACATTTCCGGAAGTTCAGTATCCCCGCAGCTGTACAAAAGCACAGCAAGGCTGGGCTTACCATCCCTTCCGGCCCGTCCGATTTCCTGTACATACGATTCAATATTGGCTGGCATATGAAAATGAATGACGTAACGGATATTCGGTTTATTGATGCCCATTCCAAAGGCGTTCGTGCAGCAAATCAGATCCAGCTCATCATTTAGAAACTGTTTTTGAATCAACAGCCGGTCTTCATTTTCAAGGCCTCCATGATAGGCAGCCACCCTGCTCTTGCCATGCGCACGAAGCATTTCTGCGAGTTGTTCTGCCCATGACCGGGTTGAAGCATATAAAAGTCCGGGTCCTTCCAGGGTAGAAGCGAGCTCCAGTGCCCGGTTCAGCTTGTCCATATGAACCGGGTGCTGTTCGGTGGCGAGTGCAATATTTGGACGGTCTACACTGTACACATGCTCTATGCATGAAGGAATTCCAAGCTTGTCACAAATGTCCCTCCTGACTTCGGGTGTTGCTGTTGCCGTCAATGCCAGACATGGGGGTTGGCCCAGTTGTGACCGTATGGAAGAAAGTTTAAGATAGCTGGTGCGGAATTCGTGTCCCCACTGGGAAATGCAATGGGCTTCGTCTACTACAAAAAGAGAGATCGATAGTTTTTTTAACTCTCTGATCATATATTCATTTTGCAGGATCTCTGGGGATACATAAATAAACTTGTAATAGTAAAGGTTCCGCATAACCCTTCTTTTTTCTTGAAAATCCATAAAGCTGTTCAGGGCTACCGCTCTTTTCTCTCCCGACCGCTTCAGTTGTTCCACCTGGTCTTCCATCAGCGATAATAATGGTGATACTATGAGCACCGCTCCTGAAAAAACATATCCGGGTAGTTGGTAGCACAGAGATTTCCCTGTTCCTGTCGGCATCATTGCCAATACATCTCGTTTGCACAGAATATCCTCAATGACTTCAAGCTGGCCGGCACGAAATTCATGATAGCCAAAACGTTCATATAACAGGGTTTGAAGTTCCAAGAATATCTCCCGCCTTTCCTAAGACAAGCCTGATTTTAAAATACGATATATCTTCCAGTCTATCTTTAATCACTTTCAGCTTTTTTGTCTGAAGGACAGTATAAGCATTTAAAATCCTTTGCTGTTCTTCCAAAGAAACATAGTGATCGATTGAAAAACGGTCATAATGGATGGCAATTTCAACAAGATGATCTTCAATGGTGCTTTTTTTCATCCCGCGAATATTAATGATTTGCTCCATGCTCTTTCCTTCGTTCAAAAGATTCCAAGTTTTTTGTGCCGAAAGAGTTAACGGCTTGTCCAGATCCAGACCAGCCATCAATTTGTTCAGCACCTTGTACTCCTCATGTGCCTCCTTGGCCCTTTTCAAAAGAAAGTGAAGCATGGAACGAAAACGAAGCTGTGCTTCCACTTCCGGGATCTGAAGAATCTGTGCAACTTGTTTATTCGTTAAGCCTGTCCGGTTATGCCTGCTCAGTCTCAGGACAAAATTCTCCGCGTCAAGATCGGCCCATTCACTAAGAAGGGCTAACATTTCCCTATACAACTGATCCGCTTCCTTCTGCCTATCTTCCCCTTTTGGGAACCACACCTTTACTGAATGAAGAACAGCTGGATCCTGCGAAACTGGCAAAAAAGAAAAATCCTGCCTGATCGCATGAGAAAGTGATTGTATGTAAAGTGTTAGCAATTGGTAGAAAGGCTGCTCAGCCTGTTTGTAGCGCATGCCATCAAACATAAACAGGTAAGGATGCAGATTAAAAAAATCTTCAGTCACCTGTGCCCCTTTATCCGTTATCGTATAGCGATCATTCTCCAGACACACCCACCCTCTTTTCAGCAGCTCTGCAGCCATATGTTCAGCCTCATTCCGGCGAAGACCGGGCAATATTCCAAAAAAAGATGAAATATTGAACAAGTGGCCGTCTGAGAGGGTTTGTGACGTCTTTTTTCCATTAAGCATGTGGAGAAGACCTGAAAGGCTGCGTTCCCCGTTAAATTTTTTAATCAAGTATAGAAGAAGTCCTTCTGTCATATTCATTGTTTTATCACCACGCTTATAGTTTACATGAAAAAGCTTAACTATGGGTTGCTTGTTCTGTGAAGAAACTGCAGGGGAATCGGAAGTATTCGAGGAGTGTTTGCACAAACGATCATTTTTTCTATTGAAATAATGGTAGAGAATAACTTACAATATGTATAGCACACATATATTGAAGTATTACAATTTGCATGTATACGTAATATATTGTATCGTTTTACCATGATTAGGAGGTTATAAATATGCCAAAGTACACAATTGTAGACAAAGACACTTGCATTGCCTGTGGAGCTTGTGGAGCTGCCGCCCCTGATATTTATGATTATGATGATGAAGGGATCGCTTTTGTTACTCTTGATGAAAACCAGGGTATCGTTGAAATTCCAGATGTACTGGTCGATGATATGCAGGACGCGTTCGAAGGCTGCCCTACTGATTCAATCAAAGTAGCAGACGAGCCGTTTGAAGGCAACCCATTAAAGTTTGAATAGTTAAGGACGGACCAAGCCCTTCATCCGAAGGGCTTTTTATATTCATTAAAAATCATACCAATCCGGCTTGTCAATGTCCTCAAACGAACAATTTCTCAGATTTTGTTTGTAAGCAAAAAAATCCTGTGATAAATTATCAGTGTTATATAAATATTCCGAAAAATATCAGGAGCGGAGTGATTTTATGTATACGGTGCTGGCAACCGATTCGATTGCAAAGGAAGGAATGGCAGAACTGGAGAGCATGCCTGGTGTTTCTGTCATCTACGGGCACGTTAACGATATTTCCCAACCGGAACATATTGATGCTCTGGTTGTGCGGAGTGCCACCATGGTAACCAAAGAGATGCTGTCGCGTTTTTCAAACTTGAAAATCATTGCCCGCGCTGGTGTGGGGGTAGACAATATCGATATCGACGCAGCCACACAGAGAGGAATACTGGTCATCAATGCTCCCGACGGCAATACTATTTCCACAGCGGAGCATACGTTTGCGATGATCATGGCCCTCCTTCGAAAAATTCCTCAGGCCAATCAATCGGTTAAAGAAAAAAAATGGAACCGTTCGAGTTTCAAAGGAACCGAACTGTCCGGAAAATCGCTTGGCATTGTCGGTATGGGCAGGATTGGCACGGAATTAGCCAAACGGGCAAGAGTATTCGGCGCAAAGGTGCAGGTTTATGATCCTTTTCTGACCAATGACAGAGCAAAAACACTTCAGGTAACTTCTTTACCGCTTGATGAGCTGCTGAGTACCAGCGATATTATCAGTGTACATACACCGCTCACAAACGACACCAAAAAATTGATCAACGCTGACAATCTTTCAAAAACAAAACAAGGGGTTTACCTCATCAACTGTGCCAGAGGGGGGATTCTCGATGAAGAAGCTCTTTATACTTTCTTGACCCGTGGACATGTGGCTGGCTGCGCTCTTGATGTTTTTGAAACCGAACCAGCAGTGGAAAACAGGCTGGTTCAACTGAACAATGTGATTGCCACACCCCATATTGCTGCATCTACGACCGAAGCCCAGTTAAATGTCGCATCACAGGTTGCTCATGAGATATCCTCCTATTTCAAGGGAAAGCCGGTGAAAAATGCCGTGAATCTCCCTGCGGTTTCCAATGAGGAATTTCAAAAAATTTACCCATTCTATGAGCTTGCCAAGATGTCTGGCCAATTGCTGTCACAATCTTTTTCCTCCCCAATTAAGGAAATTAAAATTACCTTTGCTGGTTCCATCACCGACTATGACACCGGACTTGTAACCAGAGGGCTACTGTCAGGGTTTTTACAGCCAAGAGTTGACCGGATCGTAAACGATATTAATGCCGCACTGATTGCTAAAGAACAAGGATTTACCTTTGGCGAAACCTACAGCACGGATGCTCAGGGCTATGAAAATTGGATGGAAGCCCGAGTAATCGGAGAACATGACAGCTTCAGCCTTCAGGCCACCTTTATCAGCGGGTATGGACCGAGAGTCGTCAATATTAACGGATATTCTACCGATTTTGTCCCCGAAGGCTATCTTGTTTATATTGAACATATCGATCGCCCGGGCGTCATCGGAAGGGTCGGTAAGCTGATCGGCGACCTTGAGATTAACATTGCGTCAATGCAGGTGGGACGAAAAATGGCAGGCGGAGAGGCCATCATGATGCTGAGCTTTGACAAGGAGCTGGCTCAAGACATTCTGCTGAAAATCAAGGAACTGCCAGACGTTGTGTCAGCCACCAAAATTAATCTGTAACGCAAAAAGCACGGAGATCGAAACTCCGTGCTTTTTGCTGTGTTTTAAGTTAAAAGGATATTTCTTTTCTTTGTCCCTTGTTAAACGTCATAACCGAGGTGTATCCTGTTTCCTTTGCCAGTTGAAACGCTTGATCATAATCTGCTCCTACATGACCGGGCTCGTGTGCGTCAGAAGAAAAGACGATCGGTATTCCTTTATCTTTGCACATCTTGAGAAGAACGGGTTCTGGGTACAGCCTTTGAACGGGTTTTCTTAAGCCGGCAGTCGAAATCTCCACACAGGTCTTTGAATTTTTCAGTGCTTCAGTGGCCCGGTCGTACTGCTCAAGCAAAAATTCTTCATCCTTGGGTATGTACTTGAAAATCTTAACAAGATCTATATGGCCAATGATGTCAAAAAGATTGGACTCCGCGAGCGTGACCACCTGATCGTAATATTGTCTGTACACCTCATACAGGTCCCTGCGGTCCCATTCTTTGCGGTATTCCGCCAGGTCGATTCCGAAATCACCTACCCAGTGGACAGAACCAATGACATAATCAAAATCATAGTTTGAGATAAACTGCTCCATCTCTTTATGGCTACCGGGGGTATAGTCCATTTCGATCGACATCTTCACATCCAAATCGTTGTTCCATGCTTCATGAAACAATTTCACATAGTCTTCCATATCATAGTATCTGCGTTCTTCCATCCAGGGCTTGCTGACAATATCCTTCGTTTGATAGAAATGATAGGCATGTTCAGAAATCCCGAAATTAGGAATGTTTTTAGAGCGTGCTTCATCCACAAATTTCTTTAAGTAGTCCAGTGTGAGCGTTCCTTTTTCCAAATGATTGTGATAGTCTGTCGGCAAAACCGTTTCCTCCTCTTATTGTACAACCTATTTCTTGGGCAAATCCTTATCCACTTTTGTACCATGAAAAACGGGTTGCTTCAAGTGTTTTTCGAAATTTCCCCTCGATTTCGCCTCTCCGCCCTTCCCTCCAAGAAATAGCATGCCAATACAAAGGGTGATCGCCAGTACTACCAAAAAACGTCTTCCGTAGTCTTTCATCTTTTCCTCCTGAAACAAGAATCACCCTTTCATGTTATGCGAAAGACGTTTTTTAAGAACCTTTACCGTACGAGATAATAAAAAAACAAACGGCGGGAACCGTTTGTTTTTGGGTTTGTTTCTTATGGAACAAGAAAAATCGGGCGAATTACCTATTCTTCAACAGATAGCGGCAAGAAGATGGAAAAAGTGGTACCTTCGTTGAGCTTGCTGTGAACCGAAATGCTCCCATTGTGGGTCACCACAATATTTTTTGCAATGGCCAGTCCAAGGCCGGTACCGCCTTTTTTTCCGCGTGTTCGTGCTTTATCGGCTTTATAAAACCGCTCAAACACAAACGGAAGGTCTTCTTCTGCAATCCCTGATCCATTGTCTGTCACTTCAATCTTCAGCCCCTGTTTGAACCGTTCCACCAAAATGGCGACCTTGCCGTTCGAGGCGGTATGGCGAAGGGCATTATCGATCAAATTGGTCAGCACCTGTTCAATTCGGTCAGGGTCAAACCGGGCGGTGCCATCTGCCTTCAGGTTAAGGGTGAGCTCAATGTCACGCTCTCTGGCAATGCCATAAAATTTCCGGACGACCCGCTCAAAGAACTCGTTAACCGAAACCGTCGCCGGACGCAGCTTCATCTGTCCGGCTTCAAGCCTTGCCAAATCGAGTAGCTCATTGACCAGCCGCCCCATTCTGAGCGATTCATCATGAATGATCTTCACAATTTCTTTTTCCTCCTCCCTGGAACCAGCCACATCGTCCACGATGGCCTCACTGTATCCCTGAAGCATAGAAATCGGTGTTCTGAGTTCATGCGAGACATTGGCAATGAAATCTTTGTTCAGTTTCTCCATCTGCCGCTCTTCTGTCATATCACGAAGTACAGCCACCGCTCCCCTTACAAAGTATTGGTTGTAAAGCGGAGTCATAACGACCACCCAGCTTCGCCCCTGAATATCAATTTCGATGTATTGTTCTTTTTCGGAAGTGACAACATTTTGAAACAACTCGGTAAGCTCCGATGGCAGGGCTTCTTTTTTGTCCTTGTCCATTCCCTGTTCATAATACCAAGCCTGCAAAAAACGCTGTGCAGGAGGGTTCGAAACAAGGATGCTCATCCTGCGGTCAAACGTAATAACGCCATCGGCCATCGAGCTGAGAATTCCAGACAGCTGTTCCTTTTCCTGATTCAACGCAGTAATGAAATTTTTCAGCTGCCTCCCCATCCTGTTAAACGCCATGGCAAGTTCACCGATTTCGTCATGGGTCAGCATCGGCACCTTCATATCGAATTCACCACGAGCCATATGAGAGGCCGCTTCCCTCATCTTGCGCAGCGGCGCAGTCACACGGCTGGATAGAAAGAAAGCAAAGATTGTTGTCAGGATGATGGCGATGCCAGCCGATAAAAAGATCAGTCTTTTGGTATAATTGGTGCTTTCAGCTATGTTTTCCAGTGACTGATACACATAAACGGCACCGGTTTTTCCGTTTTCCATCTTAAAGGGAAGACCGACGATCAGAAGCCTGTTATGTATTTCCTTCCCTTTTGACATGACTGGAAAATCGCCCTTCTTGACCACTTTTTTACCGTTTTGGTAAACAGAGGCGAGGGATTTATTTTTAAAAAAGACACTCACCGGAAGGTCCGCTTCTTCCTGCTTTCGTGATGTCGGTGAGTAATGCTCCTTTTTATTCATGATGATCATGGCGTTCAAGGAATAGGCATCCACGAGCTCCGATGAAATGCGCAGCGCCTCTTCTTTGCTGTTATAGTCCTCAAGAAGTTCCACCATTTTATGCGTGAGCTTGGTGAGCTGTTCTTCCGCTTGATTATCGTAATAACGGCCAACAAACTGCGTCAGCATCACCGTCAGTATGAACAAAACAACCGAAACCAGAAGTAAAATGGTGACCCACAGTTTTCCGACGACACTACGCCAGATCATGCTTGTTCTGCAACCTCAAATTTGTAGCCGACTCCCCACACCGTCGCAATCATGGATGCAGCTTCCGGAGACACTTTATTTAATTTTTCACGGAGCCGTTTAACATGTGTATCCACTGTTCTCAAATCCCCAAAGAACTCATAGTTCCAAACATCTTTTAAGAGCTGTTCCCGAGCATACACTTTATCCGGTGTTTTGGCCAGATAATAAAGGAGCTCGTATTCTTTTGGTGTCAGGTTGACCTCCTTGCCCCCGGCAATCACACGGTGAGCGTCATGGTCAATGGTCAGATGCGGAAACACAATAATATTTTTGGCAACCGATTCCGTTTGTAAGAATTTTGTGGAAGAGGACCGCCGAAGCAGCGCTTTAACCCGCAGAATCACTTCACGGGGGCTGAACGGTTTTACGATATAATCATCCGCTCCGGACTCGAAGCCCTGGATCCGGTTAACTTCTTCCCCTTTTGCTGTCAGCATAATAACTGGTGTCGCTTTTCGCTGTCTTAATTTTTCACAGACTTCCATACCGTCCATACCCGGCATCATGAGATCAAGCAATATCAAATCATAGTTCAGTGTCAAAGCAAAATCCAAAGCTTCCTCTCCGTTTTCCGCTTCATCCACTTCATAATTTTCGCGTTCCAGGTACATTTTTAAAAGCTTGCGGATTCGTTCTTCATCATCCACGATTAAAATCTTCGCTTCTTTTTCCACTGGTGTTCCTCCATTTCATTGAATCTGCACCTCTATCATACATGAACAGCTTGTATATAACAAAACCCTTCATCTCAAAAGGAAAAATTGAGATGAAGGGCCGCTTTTTTCGTGTTACGCATAGGAATGAAGGCCGGATATTACAAGATTAACAGCAATCAGATTGAACATGATGATGACAAATCCAATGACGCACAGCCAGGCTGATTTTTCGCCATGCCAGCCTCGTGAAAGGCGGAAATGAAGATAGGCGGCGTAAAACAGGAAGGTGATCAAGGCCCAAACTTCTTTTGGATCCCATCCCCAGAACCTGGTCCAGGCCTCCTGTGCCCATATCATGGCAAAGATCAGCGCCCCGAGCGTAAATACGGGAAAGCCGATGGCCACTGACCGGTAGCTGATTTCATCCAACAGATCCGGTTTCAGGTTCATGAGCTTCGGCTGAATCGCGGCTGAAATTCGTTTTCTTAAAATGAGCCGGACAATGCCGTACAGCACACCGCCTGTAAGCAGCGACCAGATAAAGGTATTGAATTTCCTTGGAGCCTGCTCTCCGTTCATCCACGAAGGTGAGGCAACGAGCGGTCCAAAGTGGTCATCTGCCTGAGTACCGTTCGGCGGTCCGACAAGCGCAGGCACATTGTAGGTTAATTCCACCTTCTGATCCTTCTTGTCGGTGAAGTTGAACGATGTTTCATAACCTGCTGCTGCAGAAATGGCGCTGACAAGAATAAAGCCGAATACACATAAGAGAAAATACATAATGATTTCGAGCATTTTCGTCTTTTTGGTAGAGCGAGTCTGGTCAACGACCCGGATTAGAAAAATCAATCCAGCGACAAAGGAAATGGATAGAATTCCTTCTCCCAGCGCAGCTGTTGTAACATGGATTTTCAGCCAGTCACTTTGAAGTGCAGGAATCAGCGGGGCGATATCCTTTGGAAACATGCTGGCATACGCAATAACAAGAAGCGCGATCGGCATGGCAAAAACACCTAGCGCGTTGGTTTTGTATATCCCATACAGCAGGATAAAAGCAAACACCATCATCATCCCAAAAAAGGTTGTGAATTCAAACAGGTTGCTGACCGGTGCATGTCCGCTGGCTATCCATCGGGTCACAAAATATCCGAGCTGCGAGATAAAACCGAGGATAGAAAGAGCGTAGCCCACTCTTCCCCATCTTCTCGTATAAGCCGCTTTGTTCTCTTTTCCTTTTTTATCGGAAAGAGACATGGCAAAGACAAGCGTTGCAATGAGATAAATAATAAAGGCGATATAAAGCAAAGTACTGCTGAGTTCAGCCATAATAACCTCCTGTACAGGGCTTAAGCACTTTTTTCGTCACTTTGGTCAATCGGCATGACCAGCCCGGAATCTTCTGAAATGTTCTGCATCTCTCTTTTCAAGCCAAACCAGTTTTTGTTGGTATGGGCAGCAATCCATAATTGACCGTTTCTCTGTTGAATCCAAATTCTCCGGTGGTTCCAGTACAGACCCTGGACCACACCGAGCATGAAAATAATGCCCCCGATGATGATGATTGGAAGGGTCTTATCCTTTTTGACGGTCAAAGCTGAAACATTCTTAGTTTCAATTCCTGAAAACGACATTTTGTATTTGTTGTCGCCAGCCTCCACATTTTTCCGTATGCCAATAAACGCCGTTTCCCCTTTCGGCGTCTCCGGGGTAAACATCTTGAAAACAAAAGCAGGATTATCGGGAACACTGTTTTCCGTCGTTGGCTGGTCATTTTCGTCGAGTTTGAAGTTCGGAAAATACTCAACCATCTCCACTTTGTAGCCGTTTCCAAGAACGTAGGTAGATTTTGGATTAAACAGGTTTACTTTAATCTCGCCATAACTTTTTCCTGATTTTTTATTTTCCAGCTTCAGATTCATCCTATGAAACTCATTTAACTTAAAATCTACTTGATAGAGAGAATAATCATTAAAGGATAACGGTTCATTGACTTTAATTTTAGCGTCTCTTTCTTTCTTAAGCTCTGGTTTTGCCCCGACAACATCAGAAGGACCCGCATGGTAAAGGGTGACATTGCTTTGATAGTTTTTAGGCACAGGATTCCCTGTTTTGTCCAGGGCAGCTGAATACTCTTTATCCTTCTTGTCATAAAGTTCCATAATAAATTTGTGGTTCTTCAGATAGTATTGTCCATCTTCCGTCTTTGTTCCGGGTACAGCCACTGTCTCACCTTCCCGAATCCACAGTGTCTGATCGGTATACATACCCGGGAAGAAACGAAGCATCGCCCCAATCAGAAATATGATCAGACCGGCATGGTTAACATAGGGCCCCCATCGTGAAAAACGATTTTTCTCAGCAAGGATATTGCCGTTGTCTTCCTTGATTTTATAATGTTTCTTCGCCAGCACACGTTTCACACGGTCCATGGAAATTCCGCTGTCGGACACGGCAAAAAGCCTCTGTCTTTTCATAAAGCTCTCATGCCTGGTCACCAGCTGGTATTTAAGGGCTCTGTAGAGAGGAAACCCACGGTCAATGCTCACAATAATGAGCGAGATGCCAAGCGCTGCAAGCAGCAAAAGAAACCACCAGGAACCATAAAGATTATGAAAACCCAGCAAATAGAAAATCTGGCCCGGTGTTCCGTATTCCTCTTTGTAATAAGTTGTCGGGTCCACATTAGGTGGTATGTACATTTCTTGCGGAAAGATGGTCCCAATCGCTGCAGCAATTAAAATCACAATAATGATCCAAATTCCCACTTTAACGGATGAAAAGAAATTCCAAATTTTATCAACGATCGTTTTATTGTAGGTTTGAGAACGCACGGCGCTTCCCTCATACCTCATGTTGATCAATTCGCGCGAATTTTCATTGGTTAACGGCTTTCCGCACGATTCACAGATTTCGGTTCCGAACGGATTGCTATGGCCGCATTCACATTTGATTGTTTTCAATTTTGCACACCCCGTTACGGCTTGATTTTTTCCATATACGATTTAATGGTCTCATTCGATAACGACTCACTCGTTATTTCGATGACTTTTCCGTTTTTGTCCACCAGGAACGTGGTTGGGATTGGCCCAATGCCATACGCTTTGGTGACTTCCCTGGATCCATCAAGTGGAATAGGAAAAGACAAATGAAAGCGGTCAGCAAAATTCTTAACAGAAACGCGGGATTCCCCCACATTAACGGCGAGAATCTCTACTCCCTGCTTCTTATAATTTCTGTATTCCTTTTGCATATACGGCATTTCCCTCTGACAAGGCTTGCACCAGGTTCCCCAAAAATTCAGGAATACACCCTTTCCTTTGTAATCTGAAAGCTGTACCTTGTTTCCCTGTAGATCCGTCAACTCAAAATCGGGTGCTTGATCTCCTTTTTGAACACTGCCGCTTTTATCGTTAAATACATTATTATATAGGGTGTAGCCTACCGCAACGGCAACGATGACAAGGAGAATCGAACGAAACACCAGTCTTTGCTTTTTCTTCACGTGCGACGCTCCCATCTTCTGCTTCTAGGTTTCCATCTTAACTATAACGCCTTGTATTTTAGTTATGGCCCCTCTTTTTTGACGGTTGTGTGACAGCTTGGTTTCGCAGTTGCTTCACTTCATGAGGCGTCAGCTCTCTAAATTCCCCTGGATTTAGGCCTTTCACGTCCAAAAAAGCATACCGTTCCCTTTTCAGCTTCAGGACCGGATGCCCAATGGCTTCAAACATTCGCCGTACTTGACGGTTTCTTCCCTCATGGATAGTGAGCTCAATAATAGCCGTCTGCTTTTTCTTGTCTCCCGAAAGGAATTTAACCCTTGCCGGAGCCGTTTTTCCGTCATCCAGCATGATTCCTCTTTCAAGCTTTTTCAGAACTTCCCGTTCCGGAATTCCTTTTATCTTTGCAATATAGGTTTTATCCACTTTATATTTCGGGTGCATCAACTCATTGGCAAATGTACCGTCATTGGTCATAATCAGGACACCAGATGTATCATAATCCAGCCGTCCGACAGGAAAGATCCGCTCCTCGACGATATCTTGAAAATAATCGGAAACCACCTTTCTTCCTTTATCATCCGAAACTGCCGTAATCACTCCAGATGGCTTGTACATTAAAAAGTAAACCGATTGTTCCCTTTCGATTTGCACGCCATTAACTTCAATCCGGTCTTTTCCTGTAACTTTTGTCCCAAGCTCCCGGACAACGGTTCCGTTGACTTTAACTTTTCCTTCCGTGATTAACTCTTCTGCTTTTCTTCTTGATGTAATGCCGCTTTGGGCAATTACCTTTTGTAAACGTTCCATGATTTCACCTCTTTTAACATCATACTCTCTCGCCTTCCATTTCACAAGGTCGCAACAGAAAAGCCGGTTTATAAACAAAAACACACCGGATGTTTGGTTCCATCCAGTGTGTTCTATGAAAATACGAGACTGACAACCACAATTGAAGCGATAAAACCGACAAGATCAGCCAGCAAACCAACCTTCAGAGCATAGCCCATTTTCCGGATGCCCACCGCCCCAAAATAGACGGTCAACACGTAAAAGGTTGTATCGGTGCTCCCTTGAATCGTTGAAGCAAGCCGGCCAACAAAGGAGTCAGGGCCATGGGAAGCGATCAAATCAGATGTCATGCCAAGCGCCCCGCTTCCGGAAATGGTTCGCATCAGCCCGAGTGGAACAACTTCCCCAGGTACATGCATCCAATCAAACAGCGGCTTTCCAAAATCGAGAAGGAGATCAAGCGCTCCTGAAGCCCGGAAAACGGATATCGAAACGAGCATGCCGACCAAATATGGAATCATAGAGACAGCAAGAGAAAAACCTTCTTTTCCACCTTCCACGAAGGCTTCATAGGTTGGCACCTTCTTGCAGGTGCCGTATAGCAGAATGAATCCGATCAAAAAAGGAATAAACCAGATGGAAAATGAATTTATGAAACTCATACTCTATTTTTTCCCCTTCCGGACGGACCTGTAATAGAAAAAGCGGTCAATAGAAAGTGAGAACACGGTGGAGACAGCCGTAGCCATCAGTGTTGTCCCTACTATGTCCGTAGGGTTTTGCGAGCCGTAGTTCATCCGGATGGCAATAATAGTCGTAGGAATGAGCGTAATGCTCGAAGTGTTAATCGCCAGCAGGGTAATCATGGAGCGGCTCGCTTCGTTTTTCCCCCCGTTTAATAATTTCAGCTGTTCCATAGCCTTGATGCCCATAGGAGTAGCAGCATTCCCAAGGCCAAAGAGGTTTGCGACCATATTGGATAATATATAGCCAAGCGCCGGATGGCCTTCTGGCACATCTGGAAAAAGCCGTTTAACGAGCGGGCGGAACAAAAGAGCCAAAAACTCCAGCAGCCCGCCCTTTTCCGCAATTTTCATCAATCCCAGCCAGAAAACAAGGATACTGATCATGCCCAGACTGATGGTGACTGCTTCCTGTGCGCTTTTAAAAACGGCTGCATTCACCTTATCCACATTGCCGCTGAAAATCGCGACAATAAACCCGGTCACCATCATCCCCACCCAGATGTAATTAACCATGACGAGTACCTCCGTTTATCGCGAACAATGAGGCAACCATCTGTTTAAACACATTCCAGATACTCCTGTCTTCCTTCACCAGGCCTTTCCCTTCATAAAACAAAGGAAGATTACCAATGATTTGGTCTCCAAGCATCACCTTCATTTTGCCAATTGGTTTAGGCACTGCTCCCTTTTTCCATTTTCCTCCTTTTGGCGGCTGATACAGATTCACCGATTTTTGGATCTCCCTTTTCTCCCCCTTCATCAAGGGGTAATTGAGGTCCCTTGCCGCTTCAATTTTATTTTCATACGCTTTAAGCTTAATCCCGTCTACAACCCCTTTTTTAACGAGGCTGGTCAGCTTGAACGTCCGGTACCCCCAGTTAAACATGGCAGCGTGATCTTCCCAGTCATTGGGATCATTCAACGTAACGGCGATCAGCCCCATGTCGTCCTTTTTGGCGGTGGATACAAGGGTGCGTTTAGCAAGCTTTGTATAGCCCGTTTTTCCGCCAGTGGAATAGGGGTACAGCTTCAGCATTTTATTTTTATTCCTCCAAACCCGTTCCCATTTCTCGCCTTCTTGTGGCGACCGGTACATAACAGAGGAGGAAATCTCCCTGAACTTTTCATTTTCCATCGCATACCGGGTAAGCAGCGCCATATCATAGGCGGAGGAATAATGGTCATCGTGGTCATCAAGACCATGCGGATTTCTGAACAGGGTGTTCTTCATTCCGATTTCACGGGCTTTTTGATTCATCAGATAAACGAACCCATCCATACTGCCGCCCACATATTCGGCGATGGCCACAGCTGAATCATTGCCTGAACGGAGAATCAATCCATATACGAGATCATTCAGGGAAATATGCTCCCCCAGTTTTAAATAGAGAGAAGAACCTTCCGTCCGTGTCGCCCTATCACTGATGGTGACACGGTCAGATAGCTTGCCCGATTCAATGGCAAGGATCGCTGTCATGATCTTGGTAATGCTTGCAATGCGCATGGGACGGTGTTCATTGCGGGCATAAAGAATCCTTCCTGATTCCTGTTCCATTAAAATAGCGGCCCTAGCTGATACACCAGGCCCTGCAGCTTTTACTTGAGGAAGCATGCAGGTCATCAGAAGTGCAGCCACTATAATAAGCATTGTCCATTTTTTCGTTGAATAGCGCATGGTATCCCGTCCTTAGTTGTTTTGTACAAGTTTATGCAAAAAACGGACGGTTATGATTGGTAAATTCTTTCCAGTCAGCGATCATCGCCTGGCAGGAACCGATGCTTCCCCTCAAAATGGGCGTTATAATTGGTTGCCTTCTGCAATGCCTTTTCTTCTTCCGGTATTCGGACAGACAGAATAACCGCATTTAAAATGAGAAAGAGCACCATTGTGAAATAGGCTTGAAACACTAAAGGAATCGTAATAATTTCAAGGGTAACGATGACATAGTTTGGATGTCTTATATATTTGTATGGTCCTTTGGCCACCACATGAGCACCGGGCAATATAATGATCTTCGTATTCCAGAAATGGCCTAAAGAGGAGATGCACCAAACACGAGCGCATTGGGCAAGAAGAAATAGTGAAAAAGGGATCCACCACCAAAATGCCGGTTGTTTATTAAACAAAAGTACTTCCACTAAAAACGAAATAAAAAAACACGTATGTATGCCGACCATCCATTTGTAGTGTTCCCGTCCTGCTTCAAAAGCTCCTTTGGAAAGCAGGTATTTTTCATTTTTTCTGGCAATCAAAAGTTCTGCAAGCCGTTGAATCACCAGCACTGCAAAAAAAATCCAGAACAGCATGGATCCGCCCCCTTTTTTATCTCCATTGTATATAAAGCAATTCAGATGAAAATCCCGGTCCCAGCGCAGCCATTAGACCGGTATCCCCTCTTTCAGGCATTCTTGCCATAAAACGTTCCATCACATAAAAGACCGTAGCGGATGACATGTTCCCAAATTCCTGAAGGACAGCCTTGGAGACATCCGATTTCTCAAGAGGCATGTCCAAAGCATCCACATAGGCATCCAGCACTTTCTTTCCGCCGGGGTGAGCAATAAAATGACGAATATCACGGCCGGTAAGGGCATTGCGTTCAAGAAATTGATCCACGTTGGGCTTCAGCCAGCCACGAATGATGTTAGGAATGTCACTGGAAAACACGACATACAATCCGTTGTCTTTCACATCCCATCCCATCACCTCTTCAGAGTTTGGCATGAGGGTTGACATGGTATCTCTCACTTCCGGCACAGCGTCCAGAGATGAGGCGCTCCTCGCCTCAGATTCATCCCCGCAAAGCAAGGCGCAGCCTACTCCATCCGAAAATAGTGACGTGCCCACCAGGTTGCTTTTACTTTGATCATCATGCTGAAACGTCAGACTGCAAAGTTCCACACTCAGCACAAGCACGTTGGCGTCCGGAAACGCTTTGCAATACTCATAAGCTCTTGAAAACCCGGAAGCCCCGCCTGCACAGCCAAGACCCCAGATGGGGATTCTCTTGGTATGCGGGGAAAACGGCAATTTATTCATAATCCTGGCCTCGATGCTCGGTGTGGCTAAGCCTGAACTGGAAATAAAGAAGATGGCATCAATTTCATGATAATCAATCGGACGGTTTAAAAACGGAGATTCCTGCAAGCACTTTCGAATGGCCCGGCCGCCAAACCGGGTCGCACTCTCGATATATGAGTCATTTTTCTCCTGCAGAGAGTGGGGTTCGGCAAACCATTCGATCGGCTTGGCGAAATAGCGCGTTTTGATTTCTCCATTATGAAAGACTTTCAAAAGCCGTTCAATGTCCTTAAACGAGCGGCGAAATAAGCCTCTTGCAAATTCAAGTGTTTGTTCCTGTTCCAGTTTGTGGGGCAGGTTTGTTGTTTGGACGGATAGAATTTTAGGCATGAACGAACCTCCGAATAAGTAGTTATATGAGTTTTCCCTTTTTCCTTTCCTTTTACGCTTGTAAATAGAAAAAAGCCCCCTGTTTAAAGGAGGCATTCTTTAGGATTTGACTTATGCTGTTCCAACTGGACCCAGATCTTTTTCACTTTGTTCCAGTCAAGATTCTGAAACAGAATAGAGAATTGATCCTGATTATTGATATATACTTTCCGGCGTTCAAGATAGCCATCCGCCTGCATCAGGCAGGCAAGAGCAGCAATGTCCTTCACAGCGAGCTGCTCTCCATTTTCCATCGTGAGCTGCTCTGTGAGATCCGGCAATTGTTCTTCTAGAAATCTCACATACAGCAACTCAAAGGAACGGTCCTTCCCCTGATGGGTATACTTGACTTCCGAACGGTTAAAAAGGTCCTCAGGGGAATTAGACTTTGCTTTTTGCAGCTCATATCCGGCAAATGATCGAATTTCCAACAAATCCTCAGCTCCTTTTCATTCATCCATGGTTTCCTGAAACTTTGAAAAAAACAAGTCTGCTTCCTCTTCAATGGACCCGTCATTGACCTGCTCAGGAAGTGGGGGAAGTTCTTCGAGGGACTTCAAGCCGAAATGTTCAAGAAAACTCTTGGTCGTTCCGTACAAAATGGCACGCCCTGTTCCCTCAGCCCTGCCCATCTCGGCGATCAATCCCTTCGATGAGAGAGTCTGCAGCGGTTTTTCAGTTTTTACCCCTCTTACTTCTTCAATCTCTGCCCGGGTGATGGGCTGCTTATAGGCGATGATCGCCAGTGATTCAAGGGCGGCCTGGGATAAACTGGTGTGTGACGGAGCTGCGACCAGCCGCTCGTAATAAGATGCATGCTCACGCTTTGTCACAAATTGATAGGAACCGGCGATTTCGATAATTTCCATTCCTCTTGAGCCCGACCGATAGTCATTGAGCAGTTCTTCTAGCAGTGCTTCAACTTCTGTCAAGCTAACCTGCAGAACATCTGCCATCTGCTTTTTGTCAATGCCCTCCTCTCCGGATACAAAGATCAGTCCTTCAATGACTGCTTTCTGTTCTGCTGATTGCTTCAAACTTCATTCTCCTTTGGTGCATAAATAAAGATTTCGCTAAAGTTATCTTCTTGCTCGCATTCTACTTCTTTCATTTTCATAAGCTCCAGGACAGCGAGAAACGTAACAACAAGGTGCTCCCTGCTCGAAGTGGTAAACAGCTCTGAAAATTTCTTTCTGCCCGAGGTTCTGATGTCCTGAATGATTTGCTGCATCCGCGTTTCAATCGGAATTTCCTGACGCTCAATGGTCGTCTTTCTTGGAACCCTCTCCATTTTTTTCGCAAAGATTTTCTGCATGGCCGCCAGCATATCATAAATCGTTACATTGGCAACAGGATTCAGGGCTTCCTCCTCATTTTCATAGGAAGTGAGATCCATTGGCTCTCTGGTGAAAATCATGCTTCTCGCCGTTTCCTTTTCTTTCAAATCATGCGCGGCCTGTTTAAATTTCCTGTATTCCACCAGTCTTCGTACCAAATCCTCCCGCGGGTCGTCATCCTCATCCAGATCAAGCTGATCATCGGAATCGAGAACTTCCTGTTTGGGAAGAAGCATTTTGCTTTTGATGGCAAGCAGTGTAGCAGCCATTACCAAATATTCGCTGGCTACATCCAGTTTTAATTCCTGCATGGTATGTATATAATTCATATATTGTTCCGTTATGACCGCGACCGGGATATCATAAATGTCAATTTCATACGTACCAATAAGATGCAGAAGCAGATCCAGAGGACCTTCAAATGCATCTATCTTCACGCTGTATTTCATTCTCGCAACCTCTGTTTCTACAATGTATCTTGTATCGGAATTATACCATATTTTAAAGGGAGTTCCTTTTTTGCTTTCTCTTTTTTTAGTAGAATAAAGAAGAACCTGTCCGAAGGAGGACCTTCAATGTACCCTGAAGCTTATATTGACTTTCTGGCATACTTTCATGGAACAAGGGATTATTTCGAGTGCCATGAAGTCCTCGAAGAACACTGGAAAAAAGAAGGCATGCAAAATGACGTCTGGGTGGGCCTGATTCAGATTGCTGTCTCCCTTTATCATCAACGAAGGAGCAACTATGAAGGGGCGCGCAGAATGATGGAAAGTGCTATTAAACGCCTTAACAGCCAAAAAGAGAACCTTACAGAACTGGGTCTTGATCATTCCCTGTTGCTTGATCAGTTAAAAAAACGGCTCAGTGATATCTCCACCCGCAGCCCCTACACCGACATGAATCTTCCTGTTACAGATGAGGGTCTTCTTGATGTGTGCTGCCAATCCATAATGAAACATGGTTCCTTATGGGGAGCTGTGAGCGATATGGATAATGACCAGATTATCCATAAACACCGGACCCGGGACCGCAGCGAAATCATTCGTGAGCGGGAAGCACAAAAAAAACGAAAAAACAAAACAGCGGAATAAGAAAATGGAAACAAATAAAAAAGCCTCCTAAAATGGAGGCTTTTTCTGCTATTATTCTTCCCAGACTTTGACTTCTTTCATGACATCGCCTTGCTTGATGCGAAGCACGGTATCCATGCCTTCTGTCACTTGTCCGAAAACGGTATGAACACCGTTCAAATGAGGCTGCGGCTCATGTACAATGAAGAACTGGCTTCCGCCTGTGTCTTTTCCTGCGTGCGCCATGGATAATGAACCAGCGACATGCTTGTGAGGGTTTCCTTCGGTTTCACATTTAATGGTATACCCAGGGCCGCCTGCCCCTGTTCCCGTAGGATCTCCGCCTTGTGCTACAAAGCCGGGAATAACACGGTGGAAAGTTACCCCATTATAAAACCCTTCGTTTGCAAGCTTTTCAAAGTTTGCTACCGTTCCGGGTGCTTCTTCCGGAAACAGCTCGATTGATATTTTTTCTCCGTTTTCAAATTCAATTGAACCTTTTTTCATGTATATTACCTCCTGAATTCAGCATACTTCCCTATTTTATGCTTTTTTTGGCCGAGCGTCCAGTGAGCTTGATTAATTACCGGCCAATACGCCGTTTTTTAACGGCAGGTCCAGCCTTAGCAGGTCTTCATAGGTTTCTCTTTTGACGACGAGCTGTTCTTCTCCATTTTCCGCAAATACAACCGCAGGCCTTGGAATACGATTGTAGTTGTTGGACATGGAATAGCCATAGGCCCCTGTACAGAATACAGCAAGGTAATCACCGGTTTGCGCTTCGGGCAGAAGAATATCCCATATGAGCATATCCCCGGATTCGCAGCATTTCCCTGCAATAGACACCTTTTTTGTTCCTTTTTCTCGCGCCCGGTTGGCAAGTGCCGCTTCATATTGGGCCTGATATAGTGCAGGTCTGATATTATCGCTCATCCCTCCGTCTACTGCCACATAATGCCTGACCGAAGGAATATCCTTTTGTGAGCCGACCGAATAGATGGTGGTTCCTGCGTCACCAACGAGCGAACGGCCGGGTTCAATCCAGATTTCAGGTACTGAAACTGAATTTGAAGCAGATAGTCGTGTCACTTCACCGATCATCGCTTCAATGTATTCTTTGGGCTCGAGCGGTTCATCTGCCTCTGTATAACGAATCCCAAATCCACCACCAAGATTTAAAACTTTGGGAAAAAAGGACAATTCATTGTTCCATTTGGCAAGGTAATCATACAGTTTCTGAATGGCCAGAATGAAACCCGCTGTTTCAAAAATTTGCGAACCGATATGAAAATGAACCCCAAGAAGGGTAATTGCTTCTGAATCCAGTGCTTCAATCACTGCTTTTTCCGCCTGGCCATTCTGAAGGTCGAAACCAAACTTTGAATCTTCCTGTCCCGTTAGAATATATTCATGGGTATGAGCCTCGATACCAGGAGTGATTCTAAGAAGAATGGACGTTTGTGTATTCATTTTGTCACAGAGCTCATTAAGCATGCGCAGCTCATGAAAATTATCCACAACAAAGCATCCGATTCCGGACTTCAAGGCATATTGTAGCTCATCATAGCTTTTATTGTTGCCATGAAAATGGATGCGTTCTGCAGGAAATCCAGCAGCAAGAGCTGTATAAAGCTCTCCCCCGGAAACAACATCCAGGCTTAAGCCTTCCTCTGCCACCAGCTGGACCTGCGCAAGGCAGGAAAATGCTTTGCTCGCATAAGCCACTTGGGCTTTTATGCCTTGTTCCTCAAACGCTTTTTTAAACGACCTTGCGCGTTGCCTGATCAATTCCACATCGTAAATATAAAGCGGTGTTCCGTATTTTTGTGCCAGCTGAACCGTGTCCAGCCCGCCGATCGTCAAATGATTATCTTCATTAATCGAGCTTGTGCCATGTAAGTACATCATAATCTCCCCTTTTCTATCCTGCAGAGATTCTTTTCCGACGAAAAAAACAAAGACAGCCCATGTATAAGGTACACTGGCTGTCTACTACCGTACCCCCATTTGCCGGAATAGTTCTCCACTGCAAGCATTGCAGTGACAGTCCGCTGTCTGTTCGGCAGCGGCCCAGCATGAGAATGGATGGATCATTCCCACACTTCGGCAAATTGGCCTTTAAAATGATTTCATCATGTCCATTCACTCCATCATCCTACTCATCCGCTTTGCGCCTCTACCCCATTATTTATAAATGAGGCATATCCAATTGTTATGAACAAATTTATCACAAATTTTGATAATCGGCAACACTTCTTAAGAAGTTGGCTGCTTTTTGCTGTTTTGCGGATGAACGATGCTCGGCCGGACTTTCGATAGAGGCACAGCGAGCCGGATCATGATCTGCACAAACGCCTTGGCGTTGAATGGGATAAAAGGCCACAGATAGGGCGTATTTAAATTTTTCACAAAAGCAAGATACAGAAGCAGCAGAGTGGCGCCTACGACAAGCCCGGGCACATGGAAGATGGCCGTTAGCACCAGAAGGACGAGCCGGAGCATTTTGTTGGCAACACTGAGTTCATAGCTTGGGGTAGAAAACCCTCCGATCGCTGAGACTGATACATATAATATGACTTCCGGAACAAACAGTCCCACATCGATGGCGATCTGGCCAATGAGCACCGCTGCGATCAAGCCCATCGCCGTCGAAAGCGGGCTGGGGGTATGTATCGCGGCTACTCGCAGGATTTCAATCCCGATTTCCGCAAAGACAATTTGCAGGAACAAAGGGATATTCGTCGTTTTGTTTGGTCCGATAAAATCGATATTCGATGGCAGCAGTCCTTCCTGTGTAGCATAAAGGTACCAGAGCGGCAGGAGGAGAAGCGAGGCAATGATGCCGGTAAACCGGACCCAGCGGATAAAAGCCCCGACCATCGGCGTCTGACGGAATTCCTCTGCATGCTGTACATGGTGAAAATAGGTTGTCGGTGTAATGATAACACTTGGGCTCGTATCGGTGATTACGAGAACATGGCCTTCCATTAAATGCTGGGCCGCAACATCCGGCCGTTCGGTATACCGGACAAGCGGAAAAGGATCCCAGCCTTGTTTCACAAGAAATTCTTCAATGGTTTTATCGGCCATGGGGATACCATCGATATCAATACTCTGAAGTTCTTGTTTAACAAGATCGACAAGCCCTGGATCAGCTATATCCTCAATATAAGATATACAAATATCCGTTTTGGAACGCTTTCCGACTTGCATTATTTCATGACGCAGCCGCTCGTCGCGGATACGCCGGCGGGTCAGAGCTGTATTAATGATGATGTTCTCGGTATATCCGTCCCTTGAGCCACGGACCACTTTCTCAGTGTCCGGTTCTTCCGGCTGACGGCCAGGATAGCTTCTTACATCAACGATGAATGCCTGGTCTTCGCCTTCCAAAAATACAGAAATCAGTCCGGAAAGCATTCTGTCTATGGCAATCTCCAGGTTATCCGTCAACTCCACCTGCTGATGGGAAAGGTGATCGTGCAAAATTTCTTTGACATTGGAAGGCGCACGGTGCCCATGATCCATGTCCATGATCTCCCGCATAATTTCAATGATAAAGAGACTGTCGCATAGCCCCGTGCAATAGTAGATCTGAACTTCCTTTTTCAAGACATGAAGCTTTCTGACTCCTACATCAAAACTGACACCAATCCCGAGCCTCGATTTCAGCTCATGTTCGTTTTCCTGGATTTTTTTACTGATTGGTGTCTTCTGTCTTTCCTTTGATTCCTGCATTAAATCCGCTCCTTTCCAGGATGGTCGCCACCGCCAGGCTGGTGACGGGTGCCCCCTTTTCCACCGCATCATGTCCAGCCATTTTTCCGATATCACCGATCCCAATGACGATCGGCAGGTTTAATTCATCAAGAATGTAAACCGTGTCACCGTTAATCCTCCCTGTTTCAAGATCAGGGAGCCCGCTCTTATCAATGCCAAATTCCGTAAAGTTTCCATAGCGGTCAATGGAGAAGTGGACTTTTGTCCATTCGGAATGACGTGTTTTTGAAGCAACTGCTATGGCCCCGAGAACTTCAATTCCCGGATGTCCGCATACTGCGCGCATAGCCAGTTCCCCCGGTCCTTCCCCACGGAATCCGCAGTCATCAAACATGACGAGCACGGGATCATATGGCGTTTTTAAGATCAGGGATACAAGCTGTTGGCCGGTTAACCTTGAAGGATTGCCCCATGAGTGGGAAATACAGCGTCCTCCAATTTCGCGGGCGACATGCTCTACCGCACGCAGTGCATAAAGATCCCCGTCTGTTATCAGAATGACGCGTTTTTTTCCCACCAGATTCACCCCTTCGGCTTAAATATCAAGGCCACAAGAAAACCGAACAAAATCGCGGATGAAATCCCTGCTGAAGTGAGCTCGAATATTCCCATGGCAATTCCGATAAAACCATGATCCTCCGCTGAAGCCATCGCTCCATGAAGGAGGTTATGTCCGAAGCTTGTAATGGGGACAGTTGCCCCGGCTCCGGCAAACTTGATCAAATTATCATAAATGCCAAATGCATCAAGCAATGCACCAAGAACAACAAAGGAGGTTGTTACGTGGGCAGGGGTCAGTTTAAAAATGTCGATCAGCAGCTGGCCCACCACACAAATAGCACCACCCACAAGGAATGCCCATAAATAATCCATCAGTTGCTTCCCCCCTTGGTTCCTTCAAGAGCCACCGCATGAGCAATGGTAGGGATGGATTCTTTTTGCTGGATCATCGTCGGGTTTAAGAGGGCTCCGGTTGCCACTACAAGAATCCGCTTCAGGCTGCCGGAATTCAGTTCTTTTATCAAATGGCCATACGTGACCACCGCTGAGCATCCGCAGCCGCTTCCCCCTGCAAATACTTCCTGGTCCGGCCGGTATACCATCAATCCGCAGTCTCTGTGATTACCCGAGACATCAATTCCTTTTTCCTTCAAGAGCATCTTTACAATGGGGGCTCCCACCCCTGACAGGTCACCCGTCACAATCAGATCATACTCTTCGGGGGCCATGCCGGTCTCTTTCAAATGCGCCATAATTGTGTCTGCTGCCGCTGGAGCCATGGCCGAGCCCATATCAAATGGATCTTTTATGCCAAGATCATGAACCTTTCCGATCGTGGCAGATGTGATTCTGACCGATGAGGGTTCACTGCTGATCAGTGCAGCCCCGGCCCCTGTGACCGTAAATGTGGCGGTATCCGGTTTCTGACCGCCGTATTCCGTCGGATAACGGAATTGCCGCTCAGCCGTTGCATTATGAGAGCTGACAGCCGCCACAACCCTTTGGGCAAACCCGCCATCTACCAATGCCGCACCCACGGCCAGGGATTCCATTGATGTGGAGCAGGCGCCAAAAACGCCCAGAAATGGAATCTCATTGCCGCGCGCCACATAGTTTGCCGTAACTACCTGATTCAAAAGATCACCGGCGAGAAAAAAGTTAATGTCGTCATTCGTCAGTTTGGCCTTGTTAAGGCAACTTGCGATGGAGTCTTCCATCAAACGCCGTTCCGCAAGTTCCCAGTTTTTTTCATTACAGTGCAAATCATTGTATCTTACATCAAATAAAGAACCGAGCGGCCCTTCACTTTCCATCGGGCCAACTGCTGTCCCTGTGGAATTCAGGAAAACCTTATCTCCAAATTTCCACGTCTGTCTTCCTTGCAGCTTCATGTTCCTCACTCCTTTACATTAGCGTTTTGAACGCATATCGTATCATTCCGAAAATATAAGCAGACACAGCTCCGAAGACGATAACAGCACCTGCCAATTTAAATAAGTTGGTTGCGATCCCAAGCACAATGCCTTCACTTTTATGCTCCAGTGCAGCACTAGTTATGGCATTGGCAAAACCGGTTACGGGTACGGCTGATCCCGCTCCTCCAAACTGTCCGATCTTGTCATACACCCCAATGCCCGTCAACAGGGCAGCAATTAAAATCAGTGTGGCCGCGGTCGGATTACCGGCAGTTTCTTCATTAAAATTAAAATAGGTCATGTAAAATTTCATAAGTGCCTCGCCAATGACACAAATCAGCCCGCCGACCAAATACGCCTTCAGGCAATTGATAAAGTATGGGGGTTTAGGCTGAAGAGGTTTGATTTTCTTTGCATATTCTTGTTGTTGTTCTTTATTTGACATTACCTGTTACTCCTTCTTTTTTATTGGTTAACGTAAACCATCCAGTGGAACAAAGAGCCCAGCACTTTTCCTAAAACAATCGCCATGAGGATGACCAGCAGCCTTTCGCCCATTCCAATCCGTTTCGCAAGAATCGGCATGACATTCAAGACCTCAGTCAGCGCTGCTGCCAGCATACCGACAAAGACTCCGCAGAAGGCACCTATCGGCACGAGCAGCAACGGGGAAAGGTGAAAGGATATATCCTTTAAATTTACCCATCCGCCAAGGACAGCACCGAGGATGACACTCCATTCGTACGCCCTGATATAACAAAAGGTTTTACTGAGCTGCATCAGGCGGGGAATAATGCCAAGCACCGTAAGAAAAGCCACAAACCCCGATCCTACCGCAATTCCCCCGCCAAAACCGATAAAGGCCAAAAACACGCTCTTAATCACCATGAATTTTTTTCTCGGTTTCCTTATTTTCATGAATGACGACGTACTGATCCAAATCCTGCTGGTATTTAAACATCTCTACTTCAAGCGGGCTAGGTTCTTCATTCAGTCTCTTCTTAAAGACATGGTTAAAAAAAAGAACCATTCCAATCCCAAGTCCCAAGGAATAGGGGATTTGCAAAATCAACGGCTGGTTATCATAAGTGCCCGTCACCATGTAATAAATTTTTTGGTGGACCACCTGCATACTTACATCCTCATGAAAGTTCATGATGGCCAGTGCGGACCCAATAAATAATAGCAGCCAGACCAGCACAAAATAGACAGGCGCAAGCTTCTTTTTTTGGTACTGGATCTCCAGAATCGATTGAGCGGGACCTACTGTTTGGATTTCAATGCCCGGACATACGTGCTGAATATGCTGAACAGCTTTCATCACATCAAGGACGATTAAATGCTTATCGGCTGGCTTTACCTGGTAAATGACCAGCATTTGCAGCTTTTTTTGCAGGGCCGGAGGAGCCACTATCTGGGCAACCGTTCCAAGTGTCACGGGCTGCTCAAGCACAACCTGAACCTTTTGTCTCATCCTTATGTAAACAGCAGATTCTTTCATGGCTGCACCTCCTGATATTCAACATTCTTGTTTAGTATGGATTTGATAAAGTTATATCATTCTTCTTCCAAGAATTATCCATCAATTACCATAGCAAAAACCTGCATTCACATTTAAGCTTCCACACAAAAAAGCCAGATGGATTCATTCATCCATCTGGCTTTTCATCTGAGCTAAAATTTTCTTTTCAAGCCGGGATACCTGCACCTGCGAGATTCCCAGCCGCTCAGCGACTTCCGATTGTGTCTGGTCCTTATAATAGCGAAGGTAAACAATAAGGCGTTCTCGTTCATCCAACGATTCAATGGCTTCCTGCAAGGTAATTTTGTCAAACCACTTATTTTCGGTGCTGTCTGCAATCTGATCAAGCAGAGTAATCGGGTCTCCGTCATTTTCATATACGGTTTCATGGATGGAAGTCGGTGCCCGTACGGCCTCCTGTGCCAGCACAACATCTTCCACACTGATCTCCAGCTTCTTAGCGACTTCGTTGACCGTCGGGGTTCGACCAAGTACTTTGGACAATTCATCCTTCGCTTTTCTGACTTTGTTTCCCATTTCTTTCAACGACCGGCTGACCTTTACTGTTCCATCATCCCGAATGAATCGCTGGATTTCTCCTATGATCATCGGAACGGCATACGTGGAAAAACGAACATCATAGCTTAAATCGAATTTATCGACCGACTTTAAAAGCCCAATGCTTCCGATTTGGAAGAGGTCATCCGGTTCATAACCGCGGTTGATAAACCGCTGTACGACCGACCAGACCAAACGCATATTTTTTTCTATGATCAAGTCCCGGGCCGACTGATCGCCTTCCTGGCTTCGTTTAATCAAAAGCTTGATTTCCTCATCCTTAAAGTACGATTCGTTTTTACCGCCTTTAACCTCGACATCCATAAGGCATACCCCTTAATTGATAACCGCTTTATTTTTTGCCAAAAATTTTGTCAAGTGGATCGTGGTGCCATAGGAGGGTTCGGAAATCACTTCAACCTCATCCATAAAATTCTCCATAATCGTAAAGCCCATCCCGGACCTTTCGAGCTCCGGCTTTGAAGTGAAGAGAGGCTGCCTTGCTTCATTCAAATCAGATATGCCAACGCCTTTGTCCCGAATGGTCAGCTTTACAGTATCCTCATCAAGCAAGACTTCAATGTAAACAATGCCATCGGACGAGTTTTCATAGCCATGGATAATAGAGTTGGTCACAGCCTCTGAAACCACCGTTTTAATTTCGGTCAATTCATCCACGGTAGGGTCCAGCTGTGCAATAAAGGCTGCAACCGTAACCCGCGCAAATGATTCATTCTGGCTTAGTGCTGAAAACTGAATTTTCATTTCGTTTTTCATGATTAAGCCACCCCCAGGGTTTGTAGGGCATATTCTTCATTTTCTTCCAGTCTGATAATCTTAAACAGACCGGACATGTCGAATAACCTTTTTACTGCAGGAGAAATGGCGCACACCACCATTTCGCCGTTATTGCTCTTGATTTGTTTATACCTCCCAAGGATTACGCCGAGGCCCGAGCTGTCCATGAAGTCCAGCCCTTCAAGGTTCAGCATGATATGTTCAATTTTCTTATTCTTTAAAATATCATCTACCTTTGACCTCAATTCATCAGCCGTGTGATGGTCAAGTTCCCCATCCAGGCGAATACATAATACTGTATGCTTGATCTCCAGCCCGATGTTAAGACTCAAACGTCTCTCCTCCTTCTTCTTGATACGCAACTGTTTCGATAATAAAAGGACGAATTCCTCCACTATTACAAAACTAGTGCGGATTCGTCCCATTTAGTCAAAACATGAGGTTATGACGATTTCGCCATATGTCCAAGCGTACGTTTAAACAAACTCCACCAAGACGCGTTCTTTACATTCTCTGAAGCAAGAAGCGGACTTTTTGTTACGGTCTTTCCGCCTTTCATAATGCTCAGCGTTCCGACTTGCTGCCCTTTTTTAATCGGCATTTTCAAATCGGGATTCACCTGAATGAGCGGTTTCACGTTGTTTTCTTTTTCTCCTCGTTTAGAAAGCAGGGAAATGCTTTCGGATGTCACAACGGCCAGCTGCTGCTTGTTTCCTTTTTGAATCTTTACCTGCTTTACAATCTGATGGCGGTCATATAATTTTTTGGTAGCATATTGAGAAAAGGCATAATCAAACATTTGCGTGACTTGTTGATTGCGCTGTTTTGGGTTGGGTGCACCCATCACCACAGCAATCACCCGCATATCATGTTTTTTGGCAGTAGCAGTAAGACAATACTTGGCTTCTTGTGTAAAGCCGGTTTTCAGGCCATCTGTACCTGGATAAAACTTCACAAGACGGTTGGTATTCACCAGCCAAAATTTATTCGGCGTATTTTGACGGAGATATTCCTCATACAGGCCGGTATATTTAGTAATTTCTTCGTGCTTTAACAGTTCTTTCCCCATAATGGCCATATCATTAGCGGAAGAGTAATGTCCCGCAGCAGGAAGCCCGGTAGGATTTTTAAAAAATGTGTCCTTTAATCCCAGCTGTTTCGCTTTCTTGTTCATCATATCCACAAAGGATGCTTCAGAGCCTCCGATTTTTTCTGCCATCGCCATAGAAGCATCATTTGCGCTTCCAATCGCAATTCCCTTCATCATGTCGTGAACGCTCATTTCTTCACCGGGTTCTAGGAAAATTTGAGATCCTCCCATAGAAGCAGCATATTCACTGACTCTTACAGGATCGGTCAGTTTGATCTTTCCTGTATCAAGGGCTTCCATGATCAGAATCATGGTCATAATTTTGGTCATACTCGCCGGCGGCAATTTTTTATGGCTGTTTTTATCAAAAAGAACAGTTCCCGTATCACGCTCAATCAAAATAGCCGAGGATGCATTTGGAGCAAGACTTTGTGTTTTTTCAGAAGCAAATGTCCGGCCTCCGCCCGTAGTCAGCAGAAGCGCGAGCGCAACAGCAGCCACTATGTATCGTTTCATTCCATTTCCCTCCAATCATGATACCCCTATTTTTTCCATTAATTTTTGGTTTATACAGGAATATCAGCGGGAGAGAAAAAAAGGGAGCTTCTTGCTAAAGAAGCTCCCTTTACGTCATGCTTTTATTCAATTATTTCTTTTATTTAATAATATCGTGAATTAGTTTAGGTGCTTCCACGGATTGATTTGTAAATGTGTAAGCGTTCTTCAATGTTTTCTCTGCTTCACCAATATCCTCAAAATTAGCATGGAATACAGCAAGTGTTTCTCCTTTGGCAACTATATCCCCTACTTTTTTCTTCAAGGTAATACCTACTGCATAATCAATGTTGTCTTCTTTCGTCTTTCTTCCTGCGCCCAATAGCATCGCAGCAATTCCAACCGATTCAGCATCAATGGTTTGAACATTGCCTTCTTCATCTGACTTGATTTCCATGTGATATTTAGCTTGAGGCAATGTTTCAGGATTTGTAATTTGATTACCGTTTCCACCTTGGGATTCAACAAATTCTCTCATCTTTTCTACAGCTTTGCCACTTTCCAATATCTTCTGCAACTCACGTTTTGCTTCATCAAAGTCAGAATAAGCCCCGCCTAATACAGCCATATTACCTGCGAGTGTCAAGCAAACCTCTGTTAAATCCTTATCACCTTTACCACTTAAAACGGCAATTGCCTCTTGAACTTCATTTGCATTCCCAATTTCATGTCCTAAAGGCTGGTCCATATCTGTAATAATGGCAACTGTTTGACGGCCTAGTTCGTTACCGATTCCAACCATCGCACTTGCCAAAGCTTTGGCATCTTCCAACGTCTTCATGAACGCACCGGAACCAAACTTAACATCCAATACAATAGCGTTGGATCCTGAAGCAATCTTCTTGGACATGATGGATGATGCAATCAACGGAATAGAGTCCACGGTGCCTGTAACGTCTCTTAACGCATAAAGTTTTTTATCCGCAGGAGTTAAGTTGCCACTTTGGCCAACAACCGCAATCTTGTGTCTATTAACATTCTCAATAAATTGCTGAGTCGTTAATTCTACCTGAAAGCCTTCGATGGATTCTAATTTGTCAACAGTACCTCCAGTATGACCTAAGCCCCGCCCGCTCATTTTCGCCACAGGAACGCCTACTGAAGCCACAAGAGGAGCAATAATCAGGCTTGTCTTGTCGCCCACTCCTCCAGTAGAGTGTTTATCGACTTTAATACCTTCAATTTTGGAGAGATCAATCTCGTCTCCAGACTTAACCATAGCGTTAGTTAAGTGAGCCGTTTCTTCTTTTGTCATGCCTTTAAAGTACACGGCCATTAGGAAAGCGGATACCTGGTAATCAGGAATGTCACCGTTTGTATAGCCTTTGATGAAGGTATCAATTTCTTCTTTTGTTAATTCTTTTCCGTGTCGTTTCTTTAAGATAATATCGACAGCCCTCATTTATGTCCACCTCATTGAGCTTTCTATTTCTTTATTTTTGTTCAAGTAACCAGAAGCGGTCTACTTCTGAAAATCTGTCCATTACAGAGTTACATTTTTTACGATTTCTTTTACCAGGTTGATGAATTTTGGCTTTGTGCGGTTCGCCACTGCCACTACTTGTTCGTGAGTAAGCGGCTCAAGCTCGTCCGCGATCGCCATGTCTGTGATACAGGAAATTCCGATCACTTTCAGGCTCATATGGCTTGCCACGATAACTTCCGGCACAGTTGACATCCCGATTGCATCTCCGCCTACTGTACGAAGCATGCGAAGTTCTGCTTTCGTCATATAGGTTGGCCCGGTAATACCTGCGTATACACCCTCTTGAACATTAATTCCCAGAGAAGCTGCTGTTTCTTTTGTAAATTGAACAAGTTCTGGTGTATAAGCTGTGCTCATATCAGGAAAACGCGGCCCGAGTTCTGCATCGTTCGGTCCGATCAGCGGATTGGCACCCGTCATATTCAGGTGATCGTTAATAATCATAAGGTCTCCCGCTGAAAATCCCGGGTTCATTCCACCGCATGCGTTAGTCACAACCAGCAGCTTAACTCCCAGACCTTTCATGACACGCACGGGAAACGTTACATCCTGCATGCTGTAACCTTCGTAATAATGAAAACGGCCCTGCATGGCTAAAACGGTCTTTCCGTTCAATGTGCCAATGACCAGTTTACCTGCATGTCCTTCTACCGTTGAGACGGGGAAATGTGGGATCTCACTGTAATCGATTTGAACGGCATTTTCAATTTCATCAGCCAGTTCACCAAGGCCTGAGCCAAGGATTAAACCAATTTCAGGTTGAATTCCTTCTATTTTGGATTGAATCAGCGTTGCTGCTTCATTCATATTTGATAAAAGTGTAGCCATCTTTTCTTCCTCCCTTAAATGGTTTTAACAATGCCTTTGACCAGGCCAAGAAAATTCGATTTTACCCGTTCAGTGGTTTCCATCACTTCATCATGGGTTAGCGGCTGATCCAGAATCCCTGCAGCCATATTTGAGATGCACGACAATCCCAGCACCTTCATACCGGAATGACGCGCCACAATGACTTCGGGAACAGTGGACATGCCAACTGCATCTCCGCCAAGAATACGGAGCATGCGGATCTCAGCCGGCGTTTCATAACTTGGGCCAGAGTTCGCCACATAGACTCCTTCTTTGAGGGAAATACCGATCGAGGATGCAGCCTGGCGGGCTGTCTCCTGCAGCTCTGGCGTGTATGCATCCGACATATCCGGGAAACGTACGCCGAACGAGCTGTCGTTTGGCCCGATGAGCGGATTGTCACCCAAGTTGTTGATATGGTCGGTAAGCAACATAAGGTCCCCTGCCTGAAACGACATGTTAATTCCGCCTGCAGCATTCGTTACGATAACACTGCTTACGCCTAGTTCCTTCATCACGCGCACCGGAAAAGTAACCTTCTCCAAAGAATATCCTTCATAATAATGAAAGCGTCCCTGCATCGCGATCACTTGCTTGCCCTCAAGTTCCCCGATGACAAGCTGTCCGGCATGACCCTCAACCGTTGAGACCGGAAATTCAGGAATATCACTGTACGGAAGAACCACAGCGTTTTGAATTTCATCGGCAAGAATTCCAAGACCAGAGCCCAAAATCAAACCGATTTCAGGTTGAGAAGAAAGTTTGTTTTGTATAAAATTTGCAGCCGTTTGAATCGGTTTCAATTCTCCCATTTCATTTCCCCCTAGTTTAATTGATCTAAAAAGCTTTCGCCGTGCTCCGGCAGCTTCACATGATAATTATCGGCTACTGTAGCTCCGATGTCAGCAAAAGTTTTGCTCACTTTCAGCGGTTTTCCTGATTCGATGCCCTTGTAATAAACAAGAAGAGGCACGTATTCGCGTGTATGGTCAGTACCATGGTGAACCGGATCGTTTCCATGGTCAGCAGTGATGATTAAAACGTCATCGTCATTTAGCTTTTCAAACACTTCCGGTAGCCGGGCATCAAACTCCTGAAGGGCTTCTCCATAACCTTTTGGATCGCGTCGGTGTCCAAATAACGCATCGAAATCAACCAGATTTAAGAAGTTAAGCCCTGTAAACGACTGGTCCATGGACTTTACAAGCTGATCCATGCCATCCATATTGGATTTCGTACGAATCGCCTGAGTCACTCCCTCACCATCATAGATATCAGAAATTTTCCCCAGCGCAATCACATCATAGCCACCGTCCTTCAGCTCGTTCATCACAGTTCTACCAAACGGTTTAAGCGCATAATCATGGCGGTTTGAAGTCCGCTGGAAATCTCCAGGTTTACCGACGAACGGGCGGGCAATAATCCGGCCGATCATGTATTTGTCGTTCATCGTCATTTTTCTGGCCATTTCACAGATGTTGTACAACTCTTCAAGCGGAACAACGTCTTCATGGGCAGCAATCTGAAGAACAGAGTCAGCGGATGTATAAACAATAAGCGCACCGGTGTTCACATGTTCCTCGCCAAGCTCTTTCATAATTTCCGTTCCTGATGCCGGCTTGTTTCCGATGATTTTGCGGCCAGATTTCTCCTCAAGCTGCTGAATCAGGTCGTCCGGAAATCCTTCCGGGAACGTCTGAAAGGGCTGGTCAATAAAGAGACCCATGATTTCCCAGTGGCCGGTCATCGTGTCTTTTCCGTTCGACGCTTCCTGAAGCTTTGCATAATGGGCTTTCGGCGCTTTTGCCGCTTGAACTCCCTGGATTTTACGAATGTTGCCAAGACCCAGTGCTTCCATGTTCGGCATTTGAAGTCCATTCATTTCCCGTGCGATATGGCCAAGCGTATCTGAACCTTTATCGTCAAATTTTTCGGCATCAGGTGCTTCCCCGATCCCGACGGAATCCATCACAATTAAAAATGTGCGTTTGAACCGTTTATATTCCATTCCTAATGACCTCCAGTACAAAATAATTCATCTTTAGATACTATATCCTACCATCACTGACAGCAAACTAAGATCGAATGATGTCAGAAGTCAGACCTCTCAATTTAAAAAAGGCTTACGCCCTTGGATGATAGGCAGCATAAATATCTTTCAATCTCGTTTTTGACACATGGGTATAAATCTGTGTGGTTGAAATATCCGCATGGCCCAACATTTCCTGAACCGCCCTTAAATCTGCTCCATTCTCCAACAAGTGAGTGGCGAATGAATGCCTCAAAGTATGAGGTGTCAGTTCTTTTTCAATATTTGCTTTTTGCGCAAGGTGTTTCAGGATTTTCCAGAATCCCTGCCGTGACAAACGGTTGCCATGATGGTTCAAGAACAGAGCATTGCCGCTTTTCCCTTTTTGGAGAGCCGGTCTGCCGGACTCCAAATACACCTGAATGGCACTTGCCGCCATCTTGCCGAGAGGAATGATCCGTTCTTTGTTTCCCTTTCCGAGGCAGCGCAAAAATCCCATGGACAGATGAACATCGGACTGATCCAGGCTTACCAGTTCTGTCACCCTGATTCCAGTAGCATACAGAAGTTCAAGCATAGCCTTGTCCCTCATACCAAAAGGATGGTATGAATCCGGAACATCTAAAAGCGCTTCCACTTCCTTCATCGAGAGGACCTTGGGCAGCTTGCGTTCGGTTTTTGGTGTTTCGATATGTACTGACGGATCGGCGTCGCTGATCTTTTCCCGAAGCAGGTACTGATGGAACGACCGGATCGATGCAATGTTTCTGGCTATGGTGGTCGCCGCTTTCCCATTTTCCTTCAAATGGAGCAGATAGCCTACAATGTTGGCACGCTGAATCTTGCCGATCGCATCGATACGTTCGACCTTTTCCATATACAGCGCATACTGTTCAAGATCGCGGCGGTAAGAATCAACGGTATTTTTCGAGAGACCACGTTCGACGATCAAGTAATGTATAAAATCCTGGACATGATCTTTCATATCTGCACTCCTTATTCACTGGATTCGTAAAAAAACAGCAGTCGGATGAGCCAATTGCTCTCGTCCACACTTTCAGCGGCAGAATCGTTTTGGAATACCTTCACTGCTTTTCCTTTTGGCACGTCGTATCTATGATAATTCTGATATTCCTGATTGATCCAAAGCAAGCCAAAATAGAATAATAATGTGCAGGCCGTAAATGAAAAAAATATTTTGAATGCACTCCAGCATAATTTCAGCCAAGATCCCATGTCTTTAAGCCTCCCCGTACACTTATTAGTACAGGTTATGCCAAAGAATTAAAGGATTATACACATTTTCTATTTTCACTGTAACTTTACGTTAACTTATTCCTTTGAATTTGTAAATAAATAAAAAAATGATGAGCATCATTCATTCGGATGTCTCATCATTTTTTTCCTTTACGTGACAGCGGTGGCAGATCCCGTGAAAGGTCAGGCGATGGTCTTTAATTTTAAAATTCCATCCTTCTTCCACTACTTTTTCTACATCTTCCAGAAGATCCTCCTGAATTTCATCAACGGCTCCGCATTCGAGGCAGACGAGGTGATGATGAAAGTGAGCGGCTCCTTCTGTTCGGAGATCATAGCGGGAAACCCCATCTCCAAAATTTATTTTATCGACCACTTTCAATTCGGTTAATAATTCCAATGTACGGTATACGGTTGCGAGACCTATCTCCGGCGCTTTTTCCTTCACGAGCAAATATACGTCTTCTGCACTTAAATGATCTTCCTCATTCTCCAGGAGGACTCTAACGGTTGCTTCTCGCTGGGGAGTAAGCTTGTAGCTCTGGGAATGCAGCTGTTTTTTGATACGGTCAATACGGCTTTCCATACCTGATCCTCCCTTATGTTTCACATCCATATTATAAGTCATGAGAAGAAAAGGTGTCAATTTAAAATGATTATAATATACAGTTTAAAATAATTATTATCTGATAATTTATAGGGGTTTATTTTTTGGTCAAACTCATCACGCCTTCCATTAAATGGGGAGAGAGATACGCTTCAAACAAAGACGCAAGCCCCAGAAACAACCCCACAGCAAGAATAAGCGCCGAGTACTTGAAGAACTTTGGAAAAAAAGGATCGCTCGATTTTTTTAGAAACTGCTGCCTGATCATTTTGATTGAAAATAGAATGGAAGCGGCAGCGGCAATAATGATGCCGGGAACCAAAATAATGTTTTGTGGCAGCACCGATACAAAAGCAAGCAGAAACCCATGCCATCCCATTTGGTTCACCAGGAATCCGACCGTAAACCCAATCACCACACCTTTAATAAACAGCATGATCAAAATGACCGGCAGACCGATGACGGACAGGCCTAGAATCCACATGAGCATAATGTATTTAATATAGTGGCTGTAGCTTTGCGAAAACATATCCTGTGAATTGGCAAAACTTCCATTGGAGACTTCACCAAAGAACCGCGACAGGTAATTCAGCAGATCTTGTTTTTGCCCAAGGGTCAGACTGTTTACAATTACAGCGCCAAAAATGACTCCCATCAGCAGCAGGACGGAAACAAATACATAAAGCGAATAGTGTTCCTGCAAATGGAACCAAACAAATCTTTTAATTGAAGCCATCTCTTTTTCCTCCCTTACTCTCTTAATTCATTCTATGAATCAAAAAGGGAGGTATGTCTATTTTTATTTACTAGATTTGCTGTTGGGCAACCTTTCCGTATGTTCCTCCCCCTCCGGCCTTTAGAGACAGTTTCCCCTCTCTTGCCAGAAGGATATGGCGGACGACAGCTTGCGGAGCTACGGTTCTTAAATCCTTTTCTTCAATATCATGAAGCACCGCCATGTCCGTCCCAAAATGATCCCTAAGTTTCTGCAGCGTTTTCGGGCCCAGAGCCGGAATAAATTCCAGCGGCACTTGATGGATATAAGGCGGTCTTTCTCCCCTGTCAGTCGGAGTCACCGGTTTGGCTGACAGTTCGTTGATTCTGTTTCGTACACCACGGATGACTGCGGTGCTCTTGCACTCGGCACATTTCATTCCTTTTTCTTCATAAATAAATGCAGAGCATTTGGCACAGGTGGTTTCGTAATATTTTCCAAGCCTCGGATCGAGCCCGTAATTGGCTGTTATCCTTCGTCCTTCTTTATTTATCAGCGCCAGTTTAAACTCTGCAAATGTCGGTTTTTCCATTTGTATCGTCTGGTATTCCCGCCCGATTTTCTCCAGTGAATGGGCATCCGAATTCGAGAGGAACGGAAATTGCCGAAGCTCCTCGATCCCGTCCGCCATATTCGTATCCGAGCTTAAACCAAGCTCGATTGCATCGATGAGTTCAGGCAGGAATATTTCAGAAAGCGAGCTCTTTACACCTTTTCCGTACACACTTTTATGAGGCGTAAACACATGGGCAGGGATGAACAGGCCACCCAGCTCTTTGGTGACACGCTGCAGGTTGTGTGCCGATTCATAGATTCGCTGGGAGCTCAATGTCACGTTTTTCATTCTTCCGCGCAAATACAGGCTGAAATGCTTCATCTTTTCCACGGTAGGAAAAAATGAAAGAACATGTACGGGTCCCTTGCAGTTTTCATCGTAAATTTCGATTTCGGACCCGGGAAGAAGACAAACATTCTGATACCACAATCCGCCTTCCGGATGTTCTATCATTTCGCCCGCCGCCAGCATTTCTTCCATCTCATCAATGACTTCCGGCACATGGCAATCTATGATTCCCAGAAGATTGATGCCCTTAACCGAGGACGCCATCTCGAGAATATTGGATAAAGTCAGCGTTCTTGCTCCAGTAATTTTCACCGGTTTCCCTGAACGGGATCTGCCGATATGTACGTGAAGATCGGCATAATAGGTGTTAAGCATGATTCTCCATCTTCCTTTTTAGTTGTTCATATTGCACCGCATAGGCTGTTTTTGCATCATGAATCTGCTGGTCGTTTACAAGCTCAAGCGCTTCTTCAAGCGTTACTTCCATCACATCCAGAAATTCATCTTCATCCGGCTGCTGTTCTCTGCATTCCTTCAGAGAGTCTGTATAAAACAAATGAATCAATTCATCAGCAAATCCCGGTGACGTGTAAAACGAGGTGAGGTATTCCAAGTTTTCACACTCATATCCGGTTTCTTCAAGCAGCTCACGCTCTGCACACTTTTTCGGATCCTCATCCTTTTCAAGCTTTCCTGCGGGAATTTCCACAATAATTTTATCCAGCGCTTTGCGGAACTGCCGGACAAAGAGAAGTTTATTTTCCGGGGTGATGGCAATAATAGCTACTGCACCCGGATGTCTGATGATTTCGCGCTTGCTTTTATTTCCGTTTGGGAGCTCTACTTCCTGAATTTCCAAATCTATAATTTTCCCTTCATAGACGGATTCAGTAGAAAGGGTCTTTTCATTTAAATGTTCCATACTGATCTCACTCCTGGTTCTAAATCTTGTTTGGCTACATAAGTCTACCATAAGGAAAAGCGTAACACACATTTAAAAGGAGCTGTTCAAGTGAAGATCTATATTAAGCCCAAAAGCGTGACCCTGGTGGGAAAAGCGTGGCAAATACGGTACATGCTCAAGCGTTATATGAAAGAACATACCACAGTGCAAGAGTGGATCTCTTCCGCCCCGGGGCCAAAACAGTGACCCTGCAGGCTGGAAGTTTTTTTTTTGCCCGTTTTCATGCTACCCTTTTTTTAAACCTATCAAATAAAGGAGCTGGTACGTAATGAAGCGCAACCAACTTGGATCGTCAGAGCTGCGAGTCAGTGAAATTGGACTGGGCTGCATGTCCCTTGTGCCGGAAAATGAGGCGGAAGGAAAAGAAATTTTAAAGCGTGCGTATGAAGAAGGCATTACTTACTTTGACACAGCCGATCTCTATCAATTCGGTTGGAATGAGAAATTCGTAGGAAAAAGCATTCGTCCCTTCAGAGATAAAGTCGTTCTGGCCACGAAGGTTGGAAATCGCTGGACAGCAGATAAAAAAAGCTGGGACTGGGATCCTTCGAAAACATACATAAAACAAGCCATAAAGGACAGCCTGCACCGATTGGGAACCGATTATATCGATCTATACCAGCTTCACGGAGGAACGATTGAAGACAACATGGATGAAACGATTTCAGCGTTCAACGAATTAAAACAGGAGGGCTTGGTTCGTGAATATGGCATTTCGTCCATCCGGCCAAACGTGATTTCATATTACGCTGAGCATTCAGAGATTGTCAGCGTCATGATGCAGTACAGCATCCTTGACCGGCGACCGGAAGAAGAAATGCTTGACTTCCTTCATAACAAAAAGATCAGCGTGATTGCCCGTGGGCCTGTTGCCAAAGGCTGGCTTTCCGAGCGGGCGTTGAATCGCAGCGAAAGTGATCAGTATCTTGAATATGAAGGAAAAGAAATCCATGAACTTGTGAAAGGGCTGCAGGACAAATTGGCCAGTGAACGGACATTGAGCCAGACGGCCATCCGTTATTGCCTGCATCATCCTGCGGTCGCAGCCGTTATTCCAGGAGCAAGCTCCGTTGATCAGCTGCTGTCGAATGTAGGAGCTGCTCACACACCTGAACTTTCGGCAGATGAAGTTGCCGTGATCCAGTCCCTTTCAAAAGCTTCTGTCTACAATCAGCACCGGCGTTAAGATAAGCTTTGTTGCTCTGGAGTGGTTGATTTCCGTTCCAGGTTGCTCGCTTTTACCGGCGTAAACGCCTCCTTAGTCTCACCTGTCACGCACCTTGCACTTCAATCAACGTTTCTTCCGAAGCCACAACTTCCAGAAAGAACTAAGTTAAAAAAGCTGCCATCGCCTGAAAATGGCGTTTGGCAGCTTTTTGGTTATGAAGTTACATTTTCGATAATCATGGCAATCCCCTGGCCGCCACCGATGCAAAGGCTGGCCAATCCATAGCGCAAGCCTCTGTTTCGGAGTTCGTACGCAAGGGTAAGGAGCAAACGGGATCCGCTGGCACCGACCGGATGGCCAAGCGCGATTGCACCCCCGTTCACGTTCGTCTTTTCACGATCCAGACTCAATTCTTTTTCAACCGCCAGGTATTGGGAGGCAAACGCTTCGTTAATTTCTACAAGATCCATGTCTTCAATGGAAAGGGTCGCTTTAGCAAGGGCTTTTTGGGAAGCTGGAACCGGGCCGATTCCCATGATATTAGGATCAACGCCGCTGATTCCCCAGGATACGATCCGTGCCAGCGGTTTGACTTGCTTGCTTTTAACGGAGTCCTCACCTGCGAGCACCAAAGATACCGCACCATCATTAATTCCGCTTGCATTTCCCGCCGTTACGGTTCCGTCTTTTTTGAAGGACGGGCGCAGGGCGGAAAGCTGCTGAAGGGTGGATTCAGGCTTTACCAGTTCATCCACCGTGAAGGTAAGGCTCTTTTTTTCCTCAATGACAACTGGTATTGTTTCCTGTGTGAATCTTCCTTCACGAATCGCTTTAGCCGCTCTTTGATGGCTAAGAAGGGCGTATTCATCTTGTTCTTCCCGTTTGATACTGTACTTCTCTGCAAGATTTTCTGCGGTAATTCCCATTCCGCAGCCGATATACTGATCGGTCAGCGTATGAAGAAGCATATCCTCGAACTCAAGGTTCCCAAACTTTTGGCCTTGAAACCGCTGATTAAAGGTAGAATGCGGACTTTTGGACATGTTTTCAACCCCGCCACATAATGCCAGATCCGCATCACCTGTTTGAATGGCAAGTGCACTGCTTATGACTGCCTGAAGCCCAGAACCGCATAAACGGTTTACCAGCATGGCCGGAACGGTCTCGGGAACCCCTGCTTTTAAAACGACATGCCTCGCCGCATAGGCAGCGTCTATGCTGGAATGTATGACATTTCCGTATACTACATCCCCGATTTGCGCCGGGTCGATATTCGCCCTTTTCATCGCTTCCAGCGCAGTCAGGGTGCCCATTTGGATCGGCGAAACATTTTTCAATGATTTCCCAAAGCTTCCAAACGGCGTTCGCGCCCCTTCTACCACATATACTTCCGTCATGTTTCCTCCCCCGCTCTCTTTGCCTTAATAAACGCCCAGCGTTACTTCATCGGTGATCAAATCCGGCTCGGTGCAGTTTTTAATATCCTCAATACTGTACCCATTAGCTACTTCAATCAGCTTCAGTCCCTGATCCGTTACATCAATAACCGCTCGGTCCGTAATGATTCGGTCCACTACTCCCTTTCCTGTCAGCGGCAGACTGCAATTTTTCAGGATTTTGCTCTGTCCGCTCTTGTTGACATGCTCCATAATGACAATGATTTTTTGCGCGCCATGAACAAGATCCATGGCACCGCCCATTCCTTTGATCATTTTCCCCGGAATCATCCAGTTTGCCAAATCACCGGTTTCTGATACTTCCATACCACCCAGGATGGCAATATTCACATGTCCTCCCCGAATCATGGCAAATGATTCTGTGCTGTCAAAATAGGAGGCTCCCTTGATGGCAGTCACGGTCTCTTTTCCGGCATTGATCAAGTCGGGATCCACTTCCGTTTCTTTAGGATAAGGGCCAATTCCAAGCAGCCCGTTTTCCGACTGCAGCACCACACTCTTATTCTCGCTTATGTAGTTCGCGACCATAGTCGGCATACCGATGCCGAGATTTACATAAAAGCCATCCTCTATTTCTTTTTCTGCTCTTCTGGCAATTTTCTCTCTGCTATTCATAGCCCATCCCCACTTTCTCTCTTTATGATTGAACAGTCAGTCGCTCAATGCGCTTTTCCTGAGGCGCAACAATCATTCTCTGAACATAGATTCCAGGCGTGTGGATGCAGTCTGGATCCAGCTCACCAATCTCGCGCAATTCTTCGACCTCTGCAATGGTCACCTTGCCCGCTGCAGCCATCATTGGATTAAAGTTTCGCGCTGTTTTATTAAAAACGAGGTTGCCTGCTTTGTCGCCATGTGCTGCCCGAACGAGGCTGAAGTCCGCCGTCATCCCATGTTCCAGCACGTATTCCTTCCCATCAAATGTACGCACTTCTTTGCCTTCAGCAATCGGCGTACCTACGCCGGCCGGGGTATAAAAAGCGGGAATGCCCGCACCGCCTGCCCGGATGCGCTCAGCCAATGTGCCCTGGGGGGTGAGTTCAACCTCCAGTTCACCGGAAAGCACCTGGCGCTCAAACTCTTTGTTTTCTCCCACATAGGAACCCACCATTTTCTTGATCTGTTTATTCCGCAAGAGAAGGCCGAGCCCCCAGTCATCGATACCGCAGTTGTTAGAGATGACCGTCAGATCTTTTGTACCTGTTTCCACAAGAGCCAAAATCAATTTCTCCGGAATTCCTACCAGGCCGAATCCACCGACCATCAGTGTCGCACCATCCGGAATATCCTTCACTGCATTCAATGCACTGCTTTCCACCATTTTCATAATATGCCGTCCCCCTTATTTCCAATTTTCATTTTCAATAATGGTGGCTACACCCTGTCCGCCCCCGATACAAAGCGTGGCAAGCCCCAAACGGTTATTCCTTTTTTTCATCTCGTGAAGCAAGGTGACAAGAATCCTTGCGCCGCTTGCCCCGATTGGATGTCCAAGGGCGATGGCTCCTCCGTTCACGTTTAATTTTTCTGTTGAAAATTGAAGTTCCCTGCCTACAGCCAGAGCTTGTGCGGCGAACGCTTCGTTCGCTTCAATCAAATCAATGTCTTTTAGGGTGACTCCGGATTTTTCAAGCACTTTTTTCGTGGCATCCACCGGCCCGATTCCCATGATGCTTGGATCCACTCCCGCGCTGGCATTTGCAACGATTTTGGCAAGCGGTATCAGACCGAGCTCCTCGGCTTTTTTCCGCGATACCACCACAAGAGCAGCCGCTCCATCATTGATTCCCGATGCGTTCCCGGCTGTTACTGTGCCATCCTTTTTAAACGCTGGTCTTAACTTGGCAAGCCCCTCAGCCGTGGTTCCCTTTTTCGGATATTCATCTTCTGAGAATTGAAGCGGCTCTCCTTTTCGCTGGGGGATTTCAACAGATACAATTTCGTCTTTGAACTTTCCTTCATTGATCGCTTTTTCGCATTTTTGCTGGCTATCTGCTGCGAACTCATCCATTTCCTCGCGGCTGAGTCCATAGGCGTCACACAGGTTTTCCGCTGTCATCCCCATATGGTAATCGTTAAACGCACACCAGAGACCGTCATGGATCATGGAATCTGTCATTTTTCCATCTCCCATGCGCAGTCCTGTTCTTGCGTTATCCAAAAGGTACGGTGCTCTGCTCATGTTCTCCATCCCGCCGCAGACGACGATGTCCGCCTCTTCAAGCATGATCGCCTGGCTTGCCAGGTGCAGCGCCTTTAAACCCGATCCGCATACCTTGTTAATCGTCATTGCTGAAACAGAATTCGGGAGCCCTGCCTTAATCGCAGCCTGCCGCGCGGGGTTTTGCCCCAAACCGGCCTGAAGAACATTACCCATGATCACTTCGCTCACATCATCAGGAGAAACATTGGCGCGCTCCAATGCCTCTTTAATTACAATCGCCCCAAGTTCGGTGGCTGGTATATTTTTCAAAGCGCCCAAAAAGCTGCCAATCGGTGTTCTGACAGCGCTTACAATCACTGCTTCCTGTATGGCCATAAATTTCTTCTCACTCCCGTATTTTTTTCTGAATTTTCCCTTTTATCATATCATATTTCCTCTCCCTGTATTGCATCTTAACTGGCCAAAACGTAAAATAAAGAAGAATCAATGACAGATATATACATAGGAGGAAGCATGGAATTACCCCAAAGAGTCTCGATCATTGAGGTTGGACCGCGCGACGGGCTTCAAAATGAAAAACAGCTTGTTCCTGCCCAGGAAAAGATTAAATTCATTCAAAAACTGAAAGCCTCGGGAATTCAGGAAATGGAACTCACCTCTTTTGTTTCACCAAAATGGGTTCCGCAAATGAGTGATGCAGAACAGATCATCGAGCACTGCCTGGATGACAGCACGCGCAATCTTGTTCTCGTCCCCAATGAAAAAGGCGTTTCCCGCCTGCTTTCTTCCGGCTGCAAAAATGCCGCATTTTTTGTCGGTGTAAGCCACACCTTCAACCAAAAGAACATAAACAAAAGCACCAGAGACAGCATGGAAGAGCTTGCTCCGCTGATTAAAGATTTGAAACGAAACGGCTTCTTTGTCCGCGCTTGCCTTTCCACCGCTTTTTATTGTCCGTATGAAGGAAAAGTGGATGAACAGGAGGTTCTTGCTCTTTCTGAGGAATTTGCGGCGCTTGGCGTGGATGAATTAAGCGTGGCAGATACCATTGGCCTTGCCAATCCGCAGGAAGTGTTCGAACTGTTCAGCCTTCTTAAGCATCATCTTCCTTCCACACTTTTGATTGCTGCCCATTTCCACGATACAAGAGGAATGGCCCTCGCGAATATCTTCTCCGCACTCCAGGCCGGTATCGACCGTTTTGATACATCTGCAGGCGGACTTGGCGGATGCCCGTTTGCTCCGGGTGCAACTGGAAACGTCGCAACTGAGGATGCTGTTTTCATGCTTAATCGCATGGGGATCAGCACCGGAATTCAGCTGGAGCCCCTGCTGGAGGCTGTGGAATTTATAGCTCCCTTCGTTTCCCGCGGCCTTCAAAGCCGGCAATTTTTGCTATCCAAAACAGGAAAGAGCGCTTTAAGTTAAGCGCCCTTTCCTGTTTCTATTTTATTTTCAAACCGAAGATTCGGATTAAGCATCTGGTTTGGACTTTTTAGTTGAAATGTATTTTGTTCTTCTTTGTAATCAATCGTCATCTTTTCATCAAAAAATACCAGTTTGCTTTTTTCCATATATACGGGAAGAAAATTGGTATCCATCCTCACTGTCCCATCTGGCTGCTCATCGACCAGCCAGAGTGCAGACACACCACTTACCACGCAGCCGCAGCCATCCGTATCGTATTTCAAAAACAACTGTCCCCCCTGCACCTTGTGCTCTATTTTCTCTATTGCTTTTTCTGTCCATTCCAGAATCATTCTTCATCACTGCCCTTCTCTTTTGTACGCTTGATCACATGAATTGCCCAGTCGCACCAGTCAATCCAATGCTGCATATAACGTTTTCCAAATTCAGATGTTAAGTATTCTCCTAAATCTCCCTGGTTAAACTGCCCTTCTGGAAAATGACTGTCTCTCCATTTTTCCATTAAGCCATGGCCAAACATATGCTGTTCCTTTGCCCGCTCTAAAAAGGCGATTGCTTCATCGGGCGGGATTAACTGAAACAGCGATACCCGGAGCAGCAGATCGTCCTTTAAATTGGACGGGAGAATCTCCTTGCTCAGCAGCCACTGAAGCAGCGTATCATAGCCTTTATCTTCAAGCCGGTATATTTTTTTATCTGGATAATCCACCTGATGAACCACCTGCGAGGAGACCAGTCCTTCTTCCTCCATCTTAACAAGCTGACGGTAGATCTGCGTATGATGGGCACTCCAGAAATGAATCATGGTTTCTTTAAACTGCTGCTTCAGTTCGTATCCGGTTGCTTCATTTTTGGTCAATAAGCCAAGAAGCGCATATTTCAACGCCATCTTTTCATTCCTTCTTTCCGTATCTGTATGTCATTTTAACACATTCTTCACAATTAACTATGGTTAATGCTTGATATATTTATAGTACTTTTATTATACTAACCTTGAACATATGTGAAAATACACATATAAACTACTGAAGGAGAGTGAAACATGAACTGGCTAACGAAATTCAGCTTAAAGAACCCCGTCGCTATTTTTATTTTTTCTTTCTTGCTTATCCTGGGCGGCTTGTTTTCTTTTAGCTCCCTGAAAGTTGACCTGCTTCCGAATGTGGATTTCCCGCAAATCACCGTGCAGACCACCTACCCGGGCGCGTCTCCACAGGATGTCAACAAGCAGGTAACGGATGAGCTTGAAGAAAAATTAAAAAGCCTTAACAACGTAAAGTCGGTAAAAAGCACTTCACTTGAAAGTGTCTCAATCATAAACCTTGAATTTCCTTTTTCCGTAATCATGGATGATATAGAGGATCAAATTAACACGATCACTAAAGAAGCCGACCTTCCCGATACGGCTAGTGTTGAAGTGAACCGCTTTTCATTCGGAACCATCCCCATCTACAATATCTCTCTATTCCCTAAAGAAGAAGAGAACATTCAGCCCTTTGTTGAGGATGAGCTGGTGCCTGAACTGAAAAAAATTCAGGGAATCAATAACGTCTCAGTTGGCGGTGTGAAAGAAGATTTCGTATCCATTAAGGTCGACCAGAAAAAGGCGCAGCAGCTAGGATTATCATTGAGCACCATCAAAGACGAGATCAATTCTAAATTTCTCTCCTTCCCTGCAGGCAATGTGACCTCAGGTGACATCTCCGTGCCAGTGCGTGTCGAGGAACAACTAAAAACAATCAAGGAATTAAAATCCCTTGATCTGACTCCTTCGTCTCAAGGAACAGCCCAAAAATCATCTGGTCAAGGATCAGGAAGCAGAGCCCCTTCTGCCGGAGGACCACCGGCCGGAGCTTCACAAAGCGGTGGAGGCACAGGTGCGCCTTCCGGCCAAAGCGCACAGCAAGTTGGTGCAGGTGGTGGTGCTCCATCGGGTGCTGCAGCTCCACAAAGTGTTCAGCTTGGGGACATTGCCACCATTAAGCAGTCCGAAGATGTGAACGAAATTACCCGTTATAACCAAAAACGTTCCTTATCCATGGCGGTTACCAAAAAACAGGATGCCAATACCGTCGATGTCGCCGATAACGTCATGTCTGTTCTAAACAAAGACAAATACAAAGACAAAATGGACCATGCCATCGGTTTCGACCAGGCAAGCGGGATTAAGGAATCCGTGAATTCCCTGATCAAGGAAGGATTGTTCGGTGCACTCTTTGCTTCGTTAGCCGTTCTCTTGTTCTTGAGAAACATTCGTGCAACGATTATTGCGATTGTTTCCATTCCACTTTCGATTCTCATATCCGCGATTTTCCTGAATCAGCTCGATATCACGCTTAATATCATGACGCTAGGCGGAATGGCTGTAGCAGTGGGCCGGGTCGTGGATGACAGCATCGTCGTCATTGAGAACATCTTCCGAAAGATCCGCAAAAGCAGCGGAGAATACGGCAAAAACGAATTGGTCATCGATTCGACCAAGGAGATCCTCCGTGCGATTGTATCCTCCACATTGACGACCGTGGTAGTGTTTCTGCCGCTCGGGTTTGTCGGGGGTATTACCGGAGAATTCTTCCTGCCGTTCGCTTTAACCGTCGTCTTTGCCCTTTTGGCTTCCTTGCTTGTAGCCATTACGATCGTGCCGATCCTGGCCAAGTTCGCGTTCAAAAAAGTGAAACCGGAAAACAACGATGGTCCTCTTCAGCGGGCGTACGCGAAAGTGATCCGCTCGTCCCTGAACCATAAATTCATCGTCTTGTTCGTTTCCATCGTTCTTCTCGCAGGCTCTCTGTTCCTGTCTACAAAGCTTGGAGCTGTCTTCCTGCCGAATGAAGAACAAAAGACCATTACGGCAAACATTGAACTTCCTGCCTCCACCACTGTCGAAAAAACAAATGACGTGTCACTGAAGGTGGAGAAGATGCTCGATCAGCGGGATACCGTAAAAGAGGTAACCGCCGGCATTGGCAGCCGTGACTTCCAGTCCGGGTTAAAACGCGAGAATGTAGCCAACTATTTTATTAACCTTAAAAAGCATACCAATGTGGATAAAGAGATCAAATCTCTGGAAAAAGAAATCCAGACCATTGTGGACGAGGACAGCAAAGATGCTGTGGTCAGCCTGCAGGAAGCGCAGTCGGGCGGGCCGCCGTCTAACAATGAAGTGAACATCGATTTGTATTCCAACAATCTCGATGACCTGCAAAAAGGTGCTGCATCCGTTGAAAAATACATGAAATCACGTAACGACCTTAAATATGTATCCAATAACTTCAAAGATACCCAGCGTCAGTGGATCGTAAAAATTGATACGAAAAAAGCCGCAGATGCCGGAGTCTCAGGCTATACGGTGCTCGGCATTATCAATGATGCCACCAAGCCTGTCTCTGTCGGTAACCTTGAACTGAACGGAAAAGAAAGTGATGTCCGGCTTGCCTATAATAAAGCGCCGAAATCCCTTGATGAAGTTAAGGACCTTAAAGTTTACGGCACCAAAGGCCCGGTTGCCCTTTCAGAAGTGGCAGACATTCAGGATGTAGAGGCTGTAACCGCGATTCAGAAACTCGATGGAAAGGTTTATGCTCAAGTGTCTGCACAGATTCCGGGCAATGACGTCCAAGGTGTCACACAGGATGTCATCAAGAGCATAAATGATAAAGTGGACCTTCCAAAAGATGTGTCGACTGAAGGTGGTGGCGGAAGTGAAGAAACCACCCAAACCTTTAAAGAGCTTGGCCTGGCCATTGCTGTAGCCATCGGCCTTGTCTACTTGACGATGCTCATCACCTTCGGCCGTGCACGGATCCCATTTATTATTCTGTCATCTCTTATTTTCGTTCCGGTGGGTGCAATAGGCGGTCTGTACCTGGCGGATGAGCCGCTTTCAGTCAGTGCGATGATCGGCATTCTCATGCTGATCGGTATCGTAACCACCAATGCCATCGTTCTCGTCGACCGGATCGGACAAAACCGCGATCTGAAAGGCATGACAATCCGAGAAGCATTGCTTGAAGCCGGAAAAACACGACTTCGACCAATTTTGATGACGGCATTTGCCACAATTGCTGCCCTCTTTCCGCTGGCCCTGACCTCTTCATCGGGTACGTTGATTTCAAAAGGGCTCGCCGTGGTGGTAATCGGCGGTTTGACGACCTCCACCCTGCTCACATTACTTATTGTTCCTGTACTATATGAACTCTTTTTCAGGAAGCAGGCGAAAAGAGAACAACGGGAATCCAAAGCCTGATCTCCAAAATAAAACGGCGGAACCTGTTGAACTGCACCCCTTTTGTTAGACACATCTAACAATAGGAGGTGCAGTTTTTTCATGACCAAGTATTCTTTGGAAACTAAATTAGCTGCTGTTCATGCTTATCTTCAGGGGGGAGATTCCTTTAAAGAAACCGCTTATAAACACAGTGTGACTTCATCAATGTTAAAAGAATGGGTGGCCAAGTTTCGAAAACACGGAGAAATGGCTTTTCAAGAATCATATACAAATCATTCTATCGAGTTTAAAATGGACGTACTTCACTATATAAACGAAACGGGAGTATCTATCTCAGAAGCTGCCGCCCATTTCAACGTGGCTTCTCCCAGCACCGTTTGGAATTGGTATCAACTTTTTGAAACGCAAGGGATTGAGGCTCTTCGATCAAAGATAAAGGGGCGTTCATCCATGAAAAAAGATTCAAAAAGAAAGCAGCCATCAGAAGGATCCGTCGAAGCTCTACGAGCTGAAAATGAGAGATTACGTATGGAGAATGCATACTTAAAAAAGTTACAAGCCTTAATTCAAGAAGAGGAAAAATCACAGAACAAGTCAAAGCGGAAGTGATTGATGAGTTAAGGCATGAATATAAAGTCATTGACCTCGTTGAGGTCGCAGGCATTCCACGAAGCACGTATTATTACTGGATGAAACAAAAGAATCGTGCAGATAAATATCATGAAGTGAAAGCTGTTATTCAACAGATTTTTAATGAGCACCAAGGTCGATATGGCTATCGTCGGATCCGATGGGAATTACAAAATCAAGGCTATTCACTTAATCATAAAACTGTCCGTCGCTTAATGAATAAAATGAAGATCAAGTCTCTGGTGAAGGTGAAGAAATATCGCTCCTATCGTGGAAATGTTGGAAAAATCGCTCCAAATGTTATAGCACGTAAATTCCAAGCAGCGAAACCGAATGAAAAGTGGGTAACCGATGTGACGGAAATTCAATTACATGGTGAAAAGCTATATTTATCGCCAGTTCTTGACCTATATAATGGAGAAATCGTTGCCTATCAGATGGAACACCGTCCGGTTTACTCTTTGGTTTCAAAGATGCTGGATAAGGCATTCAAACAATTGAAAGAGAACGATGCCCCCATCCTTCACTCTGATCAGGGATGGCATTATCAAATGAAACGGTACCAGCATGCATTGAAAGAAAAAAATATAACACAAAGCATGTCCCGTAAGGGCAACTGTCTTGATAACGCCGCCATGGAGAGTTTCTTTGGCTTATTGAAAAGTGAATTGCTTTATCTCAAAGAATTTGAAAGTATGGAACACTTTAAAAAAGAATTGGAACAGTATATCGATTACTACAATAAAAAACGGATAAAAGCAAAATTAAAAGGCATGAGCCCGGTTCAATACCGGACTCATGCCGAAGTAGCTGCTTAAAATTTCGTGTCTAACTTTTTGGGTTCAGATCACTGTTGGTTCCGCCGTTTTTCCTATATGAAGAACGGGTTCAGCCGGTCAAGTAGGCGTCCAGCCGGTCAGCCGGCAGCCCTCCGTTTCCGTTTTTTGTACAAAAACTTGTAGAGCAGGTAACAAAGTAGTAAAGTGCCTGCACCAATCAGAATGTATGTCTGTGACGCTTCGAGAATGGAGTTGACGGTTTTTATTTCACCCAGCCTGCCCAAAAAAAGCATGGCAATCGCCAGGGGGAAAACACCAATAAAGGTTAATATTCCAAACTTCCAGCGGTTTACCTTGCTCATTCCTGCCGCATACGAAACATAGTTTCCTATACCAAACGGGCGCGAAAGCGCGATGCTCCACTCACCGTATTTTTTGAAAACCCTTTTGGTTTTCTCTACCTTTTTCTCATCAAACTTCTCTCTCATCTTGCTTTCCAGCTTATAGCCGATCATGTACGGCACATAACTGAACAATGTATAAACAGCACTTACCGCTAATGCCAGCAGCACCGTCTCCATTGGACTTGGCTTCAGCAGAAACCCATAGATTAAAATAACGAGCGCTCCGGGAAAGGGAACGGAGGAAGCTTCCAGTGCCGTTCCAATAAACAGGCCTGCAGCCCCCAGCTCTCGTAAAAAATGAAAAATGATTTCAAACACAACATTCATTCTCCTTTCCTGTCTTATCCTCCTCTTTATTCCCTTTCCCGCCAATTTCAATCTCTTTGGTTTAATCGCCTCGGGTATGGGGTAGATACGTTTTAAGTCGACGATTTATACAATCCACTTCAGGAGGATAACATACATGAAAAAGATTTGTTCAAAAACCGTTTCCATGACACAGGATGCTTCTAAATTTACCATTCAAAAGATAACGAATTTCGTTAATATATCACGTTCTTATCAATCCAACGTGTTTCTTTGCAAAAACGGCGTTACCCTTCAAGCAAAAAAATTATCTTGCCTGGTTACTTTCTTTATGATGCTTCGCAAGGATGAATCCTTTGTCCTTATTACTGAAGGCGCTGATGCAGACTCCGCGATCCAGCAGCTGCTTCAACAGCTTACACCATCACAAGCGACTACATAAAAAAAAGCGCTGAATTGTGTCAGCGCTTTTTTCTTTGGTTTTTGCCTTAAAGGCCAAGCTTTTTTTGCCACCTTTTTCTTGTGACCACCGGCAGGACAATCAATATGATCAGAATGATCGATGAGATTAAGATTTCCTTCATGCCGGTATGAGCCACCGAAGATCCGATATAGGTATACGCCAGCGTTCCCGGTATGATGCCAATGGCCGTTGCTGCCGCATAATCTCTGAATTTCACATTTGCCGCTGCTGTAAGATAACTTACAAGGTCGTAATTCAGGATGGGCAGTAACCGGAGAATCAGCACATATATGAAGCCTTTCTCTTTGATGCCCTCCTGCACTTTCTGATACTTGCCCTTCCATTCTTTTTTCATCGCTTTTTTTCCAATCCACCTGACCGCCAGATAGGTCATCAGCCCTCCGGAAAGCGACCCTATGTAGGTATACAGACAGCCATAGTATAATCCGAAGGCCAATCCACTTGTAATCGCAAACACAGAGGACGGAAACAGCACAAAGGGTCTCAGGCCGTACAGCACAATAAAAACAATGGGTGCCCATACGCCCCAGGAAAGAATCCACTCCCTTAATACTTCCGGTGTTAAATTCAAATACTTGTGGTTGAAATACCATAGCAGTGCCACGCTTATAGCGATTATTAAAATTTTCATCCGATTTTTTTTGCTGCGAATCAATCGATGTTTCACCTCTCTCCTGTCTTACCTTTATATTTTCCATTACTTTCCGATAGAAGTCACTTTTATTTTCATTATATTTATGACATTTCCTCCTTACCTCTTCATAAGCTGTATAAAAAAGGAGATACAAGGGAGAGAAACGATTTGAAAGTCATTGCGAAAAAACCCATCTATTCCAAAAATGCCGGCCAATTTGTGCAGTTTACCAGTCGTTTTGAGGAACCAGTGTATGTAAAAAAAGGAGAGAAAACGGCTGACGGCAAAAGCCTTCTCGGATTGATTGCATTATCCATCCAGCCGGGACAGGAGATCGAAATAACAAGCAGTGCCGATTTATCTGGTCTGCAGAACCAGCTGTTCCAATCCGATCTGTTTGAAAATGCCGAATAAGCCAGCCGGTAATGACTGTCCCCTGAATGTCAGTGGGGCAGTTTTTTCATACCGGCCGGCATTGTCCTTATAAATGGGTAATGGCGAGGATTGTCTGCAGGTAAACGTCCTGCCGCCCTCCTGCTTCATCCACCATCCTGAGCATACGGCGGCAGGGATCGTAATAATGGATGCGTCCCCTCACTCGTTTGCTCGTGAGAGCGCCGCCCCGGCACATAATCTCCACCTGGCTTGCCTCTTCCATAGCCAGAAGAATCTGCTGATTCATCTCCTCCAGCAGCTGCTCATCCCATTCATGGTCTTCAGCTGCATCTCTGTCTTCCTGTTCCCATTCCCTTAAGTGCTTCACATGCTCCGGCAGCATCATGGAGGTCCATTTCAGGCTTCCTCGGTCTTTGATCATAGGTGAGACGTCCTCCTTTCTCTATGCCTTATGGCCGCCCAGGAGGGTACTGCGGTGCAGTGCTGTCCCCCCGCTCGTATACGACACGGCCCGAAGAAGAGCAGTTGATCCGTACTTTTTGCGGATATCATCCATCACATACCCAAGCTTTCGTTTTTTGGGATGCTCTAGCGTAAAGATGCTTAATTGAGTCTCATTGTCCTCGCACACATTGGAAAGGCAAATCGAAATCTTTCGGACGGTCTTTCCTTCATAAAACGCATGAAACAACTCCAGGCAGATCTCATAGATCTCCATTGTAATATTGGTCGGTTCCGGAACGGTTTTTGAGCGGTAAAACCCCCCTCCCCATTCCTCCTTGCTGTAGCCGATTCCAAGGCTGACCGTTCTCCCTGCCTTTTTGGCTGTCCGGGCCCTCCTTGCCACCTCTTCGCACATTTCGAGAATGACATGCTGTACCTCCTTCGGGTCCGTATAATCCCTCAGCAGAATCTGGCTTTTGCCATAGCTGATCTGTCCCTGCATAATGGGCGCCCCGACCTCCGAGAGGTCCACACCCCAGGCATGATAATACAGCTGGTTTCCCATAATGCCGAACTTTTTTTCCAAAAGCGCCAAAGGATAGTGGGCGAGATCCCCGACCGTCGTGATCCCCATCAGGTTGAGCGTCCGTTCCACCCGTGACCCAATGCCCCACATCTTGCTCAGGGGCGAAAGAATCCATAGTTTTTTCGGAATATCCTCATACGTCCACGTGGCCACCCCTTCCTTTTTCGCCTCCAAATCAAGACAGAGTTTCGCCATCAGCATATTGGGGCCGATGCCGATCGCGCAGGGCAGGCCGAACTCTTCCTTGATGGCGGTGCGAATGGCTGTTGCCAGCTGCATCGGCCCTCCCCATAACCGTTCGGTGCCGTCCGCCTGTATGAAGCTTTCGTCCACACTGTACGTATGAATGGCTTCCTTCGGGACGAATCGGTTAAGCAGACGCGTGATCTCCATGGAGCGCTTTAAAAAGAAGGACATTTGGGCGTCCACAATATGAATGCGGCTGTCTTTGGGAATTTCAAAAAGCCGGTTTCCCGTCCGGATACCAAAGTCCCTTTTTAAACAGGGAGAAGCAGCCAGGACCACGCTTCCCTGCCTTTCGGTGTTTCCGACGACGGCAAGGTAACAGTCCAGCGGATCCAGCCCTAAACGCACAGCCGCACAGCTGGCGTAAAAACTCTTCATGTCCATGCACAAAATTGAACGATTTTGAACCTTGGAATAATCGATCAACTTCCTCACTCCTTCAAAATGCAAACGTTCGTTCCCTTTATTATGTATACCCATTTTAACCGAATATATGTTCTGTTCTCAATGGAAATTTTTTCAGGTACTTTTCCACCCTTAAAAATCCTTGACCACGGATGGCAGGTAAGCTAAATTGTGTACAAGAGGAAAGGGTAAAGATAATGGAAGAGCATCTGCTGCGCAAATGGCTGGAAAAAGCCTTGTTAACCTATTTTAACGATAAAAAAACCATCCCGTATACGGAAAAGGAATATGCCTTGCTTTTGGAGCACATCCAAAAGGAATGGCAAACCGCAGAGGATCGGACCCTTACCTCGCCGTGCAGGATGTCGTATATGATTTTGTGACCCAACAATAAAAACCCTCTCTTGTCTTTAAGAGAGGGTTTGCGTTATCCGTTGCTTTCCACCGTTTCCTTTTCAAAAAAATGTTCCCATGCTTCCCGGATCCCTCCGGCGCAGTGGTTTTCTGCCCGGAAAATAAGCGGATGTTCAGGAAGCTTTTTCAGTTCATCCTGGCAGTTCCCCACCACAACGGCAGGATAGCCCATTGTAATCATGTCACGATCATTTCCGGAGTCGCCGGCTATAAGAACATTGGCTTTCTCCCACCCCTTTTCACGAAGCAGAAAGGAAAGGGCTTCACCCTTGCCAGCATTTGGCGGAAGAATGTCCACATCTCTGCCCGAGCTAAAAATCAGCTTGTGCGGCACTCCGTTTTCTTCCAGTTTTTGTTTTACTTCTTCAAATGCTCCTGCATCCTCGGCAAAGTAAGAAAGACGGTGTGTAGAGGGAATGGATTGAGGCGTAAGCCCGCTGCACTGGGCGGCAATCCGGGAAATTTTCTCGGGCCACCACTGCTCCTCCAATGTTTTCTTCCATCGCTCATGAAGCTCCGAATCATCAAAATCATACATTTCTGTCCCAACATCGGAAATGAGGATGGATGGCATAGGGAGGTTTTCCGCCTTGATCAGTTCCATCGTCGAATCATGATGCCGTCCGGTCACATAGACGAGTTCAACCTCATAGGTTCGTTCCCCGTAATATTCAAATAAGGCAGAAGTCAGTTCCTTTTCTCCTACAAGCGTTCCATCAAGATCAGTAGCTAAAAGATGTGTAACGTTTTTTTGTTTCACCTTTCAGAACCTCCTCATATACCTGCTCGACTCTCGCTGCCACATTTGGCCAGCGATAATCGCGTTCTGCAAGAGAGGACGCCTGTTTGCCAAGCCTTTGTGCGATAATGTCATTGTTTAAAATAATTTCAAGGGTCAAAGCCAGATCCTGCGGGTCTTTTGGTGTAACAAGCAAGCCGGTTTCCCCTTCAACGACCACGTTTTGCAGTCCGCCGACACGCGATGCAATCACAGGGCAACCGCAAGCCTGGGCTTCTGCCGCCACCATACCGAACGATTCATAATAGGACGGCACCACCGCCACATTCGCAGCATTAAAGTAGGCTGCCAGTTCTTCCTGGCTTTTTGGCCCGATAAAACGGACATAACGCTCGATTCCTTTTACCCATGAGCGCTGTTTCTCCGCCACCGGAAGCTGGTCGTCGTCGATCTCTTCCTTTTGTCCTCCGGCCAGAACCAGTTTGGTGTCGGACGGCACATCGCCCCATTGGATTAAATACCTGAAAGCTTGAAGCAAGGTTTCAACGCCTTTCGTTTCTTCGAGCCTTCCTGCATAAAATACCAAAGGTCCATGGACGCCAAGCTTTTGTTTGGTAGCTGATCGCTGGTTATATGGATAAAATGTAGGAGATACACCAATTGGAATAACATCTACAGGCGCAGGCTGTTTAGCCACTTCATGAATCAGGCTTTTTTCGCTGTTGGTGGTGGCGATCACACGGTTGGCGGAACGGAGAATGGTTCGTTCATACTGATATCTGCGATCATCCCTTTCTCCTGTAGCCCGTTCTTTTGCAGCGCCAAGGGAATGTGATGTATGAACAAAAGGTATGTTGTATTTTCTGCGGAGCTGGCGTCCGAGGATCCCGGAAAGCCAGTAATGAGTATGAATAATGTCATATTGGTCAAGAGGTGCAACCTCTTCAATTTCTTTAAAAAATGCCGGCAAGATTTGAAACATCTCATTTTTTGATACAAACCCTTTAATTCCGGCTTTGATGCGGATGACTTTTGCACGTTTTCCAAAGTTCTCTATCTGCGGGGCATCTTTATCACACCAATGGGTTATTACATCAACATCCCATCCCCTGTTTTCCATTGCCAGGGCCAGGTGGTATACATAATTATTTTGTCCTCCGGCTTGCTTTCCACCGAGTTTTGCAAGCGGATCCCCATGATCTGAAATAAATAAAACTTTTTTATTCATTGTCGTTACCCCTCTTTCTATTGTTGCGGTCGATAGCCTGTACTAGATATACCCCAGTTTTGGCCCGAACAAACCACATTCAGTACTTAAGCCCCAGTGAATTAAGACTTTTTACCTTTTATTGAGAAGTATGGAAATAAGGAACCCGAATAAATAATGAAAAATCATCATTTTTTTACAAAACTTTGTTTACATAATAATATTATCATTTACTTTTGTTTAAAGGCATTACCGCCCAGTTTTTCAACGAGCCTTGGAAACATTTGATACAGTTTACTTCCGGCATTCATCCAGCCGGGAAGATTGATTTCCCGGACCGGACGTCCCACGGCAAAGAGAATTTTCTTTGAGACATATTCCGGTGAGAGCATCCACTTTTTAATATTGGCTTCATAGGATCCGGATTTATCCGCGATTGAAAAAAAGTTGGTTTCAATCGGCCCAGGATTTACCGTGGTCACATGAATCCCGCTTTCGGCAATCTCCATCCTCAATCCGTTTGAAAAACCAAGCACCGCATGCTTTGACGCCGCGTAACCGCTGGATTTCGGGGTAGAAATTTTACCCGCCTGGGAAGCGATGTTAATGATATGACCCGATCCGCGCGATATCATTTGCGGCAGCACCGCCTGCGTGCAGGCCATAAGCCCAATCACGTTCGTCTGCATCATGCCTGAGAGGTCTTTAAGGTCGGCATCGACAAAATAGTCAAAAATTCCGAAGCCGGCATTGTTAATCAGCACATCAATCTGTAAATCAGAAGTGATTTCGTGAAACACTCTGCTGACGTCTTCGGTAATCCCGACATCCAGTTGATGGATGACCGGCTCACGGTTTCCTCCCGCCTTTATTTTTTCCTTTATGTGTTCAAGCTTCTCTTTATTGCGGGCAATCAGTACAAGATATGCTCCCATGCGGGCCGCGTCCAAAGCCACCTGAGCCCCCAGACCGCCGGAAGCCCCTGTAATCACAATCACTTTGTCTTTTACCTGGTTCATCGTTTTTACTCCTATTCTGCTTTCCTGTAATATAGAACATCCTGAATGTGCTCAATCCGCACTTTTCCCTCTGCCTCAAGCAGATCCAGATGCCCTACCGTTTCTGACAATGTGAGCCCGGGCTCTTTTTTATACACCCGCGGGAACAGCTGCCGGCTGAGTTCATAGGCAGTCATTTTTTCCGCAAGCATTGATCGAAGCACTTCTGCTCTGTTGTTCTGTTCCTCCAGCCTTTCCTGAATCAGCTCCCGGCAATTGGTAATGTCATCGCCATGTCCCGGCAGAATCCGCTTGACCGGAAGAACAGCAGCTTTTCGCAGCGATTCCCTGTATTGCAAGAGGGGTCTGGGCCGGCCGGTTTCTCCGGGCTCGGGAGGTTCTATGAGCGCATTGGAGGAAACACGCTGGAGAAGAAAGTCCCCGCCGACCATCATTCCGCTTTCTTGGTGAAACAATGAGAGATGGTCCGGAGAATGCCCGGGAGTTTTGATCATCATCCATCCCGGCAGGCCGGGAATCGCCTTCCCCTCTGATATCATTTTGTCCGGATGAACCACAGCAGAATACCCGAGATATCGCTGCAGCTTGTATTCCTCCAGCTGGGAAGCCTCTGCAGGCATCCCTGATTTACTATAAAATGACTCGTAAAATTGGTTTCTATGTAAAAAGTATGCCGGGTCCTGGCTGAGATACGGAATTTGCTCCTTGCTTGCCAGAACCGGCGGCGGGGATGTAAAGTACGCATATAATCCAACATGATCGGGATGATAATGAGTAAAAATAATCTGCTCAATATCGTTTACAGTAACGCCCCAATCGGGAAGCTTTTCCTGAAAAACCGACCAGGCCTCCGGCGTTTTCGGGCCGCAATCGACAAGAGTCAGCTTCTCTCCCGGAATAAGATACACATTGACATTTCCTACTGGAAAAGGGGTGGGAAGCTCGATGGCCATCATTTTTTCTTTCAAGGGTGCACCAGACCTCCTTACGTTGCATAGTATAATCAGTATAGCAAAACTTCCACTCTTTAAATAAATGAAAATTCCAAAAAAAGATGGAATAGCCTTGACATACTAGGGGTGTCCATTGCATAATATCTTTTAATAACTAAACGTTGAAACGGCGCTGAAAGGGACCAGTACTTCATAGAGCGGCTAAAAGAGAGCGGAATCCACCGGCTGAAAGATTCTGCAAGCACGTGATGAACGAACCTATCCCCCGAGCCATCAGGGATTGAACCTGATCGTATGCCTTCGATACAGGCAACAAGCTGGGCTTTATTATCAAGCCAATTAAGGTGGTACCGCGGATCGCACTCCTCCGTCCTTTTTCTAGGATGAAGGAGTGCGTTTTTAGTTTACCTAAATTGGAGGGATAGCCGTGAATAAAAAAATTGCCTTTATTGGAGCAGGCGCGATGGCTGAAGCCATGATTTCGGGTATGATTGCCAAAAAACTGGCTGACCCAAAAAATATTATTGTCACAAACCGAATCAATGCCAAAAGGCTGCAAGAGCTTCAAGAAAACTATAAAATTACCGTTTCGAAATCTGCTGGTGATGCCGCACACCACGCTGATATACTCATTCTGGCAATGAAACCGAAAGATGCAGAACAGGCCCTGCGGTCATTAAATAAAGCCGTTCATGCGGATCATATCATCATCTCGGTTCTCGCAGGTATTTCAACTGGCCTGATTTCGTCACTGCTTGATGCCCCGGTCCCTGTCATCCGGGCCATGCCAAACACTTCTGCAGCCATTGGGTATTCGGCAACAGGCATCGCCGGCGGGAAATTTGCCGAAGTTAAACACATGCAGCTCGCCGAAGAATTATTCAGCTGTATCGGCACCACAACCTGCCTTCGGGAAGAAAGTCTGCATGCCGTAACCGGTTTATCGGGCAGCGGCCCCGCGTATGTTTACTATCTGGTAGAAGCCATGCAGCAGGCCGCTTCTTCCATGGATATCAGTGAGGAGGAAGCGCGAGACCTCATCGCCCAGACACTTCTTGGGGCTGCACACATGGTGAAGATGAGCGGGGACCATCCCCAAAAGCTTCGCCAAAATGTGACCAGCCCGGGAGGCACAACCGAAGCCGGCATTCAGATGCTCGACCATTTCCAAGTGAAAAAAGCGATTGAGCAATGCGTCAAACGGGCGGCCGAACGATCAGAAGAACTTGGTAAAATGTACAGCCGGCCATCAACCCAAGGAATAGTTTGACAATTCTGTTATTTCGTTTTATAATAAAAGACCAAACGTCAGCAACGGGAGGTATAATATGCTTGATCAAGAAGAAGTCAAGCGGTACAATCTGTTGTTTAAAGAATTTCAGCAGTTCCTCACCCGGCCATTGACAAAAAAGGAAAAAGATTTTATAAAATGGATTGTAAAAAATGATATGAGCATCGAACACCGTTCTTCGGCGAATGCAACATAACCAAGCCTCCCGCCAGGAGGCTTTTTTTCTTGTAAGGCAGGCGGTTTATTCCCCGAGCGTTCTGGTAATGGTATAGGACAGAAAGGAGTTTTTCCAGATATGACAAAAATCTATGGACACCGGGGCGCAAGCAAAGTATGCCCGGAAAACACCATGGCGGCCTACATAAAGGCGTTGGAATTGGGGGCAGAAGGCCTGGAAATTGATGTTCATTTGACGAAAGACGGCATCCCGGTTGTCATCCATGACGAAACAGTAAAACGGACAACCAACGGAAAAGGTTATGTAAAAAACATCAGCCTTTCAGAAATTAAACTGCTGGATGCGGGCAGTTGGTTTTCTCCAGAATTTCAAAACGAACGAATTCCGACACTTGAGGAGTTTCTTCAGTGGATCCGCACGACTCCTCTTTTGCTTAATATCGAATTGAAGAACAACAAGGTGTATTACGAGGATTTGGAACAAAAGGTATACAACCTTGTGAATGCATATGGCATGAAAGAAAGGACCATTTATTCTTCTTTTAATCATTACAGCCTGGTTCTGTTAAGAAACATGGATCCTTCCATCGATATCGCTCCTCTTTATACGTCGAACCTGTATGAGCCTTGGAATTATGCAAAACGGCTTGGTGCCTGGAGCGTGCACCCTCCCTTTAAAAGCCTTCATCCCCCTATCCTCGAAGGGCTCCGCCAGCATAACGTCTCGGTCAGGCCATACACGGTCAACCAGGAAAAATGGCTCTATTATTTCTTTCAATACGAAGTGGATGCGGTGATTACCGACCAGCCCGATTTGGCGCGTGCCGTCCGAAATGGAGAAGTCACCGTGAAAAAAAGCTTTATGAAAAAAAAATGACCGCAAAGAAGTGATCCAAATGTGGGTCACTTCTCTTCGCTCATTTTTCCATATCAGCTGCTATGGGCTTTTCCAGCGGAAATACGGAAAAGTCATTTGCCATTGATGTATTGGGAAATACCTCCCGCGCTTCCTCCAACAGCAGATGTTTCTGTTCTTTATGATACCTGGAACTGATATGATTGATGATCAATGAGGAAGCATTCGCCTTCCTGGCGGTCAAGGCTGCGATTTTTGCAGAAGAATGGCCAAATTCGGCAGCCTGTTCAGCCAATTCATGAAGAAACGTCGCTTCATGCACAAGCACCGTAGCGTCTTTCCCAAGCTTTATGGCGTTGTCGCAAGCTTTGGTATCACCCAGGATCGTAATAATTCTTCCCGGAACGGGAGCGGAAAGAAAATCCTTGCTTTTAAGAACGGTTCCGTCTGGCAGCGTCAAATCTTTGCCTTTTTTCAGCTCCTGATACAAAGGGCCGGGAGACACTCCGCTTTTTTGCAGCAGCTCCGCTTTCAGTTTGCCGGGCTGTGTGGATTCTTCCACGCGGTACCCAAAACAGGGAATCACGTGATCGAGCAGACTGCTGTAAACGCAACGGCCATTTTCCTCACAAATCAGTCCTTCCGAGATTTCAATCACTTCAAAGGGATAGGTGAGGTAGGTTGAGCTTACCTTCAGGCAGATTTCCAAGTACTCTTTGATTCCCGGAGGGCCATATACCGTAAGCAGGCTATCTTCACCGCTTTGAAATGACCTGCTGCCAAGCAGCCCGGGAAGCCCAAAAATGTGGTCCCCATGAAGATGAGTAATGAAAATCTTAGTGATTTTACGCGGCTTAATGGCCGAAGTATGCAAAATTTGATGCTGCGTAGCTTCCCCGCAGTCAAAAAGCCAAACCTCTCCACCTCGTTGAAGAAATTTCAGCGCAACGGATGAAACATTCCTCTCTTTCGATGGCATTCCGGCTCCTGTGCCCAAAAAATGAAGTTCCATATCTCAACTCTTCCTTTCATGCCATAAAATAAAAACCGCCAGCAGCTGGTAGAGAATGATAAAAAGTAAAAGCAAACTTCCGCCGGCCAAAAAACCAGCCACCACATCGCTCGGATAATGCACGCCAAGATAGATCCGGCTCATACCCACAAGTAAAATATACAAAGAACCCAAGGCAGCCACCAGGCGCCTTGCCCACGTCCGCTTTATGTGGACCGCCAAAAAATAAAAAAGCAATCCGAAAAATCCGGCTGAAATCATGGCGTGTCCACTTGGAAAGCTGTACCCGCCAATCTCCACGAGCTGATGAAAGGATGGCCGTTCTCTTTCATACACATCTTTCAGAAAAAAATTCCCATAGCGGGTTGTAAATAGACAAATCGTTAAAACGAGGGGTTCCAGCCACTGCCGGCGCCAGATAATAAAAAAAACAGAGAAGACCAGCAACGAAAGCCATTCATTCGTTTTTGCGGCGCTGTTGGTAATCCAGATAAAAAGCCGGGTCAACTCCCCGGGCTGATAAGCGGTCAAAGCAGAAATAATCATGTGGTCCATTTTTTCCACTTCCGAACCGCTATACCCCAGGGCAAGCAGAACAAAGAAAGCCGCTAATCCTACCATTCCAATCAAGAGCCAGAGCTTGACGACTTTTCCCAAAATATGATCACCACCCGGGATTAAAAAGCTTCTATCTATAAAGGTTATGATGGACCTGCCTTCCATTTGCCTCTGATGATGGATTGCTGCCCAAACTTTTTTTGAAGGTCACTGACCAACCGGTTAACATCTTCTTGCTTTTTTTCCTGTTCGAACGTAAAAAGATCCATTTGTTTATAGGCATTTTCCCGGGGGATAACATCTGCTGCTGTAATGCCAAGAAGCCGAATGGGATCTCCATTCCAATGCTTTTTAAATAAATTCCATGCCATTTTAAGGATGATGTTCTTATCATGAAATGGGTTTTCAAGGGATTTACTCCGCGTCACCGTCTTTCTGTCTGAATACCTTATGACAATCTGCAGATTTTGCCCCACCACTTTCTTTTGCTTCATCCTCCGTTCAACCGACTCTGCAAGGCTTTCAAAGACCCTTTTAATTTCCGGTTCATGATCCAGGTCTTCTGCCAGTGTGGTGGAATTTCCAACGGACTGAAACTCAGAAGCACGCTCGGGATTAACGGGCCGGTCATCAATGCCGTTGGCACGCTCCCACATCTTTATCCCATTGATTCCAAAACGGTGCTTCAGGCTGTACGCATCTTCTTTTGCGAGGTCACCGATGGTATGAATGTTGAATGTTTTCAACTTCTCTTCCGTTGCTTGGCCAATGCCATGCATCTCCCCTACGCCTAGCGGCCAAAGGATGGTACTCATTTCCCTTTTTCTTAAAACCGTAATACCCATGGGTTTTTTCATGTCAGATGCCATTTTGGCAAGAAACTTATTGGGTGCGATTCCTATGCTGCAGGGCAATCCAAGCTCATGATAGATCCTGTTTTGTATTTCACCTGCGAGTTCAACAGGGTTCATGGATGAAGCTGTGACATCCAAATAGCCTTCATCAATGGATACAGGTTCCACGAGATTAGTGTACTCCTTCAGAAGTTGAAACATCCGGTTCGACATCATTCTGTATTTTGGAAAATCAGGCCTGCGTACAATCAGGGAAGGACACAGTCTTTTTGCCTGCCAGAGGGTCATGGTGGTTTTAACACCAAACTTCCTCGCTTCATAGCTGCATGTGACAATGATGCCCCTGCGTTCTTCGGGATTTCCTGCAATCGCAAGCGGCTTGCCTTTTAATGCGGGATCCATCATGCTTTCCACAGAAGCATAAAAGCTATTCATGTCCACATGCAGAATGAATCTGCGTTTATGAGTTGAACGATCCATGTGCTTCCCTCTCCTTTTCATGGATTCCATCATTATTATATGAAAAGAGAAACGAGAATAAAAGGCAAAAGCCGTTGAGACTCGGACACCGTCAAAAAAGACAAGGCGTATTTACCTTGTCTTCACCTCGCTCCTCAGCTGCTTCCCGGTGGCTTCAACCCACTCCACATACTCCGAGCCATGGAAATGCTGATTTATTTCTTTATGTAACCGGCCCAGCTGAAGCAGGAACTCCGCTTGATCTTCCTGCTGCCCCCATGTCCGCAAATATTCATAAATTGAATTTTTTCCTTCGGCGGACATCTCCTGTTTTTTAGCCCCTTCTTCAGTGAGACTAACATACGAAATTCTCCGGTCATGATCCTTTTTCAGCATCTGCACCAACCCTTTTTCTTTCAATCGTTTAATCACCTGCATTACGGTTGAAACATCCCATAATCCGAGTTGGGCAATACGTGATATGGTGGCTTCCTGTTCAAAGGATACAATCCACAAAATATGCTGCTCCGCTTGTGTCAGGCCAAGCGCCTTAGCAGACTTTTGCCAATCTTCCTCCAAAACTTTATAGACTCCCCGCACATAATTCATCATCATATGCATGTCCGCAACTTCACTCATCCTATCCCTCCGGCTCTTCATCCAATTTAAACATAATTTTCCACAATTAAACTACCACCAAATATACTAACAGCTGAGGTTCCTGTCAATTCAAACGTACAGCCTGCAATCAAGAAAAAAAGAGGGCCAACACAATTTCGTGGCTGGCCCTTTTTATTATTCTCCTGCAACCTCTTGAATAACTGCAACCACAATTTCAGCTGTTTTTACCAGTTCTTCAATTGGCATTTTTTCATTTTTGGTGTGAATGTCCTCATAGCCTACCGCCAGATTCACGGTTGGAATGCCATGTCCTGCGATCACGTTCGCATCACTTCCACCACCACTTTGCAGCAGGCGGTGAGGGCGGTTAACCCGTGCGGCCGCTTTTTTCGCAACTTCCACGACATGGTCGCCATCTCCGAATTTAAACCCTGGATACATCACTTTTACAGCAACATCTGCACGGCCGCCAAGGCTTTCTGCCGTGTTTTCAAACGCTTCTTTCATCTTTGCAACCTGCTGTTCCATTTTTTCTGCGATGAGAGAACGTGCCTCTGCCAGAATGGAAACATGGTCGCATACAATGTTGGTTTGCGATCCGCCTTCAAACCTTCCAATATTAGCTGTTGTTTCTTCATCAATGCGGCCAAGCGGCATTTTTGAGACCGCCTTGGCTGCAATGGTAATTGCAGACACACCTTTTTCCGGTGCTACACCGGCATGTGCGGTTTTTCCATAAATATCAACAATCAGTTTGGCCTGAGTAGGAGCAGCCACAATGATGTCACCCACCTTGCCATCACTGTCGAGTGCAAAACCGAATTTGGCGGTAATCTTGGAAGGATCAAGTTCTTTTGCTCCTACGAGGCCGGATTCCTCACCCACGGTAATGATAAATTGAATATCACCGTGCTTAATATTTTTTTCTTTTAAAATTCTCAAGGCTTCAAACATTGCCGACAGGCCAGCCTTGTCATCCGCTCCGAGAATGGTGGTTCCGTCTGTAACAACATATCCGCCCTTAATTGAAGGCTGGACGCCTACACCTGGCACCACTGTATCCATGTGTGATGTGAAATAAATCGGATCGATTCCCTCTTTATTCCCTTTCAGTGTGCAAATCAAATTGCCTGCTCCGTGTTCTGTTGTTGATTCGGCGTCATCCTCAAAAACTTCCACGCCCAAATCAGTGAATTTTTTAGTTAATACTTTGGAAATCTCTTTTTCAAATTTTGTTTCAGAATCGATCTGAACCAATTCCAAAAATTCATCCAGCAATCGTTGTTCATTTACCATTATGTCTTTCCTCCATTATAACGGGATATTGCCATGTTTTTTCCAGGGCCGTTCTTCCTGTTTTGTGCGCAGCATTTCAAGAGCCTGGATGCACTTGATCCTAGTGTCACGCGGATCGATTACATCATCAACCATGCCCCTTGCCGCCGCAACATAAGGATTGGCAAACTTCGTGCGGTATTCATCGATTTTAGCCTGTCTGGTCGCTTCTGGATTCTCACTTTGCTCAATTTCTCTTGCAAAAATAATATTGGCAGCTCCCTGAGGCCCCATCACGGCAATCTCCGCATTAGGCCAGGCAAAAACCAGATCCGCCCCGATCGATTTGCTGTTTAATGCCACATAGGCACCGCCATATGCCTTACGGGTGATTACGGTGATTTTCGGAACAGTGGCTTCGGAATAGGCATAAAGAATTTTGGCTCCGTGTCTTATGATTCCGCCATGCTCCTGTTTAATTCCTGGAAAAAACCCGGTGACGTCCTCAAAGGTGATGATCGGAATATTGAAAGCGTCACAAAACCGAATAAAGCGCGATGCCTTATCCGAAGAATCAATATCAAGGCCGCCAGCCATCACTTTTGGCTGATTACATACTAATCCTACCACTTCTCCCTTGATCCTTGCAAAACCAACGACTATATTTCTCGCAAAATGAGCGTGCACCTCCAAAAACGTATCGGAGTCAACCACCTGCTCGATTACTTTTCGTACATCGTATGGTTTGGTTGCATCCACAGGAACCACGTCAGCAATTTCAGGAAGGTCATCGCTTGCTTGCGGATTTCCTTCCTTGATGTCCGATTTTTCTTTATTATTCTGAGGAAGCAGTTCCACCAAAGCTCTCACCTGTTCGAGAACCTCAGCCTCCGTTTCGCCCATAAAATGAGCATTTCCACTTTTCGTGCTGTGAACTTTTGCCCCTCCAAGATCTTCAGAAGAAATCTTTTCACCCGTCACGGTCTCAATTACTTTTGGCCCCGTAATGAACATCTGGCTCGTTTTTTCCACCATGAACACAAAGTCGGTAATCGCCGGTGAATAAACCGCGCCGCCTGCACACGGTCCCAGGATCACCGAGATTTGTGGGATTACCCCCGAGTAGATGGAGTTTCTGTAGAAAATTTGCCCATAGCCATCGAGCGACACAACCCCTTCCTGGATGCGTGCTCCACCTGAATCATTCAATCCGATGAAAGGTGTACCGTTCTTGGCTGCAAGGTCCATGACATTGGCGATCTTATGGGCATGCATCTCGCCAAGCGCACCGCCAAAAACGGTAAAGTCCTGAGCAAACAAATATACCGGACGGCCGTGAATTTTTCCATACCCCGTGACCACACCTTCCCCGGGAGCTTTCATATTTTCCAGGCCAAAGTCGGTACATCGGTGTTCAATAAAGGGGTTCAGCTCAATGAAGCTGCCTTCATCAAGCAACAGGTCAATCCGTTCCCTGGCCGTTAATTTTCCCCGCTCATGCTGCTTGTCGATTTTATCATCTCCACCGCCAAGCTCGATTTCACGTTTTCTGTCATATAATTCATCCATTTTATCGTACATATCCATTTAGGAAGCGCCTCCTTCAATTTCCGTTTTGTCACACAGTTCGAACAGCACCTTGTGTGCGGAAGAAGGATGAATAAACGCAATGGAAGCACCGCCGGCACCTTTTACCGGTTCTTCCTGAATCATTTTGATGCCTGCATTTTTAAGCTCACCGATCCGCTCTGAAATTCCTTCCACGCCAAGGGCGACATGATGAACCCCCTGCCCCCGTTTTGTGATGAATTGCCTGATCGGGCTCTCTTCACTTAACGGTTCAAGCAGCTCGAGGCGGCTCTCACCAATTTTGATAAAAGCCACCTTTACGTTTTGTGAAGGCACTTCTTCAATAGCTTCAAGTTTCAAACCAAGCGTGTTCACGTAAAACGGAAGTACTTCGTCCAAGGATTCAACTGCTATTCCAATATGATCGATTTTTTTGGGAGGCTCCATGCCGATTGAAGCGGGATAGCCGTCCCGGGCACGAACCGCGGCTTCAATGAACTTTGCCGTTTCAATAGTGGGTGTGCCAGGAGTAAATATTTTTTGGACGCCTGCCGATTCTAGAAACGGGATATCCTCCCATGGAATCACACCTCCGCCAACGACGATGATATCACCCGCTCCGCGTTCCTTTAAAAGAGCCATCACTTCCGGAAACAGTTCATTATGGGCACCTGAAAGACATGATAATCCAATGGCATCCACATCCTCCTGCACGGCGGCTGCCACGATTTGCTGCGGCGTCTGACGAAGCCCTGTATAGATAACCTCCATGCCATAATCGCGAAGAGCCTGAGAAATAACCAGCGCTCCCCGGTCATGCCCATCCAGGCCTGGTTTCGCAACCAGCACACGTATTTTCTTATTCATTATTCATCCACTCCTGTCTGTCTATACTCCCGTATACTCTCCAAACTCTTCCCGAAGAATGCCGCAGATTTCTCCAATTGTGCAATAATCACGAACACAGTCCACAATAAGCGGCATCAGGTTTTCTGTCCCCTTTGCTCCTAGACGCAACGCTTCCAACCGAGCGCTCGCTCGGTTTTGGTCCCTTGAGTTCCGCAATCGCGTCAGTTTTTCCTTCTGCTTTTCACCGAGGGTCGGGTCTACACGTAAGAGTTCCGGCCTCACTTCATTCTCAAGGGTGTACGAGTTCATCCCGACAATGATTTCTTCACCTTTTTCGATCGCCTTTTGAGTTTCATAGGCTGTATGATGAATCTCCCGCTGCATGTATCCTTGCTCGACCGCGGCCACTGCTCCGCCAAGGGATTCAATTTTCTCGAGATATTTTCCAACCTCTTCTTCCATGACATCGGTCAAGTGTTCCACAAAGTACGAGCCGGCAAGCGGGTCCACCGTGTCTGCCACGCCACTTTCATGAGCGATGATCTGCTGCGTCCTGAGCGCAATTCTCGCAGAATCTTCGGTAGGAAGGGCGAGGGCCTCATCCCTGGAATTGGTATGCAAACTTTGTGTTCCTCCCATAACCGCAGCCAGCGCCTGCAGGGTAACCCGAACAATATTATTGTCAGGCTGCTGTGCAGTCAAGGTGGATCCCCCCGTCTGGGTATGAAAGCGAAGCTGCCAGCTTTTCGGATTTCGGGCGCCATATGTATCCTTCATCAATTTTGCCCAGATTCTCCTGGCAGCACGGAATTTGGCAACCTCTTCAAAAAACTGGTTATGAGCGTTAAAGAAAAAGGCCAGTCTCGGCGCAAAATCATCAATGTTCAAACCGGCTTCAATCGCGGCATCCACATAGGCTTTGCCATTGGCAATGGTAAAGGCAAGCTCCTGAACTGCATTAGCTCCTGCTTCCCGAATATGGTAGCCTGATATGCTGATCGTATTCCATTTCGGCACCTGTTCTTTACAATATGCAAAAATATCGGTAATCAGCCTCATGGAAGGCTTGGGCGGAAAAATATACGTCCCTCTTGCAATATATTCTTTTAAAATATCATTTTGAATAGTACCAGATATCGTTTCCGGCGAAATTCCCTGCTTTTCAGCCACCACGATATACATGGCAAGGAGCACGGATGCCGGAGCATTGATCGTCATCGACGTGCTCACCTGGTCAAGGGGGATCTCCCGTAAAAGCGCTTCCATATCTTCGAGCGAATCAATGGCAACTCCTACTTTCCCCACTTCTCCCTTGGACATGGAGTGGTCGGAATCGTAGCCAATCTGTGTTGGCAAATCAAAAGCCACGGAAAGACCGGTTTGCCCTTGCTGCAAAAGGTAACGAAACCGCTTGTTCGTCTCTTCGGCTGATCCGAACCCGGCATACTGCCTCATGGTCCAGTAGCGAGCCCGGTACATGGTCGGCTGTATTCCCCGCGTATATGGATATTCGCCAGGAAGTCCGAGTTTTTCTATATCATAGTTTTCCTGTTCTGCACCGTAAAGTCGGCTGATTTCAAATTTGGAACTGGTCTCGAATCGTTCCTTTCTCTCTGGAAACCGCTGCATGCTTTTCTCTGTGGCCAGCTTCCACTTTTTCACTCGCTCCTGATGTTTTATCATATGGTTGCCTCCTGTCACCTATCATTCGACATTATCTTCCCTATGATTACTTTCTTTTTGAAAACGCTTTTTCCTTCTTTTTCTCTCAAAATAATGAGAAAACGCAGGAATCCTTGTAACATGGTTCAAATCTTTGTACAATAACAGTGGATAAGGAGGGTTGGTATGTCCCAAAAAGTAATCAAGACCGTCGTTTTTATCATGCTGGCATCCTTGCTGCTGACAACCTTGATGGCCGGAATCAGCGCTTTCTTTTAATAGTAGAGATAAAAAAAAAATAAGCCTTGTCGGCTTATTTTTTTATTATATGTCGCTTTTCTTGAAAGCTTTTTTGATCAGAAGGTAGCGTTCGATTTCGTTCAGGAGATGATGAAGCTTGGAGCGGGTTTCAAATTCCGCCCGGTTTTTTGGCAGATCCATCTCACGGAATTTATCTCTCATCTTTTCAATGCTGTCCAGGTAAATGACCGCCGTATTTCCGGGATGAACCGCTTCGCTCAGTTCACCAAAGAAGTCTCCGAGAATATAGCCCTGTATATACCGCTCATCAATGGATGACAAAATGGGGATCATCCGTTCAATCAGCTCCAGTTGTTTTTCCCTCATTTTGAAATAATGATAATACTCATTTTCATAACGAACTGTATGATTCTCCACGTCACGGAACGCAAGGTCTTTCCCTTCATCAATCAGCTGTGCCGATCTCGTGATCTCTTTTCCGTCCCACAAATGCTCATGATCATACAAATAGGCACGAAATTCAAGAAAGATGGCTTTAAACTGATCCTCAAGGTCCCCTTGAATCTTTTTGAGTGTAAGCTCCATGCTTGGCATATAGAGGTTAACCAGCAGTGCCATACCGATTCCGATGGTGATCAGCGCCACTTCATTTCCGGCCGCCTTCCAGCTGATATATTCAAGGGTATACAAATGAAGGATGATAACCGAGCTTGTAATGATCCCCTCTTTTAAATTCAACCCGACAAGTACGGGAAAAAACAGCAGGATCAAAAGTCCAATGCTCCAGGGATGGTAACCAAGTACGGTGAAAAAAATGGCCGCGAACACAATGCCGATGAGACAGGCGGCAAAACGCTCCCAGGAGGTGATCAGGGATCTCTTCTGGGTAACTTTAACGCATAGAATCGTCAGAATTCCTGCCGAGCTGTAAAACTCAAGACCGAGCCATTGAGCGATTCCGATCGCCAGTGCCGTTCCAATTGCTGTTTTTATTGTTCTGTAGCCGACTTTAATGGCTGGCATAGCTGTCTTCCTTTCTTACATTCTCCGTTACACAATACTTATTATCTTGCAGGACAAACATAAAAAGCGCAAGTTTCTTTGAGGCCTAAATATAAAAAAGAAGAGACCCTTTAAGGTCTCTTACAGTACTTTTTCAAGAAAAGCTTGTGCTCTTTCGCTTTTTGGCTTAGCGAAAAATTCTGCCGGTATGGCATCTTCCACGAGGATACCGCCATCAAGAAACAATACCCGGTCTGCCACTTCCTTCGCAAATCCCATTTCATGGGTCACGATAGCCATGGTCATTCCGCTTTGGGCGAGTGATTTCATGACATCGAGCACCTCTTTTACCATTTCGGGATCTAGTGCAGAAGTAGGTTCATCAAACAGCATCACCTCAGGGTTCATGGCCAGCGCCCGGGCGATGGCCACACGCTGTTTTTGTCCTCCGGAAAGGCGGCCAGGATATTCTCCTTCTTTGTCCGCCAGTCCCACTCTTTTCAGCAATTCGCGGGCCGCAGCTTCCGCTTCTCGCTTTGCCGTTTTGTTCACAGTAACCGGCGCATACGTCAGATTATCCAGAACGGTCATGTGCGGAAACAGATGAAAATGCTGAAAGACCATACCAATCTTCTTGCGCACCTGCTGGATTTTGGATGCCTGGGTTGTAACCTCTTGGTCTTTGAACAGAATCGTTCCTTCTGTTGGTTCCTCCAGCATATTAATGCAGCGGAGAAAAGTAGATTTACCGGATCCCGATGGCCCGATCACAGCCACGACTTCTCCCTGTCCGATTTCAGTTGAAATGCCTTTAAGGACTTCGTTTTTTCCAAATGTTTTATGAAGGTTTTCTATTTTAATCACCGCGGCTCATTCTCCTTTCAAGCATGCGTCCAAGAACCGTTAACGCCATCACCATTAAATAGTAAATGATCCCCGCCGTAATCAGCGGCTCAAAGTAACGATAGGTGTCTGCACCTACGATTTGGGCACGTCTCATAATATCCGTCGTACCAATTACGGCAATAATGGCCGATTCTTTGGTCAGCGTAATAAACTCATTCATCAGCGCCGGCAGTATATTTTTTAATGCCTGCGGTAAAATGATCTGGCGCATCATGGAGCCGTATGAAACACCGAGCGCCATGGAAGCCTCGCGCTGTCCTTTATCCACCCCGTTGATTCCTGCACGGATAATCTCTGAAACATAAGCTGCAGAATTCAGTCCGAACGTCAGCACACCGGCCAGGAATGGCTCGATTTTATAGCCGGTCAGCTGAGGAGTGGCATTGTAAATAATCAAAAGCTGAAGAATGAGCGGTGTTCCCCGGAAAATCGAAGTATAAGCATCGGCTCCCCAGCGGAGAACATTCACTTTGCTGATTTTAAACAGCGCAAGGATTGTTCCGAGTACAAACCCCAATAGAATGGACACGACCACAAATTTAAGTGTGGTCAGAATTCCTTTTAAGATGTAGGGAATAGAAGGCATGATGGTTGAAAAATCGACGATTGATTTCTTTTCTGCCTTTTTCTCTGTTTTAGGTTCAAACCATTTCTTCGCGTATTGATCGAGCTCCCCGTTCTTCTTCATGGCTGCAATTTCTTTGTTGAACTTCTCCGTCAGGCCGCTGCCTTTTTGGAGGGCTACCGCCGAACCCGCAGAAGCAGATCCGGGGATGACAAACGAACTGAGATCTGGGTTTTTGTTCAAATATTCAATGGCGACTCCGTCTTCGATGACAGCGGCATTAAATCGTTTAGACATAATTTCCTGTACTAGATCTGGAACTTTATTTCTTTTTTCAATGGATACATTGTCCACTTTGTCCGCGATTTTCTTTGCTTCTTTTTCCTGTATGGAACCGAGCTGCACACCAATCGCTTTTCCTTTGAGGTCCTCAATCTTCTTGATTTTCGGATCGTTGGTAACGATTAGTTGTTTCGCTTTATAATAGGTATCGGAAAAATCCACTTTCTGCTTACGTTCGGCATTGGGCGTCATTCCCGCCATGACGAAATCAACCCGCTTTGCATCTAAAGCAGGCACCAGACCGTTAAAATCCATATCTTTAATCACGAGATTATAGCCGAGCTTGTCCGCAATATGTCTGGCCACATCGACGTCAAAACCAATAATTTTGTTGCCTTTCACCGTATCGATATACTCATATGGCGCGTAATCAGCAGATGTTCCCATGACCAGCGTTTTATTGTGTTTCTCCTTAGCTGCCGCCTGATGCTGTCCTGGCAGTACGTTCCCAGCCAGACTGAAAATGAGCAGCAACGCCAGCGTCAGCAGCACGTGCGTTTTTTTTAACATTCGTTATCCCCCTACTCTCTGATTGATCTCTATTTGAAATTTATACATTCATATTTATTCAATATAATGCATTTTAACACAAAAAGTGAGGAAAGTAAGTTTTTTGATAATTCCGAATGTATTTCTATACATTGCTATGTATAATTTACGCATAAAAACGCCCCCGTGGTTTTTCCAAAAAAAACCCCTGTCCCGGAAGTTCGGGACAGAGGTTTTTTTATCTTATTTACAGTAGGTGTTAAATGCATCAATCAGCTTGTTGACGACTTCCATTGGTTCATGGCCTTCAATCTCGTGGCGCTGCACCATCATTTGAATCTCTCCGTCTTTCATAAGTGCGAACGAAGGAGAGGAAGGAGGGTAACCTGTAAAATAAGATCTTGCATGCTCTGTTGCTTCTTTATCCTGTCCGGCGAATACGGTAACCAGCTGATCCGGACGTGCACCTTGCTTTACGGAATAGGAAGCAGCAGGACGCGCAATACCGCCGGCGCAGCCGCATACTGAGTTGATCATCACAAGAGTAGTTCCTGATGTGGCAAACGCCTTATCAACATCGTCAGGTGTCGTTAACTGGATATATCCAGCTTCCACGATTTCCTGGCGGGCAGCTTCCACAGCATCATTCATGAAAAAGTTAAAGTTTAAGTTCATTGAAGACTCCCCTTTCTGTTTTTATTTTACCCGTTTTCTTCCGGAATACAAAGAAAAGACGCTTATCCGAAGCGTCTTTTCTTTAGGGGGTTATGGGGTATGGAGGTGTTGATAGTTATTACATACCCTTTTACCCTTTCCATAAACCCCTATTTTAATAAATCGATGTATTGTCCGGTGTAATGCTCTCCAGCCGTTTCTTGAGGGAGGCGAGGAATCTGCCGCACACTAAACCGTCAAGTACACGGTGATCGAGAGACAGGCAAAGATTAACCATGTCCCGTACCGCGATCATTCCGTTGTTCATGACAACAGGGCGCTTGACAATCGATTCTACTGAAAGGATGGCAGCCTGAGGATAATTTATGATTGGTGTAGACATGACAGAACCAAAGGAACCTGTGTTATTCACCGTAAAGGTTCCGCCTTTCATATCGTCAGCACCGAACCGGTTGCTGCGGACCTTATCCGCCAATTCTTTCACTTCCCGGGCAACGCCTTTAATGCTTTTTTCATCCGCATTCTTAATAACCGGAACGTAAAGAGCTGTTTCGGTTGCTACAGCAATGGAAATGTTGATGTCTTTCTTCTGGATGATTTTATCCCCTGCCCACATGGAATTCAGCTGAGGGTATTCTTTGAGGGATTCTACCACAGCTTTGATAAAGAAAGGAAGAAAGGTCAGATTGTATCCTTCTTTCGATTTAAACTCGTTCTTAACACTATTGCGGTATTCAACCAGATTTGTGACATCCACTTCAACCATCGTCCAGGCATGCGGTGCTTCATGCTTGCTTCTCACCATATTGGCCGCGATCGCTTTTCTGACGCCTGTGACCGGAATTTCTATATCACCAGGCAAACTTTCAATAGATGGTGCAGATTTAGGAGCCTGCTGTTGAGGAGCAGGTGTTTGTGCTTCAGGGGCCTTGACATTTGCCGCTTCCTGAATTGGTGCTTCAGCTGCCGGAGCCGACCCAGGTACTGGAATCGATCCTGATTCAATCAGTTTTAACAGATCTTTGCGGGTAATGCGTCCGCCCATTCCTGTCCCTTCCACCTGGTTCAGGTCAATGTTATGTTCGTCTGCGAGTCGGAGCACGGCAGGAGAAAAACGGCTTCCTGATTTTTCGCGTTTCGGACGGCTTTTTTCCTCAGCGTCCGCACCCTTTTCAGGGTGGGTAACCTCTTGTTGAACAGGTGCAGCTGCTGTTTCCTCTTTCGGTTCAGCCTGGGCATTTCCGCCTTCTGTATCGATATAACAGATCAGCTCACCTACAGCCAGAGTTTCCCCTTCCTGCGCAACCAATTCTTTTATGGTTCCGGTAAAGGAAGAAGGTACTTCGGCATTCACTTTATCTGTCATCACTTCAGCCAGCGGGTCATACTTTTTCACCTGATCGCCTGGCTGAACAAGCCATTTGCTGATGGTGCCTTCTGTTACGCTCTCCCCGAGCTGGGGCATTACAATTTTTTCAGTAGCCATGTGTTCACCCTCCTTGGCGCTGCTGTTTAAAATTCAGCAAGTTCCCTCATTGCTTTTTCTACCTTTTCAGGATTCATCATGAAGTATTTTTCCATAGTTGGCGCATAAGGCATCGCTGGCACATCCGGCCCCGCAAGCCGTTTGATTGGCGCATCAAGCTCAAACAAACAGTGCTCTCCAATAATGGCTGCTACTTCACTCATAATGCTTCCTTCTTTATTGTCTTCAGTAACGAGCAATACTTTCCCTGTTTTGGAAGCTGCTTCAATGATCGCTTCCTTATCCAGCGGGTATACAGTACGCAAATCAAGAACATGCGCTGAAATACCGTCTTTTTCCAGTTTTTCGGCAGCTTGCAATGCAAAATGTACACATAATCCATATGTAATAACGGTGATATCATCACCTTCACGCTTTACATCCGCTTTTCCGATTGGCAGTGTATATTCTTCCTCTGGCACTTCTCCTTTAATCAGCCGGTACGCTCTTTTATGTTCAAAGAAAAGAACCGGATCCTCATCGCGGATAGCAGATTTAAGGAGACCCTTTACATCATATGGCGTAGAAGGCATTACAATTTTCAGGCCAGGAACATTGGCAAATAAGGCTTCTACGGATTGAGAATGATAAAGTGCTCCATGCACGCCGCCGCCATAAGGAGCACGAATGGTAATGGGGCACGTCCAGTCATTGTTGGACCGGTATCTGATTTTTGCCGCTTCCGAAACGATCTGGTTCACGGCAGGCATGATAAAGTCAGCAAACTGCATTTCTGCAATCGGCCGCATTCCGTACATGGCAGCTCCTATTCCTACTCCTGCAATTGCGGATTCAGCAAGCGGCGCATCAATCACGCGGTCCTCGCCAAATTCTTCAATAAGCCCGGCGGTAGCACGGAATACGCCTCCGCGCACACCAACGTCTTCTCCAACAACAAATACTTTATTATCACGCTGCATCTCTTCGCGGATGGCCTGTGTTACGGCATCGATATAAGAAATAATCGGCATAACTTCTCCCCCCTACTCTGCAAAAACATGGCGCATGGCAGATTCAGGATCTGCATAAGGCGCTGCTTCTGCATAGTCAGTTGCTTCATCAATAATGGCTGCAATTTCCTCATGACACAGTTTTTCATATTCATCGGAAAGAATGCCAGCTTCTTTTAAATATTTAGCGAAAGTAAAGATTGAATCCTTTGCCTTTGCTTCTTCCACTTCTTCTCTTTTGCGGTAAGCCCGGTCATCGTCATCACTGGAGTGAGGAGTCAGCCGGTAAGATACAGCCTCGATCAACGTAGGTCCTTCCCCACGGCGGCCCCGGTCTGCAGCAGCCTTCACTGCTTCGTATACGGCAAGGGGATCGTTTCCATCCACGGTTACACCAGGAATTCCGTAACCGACGGCCCGGTCGGACACATTTTCGCAAGCGAGCTGTTTTTGAATCGGGATAGAAATCGCATACTTGTTGTTTTCGCACATAAAGATGACCGGAAGCTTATGTACACTCGCAAAGTTAATACCCTCGTGAAAGTCTCCCTGATTGGATGATCCTTCTCCAAAGGTTGTAAAAGTGACAAGGTCTTTTCCTTCCAGTTTACCGCCAAGCGCCATTCCTACCGCATGAGGAACCTGAGTCGTTACCGGGGACGATCCTGTAACGATGCGGTACTTCTTGCCGCCAAAATGCCCCGGCATCTGCCGGCCGCCGCTGCTCGGATCTTCGGCTTTGGCAAAACCGGAAAGCATGAGGTCTCTGGCCGTCATGCCAAACCAAAGAACGACTCCCATGTCACGGTAATAAGGAAGTACATAGTCTTTTTCACGGTCAAGCGCCATTGCTGCTCCCACTTGGGCAGCTTCCTGACCCTGGCAGGAAATGACGAACGGAATCTTGCCCGCTCGGTTGAGCAGCCACATGCGTTCGTCAATCTTCCTTGCCAAGAGCATTGTTTTATACATTTCGAGGACATTTTCGTCCGTTAATCCTAATCTTTCATGTCGGTTTTCACCCATGATAGCTTCCCTCCTGTTTTTAGAAATGAATCGCCTTTCCATCCACAGCCAATGCCGCCTCTCCAAATACTTCGGACAGCGTTGGGTGAGGATGAACCGTTTGGGCAACCTCCCAAGGTGTAGCGTCAAGCACCCTTGCAAGCCCCGCTTCTGAGATCATATCAGTGACATGAGGGCCTATCATGTGGACGCCGAGCAGATCATCAGTTTTTTCATCCACAACCAGCTTGACAAACCCATCCGACTCACCGTAGACAAGTGCCTTCCCGATGGCTTTGAACGGAAACTTTCCAATCTTGACGCTATATCCTTTTTCTTTGGCTTCTTTCTCAGTATATCCAACACTGGCCATTTCAGGATTAGAGTAGATGCATTTTGAAACCATGGAATAATCCAGCTTGTGAGGCTTCTCGTTGGAGAGATGCTCAACAGCAATCATTCCTTCGTGCGAAGCCACATGAGCCAGCTGGAGGCCACCGATTACATCACCAATCGCATAAATATGGCTTTCTGCGGTTTGATAATATTCATTCGTTTCGATGAAGCCTTTTTCCAACTTTATGCTGGTGTTCTCAAGGCCGATGCCTTCCACGTTGGCCTGTCGTCCGACAGAAACAAGTATTTTATCCGCACTGAAGGTTTTCTGACCGTTTTTATGTTCGGCCTCAATTTGCAGGCCGCCTTCTTTTTTCAGTGTTTCAGGCAGAACTTTGGCACCCGTAACCAGTTCAATTCCTTTTTTCTTCAAAATGCGCGCAGCTTCTTTGGAAATTTCCTCGTCTTCAGTAGGCAGAATGCGGTCCGCGTATTCCACCACCGTAACCTCGACGCCAAAATCATTCAGCATTGAAGCCCATTCAATTCCAATGACGCCTCCCCCAATAATGAGGATGCTGGCTGGGAGCTCTTCCATTTTGAGTGCATCATCGGAGGACATGACATGTGTTCCGTCAAGGACCAGACCCGGAAGGTTGCGCGGCCTTGAGCCGGTCGCAATGATAACATTTTGCGGAATCAGCATCTCGTTTTCATCACCGTTGTTTAATTCCACCGAAACGGTTCCCGGCATCGGAGAAAAAATGGAAGGACCCAAAATACGTCCAATGCCTTCATACACCTCAATTTTCCCTTTTTTCATCAGATGTTTGACACCGTTATGAAGCTGGTCCACGATTTTTTGTTTACGCTCCTGGACTTTCATAAAATCAAGCGTAACACCCTCAATGGATACACCGTATTCTGCTGCTTTCTTTGAAGTAGAATACACTTCGGCACTTCTCAGCAGGGCTTTGCTTGGAATGCATCCTTTATGAAGGCAGGTACCGCCAAGCAGCCCTTTTTCAACCACTGCTACTTTTTTCCCAAGCTGAGCGGCGCGAATAGCGGCCACATATCCGCCTGTTCCGCCTCCAAGGATGACTAGATCAAAATCAGTTGCCATACAGTTCTCCTTTGTATCGTTAGTTTGGACTTAATACACCTGTTGCGCCGTATTCTTTGGCTTGTTCCTCGCCTCTCAGGACACGGAGTCCTCCTTCAGCGAGCGCCTGAAGTTCGTTTTCTCCTGGCTGTACAATGACATCCGCTATCCATTCTACACGTTCCATAATTTTTTTCACAAATTCTTTGCCATAAGCAAGTCCCCCAGTGATAATGATGGCGTCCACTTTACCGCCAAGAACTGTGCTTTGAGCTCCTATTTCTTTCGCTACCTGGTAAGCCATTGCGTCATAGATCAATTTGGCCTGTTCATTTCCGCCAGCAATCATTTCTTCTACTTTTACCGCATCATTGGTACCCAGATAGCCGACCAGTCCGCCTTGTCCCACAAGTTTTTTCAGCAGTTCTTCTGCATAGTATTCCCCGGAGAAGCACAGCTCTACCAAATCACCGATCGGCACCGTTCCTGCGCGTTCCGGTGAAAAAGGGCCTTCGCCGTGAAGGCCGTTATTTACATCGATGACTTTGCCCAGCGCATGGGCGCCAACAGTAATGCCACCACCCATATGCGTAACAATTAAATTCAGATCATGGTAGGAACGTCCAAGCTGTGCAGCCACTCTTCTGGCCACGGCTTTTTGGTTTAAAGCATGGAAAATACTTTTACGCTCAATATCCGGGATTCCGGAAATCCTTGCGACTGGCTGGAGCTCATCGACAACAACAGGGTCAACGATCAAGGCAGGAATGTTTAGTCCTGAAGCGATCTCAAAGGCAAGAATGCCGCCCAGATTGGATGCATGCTCGCCTGCGTATCCCTCCCTCAGATCAGCAAGCATAGTCTCATTCACATGATAGGTACCGCCTTCAATCGGCCGAAGCAGCCCGCCGCGGCCAACCACGGCATTCAGCCTGGAAATATTGATCCCTTCATGATCAAGAGTTTCCAGTATCGTTTGTTTGCGAAAAGTATACTGGTCAATAATTTGTTCAAATAAAGCAAGACAATCGCTGTCATGGCGAATTGTTTTTTCAAATACGGCACGTTCATTGTCGAAAATCCCGATTTTGGTAGAGGTTGATCCCGGATTAATGACAAGCAGACGATGTTCTTTCAAAGGCACCATATAAACCTCCAATTCACTAACGCGATTAACGAGTTCTGCTGGACAAAATATGACGTTCATTGAGAAGGAACTGGCTTCTTGAATTGCGCATTCTCTCAATGCGTTCCTCGGCCAGACGGTCTGCCGCCAGATAAGTCGGAATGTGATCGCGCTTTGAGATTTCGATAACTTTGGCAATGTTGTCATAAATGGTTTCTACTTTTTTCATTGCACGGTCCCGGTTGTATCCGTTCAGTTCATCTGCTACGTTAATTACTCCTCCTGCATTGATCACGTAATCGGGTGCATAGACGATTCCCATTTCATGTATGGCATCCCCGTGGCGTGTTTCACGCAGCTGGTTGTTTGCCGCACCTGCGATCACCTTTGCTTTAATTTGGCCGATGGTTTGATCATTGATGATGGCTCCAAGTGCACAAGGTGCAAAAATGTCACATTCCACTCCGTAAATCTCATCAGGATCAACGGCTGTTGCCCCAAACTCTCCCACAACACGGTCAACAGCTTCTTTATTAATATCCGTTACAATCAGCTTTGCACCTTCTTCATGCAGGTGGCGGCAAAGATTATAAGCAACGTGTCCCACACCCTGAACAGCAATAATTTTGCCTTCCAAAGAATCTGTTCCAAATGCTTCGTTCGCTGCAGCCTTCATTCCGCGGTATACGCCATAAGCGGTAACAGGTGAAGGGTTTCCAGAAGAGCCAAACGCCGGAGAAACGCCTGTTACAAAAGGTGTTTCCTGATAAATGATATCCATGTCCTCAACAGTTGTACCAACGTCTTCTGCAGTAATATAACGGCCATTCAACCCTTGGATATAGCGGCCAAAGGCGCGGAACATTTCTTCGTTTTTATCTTTTTTCGGATCTCCGATGATAACCGTTTTTCCGCCACCCAAATTCAGTCCGGCTGCGGCATTCTTATAAGTCATTCCTCTTGCAAGACGAAGTGCATCTTCCAGTGCGTCTTCCTCGGATTTGTACGTCCACATTCTTGTGCCGCCAAGGGCCGGTCCAAGCGTTGTATCGTGAATCACGATAATCGCTTTTAATCCTGATTGTTTATCCTGACAAATCACCATTTGCTCATAATCGTACGTTTCCATGTATTTAAAAATTTCCATTATAATTCCTCCTAGATGTTTTTATATTGTAATGTCTTCACCGCAAGCGCGATGGAGAATAATTTACTTTCTGCACTGTCGGCTCTTGAAGTTAGCACGATGGGTGCACGGGCGCCTGCAATGACTGCACCGACTTTTGCTCCGGAAAAATAAATGAGAGACTTGTACAGGGCGTTGCCCGTTTCAATGGCCGGGACAAGCAGGATGTCCGCCTTGCCCGCCACTTCACCTGTAATTCCCTTATGTTCTGCCGCTTCAGGTGATATGGCATTATCCAAGGCGAACGGTCCTTCAACGATACAGTAAGAAATTTGGCCCCGCTTGTTCATTACAGTCAATGCGCTTGCATCAAGCGTTGCCTGCATGGAAGGATTTATCGTTTCAACCGCTGCGAGAACAGCTACTTTCGGCATCACCACTCCAATTCCTTTGGCAATCAGGGCTGCATTTTCAATGATTTGTGCTTTTTGCTGCAAATCAGGATTAATATTCATGCCTGAATCGGTCACAAAAATCAGACGGTCATAGCCAGGAACCTCAAACGCAGCCACATGGGATAATATTTTACCCGTGCGAAGACCAGCTTCTTTATGAAGAACGGCTTTCAGCAAATCCGAAGTGGGAATCATCCCTTTCATCAGAATGTCTGCTTGTCCGCTGCTTACTCGTCTGACCGCTTCCAATGCTGCCTGATCAGGACTTGCTTCAATGACCTGCAGGTCCGATGCCTCCCCGAAGCTATGCTGTTCCAGCAAAAATTTTATTTTTTCAGCATTCCCGACAAGGATAAAGGATGCGATACCCCGTTCGTAGGCCTGTTTGACAGATGCAATAACTTCTTCATCTTCTGCAGCAGCAACTGCAACTGCTTTCTTATTTTCTGCAGTTATGGAGTTCAGCAGATGTTCTAGTTCCAATGTTCAGCCTCCTTTATGCCGCCCTGCTTATATATTGCAAGAACCGTGCCAAAAAATAAATGTTAATGTATATGGTTTAAATTTCATTTACCTATGAATAGTATTGCACACTATGAAATTTTTTGCATGCAACACACTTCAGTCTTCTGTTTGAATTCCATATTTCTCAAGTTTGTAATACAGATTTCGAAGCGATATACCAAGAGCTTTTGCACACTTTGTTTTATTTCCATCAACCTCCGCAAGCGAGTCAGATAGTATTCTTTTCTCCACTTTGTCCATTTGTACAGATAGCGATTCTATGTCTTTTGGCGAAATCATTCTTTTGTGCGAATCTTCTTGTTTGATTTGTGACGGCAAATCAATATGAACGCCGTTGATTTTTTGTTCATGCGGTTCCATATGAATCATGGCTCTTCCTAAAACGTTCTCCAGTTCCCTTACGTTGCCGGGCCACTCATACTGTTTTAGTATTTCTTCCGCCTGCTCTGTTATTTCTTCAATATTTTTTCCATAATCCTGATTGAGCTTTTTGATCAGATGCTCAGCCAGCATCCGGATGTCCTGTTTACGTGCTCTAAGTGGCGGAATATAAATTGGCATGCGATTCAACCGGTAGTACAAATCCTCGCGAAAAGCACCATCAGCTATCTTTCTTTCAAGGTTAATGTTTGTCGCTGCAATTACCCTTACATTAATGGAAATGGACTTGGTGCCCCCTACTCTCCGAATTTCTTTTTCCTGAAGCACCCGAAGCAGTTTTGCCTGCATCGCCGGTGCCAGCTCCCCGATTTCGTCAAGAAAGATACTTCCTCCATTCGCCTCTTCAAACAAGCCTCGTTTTCCACCGCGGAGCGCTCCGGAAAACGCGCCTTCCTCATATCCAAACAGCTCGCTTTCAAGCAGCGATTCAGAGATGGCTGCACAATTGACTCTTATAAATTTGTTGTATTTTCTGCTGCTTCCGTTATGGATGGCATGAGCGAAAAGCTCTTTTCCCGTACCGGATTCCCCCCTGAGCAGGACAGTGGCAGGTGTGGAAGCAGCAAGTCTTGCCTGTTCCACCGCAAATGTCATTTCCTCGGATTCGCCTTTTATGTCTTCAAAAGTATATTTCGCTTCCAAAGTCCGGATAATCTGGCGGGCACGGCTCAATTCTTCTGTCAAAGATTTAATCTCCGAAACGTCGTGAATGACACCCACACTGCCTTTTAGCACCCCGTCAACGATAATGGGAGCCACATTCACTACAACGTCCCTTTTTTGCGGTCCAACCTTCAAACGGGCTCCCCTCACAGGTTTTCGGGTTTTCAGCACCTGCATATGTATACTTTCTCCTTCTGAAATATCAATGGTTGCAGGTTTTCCAATCACCTGATCGGATTTCAGGCCTGTGAGCTTTGTATACGCAGGGTTTATCATGATTCCCTTGCCTTCTTCATCCACGACAGAAATGGCTTCTTCTGATGATTGAATAATCGCATGAAGCATGGACTGAATGCTTTTTAAATTGGTAACCTCCTCAGCCATGTTGATCATTTCCGTGATATCCTTAAACACGGCAAAAGCACCCATTTTATTTCCATATTCATCGATGATCGGAATGCGGGTGGTAATGATTTTGGTACCGTTATCCAATATTTGTTCCTGATTGATTTCTTCTTTCCCCTCGATCATGACACGCGGCAGCTGGCTGGAAGGAATGACATCCTGTACCGGTTTGCCCAACACTCGTTCTTGATCCTGCCCCGTCATTTTCGCTGCACTTTTATTAAACAGCGTGACGTTAAACTTATCATTTATTGCAATCATTCCATCATGCGTCGAATCCAGAATGGTGTTGATTTTATGAAGCTTATTACGGTAAGAAGGAATGGACCCTTCGCCGCCGGACAAGGAGTGAAAGAATTGCCAGGCGGTGGAAGATGTTACAATGCTAACATTGTTTTTAAAAATATTTTTTGTATCATGATGATCCAGCCGGCCGGAAAAATCGATCACAAGCTCAACATCGGAAGCTGCTGCTTCGGAAAGCGTCTCCCTGATCGGAATATCATACTGGTCTGCCAGGCTGCTCAATTCTTTTGTAGATTTTGCAACGATCGAACAAAGTTGCAGCACATGGGAAGATGCGAGTAACTGCACCAAGGATTCAAAATGCTCTCCTGTCCCATAAATGACAGCTTTTTGCATAGGCAACTCCTTCTCTTTGCAATTATTTTCATACTTTTATCATACTGGTTTATGAAAAGGTTTGCAATATCAGTCTTTCCATGTGTACAACCCTTCCAATCTAAAGTACAATGAGGATGGAAAAGGAGAGGACGTTATGCAGCGTTATATCGCCCTGTTGATTATGGTCATTCCAGGTGTTGCCGGAGTGATTGGTGTAAAACTGATGAGAGATGTCCTGTTTGGCATTTTGCATCATGGGTTTTTCGCCCTCTGGTTTCAGTTTCTGGGCGGATTGGTTCTTTTTGCAGCTGGTCTTTCGTTTGTCGGAGGCTTCATTTTTTATCGGGACCGGAAGCGAAACAAGGTTCAAAACCGTTTTCAACGCAAATAGTCCGCTGAAGATCATTCTTCAGCGGACTATTTATTATGGTGTGTTTGATTATATAAGATAGGGAAGGAATACTGGATTAGGATAACTAACTTTTGGGATTATACGGTCATCCCTGATTTATGCTCAATTCTTAGCTTATCTGCAACCATCGCAATAAATTCGGAATTGGTAGGTTTGGCTTTGGACATGGAAACGGTATACCCAAACAGCGATGAAATGCTGTCAATGTTGCCCCGGCTCCAGGCGACTTCAATCGCATGCCGTATGGCCCGTTCCACCCGGCTGCTGGTGGTGTTAAACTTTTTGGCAATGTCCGGATAAAGAACTTTTGTAATGGATCCAAGAAGCTCTATGTCATTGTAAACCATGGAAATCGCCTCACGCAGATACATATATCCTTTAATATGCGCAGGAACGCCAATTTCGTGAATGATACTTGTAATGCTCGCGTCCAGATTACGTGGCGGCTTGGAGGAATTCACCGATGCTGACGATCGTGCTGACGCCGGACGCTGGACAAACGAGTGGTCCGTTCCACAAATTTGGCGGATCTGGCTTGAAAGATTATCCATATCAAACGGTTTCAGGATGAAGTAAGATGCTCCCAGATCCACTGCCTTTTTAGTCACATCTTCCTGACCAAAAGCCGTCAGCATGATAACATTAGGTTGTGGAAGATGTTCACTTGAACGGATCCTCTCAAGAACGGCGAGACCATCAAGATGAGGCATGATGATATCCAAAACGAGAACATCAGGCTGTTTATCTTCAAGGACATTCAGGCATTCCTGGCCATTATAGGCCACACCAATCACTTCCATATCATCCTGGTTTGCCAAATACTCTTTCAGCAAACTGATTAATTCGCGGTTATCATCAGCCAAACAAACTTTTATTTTTTGCACGAATATTCCTCCCTATCCAACATTTTCTCTTTTACACTTTAAGATTTCCACAAAAAACCTGTTTTCCCTTTATTTTTTCTCAAATTATTAATTTTGGTTACTATAGCACATTTTCTCTTCAATTATCTTCGGTTTTCGACATCCTTTTAATTTTTTAACCACGCTTGTCGAATTTTCTTTATACTCACTATTGTACAAAAAATTCATAAAAAAGTCTATGTGCCTTCCGATGAAACGAACAGAAAAAAGCAGAGGCGGATTAGCTCGCCTTCTGCTTTTGCTTTCCATATATATCAATCCCGGCTTCATCAAGCATCCATTCAATGTGAACACCATATCCTGATGTGGGATCATTGACAAATACATGAGTAACGGCTCCAATTAGTTTGCCGTTTTGAATGATCGGACTTCCGCTCATCCCCTGTACGATTCCGCCGGTTGCTTTAAGCAGCCTTGGATCGGTAATTTTAATGACCATTCCTTTTGTAGCTGGAAATTTCTGAGGAATAGAACTGACCACATCTACTTGAAAGGCTTGAACTTTGGTGCCGTTCACGACCGTAAGAATCTTAGCTGGCCCTTCCTTTACCTCATGCGAAAGTGCGACAGGTAATGGTTTGTTCCAATTTCCATTGGATAACCCTTCACTAAGCTTTCCGAAAATCCCAAAGGGACTGTTTCGGGAGATGCTTCCAATGCTTTCGTTTTCATCAGTGAACCGTGCGAGCTTTTCGCCCGGATGTCCGTTGCTTCCCTTTTCAATGCTTGTTACTGTTGACCGGAGTATTTCTCCTTTATTGACGACAATCGGCTGCTTCGTATCCATATCTGAGATCACATGACCGAGAGCTCCGTATTTTTGTGTATCCGGATGATAAAATGTCAGTGTGCCCACACCTGCTGCAGAATCCCTGATATACAAGCCGATGCGATAGGATAAATCATGCTTATCCTGAAGAGGCTGAAGCTGTCTATGATACGTTTTTTTGTTGCGGATCAGTGTTACATCCAGCTTGCTCCCTGTTTTCCCCGCTTGTCTTACGAAAGGAGCGACATCACCCATCCTGGCAATACTTTCTCCGTTAATTTTGGTGATAATATCACCAATTTCAATATTTGCGATTTCACCTGGTGACTTTTGTCCTTTTTTCGTGTCCACTAGATGATGGCCTACGACCAATACACCCAGCGTGTTTAATTTAACCCCGATGGATTGCCCCCCGGGCACAACCCGCAGCTCCGGCAATGCGTTTACCCCAATTTTCTTTAACGGAAAGCCCCCTGCTTCAACTGTGACCACAGAATCACCATCCTCTACTGCATGAACAGAAAATGAGTGCTGGCCTTTTGATTTACCGACCGAGAAAATCGCTTCGTTCTTATCGGATGATACAACATCAGTCCCAGCAGGGAGGTGAGGAACCGCACGTTCCTGCCCATTGAATACCTTTATGGCTGAAGGAAGACCAACATAGTCCTGAACCGGCTTCAAAAAACCGATTCCCACCAGGCATCCAAGGAGAATCACACCAAAAATCCGCCTTATTTTATCTTTAACCATCTTTCACTCTCCTCGCTCCTTACCCACACCTCCAACATGGCTGTACTACTAATTTTGCCTTAGAACTGTAAGATTATAACCGCATAAAAAGAAAAAGCTATCCTGAAATGGATAGCTTTACATACGTATAACAAGAAAGAGCTATGAGGTTTTTTTTATTTCATCCGCCAGATCAAGAAGCTCCCTTGCATGCTGTTTGGTCAATTCGGTAATTTCCACACCTGAAATCATCCGGCCAATTTCGTTGACCTTTTGACTGGTTTCCAGTGATACAACATGAGTGGTGGTGCGCTTGTTGGTGGTTTCTTTTGAAATATGCAAATGGGTATCCGCCATGGCAGCCACCTGCGGCAAATGCGTAATACACAGAACCTGAGAGCCTTCGGACACCCTGAAGATTTTTTCAGCAATCGCCTGTGCGACTCTTCCGCTGACACCGGTATCCACTTCGTCAAAAATGATGGCTGTGATGCCCTGATGCTCTGAAAAAATGGACTTTAATGCAAGAATAACCCGGGAAAGCTCCCCGCCCGATGCCACTTTGGCAAGGGGCTTTAATGGTTCACCGGGATTCGTTGAAATGAAAAACTCTGCATGGTCGCTTCCATACTTTCCAAAATCCTGCTCACGCACTGCACCTTCCTCCCCTAAAGAGGAAATCCTTATGTCAAACACCGTTTTTTCCATATAGAGTGATTTAAGCTCCTGATGAATATCTGCGATCAGGCTTTCTGCAAGTTTTTTTCGTTTTTTACTTAACTTCATCGCGTTTTTATGCAGCTGCTTTTCTTTTTTCTGCAGCTCCTTACGAAGGCTTTCAATATTACCGTCCTTGTTCTGGAGCATGTCGAGTTCTTTTTCAATTTTAGCGGCATAGTCCAGGATCTCATTTACACTGTTGCCGTATTTTCTTTTCAGCTTGCTGATCTCATTTAGCCTTGTTTCAATAAAATCCAGCCTTGCCGGATCAAACTCCATCGTTTCAAAGTAATTGCGAATGGTAAACGCCGCTTCTTCGAGCGCATAAAAGTGATTGGCGACATTTTCCTGCAGCTTATTCAGTTCGTCATCCAGATCGGCCACATTCTGCAAATGGCTTAATGCGACAGATACATTCTCAATCCCTTTGTTTTCTCCGTACAGAGATTCATACGAATCCTGAAGACTGTTGAACAGCTTTTCGTAATTACCGAGCTTCAGCTTCTCTTCCTGCAGCTCATCATCTTCATTCGCAAGAAGTTCCGCACTGTTGATCTCCTCCAGCTGGTATTGGATTAAATCCAGCCGCTGATTCATCTGCTGTTCATTTTCAGTCAAGTTCCTCAACTGCTTATGAAGATCCTTATAGTTTGCATAAACCGACTGATATTGGGCGATCAATTGCTCCATTTCTTCGCCGCCAAAGCTGTCCAAAAGCGACAAATGCATCTCCGGCTGCATAAGGTATTGGGTTTCATGCTGTCCATGGATATCCACCAGCGATTGCCCAATATCTTTCAGCAGCGTAAGCGTCACAAGCTTGCCATTGATCCGGCATACACTTTTTCCTGATTCCATAATGTCTCTTTTTAAGACCACCATGCCGTCGGGAATATCAATTCCCAACTCTTCCGCCTTCGCATAAACAGGATGCGGAGCATCCACCAAAAACAGGCCTTCGATCTCCGCTTTGGCCGTTCCATAACGCACGAATTCAGAAGATCCTCTTCCTCCTATAAGCAAACCAATAGCGTCAATAATAATGGATTTACCTGCACCTGTTTCACCCGTTAAAACCGTTAATCCTTTATTAAATGAAATGGTTAATGCCTCTATAATCGCAAAATTGCGGATGCTTAATTCTGCCAGCAATACTATCACACCTTACCTTCTATGCTTTTTGCGCCAAATGGCGCCGGGTCGCTACAGCATGTCCAAAAACCGTTGCGAAACATCCGGAGAAACATCCTTTGAACGGCAAATCACGAGGATCGTGTCATCTCCGCAAATCGTTCCCATAATGTCCTCCCAGTCCAATTTGTCGATGAGCGCACCGATGGCATTTGCATTCCCCGGAAGCGTCTTCATAACAATCAGATGGTCAGCCTGATCAATGCTCACAAAGCTGTCAATTAATGTTCTTCTCAGCTTTTGAAGCGGATTGAACCTTTGGTCAGCGGGGAGACTGTATTTATACCTTCCATCCGACATGGGTACCTTTACGAGATGCAGTTCTTTAATATCACGGGAGACCGTTGCCTGCGTCACATTAAAATGAGCATTGCGAAGCTCCTCGACCAGGTCATCTTGTGTTTCAATTTCTTTATGTGTAATGATTTCCCTTATTTTAATATGACGTTGGCCTTTATTCACATCTTTCACCTCATTTACGAACAAATCTGCTCATATTCTTAAGTATCTGCTCTTATCTTATAATATTGTCACTAACTTGTACATTCTTTACAGCTATCCTTACCTTAACCGGTATTTTAGAAAAAAAACCCGTATCACATGTTTGTAATACGGGTTTTGTGCATTATTCGCCGTCGTCTGCTTTTTTGAACTGTTGATGAGCTTCTTCCACGACGCGTGAAATCTCTTTCGTTGAAAATAGTTCACCGTCCACTTCTTTTGCTTTAAGATGTACCAGAAATTCGATGTTTCCTTCGCCGCCGGTGATGGGAGAGTGGGAAAGACCGCTGACGCTGTACCCTTCATTTTGCGAAAACTGAATAATCTCCTCGATAACCCTCCGGTGAATAGCAGGATCCCGTACAATGCCTTTTTTCCCAACGTCCTCTCTGCCCGCTTCGAACTGCGGTTTGATCAGCGCCATGACGCTTCCACCAGGCTTGATGATGTTTTTCAGGACAGGAAGAATCAACCGTAACGAAATGAAAGAAACATCAATGGATGCAAAATCTGGAAGCCCCTTATCCAGATCCTCCGGCTTTACATATCTAAAGTTCGTTCGTTCCATAACAGCAACCCGGTCATCCTGGCGAATCTTCCAGGCGAGCTGGTTATAGCCTACATCCAGGGCATACACAAATTCAGCACCGTTTTGCAGGGCACAATCTGTAAATCCGCCGGTTGAGGCTCCTATATCGAGCACCGTAAGACCCTTCAAATCAAGATCAAAAACTTTAATGGCCTTCTCAAGCTTCAGCCCACCCCTGCTGACATAGGGAATAACATTTCCCTTTACCGACAGAGGGGCTTCCACATCAATCTTTACACCAGGTTTGTCTAAACGTTCACTGCCGGAATAAACCAGTCCCGCCATGATGGAACGTTTTGCTTTTTCTCTTGTTTCGCTTAATCCACGCTCTACGAGCAAAACGTCGATTCGTTCCTTTTTCATGTATACAAACCCTTTTTCTTTTTATCGGAAACCAATTTTTTTGTCCGCTCAACAACAACCTCGGTCGTCATTCCAATTTCTTCGAGAAGCTTTGTCACGCTCCCGTGTTCAATAAAGCAATCCGGAATTCCCATTCTGTCCACAATGGTGGAATGGAATTGATGATCATTGGCATACTCCAGAACGGCGCTTCCAAAGCCGCCCTGCAGCACCGCTTCCTCAATCGTCAAGATGGGAAGGTCCTCCTGCAGGATTCCCATCATCATCTTATGATCAAACGGCTTGATGAACCTTGCATTGACGACTCTCACTGAAATCCCTTGTTTTGCAAGAATCTCCCATGCTTCAAGTGCCATCGGAATGGTCGTTCCAAAGGTTAGAATGACAGCATCACTGCCTTCTTTTAACACTTCCCAGCTGCCAATTGGAATTTCTTCCAAATCAGGATCCATTTCAATGCCTATGCCGTTTCCCCGCGGGTAACGAATTGCAATTGGGCCGTCATCGTATTTTACAGCAGTATTGACGAGATGCTGAAGTTCATTCTCGTCTTTCCCCATCGCAATGACCATATTCGGCACATGGCGCATAAAGGCAATATCAAAGACACCCTGATGAGTTTCTCCATCGGCACCCACAAGTCCGGCGCGGTCGATCGTGAGAATAACGTTCAAATTTTGTCTGGCTACGTCATGCACAAGCTGATCATAAGCCCGCTGAAGGAACGTGGAATAAATCGAAAGCACAGGCTTCATGTGTTGCGTGGCCATCCCGGCTGCCATGGTCATGGCATGTTGTTCCGCAATTCCGACATCAAAAAGCCGGTCTGGGAATTTTTCTGCATATCCCTGCAACTGTGACCCCAAAATCATGGCTGGAGTAATAACGACAATCCGTTCATCGGTCTCAGAGAGCGTGCAAAGCGTATCGCTTACGAGCCTGCTGTAAGAAGGCGCTGCCTGTTTTGCCTTGATTTTCTCACCGGATTCAATCTTGTAGGGCCCTACACCGTGCCAGTGATCAATGATATCCTGTTCTGCGGGTTTGTACCCTTTGCCCTTTTTGGTTAGTACATGAACGATTACGGGACCTTCTGTCTTTTTGGCATAGCGGAGGTTCTCCTCCAGATCTTCCAGATCATGCCCGTCCACTGGTCCAAGATAGGTGTAGCCAAGTTCCTCAAAGAACATGCCAGAAACGAGCATATATTTCAGGCTGTCCTTCACACGTTCGGCCGTGGCTGCCAGCTTCCCGCCAAAGGCAGGAATCTTGCGGATCAGTGATTCGAGTTCATCCTTGGCCTTATTGTACTTCTTGGCGGTTCTCATACGTCCGAGCACACTGTGAAGCGCACCCACATTTGGCGCGATGGACATTTCATTGTCATTTAAGACCACAATTAGGTCTTTCTTTTCATGACCGATATGATTTAAAGCTTCAAGGGCCATGCCTCCTGTTAACGCACCGTCCCCGATGATCGCAACTACCTTTTCATCGGTTCCTTTCAAGTCACGCGCAACCGCCATGCCCATCGCAGCAGAAAGCGATGTGGAGCTATGACCGGTTTCCCAGACATCATGCTCGCTTTCAATGCGTTTCGGAAAACCGCAAAGGCCTTTATACTGGCGTAGTGTATCAAACTGGCCGGTTCTTCCGGTCAGAATTTTGTGGATATACGCTTGATGGCCAACGTCCCAGATCAACTTGTCCTTTGGGCTGTCAAAAATTTTATGAAGAGCAAGAGTCAGCTCAACGACCCCTAGATTTGCCCCAAGATGCCCGCCGGTTACGGATAATTTGCTGATTAAAAACTGCCGAATCTCAAGCGCAAGTTTTTTAAGCTGTTCTTGATCATAATTCTTTAAGAACTGAGGGTTTTGAATCTCTTCCAGTTTCATGGAAAATCCTCACTTTCCAATTTAGTTCCTTCTCTTTCCTCTCTTAGAAGAAGTACCAAATAATCTAATCTTTAATTTTTCCTCAAAAAAATATAATAAACGGCCCACTTGAAAAATAATGGCTGTCGCATGATGGATGGCATAGGACTTGCCGAACGCCTTGCCTCCAACAGTTATGGCCGCAATGATTCCTGTAAATAAAATGGATATGGTATGTTCAAACAACGTTCCCTCTCCATGCCCGAGCGTCATCGTTAATTCAATGATAACCGCTGCGGAGGCCGTACCACTGATAATTCCCGAAATATCGCCGATGACATCATTGCAAAAGTTGGAAACCCTGTCCGCATTCCGGGTGATCTGGATCGCGTGCCGGGAGCCTGGAACTTTTTCTGAAGCCATGGCATGAAAAGGCACTTCGTTGGCTGCTGTGGACGCTACTCCAATAATATCAAAAAACACACCTATAAGAACAATAATTAACACAATCACCATACCCATGCCCCATGATACACCACTTAGCATCAAGGTGGAAGCCACTGAAAAAATTGCCGCTAACACTAGGGTGATAACGGCAATGCCTGTACTCCATTTTATCGATTTATGAAATGAATGCTTCATAAAAAACTCCCGGATAAAATGAATGCCTTACGCTTAACCAGGCGTAAGGCCTCATTTGAATTATGTATGAGGAGTGGTCATTCAAAAAGTAAACGCTGCGGCTTAGGTCCAGTAGGTTTTCCCAAGAGGAAACGAATTTGTCGCCAAATTCGCGGTTTCCCTTTACTTCCTCCTTAACGCAGTCGCCTGGCGTTAGACTGGATTGCCACTTAGTCCGCACTATAATCCTTTTTGAATGTCGGTGGGAACAGTCTAGGAGTTTTCCTCAACAGCCCTTCCCCATTTCCCTAGCCTCTTTTGCAGAGCTGATTTCATATGGCATAAACAAAGATCCAGCGGCCAACCGTCACCCGTTTCCATGTCCATAATCCCCTCAAACTCCACTCAAGGCAGGCTACGCTGCTTGTTTCCGCTCAAGGATTGAGCAGAACAAAAACAGGTTCAAACCCCATTTCACAGCAAGGTATTAGAACACAAGCCGCAAAGATGGGGGCCTCCGCGGAAGCAGGGTCATCGCCCACATGCCATTGTGGATCGCCCTGCGACCTTAACTCCCAGCGTCAACCCAAGGCTGGGCGCCTCAAGCCGGCACCAGGAACTTCATCGATGTGCCCTTTGGCGGATTTTTAGGCCCGCCTTCAGGAATGGGAGACTGACTAGAATACTGCACCACTCCAAAATATTTCTTATCATACCATAAAATCGGACAGCCAACAATAAGCCCAAAACCTTAATGGTTTCTATTTACAATATAATCAGCTATGCCTTCAAGTATGACTGGATCTACATCCGCTTTTCTCAGATTTTCTTTGGAGAGCATAAGATGGCGGGCAAGCTGTTCTTTAGCACCGTCAAGTGTGAGCAGCTTCGGATACGTACTTTTCATATTGTGCTCGTCACTTCCTGCCAATTTCCCCATCAGTTCTGAGTCCCCCATCACATCGAGGATATCGTCCTGAATCTGAAATGCGATGCCAAGATGTCGGCTGAACGCCCTAAGCTGTGCCAAATCGTGTTCGGAGGCATTGGCCAAAATGGCGCCAAAAAGGACGGACGCCTCAAGAAGACGGCCCGTTTTTCTTTCATGTATGGATTGAAGCTCATCGAGAGTAAGATCCATGTTTTCCGATTCCATGTCCACGGTCTGACCCGCCACCATTCCTTCAGCTCCGGCTGCTTCAGCCAATAAGGAAAGAAGTTCAACTTTATGACCGGAGGTATACGTGCTGCTTTGGGCAATCAACTGAAAACTCATGGTCAAAAGGGCATCACCGGCAAGAATAGCGGTCGCTTCTCCGAACATTTTATGATTTGTGGGTTTTCCCCTTCGTAAATCATCATCATCCATGGATGGGAGATCATCATGGATCAAGGAATAGGTATGAACCATTTCAAGCGCACACGCCGCCTCCATCCCTATTTCAGCTCTCTGTCCGAAGGCTTCCAGCACGGAGAGCGTTAATATGGGGCGAAGCCGTTTCCCTCCAGCTTCAAGCGAGTAAAGCATGGCTTCCTTCAAACGGGATGGAATGGCTTTATCCTTTATATAAGAAGGAAGGTATTCATCAATCAAATGTTTTTTGTCTTTCAGGTAATCTTGTATCTTCATCTATTGTTCATCGTCCTTAACAAGAAAAGGTTCGGACTCTCCATTGTCTTTCATGATTGTATCCATTTTCTTTTCGATGTTCTGCAATTTGGAATGGCAGACCTTCGATAAAGCCATCCCTTGTTGAAACAAATCGATGCTTTCTTCCAATGGAACGTCTCCTTCTTCCAGACGCTCGACGATTTGCTCCAACTGTTCCATCGCTGCTTCAAATGTAATATTTTTTTGTTCAGCCATTGTTTTTCTCCTCCAATCCCCATACCTGGCAATCCAGTTTTCCATCCTGAAGCCTTACAGTCACTTTATCTCCAGGCTGGACTTGTCCCACACTCTTTACAAGTTGTTCTTCTTCTGTATAGACAAGACTGTAGCCCCTCTCCATAACAGCGAGCGGGCTAAGTGCGTTCAAACGCGACAGCTTCCCCTGGAAGCCTGTCTGGCTGTTTTTTAATTGCTGCAGCATCGAGCGTGAAAGCGATCTTCCCAGCTTCGATTGTCTTTCTTTCCATTTCTGAATCTGATCCGCCGGTGAAAAATAAGAAAGCTGTTTCTGACGCTCACTTATCTTGTTCTTTTGGAAATCAATATTCCGCTGGACTTCACGTGTCATGGATTCCATCACCCGGTCCAGTTCTACCTCTTTTTGCTTGATGAGTTGATCTGGATAGCGGAAGGCATACGATTTCTGCAGCCGTGACAGCTGTGTTCGGTATTGGGCAATCTGCTCACCCATCGCACGCCTGAGCCTCATCGTCCGCTGCGTAAGCCTGTCTTGAAGTTCATCCATATGGGGCACCGCTAATTCCGCTGCCGCAGTAGGTGTAGGGGCCCGCAAATCCGCGACAAAGTCGGCGATTGTAAAGTCGGTTTCATGGCCGACTGCCGAAATAACAGGGATCACTGACCGGTGAATCGCTCGCGCCACCACTTCCTCATTGAAGGCCCACAGCTCCTCGATTGAACCTCCCCCGCGCCCTACAATAAGTACATGCGCGGAGCCGGCATTCGCCTTTTCAATCGCTGAGGCGATAGAAGCAGCTGCTCCTGCCCCCTGGACCAAAACCGGGTATACCGTCACCTTGGTCACGGGAAATCTCCTCTTGATGGTGGTAATAATATCCCTTACCGCAGCACCGGTCGGCGAAGTAATAACACCAATTTCAGAAGGAAAGGATGGAATTTCTTTTTTGAAGTCAGCATCAAACAGACCTTCTTCTTCCAGCTTCCTTTTCAGCTCTTCATAGGCAAGAAAAAGGTTCCCCACACCATCCTTCTTCATCGATCTGGCATAAAGCTGATACTGTCCCTGAGGTTCATAAACCGACATTTCACCCTGAATCAAAACCTTCATCCCGTTTTCTGGCTGGAAGGAAAGAAAGCGGTTGTTGCCGGCAAACATGACAGCATTCACTCTGCTGTGTTCATCTTTCAGCGTGAAATACAAATGGCCGCGGCTATGTCGTTTCACATTGGACAGTTCTCCGCGGACCCAGACATTATTGAGATTTTGGTCTTCTTCAAATACCCGCTTAATGTAACGGGTAACCGAACTTATCGTTACATAACGGTCATTTTGCACAGAAATGTCTCCTTATTTTGAAAAATGCTGTACGACTTTGACGAGCACGCCATTAACAAAACGCCCTGACTCTTCTCCACCGAAGACCTTTGCAAGTTCAATCGCTTCATTCATGGAGACATTAACCGGAATATCATCAAGAAACTGCATTTCGTAAACAGCGAGACGCAATACCGCTTTTTCCACATTTGCCAGCCGTGAAAAACTCCAGTTTTCCAGATGGCTGGAAATCAGTTCGTCGATTTCCTTTTTGTGTTCCATTGTTCCAAAAACAAGATGGTGAAGGAATTCGTCCTCTCTTTCTCCTTCTTCCAAAACATGCTTTATGGCAGCTTCCGGTTCAATATCACTCACTTCGATTTGAAATAAAGACTGAAATGCCTTTTCTCTTGCAAGTCTACGTTTCATCTTTTACGTCCTTTCTGCTTCGTACCTTAATATAAATGAAATCATATCACATGTAGTAAAAGGTTAACAACGCAGGTTCCAGATTTACTGCAATACAACTCATTTTTCTCAAAAAAATAAAGGGGATATAAGAATCCCCTTCCTCAATATGCTTCAGGTGCTTCCAGCGTCTTCTCTTTGGCTGTGTCAAATTGCACGCCAACGACAAAAATGTTGATTTCACTGGCTTCAAGGGCCGTCATATTCTTCAATCCCTGACGGATATGATCCTGAATATTCTGAGCCACTTCCGGAATGGAAACCCCATAGTTCATGATCACATAAACACTGATGGCGATTCCTTCTTCACCAAGCTCAACTTTCACACCCTTGCTGTGGGACTTCTTGCCGAAACGTTCCGCTACGCCGGTTGCAAAATTCCCTCTCATGGATGCAACACCTTCAACATCCGAGGCTGCAATGCTTGCAATCACTTCAATCACTTCAGGTGAAATTTCCACCCTTCCAAGTTCTGAATGATGTTCTTCCATCTCAAATGTAAGCTCACTCATTGATTACACCTCCATGCCTAATTAACCGACTTTGACGTCAAATCATGAATCTCTAAAAACTTTGTATTAAAGTCGCCGTTTACAAACGTCGCGTGGTTTAAAAGACGCAAGTGGAACGGAATTGTTGTATGCACGCCTTCAATGACAAATTCATTCAACGCCCTTTTCATGCGATCGATCGCTTCCTGTCTCGTTTTTCCGTAAGTGATCACTTTCGCAATCATGGAATCATAATAGGGAGGTATGGTATACCCCGGGTAGGCGGCAGAATCAACCCGGACACCCAAGCCACCGGGAGGAAGATACATTTCGATTTTCCCTGCTGATGGCATAAAGTTTTTATCCGGATTTTCCGCATTGATACGGCATTCAATCGACCATCCCTGAAACTCGATATCTTCCTGTGTAACACTTAGATGTTCACCTGAAGCGACACGAATTTGCTGTTTGATAAGGTCAATGCCTGTTACCATTTCTGTAACGGGATGTTCCACCTGGATCCTTGTGTTCATTTCCATGAAGTAAAAATCACCGGTATTATGGTCAAAAATAAATTCTACTGTGCCGGCACCTGAATAGTTAACAGCCTCTGCAGCCTTAACCGCGGCCGCACCCATTTCTTGGCGTTTTTCAGGAGAAATCGCCGGTGATGGTGTTTCCTCAAGAAGCTTTTGCAGTCTTCTCTGGATGCTGCAATCCCGTTCTCCAAGGTGGATCACGTTCCCATAGTTATCTGCCAGCACCTGGATCTCAACATGGCGGAAATCCTCAATGTATTTTTCAATATAAACTCCCGGATTACCGAATGCTGTAGCGGCTTCCTGCTGGGTGATGTTGATTCCCTTCACCAGTTCAGCTTCTGTTTTCGCAATACGGATTCCTTTTCCGCCTCCGCCGGCTGTTGCTTTTATAATTACAGGATACCCAATTTCTTCCGCAAGTTCAATGGCTTCATCTTTTCCGGAGATGATGCCTTCAGAACCCGGAACAATCGGCACACCTGCTTCTTTCATGGTCGCTCGGGCAACGTCTTTTATGCCCATCTTATTAATGGCATCAGCGCTCGGTCCTACAAACTTCACATTACATTCAGCACAAATTTCCGCGAAATCGGCGTTCTCCGCCAAAAATCCGTAACCCGGATGAATCGCATCGCTACCTGTCAGCATTGCTGCGCTCATGATGTTGGTAAAGTTCAGATAGCTGTCCTTGGATGATTTCGGACCAATGCAATACGCTTCATCGGCCAGGCGGACGTGAAGCGCATCTTTGTCCGCTTCCGAATAGACAGCCACCGTTTCGATATTCAATTCCTTACATGCTCTGATAATCCGGACAGCAATTTCTCCCCGGTTGGCAATTAGCAGCTTTTTAATCATGTTGGACACCTCTATTCCGCTTTAACTAAAAAGAGGGGCTGTCCATATTCAACGAGCTGCCCGTTTTCAACAAGGATTTCAACGATTTCCCCATTTACTTCTGCTTCAATTTCGTTAAACAGCTTCATCGCTTCAATGATGCAAACGATGGAGTCTTTGCTGACCTTATCTCCTATTTTCACATAGGCAGGGTTTTCTGGTGAAGGTGATGCATAAAAGGTACCTACCATCGGAGATTCCACTTTATGTAAATTCGCATCTTCCTGTGTCTTTTCCGCAGCTGAAGCCTCAGGCGTTTCTTGGGGGGCTGGCTGTGCCGGTACGGATGGCGCCGTTTGTGCTGGAGGCGCAAAAGGAACTGCGGCAGGAGCTTGCGGTTCAGCAGCCTGCTGAATTTTTACTTCATTTTTCTTCAGGACAATTTTTTCTCCGTCATTTTCAAATTGAAATTCATCAATACTGGATTTGTCAATTAGTTTAATCAATTCTCGGATTTCTTGTATCTTCAACACGCTACTTCCACTCCTTTGTTCATCTATAAACGGTGTTGTAAGCTTTGATTTAGTACCTTCTTTTGTTACCTGGTACTAGCAAAGCATATCATAATCGAGGATCAAATAATAGTTTTAATCGCTCTACAAGTACATACTACACGAAATCAAGCTGTTTTGTAAGCGTTCCCTCCTCATTTTCTCTATTAACAGCTTGACCAACGTTCCGCTTTCACATACCCTGTATAAGAATGGAAAAAGAAAAGCCGGGGATCATTTCCCCGGCTCATTTTGATTTACTTTGAAACTCTACTGCTACCTGTTTGTTGCCCAATTGTTCTTCTGCCTTCTTCATAATGGCTACTGCTTCTTTGGAAGATTTCTTGCCCTTTACTATGATTCTTACTTCATTATCCATCGTATTGACCAATGCATCGTCATATCCCATCGTCTTGATCAGCGTTTCCAGGGTGGATTCCTTCATTGTAAGTGACTGAAGCTCGGAAATCTTGGCAAGCGCTTCTGCCTGAACTTCTGCAGATGCATTCGGTGAGGCAATGGCCGCCGTATACTGGCTGCTCAACTCATCACGGCTTTCATCCCTTTTCATGCGCAACGCTGTAAACAAGTCATCACTGGCAGCAGAGGTGACCGCCGCATCGGAGTTTTTCTTCGATTTTGCTCCCTGCTCCTGCTTGGCCGTGTTTTTCCCTTTTTCAAGGTAGGCCAGATCATCCCCTGATCCCGGGGCCGTAATATAATAGACGGACAAAACAATGATCAAACTGAGCATGGTCAGCAGCCAGACGGTTTGTTTTTTTAATAGCATTCCTTATTCCCCCTCAAATTTTTTCGGTATGACCGAGACTTTGTCGCTTCCAATATCAAATACTTTGGTTACAGCATCGATGATCATTTCCTTGACGCGCAAATTTTCAGCGCCTTCTGCCGCAACGATAACTCCTCGAACCTTTGGTTTCTCTGTTGTAATCACTATGGGTTTTTCTTCATCCCCACTTTTTATGGTCACTACTTCTTCATCGGTTTTATAATCGTTAATTGTGCGTTCTCCCCCGTTTTTATCGGATTCTTTTGTTGTCTGGTTCTGCCTCCTCTCATTCTTTTGAATTTCTTTGATTTCTGTCGTGTCAAGCGTTACCATAACTTTGACTTTTTGCACACCGGATATCTGTTCAAGAATGTCCTTCAGCTGTGTGGCATAAGTGTCTTCAAAGTCCCTGAACTTTTTGGCGGAAGAGGTTCCTGATGATTTAAAGACTGTCTTTGATTCATCCGGCTTTGTTACGGACATGGCAGGAAGGTTGGCCTGATCCCCGGAAGATGGAGTAAAAAGCTTGCTGGCAATCATAATGGCAAATCCCAAGAGCAGCAAAATCCATATATAAGGAGGAGGCCCTTTATTGCTTTTGACTCCCGGAAGCACGTCCATTAATTTCTGAAGCCATCCTTTACTTTTTTTCTCCATGCTCTTCTCCTCCTTCCGTAAAGATCACTACATTTTTTTCTTTCATCTGCCATTTTTTCGCCAGGAACGCTTGCACAGGCTTGGACTGAAATGGTGCCCGTTGTTCCTGGACAGGTTGTTCCGCATTGATTTCCACATTCTTTACAGCAGGAACAGTAATCTGTTTTTCGTTCGCTGCCGCTGCCAGGGTAACCTGAACCGACTGGATATCATCAGGATTCGATGTGTTGCCGGCAGTCTTTTTCGGAACCAGAACAAGATCGGAAATGGTTACTTCATAGCGGGCCTTCAACTCCTCTTTCACCAGGTTCTCCATGTGGACACGCGTTTGTTCTAAAATATATGCAGACTGAGAGTCTTGTATTTCTTTTTTCTTTGTATCTATCGAATTTTTTATCTCGCTCTCTTTGACTTTTGAATCAATGCCAATCTTCTCGAACACCTTGTCGACGTTGGAACCGGCGACTTTCAGGAGTGGATTAAGAATGGCAAGAATGAGAAGAAGGCCGACTACCATTTTGATATATTTCTGAAAGCCATTATTCGGCAAAAGCAGATCGACGATGACAGAAAGCAGAATAATCAGCACGATATTCGAGATCCAGTCGGTCAAAAATTCCATACCCGCCTCCTGCTATCGAATCATTAATGATAGATTGCCCGCAGCGACAATAACAGTAACAGCGATAAAGAACATGATGGATACTGTCGCAAGTGCCGCAAAGATATAAAATACGCTCTTGCCGATAATGCCCAGACATTCAATGATCGGCCCGCCTCCCAGCGGCTGAAGAACGGCGGCTGCAAAGCTGTAGATCAAACCGATGGCCAGCACTTTGATGGCCGGAAACACAGCCAGCAGAAAAAGAATAGCCACACCGGCGATGCCGACTGTATTTTTGAGTAAAACAGATGCGCTCATTACCGTATCGGTCGCATCGGTAAACATCCGCCCCACCACCGGAATAAAATTGCCTGTGATAAACTTTGCGGTTTTCACCGTTATGCCGTCTGCTACAGCCGTCGTAGCCCCCTGAACAGAGATCACACTGAGAAATACGGTGAAAAACACAGCCAGCGCCCCCATGCCAAGAGACCGGAGCAGCTTGGCCAGCTGAGTGACTTTATGGTGTTCGGACAACGTGCTTACAATGCTTAAAAGGGCCGAAAGAAACAACAGTGGAAGTATAAAGCTATTGATCAGAATGGAGCTTGAATTTACGAGAAACACAATAATGGGATGAAAAAAGGCAACGGATGTAATGCTTCCCACCGTTGCCATGAGCGCCAGCAGGAGAGGCACAAGCGCCATCATAAAGTTCATCATGGTTTCAATGGCTTCCTTGGAATACTGCATGGCAACATGAAAGCTGTTCAGGGCCAGGATGATCAGAACCATATAGATAATTGCGTAAGCAACCTTGCTGACACTGTGATGCTCAAAGGCATTTTGGATCGTCTGCAGCAGCATGCTGAACACTGTCAGCAGAATAAGCGTTCCGAGCAGCTTTCCCTGCACAAGAATTTCATAGAATAAATATTTTAAAATGCCAATGGCCCACGCCTTGATGCTAAACTCTTTTTCTCCTTTCACAAATTCGAGCAAGGTGCCCTTTTGTGTCTCCGGCAGAAACCCTCCATATTCATTCATAATGGTTGTCCAATACTCTTTAATATCATCTATCCCAAGCTTGGACAGCTGTTCGTTCATAATGTTCTCGGTCATTGAGGCTGCCTGCACAATTTCCCCGCCGCTGTTCCACAGGTAAAATCCCAAAAGCAAGCAGAGCAGTACAACCACCTTTTTAGGTTTTGTTTTTAACCATGCCGTCTTCCTCACCTCCTATCTGGGGATCAAGTTAATGACCGTTTCAATAATGATAGATAAAATCGGCAACGCCATCACCAGTATCAAAATTTTCCCTGCCAGTTCTATTTTTGCTGCTATAGCCCCCTGGCCCGCATCCTTTGTAATTTGCGCGCCAAATTCTGCGATGTACGCAATGCCGATAATTTTCATGATGGTTTCTACATACATCAAATTAATATGGGCTTCCTCCGCTAGGTGCTGAAGCATTCGTAGTACGAGGGCAATCTGATCGATTAAAAAAAGAAAAATGGAAATTCCGATAACGAGTGTCAGTAAAAAGGCAAAGGAAGTCTTTTGTTCTTTCAGAATGAGGGCAAGAAACGTACCGATCAGGCCTAATCCGACAATTTGAAGAATTTCAATGTTGGATACCCCCTTCAATTTTGAAAAAGAAAAACGCCCTTCACTTTTTGAAATAAATCACTCAAGAGCGAAATGACAATAAAAAGTGCGACGATAAAGCCCAGCAGCGTAACCCAATTCGCATAATCTTCCTTACCCACCATTTTTAAAACACTGTGAAGCATCGCTACCACGATGCCAAGACCGGCGATTTGAAAAACGACATTAACGTCAAAACCCATCTGTTTTCCTCCCATGCCTACACCAATAGAATTATGATCAGCAGCCCCAACAGGATCCCCAGGCTTTTATACATCTTTTCGTGTTTCAGTTGAGCTTCATTCGCTTCAGCGAGTTCCCGCTCCAGGTGAGCCAGCGCGAGCCGGATCTGTTTTTGCTGATTTTCCCGGTCATGCCGTCCCAGCGTTGCTCCAAACTGTCTGAGAATTTCAATCTCTTCTTTTTTAAATGATGAGGCCGCTGACAAGTGAGACAAGCCGTTTTCCCATGCTTCCTGGACCGAAGATACGGACGCTTCAAGCGACTTGCCCGCATGAAGGAAAAATTCAGCCACCGGCCCACTGAGCTGCCTGCTGAGATGCAGAAACGCTTCATCCAGAGGGATAAGCCCGTACATGATCTCAGCTTCCAGCGATTGAAGGCCGACTTTCAGCTGCCTGAGCTGCTTTGGCCGCTCACGCACTTTTTTAGCCAGTTCGAAGCCAATCCATGTGGTTGAAATAAAAATACAGACAGCACCTAGCCAGCTCATAAGCTGCTGCTCCTTTTTTCCATCGGAAGCGGCTTCCTGTCCCTGTCGTAAACTCCCTGAACCGTGCCGGGTCTGCCTGTCCGAGTCAGTTCCACATACCGGTCAAACAATTTCATTTCCGCAAGAGGAAAAATTGCGGGTCTCCTCAGGGCTTCCTCAAGTGAGTAACCATGCACGGTCATCATCATTTGCACACCCGCATTCATTGCTTCAAGGATGGCGTCAACATCTTCTTTTCTGCCGATTTCATCCACAATCAACACTTCCGGGCTCATCGAACGGATCATCATCATCATTCCCTCGGCTTTCGGGCAGGCATCAAGAACATCCACCCGTTCACCCAACACGAATTGCGGGATCCCTTTTACGCTTCCTGCAATCTCGGACCGTTCATCCACAATGCCGACTTTGCTTGAGGGAATATTTTTCGTACGGCAGCCGGCACTGGCCGTTCTGGCCAAATCCCGAAGCAAAGTGGTCTTACCGGTTTGCGGAGCTCCGACAATTAACGTATTAAGCCAGTGTCCATCTTCATAAAGTCTGGATACCAGGCGATCTGCACTTCCGATTTTTTGTCTGGCGATACGGATGTTGTAGGAACCGATATCCCGTATCGCTTTCACTTCTCCTTTTTCTGTGATCACCTTTCCTGCAAGTCCGACCCGATGTCCCCCCTTGATGGTGATATAACCTCTTTTCAGTTCCTCTTCAAGGGCATAGAGGGAATACCGGCTCAGTTTATTAAGAAGCTGTACCCCGTCTTCTGGCTGTATAATATATGGGCCGTCACCTGCAAGGAGAAATTCCGGCCGTCCATTGATAATGAGTTCAAGCGGTTTCAGCAGGCGGAACCGTATTTCTTCGATCCGCTCCTTACGCTCCTCCGGAAGCTGCATGATAAGCTCTCCAACCGCTTCCGGCAATACGGCTAATACCTGTTCCAAGTGCACCACCCCAAAAAGAAATTGCTATTATACCTTATGGCTTGTCATCCCCCAATATGACTCTCAGCCGCAAACAAAAAAGCTTCACTCCCTTTAGGGAATGAAGCTTTAGATTTTTCTTTTTCTATGCTCTTGAAACGTAATCTCCAGAACGTGTATCAATGATTAACCGGTCTCCCTGATTTATGAAGAAAGGCACCTGAACAATTAAACCTGTTTCAAGCGTAGCCGGTTTTGAACCGCCGGAAGCTGTGTCTCCTTTGATGCCAGGCTCGGTTTCCGTTACTTCCAATTCAACCGTGTTTGGCAGCTCAACACCAATGGTTTCTCCTTGATATTGCATGATTTGGACCACCATGTTTTCAAGCAGAAACTTCAATTCGTGCTCAAGCTGTGCAGAGGAAAGCTCGGTTTGCTCATATGATTCGTTATCCATAAACGTATGTGTGTCACCGGAAGCATACAAATATTGCATCTTTCGGTTTTCAATGTGGGCTTTGGCTACTTTTTCACCGCCGCGGAATGTTTTTTCCTGAATGGATCCTGTACGAAGGTTACGAAGCTTGGAACGTACAAACGCCGCTCCTTTTCCTGGCTTCACGTGCTGGAACTCCATTACCTGCCAGATTCCGCCGTCTACTTCAATGGTCAAGCCTGTTCTAAAATCGTTTACTGAAATCATCGTTTTTCCTCCTGATTATCTATCCTAAAATAAGAAGCTCTTTTGGAGAATGTGTCAGTGATTCGTTGCCTTCTTTCGTAATCACCGCATCATCCTCAATTCTTACACCGCCAAGACCAGAAATATATATGCCTGGTTCTACAGTTACAATCATTCCCGGCTCCAATACCACTTCCGAATGGATTGCCAGACTTGGTCCTTCATGGACCTCAAGGCCAATCCCGTGTCCGGTGGAATGACCGAAATGCTCGCCGTAGCCTTTTTCCGTGATATAATCCCTTGTTAAGGCGTCTGCCTGTCTGCCTGTCATTCCCGGTCTAATTCCCTGCATACCCCTTGCCTGTGCTTCATAAACCGTTTCATAAATGGTTTTAAGCTCTTTGGTGATCTCACCAACAGCAACGGTCCGGGTAATATCTGAGCAATAGCCTTTATAGTATGCACCAAAGTCTAGGGTGACCAATTCTCCTTCGCTGATTATCTTCTCCGATGCCCTGCCATGGGGAAGCGCGGACCGGAAGCCTGAAGCAACTATAATATCGAAAGAAGAAGAATCAGCGCCATTTTTCCTCATAAAGAATTCAAGTTCATTTGAAACGTCCAGCTCAGTGACTCCGGGTTTTATGTATGACGTGATATGCGAGAATGCCGCATCCGCAATTTGCGCAGCTTCCTTTAATATCTTAATCTCTGAATTATCCTTAATCAAGCGTAATTTTTCAATGAGACCCGAAACCGCTACAAGCTCTGTCCCAACACCGACTGCATACTTTTCGTACGTTTTAAATCCTGCAAAGGTAAGGTGATCCTGTTCAAACCCTGCTTTCTGGATGCCCATTTCCTTCAGCGTAGCAGCCACTGTTTCCTGAATGGACGTGCTGTGTCTGATGACTTCAAAATCTTTGGCTTGCTCTGCCGCCTGATCGACATATCTGAAGTCAGTGATCAGCCTTGCTACTTTTTCGGAGATCACAAGAACACCTGAACTTCCAGTGAACCCGCTGAGATACCTTCTGTTAATCGCGGATGTGACAATCAATCCATCGATCTGATGGTTTTCAAAACCATTTCTGAGTTTCTCCAGTTTTGACATGCCTTTTCCTCCCTGCCTCTATTTAATCACACGCCAAGAAGCGCCAATACAGCAAGTTCGTAGCCCTTTACACCCAGTCCTGCGATCTGGCCCGCTGCGACAGGTGCGATGACGGAATGGTGGCGGAACTCTTCTCTTGCATGAATATTTGAAATATGTACCTCAATAACCGGGATATTCACACTGGCAATAGCGTCACGTATTGCATAACTATAATGAGTAAACGCGCCTGCATTCAGCACAATGCCTTCAAACTCGTCCTCTGCAGCGTGAATCCAATCCAGAATATCGCCTTCATGATTGCTTTGCCGGCAAACTGCGGAGGCCCCGTTTTCTTCCGCAAACGTGATCAGACGCTCTTCAATGGAGGCCAGGTCATTCTTGCCATAGATGCCGGGCTCTCTTTTGCCAAGCCTGTTTAAATTCGGGCCATTTATAACTAGTATCCGTTTCATCGATTGTCCCCTCAAAAAAATAGAATGTTCCATGAACATTCTATCACACCCCTATTTTTTTGAATAGTTAGGTACTTTGTCCGTTTTCGGCTTCTTGTCGTTCCTGATATTCAAAGGAAATGGAATAGCCTACAAATACTCCATACAAAATGTACAGGCACAACGTGGTGGATATCGTATTCCTGCCTATTTTATTCATTGGCTCAAGGTCAGGGAAAATGGGATGCAGCAAATAGAAAACGAGTACCCAAAGAAGAACTCCGAAGAAAATACCGGCAAACTTACTTTTTATCCGAGAAAAAAGAAACCGGTAAACAATAGCGACCAAAATGGAAAGCAGCGCAATGACTACTACACCGATCAATTGCCCTAACCACTGGCTTTTCCATTTTCCCAATGCCCAGGGAGCGAGGATCAATGCCGGTCCAATTTTGGACAAGTTTAAGTAGTATGCAAAAAAGCCGATGAACCCCCAGAACAGGCCGCCAAAAAAGCCCACACTCACCACCCTGCCCATGAAAGAACTTGGTTCATCCCGCTTGTTTTTATCTCTGTTCATCTCATACATTTATAAAGTACACCTCCATTTTTAGTATGTCCCTTTTTCTTCATCTCTTATCACTATAGGATCTATTAATATTCCGTGTTAAAACTGTATAAAATGGGAAAAATAAAGTTAAAGCACGATTGCCTAGAGGTTTATAGCGTTTTCCTGTAGAATTAAAGTTATAAACAATAAGGTAGAGGTGTAGAAATGACAGATCAGAAGAAACCGGCATACGGCGGCCAGGCCGTCGTCGAAGGGGTTATGTTTGCCGGCAAGCACACATACGTCACCGCCATCCGCAGAAATGATGACAGCATTGATTATTACGAAGTGCTCAAGCCATACAACCCTTGGATGAACAAAATAAAAAAGATTCCTTTCCTCCGCGGAATCGCAGCGATTCTGGAAGCCAGCTCCAACGGCACCAAGCATCTGAACTTTTCCACCGAGCGCTACAATGTAACACCGGGAGAGGAACTAAAAAAGGAAGAACCAGCTTCATCCAAGGCCATGTTCATTTTTAGCCTCGCGGTTGTCGGGGTACTGACTTTCCTCTTTGGAAAATTTGTTTTCACTCTTGTACCCGTATTCCTGGCAGAAGCTTTCCGGCCTTGGGTTCAAAGCCATGTTGGCCAAAACCTGCTGGAAGGATTATTCAAGTTTCTTTTTCTTCTCTCTTATATTTACTTTGTGTCGATGACTCCTACTGTAAAACGGGTATTCCAGTACCATGGGGCCGAACACAAAGTCATTAATGCCTATGAAAACGGCTATGAACTTACCGTGGACAATGTCAAGAAGCAGTCACGTCTGCATTACCGGTGCGGCAGCAGCTTTATACTGTTTACGGTAGTCGTTGGAGTTGTTGTCTATCTGTTTGTACCGTCTGACCCTTTGTGGCAGCGTGTGATATACCGGGTCGTCCTGATCCCTGTGGTCCTTGGCATCTCCTTTGAAGTCCTGCAGATCACAAACAAACTAAGAAACATTCCTGTGTTGCGTTATCTCGGATATCCGGGATTATGGCTTCAGCTTCTCACAACAAAGGAACCTGACCGAAAGCAGACGGAAGTAGCGATTCTTTCTTTTACCGAAATGCTGAAGCGGGATGAGGAGCATGAAAAAAGTAAAATTGAAAACACTACTAAAATCGTTTAATTTTCCAAGGAGGTGAACCTGTTGCACCGAAGATCATTTCATCCAGTGATTTGGGTTATTATCGTGTTGGCAGTAGTTGGACTTGTTTCACAATTGTTTACTTCACCTCGAAATTTATTTACGCAGCTGCTAGTGGCCGGTTTGGTCATAGCTGTCATCTATTTCATTTTCCAGCGGTTCCGCCCGGGGGAAAATGGAAAATATAAAAAGGCTGTCAAGCAGTCCAAACGGAAATACAGCCAAAGCGTTGTTCCGGTCAAAAAAAATACTTCGCCCAATAAACCGGCCGCGTTTAAAAAGCGGAGAAGAGAGCATAACCTTACCGTTATCGAAGGAAAGAAAAATAAGAAAAAAAATCGAGCTTCGTTCTAAGCTCGATTTTTTTGTGGCGTCCATATTTTTTTGCCTGCAATCCAACGGTTCAAAAATGCTGCTCCCTGCAAATAACCAAAATCCATGAGCGCATTTTTGGTTTCTTCCGTCAGATCAAAGTCAACCACGGAAATCTCTTTTACCGGTATGAAAATAATATCCCTGGCATCGTAGTTGGAAATATGCCGGTTATCGTGCGCCTCCATCATTGTCTGAAACAAGGCCTTAAACAGGTTAAACGCGTTGTTTACCTGATGGGCCTGGACCTTTCCATAGGAGCTGCTAAGCTGAAACCCGAGGACAGGCCGCTCTGATGTCCGGTCTTTGCGCTGAAACAGCCACATCGGGAAATTGCTCAACACACCCCCATCGACAATATAGCTTTTTTGACCAATCCGGTTGTATAGCTTGATTGGGTAAAAAAAGTATGGGATGCTGCAGCTCATCCGTACCGCACGGGCAATTGGAAACTTTTCTTTTAGCAGGCCGTATTCCTGGAGATCATCTGGCAGCACCACCAGCCGGCCACGAGTGATATCTGACGCTACTATTTTCAGTGAACCTTCGGGAATATCAGCAAAGGTCTCAATGCCCTTTGCCTTTAACAACTCTTTAACCCACTTTTCAAGTGCATCCCCTTTGTACAACCCCAACTTCCAGTATACCTTCAGCCAGTTCATGAATGGCACCGGCACCAGCGATTTTTTTTCGTCCATAAATTGCTTGAGGTCGGCTGTATGAATCAATGTTTTCATTTCACTTGAACTGTACCCTGCGTTCAACAGACAAGCAACCAGCGCCCCTGCACTTGTTCCGGCAATCCGATGGAACGAGATTCCCCGTTCTTCTGCTGCCTGAATGGCTCCGATCAATGCGATAGCTTTAATGCCACCGCCCGAAAATACGCCGTCAACCTTCATCATGCACTCCCCCCATCATTATCCTAATCATGAGGGGAAGTACAATATTCGATAAACGGCGAAATAAAAACAACCACAACAGAGTTATGATTGTTCCTGATTTCTTTGCTGCACTTCTTTTAGTGCTTCAATGCGTTTCGGATCTTCTTCAAAATACTGCAAAAGGTCTCCGATCCTGTCAATGGCATTCCAGCTCAAATGATGCTCGATACCTTCCACATCTTCAAAAATATTCTCTTCATCGACGCCGATGACCTTGAGAAGCCCTTCCAGCAGATCGTGCCGATAAACAAGGCGTTTTCCTAGTTTTTTTCCATTTGGAGTTAATACAAAACCGCGATACTTCTCATAAACGAGGTATTTTCCTTTATCCAGCTTTTGGATCATTTTCGTAACGGAGGAGGGGTGGACTTCCAGGCTTTCGGCAAGATCTGAAACCCTTGCGTATCCCTTTTCTTCAATTAACGCGTATATTCGTTCGATATAATCTTCCATGCTCGGTGTTGGGGGCATGCTGTTCCCTCCGATTCATTCTTTCACTGTTCTGTCTAAAATTTTACTATACAAAAGATAGTGTGACAAGGGAGTTTGGATTTTATGAGTCCCCTCATAAAAAAAGAGGCAGACCCGTGGGTCTTGCCTCTTCAATAAACGTACCGTTTACAGTCCGCATTTCAGCTGCGTGTTGCAGTTTGTGCAAGTATTGCAGCCGCCGATTTCTTTAACTTTTCCTTTTCGGCATACAGGGCATGTATTGCCCACTTCGTTTCCGACCGTAACATCGGTGGAGCGAAGATCCGTAATGGTGTCCACCAGAACGACCTTGCTCTTTTCCTCTTCGCCGAGATTCATCTCGGTTTGCTCAAAGGATTCTTCCGCTTTTAGGGTAAGCACCTGTGCATCACGGCTTCCGTCTACATACACCGTTCCGCCTTTTGCTCCGCCCTTGTAAAGGCGCTCATACACTTTTTTCACCTGGTCCACAGAGTAGCCTTTTGGCGCGTTCACTGTTTTACTGATCGAGCTGTCCACCCAGTTTTGGATGACACATTGAGTATCAGCGTGTGCTTCCGGTGAAAGTTCCATGGCTGATACAAAGAATTCAGGCAGGTTGTTTTCATCCGCCTCCGGATTGTTGGCCAGGTATTCATTTACAATGTCAGCCTTCACTTCAATAAATTTGCCCAAACGTCCGCTTCTGAAATAAGAGAAGGAGAAGTAAGGTTCTAATCCTGTGGAGACTCCAACCATGGTTCCTGTGCTTCCAGTTGGCGCCACAGTAAGCAAATGGGAGTTCCTGATGCCGTATTTCAAGATTCCTTGATGGATATCTTCCGGCAGTTTTTTCATATAACCAGTTTTGATAAAGTTTTCACGAAGCTGTTTGGTTTCTGCTTCTGTCTTGCCCACCAAGAATGGAAAGCTGCCTTTTTCTTTGGCCAGCTCAATCGATGTGCGGTAAGCGGTCGTTGCAATAGTTTCAAATATCTTATCAACCATAGCACTTCCTTCTTCAGACCCGTACATCGTTTCGCAATAGATGAGAAGATCGTGAAGACCCATGACTCCAAGACCGACACGGCGCTCGCCAAGAGCCTGTATACGGTTCGGCTCAAGGAAGTACGGAGTCGCATCGATTACGTTATCCTGCATGCGTACGCCAACTTCAACGGTGCGCTCCAGCTTCTCAAAGTCAATCGTTTTATTCACTTTGTCCGCCATGTTGCCAAGGTTAACTGCAGCAAGATTGCAGACAGAGTATGGTGCGAGAGGCTGCTCGCCACATGGGTTTGTTGCGACTACCTTCTGGCCGTAAGCAACGGCATTGGTCTTGTCGTTGGCATTATCGATAAAGAAGATACCAGGCTCAGCAGAATAAGTAGCACAAATGTTAATCAGGTTCCAAAGCTCTCTTGCCTTAATGCGCTTGTAAACACGGATGCTGTAGCCTTTTTCTTCCCAGACACGAACATCTCCTGTTTCATGCCATTCTTCGTTGTAGGCTCTCATTTCTTCCGGTGTGTAATTTTCAACATTTGGGAAGCGTAAGGCATATTCCGCATCCTTTTCTACGGCTTCCATAAAATCTTTAGTAATGGTTACAGAGATGTTTGCCCCAGTAAGGAAATCCGGATTATGGACGCTGTATGTTCCGCCGTCACGAAGCATACGCTCCGCTTCGCGATGAACATCCGCATCAAATCCGCCTGTCCCCGGGATTTCCTTGTAACGGAGAATTCCCTCGTACATTGCTTTTTCCGTTGGAGTAAGCGGCGTAAATTTCAGCTTGTCCTGAGCGACCTGCTTAATCTTTTCATCCTCGGTGTTTTCAATAAGGTAGCGAAGAATTCTTGGGTTTTGCATTTTTGAAATGATGAAATCAATAATATCAGGGTGCCAGTCCGCGAGCATGATCATCTGTGCACCTCTGCGAGACCCGCCCTGCTCTACCAAATGCGTTAGCTTCGCAATATCATCCAGCCATGAAACCGAACCGGACGATTTTCCGTTAACTCCGCGGGCAAGCGCGTTTTTCGGACGGAGGGTGGAACCGTTCGTTCCAACACCGCCTCCGCGGCTCATAATCTCCATCACCTGCTTGCGGTGATCTGAGATTCCTTCACGGGAGTCTCTCACGTATGGCATCACGTAGCAGTTGAAGTACGTAACGTCCGTTTCCGCCCCGGCACCGTACAGAACACGGCCGGCAGGAATGAAGTTCATCTCGGAAAGTTCCTTATAGAACTTCTCAAAGGATTCCAGGCGCTTTTCCTCGGTCGTTTCGACGCTTGCGAGCCCTGTTGCATTCCTCTTGGCAATCTGCTCATAAAAAACCTCAAGCGGCTTGTCCATCACATCAAGCGAACGGTTAATGATGCCTGATTCCGCTTCTTCCGGCTTGTCGAGCACCGCTTTAAATTCATCTTCCACACGCACACGAGCTGTTTTCGCTTCCCAATCGATGCTAACGATGTATCCAAGCCCTCTTGCCGGGAATTTCGGATCTTCTTTTACCGTCAGAACGACAAAGTCTCCTTCCTTTAACGTTTTTCTTTCGGTATCTTTAAAGCTGTATCTGTCCAGCATGACGAGCCGTGATACACCCTTATGTGCTGTTTTCATGTCGCTGGTTACCGGATGTACTTGAGGAAATTGCTCAATATCCTTATTCAGCATTTCAATGTTGATTCCTGAAGGGTCACTTACTGCTACTCCCATCATTCTCCTCCTCGTAAGTAAAATAGAAGACTCTATCTATATGTTGTATGTAGTTTAGTTACCACTATACTATATATAGGTAAACCTGTTGTCAAAATATTTATGTTGTCAAACTTGGAAAACCACGCTTTCGTAAGAAAAACAGTGAATGAATTGTTTTTCTTGTCTCAAACCACCTTAAATCCCATAGATTTAAAGATTGAAAAATGTCCGCTTTGGAAGAACGTTGAAACCACAGGCTTTTTGGAGTTGGGTCAAAAAAAGCCCTGAAATTTTTTTCCGTCTTGACATCCAAAAATAAAAACCGAGACAACAAAATCTTGTCCCGATTTTCGCCTTATCTTCTGAACGTCCACTCTTTGCTTCTATATCTAGTTTCTGCAATCTGTTCAACTTCTCGTTTTTGCTCGTCGCTTAACTGATACGGCTGCAAATCAAGATTCAAACCGGATTCAAAGCCGGCATGAAAAGCTTGTTTAGCCTCATCAGGCGTGACCGGTTTTTCACGGAGCTCATTCATCGCCACCGCTTTGCTTTTAAATGCTCTTTGCATTCTCTCCCTCACCCGGTCGCTTGGATAGACAAACAGGTCAAACAACTTGTCTTCGTCAAGATCCAGCAAGATGGAACCGTGCTGGAGGATCACACCTTTTTGTCGGGTTTGGGCACTGCCGGCGACTTTTCGTCCTTCCACCACGAGCTCATACCAGGAAGGAGCGTCAAAACAGACGGCAGAGCGGGGATTTTTCAAGCCCGCTTTTTCTTCTTCCGTACGGGGAATGGCAAAATAGGCTTCGAGGCCAAGATTACGGAATCCCTGCAGAATACCTTCAGAAATGACACGGTACGCTTCAGTTACCGTTTTTGGCATGTTAGGATGCTCTTCACTCACGATCACACTGTATGTAAGCTCCTTGTCATGGAGAACGCCGCGTCCGCCGGTTGGCCTGCGCACAAAACCAAGTCCGTAGTGTTTTACCGCCTCAAGGTTGATTTCCTTCTCAGCTTTTTGAAAATAACCAATGGACAAGGTTGCGGGATTCCATCCGTAAAACCGGATAACAGGGGGAATCTTTCCTTCGCTGTGCCATGTCAGCAACGCTTCATCCAACGCCATATTGTAGGCTGGATCGCAATTTCCTGAATCAATGAATAACCACTTTTCTCTTTCCATATAACTATCTCCTTTTTGATACCTTACTAGTTTATCAAAACTATACCTTCTGTCAAAACACAAAGTACTGCCAATTTTTAATATTATTCTTTTGATTCTGGCGGTCGGTGAAGATATAATTAAAGGAGATATAAAAAAGGAGTGCAAGCATATGGAATGGATTATCGTTCTTGTTATTTTGGCAGCCATACTTGTTTATCTCGTAGTAACTGCCCTGAACCAAAAAAGATTCTTGAAGACGTTGAGTGAAGAGGAATTTAGAGCTGGCTACCGAAAAGCCCAGCTGATTGATGTGCGTGAACCGGATGAGTTCAAAAAAGGGCATATCCTTGGCGCTAGAAACATTCCCCTTACTCAGATGAAGCAGCGAAAAATGGAAATTCGCCCGGACAAGCCGGTTTATCTATATTGCGAAAGCGGCATGCGCAGCGCCAGAGCGGCCCAATTCTTGCGAAAAAACAAATATACAGATCTTTCTCACTTACGAGGCGGATTTAAAAAATGGACAGGCAAGGTAAAATCTTCATAAACGTAAATAAAAGGTTCGGGATCATTTCCCCGAACCTTTTTTCTATTACTCTCTACTTAACATATCGTAATACCGGTTTACGGGCAGCCATTGCTTCATCCAGCCGCTTAACGACAGTGGAGTGAGGCGCTTCCTGTACAACCTCCGGTGACTCTTCTGCTTCTTTTGCGATTTGGATCATAGCATCGATGAATTCATCGAGCGTTTCCTTGGATTCGGTTTCCGTCGGCTCAATCATGATCGCTTCTTCGACAGACAGCGGGAAATAGATCGTAGGCGGGTGATATCCGAAATCAAGCAGGCGTTTCGCCATATCCAAGGTTCGAACGCCAAGCTTCTTCTGCCTTTTTCCGGACAAAACAAACTCATGCTTACAATGCTGGGTGAACGGCAGATCAAAATGCGGCTCAAGCCTTCTCATCAAATAGTTGGCATTCAGCACCGCATACTCGGACACCTGTTTCAGTCCAATCGGTCCCATTGTGCGAATATACGTATACGCCCGAACATTGATGCCAAAGTTTCCATAATACGGTTTTACCCGGCCAATGGACTGTGGACGGTCGTATTCAAACGTAAAACCTTCCCCTTTTTTCATCAATACCGGCTTCGGAAGGAATGGAATCAGATCCTTTTTCACCCCAACAGGTCCGGATCCCGGTCCGCCCCCGCCGTGCGGTCCTGTAAAGGTTTTATGCAGGTTAAGATGGACAACATCAAAGCCCATATCCCCCGGACGGGTATAACCCATAATTGCGTTCATATTCGCACCGTCATAATACAGCTTTCCGCCTGCTTCATGAACGATTGCCGCCATCTCAAGGATGTGCTCTTCAAACAAGCCGAGCGTGTTCGGGTTCGTCAGCATGAGTGCAGCTGTATCTTCCCCGACCACACGTCTCAGATCATCAAGATCCACCAATCCGCGGTCATCTGATTTTACAGTGATCGAGTCAAAACCGGCGACTGTTGCTGATGCAGGATTAGTTCCGTGTGCGGAATCGGGTACGATGACCTTCGTGCGCTTTTGATCTCCATTGGCTTCATGGTAGGCACGGATCATCATCAGCCCGGTCCACTCCCCATGGGCACCGGCAGCAGGCTGAAGCGTCACTTCATCCATTCCTGTAATTTCGGCCAGTGACGTTTGCAGGTTATACATCATCTCCATGGCACCTTGAACTGTTTCTTCTTCCTGAAGCGGATGAATTTGTGCAAAACCGGCATAACGGGCCACATCTTCATTGATTTTCGGATTGTATTTCATCGTGCACGAGCCGAGCGGATAAAATCCTGAGTCAACGCCATGATTACGTTTGGAAAGCGCGGTATAGTGACGCATGATTTGCAGCTCGGAAACTTGCGGCAGCTCGGCATGTTCGGTGCGGACGTAATCATCCGGCAGCAGCGAACTGAGGTCTGCTTCCGGAACATCGAGAGCCGGGAGACTGTAACCCACTCTGCCTTCTTTCGATAGTTCAAAAATAAGTAACTGATCTTGAGTGTTCATTATAGCCCCTCCAATACGGTTGCCAGTTTATCAATCTCGCTTTTTGTTCGCAGTTCGGTTACGGCAATCAGCATATGATTTTCGAGTTCAGGAAAGTCCCTTCCAAGGTCATAGCCGCCGATCATTCCGTGTTCAAGCAGCTTTTTATTGATTTCTTTGACCGGACCATTAAGCTTCACGACAAATTCATTGAAAAATGGCGCTTCATATGGAATGTTGAATCCTTTTTCCGAGAGAATGTTTTTGGCATAGTGTGCTTTTTGGATGTTTTGAACAGCAACCTCTTTTATTCCCTGCTTGCCAAGGGCTGTCATGGCTACAGATGCAGCCAGCGCATTCAGCGCCTGGTTGGAACAAATGTTGGACGTCGCCTTATCACGGCGGATATGCTGTTCACGCGCCTGAAGGGTTAAAACAAAACCGCGTTTCCCGTTTTCGTCCACCGTTTGGCCGACAAGCCGTCCCGGCACCTTTCTCATCAGCTTTTTGGTTACAGCAAAATAACCGCAGTGCGGGCCACCGAACCCCTGAGGAATTCCAAATACTTGTGCATCACCTACAACAATGTCCGCTCCGAATTTTCCAGGAGGCGTCAATACACCGAGAGAAAGCGGATTGCTTGAAACGACAAACATCGCTTTTTGGCTGTGAACGATTTCTTCGATGTCCTTTAGCGGTTCGACCTGACCAAAGAAGTTCGGATATTGAACGAGAACACAGGCTGTTTCATCGTCCACCGTGTTTTTCAATTCTTCCAGATCCGTCAATCCATTCTTGGTGCCCACTTCCACCACTTCAAGTCGCTGTCCGTTGGCATACGTTTGAAGCACTGCAAGTGATTCGGGATGGACACTTTTGGATACGATGATTTTTTTGCGTTTTGTTTGTCCTGCAGAAAGAAGAGCAGCTTCTGCAAAAGCGGTTCCGCCATCATACATCGAGGAATTCGCCACATCCATGCCTGTCAGCTCACAGATCATTGTTTGAAATTCAAAGATTGCCTGCAGCTCCCCTTGCGAGATTTCCGGCTGGTAAGGAGTATAAGCGGTATAAAATTCAGAACGCAATGTCACATGGTTTACAATAGAAGGCGTATAGTGATCATACACCCCGGCTCCCAAAAAGCTTGCATACTCCTTGGTGTTGATGTTTTTTTGCGACAGCATAGACATATATTTTACAAGCTCCGGCTCAGGCAGTGCAGGTTCGATCTGCAAATCGCCTTTAAAACGAACGTTTTCTGGAATGTCTTTAAACAGTTCTTCTGTGGATGAAATGCCGGCCGCTTCCATCATTTCCTTTTTGTCTTGCTCGGTCATTGGCAAATATCGAAATGTCATAACTGTGTCCTCCCTTTGGGGCTTTGATTAGCTGCGTTTATAAAATGGCGATTTTACAACAACCGCCTTCAAGCGTTTTTGTCTGATTTGCACGTCGACTTCGGTTCCTAATTCGGCAAATTCCGTTTTTATGAGCGCGAGGCCCAGATTCTTCTTCAAGGTTGGTGATTGTGTTCCGGTTGTAACCTCACCAATCCGTTCGCCATCCTTGAACACTTCATAATGAGAACGCGGAATCCCTTTATCAATCATCTCAAGCCCGACCAGTTTTCTTGGTGCTCCTTCTTCCTTCTGTTTCTTCAACACGTCTTTGCCGATAAAGTCAGTTTCTTTATCCGTTTTTACCGCAAAACCGATCCCTGCTTCGATCGGAGTAATGTCTTTTGTGAGCTCCTGTCCGTAAAGCGCAAGTTTTGCTTCAAAACGGAGAGTATCACGTGCACCCAATCCGCAAGGAACCACACCCTCTTCTTTGCCCGCTTCAAGAATCATATCCCAAAGCTTGACCGCCGCTTCAGGAGAACAATAAATTTCAAATCCGTCTTCGCCTGTATAGCCCGTGCGCGATACGAGCGCATGGATACCCTGAAGGCTGACATCACGTTTGAATTTAAAAAAGCCAATGGAGGACAGATCGGTCTCTGTCAGCTTTTGCAGAACACGTTCCGCGAGTGGTCCCTGCAACGCAAGCTGGGCCGTTTCTGCAGAAATATTGGAAAGCTCGACCCCTTCACCAAGATGGGACTGTAGCCAGTCAAAGTCCTTTTCGATGTTGGAGGCATTGACAACAAGCAAGTAGTGCTGGTCGCTGTACTTATACACCAACAGGTCATCTACGGTGCCGCCGTTTTCGTAGCACATCACGGTATACTGAGCGCCGCCATCCTTTAATTTGGAAAGGTCATTAGTAAGCATGCGCTGCAAAAAGGCGCTTGCCCCTTCTCCTTTTACTTCAAATTCTCCCATGTGCGAAACGTCAAACAGCCCCGCTTTCGTACGAACCGCTTCGTGTTCCTCACCAATACGGGAAAACTGGACAGGAAGCTCCCAGCCTCCAAAGTCAATCACTTTTCCGCCATGCCCTTTGTAAATGTCAAAAAGTGGTGTGCGCTTTAAGTCCCTCATTACGTTTCCTCCCTTTCATCCATCATTGGTAATATTCGAAAAATTCCAAGTAAATAAACCATCGCCTGCAGAATATGGAAAATACAAAAAAGGACAGAGAAATACCATTAGTCAGGTATCCCTCTGTCCTTCAACCAGTAAGTTTGGAAAGGGGCATGCCCCTTCGTTTCTTCGTTGGTGGTCCATAGTGGACGCTCTCCAGAGACGCGTCAAACAAGAGTCTTTTTGCCTGAGAGTTTCGCTCCTGCTTGCTCCTTCGGCGCTACCGAAATAGTCTCTCCTCTTGCTTTCATTCGCAAGTATGTTATTTTTGTCCGTCGTCCATACTAGTAAATAGGTTTTGCCTTGGAAACACATTATTATCCTATCATTATTTTAGTTTAAAAAGCAACGCAATTTTGAGAATTGAAAACCGCAGTGTGCAAGCGGATTATGATACATAGAAAGGAAAGCGGCCATGAATCTTAATATCAACTTTAACCGGGAATGGCATGACGAATTTATTAAACGGATGGATGATGATGGCCCCTGGACAAAATGGGAGTTATATAACCTTGCGCTTGAAGCGGAAAAGAATTTATCCATCCCTGATTTTCTCGGTCTTCAGGCTCCGGGACATCTTCCGCAGCTTACCTTCCTTCCCCATCAGCTTGAGGTTGCAAAAACCGTGATCGAAAAAATGAACGGCAAAGCCATTCTCGCCGATGAGGTCGGGCTTGGAAAAACGATTGAAGCCGGGCTGATCCTGAAGGAATACATGATCAGGGGACTTGCCAAAAAGGTCCTTATCCTCGTACCCGCTTCCCTTGTTCTGCAATGGACAGGAGAATTAAACTCCAAGTTTTTCATTCCTGCGGTGGCGCAAAAAAAATCATACGTTTGGGAGCAGTGCGAGGTGGTCGTATCCTCCATCGATACCGCAAAACGCCAGCCTCACCGTGACATTGTCCTGAACCAGGATTATGACATCATCGTGATCGATGAAGCTCACAAGCTTAAAAACAAAAACACGAAAAACTATGAATTTGTTCAGCATTTAAAAAAGAAATTCTGCCTTCTTCTCACCGCTACACCGGTTCAGAACCGGGTAGAAGAAATCTTTAATCTGGTTTCCTTGTTAAAACCAGGACATCTTGGCAATCAGGAAAACTTTGATAAAGACTTCAGGAACGACAAGCATTCCTTGAAGAACGAGGAAAAGCTGAAGCAGCTCGTAAATAAAGTGATGGTCCGGAACCGAAGAGAAGAAACAGGGCTAAAATGGCCCAAACGGTTTGTTAAAACCATTCCGATCACCCTTTCAGAAACTGAGCGTAATTTGTACAGCAGCATTTCCGAACTTAAGGAATTGCCTCAGTTCAGCCGAAGCAAATTTTCTGTGCTTACCCTGCAGCGCGAAGTCTGCAGTTCTAGAGAAGCCTGCTTCATGACACTGAAGAACATGCTTCAAAAAGACCCTTATTCCGAACATACCATTGTTCCTGTCATGAAAAAAATAGAAGAGGTCACCCAAAATTCCAAGGCGATGAAAACGCTCGAGCTCGTGCAATCGATCAATGACAAAGTGATTATCTTTACCGAATATCGGGCCACCCAGCTCTATCTGCAATGGTATCTGCAGCAGCATGGCATCTCTTCAGTTCCGTTTCGCGGCGGATTTAAACGGAGCAAAAAAGAGTACATGACCCATCTGTTTAAAAACCATGCACAGGTGCTTATCGCCACAGAAGCCGGCGGAGAAGGAATTAACCTCCAATTTTGCCAGCATATCATTAACTACGACCTGCCGTGGAATCCGATGCGCATTGAACAGCGGATCGGCCGGATTCACCGGATCGGACAAAAAGGCGACGTTCATATTTATAATTTCGCAACAGAGAATACCATTGAAGAACGGATATTGAACCTTCTCTACAACAAGATCAATCTGTTTGAAAGCGTAATTGGTGAGCTCGATGAAATACTGGCTAAATTTGAACTAAAAAACATTGAAACTTACATTTCTGATATTATGCTGAACTCGGAAAGTGAAGGGGAGATGAAAGTGAAAATGGACAATCTTGCCTCGCTGATCAATCTCGGCGGAGGCATAAAAAAGAAAGGCTGGGAAGAACATGCAGCAGCACGAGATTCATCATTTTCTTGAACGGTATTTTGAAGCCAATGAATGCACGGTGGAAGCAAGACATCCCAGTTATATGAAGATTCAGCTGACCGTGGAACTCGATAAGCTATTGATGAACCGACCGTTTTACTGGCATTACCTGGAGAAAACCGGGGGCGTTCCCAATCCACTGACCCTCACACTTGTAACGGGCCAGCAAACGCCTCCCGACGGCGGCGGAGAGTTTATCCATTTTGGTTCCCCCCGGCTACATCAAATTTTTGCTTCCACCAAGAAACTGGGGTCTTTCATTCGGATGTATGAATCCATCACCCAGCATTCCGGGCAAAACATTGCTCTTCATCCGTGGCTGTGTGTGAATATGAAAACCTCTTATCAGTGCGACCGCAAAAAAGACCGTATTTCCTCCTATGGCATCCATCTCATTACGGGACGCATGGTAGAGTCTTTTCATGAGAAGCTCTCAAAGCTTCCGCTGACCCGCAAGATTCCTGACTTCTGTTACACCCTTTCCCCCTTCATCCGGCCCATTAGCGGGTTAAAACGGATCGAATCTCTTGTGGAACAGGAAATCAAGCAGGATGACCACAGCTGGGCGGAAGATGCGAAGGCAAGATGGCGTGAAGACGAAGACCTTTTGGACCGCTTTTATGAAGATGAAGAGGAAAAGCCGGAGTACTACCACGTGGAAAAAGAAGCACTCCGTACCCAGTATGAGCCAATAATCAGCGTGGATATCATAAACGGCGGATTGTTTTATTTGTCTGAGACAGCCCTGTCATAATCGTGGAAACCAAAAAGGAGGCTGCAATCAGCCCCCAATGTAAGACATCTCAATTTTCTTTCTTGTGGCCGCGCCCTCCCGGCGTTCGTCGGAGTAACGGTCAGTACGGTTTTTCCAAATTCGGGAAATAAGTGCATCCAGTTCTAGATCTGTTGCCCCTTCTCGAAGGGGTGTTTTTATGTCGGTTCCGTTCGAAGCAAATAGGCAGGTGTACACCTTGCCGTCAGCAGACAGCCTCGCTCTCGTGCAGGAGGAACAAAAGGAATCGCTGATCGATGAAATGATGCCAATCTCATTTTCTCCATCAGCAAACTGATAGCGGGAAGCAACCTCACCATAATAGTTTTCCCGCACGGGTTGAAGAGGCAGTTCGCTTTGAACGTTCTTAAGAATTTCTTCCTTCGTCACGACTTCTTTCATGTTCCATCCGTTCGTTGTCCCTACATCCATAAATTCAATAAACCGAAGAATATAAGGAGTGGATTTAAAATACTTGGCCATAGGGAGAATTTCCTGTTCGTTCACTCCTTTTCGGACCATCATGTTGACTTTCACTTGCAGGCCCGCTTCATGAGCAGCCCTCATACCTTCAAGCACCGGTTTCACCCCGATTCCCCTGCCGTTAATTCGGCCAAAAAGATCGGAATCAAGAGAATCAAGGCTGACGGTCACGCGATCCATTCCGGCTTTCTTCAGGTCATGGGCGACACGAGGCAAAAGTACACCATTTGTTGTAAGAGCAAGATCTTCGAGCCCCTTGAGCTGGTTCAGTTCCCCAATGAGCTCCGGAAGGTTCTTTCTCATCAGCGGTTCACCGCCCGTGATTCTCAGCTTGGTCACACCTGAAGCAACAAAACGCTCAGCAACCTTTATAATTTCATCAAAGCTTAAGAGCTCTGTCTTTTCCAAAAAAGGATAATCCTTGTCAAAAATTTCTTTCGGCATACAGTACGAACACCGAAAATTGCATTGGTCTGTTACTGAAATCCGCAAATCTTTCAGAGGCCGTTTCAGCCGGTCCAGCAATGTTTTTTCATTTCCCATCATTACCACACTTCTTCATTTTTAGGTTAATTCAACCCTATCATATAATTTTAAAAATGAACAATGTTAGGATTGTGCAGGCAAGACTACTTTTTGTTCTTTTTAAATACCATTCCAAGCGATAACGGAAGCATTCCAAAAAGCGAAACGAGAACTGGCTGTTTTCGCTCCGCTTTTTGCTCTTTCAAATACAGTTTTTCCTCTTGTGTCCGGCTCAGCCGTTTAACAAGAGACTCGATCAAAAATTTAAAATACGCGTTCACGGGAAACCACACCTTTTTTATCGTTTGTCCCCAGTGTATCCCATTTCAGAGCGCTTTAACCTTGCTGCAATGCGTTCGGCCGCTTCCTCTGGGTGGCATCCTCCGGTCTCGAGCGCCCAGTGGCAATCCCGGTAAATCGGAAGCCGCGATTCATATAGCTTTTGCATTTCCTTCTTTTTTTCCTGGTTAAACAGTGGACGGCTTGTGTCTTCTTTCAGCCGTTCAAAAATAGTTTCCAGGGAACAGCTCAAAAAAATGACAAATCCGTTCTCCATCATAAATTTCCGGTTTTCCGCGGAAACCGCAAGACCTCCGCCTGTCGTAATGACGGCATCTTCCTTTGGCAGTTCAGCAAGAATGGCAGCTTCATAGCTTCGGAAAACTGCTTCACCATCTTCGGCGAAGATTTCGGCAACCGTCTTACCGTATGTTTCTTCAATCAAACGGTCCGTATCAATGACCGGCAAGTCCAGCTCTTCACCGAGCAGTGAGCCCACTGTCGTCTTGCCGGACCCCATGAATCCTGTTAAAAATATCGGCTTCAACTTGTACCCTCCACCCACTTGGTAATCGTTTTTGTCTCGCTATTATAATATATAATCACGCTTTTTGTCTGAAGGTTTTTCAAAATGGCCGATAATTTTAGCTCAATCACAGGAAGGCCTGTCTTGTTCATCTGACAGTCCACTACTCCTTCACGGAACTCAAACCGGCTTGCCGGTACATTGTCCTGCTTCAAAGTCAGGAGGAGTTCACTGCTTGTTTTCTCAATCATCTGATCGAGCTGAAAGCGGTGTTTCTGGTCCGCTAAAAATTGCTTTTCTCCCAAATACATAAAGAGCTGATGAGCAGTCAGCATGGAAATGATCAGACAGAACACCAGCACCACCGGAAAAATATATCCTTTTTCATTCATGGAGACAGCCCCGTCTTTCGGACAAAAACGCGCTTATACACATGGGAAGCCGTATCGATAATCACCAATGTAACAGCCGAATCTTTTATGGAAGGCCGGAATTGCTTGACGGAAAACAGCCACGTCTCATATCCTTGTCCATTGATTTGTTTGCGAATTCTGTTTTGATAATAAGAAAAGCTAATCTGCTGGCCGGATTCTGACGAAAGAAGCAACCGGTCAGCATTCGCTGTAACTTGATTGGCTTCCCGGATCAACGGGCCAATGGACATATAGAAAGATTCCAGCTCTTCTGCAGGAACCCTGTTCTCCATTGGAGGGGAAAGAACCTTTATTAAAAGGGGAGAAAGCAAGGCAAGCATCAGAAAAATAGCAAGAGCAATTACCGTTTCGATCAGGGTAAAGCCATTTGGTTGACTCTTTTGATTACACCACATTCACTGTACATCCTTTTATTTTTACCGGTAAATGCAATACAAGGCGCTCCTTCCCGGAAATCCCATTTGAATTCCCCTGTTTCTCCTGCCACTGCCCCTTCTTCCACCTCACTTCCATCACTAAGCTTATTGGCCAGAAGCTCTAACGCTTCCCTTTGCTGCTGAAGGGTGAAGCGTTCATGATAAATCCGGTAAAGCACGGGAGCGGCGGCACCGATCACGATCGAAAGCACACTCAAGGCAAGCAGTGTTTCCAAGAGATAAAAGCCATTACAATCTCTCCACATAAAACCGCCCCTTTCCCAGCAAAAACACTAGTCGGTATTTCCCGGCATCCGTTTTAATCAGCAATGTGCCCGATGAACTGATGTTTCCGTTTTTCGTGTACGTAATTTTCATCGTCATGGTGGAAGATTCCACATCAACCTGATCCGCATATATTATCTCTTTGAATACACTGCTCGTCCCGCTGCCAACCACATAACGATGCTGATCAGGGTAAATATGCAAGAAAACAACCTTTTGCTGCACCACAGCTTGGCGCTGTGTAAAGTACAGATCTCTTTTCAACTGTTCCAGGAAAAAGTGCACCTCCCTGCTTTTGTAGTAGCTTTGCAATGAAACTGCGGTTACTCCAAGCAAAATGCCACCGATCGATAATACGATCAACAGTTCAACCAAGGAGTATCCGTTTACTTCAGTTGCCCGCTTCAACCACTACTCCGTTTTGAAGTTCCAATGCTTTGCCGCTTGGACACTTTACTGTATCTACATAATCTTCTGTTACCAGTGTGCTAAGGTCAGTCAGTTTGGTCCCTTTTTCCGCTTCATATGCGCCAACCTGCCCCTGAACAAGATCAATCGTCGCCTTGCAGCCAATATCCTTTGCAACACCCAGATTCTTTGCCATGCTCGGTAAGGCGATCAAAAGGAGTACAGAAATAATGAGGAGCACAATCATCATTTCGATCAGGGTGAAACCATCTTCGCTTAATTCTTTCATTAACCCACCTCTTTTATTGAATGGAATCCATCATGTTAAACATCGGGAGCAGCATCGACACAAACATAACCAGAATGGTGCTGCCGATAAAAAGGAACAGTACCGGCTGCACGATGACAATGTACCTGGACAATTTTTCTTCTGCATAACTCATCAGCATTTCACTATAGTCTATCAACTCTTTGCCAAGCAGCCCCGACGTGTGACCATGCGCAACAATGACAGAGAGTTCCGGAACAAAATAACGTCGCTGTGCAACAATGTCCTCAAACTTTAAACCGTTCAGCAGATCCTGCTTCATCTTAGCGGCCTCATACCGAAAAAAACGCATGTATTGATTATCTTCAAGGATGACGAGCGCATCATTGATCGCCAGCCCGCCTTTCAAAAGACTTCCAATCTGTACGGAAAATTGATGGGTGATCCATACAGCAAGAAGTTTATTAAACAGCGGAATACGGAGAAGAAAGCGGATTTGTCTCGATGGGTGCATATTTTTTGATATAAAAAAATAAACCGTACCAGTTGCTGCAGCTCCTGCTAACATCCATCCCAGAAAGAATGGAAGCTTTTTTAATAAATTGATCATGAAGGTTGTAAACCAGGGGAAATCAATGTTCAATGAGGAATACAGAGAGAGAAAATGAGGAATAAGCAGGCGGAACATTATGAAACAAACGGATAGAACAATAAAAAACAGAAATACAGGATAGCGCACAGCCTTTAAAAACCGTTCTTTTATCTCTTCTTTTTTTCTGAGCATCTTGCCGCCTTCCATTACACTAAAACACAAATCACCATGCTTTTCGGATAGCTCCAAAAACCCTAAAACTTCACTTGAAAACTTTTCTGAAGCCAGTGCTTCATGAAGAGAATATCCTTTAACAAGAGAATCATACACCCGGTACAATCCCTTTTTCATCCACTGATGTTGATGAAGTTTGAGAATGCTGATCGCCTTGGGAAGTGTGTAGCCCTGTTCGAGCAGCCGGCCCAGACGGAGCAAGAAATCTCCCTGCTGCTTTTTGGTCCAACTTCTTTCCCTTTTTCTCATCGGTCCACTCCCCACCTGTGAAGAGTGTTCATCGGCAGAAATCCAAGCGCCATTCCCTGTTTCATAAAATAATTCAGTGTTCGTAAACCATCCGGCCGATCCGAGTTGCCCCGGATCCATTCCATCCCTTTTTCCAGCCCGGATTCTGACAATAATTCATATAACCCCATTCGTTTGTCATGTCTTCGCATAAAGCAATATGGCTCACAGCGGGTTCCGCAATACGGACAGGTTAGCGAAAGCAGCCGCTGGGAAACAATGCCAAGCAATGTTTGCTCAATTTCCTGGACCGAAAGCCCAAATTCGACCAACCGGTACAGGCAGCCGAGTGCATCTTCCGCATGCACGGTAGACAAGACCAGATGCCCGGTCATTCCCGCCCGGATGACCAGCTTCGCTGTTGTTTCGTCCCGGATTTCTCCGATCATGATCACATCCGGATCATGGCGAAGCAGTGATTTAAATCCTTCACCGTAAGTAATCCCTGCTTTTTCATTTACTTCCATTTGCAAAAAAAGATCCATTTTCTTTTCTACCGGATCTTCAAGCGTCAAAATATTTATGGTGTCCTTGGTTTGAAGGTATTGAAGAAGAGAATACATAATTGTAGTTTTGCCCGAGCCGGTAAGTTCCGACAGTAGGGAGAATTCTATAAACCAAAAAAAATAACGTCAATTGGACGTTATGGTCATTAAGTATTCCGCTAATAATTGCAGGCTTTCTGGTGTCGGTTCGCCTTCAGTTGTTACGATGATTTCCTTTATTTTTTTCATTTCCGTTCCTCCACGCTTCTTTGATGAAACGTATTGTATTGAGGAAATCTGAAATGTAAGGTTGATTTTAAAATTTATTTTTTGAATATTCATATTCAATTTTAAACGCTATAATACATATAAAGGAAATTATCTTGAACGAAGGACGGAAAATATGCAAAGCAAATATTTAACTTTTAGTTTTTCAATTTCAATTTTAATAGTAGCTTTTGCTCGAGTCAGAGGAATGGACGTTAGTCCTGGTGTTATGGTCGGTTTCACCATCATTTCTTACTGTTTCATACTTGAAGAATTTTTTAATTTTGGTGCCAATCGTTTTCCGTGTTTAAAATATGGGGAAGGGGCTGCTATAATTAGCGCTCTTCCTATGGCTCTTATATTTGGATATAAATACAATGATAGCCCTGTAGCTCCACAATTTATTGACGGTTTATCACTTATAGCATTAGCATTAACTTTCTTACTGTTATCTCTAAAAAAATAGCCGCCAACCATTTTGGACAGCGACTACTTTCAATAAATTACCACATATTTAATAGAAGTTTAAGGAGACATAAACAAAAAAAGACCGAGCCCAAAAGGACTCGGTAAATGTTACTTATTGTTAAAAATTCTTGGTGGCGCTTTGGGATTAGTATCCCAACCTGCAAATGGAATGGCACATCCACTGTTAATGTATATAGTGGCTTTAGCATCGTCCAATGTATAAATATTTCCATATGCGTAGCTGTATGAGGGTTGATTGTAACCGCCACCTTCGACAAGGGATGTGATAAAAATTACTTTCGTAGCCATTTGGCTTCCTCCTATAAATTTCTCATGAAATGGTAATTTTATTAGAATTTAAAACAAGGAGCCCGTTAATGGACTCCCTGCTTCATCAAGCTTTTGATTTTTTACGTTGCTTTGGTTTATCCTGCGTAACAGGTTTAACATCGCTCAGTGCTTCAGCAGATGCGGTAACTACGTTTTCCTGTTTGTCTACTTCTTTAACTGGGTTCTCCACTTCTTTAACAGCTTCAGTAGCTGGTTCTGAAGATGCAGTTACTTGTTTTACATCAAGCCGAACAAAGCAATCTTTATTAATTACTTTTCCTCCAACATATGCATCCATCTGATATACTGGTTTGCCAGCTGCTTGCCGGTTTGAATCTGTTGTTTTAAACAAATCAAATGAACGAACTTCTTTATTTATTTTATTTCCGTAGATATCCTGAGTAATTTTCTTCAGTCCTTCAGAAATAATTGTTTTATATCCTTCGAACAAATTACCAAGTAAGATACGTTTTGTATCGGCATTATCGTTTACAAGGATTGGATAACCGCAAAGAAAATATAGATTTTTACCGCTAAATTCATCCTTAACCAATTTCAAATATTCAGAGGGAAATTCTGTTTTATTAATTAAAATTTGATTGAATACATTTGTGTGCATGATAAAAACAGCACCTTCACGATATTCTTGATTCAACTTGCTTATCAAGGTCAAAACATCAACTAATGAAACAGCATCTGTCCCCACTGTCGAAATAATGTTATAAACAGAATTATCATCGTTTAAATTATCCATATTTCCTTCTGGCGTAAGCATGCAATAATTTATACTGTCTTCAATTCGTCCAATTAACTTTCTTTCAAAGCTTTTCTCTTGGTCTTCCAGAACTGATTTTTCTAAAAGCAATTCGGAAACTTCGATAGCATGACCGATACGGTCTGTTTGTATAGCTACTTTTGTTGCTGTAAAATCACCGAGCTTTAAATCTACCATTTCGCCTACAAATAAATTTTCCTTGTAATTTTCTCCGTCTTCAAGCAATACTTCGATTTTACCGCCACTTTGGACTACAATATCAGTTCTTGTAACGAGAGAATGTTTTCCGCCCATTTGTTTAACCTTTTCACGAATCAAATTAATTGGCATGATTTTTAGTGCTGTTGAACTGTTCACTGTCATTGCCCGCTCTTCTTCTTTTTCTTTTACTTTAGTTGCAGTTGCCTCTTTTAATTGCGATTCCATTTGAACAATTTCTCCTTTAAGTATATTAACCAGTTCAATTGCTTCGTTATCACCATTAGCGACTAACATTTCAGCTAGTTTTAAACTGCTTCTCGTATTTTCAATTTTTTCCGACAATGGTTGTTCATCTTTACGTTCTTCGTCCTTCTTTACTTCAATTGGTATTTCAACGTCTTCAACGACTTCAATTGAACGAGCAGCGATAGTCGACTGAACATAAGCAGGATTTCGAACAGCAGATACTTCACCAAGGTAAATATCGCTAATTGAACGTTGATACATTCCATCACTCATTTTCTTCCAGCTATCCTTAATTACTTGCATACCAAAGCTCATGTTTTGAATGATTCCATCTTTAATGAGCGTGTGATAGTCACGACCCCAACTGGTATCGCTGATTATTGCTTCCATATACAACCCTTGGTCATCTTCTCGTAAAGTTAACGAGCCATTTTTGGTAGATGAAAGAATTTTTGCATTATCATGTTCAGCTAAAAAATGAATTTCATTTCCATTTTGAAGCGCTTTACGGAAAGCACCTGGTTCAATTTTTTCAATAAATTTTCTTCGGCTACCCAATGGTTGACTCCATTGGTTTGTTTTATTCACATAGCCAGAAACTTTAAGCCCTTCATCGGTGCTGTCTAATTGAAGCTCATTCAATCTGACTTCCATTTTTTTAATCGTCATGTAAACAATCTCCTTATAAATTTAATTTCAAATAAAAAAGCAAGGCCATCTGGCCCTGCTGTTAGTTTTGGAGGAGTGACATGAAGAATCATGTCACGGTGGAAATTATGTTTCTTGAAAGCGTGTTGTGTTAAAAAAACACCAAGCTACACTGTCATTGTTCAAAATAATATGGAGTACCATTTTGCTTTCTAAGCGGAAAAGTTTTTGACAGTGTACCTTGCTGTCTTTCGACAACAATATATTACTTCTTCCAATGATGTCTTACGCAACCGATAGTTACTGGTGGCTTATCCCATTCTTCAAGCACTTGATTTAAAAATACAAGTGTTTCTTTTTGTGTATATTTATCACTTTGACAAAGCTGAACAACCGCTTTCTTAACTTCCGATTGGACATTTCTTTTGCTAGATTTGTTCTCTACTTCTGTTAATTTATTTAATACTTGAATTAAGCTATCCATTTTCCTTCTCCATTCAATTTCATATTATTAAAGATGTATAAGAGATGTCGAAACATCTTCTTAATATATATACAGTGCTAACAACAAAGTAAGCTATTATTTTTAATTTTTTTTACATTTTTATATTTAAAGCCAACCGATATAATGGAAATATAATGTAATTGGAGGAATGTAAATGAGCAACCGTTTGGACTATGCAGATTATCCAACTCATGAACAATGGAATAGGTTATTTGACAGGAAAGGAGCTTCTTTTCGAAAAATACTACTGAAAGAGAAAAGCGGTAAACAAACATATTCCATCCTTGGAAGTGAAGGAATTATGAATTTACAGCTAGATTTTTGGATAAATGAATACAATCAGAAAGCTTTTGATTTAATTAATAACTATATTCTTGTAATGCACCATTACGGGAAAGGGATTCCAGACACCGAATGGGTTGCTAGCAATGAAAACGGTGGTGTTACATACTTCCCGCATTTCGAAGAAAAGCATGAGCATATTATCTATTGGTTTCACTTTTATATGGACAGTTATTACCCGAGGTTTTCAAGTTTGCTTGATACTATATACCATATTATTAATGTTAAAAATTACTTAGGAATTGAGCCGGTGATGGGATTTAACAGTAAAGTTTCAAAAGCATTAAAACCCATTGATGAAGAGCTACATAATTATCTTCAAAGTATTCGACAAAATGATATATACAAATCAGTCGAACACTTTCGTAATGATATCACCCATAATTTCAAACCAAATCATGTTAACTCAGGGATTACACAAAGAAATGAAAATGGACAGCTCATTATTTCAGGTGGTGTAGGTACCTATACAACTACTACCGATTTTGTGGTAAACATTGAAGCTAGTATTGATTTGCTGGCAGAAATAATTGATACCATTAGAGATAAATTACAAGCCGACTAAAATGAAAAGGATAGCACAAGTGGCTATCCTTAACTATTTTCTTTTAAAAGCATGAGTAATGGGTCTTCCGCTTCTTCTTTAGCTTTTGCATTTAATTCACCCAATTGGGCGTTTGACAATGTCGATAAGCCAAGTTGACTACAACATGATTTATATGCTTTTCTCAGTTTGTCCTGCGTTCTAACGGTTGGATGCTCTTTTGGATTTCCTTTATGGTCAAAAATCAAAATACCATCACGGTTTAATATTTCATTACATTCATACAATTGGCTCAAACATTTAGCAGTTATCGCAAGCAACATAATGTCTAAATCACACAGTAAACCACTTGCTTCCATTTCCCTGACCAAAAATTTATAATACGCCTTTGCCAATGAGTCAAGATTCTCTGGAGGGTCTTTAACTTTATCCGTACTCCCCATTAATTTCCGTTCAGCTTCATTACGAATTTTCAGTTCAGCTTTATTTTCTGAACGACCTTGTTTCAAAGATGCGGGTTTTCTTGGTCTTCCTACTTTGTAATACATAATTAATCGTCCTTTCAATTTTGTTAAAAAAGTTAATTTAGGGAGATGTGGTGTGAGTGGAGAGGCAACTGGTCCTCCATTCTTCAAAAGCATTTTCCAAATTGACCTCAGGGGGCTAGCCTAATCAAATAAAAATACCAGCATTGATTTATAACACTGGTTCAGCTTCAAGCTAATTTGATATTTGTTCTGCTCGGCGTATGATTTGTTCCCAAACCAAGCTGTCCTTCTTAAAAGCATCATCAAATGCCTGTCCTTCTCCTGTATCAAATCGTTCATGGGCATCCATATAATGAATAGCTTTAACAACACGAGCCAATGATACATACCTTTCATCAGCTGAGAACTCATAGCGCTTAACCAAGAAGCGACTGATTAGCTCCATATTGTTGTTATTGGAACTGAAAAGGATTTTACTAACCTTATTGAAGACCTGGATTATGTTTTTCCATTGTGTCTCCGTGCCAACGAACTCCATTTCAGCTGTAAATTTACCTTCCGTGACAGCTTTAATCCACAACAGCGCTCGTTCAATATCTTCTTCTTTCTTTGCCTGTTTTTCGGCGAAAGATAATCTCTTATCATTGGGTAATACAATATACGTTTTCATTAAAATGACTCCATTCTCAATATTTGTTTTAGTTTGCATGGTTCGTTTATATCAGTACAGTATGTGTACGTACTGAACAAAGGAGTAAGGTGATTTTATAAATATTTCGAGTATTTTATTTCCTGCTCTCTCATCTGTCCTTCAGGCGTTTTATAATACTTGAGCCGTTCAAGGTATTTAGCGTCTCTGTAGCTTTGTCTTTCTTTCATGTAATAATCTGGAGTGTATATCCTTCGTTCCAGTTCCTTCATATCGTACAGGTCGCCATTTTTCAGACGACCCTCCATCTCTTTCTGCTCTTTGCGTTCTTGCCTTGCTTTGATTATATAATCAGGCCATTCACGCTTCTTGTGTTTATATTTGATTGTTGTTACTTCCATTAATTTTTTCCTCCATAGTATATTGGCAACCACGTTTGTCGCTCCGCTGCACTTTTCTTGGCACACTTGTCCACCACATAATCACGAGAAATGAGTGTACATTCATTTTTAGCACGTGTTATCGCTGTATACATCATATTGCTGGTGAGCATTGCTTCCACTTCATCAGTGACAATGGCAATTACAGAATTGAAACCTGAACCTTGCGATTTGTGGACGGTGATTGCGTAAGCGAGTTTTAATTTTCTCCAGTTTTCGCTTTCAATTCCAACTTCGCCTATCCCAGCAAAATCAATTACCATGTATTCTTTATTGATAAGTTTTACAATCCCGATATTTCCATTAAATACAGGGTCTCCGCCATCTTCGCCATCAGCATTTAAATTTTGATATAGATTTTCAGACAGCATGACTTTAGAACCTTCGTAGATTTTAAATTTAACGCCTCGGTCTTTGCTCTCGTAAAAGTTTGGCGAGAATATTTCCAAATGCTTTTGAATGCTCACATTGATTTTCGCAACGTCTGCATTTTTTAAAGCAATGATTTGAGTTTCCAATATATTTCCATTGTTGTTTTTGAGCATCCTGTCAAATTCTTCAATAATTTCTGGTCCTTTGGCAGAATGTAAGTGTTTAAAATCTTTCCCAAAAGTGTTCAACTTGGGCATGAAATTTTGATTTTGGCGAATCATAGTTGCGGCTGCTAATGTTCCCGACTCACTTGCTTGTCGATAAACTTTGGTTAACTTTTTCGATGGGATATTTCCAAAATTCAGCAAATCAGTAAATGCCTGTCCAATCCCGATTGGTGGCAATTGAGCATCATCACCAACAATAATGAAATGTTTAATTTCAGAACTTTCACTCAATATCTTTAAAATATTGAACATGATTGTTCCACCGACCATGGACGCTTCATCCAAAATTAATACGTCCTTTTTCATATCCATATTCGTGGCATTTAAGTACGGATTGGAAATATCATGCTTGATTAATTTAAATTCGCTATCATCATCATCCTCAACATCATCAGTGTCCATTTTTAAGAAATCAATGCCATTGTACCAACGATGTATGGTCTTCGCTTCCAACCTTGTTGTTTCTTCAATCCGAAGAGCTGCCTTACCTGAAAGCGCCACTTGGTCAATACCATAATTCATTCGCTTAAAGATTTTTGTGATGATACCCAATATTGTGGATTTACCTGCTCCTGCATTACCTGAGATAACAGATACACCATTTGTGCATGCCATGTACACTGCTTCGCGTTGCTCGTCAGATAATTGAATTGGTGAAGAATTTATCACATCTTCAATAATTTCCGCTGGTGTTGAAATCCTCGGTTTCAGGTTATCAATCAATTCGGTGATAATTTGATAAATTCCAAACTCAACATCATGAGCAACTTTCAATCCCATTTTATTTGGTACTTTGTGAATCGCTTTTTTAAAACTCAAATAACTTAGCGCCGATTCAAAATGCTTTTGATTAAAACCTTCGCCACAGTTGTTAATCAAGTAAGGAATAACATAAGTGTCGATTTGATTAAATGTGAAGTAGGAATCGTCTTGGAACGGCTGGTTATAGTAAGCAACGATTAATGACGCAATCCTTTTTTCATTTAAGAAATCAATGCTCCGAGCACGACCTATTTCTTCTGCTTCATGGAAACTTAATACGCCATCCAGATAAAAATCGTACATGCCAGCGTTATCGAGCATTTCCATTATCAAGTCCATGTCGTTATATTGGAAATAAATGTCTTTTGCTTGTCTGGGTGTAAACCCTAAAGGCGTTAACTTCATTATTGCTTCTTGCCCCTGAATCCTTTCCCCATAAAGATGATAGTAACTTTTCAGTTTCCCCTCGGTCATACCCTTGATGTTCATAAATTCAATTGAATATTTATTTTCAAAAGCCTCGATAACTGCTTCAGGCGTTTTAAAATATTCAATCATTCGCTCTGCCATTAGTTCGCTCATGATTAACCCTAATGCTTGTTCAAGACCGTCCAGTGTTTTGGTGTTGAGTACCATTTCCATTTTTTGTACTACGAATTGTTTTCCGTATTTTCCATTTTCGTAATATCCTTGAAGATTGTATTTCGCTTTGGTGTCAATTCCCGTATTGACTGTTGCATCTGCAATGAAACCAAAACTTTCATATTTACTTTTCTTTTTTACCCCAGTGGATATTGTGCCAACTGTCCACGTTCCTGCTTCCACTACTGTTAATCCGCCTTTCGGATAATTAATTCTGTTGAATCGTACATTGTTTAGTTCTTCCATTTTTTTGTTGTCCTCCTGTTTTTCAGATAACAGGATTGTATTGACTTTTTTTCGAAAAGCAGGTCGACTTTAGTCCTATTTTTTTAACATATTTTTCAAATAACGTGTTTCTTCATTAAAAGGCAACATAAACAATCTTGTTTTAAAAATAAATTTTGATTTTATCCTTACTTCTCAAAAGGACTTCAATATAACAGTAGTATCAAATCAAACGGAGGCGTTACATATGTACACGAAAGCGTATTATGAGATGCAGTTGGAGACTTTTAAGAAGCTCAAGGAGAATTGTACGAATAAGGGGACACTCGTTAAATTAAATCGAGTCATTAGCAAATATGAAAGCTACATCGAGAAGTATGATTCCACAAGTCAGTCTGTTCCTGAAGAAGAGTGTCATTGTACATTGTGCGTTTTGCAAGGATAAAAACGCTACAGAATCAATCTCCTATAGACTTATATATCTATAGGAGATTGAACTTGTAGCGTTTCTAAAAATCAATCATTCAAGGAGACCCAGTATGAAAATTATTTTTGAAGACGGTATAACCAAAACTGTATTAACGTATCAGGAGTACGTTCACCTCAAAGGTAACGAATCTCAAATTAAAAAATTTACTGTAGACGGAAAATTGCCCACCAATCAGCTGAGAGCAATCACGACTCGCTTTTTGGAAGAATACACTTCTGTGGAACCTCAAGGGAAAGGAAAACAGACTGTTTTCATCTTGGGAGAAAAACGTCAAGTACCTGTGCGGCTCGATAAACGTCAAGATAATAAAGGTAATGAATACCAAACCCCAATAGCCAAGCCTGTTGAAAATATGATTGTACGTATGCTTTTGGAGAATGAAAAAACATACAAAGGCGCCATGAGCAACATTATGTTTCATTCAGGATTAGCAGGACACTTCATTAGCTATTCGAAATCTCCAAGCAATGCACCGACTTTCATGAAAATACTCGGAGAAGCCAAAATAATTGATAAGCATCCGTTTTTTATTAATCATGTATTTAACAGAGAATACGCAACTTTAGAAAACCAAATCATCTCAGCCTTTAACCGTATGGAACGAAGCGGGATTATAAACTGGAGCAAAAAGAAAGTTGGCGTAATCAAAACATTTAAACCAAAACTCGGTAAGCTTACTAACAAGCCAATAGTTGATGGTCAAAAAGTACAAGGTTCTTATCAGGAAATTTATAAAGAGCTTAATGATATCGAGGAACAAGAGCTTGCTAAAGTAGAACGTGAGCTCCAAGAAAAATATAATATCGAACCCACTGATATTATTTACAGGAAAAATTCCAGCTACGTTAAAGCTTACCAATCAGAACTCAAGGAGAAATTCCAGGAGTTGGGTTTCGATTATTATTACACTTGCTATTTTCTTTACCTGAAAGCATCAAATCAACGAGTAAAGAAAAAATACAATTTTAATGATGAACTTCTTGATGACCATTACTATAAATCAGCGATTGGCTATTCCTTGAAAAAAGCAGATGATTATCAAAATTCCAAGCTTGAAACAAAAGAAATTGGTTTTGGCACATTCGAGCCCATTGGATTAACCCCAGTTAAATCAGAAATATATAATGGCACATACCTGAAGTCATATACGGAAGTTGTACATCATACCCTCCCTGAAGATTTTCGTCATTTATTACCTTTAGAACAAAAGCCAAGGCTTCCTGAATAACCGTTCCTGTGGAGCGGTTTTTTTATGGCCTGATTTCTTCTTGATAGCCAAAATTAGCTCATATAATATGTAAGTAACTTACAAAAAGGAGGATTTATTTATGCACAAACATTTTGTACCTACTGCCATTGCCGCTTTGAAGTTGATTTTCTTTCGAAAGACGACCAAGTCGAACTGGTTGGCATTAAAGACCTTGGAGTACTATTGCGATGAATTGAATTTGCTTGCAGATGCTGAAACTGTTGCATTTCACGTTGAGGCACAATCGGCTTTTGCACTCGTTCCCCAATTCAGGAAATTAGATTCGATGGCGACTAATGAAATTGAGAAGTACCTGCAAGGTAGGAGATAGCCACATTGCGACTGTCTCCAAGGTACGAATAATATCCGTACTTTTTTATTCAGTTAAAGTTGTTATACTTAATGAGTAAGACAAATACAAAACAGAATAGGAAGTTTACGAAATGACTGAGCAAAAGACAACTGAAAAGAAGACGGCAGCAAAGAAAAAGAAGGTGCTCACAGCGTCAGCAGTAGTTGTGTCAATTGGTTTGCTAATCGGAGCATGCGATGCTCCAGACAACAACGATAGTAAGACAGCTGCTAAACCGAAAGTAGAACAGAAGAAGGAAAAGAAAACAACAAAGAAAGTTGAAATTAACGACTTCACCAAAATGTTGCCGGCAATCAGCAAATTGGCTGATAATAAACAGATGACAAAGCAAGAAAAATATGACAAGCTCATGAAATTAACTTCATCATACAAACCGAACAAAGAGGACCTTGAAACCTTCCGAATGATTACACGGTTCGGAGCGGAGCGAATTGTAAAGAAGGACAAAAACTACAGCATTGCCAAAGAAAAAGAAGAAACAATCCTTCGAGCGTTATTCATCTATCGGGTGCTGGAAAAACATTACGAAACTAAACCATACGGTTTGCTAGGAATTGACGTGCTACAAGTCAATAGAGATTTATACCTCGGGCGTGAAAAATTGGACAGCCCGTGGGGAAGAAGCAACGTTGCACAAATCAAAAAGGATTTAAAAGCATTTGAATAAAAAACGGCATCCTCCTCTCAAGGAAGTATCGGCTTATATAAAAAGAGCGTCAGTTTATAGCTGGCGCTCTTCTTTTTTGTTTTTAAAAATATTCTTTAATTTAGGTTTGTTAATGACTTTAAAAGTCCTTCTTATCTTGTCAGCCCGAATGAGTCGTCTATCAATTTGCATGGGTGTAAACCTTTGTATCCGTCTCTTCTTTTTAACAATTTCATAATGGAAACTTGCTGTTAATCTTTTTTCATCAAAGGTAAGGTTAGTCGCAATATAAATTCTAAATATAATCTCCCATGATTTAAAATTAACATCATCATATTTAAAAAATAATTTAAAACTTGCATGTTCATATTGACGATTATTTTTACTAAGGAAGAAATTATTAAGTAAAATTATAATATATTCTGGTATTTGAATATCTGATTTATTATTTGGTTGAATGGAATCAATATGTTGGGAAAAAGGAACAATCTTTCTGTGATAATAACTTTTAGCTTTTTCGAATTTTCTAACAACTGTTAAATCGTGAAACTTTCCATCTTTAGAAACCGTCATGACATAACTGTTGTCCATATCTTCATGAGGAATTTCTTTTAAATAATCTTCTAAGTTTTCAAATTGAAAATAATAATCGATATTAAATATCGGTGTTGTTCCGTAATTCCAGATAGGTACTTTGGTATAACTGATTGAGGATTCTGAAAAACCACTCTGGAACTCCCTTTCACCTTCCCAATCTTTAACAATATGTGATAAAAATAAATTTATATTTTTTATTCCTGGTGCTACTACAGCTTCTTTATTCCGCTTGTCTCTCTTCCCTTGAGCATAAATTGATACCCACGAACCTATCGATGCAATAGCAGCGGCTGTAGCTGATATCACAGGAGCCCATTCTTTAATGTTCAATTCCTTCTCCCCTTGAAATTGAAGTTTTATCAGTAAAAATCTTTGATTTTATATTTCTTTTCAACGGTGGCAAGATATTTAGTTGCATTTTTGTTGAACTCCTTGGCAAGTTTGTTAACGTTTCTATAATTATTTAGTAGGATACTTGTGTGCATAGGAACTGGTTCATTAGCAACTTGTGTATGAGTACTTATTGTATAATTTAATACATCCAAGATGGAATAAAATCTGCTTATAAAATCGTATGGTATGTTTGCTCTTTCTTTATGAAATTTTTTGCTAGCTTCTTCTAATATTTCGTTTTTTAAACTATTCATGGTGTCAACGAAAAAATTTTTGTCTTTATCTGCATAATACAAATCTACCATTTCTTTTACAACTTTTTCATATGCTTCAAAAGTTTGAAGCTCAGAAATTATCACCTTCATAGCACCATAACACCGAAAATTATATTCTTTATTTTTTTGATATGTATTATAAGCTAAGATTCCAACAGCAACAGAGCCGGAAATGAGCGTGCCTATTAGTGAGCCATAAAAAGCTGGCGGTATTCCAGTTGATGATTGAGCAGCTGCTAAAATAAGCATCTATCCTTCTCCCCTACCACTTTTTTACCCAATTGTACCATAATTATGAAAATTAAAAGGAATAAATTCCTATCATGTCGAACATTTCTTAGCGGGAGGTGAAATACATATGGAACTGAAAGATAGAGCGTCTAACGTTAGTGATACCCTTCATTTCATGGTAATACGTGACATACTTATTGAAAATGGATTTACCACCACTGAAAACTTTTATCAAAGAATACGAGACAAAATGGAACAATTATCTTCAATACCAGAAGACATAAAGAAAGAAATCCTTGAGGATTTAAAAGGCAGATAAGCAGAGCGTCCCTTCTAGGGGCGTTTTATATTCTGAAAAGCGCCGTTGACATATTTCAACATAATATGCTAAGATGTGCTTAATTACATAAAAATTCCCTTAATTACGAATAAACTAAATTTCGGGGGAATGAACAATGGCATTTGTTTTTGAAGGTAAGGATTTGGAGCGTCTGGTTGATATGAAATTCGCAGAATTAGAAGAAGCGTTCGAAGAGAAACTCGGAGACGATTGGGAAGATTATGTGGATGACATGAAAATGGATGAACATACTTATGATGATGGAGACCATTATTACATTATTGCGATATTCGACTTGTCATGTTCAATGACTACGATAAGATGCAATAAATATGGTTACAATGTTCATTGGGGAAGCAGCACTCCAGTTTATATCAAAACAATAATTGAAAATGTCATGAGCGGAGAATAAAGTTTCATTGGTACTTTAAAAGACACCAGTTCATTTGAGCTGGTGTCTTTTTATTAGTTTTAACTTAAAATAAAGAATTTTCTATAAAGGTCACTATCATTCGTAAAATTTAGAATTATCAACTTCAATGTCATCTGCACCTATATGAATTTCAAGGGGGTAATTAACATCTACTGTTGTTTGTACCTGATATGGGTAGGAGCTTCCAACCCTTACCCCATCTCCCCTTCTATAATCTCCATCAGAACCGTATTGATGCTCAACATCTATATAGCCATTAATTTCAATACTAATGATAGAATCATTTATATCATCAATTGTTATGTGGTCTATACCTACATAGTCAATTAAATAATGTGTTGCTAAAATATCTATTTCATTAATTATTCCAGAATAAATGGCATCATTAATTAAGTCACTCACCCTTATTTCATACGCCTGTTGAATTTCCATTCGAAATTCTTCAATGGTGTTAATAAAATCATTAAATGATTCAAGTGTCATACGAACCAAATTTTCCCCAGTCCCTGGCGTTAAATAAAATGTATCTTGATTTATATGGGTGTATTTACTTAAAATATCAATTACTTTTTTTAAGCTCTTAACAATATCGTTTATATCTATATTTAATTCTTCCTCAATAAAATCATCTGATATTCCACCCTTAATCGCATACAACATCCTTTGAATTCTCGTTATTCCATCCTTTTTGTCGGTCTCATTAGTATACCATTGGCAGTTAAGAACTTTCTTATTAGGAGACAATCGATGCAAAATAATTCTGGTTAACTCACGAAATGTTAAAGCAAATGTATTAAATCGGAGAGGATTATTTTTTTCATCTAATCCCTTTAAAGCAGCATTAACCAAATCTAGCTCAAACTTATTAAGTAATTTACTATTTACTGAATTTGCTAATTGGCTGTACATTATTTACCTCCCTATTTTCATTTAGATTTTCATCTGTTTTTTTAGTTTTTTATATCGTTGTTTAAATTTTCTTAATATAAATAGTATTGGCAAATCATTGGCGAAATATAACCCAATTTTTGGAGGTAAATTCCTAACAATATTCTTGCTATCATTAATTACAAAGTTATACATGACTGCCATTGTGAAAAAAAGAAAGTTTAAATCCTTGTAATAAGTTAAAGGAGCATTTAAATTTATTTCCAATACCACTTCCGAAAAATTCTTAAAGTCAACTTGTTTAATCTCTTTATTTACCGTTTTAATAGCCAATTCTAAATTTTCTTTTAAATATACATAGTCATTTTGGGATAACAATTTTCTAGCGTTTTTTCTTTCTATCCCTTGTGTTTTACTTAATATTTCTTCTACCTTCTCTATATATCTATTTATGTAAATTTGCGCCTTATTGAAATCAAGATAAAAAGGTATATTATTTAACTTTTGTGCCTTTTTCACTTGCCATATTGCAATAAATATAGCTCCTACCAAACCTACAAAAGAACCTATACAACTGCTTAAAGTACTCATCCAAAATCCCATTCATACTTACCCTTTCTATAAACAAAATATTTACCCTTTACAATTATACCAATTATTTCAATTTGCGGGATGAATTTTTTTACCCTGAATACTCTCTTGCTACTCAATTCGTTATTGAAACGTATTGTTCAGCGTTAAGGCGTATTTTCCTTAGACTTTGAGTCAATTTGTTCATGAAACACAAAAAACACCGTAGCAACGAAACTACGGCGTCTGGAGCGATTATGATATGAATTTGATATTCAACTTCGGAGCAACATCTTCGCCTTTTGGGTACGTCCAATCAATTTGTTCAATGAGAATGTGCAAGCTTCGGTTCAATTGCTCATTGGTCATACCTTCTCCGTCAATGATTTCCCAGTTCCCCATCAGATACTCCATGTGCTTTTTCATATCTTGCAAGGTCGCTAATTTCACCTCAGGGTTTTCCTTCTTTAATTTCTCAAGCTCCTTCTGCAAATGCTCGATTTCTTCCTCCCGCTTCTTTTTCCGTTCACGAAATTGATTGAGCGTTATTTCATCTTCTTCATATAACGGAAGCAGTTTATCAAGTGCTCGTTCAGCTACCTGAATTTGCTTATTTATCTGCGTTCGTTGATATTCATTGTGATTGGTGTTATCCGCTTGTTCAGCAAGCTTTATCACTTCGACAAACCCTTTACTGTAGCGGGTAACTTCTTCTTTAATCATTTTCATTACTGGCAAATACGGAAATGCTTGGTTGCCACATTTTGTACAGGATTTCAGATAATATTTTTGAACTTTTTCGGTGAACTGAGCGCCTTGAAATTTTCCGCATACACCACAGCGTAAAAGTTTTGTAGTCGGATATATACTGTTTTTGGCTCTCGGAGCTGCAAAAGCATATGTATTCACAATGCGGTTAGCTTTTTCCCAAGTGACTTCATCAATGATGGCAGTATGAGCATCTGGTATCCGCTTCCATTCATCCTTTGGACGTTGTTTAGTTTTTTTTCGTTTTTGGTCTTTTCTGTACTCATCGAGCGATTCATATTGATGATAGACCAACGTGCCTTTATAGGCTTCATTGTTAACAATTCGCTCTATTGCTCGGAAGTTAAACTTGCTTCCAGTCTTTGTTTTTACACCCATGTTGTTTAAAGCTGTAAAAACTTCAGAAACAGTTTTTCCCTCGATAAGTGAATTGAAAATAAAATGAATGTGTTTTGCTTGCTCGTTGGGAACCAATTTTCTTGTTTTTGTGTCTTTGTCATATCCCAGTGGTGGTTTTCCATGCGCCCACAATCCTTTTTCAGATAAACCATTTTTCCCGTTCATTAAACGCTCTCTGATTTTCATATATTCGTGCGCCGAAAACATGTCTTCCATGTCTTTATACAAACTGTCCGTAGTTGAATTTAAATCATAAATCCTGTCAGGCGTTACAAGTAAGACACGTTTTCTTTTTATTGTTTCTTGTACTTGTGCCTGAGCGAGTTTGTTCCTCCCAAGCCTGTCTGTAGCATGAACAACTACAGCATCATACTCATCCAATTTTTCCAGCATAGCATTCAATTGTTCATTTATATTTTGGCTTGAACCAATTTCTTGATAAATTGTATGTTTCCAATTTCGTTCATTACACAGCTTGGTTAACCTGCGTCTGTGAGTGTCCAAAGTTTCTTCAATTCCTTTTTTTTCTTCATCACGTGACGCTCTTAAATATATAGCTACATTTTTTATGTAATCGTTTGTACTCATTGATATATCGAAACTCCTTGATATTTTTGTGTCTATTATATCAGATTCTCCCCACTAACGGAACTTGTCGGACCAGAAAAGAGGATAAGTCCGCTTGAGCGGTTGAGTAATGAATGAAGGCCTTTCAGGGAGTGAGGAAAAAGAGCAAGCGATTCGAAATGGGCTGGTCCACTTTGGGGGAGCAACCGGATCACTAGACTTTCATGGAAAGCCGTTGGCAGCGTGGAGAGCCGGAGATGAAGGAATGTTCCGTTCAGATCAAGGTCCATCGAGCCGTCCTGGGGCCTGCGCTTTTCTCCAATGTCCATTCCGGCCTTAAATTTAAAATGGGAAACGAGCCGCTCGAAAAACACGTACGGGACTTTTTCAATCGGGTGCAGCTGACCGTCCACCCGAAGCTGGATCATCCCTTGATTGCGCAGGGGTACAAAATGGATATCGGAGGCATTGGTTCTGGAGGCTAGCTGAAGCAATTCTTTGCTTTTTGATTCAATTGGCAATGAACTATCACCTTCTTTCTGTGGTTTCTGATTCAATTCGACAGGATACAAGCATTCCCTTTTAAAAAAACATCTTTTTTTGTATATTTCGTTCGACACGAGCCATACTAGAAGTAGTGCCGATGGGCTATAGCCAAGTGGTAAGGCAACGGACTTTGACTCCGTCACTCGTTGGTTCGAATCCAGCTAGCCCAGCCATCTTTTGTGAAAGAACACCTACTTTGTGTTCTTTTTTTGTTTTTCCAAATCCAGTTAGATTGGCATTTACAATTGTGTAAAAATTCATATATAATACAGGTGAGTTCTTCGGTGAAAAGGGAGGGATACATATGGCAAGAATGTACAAGGTTTTGGGCTTTTGGACTGGAATTATTGCAGTAATGGCCTATCTTGGAGATCTGACTGACATGTCTCTATTATTTTTGGGCCAAACCATTTTATTTGTTTCATTAAGTTACCTGAATTTATCTGAGCGTATGTATATTTATATTTTTGGCGCTTATTTAACAGTCTTTTTTGTCGGCTTTACATACTGGACAACATTCATGATGACTCCCGGTGGCGGTCACTAAAGAAAAGCGTAAGTGGCCTTTAAAGTCTGACAAGCGCTGGAGGTCTTACACAACAACACGCTTTTTGTGTTGTGGAGTAAGAGTGAAGCGACCGATGACGAAATGGAATTCAATTTCGTCTTTCGAGGACTTATGCTGAAAACGAGTTTTCAGCCCTGGACGCTGAAGCTGGACATTACTTCTACGAAAAAAAGAAAACGGTTGCTTAAAAGCAGCCGTCTTTTTTTTGGATCAATATTTGAAAATACCGGCTGATGCTGTGGTCCATGATCAACGAGCGGATCGCACGGTTTTTTTTATGTTCAGAAGAAAAAGGATCCTTGCTTACGTTTTCAGCCAGGTGATGCAGTATCCCGTTTTCCAGCAAAAATTCCTGCTGCGATTGGAAGCTGGATGTTGGACATCCATAATCTTCCCCCACTTTTCTGATGCAGTCCCAGTGAACATGGGAGGTCAGATCCATCTCTCCCGGATAAGACAGCGGATTTGGAATGAGCTGGTGGCGGTAATAGCCCCGCAAGCTTCCTTCACTAATCTCCGGCTGCCGCCATTCCTCTTCTGAATAACCATAATCAACAAAAACCACATATCCGCGCCCTATCCATTCATACAGCTTACCGAGCCAGCTGGTCATAGCAAGCGGAATTTCCATCGTTTGTCCGGGTTCCAGTTCTCCATGGTATTCCTCGATCCACTTCCTAAGTTGATCATCCGCACGGACAGCAACATCGATAAGGTCCCCAGTTTCGTTCAGAGACACCTGAATTTCTTTCAAACCGCTTGATGTTTGCCTGACCACATGAACCGGCATGGCATCGAGCAGCTCATTTCCAAAAACAATGCCATGAAAAAAGGGACACAAGGACTGAAATTCCTCAAGAGTTGAATAGTGCGACCAAGAATGATTTTCGAGCTTCCTGCCGATTTGTTCCGCATGATACGGGCTCGATTCGATCACCACATACTCCAGTGCCGGGTATCCTTTCGCCTGCCATTCGTCAAGAACGCTTCTGGCAAAGGAGCCGTCTCCTGCCCCGATTTCGCATAGGACATATGAAGATAATCCGAGCTCCCTGAACATGAAATAAAAAACATCGGCCCAAATGGCGCCATACACCGCGGAAGCTGAGCTGCTCGTATAAAAATCCCCGTTCCGGCCAATTTTTGTTTTATTCTTTTGATAGTAACCATGTTCCGGATGATACAGAGCCATTTCCATGAATTCCGCATAAGTGATGGAGCCGCCTGGGGCATTTTTTATGCGTTCCCGGATGACGGAGAGCATATCAAAAACCGCTTAAGAAAGGATTGGAGTCCATTTCGGCACCAATGGACGTTTCCGGGCCATGGCCGGAAAGAACGAGCGTTTCTTCAGGAAGATGTAAGAGCTTGTCGTGGATACTTTTTAGTAAAAGCTCGTGGTTGCCGCCGTACAGGTCGGTCCTTCCAATGCTGCCGGAAAAGAGCGCGTCTCCCGAGAAAACAACCTCCTCTTCTTCTGCATAATACGAAACACTTCCCGGGGAATGCCCCGGTGTTTCAAATACTTTAAAGGTAAAGCTGCCGATTTTTAACTCACCCTCCTCAGTAATCAGATGGTCAGCATCCTTGGCGACAATTCGCTGCATAAAATGAGCCGAACCGTTTTTGCTCGTGTCTCCGAGCCAGTCCTCTTCCTTCTTATGTATGTAAACCGGAATGCCCCATTTTTCACGGACTTCATCCACTGCACCAATATGGTCAAAATGCGCATGCGTCAGAAGGATGGCAAGCGGCTTAACTCCCCTTTTTTCGATCAAGGAAATGATTTTCTTGCCTTCACTTCCCGGATCAAAAATGATTCCTTCCTTTTTTTTATTCCACAATACATATGTATTTTCCTGAATAGGGCCGACCGTCAATCGTTCCCAACTCATAGCTATCCCTCCATTGCAATCTGTTTCTCCCTATTTTACACTAAAAACAAAAACGATGTGGAGGAAAGACATGTGACGCTTTGCTATGGGATTGAAATGAAACCGAACATCACCAAAAAGCCGGGTGCTCTTGCTCAGGTGGTCAGAAAGACGGCAAGCCTCGTTTCGGTTTCAGACAGGGACGGTGAGATTGCCATTGTTGAAACCAAGGAAGAAGCGTTGCGGTTAAAGGAGTATTATGAATCACAAGGCATGTTTGAAGATATCCATCCACTACTCCGCATGGAAACGTTCCAGCCGACCGATCGCTTTTACGATTACGGGCTTCTTTCCGCTGCACATCACTATTACCTATATGGGGATCTCACGTTCGGTTTTCACCTTTCAAACCCGCAGTCCGGAGAGACGGACCAGTTTTTGTTTCAATTGGAGGAGCATCTGCTTGGAACCGAAAGAAAAAAACAAAAGGAAATCTATTATGCGGACCGGACTGAGCGGGAACTCATTGAAAAATATGCAAGTGCTTACAATGTCTCCATTACGGTAGATTTGTGAAAAAAGGACACTGTACAAACGGTTACAAAACAAGTAAAATAGTACAAGGTAGTATCCGTCTGATTTGCTATACATAGGAAATTTAGGAAGAACTTAGATTACTACAGAGTAAGGGGGCATAGGATATGGGATTAGCCATCATTTTTGCTATTGTAACGATTTTAGCTGCTCTAGGTTTACTGCGTTCTTTAAAAATTAAAAATATGTTAGGTTCCGGTTTTGCATTCCTTACATTGGCCGTATTCGGCTGGTTTACCGTTATGACCTTTATTGATGTGTTCACAGGCGGAGGCTCTTCAGGTCACTAAACCAACTAACAAAAACCCATCGCGCACTTCCTGTGCCGATGGGTTTTTGTTTTTTTATTTCATTTGGGCTCTGACACTCTCAAGCTTCGATTTCATCGTGGATGGCTTGTCTCTGCGGTCATCAATGCGGATATTGGTGGCCACGCGCTCGATCCCCTGAGCAAAAGGAGCCTCATGCATATCTTTGATCACTTGCAGCAGCACCTCCAGCTCCCCTTCAACAATCGTGTTCATGGGTGTCAGTTCATAGTTGATCTGCTCTCCATAGCTTTCCAGTACACGCTGAATTCCGGCCACATACTTGCTGACACTGGGAGTCTCTGTCCCAATCGGAATCACGGTAATATCAATAATGGCCATTTTTCTTACCTCCATAAATATGAATTCCTTATCAGTTTATCATGTTTCCTAGCAATTCGAAAAAACGAACGTAAAGTGAGAGGTTAAGAAAATCAGCAGAAAAAAAGACACCCGGGAAGCCCCTGGTGCCTGGCGGAAAAATCTTCATTTTTACATATAAAGACCCGCAAGAAAAATCCCGAGTGTATCCTCGTAGATTTCATCAAACTGTGAGAGCGGCAGAGGATTGACTCCGTAGCCGAGTTCAATTGTAAAGCCCGGACGGCGAAATTCCTGGATGAACCAGTCTTTATAGCCGGCAAAACTGTCAACATACTGTACAGCTTTGTAGCCGCTGACTCTCTCAAACTCCCGGGCAATGTCTTCCGCTTCAGGCGGTTCTTCCTTTTCAAACCCCCAGTAAAACTCCTTCCCCTGTGTATGGAGAGCAATGACCCGGTCAAAATCCTCCTCGAAGGCGAGATCTGCCATCGCCCGGGCTTCCGGCTCGGAAAGCGGATAGTCCCCGGGATAATCCCTTGGGGCCGCTTCCTGCGGCTTCCGAACTTTTTCTTTTTCCCAACGGGCTGGAAGCTGATTATTCAGGTCTACTCCCCGGATATTGGCTTTCCAGTCTTTAAAGTCAATTGACTCCTTATTTAGGGACTTAACAAGACTATGAAAAGGTTCCTGCACAGGCGGTCCATGCAGCACAAGATCCACGCCGTCCGGATCCACCATTGGTACAGCAGACAGTGTTGTTTGTTCATAGAGAGTAAGCATATTCACCCCGCGGATCGGGATGTTGTTGGTAAGAGCGAGCAGGTAATCATTCAAAAAGGTCATTAATATCCCCGTAGTAATCCATTCATTTGCATGAAAAGAAGCATTAACGTGCACTTTTTTTGTTCCTCTTCCCCATTTCAGCTGAACTAGTTCTTTTTTTAAAACCGAGTGCCCAATGATATCACTCTGTATAAAGGGATACAGTTCACATACCTTCCGAAGGTCCTTTTGAAGCGTAGGATAGTCATAAGGTACGCCTGAGGAGACCACTCTTCCTGATGCACGCTTTGGCACGAACAACCTTTCACCAATCTGAAGCGACTGGATATTAACGAGCGGATTCAACAAACATATGGCATCTGGGTGAACACGGCAGGTTTGAGAGATGGAATGTACTGTATCTCCATGATTGATCGGTATACCCTCTGCAAAATATCCAGGCAGCCGTACGAAAGATCCCGGCTGCAACGCGTCCGGATTCAGGTTAGGGTTGGAATCAAGCAGCAGCTGCAAGGGGAGATCGAATAATTGGCTGTAGTAGGAGAACGTATCTCCTTTTCTTACCGTTATCTTCATAAGCTCCTCCTCCTGTATTTCGCTTCTACCTTTCATATTATTCGTCTCACACAGAGGATATGAAAATAAAGAAAACCATGCTTGAGTCATAAGCATGGTTTCTTCTTAACGTTATTTGATTACATTACCGTTTCTTCATGAAGGGTCTTGGCCATATAAGCTCCACCGTAGACACCGGCATCGTTTCCTAAGGAAGCGATCGCAAACTCTGCTCCTTCTTTCACAAGGGGAAGGGCGAACTTTTCAAAGTTTCGTTTAACCGGGTCAAGGATTTTATCCCCTGCTTTTGACACACCGCCGCCAAGAACAATTTTTCCAGGGTTGATGGTACATCCAAGGTTGGCAAGCATAAAGCCGAGGTGATAACCGACAAGCTCAAGCACATAAAGAGCCAGCTCATCTTTTTGGTCAGCCGCATCAAAAACATCCTTGGCCGTGATACCGCCTTCCTTTTCCTCTTCCTTGTGCAAGAGCGAGTCAGGATAATTCTGCAGTCCTTCTCTGGCCAAACGGCAGATGCCTGTTGCCGAGGCCACTGTTTCGATACATCCTGTCTTTCCGCAATTGCATGGAGCACCACCTTCAGGAATCGCTGTGATGTGGCCGATTTCCCCGCCCATGCCGTTTTTGCCGTGAACAATTTTTCCGTTGGAAACAATTCCGCCGCCGACTCCCGTTCCGAGCGTGACACAGAGAAGATCTTTCGCACCATCTCCGGCGCCTCTCCACATCTCGCCTACAGCAGCCAGGTTAGCGTCATTGTCCACGACTACCGGAAGACCGGTTTCCATTTCCAAGCGTTCTTTTAACGGAAAGTTCACCCAGCCGATATTGACCGCGTGGTAAATGAATCCTCTCGACAAGTCAATAAATCCAGGGGCACCCATTCCAATGCCATGGAGTCTCGACTTGCTGGCTCCAAGCTCTTCCAGCACAGAATCAATGCTCTTGGCGATGTCCTTTGTGATGTTCTTTCCTTTTTCCGAAATATCCGTAGGAATTTCCCATTTTTTAATCAGGTCGCCATAATCGCTGATGAATGCCATCTTGATTGTTGTTCCGCCCAAATCTACGCCTACATACCATTTCTCATCCATTGCTGTCACCCTTTATATGAATTTTAATTAGCTGTATTTTTGCATGTTTGACTTGATCACAAGAAGCGCCATCTTATAGTCCTGCCGATCCATCATCCCTGACTCATACAGAGATCGCACTTCTTCCTCCATCAGTTCCAGGTCCGCGAGGCGATGGCCTGTATAAATGAAGATGCCAAACCTTTTTAATAGCTGCTGTACGTCGTATAGCGTTTTCATTTTATCACCCTGCTTATTATAGCAGAGACTGACGAAAAAAACCGCTGAAAAGACAGCGGTTTCTTTCGCTTTTTATGCAAGTTCCGATTGTACGTAATGAAGGAGCAAATTTGCCGTATGGCGAAGCGAGCTCACATGGGTGCGCTCATAGGCATGGGAATCGGCAATTCCTGCCCCGACAAGTCCATGCTTGATATCAAAGCCTGCCTTGATTGCCGCCGAAGCATCGGAACCATAATAAGGATAGATGTCCACGCGGTAATCGACACTGTGTTCCTGAGCAAGCTTCACCAAATGTTTGCGCAGTTCGTAGTGGTAAGGGCCGCTTGAATCTTTCGCACAAATGGAAACACTGTACTCGTCGGTGGATTGTCCGTCTCCAATGGCGCCCATGTCAACCGCGATGTATTCTACTGTCTCTTCTGTGATATTGGAATTGCCTCCATAACCGATCTCTTCATTGTTGGAGATCAGTAAATTAACAGTATAAGGAAGTTCGATGTTGTTGTCTTTGATCAGCTTGATGAGGTGCATGAGGATGCCGACACTGGCTTTGTCATCCAGATGCCTGGATTTAATAAACCCGCTTTCCGTGATTTCCACACGCGGTTCGAAAGAAACAAAATCTCCTACAGATATGCCGAGCTTTTCTGTTTCTTCTTTTGTTTTTACTACTTCATCAATCCGCACTTCGATATTTTGCTCATCGCGCTTCGCATCGCCGGCATCTTTATACACATGGACCGAGGTCTGATGCATGAGGATGGTACCTGTATACGTTTTTCCGTCTGCTGTATGAATCTTGCAATATTCACCTTCCACAGCATTCCAACGGAAACCGCCGATCATCGTGAGCTTCAGTCGCCCGCTGCTTTTGATTTCCTTCACCATCGCTCCAAGCGTATCTACATGAGCCGTCAGCAGACGATGCTTGCTGTCGTCTTTTCCTTTCAGGGTGGCTATCAATCCCCCTTTATGGTTCAGGTAAAACGGCACATTTTCTTTCTTGAGAAAATCACTGACATAGGAAATGGCATCCCCTGTAAAGCCTGAAGGGCTTGGAATGCTGACCAGATCCTTAATGTTCTGTACAATTTCTTGTTCATTAATCATTAAATGCCTCTCTCCTATCTAATTCTTCTTTTAACGATTTCTTTTCGTTCCTCTCATTTCCTTCTTCTTTCTTTAACGTTTGCTGCATACACATGGAACAACAGTCTGTCCAACGGGGTGGTTATAAGATGAAAATGAGAAATTGGCTCGGCATTGTTCTTCCTGCATTTTTCGCAATCCTCTTTTTTATGTATCTTTTTGGCAAAGAACCTGTAAAAGAAAGCATCATTTTCTTTCCGATTGATAATCAGGTCTATTTTACAAAAGCCAATACAAGCGTGCATTTGAGCGGTTCCACCCCTGAAAACTATACTCTTCAGTGGAACGTGGCTTCTGAAACCAATCAGCCGGTCTATCTTCGTCAGGATATCTCCCTGTTGTATGGCAACGGCGTCCTGGCCAGCACCATGAATAAATGGAAACAGGATACCAAAAGCATCGAAGAATCCAAAAAGGTGTCCGGACGAAATGAACGGCTGTCCCAGAGCGTCAGTTTTCATTATGCCGAAATCCACAAAAATGAAAACACGTATCGAAGTGCCCAGGACATGAGCGGACAAAGTATGTACATCTATCAAAAGGGAGCTTCCTTCGCGTCGTTCCAAAAGCCACAAACACAGGCAGAACGGACTGCGAAAACTAAGCTGGATGTTAAAACCTACTCTTATCTGCAAAAAACATGGAACGGCGCAAAACAATTTTACAATGTAACCGGTGCAAATTACTACTCTGTTGCTCTCGCAGACCTGCCTCAATACCAAAAGAAGCCTCTCCCCGGCTTTACACAGGACCAAACCAATAAGATTATTGGAAACTTGTGGGAAGGGCTCTACAAAAATTATTTTCTCGGGGTGAAGAAAAGCAACGGCCAAAAGGTCAGCCCGGTCGGCAGCAGTATGCCGCTGATTATGTTCAGTAAAGACAAAACCCATCTGATGGTGTTGTTTAAACTGAAGGATGGGGAATTCATCCAGCTTATTCAATATACGAGATAAGAAGTTTGTGCAGTTGACAAATGGAGAAGGCTGCATGTAGGGCATTCTCTGTTTTTGCATTCTGGGTTGTCATCCAGATGGCCTCCCATCCCGCTTTTTTGGCGGGCAGGATATCAAGCTCCCACGTGTCACCCACGTACAAGGGATGTTTGCAGCCGGATTGCTTTTGAACAAGGGAGAAAATCTTGGGATCTGGTTTTTTTAATGGCATCGTATCCGAAATAAAAACCGTTTCGGAAGATATCCAGTGATCAAGTGATAAAGCCTTTATTTTTTTCTTCTGTAGCACCTCTTCCCCGTTGGTAATGATCCCCGTAAGGATCTGGTGGTCCTTTAATGCTTGAAGCAGCCCATCCATACCGGCGAAAAGCACACAATAGGAAGAAATATAATGGCGAAGAAGTTGTTCAAACGAGAGGGCATCTCTGGAAACTGATAACAGCCCGCACTCCTTTAAAGAGTGTAAAAATCTCTTTTTCTGATAAGCGGACCGTGAAAGTTGACCGTTTTCATACTCTCCCCAGAACCGGTCACAGCAAGATTTAAAGCGCCGGAACCATTGTTCGGCGCTTGTTGCTGCCTCTCCAGTAATGTTCCCTTCTTTCCAGAGTTCTGTAAAGCTTTGAAGAGCAGCTAGCCGGAATGCCCGTTCATAATCATATAGCGTATTATCCAAATCAAAAAAGACAGCATCCACTTTCATGACGATAAAAGAAGAGGCGCAAAAAAGCGCCTCAAAACATTTCTTTCATAAATTTATCACGGACACCTGGAAACGACATCATTTTGCCAACCGCCACACGCCGGATCAGTGGCACTCCAAGTATGACGTTCAGCAGCCGGTATCGATATTGATAACCAATCAGAACCAAAGCAACAAAAAGGACAAGCTTGATGAAAAATCTGGTCACAGAACATTCCTCCTTGTCCTTACTTTTTGCATAGATACCTGAAATTATTCGAATCGCCCGTTTTCGATATATTGCTTGTACTCATCAGCCGTGTTGATGTTGATAAACATCTCCTGAGGAAGATCATAATCCTCTGCCTCAACAAAAATGGTATTCACCGACTGCAGCAAGCCGTACATGCTTCGCCTTTCCTCCAAAAGCAGCCGCACAATGTGACTCTTGCAGCTTTTATGATAGATGGCGGCGAGCGGTTGATTTCTGCCTGCGGCCACAGGAACAACAGCCTGGGTTCCCGGTTTCTGATCTGCTATGGAGAACAGCTTCTCAAACAGGAGGGGCATAACAAACGGCATATCACAGGTCGCGACCGCATACCAATCCGACTCCTCTCCGCTTTCCATCCCCGAAAGAATTCCAGCAAGTGGCCCTTGACCCTGATACTGGGGAAAGTCGAATATTAATTTTGCATCTGCATGCTTCATTCGGTCCGATATGTCACTCCGTGATACGATGACAACCTGATCCGTTATTTGTTTCAAACAACCAACCGCAAGTTCATAAAAATACCTATCTTTATACCTTGCGAACGCTTTATGAAACGGAAAACGCGTCGATCCGCCCCCTGCCAGCACAATGCCTGTCCTGTGTAGCTTCCTTAAAGAACCCAAAACATCATCACCCCTGCCGCGACACCTGCCAGCGTGCTCGAAATAAAATTGACCGTGTTATTGTTGACCGAAGACCAGCCCTTGATTTGTTCAGTTGGTACCCCGCAATGTATGTGCACTTCAACTTCAGCTCCGCATACTGGACAGCGAAAGCCAAGCTGCACCGTGCCTCCAATAATAGTATCGAGTATATTACCGAGGAATCCTCCTAAAAAAGTTATAAGGAAAACATAAAAAGCCCATTTGCCTTCAAAAAACAACAAAGCACCTGTGACACTGATTAAGAGCGAGCCCAACGCAGCCGCTGTCAGTCCGAGTGCAGAAACAGCTCCTGATATTCCCCGTTCCACCCGGGTTCTGCGCAAGATATGATACGGCTCACCTTTTGAAAGAACACCAACTTCTGAAGCCCACGTATCAGCAGCCGCTTCTCCCAGACTGGCAATAAACAGGGCAAGCCAGAAAGGATGTGAAAAAAACAGAAAACCTGCACCCGCCAGAAACGCAGCCCCTCCGTTGGCAAAGACCTGTCCTGCATTTCTTCCCTTTGATTCAACCGACAAAGTGCGCAGCTTCTTCTTTTTCTCTTTTCCCCATTTGCTCAATAATGATGAGCTGATAAAGAACAACAGCAATAAACCCAAGCCCCGATATCCAAAAGCCGCGCAAACCACTACGCCAATCCCCCAGCTCGAAAATGCACCACCCAGTGTCAGCATCCGAATCTTATAAGCAATCGCGACAAACAAGGCGAGAACCACCATAAAAAGGGCAAAAGCCATCACCTTCCGTCCTTCTTGAGGCCTTTATCCGTAATAATGTACTCCACAGGTATATCAAACGGTTCAACCGGAATACTGTTCATATACTGAATATCAAAGGCAAGTGAAACGGTTGTGCCATGGTAACCGGAGAGATACCGGTCATAAAAACCACCCCCAAATCCAATGCGGTAGCCTTCGGGATTAAAAATCAATCCAGGAACAACCATAAGATCCATATCCTCCGGCGGTGTAAGTTCTGTTATGCCCATGATTGGTTCATAAAGATCCATATAGACATTTTCAAGTTCCTGGAACGATGTAATCCGATGAAAATCCATCAGCCGTTCACCGACCGTACTGCACTTTGGCACACTCACCTTTTTTTCATCATCCCATGCTTTTTGTATGATCTGTTTCGTATCCACTTCAAACCCTCTGGAAACCGTAATTCCAATATGCTTTGCGTTTTTCCATACCGGCAGGCTGAACAAATGCTGAGCGATATCTCCGCTTTTTCTTTTATGTACGGCCGGATCGAATGAAAGGAGTTGATCCTTCATCATTTTGCGCAATTCCTTTTTTGTTTCCATGAGCAGCTCCTCTTATGTGTGATTAATATTCTTATTTTACCAGGGTCCGCGCCATGAAAAAAGCCGCCAGTCTTCCATAAGGAATGTGGCGGCCTTTCGTACATTACTTCGTTTCACGGTGCAATGTGTATCTTTTTAGTCGTGGGCTGTATTTTTTAAGCTCCAGACGCTCTGGGTTATTACGCTTGTTTTTCTTAGTGATGTAATTGCGATCACCAGTCTCAGTGCAAGCAAGAGTGATGTTTACACGCATGTATTTTCCCTCCAAACCTTAACCATTACAAAAATGGTGTACTGCTTTGATTGATTTGTTTCCAAATTAATTCATACTTTAATATAATAGCAGACACAGTCAATTTCAGCAAGTGGTATTTATTGAAGACGTTCATAAGCTTTCATGTAATCCACGACCACATCAGCAAACGTGGCGTGAGACCAGGTCAGCGGTGCCACTGAGAGCGGATCACCGGTAAAAGGATGCAGTTGTTCGGGAAGAACTCCACTCGTAAACGCATGGTCAGCGACCCAATCAAGATAGTGCCGGCATTCCTGCAATTCTGATAAACTCTGTGCCGTATAGATCTTCCACTTTGCCAGCCAAAGAGTGCAGATGATCCATGGATTACCGGGAACTTTATCCACCTCATGGGTTTGCTGGAAATAATAATCGTTAAAATAACGGGCAACACCGCCGACATCCGTTTTGATATAGAGCTCACGCTCAATCGCTTCCATGGTGGAACGGATGCGCGGATCATCCGGAGAAAACACCCCAAAGGCAAACAAGCCGTAAATGCTGCTTTCAATCGTATAATCTTTTTTGATTTCGCGCGTTTCTTCATCAAGGTAGATGCCGCGCAGGAACCGGCCCGCCTCTTCATCATACAGATGCGCCTCTATCCCTTTTTTCACGCGCTCGGCACCCGTTTTATAACGAGCTGCCCGGTCATCCTCCCCAAATAAAAGAGCAAAATTATGGGCAGCCATCAAACCGCCGTAAACACCCGCACATGTAAAAGAAAAAATGCCTCGTCTTTCTTCCCAAAGATCGTACGAAGGGTTTGGCAAGTCCAGCGCTGCATCCATGAATCCCAGCAAAAAGCGGGCTCCTGGTCTGACCAGCGACCGGTAAAGTGATTGTGCAAACTCGATGTCCCCCGTCTCTTTGTAATGCTCCCAGAACGCCCATAATACGAGAGCTGTTTCATCCTCCTGGATGGGCAGCTGCTCTTTGCCATTCTTTGCGATGGTAGGATGCCAGCTGGAACCAATGGAACCGTCCGGATTGTATTTATGATGCAAATAGCCTTCCTTTGTCAGGACATCGGAACACCTTCGATAGAAGTTTTTCACCATTCCCTGGTAACCGGACTTGGCGATCGCCGCCGCAACAAGCGCCCCGTCCCTCGGCCACATATAGCTGTAATGGTCCCGGTTATATTGCTGGATATCAGAATCATTTGCAGCCATGATATAGCCATTCTCATTGGTTTGTGTCCGTACCACAAGAAGGCTTCGTTTATAGAGGGAGAGAATCTCATCGCTCAGGTCGGTTTCAGGAAAGTGAGACTTGTTTGCCCACCTTCGCCAGTAGATTAAAATTTTATCTATCGTTAAAGAAGGACCGATTTCCTGGACATAGTCATTCAGGGCAACCACTTCTTCGCGGTTGCGGCCGATCGTCATCCAATAAAAGGCTTCAACCGTCTGCTCGCCGCCTACCGTATGCTCCACGGAAAAGGTGCTGTCGACAGACCCCTGTGCAATAGGATTGATATGAAGAGAGCCGTCCTCCGCATCCTTCCATGTTCCTTCTGCACTTTGAAACCGTTTAATCCCGGTCGTATACTGCGAGATGCCGTTGTTGCCAAAAAGGGCGTTAAACAAAAAGTAGCGGTTCTTTTTATAGTGGACGATGGATTGTGAATCAGGGGCAAAATAGGCCGTGTCGCCGACCTCTGTTTCATAAATATTAAGATCCTGGTGAAAAAACAGCCTGATCTTTTTTTCGTGAGGTGTGGTATTCGTCACTTTAATTCTTCGAATAAAAATGTTTTCACGCTGATGAACTCCGTCCTCAAAAACAAGACGGAGGCCCATCTGCTTGTTTTCTGCTGTACAGCAGGTCACAAGAGAATCTTTATGATAATCATTGTGAATCGACCAAGATTCAGAGGAAAGCCAGGAGAATTGGCCGTCTGACCAAATCCCCACTCTGTTGGCATGTCCTTGTACGTGATTTTGTTGTCCGACATATGGGTAATAGATATCTCTGATCTGAAGGTGCCGATCGATGTTAACGAGAATCTTGCCGTTTCCGGCCACAAGCTCCCTTGGCATATGGGATCAGACCTGCTGGTACTGCCGGATTTTATTAATAAATTCCGCTGCAGCTTCCTTCGCTTGATCCATATCTGATCCTTGGGAATAGACGGTAAAGATCGGCTGCTCTACATCCGGAAGGATCAGCGTCCAACCGCCCTCAGGATGAAAGACTTTAATCCCGTCGACCAGTTCTACATTATTATCCCGGATATCCTCCATTAACCGTCTCATGACTTTTCCTTTTTTATCCCATGGACAAGGTACGTATTCTCTTAACATATTCACATTAGGCAGCAAATCGACCAGTTCGGACAACGAAATTTGCTGGGTCGCCATCATCTCCAAAATGTGAATAAGCGCATATTGTGCATCGTATTGGAAGTTCATCACTCCGCTGCCCACTTCCATAATCGACCGTGGATTCGCTTTTGTACGGATGAGCCTTCCATTCAGACGACCGGCCAGGCTGTCAAGGTCAGATGAGCCATAAATCGGAATCGCCATTTCATTTTGTTTTCCTTCATAGAAGGTAACCAGAACATACAGAGACAGCATTGTTTCTTCATCAAGCAGCTTTCCGGATTCAGTGATCAAGCTGAGTGTTTCTCCGGCTTCTCCAACGAGAATTCCAAGATTGGCATTGGTCACTCGTACGAATGATGCCATTTCCTCTGCTCCTGTCTGGGATGGTACGGTTAAAAATTCGCAGTCCAGCTTGTTGAAAAGAATCGGAATAAAACTTAAATATGGCTGGTGGTTGTAGTTTACGACAATTCGAAATTTGGAATTTTTGATGCGCTTCGTGTTCACCGTGTGAAGGAGCGCTTCGATATATTCTTCATTTTTGAAATTGTTGTGTGTCCCCTTTCCGATCATATCAAAGGCTGCACGGCGATAATCTTCCTGCCAATAAGCGTTTTCAATCTTTCTCTCGAGATCAGGGTGGATGGGAAGGCCTTTATGATCATAAAATTCAATGAACACTTGCTTCTCTCCGCCTCTGTTAGAGAACCGGATGTATACGCCGCCTTGCAGGTTGTCTTCTTCAATCGCAAATCTCACAACAGGAGCTACGGTCGGGCTGGTGTCGCATGTGTTAATTCCTGAAGACAAAAGCCCCTGAATGAATGCCCCTTTGATCAGTTCGGAAAAAGAATGGGAATCGCTTGCGATGGCGATATGGCATCCGTGGGGAAGCACTGCGCCATAAGCTGAAGCAAGTCTTGCAATATAATCTGGTGTAATTTCAACGTTGGCAATTCCGGAAACCCCGCGTCCGCCGAATAGCGATTTAGTGGCTTTTCGTCCCCAAATCAAAGATGTATGAACGAGTGCCTCATCATAAATTTCTTTTTCTGGCCAAATCTTCACTTCCGGTTTTAATGTGGAGCGTTTTCCGATTTTGCAGTGGTTTCCAACAACTGCATGCTCATAAATGGTCGCTCCCTGTTCAACCATGATGCCATTGGCCAGCGTGGCGCCTCTAAGCTCACAGTCTGAACCCACATACACATCATGCCAGAGAATGCTCTTCTTCAAGGATGCATGGGAGGATATCACATTGTTTCGGCCGATAACAGTGTAGCTTTTTACATCTGCACCTGAACGGATAACCGCTCCGTCTGCTATATGAACCGGGCTTTCCAGCTTCGCTCCGTCCTCAATGACCACATTGTTTCCTACCCAGATTCCTTTATCGATTTCGTGCCCCGAAAATGGCAGGTTAACCTCTCCATCCAGCATGTCGCGGTGAGACTGGCGGTATTGCTGCAGGCTGCCAATATCGGACCAGTATCCATCAGCAGGGAATCCGTACAATGGACGCCCTTCTTTCATGAGAAGAGGGAATAAGTCTTTACTGAAATCTGTTTGTACATCCTTATCCATATAGTTAAAGATCTCCGGCTCGAGAACATAAATTCCGGTGTTGACTGTATCACTGAAAACCTCGCTCCAGCTTGGTTTTTCAAGGAAGCGGATGATTTCTCCATCCTGATTGGTCATAATAACGCCGTATTCCAGCGGAGATTCCACCTGTTTCATAAAAATAGTCACGAGTGAATCCTTTTCAGCATGATAATTGATGCCTTTGGATAGATCAAAGTCGGTTAATGCGTCACCGCTGATTACAATAAAGCGCTCGTCCAAAAACTCCTCGGCATTTTTAATACTGCCTGCAGTTCCGAGTGGAGTGGTTTCCTCAAAATAATGAAGATTCACCCCAAAATCACTGCCATCGCCAAAATAATTTTTGATCGCTTCTGGCATATAGTGAAGCGTGACAGCAATGTCCGTGATGCCATATTTTTTTAGTAATTCAATACTATACTCCATAACAGGCTTATGAAGCAGCGGCACCATTGGTTTTGGTAAGTTACAAGTTAACGGACGAAGACGGGTTCCCTTTCCCCCAGCCATTATTACACCTTTCATTTAGACACAGCCCCTTATACCGGATTTTTTTGTAAACATTGTTGATACAATGCGCTAGTTTGTTGAGCAATTTTATTCCAGTTAAAAACAGTTTCCGCTTCTCTTTTGCCGTTGCTGGCGAGAGTAAGCCTCAGATGTTCATTTCGAGCAAGCGAGAGGACTGCCCATGCTAGGCTTTCTGCATTACCCGGATAGATTTTCAATCCGGTTTCTTCATGCCGGACAATGTCTTTCAAGCCGCCTGTGTCTGAAACAACGGTTGCTTTTCCTGCAGCCATTCCCTCCAGTGCCACAATGCCAAAAGGTTCATACAAACTTGGGAACAATGCGATATCACATTCAGACAGCAGCCGATTGCGGTCTTCATCCGACACAAAACCGCTGAAGGTGACAGTGCCTTCCAGTCCTTCCTGATGAACCCGGCTGCGGTATTCATCAAGCATCGGCCCTTTGCCGGCAATGATAAATTTGATATTTTGATTTTGCTGCCTGATCAGATGAGCCGCATCAATGATGGTCTGAAACCCTTTTTCTTTTACGACACGGCCGACGGAAAAGACAAGCACTTCATGCGGTTCCTTAAACCGGTAGCCGTCGGTCACTTCTTCCGTTTGTATTAATTCAGGATCGACCCCGTTTGGAAGAATCGTTATCTTATCCTCCGGAACGCTGAAGACGGTCGCCACTTCATCTTTCATGTATGGGCTGCAGACAATGACTTCGCTCGCTTCATAACAGAGCTCCCATTCCTTCTGATTGATCTCGTACTGAAGCGAATTATGAATGCCGTTGTTGCGCCCATGTTCCGTGGCATGGATGGTGGCAATTAACGGAATGTTCAGTTCATGCTTCAGACCCTTGGCCGCTACACAAACGAGCCAGTCGTGCGCATGGATGCAGTCAAAGTTAATTTTCTTTGCCAATTCCCTTCCCTGATCCGCGATGGCCAGATTCAAACTGCCTGTCCAATGGAAAAATTGATCAGTTTGTGGCTGATTGGATTGTACACGGTACACATGAATTCCCTGATTCACTTCGTAGGACGGGTAACCATCCACATGACAGGTGACAACGTGTACCTCCTGACCCTGTTTTACAAGCGTTTTGGCGAGATCGAATACGTGCCGGGCCAGTCCGCCGACAACCATTGGCGGGAACTCCCAAGAAAGCATTAAGACTTTTAATTTGTTTGTTTCAGAAACGGTGCTGTGATGTTGTTGGATATATTGGTCATGAGGAGTTTCAAAATAGCTGGTATCAATATCGTTTAAAAATGGAAAGTCCTGTTCAAATGCTTCTATTGATGCTGTGTCTTTAGGTGATTGGTTTAACATTTCTCTAATGATATGGAACCGTTCAATATGAGTGTTGAACCGCTCATTCGCATATTGTGCTGCCGTCTCATTGTCGACTATAAATGCCCAATCTGAACTTGCAGCAAGCATCCATTCCCGGATCATCTGCTTGAGGAAGCGTTTGGTTACCGGTGTCAGTGGCGAATGTGTAGCAGCTGCTGTAATGATTTCTCTTTCGCATTTATGCAAGTGGCGGTACATCCAGGCATTTTTTTCGTTCAGCCAGACTTCTCCGTACTCATTCCTGCCCCATGTCGAAAACGAGGCATGCACCGTTTGCAAGTCCTGATAATGACGGTTGATGAACGAAGCCGGCGTAATCCATTCCACCCTACCCTTGCAGGCTTCCTGAACAGCGGATATCCAGTCTGTTCCCTCATACCACCAGTGGCCGAATAACTCTGCGTCAAAAGGAGCAGTAATGAGATGCGGAGGATAGCATTCTTCTTCTTTTTCGCTGAGCGTATGTTCCAGTGTTTGAACAAAATGCTCCGCATGCTGCTGCACTTTTCCTTCCGCCCATTCGCGAACATAAATTTGCTTTTGTTCCACAGACCCCGTGATCCTGTGATATTTCAAGCCAGTGTCAATCCTGATTCCCTCGGGGTGAATGTGAGGAAGGATGTAATCAAGATCCCTGTTATAAGCAATATCGCGGTAAAACTCCCGATAGTCAGGGTCTCCAGGGTATCCGTCAACTGAACTCCATACTTTTCCTGATATTTCGCGGTTTCTTGGAAAGAGCGCGACGCCGTGCGGTGAGAATACGGGGGAACCAATACCTCTTGTCGCTTTTGGACTGCTGTTCAGGAGAGTTTGTTCATCTACAAACGTATATCTTATGCCTTTTTGATGGAGCAGTTTATCAATGCCAGGAGTATATGCACACTCAGGCAGCCAAAAGCCTTTTGGCAATTCACCGAAGTATTTCTTAAAAGTTTTGATTCCCATATCCACCTGCGCTTCCAGTGCTTCATGCGTTTGAATATAAGGCAAAAAGGCATGAGTTGCTGCAGTGGTAAAGCATTCAACCGCTCCACGCTGGTGATGATACTTAAATCCATCGAGCAGATTCTGATTCCATTTGAAGAACGTCTCTCGGATTTTCTCATAACGGTCGCTGTAAAACCGAATCACTTCAGTTTCTTCTTGATCCAGGGATCGAAGCTTTTCTTTTTTGATTAAATGATCGGTGCTGTCCAAATACTCCAGATATCTTCGTTGAAGCACAGGATCTGACAGCATCTCCATTACTGGGGGAGAAAAGGAAATACTCCACGTAAAACCTTCAGGCTGGCGGTCCAGCGCCCAAAGCAACGGGATGTAGGTTTCTGTCATTGCTTCAAATACCCATCGCTCTTCCAGGCGGTTGGCTTCCTTATGCTTAACGTATGGAAGATGGGCATGCAGTATAAATGTGAAATATCCACTTTTCATAGGTTAAAAGCTCCTATCTGATTTTTTGATAGTATGAATAGCTGCTGAAATTCTCCATCCACTCCGGCTCATGTGCATTGCCGTTTTTCCAATTCACCACGTTTTGCATACGGTGATCGTTCGCAGCGTCTCTCGGGGTTTCAACAGGATTTGATCTCAATACGGTAAAGAAGCTTCCATCGAATGTTTGGGTGCCAATATCAACCACATACGTGCGGTCTGGTCCCAAATGCTGCAAAAACCAATTGTTCGTCATTTCCGGAAGGTCAATTTCAAAGCTGCGATGAGAGTTATGTCCTTGGAAGATGATATCTGTAACATCGTAGATTTTCATCTTTTTGGGAAGACGGCTCCAGCTGGTTCGGAAATGATGCTCTACCATTTGTCGCTTCATGGCTGAAATGCTCCAGTACACAAAAATACTCGTGGGGGACTGCACCATTGCAAATAGAGTATCTTCGTCAAATTCATACGGCATTATCCAATGAATCTTTGGCTGTTCTACAATATTTTCCCTCGGTTCATCTGGCTTTTCCTGAACGGTGCTTCCCTTTTTACTGTTTGGCTCCATTGCTTTTCCAGCCTCCTGGCGGTATTTGTTCCACCGATATTGGACTTTGCCGATCGAGAGATTCATCCTGTCGGCAATCTGCTGAAGGGTCAGCCCTTTTTCCTTCATTTTGACAATTTCATTAATCATTTTCTTCACCCCGGTTTTTTGTCTCCAATGGCTTACCACTGCTACTAAAATACTTTTAAAAGCCTACCGATTTATTTGAAAATATCGTATCATTATGCATTTACTTTCACAATATACAGAATTTGTAGAATTTTGTTGGTTGCTTGTCCTGTCTGCGAAAATCAATAATGTAAATTTTTTGTAACCGCTTAAAATCACCTTATTCGACGAAATCAAGGGTTTAATTGACAAAATTCTACAAGAAACGCCCCATTTTCCTCTGCATGCTGGAGATACCGTCGAATTTCTCGTCGAAATACCGCAAAAAGTTTAACGATTTGGCGAAATATCTACATTTCAGCGGAATACTATGGTATAAAAAATAGGGGGCAGGTTAAACTTGAGGAGGTTTTATATGAATATCATTATTTTTTCCTTGTTGGCTTTAGGACTGATTCTTCTTGCCATCTCTTATCGCAAAGATAAAGGAAACAATCTGGAGGTCCAGCTGGAGAACTTTTCAATACAGATTTTAAAAGAAATGTACCAGCTAAAAAAGAAGCTAAAGGTCATTGAAGACGCAATGCCAACGCAAGATAAATCTAAATACTAAAATACTGGGGATTTGAGAATGACAAATACAACACTACGAGGTTTCGCTGCCGGATTGATTGTATCTTCCGGATTGATCGCAGGCGTATACTATTCACAAACGCCTCCCGAAAAGGAAGTAAAAGCGGAGTTAAACGACAGCACGGTCAATACATATTTACATTCAAAAAGTATGACAGCTATTACAACCGAAGAACTGCAGCGTCTGAAGGAAAACAGAGTGGGAGCGGCTCCCGCTCCGAAAGAACAGGACAACTCTGAAGAAGCAAAACAAGAGAAGCCAAAGGTTGTTAAAGCGACTCTTCATGTTACAAGAGGTATGAGCACTGGAGAGGTTTGTGACTTTCTCGAAAAAGAAAATATCATTAAAGACAGCAAGTCTTTCCTGAAATACTTGCGGAAAAACAAGCTTGAAGGCCAAGTCCGGTTTGGTACATTTAAAGTCAACAGCAGCATGGACTTTAAAAAACTGGCCGATGCCATCACATAACATTTATAAAACATTTAAAAAGGGAGCCTGCAGCGTGCAGGCTCCCTTCTTTGCATCTATTCGTTTAAACCGTAGCGCTTGCCTTTCACAAGGAAAATAATGCTTTCGGCAATATTTGTGGCATGGTCCGCTGTACGTTCGATATAACGGCACACAAACGACAGCTGCGTAATCTGGGCAAGAGATTCGGGATGCTTGGTCATCAATTCCAAAAGCTCCCTGATGATTTTTCCGTAGAGCTCATCAACGGAATCATCTGTATCAGCAAGATTCTTCGCCAATACCACATCTTCGTCCACATACGCTTTAATGGAATCGGTGAGCATGCCAATAGCAATTTCCGCCATCCGCGGGAGATCAACCAAAGGCTTAATTAGCGGCTTTTCTCCGATACGAATGGTCGATTTAGCGATATTCACTGCAAAATCAGCCATCCGTTCCACGTCGGAAGAGATTTTTATTGCCGCAATGATCCTGCGTAAATCAGAGGCAACCGGTGCCTGCTTGGCGATCAGCAGAATGGCTGCATCATTGATTTCATCCTCCAGCTGATTGATCCTCTGGTCATTCTCAATCACTTCAAGTGCTTTGTCTACATCCTGTTCTTTAAGAGCTTCAATGGATTCTTTTAATGCATGCTCAGTGAGTTCTCCGATTTCCACAAGCATCGCCTTTAATTCGTTCAACTGAAGCTGAAAATTTTCCCGTACAACCATCTGCTTGTCACTCCTCTAGTTTTTATCCAAATCGCCCTGTAACATAATCTTCAGTCCGCTTGTCAGAAGGAGCCGAAAAGATCTTGTCTGTCTGATCATATTCGATCAACTCACCCATCAGGAAGAAGGCTGTTCGGTCGGAAACACGCGCTGCCTGCTGCATGTTGTGCGTAACCATGACAATCGAATAATTTTTTTTCAGTTCAAGTGCCAGTTCCTCTATTTTAATGGTGGAAATGGGATCGAGTGCCGAAGTCGGCTCATCCATCAAAATGACATCCGGCTTTGTAGCGATGGCTCTCGCAATACATAGACGCTGCTGCTGTCCCCCTGACAGACCCAAAGCAGATGTATTCAGGCGATCCTTCACTTCATCCCATAAGAATACATCTCTTAATGAACGTTCTACAATTTCGTCCAATTTTCCTTTTTTCTTCATCCCATGGATTTTTGGCCCGTACGCCACATTTTCGTAAATGGATTTCGGAAACGGGTTGGCTTTTTGAAAAACCATCCCCACCTTTTTCCGCAAATCCACCAGATCCACCCTGTCATTCAGCAGATTCGTTTGTTCATAGTTAATTTCACCGGACATTCTTACACCGGGGATATTTTGAATCATCAAATTCAACGTTTTAATAAACGTAGATTTCCCACATCCCGAAGGTCCGATGATGGCTGTAATTTCGTTATTGTAAATCGTAAAGTCAATATCTTTTAGTGCAAGGTTCTTGCCGTACCATAAATTCAAATTTTTGATATCAAAAACCGCTTTTTCTGTTACTGGTGGTGTAGCTGTTGCTTGTCCCATTTTCATCCCCCTTATCCGAACCGTCCGGTAATGTAATCTTCCGTATCTTTTTTAGATGGATTGGTGAAAATTTTATCGGTCTTATCAAATTCCACTAGTACACCATTTAAGAAAAACGCAGTCTTATCCGATATACGTGAAGCCTGGTGCATGTTATGCGTCACGATGACAATCGTATACTCTTTTTTCAGTTCCATGATCAAGTCTTCAATTTTGGCATTGGAAATCGGATCGAGTGCAGAAGCAGGCTCATCGAGCAACAGAATATTCGGTTTCATGGCCAGTGTCCTGGCTATGCACAAACGCTGCTGCTGTCCTCCCGACAAAGAAAGCGCTGATTCGTGCAGCCTGTCTTTTACCTCATCCCACAATGCAGCTTTGCGTAAACTTTCTTCAACAATTCCATCCAGCTTTTTCTTGGAACGGATTCCGTTAAACTTTAGCGCATGAACGATATTGTTATAAATGGACTTTGGAAACGGATTTGGCTTTTGGAACACCATCCCAATTTCTTTTCGCAATGCCACAACATTGATGTCATCACCAATCAGGTTAACATCATCATACTGGATCTCTCCTGTGCTCCGAGCACCCGGAATAAGATCATTCATCCGATTGATTGAGCGCAGAAATGTGGATTTCCCGCACCCTGAGGGTCCGATCAATGCAGTAACCGCATTTTTTCCGATTGAAAAACTAACGTCTTTTACTGCATGGTTCTCACCGTAATAAATATTTAAATGCTTTACATCCAGAGCAGCCGGCTTCATCTCTGTATTTTCTGATCGCGGCTGTTCGGCAATACGTGTATTTGTTTGTTTTGGTTCCATCACAGTTTTCATGTTACCCCACCTAATTTCTAAAATTTATTTAGAAGCTGTTATCTTTTTGTGTACGACACTGCCAATCCAGCGGGCAAGCAGGTTAAATATCAGCACAGAAATGATCAGCACAGCTGAAGAGCCATCCGCCACTTCTCGCACATCCGGGATGAGCCCTTGTGTGTTGACAGCCCAAATATGGACGGCAAGGGTTTCGGCCGGTCTGAAAATATTCAATGGTGATGTCGAATCAAACGGATTCCAGTTGGAAAAATCAAGAGTAGGTGTTGTTAATCCTGCTGTAAACAGCAATGCAGCTGCTTCTCCGAATACACGCCCGGAAGCAAGAATCGCTCCTGTTAGAATGCTTGGAAATGCCGCCGGTAAAAGAACCGTTTTAATGGTGTGCCAGTGAGTGATACCAAGGGCAAGACTTGCTTCTTTTTGATCTCTGGCCACTGTCCGCAATGCGTCTTCACACACACGTACCATGACCGGAAGATTGAAAACAGTAAGGGCAAGCGCACCCCCGAGGATGGAATAGCCCCAGCCCGTCAAATTAACGAACATAAGCAAACCAAACATACCGATGACAATAGATGGAAGTGAAGCCAGCACTTCGATACACGTCCGGATGGCATTCGTCAGCCTGCCGGGACGCGCGTATTCAGCCATGTAAATACCGCCTCCAAGACCTAGAGGTACAGTGAACACCATCGTCAAAAACAGGATATAGAAGGAGTTAAATAGCTGGTTGCCGATTCCCCCTCCTGCTCTGAACGAGCTGGACGGTGAGGTTAAAAAATCTAGATTAAGTTTGGAAAATCCGTGAAAAATGATATAGCCAAGCAGTCCCACCAGAACGGTGACGATGGTCGCTGCAATCAAGTAAAAAATCGTGGTTGCAATACGGTCAGCAACTTTACTGTTCATTAGAACTGCCTCCTTGAAGAAAGATAACGGATCAACAGGATAAAGATAAAGGACATGACCAATAGAATCAGGGCAAGTGACCAAAGAACATTGTTTTCAACACTTCCAAATGTCGTGTGTCCCATATTCAGTGTAATAATGGTCGTCAATGTAGCCGAAGGGTCCGTGATGGCTGAAGGCAATGAACGAACATTACCGATAACCATTTGAACCGCAAGAGCTTCTCCGAAAGCCCGTGCCATCCCGAGTACAATAGCTGTTAATAGCGTAGGCATAGCTGCCGGAATAAGTACTCTCCAGATCGTTTGCCAACGGGTTGCCCCAATCGCATATGAGGATTCTCGTAATCCTTTCGGAAGGGAGCTCATTGCGTCTGTTGCAATACTCGTTACAGTAGGCAAGATCATAATGGAGAGAACGATCATCCCAGCGAGCAAGCTGAATCCTTGTCCGCCAACAGTATCCCGAAGGAACGGAACAAGAACAGAAAGGCCGATGAATCCATAAACAACAGATGGAATACCAACAAGCAGCTCGATAACCGGCTGAAGAATCTTTTTTCCCCAAGAAGGAGCAATCTCGGTCATGAAGATGGCACCGCCAATACCGAGCGGAGCCGCTATTAAAGCGGAAAGAATAGTCACTGCAAAAGATCCCAGTATGAACGGAACTGCACCATACAATGGATTCTCTGCCGTTGGATTCCACTTCGTGCTGGTTAAAAATTCATATATACTTACGCCGTTGCTGATAAATGCCTGCAACCCTTTGGACCCAAGAAAAATGGTAATCGCAATGGTCGCCGAAATAATCAATAGAGCACTGGCCAACACCAGGTATTTTCCCCGCTTCTCTTTTTGTAGTGCGGATTTGTTTGATTTCTTTAACAGCCTTTGGCTGGCTGCCATGGTCATTGTCTTGTTATCCATTTTCGTACCTCCCCAAAACGCCCTAACAGGGTAAATATCCATTATGGTTTGGACACTTACCCTGATAATAGGCTTCTTAATGGTTCACTCTGTTACTTTTTTGTAACTTTTCCTTCAGCATCACGTTTTACTTCCATTTTGCTTGCAGGAATATATCCTTGCTCAGGTACAAGATTGTTTTGGATATCGTTGCTCATCATATAGTCAAGGAACTGTTTTTCCAATCCTTTAGGCTCACCTTTTGTATAAGAATGCTCATAAGCCCAGATTGGGAATTTACCTTTTTGAACATTTTCGTCTGTCGGTTTTACACCATCAATGCTAAGTGGAGTAACACCGCTTTTGTCCGTGAAGTAAGAGAATGCAAGGTAACCGATAGCTCCAGGTGTTTCTTTGATCAATTTTTGTACTGTGTTTGATGAATCTTCTGTTGCAGCACCTTCGACTGGTTCTTTTCCATCAAGAGCATATTTAACGAAAGTAGCTCGTGTTCCGGAAGAATCGGGACGGTTAATCAATGCAATCTTTTGATCTTTTCCGCCAAGTTCTTTCCAGTTTTTGATTTCACCAGTGAATACTTTGATAAGGTCTTTTTTAGAAATATCCTTGATACCTACTTCAGGGTTAACAGCTGCAGACATACCAACTACTGCGATTTGGTGATCTTTAAGCTTGTCCGCTGGGATGCCTTCTTTCTCTTCAGCAAAAACATCAGAGTTACCAATCTTAACCGCGCCTTCTGACACCTGGCTTAAGCCTGTTCCGCTTCCGCCGGCTTGTACTTGAATATCAGCATCAGGGTTCTTTTCTTTGAATTGTTCTGCTGCTGCTGCTACAAGCGGCTGCATTGCACTTGAACCGGAAACCACGATTGAACCGGAAGCTTTTTTCCCTCCGCCGCCATTCGCACTGTTGTCTTTATTATTGTTTCCACATGCTGTGGCAACAACCAGGATTAATGCCATTACTGCCAAAAGATAAACGGATTTCATTTTTTTCATTGTCTTTGGTCCCTCCAAAATGTTTTAAAAGATTTTTTGTTGATAGAGATTTTGCTATTTCTATACTGTCGTTGTCTCTATCGCCCACCCCCAACAATCGGTTAATCACTTCACATCTACTACAATAAGCGAGCATTATTAACGCTGTTTGAACCTAATGTTAAGAGATTGTAAAGAAAGCACGACATCTGTACTAGTGTTTCTGCCTAAAAACTATTTATGCACAAAAAAAACGCGCCCAAAGGACGCGTTTTCTTTACAAACAGCTAGTTATTTCGTCTTATTTCCGTCTTTTTTTAATTTAAAGTAGGCATCAAGTGCCCCTGAACCGATCTCAAGGTTGATTGAACCTTCACGGACTTTTGGAACCACAACCGCAAAAGAGACTTCCGGGTTGTCATACGGTGCATAACCAACAAGGGTTTTATTGTTTAATCCCGACTTAACATCAACCTGAGCGGTACCTGTCTTTCCTGCCGGCTGATAACTCTTGTTTTTAAAATACGCAGCCGCCGTACCATGGCTTCCCACCATAACCTGGCGGAAGCCCTGATGGACCACATCGAGGTATTCTTGTTTCATTTCAATTTTGTTCATAACATGGGGTTCAAATTTGTAATCCAATTTGCCAAGCTTTCCTGGCTGAGTGGAAGGTTCCCGTACTTCTTTTAAAAGATGCGGCTGCATTCGGTAGCCATTGTTGGCAATGGTCGATACATACTGAGCCATCTGCAGCGGTGTATACGTATCAAACTGTCCGATGGCAAAGAACATCGCCTGGGCAAGCTGATCGCTCATACCTGTGTTATAGCCTGTCGCTTCAGAAGGCAAATCAATTCCTGTTGGTACGCCGAGACCGAATTGGCTGTATGAATCCCGCAGTACTCTGAACGCCTCGTCCACGTGATGGTCAATAAACCGTTTATGTGAATAATCATAGCCAGCAAGCTTCATTGCGACATGCCACATATAAACGTTGGAAGAAGCCTCGAGTGCCTCCACTGGTCCGATGCTGCCAAGACCTGAGTGGGCAGATTTCATTTTCCTTCCGTCACCGAATACGAGCGGAGCATCGTAGAAATGCGTGGCTGGTGTAATCGCTCCCTTCTGCAGTCCAGTGAGCACTGTCGCACCTTTTACGGCAGAACCCATCTCAAACGAGTTATACACCGTACCGAATGGCGCGTTTTTATATTGGCCGGTTTTTGTATCGTATTTTTTTCCCGCCATGGAAAGAATCTCTCCATTTTCGGGATTCATCATAACGACATAAGCTTCCGTAAGATCCCGGTTGGCATAGGCAGATCCGCCGGATTTTGCTTTTTTCATGGCCTTTTCAATCACGTCTTCCACTTTTTGCTGAAGCTCCATATTAACGGTTAGCGTAAGGTCCTTGCCCCTTGAACCTTCTACTTCTACCGGTTCGCCAACCGGGTTCCCTGCTTTATCGGTTACATATCTAACACTTGATTTTTTTCCTCTGAGCAACGATTCGTATTGCTCTTCAAGAAAACTGGTTCCGACTAAATCATTTCGTTCGTTTCCTCGTGATAAATAAAAATCCATTTTACTGGAAGGGATTTGTTTGACCTGTCCAAACAACGCTTTGAACGTATCACCATATGGATAATCCCGTTTGGCATCGGGCTTAATATCAATGCCGGGCAGATCGGAAAGATGCTCACTGATTGTGGCGATCTCCTTTTGTGATGCACCGATTTTAATACGCTGTGGTGTCAGGGCATATCCGCTGTCCATTTCCCTCTTGATCGCCAGTACCTCAATTTGATGAGGAGTAAAGGAATCAAGATCCTTTTTGGTGATCCGGTCAAGCATAAGCTTGTAATACTGATCATCATTCAATTGCTTCTTTTCAGCGGGCGAAATGCGGCTTTCTACTTCCTTTTGATGCAGAAAGATAAAATAATCCTTTTTATCCCGCTCTGTTACATTTTTTGTGTCCTTTTTGATATAGCCAGCCAACTTTTCGGCAATCGCTTCACGGTCTTCCGCACTTGTTTTTTGTGTACGTGTATACGTAATGGAATATACCGGTTTATTATCCACCGCTACACGGTTTTCAGTATCCATCATCTTCCCTCTCGGAGCATCCAGCCGTGCGGTTACATTTTCCTTTTTATCCGCGGAGCGCTGATACTCTTCCCCCTGGACAATCTGTACATACCCCAGACGGAAAATTAAAATTGAGAAAAGAAAGAACACCGCAAGAAATAAGGCGTTCAGACGTATAGGGACATGATTCTTTTTCTTCGTTTCTTTGGTCATTCATTCCACCCTTACCTATGTATGGAAAGAGTTTCTGCTCATTTCCATTTTCCACAAATTGATTTACTACAATAATAGTAACAGTAAATCACTGTTTCGGAAAGAAAAATGTCACACTCTGCTGCCGTCTTCTCGATCTGTATTGTTCTGTGAGTAGTTGGATACAATGTCTGATTTTGGAAGGGTCGAAAATCGAATGGACCGCACACAAAAGTAAATGACAAAATGCCCGGCTCCAAGGATTGGAAGCAATAGAGGAATGCTGTAGTCCCCATTAAAGAACTGAATCGTGATCAGCAGAATAACAATCGAAAGGATTCGTCCCGCATTTAAAAAAAGTTCTCTCACAACAATATACTCCACTCTCATCGGCCCTGCATTGTCACATCTCCCGATCACATCATAAGTCAGAGAAACATATGGCACGAGAAGAAGAGGATAGGCGATCGAGATCACAACACCATAAAACATTAAAAGAGGAAAGGTGACATTCATTAAAAACAAGAACGGCGAAAGAAACAGGATCAACCCTCCAACAAAGATGGATTTTTTCCTTCGTTCCTTGTTCATGTACCGGGATACAACAAAATAGCCGATAAAAGATACTGCCGATTGAACAAGACCGAACGTGCCAAGCGCAAATTCACTGTCTGAAATAATATAAACCCAGATGACGATCAAAAAGATAAATGTGCCTTCTCGAATCCCTTGAAAAAAATGGGCATACAAGATTCGCGCCCAGTTTCGATTGTATGCCCGGGATTTAAGGATTTGCCATATATGAAACTTCCCTTCGGCTTTTTGCCGCTTCAAGAAAAAGCTGATGACTACAGCTGTAAAAAACAAAAACAACGAGACGGTAAAAATAATGCGATAGCCAGTAAACTTATCCAGCTGGGAAATTAAGAATCCCGAGGTTATAGGTCCAACCATACCTGATAACGAATTGAATACACCAAGATAACCGTTAAAGGAATCACGCGTGTCCGGCTCAGTCACTTCAAACGTCAACACGTTAAAAGCCAGCCAGTAGAACCCTGAGCCCGCACCAAGAAGACCTCCCAGCAAGAGAAGACGCTCGCTTGCCTGTTCTCCCAGAAAAAGCACAAACAAATAAAACAGCGACAGGATGGTAACACCAATTCGAAGTACAATAACCCTGTCAATTTTTTTGGTTAATCTCCCCGCAATAAAAAAAGCAACAGGCTGAATGCACACAATGGATAAATTATATAGAGCAATGTCTCTCAATTCTCCCGACTGTTTCCACAAATAAATGTTAACGAATGTATTGGACAAAGCGGTGCTCAGCGCGAACAGTCCGCCAATCACAAGCAATAAAAGCAATTCCTTCGTTCTGTCTGTATCTCCGAACAATTTAAATTTCATAATCTCGCCCCTTTGCAATTCACATGTAGTTTTCACCACTTATAAGGGGCTATTCGCCAATCGGAAAATTGGTTTTTATTGTAATTCCAATAAAAACAAAAGCCGGCTCCCCTGAGGAAACCGGCTTTCACCTGAAATACTTGCTTATTTTGCTTCGTTGTAGCGTTTTTCAACTTCATCCCAGTTTACAACATTCCAGAATGCGTTGATATAGTCAGGACGCTTGTTTTGATACTTAAGGTAATAAGCGTGCTCCCAAACATCAAGTCCAAGAATTGGTGTTTTGCCTTCCATTACAGGGTTGTCCTGGTTGGGAGTGCTTGTTACTTCCAACTCACCGTTATTTACAACAAGCCATGCCCAGCCAGATCCGAAACGGCCTTTTGCAGCGTTCGCGAACTGCTCTTTGAAAGCTTCAAGGCTTCCAAATTTGTTGTTGATGGCATCAGCCACTTCACCAGTTGGCTCATTGGATCCGCCTGGTTTAAGGATTTCCCAGAACAAACTGTGGTTCGCATGCCCGCCGCCGTTATTGCGTACAGCCGTGCGAATGTTTTCTGGCAGAGAATCAAGGTTTTTCAGAATGTCAACCAAGTTTTTGCTTTCAAACTCGGATTGGCCTTCAAGAGCTGCGTTCAAGTTGTCAACATATGTCTTGTGATGACGGTCATGGTGGATATTCATCGTATCCTCATCAATGTGTGGTTCAAGTGCGTTTGCGGCGTAAGGTAAAGCAGGCAGTTCAAACTTTGCCATGATACATCTCCTCCTTGATATGTAGTTCATTTTTTATTTCATTTTGGGAAACCCCAAATTGAAAACTTAGTCAACAAGAATGTTTAATAAGTAGCACAACACATACATTATCAGATTTACCCTTATCTTTCAACGATAAACCCTTATTGGAAGAAGCTTATTTTTTACGAGGGAATAGAGCGCTATGCCTTGTTTTCATTGAAATGGATTAAAAAGCGGTAAATTCCCTGCAAAATGCACAGTTTTGCAATTTTTTTTGTTAATCTTCGACTGGAGAGTAACAGACCTCTCCCTTTTGGAATGAAATTTTGTCTTAAATGTCCATACATTAGCGGATGATATTTAATTATTCTCAAAACTCCTGTGTTTATTCTCAAAATGAACCGATTTATTCTCAAAATAGCCCCTTTTACTCTCAAACCGTATATGTCGACACTAATCAGCATATTCGACGCATTTATTTTGAAATGTTGTAAACAAAAAACCTTTGCCAAAACGGCAAAGGTTACGTATGTATAGAAATGGTGGCTCGAGACGGAATCGAACCGCCGACACGAGGATTTTCAGTCCTCTGCTCTACCGACTGAGCTATCGAGCCACTTTGGTTGCGGGGACAGGATTTGAACCTGCGACCTTTGGGTTATGAGCCCAACGAGCTACCAGACTGCTCCACCCCGCGATGATATTAAGGTTTTGGACGATGAGTCCGAGTTTGTTGTCTCTTCCTCTACACGCTGTTTCTTGAAGTGTATCCGTCGAGACAAGCCATCATTGGTGCTGATTCACCGTCGTAGGCTTGCTCCACCCCGCGATGATATGTTACGAATGTTATTCCTCTTTACAAAGTAAATGGAGGAGGTAGAGGGATTCGAACCCCCGCGAGCCGCTAAGCCCCTGTCGGTTTTCAAGACCGATCCCTTCAGCCAGACTTGGGTATACCTCCGTATGATTGTATGTGGTGGACCCTGTAGGACTCGAACCTACGACCAATCGGTTATGAGCCGACCGCTCTGACCAACTGAGCTAAGGGTCCATGTGGTTTTATTTAGTATATCATATATGTAAGTATAATGGGGCGACCGATGGGAATCGAACCCACGAATGCCGGAACCACAATCCGGTGCGTTAACCACTTCGCCACGATCGCCATCGCCTAAAAAATATGGTAGCGGCGGAGGGGATCGAACCCCCGACCTCACGGGTATGAACCGTACGCTCTAGCCAGCTGAGCTACACCGCCATAGTTGGCTCCACAGGTAGGACTCGAACCTACGACCGATCGGTTAACAGCCGATAGCTCTACCACTGAGCTACTGTGGAACAATTATGTTGTCCTCTAAGGGACAAGAATTACTATATCATTTTTCCATTATGTAAGTCAACTCTTTTTTCAACAGCCTTGGTTGGCCGTTGTCGAGAAGACAGATATAAATATAGCATGTTCCCATCCGCTTAGCAAGCACTTTTTTATAAAACCACATACAAAAAGTATCCAATCATAATCAATTGAATGACGATCTTAACTACCGTCCCTCCCAAAAAGCCAAGGACCGAGCCTACACCGACTCTGAAGGCATCCATGGGAGATTTGCGTCCAATAACGAGTTCAGCCAGAAACGCCCCGATAAATGGACCGGCAATAATACCGGCCACCGGAATGACAAACGGACCGACAAGCAGGCCGATGGTACTCCCCCATATTGCCGCTTTCGAACCTCCCCGCCTTTTGACTCCATATAAATTGCTGACATAATCCACAACAAACAAACTCGCCAGCAGAACGGACTGCACAACGATAAAAAAGATCGTGTATGAGTGAAAGGAATAAAACAAGCCATACAAAACAAACCCCAGTACAAGAAACAGTGCGCCTGGCAAAATCGGATAGATTAAGCCTGCAAAGGCCAACAGAAAAGACAAGATGATCAGCGTCCAATATAAATAATCCAACGTTTCACCTCCAACTATCCTCGCATTTTTTATCGCTCAAGAACAGCTTCAGCAATATTGACGGAATGATCACCGATCCGTTCGAGATTGCTGATGAAATCAACATAGACAACACTTTCCTGGCCGGTGCTCAAATTATTGTTGATATCCTGAATATGCTTCTTTCTCAACGTTCTTTCCATTTCATCAATATCATCTTCAATGGACAGTACCTCTTCAGCCATGAACTTATTATTGGTCTCAAGCGCCTTAATGGCCTTTTCCAGACACGACTGGGTAAGAATCATCATATTCTCAAAATCCCTGGAAGTGACCTCTGAAAGCTTAATATTGTTTCTAGCCATAAAACAGACCAGATCAATCATATTTTTCATATGGTCCCCCACTCGTTCGATATCCTTGCAGAGGTTGAGCAGCATCGTATGCTCAGTTGATTCGTTTTTTGAAAGAGAATGAATCGATAATTTTACGAGAAATTTTGTGATTTGTCGGTCAAACCGGTTAATTTCCTCTTCATACTGCATGGCAGTGTCAGCATAACGGTTTTTTCGTGTTTGAAAAAAAAGCAACGCCAGTCTAAGGCCATCCCGGGAATAGGCCGCCATTTTCAGCAATTCCTGTCTCGCCTGATGCAAGGCAAATTCAGCTGAACTGTTAATCACTTTTTCATCCAGCTTCACCGTTTGGGTATCAACGGTCCATTCATCATCCCTGATCAAACGGGTAACAGCATAAACCAACAATGAAATGAACGGAAACAAAATTATGACGCTTGCGACATTAAAAAAGCCGTGTGCAAATGCGATTTCCATCGCCGGCTGTAAATTCATCGTGCGTGCGAACCATTCAATAATGCTTTTGTAGGGGATAAAGAAAATGAAAAAAATGACGGTGCCGATTACATTAAAAAGCACATGAACGAGCGCCGCACGCTTGGCATTCTGAGAAGCTCCGATGGCTGCAATTACTGCGGTGATGGTTGTTCCAATGTTTTCACCAAACAATACAGCAAGGGCACCGTTCAGATGAATCCAATCCATGGAAAACATTTGTTGAAGAATTCCTACAGTTGCACTGGAGGATTGCATAAACATAGTAGCTAGTGTCCCAATGGCTATCCCCAAAAAGGGCTGGTCATTAAGATGGTCATTTAAATTTTTAAAATCTAGGACTTGCAGCGGCTCAATTCCCGATGCCTTCAACTGTATTCCAAAGAACAGTGCGCCAAGTCCAAAAAGAATTCGTCCAATGGAAATATATTTATAGCTGCGAATAAAGAAAACAAAGAATCCACCCACTGCGAGCAAAGGCAAACCGTAGGCTGCAGCATCAAAGCCAATAATAAAAGTGGTAAAAGTTGTGCCTATATTAGCTCCCATAATGATTCCCACTGCCTGTCTCAATGTAAGCATGCGTGCATTAACAAGTCCGACAGTCATTACAGTGGTGGCGGAGCTGGACTGAATTAATATCGTAAAAAACAGACCAGTGAGAACCCCTGTATATGGATTTGTTGTTAAACTGTCAAGAATGTTTCGTAGCCGGTCTCCGGCAGAATTCTGAAGCCCTTCGCCCAAATATTTGATTCCAAAAAGAAAAAGGCCGAGTCCGCCCAAAAACTGAAACAGCATATCCTGAACACTCAATGTATTTGACAACCCCTTTTTACTAATCATCCTTCTGATATTATCTAGTTTTATAAATGTTCTGTAAAGATGCTTCCGAAAACCTTAACAAACCAATGGCTGCACATTGTTTGTTTTCTCATTATTCGCTAAAATTAATAGAGACCATTTAGGAAATGAGGAGTTACATGAGAATTGTCAATCATTTTATTAAGAGTCTGTATTCCCCGCAGACTGTGGCGCGTCTACGCTTTCAAGGGGTTGGAAAAGCAATCGGATACATATTTTTTCTTATTTTTCTCACTTCCATTCCCTTTGGAATTACATTTTCCATGGCCTTTAAATCAGGCACCGAGGAATTTGAGCAATCCATGAAGTCCGATATACCTGATTTCACGTTAAAGGATGGAAAGCTTTCTTCACAGCTCAAAAAGCCCGTCATTCAAACCGATGACAATCAAACCTTTATCTTTGATACCACGGGAGCCGTAAAGGAAAGCGACCTTAATAAGTACAATGATGTCATTGCCATGTTAAAGAACAAGGCGATCATTACATCGGGTGGTGAAACCCAAGCCTTTCCGTATCAGACGCTTGGCGATATGACACTGACCAAACAGGATGTGAGTTCCTGGATCAATAAACTTTCGGATTTGCTTCCTATTTTGCTTCCATTGATTTTTTTGTTCATTTACCTCTTTACTGTAGCCATGAAGTTTATTGGCGTAACTGTCCTCGCCGTCATCGGCCTTGTTTTGCAGAACATCAGCCGCCGAAGCCTTAATTACAGAAGATTGTGGGTCATGTCCGCCTATTCCGTTACCCTGCCTACGGTTTTCTTTGCGGTCATGAAGCTTTTACATACCGAGGTGCCCTTCTCTTTTATCATTTATTGGGCAGTGGCTTCCCTCTTCCTACATCTTTCCATTAAAGAAACACCTGATCCACAAGCATAAAAAGAGGAGCCGGTTTCGGCTCCTTTTCGTATGGCCTTTTACTTTTGGAAAAGACCTTTTATGCCATCTATGATGGAAATAATGAAATCAATGAATTTTTGAAGAAACGATTGTGTTTCTTCTTTATTGAGAAAACCATCAAGATTATCTCTGACGTTATGCAGCTGGTCTTGAACGCTATCCCAGTTAATGTTCAAATCCTTCATTTTATTAAAAAGGGAAACCAAGCTGTTTAATTCATCATCTGTCAGTGTGATTCCCAGTCGTTCAGCTACGCGTTTGATCAAATCACGGAGTTCATCCTCGCTCTTTACCGGATGATCCGCAAGCTCTTGCTTGATTTCGGTAATCAGCTGAGTCGCTTCTTTTGTTCCAATACGGTCACCAAGCTGAGCGGTTTTAACCACTTCCTCATTGGCTACCTGCTTTTTTTCTTCGGGAATGTTTACATCTGCTTTTTGTTCATATGCTTTTAAAATTCCTGTAAGGGCGGCTGTACCCGATACCTCAAATGGGGCGGTCACATAAATGTCGGCGTCTTTAACACCCGCGGTAACAAGAGCATTCACAATCATGCTGTCTGTTACCCAATTGATGTTTTTAGCTTCAACATGAAGCCCTTTCCCCTTTTCTGCCAGGGTAACTTTTGAAGATGAAATCGCCCGGGTGCCCAACTGGGCCTTTGAAACATATTTACCGAGATATTGATGTTCCTCCTCGTTCGTTACGGTAACAGTATCCACATCTGAGGATACGCCCATTTCATTCAAAATTTTTGTTTTTTGATCCGGAGTCAAATCTTCCCCCAATGTAACGATGACATCACCGGGAGCTGCGTCAGCAAATGCTTTTAAAGGAACCATAAAAACAAGTGCAAGCAGCATTGGAATTAACCATTTTACATTCCGATTCATGTTTATACTCCACCTCATAATTTGTTTTTCCCATCTGTACCCATGTATCTTTCTCTCTCTTTTTAAGATACATCTCCCATTTTACACCACACATCTTTCTCCCCGCAAACTTATCCTTGAAGCTTCAACAGCGATAAAAAAGGAATAAATTGATCGCTCGTACATATACATGTCCTAAATAAAGGAGGACAAGCTTATGAAAAAGTTTATATACATTTGCCTCACCCTTGTTGTCGTTTATACGATTGCCTATGATCTAAAGGTTGGTACCCTTCAGCCGTACAATCAAAAGGCTGCTCCTGTTGCCGCAATTAGTATCCAAAATAGCACACCTTATCAAAAGGTCAAAATTTCTTCCGGAGATACAGTACTGTCAGTGATTGAAAGACTGAATCCATCCTCCCTTTCCAAACCGATCCCCGACCTGGCAAAGGACTTTCAGCGTTTGAATCACGGAATACGTCCGGAAAGTATCCAGGTGGGCAAAAGCTATAATTTTCCGGTATATAAAAAGAATTAAAGGACTCGTTTCCTTGCCAAACTAAAGACAACCTTGCTAAAATAGACTATTGTACAGATGGAAAAAATCTGTTGTTATGAATAAATAGAGATTAAAGGAGCGGTTCACCTATGAGTGAAATTACGCATCGTTCAAAAACAAGACCTGTGAAAGTCGGCCCTTTAACCATTGGCGGAAACAATCAGGTTATTGTTCAAAGTATGACAACAACGAAGACTCATGATGTGGAAGCAACTGTTGCTGAAATCAAACGCCTGGAAGAGGCAGGCTGCCAAATTGTGCGTGTCGCCTGTCCTGACATGCGTGCAGCAGAGGCTATTGCTGATATAAAGAAACAAATCTCCATCCCTCTTGTGGTTGATATCCATTTCGACTACAAACTGGCTCTAAAAGCCATTGAAGGCGGAGCAGATAAAATCAGAATCAATCCGGGAAACATTGGACGCCGGGAAAAAGTGGAGGCTGTCGTTAAAGCAGCAAAAGCCAAAGGCATTCCAATTCGAATAGGTGTAAACGCTGGTTCTCTTGAAAAAAAATATCTTGAAAAATACGGATATCCAACAGCGGAGGGAATGGTCGAAAGCGCCCTTGACCATATTAAAATCCTTGAGGATCTGGACTTTCACGACATCATTGTTTCCATGAAAGCATCCGATATCAATCTTGCCATTGAAGCGTACGAAAAAGCTGCACAGGCCTTTGACTACCCGCTTCATCTCGGTATTACCGAATCCGGAACACTATTTGCCGGAACTGTAAAAAGTGCTGCCGGACTGGCCGTTATTTTAAACAAAGGCATCGGAAATACACTTCGTGTTTCGCTTAGTGCCGACCCGGTAGAAGAAGTAAAAGTAGCAAGAGAACTTCTCAAATCCTTTGGATTGCTTTCTGATGCTGCTACACTGATCTCCTGCCCGACATGCGGAAGGATTGAAATTGATCTGATTTCTATTGCCAATGAAGTGGAAGAATACATTTCCAAAGTGCGTGCTCCAATTAAAGTAGCGGTGCTCGGATGTGCCGTAAACGGACCTGGCGAGGCCCGTGAAGCTGACATCGGAATTGCCGGTGCCAGAGGCGAAGGGCTGCTTTTCCGCCATGGCGAAATCGTACGCAAGATCCCTGAAGATCAATTGCTTGATGAGCTTAAAAAAGAAATAGACAAGCTGGCTGAAGAATATCATGCCAAACAGCAAGCTGAACTTGTATAAATGGAAAACCCCTGCCATGCTGGCAGGGGTTTTTTATGTGCTCCACAGATTGTTTCTAAAAGAAAGGTGCAAACAGCAAACTGATTACGATAGAAGCAATTCCAATTCCGATCGCCCAGTAACCGGAAGTGGCAGCTCCGCGCTTTACAGCAACAAATCCTCCGATAATACCGGCGGCGCCAAAAAGCACGGGAAGAATAAACAATGACAGGACAGAGAGAATAACCGAAAACATGCCAATGACCCTTCCGGTTTGGCCTGCATCCTCCCTGGCTTCCTGTCCTTTTCGCCTTTCATGAATCTCTGAGTCGTCTCGCGGACGCTCGTATTCCGGCAGTGCTGTACCACTTGTGATGGGCACAACATCTGCAGCCATTTCCTCTCTGTAATCCGGATCACGGTTAACCGGTTCCGATTCATTATTTTCTGCCATACTAATCCCTCTCTTTCTGAATTGGAGCGTTTTTAGTATGTCTTGATCCCGTTGAAATATAGTTGTTAATAATTATGAAATTTAAAAGGTCCAAAATAAAAAGGAGCGCGCGTGCGCTCCTCTTTTTATTACTGCTTTTGTTTAAACGTATGGCAGCATGTTTCAGCAGATTTATCCGCGCTGTCTTTATGCCTGGCATCTCCGATCAGCTCTCCGCTTGCTTCCATTTTGTAGTCTTTATTGGCATGCTTATCGATTTCTACAAGGATGGCATCGGCAACACAATTATTGCCTTCTCCCCAATAGGTACAATTTGCTACATTACATTTTACGGTTGGCAAATGACTCTCCTCCTTTTACAGCTAGGATGCGCCATTTGGAGAATCATCATACCGGCCATTTCAATTCACACACACTTGGCAGACACCGTAAATTTCGAACTTATGGCCCGTTACCTGAAAGTCGGACAAATCCGTTGCTACATTTTCCATGGGACACGCATTGACCTCTTTTGTTTTTCCGCATTTCAGACAGATGAGATGATGATGATGCTCCTTGGTCGGACACGTAAAGCGGAACTTCTTTTCTCCTTCGAGCTCAGTCTCCTCAAGAATATCGAGCTCGGAAAAAGTGGAGAGATTCCTGTAAATGGTATCAAAGCTAAGTCCTGGATAATTTTCCTTTAAGGCATCCTGAACCTCTTTTGCACTTAGATATCGTTTTTCATCCGAAAATAATTGCAGCAAATCCCTGCGTTTGTCGGTGTATTTAAAGCCCTTCTTTTTTAATAAATCCATCGCGGTTAAAACGTCCAAATTTTTCCACCTCCACTATTCACTCAATATCGGTTTTCTGGCTCTCCATTTTTTCCAGGCAAGAGAAAGCAGTAATATCAACACAGAGATCATAACAATGGTTCCGCCGGGAGCCAGGTTCAAGTAGTACGAAGATATCAAGCCAAGGATCACGGCTGTCTCACCAAAAATAACAGAAAGAACAAAGGTCTGCTTAAATCCATTGGCAATGCGCAGACTTGCCGCAACCGGAAGCGTCATCAGTGCGGAAACCAGAAGTATTCCAACAATCTTCATGGAGGATGCGATGACCAAGGCTACCATGATAATAAACAAAAATTGAATCCACTTTCCTTTAATTCCTGAAACAGCTGCCTGTTCTTCGTCAAAAGAAAGCACAAAAAGTTCCTTGTACAAAAACAGGACAAAAGCAAACACGAGCAAAAGGATGAAAAAAACGGTCCAAACATCCGATTGTTTCACAGCCAGCACACTTCCAAAAAGATAATTAAATAAGTCCGTATTAAAGCCGTTCGCCAATGAAATAAAAATGACGCTGAGTCCAATACCTGCAGACATGATGATAGGAATCGCCAGCTCTTCATAATGCTTATAAACCTTCCGGAGCTGCTCGATTCCAATTGCTCCACCTACTGAAAAAACCATCCCCATATATAACGGGTTCAACCCCTGGAAAAACCCAGGGCTCCGGCCCAGCATCAAATTGGCTGCGATGCCGGCCAGCGTAATGTGCGAGAGTGCGTCGGCGATCAGGGACTGTCTTCTGACAACGATAAACACGCCAAGAACCGGGGCCAAAAGGCCGATCATGATGCCGGTTAAAAACGCGTTTTGTAAAAACTCATAATGAAAAAACGGAAATGACATCCAAACTTCCTCCGGTTAATGAAGATGTTCCAGTACATGGACATGATGCCCATACATCTGAGAGAAACCCTCTTTTGAGATTTCTTTGAATTCTTTTGTATCCCCATGAAAATGCAACTGATTATTTAAACAGGCAACATGGGTTACATAGTCGGACATTACACCGACATCGTGGGTGACGAGCAATAATGTCAGTCCTTTTTCTTCGTTGAGGCTCTTAAGCATCTGATAGAAGTTGGATACAGATGCGGCATCCACTCCTACTGTCGGTTCATCAAGAATGAGCAGCCTTGGATCACTGACCAGGGCTCTTGCGATAAATACTCTCTGCTGTTGGCCGCCAGAAAGTTCACCGATATTCCGGTGAGTGAATTCGGTCATACCCACCGTTTCAATGGCCCCCATTATTTTTTGTTTGTGTTTTTTCGTTAAAAAACGAAAAAGCCCGACCTTACCGAACAACCCCATTGACACCACTTCATATACGGTTGCTGGAAAAGCCGTGTTAAAACTGTTCGCTTTTTGGGAAACATACCCAACTTCTTCCCAATTTTTAAATCGACCGAGAGGAATACCAAAAAAGGATACCCTTCCGGATTGGGGCTTCAGCAAACCCAGAATGCATTTAATCAGGGTGGATTTTCCGGAGCCATTTGGACCGACAAGCCCGATAAAAGCACCATTCGGTATTTCAAAATTTATGCGATCAAGAACATACCTGTCTCCGTAATGAAAAGATAAATTCTCGATTTTCACGGCAGCCGTATTATCGTGTTTTGACATAAGCGCCTCCAAGCAATAGTAACGATTACGATTTATATTCCTGTAAAGTATACAAGAATCCCTCTATTTTGTAAAATCCCTCGCCTGCACACCAACTTCACTCAATAAGTACTCTTTAAGTTCTTGATGATGCTTCAAAATGTCATTCGCCAAAATCAGCTTCTCTTCAGGCAGTGTAGTTAAAAGAGCCAGAACGAATGCTCCTGAAGCCACAGCTGCCTGGATGCCAAGCGGTGCATTTTCAACCACGATCCATTCATTTGGACGGTATGAAAATTGCGCAAAGACCTTTTCGTAAGGTTCAGGTGAAGGCTTTCCCTTTTCCACATCATCACCTGTAATCACCGCATCAAATGTTATACCCATCTCCTCAAGCCTTTCCAGTACCTCGTTCACAAATTCCTTCCGGCTGCCCGTGGCCAAACCGATTGGAATTCCGGATTGGGATAAACCTTTAAGAGCCTGTAAGGTGTGTTGATAAAACCCATACTTGGAATGCTTCACAAAGTGGGCCCGCTTGTTGCGGTAGATCGCCTCCTGCTGTTCCAAAGGAAGCTGCAGTCCGTAAATACGGTTCACATGAAGAATAGTCTGCATGCCTGGCATACCTTCCAACTCGTAAAAATCGGCCGCTTTGACTACATGCCCCTGTTCGCGGAACGCGTGGTGCCAAGCCAAAGCATGATCGTCCATTGTATTTACCAATACTCCATCCATATCAAAACAAACTGCTTTATAGTTCATATGTATCATCCTTTTTTCGCTCAAAACCAATCTCATTCTCAAAAGAAGAAGTAGTCAAAAGATTAGCGGTGCGTTATAATTTTTAATTGGCAGCCTGCGATAGCAGGATGCCGGGTGGGCGAGGGATAAGTAAATAAAGAAGGGAAACACTTGAAGTTATCAAGATTTTTTGAAGTAGAAAAGCACCACAGTACAGTGAAACGGGAAATATTGGCGGGGGTTACATCGTTTTTTACGATCGCCTATATCATTATCGTCAACCCGCTTATATTGGCGGACGCCGGAATGCCCTATTACGGTGTACTGCTGGCTACCATTCTGACATCAGTTGCTGGATGTTTCTTTATGGGGTTTTACGCCAATGCCCCTATCATATTGACTCCGGGAATGGGCGTCAACGCTTTTTTTACCTATACGATTATACAGGGTATGGGGCTGTCCTGGAGAGAAGCGCTCGCTGCTGTTATTCTCTCAGGCATTTTATTTCTTATCATCGCATCAACAAAGCTTAAAGATGTCCTGTCAGAAAGCATCCCAGCTTCCTTAAAGCATAGCATAACCGTAGGAATTGGTTTGTTCCTGGCGTTTATCGGCCTTCAAAAAGGCGGTATTATTGAAGCGAGCACAACCACATTTGTGAAACTTGGCCATTTAAGCCATCCCACAACCTTGCTGACCATCATCGGTCTTATTATTACTCTGTTTCTTTTTTCAAGAAACATAAAAGGAAGCTTTCTTATTGGAATTGCGGTCACCTGTCTGATTGGCTATGTTACAGGATGGGCACATGCGGCCGAAGACAAATTGGAACTTTCTCCATTTATGCAGCTTTTTTTCGGAGCCGATTTTAAAGGAATGTGGAGCCTTCCTTTCTGGATCGCTACATTTTCCTTAACCATGATTGTAACATTTGAAAACATGGGACTTTTGCACGGCCTTCTTCCGGACCAAAAAAAGTTTCCAAAAGCGTTTCAGGCCAATGCTGTCACGTCTCTTATCTCGGGAGTTTTCGGGACAAGTCCTACCATTTCTACCGTAGAAAGTGCGGCCGGCATCTCAGAAGGCGGTCGGACCGGGCTGACAAGTGTGGTGACTGGAATCCTGTTCCTTGCTTCCATTGCCGTTACGCCGTTTTTAAGTCTGATTCCGGATGGGGCGATTGCGCCTGTTCTGATTATTATTGGGGGATTGATGGTTCAAAACATACAGCAGATTCCTCTCTCCGATTTTACAGAAGGATTTCCTGCATTTTTGATCATCGCGCTTATTCCGCTCACTTACAGTATTGTGGACGGGCTGGCATTTGGCTTCATCGCCTACCCTATATTAAAATTGGCTGTTGGGCAACGAAAGCAGATTCCTGCCCCCATGTACATCATCGCTTTATTATTTTTAATTAACTTTGTCTTTCATTCTTTCATATAAATGATCACCCAAAAAGCCGTTTTAAACGGCTTTTTTCTGTTCACTTTTTTTCCGCTCCTTCATAGGATAGGGTGACAGGAGGGGATATAATGAATCCGATTATGGTTCATATGATCAACAACAAGTTAAATCAGCTTACTGCACAAGAGCTCGTCGGTCTGGCCGCACAGCACCAGTTTCCCGTTTCGATGCAGGAAGCCACTCAAGTAGTAAACATTTTAAGAAGATATAACATAAACATAATGAATGCTGCACAACGGGAAGAAATCATTCAAGCCATAGCTCATGAAGTCAATCGCGAAAAGGCAGCAACCATCCAATACTTAATCAACAATTATTTAAACAGATAAAAAAAAGAGACGGACATGAACAGCATACCCTGGTGCAGTTCACCTTCCGTCTCTTTTTAGTCATACCGTCAGCAGCTGCTCCTGCAGAGTAGGAACAAATTCTTTATTCTTCAACATCTCGATCTCCAATTGGTAAGGAGGCTTTTTGTTGTTTTTATCTGTTCCCACATAAGGAGTTTCTAAAATTTTTGGAATATCGTCTAGCTGCGGGTGATGGACGATGTAATTCAATGCATCAAATCCAATTTTCCCAAACCCAATATTTTCGTGACGGTCTTTGCTCGCTCCACATTCGTTTTTGCTGTCATTAATATGAAGGACTTTCAGACGGTCAAGCCCGATAATTTTATCGAATGAATTGATAACGCCATCGAAGTCATTGATAATATCGTAGCCGGAATCGTGCGTATGGCACGTATCAAAACAGATGGAAAGCTTGTCATTTTGATGTACCCCTTCAATAATAGCTGCAAGCTCCTCAAAGGTACGCCCGCACTCTGAGCCTTTTCCGGCCATGGTTTCAAGTGCAATTTGCACGGTTTGATCCGGTGTAAGTACTTCATTTAATCCTTCAATGATCTTTTTGATTCCCTCTTCTGTTCCGGCACCCACATGTGCACCCGGGTGAAGGACAATCTGCTTTCCGCCGATTGCTGCAGTCCGTTCAATTTCCGAACGCAGAAAGTCTACTCCCAATTGGAACGTTTCAGGCTTCAATGAGTTTCCGATATTTATAATATATGGTGCATGCACCACGAGTTCCGTCATGCCGTTTTCTTGCATATGCTTGATCCCGGCCTCAATGTTAAGGTCTTCAATCTTTTTTCTGCGCGTGTTTTGGGGAGCGCCGGTATATACCATAAAGGTGTTTGCTCCGTAGGAAGCTGCTTCCTCACTTGCGCCAAGCAGCATTTTTTTTCCGCTCATAGATACATGTGATCCTAGTTTTAGCATCGCTTGTTCTCCTTCTCTAACCGGTTTGTTACTTTTTATTGCGGTTTTGCCTTTTTTCCATTCTTCTCTTTTCTTCAGCCATCTTTTTCTTATAGCCCGGCTTTACTTTTTTGGGCTTTGGAAGGCTTGCTCCCTGCTTTCCTTTTTCAACGGAAGCTTTTTTCATCCGTACAGGAACTTCAATCCATTCACCGTTCTTGATTTCTTCCTGGACAAAATGAATCTTGCGGCTTTGCAGCTTTTGGATCGCAAGCTGATCGGATGGTTCATAAATGGTTGCGGCAATACCAGACATGCCCGCACGTCCCGTCCTGCCTGTACGATGAATATAATAATCCAAATCAGACGGCAGTTCAAAATTAATGATGTGGCTGATGCCTTTAATATCGATACCACGCGCAGCCAGGTCGGTCGCAACTACATATTGGAACTCGGCTTTTTGTACGCGTTTCATGATGTTTTTTCGCTCACGCGGAGGCACATCCCCATGAATGCGTTCAACATTCATTCCCTCTGCAAGCATTGCATCCGCGACCTCGTCCGCTGTTTTTTTCGTATTAACGAAAATTAAGCAAAGATACGGATTATAGGCCTTTGCCACCTCAATCAGTGTTTTCTTTTTATCCCTGTGTTTTAACGGGATTAACACGTGCTTGATTTCTTTGGCCGTTGCCTGTTCCGGACTGATATGAACATGCCGGGGATTATTCATGTACTTTCTCAGGAAAGGCTGCAGTTTTTCAGGTATGGTTGCTGAAAACACCAGCATTTGAATTTCATTTGCCATGCGTGAAGCGACCTGGTCAACGTCCTCAATGAATCCCATATCAAGCATCTGGTCCGCTTCATCCACAATAAGTGTGGTTGCCGAAAAAATACTGATTCCTTCGTTGTTAACCAGATCCTTAATGCGGCCCGGTGTTCCTATGATAAGATGGGGTGCATTCTTCAAACGGTCTGCCATTCGTTTCCGGTCGGTACCACCGACCACGGTCTTGGCTCGCACATACTGGTCTTCCGGAAAATAAGGAGTCAGTTTTTCGTACTCATCAAAAATCTGTTGTGCCAGTTCTCTTGTTGGTGCGGTAATCACAGCTTGAATTTCATTTCTCGCTGGATCGATCTTGCTCAGAACCGGAAGCAAAAAAGCAAGAGTTTTTCCTGATCCGGTTTGTGACTGGCCGATAATGTCGTGGCCCTTCAATATCCCGGGAACAACCCGTTCCTGAATATCGGTTGGTTTTTTAAAACCTTGCTCGGTCATTGCGTTTAATAAAAAAGGTTTTATATTTAAACGGTCAAACGCTGTTTTCATTTTTTATCACCTGACTTTTTACATTTGTAGGGTCTACTTTTAGTATTATAGAGGAAGTCTTTGAATTTAGCCATGTAGAATAGGAAATCCGCCTAATAGCATGACATCCGCACACCTCCTGGCCATCCATTTCATATCTTTAAGGGAAGGGTATTTTTTTGAAGGGAGGGTCAAAACCATGTATCCATTTCCCCCTAGAGGTCCTCAGAGAGGACGTACGCCTCATGCCAACGTGCCGCCCGGACAACGATTCGCTCCTCCAGGCGGCATGCGTTCCCTGCCAGGCCTGGGCGGTGCGGCAAGATCACCATTGAACATGCTGACGATGGTGGAAAACGTCCAGAAAATGTTGCAAGTGGCTGAAACTATGGGCCCGATGGTTAAACAGTACGGACCAATGGTTAAAAATCTGCCAGACATGATGAAATCGCTGAAGGAATTCAGAGATAATACCAATAAAGCCTTTAAAGAAAAAAAGGAAGCAAGAGAAGAAGCCAAAGTCCAAAAAGCAAACACAGTCCAAGTTCAGGCAGAATCACCAACCAAAAAGAAAGAAAAGCCTGCTGCAAAAACCAAAAAGACACCAAAGGTTCAGCAAAAGCGCCAGTCCAAACCACCTGTTAAAATCGAAGTAAACAGTGAATGGCTGGATGAAAGCAGTTTTCCTTATGATTTGCCTGTAAATGGAGAGAGCTCAAGCTTTCCGTATGACATCCCCGAAGGAACACCAGAAGATGCAAAAATTATGATCGGTCCTGCCGCTGCCCCAGCTGCCCCAAAGGTAAAGAACATCCAGGCACCACCAAAAGCTCTAAAAAAAGGGCCGGTCAAAAAGCTGCAGCCTGCACCAAAACTGTTTATCTAGCGGTGCAGGGTCCCTTCATTGTTTTCTGATACACTCTCCTTTATAATGGTATAAGGTGTTCAGACCGTCTTCGTGACGGATTCTGCATATCCTACTTTTACGTTGTATAAGGGAGAGATGTACATGAAGGTAGTAAGAATATCTCCTCGAGGTTATTGCTATGGCGTAGTCGATGCCATGGTATTAGCAAGACAGGCGGCTAAAGACCCATCATTGCCCCGTCCTATCTATATTCTGGGCATGATTGTTCATAATAAACATGTAACTGACGCTTTTGAAGAAGAGGGAATTATTACATTGGACGGCAAAAGCCGTCTCGATATTATCCGAAACATTGAATCCGGCACAGTGATTTACACCGCCCATGGTGTATCACCTGAAGTGCGGCGCCTCGCCCATGAAAAAGGGCTGATGGAAATAGACGCCACCTGCCCTGATGTAACCAAAACCCACGATTTGATCCGTGAAAAGGAACAAGATGGGTATGAAGTGATCTACATTGGAAAGAAGGGTCACCCTGAACCCGAAGGAGCCATCGGTATAGCGCCCCGGGCAGTTCACCTTATCGAGAATGTGCAGGATATTCAAAACTTGCAAATCGATAACAAAAAGATCCTGATCACTAACCAAACAACCATGAGTCAGTGGGATGTGGCCGAGATTATCAAACAGCTGCTTGTAAAATATCCTGAAGCCGAGGTTCACAAAGAAATTTGCCTGGCGACTCAAGTCCGTCAGGAGGCAGTTGCCGAACAGGCTAAGGAATGTGACCTCGTTCTAGTAGTTGGAGACCCAAAAAGCAACAATTCCAACCGTCTTGCACAGGTTTCGCAGGAAATCGCAGGAACACCGGCACACCGGATTGCAGATGTGACTGAAATTGAACTGGATTGGCTAAAAGGTGTGAAGACACTCGGTGTTACTTCAGGAGCCTCCACCCCAACCCCGATTACAAAGGAAGTCATCTCTTTCCTCGAACAATATGATGAAATGGATCCTTCGACATGGGAAAAAGAACGTAAAGTAAGTTTGGCCAAAATATTGCCAAAAGTAAAAGCAAAATAAAAAAAGTCTGGTTCAAGATATTTGAACCAGGCTTTTTTTTAGAAAAAGAGAAAAGGATCGGTATGAACTTCGGAAGAAACGACTCCGGTTGAGTATCCCTTTTTTTCCAAACTTGCCGTGAGATACTCCCGAAGCCCTTTCTTCATGATTTTCTCTACATTATGTCCTGGATCCACAATCGAAAGGCCCGCCGCTTGAGCATCATGTGCATTGTGATAGTACATATCACCGGTTACAAGAACATCTGCACCTTTCATAATCGCGGAAGAAATAAATTTATTTCCATCCCCTCCAACAACTGCAACCTTTTGTACCTTTTTATTGTTCCCTTTCACCGCGCGCAGCGAACGAACATCCAGCGTTTTTTTCACATGGGCAATAAACGCTTCAAACTCCATTGGTTCTTTCAGCATTCCGATTTTGCCAATCCCGAGAGCTTGTCCTTCGTTTTTCAGTTCGTACACATCGTAAGCCACTTCTTCATAAGGATGAGCCTGAACCATAGCTGCCACCACCTGATTCATTCGTTCTTCCTGAACAACCGTTTCGATTTTAAGCTCGCTGACCGTCTCTAGCTGGCCTTTTGTTCCAATGAAAGGATCAGTTCCTTCTAGCGGCTTAAACGTGCCTTCGCCGGATGTGTTAAAGGTACAATGGCTGTAATTTCCGATATGTCCCGCTCCTGCAGCAGCCATCGCATCTCTCACTTTTGTGCTGTGCTGCTCTGGAACATAAACAGCCAGTTTGTACAGCCGCTTCTTAACCGTGGTTTTAAGCACTTCTGTGTTTTGAAGCTCCATCGCATTTGCCAGCCAGTCATTCACTCCACCCTTAGCAATATCAAGGTTCGTATGTGCCGCGTAAACAGCAATATCATGCTTAATCAGCTTCTCAATCATCCTTCCCTGCGAAGTGGATAGATCGACTTTCTTTAAGGGACGGTAAATCATTGGATGGTGGGCAATGATGAGCTGTACTTCTGATTCAATAGCTTCATCCACCACCTCCTCCAATACATCCAGTGCAATCATTACCTTTTTGACCGGTTGGTTAAGGTTTCCCACCTGCAATCCAATCGGATCCCCTTCTTCTGCCAGTTGTTTGGGTGCGAGGACATGCAAATCTGAAATGATCGTTTGTCCGTTTGCATATTTACTCATAGACTTAACTCCTCCTTCACCGAATCAATGCGCTTTTGCAGACTTGCTTTTCTTTCGGCCAGATCAGGGGATTCACTTCGTTCCATCTGCTGCAGAATCTTTTCCCACTGACGAAGCTCGCCTTTCCACTTTTCAACAAATGCCTCGTTTTTCTCTTTCATGAGGAATGGACCAAGAAGCAATTCCAGCTCTTCTTTTTCGCTATAAGGCTGCTGTTCTTTTTTGTCCCAGTCCCAATCAGCCACAAGTACTTCGTATATTTTACCGTCCTCTTTAATAATTTCTTCATGCACAAGGATCCAGTTTTCTTTCATAAGCCATTTTCTTACAGTATCTGCGCCAACATTGGGCTGCAGCACGAGCCTTTTTACACCTTCAATTTTCGTTTTTCCCTTTTCCAGAATACTCGAAATTAATTGGCCGCCCATTCCGCAAATGGTGATCACATCTGCCTCGTTTGGTGAGAGGATGTCCAAACCGTCTCCCTTGCGCACTGATATTTTGTTTTGAAGGTTGGCCGCCTGAACTTCGTGGAGAGCGGATTGATAGGGGCCTTCATTAACTTCACCAGCAATCGCATAGACCACCTGATGTTCAAGGATTAAATAACACGGAAGATAGGCATGGTCAGAACCGATATCCGCCATCACTGCCTCCCTGTGTATATGGGCTGCCACCGTTCTCAGCCTGAGGGAAAGGTTATCTCGTTTCATTAATTCCACCTGCTTTTATTTTCATAGTTCTTATTATGAACAACTCGTGCTAAAAAAACAAAAAGCTGGCTCTTCACAACACATCACCTGTGTCGTCCGGAGTCAGCTTTTCTATTACTTTTTCTTTGAAAGCCATTGAGCGATAATTTGTTGCTCTTCACCTTTTACAACACCCGCCGGCATTCCGCCTGATTTACCATTTTTAAGAATGTTGGTAATCTGCTCTTTTGAATACTTGCCTCCAACCTTTTGAAGATTCGGTCCAACCGCGCCTTCAAGGTTTTGTCCATGGCAGGAAGAACAGTTTTGTTTAAAAATCGCTGCCGGATCCAGTGCTGCCTGTTCTTTTTCTTTTTTCGCTTGTTCCTGATTATGTATTCCCCAAAACGACATGCCAATAACGAGAATAATACCAATCACTGCAGTGAATATAAAAGGAATAAGCGGATTTCGTTTCATGATTTTTCCTCCTTCGTCTGTTATACAATTGGTGTACATTCTGCCTGCTTATGTAAGTGCTAACAATCCATATCCTATTTTACTTGAAAATAGAGTTGAAGGAAAGAAAAAGTTAAACTTTTGCTAGTTTTATCAATCTTACACAAGTATCGGTACAACACTTTACTTTCGGGCCTGCCTCTTGGACTTGATGAGAAAAAACCGTCCGCTGGGCGGACGATTTTACCTTACCAGGCCTTCTTTTACGTTCATCAGTCGTTGTGCCTCTTCACGGAGTTTATACTTTTGAATTTTACCTGAAGCGGTCATGGGATATTCTTTCATAATGAAAATATGCTCCGGGATCTTAAATTTGGATATTTTCCCTTGGCAATAATCCACCAATTCTTCCTTGGTCAGCTGTTCCCCTTCCTTCAGCTGCACACAGGCCGCTACTTTTTCACCATATTTCTCATCGGGAATCCCAATCACCTGAATATCAAGAATCGATGGATGGGAGTATAAGAATTCTTCCACCTCACGCGGATAAATATTTTCTCCACCGCGTATGATCATATCCTTTAAACGTCCGGTGATTGCCACATAGCCATCATTGTCCATAACAGCCAGGTCGCCCGTATGCAGCCAGCCTTCAGAGTCAATAGCTTTAGCTGTTGCTTCAGGCATCTTATAGTAACCTTTCATCACATGATACCCTCTTGTACAAAGCTCTCCCTGCATTCCCGCTTTCAAAAGATCTCCTGTAACAGGGTCGATCACCTTCACTTCAACCCCGGAATGCGGCTTTCCTACGGTTTCCACCCGTTTTTCAATGGGATCATCAGGAACCGTCTGTGTAAACACAGGAGAGGTTTCCGTCTGACCATAGGCAATGGTGATTTCTGACATCCCCATTTTGTTGATAACACTTTTCATCACTTCAATTGGACAGGTAGATCCCGCCATCACACCTGTTCTTAGCGAGCTAAGGTCATAGCGTTCAAAGTTCTCGTGGTTTAGCTCGGCAATAAACATGGTTGGAACACCATGAAGAGCCGTACATTTTTCTTTTTCAACCGTATCCAGCACTTCTTTCGGGTTGAACTGGACGACAGGCACCATGGTGGCGCCTGCCGAAACAGCTGTGAGCGTTCCTATGACACATCCAAAGCAATGAAAAAATGGAACTGGGATGCAAAGTCGGTCCTCACTAGTGAGTTTCATTGATGCAGCCAGCCGGTGGGCATTGCCCATTATGTTGTTATGCGTCAACATAACGCCTTTGGGAAAACCTGTCGTCCCTGACGTATATTGCATGTTGATGACATCATCCGGGTGCAGGCTTTCCTCTCTTTGGGCAAGATCATCATCCCAAACGGCTTCGCCAGCGTCCAGCATTTCTTCCCAGGTCAACATGTTGTCATGTGCTTCATTGCCCATAAATATCAGCTTTTCAAGAAATGGGAATTCTTCTTTTTTCGCCTGAATGGTTTGTGCCATTTGTACATAGGATGTATCTTTAAATCCTTCGATTAAAAAAAGGGCTTTGGCATCCGACTGTTTGAGCAGATACTCGAGCTCGTTTTGCTGATAACTTGTATTTACCGTTACAAGGACAGCACCAGCTCGTGCAGACCCAAATTGAAGCAAAATCCACTCCGGAACATTGGTCGCCCAGACTGCAATATGGTCCCCTTTCCTGACCCCGAGGGCCATTAAGCCTTTTGCCACTTTTTCGGTTAACTCATAAAACTCCTGATATGAATAACGAATTCCGAGCGTGCTGTAAACAACGGCTTCATGTGAGGCCAGAGCATGTGCCTGCCCTTCAAGGTATTTGCCAATTGTCAAAGAACCATTCACAGCCATAGTTCACCCCTTCTACTGGATTTAACAGCCAATTTCTCTTGCGATAACCATACGTTGGATCTCCGATGTGCCTTCACCGATTTCTGTCAGTTTGGCATCCCTGAAATATCGTTCTACGTGATAATCTCTCATATAGCCATAGCCGCCATGAATCTGTACGGACTCGGAACAGATTTGCATGCAAATCTCTGATGCATATAGTTTCGCCATAGCCGCTTCTTTTGAAAACCTCTTACCCTGGTCCTTCAGCCATCCTGCCTTATAGACCATGTTTCGTGCCAGTTCAATCTTCATGGCCATATCCGCAAGTTTGAACTGAATCACCTGAAACTTCGAAAGAGAGGAACCGAATTGCTTCCTTTCCTTTGAATATGCAAGCGCTTTATCGTAGGCTGCCTGGGCAATGCCTACAGCCATCGCTCCGATGCCGATCCTTCCCCCGTCCAGGGTAATCAAAAATTGCTTAAAGCCATCTCCACGTTTTCCAAGCAGATTTTCCTCCGGCACGTTGACACCGTCGAGAATCAATTCAGTTGTATTGGAAGAATGAAGCCCCATTTTTTCATAGTTATCAATAACCTTAAAACCTTCTGCATCCGTTGGAACAATAATAGCGCTGATTTCTTTTTTGCCGTTACTCTTTCCAGTAACCGCCGTGAGCGCCAGGTGCTTTGCATAACTCGCGTTTGTAATATAGCACTTGCTTCCGTTGATGGTCCATTGACCATCTTGATTGATCGCTGTTGTCTGTGTACCCCCTGCATCTGAGCCAGCGTTCGGTTCGGTTAGTCCAAAAGCACCCATCGATTCACCTGTACAGATCGGCACAAGGTATTTTTGTTTTTGTTCTTCTGTTCCAAACATATAAAGAGGAGCGCCACCCAGTGATACATGCGCAGAATAGGTAATGCCTGCAGAACCACAGGCTCTGCTGAGCTCTTCTACGGCGATAGCAAACGATATGGTGTCGGCTCCTCCACCTCCGTATTCTTCCGGAAATGGAAGACCCATGATTCCAAGCTTCGCGAGCTTTTTAAAAATTTCCAGAGGAAACCTTTTTTCTTTGTCGCGTTGTTCGGCACCCGGAGCCACCTCTTCGTCCGCAAATTCCTTCATCATTTTTTGAATCATTGCCTGTTCATCTGTTAATGCGTAATTCATGGCAGACCCACCTTTTGTGTAATTTCACCATTGTGTGTAATCGCTTTCAAGTTTATTATAGATATAAAGGCAGAATTTTTACAACATTAACATTTTTGATTTCTTTCTTTTTTTACCTCTTATTGGAAGTCTGTATTTCTCAAAGGCATTTGCATTCCGTTCTCAGAATCAGTAAAATACATATTAATAAATGGTAAATTTGGAAATCACATCAACAAAAAAGCCTGCCCTAAGGCAGACTTGATCATTCACTATTCTATTCCAAGAAGTCCTTGAGTCTTTTGCTTCGGCTTGGGTGACGAAGTTTACGAAGAGCTTTTGCTTCGATTTGGCGGATCCGTTCACGTGTAACACCGAACACTTTGCCGACTTCCTCGAGCGTTCTTGTACGCCCGTCATCCAGGCCGAATCGTAAGCGAAGCACGTTCTCTTCCCTGTCAGTAAGGGTATCAAGAACGTCTTCCAGCTGTTCCTTTAAGAGCTCATAAGCGGCTGCCTCTGAAGGAGCAAGTGCATCCTGGTCTTCAATAAAATCACCAAGATGGGAATCATCCTCTTCCCCGATCGGTGTTTCCAGAGATACAGGTTCTTGAGCTATTTTCAAGATCTCACGCACCTTGTCAGGTGTAAGTTCCATTTCTGCTCCAATTTCTTCCGGAGTTGGTTCACGGCCCAAATCCTGAAGAAGCTGCCGCTGGACACGGATCAGTTTATTGATGGTTTCAACCATGTGAACAGGAATTCGGATGGTTCTTGCCTGGTCCGCTATCGCACGGGTAATCGCCTGTCTGATCCACCATGTGGCATAAGTACTGAACTTATATCCTTTACGGTAATCAAATTTTTCAACGGCTTTGATCAATCCCATGTTACCTTCTTGAATCAGGTCAAGAAAGAGCATTCCGCGGCCTACGTACCGTTTGGCAATACTGACAACGAGCCTGAGGTTGGCTTCCGCCAGACGGCGTTTTGCTTCCTCGTCTCCTTCTTCAATTCGCTTTGCAAGAGAAATTTCTTCTTCAGCGGAAAGAAGGTCCACACGGCCGATCTCTTTCAGGTACATTCTGACGGGGTCATTTATTTTAACACCTGGAGGAACACTCAAGTCATTGAGGTCAAATTCCTCTTCTTCTTTACCGGCTTCAAATTTTGGCTCTTCCTCATCGCCATCGGTTTCATCGGAAACTTCTACCCCTTGTTCTTCAAGGAAGTTGTAGAACTCATCCATTTGTTCGGAATCCTGGTCAAAAGGAGCCAGTTTATTTGTGATGACGGTATACGTCAGCACCCCGTTCTTTTTACCTGCTTCAATTAGTTGCTCTTTTACTTGATCGATGGTTAATTCGCCTTCCGTCTCCTGACGGTTTGGTTTTTCAGCCATTCGATCCCCTCCTTCCACACTTCACCAAAAAAATTATGAACCTTTTAACTCTTTTTGCATATGAAGTATTTCCATTGCTATTTGGGCCGCCCTGGCAAAATCCTGCCCGCGTTCCGCTTCCTTTTTTTGTTTCTCTTTACTCTGTATCTCCAACCATTTCGGATAGTTGGTGATCTGCCTTATATAATCACTCATTTCCCTGTCGGAAAGATGTTCATTGACAGTCAGCATGGCCAGTTCGGATGCAATCTTGTTTAACCTTTCATCTTCAATGCGCTGCAGGAATAAACCAACATTGGGCAAATTTCCTTCTTCGTAGAAGGCATATAAATAAGCTGCAACTGCATTGTGTTCTTCAATGTTAAATGACGCTCCAACTGACTCCTGAACCCTAATGGCCACATCGGTGTTTTTCAGCATATGTGCAAGAAGAATCCGTTCAGCATTATGATAGGCAGGCAAAAGCGGTTTGTTAAAATATGTTTTATACCTAGGATTATTATTCCTGTTTGGTTCCACATTATCCTTTTTTCGCTTCTGCTGCTTTGCAGTAAGGTACTGCTGCTGTTTAAGTGCCTCCAGAGAAAGGTTGAATTCATCGGAAAGCTGCCGTAAATAATGGTCTTTTTCGACAGCATTGGACAGCCTGCTGATTTCCTTAATAATCTCTTCGATGTAGAGCATGCGTTCTCCTTCATCGTTAAGATTTTTCCCTCTTCTGAAGTATCGAATCTTGAATGCCATTACGGTTAAACTTGCCCCTATTACATCCCTATTAAACTTCTCAGTGCCAAATTTTTGGATGTAGTCATCGGGATCAAGTCCATCAGGCATCTGCGCAATTCTGACATTAACGCCAGCTTTTTGAAGAATGGCAGAGGCACGGAAGGCAGCTTCCACACCTGCATTATCCGAATCATAGCAAATGACAACGGAAGGAACATTCCGTTTCAGCAATTTAGCCTGCTCCTCGGTCAGGGAAGTACCAAGTGTGGCCACCCCGTTCTCCACGCCAGCCCGCCATGCCGCAATCGTATCGACATAGCCTTCAAACAGAACCGCCTGCTCTTTCTTCCTCATTTGCGGCCGCGAAAGATGCATGGCATACAGGTTGTTCCCTTTATTAAACAGCATGGTTTCAGGACTGTTTAAATACTTGGGTTCACCGCTGCCGAGGATTCTTCCACCAAAAGCAATGACCTTGCCGTTTCTATCCCAAATCGGAAACATTATCCGGTTTCGGAAACGGTCAAAAAACTTCCCGTCAAAATCACGTGTACCGAGCAAGCCCGCTTTTTCACAGAGATCGAGCGAAAATTTTCTTCTCTTTAAAAAATTGGTCGCCGCATCCCATGAGTCAGGAGCAAAACCGATCTGAAAGCGTAAGATAACTTCATCCGTAAATCCCCGGTTCTTTAGATACTCCAGCGCCTTAAGCCCTTGCTCAGTGTTGAGCAGGTAATGGTGATATAGCTTTGCCAATAGCTCGTGGGCCTCTGTCATCACCGCACGGCTATCGGAAGCCTTAGAGTTCCCCTGCTGGCGTTCCAACTGAGGTAAATCTATTCCGGTTCGCTGTGCAATATGCTTGACGGCTTCCAGAAAGGAAAACCCTTCAATATTCATTAGAAACGAAAAAACATTTCCGCCCACCCCGCAGCCAAAACAGTGATAAATCTGTTTGTCCGGTGCAACGGAAAAAGAAGGAGATTTCTCACCGTGAAAAGGACATAACCCAAAATAGTTGCGCCCTTGTTTCTTTAAGTTTACGTATTCACTGACAAGCTCAACAATATCTTGAGACGTTCGAACCTTTTCAATTAGTTCGTCCGGAATTCGTTCTGCCATGTTTAAACACCGCTTTATTTACTTTCCTGTCTCAGAAAAATTCAGACAGGTAATAATTATTCGTTATAAATTAATGAAGTCCTTCAATATTCGACAATAATTTTTGAAATTGTTCAGAGAACCGTTCCAGATCACTTTCACGGAACTTCGATGGGCCCTTTGTTCGCTTCCCTGCTCTTCTCTGTTTCCCGGAAATGTATCTTTCAAAAAGTATTTTTTCCATTTCTTCCTCCTGGTAAATGAATCCACGGGGATGAAAGGTCACCACACCTTTTGGAACGAGAATGCTTGCCAAGCCAAAGTCCTGTGTAATGGCAATATCTCCCTTCACTGAATGATTCATAACATATAAATCTACTTCTTCCCGGTTGGAATCGACAAGCACCCATTCCACACCAGGCGCAGGATCCGTGTAGTGGGCATAAGAGATAACAAAAAATACCGGTACTCCAATTTCACGACAATGTTCGATAATTGCCTTTTTTATCGGAGCCGGACATGCATCCCCATCAACCCATACTTTTACTTTAGAATTTAGCATAAATTACAATTCTACATCCTTCATAGGTTTCCTTCTGTTAAAACCATTTTGTCGAAGAAAACCTCTTTTTGTTTTACTGCTGTAGAAGAATGTTGTTTCATAGAATTCCGCAAGCATGCCCTTAGAAAGAACATTCCAGTCCTATTCTTGGTTGCATTGCTAACTTTTAATCACAATTTTATATTATAACTAAAAATTAATCATAATGCCAGAGAAAATAATCACCAGGAAAAGGCGCACAAAATCCATTTGATTTCGTACGCCAGACAGACGTTTATCTGTAATTTTTCCCTGTGTATATATTGTAGATCAAATTTGCCGATTCTTCGACCGCTTTATTTGAAACATCAATGACTCTGCAGCCAATGCGGTCTATCGTTTTATTGAAATAATCAAGCTCCTGGCGAATGCGATCCATATTCGCATAGTTCGCTTCTGAATTTAACCCGAGAGCCATCAGGCGTTCCCGACGGATATTATTCAGTTTTTCAGGTGTAATACTTAAACCGAAACACTTTTTGGCAGAAACCTTAAAAAGCTCCTCTGGCGGTTCAACTTCGGGCACCAACGGAACATTGGCCACTTTCAGCCGCTTATGTGCCAGATACTGGGACAACGGAGTTTTCGAGGTTCTTGAAACCCCGACCAGAACAATATCTGCCTTCAAAATTCCGCGCGGATCTCTTCCATCATCATATTTGACGGCAAATTCGATCGCTTCCACTTTTCTGAAATAATCATCATCCAGTTGATGTACAATGCCAGGCTCATAACGTGGAACCTGCTGAAGCAGCTGCTGCATCTGGCTCATCATTGGACCGATAATGTCCACGGCAACAACACCTGACGCTAACGCTTGTTGAAGCAAGAATTCTTTCATCTCGGGTATAACGAGTGTGAACGCAATCAGCGCGTTGTGCTCTTTGGCCAAGGCAACGACTTCTTTAATGGTGCCCTGGTCCTCCACATAGGGTACTCGTTTCAATTCAATGGCTGCGGTATTAAACTGGCTGGCCGCGGCTTTAACCACAAGCTCTGCCGTTTCCCCCACAGAATCAGATACAATATAAATCATTGGTCGATCTATTTTGTCAGTCATCCTTACCTCCTGATAGTTAAGATCAAAGGATCATTTCATCCCTGGCCAATTCAACAAAGGCCTTGGTGACGTTCGTTTTTGTAATCCTGCCCACGACTTCATAGCCTTCGCCGGCTGTGGATTGCTTTACGACCGGAAGTCCGTCAATTTGCTTGTCAATCATGATTTGTGCCACATCGAGCAAATGGTCTTCCTTGAAACAAAACGTGATATTTGGCATTCTGGTCATAATAATATTGATAGGAATGGCGTTCAGTTCCTGTTTGCCCATACTTGCCCTCAGCAAATCTTTCCTTGAGACCACACCAACAAGATGAGACTGTTTATTTACGATAAACAATGTTCCTACGTCTTCTAGAAACATGGTACAGATCGCTTCATAAACCGTGGAGGATTCTGAAACTACGACCGGGATGGATGAAAATTCGTGTACCTCTATTTTTTTGATTTTCTCGGTCAATAGCTGCGATCCGGTTTTTCCCGTATAAAAATAGCCTACTCGCGGCCTGGCATCCAAATAGCCAGCCATTGTCAGTATGGCAAGGTCCGGCCGCAGCGTGGCCCTCGTCAGGCTCAGACGGTCAGCTATGTGTTCCCCGGTTATCGGCCCATGATCTTTTACGATCTGCACTATCGTTTCTTGCCTCTTATTTAGTTCGATTGTTCGCACCACCTTAGCAAACTTTTAAATGTGTTATACTCTTAATTAAACATTATATACTAATTAAGGGAGCAAACGAAACCATAACACAGGGTTATTCAAATTTATTCAATTGATTGAGAAACTTTTTTGATTTAAAAACCATGCCTGAATTTTCATCGATATATGTAGTCAGGACAAAACGGATCTGATCTTTTGTTTGTTTTTTTAATGATATGTTTCCCAGACGGTTCAGGTCGAAATGATAAAAAAGCCGGAGAAGCCTAGCGGCCGGCTGTGACAAGGGTATCCGGTTCGGATCCAAGTGGCTGCATCTTTCACAAAGTAAACCACCCTCCCGAATTGAAAAGGAAAATTCTCCTTCCGTTCGGCCGCAATTGGCGCAGTGATCCACCTGAGGGCCGATTCCGGCCTGCCGCAGCATTTTCATCTCAAAAATAAAGGTAATAACTTCAGGATCTGCTCCTTCGTCCAGTTGGTGCAGGGATTGCCACAGGTGCTCAAATAAATAAGGCTGAGGGTTCTGCTCCTCAGTCACTTTATCCAAAAATTCAATCATATACGCACAATAGGCGGTTTTAAACAAATCTTCTTTAATTCCCCGAAATGAGTCAATAATTTCTCCCTGATTAAGGGTACCCAGGCCTCTGCCCTGTTGATAAACAAAATGACCGTATGTAAAAAGCTGCGCAACAGAAGAGAGGCGACTTTTAGGTTTCTTCGCCCCTCTTGCCATAACACCGATTTTACCTTTTTCCCGTGTAAAAAGAGTCAGGATGACATTTGTTTCACCGTAGTCCACTTTTCTGATGACAATTCCTTCAACCTTTTGCAGCAAGTTTACCACCACCAGGTTCTTTTAATGAAGGCTCCTTATTGGATGGGAGAGTCAATAGGTGCTTGAGGATCCTCCTCTTGTACCGTTCTCGCTGACATGTCCACTTCAAGTTCTTTAAACAACAAATAGGTATCGATACTGCCCGTTTCGCAAAATACCTTCCAGGTAAATTCTTTCATGGGAATGTTCCACCTTTCACGTTGTTTTTTTAAACTCTCTTGTCCTTAGGGTTGCCTTATAACAAAAATTAAATGTGAAGGAAAATATGGAAGCTTAATACTCGTCTTCGTTAAATCCAAATTCTTTCAGATTGCTCGTTTTATTTCTCCAATCCGCCTGAACTTTTACAAACAGCTCAAGAAAAACTTTGGTTCCCAGCAGGTTTTCAATATCAGTGCGTGCCCGCTTGCCCACTTCCTTGAGCATGGAACCTTGTTTTCCAATAATAATTCCTTTTTGCGACTTTCGTTCAACAATGATGGTAGCATTGATAAAGACGACATCGCGATCTTCGCGGCGCTGCATTTGTTCAATCACGACAGCAATCGAGTGAGGAATTTCCTCACGAGTCAGATGAAGCACTTTTTCCCGAATCAGTTCTCCGACAATAAAGCGTTCCGGATGATCAGTGACCTGATCCTCGGGATAGTACTGCGGTCCTTCCTCAAGGTATTCCGTAATCTGATTCATCAAGGTGTTTACATTATTCCCCTGAAGCGCGGAAATAGGAATGACTTCCTGTACCTCGACTTTATTGCGGTAAAATTCAATAAGCGGCAGAAGTTTATCTGGATGAATGGTGTCGATTTTGTTGATTACCAGAAAAATCGGCTGGTTGATTCCCTGAAGTTTATCAATGATAAATTGATCGCCCCGTCCATAGCCTTCCTCCGCATTAATGACAAAAAGGATCAAATCCACTTCTCTTAATGTCTGCTGGGCAATCTTTGTCATAAAATCACCCAACCGGTGTTTTGGTTTATGAATACCCGGAGTATCGATAAAAATAACCTGTGCTTGGTCAGTTGTATAAACTCCTTGGATTTTGTTTCTTGTTGTTTGCGGCTTATCACTCATAATGGCAATTTTTTGGCCGATGATATGGTTCAATAACGTTGATTTTCCTACATTTGGCCGTCCAATGATGGATACAAAGCCTGATTTATAACCAGTTTTATTCATTTAAATCCCCCGGTGAAAACGCTCCAGGAAGCAACTCTTCCACAGTCGTTTCCAAAATGTCTCCTTGTAAATTGGTTAAATACACTTTCATGTCAGATGGGCATAATTCCGAAATGACCTGTCTGCAGGCTCCGCAAGGCGGAACCGGACGTTTTGTGTCTGCCACAACAGCCAGTGCAGAAAATTCTTTATCGCCCTCTGAGACCGCCTTAAAAAGCGCGGTACGCTCCGCGCAGTTTGTCACACTGTAGGCCGCATTTTCGATATTGCAGCCATGATAGACCTTTCCGTCTTTGGTCAGAAGGGCTGCCCCCACCTGGAATTTGGAATAGGGAACGTACGCACGGTCTCTGGCTGTAACCGCTTCCCTGACCAGTTTGTCTTTTTCCATATTCGTTCCACCTTTCAACATTCATCCTTTATCCTACTGATTGATACAATGCTTCATCTATTTTGTTTACGTTTATGGCTTTAAAAAAGATAATGCAAGACAGGTTTTACAAATAGCAGTAATCCGATTATAACAGCAATCAGTGAAAAAACCAAAACGGCACCCGCTGCCATGTCCTTGGCCTGCTTGGCCAAAGGATGGAATTCCTCCGTAACAAGATCTACCACCCGTTCAAGAGCAGTATTGACGATTTCCAACGAAATGACAACTCCAATGACAATGAAAAGAATCGCAAATCGCACTACAGAAAAATCCAGCACATACGCAGTACCCAAAACAACCAGGCTGATCAAAAGGTGGATTTTAATATTTTGCTCCCCTGCTAAAGCGGTCTTTATACCGGACCATGCAAATTTGAAACTTCGAAAAAACCGGCGGGCAGCCATCCCTGTTATCTCGTCAGGCCGTATGCATTTAGGATTTCATCCTGCCGGCCAAACATTTGTTTTTCATCCTGCTCACATAGATGATCGTAGCCTAAAAGGTGAAGAAAACCATGGACCGCAAGAAATCCAATCTCCCTCATCAAGGGATGCCCGTATTCTTCGGCCTGCTGCTTTGCAGTATCCACGGAGATAATAATGTCCCCAAGGATTCTTGGCAGTTCGGCTCCCGTGATTTCAATTTCCCCTTCGCCCATTTCTTCCATGGCGAATGAAATCACATCCGTTGGCCGGTCCTTGTCCCGGTATTGTCTATTGATTTCGTGGATCCTCTCATCGGTCACGAATGTTAATGACAGCTCGGTTTCATCAGGCAGCTCCTCCATGGCTGCAGCATGATTGAGAAGATTGGTCAATTCCTCTACCTGCTCCGGTGTCACCTGTTCGGTTTCGTCAGTAAAATCAATGTGTAAGCTCATTTATAAATCCACCTTCTTTTTAATTTGCTGTTCGGGGTATTCAATCCTCGAATGGAAGATACCGTTCAATGTCTGGCTTAGCGTTTTAGCGACCGTATCCAATTCTTTAAAGGTCAGTTCACACTCGTCAAACTGGCCATCCTCCAGCCTGTCTGTGATAATTTTGCGAATAATGGAGTCAATTTTAACCGGTGTCGGCTTAGATAGAGAACGCACGGCTGCTTCGACACTGTCTGCAATCCCTACAACAGCAGATTCCTTTGATTGTGCTTTTGGACCCGGGTATCTGAAATCCGATTCCGGAATATCTTTTTCGCTCTGTTCTGTTGCCTTATGGTAAAAGTATTGAAGCAGTGTGGTTCCATGGTGCTGTTCGGCAATATCAATAATTTCTGCCGGCAAGTTATATTCTTTCAACATCTCCGATCCATCATACGGATGCGCAATAATGATGGTCTTGCTCAGCTGTGGAGTTAATTTCTCATGGGGATTGTCCATATTCATCTGATTTTCAATAAAAAAGTGCGGCCTTTTTGTTTTTCCAAGATCGTGATAATATGAGCCCACCCTTGCAAGCAACCCGTTCGCACCGATAGATTCACAGCCTGCTTCGGCAAGGTTGGCAACCATGACGGAATGATGATACGTCCCCGGCGCTTCAAGCAAAAGCTTGCGCAGAAGGGGATGATTTGGGTTGGAGAGTTCAATCAGCCTTGTTGTGGATAACACACCAAACCATGATTCAAATACAGGCATCAGACCCAACGCGAGCACGGATGCCAAAAATCCGGAAACAAAACCAAACCCAATCTCGACTCCAATCTGTACGGGTGAATATTTTCCGTTTTGAAGCAGCAGAATGATCAGTATCGATACAACATTAATAAACGAAACGAGAAGCCCCGCTTTCAGTATCCTTGATTTTAAATGGCGCTTGCCCAGATAAATAACGCCTGCAATACACCCCAGCAGTACATAGATCCCGAGCGGAAAGTTAAATGTACCGGTCGATCCTTCATTAAACATCAATGTGGCGCACAGCGCAAATAAAACACTTGAAAGAATAGCTGTAAATTCGTTAAAGAGCATTTTGATCATCATCGCTCCTGCTGCAATAGGAACGATAAAAAAGATTCCTGTAATCTCCATTTTGTCAATGAAGCTGGACAGCTTCATCACCAGGAGGGAAAAAGCCATCAGGATGATATAAAGGAGAATCTGTTTCCTTTTGCTGCTCTCTTTGGCAGCAAATGAATCTCTTATTAAATAATACAAGCCTATGACCAGGATAAGAACAAAAAGGAGCAATCCAACATAGGGATATACCGCAACTTCTTTATCCAGCAGACCGACTAGCTTTAACTGTTTAAATTTTTCAGGCGTTATGACATCGCCCTCTCTTACGATGATTTCCCCTTCTTTAATCTCCACAGGCTCTGCTTCATCAATGGCTTTTTGCTTGGCAAGCTTCGTTTTATCCACATCAAGCAGATAATTAGAAACAATATTGCTTCTCGTCAGCTCGATTACTGCACTTTTTAAAGAAGAAGCAAAGTTGGAATTTTGCTGGATGTTATCTTCGGCCCGGTCGCGAAAAAATCCAAGTTGGTCCACTCTGATTTTATTTTTCAGAGTGTCATTGATAACCGAACTAGCCAAATCTCTTGCTGAACGCAATTCTGAAGAAGATGCATTAAACAGAGCAGTATAAGCTTCGGGTGAAATTTGATTGTTGCCGACCATGCCCTTGATTTGATCGATTTTCTGATCGAGTGTAAGTGGTTCTTTGTCTTTGTCCTTTTTTTCCGCTTCGTTAATTTTTTCAATGGCCTTGAAGATTTCATTTGATTTTTCAGCTTGTTTGAGCGGACTGTCTTGATCATAGGAATAGATATTTTCTACCTTATCCGCCGCATCCTTTTGCTTTTTTAGCGTGTCTTCCTTCATTTCAATGGTGATCGGTGATTGTATGTCCCGAGGAGAAATGGAATACGGCTCAGCATCCACCGTATCAGGTGTGACATTGCTTAATAAAGTCGAGTAAATGATCAAGGCCAATAATCCAAAGAGCGGGATCGACCAACTTTTAGGTGAGTTCTTTCTTTTAAGCTTAAACCGTTTTATCACATTATTGCTCATCACATTCAGCCCCCGCCTGTCACTGCTTTGTATTTCCATATTAACAAAAACTGGACAGAGAAGGTATAGCAGAATTGCAAGCGTAAATTTTTCTCTGCAAAAAAAGAAGAAGCCTCAGGTTTTATTTAATAAACCTGAGGCTTCTTCTACTTGCCACCCTCGTTCTTTTCGTAGGCCGAAATGATGCGCTGGACCAGCGGGTGTCTTACCACATCAAGCTGCTTTAAGAAAATAAACTGTATGCCTGGCACGCCATTCAAGGTGCGTTCTGCCACTTTTAACCCTGACTCTTTCCCTCTTGGAAGGTCAATTTGGGTTAAATCGCCCGTAATGACCATTCTTGAGCCAAAGCCAAGGCGTGTCAGAAACATTTTCATCTGTTCTGGAGAGGTATTTTGAGCTTCATCAAGAATGACAAAACATTCATCGAGCGTTCTTCCCCTCATATAGGCGAGCGGTGCAATTTCGATGGTGCCTCTTTCAATCAGTCGTTCTGTATGTTCCATTCCCAACAAATCATGAAGAGCATCATACAGCGGACGTAAATAGGGGTCGACCTTTTCTTTCAGGTCGCCAGGGAGGAAGCCAAGGCTTTCACCAGCTTCAACTGCCGGCCTTGTCAAAACAATCTTTTTGATTTTTCCTTCTTTCAAGGCAGCTACTGCCATAACCACAGCCAAGTAGGTTTTCCCTGTACCTGCAGGGCCAATCCCAAAGACCAGGTCGCCTTTTTTCATCGCTGTTACATAATGACGCTGACCGAGTGTTTTTACTCTGATTGGTTTGCCTTTTACGTTGGTTGTAATCTCCTGCTGATACAATTCAGTGATTTCATCGAGCATTTCCCGTTCCGCCAGCTGAACAGCATAAACAATGTCTCGTTCGGAAATATGAATTCCTTTTCGGATCAATCCCAGTAGCACGATCAGCACATCTTCCACCTTTTGAACGGCATCATCCGTTCCCGTAACCGATATGTCTTCGCCTCTTGTGACAATGGTGACTGAAAGCTTATCTTCGATAATATTCAGAAAAGCATCGTTCGGTCCGAAAAGCGCCAGGGCTTCTCCCTGATCTTCTAGTTGTAATCGCTGTAATTTAGTGGTTTCTGACAAACTACTCAGTCTCCTTGTTGGATAAGTATAGGTTGTTCAGATGCAATATTTTCAATTACCTGGTAGTGCATCGATAAATTTACTTTACCATTTGAAACGGACTGGCGCAAAATTTTTTCTCCCTTAATTTTCGCATCGTGGGACAGCAGTTTCCTTACTTCTTTTCTGGCCATTGCTTTCCCTGCCTGGATGGCTTGGGAACTTGTATACACACGGTGCACGCCATCCGTTTCCCTGATTTCCTTCTTTATATAAGAAATCGGCAGTGTCCATTTCCAAAATTTCAGCGGAGTTTCATTCTTGCTGACCTCTTGTGTTTTATATTCCTCGTCTTTCCAGCCCCAAATCGGAATTTTGAGACCAAACAGATTTATTTTATGCTGCGTTACCATGTTTCCCGTAAAGGTTTGAAATTCCGTTTTTAGCGGAACGGTCACGCTTGTCGTATACCATGTTTCCCCCCAGACTACTCCCTTGGCCGGGACAAGCTTGGTTTTCCCTTCCTTTCCAATATATCCGGATACGAGGAGACTGCCCTTATAGACAAACTGATGCGGGGAAACCACGGGTTGTCCTTTTTCAACGAACATATCATAGATCACCGCATCCTTTTTTGCCACCAGATGCTTTGGTGATGACGTTTCCTTTCTTTTAGGGATTTCCTTTTCTACAACCTGAAAATTATAGGTTGTCCCATTCAGACTGACTCCGATCCAGGTTACATTGTCCATGGCGTTGGTCAGCTGCTGCTGAAGCTGTCTGACATTGGGGAGAAGGAAGATAAACTTGCCTTTTTTTATCCCCAATTCTTTTGCCGCTTTGAGAAGCTGGTATTCTGTTTTAGGATTTGCTCCTGTCACATTAATATTCCAAACCATATTGGATAGCAGAAATAAAACCACAAAAAAACCTGCAAGTCCAAGCAAGAGGCCGTTCCTTTTCCACATCCTGACTGCCCAAAACGGCAGACCGTTCTTCTCTAACAGGCGAAACTTGCACCTTGTTTGTTTCATAAGCGGCCGTACTTCTTTCATGTTTTTGGTATAAAGGCAGGCGGATACTGACCCCTCTACTGTCCGTTCGATGTTCCAGATTGCGATCCCCCGGGCCAGGCATTCATTGATGAAACCTTCAATATCGTCGCCTCTCAATTCGATTTTCACATAACTGTTTATCGGCTCCAGCCAGTCCTTTTTCATAGCGGCCTCCCGTACTGGTTTTTAAGTGGATTTGTCATAATAGACCCCTTCAATGGTTCCTTCAAGCAATATTTCTTCGGGAAGAATGGTTTTAATAACAAAGTCCTGACCTTTGATCACAAGGTGTCCCTGCTTTAAACGAAGCTTTAGTTCTTCCCTTGAAAAGGCCATAACCCCTCTGTGATTTTCTATATAGATATGTAACTGGCCAATCATCGTAATGCGGGGTAAATCCATCATGGCATCAGCTGGGAGATCAAGTTTTTCCACTAACCATTTTGTTACTTGCTGCCTCCACTTTGCCATCAGCAACACCCCTCTCATCTCATTTTTATGAAAGGGTGAGATAAACTATCACCATAAATTAAAAAAAGGACCGCATAAGATGCAGTCCCCTTTGACACATGGTTCTTCTTCATTTTTTTCTGTGAAGCGGCTGATAAGCGCGTGGCTTGCCAAGAATCTCCGACCAAATAATTCCCTCCACGAGATTCTCTTTTTTTACCGTAAAAGATACAATTTCATTGCTTCGGTCCTTGTATCTGTCGTTTAAAGAGACACCGGACCGGGAAGTTGAAGATGACCGTGGCTTCATCTGGATGTTTTGATAACTTTCCAGCATCGTTGTTGCTGAAGAAACTTCTTCTAACTTTTCATTCTTTGCGGTCTTTTCCATTTTTGCTTTCTGGGCAGCTGCAGCATCCGAAGCTTCCACTGTTCTCCTTTGAACCCGCCGGTGTCGCTGATGATCATTCTGCTGCGACAGACCTTTTTTAATCAATCCATACAGCCCCACGACCACAAAAATGATAAATGGAAGCAAATCACCGATGGCATCGAAAAGATGATTGATAAGGGTATCCATTATTTCTTCCCTTTAGTGCCCGGCAAATCATCTTCTCCTAATGAAGGATTCGCCTGTTTTCCAATCGATTCTCTCATGTTTGTGTCTGCAATCACGTTGGTCAAATTGGCATAATCAAGCACACCCATATTTCCCGAACGAAGTGCTTCGGCCATGGCAAGTGGCACCTCGGCTTCGGCTTCCACCACTTTTGCACGCATTTCCTGAACCCTGGCGATCATTTCCTGTTCGTTGGCAACAGCCATGGCCCGGCGTTCTTCTGCCTTCGCCTGTGCAATATTTTTATCAGCCATCGCCTGGTCGGTTTGCAGTGCTGCCCCAATATTCTTGCCAATATCAATATCAGCAATATCAATTGACAGAATTTCAAACGCGGTTCCGGAATCCAGTCCTTTGGATAAAACGGTTTGCGAAATGGTGTCCGGATTTTCCAGAACCTTTTTATGATTCTCACTTGAACCAATCGTAGAAACAATACCTTCCCCTACACGGGCAATAATGGTTTCTTCTCCTGCTCCCCCGACCAGGCGTTCAATATTGGCTCTAACAGTTATTCTCGCTTTCGCTTTTACTTCAATGCCATCCAGTGCCACACCGGCAATAAACGGCGTTTCAATTACTTTGGGGTTAACACTCATTTGTACGGCTTCCAGGACGTCTCTTCCGGCTAAATCAATCGCTGCCGACCTTTCGAACGTCAAATCAATGTTCGCTCTGTGTGCGGCAATGAGAGCGTTTACCACACGGTCTACATTTCCTCCCGCCAGGTAATGGCTTTCGAGCTGATTGGTCGTAAGATTTAACCCGGCTTTTTGTGCCTTGATCAGCGGATTGATGACCCTTGAGGGGATAACCCGTCTTAACCTCATACCGATCAGTGTAAAAATCCCAACCCGTACTCCTGCAGCAAGTGCTGAAATCCAAAGAGCAACCGGTACAAATGTAAATAGAATTGCAAGCACAATAATAATAACGCCAATTAAAACAAGCGTTGCGATGGAACCTGAAAACATTTAATCTCCTCCTTTTTCTGATAAATCTTCTTTTACTTCTCTAACTACGATTCTAGATCCCTGTACTTTAACAATTTTTAACTTTTTCCCTTTTGGAATAAAGCTGCCTTCTGTTACAACATCCAGATATTCTCCATCGAGATCTGCTGTACCAGATGGTCTAAGAGGCGTGATAGATTCCGCAATCCTCCCTGTAAGATCCGCTCTCTGGTCATTTGAAATGTATCCCTTTTCCGTGCTCGTGCTGTCAAACAAGATCAGTTTTCTCAGTGGTCCCCGATAGCCAAAATATTTAAGGAAAAAGAAAGATCCTACTACAGTAACAATAAAAGCGATTCCTATCGAAATGGCTACAGTCGTTACCGATCCTGCTGCCATGACCAAGCTTGCAATCACTGCAACCACCCCCAACACTCCTATAATGCCTCCCGGAACAAAAATTTCCAGGAACAAAAACACAAGACCCAGCACAAAAAGCGCGACGGATTCCCACCCGGCAAGTCCTGCAATCATATGACCAAAGAAATAAAGACCCATTGAGAGAAGACCGATGGTGCCAGCAATACCGAAACCAGGTGTAAAAAGTTCAATGGCGAGCCCCAAAAATCCAACAGAAAAAAGGATGGCTACTGCAATTGGATTTGTAACCACACGAGCTACTTTTTCGGCCAGGCTTAAATTTACTTCCGTAATTTTTGCGTCATCCAGCTTAAGATACGAAAGCAGTTCATGCCGGTCATTCACTATTTTTTCTGCATAGCCTACCTTAAGCGCCTGATTGGCTGTCAGGGTTAACAGTTTCCCTTTCTCAAGGCCCAGGTCCTTGATTTCTATGTTTTCATCTGCCATGGCCCTTGCATATTTGGGATCGCGGTTGTTGAGTTCTGCTGCCGCTTCCATTTCTGCAATCCAGGCGGATTCTGCTTTTTTCCCAGCAGTATTGCCCTGTGCATTGATTACAGCAGCAGAGCCCATTGTTGTTGACGGTTTCATAACAATTTCATTTGCATTCAATGCAATATACGCTCCGGCAGAAAAAGCATCTTTAATTATGTAAGCAGTAGTGGGTATTTGCGTAGATCTGATCAGCTGGGCAATCTTATTAGCTGAATCCACTCTTCCCCCTGGCGTGTTGATTTCAAAAATAATGTGGTCTGCACCTGCTTTTTCGGCATCGTCCAAACTTCTCTCAAGGAAGGCTTCAAGACCTCTTTCAATTTCCTGCTGTACCGGAATTACATATACCGTCTCGCCATTCCCTTCACCGGCCGCCGGCTTGATGACCGTCAGCAGCGGGAGCATCATTAGTCCAAGGAAGAATATCATCCGGATTATTCTCAACGTTTCCCCCCCTTTTTAATCTCCCTTTATTCATACGACTGACCAACAAAAAAGTTTCAATATCTGGAAAGTTCCCTCTCCATTGTATAGTATGTATTTTGGAAAAACCAAGGATAATTAACGCAAAAAGACGCCTTAAGGCTAAGCCTCAAGGCGTCTGTTCGATTTAAGATAAATTTTGTTGAACGAGCTTGTTGACAAGAGAACCATCGGCTTTGCCTTTTACTTGAGGCATCACCACTCCCATCACCTTACCCATATCCGCTTTTGATGAAGCACCAACTTGTTCGATGGCTCCCAGGACAATCTCTTTCACTTCATCCTCGGATAATTGTTGTGGCATATAGTCCGTAATGATGGCAATTTCTTCTTTCAAAGGATCTGCCAAATCATTGCGTCCAGCTTTTTCAAATTCTTGGAGGGAGTCTTTTCTTTGTTTCATTTCACGTGCAAGAACAGTGAGCTCTTCTTCTTCATTCAGGTCGTGCCCGAGCTTGATTGATTCGTTTTGAAGGGATGCCTTCACCATGCGAATCACAGAAAGCTTTTGCTTGTTTTTGTCCTTCATCGCTTGTTTCATATCCTGGTTTAATCGATCAAGAAGACTCATAAACTTACACCTCTCTTAGAACTTGCGCTTTCTTGCTGCCTCAGCCTTCTTCTTACGTTTAACGCTTGGCTTTTCATAATGCTTGCGCTTTTTCACTTCTGCCAAAGTTCCATCTTTGGAAACGGATCTTTTAAAACGACGAAGAGCATCATCAATGGATTCGTTCTTACGAACACGGGTTTCTGCCATTTTCTTTCCCTCCCTCCAGACCATTTCAGTCACCATGAGTGATAGAAATGCGTCACATATCTTTTGCCATTATAATATATCAATTGATAATGGTCAACAAAAATCCGCTTTGTTTTAATAATCTGATTCTGAGCTTACGCCTTTAACAATGGCAATTCCTGCACTTGCCCCGATCCGGGTTGCCCCAGCTTCCACCATGGCAATCGTGGTTTCCCTGTCGCGTACTCCGCCTGAAGCTTTTACGCCAATATTCGGGCCGACCGTCTCTCGCATAAGGCGGATGTCTTCTACCGTTGCTCCTCCTGTGGAAAACCCGGTAGAGGTTTTCACAAATTGGATGCCAGCTTTAACAGCGATTTCACAGGCCTTTACTTTTTCTTCATCTGTAAGCAGGGACGTTTCAATAATGGCTTTGGTCAGTGCACGCCCCTTTGCAGCTTCAACGACAGCACGGACATCTCGTTCAACCAGATCATACTCTTTCCCTTTTAAAGCACCGATATTGATTACCATGTCCACTTCAGTTGCCCCGTTTTCAATGGCATTTTTTGTTTCAAATGCCTTCACTTCAGGGGTGCTCGCACCAAGCGGAAAACCAATGACTGTACAAACAGCCACGTCTGTACCTTTCAGTTGCTCAAACGCAGTGTATACCCAAACCGGATTAACACAAACTGAAAAAAAATCGAATTCCTTTGCCTCGGCACACAATTTTAAAATATCTTCTTTTGTTGTTTCCGGTTTTAAAGCGGTATGGTCAATGAGTTTAGCAAGATCTGATGCAGCCATTTTTTATCATCCTTTCTACACTTCTTCTCTTCCTATGTATTTTACCAAAACCCGACATTAAAATACAAAACCCTGGTTTACACAAAAAAAGAAAGCCCGGGTATCCGGACTTTCAGTGGTATTAGAAGTTTGCAATTTCTTTGGAAAGATGATCATCGATTACTTTTACAAACTGGCCGTCATTATACGGGTAACCCGCTTTCGAAATTTTCACAAGGACTTGTTTTCCGATCATCTCTTCGGTTGCAGGGAACCTGACTTTGAGATAGTTCGGTGTGTACCCAACATACAGGCCTGTTCCCTTTTCTTCCTTATATGCTTCTTCAGGAATTACCTCTACGACTTCATCTTCGTAATCTGAAGCATATTCTTTGGCGAGCTGATCTGAAAGCTCGATCAAGCGGTGAACTCGTTCGTTCTTCACCTCTTCAGGAACTTGTTCCTCCATCCGTGCGGCGGGTGTGCCGGTGCGCTTGGAATATGGGAATACATGAAGCTCGGAAAATTTGTGGTCGCGGATGAAATTATAGGTTTCCATAAATTCTTCTTCCGTTTCCCCGGGAAATCCGACAATGACATCTGAAGTAATCGCCAAACCAGGAAGTGCATTTTTCAACTTGGTAATGCGCTCTGCAAAAAGCTCCATAGTATACTTTCTGCGCATTCTTTGAAGAACCGTGTTGGAACCGGACTGAAGCGGGATATGAAGATGGGGAACGACCTTATCGGATCGGTTCATGACCTCGATCACTTCGTCCGTAATCTGGCTCGCTTCAATGGAAGAAATGCGAAGCCTTTTCAATCCTTCCACTTTCTCATCCAATTCTGAAAGAAGCATGGCAAAGTTGTAATCTTTCAAATCTTCACCGTATCCCGCAGTGTGAATGCCAGTAAGCACGATCTCTTTATATCCGGCACTGACAAGCTGCTGCGCCTGATGGATGACTTCTTTTGAATCCCGTGAGCGCAAGAGCCCGCGTGCCCAGGGAATGATACAAAATGTACAGAAGTTGTTGCATCCTTCCTGAATTTTCAGGGATGCACGTGTACGGTCCGTAAATGATGGAACATCAAGTTCTTCATACACACGTGCTTTCATGATGTTGCCGACACCATTGATAGGAAGCCGTTCTTCTTTAAACTGCTCAATAAACCCAAGCATCTTCCCACGATCCTGGGTTCCGACCACAATGTCCACACCCGGGATCGCCATGATTTCCGCAGGAGAGGTCTGGGCGTAGCAGCCCGTCACACAAATGACCGCATCCGGGTTTTTACGGATCGCCCGGCGGATCACCTGACGGCTTTTTTTATCGCCTGTATTGGTTACAGTACATGTATTAATTACATAAACGTCAGCTGTCTGCTCGAACTCTTTACGTTCATAACCTTCACTCTGGAACAGCTGCCAAATCGCTTCTGTTTCGTAATGGTTTACTTTACAGCCTAATGTATGAAAAGCCACTGATGGCATTTCAATCACCTCATTAATTCAAAATGATAGGAAACAGCGCTAAGGAGATAAGAACTTGCTGTTTCTGTACGCAGTATTCGGGGGCCAAGTCCACAGGAAACAAAACCAGCTTCCTTTAATTCAGATACTTCCTGCCCGCTAAATCCGCCTTCCGGGCCGATGGCGCAAAGGAGCGTCGAACCGGGAGACATGGAATACAGGACTTCAGCCAGCCGCTTTGTCTCTCCCTCTTTCGCTTCTTCTTCATAAGCCACAATTTTATAATCAAAATCAGTTGCTTGTTTCAAAAGAGTTGTAAAGGAAACAGGCGAAAACACGTCAGGAATGACGCTGCGGTGTGACTGCTCAGCCGCCTCTTTTGCAATTTTTGCAAGCCTCAGGATTTTTTTCTGACCTTTTTTTTCATCCCATTTTACAATACACCGTGATGAAGAAAAAGGCAAAAATCCCTTTGCCCCTAGCTCGGTTCCTTTTTGTACAATCGTTTCCAGCTTATCTCCTTTAGGAATTCCCTGGGCAATGGTGACCTGTATAGGAGATTCCTTTTGTTCCTGTATCTCTTCGATCACAGAGGCATGGACAGAATCCCGGTCGACCGCCGTGATTTCACAGAGCACCGTCCGGCCCTGACTATCGGAGCAAATAATATGATCGCCGTTTTCCATTCTCATTACTTTTGCAATATGATTTGCATCATCGCCCGTGATTGTCACGTTGGTTTCGCCCATATCGTTTCCTGAAACAAAGTACCTTTGCATGTTAGACCTCTTTCGAGTCCGAAAGATTGCGCGCAATGATTGCTACCCAGTCTTCCATCTCCAGCACTTCTACAATGGTAAACCCGTTTTGTTTCAGCTCTTCTTTTACTTCGTTCTTTTTTCCTTGAATAATGCCTGAAGTAATAAACAGGCCATCTTGTTTAAGCACCCTTGCGGCATCTGGAACAAAACGCAGGATAATATCAGCAAGCAGATTGCCCACAATTAGATCGGCAGGACCTTCAATACCGTTTAACAAGTTATTCTGCTTTACAGTGATTTTTTCCGCTGCTTTATTCAGTTTCACATTAATATTGGCGCTTGAAACTGCTACTTCGTCCAAGTCAAATGCCTGAACATGCTTCGCTCCCAGGTGGGCCGCAGCGATACTTAAAACACCGGAGCCGGTTCCTACATCAATGACCTCATCCCCTGGGTTCAGGTATTTCTCGATGGCTTGCAGGCACATGACCGTTGTTGGATGGGTCCCGGTGCCAAAAGCCATTCCCGGATCCAGTTCAATGATTACTTCATCAGAGCTCACCGGCTGATAATCTTCCCATGTCGGTGTAATGGTTATCTTTTCGGAAATTTTTACCGGCTTGTAGTATTTCTTCCAGGCGGTTGCCCACTCTTCTTCATTTACCTCACTGATGGTTACATGGTTATGGCCGAGATCGATATCATAGGTCATTAAATTATTAATGGCTTCTTTGACCTCATCTACTGTTTCACCGAGAAAACTTGTTACCGGCAAATACGCTTTTATCAGTACGCCTTCTTCAGGATAATCATTAGGATCGAGTTGATAGATTTCCCCAAAAACGGATGTTCTCTCTTTTATTAAATCTTCCGGATCTTCTATCACCACGCCGCTGGCACCTGCTTCGTGTAGAATGTTTGAGATTGGTTCAACCGCTTCCTGGGTAGTATGAATGCTAATTTCTGACCATTTCAATTCTATCAACTCCATTCCTATGATCCATTACTCGCCCTTAAAGGCTCTTTTTACTTTGTCAAAAAAGGATTCTTCATGCTCATCCGGCACATCTCCGCCGATTTCGGCAAAATCCCTCAGCAATTGCTTCTGTTTGTCGGAAAGCTTGGTAGGTGTCAGCACTTTCACTTGGATGTGCTGATCTCCCTGACCGCGTCCCCTGACATTTTGAACTCCTTTTCCGCGCAGACGGAAATGAGTTCCGGTCTGTGTTCCAGCCGGTATTTTCAATTTGATTCGCCCGTGCAATGTAGGAACTTCAATTTCATCTCCCAAGGCAGCCTGAGCAAAGGTAATAGGCATTTCACAATAAATGTCGTCTCCGTCTCTCTCGAAAAATTCGTGAGGAAGAACTCTGAAAACCACATAAAGGTCTCCTGGAGGACCTCCGTTTACGCCTGGTTCACCGTGCCCGGAAAGGCGGATTTGCTGGCCGTTATCCACGCCTGCAGGAATTTTCACATTGATTTTCTTTGTGGTAGTTACTTTCCCTTTACCATGGCACGTACCGCATTTTTCTTTGATAATCTTGCCTGTTCCGTTGCAGTACTGACATACTCGTTTGTTGACGATGCGTCCAAACGGTGTATTTTGCTCGACGTTCAGCTGGCCTGCACCTTTACAGTGTGAGCATGTTTCCGGTTTCGTGCCAGGCTTCGCGCCTGATCCGTGACATGTTTCACATGTTTCTTCCTTAGGAAGCTCAATTTCGGTTTCTTTACCGAAAACCGCTTCCTCAAACTTGAGGTTCATGTTGTACTGTAAATCTGATCCCTGTCTCGGGGCATTAGGGTTTCTTCTTCCCCCGCCGCCGAAAAACATATCAAATATGTCTCCGAAGCCGCCAAAGTCAGCTCCTGCGCCTCCAAAACCGCCAAATCCCTGATTAGGATCCGTATGGCCAAATTGGTCGTACTGTGCTTTTTTTTGAGGATCTTTTAACGTATCATACGCTTCCCGCACCTCTTTAAACTTCTCGGCAGCATCCGGTTCCTTGTTTACATCAGGATGGTACTGCTTAGTCAGTTTGCGGTAGGCTTTTTTTATTTCTTCGGTGGATGCATTCTTATCCAAACCGAGTACTTCATAGTAATCTCGTTTACTCATAGAAACCCACTCCCGAATCTTCACATAAAAATTATCTTACCATTGTTGCTTTTCTTTTTTCAACAAAGATCGTTAAATATGTGAATTGTTTTTAACATCTGCAAGTGAAATGCATCAAAACGGAAAAAAGTCAAAGCCAAGATGATCGCCTGACTTTGACTTTTTCCTTACCAAATCACATTATTATTTCTTTTCGTCGTCGTTCATTTCTTCGTATTCCGCATCTACCACGTTGTCATCGGCTTTCTTCTCGCCCTGCTCTTGGCCTTGAGCTGCCTGTTGTGCTTGTGCAGCTTGTTCATAAAGCTTAACGGATAGCTGTTGAACAACTTCGCTCAACGCGTCTTTTTTCGTTTTAATCGCTTCGATATCCTGGCCTTCAAGCGCTGTTTTAAGCTCTTCTTTTGCTTCGTTTGCTTTGGTTACTTCGGCTTCATCAACCTTGCCTTCAAGATCCTTAAGCGTCTTGTCTGTTGCAAAAATTAGCTGGTCAGCTTCATTACGAAGGTCAATCTCTTCACGTCTCTTCTTGTCAGCTTCTGCATTTTCTTCCGCGTCACGTACCATTTTTTCAATCTCTTCTTCTGAAAGACCTGAAGAAGACTTGATGGTGATGGACTGTTCCTTGTTTGTTCCAAGGTCCTTCGCACGCACGTTTACGATACCATTCGCATCAATATCGAAGGATACTTCGATTTGAGGAACACCGCGTGGAGCTGGAGGAATGTCTGACAATTGAAAACGGCCCAGTGTTTTATTGTTTGCAGCCATTTCGCGCTCACCCTGCAAAACATGAATGTCAACAGAAGGCTGGTTGTCAGCAGCTGTAGAGAATACCTGAGATTTTGTAGTCGGAATCGCAGTGTTTCGGTCAATCAGCTTTGTGAATACACCGCCAAGTGTTTCAATACCAAGAGATAGAGGAGTTACGTCAACAAGAACAACGTCTTTAACGTCACCAGTAATTACTCCACCCTGGATTGCTGCACCAAGAGCTACTACTTCATCAGGGTTAACCCCTTTAAATGGATCCTTTCCTGTGAACTTTTTGATCGCTTCCTGAACAGCTGGAATACGAGTAGATCCCCCCACAAGAATAACCTTGTCAATGTCGCTTGGTGAGAATCCTGCGTCGTTCAATGCCTGGCGAGTCGGCCCCATAGTACGCTCCACAAGGTCAGAAGAAAGCTCTTCAAATTTCGCACGGCTCATGGATACTTCCAAGTGCTTAGGACCAGTTGCATCAGCGGTGATGAAAGGTAGTGAAATTTGAGTTTGAGTGACACCAGAAAGATCTTTTTTCGCTTTCTCTGCAGCATCTTTCAAACGCTGAAGCGCCATCTTATCTTGAGAAAGGTCGATGCCGTTTTCTTTTTTGAACTCAGATACAAGATGATCAATGATTACTTGGTCAAAATCGTCACCGCCCAGCTTGTTGTCACCTGAAGTTGCAAGAACATCAAAGTTACCATCACCGATTTCAAGGATGGATACGTCAAAAGTACCGCCACCAAGGTCAAATACGAGGATTTTTTGATCGTTCTCTTCTTCAAGACCATATGCAAGTGCAGCAGCAGTCGGCTCGTTAATGATACGTTCTACTTGCAGTCCTGCGATTTGCCCAGCATCTTTGGTTGCCTGGCGCTGTGCATCGTTGAAATAAGCAGGAACAGTGATTACTGCACGTTCTACTTTTTCTCCAAGATAGCTCTCTGCATCACTTTTCAATTTTTGAAGGATGATCGCAGAAATTTCCTGAGGTGTATATGCTTTGCCCTCTGCTTCCACTTTATGATCAGAACCCATATGGCGTTTGATAGAAATGATGGTATTCGGGTTGGTAACCGCCTGGCGTTTTGCCACTTCCCCAACTGAACGCTCTCCATCTTTAAAGGCTACAACCGAAGGAGTTGTGCGATTGCCTTCCGGATTCGGAATAACCGTCGCTTCTCCGCCTTCCATTACAGCAACACAAGAGTTTGTTGTACCTAAGTCAATTCCAATAATTTTGCTCATGTAACATACCCTCCACTTTTATATGTAATATTAAGTGCCTTAATATTACTGATTTACTTTTACCATTGCCGGCCGAATGACTCGGTCCTTTAATTTGTATCCCTTTTGCAGGGTTTCAACGATCACGTTGGACTCATATTCTTCATCCTGGACTTGCATGACCGCCTGGTGAAGATTCGGGTCAAATGCTGCTCCCTCGGTTTCAATAACTTCCAGTCCTTCGCTCTTCACCGCCTCAAGAAGCTGGCGATACACCATTTCCACTCCTTGCAGAACAGAAGCGGCTTGAGCATCTTCCACCTTAACATCCATGGCTCTTTCGAAGTTATCAAGAGCAGGCAACAGCTGTGTAATCAGACTTTGAGATTTATATTTTAACTGAGCCGCCTGGTCTTCCCGTGTACGGCGTTTGAAATTTTCAAAATCGGCCTGTACACGAAGCAGCCGGTTCTCAGTATCAGCCAGGCTGGCTTCCAGTTGAGCAATTCTGCTGTCTTCCACAACAGGTTCAGATGATTCAGCCGCTTGATCTTCATCACCCTGCGCGTTTGGAACTTCATGTTGTTCAGCCTCAGCAGCTTCCTCTTGCAAAGTATCATTCATTTCCTCAAATTCAGCAGTATCTTTATGATTGTTTTCCATGTTGTCACCTCCCTAACCTGATACGGTGTTCGTTAAGATTTAATATCTCGCATTAAACAGATTCGTAAATTCTTTACTGATGGTATCAAGCAGACCGATAACCCGTTTGTACTCCATTCGGGTCGGCCCGATTAATGAAATTGTGCCGATATGCTTTCCGTGAAAAGAGTAGGATGCTTTAATCAGACTACAATTCCGGACCGCTTCCACCTGGTTTTCCTGTCCAATCGTTACGGTTATCCCTTCATTATTCGCAGATAACAGCTGTTCGATGACCGTCTTCTCTTCCAGTGCATCAAGCAGAATACGGACTTTTTCCACATCCCTGAATTCTGGCTGATACAGCATCTTTGTTTTTCCACCAAAGAATATTTTATCCCTGTTGCTCCACTTAAAGATATCATCGATAAACAATGACGCTTGCTGGTGATTATTAATATGCTTTCTGAACACAAGATTAAGCTCATCTCGTATTTTTTGGTGGAGCTCCGCGAGCGGAACACCCGTCAATTTTTCATTCAAAATATTGACGAGTGTTTCAATTTCTTCGGGCGCTATGCCACCCGGCAAGGAGATATGCCGGTTTTCCACATGGCCCGTGCTTGTGACGAAGATCGCGACGGCCTGCTGTCCTCCCAACGGAATCAGCTGAATGTGCTTTAATGTCGTTTCCAGAGCCTCAGGTCCCAGGATAATGGAAGTGTAATTGGTAAGTTCGGATAGAATTTTGGCGGATTGCTCAAAAATCCGTTCCGTTTCTGCCAATTTCTCATTGAATAAATCCTGTATGTTAAAAATGTCAGCTGTTGAAAGAATGGTCGGGCTCAACAGATGATCCACATAGAAACGGTACCCTTTTTCAGAAGGCACCCGTCCGGAAGAGGTGTGCGTTTTTTCAAGATACCCCATGTCCTCCAGATCAGCTAATTCATTTCGAATGGTAGCAGAACTGAAATGAACGTCTTCTCTTTTAGAAATCGTCCGGGATCCAACAGGTTCAACGTGCTGGATGTAATCATCGATCAGCACCTGAAGTATAAAAAGCTGCCTTTCAGATAACATCCTTTTCACCTCCGTGGCTGTTAGCACTCCAAAAGAGTGAGTGCTAAATCTAATATTAAATTACCAAATGCCACTAAAGATTGTCAACGATTAAACTACTCCGATAAATTCTTGAAACACTTCATTGCCCAAAAACGTTCCATTCCTGGTTAATGCAAGCATCTTCCCCGATCGTTTGACCAACCCACGCTCCAGCAGTTTATCGATTTGACTTCCGAACACATCAAACATCGACAGCCCGTAGCGTTCCATAAATCGCTGATCAGAAACACCTTTCATTTTCCTGAGTCCCATAAAAAGTTCCTCTTCCATTTTCTCGGAAGATGACAGAACATCTTTATGTATATAAGGAAAACCCGTCTCATCAATGAGCGACATATACTTTTTCAGCGGTCCTGCATTAGCATTTCGTGTTCCGTGCACATAACTGTGAGCCCCCGCACCAATACCATAATATTCGTTATTATCCCAGTATTGCAGATTGTGCCGGCTTTCATAACCACGTTTCGCAAAGTTTGAGATTTCGTATTGAACATAACCATGCTTATCCATCTCTTCCATGAGCACCTCATACATCCGCGCCTCTTCTTCCTGTTCAGGCAGCAGAAGTTCCCCTTTGGCAGCACGATTATAAAAAACGGTTTTCCTTTCAAGCTGCAGGGAATAGGCAGAAAAATGAGGCACCTCAAGCGAAAATGCGATATCAAGCGTTTCCTTCAGCATCTCAACCGTCTGGCGTGGAAGACCGAACATAATATCGAGTGATATGTTATCAAGCCCCAGCCTTTTGGCCTCCGAAACCGTTCGTACAACATCCTGCTGGTTATGAGTCCGTCCGAGCTCTTTCAATAAATTATCCTGAAATGCCTGTACACCAATGCTCAATCGGTTAACACCCGCATCTCTCATGATTTCAAGTTTTCTTAGATCCGTCTGTTCCGGGTTGGATTCCACCGTGAATTCCTGCCGGTCAAAAGACGAGAAGTACTGATTAACCATGTTTAAAAACCGTTCAAATTGCTCATAATCCAGAGCAGTCGGAGTCCCTCCTCCAACAAAAAGTGTCTTCATGCTGGAGAACGGTGACTGTTTTAGCGTGTTTTTCATTTCCTTTTCCATATAGTCCAGGTACTCGTTGACAGGCTGGCCCTTCAGGAAAACTTTATTAAAATCACAGTAATGACAGATGTTCACACAGAATGGAATATGAAAATAAGCCGCATCCGGCATACGATCACTGCTTTCGTTTCTAAAATTTGTGAAGACCGCAAAAAATCTGCGGTCTTCTCTTGGTGCCTATTTTATTCGGCTAAATCAATCATTGTCCATGCGCAGGACCGCCATAAACGCTTCCTGAGGGACTTCAACACGCCCGATCGTCTTCATCCGCTTTTTACCTTCTTTTTGCTTTTCAAGAAGCTTTCGCTTACGAGAGATGTCACCGCCGTAACATTTCGCCAGTACATTTTTACGCAATGCTTTAATGTTCGATCTGGCAATGATCTTCTGACCGATGGAAGCTTGAATAGGAACCTCAAACTGCTGGCGCGGAATAAGCTCTTTCAATTTTTCGACGACTACTTTCCCCCGCTCATACGCGAAATCTTTATGAACGATAACCGATAGTGCGTCAATCTTTTCCCCGTTAAGCAAAATATCCATCTTTACCAGTTTGGAAGGCTTGTAGCCGATCAATTCATAATCGAGTGAAGCATAGCCCTTTGTGCTTGACTTCAATTGGTCAAAGAAATCATAAACAATTTCAGAAAGAGGGATTTCATACAGCACATTGACCCGATTGTTTTCAAGATAGTCCATGGTCTGGAAAATCCCGCGTTTTTTTTGACAAATTTCCATGATCGTTCCAACATAATCATTCGGTGTCATAATCGTCGCTTTTACATACGGCTCTTCCACCGTCTGAATGAGTTGGGCTTCAGGCATGTTGGCCGGGTTATCCACGATGACCTGTTCACCATCGGTCATCGCCACATTGTAAATAACACTTGGAGCAGTGGCGATCAGATCGATGTTAAACTCTCGCTCGATTCGCTCCTGAATGATTTCCATATGAAGCAGGCCAAGGAAACCGCAGCGATAACCGAAGCCAAGCGCCTGGGAAGTTTCTGGTTCATATTGCAGTGCTGAATCGTTCAACACAAGTCGTTCCAATGCTTCGCGCAAATCATTATATTTGGCATTGTCCACCGGGTACAGACCGCAATAAACCATCGGGTTCATTTTTCGGTAACCCGGGAGCGGTTCTGCCGCCGGTTTAACCGCGCTTGTAATGGTGTCACCCACCTGGGTATCCCCAACATTTTTAATCGCCGCGGCTAAATAGCCAACATCGCCGACCGTTAAAAAGTCTTTGTTGACCGCTTTAGGGGTAAAGACTCCAAGCTCCACGACCTCAAATTCCTTTTGGGTGGCCATCATACGGATCTTATCCCCCACTTTTACCGTTCCTTCTGTCACCCTAATATATGTGACAACTCCGCGGTATGGATCGTAAAGGGAGTCAAAAATAAGGGCTTGAAGCGGGGCATCGGGATCGCCAGCCGGTGCCGGAACTTTCTCAACAACCTGCTCGAGAATTTCTTCAATACCAATTCCCGCTTTAGCAGAAGCGAGGACAGCTTCAGACGCATCAAGACCAATTACTTCTTCTACCTCATTCCTTACCCGCTCCGGCTCTGCACTTGGCAGATCGATCTTATTGATGACCGGAAGAATTTCCAGGTCGTTTTCAAGCGCCAGGTAAACGTTGGCAAGCGTTTGTGCTTCAATCCCTTGAGCAGCATCAACAATAAGCAGGGCTCCTTCACAGGCAGCCAGGCTCCTGGATACTTCATAGGTAAAGTCAACATGACCCGGGGTATCGATCAAATGAAAAATGTATGTCTCCCCGTCTTTTGCTTTGTAATTCAATTGCACAGCATTCAGTTTTATCGTAATTCCACGCTCACGTTCAAGGTCCATGGAATCAAGAAGCTGTTCTTTCATCTCCCTTTGGGTAAGAGCGCCGGTTTTCTCTAAAATCCGGTCTGCCAGCGTGGACTTTCCATGGTCAATATGAGCAATGATGGAAAAATTCCGAATCCTCGATTGCCTCTCCAGTTTTTGTTCTCGGTTCATTCATTTCACTCCTACATTTTTGCGCAAAGTACACTAGTTTAGATTATAGCAATACAAGCACTGTTGTTCAATGCTGAACCCACCTAATTGCGAAAGCGCTTATAAAGCAAAAACAGTTATTTTTCCGCGAGAAAAATAACTGTCAGCTCAGGGAACCAAAAATTTGTGAAAGGATGGCTGAAATCAGACTCAATATTCCTTGGAATAAGGAAGAAACAAGGCCGGACACTTTCTCTCCCATTGAAGAAAAAAAGTTAAACGCTTTTGATTCTTCCAGCTGCTTTTGCTTTGTTTTTAAGTCATGCACATCGACCTGGGTGCCAAGTACTTCAGCCTCCCCAGCACCTTTGCCTGTTTCAAGCGTCAAGGTTTCACCATTCTCCTTATTTCCTTTTAATGCGCTCATTCCATCAGAAGCCTGTTGCATTCCAAGAAGAACGCCGAAAAAAAGGACAGCAGTAATTAAAAAACACTTGATCATAAATTTCGTCACAGGACCCACTCCGTTCACCTTCAATTTAATACATTCGTATGTGAAAGCTTGTCCTATTATGTGTTAATGCGTATAAGAAGAGCTGTTCGATTGGTCCACCTGTCTGTGAAGCGAGGTATTCAGCCCCACTGCGATCACGTTGGCCATGTCCTCCACAAACGTATCCACTTCCTTCGGAGTTACCATTAAATTATGACCGATCGGTGACAGAACTTCTCTTATCAATGCCCTCTTTTCATCTTCCTCCAATGTGCCCACCATTCCAAGAAACGACTGTCTTTGCTCTTGCGCCGGAAGATCATCCTCATTCAGTACCTTTTTTTCTCCAAATGTCATCCATGAAGGAGCAAGAGATTTAGAAGGCTTATCCTTCTCTTTAATTTCCCGTCCAAAATGTTTCAAAATATAGTCAATCGTGTCACTTGCAATGGTAACTGCATCCACAACCGTTGGAACGCCAATTGCAATCACGGGGATACCAAGCGTCTCCTTGCTGAGTTCCTTTCGTTTGTTGCCTACCCCTGAACCCGGATGGATTCCACTGTCAGAAACCTGAATGGTGGTGTTTACCCGTTCAAGCGAGCGTGACGCAAGAGCATCTATGGCAATGACAAAATCAGGATTGACTTTTTTGATCACACCTTCAATAATATTGCTTGTCTCTATACCGGTGATTCCCATCACTCCTGGAGAAATGGCGCACACCGGCCGAAACCCCTCCTCCACGTTCTCAGGAGATATATCAAATAAATGTTTGGTGATCAGCAGATTTTCCAATACGTTTGGACCCAGTGAATCAGGTGTGACGTTCCAGTTGCCCAGACCGACGACCAAAGCAGTATCCGTCTCCTGGATGCCCAGCTCGTTCATAAAATTTCTGAAATCGTGGGCAAATACTTCCTGAACCCGCTCCTGCAGAGCGGAATCCTTTTCTCTGATGCCCTGCATTTCAAACGTTAAATATGTACCTGGCTTTTTGCCTGTAGCCTCTGCTCCACGTTCATCAATTTCCACCCGGGTCAGTTTTATCCCGTCATGATCCTGTTCTTTAATGATGATTCCTTCTATTGTGCTTTCTTTCTCCTTCATCTTTTCATCATTGACCAGCATTTCATGCGCTTCAATCGCTAAATCGGTCCGGACATTGTATTTGTTCAAATCGAGATCTTTGCTGTTCATTTAGGCACCGTCCTGTCATGGGATATATTGTCTCTATTTTTGCCCGCAAAAACCCTTTTCATTCTTGTATTGCAATTGAAGAATGAAACTGATAGAATACTTTGTGTCCTATTTTTTTGCAACCCAAGTTGCAATGTTAGGGAGGTGAATGGATTGGCTAATATTAAATCTGCTATTAAACGTGTAAAAACGAACGATAAGAACCGTGCTCACAATGCATCTTTAAAGTCTGCTATGCGTACAGCTGTGAAAAATTTCGAAACGAAGGTCGCTAACAACGATGCTGAAGGTGCGAAAGAAGCTTTTGTAGCTGCTACTAAAAAAGTTGATAAAGCGGCAACTAAAGGACTTATCCATAAAAACGCAGCATCACGTCAAAAGTCTCGTCTTGCTAAAGCGTTGAACGGAATTAACGCGTAATACGGGAACAGACATGAAACGACCTTATGGGTCGTTTTTATTTTTGGAGCAGAATCTAAATAAAAACGAGGAAGAATCCCTTTTACGGGTCTTCCTCGTTTTATTTGGCCATTTTTAGCATGATAAGCTCCAAAATCAGCTGCTTGTCCATTTTACCGGTTTTCATTTCATAATCGGCTTCTGCAATCCGGTCCAGAAGGGTAAACAGTTCTTGTTCGTCAAACATCCTTGCCTGTCTGGAAGCAAGTTTGACCGCATAGGGATGCAGCTTAAGCGCCCCGGCAATTTGCTTTTCTCCGTATCCTTTGGCAAACAGCTCTTTCACACCAAAGATAATCCGGAATTGACGAGCCATTAAAGAAAGAATTTTAATGGGCTCCTCATTTTGTTTCATTAAATCATAAAATGTTCTGAGAGCCTCATCAATTTTCTTATGAACGATATCATCAATCAGGGAAAAGATATTGTCTTCAAGCGTGCGGGGAACCAGCTGATCAATGACTTCAATGGAAATGTTGTTCCCCTCACCTACAAACAATGCAAGCTTATCCATTTCCTGCACGAGAGCCATCAGCTCATTACCGACTTTTGAACTCAAATATTGGGCAGCATCTGCATCTATAAAAACGCCATGCTGCATGGCACGGTCCTTGATCCATTCAATCGCAGAATCCCCGCTTAGCGGGGAGGCGGCAAGAACCTCGCCGTTTTTCTTCAATGTTTTGACAATCTTTTTCCGTTCATCCAGCTTTTCAGCCGGCACCACAAAAACAAGTATTGTAAAATCAGCAGGATCCTGTATGTACCGTTCGACGGTGGATAAATCATGCTCCACCTTGCTTTTGTATTTTGCTCCCGTAAGAAAAAGGGCATTTTTTATGACAACCACACGCCTGTCTCCCATGAACGGGAGTGTCTCTGCATCCTCCATTACCGCCTGTACCGGCGTTTCCTGATAGTCGTATACTGAATAATTGAAATCCTTGTCTTCATCGTTCAATGCGTAACTCACAATAGATGAAATGGCTTTCTCTATAATATAAGATTCTGTACCGTACAAAATATAATAGGGAGCAAATTGATTCTGTTTTAATTTCTGTTGTAATGCTGTAATTGACAAACCCTTCACCTCAAACTTTCTCTATTCTATCGTAAGACGGAACGCATTTTTTTTCAATAGTGGAACCTCATTGCATGTAATGCAGAAAGAAGAAGCAGCATATGCTGCTTCTTCATTTATATTAAACACCGGTTACCAGGAACCCGGGACTCCCGGCAGCCAGCGAGTAAACCCTGAGATGCCCTTTAATGTTATGATATCCTATGCGGCTCAGCAATATTGGTGACAACAGTTAGCAAAACAGGCAAAGAATACAGGATTTGCTGTGCAATTCTGAATCCTTTATGGATTTTTTTTTAGGGATAGCTTATACTTATATCGATATGGGAGGGTTGCGGAAATGAATCAGTTCGAAAAAGACGTTCAAAGCAAACGGAATGATTTAATCGATTCAGGCATGGGCTTTGTTTGGTCCTTTGGTTTTTTCACGTTAATCTTTGCACTGGGAGTTATCATCAAATTAATTGCATCTTAATACATAAAAAGAAGCCCCCAGTGAGGCTTCTTTTTATTTTTTGGAGGCGGTTACACTATGCCGGATTTTCCAGCCTCCACCTGTAACCGTAACTTCTACATCACCCTGTTCATCCGTTCGGATTGTTTTAACCCCCCGGTCAAGAAATCGTTTCATCACTTCAGGATGGGGATGCCCGTACCGGTTATTTTTTCCGGCTGAAATCAAGGCATAGGACGGTTTTACTTGATCAATAAACGCAGCAGACGAGGAAGTCTTGCTGCCATGATGGCCAGCCTTAAGAAAGGTCGCCTCAGTCGCCTCCCCCTCTCTCAGAATCCGCTGCTCTCCCCCCTCCTCCAGATCTCCGGTAAATAAAAAGGAAGTGGCATTTATTTGTGCCCTGATAACAATGGAGCGTGCATTGCTTTCCGTTTCGTCTCCATAGGGAGACAGCACCTCAAACACCCCGCCTCCCCTTTTACCCCGCTGTGTAACGGTGATTGGCACGTGTCTTTTTGCCGCCTCATATAATACCCGTGTTTCCAGCGGTTCTTTGATCGTTCCCTTCGGAAACAGCACTTCTTTCACCTTTATACCTGATAGAAGGGTTTGTGCCCCGCCGATATGATCCATGTCACCATGTGTGAGAATAAGTTTATCAATTTCCCTTATTCCCCTCGCTTTTAAAGCCGGAAGCACTACCTCCTTTGTGACATCATACTCCTTCTTTCGTTTCTTCCACGCTTCCGTTGGAAAATGGATGGTGCCTCCTGTATCAATCAAATAGACTCCCTTACGAAATGGGAGCTCAATCAATGTACTGTCCCCTTGTCCCACATTTAAATAAGTCACTCTTGCCTTATTATCGATAAGATGAATATTCCAATGCAGGATCCCGGCAGAAAACAGACAGAGGAGCGGCGGGATCAACATCCGGGTCAGACCACCTTTTTCCAAACAAATCAAAAAGTATAAAATCCCCGCGTAATAAACAGGGAACATAATGAACGGCGGTTTACCAAACGTCATGGCATAGGTACCAAGATCCAAGCCAAGAAGCGTGTGGTTTGTAAATTTCAGGACAAGCACTGCCGGATTAAAAAGAAGTTTAGCTAAAGAAACCGAAACAAATGAAAAAAGAACACCAAGGATGGCACTGGGAAGAGCAATGATAGATAATAACGGGATGAAGAGGAGATTTAGCGGCAAAGACCAAAGGGAAACTTCATAAAACGAGGTAATAATCAGCGGGTAGGACACCAACTGGCAAATCAAACTGGACATGAAGATTTGAACCCAGTAGGAAGAATAGCGGATGAAAATAAAACGGGAAGAAACCATCAGCGCAAACACATTCAAAAAAGAAAGCTGAAAACCAAGCTGAAAGGCATAATAGGGGTTGATGAGAAGCATAACCAGGCAAACGCAAGAGATGATGGCTAAAGGATGCACTTCCGTTCTATATAGCTGCAACAGCACGATACACATTCCCATTATGCCGGCACGCACAATGGATGCTTCACCACCTGTCAAAAATATATACAAAGGCAGTATGGCAGCAATACATACAGCGGCCTGTTCTCGGGTCACACCCGCCCTTAGAAGCAGAACGAAGAGCATCCCGGAAAGAATGGCGACGTTCAATCCTGATACAGCAAGCAAATGGGATAGGCCGAGACGCTGATACGCCTCATTGATTTTATCGGGAATATGGTCCCGATATCCGAAGATCAGCGCATTCAACAAACTTGAGATTTCCTCGGGGTAGGTACGCTCAATGAATTGAATTTCTTTCGATCGAAAAGAGATCAGATGGTCAAAAAACGAGCGATCCTGTGATTTGCACTGGGATGACAGCAGAGCTTTACCGGTGACCAGCCAATGAATCCCTTGTTTTCTTAGATACTCGGAATAATTCATTCCGGCAAAATTCTCTTGCCCTGGCGGAAGTTCCAGCTTCCCCTGAAACTGGCAGACCATCCCCGCTTTTAGCTGACCCCGTAAGGATTTTTGATGTTCCTGTGAAGAAATTTTTTGCCGCACAATGACCGTTTCTTCCTTCAGTTTGAGCCTAAAGCTCAGCAAATCCCCGTCAATGTCAGGGATGCTTTCGATCTTTCCGAGGAATACTCCTTCATCGCCCTTCAGATCCGTTATATTTCGTCCATCGGCCAATTGATAATAAAAATAAAAAAATACAAAGACAAGCAAACAAAGGGAAACCGTTTTTCCATCCACCCTCGGTAAAAAATAAAAAAGAGCGATTATGAGAATCGCCCAGATGCAATGTTCATTCGATGAATAGATTGCCGCTATCGCACATAGTGCATAAAGATAGCCTGCCTTCATCTTTATTTCAGATGCAGTGGGGCAGGATAGAGCTGCTCAGCCTTCTGTCTGAGCCTTTCGACTTTATCCTGACTGTCTGCAGCCCCTTGTTCCATGGCTCGTAAAAGTTCAAACGTCAGCTCCATTTGATCCTCATAATGTGGGTTCATCTTGTTCTCATTAAACGGAACCTGCTTCACAACAAGGCCAGCTTCCCTGAATTGTTCAATGGCATAGGGATGGTTTTTGTAATCCTGTGCGTAATACAAGGTTTTAATTCCACTTTGTATAATGGTTCGGCAACAGTGAAGACAAGGAAAGTGTGTTACATACATTTCTGCACCTTCTACGGGAACCCCGAACTTTGCACACTGCAGGATAGCATTCATCTCTGCATGAATGGTGCGTACACAATGTCCGTCAATAACATAGCATCCTTCATCTATACAGTGGACACCCCCTGAGATAGAACCGTTGTATCCTCCCGCTATAATTCTTTTATCTCTCACAATCGTCGCTCCCACTGCCAGCCTTGTGCATGTGCTTCTGTAGGCAAGCAAATGGCTTTGCGCCATAAAATATTCATCCCAGGAAATACGCTCCATTTTTTCTCTCCCCCAATCGAATCTTGTCTTTAGTGTAGGCATTCTCCAAGTGGATAGTCAATGAAAAATCCTAATCGACAGTAACTTGGGCTCTCATATTTTCAAGCGATTTCTCTCCAATGCCAGGCACATTCAACAGATCGTCAACCGTTTTAAAGCCACCATTCTCTTCCCTGAATGTGATGATGGCTTTCGCTTTTGAGGGCCCGATGCCGGTTATGGTCTGCAGTTCCTGATCATTGGCTGTGTTAATATTCACTGCAGCCTGTCCGCTGTCAGTCTCCTGTCCTGCTCCATTTCCCAAGGTATCACCCCCAGCTGGCACTGTTGCTTCTTCACCTTTTTCAAGAATATAGAGCAGCATCTCATCTTTTACCTTGCCTGAAAGGTTTACACTGCGCTGTTCAGCGCTTTTCGTGAATCCTCCGGCTTTTTCCACTGCATCAATCACCCGGTCTCCTTCCTTCATTTCGTATACACCCGGTCGGACCACAGCTCCTTTTATATCGAGCATAATTTTTGCCGGTTGCAAATTCGCCGGCTTTTGGCTCTCTTTCACAGGACTCTGGGCAGCATTCAATTCTTTCGCTGTTAATTCCTGTGGCAGCTCCTCTATGGCTGTTTCCTCCGTAGGTACCTTTTGTTCATACACGTACACTGCCCCTATCCCCACTACAAGAACAGCAGGCAGTATATAACGCAGCTTACGAAACCAAACTTCATATTTTTTTAACATACCGTGTCTCCTTTCATTTTTTCATAAAACAGGCCGCGTATGCATATGTATCAAGGTAGGATGGATCAAGGAGAGGAGGAGTAAACAGTGAAGCTAGGGTTTATTGGAACGGGAAATATGGGAAGCATCCTGGTGTCTTCCTTTATTGAATCGGCTGCTATACAACCGTCACGCATTATGGTGACCAACCGGACACTGTCCAAGGCCGAAGCGCTGCAGGCTGCCCATCCCAAACTACGGGTGGCAGCTGCCGCAGAAGATGTGATTCGTTTTGCAGATATTCTGTTCATTTGTGTAAAACCGCACCAATTTTTTGACCTTCTTTGTGAAAATAAAAAACACATTTCAAAACATAAACTTGTCGTCTCGATTACAAGTCCCATCTCTTGTGAACAGATAGAAAATTTACTTGACTGTAACGTAGCCCGGGCGATCCCAAGCATTACAAACCGGGCACTTTCCGGCACTTCCCTTATTACGTTTGGCTCGAGATGCCACACTGAATATCAGGAAAAATTGTTATCGCTCATGTCATTCATATCAAAGCCTGTGATTATCGGCGAAAATGTCACCCGCATTTCATCCGACATCGCCAGCTGCGGTCCAGCCTTCATCGGTTACCTTGTGCAATGCTTTGTGGACAGTGCTGTAAAAAAGACGGACCTTACCAAAAATGAGGCTACTCTTCTTGCCAGTGAAATGATTATCGGCATGGGCAAACTGTTGGAAAAAGAGGTTTTTTCTCTTCCATCGCTGATTGAAAAAGTGTGTGTAAAAGGTGGCATAACAGGAGAAGGAATCAAGATATTGAATGAGGATGCAGGAGAAGTATTTGATCGTGTGATCGAACGGACGCATGAAAAATACCATGAAGAATGTGAAAAGATCAGTGAGCAATTCGAGGTAAAAGAAGAACTAAAATAAGATTTCTCTCATTATCCCCGAAATCCTTCCTTAAAAAAAAAATAAGCCATCGGTTATGATGGCTTATTTTTTACAAATAAAAAAGATTCTCTCGGCTTCGGATTCAAGTTTATTCTCTGAAAAGTCCCCAGTAATTTTCAAAACCGTGAAGCCTGCTTCTTCAAGAAGTTGCTCATAAGCCTTCACTGACAATGTTCTTTGCATATGTACTTCATCAAATCGGGAATATCGCGAGTCCTCTTCCCGTACAAAAAAGCTTAGTTCATGTTCTACACTGTCTGGATATTCCCCTTCATAGCACTGCCAGATGTAGGAAACCTCTTCCGCATTTTCAGCGAATGTATTCCCTGACAAAATATTATGAATTTTATAAAGGCTGTGTACATCAAACAAAAATAGCCCGTTTTCCTTCAGATGCCGATATATTGACTGAAAGGCTGCAGCTACCTTCTCTTCTGTCAAAAGATAGTTCAGTGAATCACAAAAAATGACAGCAGCATCGAACTCCGCCAAGCCGTCGATCTCGGTCATATCCTGTTGCAGAAATTGAACAGAAGCATGCTGGGTCAACGACTTTTCGTGAGCCACAGCAAGCATATCGCCGGACAGGTCGATTCCGGTTACATCATAACCCTTTAACGCAAGCGGTATGGAAATCGAGCCTGTCCCGCAGCCAACATCAAGAACACTCGATATGTCAGCTCCAACAGAGACAATCGCCTGTTCAAAAAAAGAGATCCACTGCTCATAAGGAGCGTCTTCCATTAATTGATCATAATAATACGCAAAATGTTGATAGCTCATGCCTGCTCCTTTTATTTATGAAAGGATTTGGTTCAGGTCAACAGATGGGGCATCTCCCCATAATTTTTCCAGGTTGTAATAGGATCGTTCATCACGGTGAAAAACGTGGACGACCATATCCCACATATCAACAAGAACCCATCTTGCCTGATCAAAACCTTCCATCCTTCGAATATTGATTTCCTTCTCTGCGGCTACATCCTTAAGCTCCCGGGCAATGGCCTGAACCTGTTTCTCAGAATTCCCATGGCATATTAGAAAATAATCTGCGACAAGAGAAATCCCCTTCATATCGAGCATTATAATGTCTTCTGCCCGCTTGTTATCCACCGCTTTCACTACGAGTTCAATCAGTTCCTGTTCATTCAAAATTACATTCCTCCGTTTCCTTTATTTTTTTTCAGCTGCGCCAAAAGACTGTTATACGTATTGATCGTTTCCGGATAGACCAGCTGATTCTGCTTCATCAGAAAAGTTACTGTATTTTTCAGCGCTTGAAGGCACGCTGTGTCCAGATCTTCGTTTGCCAGCTGCCGAACCTCTTCCACCCCGGGAAACTTTCTTCCAGGTTCGATATAATCGGCCAGAAAAATAATTTTTTCAAGCTTCCCCATCCCTACACGGCCGGTCGTATGATAGGCGATTGCAGCCAAAATGTCACGATCATTAATTCCTGCTTCCTTTTCTACCAGGTAGGCGCCGACTGGCGCATGAAGGAGCTCTCCTCCATAATGAAGCAGACTTTCCGGCATGGCTTGCTTTCTTACAATTTCCTTCATCTCTTCCTTTGACCGGAACTTGGCATAATCATGAAAGATAGCGGCCAGTTCTGTCTTAACTTGATCCTCTTCATATCGGTTTGCAAGTTCAAGAGCGGTTTGCACAACGCCAAGCGTATGCTGATAGCGGTGCTCTGTTAATTGTTCTTTAACTATTTCAAGGGCTTTTTCGCGATCCATAAAGTCCCTTCACCTCGATTTGTTTTCTGACACGTTCCGGAATGAGATACGTGGTGTTTTCCCCTTGAGACACTCTTTCCCGGATAAGGGTAGAGGAAACATCAAATAACGGCACTTCAAGCATGGCGGCCTGATATGGATTATGTTCGGCGTTAAGCGGATGACCGCTACGATTGATGGCGATAAAGGTTACCATACGGCTCAATTCATCAATCTCATGCCAGGTGTCGAGTGAATCGAGCATATCTCCACCAATGATAAAAAAGTACTCATGATCCGGATTCTTTTTTTGAAGTTCTTTGATCGTATCTATAGTATATGAAGGCCCTTCCCTTTCAAACTCGATCAAAGAGAGGGAAAATTTAGCATTATCCTGGATTGCCGCTTTAACCAGCTCAATCCTGTCATGATCTGAGACACCAGATGCCAATTGTTTATGCGGAGGATGATTGGCTGGCATCCAAATCACCTCATCAAGTGAAAAAGCACTCAGCGCTTCCTGAGCAATGAGTAAATGCCCATTGTGAGGAGGTTGAAAAGACCCTCCAAATATCCCTATTTTCGCCATTGTATCATTCCTTTAAGGAAGTACGATCTCTTTGTTTTCTTTGGACTCTTTATAAAGAATAATGACGTTCCCGATCACTTGAACGAGCTCAGCCTTCGTGCCTTTGGCAACGGCTTCCGCCACTTCCTCGCGCGGTTCTTCACAGTTTTGAAGAATGCTGATTTTAATCAGCTCTCTGGCTTCCAGCGCTTCCTGGATTTGTTTGATCATATTGCTGTTGACTCCGCCTTTTCCTACCTGAAAAATAGGCTGAATCGGATTTGCTTTGGAACGCAAAAAGCGTTTTTGTTTACCTGTTAACATAACTTCCTCCCAATTCTTCAATCACAATCTTCTCCATCAATGATGCGTCCGGCGCAACACCTGTCCATTTTTCAAACGACAGCGCGCCCTGAAAAACCAGCATGGCCACTCCATTATCAATAATGGCCCCTCGTTTTTCGCTCTCTTTTAATAAAGCGGTCTTAAAAGGATTATAAATAATATCCGAAACCACGGTTCCTGCTTTTAGATGATTCACACGTAAAGGCAAACGGTCCTCTTTCATGCCGATCGATGTGGTATTAATGACAATGTTGAATTCAGTGAGCCTTTCTTCCGCTTTCTGAAGAGAGATGACCTGGTCCTGGTCTCTCAAACACTCGCTAAAAATGTCTTGTGCCTTTTCCATCGTCCGGTTCGTGATCGCAATGGTGTTCGGTCCTTCTTTGCCCATTGCATAGCTGATGGCCCGGGACGCTCCTCCTGCTCCAATGATGAGAACCTTTGCCTCTTCCATTGGAAAGCTGACATGGCGCATCAAACCCTTTACAAAACCGGCGCCGTCTGTATTGTACCCGGTCAATTTTCCGTTTTCATTGACTACCGTATTGACTGCTCCAATTTTCAAGGCATCTTCTGCAATTTCATCAAGATACGGCATAATGGCCTGCTTATGCGGAATCGTTACATTCCACCCGGCAAAGCCTTTTTCACGCATGTCCCGGACAGCTTCTGCCAGCTGGTCCGGATGTACCTCATATTTATCATAAACATAGGAAAGCCCTGCTTTTTCAAAAGCACCATTCTGCATCTGTGGAGACATGGAATGGCTGACAGGATATCCAATTAAACCAACTTTTTTTCTCATCCTTCCCTCTCCCCTCAGTTAAATGAGCGAAGGCCTTAACGTCACAGCAACGCCTTCTGGTGCATGGGCTGCAATCCTGACCCCCGGTTCTTTAACCGTAACCCAGCCAAGGCCCGATATGACCACATCTGTATCCTTTTCCTTAATGGTAAACTCATGCCTTTTTAGCGGAGGCAGGTTATCCGGTTCAGAAGGCGGTGACAAAAGATCACCGAGGTGATTTTGATACAGCTCATCTGCATTTTCAAGCTTCGTCCGGTGGATATTTAAGTCATTGGACACGTGGCAGACAAAAGACCTTCTTCCTCCACTGATATAATCGAAACGTGCGAGTCCTCCCAAAAACAGAGTCTGAGCCTCATTCAACTGGAAGACCATCGGCTTGATTTCTTTTTTAGGCATAATGAACTTCAGCTCATCCTTGCTGACAAAGTGAGCCATTTGGTGATGGTTGATAATACCTGGCGTATCAAAAAGAGCACTTTCTTCATCCAAAGGAATATCGATCAAGTTCAACGTGGTTCCCGGAAAATGGGATGTTGTAATGATGTCTTCCTGCTCCGTGCCAAGCTGTTTGATTAGCCCATTAATGAACGTTGATTTCCCCACGTTCGTACAGCCTACTACATAGACATCTCTGCCGCCGCGCAGCTCATCAATCCGTTCAGCCACATCCAAAAGACCCGTTCCTTTTGCAGCGGATACAAGATGGACTTCCTCTGCCTTTACACCTAGCTCCCTGGCCATGGAAGACATCCACTGTGTCAGTCTGTTTTTGTTAACGGATTTAGGAAGCAAATCCACCTTATTCCCAATCAGCATAAGTTTGTTTCTGCCGATGTAGCGGTGGATGCCCGGCAGCCAAGAACCGTTAAAATCAAAAATATCAACGACTTTAACAACCAATGCATCCGTATCTCCGATGCCGGATAAAATTTTGCGGTAATCATCATCCGTAAGGCTGACATCCTGGATTTCATTATAATGCTTTAAACGAAAACAACGCTGGCAAATGACAACATCCCTCTTTAAACTCGAGGGTGGTGCATAGCCGAGCTCCTCCTTGTTTTCTGTCTGTATGGGCGCTCCGCATCCGATACATTTAATCTGTTCCTTCAATCTTATTCCTCCCAGTTGAGCATGCCTTTCCTTTTCATCCAAGACAATAACATTCTTTCGATTTTTCTGTTTACTCTTGTCCATAATCCGTCAGTGCTGGCCACAGGCACAACCATAATGGTGTGCAGTTTAAGGCGGTTTCCTCCCAGTACATCCGTTAACAATTGATCGCCGATTACCACGATCTCATCGCGCTTCAGGTTCATGTCGCGGATTGCCCGCTTAAACGCTCGGGACATCGGTTTTCTTGCGCTATAAATAAATGGTATTTGTACAGGGTCAGAAAAACTGCTTACTCGCTGCTGCGTATTGTTGGAAACTATCGTTATTAAAATTCCCTTCTCCTTAAATGAACTAAACCATTTTATCAGTTCTGGAGTCGCTTCCGGACGATCCCACTCAACAAGGGTATTATCCAGGTCAGTGATAATTCCTTTTACATTCCGTTTCACTAACATTTCAGGCGTTATATCAAAAATGCTCTGGACATGTTCATCCGGCAAAAATTGTTTTAACATGCTGGACACCTCTATACTATTTCATTCAGTTACACTTTTACATTGTACCAGTTATTCGCCATGGAACAACTTTTTTATTGTTTTCAGACAGCTGCCAGCCTCTGAAAAAGAAGGCTTGTTCAGAAAAGTTTTCGACAAATTGTTCGCATCCGACAATGTGGATAACTTTATCAACATTTTTCCCTGCGAAATGAGCAGAATTTTCTGTCTTATAAACAACCTACCCACAGGTTATCCACCAAACATTGTGGATATTCGAACGATTGTTCTGTTTTCTTTTTCATGGTAAGCTGAATTTAGAAAGTATCAGAACTTATAGTTTATGCCGAACTGAACCATTTCATAACCCATTCACCGTGAAAAAATGCATCCTAGGGCATTTTAAAAAACAGGAGGTGAACATGCCACCCGATGGCAGCTCACTTATGGAAAATTTATCGGACGAACTTTTGATTGAATCTTATTTTAAAGCAAAAGAACTGCGACTGAGCTCTGACTTTATCTCTTTAATCCAACAAGAAATTGAACGAAGATCCCTTGAGAAGAGATTGAACGTTTATTTCCTGAAAGCCCATCACTAGATGAGGCTTTTTTTTATGTTGATTATAGAACCCTCCCTTGCAGGAAAAACTAACCGTATTTTCAACTCTCATCATTCATGTTTTTTCAGATTTTTATATTAAATAGGAAGAAACAAAAACATTCAGTATTTTCAACGGTTTTAAGTTGATTGTCCCTGTTTTTTCTGCTTACAATGAAATGGCATTGGTTAAAAAATCACGTACATAATCATGACTTTAGAAGGAGGAACGGATTTGTTTTTGTACTACATTGCTTTGCCTTTTATCGCGGCCCTTTTGCTTTCTCTTTTTTCCCGCCCGCATTCAAAGACGTTCCATCCCGGATGGTTGGTGGCAATTATCCCTTTCGTTCTGTTTATTTTGTTTTTGACACACAGTAGCGGAATTTCAGAAGGACAGCCTTTAGCTTCATTGACGAACTGGATTCCATCGATGGGTATACAGCTTTCCTTTTACCTGGATGGGCTTAGCCTTCTTTTCACGTTGCTCATAACAGGCATTGGCTTTTTGGTTGTTTTGTATTCGATTTTTTATTTGAGCAAAAAAGAAAATTTGATTCACTTTTATATTTACTTGCTGCTTTTCATGGGATCCATGCTGGGGCTTGTGATGTCTGATAATCTATTTGTTCTGTATACGTTCTGGGAATTTACCAGCATATCTTCTTTTTTGCTGATCGGTTTCTGGTCACACCGTGCGCGATCCGTATATGGCGCTCTAAAATCCATGATGATCACAGTGTTTGGCGGGCTTTCCATGCTCGGCGGTTTTCTACTATTGTGGATTGCAACTGACACTACCAGCATCAGGGAAATCATCAGCCAAAAAGAAGAGTTAATGGCAAGTCCTCTATTTACAGCCATCTTGCTGCTCGTTTTAGTCGGTGCCTTTACCAAGTCGGCTCAGTTTCCTTTCCACACCTGGCTTCCGGATGCCATGGAAGCTCCGACCCCTGTTAGTGCTTATCTTCACTCCGCCACCATGGTAAAAGCGGGGATCTACCTGGTTGCCAGATTATCATTATTGTTCACCGGCAGTGATCTGTTTTTCCTTTGCGTATCAGGCTTTGGTCTGGTCACCCTATGTTGGGGTTCATTCATGGCCGTCCGGCAAACGGATCTCAAAGGCATACTGGCTTTCTCCACCATCAGCCAGCTTGGAATGATCATGGCCATGCTCGGATTTGGTTCAGAGGCTGCCATTTTTGCGGCGGTTTTTCATATTTTTAATCACGCCACCATTAAGGGCAGCCTGTTCATGGTTGCCGGGATTGTGGACCATGAAACAGGGACTAGAGATATTCGGAAACTCGGCGGTTTGATGACCTTTATGCCGATAACCGCAACTCTTGCATTCTTTGGAACGTTTTCCATGGCAGGGTTCCCTCTACCTATCTTTAATGGGTTTTTAAGTAAAGAAATGTTTTTTGATGCATCGCTGCAAACAGCGGCTCCATCCGGTCTTGCCGAACAGGCAGCACCTTTCTTTCCCTATCTCGCTGTTTTGGGCAGCATCTTTACGTTTGTCTATTCCATGTATTTATTCTTTGGAACCTTCAGAGGGAAAGTCCAATTGGACCGGCTAGAGAAAAAACCGCATGAAGCCCCGTTCGGCATGCTGATTCCGCCGTTCTTGCTCGTTTGTTTCATTGTCGTAATCGGCGTTCTTCCCAACCTGATCAATGAATGCCTTTTGGCACCCGCAGCTGGTGCAATAGCCGGAAATCCAATCCAAATACATGTGGCGTTTTGGCATGGCATTAAACTTCCGCTCATTATGTCTCTGATCGTAGTCGCTGCAGGCGCCTTGTTATCTCTTTTCAAGCGTTACTGGGAGAATATTTTCCTGTATCTTCCCGGAAAACTTTCTGCTGACAAAGCATATCAGGCACTTCTTAACAGTTTGCTGCGGGGAGCAAAAAAGACTACATCTTCTTACATGACAGGTTCATTAAGTCTATATTTAGCAATCCTTGTATTGTTTTTGGTATGCGTGACCGCAGGGATGATGGCTGCCACAGGTGGATTTGCCTTCAGTACGGCGGGTCTTTCACCTGTAAAATGGCCGGAAGCTATTACGGGCTTTTCCATGTTGATAGCAGCAGTGGCCACCATTTTTATGAAACGCCGCATCGCTGCCGTAATTGTAATCGGCGTGGTCGGTTATGGATTGGCGCTGTTGTTTGTCCTGTTCCGTGCTCCGGACCTTGCGTTAACTCAGCTCATTATTGAAACAGTAACCGTTGTTCTCTTTTTACTCTGTTTTTCCCACCTGCCTGTGATGAAACCAGACTCTAAACCGCTGCGTTCCAAGGTGGCGGATGTCCTGATTTCGTTATCAGCAGGTACACTCGTTACATTAGTCGCTATCTCATCACACAGCTCGAAATGGTTTCAGCCCATCTCTGATTACTTTGTCAAAACCTCCTACTCGCTTGGCGGTGGTAAGAACATCGTAAACGTTATTCTTGTTGACTTCAGGGGGCTGGACACCATGTTTGAGATCACGGTTCTCGGCTTGGCTGCACTAGGGATCTATGGAATGATTAAAATACGATTACGAAAAAAAGGAGGAATGGAGCAATAATGGAAATTTTGATGTGTATTTTGGGAGGCGCCCTTTTTGCAGCAGGGATTTATCTCCTGCTGCAGCGCCAATTGCTCCGCATCATACTGGGGACGGCTTTGGTTTCCCACGGAGCCCATCTATTGATATTAACAATGGGAAAATTAAACCGAGGCGCACCTCCTGTATTAAATGAAGGAATCCAGCACTATACAGATCCACTTCCTCAAGCGCTCATCCTGACCTCCATTGTTATCAGTTTTGGAGTGACCAGCTTTTTACTTGTTTTGGCTTATCGTGCTTACCAGAAAAACAACACAGATATGATGGACCAATTGCGAGGTACTGAAGATGAGTAATCTGGTCATCCTTCCTATTCTGATTCCTTTGTTTTTTGGTACAATGTTTATTTTTTTTCATAATAAATTAGCAACTGTCCGGCTATTGTCTTTTTTTGTCCTCTTGATCAATACAGCTACTGCGGTATTCATCGTTTACGAGGTTTTTTCGAAAGGCGCATTGATCCTTGAGACCGGCGGGTGGAAAGCCCCCTATGGCATTATTCTTATTGCCGACAAGTTGTCTTCTTTGCTGATTTTAACCACCAACATCATCGCGTTGGCGGCTTGCTGGTATGCAGGAGCGACACTCGATGAAGAACGTGAAAAACACTATTTCTACACGCTGTTTCTGATTCTCATTGCGGGGGTCAGCGGTGCCTTTCTGACAGGTGACCTTTTTAACCTGTTCGTCTTTTTTGAAGTGCTGCTGATGGCTTCCTATGGATTAATTGTGCTTGGTGCCACAAAAATCCAGTTGAGAGAATCCATTAAATACGTACTGCTTAACCTTTTTTCATCCATGTTGTTTGTTACAACCGTAGCGTTTTTGTATTCGGTTACAGGAACCGTGAATATGGCCCAGCTGGCCGAGCGTGTAGGCGATGTACAGCAAAAAGGAGTTCTAACGGCCATCGCCATTTTATTGTTTGTCGTATTTGGCACGAAAGGAGCCCTTTTCCCGCTTTACTTTTGGCTCCCAAAATCGTACACTGCACCGCCACCTGTCATCTCCGCTCTGTTTGGGGCTTTGTTGACGAAGGTTGGAATTTACTCCATCTTACGGGTCTTTTCCTTAATCTTCATTTACAAATTGGAAACAACTCACACCTTCTTCGTCATACTGGCAGGTTTCACTCTGGTTTTCGGTGTGATAGGAGCTTTGTCCACCCATAATGTAAAACTGATTATTGCATACAACATTATTCCTGCCATCGGTTTTATGATACTTGGAATCGGTACGTTTTCATCAGAATCACTGGCGGGTACTATTTACTACCTGGTTCATGACATGATTATAAAAGCGGCCCTGTTCTTCCTGGCAGGCATTCTCGTTTATATTGCCGGAACAAGCGATTTGCGGCAGATGGGTGGGTATATACAAAAATATCCGCTGGTCGGCTGGATGTTTTTCCTTTCGGCTCTCGTTCTTGCCGGAATCCCTCCGTTTAGCGGATTTATCGGTAAACTCTTACTGCTAAAAGGAGCTTTTGCAGAAAAACACTATATGATCGCTGCCATCGGTCTTGGCTGCAGCCTGTTGATCCTGCTGTCCATCATTCGAATCTTTATCATGGCGTTTTGGGGTGAACAAAAAGAGGTTAAAAGGATAAAACTGAAGCCAGGAATGGTGATTCCTCCTCTTGCGCTTCTTTGCTTCTCCATTTTTCTAGGCATAGGAGCAGAATGGATCTATCCGCATATACAATCGATTGCCGATGGTCTTGCCAATCCGTCGGAATATATAAATGAAGTTTTAAAAGCGAGGTGAGTGATTAATGGCCGTTCAATTGTTGATCAATATTTTTATTGGGGTTATCTGGATGTTCCTGTCTGAAAACTATTCGTTTGGCAGTTATGTCAGCGGGTTTATCGTCGGGATTGGCTTGATTTATCTGCTGAACCGCTATATCCCCGACGAATTTTATTTCCTGAAGGTCTGGGCCATCATTAAACTCATCTTCTTGTTTATAAAAGAATTGATCCTAGCAAATTTTGATGTTCTAAAATGGATTTATAAACCAAAAATGAATTTCCGGCCGGGGATTATTGCCCTCCCCATCGATTTGAAGACCAACTGGGAGATCAATTTGCTGGCGAATTTGATTACTCTGACACCTGGCACCCTGTCGGTGGATATTTCGAGAGATCAGCGCTTCATTTATATCCATGCTATCGATCTGCCCGACACAAATGAAACAATTCATTCCATCAAAGAAACCTTTGAAAAAGCAATTATCGAGGTGACAAGATGAGCAGCTGGTTCGAAAATGTGGTTACTGTCTGTCTTATTGTCAACTGCCTTTCTGTTCTTTTACTGGTCTATCGGGTGGTTTGGGGGCCTTCTAGTGCAGACAGAGCGGTTGCCATTGATACAATCGGGGTAAATCTTATCGCCATTACCGCTCTCGTTTCCATTCGTCTGAATACCATTGACCTGCATGATGTCATATTGCTAATTGGCATCCTCACCTTTATAGCAACCGTGGCCATTGCGAAATTTTTGGATAGGGGTGTGCTCATTGACAGAGATCGTAATTAGTATTTTTCTTATCCTTGGTACCTTTGTTGTGTTTTCGGGAACGCTGGGCGTACTCCGGTTCCCCGATGTGTATTCCAGGCTTCATGCCGCAACCAAGAGTGCCACATTGGGTGTTTCCGGTATATTGATTGGCTCCTTCCTTTTCTTTCTGTTTGTTCAGGACTTGGTCAGCGGTAAGCTTCTTCTTGGAATTGTATTTGTTCTGCTGACAGCGCCTGTAGGGGGTCACATGATTTCCAGAGCCGCCTATCGAAGTGGTGTTCCATTATCCGAAAAAACGATACAGGATGAGTTGAACAGCGAGAGGGATTACTATTAATGAAACCGGACAGGAAGGTATTGGGAAATTTACCCTTTCCAAATTTACAAAATTAACATATAATGATAAGAATCTAATATATTTCATTAATAGTGAATGATTGATTACACAAGTATCTTTCCTGTCTTACGGACATAAGGTACGGAGAGTGAAGTGATGTTATGTTCATGACGGCAAGAGAACGGGTTGATTCCACAGTAAAAAAAGTAAAAGGCCAAACGGCCAATATTTTAACATTGATCAACCTCTCACTCGGTGCTCTCGCTTTATTGTTTATCTTTAAAGAGGATTTGAAAACTGGCTTTATTTTAATTTTTTTAGCTGGTCTTTTTGACCGTTTTGATGGTATGGTTGCCCGTAAATTAAACATAGAATCAGAGTTTGGCAAACAGCTAGATTCCCTTTGTGATTTAATTTCATTTGGCATCGCACCCGCGTTTTTAATGTATCAAGCTTCTCTTTTTGAATTTGGTGTTCCCGGCATTATTTTTACGATTTTATTTATCGTCTGCGGTGCCATACGACTGGCGCGTTTCAATATCACGGAATTCACCGGATCATTTGTCGGAGTCCCGATTACGGTGGCAGGCTGTCTGATTGCCATGTGCTACCTTTTGATTCCGTTCATTCCCGGATATTTCTTTATGTTTATTATGATCGCCTTTTCCTTTCTGATGATCAGTACGATCTCAATACAAAAAAGATAAAGCCAATAAGGCCAAACAAAAAAACAGCTTTACAGCTGTTTTTTTTGTTTTTTTATAAGGTTAATCTTGAGTCAGTTCCAAAAATTCCTTCACGTCTTTGATTGCCACTTCAATCCCTTTTTTCCAGAACTCAGGCTTTGTTACATCTTCATTCAAATGCTTCATTGCAAGCTCTTCGACCGTCATGCTCGCAGTGTCTCTGAGCAACGCAATGTACTTTTCTTCAAAGCTCGTTCCTTCCTGTTTGGCAATCGCATAAATGCTGGCACTGAATAAATAGCCAAACGTGTAAGGAAAGTTGTAAAACGGAACATCTGTAATATAGAAATGAAGCTTTGATGCCCAGAAATACGGGTGGTAGCTTCCCAATGAATCACAAAATGCTTCTTTTTGTGCTTCGACCATGATCTCTTTCAAGCGTTCAACAGGAACAAGGCCTTGTTTGCGCTCTTCATAGAACCTTGTTTCGAATAAAAAGCGTGCGTGGATGTTCATAAAGAACGCAACCGAGCGCTGAGCTTTGTCTTCGAGGAGGGCGATTTTTTCCTCCTTGCTTTTTGCGTTTTTCACGGCGGCATCAGATACCACCATCTCCGCAAACGTAGAAGCCGTTTCAGCCACATTCATCGCGTAATCTGTCGCCAGAAATGGCATGTCGTCCATCACGTACGAATGAAAGGCATGGCCAAGTTCATGAGCTAATGTGGAAACATTGCTTGGAGTACCGGAGTACGTCATGAAGATCCGCGTTTCATTTTTCACCGGGAATCCTGTGCAGAATCCGCCAGGTCGTTTTCCGGAGCGGTCTTCTGCTTCAATCCACTGCTTTTCAAAAGCATGTTTGGAAAACTCCGACATCTTGGGACTGAAGGATTGGAATTGTTCTACAATAAAGCTGGCACCTTCGTCATAGCTCATTGTACTGTCAACATTGGTAAGAGGAGCATCCACATCAGCCCAGCTCAGCTTCTCCACACCCAACAGTGAAGCTTTTCGGTTCAAATACGTCACGAACAGCTCCTTGTTTTCCTCGATCGCCTGCCACATCGCCTTTAATGTCTCCTCTGACATTCGGTTAATATCGAGAGGCTCTTTCAGGACATTGTCCCATTTACGATGTTTATAAACACTGTTCCGGAATCCAGCAATATGGTTTAAAGCTTCTGCACAAAAATCTGCCTGCTCATCCCATGCTTCTGTATACTTGGCAAAAACACTTTCTCTTTCCTCTCTGTCCGGACTTGTCATGCGGTTTTCGGCCTGCCCGACAGAAAGGGTTTCCTTGTTTCCGTCTTTTTCCACTTCTATGCCAATTTTTCCGACGACTGTGTCATACAGAGTGGACCAGCTGTGATAACCGTCGACTGCCAAATCATTCATCAACGCTTCTTGTTCATAAGAAAGCTTTTGTGAAGCAAGATTTCGTCTTTCAGACAATGGAAAAGCAATGGCAGCAAAATAAGGTTTTTGAATCACACGATTCCACTCTTCATCCGGAATGTCCGCCATCTTGTTATCCAAAAGAACTAATATTGTAGAATAAACAGCATTTAATGATTCCAATTTTCCGCGAAGATTCAGGGCCTGCTTGTCATTGACATCCTGCGCCGTCAAACATCCGACAAAAGATACACATTCATTGATAAGCGCAGCGTTTTGCTGAACGCCTTCAACAACCTCCTGAAGGGCTTCCTCCGAAAATTGAAAGCTCTCGACTTTTTGATTAAGATCAGCCAGTTGTTTTTCAATGCGTCCGATAGCGGCAAGCAGTTCCTCCGAGCGGCTTCCGCCCTTAAATATTGATTCCAGATCCCAGCTTTGACGCAAACCTTGCAATAGCATCTAAAATCCCCCTTATGTATAAAATATTCGATCTATTTCCATTATAGTGAAATTTTTATTAAAAATCGACCCTTTAGTTTATTTTAAATAAAAACTCTCTTCCTTCATTCAGGAAGAGAGCCAAGAAGCTATTCTGCGATGCAAAGATACATGAAATAAACGAGAGTAATGATCATTATGGCAAATAGCAAAACTTCCTGCATACGCCCGAGCCTCCCTTATGTAGATTGTTCTTTACATCTATTCCCCTTAATTACGAGATCAATCCCTTTATTGGTATTATTCGATCGAAAACATTATGTCCTTTCTTTCAAGTCTTTTTGATACAAGAAGCTTCCTACGAAAATACTATGGAAAGGGAAAAAGAAAAAAGCTTGTGTTTTAATTCGAATTTGTTGCATTTTCCTGTATCGTCGCATATATTATAGTCAATTCTCAAAAAGTTGAATGCAGGAAACTTTTTAACCTTAAGGACACCCTGTGACTTATTTTGCAAAAGAAGGTGAGCAACATTGAATAGTAAAGCATTGGAAGCTGCAATGCCCAGAAAAGGTAAACTTCGCAGAGCCATTCCTTTTCTCGGCCCCGCGTTTCTTGTGAGTGTGGGCTATATCGATCCCGGAAACTGGGCCACCAATATCGAAGGCGGTTCTGCTTTTGGCTACACGCTATTGTGGGTTTTACTGCTCAGTAATCTGATGGCCATTCTGTTGCAGACAACAGCTGCAAAACTCGGGGTAGCCACAGGAAAGTCATTATCAGAAAACTGCCGGCAGCATTTTAAAAAGCCGGTCGCTGTTTTTTTGTGGATTACAGCAGAGCTGGCTGCCATGGCAACCGACCTCGCCGAATTTCTCGGAGCAGCACTCGGGATCTATTTATTGCTGGGGATTCCCTTGTTTCCGGCTGCATTGATCGGAGCTGCTGTTACATTTGGTATCCTTTTGCTTCATAAATACGGCTTCCGTTTTATTGAACAATTGATTCTGGGCTTTGTAATTATAGTGGCGGCTGTTTATATTGTTGAATTGTTTTATGCTAAACCGGACCTTGGGCAGGTCGGCTATCATCTGGTCGTCCCCCATCTTAACTCGGCAAGCATCCTTGTAGCCATCGGAATGCTCGGTGCAACCGTTATGCCGCATAATATTTTTCTTCATTCTTCCGTTGTGAAAAACAGGCTGAAAAAGAACCAGCCAAAGCATAATCACCGGGTGTATAAGTATGCCATCGTAGATTCACTGCTTGCGTTAAACGTGGCATGGTTCATTAACTCAGCCATGATCGTCGTAGCGGCAGCAGTCTTTTACAAGAATGGCTTGAAGGTTACATCCATTGAAGATGCCTATTCTACCCTGACACCGCTTCTCGGTGGTTTTGCCAGTCTTGCCTTTGCCATTGCCTTGCTTTCCGCCGGTCTTTCATCCTCTGTAACCGGAACCATGGCAGGACAATATATACTGGAAGGCTTTTTAAACATTAAGATACCGATTTGGGTGCGAAGACTCGTTACCATGATCCCAGCATTAATCATTATTGGAGCAGGAATTAATACGTGGAAAGCGCTCGTGGTCAGCCAGGTCGTTCTAAGTATGCAGCTTCCGTTTACGATTATTCCATTGATCATGTTTACCCGCAGTAAAAAGATCATGGGAAGCTACGCCAACAAGCGGTGGACCAACATCCTGCTGATTTTGGTAGCAGCCATCATTATTATTTTGAATGGCCTCCTCATTTATCAGACATTTGGAGGCGAATTTTAAAAAACAACAAGCCGGGCTTATGCCCCGACTTGTTGTTTTTTTTATCCTATCAATTTACTCACAATGACCACTATAATTCCAGCTAAAGCAAGAATGTAATTCATGATCAGGTTATTTTCTTCTGGTGGTTCTGATTGATTAAAAAGCTGATCAAAGGCTTGTTTCCGAAGCAATGTATCATACCTGTACATCGTGCGGTTCCTTCCCTATTGTAATCGCTTTCATTTATACTATATTAAACAATTATCTTTAAAATTCTTTGATTTCCTTCCTCTAACAAGAATATCCTATGTTTTACATAAAATTGGTTTTAAGAAATTAACCCTGTTTCAATTTACGTTTTATAGAAAATTACCGTGGTATAAACATTAATAACAACTTTCGTACTGCAATGAAAGGAGTTTATTATGGCGGAAAGACTTGCCCCAGACACGAAAATACAGGGTACCGAGTTTAATATATCCGACTTTTGGTCTTGGGGGTTTTCAGATGTTCTAACGAATTCATTAAGAGGTGTTTTTGCAGAATTTCTTGTGGGAAGCACATTAGATGTATTACACCGACCTCGTATTGAATGGGACGCCTATGATTTAATGTACAAAGACAAAAAAATCGAAGTAAACTCTGCTGCCTATATACAATCCTGGCATGAGGGCCAATATTCCAAAATTAGCTTTGGGATTGAAGCAAAACGAGCTTATAACTACGAAACACGAACCTACACAACAGAACCTATCCGAAATGCAGATCTTTATGTATTTTGTTTACTTTATGAAAAGGATGCCAATCTGATTGATGTTCTTAATACCGAGCAGTGGCACTTTTATATAGTCCAAACCACTGTCTTAAACACCCTATTCCCACTGCAAAAAAGGATTTCATTAAGTACTTTAGAAAAAGTCACTCAACCGGTTGCTTTTACAGAAATAAAAGAGACAATAGATCTTGCGATAAACCAATAAGTTGTTAACCATTACACTCACAAAAATAAAAGGGTACTCCCTATTTAAGGAATACCCTTTTGAATTTTAATAATTTGGCTGATCTTTCTGGCTCTGCTGCCGGCTTCGGTAAAACTCGTGGAACAGCTTCATCAGTGCCCGCTTTTCAATCCTTGAGACATAACTCCGCGAAATGCCCAGCATTTTTGCGATTTCCCGCTGGGTCTTTTCTTTTTGCATATCCAGGCCAAATCGTCCGACAATGACTTCTTTCTCCCGGTCATCAAGCACATGAATATAATCATATATTTTCTTTTTTTGCATTTTCAGCTGAATGGTATCCACCACGTCCTCTGTTTCCGCTTTCAGCACATCAATGAGCGTGATTTCGTTCCCTTCCTTATCGGTCCCAATCGGATCATGAAGAGATACATCTTTTTTCGTTTTTTTCAGAGCCCTCAGATGCATAAGGATTTCATTTTCAATACAACGTGCCGCATACGTCGCAAGCTTCGTGCCTTTCCCTCTCGAATAGCTCTCGATCGCCTTGATCAGTCCGATGGTCCCGATGGAAATCAGGTCTTCCGTATCTTCCCCTGTATTCTCAAATTTCTTGACGATATGTGCAACCAAACGCAAGTTGTGTTCGATCAGTTTGCTTCTGGCCTCCTGGTCTCCCTCGGCCATCCGTTTTAAGTATTCTTTCTCCTCGTTTTCGTTGAGGGGCTGCGGAAACGCATTGTTTTTCACATACGAGACAAACAGCATAACTTCTTTGAAAAAGTACCCTAATACAACAAGCAACCCGGACATTCAGACACCTCCCGGCGGTTATTTCTTACTCTTATCTGTATGCCGGGTTGGGCTTGTTAGGTGTCTGTACAAATGGAATGAAACACACTCTAAAATATCTAATTTTTCTCATCGATTTTTCCATTATATTTTAAATCCCTCTTCCACTAGCTGACCAATAAATCCATAAGAAAAAGCTGTCTTAAAGACAGCTCCGATCTTCAGCTAACGCACCCGTTAGTTCAATAAGAAACATTATTTTTTCACAATCGGTATATAAATATCAAAATGCGGATCATTCGGATCACGCTCAACTGGGTAATATTCATGTTTAATTGGCATATAAGGGTCATAGTAATCTACACCAGCTTCTCTAAATGCGGTATAGTCACTATCAAATAGCCATTTATGTAAATCCGTATATGTCTTTTGTATATCTTTTCCTTTGTTATGTGCAGTCTTCACATACGTCCATTCAGGAACCCTTATTTCAATCATCCCATCAGGAATCTCCTGCTCCTCACTCACTTCATACACAGCGTAATGTGCGAACCCATTTTCAGCTACATGATAAGATAGACCTAATTGAACACTGGGATTAACCTTATACTCTAATTCATCTGCTCGGTCTTCACTTTGTTGAATGACGTATTTTAAATTCGGTACGATTTCAGAAAATGTTCCCTCCCATTTTAATCCTACTGCTCGATAGGCTGGTAACGTTAAAATTTCATAGTACACTTTATTTTCTCCCTATATCTTATAGTGTTATAAATTCCTTATACAGTTTTCGCTATCTATGGGTGAAATACCTTCTTCCACTAAACTGCCCCTTTAGTTGAACAAGAAAAGGCTTTACTTTCTTTTTATACACTCGTCACGAAATGGCAAATCTTTTTAGCCTTACGGCATTTTGCTCATATCCATATACAAAGCGTTCCACCGATGACCGTCCGGATCCGTAAAACCGCAGCCGTACATCCAGCCACTCTTTTCGCCAGGCTTGCTGAATACAGCGCCGCCGGCACGTTCGACTTTCAAGGCGAGCTCATCAACTTCATCCCTGGAGTTCGCCCCCAGAGAGAATAACACTTCAGTACCTTGCCACGAATCCGCAACCGCATTACCAGCAAAACCGCGAAACGCGGATTCCGGGAAGAGCATCAAAACAACCTGATTTTCACCGACTATCAAGCTGAATGAGCCGTCTTGACTCGCATACCGCTCATTCAACCGAAAACCGAGCTGCGTATAAAACGCCTTTGACCGTTCTGGTTCTCGCACTGGCAGGTTCAACCATAATTCTCTCGACATACTAACAACCTCCTGATATAGAGATGCAGTGATTACTTACCCCTAAATAAATTCAATTTTTATTATAATCTTTCCTCCTTCATATTTGGAAATAAAATCCTTATTAAACTATCCTGCCGTTAGTTGAAGAAGAAAATCAACAGTATTCTTTAACAGATCTTTGTCATTAAAAGTTGTCGTTACCCATAAAGACCCGAAACCAATAACGAAATCTATAGCGATCATTCAGACGTGATCATTGGGAGAAATCCCTGAACTCATGCATTTATTCCTCACCCCATGGGGGGACGAAAAGGGCTTGGCGATGGAACTCGCCGGCCTTTTTTGCGTTGTAAATGTAATCAAACCTTTACATTCTTCCCCATTCAGAAAAAAGGAAGAAAGCGAAACCTATAAAAGGTCAAGATTAGACCCCTTGACCGAAACCCATAAGCTATAACGATAGTAAAAGGGCTTTGGCGCTTCACACGCTAAATCCCTTTTACTGTACATATAAAGGTGAACCCCATTTCACACAGAATTAAAACGAATGAGTGTAAATGTGAAAAGAGGGTGAATTGAAGGATGAACCGGAGCGTATTGATCCGGAGCTAAGGGTTTTTAATCCGGACAAAGAACAGCCGGAAAAAGCCGCAACCAATACAGAAACAGAGCACGAAAAGTCTACCTCCGAAGAGATAGACTTTTACTAACACTCAGCTTTAAAACCATTGGTTCTGTTGTTGAATCTTTCTTTTCCAACAACTTGAAGATGAGCTTGAAGATGAGCTTGAGCTTGAAGATGAACGTAGGCGTCTACATTTACATTTGATTTTGAATTTAGATCTATTTCTCTTTTTATGAGAAGATGACATTATTTTTCACCTCCTCGCATATCAATTTGAGAATAAGAGCATCTCTTAATCTCTCAATATAGTATGTAGAAATTTAGTAGATTGTGAAAATAAACCGTAAAAATGTTTGGTTACTAATTGCAACACAGCGCCTTTCTCTGCCTTTTCTACCTATTTTTAGGGGTAATCGTGAAGACGATAATCTTTTCGATCGACAAGCTCGAATTTCTAGAGAGCCGTTTGAGAGATTAATACAGGAACTGAAAAAGTACCGAAGCTTGCTTTATCCTCCATATCCTTCAAAAGAGGAGCTGTTTCATCTTTAATCAAAACAGCTCCTCTGGTTTGCTATTCGATACGGTTTTTAGAAACTAGCCCTTTCGGAATATAACCCTATTGATTTTTCTATTTTTAACAAATCTTTCTATCCTATTTAATCCTTCTTCTAACTGTTGAAGAGAATTGGCAAAAGAGATTCGGATGAAACCTTCTCCCAAAGGTGTAAATGCATCACCAGGCACCACCCCCACTTCCTCAGATCGAAGCAACTGCATTGCGAAATCAGACGATTTCATGTTCCACTTTTTAATAGAAGGAAAGAGGTAAAAGGCACCGTCTGGTTTAACGACATCAAACCCCATATTGACCAGCCGCTCATACATGTAATCTCTCCGCTTTTTGTATTCCGTTCTCATTTGCAATGGATCGTTCGTTCCATTGGTTAACGCTTCAATGGCCGCGTATTGACTGATAGAACTAGCACAAACGGAATTATACATATGAACTTTCAACATTTCCTCCGCCACGTACGAGGGTGCACAGACGTAGCCGATTCGCCAACCGGTCATGGAATGAGATTTGGATATACCGTTCACTACAATTGTTCTGGCACGCAAACTAGAATATGAAGCAATGGAATGATGGCTTCCGTCATAAATCAGTTCGCTGTAGATTTCATCTGAAATGACAAAAATTTTCAAGTTATGCTGTTCACCATATATCCCTCTCCTTGAAATACTAGATCTTTAATTCAAAGTGTACTAATAACATAGCAAAGCTCCATGAGCAGGTATTTAAGCTTCTAGTAATTAAATTAATTAGTTTTCCGTTTAACTGAAGTTTTGGTTACTCTTTATCAGTCAGTTTGAATTCTTTAACTCTATGCTGCGGGATGTAGCTAATCATGTAAACCAAGCAAGACGTTTCAAAGTTGCCTGTCACAAATGAAGCAGTTCAAAAAAGTAAGATGTGCCACTATTTGCATTGTTACGCCTAAATCTTTTATCAAACACCTGGTAAATTCGCAATAAAAGTATTATATGAATATACGACACTTTAAATCAATTGATTTCTTTATTAATACTCCAGTTAATGTTAACTTTTTTCTCATATAAAGAACCGCCCATCTAAGATAAGCGATTCCTTATGCCTGGTATTTTACTTATTATTCATCTGCCAGTTCAACCGTATACAAATACAATAATGGATCAGTGTTAATCCAGGAGCTTTCAAACACGAAGACCACCTTATAATTCTCATAATCAGTGTAAGTGACATAGTGCATTCCTTCATTTTCCTGTTCACTTACTGGTTCACCTATCAATGTCTTTAACTCTGATAAATGAATGGTTTGCAACTGGGGGTCAAAATCCTCAATGGCGGTAATCGTTTTTCTACCGGTTGAATTGTCATAGAGGAATCGAACATTATGACTCCAATAATTGGCTGCAGCGGTACTTAAATCTTCAGGTGGACCCCAGGATTTTTTGACTTTCTTCAATGAATCACCAACAGAAAAAGGGAGACTGTTTATCGACTGTTGAGATTCATAAGCTAAGCCCATGATTTCGCGAATCAAGATATCCGGTGTAGACTGCTGAGATGCTGCGGCGGCAGAGGTAAAAGCAGGTCCACTAAGCATGAAGAGTGAAAGTGTTAAAAAAACAATTAAACTTCGAATGAAACGACTTTTTTGTTTCAAAATAATACACTCCTTCTAGAGGTTTTTGAAAATGGTAAAACAATACGAAAAAAGATGATTGTGCAATTGCCAAGCCCCGCCCATCACTCCTGTCGTACAGTTAACCCTTTTCAAATTTTTAGTCGTAATAAGATCAAAAAAGGTCACAAAGAAATGCTACTTTAGATAAAGCAATCAAACTACCGTGTGATGGCAATTTGCGCTACAGATACTTGATTTTCATCTGCAATTTCAGGCAACTCTACAAGGGCTTTGTTCTTTCAAGATTCCCGCTGGTTATCCCCCATAACTAACACCCTATCTTATGACCATGTACCACTCATCACCCTCTAGAAAGAACACCGTAAGCAGCCTTCAGCGAAATGCCTAATTTCAGTAGAGAAGGCAAGGTATTTTAAAAAGCGACTATCTTATTTGCAACCAACTAATTGGATGTACAGCATGCGCGCTGAATGGGAAGTGTTCTGTTTGAAGAGATTTCTGAGTTTAATTTGCGCACTCACTTTTTTTAGAAAATTCTTTGGTTAGTTAACCATTTCCAAAATTTTTTACTCTGTAAGTCAAACTTATGGCTTACTTCATCAAAACTACAAAGAATTTTCTTTATTTATAAATATGAAATATGATAGTGGCTGGACTTTTTCTGTGGGGTTGGCAATAATCAATATCGCTAATCGATTAAAAATTCTCTCAAAAATGAGAGGATTTTTGTTCTGTGATTAAGTGCAGTAATGCCCGCACAAAAATTGTAAGTTCAACAAAATACACCCGTTTATAAAAACGCAAGCATACACACAAACATTTACACACTCTTTAATCACAATTTTAATAACAGAATGTTCAGCTAATAACCGATTTGAAAATTATAGATTTATGGGGTCCTACCAACAAAACGCGGAAAACATACGCTAAGAGAATTTTGAAATGAAAAAAGCCGATTTTCCCTACGCTAAGAGAGTAACATTAGGAAAATACGGTTTACAACGGTAAGGAAATTCAAATAAAAAAAAGCCTAATTTCTCGCTTTTAACACCGAGAAATTAGGCTTTAATTACTTCATTAAAGCTCCGGATTGTTGAAGATTGGTTATTAAAGAAAATTGCCCGATCTATGAAGAGCGTTCTTAATCAAATCTGTCCTTCATTTTAATTAGATTATGTTTCATATTCTTATAACATGGTAAAAGCATTCTTGATAATAATCGCTAATTACGTCAATATGGACTGCTGAAATAGTCCATTCTTATTCAATTCTTGCGCTCGTTGAATGAGTAACTGAGACATGTTTCATTTTGAAAACAGAATTAATTTTGAACTAGCACTAGGTCTAGCCAGGATTTCGCCTCATTGTACAAAACTGGATTGTTTTGCGGCGTGTAGTAGGCAAGAATTGCAACTGCCTGTGATACGACCCATCCGCGGGCCCTTGCTAATGTAGCGTCATCCGTACGAATAGCATCAAGGAACACATCGCGCGCCTCTGGCGAGTGCAACTTCCACGCGACCATCACATCACACGCAGGGTCACCTATGCCCATCGTCTCCCAATCAATCACACCGCTAATACGCTTATCACGTACGAGCCAGTTACGTACATCTAGATCGCCGTGATGCCAAACAGGAGGACCGTTCCATGGTGGCGCAGAAAGAGCCGACTCCCACACATTAGACACCGCGGGATCGCCATTAAATCGTGCTAGCCAATATCGGAAGTCCTTGTCCAGTTGGGCCAAAGGAATGCCGCGTCCTAACGGCCCTCCCGTTGAATCGACTTGTTGCAGTGCTAGGACAAACCTTGCGAGATCGCGTGCTGCCTGAATCTCGTCAATCGCTTCAATCGGCACTATTTCACCCCTCAGCCATGAATGTATCTCCCAAAACCATGGGTATTCGTTATTGGGGCGCCCCTGAGCGATAGGTATAGGGATTTCAAGTGGAACTGATGATGCGAGTTTTGGTAGCCATAAGAACTCGCGCCCTCCTGGTGTTTTCGGTCCTTCCCTTCTCGCCAGCCGAATACAATATTCGTCGCCAAGTCGGAAAACGGCATTTACCGTTCCAACTGGCTCTACCTTTCGAAGGGGCAACTCTGCCCAGTGGGGGAACTGATCGACAAGCAAACGACGCACAAGTCCCTCTTCAATTTCCAATTCGTCAGCATGCATCTTCTCGGTCATCGTATGACCCCTCCTTATACCTCTGACATAAACTTTTATTGGTGAAAATTATAATAATGCTCCATAAACCATAAGTCATAAAGCCACATTTTTTCGTAATATGATGCAGTCACACCTTTTAGCTGCTCTTAATTTATTCAATTGTAACACAACTTTAATAACTTAATCCCTTTGATTTCTTCAACAATCTGGCCCGATTGTTGAACAAAATTAAAAAAACCATTTACATCATTAGTTTATGGGTAAAATCGCCATAAACAGCCGTTTTTGGTTAAAAACAGAGAACTTCTCTAAAACCTCAAAAACTACTTAAAATACATAACCAAAAATATAACCAAAATCTAAATACCAATATATCTATTACAAACCCCTTAGCTTTTTAAAAAGCTGAATGTATTGCCACCACCTATATATACTGCAGAAAATTGTCTTAAATCTTCAGCACTTTTGTTATCTAGCTCGCTTTCGGTCCACATTGTTATACCTTGAACTCCAAGTGGGTTAAAAACACTGTTTATCCAAATAAAGCAAGAATCATAGGGTATGGAGTTCGTATCCATTGCAATAGGGATGTATAACAATGGTTTTTTCTTGTTGATTAAACTTTCAAATACTTTATCAATTGGTAGGGTTTGTTCAGCATCCCCACCTCCAGCAAGAATCAATTTACCCATAAAAATACGCTCCTTATAGGAGTTATCCTTGTTTAATATTTAATATTTCTGCCATGTAGTTTCATAAGAAAAGGAGCTGCTGATCATTCCTAGTAATGAAGTAAAGCACCAGTTTGTTTAGTCGCCCTCGGAGGTGGTAGTATCCGAGCTGAAGTTTCTCTTCTTTGAAAAAAGCGTAAATATCCCCATCAAAATCAACTAACCTTTCCTTTAGCTCAATAAGAAAAGCTGCCTGAGATGGCAGCTAAGATCTTAAAGGAATTCACCAGTTATCTTAATAAAAATTAGAGCCTAATTTTAGGATTCTTATGTATTTAGGATATAAATACAGCTATAGTAATGACATTAGAATCTCATTTTCCACACAACGTGCCACATAAGTCTCAAGCTTCATGCCCTCCCCTCTTGAATAGCTCTCAATCTTACTGTCCTAAACACATTAGTCCCACAGTAAAGTACTTTAGAAAAAGTCACTCAACCGGTGGCCTTTACTGAAAGAAAAAAGGCAATAGATCTTGCGATAAATCAATAAGTTGTTAACCATTACACTTACAAAAATAAAAAGGTACTCCCGATTCAAGGAATACCCTTTTGAATTTTAATAATTTGGGCGATCTTTCTGGCTCTGCTGCCGGCTCCGGTAAAACTCGTGAAATAATTTCATCAATGCCCGCTTTTCAATTCTTGATACATAGCTCCGCGAAATACCAAGCATTTTCGCGATTTCCCGCTGCGTCTTTTCTTTTTCCATATCCAGGCCAAAGCGGCCGACAATGACTTCTTTCTCCCGGTCATCTAGCACATGGATATAATCATAAATTTTCTTTTTTTGCATTTTCAGCTGGATAACATCCACCACATCTTCTGTTTCCGCTTTTAGTACATCAATGAGAGTAATTTCATTTCCTTCCTAATCGGTCCCAATCGGATCATGAAGAGATACATCTTTTTTTGTTTTTTTCAGTGCCCCCAAATGCATAAGGATCTCATTTTCCACACAACGGGCCGCATACGTCGCAAGCTTTGTGCCTTTCCCTCTTGAATAGCTCTCAATCGCCTTGATCAGCCCAATCGTCCCAATGGAAATCAAGTCTTCCGTATCTTCCCCTGTATTATCAAATTTCTTGACGATATGTGCAACCAAACGCAAGTTGTGTTCGATTAGTTTACTCCTGGCCTCCTGGTCTCCCTCGGCCATCCTACTTAAGTATTCTTTCTCCTCATCCTCGGAGAGGGGCTGCGGAAACGCATTGTTTTTAACATACGAGACAAACAGCATAACTTCTTTGAAAAAGTACCCTAATACAACAAGCAACCCGGACATTCAGACACCTCCCGGCGGTTATTTCTTACTCTTATCTGTATGCTGGGTTGGGCTTGTTAAGTGTCTGTACAAATGGAATGAAACACACTCTAAAATATCTAATTTTTCTCATCGATTTTTCCATTATATTTTAAATCCCTCTTCCACTAGCTCACCAATAAATCCATAAGAAAAAGCTGTCTTAAAGACAGCTCCGATCTTCAGCTAACGCACCCGTTAGTTGAACAAGTTTTGACAAGTGCATAAGTCTTATTTTTCAGACTTCTTTTTAAAAACAAAGAAAATCAATAAACAAATGACCAAATATACTAATGCTTGACCAGTGAATTTTCACTAAGAAAATTGTGAATGCCATTGGCACGAAGTATGGAACCAATAACAACGGAAAGAATTGCAGCGATAAATATAGAAATAAAGACTCTTTTGCCCATAAAATTTCACTCACTTTTGGTATTTTATCTTAAATGTTTTAAAACATAGGTCGTAAAAGGTATTCAAATTCCTCCGCCTAGATGACTAATAAACAACCAATCAAAACAGACATTGCACCCAATAAATCCATTATCTCACCCTATACTTTTCACTCTGTAATGCAAAGAAAAGCCAAATTAGAACCATAAAAGTTACTACATATTCTGTATCTCTTTCTATTGGATGCCCAAGAATCAAAGCAATTATATCTGTACATATGTTCGATAAAAATGAAAGAATAATCGTAAGAAAAATTGTATGAAGAAACAATTTAATAAATTTAATCCTTGAACTTTTAAGAAAAGCCATAAAAACCCCTTTTTCTAGTTGTGAGCAATCATATTTTACTATACCCAAATGTTTTTACATATGGAAATTGAATCCTTTTTTTCATATACATTGTTGAACTAACCTGTCCCGTTAGCACAATAGAAAAAAGCCGCCAAAAATGGCAGCTGGTTCTTCAACTCTTGCACCCATTAATTGAATAAGAGAGGGCGTAGCCCTCCCTGTCCAATGTTTTTACTTAGCTTTCTGAACGGTAACTTTTACAGTTTTAGTGTTCTTGGCAGCATCAGTAGATGTAACGGATAACACTCTACCTTTCTTCTGTTTCTTAATGGTGATCTTGAATTTACCATCAGAACCGGCTTTCTTGCTGCCTAGCTTTGTGCTGCCATACTTCACGACAACACTTGCATTCTTTTCTGTCTTACCGCTAACTGATTTATCATTGTCATCCACTTTATTTACAGTTAATGAAGGAGCAGTCTTGTCGATAACTTTCTTCACAGTCACCTTACTTTTATTCTTGGCCGCATCCGTCGCTGTTACAGATAATGAAGTTCCCGCTTTCTGTTTAGCAATCTTAACGGTGAAATTACCATTTTTGTCAGCTGTCGCTTTTCCAATGGATTTCTTATTAACACTTATTTCAACTGTGGATTTAGCCTCTGCCTTACCCTTAACAACCGTATCATTATCATCGACTGTATTCACCGTCGGAGCTTTCGGTGCTGTTTTGTCATAAGGCGTGAAACGGTAGCTTAGCATGTACTCATCACCACTACCGAAATTCGCTAAATCAAGTGCAACGAGGTAATAGTGGCCAGCTTTCTTCACATCATACCCTTCACCAATAATTCCTTCATTTGTTACCTCGAGGTAATCGATAGGCAGGAAGTTCTTTTTGGTATCGATCATGCCATATCCAAGGTCCATGAGGGAATAGGGGTAATCAACCGGAAGTGCTGCTGCAGAAAGGTACCCGGGTGTTTTAATATCAAATCCAAAGATATCGACATCATAATCGTAAAAGGAACCAACCACATACTCTCCAGAGTTTAATAAATCAGCAGATGATAGGTCGTTATTTGGTTCATTTTCATAATATATATCCCCTGCTTTTAACATTTTCATAGCTTGGGATTTTGCTTTAGTGGTAAAAAGCGGATGACTAAAGCGTTCTGTGTGGTGGCCGCTATTTTTTACAGCCACTTTTAGTTCCTGTTTTGTATCACTATATGTAGGAGCAGATGCTGCATGTGCTGACGATACCCCTAAAGTACTTGCCAAAAGTGCTGATGATAAAACTAAGCCTGCAATTTTCTTTTTCAAGTCGATAACCTCCAAAATTTTCTATTGTTTATATATTCCATTTTATAGTACTTTTTTCCTTTAACAAATATGATAAAACTATGAAAAAAATCATAAGAAAAAGCACCACTAGGCCGGAATACCCAAGTGGCGTTGTTTTGTATTAAACATATTCATTGTTTAAGATGGAGGGGTCATCAACAAATACATCCATGTTTTCCCAGTACACATCTCCTCGTTTTTCTTCATATCCACCTATTGTTTTCGAAAGTTTTCCTCAACATTCTGGCCCTAAAATTAAAAAAGCGCTGTTCCTTGTTACAGGAAAGCGCCCGATTGTTTTTACAATGTATTGAGCTCTTGTTTTCCATTATCCAGGGTTTTTTTTCGCCTTTTTAAATTATCGATTTTGTTTACTAACACTTGTTACTTTCCACCCTTTTTGATCCACCCATTCAAGATTCACAACGTACATCCAACTATCTTCGCCGTCAGGGCTCACTTTTCCAACTGATTTTTGAGGTCCCCCGCCATTTTCAATACGCCAGATGTTCATGTTGACCCCTAGACCTGTTGCCATTTGAATCGCTTTTACTTTTTCGTTCCAATCCACTGAATCCTTAACATAACTCGAAGTATGTGGTCCAGTCTGACTCGTTCCAATGGGTTTCGACGACCCAGGTCCTGTCACTTTCTCCTCATCTTGAGAATTATGCTTCTCGCGCTCTTCCTTGGCTTCTTTTGCTTTCTGCTCTTCTCTGTCTTTTTCTACTTTTTGTTTTTTTGTAGCTTGTTCTTCGGAGTCTTTCTGAATTCTTTTAGCTTCTTGCTGCTCTTTAGTTTTTTTATTTTCCCTCAATTTTTTATCTTGGTTTTTTAATTCGATCTCTTTATCTTTACTGATCGTTGTGTCATTATTTTGTTGGTTCCTTTGTTCACTTTCACTTTTGGTTAGGTTGTGTCGGTTACCGGTTGAGGCCTGATTGCTGTCTCCCCACATTATTTTTCCTGCTGCAATAAATATTAGGACCAATACGACACAAATTAGGCCGTTCAGAGTAATATGCATCTTTTTTCTCTTTTGGCGTTGAACTCTTGATCTCATCTTATCTCCCTTCAGTTCTATCACTTCATCACAATGGTTTTACAAAAGTTTCGATCTCTTCTTTACACGATGCTATTCTTTTTTTTACAACGAAATGATGTTGTTTAAATAATATTCGACAGGTTTTTTTTAAACATAAGGGGTAAAATGAAGAGGTAAAATATTCTTTACATTGAGCGATTTAAACAAAGCCTCTTTTTTTTATCTTTGATTGGGACCATCTAGTGTTAGACCATACTGTCTAAAGAGTATTTTCCAATTCTTATCTTCCGCTCTCCCCGAAGAGAAACAACCACAGTAAGCCTTTGCATGTACTCTATGAAAATAACCCTTCCTCAGGCCGTCGAGAGTTTCTCCGCTCCCATTTTTCCACAGAAAAAGTATAGCGTCCCCCATTGTTTCATATTTTTTAACCCCCCGCGCTTATTTTAGTTTAAACTTTTTACTTCGTTAGTTCCCATAGACATTCTCCTCTTATTAATACTTAGAGGTTAAGATATATATCAAATTTACTTATTATACCAATTTATCTCAAGTTCCTTCTTTAACTAACCTGCCCCGTTAATCAAGCGGATATTTTTCAAGTTCTTTCAGGTAAATTTCCAGACGCTCTTTTAGTTGTTCTTTTGTACCGTAACGAATAATTTGTTCACGGCTTAAAGATTCTTTATTTAATAACTGATAATGTGTATATGCCATAGTTACGAGCTTCAAAAACACTTCAACGTTCAAATCTTTACTTTTCTGCTTAGAGCCATTGGTATACCCTTCAATAAATCCTTCAGCATTAGCTCTTAACTGATGGATATGAAGATAATAATTACTTTTTCTATATCTTAGGGTGTTATGTACTGTATAGAAAAAGGTCTGATAATTGAATACGTAATTGGCAGCTAGAGAAGTCCCTGTATATAGAAGTGGATAAGGGTCTATAATCCTAGCACCGTTCTTTGAAAAAATGATATTCTCTGGAGATGTATCCTGATTTGTCAGGATAATTTTTTCGCGGTCTATCGAACGAACAGAAATTAAATCCTTCGCAGTCTTTATCACTTTTTTCTTATTAAATTCGTAAGGGCTTGAGAGTAAAACATCTAATTCATCTTGATATTCTTTAGTTTCTTCAAGGATGAACTCTCTCAAGTCAATTTCTAGTTCACCTTTTATTTCACCTTTTTCTCCAATTTTCAAATATCCTAAGCCTTTATAAGGGGGATCAAGATTTTCAAGTGCAAGAAAGAACTCTCCTAACTCCGTCCCATAACGTTTTGATTGTGTCGTTGTTTGGTCGCCAAGGCCTATGGATTTCCCTACATAAGATTCAATCGTATAGGTCAATTCTTCATTGACAAAGTACTCGAAATGCTCAGGGCAAATTCCTTTTTTTGCTCTGTTGGCTTGCTTGTAAAACGCTTTTGTAGCAGCGTAATCCGCTATAAACTCTTCACGATTGAAGACTACCTTTTTATCGTAGGCAATTTTTTTCGGAATACGGAGTACGAGTTGCTCCTTGTCTATCAAATAGGCAAAATGCCAAGCCCCTTCTCCTAACTTTTTAATCCCAGATTCACTTGGTATCTCTTCTAGTCCTTCATTTTTCAAAGCATTATTAATGATTTCCAGCTCTGTCAAAGTTTCTGTTGTAAGGAATTTCATCTTTTGTAGACTCCTTTTTATTTCTATGAACATCATTTCCTAGTGTAAAAGTAGGTAGAAATTATTATAGATATGCCCCTGTTAATACAATAACCTTATTTTCTATCGGTGCCTTTAATAACATCGTTTAATTGTAATGCAGAATCGTACCTTGGTGGAAATATAATTGCCATCTACCATCGATAAGTTTCCATATGGAACTGCGAAGTTTATTTCGATTTATAGTCTTATCAACTACAAAATAAGTGGATAAAAACACCTCTGATGATAACGTTTTCAACGCACTGTCCATCATTGTTCTGTTATTTGATGACATTTTCTGATACCCCCGTTTGGTTCAACTCCTGCACCCGTTAGCTTAATAAGAACCTACAAAATACCAATTTTTATCTAACGTTTTTATTTGTTTAAAATCTCCATCAAAATCACTTTGATTTGGCTTTTTATCATTGGGTTAGTATACGAACCCAGAGAAATTATCTAACATTCCACGGTATGTGAAGAACAAAACCAGGTCACCGTTTTTTTCAATAACAATTTCTCCACCACCTTTAGATAGTTGTTCATTTTTTTTAGGTAATAGGATAAGTGATGAATCGTATGAAACATTTGGTTTCAGAGTACCTTTTTCCACCATTTCCACTACTTCTTCTCTTTCTGATTTATTCATTTTGAAGTCCAAATCTAACATAACTTGAGTAAAAGGAAAGATCAGCCACAGTAAGATAGTTAATAACTGGATTGTGAACGACTTCCAATCCTTCTTTTTAAATAAATTGATAATGGTCTTCACTGTAATGAAAATAAAAAATCCAAATATCACTAACCAAATGGGAATCATTAAAAATTCGGTTATTATATCATTAAATACCATTGAAAAAATGCAATTAAAATAACCAATATGCTACTTGCTAACGCTAAGAATAAAAGTCGATTTAGCTTCAAGTTTTTCACTCTCTTATAGGATAGATTTGCTTCATTTTAAAAGTATAATTACGAGAATACCAATGGTATTTTGTGACAAATCTTCTTCCACTAAACTGCCCCGTTAGTTGAATAACAAATTCTGTTTTTCACACATTTTTAATTTGTTTTTCAGGTGATTTTCATTCTTCCTATGTAAGGTTGATGTTGTACTCATTATTGCCTTAAAAAAGGAGGAAACACGATTGGATACGATTATTGAAACAAGAGAACCCTCTCTTGGCCGCAAGATGCTGAATAAAGTCCCCGAGGTGACCATTTTCTTTTGGATTATAAAAATTATGGCCACAACCGTTGGGGAAACAGCAGCAGACTTTCTCACATTCAAGCTGCACTGGGGACTCACGAATACAACCTTTGTCATGAGCGCTCTATTAATCATCACCCTTATTTTTCAATTTAAGGCGAGAAAATATATTCCTGGCGTCTATTGGCTTGCTGTCGTGTTGATCAGCGTAGTCGGAACGCTGATTACCGACAATCTCACTGACCATTTTGGAGTGCCGCTCGTTACATCAACGATTGTCTTTTCCATCATCTTGGCGATTACATTCGCCGCCTGGTATAAGAGTGAAAAGACGCTCTCCATTCACTCCATCTTTACAACGAGACGAGAGACATTTTACTGGCTCGCTATTTTATTTACCTTTGCACTCGGTACAGCAGCAGGAGATCTTGTTTCTGAAGATATTGGATTAGGCTATTGGAAATCAGGCATCCTTTTCGCGGTTGTCATAGCTTTAGTAACTCTTGCCTTTTTCAAGTTTAATATGAATGCTGTTCTTTCCTTTTGGATTGCCTATATTTTAACACGTCCACTTGGAGCATCCATCGGAGATTTTCTTTCCCAGTCCCGTCATGCAGGAGGGCTTGGTCTCGGAACGACTGGAACAAGTATGATTTTCTTGGCTATTATATTAGCTCTCGTAATATATTTAACAAAGACCCGGAGAGACGAGATCCCGGTAGAAGAATAACACAAAAAGAAAGCGTTCCTTGATTCGGAGCGCTTTCTTTTTGTGACAGCTTTCTATACTTCTTCATAGTCACCTTTGGAAAGTATTTCATAGTACTTTGACTCTTCAATCTTGCCTGTTCTCCATCACAGTAGTCATAAGCTATACCATTAACAAATTTTCCCGTGCCTTCGCATTCAGGACATGTTACATATTCATCCTTGCCGCCAAATGAAAGAGAACCAGTGGGTAAGAGCGAAAGGACTTTTTTTAGAATTGCTACAGTTTGTTTACACTGTAGCATTCATTTATATTTAAAGTTCTTCTCAGTAAATTTTAATGTTTAGGCGCCTTCAGTCTTTTTGAATAAAACAGGAATTCTTAATTCCACTTCAGTCCCTTTCCCTTCTTTACTTTGTATAAAAATATCGCCTCGATGGAGTTTCATGATTGTTTTCGCAATGGATAATCCAAGGCCAGTGCCGCCTGTTTCTCTAGACCTTGCTTTATCTACCCTGTAAAACCTTTCAAAGATGTTGTCAAGGTCTTCTTCCGGTATCCCAACTCCGCTATCTTTTACCCTAATGAAGGCGTCCCCCTCATCTTCGCCAACTGTAACTTCAATTTTCGATTTGCTGTACTTGCTCGCATTATCAAGAACGATAATGATAACCTGTTTCATCTTCAGCTCGTCGGCTTCAACAATAACAGGTTTATTTTCCTTGTGAAGAAGGATTTCACGTTTATACACACTTTGAAGCTGCATCACCAAGTTTTCGCATACTTGTGTCAGGTTCACCTTGCCCACATCAATGGAGGTTTCATTTTCAGAAGATGCCAGATCAAGCAGTGTCTCGGTCATCTTTTGCATCCGCATCGCTTCCTGATGAATGGCTTCAATTGCATCCTTGGAATGTTTGACGTTATTCACACCTCGCCGCAGTAATAAGTCGGCATAGCTGCCGATGACCGTGATCGGGGTTTTCAACTCATGGGAGGCATCAGAAGCAAATTGTTTCTGTCTTTTGATGTTTTCCTGTAAACGGCTGATCATGCGATTAAAAGTGTTGGCAAGTGTATAAAGTTCATCTTTCGAGCGGTTCTGAATGAATATTGTTTTTGGGACTCCGCTTTGCTCGATATCCTCCATCGTTCTGATTATTCTTGAGATGGGTTTCATAATCACGCTGGAAAGCAGTGTGCCCCCAGCCAATGAGAGGAGAAGCGTAATTCCTGAACATGCCGCCAAGATGGATAAAAGCTTGTCCTTCATCACTTCTAGACCCGTTACCCTTTGCGCGATTTCCATCGAATAGGAAACATTATGATTGATGGAGATGGGGACACGTACAATTTGAAACTGTTCCTCACCGATCTGCCGCAGTTCGGACTTTTCCTTGCGTGTAAACTCTGGTTGTACGTTTGCTAATTCTGTATCATCCGTAATTTGCTTGATGACCGCCGAATGCTTGTCCACGATCCGGATGAAAGAATGGTCAGAAAGATAGACCTCCAGCAGATCCTTCGTTAATTCCTCTGGTCCTTTCTTTTCTGTTCTTTTGATGATCTCATGAGCCTTCTGATTGAGAAACCGTTCTTCAATAGTGCCAATCGTTTTCATGAAGGTGAAAAAGACGAGGACATTCATAATCAATAGAATAAAAACGAGCCAGGCTGTTGTTAAGAGGTTGATCTTTGTGGTAATTTTCACTTTACTTCTCCTTCATGGTATATCCTACACCGCGAACGGTCTGTATGAGTGAATCCGGAGAATTATCTTTAAGTTTTTTCCTCAAATGGCGAATGTAAACATCAATAACATTGGTCTCTCCTTCAAATTCATAGCCCCAGACATTTGTTATAATTCCATCGCGTGTGACGATTTTGTTTTTATGATGAAGAAGGTATACAAGCAAATCGTACTCTTTAGGCGTTAAAAAAATGCTTGTCCCGTTTCTTGAGACTTCCCTCGTTTCCGTGTCCACACTTAAATCCTTGAAGAAAAGCTTTTGCCCCTCAGTTCCTCCTGCTTTTATGTTAAGGATTGAAGAATAATAGCGTATCGTGGATCTTACGCGTGCGAGCAGTTCCTCCATCACGAATGGCTTTGTCACATAATCGTTCGCTCCGAGATCCAATCCCATTACTTTATCCAGCGTTGAATTTCGGGCGGTTAATAAAATAACTGGTGTATTTGTGCCTGCTTTCCTCAGCCGCCTCAACATCTCTACTCCGCTTAGTTTCGGAAGCATCACATCTAGGAGGATTAAGTTGTACTCTTCGCGAAGAGCCCTTTCAAGTCCAGATTGGCCATCATGCTCAACATGAACATCATACTCCTCATATTCCAATTCAATCTTAAGAACTTTAGCAATCTGCACTTCATCTTCAACCACTAGTATCCGCTGCTTCATTTATATTCCTTCTTTCTTGCGCTCCTTAAACTTTATCATGAGACCCATTCCGAATTTCTTATTTTCATTGAATTTTAATGTAGACTTCAGTGTTTTTTCAGCTAACCGGTCTATACTTTGTTTTGGTCCAGGATCATCCACTTTGATAGTCAAAATAAAGGAGAGCAGTCTATGAATAATATGATTTTTCATTGGGTTAATAGCTGGGCAACGCAATCAGCTATTTTAGATAAAAGTATGATTTTACTGTCAAGCAGTGTACCTTATACAGCTGCAGCGATCATGTTGATGCTATGGTTTACTTCAGGAAAAATGAATGATATAGAAAACAAACGCACGGCAATTTATGCTGGCTGTACTGTCGCTCTTGCATTAGGGCTGAATATCATATTTCATCTTGTTTATTATCATCCACGGCCGTTCGCTGTGCAGCATGTACACAAACTGATTCCTCATGCCAAGGACTCCTCATTTGTCAGTGATCATGCCCTAGTAGTATTCTCTATCGCATGGATTTTATGGATGAGATGTAGTACTTGGCGGATACCTGTCCTTTGCTGGGCGGCATTGGTTGGCATTTCGCGCATCTTTGTCGGTGTTCATTATCCGGTCGATGTAGCCGGAAGTGCACTCCTGGCATATGCTTGCGGATATCTTATATTGCACTTTTCAGCCAAGCTGGAACCTTTCGTTCAGTTTGTAATGAATCTCTCTCGTAAAGTTAAGTTCTTTGAAGACAAGGAACTTGAAAGAAAGGAAAAGCTGTGATTCCCATTTCAACATGTTTTTTAAGACTAACTTTAAAACGTTCGCTTGCTTATCAAAGAAAATTGAAAAGGGTTTTGTCTACGGTCTGAAAAGAGTGCATTTCGCACTCTTTTTACTTTGCACTGCAAGGTCAGTCGCCTCCACTTTTCATTTGCTGCTTCCTTCTATCTTTGTATTTCTGAAAGCTCCATATCACCACTGCTACCCAGCATCCACTAGCGGTATAGCCTCCAAGAACATCGCTTGGATAGTGAACGCCAAGATAAATCCTGCTTATACCGATAAGAAGGATCATAAAAACACTAAATAGTACCAATGCTGTCCTTCCTGCTCTTGAGCGAATATGCCTCCAAAGGAGAAAAGCAAGAATTCCATACAAAGAAAAAGCATTCATGGAATGTCCACTCGGAAAACTGAATCCCCCGATGTCTATTAGCCGGTGGTATTCAGGGCGTACTCGATGAAAAAATCGTTTTAACCCCTCATTAAACAGTGGGCTGCCCACCAATACAATCATGAAGACGATCAGCTCCGCCTTTTGTTTGTACAGTTTAAACAAGAGAAGAAGGATTAACACACTGATACCAAGAACCACAGGAAATGATCCTATAAAGGTAAAGAATCTCATGACGGTTGTGAAGAGTGGAGACTCAAATCCCTGGACAAAGCTGATAATTGCCATGTCAGCAGGGAAAACGGCATTGCTCATTACCAGAAATGCAAGCAGACTGAACCCTGCTGCAAAAAGAAGGATAAGAACAATGGCAGGGTCTATTTTTTTTCGTGAAAAATTATGCATGCATTTCTCCTCCTCTCCTCCTTTTTCCTGAAAACAAAATTCCTCTGTCCAAGGTAGTTGAATAGTGTATAAAGAACAGTCCCAGCCAAAACAGAAACATCTTTTTGAAAGAGGGAAGGAAGGAAATGAACCGTGTTCGCCAAGAAGTCAGCTGTCTCCCTGCCTAATGAGTAAGCTGCATAATAGCAAACAAAAATGACTGCCACAAATCGGATCGAACTGCTCCCCATCTTTTCACTGCTTCTAAAGGTAAACGTACGGTTCAGAAAATAGCTTACCAATGCCCCGGTTGCATTACCCAAAAAAGTTGCCGGCCAATATCCCAACCCTCCCAAATAAAGCAATATATAAATGGAAGATAGTCCAACTGCAGTATTTGCCACCCCTACTAATAGGAAGCGAAAAAAAGAATGGTTAATCATTTCGCGTTCCTTCAAGATGAACGGACGGAAAAACAGTGTTTTTCTTGGTATATTTATCGATTTCAATGGCATATTTTGGCCGTCTTTTTACTTCCGTGAAGATTTTCCCGATATATTCCCCTAACAGGCCAATTCCGAGGAGCTGCAGACCACCGATGAGCCAAATCGAAATAATCAGTGAGGTCCAGCCGGATTCCGTATGGCCCAAGAACTTTTGTGTTAACGCGTAAAGGCCGGCTGCAGAGCTAAGGATAACAGACAGCAGTCCAATAATGGTTACCAGGCGTATGGGTGCCACACTGAAAGACGTGATGCCGTCAAAAGCAAAAGAAAGCATCTTCTTTAAAGGGTATTTGGATTCACCCGCCTTCCTCTCCTTCCGTTCATAAGCAACGGTTGAAGATGGAAGTCCAATAAGGGGAACCAAGCCGCGAAGGAAAAGATTTTGTTCTTTATAGTTGGATAATTCATGTAAGGCTCTGGAACTGATTAGACGGAAATCCGCATGGTTCTCGACCAGATCAATCCCAATTTTACTCATAAAACGGTAAAATCCCAAGGCTGTCGTCCGTTTGAAAAATGTATCTGTATCTCTTTTGCTTCTTACGCCGTATACAATTTCATTGCCCAGCATGTACTTTTCAATCATCTTCGGAATGGCGTTGATATCATCCTGAAGATCGGCATCAATCGATATCACACAGTCTGCCTGGTCCTTGGCAGCCATTAAACCAGCGTATAATGCGTTTTGATGACCGGAATTCCTTGTCAGCTTAAGGCCTTTCACGAAACTGTATTTTGACATTTCAAGGATATCCCACGTGTTGTCCTTGCTTCCGTCATCCACAAACAATAGGTCGCTTGCAGGGGCAACCATGCCGCCTTCAATCATGTTCTCCAGCAATTGACCCAGCTGCTGCAACGTATCTTCCAGCACATCCTCTTCGTTATAACACGGAATGACAATCGTTACATATGGATAGTCCATTTTCATAATCCCTCCTGTTTGGTTTGTACTTTATACAGATAAATTTTCCATGCCGAATCTTTTTCACTGAATGCTTTCAGAAACTTAAGTCTGTTTTCCTGAGCATTTTCGATTGGAACTGCTGAAAAGAAATAATCGCCGCCCAACCGCTTGAAAGCATCGGTATTTAGATCAAGATGGCGGATTTTCTTATCGGAGTTCTTTGTAAAATCATAATTCTTCCCCAATTCATCGACGAAGATATAACAGCGATTTCCCCAATCATCGAAGTAGGTCCGAAGGATACGGTTCTTTTCCAGCTCTGGCGCAATGATTTTCCTGAACTTCTTTTTATAGGACAAAGGGTAGTAGTTGTTATACGTATCAAGTGTATAAAAGCCATTATACTGGGCGATGGACGGGTGTAGCCCAATGCTTGCCACCCGGTATGACGACTGCGGCTTTCCGATATACTCTTTGATTTGTTCAAATTGTTTTTCTGCATAAAATTCTTTAAAGGAGGGTTTTCCTATTACTCTGTAATCAATTTCAGGATTTGCCCCGAACAAGATCAGGATCTGCAGAACAAGCGCCCATTTAACGGCCTTTTTCCAGCCAGATCCCATTTTCCATAAAAAGCGGCAGCCAAGACCGAACAAAAGATAAATGATCAGTGGCCGAAGGAAATGAAACCTCGCAAAATTAAAGGTATTTAAAAGACTGACTTTATCCTTGATTGGCTGCCATCCCTTATAAAACCAAAAAGCATACCAAACGGACAAAATAATATTAATCATAAACAGCCATATAAATGTCTTTTCGGTTTTGATCCCCGATTTCCAAATTTTCCACATCACAATAAACAGAACAGGCAGGATCACAGCGGTATGAAGGGTCATTACATGGGTGTGGCCAAGCAGGTAGTTTTCAAACGTTAATCTTACAGCATGCCAAAATCCCAGATTTGAACTGACAAACTCATCCCTGCTGGTTGGCTCTTGTGGAAACAGCAATGAATAAACAAGCCGGTATTCCACCAGAAGGTATACTGCCGTCATCAGGGCAATTCCCCCAAAAAATACCCAGTTTCGCTTCTTCCGAATGAGAGCGTCATAAAGCCAGAAAATACCCATGGAGGCCAAAAAGAAAAAAAATCCAAGCACGAAGCTGGAATACAAAGGAAGAAGAATAAGAGTCAGCCAGTTCTTAGGCGTGCTGTCCCCATTTCGGATATTTAAAAAGGCCCATAAAGCAAGGGGCATGCCCAAGGTGCTAAGCATCCCGGATGGCCAAAAAGGCGTGATCGCAAATGCGAAAGACACCCAAACTGAAATGGGCCACACCTCGGGTTCCTTCAGAAAATGTTTTTTCAGCAAAAGGTACATCCCCATGAATGCAAAACATCTTGTAATCGCCTGGCTCAGGGCAAATGCCATCATCGATGGGAATAAATGATGCAGCCACTCGATCCCGCTGAACTCTGTCCCGAAGGTATCCCGGGGCAGGCCGTTTATAATTTGAGGAACAGTGCTGTCGACCGGTCCAAACAGCAGGCCGCTTTCCCGCAATACCTTATACCAGGAGATATTGGAATCAAGGTTGTCATGTACCCGGATATGGGCATTCTCCCCTAGAATAAAAAGAGGTGACAGGTATACGGCCAATAAGAGCCAAGCCAGCCATAAATGTTTATTTTTTAGTTCAAGTTCACTCCACATCCTACTCCAATTTATAAGTCATCATCCTTTATATCTCTAATAATTCATTTAAAACAGTACCCTTCTCCCATGAAAAGACCCTTAATTCTCCATTAAAAAAGGATTAATTTTTTATTGTAAAGATTCATTGCTAAAAAAAGCTGCCAAATTTGGCAGCTTCAGCTTGTTGACAAAGTCTCATGTCTACAAGCTTTTTTTATTCTAGAATGAAACCAGATACGGTTTGAGGGGAGAATTTACATGTTATCGAAGCATTCTACTGTTGAACGCATCATACACTGAACAAATATGCTGGAATTTGAAAAATATTTTCGATTGCGTTTCCGATAAAAGGATTATATTTCAACAACACCACAGCTATTTTAGTAAATTGTTTTTTTGTGAAAATCTTAATATTACCTCTGTTCCTTCCCCTTGTGTACTTATCAAATTGATTTCTCCCTTGTGTAAATTCATAATACTTTTGGCTATTGGAAGACCTAAACCAGAACCTCCAGTCTCTCGACTTCTTGCTTTATCGACTCTGTAAAATCGTTCAAAAATGTGCTGGATCTCATCTTCAGGGATTCCAATACCATAATCCTTTACACGAACCAGGACTTGATTTTCATGTCCTTCTAGAAATACATCAATTTTTTCATTGCTGTATTTTATGGCATTATCTAATAAAATAATGATAACTTGCTTGATTTTTAATTCATCACCATCCATCAGGATTTGATTTTCTTTATAGTGAAAGCTTATCTCACGTTTATACACTTGTTTGAATTGCTTAATGATACTTTTACATAAAGACACCAGGTCAAACTGATCTGTTTCGAGTAGAGTTTCATTCTCTAATTCAGCTAAATCAAGGAAAGTTTCAGTCATTTTTTGGATCCTTGTTGCTTCTAAATGAATAGCTGCGATGGCTTCATCCGTCATCTTCTTGTTTTTCAGCCCATGTCGTCTCAATAGATTGGCATAACTTTTTATCACGGTTAACGGTGTTTTTAATTCATGAGAAGCATCTGAAACGAATTGTCTTTGTTTCTCTATATTTAGTTGAAGCCTGGCAATCATCCGATTAAAGGTTTTGGCCATGGTTTGAAGTTCATCTTTGGTGTTATCTTGAATACTGATGGTTTTCGGCACCCCGCTTTTTTCTATATCCTCCATCGTATGGATCATATTAGAGATCGGCCGCATGATCGTATTGGCTAACCATCGTCCTCCAAGCAAGGATAAAAAGGCAGCTATAACCGTGGAGGAAATTAAAATGACTCTAAGAAGCTCCCTTCTGGCTTCAAGACCTTGCAGGCGTTCTGCGATTTCCAAACTTCCTTTGAAATTCGTACCATTCTTTATGGGAACACGAACCACTAATACTTGTTCTTCTCCATGTTCAGCAAAAATAATATGGGTTTGAGTCTTCTTTTTTGTTGTATACTTTCCTTTTATTTTCTTTGAAAGTAACTTATCGTTTGTTTCATGGAGGATGACCTTGTTTTTAGGTCCTATTACACGGATAAAGGAATGTTCCGTTAGCGAATCTCGTAATGTTTCCTCCATTTGAGAAGATGACTGATTGAGGTGAATCTCTGCCATAATATCCTTCGCCTTTTGAAAAAGCATATTCTCATCCATAGTTACAGTGTTTTTCATAAATAAAAAGAAAACCAAAAAATTAGTAAGAATCAAGATACACAACATCCAGGCAGTGGTTAGAAGATTAATTTTTGTTGTGATTTTCACCATTTTTCTCCTTGATGGTGTAGCCAATCCCTCTGACAGTATGAATTAATGGGAAAGAAAAGTTCGTATCCACCTTTTGTCTCAAGTGCCTTATGAATACATCAATAACATTGGTTTCGCCCTCATACTCATATCCCCACACGTTGATAATGATCTTCTCTCTTGTCACTACTTTGTTTTTATTAAGAATTAAATACACCAGAAAGTCGTACTCCTTGGGCGTTAGCGTAATAGGTTGACCAGCCCTTGTCACTTCTCTTGTTTCCGTATTAATGATTAAATCTTCAACCGTTAATAAGGAGGGGTCCTCGTTCGTTTCTACTTTCTCGCTGTTCCGGAGACAAGCTCTGATACGAGCCAGTAATTCTTCAATTTCAAATGGCTTTGTCACATAGTCATTTGCTCCATGATCCAGCCCTGCCACTTTATCCCATGTTGCATTTCGGGCAGTGAGAAGAATTACCGGCGTTTTCTTGTTAGTTTTTCTCAATCGCCTTAATACTTCTATGCCGCTTATTCCTGGCAGCATGACATCCAATAAAATTAAGTCGGCCTCGGATTCCATAGCCGCTTTTAAACCTGATGCACCATCATGCTCAACGGCGACCTGGTACCCTTCGTACTCCAGCTCCATCTTCAAAACCCGCGCAATTTGAGTCTCATCCTCAATCACTAAAATTGTTGTTTTCATTTTAAATTCAACCCTTCTAATGCTTTTCCAATACAAGCCTTATCATTTCAAACAATAAAAAGTTAAAAAAGATCCAAACACCGCCATAGACATATCCACCCACAATATCACTTGGAAGAACTGGGGTTACAGCAATGTTTATAACGGCCAGTCCAAGAAAAATAACTAAACCAACGAGAGCAGCGAGTATATAAAAGTAATTATTTTTCGAATGGCGAACAAGCAAAAACAAACAAACGCCATAAACAATTATTATAATAGTTGCGTTAAAGTCAGGAAAATTAGCCGAATGAGGCTGCTTGATGAAACCGATGGACTGTAAGTAAGAAAACACCCCCAAGACTGTATCGTGAAAGGGCTTTGCGCCCAAGACTGAAACACTAAGGAGAAGATATTCCAATCCTCTGTTCTGTCTTTTATGCCAAATACGAATCATGGCTCCCGCCATAATAAGTCCCATAGCCAGGGGAGATTGGAAAACTAAAATCCCCCTCATCCAGTTACTGTAAATCACTGATTGGGCCATATATTCCGCAATATCGTTAAACTGAGTAAATTCATTATAAATATAGTCTTGAGCAAGTCCGAGCATTAACGTAACCATTCCAATGAATACAAGAGTAAGGAAAACAAGAAAAATTTCGGTCGCTCTGATTGTTTTTAGCTTTTTAATCAAACGATTGATCCAATGAATAAAAAAATCTTTAATTTGTACTTTATAAAAACGGTAAGCAAAATAGCTAACTACTAATACACCTGCCACAATGACAAATATGATTACATATTTACTGGCAGCTTGATGGAATGTTTCCCATTGCGGTCCCAGAACCTTGCCAAGCGTAATAAAGCAAATCCCCCATAATATGGCTCCTGTATAGGCTGGAATAATGAATTTGCGAAAAGGCAATCTGGAAATCCCCGAAATGTAACCAGTAAAATGCCTGATCCCTGGAATAAAGTAAGCGAAAACTAATAGCTTACTGCCTGACCGCTCAAACCAGGCAGATGTTTTTTGATACCTTTCAGGTCCAAGGTGGATGTACTTCCCATACTTTTCAACTAATTTATAGCCCCCTGCTTTGCCAATCCAGTACGTGACGGTAATACCGGCACCGGCTGAAGCAACCACCACCAAGAGGGCCAAAATATAATTCATCTTGCCTTGATAGACAAAATATCCAGCGTAACTCATTAAGAATTCTCCCGAAATAGGGAGAGCCATCAGCTCCAGAAAAATTCCTATAAATAAGATCAAATAACTGTGCTGTTCAAATAAAGTGATTAAATGTGACATGAAACTGCCCCCGAATATAAACAGAAAAATGATTACTAATCAATACCGTTTCTTTTTCAATGTACCACTATTTTTAAGAAAGGTTTTCAGATTAAGGAATTATTAATCTTTTATTAATAGAACAAAAAGGTTATACGCCCAGTCTAAATCTTAAACCGAGGTTATTAGTTTTAATCAAATATTAATCCTTTGTTAAGGAGAAACTAAAAATTTATTTCGTATGGTTAGATTGCCCAAATTGATTGAACGAAACGCATAAAATAATTGGGTTATTTTTATAAAAATGACGGGGGATGGCAATGAAGTGAAACGAATAGTGGAGGCAACCATGCAGCGGGCAATTCTTATGATTGTATGTGTTGTCATTATTTTGGCGTGGGGAGGTATTTCTGCTTACCAGATGCAGAGAGATTATTTGCCTGGGATTAACAATACGACTCTTTCCGTTAGTATGAGAGTACCCGGTTATCAAGCCGCTCAGGTCAAACAGCAAATCACCGATAATCTGGCAAGTGCCGTTAAAACAGTGGATGGCTTATCCAATGTGGAAAGTACTTCCTATGACGGCGGATTGTTTATGAGTTTGTATTTTCCCATGAATACGGACATGAAACAAGCGGAGGATCAGGTAAACAAAGCTTTAGCAAATGCGGATCTTCCACAAACCCTTACAAGCACGCCTTCGGTAACACGATTAACAACCAGCTCATTCCCGATTTTGACATACAGCATATCAAGTTCAAAATTGGATGAACAAACCCTGCGCTCCACTGGCACACAGGAAATTGTAAAACAATTAAAATCTGTTCCTGGTGTATCGGATGTATCTGTCATTGGGGGAGCAAAGGATGGCTATGTATTAACGATTCGCATGAAAGACCTGGTGAAAAACGGATTAACACTGGATGATGTCAATAAATCATTTGCGTTAGCTGTTCCAGCCATGCCACAGGGAACGATTATAAACAACCAATTATCCATTCCAGTGTCGTTTGATGGACTGCAATTCACACCAAAACAAATGGAGAACGCAACGATTAAGAATTCGGAAGGAAAAGTCATTCCTGTATCAGCGTTCGGTACCATTACACATTCCTTAAATGACCTAAAAACCGTTTCCAGAACAAATGGAGCACCAAGTGTTACGTTAAATGTGATTAAGACACCATCAGCCAATATCACGGATGTGGCCAATGGAGTAAAAGACCGTGTGGCACATCTTCATTTGGATACCGTAAATCCGAAAGATGTCTCGTTCAGTGTTCTGCTGGACCGGGAGCATGAATTGAACAGCTCACTTTTCGGATTGATTCGAGAAGGGTTATTAGGCTGTTTATTCTCGATGATTTGTGTGTTCTTTTTCTTCCGAAATGTAAGAAGCACCTTATTGATTGCCATTTCACTGCCGATTTCATTACTGGCAACCACAGCTTTCTTAAAATCGATGGGGATCACGCTAAACATTTTAACCGTTTCAGGTTTGATCGTAGCGATGGGCCGTATTGTCGATGACTCGATTGTGATCCTGGACAATATGTACAGAAAACGTGAGGAACAAAAGGATAAACCATTGCTTTCTATTCTGGCATCATCGGTGGTTGAAATGATTCCAGCGATTCTGGGCTCAACGCTTACCACGATTGCCGTTTATATTCCGATTGCTTTTGTCGGAGGGGTCATCAGTGCCTCCTACAGCGGTTTTGCCTGGTCAGTCGTTATTGCACTCATCATTTCATTCTTTGTCGCAATGTTAGTTATACCTGCCCTTGCTTTTATGGGATGGAAAGGCGGAAATGCAGATAAACAAACTGTCAAACTCGATACAAAAATGAAACCCATTTTGCAATCGGCCTTTAAACATAAGAAAGCCATGATCATTGCTTCGATCGTAGTGTTCCTGGCCGCTGGAACGTGTTCTGCATTCCTTCCTGTAAGTTTGTTACCGAGCGGAAAAATTGGACAAATTGCCATTAAAGCAGAATTGCCAAAGGGAAGTACATTACTACAAGTGGATTCTGAAGTGCAAAAGATCGAAAAAGAATTAAAGAATAACCCGAAGGTTGCTGCGTATTCATCCAATTTCGGGTCTACCATGACACCGCAAAGTGATGATGTGTTTGACCAGGGCGGCGGCTTTATCACGTATCCGAACGTCGCGAACCTGGCCGTTGTGTTGAAGAATGATAAAGAAGCGGATTCAGTCATTAAACAATTACAACAGCAGCTGCCATCATTATCAAAAGATGTAACGTATACGGTAACAAGCCAGAACATCTCTGGTGACGATTCCCAAATGCGTATCCTGTTTACAGGTTCGGACCAAGAAACCTTGGACCAAGCAGCACAAAAAGCAAGAACCAGCTTATCAAAAGTTTCGGATCTAAGTGTAGATGGAAAAGTGGATTTAACCAATGGTTCACCTAAGTATAAGGTGACGTTTAACCAAAAAGCGATGCAGGATAAAGGCGTAAAAGTGACAGACATTCTGCCGGTCATTAATCGTTATATCGCTCCATCCAAAGATGCTACCGTTACAGTGGATCATAAAGCACTTCCTGTGGACCAATATTTAGACCAAATTGCGAGTGGAACGGACTCCAGCATTACGTTAAACGCAACGGCCGGTGATGTTTTAGCTTCTCTTTCTGCTGAAACCGTACCTGGTAAAAATGGTGAAAAGATAAAATTGGACCAGATTGCTAAAATTTCAAAGGATAACACGCCTTCAACCATTAGCGAACGAGATGGTCAGCCATTCTCTCTTGTGACCGCACAGATTACCTCAAACGATATCAGTAAGGTATCAAGCCAGGCAGATCAAGCATTAAGCGGCATGAAACTTCCTAAAGGTGTAACCTATTCAATGGGTGGGATCACGCAGCAAGTAAAAGATATGATCTTTGATATGTCAGTGGCAGTCGCATTCTCTTTTCTTTTAGTGTTGCTCATTACGTCTTCCATTTTCAAAGGATGGAGAGCACCGTTATCGGTACTGTTAAGCATCCCGCTGGCCTTAAGCGGTGTGGTCATTGCGTTAATTCTGTTCCACGGAGAATGGAACTTAGCGGCATTGATTGGCGTTCTGATGCTAACCGGTATCGTCGTTACAAATGGTATTGTGTTAATTGATAAGATCGAAAGAAACCGAAGAGAAGGAATGCCCGTGAACGAGGCGGTACTAAATGGAAGCCTCTCAAGGATTCGGCCGATTTTAATGACAGCAGCAGCAACCATCCTAACGTTGTTGCCACTAGCAATATCACACAGTGCAGATACAGTCATTTCTCAGACGCTAGGTATTGTCGTTATTGGAGGTATGGTAACTTCAACCATCAACAGTTTTATCATCATTCCTATTATTTATGATTGGCTGCATAAAAAGTCTGTCTCAAAAAGTACTCCAACAACAGTAAATACTGTTAACTAAGGTTTTGATTTAAAGTTTTGATTTTCGCCGCATTAATTTGCAACGAATGCGGTGAAATCCAGGGAATTAGATAAACTATCATATATAATAAACACCTTGTAGGGAAATAGATGCCTGAGAGAATTGAACACTCTCAGGCTCTATTCTTATACTTATTGCCTATCCAACTGAAAATTTAGAAAGACAATTTTTTTGAAACGCTCACATTTTCATAACTGTATTTATGGATATGTAGATGAGAACAAAAACATCTCAACGCCGCTTTCCAACTCTAATTGAAACGGACTGTATGGCAATTAGAAATCATTTACCAAGCTATATACAGTAAAAAAGGCAACAGCGTTTTACCGCCGCGCCCTACTTACTATCGTTATAATATGGATTTTTGAATCAAGTGGACTAGACTTGATTGTTTATATATTTGGCTCCCTAGTTTTTATATAATTGGGGGACAAATGTAAATATTTGATTACAAAAGAGTCGCAACGAATTCAATCGTCGGACCTTCTTGCACTCATAGGTTGAGGATGAGCAAAAAATCAAGGAATCATCCCATCTAAGATTGGAATTGATCACGTCTGAATGATCATTAATGGTTTCGTTATTGTTATTCGTTCTTTATGGGCAGTTACAACTGTTAATCTCAAAATAAAATAGCTCGGTCTACAGAGCTTCAGACAGTAGACAAACCCCTATTTAAATTAATTTGAATGGGGGTTTGTCTTTTGCACTTTTTCTAACACATACATAGGCCAGAACTTACAAAAACAGGGGGAGAAGTTCAATCACTACCATGCGCTGTGGAGGCGTTTTTTTATGAACAAGTAATGACATTTGAATCTCATTTTCCACACAACGGGCCGCATACGTCGCAAGTCTCTCTTGAATAGCTCTCGAATGCCTTGATAAGCCCAATGGTCCCAATGGAAATCAAGTCTTCCGTATCTTCCCCTGTATTATCAAATTTCTTCACGATATGTGCAACCAAACGCAAGTTGTGTTCGATCAGTTTGCTCCTGGCCTTCTGGTCTCCCTCGGCCATCCTACTTAAGTATTCTTTCTTCTCATCCTCGGAGAGGGGCTGCGGAAACGCATCTTTGCGGGACTGGTAACATTCTAAATAAATTCCATAGTGGCTTTGATTAAGTCTGATTATTTGTCATGCAGACGACCACCTTTCCCTTGACGTTTCCTTCACCAAGATGAAGAATAGCCTCTTCAACCTGATGTAACGAGTATCGTCTATCTATAATAGGTACAAGTTTACCAGCAACGAAAAGTTCCTTTAAAAAATTTTGGTCATTTTTATTAGGTTTATGAATAAGAATAGCCATTTTCTTACTTTCAGTTTTATAAATCATGGGTCCCAGTATCAACAGTTGCAAGATTCGAGACGTGGAGCCTCCAATCATAACATATCTTCCTTTAGGATTTAGTACCCGCTTGTAGTCGAAAATAGAACGAGTTCCTACAACATCGAGAATCAAATCATAGAACTGTCCTTTTTGTACGAAATCTTCTTCAGTGTAATCAATAACATGGTCTGCACCAATGGACTTAAGAGTATCTAATTTTTTCTTACTGTCCACACAAGTTACTTCAGCTCCATATAATTTGGCAATTTGCAATGCAAATGTTCCAACGCCTCCACCCGCACCATTAATTAAGACGTTTTTAGCTTCATGAATCTGTCCTATATCACGAAGCCCCTGTAGAGCTAGAACTCCCGCTTGTGGTATCGCAGCAGCCTCCTCAAATGTCATTCTGGCTGGCTTCAACGTAAATGCCTCTGCATTCACACTTACATATTCCGCAAACCCACCCCAACCACACCAGGATATGTCACCGAATACCTCATCCCCTACAGAGATATGGTTGACTTCTCTACCAATTGCTTCAACCCTTCCTGCTATATCCGCACCCAGGATTTTGTATTTTGGTTTTAGAAGACCCCCAAGACGATTCAGGAATGGTTTACCTCTAAGGAGGTCCCAGTCCCAGGAATTTACAGAAGCTGCATGAATCTTTACCAATACTTCATTTTGTTTTAGAGTAGGTATTTCTATCTCTTTTAGGTTAAGAACGTTAGTCGTTCCATACTTATTGTATACCATTGCTTTCATAATGGGTTCTCCTTCACATTTGAGTTTTGATAAAAATTCATTCTGTACTTGCCTTTACATTGCATATTTTAACGAAGTTATAAAGGATATTTATTTTTAGAAGATTACCTTTATGGATGGCTCTAATATATATGTGGAATATTATATATTTCTTCCTTATTTTGTTAATTACTTCTTAAACTAACCTGCCCCTTTAGTTCGCATAAGAAAAAGCCGCCTTTAAGACAGCTCTGATCTTCAGCTAACGCACCCGTTAGCACAATAAGTACTTTTAAGTTTATTTCAATAATCGATTGTTTCACAAAAGAAATTGTTTATTATATTTTTCTTCTTTGGAAACTGAGGAATACTTATTTGATTTTAGTCTTAAATGGTTTATCAAGGATACACTTGATAATATTTCTTCATTAACCTGACCGCCTCTTGAAGAAGAGAAATGTTCGCCGTAGCGATCTTTTTGTGCTCAAGTTCCCTTTCGTTGAACAAGAACTAACCCGTTTTATAAAAAAAATTTTAGTTAAATTTTTAATTACAAGGTAACCCCAAGTAGAAAAGGTGGAATATTTTTACTATTCTTACTGTTAACTAAAAAAACTAATCAAAGGCAATCATCTTATCATAATGATTTGCTAAAAGTTTAAATATAATGAACCATGACCTTATTTTAAAAGAAAAGAGGTTATGGGATGAAGTGTAAAATACATCGGTGTAATTGCCGAAAGATCTGGTCTGTTCAGAATCGGAAAAAGAAGATAATAGCTAAATCGATTTTGCTTAACGGCAATTGGATGACAGAAGTAAAACCTGATCGAAGATTAGATCCAAAAGGATTTGTCATTACTAACTACACTCAGGACATTATCACAGATCCCCCGATGGAATTACTAATGCAATTTAAAAAAGTAACAAAGTTAATTTATAATAAAAAAACCGTTGAGTTTAATATTAAATCTGGTAAATTTTTATGGTTTGCCGAAGATGGAAGCTGTTATTTGTTAAATAGGATGTATGAGATGTAGCCGGGCAAGCCCTGCTGCATTTTTCATTTGTTAATATCAATTAACCTGCTTTAGTAACCTGCCCCTGAGTAAAACAGCATCATAAAAATGCGGCCAAACGATATTCAACTAACGCACCCGTTAGGAAAAAGTTCACATTCTAAAGCAAAGTTAATATTTCCCTGTACAAACTTTAATTTATTATTTGTAAAATCGCTAATTAGCTTCCAATGATTACGGGTTTGTCCCCCATTTAACAATAGGTCTGTCTAGCTTTGAATCAAGTGTCCAGTCCCTAAAGTGCTGCCTAGTTAGTGTAGTATGACATGCCAGGTTGTCGGATGAAGAAACATCCAAGGGATTTAAGAATCTCATATTTATAGAAAAACTGTTATCTACGAACAAAAAGCAAAACATTTGAACTTTCAAAATCGATGCGAAACCCATTTCTTAAAAGACAACTTTCAGCATGTACTACGTCGTTACCTATTTTTAAAAACTCCCTACATTTGCCGGCACTGCCGATGATTGAAAAATTAACGATTCTAAATCGTCTGGACCTTGGACTTCTGTCGAACACAATAAGAACTAAATCCTTTGAGGTGCGTGACAATAGGTTTCCTCCTTAGCGCATTTATGGTTGATACTCTTATAGGATGCAGTAAGAGACAAGAACGTAAGGGGCAAATATGGATTTTTATCAATTTTTTTCGAAGTACTCTCCAATTGGATGGACACCTGAGACCTTTAATGATTGGCATACCATTACTTTTAAGCCAACATAATATAGAATTAGCTACTATCATAAGTGGATAAATTTTCTAACCTAATGATTTCTCGACCTCTTAATAAATAGAAAGTGAAAAAACGTCTTCGTTCTATAAAATGGAGTGAATTCCTTTTATGTTCGCTATGCTTCATAACCTTCTGGGGAATAAGAAGCAACATTTGCTGCATGCTTTTTAATTTACTAAAATAATCCAAAACTGAATTGAAGTATATACCTTGTAGTTAACTACAACTCAAGTGATTTTTTATTGTGTCCAAGAAAATACCTACTGATTTTTAATTCCTAGTAAAATACGGTCTGGCAAGCTTTGAATACTCTTATTTAAAATGGATAGTATAAAAAATGGAACAAGCAAAGGTGAATCTGAGGAAGTAATATTGGATGGACTTTGAATTTAAAAAAAGCAGTTTTTAGAGAGGAATATGAATGATGGCAAACAACTTATATCAAAGGGAAAACTTACGTCATCTTGCTAAGCTGGGCGAATTAGCTCCTGCACAACAGCAAGCTTACGAAAATTTTAGTAGAACCGTAATGCAAGAAGGCGCTCTTACAAAAAAGGATAAAGAAATTATTGCTGTTGCTGTGGCGCACGCAACTGAGTGTCCTTATTGTATTGATGTGCATACCCGTAATGCCAAAACATCGGGTGCATCCCTCGAAGAATTGGTAGAAGCAGTGTTTGTAACAGCTGCACTTGAAGCCGGAGGAGCAGTTACTCATAGCACTCATATGCAAAATGCCCTTGATCAAGATGAAAATGATACCCTCTATCGCCGATCCAATCTTAAAAAGTTAGCCAATTTGAAACAATTAATCCCTAATGGTTTTAGTGCGTATTCCCGTTTCAGCACTGAAGCAACCAAAGAAGGAAAATTAAATGCAAAGTTAAAAGAATTAATAGCAGTTTCGATAGCACATACCACAGAATGCCCGTACTGCATTGACGTTCATACAAAATCTGCCCAACGAGCAGGATCAACAAAAGAAGAGCTATCAGAAGCTATTTTAGTTGCAGCTGCACTGTTGGCAGGTGGTGCTTATGCCCATATGGCCAACATGATTGAAAGCTACGGGGAATAATTAGAATCACTCAATAAAAAAGAGGCATTATAGTCTTTAACAAACTGGTTATGGAACCGTCATAGAGGCATCGAACATTTCGGCTCCAATAATGTGTCGTTGGGTGTTACTGCCTATAAAAAGGGATTACAGTATTTTTTCTTCCACTAAATAGAAGTCATAAGCAACAAAGGTTTTTTCCACTCACATCTCGAATTTGTTTCTATAGCAAAGAACGGGAGAAGATGAAATGAAAGCAAAAACGTTATGGATTACTTTAGGGATACTACTCCTTACAGGGTGTTCTTTATTCGCAAATGGACAAAAGAAACTCACTTGGCAAGATACTTCCTATGATGCCATCCATAAAGGGGCAAAAGAAGAAAAAATAACAGAAGATGAAATAATGGGAAGAACTGAAATAGCAGGAGATGTTTTTATCTTTTACGAGAAGAAGGTTAGCGATGGAGATGCTGTAGGTGTCGTCAATATTGGCAAAAAGAATGGAAAATATACTTGGTATCGTTCTTCCAATGAGATTCAGATAAAGAACAAGAAAAACAACTCCTCACCATCTGTTCATTTCAAGGTAGAATCACTGACCAAACAAAAGTATACGGTATATCTAGGAAGAGTAAAATCGAACTTTCATGGGATTGACACGGTCAATGGAAATAGAGTTGCGCCTACCATTGATAAAAAGCGGCAGATATATTACTTCATGGAGCCCATGCAATAGCTGACTACATATATTAGAGATGGAATGTATCCTTCTGTCAGCCATCTGTCCAAATTCCCCTCCCCTCCCAACTTATTCAAATGCTTTCTAAATATCTTGTTAAGTGTGCCAAATACATACCTAAGATGATAAAGGAGATGATGAGTACGCCTTAATGCTTTCACCCGTTTGAAAAGCCTATTAATCCCAGAAGTAATAATGCTGCCCGAGTACAACTGAACCCTTTTTGGTTCCACCCTTTCAATCTTATCCTTATTATTTTCATTTATATTGCCAAGAAATCTTGTTTAAGCTATCTCTTGTTTTGACTTCACCCCATCAGACTAAGGTACTATCAACAACATCCTAACCACTTCTAAGTTTAAAGTTACCAGTGTATGACCACTTTTTGATAACAAATACCGAAACCTATTATGACCCTGAATCCACCAACAAAATTACGGACTAGAAGAAAAACGTTCCTATTCCTTTCGCGTTTAATAGGGACGTTTTTTCTATTGGTTAATGTAAAATTGCATGAAATGTATAAAAAAGAAGCCTGTCATTAAAAGTAAGCGTTATTTGTTTCAGTAAAAAATTAAAGCTAACGGTGGTTTTTGGATTTGTTTCTATTTCTCTTCTATTACTTATTTTCGTAGGATTGGTTAGCTTTCATAGCCTTAACATAAAATCAACTATAAAAAAGAACCATTTTTTAGTACCCGATCCCCATTGTTTTCCGCGGTCAGAGGGACATTCCCCGAACTATACTGCTTCATGAATCACAGACAGTTGTCATTTATATAAAGGAGCTGAGAAACAGGCTAAATCCCCACCGATTGATGCAAAAGAGATTATTCAACAGGTCAAAAATATTATGCCATACTCCAGTAGAATTCAGGAGCATGGCAGCCTAGGTGTTTTTTCTGTCCCAATTAGCTAGGTCAGTTCATATTCATTTTGTTTTTATTTCAATTTTTCAACTTTGGATAAAGCACTATTTAGTACGTCAGCTGCGTTAGTTAAGGTCTTTGCATCCAGAGGCTTGGATTTTGCACCTGCTTCAATGGTGTGCAGCGGTGTTTCTACTTTTTCATAAAGATCGGCGTCTTTTTCTTTAACACCGTCTTCGAATGTTTCCCAGGATTTCTCTAACTGTTCTCCAGATTCTTTCACTTTATCTGCGTCGTTCGCTTTTAACTGAGATTTAAGATCCGTCAGTGTTTGTTTCATTTCTTTGGATCCTTCAGCGATTGTTGATTCTTTCGCTTTATCTGATCCGTTATCTTTTGTTCCACAAGCTGATAATGTAAGAGAAGCTGCTAGTACGATAGGTACGATGTATTTTTTAGTTTGCATTTCGAAGTTCCCCCTGATGTTTTTTGAGTTCAACTTTTAATTTGATATCCTTTTTTCTATTCATAATGGCTGCCACGATGGCGACCAAAATAAGAAATGCCTGTGGAATCATGCTTTCAATTGTGGGATAGAACGCAAAAAAATCAATCGTTGTCAAAGAATTCACTTGTGTCACTGGCAATAATCCAGCAAGTTGAAGTCCGTGAATCCCCATCCCTGTGAATTTGAAGCAAAGGTAAAACATGAGAACACTGGATACTAAGAAGAACGGCCGCATCGGAATTCTTAACCCTAGCTTAAGTATGAAATAAGAAAGGATCACAAGTACCAAAACCCCAATACCTATACCAGTTAATAAGGAAGGTAGCTTGATTGAATTCGCCATACCTATGAAAAACAATACCGTTTCTGTTCCTTCACGGAAAACGGCAAGGAAAGACAAGGCCGCTAGTGAAAATAAACTTCCAGTATTCAGTGCATTTGTACTTTTTGTGCGAATGTATCGCTGCCATTCCGCAAGACTGGATTTACTGTGAAGCCAATAACTCATGTATAGCAACATCGCAGCCGCAAAAACACCTGTCCAGCCTGCAATCAAGAAATTGTTGCTTCCGAATGCTCCTGCCGAAAAGAGGAGATTCACAATGACACCCAGGATAATGCTGACGCCAATTCCTGAACCTACTCCCATCCAGATCCATTGTTTTTTGTCTTCGTGTCCTGCTTTTTTCAAGAAACCAAGCAGCGCTACTACTACAAGCAAAGCCTCAAGTCCTTCACGAAGCAGAATCGTTGTCGCATCCATCATGTTATAGCTTGTTTTCATGGCTATGGGAGCCAGGTAATCCCGCATCTCTTGAATGGTTTTTTTAGCCCCGTCTATATTGTTTGATGATAACTGGGCATAAGAAGTAACCATATCCCGTTCAGCGTTGCTATAAACTTTTGAAGATTGGGTAAGTACAGCACCTTCTGCATTTAACCAAGACTTTCTAAACTTCTCGATGTCAGCTTTGGCCCCTTGAACATCATTTTGATCGATATTTTTCAAGGAGTGGTCCAGTAAGGAAACAAGGCCTGCCACGTCTCCTTCTTTACCTGAACTGCTTTTTTCATCATTAGACGTTTTAGGATATTTCCCGTCAATGAACTTTTGGTTCGTTTGCTTTAATTGTTCCAGGCCAGCGGTTACATTTTTTTTATTTACAGGCTTTTGAGCAAGAGCAAACTGAACTTGTCCCATCGCATCCTCAATATCATGATAAGCAGTAGTCGATTGTTCCTTAATTCCATCCTCAATGGACAACCAAGTACTTGAAAACGTTTTAAATTTACTAGAGGTGCTATTCATATCTCCTTTTTGGGATGATTGTAAAGCTTGTGTAACGAGCTTGTTCGCTTCGGTCATTTCATCAGCTGCATTCCCCTTAGCAAAGCTATGTATAGGTAATATCAAGACTCCCATTAGAAGTATTGTAAGAATGAATTGAACCTTACGTTTCATCATTTCTCCCCCAACTCTAAAATTAACCAATTTATTTGCAGGTAATGAAAATCATTATCATTTGTTCCATTACAAAGTATAATACCTATGAGAATCATTGTCAATTGCCCTTTTGTAAAGATCCTAAAAGACAATGAGAAGTCCAACAATGCACCATTCCTCACCAAATTGAGAAATCATACCTTTTTTAAGTTACGAGGACTTTTTCAGTGCCCTCCGTCGGTTTGGGGGGATTTTTTTATTTACTTAAGTTATACAGACAATTAAAAAAGCCGTAACATTTTCTTTATAATGGACTGTTAGTCTTACGCTGTACAACAAAGAAGGGAGCAACCCAATGAAAATTTGGAAAACTATCATAGGAATAATTACCATTGCATCGGTCGCGTTTCCTGTCACCCAGGCACATGCTCTAACCAGTATGGACAAGCAAGACGGTGGGATCGGAAATACCACCCATTATATGGATAAGAATCCTGACATAGCAGCTGATCCAAAAGTTAAAAATATTATTTACCCGTTAATGGCAACACCTGCAATTAAGAAAAAGGGCTCTGCATTAACCATCCAGGTCGATACGAAAGGAAAAGACCCTTCCGGATGGAATGTAAAGCTAAATGAAAACTCGAATTCCAAGGTGGAAGGTGAATATTCACTTCCTGTAACAAAGGCTGAAAAAGGTTCTTCGTATTGGAAGAACAGCAGCTCCATTTACAACGTTACCGTCTCTATTCCTAATGATGTCACAGAAAAGCTTTACGACCTGGATGTGTCATATACGGCTGACGGAGCTCAAGTAAAAGATGAAGAACCTAACTCGGTCAAGGTCGTTAATGACTTTAAAAAAGATTTCCGTTTTATTCATTTAACGGATATCCACGTAGGATCTCCAAGGAATATACAAGATCCTGCCAATGCAACTGAAGCTGGAATGTGGAACCCTGATGAATCAAAACGCTGGCTTTATTTGCAAAAAACCATCAAAGAGGTAAATTTATTAAAGCCTGATTTTGTGGTTTTGACAGGTGATTTAATGTTCGGCCAAATGAATCCTAAAGAATATATCTATGAATATGAAGAGACATACCGCATGTTAAAGAAGTTTGACGTGCCCGTCTATATTATCCCGGGTAACCATGATTTTTACGCCCAGGACGCGACTTTGACAGACGGAGCAAAATATTGGGGAGAATACTTCGGTCCAGAATATTATTCCTTTAATTACGGTCCCTATTGCCATATGGTTGGAGCTAATTCCATGGATTGGGACAAATTTGACAGGCAAGGACATGGGAGCCTTTCTGTTCCGACTTGGGGCGGTCAAATTCGACAAGCACAAATGAATTGGATCAAGAAAGATTTGGAGCAAAATGATCAGACAGCTAATGCCAATCAGGTAAAGGGTTTGTTTTCCCACAATAATCCAGTCAAACGCGACAGGGAAATATGGCCGTCATCTGACCCTGATGTTCAGGAATACTGGAAGGAGTATGACGCACAACACAATCCGCAAAATCTCAGCACATTGCTCAAAGCAGAGGAACTTGGACAAAAGTATGATCAGCTTTGGCATGGTGAAGGGGCTCAGGAATTAGTTGATGTTATGAAGCAGCATGGCGTGAGTTTTTCACTTCACGGCCACACACATAATGATAATATAACCCAACAGAATGGAATTCTATATACCACTACCGCCTCCATTGAATTGTCTGCAACACCATGGGAAGGCTATCGTACATTCCAGAAAGACCCTGATAGTAAAAACTTTAATTCCTACATTTATGAAGGAACTGACCGTTCAATTCCAGTTTATGAGAATGGTAATTCAGCTGCAGGAACGGTTTCTTTTGAGGCAAACTTAGCGCAACCCAATGACGGTACGCAGGGAGCACAGACTGCTACCGTGACGAATCGTCTGAAAAAAAAGGTCACTATCACTGTTCCTTTATATATGAAACCAGGAACCTATAAAGCAACAGACGGAGAAATCACCGAAAATAAATTATATGGAACAAAGCAATGGATGGAATTAAAAGTGACGGTGCCAGCTAACTCCACAAAAGAAATAAAAATCCAGCCATAAAAGGTGTTAAACAGAAAATCAATAACTGATTAAAAAGACGTGCGAGATTATCGAGGCGACTGAAAAACTTGCGTTTTTTAAGAAGAAAATAACTAGCTACATAAAAAAGACGACTCACATTCAATTATCGAATCGAGAGTCGTCTTTTTCTAACCGTTTTTCAGTTTAATTTACTTATTTTTCATCGGTTAGTTTCAAAATTCTCTTTACGAGTTACTCCATGCAAATTAGACCCGAAGATGACGTCACATCCTACCCTGTCTGTGTTTTAACTGGCTTGCTTCCCACGGGATGAGTTTTCTTTGTTCGTCCTCCCTATCTTCGGGTAGCTTTCCATTGAGTATACTGTTTCTTAAGACAAGTACCACACGGTCGGTATCCCGCAAAAATTGCTGTCCTTTCATCTGCAAAAAATACGCGATGCTCTACATACCCGCCCTGTCTAATCGCACGAAGTGCAGAGGGGCAATCGAATCGGCCATATATCTTGCTGCGACCATTGCCAGCTAATGTACCGGGATTGATACTCTGGTAAAAGCGTCCATCTTCTCCTAGGAGAGTGTATTGTTTTTTGTCGTTTGGTTCCTCTTTCCTAAAATTACCGCTAATGCTCATTATCTACACCTCCTTTTCTTATCTCGCCACCTAACAAGCCAAGAGATGTCTTTACAATACACATATTCTTCATTTCAGATTCAAAAAACCTCTTATTTTTTTCCAATGTTAATAAAATGATTCATGTTATCTCCTAATCTTCTTACCTTTCTTAGGTACTTTTTCTTTTTTCCATTTTAAAACTCCTTTGGATTTTAAAACCTTTTTGTTAAAAAAATCGTAATTATGATACCTTATCTTGAATATTTGACATATAAATGACATCCTTTCCTCAAAAAAACCGGTAAGCAAACTTCACTATTGGAATGTTATTCTTCGATATTAAACCAAGGACCTGAAGCTCGAATTACTTTCTAAAGTTTTTCTGGAAGCTCAAGCTCGCTTACTTTTGAAGAGTTAATTGCTGTCTCAATTTCAGATTCTTTTCCATTTTGAATCTTTTCTACCCAGTCTGGATACATGATTCATCCATGACCAACAGCTGCTAGGGATAGACCTTTATCTAAGGAAGATGCAACGTCATCCGGAGTTACCATAGAACCAGCAGCCATTACAGGAACTCTGCCGTTTACATGTTCAACAATTAATTCAAGATATGTTTTTTTATCTTTACTATCGACTGGCTTTGAAGAAAGAGCATCAGCTAATGAAACATGTACATAATCAACATCCACTTCGATAAGACCATTAATTAATTCGGTTGTATAACTATTTATTTTCTAAAGAAAAAGAAATACAGTGCTAATAAATATATACAAATGTATACCCAAGAACCCATTATCAAGAAAAAATTAAAACATCCTTTATTTTTTCTATTTAGTATTACATTTAAAATAGCCACTATTACCACTAAAATATATAAAGGGGCTACCACTAATTTTGAGATAAGTTCTGGAAAGGGCATTTCCATTAATTTGTCATCCACATTATCTCCCCCTAACTTAAGTTTATATTAGCATAATTATCTAATTCCCTTTTCAACTAAACTGCCCCGTTAGTGCCATAAGAAAAAGGCTGCCGCAGCAACCCATGTTATTGAACTAAGCCCTGTTAGTTGTGAGCAAATGCATAAACACTAAAACAAATAAAGGCAAATATAAATAACAATGTTTTGGTAACCTGATATGGAAACAGTCTCAAAAAGTTCAACTATCCTGCCCCTATAGTTGCATAAAGAAAAAGCTGTCTTTAAGACAGCTCGATCTTCATCTAACGCACCTTTCAAGAAGGAAGGATTATTTAGTTTTTTTTGAGATAGAATAAATCGCTTGCTCAGCTCCAAATCTGATAATGGTCCGTTCTAATTCCATACCTAATCTTTCTAAAAGCTTACAAGAGGTCTTATTTGCAGTTTGAGTTTCAGCTACTACTTTTTTAAGACTTAGCTCGTTTAAAGCATAATTAATTATGCATTGGACTACTTCTGTTGCATAACCTTTTCCCCACCAATTCGGTAATAATTGATATGAAATTTCAAGGTAAATGCCTTCTTGATGGGGGTCAAGAGAAACTAAACCAATAAAAATATCTGTGTGTTTTTCTCTAACAACCCAATAAAAGGAATGATCACTTGAATTAAGCATTTCGTCTAATAATACTTTTATTGAATCTTCCTGACGGATGCCACCGAGGAATTTTCTTACTTCTGGATTTACAAATACTTTTTTCACATCAACAAAATCTGTCTTTTTGAAGGTATTAATAAAACATCTTTCTGTTTCAAACAACTAATTTCATCCCCTTAACCTTTATTTAATCCCATTTTATACTTTTGTAACCTCATTTGTAGTTTTCCTTTATTAAACTAAACTGCCCCGTTAGCACAATAAAAAAACGGGATCACCGCAGCCATCTCATTTTTAACATAAGCTACCCGATAGTGTAAGTACCATTCAAAAACTCATTAATTGTTGAGTGTACAATTGGCATTACCTTAGAGCTTCCAGGCCTTCTTTTAATAACTTAATTCCTGTATTGATTTCAGTTTCCGTTACTCCTCCAAATCCAAGCAAAATTCTAGAACCTATGCTTCCTGTTTCTCCGCTATAATATATCGATAATGGATAAACCTACACCAACATTCATTGCAGCATTAATTAACCCATCTTCTTATCCCTTTACGTACTTAGTACAACAACAATAAAAAATGACCTTCAAGTTAGCATCCGATTTAACCTCCTGAAATTCTTTTTATCTGGGTGTATATCTAAAAAGATTTTATCGAAAAATAAACAAAGGAGGTGTAAGAAATGCATATTTTAAGAATTGTCATGAAGTTTATTGCAGCTGCTGTTGTTCTGGGCATTATCGATGCGTTGGGCTACGATTTGGGTGCTTCTGATATCCTAGGGATTTCAGCGGTATTAGCTATTGTTAGTTATGTAGTGGGTGACTTATTTTTATTACGGGTTACCAATAACACAGTGGCAACTATTGCTGATTTTGCCTTAGCGTTTGTAATTCTCTACCTAATGATCGATAATATGACCATTGAGGATGACGTGTTTTCCGCTTCACTTATTGGCTCGATAGCAATCACAGCTTTTGAAATCTTCTTCCATCGCTTATTAGGAAGAGAACCTGGCAAACAGGCTTCCAATCAGCGACAAACCATGCAAACTGGAAGACCACAATTTCAAACAGAAGCGTCTTCTGAATTAACTCCTGTTAAACGGGATGTAAGAAGTGCTCAACAGGACAAGTCTCAGGAGAACCAAGATAAACAATAATAGTCAAAAAAGCGTACATTCCAAAGAATGTACGCTTTTTTATATTATACCAATTATTCCGCTGGTGGATTTTCGACGGCAATTTGATATGCGTTCAAGATGGCATTGCTCTCTGCCGGGTTCGTAATTCCCACCGAAACCTATTACGATAAATATCAATTTATTACCCAATTTCTTCAACTATCCTGCCCTTTAGCTCAATAAGAAAAGCTGCCTGAGATGGCAGCTAAGATCTTAAAGGAATTCACCAGTTATCTTAATAAAAATTAGAGCCTAATTTTAGGATTCTTATGTATTTAGGATATAAATACAGTTATAGTAATGACATTAGATTCTCATTTTCCACACAACGGGCCGCATACGTCGCAAGCTTCGTGCCTTTCCCTCTCGAATAGCTCTCGATCGCCTTGATCAGTCCGATGGTCCCGATGGAAATCAGGTCTTCCGTATCTTCCCCTTTATTCTCAAATTTCTTGAGAGTGGATGGTCCATATTGGATGTACGCAATATCGGTAACCCACTTCTGATTGGGAGCACTGGCCATAAAATTCATCTCCAAAAAGTTGGGGCTACGACAACGGTTTCTCCTTGGGATTTCCACTTTCTTTTTGGCTGCACGCATGCAAGGAATATTACTAGTTTATACAGCAGAATAAGTGGAAGGTTTCCATTAATAGTGTCGTTTTTTATCGAGAAGTTATTATTTCCAGAGGTTGGTTGTTAAATTAAAATGGAAGTGTTAGATAAATTTTTTAGGAGGTTATTCTATTGAAGAAAAGAAAAATGGGAATGGCTATCGTAACCAGTAGTATATTAGCACTCTCTCTAACATCTTTTAATCCGCAAACTTCTGCAGCCCCTCTATCTAAAAACTACCTCATCGCTTACAATCAGTCATCATTACCTAAAACCTATCAAACAGACATTAAGAATGCCGGAGGAGTGGTGATAAATGCCATTCCAGAAATCGGCGGATTAGAAGTTCGCTCATCGAATCCTAATTTTCTCAGCAATTTAAAATCTAATTCTAGTATTATTGCGGCAAATGTGGAAATGCACTATAAACTTGATGACGAACAACCGGCAGGGGCTGATGGCCAGCCTGTAACACTTCAGCCTGATAAGAATGGTACATACTGGTCCTCACAGTGGGATATTAGTCATTTAACTAATGATGGAAAATCGTACAAAATTGAGTCAGGCGGTACGGAAGCAAATGGAATGGTCACTCATAAGGCCATTGTCGGAGTGATTGACACAGGTATTGACGCAAACCATCCCGATCTTAAAGCAAACTATGTTGGAGGGGAAAGTTTCGTTCCTAAAGGTGGCTATAGTGGGGATGATCCATCGGAAACGGGTAACCCCAATGATGTACTTGATCGTGAAGGTCATGGTACACACGTAGCCGGTTCCATTGCGGCCAACGGAAAAATAAAGGGTGTCGGCCCGGATCTGGGAATCAGGGCATACCGTATATTTGACAGCTCTGGAAGCGCCCCAACTGCACCAATTGTTGAAGCAGTTATTCAAAGTGCAAAAGATAAAGTTGACGTTGTGAATATGTCCCTTGGCGGCTATGATAATTTAAAATATGAGTTCAATGGCTCGAAATATAGTGACATTGCAGATGTTCTCCTTTGGAAACGGGCGGTCAAATATGCATTGAATCATAATGTAACTATTGTGGCCGCTGCCGGTAATGAGTCGTTAAACTATGCTGATAAAAAATCACTTACCGACTATTTGAATGCTAATTATGGTGATACTAACCTTGTTTTTAAAGGCGTCACCATTGAAGTACCAGGAGGGACCCCTGGCGTTATTACGGTATCTTCCTCAAATAAATGGTCGAAAAATCAACTCGCATTTTATTCAAACTATGGAAATAGCTTTATTACTGTAGCGGCACCTGGCGGAGACAACGGTCCTAAATATGCTGGAACGGGAGATTTAAACGATCGTGACTTTACTTACCGTTCGTTGTCCACTTGGCCAACTTATTTAGAGCCATATTTTACGACAATTGATCCTGAGCATCCAGGATACGCATACCTCCACGGAACTTCCATGGCTTCACCAAAGGTTGCCGGTATTGCTGGAGTCATCAAAGCTGCACATCCGGACTACAAACCAGCTCAGGTGGAGGCGCTTATTGAAAAGACCTCATTAGATTATGGCAAACCAGGTCATGATCAATACTTTGGTGCCGGTGAAGCAAATGCATATACGTCTTTAACGGGTAAGTAAGATAACAAAGGCCTGTCTAAAAAACTTAAACAAGGAATGATTTCTCATCTTAGTGAGGAATCATTCCTTGTTTATGTATAATGGTCGTATCGGCAATTCATGTGGTAGGTTGCGATGATCCAAAAACAACAATCCATGACGTTTAGTCCTTTTATGGAGATCTATGTGTAGTGGTTCCTAAAGATAATATGTTAAGAAAAGTTAATGAGCTGATCGATTCCTCTTTTGTATAAGACGAACTTATAGATAAATATTGCTTAGATAACAGTCGAAACGCCATCGACCCTATTCCTCGTTTAAACTTCATAGTAGGGCTTCCTTCGAGAAGGTGTTTGGGATATATATCTTACTGAGGAGCCCTATTTTTATCAAAGATGAAAATTAGCGAGCCTAAAACATGGTGTAACAACAAAACTTCTGCCATCATTTTTTCCCCTGCACCTTGCTTATTCAATAATCCTGCACCATTATTTCCATAAGAAAAAGCCGCCTTTAAGACAGCTCCGATCTTCAGTTACCGCACCCGTTACTTGTATAAGGATTTATTCTTCCAGTTAAATTATCAAGAAAATTCTTAATTTAAAGGGATATGTTTCTGGTATATACAATATAAGTTTGTACTCATCCTTAGAGCTTTTTTCTTTTTTTCTTTTTATTGAGTTTTCTTTTTAACTTTGGCTTTATCCAGAAAAGAAAGCGGTCATAATCTTTTTTTTGCAAGATGACTATCCAAATAAAAGCGAATAGTTCCCACAGCACTCTACAAACAAGAAATGCAAGGGTAATGTATGCCACCCAAGTTAATATAAATTCTATGGGGTCACCATTCATTACAACCCTCCTTTGTTTTTACCCGGTTCCAATATTCCCTTTTATATGTTTCTATGTTCTAAATAAACTGTTTATCTTTAGTTTTCTAAGCTCATACTTCAACTAACCTGCCCCTATAGTTCCATAAGAAAAAGCCGCCTTTAAGACAGCTCCGATCTTCAGCTAACACACCCGTTAGTTGAAGAACCATTTTTTCCGAGGTACCGGGTAATATTCGCCGGCGACAAGTTCTGAAGGTACGGCTCCTTCAATTCGTAAAAGGTCGTCTGAACTTAAATTCAGGTCAACTGCGCCGAGTGAAATATGAAGTTGTGACTGCTTTCTTGCGCCGATCAATGGGATAACATCCTCACCCTTGGATAAAACCCACGCGACAGCAATCTGCGCAATGGTTGCTTGCTTTTCTTCAGCAATTTCACGCAATGCCTCTACAAGGGCTAAATTTTTTTCAATATTTTCGTTGGCAAACCGTGGACCATTACTTCGTTTATCATCCAAACCTAGAACCCGATCTTTTGACCATGTACCGCTCAATAAACCTCTTGAGAGAACACCATAAGCCGAAAGCGAAATGCCTAATTCCCGTAGAGTTGGCAAGATATTTGATTCGATGCTCCTATTAAATAGTGAGTATTCCATTTGCAGCCAACTAATAGGATGTACAGTGTGCGCGCGACGAATTGTATCCACTCCTACTTCAGAAAGACCAATGTAACGCACATATCCCTTCTTTACCATATCGGCAATTGCACCAACCATTTCTTCAATTGGAACGCTTGGATCGATGCAGGCTGTGCCTGGTTGATAAAGATCGATGTATTCAACACCTAGGCGCAGTAGGGTATCCTCAAGGAAATTCTTTACTGTATTAGGGTGGTTATCACTCTTTCGATGACTCTTGCCCTGAGAGTGTAGCTTGCCATCGAATTTTACTGAAATGAACACATTTTCCCGTTGGATTCCTTGGAATGCTTCACGTAGAAGTAATTCATTGTGTCCATCGCCATAGAAATCCCCTGTATCAAAGAGTGTAATGCCTTCCTCAAGTGCTGCGTGGATTGTTGCAATGCTTTCGCTTCGTTCAGCATTACCATATAGCCATGACATCCCCATACAACCGAGACCAATCTCAGAAACCAGTGGACCGTTATGACCAAGTGCTCGTTTTTTCATAGACACATTTCCCCCTCGGCAGTCTCAATGACAATCTGTAACCAATTTCGTTCTGAAATCCCGCTCCAAACGGCATATCGAATGATGTTTTTTCATTAGTCTATTGGCTATCCCTCCAGGCTGAGTAGACCTTTCATTGGTACTGTACCCCTACTTTCACTGATATAAAGACAAGTTATACAATAACTAATGTCATTATTGCTTTCCTTGCCAACGCTTCTTTGGGAGTAAGCCCTCCACGTTATCAGCTTACAACATTGAATTACATCTATTATAGAATGAACTTAGGTGCTTCCTGTAAGCCTGTTAGCATTCATACGCCGGTAACGTATCATGGATATTCATATTAGTTATTTTTACTCACCCACATCTAACCTCACAATTTGGTGATATACACATTTCTATGTATCGCAGGTATAGACCCGTACATTCAGAAGTTCGTCAGCTTAACCTATTACGGTAAATTCTCACGCCTTTTCGCCGAGCTTATAACACTATCATCTTACTAAGTCCAGTGCTATTCCACTAAGAGAGAACCCTTCAGGGCGCTTTACCCCCTGCATAGGTTCCTGTTATAGCTCTGATATTTACATATGATTTAGGCAGTATCACCAGAACAGTTTTACTATACGTTTATAAACTGATAAAGAAGTCATATTCGATTTAATGAAGGGAGGTTTTTTTATTGGTTAATCGACACCAGCAGCCTGGCTCATGGATTCCAGGAGGAGTGATGGTTCAACAACAACATAGTGATCATAGCAGCAGCCAGCATCACATGCCACAAACCCAGCACGCTCAATGGTCGCATGGTCATCATCCCCACCATATCCATTGGCCACATGGACACCATGTACATCACCCTCACACCCACCCGGCACATTGGGCACCTGGACAACATGGGCAGCACATTCATCCAGTACATTGGACACCTGGTCAACAGGGTCAACACACTCATCCAGTACACTGGACACCTGGTCAACAGGGTCAACACACTCATCCAGTATACTGGGCACCTGGTCAACAGGGTCAACACACTCATCCAGTACACTGGACACCTGGTCAACAGGGACAGCATCAGTCACAGCCTATGCACTTTATGCCATGACAGTACTGGGCGCCGTTACCGTAGATTTACAATCTCATGACCAGTATACAAAGTAGGTCTAATGTTCTGTGGACACTACATTATAAAGGGTAAATTAGAAAAAGAACTGCTTCAAAGGAGCTGTCTAATAAGTCCCTAAAATGAAAGCAGGACGGAAAAACGACTCGTTTTTCCGTCAATGTCATTAAGTTAAGGCACAGGGCCAAAAAATCAAGAAAAAAGAGCAGGTTATGAAAAGATAGCCCGCTTTTTTTGCACGAAAAAGAAAAATAGGACTTGACAAGAAGATGGAAATGCGTAGCGAAGTCCCTTGAAAAAACGAGGAGGTTACGCCAATAAATGAGTACGCAAATTCGCTAAATGAAACGCTGACATCCCTCATAGGAGAAATGTCAGCCGCACCAGCACCTTATATCAAAAAAGATTTTACCCGAAAGAAAAAGATGCCCTTTGAAACGGTTATGCAACTCCTGATCTCCATGGGGGCAACAGCATATATAAGGAACTCTTGGAATCGCAGGGCTATATTGCTTGTTATTGGAGCCGGGAGTGCTGATGCTTGAATGGCTCGAAAGATAATCCGTTCGTTAAGGAGAAACCCAGGATTTCTCCCAAAAATCCTCCTAAGAATGCACCTAACTAGTACACCACTCTTTATTTTTAAGTCACATCGTATCTGCAGAACCCAACTTCAATGCCTCCATTTACCTATTTCCATATACATATCGTTAAGAAAAAGATAGTTTGTATACAAACTACATGTATAATGGAAGGAACTAGATTCAGCTGTTAATAAATTGCGTAGGTTTTTAATCATTTTGTCCCTTTAATCACCTTACATTAGCCATGAGTAATACGCTTAATTGTTCTGTTTGATTTAGATATGAATATATTTAAAGATCTTCGATAAATATATTCCTTCTAGTAATCAAATTCATGCGATCAAATAACAGGGGGGCCCATGTATATGGATAATGTATTAAAAGTATCATCAAAATCAAAGCCGAAATCAGTTGCGGGTGCAATAGCAGGCGCAGTAAGAGAAATTGGTCATGTAGAAATTCAAGTGTTGGGAGCAGGTGCATTAAATCAAGCAATTAAATCCATTGCAATTGCAAGAGGATTTGTAGCTCCCAGTGGTTTTGATCTGGTTTTCGTTCCTGGATTTACAACTATTTTAATCGATAGTAAAGAAAAAACTGCAATAAAATTAAGGATAGACTCTAGAAAACAACGATAGATTTTCATTATGTAAAGAGCCTGTTAAAGCCGATGTTAAAATCCCTAATATAGCGAAAGGCAAACATGTATTTTACGCATACCGTTTTCCATCCTCACGCATAGAATAGATTACAGGATAAATCCTGTAATTCTCCTTAAAAAATCGGACAACCTGTAAAAGATTATGTTTAAGTGAAGGTTTGATCTCAATATCGGTGGAGGATTGAGAGGGGGTATGGATATGACGACTATTCTTTCCATAACTGTTGTTGCACTGACTCTCCTTCTATTCGCAAGTTTATATAAAGATAAATAAACTTTTATATTTCTATGTTTTCAGATTGTAGCATTCTCAAAGAGTGATGCTAATTAAATAACTAAACCGATTGTTGTATAGATAGTAAGAGGTAACAGTCAGAAAAAGGTGTTTCCTCATGTATGAAGAAACACCTTTGATATATTTTTACTTCTACATTTTAAGTGAAACAACAAAAACTAGATTTTGCTTCTTATTTATGATTGCGCTATTTAGAACTCATTTCGAGCAAAGTTTTTTTAGATTCTTTAAGTTCTCCGTTCAAGAATTTTCACTGTCCAATCGTCTCTATTTTTTTCTACGGTGACCTTATTTCCATCTCCTGCCAGATAACCCGCTACAAAACAAGCCTCATCATACTCTTTAAATGTTTTTTCATCGAGATCGGACGACCGCTTCATTGCTTCTATGGCCCTTCTTAAATAGCCCTCCCCTACACTGAAGAACATGTTGATCTTGATTGATTTCATATGTTGATTTCCCCTTTATGTATCTACTAGCCTTAAACCATCGAACAGCATTAGTCTTGGGAAGACTCCGGTTCTTGTGGTTCCTTTATTGAATGCTTCCAATCTTTGTAGTCCGGCTCATCAAGCTCATAGATATCATTTTACCATCAAACTTACATTGGTCATACTTCGTTTCATATTCTCGGATGGATTTCTTACTTTCGTTTACAACCTCTGTTTGTTAAGGTTAGGTTATTGCCGTTTAGAACTAACTTCGTCAATCTTACTTTCTATATTATTCTGTTGTTTGTTTCGATTGCTTTGACTTCTAAATAACAATACAACCATAGTAATAAGAAATGCAAAGAATACGATGAACATCAATTGAACTATTATGTCTCCTGTATTCAATCAAATCTCCTCTCTAAAATTATTCTCTTCTTTGTTTTTGTGTTTCATACCCCGTCACAAGTTCTCCTGCTCCCTAACCTCTTTTACTTTTCTGTGCGGGAATATAAAGAGAAACTGATTCAAGGGGTTCCCAATTGTTATCATACAATTGAAAATGAACTAGGCGGCCTTCCTCGTTATAAAAAGAATGACGGGATCCGACTATATTTCCGTTTACATTATAAAGATATTTAGTAATTGACACGATTTTTTGCTCTTTTCTAAATTCTTCATGTTCTATATCCAGTTCATTTTCTTTGTACTCTTTCCACTTTTCTACTGGCAGTGTTATTTGGTGCAGTCTCCGATTACTAGTATAAACTTCTAATACGATGGAATTAGGATTCATAACATTTCCTCCTTCCTTTCATATAAAACTTATTATTTGCACAATTTTCTGGATTTAAGAGTTTCAGTACAAATCAATTATTTTTATCAGAATACCAATAACGCGAAAAAACAGTCTGACAACGTGCCTTACAATTTCAGATTAACTCGTTTCGCGTTTCTCTTCCCATGGAATATTAACCCTTAACTTTTCAAAATCCTCTGGCTGGTTTAAAAATACTTTATACCTCTAAGATAAAATGTAAAACAACCTATCCATTTCTTCAATACCTTTCCCTTCCCCTGTTTCTTTCTCTACTTCCAATGGGCATATCTTTACCAGAAATAATATGAAACCAAAGTGGATAGACGATGTACATGTGAGAAACCACTTTCAATATAAAGGGGAAAACGCTCTGAATTTCTTGATGGTAAACATTATCAGAAAGCTCTTTTAATCTTTTAAATTTAATGCATCAAATAATAATTCGATTATTTTATTAACTTCTTCTGTAATAATTCGAGAAAACCTTCTTCAACTAAACGCCAGTTAGTTCAATAAAAAAAAGCTGCGATGCAGCCCTGTTAAATAGGTTGTTTACATTATTATACGCCCATCATATTTATTAATTGGCGGAGATCTTCTAGAGCAAATCCCCTTAAACACTATATACAATTAAAGCGATCATATAGGTGAAAAATCACACCAAGCGGCGGGATAAAACGCCGAAAGATAGCAAAGTAAGGGTCAACTAGTTTACTAATCCATATGCAAACCTTTGTTGCATTAAATTGAGGAAACCAGGAACCAAGAATGGTTATGAACATTAACCAATAATAAATATCGTAAATATATTGCCCAATTAGCAACCGATCAACAATGTTAAGAACTGCTGGAAGCACTGCTGGAACTCGATCGCTTTTTTCTTTTCCGATTTTTCTCCCGATGTTTCTTCCGACTTTCCTCCGAATTCGATTTAGATTCATTGCATTTGTTATTTTCATCCGTACAACATATACAAAATGTTTTTTTCCCGTGCGATATCACCCATTTCTATGGCCTGTAATCACAACAAAGTGCGTTTTACTTCAACTTCCCTTTTGGAGAATCGGGAACCGTTCCAACACGAGGTATCGGTAGAGGTACTAATACTCTCTAGAATTTCCCGGAATGTCTTTCCCGGAAAAAATATTAGATCCGTCCACATGATTATCTTTTAAGCCATTCAAGGGATAGGAGCATCAGCCACCCTGGCTCCAATAATAAGCAATATAATTTTCTGCAATGAGTAAAAGGCAGCGTTTAAGCAATACTAAGAAGGAAGTTTTTGAATAAAGGAGGAAATGTAATGACAAGTCGCAATGGCAGCAAAGGAAGCCAAAATCAAGGTTCACCCCGAGCACAAAACAATCAAGAATTTAGCAGTGAATTTATGAGTGGGGATGATAACAAAGGAAAAGAATATCGTTCTAAAAAGGGTAGTAAATCAAAGAGTGATCCAAAGGAAAGCGGAGCATAAAAAAATCGTGAGGTTTACGCCTCACGACTTTTTATGCCTACTGCTGAAAAGCATCAGAATCTGACTCAATGGGATGTTATTCCGTTGCTTGTTCTAGATGTTTGGGACGAGCTAAATATATTGATAATTGGTGGGAAATCGTGAATTGGAGAGAAGTGGAGCAACGAAACATAATCAAGCAAAACAAATTGTATGACAGCCGTTATTTTAAGAGGTCAATATCCATATTTCGGTGTAGAAAGCGTTATTACCTTTTGGCAGTTAGATGAATTAAAGATTTCAGCTTTCTTCAGCCCGTGAAGTAAAAGCAGTTATAGAGCAAATAAGGAGCGCTTTTCCTCTTAAGCATAGGCATTTAGAAAGCGAGTTACCTTATTACTCATTTTCCCTTTGCTGTTTAGTAGAGAAAGACGCAGTTTCACCCTCATTACCCGGTTCTTTTTGAAACCCCTTATCGAGCTGACCGGCATTTTCAATATCTCCGGATGCCCGGTATCCTGCTACTTCCTCATTGCTTGTTGTGCCATATAGGCCCATGCCACCAAGCTGTGTTCGTACGTTTTCCTGAATTTTATCTTTTTTGTCTGCCATTTTCTTCACCTCCGCTTGTTGTTAATGTAACCAACAATTAGTACGGTATGTAAGAAATAAAACAACTTTATTGAAGTATAGTTTTTATTTTTATTGAAACTATATTAAACGGAGGTGTGTTCATAATGGCAAAAAACAAAGATGTTCCAAATACACTCAAATATAGTATATGGAATACACGAACGGATGAAACTCAACCCGGTAATAAAGAAAAATATACTGAGTCAATTGACAGATCTAACCCAGAATCAAAAACAGCAGACAATCTAGAATAACAATCGCTCCATAGTTTCAGATTTGGCGGTTACAAAAATAAAGTACTAAATGAGCAAACGGTTACACAAAGGGCTACAAAGAAGGAATGTAAATAATTATAGGATCTATAGCTTGTTATCTTTTAACGTGCGCGGGAATAATAATAAATAATGACATACATTAAAAAAGACAGCTGGTGCAGCGAACACCAACGGCCATACAATAGAGGTTCCCTGAAAGGGGGATCGACGTAAAGGTAGAAATAATCCACCGGAGCCGTTAACTCGAGGGTGGATTATTTTTTTGGTTAAATGACAGTACCGATTGACATTGTCCATAGTGGTGTAATAGGCTTTGGTCACGTCTCGAATGCCCTGATTTATCTCTTGAAACAATGAAAAAACAGATTTTTGATGATTAATAAACGCACCCTACCGTTGAAGAAAAACAGACACCATTCTTAAACTAACCTGCTGCTATAGTTCATTAGGAAAAATCTTACAGGTTTGGCAGCCGGATCTTCAAGTAACGCACCGTTAGTTCAATTGAAAAGCCTTACTCCTTATTAAAGTAAAACGAAATATTTTTCCATTTACCCTCAAAAAAATCAAATGCCTCGCTGATTACAGTAGGTGTCAATTAACTTTTCAATTTGATCAAGATCCGGAAATTTTCCTGAAAAAGAAAATTTTATTTCTTCCAAAAACTCTCCTTTGTTATATACATGAATCGCGCCATTTTGGTTGATTACACTATATTCTGGTTCAAACCGAAAACCATTTCGTTCCACAGCACCCATTGGCCCAAACACCCTCCTTAACCAAATATATAAACACTACAATTAATATTTCACAAATCTGCTGTTAACAATCTTATAATTCATATTTTTCTTTTCGATCTAGTAAGAAAGATGCAAGAACGTGCTATAGACCTACAAAAAGCCTGGCCTAAGTTATCATTCGAATAAAAGGTATCATCCGCCGATTTTGGTGCTATCTGTCCATTACATGGACTGAAAGCGTCTCGATATCTTTGTGACTGAATTATCATCTAAATACAAAGAAAATCAGCCATTCTCGTCTGGTTGTCAATTCCATCTTTTGTTGAACACAACGAAAGGCGTATCCTTACGTCTGTTGTAGGCTTTTACCGCACGCCTACAGGTGTCGCTTTAAATATGCAAGTGCCGATCCTCACCTAGCTAATTGGGGCAGAAAAAAACACCTAGGCTGCCATGCTCCTGAATTCTACTGTTCACAATCTTTAAGTAAAATAAAAAAAGAGCAGCCTCCACAACTCGGCCAGCTCCAATGTTTTATTAAACCAAGTTGCACATTCTTTAACTTTTGCTAGTTATCGGGTACCGCCTGTGAGATGCGCGTCAAACATATCAATGATTTCAAGGAACCTATCCGCTTCCCTGAAAACATGGTCAGCTAATAGAGGATGAATTATGCTCTTAATTTTACATTGTTCAATTAAATCACGGGCTGTTTTCTTGAAGTCCCTAAGAGATACGACAGACACCCGGTTTTGATCAAGAAATTGATCTAAAAGTGGAACTGTTTGAGATTGTGGCTTCATAGATTCTAAGTCCCTTGCTTGATACAACAATTGATCAAAATCATTGCTGAAATTCCGTGCTAAATCAACTAGTTTCCTTTCTGATGGATCAAGGAGATGACCAATAAATTTGGCATGGTCTGCCATAATCCTTAAGAAGAAGACATTTTCTTTAATAATGGCATCTGGAAGCTCTTGTAATTTTCCTTCATTTAATTCTAATAATCGTTTTCTAAAATAATTTGCTTCCCTACTTGTATGGTCAACTAATAGTGGAAAATTATTTTGCCCAGGCAATTTGCATGTGAGAATGAGTCCTAATATTTTCCGTTTGAAGAAGAAAATATTAGTTGCCGCTTGTTGAACTTCGGAATTAAACCTTCTTATTTGTTGGGGATCTGTTTGATTATTAAAGGAATGTGCAGTTTGTTCGATGCGTTCAAATATGCGATAAAATTGATTAGCCTCTTGAATTAGTTGAGTATCTTCTGCTCTAAAACCCAATCGAAGAAATAAAGAATGTTCTTTCATGATTCTAGCCCAAAAACGAATTTCATTTAAAGAGCGTTCAACAAACAATCCAGAGGTAACACCGGTATCAGCATGCAAAGATGAATCTTCCCCGTTCATTCTATAACCTCCCTGATATACTTCCTTCATTCAATTTATATATACTTGGCCGTTTGAATATGCTTATTTGAAAATTGAGGAATAAAGAGAGGAATATTTTTGTTCTACCTATAACTATCCTATATAATGTGTTCAACACTTATTGTCCAGCATAAAATTATCCTCTCCTTAATATCCTTTTGATTTCAGAACGGCTTGCAGTTTCTTTCATGTGTTAGGGCCAAAGATTCTGTCAACTTCATATGGAAGATAAACCTTCTGGAACCTTCCAAGTGCATCCTGGGTTTTTGGTCCCCATAGTCCATCCTCAGCCCCGTATTTAAATCTAACAGCATTCAACGCCTTTTGAAGCTTCAGGATCTCAGCCTGCAATTTCTTCTTACCTTTACCGACTGTGATAGAAGGCAAAGGGTACTTATAGGAAGACTGCGGCAAGACATCACAAACACCGAAGTAACTAAATGTTTTCCTCTCTATATGTAGGGAATAAAAAAAGCCACCCACTCACAGGCGACTTTATGTAATTCTATTTAACTTTGATATTTGAATTTAATATTTTTTTAATCTGATCGAATGCTTCTTCCTTACTAATCCCCGCATCTGCCGGCTCTTTCACTTGATCTAAAACTAAAAAAGCTTCAGTCACAATTCTTCTCGCCTCTTCAGGCGACATGCTCTCAATCTCTTTATCTAATCCACGCTGCAGACTCATCATTCTCACCTCCCTTCACCAAAGTGACAGGTGATATGCTCACAATCATCACAGTAGTGCAATTTCCCTTCTTGCTTAAGGATCTTCCAGTCTGTAGGATGCAGCACAACTTTACCATTCAAGTATTTAATATTTCTTTTTTTCATTCACCAATTCTCCTTCCGACAAAAATAATTCGCGAGAAGGTTCTTAAATCCTTTAATAAAGGTACACGATGTTATCAAAAATATAGTTGCCTTTGCTTAATTAAAAAAGCTGATTAGGTTTTAACCAATCAGCTTGAATCATGGACATGGCCAATAAAAAAATTCTCGGGATATATGTAATATTAAGATTTTTCAGGTCTGAAGAATTCTGGCAGGCTGTACATATAAATGATTCATAATAGATAGCAAATTTTATACAACGTCACAACAAAAAATATTCTGCTGCCTTTTTGTAAATTAAGGAATCCTAATAAAAATAACGTACGATTCTTCTCGAGAATTGTAGAAGTCTTTTCCAGCCAATTTCATCCTTGCAAGATGCTGTCCCGATCACTTTAACTTGCCTGAGGAAGAATGGGTAAATGCTTGTGTCATTTAAACACTGCTTAACTATACGATTGGACATGGATAAATCTACAATTGGCTAATCTCTTATAAGTATGTATAATTACTTTATGGGTTTAAAGCGTTTATGTATAACATAGCATGAGAGGCAGGGACATCATGGGAAAAAGTCACCAAGATTTAAAGAAGGGTTTATTACCCCGGCATGTTCAATTTATTGCCTTGGCGGGCATGATTGGAACCGGGATATTTAAAGGGAGTTCAGATACATTAAGTATGGCGGGGCCAAGCGTTGCTTTAGCCTATTTGTTAGGCGGGCTGTTATTATTTATTGTCATGACTGCACTTGCTGAAATGGCTATTGCTTTTCCAAACTTAAATGTTCAGAATTTGGTCCATAAAGCCTTCGGGCATCGAGTATCGTTTATTGTAGGCTACCTTTATTGGATCAACTGGGCGATCGTAACGATTGTGGAGATTTTGGCCGCAGGAAGCTTTCTTCAATTTTGGTTCTCCTCCGTACCGCTCTGGCTGTTAAGTTTGATTTGTGCCATTTTTATTATTGGGATTAACTTATTTCAAGTAAAGTATTACGGAGAGATCGAATTTTGGTTTGCGGGAATAAAAATCGTCGCTTTAACCGCTTTTATTATTTTGGGGAGTTGTATTTTGTTTGGTTTCATTCCAAGCCCCATTGACAACCCTTGGAACAATTACACAGCGCATGGCGGTTTCTTTCCAAATGGGATTGGGGGTATGCTGAGCGCATTCTTAATCGTCATGTTCTCTTATGGAGGCGCAGAGCTGATTGGCGTGGCGGTTACAGAAACAAAGGACGCTCAGAAGGTTTTGCCAAAAGTCATTAAAGGTACCGTGGGAAGGGTGATCCTTTTCTACATTCTCCCTATTCTCATTATTTGCGGCTTAATGCCTTGGAATAAAGTAACGGGTGCAGAAAGTCCTTTCGTACAAGTTTTCAGCCTTACAGGATTGCCTGGAGCTGGACATATTATGAATTTTGTTCTTTTAACAGCTGTATTATCTGCAGCTAACTCTGGCATTTATGCCACATCGAGAACACTCTATTCCATGGCTCAAAACGGTGAAGCACCGAAAAAGCTATTAAAAGTAACAAAAAACGGGATACCCATCATTGGGATCATCATTACATCGATTTTTATATTTATAGGGGTATTTTTAGCTTATTTAACGCCTGAACAGATTATTAGCTATATGATGACCATACCAGGGTTTACGATTCTTTTAATTTGGACAGTAATCTGTCTCTCCCAATTGAAGCTTCGCCGTCAATATACGAGCAAGCCATTCTTTCAAGTAAGAGGGTTTCCATACACAACCATACTGGGAGTAATCGCCTTATCCGTTATTTTTATCTTTTTCATATTCAATAAAAATAATTGGATTGGCTCCACTGTTTGTCTCTTAATATTGGTGGTTCTTACAATACTTGCCCTATTGAGGAAAAAACAAAACGGCTCCCCTGTGTAATTGAAACCTAAAGAAAACCAACTTAACAGGCTGGTTTTCTTTTTTTTTTTATAGGATAAGGATTCCCGAAATATCTTTATCCGTCATATCCTACATCTTTAACTTCTTCGATATTTTCAAGTGATGAGACATGAGATGGGTTAATGATCAATCCCTCAAACTCAATAAAGCTATTGATTGCGTCCCCCTCCTGCTCTTTTGGTGTCTTGTATGGTCATATTTCTTAAACTTTAAATGTGTATTCCACGCCATTTTATTACCCACATGTAAAAATCCAATAACCTAGTAAATGAGCCAGCTTTTCTGATCTAAATTGATACTAATAGAACAATTCTAGACATATGTTTTACAAAAAGCATAAGAAGGAGTGTAAAGTAAGTTGAGATCAGTGAAGGTTCGGTTACGGCCCATTGTAAGTAATATTAATTTACCAACTGTTTTAAAAACAACTATACTTCCGGGTGACTCCATTGAAAGATTATTTATTGCAACCCAGGTGGGAGAAATCTTTTACATAGGAAATGGAGTAATCAAGACTTTTTTGGATATTCGACAACGAATCATAAAACTCGGTACTTCTGAACCCGGTGTTTCTCGAGGTGGGTATGATGAACGGGGGTTACTGGGGCTGGCGTTTCATCCGAATTTTTATTATAACCGGCTTTTTTACCTGCATTATTCAATGGCAGGAACACAAGGTCCAGGTGCTCTTTCTAAACATTTTAAACCTGACCCATGTGATCCTAAAACGTTAAACCTGAAATGGGTCAATAGAGAAACTAAATATGATCATATCGATACAGTTGAAGAATGGATATTGCAATCAAATGGTCAACCTCAAAAACGGCGGACATTACTTAACCTAAGAAGACCTTTTTTCAATCATAATGGGGTCAACAGCTTAACCTTTTCACCTGAAACCGGCAAACTTGTTTTAACGACCGGTGATGGCGGGGCGGGCTTTGATCCATTTAATTTAAGTCAGAATGATTTGGAAATCGCCGGTAAAATAATTGAGATTGATATCGTTAAAAATACCTTTATCAATAACCCACCAGTAGTTACACGTTTTAATGAACTTCCCCTTCCTATTCAGGAAACACTTACGGTAATTGCCAAAGGGGTTCGTAATATCCCAGGTATTTCATTTCAAAGATTTTATAATCAGTACATTAAATATGCGGGTAATGTCGGACAGGACTTGGCAGAATCCATTTTTTCGTTCGTTCATTATAAACCGATACCGGTTACTCAGCTTGTTCAGCACGCTTCTTTAATGGATTCTGTCACAGACCAAGAGGGATTTATTAACTTTGGCTGGCGTGGCTGGGAAGGTACTTTTCCTACTATGATTAAAAGGGGCTGCTCTGCAAACTCTGCTCTAGATGAGAAAACAATTGCTTATTACAATGAGGCAATAGAAACGTCAGTAAAACGGCTTGAACCTATAACGAGTTATTATCACAAAGATCTTCGCCCTGATAAGTTCGGCGGCACTGCTCTTACAGGTGTCCAGCCATATCTAGGGAATAATATCCCTGATTTATCAGGAAGCGTTGTATTTACCGATGCTGCCCGACAAGAATCTCAACCGGTTAGAGGTGTTTTAGCCTACACCAGGGCAAGAACAGATGGTAAGCTAAACGATTTTGGTGTTATTGAGACCGATTATAATTTCGGGTCTCAATCGGCTCTTTACATGAGCTTAGGAGCGAATCTGGAGAAAACCAGACTATATTTAGGGGCGTACGGTTCAATGAAAGTAACCGATTTTAACCAAGGTACTATTTTTGAGGTTATTCCATAACTATATTCATTGTTAGACATTATTTATTGCACAAAAAATGACCGATTTTACGGTCCTTTTTCGAGTGAAAATAGTCGGTTGGATAATAGACAAATCAGTAAAAGATTAACGAATCATTAATGCATATGGTTAATTAGAGATTTTTCTTCATTAAAGCTGCTACTTGCATATTATCTTCTTGAGAAGTTTCTTCCAGATGTTTAATAATCAATTCTTGCCTTTCCAGAGGATGATTCTGACTTAATTTCGCTTTTGCTTCAATATTTGTGATTTTTATTCTAAACGCTACAATTCCTTTCGTCATCCCTTCTATAAAACTAGGTTCTACGTGATTTAAGTTGTATGGACTATCAGAGATTTCATATTTATTTACCAGATCATTTAAAGAATCAATGATTGCGTTTCTGTCTTCGACAATCTCCATCTTTCCATAGACATGGATAGAAACATAATTCCAAGTTGGCACTGCTTTACTTGTCTCATACCACGATGGTGAAATATAACAGTGAGGGCCTTGGAAAACCGCTAGCACTTGCTGGCCTTCAGCATCCTGCCATTGTTGGTTTGTGCGTGCAAAATGGCCATATAACAAATATTCAGATTTATCTAACAACAGCGGAAGATGAGTAGCGTACGGTTCTCCTTTATGCTGAGAAAATAACGTTGCAAAGCCGTATTTTTCGATAAAATCATAAATTACTGCTTCATCCTCAATCTTAAAAGGCTTAGGGATATACATAACATCCATCCTTTCATAAAAAGTTAGTTGAGTGTTTTTATCATGATATAGTCCGTTTGTTCTTCATCCCCCATATAAAATGAGTGAGCTCCCGTTTGGACAAAGCCTAATTTCTTATAAAAAGAAATGGCATTTTCATTCTTTTCCCATACACCTAGCCAGATTTTCTTTTTACCACATTCCGTCGCAATTTCCATAGCTTTATTCAGCAGATATTTACCAAGTCCTTGTTTTTGAAATTTGCTTTTTACATAGATCCTTTCAATTTCAAATGAATCGTCCCCCATTTTTTCAGACTGGGCATCATTGGTATTGACCTTTAAATATCCTGCTACTTCATTTTTAAAATAAACAAAAAAGAACTGCGAAGAACGATTGGATAATTCTTTTTCTAATTGTCTTAAGTTAAAGGCTTTTTTCAAATAGGCAATCATATTCTCCGGTGAATTCTCATGTTTAAATGTCTCGTCAAATGTTTCATAACTAATCTCTTGAAGTATGCGTGAATCCTCTTGGGTGCACTTTTTTATTTTGATCGTCATTCTTATTGCCCCTCCATCAATAAATTCTCTTGTTTCCTTTTTTTACAAATTCCCAGTCTTTTTCTACATTTTTTCTTACTCTTACAAGAAGATTGAAAATGGTTTCTGCTTCCTCTTCGGTTAATCCCTCTAATGCAACATTATTGGAATACTCATTTTCTCTTTTAATAAAAGGAAAAACACTTTTCCCCTTCTCTGTTGGAAACAGTTTTTTAATTTTTTTGTTATATTGATCGTCTTTTTTTTCAACAAAGCCATTCATTTCAAGTTTTTTTATAGCACGTGATGCCGTTGTTCGATCTACTTTAATCATCTCAGCTACTTTCTCCTGAATCATTCCAGGGTTTTCACAAATTCGCACAAGGTATAAATACTGTCCTTTTGTAAGATCATATTCTTTAAATTCTATATTACTGATTGAATCCAATGCCCTTGCGATCATTCCAATTTCACGAAGAATTTCCTTCATAATTCACTCCCTTAGCATTTTTTTGTTGTAAATGCAATAAAATTTACTTATATTAAATGTAGCTTATATTTGTTGTATATGCAACAATAAAGATTCAAAAAGGGAGCGGTAAAATTCAAATTGATTATTTACGTTTTAGGAATGGTTATATTAACCCTTGGTATTTCTTTCACAATACAATCCAATCTCGGAACATCACCGATTATGATACAGAAAAAAAGCATTCTATTTAGAATGCTTTTTTAACTGCTGTACTTATTATAATTGGTATATTTATCTTCTTCCAGCCTGCTTGAACACTTACTTAAACCAGCCTTTTTCCTGAAACCGGGTTATGGCCTCAATCCGATTGGTGACTTCGAGTTTTTCTAATATGGTGGAAATGTAATTCCGTACCGTTCCGGCTTTGATAGAAAGCTGAGTGGCGATTTCCTTTGTATTTTTTCCATCGGCAATGAGGGTCAATACCTCTTTTTCACGGTCAGTCAGCGGGTTCTCCTCACTGTAGGCATCGTCCACAAGTTCTGGAGCATATATTCGCCTGCCTGCCATCACACTGCGGATGGAGCTTGCCAATTCTTCACTTGGACTATCTTTCAGTAAATATCCTCGAACCCCAGCCTTCACCGCACGCTGGAAATATCCTGTACGAGCGAATGTAGTTAAAATGATCACTTTGGCACCTGATTCTTTCAGTTCTTCCGCTGCTTCAAGTCCCGTTTTTACTGGCATTTCAATATCCATAATACAAATGTCAGGCTGATACTGATGAACAAGCGAAATCGCTTCTTCTCCGTCGCCGGCCTTTCCCACGACTTCCATATCCTCTTCCAAATTAAGCAACAGACCCAGTGCTCCCAACATCATTTGCTGGTCTTCCGCAATGACGATCCGAATCATTTGCCTTCCTCCTTTTCCGCGGATTTTATGACATTCGGCACTCGTATAATTAACGTAGTCCCATCCTCTGAAAAGAGTTCAAGACGTCCGTTAACAAATTCAAGTCTTTCTTTTATTCCCAGTAATCCGTGACCTTTTGTTATATCTTCATTTACTTTTAAACCTGCGCCGTTATCCTTTATGGAAATATTAACTTCGTTTAATGATTGTTCGATAGAGATATGGCAGGTTGTTGCGTTACTGTGTTTTACAACATTGGTTACCGCTTCTTTCAAACACATACTCAGAATGTTTTCAATCAACAGGGAGACATTTGTTAGGTTTATTTTTTGATCACCTATATATTCAATTTGCGCTGCTTTAAGTATTTGTTTCACATTGATGAGTTCCTCTTCTAATCGAATGCCTCGCATTTGAGACACCATTTTCCGGACTTCGTTCAGTGCTGTTCTAGCCGTCTGCTGGACGTCATTTAACTGAGATCGGGCCTGCACTGGATCTTTTTCAATTAATTTTTTGGCCAAATCACTTTTCAGACCAATCAGCGAAAGCTTTTGTCCTAACGTATCGTGCAGATCACGGGCAATTCGCTGTCGCTCCTGCTGTTTTACGAGTACCGCATTTGCATCTTGCAATTGTTCTTCGAGATGCTCACGCTTTTTTCGATTATATAAACTGAAAGGCATCAGGATGATACTGATCCAAATGATAATGATAAAAGGCAGTTGTTTTAGGAACTGATCATCTTGAAAAACGATGTTGAAGTTAAAAGAGACGGTCATACTGACGAGATGTAGAATATATAAGGAAATAAAAGGGATCCGTTCTTTTATATTACCAATAAAATAAGCTAGAAAAAATGCAAAATAAATATAGTTGTAAAGGCTTGTCATGGTAATGGATATGGCAATAAGAATGCAAGCCCAACCGTAAACAGGCCACCCTTTTGAAATGAAAGCAAAACGATAAGAAATAAAGAAGAAAATGGTTAGTATAATACCCGCTACAATGGCTTTCGTGGAAGATGATTGAAAAATAAAGTAAAACGGTAAAATACTAAAAACGCTCCAAACATACGGGGAAATCCCTGTATTCCTTTGAAACAGTTGATATATCTTTTTCATATTGAAACCTCTTTTGCGGTGTTAAATGCCTATTGTAATTTTATCACAATATCTTTTCAAGAAAGAATGTAGTCCTGAAAACAATGGGTTGACCCATGCTTTCAGGACTACGTATGTTATGTGCCGCTTAAACTGATTTCAAATAGGCGTTTACCTTATTCTTTTTTGATTTTACCTTTTGAATGCCTTTAAAGCTAATAAACGTTCTGCTCTCCTCATCCCAAAGACGGAATCCAAGGGAACGAAGGCTTGAAGTAAGAGTGATCGTTTGTACATTTTGGAATGTTGAATCAATACGATGAACATCTTCCAAGTTATAATTAGGCACCCTTGGGCTTAAATGATGAATATGATGAAATCCAATATTGCCTGTCAGCCATTGCAGAACTTTCGGAAGCTTATAGTAAGAACTGCCATCTATAGCGGCTTTCACATAATCCCACTCTTCGTCATGTTCAAAATAAGAGTCTTCAAATTGATGCTGTACATAAAACAGCCAAATACCAGCAACACCCGATACAAAGAAAATGGGACCTTGAACAAGCAAGAATGCCTCCCAGCCGACTGTCCAACAAAGTAATGCAGCCAACGCAGCGATAGAAAGGTTTGTTATATATAAATTTATACGTTCTTTGAATCTTGCTCCTTTGCGGTTAAAGCGATTGGTAATCAGGAATACGTATATTGGCCCAAGACCAAACATTATGATCGGATTTCGGTATAAACGATAAGCGATGCGCCTCCAAAAAGATGCCGCTAAATACTCATCTACCGTCATGATCCAAATATCACCTGTTCCACGTTTATTTAAGTTACCACTTGTAGCATGATGAATGTTATGTTCATGCTGCCATTGATGATATGGGAATAAAGTAAGGACTCCTGTCATCGTTCCAACAATTTTATTGGCTTTTCGGTTTCGAAAGAATGAATGGTGACAGCAATCATGAAAAATAATAAAAATGCGAGTCAAAAATCCGGCACCAATTATCGTTAAGGGCAAAGCAAGGAAATATGAAATGGGCAAGCTTTCGTAAGCTAGGTACCACAGAAGAATAAAAGGTACAAGTGTATTAATTAGCTGCGTTACACTATTTTTTGTACTTGGTTTTTCATATGGGGCAACTTGTTTTCGTAAATTAACAGCATTTTTGTGTTTTGACATTAGTATGTTTCCCTCCCATTGGTTCTACTTAAGTATACAGATGGGAGTCTTGGCTTTTAAGACATATGTGTCATTCCTAAAGTATGATAAATGTCATGTATACCGTTAGACCTTTTATTTAACAAACAAAGGGCTATTTAGTTTAAAAGCGTTTATTACCATGGAATAAAGGATAAACAAGGACTGAATCCCCAAAATAAAAACAGCCGGAAAGCTATGTGCTCTCCAGCTGTTTTACTTTTGCACCTCCAAAAAGGCCTGGTGCAAATTGCCCTTCACTTTAAACTTATCGATGTTTAATCCTAATGAAACCATCGTTTGAGCTACTTCCGGACGTATTCCAGTGAGTACGGTTGTTACCCCAAGTAACGATAAAGCATCCATCACTTTATACAATTGGTCCGCCACCATAGTATCCACAAGGAGTACCCCGGATAGATCCAAAATAAGATTTTCCAGTTTTAGTTTGGATGATTGTTTTAAGGTTTCTTCCAAAATAAGTTGAGCTCTTTCTGTGTCAATATTGCCAATTAACGGTAAGACCCCTGTTCCTTTGACCAAAGGGACGATCGGGACTGACAGCTCTAAAAACGCCGATTTAGCCTGTTCAAGAACTTTTTGGTAAGACTCCACATAACTCAAGCTAAAAAAGTAAACAGCATGGTCCAGAAGAGGGTCGATTATTTCAATAACCTCAAATACAGTTTCTACAGACAACCCGTGACTTATCGTTTCTTCTTTAATCGCTTTCCAAAGGTATGTGCGATAAAAGCTCGTATCAAACAAGGCTTGGTCAAGAGGGGCTCCGATTTTAAATAGAAAATCCCCCGCTTCTCTTCCCCATTCGCGAAACTGCTCAATGCTGCGATCCGGATTTTCAAATTGGATCAGTGATTCCCCAAAAAGTTGAATCAATTGCTCCCGAAATTCCATAATTTTAGGCAATACTCTTTGAAAATCATTGGTTTGTTCAGGTGTCATCTGCACACCAGCCATTCGGTTTGAATGAATCATTTCGGCAATCGCTTGTTTCCGATGGATAAGTGCTTCTCCGAGCAGCTGTAAGTCTTCCTTCATTAGTTCAAGTCCTCCGGATTATTTTGATGGTATTATTTATACCCACATCATAACCTAAGTTTTTGGTAAGGGAAAGACGATTATTAAGAGCGAATAAGATACATTCATAAAAGTTATCATTCTACCGTAAGTTTTTGGATCTCTCACTAAAAAATTAAATAGTTTATTATTATAGTATAGAAATTTTTCATGAAATGGTTTATTATTACATAGTTATTTATTTACATTCATAGGGGGAAAAGCAACAAGTGAAGAAACCAACATGGGTATTCTCTGCATTAATAAGTAGTAGTCTGATATTTTCAAGCACGCCAACAACCGCGGCCACCAAAACGACCACTGTCCATTTTATGGATGTCGGCCAGGGAGATGGCACGTATATTAAAACAGCTGGCGGTGATGATATGATCATCGATGCAGGAAACAAGGATGGCAGCGATGTAGTTGCTTACTTGAAGAAGCAAAAAGTGAAAGATATTGAAGTTATGATCGCGACACATCCTGATGCGGACCACATTGGCGGACTGGATGAGGTGCTAAAGGCATTCAAAGTGAAATCTGTTTATGCACCAAAGGTTTCTCATACAAGTCAAGCCTACAAAGATTTTCTGCTCGCCGTAAAACGTGAGGGGTTAACCATCAAAACGGCGAAAAAGGACGTAAAGGTGCCGCTTAAGGGTGTGTCAGCAAAGTTTGTTGCTCCGGTTAAAACGTACAGCAAAAGTGACCTAAACGACTGGAGTGCCGTTCTCCGTCTGGTGCATGGCAAGAAATCGTTCCTGTTCACAGGAGATGCCGAGGCTAAATCAGAGGCAGATATGATAAAATCCAAGGAAACCTTAAGAGCAAACGTTCTTAAAGTAGGTCACCATGGTGCGAAGACATCATCGAGTAGTGCGTTCATTAAAGCGGTGAATCCGCAGTATTCTGTCATCTCTGTCGGTAAAAAGAATCATTACGGTCACCCTACAAAAGAGGTATTGAACCGATTAAAGAAAACGAAAGTATATCGAACGGATCAAAAAGGAGCTATCGTCTTTACAACCAATGGCTCAACGTTGACTGTAAAAACGGAGAAGAAGTAATGAAAAAAATCAAAGGAATCATTGATCGCATCGAGGGTGAGTATGCTGTCGTTGAAATCGGAAATGAAACCAGAGACATCCTTCGATCCATTCTGCCTAAAAATGTTCAAACCGGTGATGTCGTTTATTTTCAAGGTGATAAAGTCCTTGTTGATAAAGAACAGACAGAAAAGCGGAGAAAAGAAATTGAAGATTTGATGGATGAAATTTGGGAGGATTAGAAAAAGCAGCCAATTTGGGCTGCTTTTTCTATTGTAATGGCAGAGTAACCATTACAGCAGTCCCTTCATTCGGATCACTTTCCATCCATATACTTCCCCCATGAGCTTCAGTTAATTGTTTGGCGATGGTTAGCCCTATGCCACTCCCTCCAAATCGGCGGTTTCTGGATTTCTCCGTCCGATAGAATCGTTCAAATACCTTAGAAATTTCTTCTTTAGATATTCCTATCCCGGTGTCTTTTATTGTGATAACAGCATCCCTCTCTTTAATCTCTATTGTAATGTCGACCCTCCCGCTTGCAGGGGTAAATTTCAAGGCATTTGTTAACAGGTTAATCATAACTTGCATGATTCTTTTTTTATCAATAAGCAATTGTATCTGCATTTTTTCATGAAAGGATAAGGCTACTCCTTTTTGCAGATAAGACTCTCGTAATGTACTCATACTTTGTTGAAGGACTTCCCCCAAGTTTTCTTTTCGCTTTTCAAGTACAAAGTTGGGTGCTTCAAACGTCGTTAATTGTTCGAGATCATAAACCAGCAGGATGAGCCGATCAATTTCTTCTCCAAATGAATGCAGCCGCTCAGGTGTAGCCTCAAAGATTCCATCTTCAATGGCTTCCATATGACTCTTCAGAGTGGCCAGAGGCGTCCGTAATTCATGAGCGATATCACTGGTCATATTTTCTCTTGCAATCTCCTGTTTTTGCAGCTGTGCTGCTAACTGGTTTAAAGATTGCCCTAACTCCTGCAATTCATCATTTCCCTGGACCTTCACTCTAACATCGAGATCGCCTTTTGCCATTTTCTCTGCTGCCCATTTCATTTGCACAAGGGGTTTTGATAGTTTTCTGGCTACGAAATAGCTAATCATACAAACCAGAATGAATACCCCCAATAATGTCCATAGTATTGAACCGATGACCGCTCTCTCAAAATGAATGGCCAGAGGCTTAATCACCCGAAATTCAGGCGCATCCAATTTAAACATTGTAAAATGATAATGAATTTCCAACAAAATGACCAGGCTTGCTACCATTAAAATAACCGTTGCTGCCAGTATAAAAACAAGGGTCAACCGGGCATGCAGTCCTTTAATCTTCACTTCGGTTTCCTTCAAACTTATACCCCATTCCAAAAACGGTCTGTATGTACCGGGGCTCTTTAGGATTGTTCTCTATTTTATAGCGAAGGTTTTTGATATGCTGGTCGATGGTGCGGGTTTCCCCTTCATAATCATAACCGAGCACTTTTTCCACAAGCTCGTCTCTAGTAAATGTGCGTTTAGGATGTCGCGCAAAAACAAGTAACGCTTTATATTCGATTGGAGTCAGACTGATAGAATTGCCCTTTAAAAAAACTTCTTTTGACTTTGCATTTATCGTTAACTCGCCTTGATTATAAGAAATTTGGTCCGCCAGTAGATCGTTCTCATTGGAACGTCTCAGAATCGTTTTCACCCTCATTACAAGCTCCCTCGGACTGAACGGTTTAACCATGTAATCATCCGCTCCCAGCGACAGACCTTTTATCCGTTCTGTTTCCTTTGCTTTTGCCGTTAACATGAGGATGGGAACGGAAGCTTCTTGTCGAATGCTCTGGCAAATATCCTCGCCGCTGTAATCCGGAAGCATTAAATCCAAAATAACAAAATCAATGTGCCCTCTCTTTATATACTCAAGGGCCGCTTGTCCAGAAGCCGCTTCAATCGTTTGATAACCTTCGTTTCTCAAATACGAAGAGACAACCTCGAGTATTTTCTCTTCATCATCTACAATCAGGATGGTTTTCATCTATTTTCTCTCCCTTTCTTCTTCCTCAATTATAGACAAAAAGAGAATCCTTATGAAACACTTGGATTCTCTTTGTTATCTTTATTTAGCCTCCAGCTCGTTTTCCGTTACCCATTTATGATTTTTAACCCTTTTTCCACCTGTTGTTGGGGTATAGTCCACCATATAGACGGTTGTTTTTTCAGAGGATTCGATTATGGCTGAAGCATCTTTCATGCCCTTCATATGATCCGCCTTCAGCTTGACCTTTTGCCCTTTTTTCAGTGTTTTGTTTCCTGCATCCTTGATTTCCTCTTGAATGACCCATTTGTGATGTTTAACGGGTGTTCCACCTGTTGTTGGGGTATAGGTTACCACATAGGCTGTTGTATCATAGGCCCCGGCTATTTTTGCTTTTGCGCCCTTCATCCCCTCCATATGATCCGCGTTAATCACCGCCTGACTGCCCACTTCATACTCTGGGTCCATAGCTTTCTTCAGGTCCTTTGGTACCTCCCCGGAGCCCGAATGATTCATTCCCTCATGACTCATTCCTTTATCTTTTGTTTCATGTTTTTCCGAATTTTTATCGCCAGTGTCATTTGAACACGCTCCAAGAGTCAACGACACCGCAAGCAATGATACAATCCAGATATTTTTTCTTTTCATGCTGTCTTCCTCCTTATGATTCATGCTGCTTTCATAATAGAAAGCAGTTATGAAGAACTTGTGAAGAACCAATTAGGAACATGTCCAAACATTTGATGAGGTGTCTTTTTTTGACCATTCTTCGTTTCATCAAAGTGCTACAGATTGCCAGCATTATAAAACATGTATAATTAATCCATAATATATTTTTATTTTAGAAGAGGAGTTATTTCAACTGAGCCATTCACCCCTAACCATGAAAAGCCCCATCCCCATTCTCCGTATGTTTGTCGAGGAAAATGCCAGGGAATTTTATCTAACCTTTTTAGGTTTTAAGGTCGATTGGGAGCATCGTTTCGAAGATGGTTTGCCATTGTATATGCAAATTTCATATAACAACTGTGTGATTCATCTTTCTGAGCATCATGGAGACTGTTGCCCCGGGGCTGCCCTCAGAATTGAAGTTGAAAACTTGGAGCTGCTACATACCAACCTGTTATCACAAAAATACAAATATGCCCGCCCAGGCATTGAGAACACTCCATGGAATACACGGGAGATTCGTATTGGCGATCCTTTCGGAAATAGACTTGTATTTTTCGAGAACATAGGACTGGATTTGAACAGAAGTAATATCTTTAACTTATAAAAAGCAGTTCCAATTAATCTCCCTTGCACACGGATACAGGGGAGATTTCTTTACTTAACACTTATAAGGGGCTCCTAAAATGTAGACCTATACTAATTTAGAGTTTTTAATTAATCTACATTTTCAATATATTTCTTCCTCTTTACCCCATAGTTATACAAATACTTGAATTCTCTCATTGGCTCATCTAAACATGACACTTGATAGCGACAAGAAACTTGTAAATCACTTAGTCTACTTTAATCTAACCGTGCTTACTTTTTCTAAATCTTCCTTATTTTACCAATAGAGATAGATTCTTTTGGAAAGAAGGATAATTAAAAATTGACTAGACAAAAAAGGTAAGAGCATAATAAATGTGCTCTTACCTTATAAATTCATAATTCGAATAACATTTTTCATTCATTTATGCTTTCGTTTACGGAAGTAAAATTGTGTTTGTAAATTACACATTTAGTTTTCTTTCATTGATAATGGATATTGGCATACTAATGCTTACTGTGGTTCCTTGATTGACCTTACTGTCTACTTTAAGAGTTCCTTTATGTGATTCAATTATCTTGTAACATATCAGCAATCCTAACCCGGTACCATTCTCTTTTGTCGTAATAAAAGGCTGTCCCAAAATGGGGAGTTGTTCCTTTGGAATACCGACTCCCTCATCTTTGATAGTTATCAAAACTTGTTCAGGATGCATTCTACTAACTACAATCATTATCTGACCACCATTAGGCATTGCCTCCATTGAATTCTTTAAAAGATTAAGAAAAACTTGCTTCATTTGATTCTTATCAAGATAAAAATCAGGCAAATCTGATTCATATTCTTCTGTAATTTGAATGTTGTGATTTTCCGTCTTTAAATTCAATAATGCAATAACTTCTTTCAATACATGTTCTATATTTTGTTCTTTTAAGTCAACTTCCTTTGGCTTTGATAGATGTAAAAAATCGCCGACTATATTATTTATTCGTTCAAGTTCACTTTCCACGATCGCTATATATTGGTTGTCATGCTGGTTCACTTGTAATAATTGAATGAATCCCGATATAGAAGTTAAAGGATTTCGAATTTCATGAGCAATGCCTGCAGCCATTTGTCCCAACAGCGCCAATGCTTCTGATCTTTGTAAAAGAATTCGTATCTCTTCTTTTTTTAAAGTTATATCTTTAATAACAGTTAGACTGACGTCTTTATTTCCATACTTAATATCATATGAGCTTACCTCGTAAAAACAAGCCATGCCATTTTTACTCTTTATTTCTATATCAACTGGTTTAGATTTACTTTCTTCTAGTAGGATTGCGTTCAACAATTGTTTGGTTAGGGGGGGCCCCACAAAATTATTCAACTCATTACCAATTGCTACATCCATGCTACTCAGATTTATTAGTTGAAGAAAGGGCTGGTTTAAGTACAGTATTTTTCCATTTTGGTGAATCAAAATAGATTCTGGCAAAGTATCGATAAGAAGTTTGTAACCTTCTTCATTAGCCTTTGATTGTTTTGCAAATTCCCGTATTTTGTCATAATGCCAGCCAATGAGCCAGGCAATGAATGTGAAAAGGAAAAAATCAAAGGTCCAAAAAGGGTGACCGCTCCATATTTTTTGATAAGTGGTAAAAGCAATTGAAAGTGAAATTAATGAAAGCTGTCCAACTTTCCTCATATATACTTCTCCAACAGATATTTTTATCTTATAATATCATATACGGTTTGAATTTTCAGTCAATTAATGAAAAATAATTGATTGTAATTTATCTAGCTCTGGCTTCATGCCGGGCACACAAAAAAAAGACTGTTCAGGAGCGAACAGCCTTTTTTTTACACCAACGCTTAGTTGCTTCCTATTATGCTTTTTATTTCTCGGTTTGTTCGGTATGCCACCATAAAGCATCTTTTGGATTTTCAACAGCTTCATTGAACTCAGACTTAGAAGCAACTGTCGGGTAAGAACCCTTGAGAGATTTTCCTGCTGTGTTAGTGAAAAAGAATAAAATAACTAAAAATCCAATAATACTTACAATGGTTAAATAGAATGCAGGTGCTAAGTTATTCCCTGTTTCGTGAACTAGCCATGTGGCAACTAGTGGAGTCGTTCCACCAAATAGTGAAACAGAGACATTAAAAGTAACAGCTAATGTTCGATAGCGAATATCTGTATAAAACATTGTCGGTAAGGTTCCAGGCATGGTTCCTTCATAAGATGCGAGGAGAAAACCTAGGATCAGTATACCTATCGATATAAAGACTAAAGTATTCAAGTTTATTAAATAAAAACAAAAAACAGACAGTAGGGTTAAGCCTCCTAAACCAAATAAGAAAACAGCCTTGTTTCCAATTTTATCACTAAGCTTACCAAACATGAAAGCAAGCGGCACCATAAGAATCATGATAACTGTAATTAATACGGTTCCTACAGTGTTAGACAACCCTATTATTTCATTTAAATAAGACGGCATGTACGATAATAGCATGTAGTTTGTAATATTAAAGAAGGCCACAGCTACAAAACATACGAAAACATCCCTTTTGTGATTTTTTAAAATGGTGAAGAAGCTCTCTTCTTCAGCCTCTTCATCAGAATCAGCAAGTTCATTTTCAAAGATTGGTGTTTCCCCTAAACTGCTTCTTAAATAAAAACCGATTAGACCTAAAGGTAAACCAAGTAAAAACGGGATTCTCCAACCCCAAGAGGCCATCTGATCATCAGATAGAAGTAGAAACAGCAAACTAGCCAGCAATGAAGCCAGTATATATCCAGTGAGAGTACCAATTTCCAATCCACTTCCAAGGACATTGCGCTTATTGTCTGGAGAAGATTCAGCGATATAAACCATTGCACCAGCGTATTCACCGCCAGTTGAAAACCCTTGAATAATCCTTGCTATTAATAATAAAATCGGAGCCCAAATACCAATTTGATCATATGTAGGTAATAAACCGATTAATAATGTGGATAAAGCCATCAAAATAATGGTGGTTGTTAGAACAACTTTTCTCCCTAACTTATCTCCGATCCTTCCGAATATAATACCTCCTAAGGGGCGCATTAAAAATGCAATCGCAAAAGTGGCAAATGTAAACACTAATTTTAGCTCGTCATTCTTAACTGCACTAAAAAAGTTCTGACTAATAATAACCGCTAGATAGGAATATAAACCAAAGTCATACCATTCCATTGCGTTTCCTACACCAGTGGCAAACACACTTTTTCTCGCTTTTTTTATATCGACAACATTAATTTTTTTCTTGTTAAACTTCATTAGTAGTATGTCACCTCCGCAGTAAATGATTATACAAAAATGAGAAACAAAATCAAACTTTAGGCTTGCTTCATAAGTAATACAAAAGAATAAGTATCATTTTCACAAAAATGATTACATACATGTAATTTCGTAAATATTTGAAACACCATTACCATCCCTCATGATACTACTTGAATAATCTGCAAATGATAAATTGGTAACTGTTCTTTCCAATTAGATACACCTCTTTTATTAAGGGTTTACACACTTAAAAAATACTATTCATTTTTCGGTAATTATTAGAAGAAACATTATCCATTTTGCGTGAAAATATAATCATCTCCAGGATCAGGATCTGAAGAAATAAAGTTGCCTTGCTCAGGTTAAACCACGCCATTTAGTAAATAAAAGATAAAATGACCAAAGAAACTGAACAAACATGATGCGGGAATCTTTAATGAAAAATAAACTTAAAATAAAGAGCAGGAGTGAGATCCAAGAGAGGATAGAATAAAGTGCCCTTATCTAAGGGTGAAACTGCATCCAACTCATGATGCGATGAACAATGGCCTCGATTTTATGTCGCAGTGTTAAGCGTACACGTTCCAGTTTGGTTTTCAACATAACCACTCCCATAGAAGTTACTTCTGTTAAGGACATGGTGTTTTCGGTTTCATACTATAAGCGAATAAGAAGCAAATCTAAATAGGTCAATATTTTCAATTTTCCAAATCATTCTATCGAATTGCCTAGAAAAGACAAAAGAAAAAAGACTGCTAAAAAGATAGCAGTCTCCTACTCACTCCAGGATTATATTCTTAGGCTAATTCAATACCACCTGTAATTCCATACGTTTGAGCGGTTACGTAACTGGATTCATTGGAAGCCAGGAACACGTAAACACCAGCCAGTTCAACCGGTTGCCCGGCACGCTTTAATGGCGTATCCTGACCGAACGTCGGGATAGCTTCTCCGGGCTGTCCTCCGGAAATCTGAAGCGGCGTCCAGATCGGGCCGGGCGCTACTGAATTCACGCGAATTCCCTTTGGGGCCAACTGCTTGGCCAGTCCCCGGCTGAACCCATTAATCGCAAATTTGGTAGCTGCATAATCCAGCAGGTTTGGACTTGGGTTATAGCCCTGTACTGATGTGGTAGTAATGATGGACGCACCCTCCGGAAGATACGGCAACGCCGCCTTCACCGTCCAGTACAAGGAGAATACGTTCACTTCAAAGGTTTTCCGAAGTTGCTCAGTGGACAGGTCTTCGATATTTTCAACTGCCTGCTGTTTTCCTGCAACGAGCGCCAGAATATCCAATCCATCTAAAGCTGAGTAAGATTCCTTAATCAATTCCTCACAAAACGCTTCATCACTCAAGTCGCCAGGCAATAGCACAGCTTTTCGGCCTTCTGCTTCAATGAGCTGTTTGACTTCCTCTGCATCAGATTGTTCCTCAGGCAAATAATTGACGGCAACATCCGCCCCTTCCCGGGCATAAGCAATGGCTGCTGCCCGGCCAATCCCTGAATCTCCCCCGGTAACCAGCGCTTTCCTCCCTGACAGCCTTCCTGAACCTTTGTAGCTTTTTTCTCCGCAGTCAGGAAGCGGACTCATTTGACCCTGAACCGCAGGTGGATCCTGGTATTGTTTGGGATAATCTTCATTAAAATATTGTGTTAAAGGATTTACTGGTTTGGACATCATCATCGCTCCTTAGGTAGATAGGTCACTAGCATTTATACAGTAAAACAACACAAGTCAGTATTCTCATTCTGTATAAATATACATTTTTGGACTTCCCCAATCGATGGTCCTTTAAACCCTTCAACACATGAAATATTAAAATATCCTTCAACGTGTTTACGAGAGCTGTTCATCAGGGAAACCTATCAAAAATGGAAAAAAGGAGGATGCAAGATGGATAGAAAAAAACCCATTCTTTCACCACTCATTGCCTTTTTTGTCATTATCGGTGTCTGGATCGGGGCTGGGATTCAATCAGATGATGAACATGTCCAGCACAACAGTAAAAGTGATGCTAAGGTTTATTATAAATTGTAAGTTTTATAGAGCCAGCTGCGTGATACATGAAAAGTAAGAAGCTGTCCGAATCGGACAGCTTCTCTTATTAGTGCAGTTGAAGTTCCCTGCTTTCCCCCTGTTTTTGTGCCTGTTTTATTGCGGCATGAGCTGCTGCAAGACGGGCCAGCGGCACACGGTATGGTGAACAGCTGACATAATCAAGTCCTGTCTCATGACAAAAACGAATGGACTCTTTTTCCCCTCCATGCTCACCGCAAATACCTGTTTTTAACCCCGGCTTCGTTTCCCGTCCCAGTCTGACACCCAGTTCTACAAGTTTACCAACGCCTTCCTGATCGAGAGTGGCAAAAGGATTTTCAGGCAGTACCTTATTTTCGATATAAGTAGAAAGAAACTTGCCTTCCGCATCATCCCGGCTGTAGCCAAAGGTTGTTTGGGTAAGGTCATTGGTACCAAAGGAGAAAAAGTCAGCTTCCTTGGCAATTTGATCCGCCGTTAACGCTGCCCGAGGCACTTCAATCATTGTCCCAATCTGATAATTAAATTCCTGCCCTGCTTCTTGCTCAATTTCCATAGCTGTACCGATCACCAATTGTCTCATCTCTTTTAATTCATTTACATGGCCTACCAAAGGGATCATGATCTCAGGGGCGGCATCCATCCCCTTATCCCTCAGGTTGCATATCGCGTAAAAAATCGCTTTAACCTGCATTTCATAAATCTCGGGAAAAATCATGCCCAGTCTGCAGCCTCGATGCCCAAGCATTGGATTGCATTCATCCAATTTACGAACATTTCGAAGCAATCGTTCTTTTTCCAATAATTCTTCTGAAAAGGAACTGGATAGTTGTAGCTTCGTAACCTCTACAAGAAGTTCTTCCTTGTCTGGCAAAAATTCATGAAGCGGCGGATCAAGCAGCCGAATGGTCACCGGCAATCCCTTCATCGCTTCAAAAATGAGTTCAAAATCTTCCTGTTGCATAACCAGCAGCTGATCAAGAGCTTCCATTCGCTCATCAAAGGTTTCTGCGAGTATCATTTCCTGAACAACCGGTATTCTTGCACTATCCATAAACATATGCTCGGTGCGGCAAAGCCCAATGCCTCCCGCGCCAAATTCCAATGCTTTTTGGGCATCTTCAGGATTATCCGCATTGGCTCGTACACCCAATGTTCTCTCCTCATCTGCCCAAGTAAGAAGCAATTGAAATTCTTCCGAAAGTTCCGGATCAATCATCGGAATTTCACCATTCATAATCTCACCTGTTGACCCGTCAATGGTAATTACATCGCCTTTTTCAATTATCGTTCCTGCTACAGCAATCTGCTGTAATTTCAGGTTAATCGATAAGGCTTCACATCCACATATACAAGCCTTTCCCATTCCCCTGGCCACCACTGCCGCATGACTGGTCATCCCGCCACGGCTGGTAACCGTTGCCTCTGCCGCCACGATTCCATGAATATCATCCGGTGTCGTTTCCGGACGGACAAGAATCACCTTTTTACCGTCTTTCGCCATTCTTTTGGCTTCATCTGCATCAAATACCACTTGGCCCGTAGCCGCACCTGGAGATGCGGGAAGGCCTTTTGCCATGACATTTCTTTCCTTGGCATCATCCAGACGGCGGTGCAGCAACTGATTCAGCTGTTCTGGTTCAATGCGCAAAATCGCTTCTTTTTTATCTATGATGCTTTCTTTAACCAGTTCCGCCGCAATTCGAATGGCCGCCTGTGCAGTCCGCTTTCCTGTCCGTGTTTGCAGGATGAAGAGCTTTCCCCGCTCGACGGTAAACTCAATGTCCTGCATATCCTTATAATGAGACTCAAGCAAATGGCATGTTTCTGCAAACTGCTGATACACTTTAGGCATAGCCGTTTCCATGGCTGCAATCGGCTGCGGTGTCCGAATCCCAGCAACCACATCTTCTCCTTGGGCATTGATCAGATATTCGCCATAAATCTTTGCTTCACCTGTGGAAGGATTTCTTGTAAAAGCAACGCCGGTACCAGAATCATTGCCCATATTCCCGAATACCATGCTTTGTATATTGACAGCAGTACCCAAGTCATCCGGGATCTTATGAAGCCGGCGGTACACAAAAGCACGTTGGTTATTCCATGAATCAAAAACAGCAGATATGGACAATTGAAGCTGTTCCTTAGGATCTTGCGGAAAGTCTTTTTTGGCGTGTTTTCGAACCAGTTCCTTATAGCCTTCTATCACTTCTTTCCAGTCTTCCGCGGTCATTTCAGGATCTGTAGTATATCCTTTTGCTATGCGGACTTCTTCGAGCAACTGTTCAAAGTAAAAACCGTCCACATGAAGCACAACATCACTGAACATTTGAATGAACCGGCGGTATGTATCATACGCGAATCGCGGATTGTAAGTGAGACTCGCCACTGCTTCTACTGTTTTATCGTTCATGCCCAGATTCAGCACGGTATCCATCATCCCCGGCATCGAGTGAACCGCCCCTGAACGCACAGAAACGAGAAGCGGATTTCTGGTATCCCCTAATTTCTTTCCTGTTCTTCCTTCAAGATGATGAAGGGCTGTCTCGATTTGCTTTTTCATCTCGGACGGCAGACGTTTCCCTTCCTGGTAATAGGCATTGCACGCTTCCGTTGATATGGTGAACCCGTAAGGAACCGGGAGTCCAATACGCGTCATTTCTGCCAGGTTGGCCCCTTTTCCGCCTAAAAGTTCTTTACCTTTTTTCCCATCCTCATCAAACAGATATACGAATTGCGTCATGATATCCAGCTCCTCTCCTTTTTTAACATAGCCAAAATTAAATCTGCCGTCTCTTCAACCGCCTTATTGGAAACATCAATCACCGGGCAGCCAATTTTCTTCATGATTTTTTCGGCATAATCCAATTCTTCCATGATCCTCTCAAAGTTCGCGTAATGGGCTCTTACCGTTAACCCAAGATTCTTTAAACGTTCCTTCCGAATCTCATTCAGCTTATCCGGCGTAATAATTAAACCTATACATTTCCTTTTGAAGTGAAAGACTTCTTCCGGCGGCTCCACCTCAGGCACTAACGGAACATTAGCCACCTTGAATCTTTTATTGGCTAAATACATCGAAAGCGGCGTTTTCGATGTTCTGGAAACACCAATCAAGACGATATCCGCACGGGAAAGGCCGTGTGTATCCTGTCCGTCATCATATTTAACAGCAAATTCAATGGCTTCCACTCTTCGAAAATAGTTCTCGTCCATTTTCCGGAGCAACCCCGGCTGATAAACCGGCTCTTTATGAAATTTTTCGGTGAAGGCATGCATGAGCGGCTTCATGAGGTCAATGGCAATAATACCTTCTTCTTGCGCCCGCTGGTCAAGATACTGTTTCAAAAAAGGAACCACAATCGTATAGGCAATCACTGAGTTTCGATATTTGGCGACAGAGATTACATTTTTCAAATCCTGGATATCTTCAATAAAAGAGACATTTTGAATTTCAATATCTCCCCCATTAAATTGAGCGGCGACCGCTTTAACCATCAGCTCTGCCGTTTCCCCTACTGAGTCTGAAACCACATAGACGATCTTCTTCGTATCCAATTTGAATCTCCTATCCTATGAGTTTTGAGTGTACCAAATTTCTAAGCTTTACTCCCCCTCCTAACAAATGTGTCATACTTTTAATTTATTTCCCTTAAATGTGTTATACTAATTTAATTTAAATCCTATAATAACACCAATAATTCAGAGATACAATGTATTTCTTGGATTTTTAAGCAAAAAAATAGAAATGAACAATTAGATGCTGGTTAACCGCGGCCACACAAAAAGCTGAATCCATTACGGATATCAGCCTTCTTCTTAATTATTTCCGTATTTATCCTTGTAATGACATAATGCCAACAGCGGCCAAATGTAATTGTAGCTGTGGTAGTACATATAAAATGTTCCTGGCAGCCCTGCCCCTGTTGGATAGGAAACATGTATGCCATTATAATTTTCGCGATGTAATAGATAGTCAATTCCTCGTTTTATCGAATCGGTTGGTTTTGGACATGCCGCGATTAGTGCATCAACTGCCCATGCTGTCTGGGTGATTGTGCTGTATGGAAGATCACAATAATGCTTATTAATGTCACTTTTGCATGATTCTCCCCATCCTCCGTCATATTTCTGAATCGAAGTCAGCCACTCCACCGCTTTTTGTACCGCAGAGTCTTTATGTGTGATCCCAGCCGCCATGAGTCCTGTTATACCCGCCCATGTCCCATAAATATAGCAAATACCCCAGCGCCCATACCAGGAACCATTGCTTTCCTGATGTTGCTTCAGCCATTGAACAGCAGATTGAATGTGGGGAGATGAGAGCCGTATCCCTTCATAGTTTCCGAGAAACTCAAGCGTCCGGCCCGTTAAATCAGCTGTGGAAGGATCAGTAAGCGCATCCCCGGCATTTTCAATGGGCAGTTTCGCCATCCATCTTTTATTTGTGTCTTTTTCAAATGCTGGCCATCCCCCATCTTTGTTTTGCATGGAGAGAAGCCAACCGACACCTCTTTTGTAGGCGTGTTGAATCGTTCTATCGGTTTTTGCATAATGAAACATCGTTCGCAGAGCAGCCTGGGTATCATCGATGTCCGGATGGATGGTGTTACTTTTGCTGAATCCCCAGCCTCCTGGCATGACATCCGGATTATGAAATTTCCAGTCTCCGAGACGGGTTTGCTGATGCTTCTGCACAAAACTCAAACTCTTTCTCATTTGTGAAGATGAAGGAGGGGCCCCTGAGGACAAAAGGGTATAGCTTATGAGAGAAGTATCCCACACCGTCGGCGGTGAGTTCTGTAGATGAAAGGTTTTCCCAGTATGATGAACCAGACAAATCAGCCCGGTAATCGCTCCATGAATGACGGGATCGGTGGGCTTGTAACCAACCGCGAGAAGCCCGTATATCATGAGAAAAGTAGAAGTGGCATAGCTTAGGAGAGTTCCATCCTCCTCAACCCTCTTTAGTATGTAATTTTCCAAAAAAGCGCTCTGGATGGAATACAACGGACGTTTAGAATTCTTTTTTCCCTTCGCCTTTCTGCGGTCTTCTTCTGTAAACAAATGCTTCAGACAAGGTTTACGGCTGTTATGCACCTGAAACTTTTCTGCCATTCCCAACAAAACCGGAGCAAAGTGGGCCCTTGCATAGCTTCCAAGATCGTAAAAGTTCATATTCACTTTTTTCATGATTCGAAATAGTCTCGAAGGATCCACTTCACGGTCTGGCCATGGATACAGTCCGTTAAATGCAAAGAATACCTTCGTTAACAAACTGGTCTTTTTTAATCCGCCGTTTTCTCTGATAAACCTTGCAGCTTTTTTCATCGGGATGGCATCCCGGGAAATTACCCCTGAATAAAGCAGGGCGGCATACGCTTCCGCTGTGGCAGACAAATTGCCCATTCTTTCATCAGGATAGGCTTTCCATGTTCCGTTCTTTGTTTGCTTGGCTAATAATCTCCTTGTCAGTTGCCGGATCAGCATCTCGTCATCCCATTCCAGGGTACGTAACATAATGATCATATAGGCATCCGTGAGCAAGGCATTTTCAAAAGAAAAACGCCATGAGCCGTCAGGCTGCTGCAGGTCAAGAAGACGGTCGGTGCGCCGGTCAATTTCTCTTATCACTTTAGCCAGTCTGTTCATTGTCCATCACTCCGGTCAGACTTACAGCCAGTGGTGTTGGCTATATTGTATGCTCACGAAAAGAGTAAGATTCCAATGAGAAAGAAATATACAGAAAAGTGCAAATAAAAGTTGATACGGGTATAATTATCCATTACGATAGAACTATAATCTTGTTTATTCCAAGGAGGATGCACATGTCAGACTTGCAGGTTGAAACCGGCTCTATTCTTTTGGAAGACGTTTACACTTCCAATGGGGTTCTTTTATTAAAAAAGGGCACCATTTTAAATACCACTCATGTAGGGCTGTTTAAAAAGCACAATGTAGAAAGTGTGAAAACCGTTCAGTTGACCAATCCCGAAAACATACTAAATACCCTGAAGTAATGAACCGATTGTTAAAATCAAGATTTTGAGACTCCGGCTTCGGTCATTGATGCAAATGGCATGTCAGCAAATCAAGTCTGCAAACAGGTAGAAGCGAAGCCTGAGATCGAACAGTAAAACAGAAAGAATGATGTACTTGTACTCAAAAAAGACGCGTATTTCTCCTCGGGAGAAGCGCGTCTTTTTTTCTTATCCCCTTCATTCCCGTGAGAAAAATTGTTAATTTCATCCGAAAGAGGGATACACACTGACACCGGGTTATGAAATGATACAATTATATGCATGGGAAAAAGAGGGATTAATTTTGAAAAAAAGAAGGATTGCATTCCTGTTGTCTGTGCTTGAGCGGGTTTTTTATTGCGCTTTTTTTAGAAATCAAAAAAACAGGCCCTTTTAAAAAGGACCTGTTTTATTATAAATAATTATTATGCTTTTTGAACGTTTGCTGCTTGAGGTCCACGAGCACCTTGCTCAACGTCAAAAGTAACTTTTTGACCTTCGTCTAATGATTTGAAACCTTCAGATTGGATAGCAGAGAAATGAACAAATACGTCCTCTCCACCTTCGCGTTCGATAAATCCGAAACCTTTTTCTGCATTAAACCATTTAACTGTACCTTGTTCCATAATTATTTCCTCCTAGTGCGTTAAACACACAAAATGTTACTATCCTTGCCCAAAGTGATCATCAAGATGAAAAATCGAATTCTTAAACTTCTTTTACACCGAACAAAAATAATCCTTTTTATTATAACAGAAAATAGAAGAGAAAGCAAAATTTTAAGAAAATAAATAATATTTAAAACCGACCTGAAGTACGACCTTTGTTTAACCTCTTCTCTCATTGAGGGAAGAGAAGAGCCCTGGTATCTAAAACAGATGGAGCTTTCTCGATGTTTTAAATAACAAAATTGTTCCCTTACAACTGAGAGGGTTCTTCCTATCCAACGCAAAAATTATATTGCCCTTCTTTTTCCTTTTTCATACATGAAGGTAGAGTAATTTACATACGTATTCATCAACTAACCTGTTTTTGATAAAATTACGATACGTGAAATTATAATCATTTAAAGGGGCATATTCCGAAAAACGGTTTAGACCGATTCTTCTATTCTTCCTATCATAAAAATTCACCATTAAAAAGAACTTATGTCGAAAGATCGACAAAAGTTCTAAAATGCCTATTGAATTGTCAGCACACCTGTAATAGGAAGTCTTATTACATCCCTATTTAAGAAGTAACGATCTCATTTTTCTATTTCGTTCTAATCTTTCCAATTCATCAACTAAATCATATTTTTTGAGAAGATGAAACATCTCATTTAAGGTGGGTTGTGAGTTATTCCTGTTTAAAAAATCATCAAATAACCCACAAATATCTTCTGGAAGTTCCTCCTTCCGTGCCTCGTATTTACGTTTGACATCATCTTTTGAATGATCCATATTACACTTGTTCATAACATCCTCCTTCCTCTCACTCTCTTTATCTTAATATGACCCTACAACGTGAAACAATATAACCTTTTAAATGAGGGAAAACAAGGACACTATCATTATTGTTACCATACGCAGTTAAATTTTTCCTCATTTTGTTCATGCTCTATTTTTGTGTTAATTAGATGAGACATCGACCTCCTATGTTAGCCAAACTGGCTTGCGACGATATTTGTTTTCCTCCACTCACGTATGGGGAACGTTTAACCACTCCAGAGCCAGAAGTTGTAATTAGGAATTTGTAAAAAAATTACGGTTATATGCAATCTCTCCCACATAAGCTTTTCACCACATCGTGTCCAAAAGGCGCTGATTCCGGAGTCGGCACATTATATTCCTTTAACCCTTGATCTGGAGTGAATACAGCGATTTTATTTGCCTGATTTTCGGTAAACCCGATTGAACCATTCGATGCAGTTGTAATTCCCATCACACCCGCTTGTAGTGTTGGAACTGGGTGGGAAGTGATGGTTCCTTCTTTGTTTATACTGCTGATAAAGTTTGCTTTATGCTGTGTAAACCATATTTCTCCTTTTTACCACTTGCCATTCCATATGGACACGAATCAGGAACGGTATAGGAGATTCATCTATTTTCATATTCACCATCTCCATCCTCCCTTTCATTTACCTGAAAAAAAACTCCAAGAGAATTCCGCCGAATCCGCTTGGAGTTTGGTTATCTTATGCCGTTTTGCCAAAGTCATTCAAATAAATCTTTTCCAGGATAAATGTACAGATCGCACTGCACACACTGATGGAATAAACCATATCCCGTTTATAATCCTTTTTTTGTTCATACTCGCAGAGCAGCTCTTCAAGGAAAAACGTAACGCTTTCCTTGGAATGCTCTTTGATCTCGGGCAGTGTTAAGCAGTTTATACTGTTGAGCACCCTGGCCTTTTTATCCAAAGCTCTTTCATACTTCACATGGGGAATCATGGCATGCTTAAATTCCCAGCGCTGGTTATGTGGAACACAGAAGAAATCCGTAACGAAATGGCAAATTACACCCATTTCGATTTCAAGCCATCTGCGCTTTTGTTTATCCAGCAGATCGGATGCGGGAATGTCCAGCAGACGCACAATTTTATCAACAACAAATTCAAAGCTTTCTTCTATATAATGCTTTCGTTTTGCCAGTTCCGGAATGAAATCGGGTTTCATGTTAGCCCAGGTAAACGTAGACTTATTTAAATCATACTGAACGCTTTCTCTGACATGTGATTGAATGTGGTGCGCCATCACTTTATGCGAATAAGCAAACAGATCAGAACAGTCCTTTCTTATTGAAGAAATAGGTTGAATCAACAATACTACATCCAGCCTGTCGAATCAATAAATGTGTAAGAAATTTAATATATCTCTATACTATTCACATCTTAATGAAAAGCAACTGTAATAATAAACAACCTGCCAAAAATTGAACTGCACCCCTTTTGTTAGACACATCTAACAATAGGAGGTGCAGTTTTTTCATGACCAAGTATTCTTTGGAAACTAAATTAGCTGCTGTTCATGCTTATCTTCAGGGGGGAGATTCCTTTAAAGAAACCGCTTATAAACACAGTGTGACTTCATCAATGTTAAAAGAATGGGTGGCCAAGTTTCGAAAACACGGAGAAATGGCTTTTCAAGAATCATATACAAATCATTCTATCGAGTTTAAAATGGACGTACTTCACTATATAAACGAAACGGGAGTATCTATCTCAGAAGCTGCCGCCCATTTCAACGTGGCTTCTCCCAGCACCGTTTGGAATTGGTATCAACTTTTTGAAACGCAAGGGATTGAGGCTCTTCGATCAAAGATAAAGGGGCGTTCATCCATGAAAAAAGATTCAAAAAGAAAGCAGCCATCAGAAGGATCCGTCGAAGCTCTACGAGCTGAAAATGAGAGATTACGTATGGAGAATGCATACTTAAAAAAGTTACAAGCCTTAATTCAAGAAGAGGAAAAATCACAGAACAAGTCAAAGCGGAAGTGATTGATGAGTTAAGGCATGAATATAAAGTCATTGACCTCGTTGAGGTCGCAGGCATTCCACGAAGCACGTATTATTACTGGATGAAACAAAAGAATCGTGCAGATAAATATCATGAAGTGAAAGCTGTTATTCAACAGATTTTTAATGAGCACCAAGGTCGATATGGCTATCGTCGGATCCGATGGGAATTACAAAATCAAGGCTATTCACTTAATCATAAAACTGTCCGTCGCTTAATGAATAAAATGAAGATCAAGTCTCTGGTGAAGGTGAAGAAATATCGCTCCTATCGTGGAAATGTTGGAAAAATCGCTCCAAATGTTATAGCACGTAAATTCCAAGCAGCGAAACCGAATGAAAAGTGGGTAACCGATGTGACGGAAATTCAATTACATGGTGAAAAGCTATATTTATCGCCAGTTCTTGACCTATATAATGGAGAAATCGTTGCCTATCAGATGGAACACCGTCCGGTTTACTCTTTGGTTTCAAAGATGCTGGATAAGGCATTCAAACAATTGAAAGAGAACGATGCCCCCATCCTTCACTCTGATCAGGGATGGCATTATCAAATGAAACGGTACCAGCATGCATTGAAAGAAAAAAATATAACACAAAGCATGTCCCGTAAGGGCAACTGTCTTGATAACGCCGCCATGGAGAGTTTCTTTGGCTTATTGAAAAGTGAATTGCTTTATCTCAAAGAATTTGAAAGTATGGAACACTTTAAAAAAGAATTGGAACAGTATATCGATTACTACAATAAAAAACGGATAAAAGCAAAATTAAAAGGCATGAGCCCGGTTCAATACCGGACTCATGCCGAAGTAGCTGCTTAAAATTTCGTGTCTAACTTTTTGGGTTCAGATCAAAATTTGGCAGGCTGTTTTTCTTTTATGCTCTTGTTTTAACATTCAATACTCGCATGGCGTTTAAAACGGCAATCAGAGTTACACCGACATCCGAGAAAACCGCTTCCCACATGGTGGCAATTCCAAAGGCCCCCAATGAGAGAAAGACCGCTTTTACCCCTAAGGCAAAAATAATATTTTGCCAAACGATTTTTCTTGTTCGTTTTGCAATTTTTATGGCTTCAGGGATTTTGGAAGGTTCATCCGTCATTATGACCACGTCAGCAGCTTCGATAGCCGCATCTGACCCTAATCCACCCATTGCCATTCCGATATCGGCTCTGGCTAATACAGGAGTATCATTAATGCCATCCCCCACGAATATCAGCTTTTCATTTTTAGACTTATTGCCATCCCATTTTTCAACTTGTTCCACTTTTTCATGAGGAAGCAGTTCTGCATGAACCTCATCTAACCCTAATTGATGCCCCACACGTTCACCAACGGCTTTGGAGTCTCCAGTCAGCATTACCGTTTTTTTTATTCCAAGCTCTTTCAGCTGCGCAATAGCCGATGCTGCATCTTCTTTTACTTCATCTGAAATAACCAGGTGCCCGGCATATGTCCGATTAACAGCCACATGGACGACGGTACCTTCTGCCTCATGTTTCTCATAAGCTATTTTTTCTTGATTCATTAATTTTTCATTTCCGGCGAGCACTTCTTTTCCATCTACTGTTGCCCTAATGCCATACCCGGAAATTTCGTTATATTCTCCTACTTGATCGGCCTGAATCTCTTTACCAAAGGCGGAACGTACGGAAAAGGCAATGGGATGATTGGAATGCGCTTCTGCCATGGCAGCATAATAAAGCAATTCATCCGATGAAAACCCATTATCCGAGTGAATACGTGTTACATCAAAGACACCTTTTGTCAGCGTACCTGTTTTATCAAACAGGACATATTTCACATCATTCAACGCTTCAAGATAATTGCTTCCTTTAATAAGGATGCCCGTTTTTGAAGCTCCTCCCACCCCGCCAAAAAAGCTGAGGGGAATGGAAACAACAAGCGCACAAGGACAGGAAATGACCAAAAAGACCAATGCCCTGTAAATCCATTCTGAAAATGATGCACTCTGAATAAGTAGCGGCGGCAGAAACGCCAAAACCGCAGCTGTAATGACCACAACAGGAGTGTAATACCTCGCAAATTTTGTAATGAAATTTTCCGTCGGTGCCTTTTTGCTGCTTGCATTTTGAACAAGGTCCAAAATTTTGGATACGGTGGAGTCTTCAAATTTCTTGGTTACTTCTACAGTAAGCACTCCGTTTTTATTGATCGTACCGCTTAACAGGTCACTGCCAGGCTTCACTTTCCTGGGTACGGATTCGCCGGTTAACGCCGAAGTATCCACCATGGATACTCCTTCAACGATTTTACCGTCCAAAGGAACCTTTTCTCCCGGTTTGATAATAATTATATCACTTATTCTTACGTCATCAGGCGATACACGCTCTGTCCTGCTCCCCACTTTACGATTGGCATAGTCCGGCCGGATGTCCATCAAGGCACGTATTGATTTCCTTGAACGGTTGACCGCTAAGCTCTGAAACCATTCACCCACTTGGTAAAACAGCATGACAGCTACTCCTTCGGGGAACTGTCCAACTGCGAATGCACCAACTGTCGCAAGTGACATTAGGAAGTTCTCGTCAAACACCTGCCCCCGAACTATATTTCGGACAGCTTTAAGCAGGATCTCCCCACCTATAATTAAGTAGGCGACAAGAAAAAGGGAAAACTCCAACCAATAGTTTAGGGGCGCAAACGCAGCAACTGCCGTTAAGACGGCTCCCATACCAATCCGTGTTAACATCACTGCGTTTTTATTCCCATTATTTTGTGATGGCTCGCTATTGATGTGACGGGGTTGCTGTGTCACCTTTACTCCAGGTTCAAGACGCTTTACGATTTCCACAATTTTAGCTGACAGATCTTTTTCCCTAGTGGAAGGATCCGTTTTTATCCGTAAGGTTTTGGAAACGAAATCCATACTTGAAAGACTTACACCTGTCAGCCCGGCTGCTTCCTTCTCTATTTTTGCTGCACAGTTGGCACAGTCCAGGCCTTCCATATAGAAACTCATGGAAGAATTTTGCCTTGTATTTGGCTGATCAAGTACTTTTATATGCGGCTCAATCGATTGAATCAAATCTCTTGTATTTTCAATTACGGGGATGTCCCTCCCCTGTTCGGTTTCCATTCTTAATGTTTTGGTTACAAAATTTACGCTGCAGGATGATACCCCTTCAAGTTCCCGAACACCATCTTCAATCTTGGAGGCACAATTTGCACAATCCAAGCCATCCAATAAAAATTCTCTTTGTTGATCAGTCACCAGGTTCTCTCCTCTCTGGCCGTGAATCTTTTCATCTATGCTTATATGAGCAGAAATTCATATATAAATCATTATATGTTCGCACCACGAAAAGTGTCAACGCAACATGTTAAATTCATAATCAATCATGGCATGCATGATGAATTGCTTGATTTAATAATGTAATCACATGATTATCATCAATCGAATAAAACAGGGTCGTTCCTGCTCTTCTGAATTTAACAAGGCGAAGATTTTTTAAAAAACGTAATTGATGAGAAACCGTAGATTGTAAAAGTGAGAGCTTTTCAGCAATTTCATTTACAGATGATTCTTTATGAGATAAAAGATGAAGGATTCGGATTCGCGTCGGATCTGACAGCGCCTTGAAGGTTTGAGATGCGACAAAAAGAGTTTCTTCATCTAATTGTTCACTTTCAATAATTGCTTTTTCGTGTTCATCCATTTAATATCAACTCCTTACCACTAAACCATATATGAATAATTACTCATATTGTAAACGACGGTTATGCTTCTGTAAATGCTGAATCGAATTCTCTTTTCTTTAACTATAATGAATAATTTACGCTTCTATTCCGTATTTCATTAGAATAATTTCGGGTAATAATAGAGTGCCAGGGAAAAGTATACAAAATAAAGGAAAATTATTGCACGTCGGAGAATGTTCTTATACAATATATATGAGCATATATTCATATACATATATTCAAAAAGGAGTTGAGCATTTATGGCGCATTCTCACGGTCACGGTGAATCTCATGGGCATCATCATGGTACAAACAATAAAAGAGCATTGAAATGGGCGTTTTTTCTAATTGCAGCCTACATGCTCGTGGAAATTGCCGGTGGCATTACTACCAACAGTTTGGCTTTATTATCTGACGCAGGACATATGTTAAGTGATGCGGCTGCTCTTGGATTAAGTTACCTGGCATTGACTTATGGCCAAAAATCATCCTCCCAATCCAAAACCTATGGTTATCGCCGCTTTGAAATTTTAGCCGCCTTTATCAATGGCATTGCTCTGTTAGCGATCGCCCTTTATATCTTTTGGGAATCCTATCAGCGCATCTTAAATCCCCCTTCAGTCATTAGTAAGGGGATGCTCATTATTTCGATTATTGGTTTAATGGTAAATATTGTCGCTGCCTACATCTTAATGAAAGGTGACAAGGATGAAAATCTCAATGTGAAAAGTGCTTTTTTGCACGTCCTTGGGGATATGCTTGGATCCGTTGGCGCAATTGCCGCTGCCCTTGTCATCATGTTTTTCAACTGGAATCTGGCAGATCCTATCGCAAGTATTATTGTAGCCATTCTGGTTCTTATCAGCGGCTGGAGGGTGACCAAAGAATCTGTTCATATTTTAATGGAAGGCACTCCTCAAAATGTGAACTTTAAGGAGATCAAACAGGCGTTGCTTTCCATCCCTGAAGTGAAACAGGTCCATGATCTTCATGTATGGTCAATCTCTTCGGATTTTCCTGCCTTAAGCTGTCACCTGGTGGCCGACGCAGAGGATCATCAGCAAACCTTGCTTAAAAAGGCGAATCAGCTGCTTATGGAACAATTTCATATTGAGCATACAACCATTCAGATTGATCTTTCGGATACTGATTGCACAATGAATCATACCTGCGAGTAAATGCGAGGGCTCAATGCAAAAGGATTTTCGGTTTCTCAAGAGATGAAAAAAGTAGCGGTTCTGCTGAATTTAAATACGTTTACCATCATGGACATTCACAATCGAGCAAACACTCGAATGTGTAAAAAGGCACTTTAAGCTAAATGAACACCAAAAAGGATGACCATTTAACGGTCATCCTTTACACGTTTTATTCAAAACCAACTGTCATGCTGTCCGGATGAGAACCGGCTCGGCTATCCTGGTTCAATCCGTCGATACGCTCCATATCCTCACTGCTTAATTCAAAATTGAACACATCAGCATTTTCAATAATACGATGCTCTTTTGTTGATTTTGGAATCGTTACCACTTCATTTTGAAGATCCCACCGCAAAATCACCTGTGCTACCGTTTTATTGTGCTTATCGGCAATTTCTTTTAATGCAGGATCTTCCAGCAGCTGCCCCTGCTTAAGCGGTGACCAGGCTTCCAATTGGATTTCATTATTTTTGCAGAACGCATGCAGCTCTTTTTGGGTAAGATGCGGATGGTATTCCACCTGGTTGACCATTGGTTTAATTTCACAGGAACTCATCAAGTCCTCCAAATGGTGAACCTGGAAGTTACTTACGCCGATGGCTCGAATTTTGCCATCATTGTACAGCTTCTCAAACGCTCTCCATGTCTCTTTGTATTTGTCTTTTCCAGGCCAGTGAATGAGATAGAGGTCCAGATATTCCAGGCCAAGTTTTTCCATACTTGTTTCGAACGCCTTTAATGTAGATTCGTATCCTTGCTCACTGTTCCAAAGCTTTGTTGTGATGAATAGGTCTTCACGGGAAACTCCGGACTCTCTGATCGCCTGCCCCACTCCCTCTTCGTTCCCGTAAATCGCTGCCGTATCAATGCTGATGTATCCGTTTTTTATCGCAGCTTTTACAGACTCGATTACTTCTTCTCCTTCTTTTACTTTAAATACACCCAACCCAAAGCGCGGCATTTTCACGCCGTTATGTAGTGTTGTTGTATCTTTTAAACTGGTTGCCATCTTTTATTCCTCCTATTGTCGTAATTGCTTGCTCTAGGTACATACCACTATTTCTCTGGTCTTAATCCCATATCCTCCTGCTTCTTTGTACGAAAGGGCATTTTATAAAATAATTTTCATGCCGTATGATTTAGACAAAAGCATAAAAGAGGTAGAGTACATGTCAAATGTCCAATCACTGGTACGAGCTCTCACACTATTAAACAAACTTGCCGAATATCCTGAAGGAATTCAAATCTTCCAACCATACCTGGCAAAGCTGTGTAAAGAAATTAATGAAACGGTTCATTTATGTATTGAAGATTATCAAACAACAAGCGCTTTCATTCCGGAATCTCCAGGTTTTTTTTCAATAAAATGAATGAAATAAGGATATTTGTTAAATCAGAAAGACCTCCCGCGTCCTATCTTTCTGGGAATCTGGGAGGTTTTTAGAAGACTGCAGCAACATACTTGCAATCAAATGTAAGATTTCTACCCTCTTCAAGGGAAGCCGTCATGCAGTTCGTCACTGAATTATACGAAATAAATGACAACCTCACCGGGACGGTTGAGCCCCGGAAGACAAAAAAGTGAGTATCCCCGGCTTGAACATTTTGCAGGAAATCCTCCGCACAAAAAGGCAGGTAGGATGAGTCTTTCATGCTGTTCTCCCTTTCTGTATGTGTGTCTGTTTATTTTATGTACAAATACTAAAATGGTATAGACACCTCACATACAAAAAAGAGGAATTCCTGATTAGGAATCCCTTACTGACTAAAAGTCCTTATTTTGATAGATCCGAATGGAAACCATCCACGAAAGTGAAAAGCAAACGAGAGAAAAGGGCGCAAGCAGAAAAACGAGCCTTCTTAAAGACCCGTTTTTTTCATTGGCTCTATCGTGCCAGTGTGTGTATGGTGCTTTGTGCTAAGGCAAATTCAAAATCCGCAATTATATCTTCAGGGTCCTCCAAGCCTGCTGAAAACCGGAAAAGCGTGTTCGAGATTCCTCTCTTCTTTCTTTCGGCTTCCGGCATAGCGGCATGTGACATTTTTGCCGGATAGGATAAAATAGATTCCACCGCTCCGAGGCTCACCGCCAAAACAGGAATCTGAAGATGGGAAGTAAACGGCCGGACCAGCTGTTCGCTTTCCAGTTCAAATGAGAAGACAGCACCTGGCCCCTCCGCCTGGCTCCGATGTACAAAGTATCCTGAATGCTCCTTTAAGCCAGGGTAATGTACCTTTTTAATCAGCGGGTGTCCGTTTAAATAGTCTGCGAGTTTCCCAGCCGCTTCTACAGAATGACGGAGGCGTACGTATAATGTTTTCAGTCCCCTCATTAATAGCCAGCAATCCTGGACACCCAGCACGGCACCAAACGAGTTCTGCAAAAAGTAAAGGCGATCAGCCAGCTCTTCATCTTTCACCACGGCCAGACCTGCCACCACATCACTATGCCCGGCAAGGAATTTGGTTGCACTGTGAAGAACAATATCCGCTCCAAGCGACAACGGCTGCTGAAGAGCCGGTGTTAAAAAGGTATTGTCAACAAAGGTTAGCGCACCTTTCTCCTTCGCCAACTCGCTCACTGCCCGAATATCGGTCACTTTTAAAAGCGGATTGGAAGGCGTTTCAATATAAAAGGCTTTTGTATTGGGCTGGATTGCCTGTTCTACGGCATCAAGGTCAGTCATATCGACAAAAGTGTGGGTAATCCCCAGTCGTGAAAGCACCTGTGTGACCATTCGATACGTACCGCCATACACATCCTCTGATATGATCATATGATCTCCTTGGGATAAAAGAAGAAATGACGTAGAGATCGCTGCCATGCCCGATGCAAAGGCAAAGCCTCTGCATCCGCCTTCGAGCTCAGCGATTTGCTGTTCGAGTGCTTCTCTTGTCGGATTGGCAGACCGTGCATAATCATATTTTCCAAATTGATCAATATCCTCTTGATGGAACGTGGAGGACAGATGCATGGGCACACTCACCGCGCCGGTAGCCGGATCGGTTTTATGTTTATGATGCAGCAATTTGGTTTGAAAGGTATGACAGTTATGGTCACTCATAAATTACAGCCTCCTTCTGGACAATGTCCAGCGCTTGTTTTAAGTCGTTAATCAAATCATTTTCGTCTTCAATACCAACAGATAAACGCAAAAGCCGGTTGCAAACTCCGCGTGCTGTACGTATTTCTTCAGGAATGTCCGCATGTGTTTGGGTCGCGGGATACGTTACCAGACTTTCAACCCCGCCCAGGCTTTCGGCAAAGGTTATCAGATTTACGGACTTCAAAAAACGGGGGACCCATTCTTCTTTTTTCAGCCGGAAAGAGATCATGCCTCCCCTTCCCGGATAAAGGACGTCATCTACACCATCATGATTCTGCAGGAATTGAATCAACACCTTAGCGTTTTCTTCATGTTTTTTCATTCGAAGGGCCAATGTTTTCATTCCGCGCATCAAAAGCCAGGCATCAAACGGGCTTAACACGGCACCTGAGGCATTGTGATGGTACGAGAGCTCCTGGCACAATTCCTCGCCTTTGGCCGCAATCAGACCTGCGAGCACATCATTGTGTCCTCCGAGGTATTTCGTTGCACTGTGGATTACAATATCCGCTCCGAGCTCGATCGGCCTTTGCAGCAAAGGGGTATAAAAGGTATTATCAACGATAACGAGCAACCCATGTTTCTTGGCGAGACGTGCAACAGCTTCAATATCACATACCTCCATGAGCGGGTTGGTCGGCGTTTCCAGAAAAATGGCTTTTGTTTTTTCAGTGATCGCCTGTTCAATTTCGGCTACGTCTGCCGTGTTTACATAGATACTGGACAAACCCCATTTTTTGTATCCTTCTTCGAGCAGGCGGTAGGTGCCGCCATACAAATCACTGGATACAATCCATTCATCACCTGATTGAAAGAGGGAGAGGATGGCCGCAATGGCCGCCATCCCCGAGCTACAGGCAAACCCGGCGTCTGCTCCTTCCAAATCGGCGATCGCTTTTTCAAGCACTTCACGTGTCGGATTGCCTGTTCGAATATAATCGTAACCACTTGATTCTCCAATTCCGGTATGGCGGTATGCTGTAGAAAAATAAACGGGCGGATTAACCGTTCCCGTGCGGTCTTCACTTCGGTTTCCAATTTGAGCTAATTTTGTTTCTGTTTTATACATGGCAGCCTCCTAAGTCAAAAGAAAAAATAAAAAAGCCTTCTTAAGAAGAAGACTTTTGAATACCATCAAATTGTCGTTCTCCTTATCTCCCAAGTTCGTCATCGAACTTGCTGGACTTAGCACCTTTTCAGCAGAAATCACTGAAGGTTGCTGAGGTTTCATCGGGCCATTCCCTCTACCTCTCTTGATAAGAAAATCTAATCCGTATCTAATTGTAGTTCCTAGTGTACCGCAATTATCTGAATGTTTCAAGCTTTCTTTTTATATTTTATTCCGTGTTGCTGTGCCTGGACAGAACTTCCTCATGGCTGAGCGTTTTCTGTGTGCTGCTCCTCAGACATACCGCATCGCAAAACACATGAAGACACTGATCAAAAAGAGAGCTGAGTGGCTGTATGCTTTTGGCTTCATTCTCTCCCCTTTTCTTTGTAGCTGCCGGAAGGACAAAACATGTATCAGCCACTTGTGCCAGAGCAGAATCTCCATTTGCTGTAATGCATACTACTTTGGAGCCTGCCGACCTTGACCGTTCCGCCTGATGGATTACGGATTGTGTGGATCCTGAACCCGAAATGGCGATAAGACAATCCCCCTCGGCTACCGAGGGAGTTACCGTCTCACCAATGACAAAGACGTTATAGCCCAGGTGCATGAGGCGCATGGCAAATGCTTTTGCCATAAACCCCGACCTTCCCTCGCCAGCCACAAAGATTCTCGTTGTATTTTGGAGTTCTGAATCAAAACGCTCAATCTCTTCTTCTCCAATTTTCTCAATAACTCCCTGCATCTCTTTTACAATCACATTCAGTTCGTTCATACATTTTCTCCTGTCCGAATCGTTTTCCAAGCTGTATACATCTGTTTGGCTGCTTCCTGGATATTCGCAGCTTTCGTAATGGCGGACCCGACAACAATGATCTCCGGATTTTTTTCGGCAGCCATTGGGAGAGAGGATAGAGCAATTCCCCCTGCAAGGGCCAGTCGGTCAACAGGAAGCCTTTCTTTGTTCTGTTTCTCCATCGTTTTGTTGTCTGACTCCTGTTCATCTTTGCTTACATGTTCGCAAAATACGGCAGATGTATAGCTTAGCAGACGTTGCATTTGCTCAGATGAAACATTTAGCAGATCAATCATCACTTCTTTTCCATTTTCGTCGGCAACCTTCAAACAGGTTTCAATCGTTACGAGGGGAGCCGCCCCCATGACAGTTGCCATGTCTGCTCCTGCGTCAAAGGCTATGGAAAATTCATAGGCTGCATTATCAAAGGTCTTCATATCTGCCAGCACTGGTTTTAACGGAAACTCTTTTTTAATCTCAGAAATGCTCTCAACACCATATTCCTTAATTAATGAAGTACCGACTTCGATAAGATCAACATATTGCTCTGCCTCTTTTGCCGTTTCAATTGCCTCAGAAATCGTCATCCAGTCCAGGGCCAGCTGAATCTTCATTGAGAAACAACCTCCATTCTCTTTTTCGCTTCTTTTGCAGCCGGAGCTTTAACAGCCATTGTAAGCAATACGGATACAAAAAGCGCGGATGCCATGAATACGAAGGAAGCTGACGGCCCTCCGGTAACGCCGTTTAAATATCCAACAATGTAGGATCCAACAAAAGAACCAAGCGCCCCCATGCTGTTGATGAGCGCCATCGCTCCCCCAGCCACGTTTCGCGGAAGGATTTCAGGAATGATCGCAAAAAACGGTCCGTAAGGTGCGTACATGGCTCCGCCAGCTATGACAAGTAGTGTATACGAAAGCCAGAAATTGCTGGAACCGATCAAATAAGAGCCAAAAAAGGCAATGGAACCAATCAGCAGTGATATCCATACAAATGTTTTACGGTTCAGTGTTTTATCCGAGTAATAGGATAGGACAAGCATGCCGACCACAGCCACAACGTAAGGAACCGAAGAGAGCCAGCCTGTTGAAACAATGTCCAGGTTTGACGCTTTTTTAATAATGGACGGAAGCCACATAACAAATCCATATACCCCTATGCTCCAGGCAAAATATTGAAGGCTCAGCAGAATCACGGCTTTGGATTTAAACGCTTCCCGATAATTCTTGACTGGCTTCAATGTAGATTGTTCTTTGTTAAACTCATTCTCGATACCCTGCTTTTCCTTATCGGTAAGCCATGATGCATTTTTTGGACGGTCTTTGACCAGCTTCAGCCAGATAAATGCCCATAATACCGCTGGAGCACCTTCCAAAATAAACATCCATCTCCAACTGAACGAGTTTAATAGATAACCCGATAAAACAGACATCCATAATACGGTGGCCGGATTACCGAGGATTAAGAATGTATTTGCTCGTGACCGTTCTTCCTTTAAAAACCAATGACTCAAAAATACTAGCATGGCTGGCATAACAGCGCTTTCAACTACTCCTAAAAGAAAACGGATAGGATACAGCCAAGCCACATTGGTTGCCATGCCTGTTGCTGCGGCAAGGCCGCCCCATAGAATCAGGCTCCAAAAGATCAGCTTTTTGGCACTATGCTTTTCTGCATAGTGAGCACCCGGAACCTGGAAGAAAAAGTACCCGAGAAAAAAGAGAGATGCCAAAAAAGAAGAAACTCCCGCTGTAATGTTCAGTTCATCTCCCATGCCCCCTGCTACACCGAACCCATAATTTGCCCGGTCCAGATAGGCGAGACTGTACGTAATAAAAGCTAAAGGAATCAAACGGCGAAACCGTTTTTTTGAAGCTATAGAATCCATCATCGTTAAACCGCTCCTTTTTCTATCAACTTTTTAAAAACTTCATGTACATTCTATTTCACTTGCTCCTGCCAGCTTTTCACCCTCTCTTTTCGCAGATTTGCTACATGCTGAGATGCATTTATGACTTTCACGGGATACTCGATCGCCAAGGGAACTTCTTCAGGAATCAGCCCAATGATCCCATCGATCTCATCAGGAAGCTCAGGGAAAACCGGGACTGTTCTCCAACTTCCTTTGTCATCAACCACGTGTTTGATGTGAACGTATCGAATAAATGTTTTCAACCGTTCATACATAGCCAACGGATCCTCTCCCACATACTTTGGATTGCCCACATCAAAGGTAAATCCGGCAGGAATCTCTTGTGCACGGCAGTCCAGAAAAAAAGTCTCCAGAAGATCTGTTCGTCCGCCACAACTGGTCTGATCATTTTCGATGGTAAAAATCATTTTTGGAAACTGCAGCAAAAGACGCTTTACATGGGAAAGTTCCTCCTTCATTCCGCAATAGTGGCCAAGAGGTGTCTTCAACAGCCATGCCCCTACGGCTTCCGCCTCCTGAAGAAGACAGAATAGGGAATTGAAATTCAGCTTTCCGTTTTCATCAAACATAGGCTGGGGCGAGGAAAAAACAACTTCAAGATTCAGTTCCTTTAACCTTACTCCTGCATCATTCAATGAGATCCCGGAAGAAAGCAACTCCCTGCGAACCTCTATGCCATCCGCCTTTACCTCTGCCAAGCACAGTGCAATCTCTTCAAACTCCCGCGCATTCAACTCCGTATTTCCGAATGCGTTTTGTGTACAATAAATGTGATTCATTACCCCCGCTCCTTTGAATGCGCTTACTTATTAATGGTACCGGTACCATTTAACTATTGAAAAAGGGGTCCAGCGATAAGACCTCTTTATTTCTCTGGTGTTGAATTCCTTTTAATCAACTTCCCTTTATACATGAAGGATTGCGAGGTTGTCCGTTCTCCTCTGATTCGTTCGAGGACCATTTTCATCGCGCTTACCCCAATTTCAAATGTTGGCTGCTCAATGCAGGTAATTCCTCCAAATACAACAGGTGCCCAATCTGGATTATCAAATGTGAGGAGTGAGAGTTCATCCGGCACAGAAATGTTCATGGTATTTAGTTCATTCGCAACTTTTAGCATTAAAAGCGCATTTACAGTAAAAATGGCTTTGGATTGCCCCTGGGCATCTTCCAGAAATGAAACCAGCTTATTTCTGAACAGGCAGCCATCATCTGTTGAAACAATATAGATATCATCTGAGCTTTCGTGATTGTTCTTTTTCAAAACGTCTTGAAAAAACTGATACCTCTCATGCCTTGTACTGATTTCCTGAAAAGGTTCACTAAAAAACGCGATACGTTCATAATTTCGCTGTAGCAGAAATCCGAGAGAATCCTCTGTTGCCTGCCGGTTATCTAAGCCGACAAAATCCATATCCAGTTCAGGAATATTTCGATCCAGCAGTACGACCGGAATGGAATCATCTTTCATTTCCAGTAAGGAAGAGTTATTCCCACCCGTTGTATGAATAATAAGCCCATCGATCCGGTGAGATTGCAGCATATGAATAAAGTTTCTCTCCTTCTCTGGATTGTTATCGGAATTGCAGATCATAAGACTGTAACCATTTTTCGAAGAGATTTCTTCAGCGCCTCTTAAAATGGCTGTACTATATGGATTGCGGATATCTGCAATGATGACGCCAATGAGGTAGCTTTTTCTTCCTTTCAGCCCTCTTGCAGCCGTACTGGGCCGATAATCCAATTCCTGAACAGCAGATTCTATTTTCTTTTTTGTTTTATCGGCAAGTTCATCCAGCCGCCCGCCTAAATACCGTGAAACCGACGTTTTTGAAACTCCCGCCCGTTTCGCTACATCATAAATGGTTATCTTTTGGGCCATTTTCCCCACCTTACTTTCGGTCAAATCTTTTTTTGGAACCGGTTCCATTTTTAAAAAGTCTACCATACGCTGTGAAGATGTCAACAAGCAAAAAGAATTTTTTAAATTTTCTTTTTCTTTATGTTTTCCTTTAAAGAAATCGTTTACAATAAAACCAACGATTAACAAGGAGGCTGTTCAAATGAGAAACGAAAGAAATGTCCATCGCCAACCAACATATAAGGGTGATACACATTCTTAAGCAGTGAGTGAACAGTGTGCCCCCCTTATATGTGTGTCTTTGAATCACTCATAAAGGGGTAAATCATGCGATTTCCAATGAAAAAATTTCTATCTTATTATAAACCTTACCTGCGTTTGTTTCTTTCCATTTTGTTTTGCGCGCTGATCACGTCGACCATTGCGCTCGTCTATCCGCTTCTTGTCCGGTACATTACAAAAGACGTGCTGGCCGATCAAGAGGCTTTGGACATCCAAAACGTTTATTGGACCGGTGGCCTGATGCTTGTTTTGACCGTGCTTCAGAATATCGGGAACTATTTTGTGGACTACAAAGGCCATGAGGTTGGCGCCCGTATGGAACGTGATTTACGAAGTGAACTATTTGCGCATATGCAAAAGCTTTCCTTTAGTTTTTTTGATCATGAGAAAACCGGAAAGCTGATGTCACGGATTACGAATGATCTGCTTTTACTTTCTGAACTGTATCATCACGGTCCGGAGGATTATATTAAATACTTGGTGCGCTTTGTGGGTGCCTTTGTCATATTGTTTGTAATTAATCCTTCATTGACGATCGCCGTTTTTTGCTTCTTGCCTGTGCTCGGCATCTTTTCACTGTTCTTCAATAAGATATTGAACCGTGCCTTAACCAAAAACAAAGAGCGGATCAGCGACGTACATGCCCGGGTTGAGGATAGCCTGGCGGGAATACGCGTCGTTAAATCGTTTGCCAATGAAAACATTGAGATCCATAAATTCAAGGTTGAAAACAATCGATTTTTAGACAGCCGAAAGAACATTTATCGGACAGAGGCCCTCTTTTTCAACGGCGTTGAAAGTTTCATTCAATTGATCACTCTAACTGTGATTATCTATGGAAGCTCAAAAATCATGCATCATACGCTTGACCTTGCTGATTTGATTACTTTTCTTCTTTATGTTAATTACATGGTTGAACCGATAAAGCAGATGACCCACATGAGCACACAGCTTCAGGAAGGGCTTACCGGCTTTGCGCGTTTTATGGAGATTATGAATACGAAGCCGGCGATTGAAGATGACAGTCATGCGGTAACTCTTTCATCAATTGAAGGAAAAATAGAATTCAAGCAGGTCGGCTTTCAGTATGAAAAACATTCGGATCCGGTCATCTCCAATCTGTCCCTTACTGTTCAGCCGGGAGAGTATGTGGCACTTGTTGGTCCCTCCGGTGCCGGAAAGACGACATTGTGCTCCCTCATTCCCCGCTTTTATGAGGTGACATCAGGAGAATTGCTCATCGACGGAATCGACGTCCGCCATTTTGAACAAAAGGGGCTGCGAAAGCATATTGGGATCGTGCAGCAGGATGTTTATCTTTTTGACGGTACTGTCCATGAAAACATCCGCTACGGAAATCCGGAGGCAAACGATGCCCAAATTATAGAAGCAGCACGACAGGCCAATGCCCATGATTTTATCTTGAGCCTTCCAAACGGCTATGATACGGAAATCGGGCAACGTGGAGTGAGGCTGTCCGGCGGTCAAAAGCAGCGGTTAAGCATTGCCCGTATATTTTTAAAAGACCCGGCGATTTTAATTCTCAATGAAGCAACCAGTTCGCTGGATAATGAGAGTGAAAGCATCGTCAAAGCGTCCCTTGACCAGCTGGCGAAGGGAAGAACCACCATCGTTATTGCCCACCGCCTCTCGTCAATCCGCAACGCAGAACGCATTATTGTCCTAAATCAAAAAGGCATTTCGGAGCAGGGAACACACCGGTCATTACTCGCAAAAAATGGAGATTACTCCCGCTTGTATTCCAGGGAGTTTTCTTCCAAGTCAGGTTGATATAAAAAAGCATTCTTTCCGTGTAAGGAGAGAATGCTTTTTTGCCTTGGTCAATTTCTGGTCAAGTCAATAACTGGCGACACCCTTACGGCGCATACTTTAAATCCGGGCATCTTGCAGACAGGGTCAAGCCCCTGGTATGTAACGTTGTTCACATTCTGTTCTCCGCCCCAGTGAAACGGGATAAACAAGGTATCTTCCCGTATCGAATCATCATACGCGCCCCTGGCTTTCATTCTTCCTCTAGAAGAATCCACATAGACCATGGTCCCATCTTTTATGCCAAATGCATTGGCTGTTTTCGGATGGATTTTGACAAAGCTTTCAATTTGGCGGGCAGAAAGAGCCGGGCTCCTTCTGGTTTGTGAGCCGGACAGATAGTGGCTCATCACCCTTCCCGTCGTCAAATGAAGAGGATAACTCTCTGACGTTCGCTCCTTTGGCACATGGTTGATGACAGGAAGCATCTTCGCTTTGCCATTTGGCCGGGCAAACGTTTCACTGAACAGCCTTCCCTCTCCATTATGTCCCTCTTTAGGGCATGGCCAGTAAATTCGTTCCTCCTTCAGCCGTGAATAAGTAATCCCGAAATAGTCCGCTTTTCCTCCCTTGCTCGCCAGCCTCAGTTCATTGAAGATATCTTCTGCTTTGGTGTAGGAAAAATAGGCTTCTTTCCCCAATACCCTTGCCACATCACACAGGATTTGCCAGTCATGTCTCACCTCACCCGGGCAGCTTCGGGCCGCTCTTCTTAACGTCACCCTGCCTTCCAGATTGGTTAATGTCCCTTCATCTTCCAAATACGAAGAACTTGGAAGCAACAGGTCAGCGAGCATGCCTGTTTCTGATACAAACATATCGACCACCACCAGACATTTAAGCCGCTTAAGCGCTTGAGCCGCAAGTGTGGCATTTGGGGTGGAAATCAGTGGGTTGGAACCCATGATGAATAATGCCTTAATTTCGCCATCCGCCATCTTTTCCATCATTTCATAGGCAGAAACCCCCTTTCCTGGCAACTCCTTTTCAGGAATACCCCACAGATCGGCAATATAGTTCCTGTGTTCCGGGTTTTCTATACTCCGGTATCCGGGCAGCTGGTCTGCTTTTTGGCCATGCTCCCTGCCGCCTTGTCCGTTCCCTTGTCCGGTGACAGCTCCATAGCCTGCTCCAGGCTTACCCATATTCCCGGTGGCCAGAACCAGATTAATAAAGTTTCTGACGGTATCATGACCGTGTGTTTGCTGCTCGACCCCTCTGGCTGTAAAGACCATAGCACGGGAAACGGAAGCGAATGTTACCGCCGTGTACTCAATGATTTGACGGGAAAGACCTGTTAAATCAGCGATAGCATCCAGGTCAACACCAGAGAGGTGTTCTAACACTTCATCAAAACCTTCCGTTCGCTCCTGTATAAACCGCTCATCATGGAGATTGCGGTCAAGGATTACTTTTAACATGCCGTTAACCAGAGCAGCATCCATGCCCGGTTTTACTTTTAAATGGAGATCAGCCAATTTGGTGGTTAAGGTTTCTCTTGGATCAATAGCGATGATAAATGCACCATTGTCCTTCGCTTTTCGAAAATAAGGAAGAAGGGTCGGCTGGCATTCGGCAATGTTGGTTCCTGCAAGAATGATGCATTCTGCCAGTGGAATCTCTTCCATTTCGTTCGTTAACCCACGGTCCAGGCCAAATGCTTCATTCATCGCGGAGGCAGCCGCCGACATGCAATAGCGGCCATTATAATCGATATGCTTTGTCTTTAATCCCACTCTGGCAAACTTTCCAAGCAGGTAGGCCTCTTCATTAGTTAATGAGCCGCCTCCATACACTCCGACAGCATCGAGGCCGTCCTGCTCCTGAATCGTGCTGAACTGCTCCATGATAAAAGACAATGCCTCTTCCCATGTAATCTCCTCAAATTGTCCATTCACCTTTTTCATCGGATGCAGAATCCGTTCTTTATGGAGGGCGTGCTGATGAGCATTTCTGCCTTTTATGCACAGTCTTCCATCGGAAACCGTATCCTTCAGCGGAAGAACTTTATATTTTTTCCGGTCTCCCGTACGATGTTCAAGCAGTTGCATAGTGCATTGAACACTGCAGAAGGGGCACTGTGTATCCATCACAGTTTCTGTTTCTGCATCCTGCTGCTGATGGCGAAAATGTTCCAGAAAACTACCAGTCAACTGTCCTCACCTTCCTCCCTCCTATTCTCTCATGCTTATAAACAAAGGTAGACTTTCTCTTCCTGCACTTCCACTTTATATGTTTTCACACAGCCTGTATCCGGCCCTTGTGCCTCTCCACTATTAGTGCAAATCTTCCAGTCATGCATCGGGCAGAATACATACTCTCCGCTTACCATTCCCTGAGCAAGTACTCCCCCTTTATGCGGACAGCGATTTTCCACCGCTTTGATTTTTCCGTTGGAAAGCTTGAAAAGAGCAATATCATGCTCTCCCACTTTTAATGACATCCCCAGTTTTTCAGGTAATTTGCTCAGCTTGGCCACTTCAATCCGGTTCATTTGTTTGTCCTCCCTTTGATCTATTAAACACTCAGGCTTTCAAACAATTTCTCTTTGGTTTCCTTATTTTTAATAATTTCTTTCCACGGCTCCTTCGTGTAGGAAAGAGCTTCTTCAATCCGCCCGACCAATTGGGAGCGGCTGTCTTCGTCAAAAAGGACTTCCCTGACATGTTCAAGACCCATTCGTTCAATCCATTTTGACGTACGCTCCAGATAATGGGCGGTTTCTCTGTAATACTGTATAAAGGCGGCGGCCATCATCACGACTTCTTCTTTCGTTTGGACGGTGCAAAGCAAATCACCGGCTCTCAGGTGAGTACCTCCGTTCCCTCCTACATACAGCTCGAAACCGCCATCCACTCCCACGATTCCAAAATCCTTGATTCCCGACTCGGCGCAATTCCGCGGACATGCAGATACACTCATTTTCACCTTGTGCGGAGTGTTGAGCCGTTCAAATTTTTTCTCCAGTTCAATCCCCAAACTGGTGGAATCCTGTGTCCCAAAACGGCAAAATTGTTCTCCCACACAGGTTTTCACCGTTCGAAGGGTCTTTCCATACGCATAGCCTGACGGCATATCCAGTTCTGCCCAGACGTTTGGCAGATCCTCCTTTTTAATGCCCAAGAGATCAATCCGCTGGCCGCCGGTCAATTTAATCATCGGAACATTATAAGCTTCCGCGACGTTAGCGATCTTTCGCAGGTCTTCTGCGGTGGTCACACCTCCATACATTCTGGGCACCACGGAATACGTCCCGTCTTTTTGAATATTTGCGTGCATCCGCTCATTCACAAATTTGGAAGCTGCTTCATCTTCATGCTGGGGATTCATCATCCCCAAATAATAGTTAAGGGCAGGACGGCATTTGGAACAGCCCTCCTTTTCCTTCCAGTCCAGAACATGCATAACTTCCTTCACAAACTTCAGATTTTTGCTTTTAATTTCTTCAAGCACTTCTTCCCTGCTAAGACTGGTACAGCTGCAGATCGCTTCTTTTTGTTCGATATACTTGAAATCATCTCCCAATGTGTATTCCAGCAGCTCCGAAACGACCGGTTTGCATCCCCCGCAGGAACGGGAAGCGTTGGTGCAATCTCTTACTTCGTCCAATGAGGTTAGTCCCTGATTCACAATGGCATCGCAAATGGCCCCTTTGGTTACCCCGTTGCATCCGCAGACAACTTCATTCTCAGGCATCGAGGCAACAGCACTTTCTGAAGCTTCTTCCTCAGGCGTTGCCAGTACTGCAATTTTCGGAATACCGGAAACATCCTGTTTTTCAAGTATCATTTTAAACAGCCGCGGGCCATCCTGAATTTCGCCGAACATCACCGCACCAATCACGCGGTTATCCTGAAAGACGATCTTTTTGTATACACCCTCCACTTCATCAAAAATTTTCACTGATTTTGTGTGTTCATCCTCCATAAAGTGGCCGGCAGAAAACACATCAACACCCGATACTTTTAATTGTGTGGAAATTACAGATCCTTCATATTTGTTTGATCCCGTTTCTGTAATACGTTCTGCTAAAATTTTCCCTTGTGCGTATAGCGGTGCGACAAGTCCGTAAACCATTTCACGGTGTTCCGCGCATTCTCCCACTGCATAAATGTCCGGTACTTCTGTCTCCAGATAATCGTTGACGAGAATTCCTCTGTTCACGGCTATCCCACTGTTTTTGGCAAGCTGCACATTCGGCCGGATGCCGACAGCCATCACCACCAAATCAGCATTTGCCACCGACCCATCACTGAACCTGACACCTTCTGCCCGCATATCTCCTATAATTTCCGTTGTTTGTTTTTCCATTAAAAAGGTCATCCCTTGCTGCTCCAGCTCTTTTTTCAAAAGTGCAGCAGCTGTTCCGTCGAGCTGACGGTCCATCAACTGGTTGCCAAGATGGACCACATCCACTTGCATTCCGAGATTGATCAGCCCCCGTGCCGCCTCTAATCCTAACAGCCCTCCGCCAATGACTACCGCTTTTTTGTAATTCTGTGCAGCATCGATCATGGTTTCACAGTCTTTTATATCACGGAAAGCCGTGACTCCCTCTTTATCAGCACCAGGAACCGGCAGCATAAATGGTTCTGATCCCGTTGCCAGTATCAATCGGTCATATTCGACTTCCGTTCCAAGATCGGTATGGACGCTTTTCCGATCTGAATCAATGCTGGTGACCGTTTCTCCTGTATATAGCGTGATGTTATTCTTCTCATACCACGCCCGGTCATTAAGGGTAATATCCTGAATCGAAGTATCGCCTTGAAGAACAGTAGATAAAAGGATTCGATTATAGTTCGGATGCGGCTCACTTCCAAAAATGGTAATATCAAATGCTTCAGCGTTCATTTTCAAGATTTCCTCGATGCAGCGAACTCCGGCCATGCCATTGCCTACAAGCACAAGCTTCTTTTTTTCCATGGTAGCCTCCTGTTTAGTCAATATCCTATCTCTCTTTTTTAAAAAGGTACCACAACCACTGGAATCATTTCTCATTGTATGTAAGAAAAACTGACATACTTTTTTCTCTGCCTGGAATATTTTATTAGTTAAAAAAGTTTGTTACCTTTTCTTCCATTAACAAAGCAAAGCAGAAAAAAGAACCGTAGACTAAAAAGAAAAATCAGGAATGGAGAGAGATGAATGAGACTAAAAGAGTTAAGAAGTCACGGACATGCCCCATCACTGTTAGGTTCCTTTTTGTATTTTGATGTAAGCTTTATGATCTGGGTGCTCCTTGGTGCTCTGGGCGTCTATATTACAAAGGATTTTGGGCTTTCCCCTTCGCAAAAAGGGCTGATTGTCGCTATCCCTATTTTGAGCGGATCGTTATTCAGACTTCTGTTTGGTGTACTCACCGATCGAATCGGCCCCAGGAAGACCGCCGTTGGAGGAATGCTGGTAACCACCATTCCTCTTTTATGGGGTTGGTTATCGGGAACACATATTGCCGAACTGTATGGAATTGGCCTCTTGCTTGGTGTAGCGGGAGCGAGCTTTTCCGCCGCTTTGCCAATGGCAAGCCGCTGGTACCCTCCGCACCTTCAAGGGGTGGCAATGGGCATTGCAGGAGCCGGAAACAGCGGAACACTGCTTGCCACACTTTTTGGTCCAAGGCTTGCCGAACACTATGGTTGGAACGGAGTCATGGGCATCGCGCTCATTCCACTGCTGTGCACGCTGGTTTTATATCTTTTCATAACCAAAGATGCTCCCTCTCAGCCTGCTGCTAAGCCGGTCAAAGATTATTTAAACGTGCTCAAAGTAAAAGATACCTGGTATTTTTGCCTTCTTTATTGTGTTACCTTTGGCGGATTTGTAGGCTTGACCAGTTTTTTAAGTATTTTTTTCGTTGATCAATATCACTTGTCAAGCGTTTCAGCCGGTAATTTTGTTACATTGTGTGTCGCAGCGGGCAGCATTGTCCGTCCGATTGGCGGCATGATCGCCGACCGGATCGGAGGGGTCCGGCTTTTGAGTTATTTGTTGATTGGCGTGACGTTGTGTATGCTCGGTGTCAGCCAGCTTCCTTCCCTTTCATTAGCCACCTTTTTGCTATTTGCCGGCATGTCCTGCCTTGGCATGGGTAATGGTGCCGTCTTTCAATTGGTGCCTCAACGGTTTAAAAACGAGATTGGAGTGATTACCGGAATTGTAGGGGCTGCAGGCGGGGTTGGCGGTTTCTTTGTTCCAATTATCCTTGGCTCACTGAAGGAACTTTCAGGCACTTATGCTTCCGGTTTCATTGTATATTCATTGATTGGCGGTTGTGCCTTCGTTCTTTTAATGGTCGCACAAAACGCCTGGAAGAAGACATGGGCTCTTCAGAAAAGCTCCATAAAATTATAAGTGCACATACAAACCGCCCTCTTCTTTTGAAAAGAGGGCGGTTTTTTTTTAGTCTAGCTTTCGAATCATGACCGTAATTGTGTTTTGTTCTTCCTTTAATGGATTATATCCGGCTTTAAGATCACGCTTGGGCTTTCTTTATATAAAAATCCTCTTCAAAGAACAGGATCCCCATAAAAAATGAGGCAAAAAGACGTTTCGCCCTTTTGCCTCATCCGTACTCTATAGTATTATCTTCTGTTATCAAAAACTTTATTTACTTTGTCTGCTGCCTTCTCTTTCAGATCACCGACACCCTCGCGTGCTTCGCCTTTCATTTTGTCCTTGTTGCCTTCTGCCTCTGTTGTTTCATCATTTGTCAGTTTGCCGAGTCCCCGTTTCGCCTCGCCTTTCAGCTTGTCTAATTTCCCTTGTGTCTGATCGTCATTCATGGATTAGTTCCTCCTTTAGTAAATTCAATAATTGTCTATAGTGGTATATACCCATGTCCAAGGAATGTTAATCACCCGCCATATTTTTCGTTTTTAAATCATAGGATAGGGGAAAAATAAAAAATATCCAAATAGAATTGAGGAGTGTACAAATGAAAAAAAGTTGGCTATGGCCCGTTCTTATTATTGCCGTGCTTGTGATTCTGTTTTTCACCAGCTACAACGGGTTCGTAAATAGCGAAGAAGATGTGGACCAGTCCTATTCCCAGATTGAAACCCAGCTTCAGCGGCGTGTTGATCTGGTACCCAACCTCGTCAGCACGGTTAAAGGTTACGCCTCCCACGAAAAAGAGGTTCTCAAAGATATCTCTGATTCCCGTGCACGTCTTGCAGGGGCCAAATCCCCTCAGGATGAAGCCCAGGCGAACGACCAGTTGACCGGGGCCCTTAGCCGCCTGCTTGTGATTCAGGAAAGATATCCAAACTTAAAAGCAGATAAGCAGTTCACCCAACTGATGGATGAGCTTGCCGGTACAGAAAATCGAATTGCTGTGGCAAGAAGGGACTATAATGAAAAAGTTGCTTCCTATAACAAAAAAGTTAAAAGGTTTCCAGGAGCCTTAATTGCAGGGATTGGAGGATTTGATAAAAAAGAATACTTTAAGGCCAGCGCCAATGCTCAGGAGCCTCCAAAAGTTGATTTTGGAGGAAACAGCTGATGATTCCCAAAAAATTCTCCCTCTTACTAGGGTTGTTTGTTGTTTTTTCATTATTAACAACCGCCATTCCGGTATCTGCTGATGCGATACCGGAGCCAGAGGGAGACATTTATGTACAGGATCATGCAGGCGTGCTTAGCCCGCAGGAAAAGTCGAAGCTCCTGTCCCAGGGAAGACAGCTGGAAGATCAGACAAGTGCACAGCTTGCTGTTCTTACCGTTAAATCCATTGGTGATACACCGATTGAAACGTATGCCAATGATGCCTTCAGGAAATTTGGACTTGGAACAAAGGAAGCGGATAACGGTGTTCTGCTTGTTTTGGCCCTCTCGCAGAAAAAAATCCGGATCGAAGTGGGGTATGGCCTTGAAGGAGCGATTCCAGATGGCAAAGCTGGAAGAATTCTGGATGAAAATGCAGTTCCTTATTTGAAGCAAGGAAAAAACGATGAGGCCATTACCCATACGTATCAGGCCCTGGCCAAAGAAATACAAAAAGAATACAAAGGACAGGATGCTCCCCCGTCCAGGACCGAGGAGAAGAAAAAGGACCCTTTTTCCTGGTTTTACATCATCATTATTGTGGCCATTATCTTTTTGGACATCAAATTCTTTAATGGTTTCCTCACCTATATGATTCTTTCCATGCTTTCAAGAGGTGGAGGTGGAGGCGGGGGACGCCGGGGTGGCGGAGGTGGATCATCCGGCGGAGGCGGCGCAGGAAGGGGCTGGTAACTACTTTTCCAGCCACTTTTTAACATGTTCCTTCGGATCCCAGCAATTAAATTTATAGGAAGGCTGCGTATCAAACCCCAGTCTCACACATTCATATTTCATTCCGTTATCCGTCCGTGAAGCCTTGAAGTTTACACACGTTGCACAGCAATGGATGTCTTTTTTCATGGCTGACTCTCCTCCTTCTTTACCAAAGTCGTTATCTTCATCATACCGTAAAAAAACCGCCCTGCAATCATTTTGCATGGGCGGTTTTGCCGTTCATTTATCTTAAATAGTTCGCCTCGCCAGCCTTTGTATGGGCCGCTTCGAACAATTCGTTCACATTTTGTTGATGCACATAATCTTTGTATGTTCTTTCTTTCTTCCTTAATGAAATTGTCAACGTAGCAAAGAAAAGGTTCAATGTCAGCATACAGACTCCTCCTTTCCTGCTTTCTTACCCTTTCAGGTCGTATCTTTCTCTGTTACCATCCAATCCAGAAATACCAGTTTTCGCTTCATCATTTCTACCCTCTCCTTTTTCATTCATTTTTTCATGTTTGTGTTTTAATACATGTGAACATTGTTCATCAATTTCTCTTGAGTTTCTTGGTACATTTTCTTTACATGCTGCTGATGAATCAATTCATTTTGGCTGTTCATTTTACCCTGAAACGATAGCGTAATCGTTCCAAAAAACAAGTTCAGTGTAATCATTAGGCATTCCCCCTTTCATATTCATTTAAAAGTCCATATCCTTCTCCAGTGAAAACCAGGTTAATAAAGCAATGCTAATCATCATTCCTGTCATCTCCTTCACGTTTAGTTGTATAAAAAAAGGCCGCAGGGAGTCAGATCCCTGCAGCCTTCCCTAAAAAAGGGCGCAAAAAAGCCACAGGGCATCATTCGGCCTGCGGCGCTTTTTTATCAAAAATTGCAAATCAAAAAAGCTGGTGTCCAATGGCCGAACAACGTAGTGTTGCATGAAGTTGTAGTTGTGCAGAAAAAAGTTGCAGTGACGCTGTAATCGGTTGTAATCTCATCATCGTGTTCGACCTCCTTTATAAATTCTGATTATTCTTTACACGGTAAGTATAACCATAACTTGGTAACTTGTAAACCACTTTTTTCAAACAATTTATTTATATGCGGAAGAAGGGAAAAAGATCACCCATTTTATAACGTTTTTCCGCTCAAAGAAAATGATTCCATTCCTGCCATTACAATTTCGTTGGAACAGGTATATTGTGTACATTTTCACAAACATTTGTATTATAATGGTTATGCTACATTATTTGTTTTTTAGTAAGGAGGAACATTATGATAAGCCCTAAAGTTTTTTTGGCTTCTACACGGCCATTTTCATTAACGGCTTCCATCATACCTGTTATTTTTGGAACCATACTTGCTCTGCAATCCACAAGCATTCATTGGGGACTATTTGTTTTAACACTCCTTGGTGCCGTCTTTATGCAGTGCGGAACAAATCTGGTCAACGATTATTACGACCATGTAAAAGGTGCTGACCAGCCTGGATCACTCAGCCCTTCAGGCGTTATTGACCGCGGAGAAATGACCCCAAAACAAGTCCATATTACCGGTCTCATCTTTTTTGCTCTCGGCAGTATCATCGGCTTGGTTTTGGCAGGTCTCACAGGCCGGTTTATTCTTTATATCGGTATTCCATCTCTCTTGATTGGCTATTTCTATACGGCCACTCGTTACGCTTTGGCCTATAACGGGTTTGGAGAGTTCGCTTCCGGCACCACGCTCGGCGTACTTGCCGTCATCGGTTCGTTTTATGTCCAGACACTTGCCGTCGATTGGGGTACTGTTCTTATGGCACTGCCGAATGCCTTTTTGATTATGGCAATTTTGCAGGCCAATAATTTAAGAGACATTAACAGCGATAAATTGATTAACAAAATCACCGTGGCCGGCTTGCTCGGCAGAACCGGCGCCCGCGTTGAATATTTGATTTTAATGATTGGCGCCTATGTACTGTTGCTGATCCTGGTAGCAATCTCTATGCTTCCTATATGGAGTCTGCTCGCTTTCTTGTCACTTCCCGTGGCGGTTAAAGCTCTGTCCATCAGTCTCCGCACTTGGGATCCCAAAGAATTGAACACTTCACTTGGATTAACGGCTATGCTTCATTTAGGCTTTGGGATTCTTCTTTGCATAGGCACCTTAATCGGTATATCAATATAGAATGACTATTATTTCAACATACAAAAAAATGACCGGCAGCTTGTGGGCTGCCGGTCATTTTTTTGTTTTATGATTCTATATCCTGCAGCTGTTTTTTCAGCCGCTTTGCCTGAAAGTACATAAGTGCTGTAAATCCTAGTCCAGTTAATGATGTGGTTCCGCAGACGATTTCATCGGTGACGTCTTTGCCTGCGAACGGAATGACGGTTCCCAAATACATAAAAGAACTTAGCCCTAATAGGACAATCCCGTAGTGCTGATAGTCCTGGATCTTCTGCTTTAGGTCTTGCAATCCTTTTGATTCCATACTTTTAACCAGCCTCCTAACCTCTTGTATTACAATAACATAGAACAGGTACAAGGACACACGTAATTTTTGACAAATAATTGAAAAAAAAACTCCCGTTTCCTCCAAAGAGGAACGGGAGTTTTTAAACGAACCAGCTATGGTTTTAAGCCAGTGCTTCTTTTAAGTCTTCAATCAAATCTTCAGCATCTTCAATACCAACAGAGATTCTGATCAGTCCATCGGTAATACCGAGCTCAGCACGGCGCTCAGCCGGTATGGAAGCATGAGTCATTTTTGCTGGAACAGAAATCAGGCTTTCCACTGCTCCAAGACTTTCAGCCAGCGTAAAGTAACGAACCTTTCTGAGCACCTCTGTTGCTTTTTCTTCACTTCCTACATCGAATGAAATCATGCCTCCGAATCCGCCGGATTGTGCTTTGGCAATCTCGTGCTGCGGATGGCTCTCAAGACCCGGATAGTAGATTTTTTTAACCGTTGGATGACCGGAAAGGAAATCCACGATTTTTTTTGTGTTGGCTTCCGTAGCTTCCATTCGCAAGCCAAGTGTTTTAATCCCCCTGATAAGAAGCCATGAATCTTGAGGTCCCAAAATGCCGCCTGTGGAGTTTTGAACAAAGTGCAGGTCCTCACCAAGTTTGTCATCATTTACTACAACAACTCCGGCTACCACATCACTGTGTCCGCCAAGGTATTTCGTTGCTGAATGCAGGACGATATCGGCACCGAATTTGATCGGAGTTTGCCAATATGGCGTGCTGAACGTATTGTCCACGATCAATAAAAGGCTGCTTTCTTTTGCCAGCTGGGACACCGCCTTCAGATCGGTTACTTTTAGCAGCGGGTTTGTTGGTGTTTCCACATAAAGAGCTTTTGTATTAGGCTGAATTGCTTCTTTAATGGCATCCAAATTAGTTGTATCAACAAGTGTTGACTCAATGCCAATACGGTTCAGCACCTTGGACACCACCCGGTACGTACCGCCATACACATCATCCGTTAAGATGACATGGTCTCCTGAACTGAAAAGCATCATGACTGCAGTGATGGCAGCCATGCCGGAACCAAATGCAAATCCTCTTCTTCCTTCTTCAAGGTCTTTTACAAGCTCCTCGAGTGCAAAACGGGTAGGATTTCCGGTTCTGGAATACTCATACCCTTTATGGACTCCGACTTCTTCCTGTTTATATGTGCTCACTTGATAAATGGGAACAGAAACAGCGCCTGTTGCTGCATCACTTGGAATCCCACCGTGAATTAATTTTGTTTTACGTTTCATTTAAATTCCCCCTTCATAAATCTTCTTGCTTAAATATCGGTCACTTCCGTCGGGGAAGATCGTGACAATCGATGAGCCTTCAGCTGCAGTTTCTGCTTCCAGCAAGGCTGCGTGAAGCGCAGCACCCGAGGAACTGCCTACCAAAATCCCCTCTTTTTGCGCGAGTTCCTTCACCCTGGAAAACGCGTCTGTATCCATTACTGTATGAATGGCATTGAAATAAGAAGGGTCCATATAGTCCGGCAGAAACTCCATGCCTATTCCTTCCGTTTTGTGAGGACCCGACTGGCCTCCGTTAAGGATGGAGCCCTCCGGTTCGACGATCACCGTTTTTAGTGATGGATTCTTTTCTTTTAAAAATTGGGCAGTACCCATGAAGGTGCCTCCCGTTCCTGCTCCTGCAACAAAGATATCTACCTTACCGTTCAAATCGTTCCATATCTCAGGCCCCAGTGTTTTATAGTACGTCGTCGGATTGGAAGGATTGGAAAATTGGGCAGGCGTAAACGAACCTGGGATTTCATTCAGGAGCAGCTCCGTTTTTTTGATAGCCCCCTTGATTCCATCATTTGTTGGAGTGTGGATGATGGTTGCGCCCAGCGCCTTCATAATTTCCTGTTTTTCTATACTGAACTTCTCTGGGATTACGAAAATGACACGGACTCCACGATTAAGCGCAGCAAGAGCCAGCCCGATACCCGTATTCCCGGCCGTAGGTTCAATGATGGTTCCTCCTTCAGCTAATTTCCCCGAACGAAAGGCTTCATCCAATAATTCTCTTCCTAACCGGTCCTTCACACTTCCGCCCGGATTAAAGTATTCCAGCTTCGCAAAGAGTTTCACCTTATTAGGCAGCGGAAAGTGGGTCAGCTGAAGCAGTGGTGTATTTCCAACCAATTCATGTATGTTTTTGTAAACCGTCATTGCTCAGGCTCCTCTTAGTCAGCAAATACCTTATTCCATTCGTCTTTTTTCTCAAGCATCTTCTCTGCAATTTGCTTGGCCCCTTCCAAACTGTGGTTGGCAGCCCATCCGCATTGGACTTCGTTGCAGGCTGGCACTTCTTCGGCTTTTAAAACATCATGCAGTGTTTTTTCCAAGACATCGAGAATCTCTTCATAGTTATCGTGATTGATCACAGAAAGATAGAAACCGGTCTGGCATCCCATCGGACTGATGTCTACTACAGAATCATGATGATTTCTAATGTTTTCTGCCATCAAATGCTCGATGGAGTGAAGTCCGGCCATATCCATATGATCCTTGTTCGGCTGGCAGAAACGGATATCGTATTTATGAATCACATCTCCGTTTTTACCTTGTGTTGTTCCAGCCAGGCGCACATAAGGCGCTGCTACTTTAGTATGATCCAAATTAAAACTTTCTACATTCATTTTTTTAACCATTCTGTTTCAACTCCTCAATCATTAATAAAATCAATTCTGCAGAATGCTTCGATGCAGTTTCCAAAAATTGGTCATAGGATATACGGGCGTCCTTGCCAGCTATATCCGACAGTGACCGAATAATAACAAACGGGACATTAAACTGGTAAGCCACTTGCGCAATGGCGGCTGCTTCCATTTCAGCGGCATAAAGACCTGCAAGTTTGGTCCGGATAAATTCTACACGGTCATGATCGTTCATAAAGGAGTCGCCGGAAGCGATAAGTCCTTTAGCGACTTGAATACCACTGACTTTTTCCGCGCTTTTTACTGCAACAGACACTAATTCTGGGTCCGGTACATAATAGGCGGGCATTTGAGGCACCTGTCCGTATTCATAACCAAAAATGGTGGCATCCACATCATGGTGACGAACCTCAGTGGAGATCACAACATCCCCCACGTTTAAATCCTGGTGGAAACCACCCGCCGAACCTGTGTTGATAATGCAATCCGGGTTAAACATCTCAATCATTAGCGTTGTTCCAATGGCTGCATTTACTTTACCGATACCCGATTTTAAAAGAACGATATCAAGTCCACCGATCCGGCCGGCATAGAATTCGCATCCGGCCAGCTTTGTATCCTTTCTCTCGGCAAGTTGGCTGCGGAGAATGATGACTTCTTCTTCCATAGCCCCAATAATCCCAATTTTCATAGCGACAACTCCAGTATCTTCTGTTCAGATTTTTTTGGTCTTAACAGCTTCCATCAGCCAAACGTAGGTGTTCAGTTTTTCAAAGGAAACGTCAAATCCGTGCTTGCGGAAAAGATCATCCAGCACGTCAATGGTCGTATAATATTCCGTCTGCAAGTCCTGAAGAAGGTTCAGGTATCCCTTTTCCTTTACAATTCGGTGTCTTTCCTCCCGGTCGGCTTCATTAGTGAATGCTGTATCCGCAAAAACAATTTTACCATTTTCTTTTAAAATCTGGCTATATAATTGGATGGCTGAGTCCTTTTCCTCATCTGTGAGATGGTGGAAAGCGTAAGTGCTGACGATCGCGTCCACTTCACCTGGAAGCTGTGGAAACGTTAAAAAGTCACCGTCTAACAATTCAAGGTCATTAAAACGGGCTTTTGTCTTTTCTCGCATTCCTAAAGAAGGCTCTATACCGTATACAGTTCTTCTCGCTTTCAACAGCTTTTCTGTGAGATTTCCGGTCCCTACTCCAAATTCCACAACTGTTCCTGTCGTTTTGGATGCGACGGTTTCGAGAATGTGTTCATACTGCTCGAACACTTCCCTATACTCTTCATCTTTTCCTGAAACCGATTGATCATAGGATTCTGCCCACTCATCAAACAGTGAAATAAACTCTCTGCCCATAATATTTTCACTCCGTTTATCACAAAATATATAATTCCTATCACTATACTATGAATTAAATCGTTACAAGTTACAATTTATCATAGAAATCCGCAATAATCAACGAAACCGCGCTTCCATTCTTACCCTTTTAAAAACACATAAGAAAAGCCGGAGGAAGGCTTGCGCCTCCCCACCGGCTTTAACTAAATTCCCAGTTATTGTTTTTTTACGCTTGTTGGCTTCCAACCTTTTCCGTCTTCCCATTGAAGTTGAACCTCATATCGGGATCCGTCGGCTTTTGAAAGGACTCGTCCGACCGATTTATCCGGTCCTCCGCCGTTACCCAGCCAAAGGATGGTCATTTGATCTTCAGGAATTCCTGAAGCATAGGAAAGAGCTTTTGTCTGTTCGCTCCAGTCTGAGGATCCCTTGTCATACGATTTTGTATGCTCACCGGTTTGAGATGTGCCAACCGGATCCCAAGGACCTTCAGGACCGCCTTTTGCCTTATCTTCCGATTTTTCTTTGTCAGCGGCTTCTTTATCCTTGTCTTCACTATCTTCTTTTTTGGAAGCATCCTTATTCTCATCAGCAGCCTCACTGTCATTCTTATCTTCAACAGCGATCGACGAATCATCGTTCTTATTTGAATCTTTATTTACAGAAGAAGATTGATCTTTCTTGTCGGCTGAATGATTTGATGATGTTGTCTGGCTGCTGCCTCCGTTTATAAAAATGCTCGCTCCCACTACCACGATTAATAATAGCACGACTCCAATTGCTATATTTAGCACTCGATTTTGTTTTCGTTTCTCAAAACGAGAACGGTACTCTTTTCTTCCCATACTTACCTCCTCAAAACTATGCCTACATCAATTTTACCACGATAAACGAATTCGACAAGTTTGAGATTTTGCGTATGTCGAGTGCCTTATTTATTTTTTTTATCATTTTTGTAAATTTGTTTTACGATGTCTGAATAAGCGGAAAGAACCCCATTGGTTCCTCCTTTATAGTCCAGATCGACAATGACCAGTGCGTATTTCGGCTGGTCTGCGGGAAAGTAGCCAGCAAACCATTTATTGGATGTTTTGGAGTCACCCTTTTCGGCTGTACCCGATTTTCCTGCAATCTTATACGGCAGCCCATTTAAAGCACGTCCTGTTCCTTTTGGGTTGTTGACCACCCCGCGCATGAGCATTTGCAGCTTCTTTGCTGTATAGGGCTCAATCTTGTTTTCCTTTTTGTGATCAGAAAAAGAAAGAAACGTTGTTCCATTTTTATACTCAATTTCTGTTGCCGCTTTAACTTCCTTTACCGTGCCGCCCCGTGCAATGGCCGCAACCATGTTGGCAACCGAGAGCGGTGTTACTTGAACATCTTTTTGCCCGATCGCCGTTTGCGAGACTGCCAGCGGGACTTTTTTGTCAGAAGAAGCACCCCATATGTTTCCTGTTTCTTCTTCCGGAAACTGTGCAAAATCCGGATAATGGTATACTTGTCCCCTCCATCCGGATGTTCCGGTCAAGCCAAGCTTTCCTGAATATTCATCGATCATTTTTGGATCTTCTTTCATTATTTCATTGGCCAGCAATCCAAACGTCCGATTGCAGCTTTGGGCAAAGCTCTCTGAAAAATCAAGCGTTCCAAGTGCGTGTTTTGCCTCTTTTCCGTCAATCCCGAGGTTACAGTCAAATGTTTTCCCACTTGCAAGATCTTGATGCTCGATAGCAGAAGCTGCCGTTACAATTTTAAATACAGAGCCTGGAGAATGCCGGCTCAGCATTTGATTTTTCATTAAACCGGACGTATACGGGACACTTACCATACCGAGAAGTTCATTCTTCCCGATATCGAGCAGCACAGCCCCTCCCTTTTTGATACCACTCGCTTTTACCGCCTTTTCCATTATCCCCTGGAGGGTACTGTCGATTGTCGTCTTAACACTTACCGGGTAAAAAGGATTCGATGGAGACAAATACTTGACGTCCAGCCCGAATAACGGGGAACCTGAACGGTCCACATGATAGATTAATTTCGTCTCCCCCTCAGAAATCAAAAAAGGGTCAAACGCCTGCTGCAATCCTGTTTTTCCTATTTTGGTATTAATGGTAATTGTCCCCTTTTCCAGCTTGTCGGGGTATTTTTTCTTAATGAATTCCGGTGCCTGTCCGGTGACTCCCAGCAACGCACCGGCAAAGGGAGAGTGCTTCGTTCGGGAGATGTATTGAGCATAAACACCGGGGAGCTGCAGTCCATTAATTTCTTCCATCGCCTCCTGCGTGATCTGATCCTGATCATCCGCGATGACAAAGGGCTCCTCATGGTCTTTCAGTGCGCTTTTGATTTCTTCGGTTGGCTTTCCCAGTATGTTTGCCACCTTGTCAATGGTGCCTTTTTGGTCCTGGATAAATGGAAATAAGATGATCGCCGGTTTCAATTCAGCTGAAATCATTTGGCCTTTGCGGTCGAGCAGCAAGCCTCTTCCTTCATTGATCATAAAAGAATGGGTTCGCTGTCTGACACTCTCATCGATTAAATTAATGTTATGCTTTGAAAAAGATTCTGTAGATATGAGCTGGATTTGAATCAGCCGCCCCACCAGCAAAAACAATGAGGCAAGAAACAAAGCGCCTGCAATAACTATTCGTTTACGGATCCTTTTCATGGAGACCACCTCACTCCCAGTGTGGTCGCGCGAAGGAATTATTAAACGGTTCAACATAAAAAGACGCCAAGCTTGAGCTTTGGCGCCTTGAGTCATTTATTTTACTTCTATGATTCTGACACTAATTTCTCCGCCAGGAGTCTGAACTGAGACCTGCTCTCCTACTTTCTTGCCGAGCAAGCTTTTTGCCATTGGAGAATCATTGGAGATTTTGCCTTCAAACGGATCCGCTTCGGCACTTCCGACAATCTTGTACGTTTCTTCATCACCATCGGGCAGCTCAAGGAACTTGACCGATTTTCCGATGGAAACCACATCTCCGGCAGCTTTGTTTTCTTCGATGATTACAGCATCACGAATCATTTTTTCCAACTGAACAATCCGCGCTTCAACGAAAGCTTGTTCATCTTTGGCTGCATCGTATTCCGAGTTCTCAGAAAGGTCACCGAAACTGCGGGCAATCTTGATACGTTCTACAACTTCTTTTCTTTTTTCAGTTTTTAATTGCTCTAGTTCGTTTTCAAGCTTTTGCTTACCCTCAAGTGTCATATAATGCTTTTTCTCTTCTGACATACTGTATTCACTCCTTCAATTAATCAGTACCCTGATAACTATATATGTTGTCTAATAGATCGGATATGTATAGTGGATGCTTACACCTTACTAAAAAATAAAGCGCTTGCCAAATTTTCACTTCGCAACATCCAGTATACGAGCAAAAAATGAGGGCTCGGCCTCATTTTTTTAATATTGCTTTTTCTTCAAGGATCGTTTGAATTTTGGTTACCATCAAATCAATGGCTACCCGGTTTTGTCCGCCTTCAGGGATGATGATATCCGCATATCGTTTGGTTGGCTCAATGAATTGATTGTGCATCGGGCGTACAACCGATGTATATTGATCGATCACTGATTCAAGTGTTCGTCCCCTGTCCCGTGTATCTCTGACCACTCGTCGGATGATGCGTACATCGGCATCTGTATCGACAAAGAGCTTGATATCCATCAGATCTCTGAGACGCTCATCTTCCAATATCAAAATTCCTTCAAGAATGATAACATCTTTCGGTTCAACTGGGATAATTTTATCACTTCTTGTATGCGCTGTATAGTCATAAACAGGTTTTTCGATGGATTGAAATTCCAAAAGAGCATTTAATTGTGAAATTAATAAGTCATTATCAAATGCCAAAGGATGGTCATAATTTGTTTTCAAGCGCTCATCCATTGTTTTATCGGATTGGTCTCTGTAATAGGAGTCCTGTTCAATGATGAGAATCGACTGATCGGCAAACTGGCGGTAAATTTCTTTCGCTACAGTTGTTTTTCCGGAGCCAGATCCCCCGGCTACCCCAATGACAATCGGTTTTTGTACCATGTTCTTTCTCCTTCCGAAATCTCTAACGCTGCTCATTATCTTTTTTAATGCTGATGCCCAGGCCATCTCCTACTGGCAAAATCGCAGTTGTATATCCATTGTGATTCATAAGAAATTCATTGTATGAACGTATTTTCCGGACGAGGGAAGCCAGCCTCCTGGTCCCTGGATGAACATCGCCGGTCACATATCCCTTAAACAGAATATTATCTGAAAAAATGATGCCTTTTGGCCGGAGAAACTCTCCATAACTTTCAAAAAAACGCTGATACTGGCCTTTAGCTGCATCAATAAAGACCACATCATAAGGTGCCTTTTTTCCGGCTTCAGCGACCAATTCGTTGGCATCGCCAAACAATACTTCAATTCGTTCAGAAAGGCCAAATTCTTCTATATTTTGAAGTGCCAGCTCATAGCGTTCCGGGTCTCTTTCAATCGTAACGATAGACACATCCGGCAAGGCTTCAGCCATTCTTATCGCAGAATATCCGATAGCCGTTCCCACTTCCAGTATTTTTTGGGGTTGTATCATCCGAAGCTGCTGCAGCAGAACTTCAATGCCCACGAGCTCCATAATGGGTACACCGTGTTCTTTGGCGTACTCCTCTATCTTTTGAATTCGAATATCCCGACTGGGTATTAATTGTTCAATATAATTCTGGACTTCCTGTGATATCAAGGCTATGCCTCCTTACTTAACCGAAACATTATATCATAAAAACAACCTGTCATGTTTTCTTTTTAGCTTTTCCCTGCACGTTCCTGCCATTCATGACGGTATTTCTGAACGATTCTTTTATGCTCGTTATATGTTTTTGTATAGATGACTTGTCCGTTTGGACGTGCATAAAAAAAGTAATACGTTGTTTGTTCAGGATTCAATGCCGCTATAATCGCTTCTTCGCCCGGGGAAGCAACCGGACCAATAGGCAGCCCCTTGTACTTGTAAGTATTATAAGGAGAATCCACTTTCAGCTCGTTGTAGAGAACCTGCACTTTAAAGCTCTTGCGGGCATATTTAACCGTCGGGTCGGAATCAAGCTTCATCCCTTTTTTAAGCCTGTTATAAAATACGCCTGATATTTTGGGACGGTCTTCAGGCCGCTGGGCTTCTTCTTCAATCATGGACGACAACGTGAGAATTTCGTATGGTTTCTTGCCGCTCTTTTTGACTTCTTCCTGATGGCCGTCCATTACTCTTTGCGTTTTCTGCACCATTTTTGTGATGACGGCCTTAACATCGGGTTGCTTTTCATCAAACTCGTATTTGGCCGGAAACAAGTAGCCCTCGAGCGGATAGTATATTTTTTTGTTGTATACTTTATTGTCGATCACAGGAAACTGCTTTTGGAGTTCTTTGACAAATGCCGGATCATTTATCGTCTTCATAACTTCTTCTTTGCTTTTGCCGGTATTTTTCGCAATCACTTCTGCTATCTGCGGAACAATAAATCCTTCCGGTATGGTAAACGATGTTTCAGGATGGCGGTATACTTTTCCGTTTTTAAGAGCAGCGATTAATTGGTCCATGTTCATGGAAGGATTAAGGTCATAGACTCCGGCTTGTAAGTTCCCATTTTCTTTGGTCTTGGCATACACCTGAAAGACCAGACTGCTTTTGATCAGGTTGTTTTTTTCCAAAATCTTTCCGATCGTTGAGACAGAAGAACCGATGGGTATATCAACGGTTACATCCTTTTTATTTCCTGCATCGGCAGGGCCGAGCGCATCTTTAATATATGTATAGCCAAAAATAGCAGCCGCTGCCAGCAGCACTATAATGACGGCCAGGACTGTAAGTACTTTTTTCTTTCTCTTTTTCTTACCGAAACCTGTTGGACCGCCGGGAACACCATTATATTGTGACACCTTTTTCTCCCCTTTCATCTGCTTCATTATACTGATAAGTAATTTTCATGTCTAGTTTCCATAATAAAGAAACAGAAAACAGCATGAATCTTCAAATCTCTGGTGTACTGGTATAGTCATTTAGTATGTTCAATTTGCATAAAAAAAGCAGCTAAAGTTTACCTTTAGCTGCGAAGTCGTTTTATTCTTCTTCATCCTGAAATGCGTTTAAGGTTTCTTCAATCATCTGCCACTCTTCATCTGTTTCCAGAGGGAAGAGCTCGATATCGTCTTCGCCTTCTCCTTTGTCCTCAAAGCGGAAAGGGAAAACTTCCTGCTCGTCGCTATCATCTTCCTGATCTTCGCCTGCCGGTACAAGAAGAATGTATGAATGTCCGGTTGGCGTTGTGCTGCCATCAATCGTCATCAGCACTTCAAATAGATTCTCTTCTCCGTTTTCACCTGGGATAATAATATGTTCTTTTTCTTCGTTTGCCATTTGATCACCTCATTTTTTTAATTGACGGCTGTCCAAATATCCTTGAAGGATTAAAACCGCGGCCATTTTGTCGATGACCTGTTTTCTCTTCTTCCGGCTGACATCAGCAGAAATCAGCATTTTTTCAGCAGCCATCGTCGTCAGACGCTCGTCCCATAATACAACAGGTAGCCCGTACCTGGCTTCTGCCTTATTGGCAAATTCCTGACACGCCTCCCCGCTCGGACCAATGGATCCGTTCATATTTTTGGGCAAGCCGACCACAATTTCTTTCACATCATACTGTTTAATCCAATCGCCAATACGTTCAAAAACTTCATCGGGCTGATGCGGTTTCCTTCTGACCGTTTCGATTCCCTGAGCTGTCCAGCCCATCTCATCGCTCACAGCCACTCCTACCGTATGGGATCCTACATCCAGTCCCAAAATCCGGGTCATTAGAGAGAATCCTCTTTCTTTGTGTCAAGATAGGATTTAACCAGTTCCTCAATCAGTTCATCCCGCTCAATCTTTCGAATCATGGTTCTTGCATCCTTGTGGCGGGGAATATAAGCTGGATCTCCTGATAACAGGTAGCCTACAATCTGATTGATCGGATTGTATCCTTTTTCCTGAAGTGCCTCATACACTGAAAACAGCACTTTTTGGACATTGGGATCCATTGAATCGTCATGAAAGTTAAACTTCATTGTTTTGTCCATAGAACTCACGACCAACACCTCTTTCTCTATCTTCTCCCTTTATATCCTCATTGTACCCTTAATAGGGGGATTAGGAAACAGATTTCACTGCTTCTGCTACGTATTCCAGGGCAGCATCAAGTTTTTCAGGGTCTTTTCCACCTGCCTGCGCCATATCCGGACGGCCACCGCCCCCTCCGCCACAGCGTGAAGCCACCTCTTTTACAAGTTTTCCTGCGTGATAGCCTTTTGGGATCAAGTCCTTGGTTACTCCCGCGACAATATTCACTTTATCATGATTTACCGCACCAAGTACGACAATTCCACTTGAAAGTTTATTTTTCAAATCATCAACAATGGAGCGCAGACCATTCATGTCCGCAGCATTAACCTTTTTCACGATCACCGGAACACCATTGATTTCCACTTTCTCGTTGATCAGGCTTCCTGCTTCGAGATTGCCGAGCTTCGCGGATAATGCCTCTTTTTCCCGCTGGAGCTCCCGCACCTGGTGCTGCAGCGCTTCTATACGGCTCGGAACTTCTTTTGCATTGGTCTTCAGCAAAGCTGCAGAGTCACGCAGTGTCTGGACTTGTCCCTTCATGACCTGATAGGCTTCCTGTCCGGTTACAGCCTCAATCCTTCTTGTACCGGCACCAATGCCAGTCTCTGAAAGAATTTTAAAGAGGCCGATCTCCGAGGTATTCTGCACATGGCAGCCGCCGCATAATTCCAGGCTGTAATCGCCAATTTGAACCACTCGAACCACTTTTCCGTATTTCTCACCGAATAAGGCCATCGCTCCCATCGCTTTTGCTTCCTCAATCGGCTTTTGCATTTTATCCACAGAAATGGTCTTCCAGATCTTCTGGTTGACAATATCTTCAATGCTCTCGATTTCTTCCTGTGAAATGCTGCCGAAATGGGAAAAGTCGAATCGAAGCCTTCCAGGTGCCACTAGGGAACCTGCCTGGTTCACATGAGTACCGAGAACATCCTTCAGCGCTTGATGCAGCAGGTGGGTAGCCGTATGGTTTTTCACAATAGCCGCACGTTTTTCAGTATCAACCTGAGCGACAACTTCTATTCCGTTGCGAAGGTTTCCTTGTTTTACAACGACGGTATGGAGATTTTGTCCATTCGGTGCTTTTTGAACATCCTTAACAAACAGCTCCAGTCCTTCGCCCGAAATCGTGCCTTGGTCAGCAACCTGGCCTCCGCTTTCCGCATAAAACGGAGTAATGTCAAGAATGACCTGGCCTTCTTCTCCCTCGGCAAGGATATCGATGCGGTCTCCGTTTTGAAGGGTTTCCAATACTTTTGATGTGCTCCGCTCTTCGTCATAGCCCACAAAATCGCTGTGTGCTTTGATGTCGCTTAACACACCGGATTGCACCTGCATGGAATCCACATCCTGACGTGCCGAACGGGCTCTCTCACGCTGGCCTTCCATTTCTTTTTCAAATCCTGTACGGTCGACTTCCATGTTATGATCTGCAGCATATTCTTCAGTCAGTTCAAACGGGAAGCCAAACGTATCATAAAGCTTGAAGGCATCTTTACCTGAAACTGTGCTGCTTCCGGCTGCTTTTTCCTTTTTGATGACTTCTTCAAGGATCGCAAGTCCTTCATTGATGGTTTCATGGAATCGCTCTTCTTCGTTTTTAATGACGCGCTGGATAAACGGCACTTTTTCTTTTACTTCCGGATAATAGTCCACCATGATATCTGCTACGGTTGGAACAAGTTCGAACATAAACGGCCGGTCAAGTCCAATCTGCTTGGCAAAGCGAATGGCTCTTCTGATCAGGCGGCGTAGAATATACCCTCTGCCTTCATTTGATGGAAGTGCATTGTCAGATACAGCAAAGGCAACGGTACGGATATGGTCAGCAATCACTTTGAACGCGGTATCCGCTTCCTTTGATTGGCCATACTTGCTGCCAGAAAGCTTTTCCGTTTGCTGAATGATCGGAATAAACAAGTCCGTGTCATAGTTCGTTGGAACGTCCTGAATAACAGAGACCATCCGTTCGAGCCCCATTCCGGTATCAATGTTTTTCTTTGGAAGCGGTGTGTACGTTCCGTCTGGATTATGGTTGAACTCGGAAAACACCAGGTTCCATACTTCGAGGTAACGGTCATTTTCCCCACCCGGGTATAACTCAGGATCATTTGCATCACTGCCGTATTTTTCTCCTCGGTCGTAGAAAATTTCTGTATTCGGTCCGCTTGGCCCTTCTCCGATATCCCAGAAGTTCCCTTCCAAACGAATGATGCGTTCTGGCGGCACCCCTACGGTTTTGTTCCAAAGCTCATAGGCTTCATCATCTTCCGGATGGATAGTGACTGATAGTTTCTCTGAATCAAAACCGATCCATTTTTCACTGGTCAAGAATTCCCAGGCCCAGATGATCGCCTCTTCTTTGAAATAATCACCGATGGAGAAATTTCCGAGCATTTCAAAGAACGTATGGTGGCGTGCGGTAACCCCCACATTTTCAATGTCATTCGTACGGATTGATTTCTGAGCGTTAACGATTCTCGGGTTTTCCGGAATCACCCGGCCGTCAAAATACTTTTTAAGGGTAGCAACCCCACTGTTGATCCACAAAAGTGACGGGTCTTCATAAGGCACAAGGGAAGCGCTCGGCTCCACACTGTGGCCCTTCTCCTGGAAAAAATCAAGAAACATTTGTCTTACTTGAGCAGACGTTAAAGTTTTCATCTTTCCACTCTCCTTTCATTATTAGAAAAAGCGGTAGCGCCCTGTTCTGCCAAAATAAAAAACTCCCGTTCCTGATTCTGCATCAGGGACGAGAGTTGTTATCACGCGGTACCACCCTGGTTATGATTTAAGCCGAACACCGAAATCATCACCTTATGTAAACCGTAACGGGGTTTCACCGGCAGGGATTAACTGCACTCGGGAGTAGCTTTCTGTTCTTTCCTTTTAGAAACCTTACAGCCGGGGGTTTCCTCTCTTGGAAAAGGGTCAAAACATACTTATCTCCATCATCGTTTTGCTTTATCTAGCAGTAGTATAATTCCTTCTAGGGCATCTTGTCAATCTTGGCTTGCAGCCGGTGGTTCCGTATATGCACAATAATAACCTTCATGATTGAAAACACAGGCACAGCCAGGATCAGCCCGGCCACCCCTCCGATTTCACCGCCAGCCAGCAGCGCCATAATGATCAATGCGGGATGGATGTGAAGGCTTTTCCCCACGATCAGCGGACCCAAAATGTTTCCTTCGATGAACTGCAAAACCAGCATGATGCCGGCCACAATGAGAACCATTTTAACAGAAATGGTAAACGCGATGAAGATGACCGGTACAGCGCCAAGAATGGGCCCAAAATACGGAATAATATCCGTGATAGCAATAATAATCCCCAATATAATGGGATACGGCATACCGGCGAGCCACAGTGCAAGCATAGCAGCAGCCCCAAGAAGCGTTCCCACCAATAATTGCCCCCGGATGTAACCTCCCAGCGAACCATCAATTTCCTTGAGAACCTGTCTTCCTTCTCTTCTCCACTTCTGCGGCGTCAAGTACCAGCATACCCGTTTAATGCCGTCAATATCCTTTAAAAAGTAAAAAACAAGGAACGGAATAATGATGAGTACAAAAAAATAATCCACAAGTTTTTTAATAGAGCCAATGACATTGGCTGCGCTTTTCTGCAAATAACGTTCACCTGAATGAATATAATCCTCAATTCTGAGGTGAATGGATTTCGGAAGGCTTGCTGTATGATGATCCACTTCAAGCAGCCAGCTTTGATACGTTTTTGATAAGGTGGGAAGATTGGACGCCAATTCCCTGATCTGAAGGATCATATAGGGTATTCCTTTGTATAGGGCATAACCAGTTCCGCCGAAAAAAAGCAGGTAAATGCACAAAATGGATAAGCTGCGCGGCATGCCCTTCCGATGAAGTATTTCCACAAGCGGATGAAGTAAATAGGTGATGAAAACGGCAATAAAAAAAGGAAACAGCACGGCTTTTAGAATCGTAAGAACAGGAACCCAAAAAGGGGCCAGTTTCAACAGCAGCCAGCCGCAAAGAAACAGCAAAACGAGAAGAGATAAACGGATGATCCACTTTATGTAATTCTCCCGCTGCATGGTATCACCTCACCCTTATTGTTTCCTCCTGACCATTTTTCATGTAAGAAAAGGAAAAGCTCAACCCATCAAAAAAGCCCATGCTTCTAAGCATGGACTTTCTTTTCATTAATAAATGGCTTTTGCCAGTCTTTTACGCAGTCGTCGTACGCGTTTTGAGGACAGCATATCATCCATCCCCATAAAGCTCATCCCGTTTTTCCGGGATTTCATTCCGTAGATAGCTGCCCAAAGACCGAGAGCAAGTACGGGTTTTATATAGCTGTTCATTGAAGTCACCAACCCTTTTATCAAGTTAGCCTGCTTATTGGACATCCGCCTTGTAGGACAAATCTTGATCCTCAAACAGATCATCCAGCGAGGTCAAGCTGCCATCCTCTTCCACCTGGTGAAGGGACAGTGTGCCATTTACAATGGATAATTCAATAAAGCAGTTCCAGCAATAATACTGATTAACGCCGATCTTGCCGATATCCTTACGGCTGCAGTTGGGGCATTTCAAATGTGGGGTCCTCCTTTATAGCACTATCGTACAAAAAGTGACTGCTTCCCGATATGCAACGGCTCATGCGAATAAATCAGCGATCGTCCATCCGTCCAGTCCGAAAACAATCCTTTTGATACCTCAATGGCTACAATCCTGCCCCAATCTTTTGAAAAGTATACATCCTCAACCACCGCTTCTGTCTCTCCATCCTTGGATAAGAGAGCCTGCTTCAGCAGGCAGCAAGGATGTTTTTCCATCCGGAATGTTCCTTTTGAATAGGAAGGCACCCTGGATGGTCTGCAGCTGCAAAGCAGAACGGAGTCCTCCTCCTGAATCCTGGCTGACTCATACGGCAGATACGCTTTCCGGAAGAAAAGGCTGTTTCCGCATAAAATGAAGCCCAGCACATTTCCCCTTGAATCTGTCAGTATATCTTCGACTTTACCGATGGTTTTTCGGTTAGCCGAAAGAACAGCTTTTTTCCCTTTTAAAAATGAAAATGTTCGCAAAGTAACCCCCACCCTTCCGAACATCCTTATCATCCCACCTCTGTCAGGGATTCATGCTTGAAAGGTTTTCCATCTGATATTGAGTCAGCCGGTCTCTCAGACGGGAAAATCTGGACGCTTCATCATTTCTTTGGACTGCCAGTTCAAAAGCAGATTCTTCCCCGCACAGGATTAAAAACTCCCGACTCCTTGTAATGCCGGTATAAATTAAATTCCGTCTCAGCATACGAAAATAACTTTTTACAACAGGCATGATGACAATGGGAAATTCGCTCCCCTGGGATTTATGGATGGAACAGCAGTAGGCGTGAGTAATGTGATGAAAATCAGAGCTTGTATAAACCACTTCCACTTCATCAAACGCCACAACGAGCTGGTCTTCTTTGTCCGTTGTTTCTTTAGCATAAATGATCGATACTATTTCACCCATATCCCCGTTGTACACAAGGTCTTCCGGCTGGTTAACGAGCTGAAGCACTTTATCCCCGACCCGATAAACCACCTGCTGGATGTTTAGTTCGCGCCTTTGCGGTGAAGGCGGATTAAATAATTCCTGCAGTTTTTGATTCAGGATATCGATGCCCGCGTTCCCGCGATACATGGGGGCGAGTACCTGAATATCCCGGGCCGTATATCCCTTTTGACGCGCGTTTTGACACACCTGCTTAACCACTTCCAACACCTGATGGGTCTGGCATGAAAAGAAGCTTCTGTCCGACTTTCTCTTTGCAAGGTCGTTTGGAAGCACACCGTTTTTCATGTGATGAGCGAGTTCAATGATGGAAGACCCTTCGGCCTGCCTGTATATATCCTTCAATTCAACCGTCGGAATGACTTTCGAAGAAATGAAATCGCGTAATACCTGGCCGGGACCGACAGAAGGCAGCTGATCTTCATCTCCCACAATCACCACTTGAATATTTCCGGGCACTGCTTTAAAAAGGGCATGCGCAAGCCAAATATCCACCATGGACATTTCATCCACTATCAGGAGTTTGCCTTCAAGCGGATTTTCATCGGTATGTTCAAAGCCCGCTCCGCCCTTCCAGCCGAGCAGCCTGTGGATGGTGAATGCCGGGATGCCTGTTGATTCCGACATCCGTTTGGCGGCACGCCCGGTCGGGGCAACAAGAAGCACCGGAAACGGCTCATCTTTTTTATATGAGGCTGGATCAAGCGAAACGCCATGAAGCTCCGCATAGACTTCCACGATCCCTTTTATGACCGTTGTTTTCCCGGTTCCAGGTCCTCCTGTAAGAACCATAAGCGGCGAAAAAATGGCCGTTTCAATCGCTTGTTTTTGCGAAGGGGCATATTGAATACCGAGCCGCTCTTCAAGCTCACCTAACGCCTTTAAAAATTCCGCCTGCGGAAACGCTTCTTTATATTCTTCCTGTCCGGCAATTCCTGTTACCGATTCAGCCAGCCCTTTTTCGGAAAAGTAAAGAGACGGCAAATACAGCCTGTCTTCTTCCATCATCATTTTTTTGTCTTCCCGAAGCGCTTCGATTTCACGGAAAATATCGCTGTCACTAATAGGCGCTTCCCCATTTGTCAGCAATTTTTTCACTTCATCCAGCACAAAGTCTGCAGGCAGATAAACATGCCCTGCATCGGTTCCCCTTTCCTGAAGAACAAAAAGACAGCCCGCTCTGATTCTTTCAGGGTGGTTATAGGACAGTCCGATCCCTCTTCCGAGTTCGTCTGCCCGCTGAAAACCGATGCCTTCAATATCGTAGATGAGCTGATACGGGTTGTTTTGGATAATATGGAGGGCTTCTTCCTGATAGGTTTGGTAAATTTTCATGGACAGCTGAGGTCCTATACCAAAGGGATTCAGAGTGATCATCACTTGTTCGAGACCCTGATGTTCAACGAGAGCATCGTACAGGTTTTTCGCCTTTTCCTCATTCAACTGCGGAATTCCATTGAGAACATCGGGATTTTCAAGAATGGAAGATAGCGCATTTTCTCCCAGATGGTCCACAATGGCCTGTGCCGTCTTTTTGCCAATGCCATGAAACAAATCGCCCGATAAATATTGAACCATACCTTCCTTCGTCTGTGGTATGTCTTTGCGAAATTGCGTTACATGGTATTGCTTGCCGTACTTTGGATGTTCTTTAAAATGCCCAAAGAAAATATAACGGTCATCCTGGTAAAGCGGCGGGAGGATCCCGGTAATGACGGCTTCTTTTTCGTCATACGCCTCATTCGTCTCATGAACACGTATGCGGGCTACGGTGTACAGGTTTTCCTTATTAAAAAAAATAGTTGTAATCAACGTTCCCTTTACATATTTTGCTTGTTCATCGAATAAATCGAAAGAAGACTGTTTATCCATCATTTGTCTCCTGACTTCATAATAATTCTGGCATTAAACCAGCTCTTAGTTCAGTATGTTTTCCACATTTTTTTTGCCATTCGCTGCAAGGTAGTGATCCGGCTGGATAGACAGCGCCTGATTAAAAGCCTCGAGTGCTTCCTGCGGTTTGTCAAAATAGACGTAGCCTACTCCAAGGTTATAAAACGCATCCGCATGCTTTGGATTTATTGCGGTTACCCTTTGAAACACGTCTACAGCCTCATTGACCCGTTCCATCTGAGCGAGACAGAGGCCATACTGAAATAGCGATTCCACGTCATTGCTGTCCAGTTCTGCGGCACGCAAAAAGTGCGGAAGTGCGCGCATTTGTTCGTTATTCTGAACGTAGGACATGCCGAGCATAAAATAGACATCGCCTTCCTGGATTCCTTTTTGCAATGCCTGCTGAAAACAGTGTGCTGCCTCCGGATACCGTTCAAGCTCATAGAGCGCGATCCCCATGCTGTACCATGCTGTACCTGCCTCGGGATCAAGCTGAAGCGCCTTTTCAAAAAAAGCAATAGCTTTTTCATACTCATGAACAGCGGAAATCAGGTTTCCGTAATTGATGTAAAGGACCGGATTATCCGGCTCCTGTTCAATCTGCTGTTCCAGTTTTCGTGCGGTTTCTTCCAGTTTTCCCTTTTTTAAATAATCCTGTTCCACTTGTTTCCTCCTGAATCCTTATACTGTTTAAAGTATAACAAAAATTTGTTCTTGAAGAAAAAACCAGTCCACGATCATACATGGACTGGTTTTTATCTTTTTACAGATAAGAAATAGGTTCGCCGTTTTTGATTACTTCATCGATGGTGGCACCGCCAAGGCAGATGTCTCCATCATAGAATACAACCGCCTGTCCGGGTGTAATCGCGCGTTGTGGTTCATCAAAGACCACATGCAGCTTTCCGTCATCAAGAAGGCTAACGGTTACTCCTTTATCAGGCTGCCGGTATCTGAATTTTGCTGTGCAATGGAATGTTTTTTCCATTGGCTTATTGCTGATCCAGCTTGGCTGAACAGCGGTCAGGCTCTCACTGTAGAGCGATTCATGATCAAAGCCCTGCTCCACAAACAAAACATTTTCGGTCAAATCCTTGCCGACAACAAACCAGGGTTCGCCGCTTCCACCGATCCCGAGGCCATGCCGCTGGCCAATGGTATAGTACATCAGACCATCATGCTTTCCTTTGAAGTCACCATCGAGGGTTCGCATCTCACCGGGTTTTGCCGGAAGATAATTGCTTAGAAAATCTTTGAAATCACGTTCTCCAATAAAACAAATTCCTGTGGAATCCTTTTTCTTGGCTGTTGCCAATCCTGCTTCTGCAGCCATTTGACGGATTTGAGGCTTGTTCAATTCTCCGATCGGAAACATTACTTTTTCAATCTGTTCCTGGGAGAGCTGATTCAAAAAATAGGTTTGGTCTTTGTTTTCGTCCACGCCGCGCAGCATTTTTACTTCGCCGTCTTGTTCGGCTACACGCGCATAATGGCCGGTTGCCACAAAGTCAGCCCCCAGACTCATCGCATGATCCAGAAATGCTTTAAATTTGATCTCCTTGTTGCAGATCACGTCAGGATTTGGTGTTCTTCCTGCTTTATATTCTTCAAGGAAATAGGTAAATACCTTGTCCCAATATTCTTTTTCAAAATTGACCGCATAATAAGGTATGCCGATCTGGTTGGCTACAGCAATGACATCATTGTAATCTTCAGTGGCGGTACAGACCCCGAACTCGTCGGTATCATCCCAGTTTTTCATAAAGATGCCGATTACATCATATCCTTGCTGTTTAAGCATCAATGCCGCAACAGAGGAGTCGACCCCACCGGACATCCCGATGACGACTCTTGTTTCTGCAGGTGATTTTTCGTGTCTTGTTGACATTTCATCACCCCCCTTTCTTTATAAATGAGAGTGTACCTCATTTTTGCAGGCGTTTCACTATTTTTGCTGTCTCGTACGCTGTTTTCTCAATTTGCTCCATCGTATTGTTTAAACCAAAGCTGAAACGGATCGAATTCTTTGTCCGCTCTGTCTTCCCAAACATCGCCGTAAGAACATGGGACGGCTCCACCGAACCTGCAGTACAGGCTGAACCGCTCGATGCTGCAATTCCCGCGAGGTCAAGATTAACAAGCATCACTTCTGTTTTCACGCCAGGAAAGCTGACATTCAAAATATGAGGCAGTCCATGCTCCGGATCGCCATTGACCTGAAAATTAATGTCTTCTTTTATTAAAATTGCAAGCATTGCTTCCTTATACGCCAGATACACAGCAGCTTTCTCTGCACCTTGTTCCATCATAATAGAAATAGCCTTCGCCAGGCCGGCAATCCCTGCCACGTTTTCTGTTCCTGCTCTGCGTTTCCGCTCTTGTTCTCCGCCGAAGGATGAAGGTGCAATCGCAACGCCTTCCCTGATATAAAGAAAACCGGTCCCCTTTGGGCCATTGATTTTATGTCCTGATATGCTGAGCAGATCAACCTTCAGCTCATCCACATTCAGTGGCAGAACGCCATAGGCCTGAACCGCATCGGTATGAAAATAGGCCTGATGGTTTTCAAGAAGTTCCCCAATGGCGGGGATATCCTGAACCGTACCGACCTCGTTATTGCCATACATGATCGTGACGAGCACGGTATCCTCACGCAGTGCGTCCTTCACATCCTGAAATGAAATCCTTCCCTTTTCATCCACGGGAAGATACGTTACCTCAAAGCCCTGCCGCTCCAGTTCCTCACATGCATGAAGCACGGCATGATGCTCAATTTGAGTAGTAATAATATGGTTGCCGCGTTCCTTGTTGGCATAGGCAACCCCGAAAATGGCCGCGTTATCCGCCTCGGTTCCGCCGCTTGTAAACATGATCTGATTGGGTGCCGCACCAATACTTTTCGCAGCCGTTCTTCTTGCTTCATCCAGAAGCTGGCGTGTTTTTCTGCCAAACTGGTGAATGCTTGAAGGATTTCCAAAGTACTCCGTAAAATAAGGCATCATTTCCTGAACCACTTCGGGGTGAATCGGAGAAGTGGCGGCATGGTCTACATATATAAGGTCCATTTAGACCACCTTCTTTCTTAATTGACTAGATATAAAACATGTATGCATCCTGGCTGGCATCTCCCTCATAGTTTGCCAAATCATCCAGGGTTGTATTATCAAGAACATCCTTGACGGCATCGCGGATTTTTATCCAGAGATCCCGCTTTGCCGGCTCTTCATCATCCATCAGTTCCACCGGGGTAATCGGGCCTTCAAGCACACGGATAATGTCACCTGCCGTAATTTCTTTGGCATCCTGAGCCAGAATGTAGCCGCCGTATGCTCCCCTGATGCTTTTAACTAAACCCGCGTTTCGAAGCGGAGAGATCAGCTGTTCCAAATAATGCTCAGACAAATTATGCTCTTTTGCGATCAATTTTAAAGCAATCGGCCCTTCACCTTGCTTTTTTGCCAAAGCCATCATGATGGTTAACCCGTATCGTCCTTTTGTTGAGATTTTCATAATACACGCTCCGTTCTATCCAATAATTAACGATTTTTCTGCAAACCGGAAGCGTAAATCCTACAATGCTCCCGATCGTGACACAAAACAGTATGGTTCCAAGTGAGATCGGCCCTTTAAGCAGCCAACCTCCGGTTAAAACAAATAGTTCCATCGCCAGCCGGATATGTGAAATTTTCTTTCCCGTTTTCTCCGTTAATGCCAGCATTAAGCTGTCACGGGGACCGGCACCACAATCGCATGCGATGTAAAATCCCATTCCAAACCCATTGATAACAAGGCCTGCCGCAAGCATGGCAATCGCGCCAATGACCGACTCGGGTGTTTTGAAGAAGGGAATAGCCATAAAGATATCAATAAAAATCCCAACAAAAATCATGTTAAGAAAAGCGCCCACCTGCGGCCATTTTTTCGTTAGCCAGGAAGTAGCTCCAAGAATCAGGAACCCCATTATGATGGACCAGGTGCCAATCGACAATCCGAATTGATGATACAAACCAATATGTAAAACGTCCCAGGGCGCGCTTCCGAGGCTGGCTTTAATCATCAGCGAGACGCCAAATGACAAGAGAACGAGTCCCATAAAAAATACGAACCATTTGACAAAGAAAGGCTTTGCATCGGGATTAACTATTTTCATTAGTATTTCCTTCCGTTTGTCCATTTTTGCACATAAACCCAAACTATTATAGCACGAAAAAGCTAATTCTTGCATTCAAATGACCGGTATAGTACCTTTTGGTTACCAGTCATAACGGGTTAAGGTTTTTTAGTACAGGAGGAAATTATGGATTTATTCAGTGACCATCAATCTTATGAAAATAAAACCATGGGGCCGCTTGCAAGCCGGATGCGCCCCCGATCCATACAGGAATTTATCGGACAATCCCATATTGTTGGCGAAGGGAAACTACTGCGGCGGGCCATTGAAGCGGATCAGCTGACACCCATGATATTTTTTGGCCCACCAGGCACTGGCAAAACCACGCTGGCCAAAATCATTGCCAATTCCACATCTGCCTTCTTCGTGCAGTTGAATGCTGTTACATCAGGAGTGGCAGACATCAAACGGGTAACCGGTGAAGCCAAAGAACGGCTGGTCATGGACGAGAAGAAAACAGTTCTGTTCATCGATGAAATTCACCGGTTCAATAAAAGCCAGCAGGATGCGCTGCTTCCCTTTGTGGAAGATGGCACTGTCATTCTGATCGGCGCCACCACAGAGAGCCCCATGTTCGAAATCAATCCCGCCCTGCTGTCCAGGTCAAGGCTGTTCCGGTTTGAACACCTGACCGATGACCATATCCGCAACGTTCTTCTCCGGACACTCGAAAATACCGAGAGGGGCTACGGAAAATACAACATTGTGATCGAGGAAGACGCCCTCTCCCATCTTGTCTCTGTCGCAAATGGTGATGCAAGGACGGCCTTGAATGCACTGGAACTGGCCGTACTCACCACCAAACCCGATTCATCAGGGAAAATCCGCATCACCCTCGGGATCGCGGCAGAAAGCATTCAGCAGCGCGTGCTGCAGTATGACAAGAAGGGCGATAATCATTACGATACGATTTCGGCATTCATCAAGAGTATCCGGGGTTCTGACCCGGATGCCGCCCTTTATTGGCTGGCCAAAATGATCTATGCAGGCGAAGATCCAAGATTTATCGCCCGAAGAATCTACGTTCATGCAGCAGAAGATATCGGACTCGCAGATCCAAACGCTCTTCTCGTTGCACAGGCTGCAGCCTACGCAGTGGATTTTGTCGGAATGCCCGAAGCACGCATCCCTTTGGCGGAAGCCGTTGTTTACCTTGCAACAGCTCCCAAGAGCAATGCGGTCATCATGGGGATCGATAAAGCCATGCAAGCTGTTAAAAATGAAAAGAGCGGCCAGGTTCCCATCCACTTGCGTGATGCCCATTACAAGGGTGCGAGCGAGCTTGGACATGGCAAGGAATATAAATACCCTCATAACTACCCGGACGGATATGTGGTCCAGCAATACTTGCCTGACCATTTAAAAAACAAGAAATTTTATGATCCCACACCGAGAGGGTTTGAAAAAAATATTCAGAAGCGGCTTGATTATTTTAATGACCGGAAGCGCAAAGAAACCTAAATCTATCACTCTGTTAAGGCAAACTAGCAAATTTTTGAAATGACGTATAGAATCCTCTTCTTTTGCTCAAAATGAAAACATAAACTCGTACTTTATGATTCAAGGAGAGGATATATATGATGAAAATAAGACAGGACGCCTGGTCAGAGGAAGATGATCTTCTGCTTGCCGAGACGGTATTGCGCCATGTCCGAGAAGGCAGCACACAGCTTCATGCCTTTGAAGAGGTTGGCGATAAACTTGAACGCACAAGCGCTGCTGTCGGCTTTCGCTGGAATGCCATTGTCCGGAAAAAATACGAACAAGCGTTAAAGATTGCGAAAAAACAGCGTAAGGAACGACAGAGAGCCCTTGCCAAGGGACAGCAAAATCAAAACAAACCGAAAACCATCGTTAAACCGCCAAAGCCTGCGGATGATGAAGTATATCATCCTGAAGAGTTCTTTAAAACGCCGTATACGGCTCCGGCTATACAAAGTTCCTTGCAGGAACCATCCTATCAGCCGGTTGTTCCTGAGGTTCAAACAACCTATCAATCTCAAGAACAGTCATTAACGCTTGATGAAGTTATTCGTTATCTTTCTGATATTAACCGTAACGGTCTTGCCAGCGGGCGTATGGAGGATGAAAATACAGCCCTGAAGCGCCAGAATGAGGACCTTTTTCACCAAAACCAAAAATTGTCGTCGCAGCTGAACACACTTGAAAAAGAATTCGCTGGAATGAAAGAAGACTACCAGGCACTCCTGGAAATCATGGATCGTGCCCGAAGAATGGTTCTCCTGCAGGATGATGCCGGCGACAACCAAAGCTTCCGCATGGATAAGAACGGAAACTTGGAAAAACTTGCAAAATAAAAGAAGGACTCATGTGAGCCCTTCTTTTTTAATGCATTCGGTTAATCTTGATTTGATGGCTTTCAAGTAAGGTGTTTACAACATGTCCGGCCATAAACAATCCGGAAACCGACGGAACAAAGGAGTTTGAGGATGGAGGCATTTTTGCCTTCCTGATTCCCGGCGCATTTTCCGGCACAATTTTCTCCCGGATTTCTTCTCTGATCTGAACAGGAATTTCATCCGAGAACACAACAGTGACTCCCTTATGGATTCCTTCTTTTCGAAGACGCTGACGCACCACCCTGGCGATTGGATCATAGCTGGTTTTGGAAATATCGGTGATGCGAAGCCGTGTTGGATCCAGCTTGTTGGCCACACCCATACTCGCAATGATCGGTATTTTTCGATTCAGGCACTCTTTGGCGAGATGAACTTTGTACGTAATCGTATCTGAAGCATCCACAACAAAATCCAAATCATAGTCAAAAAATTGTTCGTACGTTTCTTCAGTATAGAACATTTCAAGTGCGATAACTTCGCACTCCGGATTAATATCTGCAATCCTCTGTTTCATAAGCTCTACTTTCGATTGGCCCACCGTGGAGAGCAACGCATGGATCTGCCGGTTCACATTAGTGATATCCACTACATCTTTGTCTACGAGAATCAGTTTGCCGATACCTGCTCTTGCCAGCGCTTCGGCTGAAAATGATCCTACCCCTCCTATGCCCAGAATCCCTACTGCACTTCCTTTTAAAGCAGCCAGCCCGTCTTCTCCGATGGCCAGCTCATTTCTGGAAAATTGATGTAACATTTGTCTTTCTCCTTTCTATAAAAAGAAGTTGTTTCACAGCACAACTCCTATAGGTTCAAAAATCGCACTTTCATTAGTCCTTAAAAAGGATATCCCATTTTTACAATGAGTACAACTGTTATTCATAAGCAAAGCCAAAAAACAGCAAAAAACCCGGACATTCGTCCGGGCTGTTATTTACATTCATTTTAAATAATGCTGATGAGAGTCCCAACTGTGCCGTCACTTCCTAAGTTTTGAACCTGCTCTCGCAGGTGGGTGCCCTGTTCGGCAATTAATGCGTCCCCTGCAAGGAGGCGTGCACGCTTTGTCAAAACACCAGCTCCCGATTAAAAAGTGTTGGCTCAAAACATTCGGTATTAACGAACACATCAGGACTCTTATTGGAATAAATCATATCACATCCAATAGGGTAAGACAAGAGAATATACCCTCATTATTTAAATTTTCTAACAGTTCCAACTTCTTTCCTATGCCTTTTGTCCAGCTTCTTCACCAAGTTTTACAGCCAGGTGAAGTTCGTTTAATTGCTTCTCGCTGACGGTGGATGGAGCATTGGTCAAAAGGTCGCTGGCACTTGCTGTTTTCGGGAAAGCAATGGTGTCGCGCAGGTTGTTCCTACCGGCCAGAATCATGACGAGACGGTCCAATCCAAGTGCTATTCCTCCATGTGGAGGCGTTCCATATTCAAAGGCATCCATGAGGAAGCCAAACTCTTTTTTTGCAGCCTCTTCTGTAAATCCGAGGGTTTTGAACATTTTCTCCTGAATGTCTCTTTGATAGATACGTTGAGATCCTCCGCCAAGTTCATAACCGTTCAGCACCAAGTCATAGGCCTTCGCACGAACCTCTCCAGGATTGCTTTCAAGGAGCTCTAGATCTTCATCCTTCGGCATCGTAAATGGATGGTGAAGAGCGACATAGCGGTCTGCATCTTCGTCAAATTCAACAAGCGGGAAGTCTACCACCCAAAGGAAATTCAACTGGCTTTCATCAATCAGGTTCAAGTCCTTACCGAGTTTTAAGCGAAGTGCTCCAAGAGAATCGGCCACTACTTGCTTGCTGTCAGCCACAAACAGGAACAGGTCCCCGGCTTCTCCTTCAAGAGCCTGAATCAATCCCTGCTGTTCTTCTTCATTGAAGAACTTGGCGATCGGGCCTTTCAGCTCGTTTTCCTCCAGCTTCAGCCACGCAAGGCCCTTGGCTCCATACCGCTTGACGAAATCGGTGAGAACATCAATATCCTTACGAGAATAGTTTGCTGCTTGGCCCTTTACATTCAGCGCCTTAACTTCTCCGCCGCCTTCCACTGTTGAAGCGAAAACTTTAAAACCGCATGATTTTACGAGCTCGGAAACGTTAAGCAGCTCCATTCCAAAACGAGTGTCAGGTTTGTCTGATCCATAGCGGTCCATCGCTTCTGCATAAGTTAAACGAGGAAGCGGCGTTTGAACCGAAAAGCTGCGGACTTCCTGAGCAAGCTGTACCATCAATTCTTCCATCATAGCCATAAGTTTTTCCTGACCGAGGAAAGATGTTTCAATGTCAATTTGAGTAAATTCAGGCTGACGGTCTGCGCGCAAATCCTCGTCACGGAAACAGCGGACAACCTGGAAGTAACGTTCAAATCCAGAAACCATCAAAAGCTGTTTAAACAGTTGCGGTGACTGAGGAAGAGCATAAAAGTGACCCGGATGCACACGGCTTGGCACAAGATAGTCACGTGCTCCTTCAGGTGTACTCTTTGTCAGCATTGGTGTTTCAATTTCCATAAACTCCTGAGCATCAAGAAAATCGCGAATCGTTTTTGTAATGCGATAGCGGAGTTTCATCGTATCCTGCATGGCCGGCCTTCTTAAATCAAGATAGCGGTATTTCAGGCGAACGTCTTCATTGATGTCATTGTCCTCTGAAATGGAGAATGGAGGCGTTTTGGCACTGTTAATGATTTGAAGTTCTTTTCCCAAAACTTCAATTTTGCCGGTTGGTACATTCTCGTTCACGGTTCCTTCCGAACGGGAAACAATAGTCCCCTTTACACTCAACACAAATTCGCTTCTTACTCTTTCAGCAATGTCGAGCGCTTCCTTGGACACCTCCGGGCTGAAGACTACCTGTACCTGACCCGAACGGTCGCGAAGATCAATGAAAATCAATCCTCCAAGATCTCTTCTCTTCTGCATCCAGCCGTTAAGGATGACTTCCTCTCCGACATGCTGTTCATTCAATATTCCGCAATGATGCGTTCTTTCTGCCATGCTGAAACTCCTCCTCAAATTTGCTTCAAAATATATTGTGTTACTTCTTCAAGCTCAACTTCAGTTTGATTACCGGATTCCATCTCTTTCACGGAGATGACTCCATTGGCCAGTTCATCGTCACCCAGCACGGCAACAAACTTGGCGTTTGTCCGGTCTGCGGCTTTAAACTGGGCTTTCATTTTTTTATCCATATAGTCTTTGTCTGCTTTCAAGCCTGCTTTACGGAGTTGATACAGAATGGATGGTGCCTTCTCTTTTGCCGATTCTCCCATCGCGACCAGATAGCAGTCCAGTGAATCTTCAATGGGAAGTGTAACCCCTTCTGCATCAAGGGCCAGCAGCAAACGTTCAAGGCTCATCGCAAATCCGATTCCCGGTGTAGCCGGTCCGCCAATTTCTTCAGCCAATCCGTTGTATCGGCCGCCGCCGCTTAAGGTTGTAATCGCACCAAAGCCTTCTGCATCACTCATAATCTCAAAAGCGGTATGATTGTAATAATCCAATCCTCGAACAAGTGTCGGATCAATCACAAAATCAATACCCATCGCTGTCAGCGTCGACTTTACTGTTTCAAAGTAATTTCTTGATTCTTCATTCAGATAATCATGAATGGAAGGAGCCGTCTTCATCAGTTCGTGATCACGGTCCTTCTTACAGTCCAGAATCCTGAGGGGATTGGTTTGCAGACGGTTTTGGCAATCATGGCAAAACTCGCCGATACGTGGTTCAAAATGAGCGACGAGCGCATCTCTGTGCGCTTTCCTGCTCTCTTTATCACCCAATGTGTTCAGAACCAGACGCAGACGTTTTAACCCAAGTTCTTTATAAACATCCATGGCCAGCGCCATTACTTCTGCATCGATGGATGGATCGTCACTTCCCATGGCTTCGATTCCAAACTGAACGAACTGACGGTATCTACCTGCCTGGGGCCGCTCGTAGCGAAACATCGGCCCGATATAATATAGCTTGGTCGGCTGATGAGGGAGCCCAAACAGTTTGTTTTCCACATAGGATCTCACTGCGCTTGCCGTTCCCTCCGGCCGAAGTGTAAGGCTTCTTTCTCCTCTGTCCGTAAAGGTATACATCTCTTTTTGGACAATATCCGTTGTGTCCCCGACACTTCTCAAAAAGAGTTCGGTATGTTCAAAGATTGGTGTCCGAATCTCCTTATAGTTATACCTGCTGCAAATCTCTCTTGCTTTGTTCTCTACATACTGCCATTTCTCAACGGTTCCCGGTAAAATATCCTGTGTTCCTCTTGGAATTTGATATCCCATCGCCCATCCTCCTTGTATCAGTCATCATTCATTTTCATTTGATTAGAAAAATAAAAAACTCCCGTCCCTATTATTATCGTGATAATAATAGGGACGGGAGTTACATACCCGCGGTGCCACCCTGGTTGAAGCATACGCTTCCGCTCAAATGCAAGTAACGCCTGCATGCGTCCAACTCTACTGGGGTATGGTTCATTTTCCGTTCGAATTGAAACCTCAGGAGTGTCTTTCACTAAATCATCATGCAGAAGTGCTCTCAGCCTGCGGCACTTCCTCTCTGGCCATGTGGGGTTTACCTACTTTTCTCCGTCACTGGTCATTTCATTGAATTGTTATTTATCTTACGCATCCTGAAGAACAATGTCAATATTTTTTTCCGAAATTTTTTCAAAAATGGCTATCGCCTCATCTTCTTGCGCAGGCTGATCACGCTGCGAAGCGGAACTCCAAATTCCTCGGCCAGTTCCATATTGCTTGATGAAGCTTCCTTTTGGATAAAATCATGAAATTCAATGCCCATCAGTTGATTCACAGGGGCATGTACATGTTCTCCTTTTTCTCCGTTGCGCATCCAAATCTTCCTTTCACCTTTTTTTTAGCTTTTCCAAAAGGTGAAGGTTTTATAAGTTTTATTCCACGCTGTCGAGGATCAGGGTGACAGGGCCGCTGTTCGTAAACGCCACGTCCATCATAGCCCCAAAAATGCCGGTTTCAACCGTAATGCCTTTTTCCTTGAGCATTCCGTTAAACGTCTCATACAGCGTTCTGGCTTGGTCGGGTTTGGCCGCATTCATAAAGTTGGGCCGCCTTCCCTTTTTGCAGTCACCGTACAAGGTAAATTGCGAAACGGATAAAATAGATCCCCCGACATCGAGCAACGAGAGATTCATTTTTTGCTGTTCATCTTCAAAAATCCGAAGATTGGCCGCTTTTTCAGCAAGAAATTCCGCATCCTTTTCTGTGTCTCCATGCGTTACTCCGACAAGGAGCAACAAGCCGTGGCCAATTTGGCCCACGACTTTTTCGTCTACGGTAACAGAAGCCTCTGTTACCCGCTGTAAAACTATTCGCATGTCGCTCTCCTTTGTTTCTTTATTGCATGACACGGCGTACCGCGTATATATCAGGAATTTGTTTGATCCGTTCGACTACCTTTTGCAGATGGTTCACATTCTGTATGGAAATGGACATACTGATCGTCGCCATCTTGTTTCTGTCGGATCTTCCCGAAACAGCAGTAATATTGGTTTTTGTTTCGCCTACAGCATGAAGGACCTCGTTCAGGAGACCCCGGCGGTCAAACCCGTTGATTTCAATATCCACATTATAGTTTTTCGGTTTTTCAATGCTGCCTTCCCATTCTACTGGCAGCAGTCTGACCTGAGCATCTCCGGTCGTTACATTCACACAATCCATGCGATGTACGGAAACACCCCTGCCTTTTGTAATATAGCCTACAATTTCGTCCCCCGGCACAGGATTACAGCATTTGGAAAGACGGATCAGAAGGTTGTCAATGCCTTTAACAACAATGCCTGAGTCGGTTTTCTTGGCTGCCGGCAGACTTTTGGATTCCGAAATCACATCAAGAAGCTGCTTGTTTTCCTGTTCCTGATCTTTTTTCCGGCGAAGCTTATCAGTCAGTCTTGTTGCAATTTGGGCTCCAGTTATACCGTTGTATCCGACAGCGGCATACATATCTTCCTCGTTCGAAAAATTGTACTTTCTGATAACCGTTTGAATGTTTTCTTGTGTAAAAACATCTTTAAGGTCAAATCCGCGGCCAATAACTTCCTTCTCTATCAATTCCTTGCCTTTGGCTACGTTCTCCTCCCGGCGTTCCCGTTTGAAAAACTGCCGGATCTTATTTTTCGCGTGTGAGCTTTGCGTAATCTTGAGCCAGTCCTGACTTGGTCCGTAGGAATGCTTACTCGTCATGATCTCAATAATGTCGCCGGTCTTCAGCTTGTAATCAAGCGTCACCATTTTTCCGTTGACCTTCGCACCTATACACCGGTTTCCGATCTCTGTATGGATCCGGTAGGCAAAGTCCAGCGGCACGGAGCCTGCAGGAAGCTCAATTACATCCCCTTTTGGAGTAAAGACAAACACCATATCCGAGAATAGATCCACTTTCAGTGATTCCATGAACTCTTCCGCATCTGCCACATCATTCTGCCACTCCAAAATTTCGCGGAACCAGGTTAACTTATTTTCAAACGTGTTAACCGGGGCTTTCTTGGAGCCTTCCTTGTATGCCCAGTGGGCGGCAATCCCGTATTCTGCCACACGATGCATTTCACTGGTACGGATTTGCACTTCAAGCGGATCGCCTTTTGGACCGATAACCGTTGTATGAAGAGATTGATACATATTGGCTTTTGGCATCGCAATATAATCTTTGAAACGCCCGGGCATAGGCTTCCATGCCGTATGGATGATACCCAAAGCTGCATAGCAGTCTTTGATGTTGTGTACAATTACCCTAACAGCAAGCAGATCGTAGATTTCATTAAACTGTTTGTTCTGCTTGACCATTTTTCTGTAAATGCTGTAGATGTGCTTTGGCCGTCCTGAAATGTCAGCTTTGATCTGCACTTCTGACAAACGGCTGTTGATCTCACTCATCACTTCTTCGACATATTGCTCACGTTCCGCTCTCTTTTGCTTCATCAGGTTTACAATCCTGTAATACTGCTGTGGATTCAGATACCGCAATGAAACATCTTCAAGCTCCCACTTAATGGTAGAGATACCAAGCCTGTGGGCCAGGGGCGCAAAAATTTCAAGGGTTTCATTTGCTTTTTGAATCTGTTTCTCTTTTGGCATATGCTTCAATGTGCGCATATTGTGCAGGCGGTCTGCTAGTTTAATCAAAATACAGCGAATATCCTGGGCCATTGCTACGAACATTTTTCGGTGATTTTCGGCTTGCTGTTCTTCTTTTGACTTAAACTTGATTTTCTTCAGCTTGGTGACTCCATCAACAAGCATGGCTACTTCTTCATTAAACCGGTCGCTGATATCCTTCAGCGTAATAGGTGTATCTTCCACCACATCATGAAGAAAACCCGCAGCCACTGTGACTGGGTCCATTTGAAGATCGACCAGAATACCAGCCACTTCAACTGGATGCTGAATGTACGGCTCTCCCGACTTGCGGAATTGGCCTTCGTGTGCATCCTTTGCATATTCGTAAGCTTTTCGCAAGAATTCAATATCTTCCTGGGAAAGATAGCTTTCTGCATTTTTTAATACTTCTTCTATCGTCATGAAAATCACCTAACGTCAAAATTGTATAGTGCTTCTATTATCTTGAAAAAACGTGAAGCTGTAAAGTAAAAAACGAAAAATGTCGAATTTCCTTTATTTACAATTCTATATGAAAAAGAAAGAGTACTCCATTACAGAGAGCACCCTTTCTATCTTAATATTGCGTTAACGTAAAGATATCATAGCCAGATAGCTTTTCGCGTCCATCCAAATACGTAAGTTCGATCATGAATGCAATGCCGGCAACAACACCGCCAAGCTGCTCTACCAATTCAATAGTCGCACCAATTGTGCCACCTGTTGCCAGAAGGTCGTCCGTAATCAATACTCTTTGGCCGGGCTTAATGGCATCTTTGTGTATGGTAAGCACATCCTTGCCATATTCAAGTCCATAACTTACTTTTACCACTTCACGCGGCAATTTTCCATCTTTTCGAACCGGCACAAAGCCAAGCCCCAATCTATAAGCAACCGGGCAGCCAACAATAAAGCCCCTTGCTTCAGGACCCACAATGACATCTATATTTCGATCCTTTGCGTATTCTGCGATATCATCCACTGCTTTGGCATACACTTCGCCATCCTGCATCAGGGTTGTAATATCTTTGAATCGAATACCTTCAAGCGGAAAATCTTCCACCACGGATATATATTTTTTGTAGTCCATTTTCTTTTTTCCTCCTGTATCTATGCCTGATGGGTTTTCCTTGACTGATGGAAGCAGTTTTTCAATTCCTGATAGGAAGAATAGACGAGCTGGTTTTCAATTGCAGCCTGCTCCAGTTTATTCCTATATGTAGTTGAATGCTTCAAGTCTTTTTTCTCAGGCCGATCCTTGATCGTAATAACACCATTTTCTATTGTAACAAAGTCCAGCTCAAAAAACACTTTTGACATAAAAGGCACGGCTTCTTTTGACCATCCCTTGAGCCTGGCCAGCTCTTCCCCGTGTCGCGCGGCATCAAATAACTTCCGTTTAGTTAAAAATGCATAAAACCATCGGAACTGCTCTCTCGTCGGAACAGATGAAAAGAACTGGTCATTTTCCTGATGAAAAATAACATAGGTTCGTTCAGGCTCCGGATTGCTTTCAAGAAGATAAAAAAATTCTTCTCTTGTTTTTGGCACATCAAGAAAAACAACATATTTACCGGCAAAATCCATTTGATCCTTTTGTTTGGGATAAAGGTAAATCCTCTCCTGAAGCTCCGAAAACGCCGGGTGTTTCATTGTCTCTTCTTCAAACGCAATAATCAGCACTTTGCTTTCGGGAAGAGAGAACAATTTTTTTTGTGCATCTCTTATTCCTCTGAGATCGAACAGCTGCCATTCCCTCACAGCAAGATCACTGAGCATCAGCTGCGGTTTTCGGTAACCGTTCCACTCATTAATGGACAGTTCTCCGACAGCTGATACCGGAGAATGATAGCTCAGCTCATCCATCAATTCACCTTTGTGAAATCCGATGGCATCAAGCTTATGCTTCCCATCTGAGAATTGGATTTTCAGGTGATTGGACTGGCTGCCAATCTTTTTAATTTCACTGATGTTCACATCGGGAATCAAGACCCGCGGTGTCGGATTATTGACCCCAAACGGCGCAAGCTTGTTCATCTGCTCGATCGTTTCAATGGTAACTTCATCCAGAGAACATTCAAGATCAATGGCCGTCACCGGTTTAAAATCTTCTTCTGTCAGCTGCTCCCGGCCCTGGCGGTTCAGTCGGCTTCTCAATTCGTCCAGATCACTTGCTGCAAGCGTCATACCAGCGGCCATTGGATGCCCTCCAAAATGAGGAAGGATATCCCGGCTCAGTGACAGATTCTCGAACATATCAAAGCCCTCAATGCTCCTTGCTGATCCTTTGGCCAGGCCTTTTTCTGAATCAATGCTTAGCACGATCGTCGGACGATAAAATTTCTCCACTAAACGTGAAGCCACGATGCCGATGACTCCCGGGTTCCAGCCTTCTTTAGCGATCACAAGAACCGCATTATCCTCCGGAGGGAAGTTCTGTTCCACTTCCTCAACAGCTTCTTTCGTAATTTCGGAAACGATCGACTGGCGGGTTTTGTTTAATTGATCGATTTCTGATGCGAGCATCTTTGCCGCTTCTTCGTCCTCTGTTGTAAAAAGCTCAACTGCAGGAACAGCGGAATCCAGCCGGCCGGCGGCATTTACCCTGGGCCCGATCGCAAAACCGACATGTTCTGCGTTTAAAACCGTATCCTTTAATCCGGCCACTTCAAGCAGCGCTCTTAATCCTTTTTTGGTGGTTCTCTCCAGTGCTTTAATACCTTCCCTGGCAATGATCCGGTTCTCGTCCACTAATGGCACCAGATCGGCAATTGTGCCAATACAGGCGATGTCAAGCAGGTGCAGCGGTGCTTCTCCAAGAAGTGCATGGGAAACCTTAAATGCCACGCCGACGCCTGCCAAACCTTTAAACGGGTATGGGCAGCCCGGTTTTTTAGGATTAACAATACTGTATGCACCCGGAAGAACAGGAGGCGGTTCATGATGATCCGTTACGATAAAATCAAGACCAATCTCTTTAGCGACCTCCGCTTCGTGAACAGCCGAAATTCCTGTATCCACTGTAATGACAAGGTTAAAACCTTGCTCCCTCGCCCATCTGAGGGCAGGCTCATTCGGTCCGTATCCTTCTGTAAAACGGTTGGGTATGTAAAATTCAAAATCGGCTCCCAATGCCTTTAATGTATATACCATTACAGATGTGCTGCTGACACCATCCGCATCATAATCACCAAAGATCAAAATCTTTTCATTTTGCTCTATGGCCGTTTTAATCCTGTTTACTGTTTCATTCATTCCATCCAGCATGAATGGGTCATAAAATGCTTGCGGGCCGCTGTATAAAAAGCGCTCTGCACTTTCCACGGTCTCCATCCCTCTTGAAACCAGCAGCTTTGCCACCAGTTCCGGTATTTTTAATGCAGAAGATAAGGCAGAAGCCTGCTCTTCAGGAACGGGCAGGAGGTTCCAGCGCGTTCTTGCCTGTAACATGAAATCACCTCTTAACCTTCTCATTATACAAAAGTGGTTAAGAGGTGACAATGAAATCCATAATGAAATTGTTTGTTTTATGCCTGGCTGTCTGCCGGCTTGAAGTTTCGTTTCTTTAATTGTTTGGCCTTCCAAACGAACCAGAGCTGTGAAGCGATACAGATGGAAGAATACATACCGAACATCAAACCGATAAATAGAGCGATCGAGAAGTTGCGGATGGATTCACTTCCAAAGATCCAAAGTGCCACCGCTGCCACCAATACGGTCAGTACTGTGTTGATAGAACGGGTAAGCGTCTGTTTGATGCTGTCGTGAACCACTCCGGCGAGAACGTCTTTGTTCTTGATTCTCGTCTTCTTCATGTTCTCCCTGATTCGGTCAAACGTAACGATGGTATCATTGATGGAATAACCGACAATGGTCAGTATCGCCGCAATAAAGGTAAGGTCCACTTCCAAACGAAGGAAGCTGAATACCGCAATAATCATGAAGGCATCATGCAGCAACGCAATAATGGCAGCGAGGGCCATCAGGAACTCAAAACGGATGCCGACATAAATGATGATGCCCACCGAAGCGATCAACACGGAAATCAAGGCATTTCTGGCCAATTCACGGCCGACCACCGGAGATACCGTACTCACACTCGGTTCTGTTCCATATTTTTCTTTTATTGTTGTTTTAAACTTTGCAATTTCATCCTTTGATAAAACTTTGTTGTATGCAATGGACGCACGCTGGTTGTTTTGTCCTGCGAGCACCGGAATCTCTTCAGGCTTCAGCCCCGCACTGTTCAGCGTGTCAGAAAGATCCTCTGCGTTTATGGACGTCTTCGCCTGGACTTCAGCCTTCGATCCGCTCTCAAAATCAATGCCCAGGTTTAAGCCAAAGACCAAAAGAGATACGATTCCCAGCACGGTAATAATTGAAGAGAAAATAAAGAATATCTTACGGTGTTTGACAAAGTCGTAATTAAAGCTCACTGATTTCACTCTCCTTCACGCCGAAGTACCCTGGCTTTTTATCAAGCCATCTGCTTTTAACCAGCAGTCCAAGGAACACCCGGGAGCCGTACACGGCTGTGATAAAGCTGGCAAGCACTGAAATGATAAGTACCAATGCAAACCCTTTAACTGAACTTGTACCATAGGCAAATAACACTCCTGCGGCCAGGATTGTTGTGATGTTCGCATCAAAGATTGTGGTAAATGATCTGCGGTTTCCGGCTTTAAACGCACTCATCACCGACTTGCCGCTTCTTAGTTCTTCCTTGATCCGTTCATACGTGATAATGTTGGCATCTACAGCCATTCCAACTCCGAGGATCAGTGCTGCAATACCCGGCAGGGTCAGGACGCCATTCATCCAGTCAAAAATAAGCAGGATCAAGTAAATGTATATGCTTAAGGTAATTACGGCAACAAGACCAGGGATCCGGTAATAAAGGAGCATGAAAAGGAAAATGATAGCTACTCCAATAAAGCCCGCATAGATTGTATCATGCAGCGCCTGTTCCCCAAACTTCGCCCCCACAGAAGTGGAATATACTTCTTTCAATTTAACCGGAAGTGCTCCGGCATTTAAAATATCCGCTAAATTTTGCGCCTCTTCCTGTGTAAAGCGCCCTTCAATGACAACCTGTTTTTGGTCAAGAACGCTGTTTACAGAAGGAGCAGAAATGAATTTCGGGTCTTTTTTCCCGGCTTCCGCTTTATAGGAATCGCCTTTTTCATAATCGAGCCAGATGACCAGCTGATTTTGCCCAGGCCCCATATTCATCACTTTTTTTGTTACTTCACCAAACTTGTCTCCGTCTTTCAGCGTAAGCTGGACAATCGGCTGGTTTTGCTGGTTATATGTAACTTTTGAACCGCCGCCTTTAAGGTCGGAACCGTCGAGCAAAACTTTATCGTTTACATCGCGGAACGTCAGCTGTGCTTTCGTGGAAAGGAGCTTACGGGCATTGTTTTGATCCTTCACCCCTGCGAGCTGGACACGGATTCTGTCCTTACCCTCGATGGTGATATTTGGTTCTGATACACCGAGTACGTTCACCCTGCGATCCAATGCCTGTACAGCACTTTTTAACACATCATTATCAATCTTTTGGCCTTTTTTTGCCGGTTTTACCTGATAAAGAACCTCAAACCCGCCTTGGAGATCAAGACCCAGTTTAATATTTTTCACGATTTGCGGTGTGGTGAAACCGATTAATACCGCAAAAGCGGCCAGGATTAAAATAAACGTGGCAATCCTGTTCTTTTTTACCATTATCCCTTTCCTCCTTCATGCTGCTACACTGCTTTTCAAACAAAATGAAGCCATTATGTAAAATGAGTCCAACCTTCCCCATTATATCGACTGATGTTTTTTTCTGTCAATTTCATAAGGTGAACTTTGTAAAAACTTACACAATCCCTATTTTTCCTGAAAAACTGCCCCACAGAAAAAAAAGAAACCATCACGATGCAATGGCCTCTTATTTTACATCCCTTTTATAGGCTTCAAGCGTCAGCCAATTCATAAAATCGGTCAACGATAAATTGAGAATCAAACCTACAAGAACGTGAAGCCTTACTTCCACTTTTTTCTTTTGCGCTTTTTGTATGACGCAATCCCAGATTTCTTCGCTTGTGACGCTCTCATAGCCAAGAAAGTGAAATTCTTCGGTTTTGCTTTTTAACGCGGGTTCTACCTGATCTTGTAACTCTTCAAACGACGTGGCATTCACCGTTTTTTCACCTCGTTTTTTCTCTTTTTTGAACGAAACTACTTGTCATGCTTTGTCCCTTTTCTCCATATAAATGGGTTACACAGATGCCAGACGGTCGATTTCATTTCTGAAAAGAAAGTAGGGCCCAAAAATGTCAAAACAAACACTCATCCAGGGAACTCTCCTTCTCATACTGGCGGGACTGATCACAAGGATCCTTGGTTTTATTAATCGCATTGTGGTGGCCCGGGTCATGGGCCAGGAAGGCGTTGGTTTGTATATGATGGCAGTGCCGACCATGCTGCTTGCCATTACATTAACACGCATGGGCCTTCCGGTTGCGATTTCCAAACTGGTTGCCGAAGCGGATGCAAAAGGAGACCGTAAGAAAATTAAAAAAGTGCTGATCGTCTCTCTTGCGATCACAGGGGTATTAAGCATTATCTTTACAACGGCCATGATGGTAGCCGCTCCTATATTATCTCACTATTTCTTTACAGACAAAAGAACCTTTTATCCATTAATTGCAATTGCACCCGTGGTTCCGATCATTGCCGTATCTTCTGTACTGAGAGGCTATTTTCAGGGGCTGCAAAACATGCGTCCTTCCGCCTATTCACAGGTGATTGAACAAATTGTGCGGATTACTCTTGTTGCACTTTTAACCAGCTTTTTTCTACCCTATGGTGTTGAATTTGCAGCAGCAGGAGCCATGATCTCCGTAATTATCGGAGAACTGGCTTCTCTCCTTTATATGTTTTCCATGTTTAAGTTGAAAAAAAACATGAAAGTGCGAAAAGGCTTTTTCAAACAGTTGAAAAGCGGGCATGATACGCTGAAAGAATTGCTTGGCATTGCCCTTCCTACAACCGGAAGCCAGCTGATCGGGTCGGTTTCTTACTTTTTTGAACCTATTGTGGTCGCACAAAGTCTCGCCATCGCCGGAGTCAGTGCAATCGCAGCCACCAGGCAGTATGGGGAACTGGCCGGTTACGTTATTCCCTTGTTATTCTTGCCCACATTTATCACATTTTCGTTATCCGTTTCACTTGTTCCTGCGATCAGCGAAGCCAACGCCAATAAGAAGTATGGCCTGATTGAACATCGGCTGAATCAGGCTTTGCGACTTTCCATGCTGTCCGGAGGCATAGCCGCTGTGGTGATGTATGTGTATGCTGTTCCCATTATGGATCTAATGTATGATTCACCGGCCTCGGCGAGCTATTTGAAGGTGATGACCCCACTGTTTTTCTTTCTTTACTTTCAAGGTCCCTTGCAGGCTGTGCTGCAGGCCATGAATTTGGCCAGAGCTGCGATGATGAACAGCCTCATTGGCTCTGTCGTCAAGCTTGCCGCCATCTTTGCACTTGCCACCCGACCAGAGTTCGGGATTATGGGAGTCGCACTGGCCATTGTCCTGGGAATCGTTGTCGTTACGCTCCTTCATTTTGCAAGCGTCGCAAAAGCCATCAGCTATTCTATAAAAGCAAAGGATTTTATCTTTGGTTTAATGTCGATCCTGATCACTGGTTTTGGTTCCCACTTTATTTATACGTATATCTTTCCACAGTTTTCAAAAGTGCCTGGCATCTGTTTCAGTTTGTTACTTACCGGAATTCTCTACCTCACAACCCTGTTTTTCTTTCGGCTCATAAAAAGAGACGATCTCAGGCAGTTGCCCATTATTAAGCGATGGGTATAAAAGCAGCTTACCAAAAGGGAGACTGCTTACTCGTCTTTTTGGTCCACATATAAGGTTCCGTTTTTATTGATTGTGCAAAGCGTAATTTTCTTTGTGTCCCTAAACCCCATTTTTCGCAATTCCTGACGCAGCCAGAGGGAGGTTTTATCCAATTTTTTCAAGTGATCTTCCTGAATTTTCCCATCCAGAATCACTGGAAATACCAAAGGAAGGTTACTGTAAGGAATTTCAGAATCACCTGTCTTCACGCTGTCCTCTTTTATAATCACTGAAAGTTTACCTGTAGATTCCAGTATTCCGAATTCCACGTCTGTCACGTTTCTCACATTGTTTTCTCTCAGTTGGGTAAGCAAATCATCAAAATTATACCGTTGCTTTTTCATTTCAGATTCGTTTATGTGTCCGTTCTCAATAATGATTGAAGGCTTACCGTCCACTATTTCTCTCACTTTTTTGCTCTTCAAAGAAAGGAACGCAAGGAAAATTTGTATAAGAAACAGTACGAAGATTCCGATCAAATGTTTAAGCATCGGTACTTTGGGGTCTTCGATCGAGATAACGGCAAGCTCAGCGATCATGATGGACACGACAAAATCGAGAACTGACAATTTTCCGATTTCACGTTTTCCCATCAGGCGGAACACACCAATTAAAATAAAGTAGACGAAAATGGTCCTTAACACAATTGTATAATATTCCATTGCAGTCCCTCCCTTCTTTCAGTCAACCTTAGTTTGACCATGGCAGGGAGCGAACATGAGGCGTAGGTTTTGGTAATTGAAATAAATAATGGTCTTTTTTCCGGTTCTGTTTTTTGGGACAGTGAATATGGTTATAAGGAAGGCTTGTATGTAAAGGGGGACGAATCCAGGTGAATGCAAGGCATATGTTTTCAGCAATGATAAAAGGAGTTGCCGCCATATTGGTTGCCATTATTATAAGCAGTCTGATCCTTTCTCTTCTATTGCGCTTCACGTCTCTAACAGAGGTATCTTTGAAATGGGTAACCACCGGTCTTTCTTTTTTATCCCTGTTTATCGGTGGCTTTCTATCAGGAAAAAAAGGCAAAGAAAAAGGCATGATGCTCGGTATAGGCACCGCCCTTCTTTTTTCCTTATTCGTTTTTTTGGTTCAGTATCTGGGTTATCAAACCACGTTCACCTCCACTCAATACCTGTTTCACGGTATCTTTTTGCTGCTTTGTATGCTGGGAGCCATCATGGGTGTCAATGTCGGCAGTCATAAATAATGTTCAAATCGTAATAAAAGCAGAAACGCGGTGGCGCTTCTGCTTTTCATTATACTTCTCTTGATTCACGGATCGCATTGCGGTCAAACGTCAATGCGGAACCATCTTTGGACTTGATGACAACCGTGTTTTCTTCCAGCACTTCAATTGTGCCGTGAAGACCGCCGATCGTGACAACATGATCCCCTTTTTTCAGATCAGATTGCATAGTTCGCACAGCCTTTTGCCTTTTTTGCTGAGGTCTGATCAGCAAAAAGTAGAAGATGACAAACATTAGCAAGATTGGTAATAAAGAACCTAAGCTACCCATTTATTTCACCCCTTTCAATTAGTTAAACCTTAAAAGTTTTTCGCATCCGGTTTATTAAAGCCATACTGTTCGAAAAATTCTTCACGGAAGTCAAGCAGCCTGTCTTCCCGGATCGCTTGCTTGACCTGCTCCATTAAGTTTACCAAAAAATAAAGGTTATGGTAACTCGTAAGGCGAAAACCAAACGTTTCATTGCTTTTGACCAGATGCCGGATGTACGCGCGCGAGTAATTTCGGCATGTATAGCAATCGCAATTTTCATCAAGCGGTCTGAAGTCTTTGGCATACTTTGCATTTCGGACAACCAGCCTTCCTTCACTGGTCATCAGTGTACCGTTTCTCGCGATGCGTGTTGGCAGTACACAGTCAAACATGTCAATCCCGCGGATTGCACCATCAATAAGGGAGTCCGGCGAACCTACACCCATCAGATATCTTGGTTTGTTACGTGGCAAATAAGGTGTGGTGAATTCCAGCACCCGGTTCATGACGTCTTTCGGTTCACCCACGGAAAGTCCCCCGACAGCATATCCTGGAAAGTCAAGGGATACGAGATCTTCTGCACTTTGACGGCGTAAATCTTCATATTCACCACCTTGTACAATTCCGAACAACCCCTGATCATGCGGCCTTTCATGGGCGTTCAGACACCGTTCGGCCCAGCGGCTTGTCCGCTCAACGGACGACTTCATATACTCGTACTCTGCCGGATATGGTGGACATTCATCAAATGCCATCATGATATCCGAACCTAGAGCATTTTGAATCTCCATTGCACCTTCCGGGCTTAAAAACAGCTTTTCACCGTTCAAATGGTTTCTGAAATGAACGCCCTCTTCCGTAATTTTTCTTAAATCACTTAAACTGAAGACCTGAAACCCGCCTGAATCAGTCAAAATCGAACGGTCCCAATTCATAAATTTATGAAGACCACCTGCTTCTCGGACGATTTCATGACCCGGACGAAGCCACAGATGATACGTATTACTCAAAATAATGTTGGCCCCAAGGTCTTTCAACTCTTCCGGGCTCATTGTTTTTACAGTGGCCAGTGTCCCTACCGGCATAAATACCGGTGTTTCAAACACACCATGTGGCGTATGGACTTTACCGAGCCTCGCTCCCGATTGCTTGCACGTTTTGATTAATTCATACCGGACGGCTGCTGTCATGTTTGTTCTCTCCTTCTAGAATCAGCATAGCATCCCCAAAGCTGAAGAATCGATATCGTTCATTTACGGCTTCCTTGTAAGCTTTCAGGACATGTTCACGGCCGGCTAGCGCACTAATCAGCATGATCAGCGTGGACTTTGGCAAATGAAAATTCGTAATCATACCGTCAATCGCTTTAAACGTATAACCGGGATAAATAAAAATATCGGTCCAGCCGGAATCCTCACAAAATTCATCATGTTTACCTGCAACAGTTTCAAGTGTCCGGGTGGATGTAGTGCCAACTGATACAATCCGTCCGCCGTTCTTTTTCACATGGTTAAGCAGTTCAGCTGTACCTTTTGTGATCTGATAAAATTCGGCATGCATGTCATGCTCTTCAATATTTTCTGCCGATACCGGCCGGAATGTCCCAAGTCCTACATGGAGTGTAATAAAAGTGACATGAACACCTTTTTTCTTAATATCTTCAAGAAGAGATTCCGTAAAATGTAATCCCGCGGTCGGAGCGGCAGCAGAGCCCTGGTGCTTGGCATAAACGGTCTGATAACGGTCTCGCTCTTCCAGCTGTTCTTTAATGTAAGGTGGAAGAGGCATTTCACCCAACGCATCAAGAATTTCGTAAAAAATACCCTCGTATTCAAATTTAAAGGTTCGGCCACCCTGGTCTGTCTCCCCGGTGCATACGGCTTTCAGCAGACCATTCCCAAAAACAACGGTCGTTCCCGGTTTTACGCGTTTGGCTGGCTTCACGAGTGTCTCCCACGTGTCATCTCCTGTTTCTTTCAGCAGCAAGATCTCGATTTTGGCTTTTGTATCTTCCTTTTCACCCAAAAGCCTTGCCGGAAGAACTTTTGTGTCGTTCAACACCAGGCAGTCGCCCGGGTTTAAGTAATCGATAATATTTTTAAATGTATTGTGTTCTACCTTCCCGGTTGCCGGGTCAAGTACCATCAGCCTGGATGCTGTTCGGTCCTTTAACGGAGTTTGCGCAATCAGCTCTTCCGGAAGGTCAAAGTCAAACATATTAATATCCATTTTCTTCTCCTGTTTCTATTACTCGAAGGTCTTTTGGACCTCCTTATTTAAAACGACCGATCACATACATGATCAAAGACAGAACAATACTGGCAATGATCGATGTGACAATCGGAAAATAAAACGTTGTGTTGCCTTTTTTAAATACAAGATCGCCGGGCAGTTTGCCGACAATTGTCCATAGGCTGCCAATCACTATCAATACGATTCCCATAATTATCAACAACCGGGAAATTCCCATTAAGGATGCGGCACCTCCAAATTAAAATGCTCATACGCAAGAGCTGTGGCTACTCTCCCTCTTGGCGTACGCTGTATAAAACCGATCTGCAGCAAATAGGGCTCATACACATCTTCAATCGTATGCGATTCTTCCCCGATCGTAGCAGATATGGTTTCAAGACCGACAGGACCGCCTTTATATTTATGGATGATCCCTTGTAATAATTTATGGTCAATATGGTCCAATCCTAAACGGTCAACCTGAAGCATCTCCAGCGATTTATCAGCCAGGCCCAAAGTAATGGTGTCTGTCCCGTCCACCTGGGCAAAATCACGGACACGCTTGAACAGCCGGTTGGCTATTCTCGGCGTTCCTCTTGACCGCCGGGCAATCTCTGACGCAGACTGCAGATCAATCTTCATATTAAAAACACCGCTTGTTCGGGTTACAATTTCTGTTAATTCTTCAACCGTATAAAATTCAAGCCGGGCCAAAACGCCAAACCTGTCCCTGAGCGGTGATGACAGCGATCCTGCACGGGTAGTGGCTCCTACAAGTGTAAAGGGAGGCAAATCCAAACGGACTGACCGGGCTGTCTCTCCCTTACCGATGACAATATCCAAACAAAAGTCTTCCATTGCCGAATACAGCACCTCTTCTATGGCCCTTGATAAACGGTGGATTTCATCAATGAATAAAACATCTCCCGGCTCCAGCGCAGTAAGAATGGCGGCAAGGTCACCAGGCCGTTCAATCGCCGGACCGCTCGTGGACCGGAAATTGACATTCATTTCCCTCGCGATGATAGAGGCAAGGGTCGTTTTACCAAGCCCTGGAGGACCGTACAAAAGCACATGGTCGAGTGCCTCATTTCTCATTTTGGCAGCCTGGATAAAGATATTCAAATTTTCTTTTACTTTTTCCTGACCTATGTATTGATGCAGGTATTCCGGACGTAAACTCAGTTCAAAAAAATCATCCTTCGAGCTTTCTCCAGATACAATTCTATCGTCCAAAGCGATCACGCCCCTAATGATTCACTAGCTTTTGCAGCGCTTTCCTAATGTATTGATCCGTAGTCAGATCTTCCTTTTTAAGCGAAGGCAGCACTTTGTTGATCTCCTTTTTGGCATATCCCAATGCGGTTAATGCTTCCACCGCTTCATCCAGCTGATCTGAATGGTCAGGCGCCGGAGTCGCAAATAATCCTTCAGCCGGTTCGTCTGTAAAAATCGACAGCTTCCCTTTCAAGTCCAATATCATCTGTCGTGCGGTTTTTTTCCCTACACCGGGGAATTTAACCAGGAACGCTTCATCTTCGGCCTCAATGGCACGGATGACTTGTTCAGGCTGGCCAAAAGCCATAATGGCAAGCGCCCCTTTTGGACCGATTCCTGACACGTTCAGCAGTTTCAGAAACAGATCACGTTCCTTGCGCGCTTTAAAACCGTACAAAGCAAGCACATCTTCCCTTACATATTGGAACGTGTATATGGTTTCTGTTTGCCCCACCCTGTATATAAATGGATTGGGACAGAGAATCTGGTACCCGATACCATTCACTTCAAGCACAGTGTATTCGGCTGAAACATGTACAATTTTACCGTTTATGTGTTCAATCAATCATGTTCTCTCCTTCTAAACAACACGAGCGCTGTGCCGCTGTATAAAGCGACCATACGTTTCCTCTCCGTATTGTATCACAGAGTCCGTCTAAACGGGGATAATAACACCAAAGAGAGGTGTGAACATTTCTTCAAAAGTAACATTTAAACAGCCACAAAAAAAAGAGAACAGAAAAATCTGTTCTCTAGCGGTTATTTTGGAAAGGACGTTTCACTGCATTCCCTAAGTCGGTACCAGCTTTTCCGATGTCGGACATAATGCCTTTAACGTCGGAGCTGACTTCGCGCGTGGTCTTGCCGTTTTGAAGATTATTATCTACATTTTTGATTCGATTGACGATGTTATCATCCGTTGTTACACGAACATCCCGATTGGGAACCAGTTTCTTTACTTCTCTATAGACCCTGTGATCCACGGCCTTTTTGTTGTTTTCGCTGGTATCTATCCCGACAATGACGTTGTTATCATTCAAAATAACATGAGCATCGTCTACATTGTTCATACGGTTGACACGGTCACGGATCTTTTCGGCAAGGGCACCATCATAGTTTTGATCGTATCCAACATTCCTTGGCGCGTTATTGTCCGTACGGTTGTTATCCATCATATCGGTTACAGGACCTTTGCTGCGGTCCATCCCATCGCGGTCACCCTGCTTGTTGTAATAACCGATCGGCCGCACGTCGTTATCATTGCGGTCAAGTGCACCTTTATTGGTATTACATCCCACAAGTCCTGCTGCCAATGTAAGAACCGTTAATCCACTTAGTATTGGTTTCAATGCAAAAAACCTCCTTTCACCACTATAATGGCTGTCGGAGGCTTTTTTTACTCTGTTACATAAAGGTAAGACATATAATTTTTGGCATCACGATTTTTTGGAGATTACTTCCTGAATACGCCTGATGAACTTTCGCCGGTAAGAAAGATCATCTTCTGTAAAAATGGTCATCTCTTTGATTTGTTCCTTCCCCGCTTCAAACGCCCGGTTCCACTCTCTGTATAAATCGGTCGGAAAAACCAATGCGGTTAAAAACCATTTCTTTTTAAGCAAGGCCACAAGCTCCGGATCCTCACACTTTTGTAAAATGGAAGGCGCCCAGTCCCAATACGGCATGACCCTGTTCACATACTGAAGAATGTCATAATCGTGAGGAACCACGGAGAATAAGTCATAATCAATTAAGATAACGTCGTCTTCACTTCTGCGCATAAAATTGTGAGGAGCCACATCACCATGGCAAACTTCCCCCTTTTCCCGCGCCTCCTGTTCCATCCGTTCGAGTTCTTTTCGGTTTAACTGGCTTAATGACCATTTCCCCCAGGCTATCATCTCTTGAAAGGCTTCATCCATCTCGGCAGAAATGGAATGTTTTTTACTATTCCGCTTAAAAGCATTAAATCGCTTCGTCCACTTTTCAATAAGTGAATAGCTCGAAAGAAGTGAAAGATAACTGTCTGATGTATAGACGCTTTGTGCGTGAAATTTTCGGATGGCATGTATTCCGTCCCTGACATCTTTTTCATCGTTCAGATCGAGTTCATCACCTTTATAAAACGGCATAATCCCCCAATACATGTGATCAAAGTAATGAACGTTTTTACCCGTTGGATACGTGGTATAAACCCCCATCATGGGATGATCGTATTGAGAATACCATTGGGAAAGCTTTAACTGCTCCATGCACTCATCTTTTCGGGAAAACCCTTTTAGCACATAAACGCCAGCTTTGGTTTCAACAATGCAAACATTGTATTTTACGAAATAGTGACTGATCACATCCAGTCCTTTTCCAGTTAGACTGCTCAAGAAGAGTCGCTTTCTTTTGAAACCGTCTCTGTATTCTTTATTCTTCATCTTGATCCTGGCTGTCTATTGAGCCATCGCGGTAATCCGCTTCTGAGTATGGATTTGGCAGTTCCTGCATCCCTTCCCCGTGTTCTGGTTCGTAGCCCCCGAATGACTCGTGATCGGTCATGTCTCCATAATAGGTTTCAAAACTGTGGTCTTGAGAATCTTCTCCGTACATGTCAGGACGACCGGTTTCATATTGGCCGCCATACTGCTGGCCGGGTATCATTCCCTGGCTCATTTGTGGACTCATGCCATATTGCTGGCCGCCATACTGCTGGCCCGGCATCATTCCCTGGCCCATTTGCTGACTTGGCATGATTCCCTGACCCATCTGCTGTCCGCTTCCGTATTGCTGGCCTCCGTACAGCTGACCCGGCATCATTCCCTGGCCCATCTGCTGGCCACTGCCCATTTGCTGGCTTCCATATTGCTGACTTGGCATTCCCTGACCCATCTGATGGCCTGACATTCCCGGGTCCGTCTGTTGACCGCTTCCGTACTGCTGGCCTGGCATTCCTTGACCCGTCTGCTGACCGCTTCCGTACT
>NZ_QJKL01000001.1:0-130085 GCF_004127935.1 Fictibacillus sp. S7 | reverse complement strand
CTGCTGTCCGCTTCCGTACTGCTGGCCACCATATTGCTGACCTGGCATCATTCCCTGGCCCATCTGTTGGCCACTTCCGTAATGCTGGCCTCCATACTGCTGACCTGGCATCATTCCTTGGCCCATCTGCTGGCCACTTCCGTAATGCTGGCCACCATGCTGCTGACCTGGCATTCCCGGGTCCATTTGTTGGCCGCTGCTGGAATGTTGACCTTGCATTCCCTGACCCATTTGTTGGCCGCTTCCGTACTGCTGGCCACCATGCTGCTGACCTGGCATTCCATGCTGTGAACCCATTTGTCCGTGCTGTGGCATGCTGCCGTAACCCATTTGGCTACTTCCCATGGAAAGTGTTCCTCCCCCATGATAGGACGGATACACCTGCTGTCCCTGCCCCGGCATTGCACTAAAAGGAGGCATGCCCGCTCCTGCACCCCCGTATACAGGCGCCGTATATCCTTGCGGCTGCTCAAACATAGGAGGGACTCCAGAATACATGTGGTTCATTGCAGAAGAAGACTCTTCTGCCAGAAAAGGATGCATTTGTTTTCCCATCCCAAAGCCGTCTTTCCCATGAGTAAGTCCTGCTGGCGGAGACACATAGACAGGCGGTGCAAAATCCATCTTTGGTGCCTGATGATGAATCGGTTGATGGTGGGCCCATTTCATATGCGCAGAAGAGGAAGACTCCATGTATGCGGTAAAATCCTTATGGCTCATTGGCGCCAGCGGTTTCGGAGATTTCATGGAAGATTCTTTGTACGTTTTCTTTGGCAGCAATGGATTAAAAGGCATATCTTTTTTTGCGAGTGCCGGTTTCAACGACATAATCGGCCCTGCTTTCATAGGCATTTTCAGCTCTGCCTTTGGTGCCATTTTCGGTTCTGCTTTCGGCGCCATTTTTGGTTCAGCCTTGGGTACGAATTTGGGTTCTGCTTTCGGGATAATTGGAGCGGCTTTTGGAGGAGCGGGAATGGGTGCTGGTTTAGGCGGCGGCGGTGGCGGAGCAGGAACCGGGATTTCCTGAACCGGGGCGACCGGCATTTCCTTTTTGGGCATCTCTTTTTTGGATGGCAGCTTGAACGGCATTTTCATTTTTTCTCCCCGGCCTGCCGGTATTTCGGGAGAAGGTATTTTAACTTTTGATCCCCTTTCAAGTACTCCGCCATATGATGTGCCGGCGTTTACCCGTCGTAGTTCTTCTAATGGAATGTTATACTTATCGGCGATTTTTTCGAGAGTATCACCTTTTTGAACGATATGAATTCTCACGTAAACAAAACTCCCTCCTGCCAAAATTTCTTTACAGTATATGAAAATCTGGGCATTGTGCTACTACCTATTTCAGTAGTCGGTCCTTTACCAATTTATGCCCTGAAAATCAGCTGTATGACTTTGACAGGAGGGGGTTAGCGTTAAGCTCTTACCAGCATTCGCTGGAGTGCTTTTACAGCGTATTCAGTTGTTTCATTATCCACTGTGATGATGTTTCCCGGCTCTTCCTGTAGAATCCGCTCAAGCGAATAGGTAAGATGGGGGAGATCAATGCGGTTCATGGTCAGACACGGGCACATGTTTGGATTCAATGAAATGATTGTTTTGTCTGGATGATCGTTTTTCAGACGGTTTACCAGATTCATTTCTGTTCCTATGGCCCATGAACTGCCGGGAGGTGCTTTTTGAATAGCCTGAATAATGTAGTGAGTAGAGCCGGCCATGTCCGACAGCTGTACCACTTCATGGGTGCATTCCGGGTGAACGATGATGTTCATCTCTGGATTGGTCTGCCTGAGGAATTGAATATTTTCGACCGTAAACTTTTCATGTACCGAGCAGTGGCCTTTCCACAAAATCACCTTTACATCATCCAATTCTCCCTCGTATTCCAACTGCTGCTTCTGCGGATCCCAAACCGCCATCCGACTTAAAGGGATACCCAGCGTATAGGCCGTGTTTCGTCCCAAATGCTGGTCAGGCAAAAAGAGGATGCGCTCCTTTTGCGTAAACGCCCATTCCAGCATTTTCTCCGCATTGGATGAGGTAACTGTAGCGCCTCCATTCTTTCCGCAAAACGCCTTGATGGCAGCAGTGGAATTCACATAGGTAAGCGGTAAAATGGTATCTCCGAATACATGCTGCAGGCGGTCCCACGCGGTTTTCGTCTGATGAATATCAGCCATGTCCGCCATGGAACAGCCGGCTCTCATGTCGGGCAAGATCACCTTTTGGTGGGATTCTGTCAGCATATCAGCTGTTTCCGCCATAAAATGAACCCCGCAAAATACGATGTATTCCGCTTCACGGTTCAGAGCGGATTGCTGGGCGAGCTGAAGCGAATCTCCGGTTGTGTCCGCGAACTGTATGACCTCGTCCTTTTGATAATGGTGTCCAGGAATGAACAGCCTATTGCCAAGTTGTTTTTTTACTGCATGTACCCTTCCGGCCATTTCCTCTTCAGTCATTGAAAAATAATGATCAGGAATGCTGGATTTCTGCTTGAAGGCTTCCAGTAAGCTCATCCTTAACCCCTCCTGTGATGTTTAAACTAATATCAAGGGATATTGCTGAATGGGTCAGCATCCCAAGAGAAATAAAATCCACTCCTGTTTTTCCGTAGGAGCTGAGGTCCTCCAGTGAAATTCCACCTGAAGCTTCTGTAATGATATGGTCCGGAATAAAGGCCTTCCAGCGCTCAATTTCTTCTGGTGTCCGGTTATCGAACATAATGACATCCGCTTTTGCACATACCGCTTCTTTGACCTGTTCAAGTGTTTCCGTCTCCACTTCGATCTTCACCATATGGCCGAGGTGTTTCTTAACTTTTTTTACTGCTTGAGTAATTCCTCCTGCACGTTCGATATGATTATCTTTGATCATTACACCATCATACAGCCCAAACCTGTGGTTGTATCCGCCCCCGCACTGTACAGCATATTTCTCAAACATCCTTAAACCTGGCGTGGTTTTGCGTGTATCACAAATTTTAGTAGTCGAACTGTCCAAAGCGGTTACCGCCTTATGAGTTAACGTGGATATTCCCGACATCCGCTGCACAAGGTTTAGAATAACCCGTTCCCCACTGTACACCGCTGCGGCCGGTCCCTTCACTTCCACCAAAACTTGACCGGCTGATATCACATCTCCGTCCTTGACTTTTGGGAGTACAGTACAGTTTTCACTTAACAGGCGATAACCTTCGATTACAACATCCATTCCCGAAAAAACACCTGGTTTTTTTGCAACCAGCCTGGCTTCGGTCATTTCTTCTTCAGGGAACAAAAGCCCACTCGTTACATCCCCTTCTCCAAGGTCCTCAAGCAAAAATTCCTGCAGCTGTTTTTTTAGCTTCAGCTTGTTCATGATAATCCTTCCTTCTGTAAATTTGTTTTTTCAGCCATTCCCGGTCATTGCTGACGGGGAAGTCGGTACGATAATGTCCTCCCCGGCTTTCTTTCCTTATAAAAGCAGAAGTGACGATAAGCTGCGCGGTTTGCAGCATGTTCAGCACTTCCATCTCATGGACGGTAAATCCAAAGTCCGGAGTCCTTTTTTCATGTTCCTCAAACCAGGCTATTGCCTCGCTTAAACCGTCAGGAGTCCTTACAATGCCGGCGTACTTGGTCATCATTTCTTTTATATCTTCTTTTTCAGGCAGCCATCCTGCAGATTTCGTATGCATAAAATTAAAGCTGATGGGAGCTGAGACTGAAGCTGCGCCAGGTCCATCAAGAATGTTCAAAGCCGTCCGTTTGGAAAACACAACGCCTTCAAGCAAGGAATTGCTCGCTAGCCTGTTGGCACCATGAACGCCTGTACGGGATGCTTCTCCCACTGCATACAGCCCGGGGACTGTCGTTCGTCCCCATTCATCGGTTACGGCTCCGCCCATTGTGAAATGGGCACCTGGCGCTACAGGAATCCATCCGTCCTTCAAGGAGATTCCGGCACGATTACATTGCTTTGTGATGGTCGGAAACCTATTTGTGAAATTATTCACGTTCGAAACATCAAGAAAAACCTTCCTTCCCTGGTTTATCGATTGATCGATCGTCCGGGCCACAATGTCACGCGGTGCAAGATCCTCAAGCTCATGAATCCCTTTCATCACCCGTTCTCCCTGATCCGTGAGCAGGATTCCTCCCTCTCCTCTGACCGCTTCGGATACGAGTCCGAACGATTTTCCCTGAGTATAGAGCATGGTTGGGTGAAACTGCAGAAATTCCAGATCGGATAACAGAGCTCCTGCACGATAAGCAAGGGCTATGCTGTCGCCAGTTATGCTTTCATCATTGGAATGAACGCTGTACAGGCCGGCTGCTCCTCCAGAAGCAAGAATAACTGCATCTGCTCTATACACCGTTACTTCTCCGTTTTCCAGCTTGGTCCAGGCACCCCTGCAACAGCCACCCTCAACAATTAAATCGCCAACCATTTCATTCTCTTTGATCGTCACATGACCAGCAATGCGACTAAACAGCGTTTTAATCATCTTCGAACCGGTTTTGTCGCCACCCGCATGAAGGATTCTTGATTTTCTGTGCCCTCCTTCTCTGCCCAGTGATACTGTTCCGTCCGGATTTCTGTCAAACGGCACGTTCCATTGCTCAAGCTGGGAAACAAGTTCAGGCCCTTCCTTTACCAGTATTTCAGTCAGCGCTTCCTCGTTGTGAAAGCTTCCTGCTTTTATCGTATCAAGAAAATGTTCCGCCCAATGGTCATCTTGTTGTGTCGCTGCAGCTATGCCGCCCTGGGCATGATAGGAATTACTGTTTCGGAAAGAAGACTTTGTGATAATTGTCACATTCTTATGCAAACGCAAACATTCCGCTGCCATTAAACCGGCAATTCCGGTTCCAATGACCAGAACGTCTGTAAACTGTACGTTCATGTTTTAAGCCCCCGTTCGTTTTCTTTACAGGTGTCTTGACATTTATATTTACATACAACTACACTGATATCAAGAGTTTTTTTAGAGGCGGGATAACATATGATTTATTTGGACTATGCAGCAACAACACCCATGTCACCTGAGGCAATACACGTTTATGCGGAAACCGCTGGTTCGTATTATGCAAATACATCAAGTCTCCATGACCCGGGCACGGACGCTTCCGATTTGATCAATCTAGCCCGTGTTGAGCTCGCACGGATGCTCTCCTGCCAAAAGGACGGTATCTATTTTACGGGCGGGGGCTCTGATGGCAACTTTTTGGCGCTGACCAGTCTGGCCCGGGGCAACAGGGAAAAAGGAAACCATATCCTGACCTCCCCCATGGAACACAGCTCTGTCATGAATACCCTATCTTTTCTTGAGAATGAAGGTTTTGAGGTGACAGTAGTTCCCGTTGATTCATACGGTCAAATCACCGAAGAGGCCCTTCGCCAATCCATAAAAGACAATACAATTTTGGCGACGATCTCCCATGGAAACAGTGAGATTGGCATCACTCAAAATTTGAAAATGATAGGAAACATACTAAAGGAACATGGAATCATGTTTCATAGCGATTGTGTTCAAACCTTTGGTAAACTGCCGGTCCAAGCAGAGGAAATGAATCTTGATGCACTCACGGTTTCAGCTCATAAGATACACGGCCCGAAAGGAATGGGAGCAGTGTATATCTCCCCACAACTGTCTATCAAACCGCTGTTAACGGGTGTAACCCACGAACGGGGCTTCCGGCAAGGCACGGTCAATACGCCGGGAGTTATCTCTTTTCTTGCGGCTGCAAGCAATCAATGGAACCATATGATAGAATGGAATACACATATTGATGATTTGATATCACAATTTCTTTCGCTAACCAGCGGTTTAGTTCAAATGGTCGTGGAAAGGACGGCGAGCACATTGCCTCATTTTCTTCCGATCCGGTTGGAAGGAATGGAAGGACAGTACGCCATGCTGGAATTGAACAGAAGAAAAATTGCCGTTTCCACCGGTTCAGCCTGTAAAGCCGGGCAGCAGGAACCGTCCAAAGCACTTATGGCGATCGGCCGTACCGCGGATCAGGCACATGAACTCGTGAGAATTACTCTAGGAAGGGAAACCACACGCGAAGAGATAACCACTCTCGCCAAAGCCCTTCAAGAGCTTGCAGAACGATTTTATGAACAAACAGGGAGTTGAAGAACGTGACAGTGGCACCAAAAATGCCTGGGGATGAAAGAAGAAATTTAATCAGGCAATGGCTGATGGAGAGCAGCCATCCGATCAAAGGCAGTGATCTGGCGGGAAGAACAAACGTCAGCCGTCAAGTAATCGTCGGTGATATATCCTTGCTAAAAGCCATGAACGAACCAATTATAGCCACCTCACAAGGATATATGTATTTGAAGGCGGAGGAAAAACAGGCTCCGCATACTCATTTAATTGTCTCCAATCATTCACCGGAAGACACAATGGATGAGTTATTCACCATTGTGGATCATGGCGTAACCGTTAAAAATGTCATTGTCGAACATCCGATTTATGGCGATCTGACCGCCTCCCTGCTCCTTAGCACAAGAAAAGAAGTCGAGGAGTTTTTAAACAAACTGGAGACTACTAATGCGGCACTGCTCAGTACTTTGACAGAAGGCATTCATCTTCATACATTGGAAGCCCAATCGAAGGATCAGATCGAAAACGCCTGCTGGGAGCTAAAACAAAAAGGTTATCTGTTGTCTTAACCAAAAAAAGAGAGCTGTTTTGTTAAACAACTCTCTTTTTTTATGCACCTGTTCCAATCACTTCCACACTTTCTACAGCTTCCATGCGGTTTAGCGTGGCAAGCAGCTCGTTGATCTCTCCGCGCAGCCCATTCGTTTCAATCGTTAAGGTGACATTGGCTCTTCCTTGAAGAGGAATGGTCTGATTGATGGTCAGAACGTTACAGCCGACCGATGCCACAATGGTCAACAGGCTTGAAAGCGCTCCTGACCGGTCTTCGAGATTTAGTGAAAGGGTTATAATCTTTTCCTTAATCATCGTATGAAACGGAAAAATCCCGTCTCTGTACTTATAAAACGCACTACGGCTTAAACCTACTTTTTCCGCTGCTTCTGCCACCGTTTTTACTTTGCCCCGGTCCAAAAGAGACTTGGCTTCAAGTGTTTTTTGCATGGATTCTGAGAGAACGTCTTCCCTTACCATGTAATACTGCCTTTCCTTCATATGTACGATAACCTCCAAAACAGGTCTTTCCCTCAGTATATCCAAAGGTACTGCAAAATGTCTATGTCATAAAGACAAAAAAACAGACTGCTTGTACAGCAGTCTATTCCACAAACTCAAATTCATATTTAAGAATACGGATTGTATCCCCATGCTGAGCACCTTTTTCACGCAATGCTTCGTCCACACCCATAGAACGCATTTGACGGGCAAATCGTTTAACCGTCTCATCACGTGTAAAGTCAGTCATCTTGAACAAACGCTCAATCTTCGGTCCATTGATAATAAATGTCCCTGCGGAATCCCGCGTGATATAAAAGCCGGCTTCTTCTTTTTCGTGCTTGTAAAGGACACGGCTTTCTTCTTTTTCTTCGTGCATCATCGGAAACTCGGGTGTCGTTTCCAAAAGGTTGGCGGTTATATACAAAACCTCACGCAATCCCTGGCGTGTAACGGCAGAGATGGGATAAACCGGGATGTCCTCCTCAAGCTTTTCTTTAAATGCTTCAAGGTTCTCTTCTGCTCCAGGAATATCCATTTTATTGGCCACAACGATCTGTGGGCGTTCGGTAAGCCGTAAATTGTATTGTTTCAGTTCATCATTAATTTTGACAAAGTCCTCATATGGATCTCTGCCTTCCATGCCCGACATATCAATGACATGCAAAATAACCCTTGTTCTTTCGATATGGCGCAGGAACTGATGTCCGAGCCCGACACCCTCATGGGCACCTTCAATTAATCCCGGAAGGTCAGCCATCACAAAGCTCCGGCCATCATCCACAGCCACCACACCAAGGTTTGGTGTAATCGTAGTAAAGTGGTACTCGGCAATCTTTGGCTTGGCTGCAGAAACAACCGACAATAGAGTTGATTTACCAACGCTCGGAAATCCGACCAGGCCAACATCAGCCAAGACCTTCAATTCCAATATAACGTCTCTTTCCTCACCCGGTTCCCCATTTTCAGCAAGTTCCGGTGCCGGGTTTGCGGGCGTCGCAAAACGGGTATTTCCTCTTCCGCCACGTCCCCCTTTGGCAACAACCGCACGCTGTCCATGGTGGACGAGATCAGCCAGAACTTGTCCTGTCTCTGCATCGGTTACAACAGTCCCCGGTGGAACTTTAACAATCATATCTTCTGAGTTTTTTCCATGCATGCCTTTGGACATGCCGTGCTCGCCTCGTGTTGCCTTAAAATGCTTGTTGAATCGAAAGTCCATGAGGGTGCGCAGCCCTTCTTCGACTTCAAAAATCACATTAGCGCCTTTTCCGCCGTCCCCTCCGGCTGGACCGCCGTTAGGTACGTATTTTTCACGGCGAAATGCAACCATCCCGTTTCCGCCGTCTCCTGCCTTTACATAGACCTTGACCCGATCCACGAACATGTTTGCTCGCCTCCTTTTACTAGTTCTTTGCGTTTTCTAGCTGTAATACAAGAAATACTTCATCTGAATGAATATAGCTTTCGATAACGTCGAATAATTTATGTGTTTTCTGAAAATGTTCAAAGCCTTTTTTAACCGCTTCTTCGTTATGTATGCTGCCAGTCAGCCGGTACATAAATGAGGAAAAGTCTTTTTGGTTCGCAATCGTAAAGACCAGCCGGTTTTCAGCCAGCGGACTGACCGCTTGGCTTATCATATCAAAAAGGAAACGGCAGACATCAAGAAGCTCATTCTCTGCAAAAGACAGATTCTTTGCCTCGCCGGATACCCTGGTTTCCAGAATAATGGGGTGTTTCAGCCAGTTGAACGTGATCAGGTATTCGGCCAATTCAGGAACCTTTAAATTCATAAGGCTTGATTCATGTCTAGAAAAAAGAATGATCTCTTCAATAATTTCGTTTGCCCGTTCAGTCCGGCCGAGCGACAAGTTCGCTTTAATAAGCTGGAGCTGATTGAGCCAGTCATGGCGGGCATGCCTCAATACTTCTAAAGTCGACCAATCTCTACTCATACATTGCACTCCTGTTAACGTGTCTTTCCCTGCTTCACTGGCAGTTTAACCTAAATTTCCCGGTTGCACAACCTTGTAAACAAAAGAAAAAGCTCTAACCAACCCGGTTAGAGCTATCTTCTTACGCTTCGTTTGCGACTGGGTATACACTTACTTGTTTGCGGTCACGTCCAAGACGCTCAAAACGAACAACTCCGTCCACTTTCGCAAAAAGAGTGTCATCTCCACCGCGGCCTACGTTTGTACCAGGATAGATTTTCGTACCGCGCTGACGGTAAAGAATAGATCCTCCTGTTACCAATTGGCCATCCGCTCTCTTAGCACCAAGGCGCTTAGAGATGGAATCACGACCGTTCTTTGTGCTACCTACTCCCTTTTTGGAAGCAAAGTATTGAAGGTTTAATTTTAGCATTCGTCCCACCTCCTCATTCGGTGTTTTACAGTAAGCCTGCATTACGCCTGCTTTTCCTGCAAAGAAATAAATCGACCATAGTCGTTTTCGATTGTTTGTAAGGAAACAACCATACCTTCCAGAAGAAGCTGTACTTTTTCATGGATATGGTCTTCAAGATGATCCGGTGTGCGAAAAATCAGATAGCCCCCATCCTCATGTGTTTCCACATCAGGTGTAACGGAGCACAGAACTTCCACCGCATTGATCGCCCCAAATGAAACTGCAGATGCGCCGGCACAAACAAGATCCTGTCCGTACGGCCCTGAATCGGCATGTCCACTCATGGAAAACGATGTAATGCTTTTCCGTTCATCCCGGTAAATGGTTACCTTAATCATGGGAATTAACCGTTGATTTTGTCGATAACTACTTTAGTGTAAGGCTGACGGTGACCTTGTTTACGACGGTAGTTCTTTTTTGCTTTGAACTTGTAAACGATCACTTTTTGTCCGCGGCCATGTTTTTCAACTTTACCTGTTACAGTTACTCCATCTAGCAAAGGAGCTCCTACCTTCAGGCTGTCTCCACCAACCATAAGAACATCCTCAAATGTTACTACATCGCCAGCTTCCACATCAAGCTTTTCAACATAGATCGCTTGACCTTCTTCAACTCTTACTTGTTTACCACCAGTTTGAATAATTGCGTACATCACGTGCACCTCCTTGTAAACTCAGACTCGCCATCACAGGTGCTTTATGTAAAGCTTGAAAACCTGTTCCTGTGCGGTTGGAGCGGGTGCTCCAATAAACTAACAGAAGAATCATACCATGTGCGATACACCTGTGTCAATTTATCTTTTGATTCTTTGCTGTATATCTTCCGCCGAACCGATATGCCGAATCGTAAAAGACGGAGCGGTTTGTTTTTCACGGAACTCTGTTAAAAAAATGACAAAGGAAAGCTTGGACTCAAGCTGGTGCAAATTTTCATCATGCAGACCCTTTAAGTGATACAAAACATCAGCAGTCGCTTCAATCCATAACGCTTCCTCATCCATATACCTGTACTCTCTTAACGCAATCTCGGCCTGATTCGCGACCGTTTTGGCCGAAAGCACTCTTCCGGACTCCTGGCAGACACCGCAGGGTTCCGTTAAAGCATGGTGAAGGGACTGTCTTTCTTTTTTTCGGGTCATTTCAAATACACCCATACGGGTAAAGCCATGAATCACGGTGGTTACCCTGTCTGCCTGCAGCGCCCTTTTCAGCCCTTCTTCCACCCTTTTTTGGTCTTCCGCTTCTGCCATTGTTATAAAGTCGATCACAATCATGCCTGATATATTGCGCAGCCTTAATTGCTTGGCAATTTCTTCTGCCGCTTGATGATTGGTTTGCAGGACGGTTTCCCTTCGGCTCGCCTTTCCGGTGAACTTATCGGTGTTAACATCAATCACTGTCATCGCTTCCGTGTAATCGATCCGTAACGAACCTCCATTTTTCAGCCAGACATGTGGCCGGAGGGCCTTTTCCCAAGTGGTTTCCGCACCGTAGTAAGAAAAGATGTTTTCTTTGCCGCTGTACAGGATGATTTTCTTTTGCAGAGACGGAAATGGCTTGGCTAGCATCAGCAATCTTCTAAACTCTGCACCATCGTCAATCACAATTTCCAGCGTTTCGTCATACCCGTGATCACGGATCAGTTTATTCAGGTAATCGGCTTCATCATGCAGGAGAGCCGGCGCTTCTTTTTGTTCAGCCGAGTTTTCAACCTGGCGATGACGTTCAATGAGCCCCCTAAACTCGGCCTCAATTTCTTCGTCTGGTTGGCCTGCGCATGATGTACGGAAAATGAGACCATCTTCTCCCCTGACCAGGGTTTGGCCATACAGGCGCCACTTTTCCTTTTCATTGCGGCTCATTTTTTTCGAAACGCCAATGTGTGACGCATTCGGCAAGAAAACCAGGCGCGATCCTGGAATGGAAAGCATTCCGGTCAGCCTGGCTCCCTTGGAATCCGTTTCTTCTTTCACGATTTGCACGATCAGTTCCTCTCCTTCCTGGACAAAAGAGCTGATAGTCATACCCTTCTTTTCTTCAGGAGACAGCCGGGACTGCTGATAAGATAAAAGATCATCACGATGAATGAATCCATTTTTGGTTGAGCCGATATCCACAAAGGCCGCCTGCATGCCAGGCAGAACACGCTTAACTCTGCCTTTGTAGATGCTGCCGGGTACAGGAAGACCCGCTACTGCTTCCATTTGCAATTCTGCGACTTTCCCATTTTCAATGACCGCTATCCGTTTCATTTGGGTGACGGCATTTATGATAATTTTCTTCATATACATTATCCTCACTAACATCACTGATGCTTTTCATTTTAACGAAAAAGATGGCCGATTGCACATCTGACCTGATTGGAGGAAAAAAAGGTGTTCAACACAAGCTTTTCTTCGACCACTCTGTTCTTTTCGTTTGTTTGAATCACGATAAAATGACGGACTCCTTTGCGAAAAAGGCTGATAACATCATATAGTTCGGCATCGGGCGAAACATGAATGGGCGTGGTCAATGCTTTATCCCCCTTCCCCTCTGACCGAGTCATCAAGAATCGTAGAAAAACATAGGGTCTCCGGTTCCATTCAATATAATGGGATACCCCCAAAAAGATCGCTATAATCCACAAATTGAGATGAAATGGGTCTCTTGGAAGGAAGGAAAGGAATAAGATGAGAAGCATGGAAAAGGAGCATAGTAAAAATACAGTATGCGCTTTTTTAAATGGAAAAATGCTGGTCGCTGCAATAAAAATGAGCTTCCCGCCATCAAGCGGCCAAATCGGCAGCAAATTAAATACTAAAAGAGTAAGGTTCATCTTCATGAACCAGTCACAGCTTGTTGAATCCCACCACCCCAGTTGCAAAGCAAGATAAGCAGCAGCCATCAGCCACAGATGCTGGATGGGCCCAGAGATGGTCACAATAATCTCCTCGGAGAACCGTCGGTTTCCATGCTCTTCCACTTCCGCGACCCCTCCAAAAGGGAATAGTTCAATCTTTTTAACACGCCATTGAAAAAGATGGGCCGCCGCATAATGACCCATCTCATGAATAAACACTGCGAAAAACAGCAACAGGATTTCCCTGAAGTGACCAGTTATAATAGAAAGTCCGATGGTCAGCCAGAAGAGCGGATTGATCCGTATTTTGGCCAAAAACTGAAGAAATGCATTATTCAAAATGAATGCCCACCTTGCTCGGATCAACAAAGGTGTTTCCTTTCTTTATGGCAAAATAAAACTTTCCTGTTTTTCCGTCTTCACTAGGCGACACCTTTCCGAGCGGTTTTTTTCGTTCCATGTAGCTGTACAGCTTCACATTCGCATCAATGCTGTCGAGGTGGCCATACCAGGATTCCTCACCATTGCTATGCTGAATGATGACCGTCTTCCCAAGTTTGTCTTTTTTTCCGATAAATGTGACATATCCTTCTTTTACGGTATCCACGTTTATTGATTTTCCCGTTTCTACCATAATTCCTTTTCCATTGGCTTCAAAGGATTGGTAGACTTTTCCGGAAGCAGGAACCGCATAATTGTCCGTTTTCTCAGTGCCCGCAAGCTCTTTTTGCGGCGCAGCCTGTTTGTCCGGAAGCAAAGCGAGTGGTTTACCAAACTGATTTTCATACCACTTTTGGGCAGCAGCAAACTGGAATTCATTATGATACATTTTCTTGACAATCTCCTGGCCCTTCACGGCCTGCTGGCCATCGTTTTTAAACAAAATGCCGGCGCCCAAAAACAGGCACACCCCTGCCATAAGCTGAAACAAAAAAAATGAACCGTTAAACCGGGGACCTTTCTTTTTCTCCTGAACCGGAGTGGATGGCCCTGTGTAAAGGCTGGTCTTGAACGGTTCCTGTTCCTCCCCGGCAATCTTGTCTGCATATCTCCGCCGGATTTCATCTGCGCTATTTCTCATTCCTGATTCCCCCGTATCTTGTTTACCACATCATATGACTTGTCCGGGGGGCTTATGACTTTTGTGCGCCATGAAATCAGACATGCACAGAAAAAGCCTTCATACGCGTCATCCATTTCTTACACGTGTGAAGGCTGTCATCTATCTCATGCCAAGCAATGTTTTGATTTTGGAAAAAAATCCTTTTTCCTCTTCTATGGTGGAAAGGGGAACGGATTCCCCAAGGATTCGTCTTGCAATGTTCCGATAGGCAATGGAAGCCTTGCTGCTCGGACTCATCGCAATGGGCTCACCCTTATTTGCTGCTTTAATTACATTTTCGTCATCCACCACAACACCGATGAGCTCGATGGCAAGAATGGATACAATCTCATCCACATCCAGCATATCCCCGCTCTTGGCCAGGTGATTCCGTACACGGTTGACGATAAGTTTCGGTGCTTCCACATCCTCTTGCTCGAGAAGACCGATGATGCGGTCTGCGTCACGTACCGATGAAATTTCAGGATTGGTAACCACAATGGATTTGTCGGCGCCCGCTACCGCATTTTTGAATCCTTGTTCTATTCCTGCCGGACAGTCAATGATGACATAATCATAATCCTGTTTCAATTCCGAGATAATCTTTTTCATTTGTTCCGGTTGAACGGAGCTTTTATCTTTGGTCTGTGCAGCCGGAAGGAGGAATAAACATTCAAACCGCTTGTCTTTGATGAGCGCCTGATGAAGCTTGCAGCGTTCTTCCACAACATCGACCAAATCATAGATGATCCGGTTCTCAAGTCCCATCAGAACATCAAGATTGCGAAGACCGATGTCTGTATCAACTAGACACACTTTTTTGCCAGAAAGGGCGAGGGATGTACCAATATTTGCAGAAGTCGTGGTTTTCCCGACTCCCCCTTTCCCAGAAGTAATGACTATTGCCTCTCCCATGATTCATTCCCCTTTCTTACTATAAACGATTCAGCTCTGGCCTGATTTTATGTACGATGCTGATCCGGTCAATCAAGATCTGATCTTCCTCATCAGAAATAAAGGCGCACTCCATTTCATGCCCATGTTCAGGGTAATGATCCGGCGCCCGGTTGATCATATCAGCAATTCGGAGCTGGGTGGGCTTCATGACAGAAGCGGCAATAACGGCTTCCCTGTTGCCAGAGGAACCGCTGTGGGCAATCCCCTTCAGGGAACCCAATACAAAAATGTTGCCTGTTGCCACGATTGTACCTCCGGGATTTACATCGCCAATCAGCAAAAGATCCCCCTGCACACTAAGGACCTGACCCGAGCGAACCACCTTTGAAACACGCATGATTTGTGCTTCTTTTTTCATTTCTTCCGCTTCGGCAACCGTAATGACATTGGTTTCAAACCGCTTGATTTCGAGATTTTTCTTTTGCCCGATAATTTCGCGGATGAGCCCTGATTGCTGATCGGTCAGATATCTGTTACCTGTTTTGACAATGACTGAAATAAGCGGTCCATTCAGCAACTGCCCATGATCGTCGGATAATTTATCATTCAGCTCTTCGAGAAGGTGCTCAAAAGAACACAAGTCATCCAATAGCAGAACGAGACCGTCTTTTGTACCTTTAATGGTTACATTATGTTGGAGTTTTTGTGCCATTGCCATCGTTCACCTCAACATACTTTCATTCGACAACTTATTGTGGAATCCTTTTTTTCATTCCATCAGTTTTCAGAAAGCGTTTTTTTATCCTTCTATCTTTCTAAGAAGCTTAGCAAAGGGATAAAAAACGATAATCGTAAATACAGCATTTAATATCAACGTCGGCAAAAGCCGGTCGTAGAAAAAGTCAGCCATTTTCATATCGGCTATCCCGATCAGAGAGTTTAAACCGTATACCAGAAATTCCAAGCCGGCAACTCCCAAAACGCTCAATAAAATCGTAACAAAAAAGTTACTGAAAAGATAGCGGGACAGTACAGCTATGAAATAGGCAACCAACGCGGTTGAAAACATGTATACCCCAATGAGGTCGGTATAAATCAAATCCGCGAACAGCCCGAAAATCAAACCATACACAATACCAAACGATGGTTTCAAATAGCAGGACATCAAAATGATCAGCACCATCGCAAAATGGGGGATCATTAAAAAATCCCAGCCATAATGTTCCGGCGCCAGCACCTGCATCACTGTGCTTTCCGCTAAAAATGCAATATAGGTGATAAAAGGAAGAAGAATTCTGCTCATTATTCTTCCTCCTTTGCTTTAAATTCGTTTTTATCCAACTGCTGCATGGATCGTTCAAGAATTGTCACATGGCTGAGATCATACAAATCGGCAGCGGGTTTAACATAGGCGATTTTCGTATGATCGGTTTCATCCGCCTTAATATCAGTAACCGTTCCAATCAGCAAACCTCTTGGAAAAGCTTCACCCAGCCCGGATGAGATCACCTTCTGCCCCTTTTTAATGGCCGCGTTGATAGGTATCTCTTTAAACAACAAGGATTGTTTTTTGGAATCATAGCCCTCAATCGTACCAAAAATGCGTTTGTTTCCTTCTACGATTGCAGATATTTGGTTGTTCTGATCATTGTCGCTGATCAACTGAACCGTAGAATGGAAGGCAGCGACTCTGGTCACTTTTCCAATAAAGCCTTGCGGTGAAACGACAGCCATATCCGTTTTCACCCCATCTTTATAGCCTTGATTCACAAAAATAAATTTGTTCCAGCGGTCGGGGGATCTCCCAATCACGGTCGCTTCCTTCACTTGATATTCAGTAAGGTCCGCTTCCTTTTCCAACTGGCCTTTTAAGCTTCGATTCTTTTGTTTTAAATCTTGAACGCTGACAGAAAGCTCCGCATACTCGTCGAGCTTTGATTTCAGCTTCTTATTTTCGGAATACATATTTTTCATTTCAGATAAGTTCTCAAAGAAACCCGCTATAGAGTTAGCGGGTTTATAAAACAGCGACTGGCTTACGCCAACCGTATCTTTTAAAAATTGTTCCGGCCAGCTTAATTCCTTGCGATCTTTCATAGAAAAGCCGATCATTGCCACCAAAACTATGATACTCGCAAGAAGAATGATAAGCCGCTTGTTCGAGAAAAATTGTGGCACGATCCAAACACCTTCTTAAACCTTTGTTTTCGAACGGGAAGTAATTCCTGCCTTTGAACGGAAAAGGTGCAGATTTTCAAGCGCACGTCCGGTTCCAACAGCAACACAATCCAAAGCGTTTTCAGCAACGATTACAGGCATCTTAGTTTCTTCACTGATCACCTTGTCCAGGTTGCGAAGCAACGCTCCTCCTCCAGTCAACACGATTCCACGGTCCATAATATCGGCAGCCAGTTCAGGAGGGGTTTTTTCAAGTGTAACTTTAACAGCCTCCATGATGCTGTTTACCGTATCTCTCAGTGCGCTGGAAACTTCTTCAGCAGTAATCGTGATGGTTTTTGGTAAACCGGTCAAAAGGTCACGGCCACGGATATCCATGTTTTCAATACCATCAGCTGTGCCTGCAGAGCCAATTTCAAGCTTAAGGGTTTCAGCTGTACGCTCACCAATCATAAGATTATAGGTTTTCTTAATGTACTGAATGATCGCGTCATCCATTTCATCTCCGGCAATTCGGATGGATTGGCTTGTGACAATTCCGCCAAGGGAAATGATCGCCACTTCAGTTGTACCTCCACCAATATCCACTACCATGCTTCCTGTTGGTTCCCATACCGGAAGATCGGCACCAATTGCAGCCGCAAAAGGCTCTTCAATGGTGTAGGCTTCGCGGGCTCCTGCTTGCTTGGTCGCATCTTCTACTGCGCGTTTTTCAACGGCTGTGATCCCCGAAGGAACACATACCATGACATTCGGTTTTCTCGCAAAAACAGAACGGTTTTTCTGTGCCTGCTGGATAAAGTACTTCATCATGGTTGCAGTTGTTTCAAAATCAGCGATAACCCCATCCTTCATTGGACGAACCGCCACAATATTTCCTGGTGTACGGCCGATCATGTTCTTTGCAGCGTTACCTACCGCTTCAATTGACCCTGTATCTGTTCTCAATGCTACTACGGAAGGTTCACGCACAACAACACCCTTACCCTTCACGTAAACAAGAGTGTTTGCAGTCCCTAAATCAATCCCTAAATCTCTTGAAAATCCACCAAACATTTATGTAACTCCTTTCATCAAGCAAAACTCATAAATATGATTATACGCTAACAAAAGCGCAAATGACAATGTTAAACATAACCTTTTTCTTTTAAACTTACGTATTTTAAATCGCCAATAATAATATGGTCCAAAAGCTCTATACCAAGCATTTTGCCGCATTCTACTAATCTTTTGGTTACTTCGATGTCTTCCCTGCTTGGAGCAGGATCACCACTTGGATGATTGTGAAAACAAATAATGGAAGCCGCCGAACGTTTGAATCCTTCTTTAAATACTTCCCTTGGATGGACAATCGATGAATTCAGGCTTCCAATGAATATCGTTTTTTTGTAAATCACTTGGTTTTTCGTATTTAAATAAAGACAGACAAAATGCTCCTGCTGCAAAAAGCGGAGTTCATCCATCAAATATTGTGCGCCATCGTCAGGCGAACGGATCGCAAACCGTTCATCAAACGGCAGTCTGCTGATACGCCTTCCAAGTTCGATGGCTGCGAGAAGCTCCACGGCTTTCGCATCTCCAATGCCATGAATTTCTTTCAGTTCACTTATTGTTGCATCTTTTAACAAGCGCAGTCCTTCAAAATGCTGAATGATGCGGTTTGCCAGCTGAAGAACGGACTCCCTTCTGGATCCGGTCCTCAGTAAAATCGCCAAAAGTTCATGGTTCGCCAGGGTTCCCGGCCCGCTGGTCAGCATTCGCTCACGCGGGCGTTCTTCAACAGGATAATCACGAATCATAAGCGGTATTTCTGCCACTTACGTATTCCTCCTTATTTTTCGTCTTCCTGACTGACTGCGCTGATTCCAAAGCTTTCAAGCTCTCTTACCACTCTGGATACGGGCAATCCCACCACGCTGTAAAAATCTCCGGCGATCGACTGGACGAGCCTTGCGCCCAGCCCCTGAATCCCATAGCTGCCGGCTTTATCAAACGGTTCACCGCTGTTCACATAATTTTCAATCTCTGCATCTGACAGCTCCCAAAACGTAACGTCAGTAGAGACAAAAAATATCTGTTCCCTTTCTTTTGCAAGAATTGAAACCCCAGTATAGACAGTGTGTGTACGGCCCGACAGCGAACGAAGAACATCAATGGCTTCTTTTCTTCCCGCTGGTTTTCCCAAAACGGTACCATTGTTCACGACAATCGTATCTGCGCCGAGCACGACATGATCCGGGTACAGCCTGAATACATCTTCCGCTTTTTGCCTGGCAAGCGAACAAACAAGCTCTTCAGGTGAAAATGAGGGATCCATGACCTCTTGAATAGTACTTGGAATAACTTCGTACGAGAGAAGGTTCATTGAAAGAAGTTCTTTTCTTCGAGGTGAAGAAGAGGCTAATATGAGGCGTTTCATTTAATCACCCTTTTACATGAACGGCTATGTACCGTCTGTTGACAGGAGATTGAATTAAGCATATCAAAATCTCCACAGTTAGACAATAACCAATCCGTTTCATATTCGTTCCTTTAGTTTTTCGCCAATACTTTCCTGTTTATGTCTTCATTTTACAATATCTTTAAAAAAATGTCGGATTTATCCTCACAAAAAAAGCCCGAGAAATCATCTCTGGCTTTCCAGTGTTCTATTTAAGGGTATCGAGGAGCTTCGTATAGGAAATGAAACTGTCGAGCACTGCTTGCTGAAGCGGCCAGTCAACTTCCTTTGAATGCGTACCGGTCAGCTTACCCAGAGCTGTGGAGATTTGTATTTCATAAGCCTTTGCCGCTTTTCTCTGCTTCGACGGCCATTTTTCATCCTGCTTATCACCATACTGCTTCCAACCTTCATAATCCTGCTTAATGGATGCTTTTGCCTTTTTACTCAGTTCAGGCACCTGGGAAAGTGTGATCACATTTTGCAGCAGAATCTTGCCGTTAACGATAAAAGGCTCATCCATTTTTTGCGTGATTTTCAAGTTGGAATACGAGGCATCCAGTTTTTTCTGCCACACATCAACACCCAGTAATTGATACGCATCTGCAAGAGATTTTGCCTGTTCCTTCTTATTGCCGAGCCCGATCAGAACCGAATAATTTGCTCCTTGTTTATAAACAGCAGCAGCATATCCCTGTTCTTTAAGCTTTGAACTGACCTCCTCGGCTTTTTTTTCAGTGGAAAACAGTCCGTTCTGAACCGCATGAAAGTCCAAAGGAACGCTGGCAATGGTCGCCGGTGAGCTCACTGTGGAATTGAGTTTGGTCTGCCGGGCAGACACGATCTGAGCTTCAGTGGACGCCGACTCTCCCGTAAAAAGCATGAGAATAATCGCTCCGAACGTGCAGCCGGTTATGATCGCCGCTATGGCGGCTGTCATCCAGGGTTTCGAAAACGGGGTTGTGTTTCTTTTTCTTCTGAGCAGAAACATTCGTCGTTTATTTCCAAGCTTCTTCAGGGCAGAAGGACGGGGCACAGGTTTTAATACTTTTTTAAAATCCAGTACTTTTCCGGACTCTTCACCTTCAATGATCTCCCAGGCAGCCCTTTCCTCTGTATAAACAGCGGCTGCAATTTCCTTTGTGGTGGCTTCCTGTTCACTCTTCCCTTCTTTGCGGGAAGTGGCTTTGCCGTTTATCAGTACTGTAACCGGCTTTTGCTCCTTCATGTCTATCCGCTCCTTTGTTCTATCATCTAGTAAACAGGATATGCCCTGTGCCGATTTCATAGAACAAAAAGAAGGGTTAATAGAATAATCTTCTTTAATGCATCTGACTGAAATAAAAGCCTGCGATCTCTTCATAAAAAAAGTAGGAAAAAAGGATTCCTGCTGCCAGAAAAGGACCAAACGGGATACGCTGTTTCCTGTTCAGGCGTTTTAAAGCTATACCCGCAGTACCAAAGACCGCACCAAAAAAGAGAGCGAGCATAAAAGCAAGCAGGACGGCCTTCCATCCGAGAACAATACCGGCAACGCCCATCAGCTTTACATCTCCTCCTCCCATGCCTCCTCCTGATGCGGCGGCAATGAAATAGAGGAGCCCGAATCCGAGCAAAAAACCCAAAACGGGGTTCCATGCAGAGCCGATCTGCACCCATAAACGAAGAGTGATAAAGAAACTGCCGAAAACAAACAGAATACGATCAGGGATAATCATATACACCAAGTCGGAAACCGTGATGATGGCCAGCATGGCAATGAGTGACCATGAAATGCACAATTCAAAAGACCAGCCCAACAATAGCGGTGAAAGCATAAAAAGCAAACCCGTAAGCAGCTCCGTTACCGGGTAAAGAATCAAAATTTCCCCTTTGCACCCTCTGCACCTCCCCCGTTGAATCACCCAGGATACAACCGGAATCAGCTCACACCAGCCAAGCTTCCGGTCACAGGCGGAACAGCTGGAACCAGGATATACGATCGATTTCTTTAGCGGAACCCGGAGCCCCGCCACATTACAAAACGACCCGATAACCAGTCCAATAAAGAATAGAAAGGCATATTCCAATTGATCACTCCATCTCCAATCATCATTTGCAACCCATGTTTACTTTACTATCGGATGATTGTCGAGAGAGTTTATATTCACCTTTAACGGCTATTAAAAAAAGCTTTCACCTTTCCAATAAAATACAGAGAACCGGTAATGAGAAGCACTTCTTCCTCCTTTGTGGATTGCAGGAGGTGTTTCAATGCTTCCTGCCAATTTTCCGTATATGTTTTTTTAACCATTGCACTTTTCTCAAAAAGTGCTTTTCCGCAGTCTGCACGTGGGTGTTCAAAACCTGTAAAGGTAATGGAAGAACTGATTTTCTCCAACGGCTTCAGCATCTCTCCAGTATCTTTGTCCTTCAAAGCTGCAAAAAGAACATGAACGCTTCTGACGCCAAAGTGTCTTTTTAGTGTCTTACCCAACGCGCGAATGCCTTCAGGGTTATGTGCTCCATCGAGAATAATGGTAGGCACGCCCTCCATCACCTCGAATCTTCCCGGCCATCTCGCCTTTTTAATTCCGGAAATGACAGAATCCTCATCAATAACCCAGTTCATTTCATGTTTTAAAAGATCAACCGCCATTAACGCAAGGCCGGCATTTCTTACTTGATGCTCACCCGCCATCCCTATTTTGACTTCTCTTCTTTTGGAATAAAAAGAGCTGAATGAAAAAACTTCTTTCCCACCTCCACTTCTTTCAGAATGAACACTGAACTCATGGTCAAGCCGGAAGCATGGGGAGGAACATTGTGTGGCACGCCGTTTAATGACAGCTGCCGCCTCTGCCTGTCCAACGGCCGTGATGACAGGAACGCGCGTTTTAATGATCCCTGCCTTGTGGGACGCAATCTCTGAAAGGGTCGAACCGAGCAGATTCATATGATCATAACCGATACTGGTGATCACCGAAAGAATCGGCGTGATAACATTGGTTGCATCCGTTGTTCCCCCGAGCCCCGTCTCTATTAAACAAAGATCGGTGGAGCATTTATGAAAATACATAAATGCCGCCACTGTTACTGCTTCAAACTCGGACAGGCTGCCAAGACCTCCCCTTTCAAGTTCAGAAATCAACGGTTTCATCTGGTCAAGGATTTCTTTCAGTTCCCGGTCTGTAATCATAGTTCCATTGATTTGAACATGTTCCCTGACATTCACAAGGAACGGAGAAGTAAACGTACCGACCCTGTATCCCTGCTCTCTGAGGATGGAAGCCATCATTTGGATGGTGGATCCCTTGCCGTTTGTACCTGCAACATGAATGCAGGTAAACTTCCTTTCCGGATGGTCCAGTTTTTGAAGGATGGACCTCATTCGTTCAAGACCCATCTTCATTTCCCCGGCATTTTTGAGCTTCAGGTATTCATTGATATCCTTATAGGATGTAAACACATCTGATTCCTCCTTTTTATTGTGATATCTCTGCGAGAAGGATAAAATAAGATAGACTTTTACTTAGCTTTAGAATGGCTATGTATATACGGAGGAATACCATGTCACAAACTTCCTGCTGGATTATTTATAACGGCAACCTGCCGCAAAAGAAATTTATGGATTTTGCTCAATGGACGGCATCTGCTGCCCAGAAGAAAGGAATCAAACCTACTATTATCAAAAACAATGATTTGCTTGTTTCGTTTAAAAACGGAACATCTTTTCTTGCCGGGCGTTTAAAAGACGAACGGCCGGACTTTGTTCTTTTTGGCGATAAAGATATTTTTCTTGCAAGACAGCTCGAAAACATGGGAATACCAGTCTTTAACTCTGCAGACGCGATTGAAACCTGCGACAACAAGTCTAGGATGTATCAGACGCTTGCCCACCAAGGCATCCTGTTTCCCAAAACCATTATAGCACCTAAAGTATTCGGTGAACTTCACGATGACAGCCATTGCGACATGGTGATCAAAGAAATTGGATTTCCGATGGTGGTCAAGGAAGCATATGGATCATTTGGCATGCAGGTTCACCTTGTCCAAAATGAAGCGGAACTGCTTTCTTTGATGAAGACATTAAAAAATACAGAATACGTTTTTCAGGAAATGGTTGCCTCGAGCTACGGCCGCGATGTCCGGATTAATATTGTAGGCGGGAAAGCGGTGGCTTCCATGCTCAGAAAATCGGAAACGGATTTTCGCGCCAATGTCAGTTTCGGCGGAAAAACAGAGCCTTATACTCCGACGAAAGAGCAGGAAGACCTGGCTGCCGCCTGTGCCGAGGCTGCAGGCACAGCATTCGCTGGAGTGGACCTTCTTTTTGGTGAAGACGGCACCCCAATTGTCTGTGAAATCAATTCCAACGCACATATTCGAAGCATTTATGATTGTACTGGGATTGATGTTGCCGACCATATGATGGATCACATTTTAAGGACGATTCAATCATGAAAGCAGGCTGGTTAATATACAGTGAACCGGACGCTGTAAAAAACGCTTCCTTCATCGACTGGCTCAAAGCGGAAGCAGCCTTGGCCGGTCTTTCGCTTGAATTGATGTTTGCGGAGAGGTTTGCCTTTGGAGTTACGGATAACAAACTCTCGTTGTACTATGACTTAAAAGAAATGAGATTGCCGCACTTTGCCGTCGTCCGTACCATTCAGCCCCTTCTCTCCCGACAGCTCGAAAAAATGGGACTCAAGCTCTTTAATTCATCATCGGTCTCTGCTGTGGCCAATGACAAAGCACGGACACACCAGCTCCTTGCTGAAGCGGGCATCCCGATGATGGACACCCTTTTCATACGTCCCTCTTTTTTTCAGACGCAATCCATGCCTTTTGATTTTCCTCTGGTGGCTAAGCTTGCATCTGGAAGAGGGGGCCAACAGGTTTACCTTGTGAAAACAGAAAAAGAACTTCAAAATGCCTTGTCTACACATCCCGAGCAGGATTGGGTCCTCCAAAAAATGGCGCCAGATGCTGGGAAGGACGTCAGGGTATTCGTCGTCGGAAACAAAATTGCAGGTGCCGTACTTCGAAGTTCATCCAATGATTTCAGGGCAAATTATTCGCTCGGTGGCCATGCAGAACTTTATCATCTGCAGCACGAACAAACCGCCCTCGTTGAACGGATCATTTTTCATTTTGATATTGGAATGGCCGGCATCGATTTTCTTCTGAATGAAAAAGGAGCTTTTATCTTTAATGAGATGGAAGATGTGGTCGGGAGCAGGACACTCAGTGCTACCTCTGACATTAATATCGCTAGACTTTATATGGAGCATATCGCCGCGAAATTAAAAAAGCCTGAAAGTGACTAACCACCTTCAGGCTTTTTTCTTACGCTTTTAATTCCTGAATACGCTGAAGAACTTTCTCGCGTTTCTCGCTGTAGTCTTTTTCTTTCGCTCGTTCTTCTTCAATCACTTTCTCAGGCGCTTTTTTCATAAAGCCTTCGTTGCCCAATTTCTTTTGAACACGCTCGACTTCTTTGTTGTATTTTTCAACTTCTTTTTCAAGGCGCTGAATCTCTTCTTCAAGATTGATCAGTCCTTCAAGCGGAAGATACATTTCTACTCCGGTAAGAACCGCACTCATGGATTTATCCGGTGCTGAAAGTCCAGTTCCCAGCTTCAATGAACTTGGGTTACAGAACTTTTCAATGTACGCACGGTTGACTTCTAAAGCTTGCAGTACCTCTTCACTCTTCGCGTTGATCTGAAGTTCGATCGGTTTGCTTGGTGCGACGTTCATTTCAGAACGAATGTTGCGTACCGTTCGGATCATCTCTGTCACCAGGTTCATGTCCTGAGCGGCTTCAGGGAAGTGGAGATCTTCACGTTTCTTCGGCCATTGGGCAACTGTAATGGACTCGCCTTTGTGAGGAAGGTGCTGCCAAATTTCCTCGGTAATAAATGGCATAATCGGATGGAGGAGGCGCAGCGTGCGATCCAGAACATACGCCAGTACTGAACGGGTCGTCTGCTTAGCAGCCTCGTCCTCGCCGTACAGCGGCAATTTCGCCATTTCGATGTACCAGTCACACAAGTCATCCCAGATAAAGTTGTACAGGAGACGTCCAACTTCTCCGAATTCGTACGTATCAATCAGCCTTGTCACATTTTCTGCCGTTTCATTGAAACGTGTTAAAATCCATTTGTCCGCCAGGTTAAGGTCACCAGTCAAATCAATTTCTTCTTCTTTTAAACCGTTCATATTCATGAGGGCAAAACGGGAAGCGTTCCAGATTTTATTGGCAAAGTTCCAAGTGGATTCAACCTTTTCCCAATAGAACCGAAGATCGTTCCCCGGTGAGCTTCCGGTAGAAAGGAAGAAGCGAAGTGCATCTGCACCATACTTTTCAATAACATCCATCGGATCGACACCGTTTCCGAGTGACTTACTCATTTTGCGTCCTTCTGAGTCACGGATCAGGCCGTGGATAAGAACATCATTAAACGGACGTTTGCCAGTGAACTCCATACCTTGGAAAATCATGCGGGCAACCCAGAAATAGATGATATCATAGCCCGTTACAAGCGCATTGGTCGGGTAGTACCGTTTGAAATCAATTGCATCCTCATCCGGCCAGCCCATTGTGGAGAATGGCCAAAGTGCGGAAGAAAACCAGGTATCAAGAACATCGTTATCCTGCTCCCAGTTCTCCGCGTCTTGGGGTTCCTCATGACCAACGTACACTTCACCTGTTTCCTTATGATACCAGGCCGGGATTCGGTGCCCCCACCACAGCTGTCTTGAGATACACCAGTCGCGGATATTCTCAATCCAATGCAGGTAAGTTTTTTCAAAACGCTCCGGCACGAAGTTCACTTTTTCTTCTGTTTTTTGAAGCTCGATCGCTTTCTCCGCCAAAGGTTTCATTTTTACAAACCATTGTGTGGAAAGGTAAGGCTCAACAACGGCTCCGCTTCGTTCGGAATGCCCGACAGAATGCAAATGCTCTTCAATCTTGAACAATACACCTGCATCCTGAAGATCTTTCACGATTTGTTTTCGGCATTCGAACCGGTCCATTCCTTGATATACGCCTGCATTGTCGTTCATTTTTCCGGATTCATCCATAACGAGAACTCGTTCAAGGTTGTGGCGGTTTCCTATCTCAAAGTCATTCGGATCATGAGCCGGTGTTATTTTCACCGCACCTGAGCCAAATTCCATATCGACATAATCGTCGCCTACAATCTCAATCTCGCGGCCTACAATTGGCAAAATCGCTTTCTTGCCGATGAGGTGTTTGTAACGGTCATCTTCCGGGTGAACGGCGATTGCTGTATCTCCCAGCATGGTTTCCGGGCGTGTGGTTGCCACTTCGATATGGCCGGACCCATCCGCCAAAGGATATTTCATATGGTAGAACGCACCTTGAACATCCTTGTAGATAACTTCGATGTCAGAGAGCGCTGTTTTCGTCTCTGGATCCCAGTTAATGATATATTCCCCGCGATAAATTAAACCTTTTTTGTAAAGGGTGACAAATACTTCACGGACAGCATCGGACAATCCCTCGTCAAGTGTAAAGCGCTCGCGGGAGTAATCGAGGCCAAGACCCAGCTTTGCCCATTGATTTCGGATAAAGTCTGCGTACTCGCCCTTCCACTCCCACGCTTTCTCCAAGAACTTTTCCCGTCCCAAGTCATAACGGGAAGTACCCTGTTCGCGAAGCTTTGCCTCGACTTTCGCCTGAGTCGCAATTCCTGCATGGTCCATTCCGGGCAACCATAATACATCATAGCCCTGCATCCGTTTGGCACGGCTTAGGATATCCTGCAGGGTAGTGTCCCACGCATGCCCAAGGTGCAGCTTGCCGGTAACGTTTGGCGGCGGGATCACGATGGAGTATGGCGTTTTCTCCACATCGCCTGTTGCTTCAAAAAATTTGCCGTCCACCCAGTACTTGTACCAGGTTTCTTCGGTTGCCTTCGGATCATATTTCGTCGGCATAGAAAGTTCTTGTTTTTCAGTCGACATGAATGTCTCCTCCTTTATCTTTCCAATAAAAAAAGCCCCTCCGTCTCAAAGGACGAAAGAAGCATGTTCGCGGTACCACCTTTGTTTGCAAAAAGCAAAAGCATGGCTTTTTGCACACTCATTGACGGATAACGGTTTTTGCCGTCTTCTTCTAAAAAGAACAAACTTTTTTCAAAGAAGCTGCTCCAGGGCGACCTTCCAGCGCTGTTTCCTTAGAAAATCTCTCAGCTTTGATTTTCCTCTCTTTAAGGACAGTCGGTGTACTCTTCCCTTTCAACGCAATTCATATCATTTTATTGATCATATTCTATTTTAACTAGTGAATTGGGAAAACGTCAATAGCTTTCCCATTTGATGTAACAATTATTCTATTCAACCAAAACAAAATCGTGCATGCACGGTTTTATTCACACTGGAGCTCCCTCATGAATAACCTGGTTATTAACCCAGATGAACGAAGGAAGGATTATGATGCCCAGACGCTATTTTAAAAGAAACCGAAGACCGCCATTTCAATTCCAGGTACCTGATTGGCTGCGGGCCGCACGGGACGTGGTCAGCCAATTTACCATACCGCTTATTGTATTCCAAATTATCCGTACTATCCTTTTTCCCTCTGGCATTGATTTTATGATTATTCTTATTTTGGTCATTCTGCATTTTTGTTTTTCCTACGAAGTCCTGTAAATCAAATAGATCACATATAGAAACCTATATGTGATCGGTGTTTGTATTGGTATCCAGAGGCTGTGGAGGCGGCGGTGTCAGGATCAGGTCACAGAAGTCACGGATATGCCGCATCGCCGAAATCCGCTTTTCAAGTCTGTGGACAAACTCAATTTGGCTGTACCGCTCCCTTTGATGCCGATATAAATCAACGGAGTGAAAAAGGGGTTCAGGATAGCTGATATAGCTGACGAGCAGGCTTTTTTCCTCATCCAGGAGCGGGATATGCCTTTGATAAAGCGACAACAGCCGTCCCCCCTCTTCCTTCGTCCAGTTTGACAGGTGTACTGCTTTTCTAAAAAAGACCGCCAAATCTCTTACAGGCGTATCCAATACAGCTTTCTCAAAATTTAAAAGATGCGGCTCTCCGTGATGGGAATATAACAAATGATTACGCGAGAGTTTGCCGTGGCACAGCACACTTCGGTACCGTTTTTCGGAATGACAAGCATCATACCAGTCCTTCAGTCGCCGTTTAGCGTCTTCAGCCATTCTCATCATATGATGGAAATGGCTCAAATAGGTCAGTTCAAAAGGAGACATGTACGGCATGCGTTCGGATTCTTCCGCAAACCGTTCCATCTCAAGCTGCCGGGACTCCCAGCGCTGCATCAAATACTGAAACGAATGATCCACCACTTCAGGAGAGAAGTCCTGCTCTTTGAGCGTCAAGAAATGGATCTTGCCGATCTCTTCAATGATCACTTCTTCCCTTGTTAATCCAAACCGGTCTCCTCCCGCAAACCAGGGCATCAGGTAATAGGTTCTGTTGCCATATTGAACCGTATAATCTCCGTATTTTGTAGGATAGAGCGGGACAATCTGGTGATAGCCGATTTCGGACAACCTGTGGATCACATGAGTAAACCAGCTCGCTTCTTCCTCATTTAATGAGGTTTCTTTCAAAGCAAAGGTCCCTCTTCTGGAAATCACCTTTTTGACTTTGCCTACTTCCTCAATTTTTTCAGGATAGAGATCGTATTGAAACAGAATCGGGCCATAATTAACCGTTTCGCTTGAATGGCTCACAGGGCTACCCTCTTTCGTTTATCGTCCATCCAGTCGGTAAAACAGTGGAGAAGAATTCTGTTAAAATCCCAATCTTGTTCAAAAGATTCCACATAACTGACGATGTGAGCCAGCTCTTCATTTTTTAACTGATCCACGCAATCCTGAAGCTCCCACGGCGTTAAAATTTCTGCAAGTAGCAAATACCCCTGTTCCCTCTCAAGTGAAAAATGTTCGTTTATGCAGGTTAAGAGTTTTCTGAGCGAATACGGACCGCACTCTTTCAGCCACTCAGTCAACAGACTGCGCAACGGGCGGTATCCGTGCTCGGGATAGTCATCACTTCCCCGGTAAAACAGGATATTGAAAATCTGTCCGCCATTGTTCATGTGGGTGTCCGAATCAAACAGCGGCAGCGGTACATGGCTTGAAGCTTTTTTTAGTTCCATTGCCAGATTAAGCCGTTTATTTGCTTCCGGCAGTGAGTTTTTTACACTCACCAGTTCATTGTATTCTTTACTTAGCTTATGGATGGCAGCGAGGCATGTATCAAACGAATAATGATCTTCCTTGGTGACGGAGCTGAACTCCCCCTGAAGTTCAAGCCCTGCCTGCAGCATATTGCCGATCAATAAGCCCCACCTTTTTTCATGGCCGCTCCGTTCGTGTGTTCCTTCCACATAATCATGCAGCGTCAAATACTCGTTTTCCATAACCACCCACGGCTTGCCCTCTGCTGTCCGTATCATGCGGTCAGCAACAGCGAGACTGTTCTTGCCTACTTCATCTCTCCACCGGACATGCCAGTCAAGAAGCGCACGATCCTTCCACACCCGGATTTGTTTTACCCCGCAATCGGTATCCACAAGATGATCTTTTTCTTTCCAGGTTACCTTTTGAAGTTCATAATGTTTCTTAATCTCAAATAGTATGGTCATCTCTACCACCGCCCCTAACGGCTATGCGAGACTGGAATGTAAATAATCTGGCCTTCATTGACTTCTTCCTGGTTGATTCTGTTTACCCTGAGTAATGAATGGATGGACACATCATACCGCTCGCAAATACTGTCCAATGATTCTCCCCGCTGGATAATGTACATTTTTACTTTTGAAAACTTTTCTTCATTGCCGGAAAGCATTTTTGTCAGATACAGGGCGTTCTCTTCTTTTCTTGAAGGGGTAGTATGCTCCACTTCTTCTGGCTCTGGCTCTTCTTCATAAACTTGCTCTGCAGCTTCCCCGGTAACCACATCTTCGGTTTGTGCATACGCGAACGGAGAATAGGTGTCCGGCCGGTGTTCTTCCATCTGCGCATGATCATGAGAGTCGGTTTCAGCAAAGCTGTCCTCCACAGGATCAATTTCTTCCTGTTGAAACGCAGGCACTGGCGGTACAGGCGGTATATAGGAAGGCGTATAGTAGGATATCGATTTAAGCGCAGGAAACGCAGTTTCTTCTTCTTCCTCTTCACCTTGTTCTTCTTCCGTGTTCAAGGCCGGCTCTTCTTCAAGCGGTGAATATTCATCATTTTGCCGGTTGTAATAGATGGCTGGCTCTGAAAAATCATCCTCTTCGGCTTGATCCGGGACAGGCATTACAAAATGCTTTTTGGATTCAAAAGAGAAAGGCGCAAAGATTTCCTCTTCCCCGTCCCTTGGTTTCTCTTCCTCCTGTGCTTCTGGCTGCTGGTTTTCATACCTCGCCTCAAAAACAGGAATTTCAAAGGCTTCAACCGCCTCTTCTTCGTCATTGCTTGTAAAAGATTCAAATGCTTCTTCCTGGTCATTGCTTGTGAAAGATTCAAATGCTTCTTCCTGGTCATTGCTTGTGAAAGATTCAAACGCTTCTTCTTCGTTATTGCTTGTGAATGATTCAAAAGCTTCTTCAAGCGGTTGTTCGGAATACTCCTCTTCCTCACGCTCACCTTCATTGCTGTCGAGAATCCCTGATATGGAAACAGATGCCGTCAGTTCCAGGCATGTCGGATTAGGGAGCTCATAATCAAAGGCATCAACCAGTACAAAAACTTCTTCAAGCCTCGGCACACGCGACGAAGGAATCGTAATGTCTACCGGGAACCGATGATCAAGTTCTGCAATTCCTTCATCATTCATTTTCAATTGGGTCAATGAACGGTAGGATACCTGCTCTCTTAGAGAACCGGTTTCCAAATTAAGCGAACCGCCTTCATCCAGTACACATGGACGGTACTCACCATGCAGCTTCAGGGCTCCTTTAACACAAACCTGGCCATTTTCTTCTGTAACCTGAATTTCCGGCTCCATGGCCATCGATAAAACTTCCGCAACTTCCTGTCCTTTCTTTAACCAGACCGACTCCTCTATGGAGAAACGCAGTTTTGATGGATTCAACGCCTTTCTCCTCCTTTCAGCCAAATATCATACATTACAGGATTATGAACAGGTTAGGGAAAATATGATTGGAAAAGCAAGAAAGACGTTTACCGAGGAAAAACTGTACGCTTACGTCCAGGTTTTCAAAACGAAAAAAACTGCACCAGGCAGATACACCGGGTGCAGTTTTTACTAAAGGGATGTAACCCTTTGTTGCTCTATGAAGTAGTTGATTTCCGTTGCCGAATGCTGGCTTTTACCGGCGCAAGCGCCCTCTTTACCGGTGCTTGCACCTCACTGGTCTCACCTGGCCCGCATATCCTGCCGGAGTCTCGCATCCTTTCACTACAATCAACTTAACAACGAAGATGCTGCGCACAATCTTGCAATACAATTATTTTTTCAACTTGGAAAATGCTTTTTCGCAAGCGGCTATTGTTTTTTCGATATCCTCATCACTATGTGCGGTAGAAAGGAATAATCCTTCGAACTGGGATGGAGGAAGGGAGATGCCTTCTTCCAGCATCGTCTTGAAATAAGATGCAAAATAATCCAGGTTGGATGTTTTGGCACTTTCATAGTTCATAACATCCTGGTCTGTGAAGAAGAAACCAATCATTGAGCCGGCACGGTTCAGACTGTGCGGGATTCCGTATTTTTCAGCTGCCGCTGCAATTCCCTCGGCCAGACGGTCTCCTTTTCTCACAAATTCCTTGTAGGATTCAGGAGTCAGCTGGGACAGCGTTTCATATCCTGCCGCCATGGCGAGAGGATTTCCAGAAAGTGTTCCTGCCTGATAAATCGGTCCACTCGGCGCTACTTGCTCCATGATTTCCTTCTTCCCGCCATAAGCACCGACAGGAAGGCCGCCACCGATTACCTTGCCAAGACAGGTAAGGTCAGGTGTTACGCCAAAATAGCCTTGCGCACAGTTGTAATCGACGCGGAAGCCGGTCATGACCTCATCAAAAATCAGCAGTGAACCGTATTGCTTCGTTACTTCTCGAAGACCCTCAAGGAACCCTTTTTGCGGAGGGACAACACCCATATTTCCAGCGACTGGCTCCACAATGATACACGCGATGTCTTCACCAAACTGTTCAAAGGCATAACGGACACTTTCAAGGTCATTGTACGGAACGGTAATCGTGTTTTTGGCAATGGACTCAGGAACTCCCGGGCTGTCAGGCAGTCCCAGTGTGGCCACACCCGAGCCGGCTTTAATGAGAAGAGAATCCCCATGGCCGTGGTAGCAACCTTCAAATTTCAAAATCTTGTTTCTGCCGGTATAGCCTCGGGCCAGGCGCAGCGCACTCATTGTCGCTTCTGTTCCTGAGTTGACCATTCGGACAATTTCAATGGAAGGGACTCTTTCGACCACAAGCTCCGCAAGCTTTGTTTCCCACTCGGTAGGCGCCCCAAAGCTGGTGCCCAGTTCAGCGGTTTTCTTTAGGGAGTCTACGACTTTTTCATCAGCATGTCCCAAAATAAGCGGACCCCAGGACAGTACGTAGTCAATGTACTCATTCCCGTCAATATCATAGATTTTCGAGCCTTTTCCTCTTTCCATATATACCGGATCCATATTCACCGATTTAAAAGCACGAACCGGGCTGTTTACACCGCCTGGCATATACTTTTTGGCTTCCTGAAAAGCAGCACTGGATTTTTCAAAGCTTCTCATGTTTATATCCTCCTGTCCTTAACGGTTTAACCAGCGTGATACATCCTTTGCATGATAAGTGATGATCAAATCAGCGCCTGCGCGTTTCATTCCAGTCAGCGTCTCCATCACAATGCTTTCTTCATCAATCCAGCCGTTTTGGGCTGCCGCTTTGATCATGGAGTACTCCCCGCTTACATTATAGGCAACAAGAGGGAGTGGATAGCGGTCCTTCAGCTCACGAAGTACATCAAGGTAAGCCAAGGCCGGTTTTACCATAAGGAAGTCTGCACCCTCCTCAATGTCGGATTCAGCTTCGCGAAGAGCCTCCATGCGGTTGGCAGGATCCATTTGATACGACTTACGATCACCAAATTGCGGAGAGCTGTGAGCCGCTTCACGAAACGGACCGTAATAAGCAGATGAATATTTAACAGAATAGGACATGATCGGCACATTTAAAAATCCGGCTTCATCCAACCCTGCTCTAATGGCCGTTACAAATCCATCCATCATGTTGGATGGAGCAATAACATCGGCCCCGGCTTTTGCCTGAGAGACCGCTGTGTTCGCCAATGCCGCAAGCGATTCATCATTCAGCACTTCTCCGTCCCTGATGATGCCGCAGTGTCCGTGATCTGTGTACTGGCACAAACACGTATCAGCAATCACGGTAAGCTGCGGGAAGCTCTCCTTGATGATCTTGATCGCCCTTTGGACAATTCCGTTATGGTCATAAGCCGAGCTGCCGACTTCGTCTTTATGATCCGGCACGCCAAAAACCATAACAGAACGGATGTTAAGGTCCACAAGCTCCTGCATTTCCTCATGAAGAAAGTCAAGGGATACGTGGTAAACGCCTGGCATTGATGGCACTTCCTGCTTCACCTTTTCACCTTCTACAAAAAAGATCGGATAGATCAGATCATCTGTGTGCAAATGTGTTTCTCTGACTAGTGCGCGCATGCTTTCACTTGTGCGCAATCGTCGATGTCGTTTAAAGTTCATCATTGTTTCCCCTTTCCGAAAAAAATCCTCACCGCTTTTATTATACCTTCTTCCGTATAATCATTGGCAGTAATCAGCTTACGAAAGCCGGTTGCTTTTGCTTTTGCAGCAGTTACCGGTCCAACACAGGCAGCGGGAACATCTTGATAATCAGCCAGCCGGCTGCCGATTGTCTCACTGAAAAATGAGATACTCGAAGGGCTCATAAAGAGGAGCATGTCCACCTTGGCTGGAAGCTGCCGGGTATCGAGCACAGGGTTCTTTTTTGTCTCATAAACAATCATTTCCGTAACGTCCGCTTTACCGGCGAGCGTATTTTTTATAGTAGACTTCGCCAGGTTACCTTTAGGAACCAGCACCCTGCTGCCTGGTGTAACCTTGCGCTTTAAGAGAGCAGCGAGCTCCCATCCTTCAAATCGTTCAGGGATTAAATCCACATAAATCCCCTGTCGCTTCAGGCCTTCTGCTGTTTTTCGCCCAACGGCTGCAATCTTCATGTTATTTAGGGACAACTTCTCGGCTTGCAGCCACTCAAGAAAATAGCGGACGCCGTTGACGCTTGTAAAGACGACCCACTCATAGGCATCAAATTCCCGCCTTATCTCTTCTGCAGAAGCACCAGGATTTGCTTTTGAAATGTGCATCACCGGAAAACTGACCGCTTCTGCCCCTTCCTCCCTTAAACGGGATAAGAGCTTCCGGGATTGTTCAACTGCCCTCGTAACAACAATTGTTTTCCCCGTTAACAGACTGGCATTCATATGCCCAAATCTTTCTTTACCTTCTCTAGAATATCTGTTGCTCCTTTAGCCTGCAGAGTGCCTGCTAATTCAACACCAAGCTTTTGTGCATCATTTGAAACGGCATGTTCCTTGATGATGGTTTTTCCATCAGGAGTTCCCACAAGACCGGTTAAAGAAATTTCGCCTGTTTTTGTTTTTTTCGCATAAGCCGCAATCGGCACCTGGCAGCCGCCTTCAAGTCTGTAAAGAAAAGCACGCTCCGCCATTACCGTTTCAAACGTCTCTTTATCATTTATTTGCTGAAGATAATGATTGAGCTCTTGGTCGTCTTCTCTGCATTCGATGGACAATGCCCCCTGTCCCACCGCCGGAAGGCTTGTGGTGACAGACAGGTATTCTGTTACCGTGTCACTGGACCAGCCCATACGCTCGAGGCCTGCCGCAGCGAGTATGATTGCGTCAAATTCTCCTGAGCGCAATTTTCCAAGCCGTGTATCGATGTTACCCCTGATGGACTTGATGGTAAGGTCCGGCCTCGCGTTCAAAATTTGCGCAGCGCGGCGCAGCGAGCTTGTGCCGACGACTGCTCCGGACGGAAGATCTTTCAGAGAACTGTATTTCTCTGAAATAAACGCATCACGAGGATCTACACGCTTAGGCGTACACCCGATCATCAAGCCGTCTGGCAGCACTGAAGGCATATCTTTCATACTATGTACAGCCATATCAATCTCTTTGTTTAAAAGAGCCTGCTCGATCTCCTTTACAAACAGCCCTTTGCCCCCTACTTTGGAAAGCGTTACGTCAAGGATGACATCCCCTTTGGTAACGATTTCTTTTACCTCAAATTCAAAAGGGCAACCGAGGGCTTTTAACTGGTCAATAAACCAATTGGTCTGGGTTAGCGCCAATTTACTTCGTCTTGATCCTACTACAATTTTTCTCATCTATTTAAAACCTCCTACAAGATTGCCGTTTCCTACTGATACCAAAAATGAAATTCGGTCAGTGTCGATGCCAGAAAATAATTGATCAGGACAATCAGAAAGGCCGCCGTATTCCATATGGCAAGGGTTTTCCCCTGCAGTCCCCTGGCTACTTTTTGATACAAAAAGATACTATACACTGCAATAACCACAAAGGACGAAATCACCTTCGCATCAAGCAGAGAAAAGTCCTGTACTTTTAAGAATGCCCAGATGACACCCAATATTAAACTCAATAAAAGAATGGGCACTCCTGTTATATTTAAGCCGTAAGACAGCCGTTCCAGCGTGGAAAGGCTGCCCAGACGCTGAAGTCGCTTGTTCCACTTCTTCTGTTTCAGCAGCCTGTGCTGCAGCAGGTACATGATTGAAAAAATAAACGAAAGCGTAAACGTACCATACGAGATAAATGCCATAGTCACGTGTATAACCAAAAGCTCGGAAATGAGCCTGGTCGACATCTCGTCACTGACCCGTTCACCCGGAGCAAACAGATTAATAGACATGATCAGAAAACCGAGCACATTGGTAAAAAATACCAAAAAGTCGATTCTGAAAAACCAGTTTAACACCAAAGATAAGGTGACTAATATCCAGGCATAAAAAAACAAGCCCTCAAAAGGCGTTAAAATAGGCGGGCGCCCCATTTCCACCATACGCTGGACGAAAAAAACCGACTGCAGTACCCAGACAATAGAAAGCAACCAGAAGGCGATTCGGTTAGCCTTCCGGTTGTTTTGTAAAAAGTCGATAAAATAACCTATAATGCTCAGCGCATATAAAATAATGGTTGTATCGTATATCCAATTTGCGTTTTGCATATCAGAAACTCCCCTCTAGGAGCCCAGTGACATCTCCTTTACAGAGGCAGGGAAGGAGATGCTTCACGTAACTTTGATGTTTCTTTTTCCGTTTTCAGCTGTTGCTGTTTCACCTCTTCTTCAAGCGCAAAAATTTTGGTGAAAAATTCAAGCGCCTGATCTGCCCCAGGTTCCCCAGCCTGCTCTTTAATTCTTACGATCGGATCGCGGAGCAACTGGTTGACAATGCTTTTCGTATGCTTACTCAGCACCTTTTTCTCGCGATCACTCAAATGTGGCATTTTCCGTTCAATGCTTTGCATCGTTTCTGCCTGTACAGCGAGTGCTTTATCACGTAATGCTGTAATCACCGGCACCACCCCAAGCATATTGACCCACGATTGAAAGGCTACAATTTCGCCTTCAATCATAATCTCGATCTTTTCCGCCTCTTTTTTACGTTCAGCGAGGTTGGCTTCAACAATACCTTCGAGATCATCAATATCATAAAGGAAAACACTTTCCAACTCATTTAAACCTGGATCCAGGTCCCGAGGAACGGCGATATCCACCATAAACAGCGGACGGCCTTTTCTTTGCTTAAGCAGGGATTGAACCATTTCCTTTGTGATGACATAAGACTCTGATCCGGTTGAAGTTATGACAATGTCGGCGATGTTAAGGACGCTGCCCAATTCCTCCATAGGGTGTGCGGTTCCATTGAATCGTCCAGCCAGCTCAAGTGCTTTTTCGTACGTCCTGTTCACTACGTGGACACTGGCGACACCATTGCTGTGAAGATGCTTGGCCGTTAATTCACCCATTTTACCGGCACCAACAATTAGAATATCCTTCTTTTCAAGGCCGCCAAAGATCTTCTTTGCCAGCTCAACCGCGGCATAGCTTACTGACACGGCGTTTTCCCCGATTTCTGTTTCGGAGTGGGATCGCTTTGCGAGTGTTATTGCCTGTTTGAAAAGATGGTTAAAAATCGTACCTGTTGTTCCCTCCTGCTGTGCAAGAAGAAAACTGTCACGGACCTGTCCAAGAATTTGAGTCTCCCCCAATACCATTGAATCCAGCCCGGCAGCCACTCTGAATAAATGTTCTACAGAAATCTCTTCCTCACGAATAAATAGAAATGGATTCAAGTCATTCGTCTCAATGGAGAACCATTCTGCAAGAAAAGATTTCATGTAATAGCGGCCAGTATGTAACTGGTCGACGACCGCATACACTTCTGTACGGTTGCATGTGGAAACAATCGTGCATTCGAGAATACTTTTTCTCGCCCGCAATGCCTTATGTGCTTCCGCTAATTCAGTTGGTTGAAATGAAACTTTCTCTCGAATTTCAACAGGTGCGGTTTTGTAATTTAAACCGACAACAAGGATGTGCATCCCACTCACCCCCTTTTTCTCATCATAAAACTGCAGTAATTATCCTAAACCATTATAACATGTATAAGAAAGTAATCATTCTAAAAATGTGAACAGACTATGAAACGTATGCTATCATAAATAAAGTGCAAACGGTTGGATTTGTTCTTAACGATACGTACTTCCCTATTCTGTCCAACCTGTAACAAACTATAAAGTTTCTTGCGTTCACAAAAAAATTTATTTGTGATACCCATATAAAAATAACAAATTTCGACCTTTTTAGCAAAGGATTGATTTGTGTTTTTTAATTTGTTTGGAGGTAATGATGAAAAGTAAAGGAAGTTTTTCAGGTATTGTGCTGCTCGGGATTGGACTATTTTTCCTTGCTCAGCAAATGAAAGTTACATATGTTGCACCCTATTTAACATGGCCAACGTTTCTGATTATTATCGGATTGGCTTTTCTTGTTCAAAGTGGTGGAGGAAAAGATGGCGCAAGTTCATTTTCTGCCATACTCCTGCTTGGTTTGGGAATTCATTTCCACGCCATCCATCATATCGACAGCTGGCCCAATCAGCCGGCAACCATTATTCTGATTATTGGTCTTGCTTTTCTATATATGTACAAGCAAACGAAAGAAGGTCTGCTTGCAGGGATCGTGCTGATTGCTATCGCCGCGTGGAATTTCTTCAACAAATCACAGACACCGTCAATCACGGAATGGTTTTCTTCCGTGGAAGGGTTTTGGCCCTTTGTACTCATTGCTGTGGGTGCGTATTTTGTCTTTATCAAAAAAAAATAAACCAGAGCCTTGGCTCTGGTTTATTTTTGTATATAGTTCTGTATGGTGCTCCATGCCGCGTCTTTTCCGTATCCTGTTTCCGATGAAAACAGCAGCAACGGATCTTCCGGTTTCTTTTTTAACGTGTCGCGCACGACCTTCAAATGCTTTTCCCACTTCCCCTTTGGGATCTTGTCACATTTGGTTGCGACGACAATGACCGGGATATCATGATACTTCAGCCAATCATACATTATCACGTCATCCTTTGATGGAGCATGGCGCAAATCAACCAGCTGAATGACCGCCTTAAGCTGGGGTCTCTCCATGATATATCGTTCAATCATTCGTCCCCATGCTTCCCGTTCTGTTTTTGAAACCTTGGCAAAGCCATACCCCGGCACATCCACAAAATATAGCTCCTCATTAATAATGTAGAAGTTGAGCGTCTGGGTTTTCCCGGGACGCGAAGAGGTGCGTGCCAGGTTCTTCCGGGCAATCATCTTGTTAATGAAGGAGGATTTCCCGACATTTGAACGGCCAGCAAGACCGATCTCCGGAAGCTGGTCTTCTGGGTATTGCTCTGGTTTTACCGCTGATATTACAATGTCTGCTTTTGTTACTTTCATTTACTATCTCCTACTAATGCATGTTTTAGCACTTCATCCAGATGGGACACCGGAATAAAGGCAAGGCTGCTGCGGACACTTTCCGGGATATCATCGATATCTTTTTCATTTTCTTTTGGCATGATGACCGTCTGGATCCCCGCCCTGTGGGCACTGAGGGATTTTTCCTTTAAGCCGCCAATTGGCAGGACGCGTCCCCGTAACGTAATTTCACCAGTCATTCCCACGTCCTTGCGCACCGGTTTGCCTGACAGAGCTGAAACCAGTGCTGTGGCAATCGTAATGCCAGCTGAAGGCCCGTCCTTTGGTGTTGCTCCTTCTGGCACATGGATATGAATATCGGTTTTTTCATAAAAATCCGGATCGATATCAAACTCTATTGCTCTGGAACGGACATAACTGAGCGCCGCCTGTGCAGACTCCTTCATGACATCTCCAAGCTTTCCTGTCAAAATGAGTTTTCCTTTCCCCGGTGTTAGGGCCACTTCAATGGAAAGCGTATCTCCGCCTGCTGTGGTGTAGGCAAGCCCGGTGGCTGCTCCCACCTGGTCCTCCATCTCTGCCTGTCCATAGCGGAACCGGGGTTTCCCAATGTAATCCTCCAGGTTGCGCGCCGTAATCGTTACTCTTTTTTTCTCACCGGATACCAGCTGTTTGGCCGCTTTTCGGCAAAGACCGGCAATTTGTCTTTCCATGCTTCTTACTCCGGCTTCCCTTGTATAATTGCGGACCAGTTTAAGGATGGCGTCCTCTTTCAACTGGAACTGTGATTTTGCCAGACCATGATCTTTTAACTGTTTTGGAATGAGGTGATTCTTCGCGATATGCACCTTTTCCACTTCTGTATAACCCGCAATCGAAATAATCTCCATACGATCCAAGAGCGGGCCTGGAATGGTTGCCAGACTGTTAGCTGTTGTAATAAACATCACTTTTGACAAATCATACGGCTCTTCTATGAAATGATCGGAGAATGAATTGTTCTGTTCCGGATCAAGCACTTCCAACAAGGCAGAGGATGGATCACCCCTGAAATCGTTGGACATCTTGTCTATTTCATCCAGCAGGAAGACCGGATTGATGGTGCCAGCCTTTTTCATGCCCTGTATGAGACGGCCCGGCATCGCTCCCACATAGGTCCTGCGGTGGCCGCGGATTTCAGCTTCGTCACGAACACCGCCGAGCGAAATGCGGACAAAGTTTCTTCCGATGGCCTTTGCGATGGAACGGGCGAGAGATGTTTTACCTACTCCCGGAGGGCCTACCAGGCAAAGAATCGGTCCTTTGAGTGAATTGGTCAGCTGCTGGACAGCCAGGTACTCCAGAACCCGTTCCTTAACTTTCTCAAGCCCGTAATGATCTTCATTGAGAATTTTCTCGGTTCGCTTAATTTCCAGCTGATCTTTTGTCTCCTTGGTCCATGGCAGATTGATCAGCCAGTCAATATAGTTCCGGATCACAGCACTTTCTGCTGATGAACCCGGCATCTTCTCATAACGGTCCAGCTCTTTCAAAGCGATTTCCATGATATTTTCAGGCATATCCGATTCTTCAATACGGTCCCTCAGGCTTGAGATTTCTCCGGTTTTTCCTTCTTTATCGCCAAGCTCCTTCTGGATCGCTTTCATCTGCTCACGAAGGTAATATTCCTTCTGTGTTTTTTCCATTGCTTTTTTGACGCGCTGCCCGATTTTTTTCTCAAGGCCCAGCACTTCTTTTTCATTATTCAGAATCGAGATGAGATGATTCAACCGGTCCTTCACATCAGTGATTTCAAGGATATGCTGCTTTTCTTTGATTTTCAATGAAAGATGGGAGGAGATGACATCTGCCAGCCGGCCTGGTTCCTCGATATCCTGAACGGATGCAAGGGTTTCCGGAGTCACTTTTTTGGATAAGTTTATGTACTGCTCGAATTGCTGAAGAGCCGTCCTCATAAGAGCTTGTATTTCCAGATCCTTTTCGCCCTGATCTTCCATCAGTTCTACTTCAACTTCCAAATACTCTTCCCGGTCGATGAATTGCGTGATCTTACCGCGCTGAATGCCTTCTACGAGTACACGAATGGTCCCGTTCGGCAATTTCAGCATCTGATTGACTTTTGAAAGGGTACCAATTTCATATATTTGTTCTCCGCTCGGGTCTTCAACAGCGACTTCCTTTTGTGTGGATAGGAAGATATGCTGATCATCAAGCATCACTTGCTCTAATGCCTGTACTGATTTTTCCCTTCCTACATCAAGGTGAAGCACCATGGTGGGATACACCAGCAGGCCGCGAAGAGGAAGGAGGGGAAGGATGCGGGTAGTTTTTTCGTTCATTAAACACACCTCCGAATACTGCTTACTGTCTTGAATAATTTCAAATCGTGCAGCCCAGTTTTATATGATGGCAATTTTTTTGACAAATGCCAAAAGCGGCCGAAGAAATTTCTACAGCCTTTGTACAATTCTACCCATAAAGAACCGTTTTGTCTAATCACAGGTTGTTTTGGGGCCATCGAAAGTAAAGCCCCCTCTTTAAACGGATTTTGGAGGGGACTGTAAATACGCAGACGCTGGAATCGCCTGTTGATTATCTTTATCCAGTTCAGGAAATGCATGCTGAAATACTTGCGTTAGTTTTGTGACCGGAATGATCTCAATCCCGTCAATTTCCCTTAGAATGGCCTGATCATTGTCTTTTGGAATGATGACTTTTTTTACACCGGCAAGCTTTGCCGCCAGAACCTTCGCCATAACTCCCCCAACCGGTTTCACTTTTCCATGAACGCTAATTTCACCCGTCATTGCCAATTCGTTGTCGATCGGTATATCGTGCACGGCCGAATAAATGGAAGTGGCAATGGCTATTCCGGCTGATGGGCCGTCAACTGGCCCGCCTCCCGGGAAATTCACATGGATATCATACAATGAGGCATCAACATCCATTTTCCGTAAAACGGTGAGAACGTTTTCAACCGATCCTTTTGCCAGGCTTTTCCTTCTGATTGATTTTGCATTATTGCCAATCGATTCCTCTTCGACAATACCTGTTATAGTAACCGTACCCTGTTTTTTTGCAGGTAAAACAGTAACTTCAATTTCAAGAAGGGCTCCGCTGTTTGGCCCATAAACAGCCAGTCCGTTGACAAGCCCGACTTTTGGAGTTTCTGGAATCTTGTGTTCCGGACGGGGTGTCATCTGGCTGGAATGGATTACCCACTCCATATCCGATTTTTTAATATAATCCCTGTCCTCCGTGATAGCCAGCCCTGCTGAAATTTGCATCATATTAACCGCTTCCCGGCCATTTTTTGCATATTGCGCAAGAAGCTGCAATGTCTCATCATCAACTTTCACGCTGACCTTATCGGCTGCCTTCTTTGCGATTTGCTGAATTTCGGGTGACTGCAGTTCTCTAAAGAATACTTCAAGGCACCTGGAACGGATGGCGGGAGGAATTTCATCCGGGGTTCGTGTAGTCGCTCCGATCAGCCTGAAATCTGCTGGAAGCCCATTTTGAAAAATATCATGAATGTGTGTAGGGATCGTTGTATTTTCCTCGTTATAATAAGCACTCTCAAGAAATACTTTACGATCCTCCAGCACTTTCAGAAGCTTGTTCATTTGAATGGGATGCAGTTCTCCTATTTCATCAATAAAAAGAACCCCTCCATGCGCATTGGAGACCGCTCCCTGCTTGGGCTGCGGAATGCCGGCCTGTCCCATTGCTCCAGCTCCTTGATAAATAGGATCGTGGACAGAACCAATTAACGGATCGGCGATGCCTCGTTCATCAAATCTGGCAGTCGTGGCATCCAGCTCCACAAAAACAGCGGATGGTCGGAACGGTGAGTTACGGTTTCGTTTTGCTTCCTCAAGCACGAGTCTTGCTGCTGCGGTTTTTCCGACTCCCGGCGGTCCATAGACGATCACATGCTGGGGATTGGGGCCGCACAGTGCTGCGTGGAGCGCTTTGATTCCGTCCTTTTGGCCGACGATATCTGCAAACGTTCCTGGACGCACGCGCTCAGAAAGCGGTTCCGTCAATGAGACAGAACGCATTTTACGCAATTGATCCATTTCTTTTCTTGACTCTTTATCTATACTCACTTTTTGTGTACGCTGATTTTTCAACAAGTTCCAAAAGTAAAGTCCAATCACGATTCCAAAGAAAAGCTGAATGAGTAAAGCGATTCCTGTCCAGTTCATTTCTTCCTCCCAAAATTTTTTTATGATCCTAGTATCTCCGAGTGGCCAGAGGACTAAACAGAAAAAATAGAAATGAGGAAAAGTTGAACAAGACAGCAAAAAGACGGGCCATATTTTTCAGACAAAAACAAAAAAACCAGCCCTCAGGCTGGTTTTTTAAATGATTATGCACTTTCCTTTGGTGTTTCTTTTTTCGGTTCAACGATTGTTCCATCCTCAAGCTCGAGTTTCGGTGGAACTTTATCAGAAACGGTTTCTTTTGTAATAATGCACTTGGCCACATCTTCCCGAGATGGAAGCTCAAACATCACATCGAGCATCATTCCTTCAATGATGGAACGAAGTCCACGAGCTCCGGTTTTACGCTCAATCGCCTGGTTGGCAATTTCGGAGAGTGCTTCATCCGTGAATTCAAGTTCCACTCCATCAAGGTCAAGAAGCTTTTGATATTGTTTCACCAGTGCGTTTTTCGGCTTGGTAAGAATCTCAACCAATGCATCCTCATCAAGCGGCGTGAGACTTGCAGTTACAGGAAGACGTCCGATAAATTCCGGAATCAATCCGAAACGAAGCAAATCTTCCGGCAATACTTTTGCAAGATATTCTCCAGCTTTCAATTCAGCCTGTCTTGATTCGGAACTGAACCCAATTACTTTTTTGCCCAGACGGCGTTTAATTATCTGTTCAATTCCGTCAAACGCACCACCGCAAATAAAGAGAATATTGGTAGTGTCGATTTGGATAAACTCCTGATGCGGATGTTTTCTTCCGCCCTGAGGAGGAACACTTGCTACTGTACCTTCAAGAATTTTTAGAAGAGCCTGCTGAACGCCTTCCCCGGAAACATCTCGGGTAATGGACGGATTTTCAGACTTTCTGGCAATCTTATCAATTTCATCGATGTAGATAATGCCTTTTTCCGCTTTTTCCACATCGTAATCAGCAGCCTGAATCAATTTAAGCAAAATATTTTCTACATCTTCCCCTACATACCCTGCTTCTGTGAGGGATGTAGCATCGGCAATGGCAAACGGCACATTGAGAATTCGTGCCAGTGTTTGGGCCAATAATGTTTTACCGCTACCTGTCGGCCCGATCATGGCGATGTTACTTTTCGCCAATTCAACTTCATCCGATTTTTGGGAAGAGTTAATGCGTTTGTAATGGTTATACACCGCAACGGAAAGAGACTTTTTCGCCTGTTCCTGACCAATGACATACTCATCGAGTATCTTGCGGATCTCCATCGGTTTTGGAACTTCTTTAAGTTCTACATCCTCTTCAGTACCTAGTTCTTCTTCCACGATTTCGGTACAAAGCTCGATGCATTCGTCACAAATATATACACCTGGTCCTGCTACCAGTTTACGAACTTGATCCTGTGTTTTTCCACAAAAGGAACATTTAAGCTGCCCTTTTTCGTCATTGAATTTAAACAATGAAATCACCCCTAAACCTTAAATTGAATGAAACCATTTACCTGTTCATCATCCTGATGTATGGATGCTTGTTTCATTACTGTGTGAGCTTGAACTTGTGCTGCACGTTGATTTCATTTCCGCAAGTTTATGTATTGGATTGTATCATATTACCCCTTTGAAACGGAAATAAAAACTCTTCATTGGCATTTAAAAGTATGTATTGGCATAATGGACTGTTTTCGATGTGTTCTATAAGTATTAACCTTATGGCCTATTTTAAAACCTGATTCAGGAAAATAAAGCCTTTAAAAAAGTTTCCATAAAAAAGCCCTATTTCCTGCCGCCCATGCAAATAATTATATAAAACAAGGCACGAAAATTTCGTGCCTTGTCAGACCTTACTTAATATTATGCAACTGTTTTGCTGTTATCCACTAATAAATCAATTGCTTTTCTGATTTTTAAGTCAGCAGCTACTGCGTCATTTCCGCCTTGCATTGCAAGCATTTGAGTGATTTTCTCAACATCCATATTGTACATTTCAGCCATTTTCTTAAGCTCTTCATTGATTTCTTCTTCTGTAGCTTCAATGTTTTCTGCCTCAGAAATTGCTTCAAGTACCAGGTTTGTTTTCACGCGTTTTCCGGCATCTTCTTTCATTTGCTCACGAAGTGCTGCTTCGTCAGTGCCAGAGAACTGGAAGTACAAGTCAAGGTTCATGCCTTGCATTTGAAGACGCTGGCCAAACTCCTGAACCATGCGGTCCAATTCAGTGTTGATCATTGCTTCCGGTACGTCTACTTCTGCATTTTCAACGGCCTTGTCAACCACGGAATCACGTGTGTGATGCTCGCCTTCATGATTTTTGCTCTCTTCCAGCTTTTTGCGGATGCTGGCTTTAAGGTCTTCTACTGTTTCTACCTCAGAATCAGCCTCTTTGGCAAACTCATCATTTAACTCAGGTAGCTGTTTTGTTTTGATATCATGGATAGTTACTTTGAAAACAGCAGGCTTACCAGCAAGCTCGGCTGCATGGTACTCTTCTGGGAAAGTAATTTCTACTTCTTTTTCAGTACCCGCTTTTTCACCGATCAGCTGTTCTTCAAATCCAGGAATGAAAGAACCTGATCCGATTTCCAATGGATAGTTTTCAGCTTTACCGCCTTCAAATGGCTCTCCGTCGACAAATCCTTCAAAATCAATAACAGCAGTATCTCCGTTCTCTACTGTTCCTTCTTCTTTTACAACAAGCTCAGCCTGCTGTTCTTGAAGACGCTTGACTTCATTGTCAACATCCTCGTCAGTTACAGTTGTATCAAATTCAGTTACTTCAAGACCTTTGTAGTCGCCAAGCTTCACTTCCGGCTTCACTACAACTTTTGCTGTAAATACAAGGTTGCTGCCTTTTTCCATTGTTTCGATGTCCACTTCAGGACGATCAACCGGCTCAATTCCTGTTTCTTCTACAGCCTTGCTGTATGCTTGTGGCAGGATGATATCAAGCGCATCTTGATATAAAGATTCAACCCCAAAACGCTGTTCAAACATTTTACGTGGAATTTTCCCTTTACGGAAACCTGGTACGTTTACCTGTTTAACCACTTTTTTAAACGCCTGGTCAAGGGCTGTATCTACTTCAGAAGCCTCAACTTCAATCGTTAAGACACCTTGGTTGCCTTCTAACTTTTCCCACTTTGCACTCATTCAAAGTTCCCTCCAACATTACGTATTTCACCTGAAAATCTAACATTTTCATTGCAACCATTCCATTATATCATAACCGACTTGTATTTCAACAACGACCATTTCCCGTTTAGGACGAGTGGTCCTAAAATTTATTTGGCCCAAACGTAAACCGTTCAATATCAAGCAGCTGATCCACTGCTTTTTTTAACGTTTCCGGATGAATCTCAATGTCTGATTGAAGCTCTTCACACGCGTCCATACCGCTTAATTTGCCGGCTGCGCATTGCAGGGCCTGAGACCAGAAAAATTGGTCAGCGGGCTCGGGCACCTGTGGATAGATCGCAAGTATGTAATCCCACCAAATGGTAAGAGCAAATTGGGACAAGGTTGGATTTTCCTGTTCCAGCCTGTCCTCTACTTCCTTTTTTACTTCCAGATTAAACGGCTCTTCATAAACATCATGGAGCTCTTGTATGGAGATCGAATACATTTGTCCAAACTTATGTAAGGTAACGGTTTCTTCCACATTCTTTGATTTCAGATAATTAAGTGCCATCGTTTTTATGCCCGGATGGCCCTCTTCATTGGCCAAAAATTCACGATAGACAGAAAGTGTTTCTTCCGGATCCATGTAGCTCAGCTGCTGCATGGCAATCCATTGGTTATGTATTTCGCTGCTTGTCAACATACTTCTTAGCGTCTCAATTTCTTGTTTCCTGTCTTCAGCCGGCTCCGGAGTAAAATCAACGCCAGGTTCAGGGTCTTCTGCCATCTTCCGGCTGAAATGAAGCAGCTGGTAAAAAGATTCAGCCTGAGCAGCCGGCAGCTGGTGTTCCCCCAGCACAGCTTCCACCACAGAAACGACTGTTTCGTATTCTGAAAGCTGAATAAGAATGGAAAGATAAATCTGCAAAACGTCAAAGTATTCCCCTATACCCTGCTTAAGCATTCTCTCTGCTCTGGTCTTTGCCTCCTGAAGCTGGCCCAGTTCGATCAGGCTGAGCACCACCCCAAGATGGCCCTGCGGATGGCCGGGATCCAATTCCAACAGCTGAAGAAAGCAGGATAGAGATTCCTTATAATGTTTTGCTTTCAGGGAAGCCATTCCCTTTTCAAGCAAACGGGCAGGCAAATTAGGTAAAGGGACGACGTTGCTTGGTTTTTTTCCTTTTTTGTCATTAGCCATTAGGTTTATTCACTTCCAGTTTCTATTTGCATCAGTTTAACAGTTTAAAGACATAAACTCAAGACGCGGCACAGTTGGCCGAAGGAAACAACAAATCCTGCACACGGTTGTGCAGGATTACTGATATGGAACGATTAAATAGGAAACCTGCTAACACGTTCTGCTTTGCCACGTCTCCTCTTATTTTTCCCTTTTTTGACTTACTTCAAACCTCATCTGTCCAAAAACTTTAAAAACACATTTTATAATTGTGGTTGCTTAACGGCTTCCTGCTGCTTCTCAAAGCGGCTGATCTCATCCTCATATTTTAGGGTAATGGATATTTCATCCCAGCCATTCTGAATCATCTCTTTCCAATATGGATCGAATGAGAAAGAAGCCAGGACTTCCTCTCCGGATAAAATCTCCTGTTTGTTAAGGCTCACCGTAAGCCTTTGATCACCAGCTGCCACTCTGTCTTTCAGGCTATTAATGGTTTCGGCAGGAAGCTTGATCACCAATATTCCATTTTTCAATGAATTATTATAGAAGATATCCGCATAATCCGGAGCCACAATCACTTTAAATCCATAATCCTTCAATGCCCAAGGAGCATGTTCGCGTGAAGAACCGCATCCGAAATTATCTCCGGCAAGCAGGATCTCCGCTCCCTCAGCTTCAGGACGGTTCAATTCGAACTCAGGATTCGGGGAGCCGTCACGGTTAAACCGCCAGTCGAAAAATAAATACTTTCCAAACCCGCTTCGTTCAACACGCTTTAAAAACTGTTTTGGTATGATTTGATCCGTATCCACATTATCACGGTCCAGTACCGCTGCTGTTCCGGTAAATGTTTTAAATCCTGGCATACTGCTCACCTTCCCTAGAACCAGATTGAAACTTGCGAACGTCTGTAAACTTCCCTTCGATGGCAGCTGCCGCCGCCATTTCCGGGCTGACCAGATGCGTTCTTGCCCCTTTGCCCTGTCTGCCTTCAAAGTTCCGGTTGGAAGTAGAAGCACACCTTTCTCCTTCAGGCACGATATCCGGATTCATCCCAAGGCACATGGAACATCCTGAGTCACGCCAGTCAAAACCAGCTTCCTGAAAAACAAGATGTAAGCCTTCCTGCTCTGCTTTTGCCTTTACTTGCTGTGAGCCGGGAACCACAATGGCCTGAACTCCACCGTGAACTTTTCTTCCCTTAACCACTTTTGCAGCAGCCCGCAGATCACTGAGCCTCGAGTTGGTACATGAACCGATGAAGACATGCTGAACAGGTACCTCAGTCAATGACTGCCCAGGATTTAATCCCATATAATGAAGGGCTTTTTGCAAGGATTCTCTTTCCTGCTGTGTTTGTTCATCACTATAGGAGGGTACATTGCCAGAGATCCCCACACCCATGGATGGATTGGTTCCCCAGGTTACCATCGGCTCCACTTCTGCCGCATTGATTTCAATGACCTTGTCATATTTCGCATCTGCATCGGAACGAAGGGCCTTCCACTCGTTCACTTTTTCCTCAAACTGCTCACCCTGTGGAGCATATTTGCGGCCTTTAATATATTCATAGGTCTTCTCGTCAGGTGCAACCAATCCGGCTTTTGCTCCTGCTTCAATCGACATGTTGCATAACGTCATGCGTTCTTCCATGGTAAAGCTGCGCACCGTTTCACCAGTGAATTCAATGACATGTCCGGCGCCAACATTGGTACCGTATTGAGCAATTAAGGCAAGAATAATATCTTTGGCCGTTACTCCAAAACCGCGTTTTCCTTCTATATTTACTTTCAACTGTTTTGGTTTTTGCTGCCAGAGGGTCTGTGTGGCCAACACATGCTCCACTTCACTTGTTCCGATTCCAAAGGCAAGAGCACCAAAAGCTCCATGAGTGGATGTATGGCTGTCTCCGCAAACTATGGTTTTCCCAGGCAATGTTAACCCAAGTTCCGGTCCGATAACATGGACAATCCCTTGTTGGTCGGATTCAAGCCCTTCCAGATGGATGCCATACTCCTTACAATTTTCTTCAAGGGTCTGGATCTGTTTCAAGGCAATGCTGTCATCGATCACAAACCGGTTTTTTGTCGGAATATTATGATCCATTGTGGCAAAACAAAGGTCTGGTCTTCTTACTTTCCGGTTTTTTTTCCGCAGGCCGGCAAAGGCCTGCGGAGATGTTACTTCATGAAGAAGATGCAAATCAATGTACAAAAGACCGGGCTTATTTTCCTCTTGCATGACGGTATGTTTTTCCCAAACTTTATCAATAATGGTTTTTGTCATCTCATCTTCCTCCTTACACATACACTTCAAGCAGTGTGGTGGTTGCTGCATTTTCATCCAATCGATAGATCAGCTGGTCCACCATTTCATCTGTTGTGGATATTCTTCCTTTTTTGCTTTCAATATCTCTGGTTCGGTAATTGGCGTTCAATACTTCCTGAACGGCCATTTCTATTGCATCCGCTTCGTCATTCATATGGAAGGAATGACGAAGCATCATGGCAGTTGACAGGACCATCCCCAGTGGATTGGCCGCATTCTTCCCGGCAATGTCAGGCGCAGATCCATGGACCGGCTCATAAAGCCCTTGACCGTCCTCACTTACCGAAGCGGAAGCCAGCATACCCAAAGAGCCAGTGATCATTGATGCTTCGTCAGATAAAATGTCACCAAACATATTCTCTGTCACAATGACGTCAAATTGTACGGGGTTTCTGACAAGCTGCATCGCAGCATTGTCAACAAGCATGTGCTCTACTTCCACTTCCGGAAAGCTCTTGGCCATTTCGTTGACCACTTCCCTCCAAAGCTTGCTTGACTCAAGGACATTGGCTTTATCTACAGAAGTCAGTTTGCCGCTTCGCGAAGCGGCAATTTCAAAAGCCTTTTTTACCACTCGTTCGATTTCATTGCGGTGATAATACAGCGTATCTACCGCTTCTTCATTTCCAGTTCTTCCTTTTGGCTGGGCAAAGTACAGCCCGCCTGTAAGCTCCCGGACAAATATCAAGTCCACATTTTCGATGAGCTCCGGTTTGAGCGGTGAAATATCACCAAGAGGGGCGAATGCTTTTACCGGCCTAAGGTTGGCAAAAACATTCAATTCCTTGCGAATTTGAAGCAGGCCCTGCTCCGGCCGTTTTTCCATTCCGTCCCATTTCGGGCCGCCAACAGCTCCCAGCAAAACAGCATCACTTTTTTTGCATTGTTCCAGCGTTTCAGAGGGCAATGGAAATCCTGTCTCATCAATGGCTTTACCGCCGATCGGCATTTCTGTCACATTAAACTGATGGCCATAGCGGGCTTCAACTGCTTTGAGGACACGCAAAGCCCCTTTCATCACTTCCGGTCCGATTCCGTCACCCGGCAAGACTGTAATTGTTTTTTCCATCTTGACCCCTCCTCATTAGATTTATAGACTCACGTTCACCAATTCGTCTTTTTGAACGTTCATGATCGTTTTGTTTAGGGCGTGAACATACGCTTTGGCTGAAGCCTGCAGTACGTCCTGTGCCGTTCCGCTTCCATTGATCTCCTGATCCTCGTATTCGAGAAGAACGTATACCTGTGCCAGCGCATCTCTGCCGGATCCGACTGACTGGATGCGGTAATCTTTTAAATGAACCGGCAGCGGAAGCATTTTATCCAGCGTATTGTAGATGGCTTCCACACTTCCTGATCCGGTACCCGCTTCCTGAATCTCTGTTCCATCCGGTGCTTTTAATGTAATGGTCGCCGTCGGAATATTATTTGTTCCATAATTCACCTGAAGGTCGCCAAGCTGATACATCGGAACCGGCGGCTGGATCTTGTGCTCCAGAAGCAGCGCAAAAATGTCTTCCTCGGTAAGCTCCTTCTTTCTGTCGGCAAGGTCCTTAAATTCCTTGAACAGGATATTAAGTTGTTCCTCCCCCGGTTCAAAGCCAAGCTTCTGAATGTGTGACCGGAAGGCATGACGTCCTGAGTGTTTTCCCAAAACAAGCGAGTTGGAAGATACACCGACAAGTTCAGGTGTAATGATTTCATACGTTGATTTCTCTTTCAGCACGCCATCCTGATGAATGCCAGATTCATGCGCAAATGCATTCTTACCTACCACTGCTTTATTCGGAGGAACGCTGATTCCTGTCAGTCTGCTGACAAGCGAGCTCGTACGGCTGATTTCCTTTAATTCCAACCGGCTTTCCGCCTGATAAAAGGAGCTGCGGATGGCTAGAGCAACCGCAATCTCTTCCAGCGATGCATTACCTGCTCGTTCTCCGAGGCCGTTGATCGCGCACTCTATCTGGTCCGCTCCATTTTCAATAGCCGCCATCGAGTTGGCTACTGCCATGCCCAAATCGTCATGGCAGTGTGCTGATAATTTCGCCCTGTGGATATTTGGAACATGCTCTCTTACATATTGGAAGAGCTGCCCGTATTCAGCAGGACTGCGATAACCTACCGTATCTGGCAGATTGATGATAGATGCACCTGCCTCAATCACTTGTTCAATGATTTTTGCAAGGAATGGCAAATCTGAACGGCATGCATCTTCAGCAGACCATTGTACAACCGGAAACTTCTGTTTAGCATATTTAACCGACTGGACAGCCGTTTCAATAACTTCGTCCGGTGTTTTTTTCAGTTTGTATGTCATATGAATTGGAGACGTTGCCAGAAACACATGCAGACGGGGTTCGGCAGAGTTTTTTAGTGCTTCCCATGCGGCATCGATGTCCTTTTGGGTCGAACGCGCAAGGCCGGTGACAGTGCTGTTTTTAATTTCTTCAGCAATCTGTTTCACCGCAGCAAGATCCCCAGGTGAAGCTGCCGGAAATCCTGCCTCAATGACATCAACACCGAGCCGTTCAAGCTGTCTGGCTATTTCCAGTTTTTCATGGGCGTTTAAATTTACTCCAGCCGTCTGCTCGCCATCCCGTAATGTTGTGTCAAAGATATCAATTTTTCGCACTGCTTACTGCCTCCTTTTTCTTACTTTTCTGCTGTTTCACAAATGGCATCATTGCTCTCAACTCGCGGCCAACAACCTCGATTGGGTGATTCTTTTCGCTTTCATTCACAGCATGGAACACCGGGCGGTTCGCTTGGTTTTCGAGAATCCATCCTTTTGCAAATTCACCTGTTTGGATATCTTTCAATACCGCTCTCATTTTCTCTCTTGTATCTTCATCTACGACTCTAGGACCGGATTGGAAATCACCCCATTGGGCTGTATCAGAGATAGAGTATCTCATGCCTTCCAATCCGCCTTCATACATCAAATCTACAATTAATTTGAGTTCGTGCAAACATTCAAAGTAAGCAACTTCCGGCTGATAGCCTGCTTCAACAAGCGTTTCAAATCCTGTTTTTACAAGCGAAGTCAATCCGCCGCACAATACTGCCTGTTCACCGAACAAATCTGTTTCTGTTTCTTCTTTAAAGCTTGTTTCAAGAACGCCGGCTCTTGCCGCTCCAATTCCTTTTGCGTATTCCAACGCTGTTTCCTTCGCAGTTCCTGAAACGTCCTGATAAACGGCGATCAATGCAGGTACCCCGGCTCCTGCTTCATACGTACGGCGTACAAGATGTCCTGGCCCTTTAGGCGCAACAAGGAATACATCCACAAAGTCCGGCGGAACGATTTGATGGAAATGAACATTGAATCCGTGAGCAAAAACAAGTGATTTGCCTGGTGTCAATGCCGGCTCAATTTCCTTTTTGTATACCTGCGGCTGCAGTTCATCCGGCAGAAGGATCATGATAACATCCGCTTCATTGGAAGCTTCTTCAACAGATGCCACGCGTACTCCGTCTTCGACTGCCTGATCGTATGATTTACCTGGTCTTACTCCTACCACCACGTCATAACCGCTTTCCTTCAGGTTTAGCGCGTGTGCATGCCCCTGTGAACCATATCCAATAACTGCTACCTTTTTTCCGTTTAGATACTGATCCGCGATCTCTTTGTCATAAAATACTTTTGCCATTTTTCATCTCTCCTCAATAATAGTTGGTTTTGTTGGTTTTATTTTTTATAGATTTAAATAATAGAAAACTGATTCAGATTATAGACCGTTTTTTGTGTACCCCTCGGCATGGCGGTAAGGCCTGTTCTTGAGATTTCTTTAATGCCATATGGTCTCAGAAGCTCGATGATCGCTTCTACCTTGTCATTGTCGCCTGTCACTTCAATGGTCACGTTTTCCAGGCTGACATCGATGATACTTGCCCTGAACGGCTCGATGATCACTTTGATCTCACTGCGGGTTTCCGGAGTGGTCATCACTTTGATCAAGGCCAGCTCCCTCGCGACGAGTGCCATTTCCGTGAGATCCTTCACCTTTAGCACATCAATTTGCTTGTGAAGTTGTTTCAGGAGCTGTTCAAGCTTCCTGTCATCCTCCACCTGCACAACGATAGTGATTTTCGAGATCGATGGATCATCTGAATGCCCGACCGTGATGCTTTCGATGTTAAATTGCCGCTTGGTCATTAATCCCGTCAGCCGGTTGAGTACCCCGCTTCGATTTAATACTGTGGCGGTTATGATGCGCCTCATGGTTTCACCCCAATCATCTGATGGATTCCCTTGCCGGGTGCAATCATCGGATAAACATTTTCATCTGATGCGACTCTACAGTCCAGCAAGAATGGTCCTTTGGAATCAAGCGCTTCGGCAAATTTGGCCCGAGCTTCTTCTTCGGTCGTAACCGATGCGGCTTCAATTCCGTAAGCAGCAGCCAGTTTTACAAAGTCCGGCTGGACCGGAAGCAAGGATTCTGAATACCGTTCTTCATAGAAGATTTCCTGCCATTGCCTCACCATGCCCAACGATTGATTATTGACGATGACAATGACCACCGGAAGCTTCATTTCCTGTAAAACGGAAAGCTCCTGAAGGGTCATTTGGAACCCTGCATCCCCCGTTACTGCCACAACCGGAAGCTCTGGTTTGCCAATTTTGGCTCCAATTGCTGCCGGAAAACCAAATCCCATGGTTCCCAGTCCCCCTGAGGTTACCCAGCGGTTCGGTTTGGAAAATCCATAATATTGAGCCGTCCACATTTGGTGCTGACCTACATCTGTTGTAACAATGGCTTCACCTTTGGTTTCCTCATGAATGATTTCAAGCAGTCGCTGCGGCTTCAGTACATCCCCTTCATTTTTGTACCAAAGCGGATAACTGTTCTTAAGTTCCGCCAATTGGCAAACCCATTCCTCCGTGTCTCCTGACGTTGTGCTCTCGCGGAGCAAAGCTGCCGCTGTATGTTTTGCGCAGCCTACAATCGGAATAAGCGTTTCAACGTTTTTTCCGATTTCAGCCGGATCGATATCAATGTGGGCAACAGTTGCTTTTTGGGCAAAGTGTGCAAGGTTGCCTGTAAGCCGGTCATCAAAACGGGCTCCGATTCCAATCAAAAGGTCACATTCATGAAGAGCGGTATTCGCCGCATACGTACCATGCATTCCGGCCATTCCCAGGAAGAGCGGATGTTCCGACGGAAAACTTCCCAGTCCGAGAAGCGTATTCGTGACAGGAATCCTGTGCTGCTCGGCCAGTGCAAGGATCTCTTCCTCGGCTTTGGCAAACAGGACGCCGGCTCCAGCAAGAATGACTGGTTTCTTCGCTTGTGCGATGGCATCTGCCAGACGCTTGACTTGCAGGAGGTTCGGAATTGTCGTTGGCTGATATCCCGGAAGATCAACTTCGTTGGATGGTTTATACGAACCAATCGATGTAGAGATATCTTTAGGAATATCAACCAGTACCGGGCCTGGACGGCCGGTCTGTGCAAGGTGGAAGGCTTCTTTAATGATTCTTGGCAGCTCTTCCACTTTTCTCACCTGATAATTGTGCTTTGTGATCGGCATCGTGATTCCAACGATATCGGCTTCCTGAAAGGCATCTGTTCCGATAACCGATGTGGCAACCTGGCCTGTGAAAATAACAAGCGGGAGTGAATCGATCATGGCATCCGCTATTCCCGTTACCAGATTGGTCGCGCCTGGCCCTGAGGTGGCGATAACAACGCCGGGCTTTCCGGCCACTCTTGCAAACCCTTGAGCAGCGTGAATAGCGCCTTGTTCATGCCTTGTTAAAATGTGTTTGATGTTCCTTTTGTACAGCGCATCATAAATGGGAAGGACGGCACCCCCGGGATATCCGAATAATACGTCAACCCCTTCTTTTTCCAGTGCCTCCATCAGCATATCGGCCCCAGACATCTTCAGGACTTTGCTTTTCTCTTCCTCAGCCACCCAGCTGGCTTTCATTTCTGATTCCTCCCTTATTTGTTCAAAATAAAAAGCCTATTCACCCAAAATGACAGTGTTTATCCTGCCAAAGGGGTGAAAAGGCTTCTTTTCACGGTACCACCCTTTTTCGCGGCTCTTGCATTGCCGCCTCATGGATGAAAAGTTCATCCGGTTTGATAACAAGTTACCCATTGAAAAAAAACTGGCTAACTCGATCTGACCTACTGACACTTGAACCGTGCGTTCGAACAGACACTCAGGGGTGAGATCCTGACAGGGTTATTACCGGCTCACAGCAACCCGGCTCTCTGGAAATAACCTTCTGTCATTCTTCCCCTTCACAGATTTAATGATTTTTAATTTTAAAAGGTATTATACTTTCAGGACTCCGCCAGTATTGGCCGAAGTGACAAGTTTGGCATAACGGGCGAGATAGCCTTGTTTGATTTTAGGCTCTGGCTGCTGCCAATCCGCCTTTCTTTGATGCAATTCTTCTTCACTGACCATCAAATTGATTGTTCGGTTAGGGAGATCAATTAATATTTGGTCGCCATTTTCAATGAAAGCGATTGGTCCGCCTTCTGCTGCTTCCGGCGAGATATGGCCGATGGAAATTCCTCTGGAAGCACCTGAGAATCTTCCGTCGGTGATCAAAGCTACCTTTGTGCTTAAGCCCATTCCGGCAATAGCGGAAGTTGGAGACAGCATTTCCGGCATCCCCGGCCCGCCTTTTGGCCCTTCATAGCGGATTACAACTACATGGCCTTCCTTGACTTGACCGGTTTTTATTCCGTCAAGCGCCTCGTCCTGGGATTCAAAGACAATCGCTTCTCCTTCAAAATATTTGATGGATGGATCCACGCCGCCAACTTTGATAACACAGCCGTCCGGTGCAAGGTTTCCATACAGAATGGAAAGGCCTCCTACAGGACTGTAGGCGTTGTCAGGGTAGCGGATAACATCACTGTTTAAAATTTCAGCTTCTTCCACATTTTCATACAATGTTTTGCCAGTGACAGTGATCCTGTCCCGGTGAATGGCACCGTCCATTTGACCAAGTTGTTTGATAATGGCGCTGACCCCTCCGGCTTCATGAACATCCTGCATGGTATAGTCTGATGCAGGGCTTATCTTTGAGAGGTATGGCACTCTTTCCGCTACTTCATTAATTCGTTTAAGGTCATATTCAACACCCGCCTCATGTGCGATGGCAAGCATGTGAAGGACTGTGTTCGTCGAGCCTCCCATGGCCATGTCAAGAGCAAATGCATCATCAATTGCTTCTTTCGTGATAATGTCTCTCGGCCGGATATCGCGTTCAACAAGGTCCATCAGGTGGAAAGCCGCATCTTTATACAGCTTATCTCGTTCCTCCGAGGTTGCTACGAGTGTGCCGTTGCCCGGAAGTGTGATGCCGAGCATTTCCATGATGGAGTTCATGCTGTTTGCAGTGAACATTCCCGAACAGGATCCGCAGGTCGGACAGGCACTTGTCTCAAGCTCAAGCAGCTCTTCACGCGACATTTTGCCTGACAGGTGGGAACCGACTCCTTCAAAAACTGAAACGAGAGAAAGGGATTTACCGGAAGATGACTTACCGGCTTCCATCGGACCACCAGATACAAATACAGCAGGTACATTGGTTCTGGCCGCGGCCATCAGCATTCCTGGTGTAATCTTGTCACAGTTCGGGATATAAAACACTCCGTCAAACCAGTGAGCATTGATTACTGTCTCGGCGGAGTCAGCGATAATTTCCCGGCTTGGAAGGGAATAACGCATTCCGATGTGGCCCATGGCGATCCCGTCGTCAACACCGATTGTGTTGAACTCGAACGGTACACCGCCTGCTTCGCGAATGGCCTGTTTTACTTTCTCACCCACTTTATTTAGGTGCATGTGGCCCGGAATGATATCTACATAGGAATTACAGACCCCAATAAATGGTTTGTTCATATCTTCTGCTTTTACACCGGCCGCATGAAGCAAGCTTCGATGTGGCGCTCGGTCAATTCCGTTTTTTATCATGTTACTACGCATATACGACATCTCCTGTTACAAATTGATTATCCTGCCTGTACGTTGGTTGATTTGGAATAAACCTTGACTCCTTCTTCAACCACTCTTTTTCTGAAAGCTTCCAAAAGGATATTGGTGTGTTTTCCTGGAACGCCTTCTCCGATTACTCTTCCGTCCACCTTAATGACAGCAATGACTTCAGCAGCCGTCCCTGTAAGGAACACTTCATCAGCGACATAGACATCGTGCCGTGTAAACGGTTCTTCAGAGACGTTATAGCCGAGCTCGGCGGCAATTTCCACGATGGCATTTCTTGTGATACCTTCGAGAGCCCCCAGATAACCCGGAGGTGTTTTTATGCTGTTTCCTTTAACGATGAAAACATTATCTGCAGAGCCTTCAGCCACATAGCCTTGGTCATTCAGCATCAAGGCTTCGCTTACACCGGCCAAATTGGCTTCAATTTTCACGAGAATATTGTTCAAATAGTTCAGTGATTTTACTTTCGGGCTAAGCACGTCTGCTCTATTCCGCCGGCTCGCTACTGTCACAATTTCAATTCCCGTTTCATAAAGTTTTTTTGGGAAAAGAGCTAGCTGTTCTGCAATGACAATAACTCCCGGCTTTTCACAGGTAAACGGGTCAAGTCCAAGGTTTCCCCTTCCCCGTGATATCACTAAGCGAATGTAGGCATCACGATATTGGTTTTTTTGGAGCGTCTCAACAATAATTTGGGTCAGCTCCTCTTTCGTGTGTGGAATAGTTAACATGATGGACTGAGCCGATTCGTAAAGACGCTGCAGATGTTCATCTAGCCGATAAACATTTCCGTTGTAGACGCGAATGCCTTCGAACACCCCATCTCCATATAAAAAACCATGGTCATAAACAGAGATCTTGGCATCTTCTTTTAAGACAAATTCACCGTCTACATAAACCCATTGCTCTAACATCGTGATCCTCCTTTTCCTTTAGTGGTAATTGTTCGAATTTTTTAATTTAATCTGATAATTGTTGATTATGTTACGCCCCTTTTGGACGGAGGTCAACCACATTTTTTAAAAAAATGTAATTTTTCTGTTTATTCTAATTTTATGTATACGCTTACATTATTGCTGTACAAGAAATCGAGTCTTAAACGCCTCATTTGTAAACATTTTTGAAGCGCTTACAAATTGAGCCGATTAATTAGAAAATCACAAAAAAAAAGGCACCCTTTCAATAAAAGGTGTCTTGAATATGTAAGTAAAGTGGCGTCCCAGGAGAGATTCGAACTCCCGACCGTACGCTTAGAAGGCGTATGCTCTATCCGGCTGAGCTACTGGGACATATGTATTTTAGAGCCCTTTCCGCCTAGCAGTGCAACTTCATGCTACTGCAAAGCGCTGCGGGCACACAGGTTTGTTTTCCTCGGGGAAAACGTATGATCAATCACTAATTGACTTTTCCTGTTCCGTAAAAAAAGTCTTGCCTTTTCATTTCCATTGCAACGTGAGAAATAGCAAATGGAGCGGGTGATGAGAATCGAACTCACGACCAGAGCTTGGAAGGCTCTTGTTTTACCACTAAACTACACCCGCATGTTTGATTAGGATGCCACTGCATCAGCGACATAAGTAAATATACTATACCCTGTTAAATATGTCAACAAGTTTTCAGGGAAAAAAGCTATATCCATTTATTATACTATTTTCGAACACTGGAGCGGGAAGCAGTTGATTTCCGGTTCAGGACGCCCGCTATCGGCGGGGTGTGCGGTGAGACTTACCGGCGTAAACGCCTACTTTGCCGGCGTAAACGCCTACTTTGCCGGCGTAAACGCCTACTTTGCCGGCGTAAACGCCTAATTAGCCTCACCTGTCACGCTACTTCCGCAGGATAAGGAATGCTTCGTCAGCATTACATCGCAACAAGAAAATGTGTATTTTATTTTCGAGGATCTTGTACCTTTCACTACAATCAACTTCGCAATGGCGTTATCTAATCAAGTTTTTCAGAAAAGATTGTCAGCTTATTTGAAATTCTCTTCTAAGGTCTCTTACTTCTTGTCCTTCCAGATCCAGATATGAGACGGTGACTGAGCTTCCATGTACTTCGCAAATTGCATATGTTTTCTCAAAACGCTCCCTTGGCATTCTGATGCTGCCAGGGTTGATATAAACATGCCCGTTTTGCTCAAAGCAATGAGCAGTATGGGAATGCCCGAAACACGCGATTTTGGCACCGGTTTCTTCAGTGCGGTATGTCAGGGACACCAGCGACATTTTCACATCCATTAAATGACCATGTGTGACATAAAATACGGTATCACCGATCAATTCGATGACTTCTGTGGGAAGATCCGGTGCAGCATAATCCATATTCCCCTTCACAACGACAAAGTCTTTCAATTCTGGTGAATCAGACGTCAGTTCCGAATCTCCGCAATGTATCATACCCTCGACTTCATGACGGTGCCGTTCCTTTATCAGTTCGAGTTCTTTTTTGTATCCATGGCTGTCACTCACAATTAACACTTTCACGGTTGGCTACCTCCTAAAACAGCAGATGTATCTGGTCTTTCAGTTCGGCCAATGCTTTCGCACGATGGCTGATTTGATTTTTTTCCTCTTTTGTAAGCTCGGCCATCGTTTTGGATATTCCCTGAACGAGAAAAATCGGATCATAGCCGAACCCATGGCTTCCTGTTTTTTTATAAGCAATGCTGCCTTCACAATGACCTTCAACAATCACCGTTTCCTTACCCGGCCTAGCGATGGCCAATGTACAAACAAATCGAGCGGTCCGCTCCTCTTCCGGAACGCTGCGCATTTCATCCAGTACCTTGTCCATATTTTTTTCATCGTCTTTCTCTATTCCCGCATACCGGGCTGAAAAAACACCAGGTCTTCCACCGAGTGCATCAATAACAAGACCGGAATCATCCGAGATTACCGGCAAATGATATAAATTTGCAATTTCTTCTGCCTTCAGCCGGGCGTTTTCCGCAAAAGTGGTTCCTGTTTCCTCTACATCTGGCGCGTTTTCCACATCGAGTAAAGAGGAAACTTCAACACCCATTTCGGCAAACATGAATTGAAACTCTTTTACTTTCCCAGCATTTTTTGTAGCAATCAGAACTTTCATTTTTCATCCTCCGCTTCATTTATAAGTTTCGCCCATTCACCGAGGACTTCCTTCTGTAATTCAATCAACTCACCAACACCTTTTGATCCAAGCTTCAGCAGAGACTGAAGCTCTGCATAAGAGAATGTCGCTTCTTCTCCGGTTCCCTGAAGCTCGACAAACTCCCCGCTTCCTGTCATCACAATGTTCATATCCACATTTGCGTTGGCGTCTTCTGCATAATTTAAATCCAAAATAGGACCCTCCGTGTTGTCAATACCCACAGAAGTTGCAGCCAGAAAATCTTTCACTGGCATCTTTTTGATCGTCTTGGCTTCGATCAGCCCGACAAAAGCCAGAACCATGGCCACAAAGGCTCCTGTTATGGATGCCGTACGTGTGCCACCGTCTGCCTGAATGACATCACAATCGATCCAGAGTGTCCGCTCGCCCATTTTAGGTAAATCCACAACCGAACGAAGTGCCCTGCCGATTAAACGCTGGATTTCCATCGTCCTGCCTGTCACCTTTCCCCTGCTTGCTTCCCGCACTGTCCGTTGCTCTGTTGCCCTTGGAAGCATGGAGTATTCAGCCGTTATCCAGCCTTTGCCCTGGTTTCTCATAAAATGCGGGACCCTGTCTTCTATACTTGCTGTACAAATGACTTTTGTATCCCCAACGGTAACTAAAACTGATCCTTCCGCATGCTTTATGTAGTCTTTTTCCATTCTGACGAATCTGAGTTCATCGTTTGACCTGCCGTCATTTCTCATTATAATCCTCCCGATGTTCCTGCTCGCTTCCTGCTCTCTTAAAACGATTTCCGAAAATTTCGTGAACAAAAAAGAGAAGGCAAGAAGCCGTCTCTTTTATCCTACCACAAGTTTATCTTTCATTAAAATTCTCCGGTGTTCACCATTTCAGGACGGGAAACAGGAGCAGTAATGGATTTTCCCTCTTCATTTTTCAATTTTGCTTTGCCGTCTACCTGTATCGCTACTTTTTTCACTCCATTCAGCTCGGTCAATGATAAGACGATGGATTGGAGCACTGTGTCATCAATGGTATGTTCCGATTTGTTTTCAAGAATGGCTTTATTGAAGTTTAAGGTGGCGACTCCATGTTTCAATACTGGCGGATCCAGCAATTTTACATCATTTCTCATACCAGTTAGCAGTCTGCTCTGCTCACCCGGCCCCTGAACCAGTTCATGGATTGCTGCACTGATTGGGTCTGAGTCATTTTTGGCCACCCGGCGTGTCACCGGCACATAGTAGGTTTGAGAATCATTTTGGGCAACAAAGTAGAGTGTTGCCGTGTCACTGCCTGTCATATCCACAACATCCCCGTTTTCGATGTTGATTCCATCCGCCCGGCTGATTCCATCATTGATGGGGGTGTGATTAACCGGCATTACTTTTTGATCCTTGCCGTCTATTTGTATTTTTACGTTTTTGATATTGTCAAATTGTGTGAGAGTAAAGGTAATCGCTTGAAGAAGCTTTTGCTCATCCTGCCCTCTGTAATCCATAAACTCTTTCGAAAAATTGGCTGTCGCCGTGCCATCCTTGCTGACAGCGACATCCAGCACCTGGGTGTCAGGGGGAAGAACAGCTTGAAAACCGTTGGGCAGGATATTGGAGACCGGCCCGTCCTTAACCAGATATTCGAGCACCTGTTTCGCGGCGGTTCCTGTCTTTGGCAGATTCAGCATCTGAGGCACCACCAAACCATTGCTGTCGAGCAAAAACAGCTGGCGTTTTACAGCGTTTTTGTTCGCCTTTGCCGTTGTCTCTGCATCAAGAGATTTTCCTTCTTTCACATAATTCACTTTCGGAGGATCGACCTCATTATCTGCTTTATTTCCTCCCATTCCACATCCCGCCATCAATAAGGAAGCTGACAGCAGAAAAAGCGGCGCTCCTATTTTGAACCTTTTGTACATACTTTTCCCTCCCCAAGTGGTTGTACTACTATTTATACGGGCTGTCCCCCTGTTTAGACCACTATGTTGAGAAAAAAAAAGCAAAACGGTTATCCGTTTTGCCCAAGGGTAATAAAGTGTACTTGTTCGATTTTTTGTTCCATCCAATGGTTGGCGATCTCAAGAAAATGACCGTTATCGGAAGTGGAGAAAAATTCATGCTCAGGCATCCGGTCCCCCTTGTACAAAAGACCGCTGTGATCGAGGATTGCTGACACTTCCCTTGCTGTTTCAGCACCGGAGCAGATGAGTTTAATGCCATCTCCCATGACACGCTGAATGACAGGGCGCAGCAAAGGGTAGTGCGTGCAGCCGAGAATCACGGTGTCGATCGGTTTATCTTTTAATTCCTGAAGCACTTCGGATACGACATGTACCGTTTCTTCCCCGTCAAGCTCTCCCTTTTCAACCAATGGCACAAATGGGGGGCAAGCCAGACTGTGGACTGTAATGTCCCCTTTGATGCCTTTTAACGCATTTTCATAGGCGTGGCTTTTAATAGTCCCTAAGGTGCCAATAACGCCCACCTGACCATTTTTTGTCACTTTAAGGGCCGTGCGTGCGCCGGGATTAATCACCCCAATAACAGGGATGCTCAGCTTTTCTTTCACTTCTTCCAATATCGCTGCCGTTGCCGTATTGCAGGCAATAACCAGCATTTTTATCTCCTTGCTCAGAAGGAATTCAATCATTTCCAATGTATAGGTTCTGACTTCGTCCATTGGCCGCGGGCCATAAGGGCAGCGGGCTGTATCTCCCACGTAATAGATTTCTTCTTTTGGCAGCTGCCGCATGATCTCTCTTGCCACAGTCAATCCGCCGACACCCGAGTCAATTACACCTATTGGTTTATCCATTTTTTCCGCCTCTTCTTTCTTCCGGTGTCTATTCATGTTGTATGCTCCAGCTTCGAAAAATGGTTATCTCTTCCATCTTCACTGCTGCATCCAAACATCCACCAGTTCAACACAAAATCCTTAAAAAGGATAAAAGAAAAATTCATCGTTGTCAACAAAGAAAAGCCGATCCTTTACAAAAGGACCAGCTCTTATCATTCACTTGCCATTAAAAATTTTCATTCACAAACTTTACAACTTCTTCAGCAGTATCCATGTTTAAAATCGTATCTACATGTTTTGCAGCTTCTGATTTGGAAAGTTTGGAAAGCTGGCTTCTGGCAGGAAGCACAGACGTTGCGCTCATGGAGAATTCATCGAGTCCAAGACCGAGCAGAATCGGAATAGCGATTGGATCTCCTGCCATTTCTCCACACATTCCTACCCATTTACCTTCTTTGTGGGCAGCATTGATGACCATTTGAATCAAACGGAGAATAGCCGGATTGTATGGCTGATACAAATAGGAAACTCTCTCGTTCATTCTGTCTGCCGCCATCGTGTACTGAATAAGATCGTTTGTACCAATAGAGAAGAAATCTACTTCTTTGGCAAAACGGTCTGAAAGCACCGCAGTCGATGGAATTTCAACCATGATTCCAAGTTCAATGTTTTCAGAAACATCAATATTTTCCTTTGCGAGCTTTTCTTTTTCTTCAAGAAGAACATTCTTGGCTGCGCGGAATTCGACCAGCGTCGCAATCATCGGGAACATGATCTTCAAATTACCGTATGCACTTGCTCGAAGCAACGCTCTGAGCTGTGTTCTGAAGATATCCTGCTGTTCCAGGCAAAGTCGGATGGCACGGAAACCAAGAAACGGATTCATTTCTTTTGGAAGGTCCAAATAAGGCAGTTCTTTGTCACCGCCGATATCCAACGTACGGATAACAACAGGCTTTCCTTCCATTTTTTCGAGAACTTCTTTATACGCCTTAAACTGTTCTTCCTCGGTTGGAAGCTGGTCACGGCCCATATACAAGAACTCTGTTCGGTAAAGCCCAACACCTTCGGCACCATTCTCAAGCACACCCTGAACGTCCTTAGGTGTTCCAATGTTGGCAGCAAGTTCTACATGCTGGCCATCAGTCGTCGTTGTTGGCTCGTTAACAAGCTTCGCCCACTCTGCTTTTTGTTCTTTATATTGATCTTGTTTCTTCCTATAAAGTGCAAGTTCCTCTTCGGTTGGGTCAACAATAACTTCACCGTCAAGTCCGTCAATCACAAGAATCGTGCCGTTTTGAATTTTCTCGGTCACTACTTTAGTTCCAACAACTGCTGGAATTTCCATTGAACGGGACATGATAGCGGAATGAGAAGTTCTTCCGCCAATATCTGTTGCAAAACCGAGAACAAATTGACGGTTAAGCTGGGCGGTATCTGACGGTGTTAAATCTTCAGCAATAATAATAACTTCTTCAGAAATACTTGCAGGGGATGAGAATTGAACCCCCAGCAAATGAGCAAGAACACGTTTAGATACGTCTCGGATATCCGCCGCACGCTCTTTCATATATTCATTGTCCATTTGTTCAAACATGGTAATGAACATGCTGGAGATTTCATCCATGGCACTTTCTGCATTTACATTTTCGCTTTCAATTTTCGTTTTTACTGCATCAATAAGCTCTGGATCTTCAAGAACAAGAAGATGGGCAGCAAAAATTGCTGCCTTATCTTCTCCTAAATCTCTTAGTGCATTTTCTTTAATAACCTGAAGTTCGCCTTTCGCCTTTTCGACAGCGGCGGAAAAACGGTTAATCTCGGAAGCAGTATCTTCCACCCGCTTCTTTTCGATTGTCAATTCAGGATTCTCAAGGATGAATGCTTTGGCAATCGCTATGCCTGCTGATGCAGCAATACCTGAAATGTTTTCAGACATTACTCACCAAGTCCTTCCTTTTTCATTACATCTTCAATCGCTTTTAACGCTACTTCAGCATCGTTTCCTTCAGCTTTGATTGTGATTTCAGAACCGCTTTGGATTCCAAGGCTCATCACGCCCATAATGGACTTAAGGTTAACATTTTTCCCGTTGTACCCAAGAGTCATGTCTGAGCTGAATTGTCCTGCCTGGTTAACAAGAACAGTTGCCGGACGTGCGTGGATTCCTGAATCGCTAGTTACTTTAAATGTTTTTTCTGCCATGATTAAAAACTCCTTTGATATTTTTTAGTGGATTGCGATGATATTTTCTTCACCTTTAGACACATTTCCTGTTTTTTCGAGGTGAATGCTTTCTCCTTCAGCAAGGTTGGTAAACACGATTGGTGTTATAACTGATGGAGCGTTTCCTTTTACAAAATCAAGATTAACTTTCATTAATTCTTGCCCTTGCTCTATGATGTCACCCTCATTCACAAACAATTCGAATCCTTCTCCTTTAAGTTTGACCGTGTCGATTCCAAAATGGACCAGAATTTCGCGGCCGCCATCGGATTCAATTCCAATTGCGTGCTTTGTCGGGAATACGTTGATGATCTTACCATTTACTGGTGATACTACTGTTCCATCCGAAGGTTCCACAGCAAATCCATCACCCATCATTTTACCAGAAAACACTTGGTCAGGCACTTCTGTTATAGGCATGATTTTCCCTTCCAGCGGTGAAACGAAACGTTCAGCTACGGCTGGAGCAGGTACTTCCATTTCCTGCTTTTCGGTTAATGGTTCTTTCGGTGCTGCTACGACTTTACCGTCCATAATATCTTTGATTTCACTCTTAAGCGTATCTGAGCGTGTTCCGAAAATGGCCTGAATGTTGTTGCCCATTTCCAGTACACCGGAAGCTCCGAGTTTTTTCAAACGATCTTTATCAACATTTTTCGCATCATTAACCGCAACACGCAGACGTGTAATACAAGCATCAAGATCACGAATGTTTCCTTTTCCGCCAAGTCCTTCAAGAATGTTGGCCGCCAAAGAACCTTCGTTGCTCGCACTCACGTTTGTTTCTACTTCATCATCCACTACTTCGCGTCCCGGGGTCTTAAGATCCCATTTTCTGATCGCAAAGCGGAAACCGAAGTAATAAATCACGGCAAGAACCAAGCCTACCGGAATAACAAGCCACCAAGCGGTACGGCCCGGCAGAACTCCAAACAACAGATAATCGATAACCCCACCTGAGAAAGTCATACCGATTTTAACATTTAACAGCTGCATTGTCATAAATGACAACCCGGCAAAAATTGCATGAATTCCGAAAAGTACAGGAGCCACGAACAAGAATGTAAATTCAAGTGGTTCAGTAATCCCTGTAAGGAACGAAGTCAGGGCTGCAGAGCCCATGATGCCCGCTACGACTTTTTTGTGTTCAGGGCGCGCTTCATGATACATGGCAAGCGCTGCTGCCGGAAGACCAAACATCATGAACGGAAACTTACCTGTCATGAATGTACCGGCGGTTAGTGGCGCACCATCTTTAATTTGAGCAAAAAAGATTTTTTGGTCACCGCGTATGATGTCGCCGGCTTTGTCCGTATATTGCCCAAACTCAAACCAGAAAGGAGAGTAGAAAATGTGGTGAAGTCCGAAAGGGATTAACGAACGTTCAATCACACCGAAAACGAAGGCTGCTAGTGTACGGTTGGAATCAAGCATAAAATGCGAGAAAGAATTTAGCCCGTGCTGTGCATAAGGCCAAACACCGATCATAATGATCCCAAGTACCAGGGATGAAACCGCTGTAATAATCGGCACAAACCGTTTACCAGCAAAGAACCCTAAGTATGGAGGCAGTTCGATCTTGTAAAAACGCTTATATAGATACGAAGCAAGAATACCTACGATAATACCGCCGAAAACACCGGTTTGCAACGTTGGAATCCCAAGCACATTGGCAAACTCCGGGCTGTCTTTGATCATGTCCGGCGTGATGCCTTTTAATGTGCCCATCGTCACGTTCATGATCAAGTAACCAATGATGGCAGCAAGTCCTGCCACTCCTTCTCCGCCGGCCAGACCGACGGCTACCCCTACCGCAAAAAGCAGGGACAGGTTGGAAAACACAATGTTCCCCGAGTTTTCCATTACACTTGCCACAAGCTGGAACCAGCCAGCTTTTAATGCAGGGATCTTATCAAGCAATGCAGGGTTTTTGAATGCGTTACCAAAGGCTAAAAGCAAACCTGCCGCCGGCAAAATCGCAACCGGAAGCATCAACGCCTTACCTACCCGCTGAAGCACCCCAAAAATTTGTTTCCACATGGGTATGTTCCTCCTTATTTTTTTAAATATAGTTGTATTGGAAGTTGAATCAATATAAAAAAGGCATGAGTGCAAAAAAAGCGCATACAAAAGCCAGTCAGATATAGATTATCCGAATTAAGCTCTTACTACACTTTTTTCTTCACTCATGCCTGATCGAATCAGTAACACGTAAAGCAAAAGTACATTTATTAAGTTTAAGTAAGCCTTTGCAAATGCATCGTCAGATACACTGCTTCCGCTTCCGGAATGGGCTTGTTCAACGTATTCTGCATTACCTTAATTAACTTCCAAGCAAGATTGTAGCACAAAGGATATTCTTCTTTCAACACCTTTGCTAACTTTTCTTGTTTATCCACTTTTTCGCCGGCTTCCACCCGTTCGATTGTATGCCGCAAATGCCTGACAAGCCTCAGATAATTGATACTTTTCCGGTCAAGCTTAATCTCAAGAGACTCTTCAATTAATTCCGCCAGCCGGTTGATCAGTCGCGAATGCTGATTGATATCACTCAAACTTCTATTGGTCACTGCACTGTGGATATGAAGCGCCACAAAGCCGATCTCGCCATCAGGCAAATGAATGCCGAGAGCCTGATTGATCTCCTCGATTACTTCTTCGGCTACGGTGAATTCCTTTGGATAGAGGGTCTGGGTTTCCAAAAGAAACGGATTCCGAATATCCATTCCTTGTTCCAGACGTTTAACGGCAAAAGCCATATGGTCGGTAAGGGCCACATGAATATGTTCATTTAATGTGGTTTGCATCCGCTTCTCTATGTGGGTAATCACATCGTTGAGAAGTTCGATAAATGATTCATCAAGGGAACGGACTAGAGATACATACTGCTCCTGCTCTTTTTCGCTGGTCAGAATATAGAGTTTGTCAATGACATTCGCCTCTATGACATCACCCTTTACCTTTCCAAACCCGATACCCTTTCCGATCAGGATCAATTCCATGCTTGAAGCATCTGTCGCGACCACTGCATTATTGTTGAGTGTTTTTTTAATGTGGAAGGGTGCATTCATCCTGTTTCCATTCCTTTCGAGCAGTAAGCCTAGAATTTCGCAATGCCTACATCATAGCCCAAAAAAGGTTGTTTAGCAATTATCAAAATCAGGTTACCATTTCGAAAAAGAAAAACGGCTTTCAGCGAAAGCCGTTTTCTGACTAAATTTCTAGTTCTCCAAGCCTCAATAATTCTACAACGGCTTGAGAGCGCCCTTTCACCCCAAGCTTTTGCATTGTGTTGGAAATGTGGTTGCGAACGGTCTTCTCGCTAATAAAAAGCTGTTCTGCGATTTCTTTGGTTGTCTTGTCTTGGACCAGTAATTCAAAAACTTCTCTTTCTCGTTTTGTAAGTAGAGGCTTCGGTCGGTAGTGTTTCTCTTTCAATGATTTCACCCCTCCTTGCTAGGGTATAAGAACTGCCAATGCACATTTGCAAATTGGAAGTATTTAGTCAACATATACTATGTCAGAAGCTTTTTAGGAGTGACTTGATTCATTGAAAAAGTCTAAGATTTCCTTCCTGACCTTTCCTTACTATGCGCCCGTTTATAAAAATAGACATAAAGAAAGCCCCTCCGATTGTGAAGGGGCTTTTCCATTATACTCGGTCGCTTCCAAAAAAGTTTTTGAACGCCTGGAATGTAGTGGCACGATTCAGAGCAGCAATCGAAGTTGTCAACGGGATACCCTTTGGACAAGACTGCACGCAGTTTTGAGAATTACCGCATGATGCAAGACCACCGTCTTCCATCAATGCATTCAAACGTTCTTCCTTGTTCATCTCTCCTGTTGGATGCGCATTGAACAATCGAACCTGAGACAAAGGCGCGGGACCGATGAAATCAGATTTGCTGTTTACGTTCGGGCATGCTTCCAGACACACACCGCATGTCATGCACTTAGAAAGCTCATATGCCCACTGGCGTTTTGTTTCCGGCATGCGGGGTCCAGGACCTAAATCATAAGTACCATCGATTGGAATCCAGGCTTTCACACGCTTCAGGGCATCGAACATACGGCTTCGGTCGACAGCAAGGTCACGTACGACCGGGAATGTTTTCATTGGGGCCAGACGAATCGGCTGTTCAAGCTTGTCAATGAGAGCCGTACACGCCTGACGCGGCTTCCCATTAATGACCATGGAGCATGCTCCACATACTTCTTCAAGGCAATTCATTTCCCACGTAACAGGAGTAGTCGCTTCCCCTTTTGCGTTCACAGGGCTTCTGCGGATCTCCATCAGCGCGGAAATGACATTCATATTCGCACGATATTCAAGCTCGAACTCTTCTTCGTACGGGGCCGTTTCAGGAGTGTCTTGTCTCGTGATGAGAAACTTAATGGTCTTATCACTCATGATTTATTTCGCCTCCGCTTTCTTTTTGGAATAGTCACGCTTACGCGGCTTGATGTATTGAATGTCCACTTCTTCATAAGAAAAATCTGGACCGTTAGTTGCAGGGTTAAAGGTTGCTTTTGTTGTCTTTAGCCATTCATCATCATTACGATCCGGGAAGTCCGGCTTATAGTGCGCACCGCGGCTTTCATCACGGTTTAAGGCACCAAGCGTAATGACTCTTCCAAGCTGAAGCATATGCCACAGCTGGCGTGTAAAGGATGCACCCTGGTTGCTCCACTTGGCTGTATCATTGATGTTGACCTTTTTGTATCGCTCCATCAATTCCTGGATTTTTTCATCCGTTTGCTGAAGCTTGTCATTATAGCGTACAACTGTAACGTTATCCGTCATCCATTCACCAAGTTCTTTGTGAAGAACATACGCATTTTCATTACCGTCCATGCTAATAATGTTATCGTATTTTTCTTGCTCTTTGCGAACCTGCTGCTCAAATACAGAAGCAGAAACGTCATCCGAGCTTTTTTCAAGACCGTTTACATATGCAGCAGCTGCAGGGCCCGTCTGCATTCCACCGAAAATGGCAGAAAGAAGTGAGTTGGCACCCAAACGGTTGGCTCCGTGGTATTGATACTCACATTCACCCGCAGCGAAAAGACCAGGGATGGTGGTCATCTGGTTAAAGTCAACCCACATGCCTCCCATGGAATAATGGACAGCAGGGAAGATTTTCATCGGAACTTTACGAGGGTCATCCCCCATGAATTTTTCATAGATTTCTATAATTCCGCCAAGCTTGATGTCCAGCTCTTTCGGATCTTTATGAGAAAGGTCAAGATAGACCATGTTTTCGCCGTTGATTCCCAATTTTTCATCTACACACACATGGAAAATTTCACGTGTAGCAATATCACGAGGAACAAGGTTTCCATATGCAGGATACTTTTCTTCAAGGAAGTACCAAGGTTTACCATCTTTATAGGTCCAAACGCGACCACCTTCACCACGGGCTGATTCACTCATAAGACGAAGCTTGTCATCCCCCGGGATTGCTGTTGGGTGAATTTGAATGAACTCACCATTTGCATAATCAACACCTTGCTGGTATAGAGAAGCTGCTGCTGCACCAGTATTGATAACAGAGTTCGTAGATTTACCAAAGATAATTCCAGGTCCTCCGGTCGCCATGATAACAGCGTCCGCAGCAAAGCTGTGAATCTCCATGGATTTTAAGTTTTGGGAAGTAATACCACGGCAAACTCCTTCATCATCGACGATCGCGGACAAGAATTCCCAACCTTCATATTTGGTAACCAGGCCGGCTACTTCATGGCGTCTTACTTGCTCGTCCAACGCATACAGAAGCTGCTGTCCGGTTGTTGCTCCGGCAAATGCGGTTCGGTGATGCTGTGTTCCCCCGAAACGGCGGAAATCAAGCAATCCTTCCGGTGTACGGTTAAACATTACACCCATGCGGTCCATAAGATGGATAATTCCTGGTGCCGCTTCGCACATCGCCTTTACAGGAGTTTGGTTGGCAAGAAAGTCTCCCCCATAAATCGTATCATCGAAATGGACGTACGGAGAATCCCCTTCCCCTTTTGTATTTACAGCCCCGTTAATTCCGCCCTGTGCACATACAGAGTGGGAACGTTTAACAGGAACCAGCGAAAACAAGTCAACCTTCATACCGGCTTCAGCTGCCTTGATGGTAGCCATCAGCCCGGCAAGGCCTCCACCAACAATAATAATATTTCCTTTACTCAAGATGGTTCACCCCTTCTTAAATGAATGCAAAAATAGTTCGGACACTCACGATCGCAAGCGCAACAAAAACGCCCATCGTCACGTAAGTAGAAATTCTCTGTGATCGAGGCGAAACCGTAAGACCCCAGCTGACAAAAAATGACCATAAACCGTTTGAAAAGTGAAATACGGCGGAAAGAACACCGATTAAGTAAAATGCCACCATGAATGGTGAGCTTAAAATGTCTGCCATCATCTGATAGTTTACTTCTGCTCCAAAGGCTGCTGCAATTCGAGTTTCCCAAACATGCCAGGAAACGTAGATTAGAGTAATAACTCCAGTTACACGCTGTAAAAGATACATCCAGTTACGGAAATACCCATAACGGCTTGTGTTGTTCTTTGCCGTAAAAGTAATATAAAGACCGTAAATTGCATGGAAATAGAGAGGAATAAAAATAACAACCGCTTCCAGAATATAACGGAATGGTAAGTTGCCCATAAAATCTGCTGCATTATCAAACGATGCTGCCCCTTTTGTTGCAAAGTAGTTTACAACGAGATGCTCTAGTAGAAATAGTCCTACCGGGATTACACCGAGTAATGAGTGTAGCCTTCTTGTGTTAAAACTTCGACTGCCTGCCATTCAATTTGCCCCTTTCTAAATTACCTCTGTCTTTTTTGAAACCACTGGTTTCTCTCCGTCCCTTTTTGAAAGCTATTCCTCAGCGCTTGAAGTAAAAAAGATGATCGTTCATGCGTTAACTTAATAACATGTTTCATTTTACTCCCATCGTTTGACACCGTCAAGAAAACGTTAACATAAAAATTTCAAAAAAGTCTTGATTTAAAAGGGTTTTTTCAACGTTATCGCTCGCGGAAAATTCGACAAATATGTGACTTTTTATAGAGTTCTCGTATTATTCAGGCTATAATGGAAAACGTAGAAAGCGGGGAGATCGAAATGGAACAACATGAGAACATCCAGCAAAGCGAGGAAAAGGCAACAAAAGAAACTCCACCTGCTGGAGGTGTTCCGGTTTTCGGCTATGAACTTTTGAAAAACATTCTGCTGCCGGAATTGCTTGGTAAAGAAGAACGCAACATCCTGTATTGGGCCGGACGCAGCCTGGCAAGGAAGTTTCCTTTAAGCTCAACGGAAGAACTGGTTCACTTTTTTGCAGAAGCCGGTTGGGGAAGCTTGATTATTGCCGAAATGAACAAGAATGAGATGATATTGGAACTGTCTTCTCCACTCATTGACAAACGCTTTGAACTACAGGAAAACCCCACCTTCGGCCTGGAAGCAGGGTTTATTGCAGAACAAGTACAAAATCAGCGAAAGTGCATCTCGGAAACCTATGAAACGGTAAAGCGTAAAAATAAAATTCAATTTACTGTACAATGGGACCGAAAAGACGAAACATCCACCGAAAAACTAGCTTAAGTCCACTCACTATGAAACCGGCATGCCGGTTTTTTTTATTTTTACTTCCTAATTGACAACTTTATGGCCCGTCCCTTAATGTTAACTTGTAAATTATTTAAGTTGACAATCAGGAGGGAATTCTATGGACTGGACCCAGCTTGGAAAAGATGTGATCAACGGAAAAGTGCTTACCCATCAAGAAGCCATGAGCATTCTGAAGTCTTCGGATGATGAACTGCTTCCCCTTCTTCAAGGCTCATTTATCGTGAGAAAGCATTACTTTGGAAAGAAGGTAAAATTGAATAAAATCATCAATACAAAATCCGGCATGTGCCCCGAAGACTGCGGATATTGCTCGCAATCTTCTGTTTCATCTGCATCAATTGAAAAATACACAATGATGGATAAAGAAACCATTGTCGCCGGGGCAGAGAAAGCCTATCAGCAAAATGTCAGAACGTATTGTATTGTCTCAAGCGGGCGCGGACCACTCCAGAGAGACTTGACAACCGTGATCGAAGCCGTAAAGGAAATCAAATCCTCGTATACTATGAAAATATGCGCCTGCCTGGGCATTGTCAGTGAAACTCAAGCACAGCAGCTTAAGGAAGCAGGCGTAGAACGATACAACCATAACATCAACACATCGGAAGACCACCACAGTGTCATCACGAACACCCATACATATGCAGACAGGGTCTCCACCCTAGACAAAATAAAAGAAGCCGGCCTTTCACCTTGTTCGGGAGTCATCATCGGCATGGGAGAAAGCAACAAGGATATTATATCTATGGCCAAGTCGCTCCGGGAGATCGATGCGGATTCGATTCCCGTCAATTTCCTTCATGCCATTCCGGGCACTCCTCTTGAAAACATGGACAATCTGAATCCACGTTTCTGCTTAAAGGTACTGGCTTTGTTCAGGTATATGAACCCTGCGAAGGAAATCAGAATATCCGGCGGCAGGGAAGTTAATCTTCGCAGCCTTCAGCCGCTGGGGCTTTACGCGGCGAACTCCATTTTTGTCGGGGATTATCTGACGACAGGCGGACAGGAAACTACTGCAGATCATCAAATCCTTGAGGACCTCGGGTTTGAGATCGACTTTTTGAACGATAAGGCAAACGTATAGAAAAATAAAACGTCCGGGCAAAATGGCCCGGACGTTATTATGCGTGTTGAACTGGTACTCTCGCGTCCAGTTCAAATACATCATGAAGTGTCTCAATAGCATTAATCATATCCTGCTGCCCAACTACAGTGGATACTTTGATCTCTGAGGTACTTACCATTTTGATCATAATATTCTGATCAGATAAAGCCTTAAACATTTGTGCCGCGACACCAGGATTGGAGATCATCCCTGAGCCGACAATAGAAACCTTCGCCAGTCCATCTTCGTGGAGAATTTGGCTGAAACCAAGCTGTCCTTTGTTCTGCTCCAAAAGCTGGACCGTCTCATCAAAAATGGCACTGTCAATGGAGAAGGAAATGTTGGTTTTTTCCTGCTTGTTTACACTTTGAATAATAATATCAACATTAATGTTATTGTCCGCGAGCAAAGAAAATACAGACGAAAGTGTATTCAATCCGTTCGGGAGATTCTCAATTGTGATTTTGGTAACATTGCCTTCAAAAGCCAGTCCTCTTACCACTAGATTGTTTTCCATTTCTGCTTCCTCCTCAACGATTGTTCCACGTTCCTCTTCCATACTTGAACGAACTTCAAGCTTTACTCCGTAATTCTTGGCAAATTCAACAGCTCTTGGATGCAGGACCCCTGCCCCCAAATTGGCCAGCTCAAGCATTTCATCATAAGAAATGGCAGCCAGTTTCCGCGCATGCTTCACAACCCTGGGATCGGTGGTAAACACACCGGTCACATCCGTATAAATTTCGCACTTGTCCGCACGAAGGGCTGCAGCTATAGCAACAGCTGTTGTGTCCGAGCCTCCCCGACCTAGAGTCGTAATCCTTTGCGACGCTGTCCACCCTTGAAATCCGGCAACGACTGCTATTTTCCCTTCATTTAAGAGCGTTTCGATTCTTTTCGTATCAATGTCCAATATTCTCGCATTGCCATGAAGGCTCTCCGTTTGGATACCCGCCTGCCATCCGGTGAGAGATTCCGCCGGGTGACCGGCCTCCTCAAGAGCCATGGCTAACAATGATATGGTAATTTGTTCACCTGTGGTGAGCAGCATGTCCATTTCCCGTTTGGATGGTTTGCTTGTGATTTCTCCTGCCAGCTTTACCAAATCGTCGGTTGTCTTGCCCATGGCAGAAACAACCGCAATCACCTGATTTCCTTCATTTGCTGCCTGAATAATCCGTCTGGCCGCATTCCTGATTTTTTCGGGAGTACCTACACTTGTCCCTCCGAATTTTTGAACGATTAACGCCACAATGGTCCATCCTTTCTCATCCGCAAAAAGTTGTTATGCTAAAAAGACACCCAGATATGGCCAGCCAAGTCCTGGCTTCCACTTTTTCAACAGACTGTAAAACTGTTTATGAATACAAAAAAGCAGCAATAAGGAAAAGACCTTATTGCTGCTTGAATAGGCAACAGTAAGCCAGCATGTTTTCCCCTCATGTGAGATAGTCCTCCACACATCCTCCGGGCAAGGAATGTGTGACAGCCCTGCATTTATTCAATGCAGGTCCAGCCTTAAGAAAAAGGAAGTTTCCTAAAGCTTCGGCAAAAATCCCCTTTCAGCCACCGTCATAAGAGCTCCTTCTCTTCCGGTTGCCTACTATTGGTTTTTGCTCCTCTACCATCACTTCAAAAACTGAAGTATGGCGCTCTATTAAAATTTGTATTTAGTGTAGCAAAGCAGATTTTAAAAATCAACCCTTTTTTATGATGGATCCTTTTGCAGCGCCTGCATGATTTCTTCTGCTACCCCCATGGGGATGCCTGCTGCCCGGAAATCCTCCATAGTCGCCTCTTTCATCTTTTTTATGGATCCAAATTTTCTCAGCAGCAGTTTTTTTCTTTTTTCACCGACACCCGGGATATTATCAAGGCTGGAACGAAACATGCCCTTATCCCTGACCTGACGGTGGAACGTGATGGCAAAACGGTGCACCTCATCTTGTATGCGCTGCAGAAGATAAAACTCCTGGCTGTTTCTCGGCATTTCCATAATTTCCGGAGGGTCTCCCATTAACAATTGAGACGTGCGGTGTTTTTCATCCTTCGCTAATCCGCCCACCGGGATAAAGAGATTTAATTCATTTTCAAGAACATCCTGCGCTGCGGCAATCTGGCCTTTTCCGCCATCAATGATTATCAGATCCGGAAGCTGTCCATTTTCCTTCAGAATCCGTGAATACCTTCTCCGCACGACCTCTTTCATGGAAGCATAATCATCAGGACCGGTTACCGTTTTAATCTTGTATTTCCGGTACTCTTTTTTGTTTGGTTTACCATCCTCGAAAACAATCATCGCCGACACCGGGCTGGTGCCGTGGATATTTGAATTATCAAATGCTTCTATCCGGTAAGGGGCCGGGATGTTCAGCTGCTTTCCAAGGCTTTCGACCGCTTTGATTGTCCGTTCTTCATCACGCTCGATAAGTGCAAACTTTTCTTTCAGCGCATTTTGGGCATTCTTCGTGGCAAGATCAACAAATTCTTTCTTTTGCCTTTGTTTTGGCTGCGACACCTTCACCTGAAGCAGCTCGTTCACCATATCCCCGTTTACCTCTTGAGGCAAAATAATTTCTTTGGGGAGGATATGGCTTTTTTGCAGGTAAAACTGACCGATAAACGTTAAGAAATCCTCGGAGGCTTCTCCATAGAACGGAAAAAGGGAAACGTCTCTCTCGATCAGTTTGCCCTGCCTGATGAAGAAAACCTGAACACACATCCACCCTTTGTCGTAATGATAGCCAAACACGTCTTTGTCGGCCATATCAGCGGTCATCATTTTCTGCTTCTGCATAACGGCATCGATATGCTGGATCTGGTCCCTGAGTTCCTTTGCGCGTTCAAAATTAAGCTCTTCTGATGCCGCAAGCATTTTTTTCGTTAATTCTTCCCTAACTTCGGGAAAACCGCCATTTAAAAACTTCACGATCTCATCGACCATCTTTTTATTCTGTTCCTTCGTAATATCATACACACAAGGCCCCAGACATTGTCCGATGTGGTAGTACAGGCACACTTTATTTGGCATATGATCGCATTTGCGCAGCGGATACAAACGGTCCAGCAGCTTCTTGGTCTCCTGGGCGGCATAGGCATTGACAAAGGGCCCGAAATACTTGCCCTTATCTTTTTTTACCTTTCTGGTATATAACAGCCTTGGCTGTTCCTCTCCGGTTATTTTCAGATAAGGATAGGTTTTATCATCTTTCAGCATGACATTAAACTTCGGATCGTATTTTTTGATCAGGTTCATTTCAAGAAGGAGAGCCTCAAACTCCGAGGAGGTAATGATGTATTCGAAATCCGCAATGTTCGCGACCAGACGCTGAGTTTTCCCATCATGCGAACCTGAAAAATAAGACCTTACCCGGTTCTTAAGGACCTTTGCTTTACCAACATAGATAACCTTTCCGAACTGGTCTTTCATGAGGTAGCATCCTGGCTGATCGGGAAGTACTGCCAACTTTTCTCTTATAATATCCAACGTGCCTCTCCCCCCTTTTTCTATGTAATATCATAGCATGATACCCTTAATTTTGCAGTTCATAAGAACAGACGCTCTCTATAATTAATGCCAAGAAAAAGGCCAGCCATATCATGGCCAGCCCTTTCTTCGTTTTTTATTTGTGTTTGTTTAACAGTTCGCCCAGTGCTTCTTTCGGCTGGAAGCCTACAACCTGGTCAACGACCTCACCATTTTTGAAAACGATAAGAGTTGGAATGCTCATTACTCCATATTTTCCGGCTACTTCCTGGTTTTCGTCAACATCAAGTTTTACTACTTTTAGATCTTCGTTCTCGCTGGCAAGCTCTTCTAGAACCGGCGCGATCATTTTACAAGGTCCGCACCATGGTGCCCAAAAGTCTGCTAGCACTAAGCCTTCACTTGTTTCTTGGCTGAACGTCTGATCAGTTGCATTTACAATTGCCATATTAAAATTGCCTCCTTAATTTCAGCATGTAAACAGAGTATATCATCAAACCTAATTTACATCTATTTGTTTGCTCATGCTTTATCGTACCCAAATTGTGACAGAATCAAACCCTGCCATTCATTGGTGAGGGAACCTTGAGGTGAGCGTTACAATTAAACAACAGGCACTCCCATTGCTGCTCCCTATAGTTCAGGATACTCACTGATGTATTAAAGAGTGAAGCTTCATACTCCGCAGCTTTCATCATATCCCTGATCAGTGTACCGATAAATGCCCCATGGCTGATGACCATTACTTTTTTTCCTTCATGGTTTTCAGTCAGCTCCTGAAGAAACTGGTATCCTCTCTTCAGGACCTCTTCCTTCTTTTCAATTCCATGTTCAAGGTCGTTCCATTGCTCTCCCCATCGCTTGATCCGACCGGCTTCATCCGTTCCTTCCAGGCGCCCGAAATTCATTTCGCGTATCCGCGAATCCGTGGCCAGAGGCGCATGAAGGACTTCTGCAATGATACGCCCTGTCTCATGGGCACGAGAGAGTGAACTGGTCACAATGAGATCCCAATGTTCTCCCTCAAACCGCCCGGCCAAAGCACCCGCCTGAGCCCGTCCATCCGCATTGAGCGGAATATCTATGATTCCCTGAATTCTTCCCGCGGCATTCCAATCGGTCTGGCCATGTCTTACAAATGCTAGTGTCGTCAAGTTGCCCACTCATTTCTTCAGATTTGGACCCATTGTAACATTTATGGGGCTGTAAAAACAAAAAGCCGGCAGAGACCGCCGGCCCTTTGCTTATGATTTCACCAGAACATTCTTGAATTCTTCGGTTAACAGGGGAACGACTTCAAACAAATCCCCAACAATGCCATAATCGGCAACAGAGAAGATGCTCGCTTCCGGATCCTTGTTAATTGCGACGATAACCTTAGAATTGGACATGCCGGCCAGATGCTGAATCGCACCTGAAATTCCGCAAGCGATATACAAATCCGGTGTTACCACCTTGCCTGTCTGACCAATCTGCAGGGAGTAATCGCAATAGTCTGCATCACACGCTCCGCGGGAAGCACCTACCGCTGCCCCCAGTACATCTGCCAATTCCTGCAACGGCTTAAAGCCATCCTGGGATTTTACACCGCGCCCTCCTGCCACGATAATTTTCGCTTCGGAAAGGTCAACGCCTGTGGAAGCTTTTCTGACCACATCTTTAACAACCGTGCGTAAATCCTTTACATCAACCGCTAAAGCAGAAACATCTCCCGAGCGGCTTTCATCGATTTCAAGCGGCGTGATATTGTTCGGTCGGATGGTGACGAATACAAGTCCGTCTGTGATCACTTTTTTCTCGAACGCTTTTCCAGAGTAGATCGGACGGGTAAATACCACATTTTCTCCGGCTTGCTCAAGCGACGTCACATCGGAAATCAATCCGGATTTCAGGCGGGCTGCAAGTCTTGGAGAAAGGTCTTTCCCCAGCGCTGTGTGCCCAAGTACCAATCCATCGGGTTTTTCCTGGTCAATCACTTGCAAAAGCGCTTGAACGTATCCATCTGTTGAATAGTTGGATAACAAGCTGTGTTCAGCAAGTACCACGCGGTCGGCTCCATAGTGGATCAATGCTTTACCTGCTTCATTTAATCCTTCACCGCATAGGACAGCGATGACTTCTCCGCCTGAAGAAATTTCCTTTGCTGCAGCTACAGCCTCAAAGGATACATTTCTTAATTCTCCGTCACGAACTTCTCCGAGTACCAGAACCTTTTTAGACATGTTGTATTCCTCCTTATATTACTTTTGCTTCTGAGCGTAGTAATGAAACAAGTTCTTTAACTTGGTCGTTAAGTTCACCGCTTAAGATTTTTCCTGCTTCTTTCTTAGGCGGCATGAATACTTCCACCGTCTTTGTTTTGGCTTCTACATCTTCCTCATCGATGTCCAGATCATCGATTTCCAGCGTTTCAAGCGGCTTTTTCTTGGCCTTCATAATTCCCGGCAAAGAAGGATAGCGAGGTTCATTCAATCCCTGCTGAGCGGTTACCAATAGTGGAAGCGACGTTTCGATCTTTTCCACATCGCCTTCCACGTCACGTTCAATGAAGACATCCGTGCCGTTTATTTCGATCTTTGTAATCGTGGTGACCTGCGGAATTCCAAGAAGTTCAGCCAAACGCGGGCCGACTTGACCTGAACCATTATCAATCGCCACGTTTCCACCAAGAATTAAATCATATTCCTTATCTTTGAAAAACTCAGCCAGCACGGCAGACGTGGTGTACTGATCTGTGCTGTCAAGTTCCTCAGTATCGATCAAAACAGCTTTATCGGCACCCATGGCAAGTGCTGTGCGCAATTCTTTTTCGGATTCTTCTGTTCCGACCGTTACAACCGTAACTTCACCGCCATGGGCATCACGGAGTGTAATCGCTTCTTCAATTGCGTACTCATCGTACGGATTGATGATGTACTCGGCACTGTCATGGGAAATTTCCCCGTTGGAAATGCTGATTTTCTCTTCGGTATCGAACGTGCGTTTTAAAATCACATATAAATTCATGCGAAACCCTCCAATGGAAAATTAGTTTTTAAAGTTTGGCTTTCGTTTTTCGATAAATGCCTGAATCCCCTCTTGGCCATCTTCGGAGACAAACACTTTTCCGAAATACTGAGATTCCTTTTTGGCTCCTTCTGCGTATTGTCCTTTTGAAGCATACTGCAAAAGTTCGAGGGTATAACGGATGGAGAGAGAACTCTTGGCCGCTGCCTTTCCCGCAAGACTGTAAGCCTTTTCAAAAAGGTCTTCATCTCGATAAGCTGCTGTCGCCAATCCACACGCCACCGCTTCCTCTCCGGTTATCGGTTCCGAGGTGACGAGCATTTCAGCCGCTTTCGCCGCTCCTACATATTTCGGGAGCCTTTGTGTTCCTGCAAAACCGGGAATCAACCCAAGCTGCAACTCTGGCAAACCAAGCTTTGCTTCTTTTGAAACCAGACGGATATGGCATGCCATTGCAAGCTCCAGGCCACCACCAAGTGCGGCACCGTGTATGGCAGCTATAATCAGTTTCGGGTAATTCTCCATCCGGTCAAAAAGCTGCTGGCCAAACGCTCCAAGTTCCGCAAAATCGGCTTCATTCTGAATCGTTGTAAATTCCTTGATATCCGCCCCTGCAGAAAAAAATCTGCCCTCTCCTTTAATCACGATCACTTTTGCTTCACCATCATGCTCAAGTTCATCAAACACCTTGGACAATTCGCGGATCAGCTGGGTCGACAAGGCGTTCGCCGGGGGCCGGTTGAGCTGTATGGTGGCGATGCGATTCTCTTTATGAACCTGTAAGAACTCCATTCTCTCACACTCCTTATTTATCTGGTTGATGCAGGGGCGTCAGCTCCCTGCATTATTGCTTAATCCATTAACAAGCATTCGGTGTACTGGAAGAGCCAGGGAAGGCAGATCGTAACGGTGGTCGTTCATCACCCAGTTCGTCGCCGTTTCATCTATCGTCCCAAAAATCATCTGCCGTGCGAGCCGTGTATCCATTGTTCTGTCAAACACGTTTTCCTCCATCCCCTCTTTCAGGATGAGATCAATCAGTGACAGATACCGCTTTAAAACCTCACCAATTTTGGCACGAAGCGCCCGGTTGGTCTGGCGAAGCTCGAGTTGGGTGACAATGGACAGTTGATGATCCTCATTCAACAGATTGAAATGCATCTCGATCAGTGTTAACAGCTTTTCAACGGCCGACGATTTTCCTTTCAGCTCATTCCCCGTTTTTTCGATAAAGGTTCCCATTTTTTCGTTAAAAACAGAAACGAGCAGATCTTCTTTATTTTTAAAATAAAGATAGATCGTCCCATCTGCTACAGATGCCTGTTTTGCAATCTTGGACACTTGGGACTGATGATATCCATGAATTGCAATGACATTCACCGCGGCATCAATAATTTGGTCATACTTTGGGCCTTTACGTTTCACGATAATCTCCTCACTTCAAAACGAGCTGCTCTAAACTGAATGATTGTTCATTCATAAATTAATTGTAAAACAAGTCGTTTTTTTCTGTCAATTCTATTATTCAATTCTTTTGCTAAAAAAACAAGGACCTTTTTAAAAAGGCCCTTAAATCTCTTGTGCTTCCGGTGATTGTGTCTGCCGTTCTTTTGCTTTTTCTTCCTCCAGCAGAACACGCCGCAATATTTTTCCGACCATGGTTTTCGGAAGCTCGGCACGGAATTCATAAATCCTTGGCACTTTAAATGCCGCCATATGTTCGCGGCAAAATTGATTTAACTGCTCTTCTGTACAAGTCATGTTTTCTTTTAACACCACAAATGCTTTTACGGTTTCCCCCCGGTAAGGGTCAGGTACCCCGACCACTACTGCTTCTTTTACCGCTTCGTGCTCGTAAAGCACCTCTTCCACTTCCCGCGGGTAAATATTGTAGCCGCCGGCAATAATGAGATCTTTTTTCCGGTCTACGATATAGAAATATCCATCCTCATCCATATAGCCCATATCCCCGGTCATCAGCCAGCCGTCTTTTAGGACCGCCCCCGTTTCCTCGGGCTGGTTCCAGTACCCCTTCATCACTTGGGGACCGCGCACCATCAACTCGCCGACCTCGCCGACATGTGCCGGCTCATCCCGTTCCGTGGAATAGATGGCGGCTTCCGTATCTGGCCATGGAACACCAATACTGCCTTTTACCTTTTTGCCGTAAATAAAATTGCAATGGGTTACCGGAGAAGCCTCCGTCAGTCCGTAGCCCTCGACAATATTTCCCGATATTACATCCTGAAATTTTTGCTGGACCTCCAATGGAAGAGGAGCAGAGCCGCTGATGCAAGCCTTGATAGAGGAAAGATCATACTTCCCTAAATCAGGGTGGTTCAGCAAGGCAATGTACATGGTCGGTGCTCCGGGAAACAAAGTTGGACGCTGTTTATGAATCGTCTGGAGCACCTGCTTGGCATCAAAACGGGGCAGAATAATCAGCTTTGCCCGAGTCATGATCGCCTGGTTCATGACCACCGTCATGCCATACACATGGAAAAACGGAAGTGCCGCCAGCACGACTTCTTCCCCGACCTGATGTTTATAAATCCAGATGCTGCATTGCTTAGCGTTGACGGCGAGGTTGGAATGCGTAAGCATCACACCCTTTGAGGGCCCTGTCGTTCCGCCTGTATACTGCAGGAGCGCAATATCTTCCTTTGGATCAATTTCCAGGGGAATTCTTGACGTACTGCTGTTGTTCAGCATTTCTTTAAATGCATGAACACTTCCACCATACTGGACATCAACCAAAATATACGGCTTTTGCTTTTTCTGGATAAACGGATAAACCACGTTTTTCGGGAACGGCAAATAGTCCTTAATGCCTGTGACAACCACATGCCTTAGTGAAGTTTCCTCTTTGACCGCCGCTACTCTTGAAAACAACTGGTCCAGACAAACGATCGCCACAGCCCCGCTGTCTTCCAGCTGATGGCTTAGTTCTCTTTCTGTATAAAGAGGATTGGTTTGGACCACAATTCCACCGGCAAGGAGAATTCCGTAGTAGGCAATGACTGCCTGCGGGCAATTGGGCAGCATGATTGCCACCCGGTCCCCCTTCTCTATTCCCAGGGAAACCAATCCGTTGGCGAAGCGGAGCGCACTGTCATGCAGCTCCTGATACGATAATTCTTTTCCTAAAAAATGAAGAGCAGTTTTTTCTGGGTTTATATTAGCTGCTGCTTCCAGGTACGTGAATAAAGGCTTTTCATTGTAGTCAACCTCACTGGGGATTTCGGGTGGATAATGGTTTAGCCATCTTCTTTCCACTTTTATCTCCTCCTTAATTCACGCCTTTCTTTAAAATACTCTCTCATACAATATTATAGTGAAAACGCATTCAATTTAACATATATTTTTAAAATTTAAAAACTTTTTACCACTTTTTTTCGCGGATTGACTGTGTTTCTAGACCGCATACTAACAGTAAAGCGCAAAGGAGGAGAAAAAATGACCCATTCCAAAGCACGAAGAGAAGGGGAACAAAGAGCGGGAAAAGAAACCCAGCACCCCCATGGCAAAATTAAATCACAGCATGAACTCTCAAGCGAAATTGGCATGAAAAACAACAACGAGCTCACCACCCAGCCAGCCGACTATGACGAGATTGAGTATTAGTTGGAAAAGCTGAAGCAGGCGTTTAGAGCCGAAAGACGTTGGAACTCTTGCACAGCAACACGATTTTTGTGTTGAGGTGAGAGAGTGAAACGGCCGAGGCTTTGCCTGCTGAAGCTGGATCAAGAAAAGCTGAACCAGGCGTTCAGAGCCGAAAGACGTTGGAACTCTTGCACAGCAACACGATTTTTGTGTTGAGGTGAGAGAGTGAAACGGCCGAGGCTTTGCCTGCTGAAGCTGGATCAAGAAAAGCTGAACCAGGCGTTCAGAGCCGAAAGACGTTGGAACTCTTGCACAGCAACACGATTTTTGTGTTGAGGTGAGAGAGTGAAACGGCCGAGGCTTTGCCTGCTGAAGCTGGATCAAGAAAAGCTGAAGGGACCGTTTTGGTAGTTCACAGCCAGCAACACGCTTTTGTGTTGAAGGATGCGAGCGAATACCTCCGCCATGACAGACCCAAAAACCTCTATTTACTCAAAAAACCGGCCAAAATCAGGCCGGTTTCTTCTACTTCCGCTATAAAAACAACAAAAAAGCTGCAGCGCATCACAGTGCGCTGCAACCTTTTAAATAGTTACGTAAAAAAAAGCAAATAAACGATGCCGAACAGAATAAAAAGGCCGCTTACTACAAATAAAACTTTCCATAATGTGTCCATCGATGCTTCACTCTCTCCTAGTGGATCCCTGAACCGATAACAAAGGACAATCCGATGGAAATGATCATAGAGATCAGCCCCACTGCCCGGTTATCGTTTTCAATCTCTTCGTCTATATTAAATTTCGGGGTTAGAAATTCAAAGATAAAATACCCTACCAACAGCAGCACAAAGCCGAATAGCCCCCACCCCATCATCTGCGGCAAGGAGTCGTTCTGGGCTATGGAGTATCTAAAGATGTTGGCAATACCAAAAATCTTCCCACCAGTCGCCATGGCAACAGCCACGTTTCCGTTTTTTATTTCCACCCAGTTCTGATACCGGGTAACCAGCTCAAATATTGCAAGGAATATGACGAGAAAAAGGACGACTACACTGTAGTATGCTGCCGTTTGGATAAACGGACTCTGGGATACATCCATCTTAACCTCCGATTATTTTAGTAAAGCGACTGTAATTCCGCTTCCGCCTTCATTGGCTGCCCCCATCCGGGTCGATTTCACATTGGGATGGGACTTAAGAAGCTGCTGAACACCGGAACGAAGTGCACCCGTTCCTTTTCCGTGAATGATGGAAACTTGAGGATATCCTGCGAGCATCGCCTCATCCAGGTATTTATCCACTTCGATCATGGCATCCTCGTAACGCTTGCCCCTAAGATCGAGCTCCGGACGAACCGAGTCATCATTGCCCTGTACTTTGACAAAGGAACGCGGCTCGGACTTTTTCTCTTTCGTTTGCTTGATCGGTTCAAGATCACCGACACCTACATTCATTTTTAAAATACCAATTTGAACCTGATACTCTTTGTCGCTGACTTTGTTAATGATGTGCCCTTTTTGGCCAAAGCTCAGCACCTTGACTTCGTCACCCGGCTTGAAAGAAACGGTCTTAGGCTTGGCAGTACCTGTGGATTTCTTCTTTTTGGAGCGAAGGCTCGGTGTGGCGTTTTCCAGGCGTTTGCGCGCATCGATCAAACGGTGTTCCTTAACATTTCCTGCAGCCTCTTTCTGATATTCGCGAAGTTCTTTAATAACAGTTTCTGCAGTTTGTTTAGCATTGGCGACCGCTTCTTCCGCTTTTCGCTCTGCTTCTTCAAGCAAACGGTCTCGGTCCTGTTCGAGGTGGCGCAGTTCGGCTTCCAGATCCGCTTTAAGCTGTTCCGCTTCCTTCCGGATGGCAATCGCTTTTTCACGTTCTTCCTGGGCACGTTTCTGGTTATCCTCAAGAGAACGAATCATGTTGTCAATCTTGTTATCTTCATCACTGATTTGCGATTTTGCTTCGTCGATAATGGATGGCTTCAGACCAAGTCGCCTTGATATTTCGAACGCGTTGCTTCTGCCGGGTACGCCGATCAAAAGCTTATAGGTCGGCCGCAGTGTCTCCACGTTAAACTCGACACTTGCGTTGATCACCCCGTCACGGTTATACGCATACGCCTTTAGTTCGCTATAGTGAGTTGTTGCGATGACTTTCGCCCCGCGGGCATACACATAATCCAGGATGGAGATCGCCAGGGCTGCTCCTTCCTGTGGATCGGTGCCAGCGCCCAGTTCATCAAATAAAACCAGGCTTTTGAAGTTCACTTGTTTTAAAATGTCGACGATGTTGACCATATGTGAGGAGAACGTACTCAATGACTGTTCAATCGACTGTTCATCCCCGATATCAGCATAAATGGCTTCAAAAACGGTCATTTCGGATTCTTCTTCGGCTGGAATCTGAAGGCCGGACTGGGCCATCAATGACAACAGGCCGATGGTTTTGAGCGTAACGGTCTTACCGCCCGTGTTCGGTCCGGTAATAATCAGCGATTGAAACGCACCGCCAAGCTCCACATCAATGGGAACAACAGTATCCTGGTCGAGCAGTGGATGCCGTCCCTTATGAAGGGAAATGTATTCTCTGTCGTTCATGATCGGTTTTGTTGCTTTTATTTCCCGGCTGTACTGTGCTTTCGTGAAAATAAAGTCAATGTCCGCCAAAATGGCTACATTATGCGCAAGAAGTTCGGCTGATTCCCCAACAAGCACAGACAGCTCTCTCAGGATCTTTTCGATTTCTCTGGCTTCTTTGGCTTTCGCCTCTTTCAGCTGGTTGTTGATCGTAACCACGGCCTGCGGCTCGATAAACAGCGTTGCTCCAGATGCAGACTGGTCATGAACCATTCCGCCAAAATTGCCTCTGTATTCCTGTTTGACTGGGAGCACAAAACGTTCGTTCCGGATGGTGATGATTGCATCAGACAGCATTTTTTGGTAGCTGGAGGAGCGCACCATGCTCTCGAGCTTCTCCCGGACCCTGGATTCAAATGTGCGAAGCTGACCGCGAATCGTGCGAAGAGCTGGGCTCGCGCTGTCCATCACATGGCCGTTATCATCAATACAGGCTTTGATTTCCCGCTCAAGATCGGTAAGGGGTTCAATATCCGCCACCAGGCTATCAAGAATTGGCAGTTCTATTCCGTCTTCCACCATTCCTTCGGTAAACCGCTTGAAGCGTCTTCCGCCATAAATGGTGGTGGAGATATCCAAAAGCTCATCCGTATTCAGCACACCGCCAATCTGGGTACGCTTCAGGCTTGCCCGGATGTCCCGGATTCCCCCGAGTGGGGCCTGCCCTTTCAGACGAAGGACTTTTACGCCTTCATCCGTGCCGTTCTGCCAGTGCTTGATTTCCTCAAAATCAATGGATGGCTGCAGCTGTTCCGCCTTTTGTCGTCCCAGGCTTGAGCTGGCATGCTTTTTTAGCTGTTCAATAATTTTGGTGTATTCTAATACTCTCTGAACACGTTCTTGCAAAATGATTCCTCCTCCTTAGGAGCGTTCGCTATTCCTTATTGTCGTTTCGTTTTAAAAAGGAAGTCAGTTCTTCCAGTGTCATCGTGTTCAATACATTTTCAGGGCGTATATACCCTTTTCTTGCGACAGCGGTACCCACTTCCATAAAATCGAGTGTATCTTTATAATGGGCATCCGTGTTAATGGTAATTTTCACGCCTTTTTCCTGTGCCAGCTTCAGCCATTGCGGAGCTAGATCCAAACGGCTGGGATGGGCATTCAGTTCAAGAGCAGTATTTGTTTCTGCGGCAAGTTCAATCAGCAATTCCACATCCACGTCATAGCCTGGACGGCGTCCGATAATCCGGCCGGTCGGATGGGCAATAATATCCACATGATGGCTGGTTAGCGCTGTTTTCAACCGTTTCATGATCGTTTCCCTGTTTTGGGAAAATGAAGAGTGGATCGATGCAATCACAAGGTCCATCTCAGCCAGCATTTCATCATCATAATCGAGTGAGCCATCCGGAAGAATATCCATTTCTACACCAGCCAGAATTTTAAAATCGGTGTATTTTTCGTTCAAACGGTCAATTTCATGCCGCTGTTTGCGGAGGCGTTCCGGCGTCAGCCCATTGGCGACGACCAGGTACTTTGAATGGTCCGTAATGGCCATGTGTGTATATCCCATGGCCCTCACCGCCTCAGCCATTTCTTCAATGGTGTTGGCGCCGTCGCTCCAGGTGGAGTGCATATGGAGATCGCTTTTTATGTCACTTTCTTGAATGAGCCTTTGCGGTTCACGAAAAAGTTCCAGTTCATTTTCGCCTTCACGGACTTCCGGCGGGATGTATTGAAGGCCAAAGTGAGCATAAAAGTCTTCTTCAGAATCAAACGTCAACATTTCGCCGGTCTCTGAATTCTCTACGCCGTATTCACTAATCTTTTCATTTCGTTCCTTGGCCAGCTGTCTCATCTGCACATTATGCTCCATGGAGCCGGTGAAATGATGCAGCGCTGTGGCAAACTGCTCTTCGGCGACCAAACGGAAATCAACAGAAACCGGGTAATCATATTGGAGCACGACTGATACCTTCGTATCTCCTTTGGCGATGATTCCGGAAACGTCTTCAAGCTCTGTAAGCTTTTCCTTAATAACAGAAGGTTCGGACACGGCAAGAATAAAGTCTAAATCTTTAATGGTTTCACGGCAGCGTCGCAGGCTTCCCGCCCTGGAAAACCGCTCGACGCCATCGATTTGTGAAAGTTGCTTTTCTATTTTTTCGGCCACGGACAGCATGTAAGCAATGGGCAAACGGTCCGGACGCTTTCCAAGCTCTTCAATGGCCGCAAGAATTTTCTCCTCTGTTTTTGTTCCAAATCCGGCAAGGCCCCTGACTTTTTCCTGTTCACAGGCCTCTTTTAAACTATCAATATCCGTAACACCGAGTTCCTGATAAAGCTTTGATATTTTTTTGCCGCCAAGACCCTGAATTTTGAGCATGGTTAACAGGCCGGAAGGAAGCGTTGCCTGCAATTCTTCAAGTAAAGATGACCTTCCTGTTTCCATAAGTTCCGTGATTACGGAAGCGGTTCCTTTTCCAATCCCTTTTAATTTAGAAGGATCCTCAATCTGCTCCATGTTCCGGTCGTCTGTCTCCAGAGCCTGGGCTGCTTTTCTGTACGCTGAGGTTTTAAATGAGTTTTCCCCTTTGATTTCCATATAAACGGCTATTACTTCCAGCACATTAACAACTTCTTTTTTGTTCATCGGGAATTCCCTCCTTCAATTTGATCGACTCGTACGGTAAAAAAACTTCTCTGCTTGAGAGAAGTTTTATGCCATGTTTTTGCTCCACAAATCTTTTATCGTATCCGAGAAGACCGGGGTGTTTTTTACCATGCTCTGTCCGATGAAGGAATCCTGAAATGCGGTATGAATGGAACCCGATGGTACAAGGGAAGCCACATAAAGCAACAGAAATAAAATCAGGTAGACTTCAACAAATCCGAGAACGCCTCCAAGCCAGCGGTTCACGGTACGGAGCAGCGGCAATTCTGCAATGAAGCTGAGCATGTTGCCGACAATCTGAAGCAATATTTTGGTTGCAAAGAAAAGGAGCGCAAAGGCAATCGCCCGGTAATAAACGTCCTCGAGTGATATGCTGTTCAGGATGGATGACATTGGACTGTCATTTCCAACCGATGGATATGGAATCCAAAGTTTCAGATGCGGTGCCAGATCATCAAAGTACAGATACGCCACCACATATGCGGCAATAAAACCGACGAGGTGGACAACCTGCATGACAAGCCCGCGCTTCAGGCCGATAAAGAACCCTGCAATCAAAAGAACAATCAATATTAAATCTAACATTTATCTATCCTCTTTCCTAATCTGCTGTTGCAATTTTTCCAGCTCTTCTTTAGTCTTTAAGTATTCGTTCATGATGTTAACTGCAGTAAGGACGGCAAGCTGTTTCGTATCGAGCACAGCGTTATATTGCTGGATGTCCCTCATTTTTTCGTCAACCATTGCAGCGACTGAACGAATGTGGCTGGAAGTCTCAGTACCCATTACTGTATATTTTTGACCAAAGATCTCAACGATGGTCCGTTCTCTCATGTTTTCTTCCGCCACAAAATTACCTCCATTCATAGCTCACTTTCTTATAAAAGGATGAAACTCTATTCATTATCTTAACAGAAAGCGAACACTTATGAAAATATTTGTTGTATCATCTGTTAACATTAAAGCAAAATTTTGTAAAACAAATTTTAGTGAAAAGGAAAATAAAAAATGGCGAACACCGTATTGCAAGCAACTACACAGGAAATCCAGAAGATGAAAGAAGCCTACAAAGCATTCATTCCGGCCGCCTCACCGCCTGGCAGCATTTTTACCGCAAAGCCGCCGGGATGCACAATAACTGCCTATAAATCTGGAAAGGTATTATTTCAAGGAAAGAATGCGGAAGCGGAAGCCCTAAAATGGAACATCAAACCTGCTCCCTCAGGAAGCAAACCAAAGAAGGACAAACCAGCCCATGCCTACGCTCCTCCCGAAAATGTTGGCTCTTTATCCCTGATTGGCAGTGATGAAGTCGGAACCGGAGATTTTTTCGGCCCGATCACCGTGGTTGCATCGTATGTGCCGGAATCCAAGCTGGAACTCCTCAGGGAGCTCGGGGTCAAAGATTCAAAGTTTTTGAATGATCTCCAGATCGTTTCCATTGCCAAAGATCTCTTGCATACCATTCCCTATAGCCTGCTGGTGCTGAACAACCGAAAATATAACGAGTTGCAGGCCAAGGGAATGAGCCAGGGAAAAATGAAAGCTCTTTTGCATAATAAAGCGCTTCTTCATATGCTGGAAAAAACGAAGAATGAAAAAGTGGACGGTATCCTGGTGGATCAATTCTGTGAACCGGGCGTCTACTTCAACTACCTGTCACGGCAATCCTCGGTGGTAAAGGATCAATTGTACTTTGCCACCAAAGGCGAATCCCTGCATCTTTCAGTGGCAGCGTCCTCCATTCTCGCACGCTATGCTTTTATAAACGAAATGGATAAAATCAGTGCCAAAACAGGAATCGAAATTCCAAAGGGCGCGGGCAGCAAAGTGGATGTCAAGGCCGCCGAATTGATTCGCAAACATGGCCCGGATTTCTTGAACGATATCGCCAAGATTCATTTTGCCAACACGAAAAAGGCGATGAATCTGGCACACGGAAAGCGCAACTAGTCTCATTATACGAAAAAACCCGCTGTCTGGTTTCAGACAGCGGGTTTTTTGCAGCATTATTTACGCAATGAGGCACCAAATCGCTCTTCCAGGCTGCGCAGGATATTTTCATGAGCTTTCGTTACTTCTTCATCTGTTAACGTTCGTTCAGGATCGTAGTATTTAAGCGAGAACGCCAACGATTTCTTTCCTTCTTCCATCCGTTCTCCTTCATACAAATCAAACAGGCTGCTTTCCTTCAGCAACTCTCCTCCAGCTTCATGGATGACCGTGTTCAAATCGCCTGCCGGCAGATTTTGATCAACCACTACGGCAATATCCCGAGTGATGGAAGGGAAACGAGGAAGAGTTTGATAAACGGTCGGTTCGACACTTGCCCCAAGGAGCTGGTCAAGATCCAATTCAAACACATAGCTTTCATTCAAATCCCATTCCTTCTGGGTTCCAGGATGAATCTGCCCGATGAATCCAACGACAATGCTGTCGAGTTTCACTACGGCTGTACGGCCGGGATGCATGCCAGGAAGGCTCTCAATCTCAAATGTAATTCTGCTGTGCAAGCCAAGCTCTTTAAACAGCCCTTCAAGAATTCCCTTCACAACAAAGAAATCAATTTTCTTCTTCTCACCCTGCCAAGGATGAATACTCCATAACCCGGTCAAAGCCCCGGAAAGATACGTTTTCTCTTCCGGCAAAACGGACAGGGATTGCTCATGGGCAAAAAATACCGAACTGATTTCAAAGATTCCCACATCATCAATCGAACGGTGATGATTATGCTTTAACACTTCGAGAAGCTGAGGGATCAGCGTGCTTCTGAGCGTACTGCGCTCTTCACTCATCGGGTGAGAAACCTTGATGCTGTGCACGTTTTCCTGTTCCTCTGAAAACGTAAAGGCATTGGATTTTTCAGTCGTTGTGAGCGCATAGGTGACAGCCTGATACAAACCGGTTCCTTCCATATAGCGCATCACTTTCCGTCGTGCGGCCTGATATGGTGTAAGCCCGCCAGGACGCCCTTCGCTTAACAGGTAGGTGGTTGGAATTCGGTCATATCCATAAATTCGTCCGACCTCTTCCACAAGATCGGCATCAATCGTGATATCTGGTCTTCTCGTTGGAACTGTAACGATATAGTTTTCACCCTGAACGTCAAATTCAAAGCGAAGACGCTTTAAAATATCGCTGATCTGTTCACCTTCGATCTCGGTTCCGAGCAAGGTGTTAATCCGCGTTTGCGTCACTTCAGCTTTTCCTTCAGAAACCAAACGCTCTCCGGCTTCAACGACTCCTTGTGCCACTTCACCGCCTGCGTATTGGGCCATGAGAGAAGCTGCACGGTATGCCGCATCATATACACGGTTTCGGTCGATTCCTTTTTCATAGCGAGAGCTGGCTTCACTTCTCAGCCCAAGATCCTTGGAAGCCGCTCTTACACGGATGCCTTCAAAATAGGCAGCTTCCAGCAATACGGTTGTTGTGTCATCCTGCACCTCGGATGTGGCACCACCCATAACACCGGCAACAGCCACAGGCTCTTTACCATTGGTGATCACCAGGTGATTGGTGCCCAGCTTTCTCTTGGCATTATCAAGGGTAACCATCTCCTCACCGTCTTTTGCACGGCGGACAAGAATCTCCTTGGATCCAAGCCGGTCATAGTCAAATGCATGAAGCGGCTGGCCATACTCCAGCAACACGTAATTTGTAATATCCACCACGTTATTGATGGGACGAATTCCTGCTGCAATCAGGCGGTTTTGCATCCATAACGGCGAGGGAGCGATTGTGATATTCTTGATGATCATGGCACCGTAATACGGATTGTCTTCTTTTGCATCGACCGCAACGGATACATAGTCAGATGCTTTCTCTCCCGACGCTTCCACCTGGACTTCAGGAAGGCGAAGTTCTTCATTTAAGATAGCAGCTACTTCATAAGCGACTCCAAGCATATTCAGGCAGTCTGCACGGTTAGGCGTTAATCCAAGTTCCAGAACATAATCATCAAGATTCAGGTACGCCAATGCATCGCTTCCGATTTCCGCGTCGGATGGCATAACAAAGATCCCGCTGGAATATTCCTTTGGCACAAGTTTACCTTCAACGCCCAATTCAGTGAGAGAGCAGATCATTCCATTGGAGGCTTCTCCACGCAGCTTCGCTTTTTTTATTTTGAAGTTCCCAGGAAGTACTGCTCCCACTTTTGCGACCGGAACTTTCTGGCCGGCTGCCACGTTCGGTGCCCCGCATACGATTTGAACCGGTTCTTCTTCACCGAGGTCAACTTTACATACCCGCAATTTGTCCGCGTTTGGATGCTGTACGCATTCCAGCACGTGGCCAACCACTACACCGGTAATCCCTTTATTGAGGGATTCAACGATTTCTACTTCAATTCCGCTTTTTGTTATTTTATCAGCAAGCTCAGCTGCTGAAAGATCAAGGTCTACATAGTCTTTTAGCCAATTATAAGAAACTAACACAGCATTCCCCTCCTTATGCCTTTTTAAATTGTTTTAAGAAACGAAGATCATTTGTGTAAAAATGACGGATATCATCAATCCCATATTTCAGCATGGCAATACGCTCAGGACCCATGCCGAATGCAAATCCAGTATATTTTTTCGAATCAAAGCCTGCCATTTCAAGTACGTTCGGATGAACCATGCCTGCTCCAAGAATTTCAATCCAGCCTGTATGCTTACAGATGGAGCAGCCTTTTCCTCCGCATTTAAAACAGGAGATGTCCATTTCCACAGACGGTTCTGTAAACGGGAAGAAACTTGGACGTAAACGGATTTTGCGTTCTTCTCCGAACATTTTTTTCGCGAAGGTCTCCAAGACGCCCTTCAAGTCACTCAAGCGGACATTTTCATCAACAACCAGACCCTCGATCTGCATGAACTGATGGGAGTGTGTCGCATCATCATCGTCCCTGCGGTACACTTTACCGGGCGATATGATCTTAACCGGGCCTCTGCCGTGATGCTTTTCCATTGTTCTCGCCTGAACCGGTGAGGTTTGAGTTCGAAGCAGAATGTCCTCCGTGATAAAGAATGAGTCCTGCATGTCGCGTGCCGGATGGTCTTTCGGAAGGTTTAACGCTTCGAAATTATAATAATCCGTTTCCACCTCGGGTCCTTCAGCCACAGTAAAGCCCATCGTTAAGAAAAGGTCTTCAATTTCTTCAATAACTGCAGTTAACGGATGAGCGTTTCCTTTTCGGACCGGGCGTCCCGGAAGCGTGACATCAATGGATTCTTTTTTCAGCTTTTCTTCAATTACCGCTTGTTCCAGTTCGCTGATTTTTAATTCCAGCGCAGATGTGATGGCGTCTCGGACCTCGTTGGCATAAGCCCCTACGACCGGGCGCTCTTCGGGTGAAAGCTTGCCCATTCCTTTCAATACTTCAGTAATCGGGCCCTTCTTACCCAAATAGGATACTTTAATATCCTGCAATGCTTTTAAATCACTTGCCTGCTGAATTTTCAGCAGTGCTTCTTCTTTTAGTGCTTGTAATCGGTCCTGCATTTTTTCGGCCTCCTTTTGAAAATAAAAAAACCCCGTCCGAAAAGGGACGAGGATTCGCGGTACCACCCAAATTAATCAAGAGAAAAAGGCAAAGCGCCTCTTGTTCTTGTTCACTTCATTTCCATAACGGACTGGATCCGGTTCACCCTACTGACAATTCGTTCAGGCGACTGCTCAGGAGCGAATTCGATAAATTCAACCGTAGAAACACTTTCAGTCAAGATGCTTCCTCCCTTTACCGGCGAGCTTTTATGTACTACTCTCCATCATTGCATTTGGTTCATGCAGTTGTCTTCTTATTATAGTGGAACATTGAGGGCTGTGCAATTGAAATTACGTTTTCCATTCAATTATTGCCGGTTTCTCATGAGTTCATACAGCATGATTCCTGCGGCCACAGCCACGTTTAACGATTCAGCATTCCCAAACATGGGGATGTACACCAATTCGTCTGCCCCCTCTATGCTTTCAAGACGGACACCGCTGCCTTCGTTCCCGACCACAAGAGCGAACGATCCGGATGACTGTACCTCCTGAAGCGGTTTTGCCCCTTTCAGTGCAGACACAAACACTGGAACACCTGCCGTTTTGCAATCCGCGATCCATTCGTCCAGACTTCCTTTTACCACCGGCACATGAAACAGTGACCCTTGAGTGGACCGGAGCACTTTGCTGTTATATACATCAACGGTGCCTTCTCCCAGAATAACACCATCTATACCCTGTGCGTCTGCAGTCCTGATGATAGTTCCAAGGTTGCCCGGGTCCTGTACTCCGTCAATCAAAAGATACTTCCCATCTGGTCTCGCTTTTAGAGGCTGTTCATTCATCCGGCAAACCGCCAACACCCCTTGGGGATGCTCGGTGTCACTTAGCATTTTCATGATTTTCTTCGGCACCACCCATGGGTCCAGAGCAGATACATCCCAACTTTCGGGAAGGATATACGATTCTTCCACAATCAAATGGGCAATGGGAACATGATGACGAAGTGCTTCTTCAATCAAATGAGGGCCGTCTATGATAAATTGGCCCGATTTGTCCCGCTCCTTTTTCGTATAGAGCTTTTTCCATTGTTTAACCGATGCATTTTGTTCGGATTCAATCCGTTTCATTCCTCAACCATCCTTTATCACGTTCAACTTTTTTTATTATATCTTCAAAATGATACATAATCCATGAGCTCTTAATAAAAACTAGGAAATAGCAAAAACTTAAATGAACTAAATTGATCCTGAGGTGATAAATATGGATATCGATATCCGTAAGGCAGTTCTTGCAAATGTTTCCGGCAACAATAAAGACCAGCTCGAAAGCACGATTGTGGATGCCATCCAGAGCGGTGAGGAAAAAATGCTGCCAGGGCTTGGCGTATTATTCGAGGTCATCTGGAAAGAATCAGACCACCAGAAAAAAGAAGAATTGCTGTCCACGCTATCAAGCGGCTTAAAATAAACAACATCCCGGGAAATCTCCCGGGATGTTGTTTTTAATAGCCTTCATCCTGCCGTTGATGGTTAATTTGGTTTTTATCCTTGTATCCTTCAATAACCGTTTCTTCCGAAAAACCAAGCAGATCTCCCAGCCCGACGAATTCGGAAAAAAGCGACCGGAACAACGAGATATCTTTTTTCTTCTGAAGCTCTCCAATGTGTTGATAGAGTGACAAAAACTGATCGGTGAGATTATCCCTTTGTAGGGATTCAGCATCATCCATATCCTTTATGCCAAGATCAAGGCCGACAGAAAGAAGAAAATGAAGCCCGTCAACATACTCCTCGAGAATTACTTCAAAGGAGGAAGGAGGCTTTAAGCTCCAGTACTTAAAACAACGCGTTTCGTTTGCCAGCTCCCCCAGTTCAACAAGCAGAGCCAGCAGCCGTTTTTCATAAAGATCCTCATTATGTAACTGATGCTCGTCCACAATTCGCGCATTCAGTGTTTCCTGCATTTCAAATAGTTCTTTAAAACTCACTTGATCCCCTCCTATCGACCCATTATAGCAATCGTTCCTGCCAAATCACAAGGAAGCAAAATACCCGGCAGCCATGCTACCGGGACCCAAGCCTATCCATTATGCGCTTTTGGCATTTGATTTTTCTTTTTCGAAAAACTCTTCCCATTTTATGACCCATTCTTTTTTTCGGAGAAGATGGAATAAAACGAGCATGACAGCGGCAATTCCCATGCCCCATACAACAGAAATTTTAAAAATGTAATGCCCAAAGGTGGAATACATAAAAGCCAGAGGAACATTGGACACCGCACTCGCTTTTGTATACTCTTTAAAGCTCTTTGTTATTTCCAGAATCAACAGAGACAGCAGTTGAAAGTGAATGAAAGGCACGAGTTTCAAAATGGCGATCTGTCCAATCGAAAACGGCATGCGTTTCCCCACAACTTTGCGCTTGATCTTCAGGAATCGATTCAGCGTATTCGGCATTTTTTTCAGAAGGCCATAAAACAGCACACTGGACAAGGTAATGCCAATGATCGAATACAGTGTTCCGTACACGGAACCAAACAGAACACCTCCTGCCATACAGATCAAACCAACGGGAAGAAAAAGAAATTGTCTCATCAGATGAAGAAGAATAAAAAAGAGCGGAGCAAAAATACCGGCAAACTTCAGGATATCCAGAATCTCTGTAAGCTCATGCTGCATGATCCAACCCTCCTTATCGCCATCATATGACATAAGACGAGCTGTTATTCTTCGCAATTTCAGAGACCATGAATATTTCGATTTGGTTTATGACAGGTTAACAATAGAAAAGTTGGATTTCTTTAACAATGCGCCAATGAATGAGGAGTGGATGAAAAATGGATACGGTTGTACTTGCCCGGGCTTTCTTTGGAACCTCCCTGGCCTTTCATATTATATTTGCAACGCTCGGAGTGGGAATTCCCTTGATGATTGTCATCGCTGAAATTCTTCACCAAGTAAAAAACGACAATGATTATGCCATTATGGCCAAACGCTGGACAAAGGCTTTCGCTGTATTGCTTGGTGTTGCCATTCCATCCGGAACCATCGTAGGCGTCCAGTTGTCCTTACTGTGGCCCGGTTTCATGGAAATTGTGGGAAAGGTGATCTCCCTTCCCTTTCAGATCGAACTGTTTGCCTTTTTTATTGAAGCACTGTTCATGTCGATTTACGTTTATGCAGCGGACCGCTTGCCCAAGTTCTTTCGCATCATTTCTGTCATTCTCGTTGCGTTTGGTGCCGTAGCTTCAGCTATTTTAATCACGGCGGTCAACACTTGGATGAATACACCCGATGGATTCAAAATCGCAAAGGACGGGACCATTTTTGATGTGAATCCCTGGGATGCATTCTTTAATCCCAGCTTCATTTCTTCTGCCTTTCACGTATCGGTGACAGCCTATATGACAGGCGCATTTGCCGTCGCATCGGTCGGGGCCTATAAGCTCTTGAGAGGAAAGCTATCAAAAAATGAATCCGTGTACCATAAAAAAGGCTTTTTACTGGCGATGATTGTGGGATTGGTGTTTTCACTGGTTTCCAGCTTCTCCGGGCATCACTCCGCGCAAATTTTACACGAGCACTCACCCGAAAAACTGGCTGCGGCAGAAGGACTATTTGAAACCCAGCGGTATGCCCCTCTTGCGATCGGCGGATTTACAGATCCAAAAACAGAGGAAGTCAAATATGGAATCGAAATCCCCTGGATGCTGAGCTGGCTGGCAGCGGGAAAATTTGATACGAAGGTAAAAGGGCTATATGAATTTCCACGGGAAACCTGGCCGCCATTTTATGTACATACCCTGTTCAATGTCATGGTGGGAATTGGTTTTCTGTTGCTTGGATTGGCTGCTGTTGCTTTATTTTTCTGGTGGTATTACGGCAAAAGAAAGAAGAGGCCCTATCCAAGATGGCTTTTGTTTCTTTTAATTTTTTCAGGTCCGCTGTCCATGCTCGGTATTGAATTTGGATGGATCTTCAGCTGCAGCGGCAGGCAGCCTTGGACCATCTACAGAGTTCAGACGACCGCTGAAGCTGCCACTCAATCCCAGAACCTGGCCCCGCTTTTTTTATTGTTCATTGGCCTTTATGTGATGCTTGGCGTACTGACCATACTGATTCTTACAAGTTATTTCAAACGGAATCCTGTTTCCAAGGAATTTGAAAAATACTCCGGCTATTAACCGAAGAAAGAGGGATCACTATGAACGAAGAAGTCATTGCCATCCTCGTATTATGGACCTTTATATTCATCTACAGCATCTTCGGGTCCATCGATTTTGGATCAGGTTTTTGGGCCATGGTTTATCATGAGCACCGGACATCCGCGGGGAAAATTGCCAACCGGTTTCTTTCTCCTACATGGGAAATTACAAATGTGTTTCTCGTTTTGCTGGTCGTGGCCTTTGTCGGCTTTTTTCCAAAAGGAGCATTTACGCTGGGAACCGTGCTTCTTATTCCCGTCTCGCTGATCTTGTTTTTGCTGGCGATCCGCAGTGCATTCATGGTGTTCTCCTATTCGGTGCAAGGCTATCGAAAAACCATGTTCTTTATATCAGGAATCTGCGGTGTCTTAATCCCCGCACTGCTGATTACAGTTCTCCCCGTCAGCCAGGGTGGATATATTTCGGGATTTAACGGCAGAGATGTTCTCCTGATCGGGAAGCTGTTTACCAGTCCATCCCTCTATATGTATATTTTATTCGGGTTAACCTCTGAATTGTTTCTCTCCTCTCTTTTCCTTGCTGACTATTCCAAAGTATCCAAGCAGGAAGGAGCGTACAGGCTCTACAGAGGAAATGCACTGCTGCTTGGACCGTTGACGCTTATTGCCGCCATGGTTACATTAATGGTCCTACAGCCGGAAGCCAACTGGCTGATTGACAATTTGTACGACCAGCGTATGTGGTTTATTTTGTCTTTCCTTGCCTTTCTTGTTGGCTACGGTTGCTTGTGGTTGAAAAACAGCGAAATGGATACCGCCGGAAAGCCGAGGCTTGCACTTCTGGCCATAGTTGCACAGTATGGTTTTGCAAGCTATGGTTATGGAATGGCACACCTGCCCTATATTGTCTATCCCGGACTTACGATTTATGATGCCTTTACAGCTAAGGAAACCTTCTACTCTCTTATGATTATGTATGCTGTCGGACTTGCCATCCTCACACCTGGCTTTTATGTGTTCTGGAGATTGTTCTTAAAAGACAAGCGCTACCTCCAGCAGGAGTAGCGCTCTCATCCGATCAAATATTTTGCCACAATAAATACGTCAACCAGCACGAGCAGAGGGACACCGATCTGGAAGCTCGTGTGTTTTGTTTTATGGCGAAACTGAATCATGCCTGCCCAGATGCCCGCCGCTCCACCGATGATGGCAAACAGCCACAGGCGCTTTTCAGGAGTGCGCCACTTTCTCGCTTTTGCCGCTTCTTTATCATGATGCATCAGCCAGAAAGCGAGCACATTGACCACTATCAAGTAAATATAAATCATGGAATAAATCCTTTCTGTTACAGCAAAAGCCATTTTCTAGGTTTAGAAAATGGCTTTTGGGTGCTTAACTTATGCGTTTAGGCTGTCTTTTGCTTTAGAAGCAAGTTCAGCGAATGCTTTTTCGTCTGTAACTGCGATTTCTGCAAGCATTTTACGGTTGATATCGATGCCTGCAACTTTAAGACCGTGCATTAAACGGCTGTAAGAAAGACCGTTTGTACGAGCTGCCGCGTTGATACGAGTGATCCAAAGTTTACGGAAATCACGTTTCTTTTGACGGCGGTCGCGGTATGCATACATAAGAGATTTGAAAACTTGCTGTTGAGCAACTTTAAATAACTTATGTTTGGATCCGAAATAACCTTTAGCTAATTTTAATACTTTTTTACGACGACGACGTGACACATAGCCACCTTTTACTCTTGGCATTTTAAAACCCTCCTAGATATATACGATCAGTTATTATTTTTTTTTGTAAGTCAATAGTGTACGGATACGTTTGTAGTCTCCGCTTGTAACAATCTTCGCTTTACGAAGTTTACGTTTCGCTTTTGTAGATTTGTTAGCGAATAAGTGGCTTGTGTACGCGCGTCCACGCTTAAGTTTACCTGTTCCAGTCTTTCTGAAGCGCTTTGCAGCACCTCTATGTGTTTTCATTTTAGGCATGATTGGATTCCTCCCTGGTAAGTAATTATTTTTCGGTTGTTGGTGCTAAAATGAGGAACATGCTTCGGCCTTCCATTTTAGGTCGGACTTCAATCGTAGCAACGTCTTCACATTCTTTAGCAAGTTTTTCAAGCACAGTTTTACCGATAGAGGAATGCGTAATCGCACGGCCCCTGAAACGAATGCTTGCCTTCACTTTATCGCCTTTTTCAAGGAACTTACGCGCATTTTTCAGCTTCGTATTAAAATCATGCTCCTCAATCGTTGGGCTCAAGCGAATTTCTTTGGTCGTAACAATCTTTTGATTCTTACGGGCTTCTCTTTCTTTCTTCTGCTGTTCAAACTTAAACTTGCCATAGTCCATAATTCGGCATACTGGCGGTTTTGCAGTTGGAGCAACAAGCACAAGATCAAGATTAGCGTTTGCCGCAATATCAAGAGCTTCATGACGTGTTTTAATCCCTAGCTGGCTGCCATCAGCCCCGATAAGTCTTACTTCACGAGCACGGATGCCCTCATTGACAGACATGTCCTTACTAATAGTAAGTCACCTCCAAGAATTTGTGTGAGTCAGTTCCACTCAGCGTTTTGTAAACAAATAAAAAAGCGTCGGCGCATACTGCACCCACACTACCTCAATCATCTCTGAAAGTTCGGTTGACCAGCCAACTGCATTTGCGTTGAACAGGTGAGAAGCGGGTGCTTCTGCTTTGTTTCGAAACTCAACTATTTAATTACCTAAGTTAATATACCATTGACAAGCACCACTTGTCAACTGACGATCTTGTTTTTAACAACAAAAATTATTTTACAGCATATCGGAGAGTTTGGCAAGGAGTATCTTTTTAAAAAGCTGCACAGCCATCGAGGGGGTTGATCTTCGTTACAGGTGACTCGCTTTCCGCGGGTGGGCGCTGAGCCTTACCGGCGTAAACGCCTACTTTCTCGTCGCAAGCTCCTGCGGTAACGGCGCGAGCGCCTCCTTGGTCTCATCTGTCCCGCTTATCCCGCTGGAGTCTCGCCACCTTGCACTTCGATCAACTAATCAATGAGGCACTTAAAAAATTCCTCACGCCAGTAAATTTAGAAGGACAAAAAAGAACTGCGAATCACTTCGCAGTTCTTTTTTGTTAACCTCTTTTGTTTACTTGTTGAAGGATGCTTTCTTTGAATGTTTCAAAAGCTACGGTTTCGGACTTTTGCTCTCCGTATTTACGCACGTTCACGGTCTGGTCGGAAATCTCCTGATCACCGAGTACGAGCATGTACGGGATTTTCTGCATTTGAGCTTCACGGATCTTGTAGCCGAGTTTCTCATCACGGTTGTCCACTTCCACACGGATACCTTCTTCAAGCAGCTCTTCGCTCACCTTTTTCGCATATTCTTCGTGTACAGAAGAAACCGGAATAATTTGAACCTGTACCGGAGCCAGCCATACAGGGAATGCTCCCTTGTATTCTTCAATCAAGAAGGCAACAAAACGTTCCATCGTGGAAACGACACCGCGGTGAATAACGACTGGGCGGTGATCCTTACCGTCACGACCTTTATACGTGAGGTCAAAACGCTCAGGCAAATGGAAATCAAGCTGTACAGTGGACAGCGTTTCATCTTTTCCAAGCGCTGTTTTCACCTGTACATCGAGTTTCGGGCCATAGAACGCCGCTTCGCCTTCCGCTTCAACATAATCAAGATTCATGTCTTCCATTGTTTCTTTGAGAAGCGCCTGAGCTTTTTCCCACATCTCGTCATTGTCCACATATTTCTCTTTGTCTTCAGGATCGCGGTAGGACAGACGGAACTTGTAATCCGTAATGCCAAAATCCTTGTATACTCGCTGAATAAGTTTTACCACACGGATGAACTCATCCTTCAATTGGTCCGGGCGGGCAAAGATATGAGCATCATTCAGTGTCATGGAACGGACACGCTGAAGGCCAGCCAGTGCTCCGGACATTTCATGGCGGTGCATGGTTCCGAGTTCTGCGATACGAATTGGCAGATCGCGGTAGCTGTGCATGCTGTTCTTAAACACCATCATATGGTGCGGGCAGTTCATCGGACGAAGCACGAGCTGTTCGTTATCCATTTCAATCGCAGGATACATATCTTCCTGATAATGATCCCAGTGGCCGGAAGTTTTATAAAGCTCTACGCTTCCAAGGTGAGGAGTGTACACATGGTCATAACCAAGCTTAACTTCAGTATCCACGATATAGCGCTCAATGATGCGGCGAATGGTTGCTCCCTTAGGCAGCCATACTGGAAGACCTTGTCCGATTTTTTGAGAAATCGTAAAGAGATCCAGCTCTTTCCCAAGCTTACGGTGATCACGCTCTTTTGCTTCCTGAAGATAAACCAGGTGCTGATCGAGCTCTTTTTGAGTTAAAAAGGCTGCGCCATAGATACGCTGCAGCATTTGATTGTTGCTGTCTCCACGCCAGTAGGCACCTGAAATGCTCATCAGCTTGAACGCCTTGATTTTTCCTGTGGACGGCACATGCGGTCCGCGGCAAAGATCAAAGAATTCACCCTGTTCATAAATGGTAATGACTGCATCTTCCGGAAGATCACGGATCAGCTCCAGCTTCAGGTGATCATCCAACTTTTCATAGATGGCCAAGGCTTCTTCCCTGCTGACTTCCTTACGGACGATCGGTAGGTTTTCGCTGACAATCTTTTTCATTTCTTTCTCAATTTTCTGAAGGTCTTCCGGAGTTAAAGCTTCCGGCATATCGATGTCATAATAAAATCCATTTTCGATCACGGGACCAATGCCGAGTCTCACGTCTTTGTACAGCCGTTTGATCGCCTGAGCCATTAGGTGGGCCGTGCTGTGCCTGGTCATTTCAAGTCCCTCAGGGGAATCCTGGGGAACGATTTCAATCGATGCATCTTGTTCAATCGGACGGGTAAAATCATATATTACTCCGTTGACTTTTCCTGCTACTGATTTTTTCTTCAGGCTTGAACTGATGGAATCAGCCACTTGCTCGGAAGTAGTTCCTTTCGGATACTCACGAACAGAACCATCTGGAAATGTCAGTTTAATGTCTGCCATGGTTAATCTCTCCTTTTTTTACAATACAGTATGCACGCTAATGATTAATTAAAATACAAAAAACACCCGTCCACAAAAAGGGACGAGTGTTGTACTCGTGGTTCCACCCTTGTTCCGCGGCAAAATATGCGGCGGCACTCGGTCAAGATTTAACGGCTTTGGGCCGTCAGCGACTACTCCTGTTTTTCACCGCTGAAGTTCAAAGGGGGTACAACATTTTTCCGTGTTGGAATGCTTTCAGCCTGGGCATTCCTCTCTATAAACCGTAAAAAATATCACATGTCCTTATCTTTACTCATTTTGGTATCCAATTGATACCTCCATTATAGGCAAGCAGCTCCTCAAAATCAAGAGCTAACTTTGTCGGTTGATCCTGCCATAAAAGGCATGAAGCGGTTTTTTAATCAATCGTTCCTGGAAAATATTCTGCAAGGTATGTACCATGCCATGATTTTCATCTTCCAGATACAAATGAAGGATTTCCGGAGCAAGACCGATACTCGGTCCCAGAACTTCTTGATCCAGGTCTAATTCCTGTGTCAGAACAAGGGCTCTTTCATGCATAAGCTCCAGCATTTTTTTGCTGTACAGCCGGTAATGATTGTCATACAGCTTGAATTCACCGTCATAAGCGACATGAATCTCATCCGTAAGATACGGCTGACTCGCCGCACATTTTCGCAGCTGCTCAACAAATGCCTGATAATCCAGCTCCAGCTTGTATTCATCGATCGCACATTCCACATACACCTGGAGCAATTCGAAGTAATCCTTTAGCCGGAATTGCAAAAAAGACTCGAACGTGAACGACAGCTCTTTCTCTGACAGAATTTTTCTCCAGGCATCCCTCATATGGTAATCACAGGTGTCCAGCTCCCTGACCGCCGGCACATCTTCCCGCTCCTGTTCAATAAACTCTTTAACGATTGCTGCAATTTCCCGCTGCTCCTGAGCGTCGGTAAAATAAAAAAAATGCTCGATAAAAAAAAGGATACGGGATTCCTCCACTTTTTTTCGGGTATATGCGGCCATGACATCTGCGGCGCTTTCCAAATCATATGTTGTGTCCAGCACCAAGGAGTGGTTTCTGCATTCTACAAAGGAAGGTTGAATGTTAAGTGATTTCGCCATCTGCTGCAGTTCCTTTTGTAATTGGTAACACGTTTTTTGATCTGCAAAAATAAGTTCTGCCAACCCTGTCCCTCCCCTAAACACTCGATAATACACTATATGGGACAACGTCGTGAAAAATGAACCCTTTTCAAAGAATATTAAAAAACAGCAGGGTTCCCTGCTGTTTTTTTAGTCAATAGCAAATTTCCGTTCAATAAAGTTCAACAAATGGGTCAGCGTCAACGTAAGGATTAAATAAATAAAGGCAACCGTTAAGAAAGGCTCCCATGGACGGTAGTATTCCCCCATCATCGCTCTTCCCCAATACATCAGCTCTTCTGTTGCAATGATCGCCGCAAGGGACGAATCCTTAATCAGAACAATGAATTCATTGCCAAGCGGAGGAATCATGCGTTTGGACGCCTGGGGTATGATAATATGTCTCATCGTCTGCCGGTGGGTCATACCCAAAGAACGAGCCGCTTCTGTCTGTCCTTTATCAATCGATTGAATCCCCGCCCTGAAAATTTCTGCAATATAGGCGGCTGCATTAAGGGAAAGAGCGGTAATCGCAGAAATAAGAGCAACCGGGGGCTTCATAAACAACGGCATAACCGCAAAGTGAATAAGCAATATTTGTACAAGCAGAGGAGTTCCCCGGAAAAAATTAATGTACCAGATAAATGGCTGGCGGAGAAAGGCGTTGGAAGACATTTTTCCAAGAGCGATCAATAGCCCCATAATGGTTCCAATCACGATGCTCGCTGCCGAAATTTCTATGGTAATCAATGTGCCTTTCAGAAACAAAGGCATGTATTTTTCAATCAGATCAAATTTAAAATCCATCTGTGCCTCCGGTCATTGTGTCAGGTTTATTTTTTCAATGCATCCAGGTTCGGTTCTACTTTAAACCATTTTTTATAGACCTTGGAGTAGGTTCCATTATCAATGACCGTTTTTAATGCTTTATCGATTTTTTTCTTATTCTCGCTTCCTTTCGGGAAAGCAATGCCATAGTATTCAGACTCAAAGTTGGTTTTGTCATCCACCACTGTCAGTTTTTTGTCCGGATTATTTTTGGCGTATTCATCTACCACGGTGTTGTCTGCCACCACAGCATCCACTTCTCCGTTCAACAGGGCCTGGATAGCCAATACGTTGGTTTCATATTTTTTCACATTGGCGTCGCCCTTGCCGAATTTCTTTTCAAGCGCGTCCTGTCCGGTCGTTCCGTTTTGAACACTGACTTTCTTTCCTTTCAGGTCATCCACGCCCTTAATGGGGGAACCTTCTTTGACCAGGATTTTGTTGATGGATTCAAAATATGGAGAGGAGAAATCATAGGTTTGTTTTCGTTTGTCATTGATTGTGATGGCGGAGATGCCAGCCTGTACCTGTTCACTCTTGAGAGAAGCAAACAATGGCTCCCAGCCTGTATTTTTCAATTCGTATTTCAGCTTTGCTTCTTTCATGACGGCTTTAAGCAAGTCTGCGTCAAACCCGACGATTTTCCCGTCTTTCAAATACTCAAACGGTGCATAAGCTGCATCTGTCCCCACCACCAGTTTTTCGTTTTTGCTTCCGCCTTCGGATCCGGATGTTGACTGGCTTCCACAGGCAGCCAAAGCGAGCATACTCAACAATAATAAAAATAAAATGACTTTTTTCAATCTTTTTCCCCCTTAATATATGTATTCTCTTCTATTATAACAAAATTATTAAAAATGAGAATATTCCCATAATTATTTAGGTAAATATGTCGTTTACAAACAAAAAAGCCCGGCCCCTTTGCTAAAAGGCCAGGCTTTTGGTTCATTAGTTTTGCATCACAAAATCTTTTTCGGCGGTTTCTTCTCCATCAAACACACGCAAGGTTTCGTACTTCGTATTGCGCTGGGCCGGAATCTTGCCGGCTTCACGAATTAAACGCAGGGTCAGGTTCGTATTTACTTTATGAGTGGTCCCCGCTGCAGATACCACGTTTTCCTCCATCATCGTGCTTCCGAAATCGTTGCAGCCGTAATGAAGGGACTTCTTGCCCACTTCAGGTCCCATCGTAACCCAGGAAGACTGGAAGTTAGCAATGTTATCGAGGAACAGGCGGGAGATAGCCACGTTTTTCAGATACTCTCTTGGTGACGTCTTTTCCCCTTTTAAGTTGGTATTATCCGGCTGGAACGTCCATGAAATAAAGGCAAGGAAGCAATTGGTTTCATCCTGCGCATCACGGACCCGCTGCAAGTGCATCGCCCGTTCTTCAAAGGTTTCACCAAAGCCAATAACCATGGTAGCCGTGGAATGAAGGCCGACTTTTTTTGCCGTTTTCATGCACTCCATCCATTCTGTCCAGGACCCTTTCAACCGGCTGATTTTTTTTCTCGTCCGGTCATCCAGTATTTCTGCTCCTCCACCCGGAAGGGAATCGAGCCCTGCGTCTTTCAGCTCTTTCAGCACTTCCTCAAGAGTTAGGCCGGAAACTTCAACCATCTTCCAGATTTCTGCCGGTGAAAAAGAGTGCATTGTAATATCAAAGCGCTTCTTAATATTGCGAAGCAGGTCAGTATAATAAGAGAATGGAAGGTTCGGATTGGTTCCTCCCTGCATCAGGATTTCTGTACCACCGACATCAATGGTTTCCTGAATCTTTTGGAAGATCACTTCATCATCCAATACATAGCCTTCTTCGCTTCCCGGCGGGCGGTAAAACGCGCAGAAACGGCAGTATGTATCACAAAAATTCGTGTAATTGACGTTTCTCCCGATTACAAAAGTCGTAATGGGTTCCGGGTGCCAGCGCTTCATGATCACGTCGGCCGCTTCTCCCATCTTTTCCACTTCATCACTTTCATACAGAGCAACCGCATCTTCGACGGTCAAACGTTTGCCATCCAGTGCTTTTTGCAAAATCGCATCAATGCTCATCTATATTACCTCCAGTTACGGAACATCTTATGTAGCATTCTATAATCCTATCATAGTTTTATGAAATTTGTGAAGCAAACAAACAGGCTCGTACCTACACAAAATAAGAGCTCCCTGATCAAGGGAGCCCCATTTACTTCTTATGTGGATTATCCTCTTCCTGCCTGGAAGGAAGGATACAGTGTCATTCCGCCGTCGGCAACAAGCGTATGGCCCGTAACATATTTGGATTCTTTTGAAGCGAGCCAGACAGCTACAGAAGCGATTTCCTCAGGTTCTCCGATATAACCCATTGGAATCAGTTTTTCCACATCCGCCTTTTTTCCAGGATCCGCGAATTTTTCTGCGTTGATCGGTGTATTGATGGCACCCGGCCCTATCGCATTTACTCTGATTTTCTTTGGCGCATATTCCATGGCAAGGGTTTGGGTCATTAATTTTACGCCGCCCTTGCTAGCTGCATAGTGGACAAAATGCGGCCATGGAATGATTTCATGGACACTTGACATGTTTATAATATTACCCTCGATGTTATGTTTCAGAAAGTAATCAATGGCTTCACGGCAGCCGAGAAACTGTCCTGTAAGGTTGGTGGAAATGACTTTATTCCAGTCTTCCAGTGAAAGTTCGTGTGACGGAACCTCATTTTCAATTCCCGCATTATTGATAAATATATCCAGGGTGCCAAACGTCTTCACGGTTTCCTGAACCATTCGCTTAACATCTTCCTCTTTTGTTACATCGGCCTGAACCCCAATCGCATCTCCGCCAAGATCTCTTAGTTCCTGAAGAAGCTCTTCCAGGTCGTTTCCTTTTTCACTCCGGTAATTGATGACTACTTTCGCTTTTTCTTTTGCGAACCTCTGCGCGCATGCTTTTCCGATGCCAGTGGTTGAACCAGTAATAATAACAACTTTTCCTTCTAAATCTGTAAACATATCTTCATCCGCTCCTTAAGATTTTGTAAATCCGAGCATAACGCCGCCCGCAATAATGAGTAAACATCCTGCAATAACAAATATGACCTGCCGCTTCGACTTCTTCTCCTTCAGGATAAAAATCCCGCCTAGAGTAGAAATAATGATCCCCGTCTGGGATAGCGAGAAGCTTGTCGCCACTCCGATTTTGGGCAGTGACAGCAGCAAAGTAATATTTCCTGTGCTCCAAATCAGCCCCGTAATAATGTTTCTTATCGCAAATTTATTAAACGGTTTCCCTGTGAACGTCAGAAGTAAACCACCTACAAACATACCTGCCGCCTGAGGAAGTATGGCTTCCCAGCCTCCGATTTTAAACCAGTTGACTATCACCACATAGCCAACATAGCCTGCTGTTGAAAGCAGGAGAATAAGCAAGCCTTTTTTGGTGTTGCCCCCGCCGGTTTCATTGCTTTTATCCTTAATGGAAGTAAAAACAGCCCCCAATATAATAACCACAATCGCAATAATGCCAACAATGATTTCAGTTTTTGTTTTCCACTCATGAAAAACGAGCACCCCAAAAAGGGTGGTTCCAAACAACTGCATCCCGGTAGAAAGAGGAACAGCTTTGGATACACCGAGGTGATCCACACTTGCAAATTGGAAGCGCTGGCCGACAACCCATAAAGCACCGGATATCACGCCAATTGTTAAGACAAGTGTATTTATTTCGGGAGAGACGATAAAAAATGTAACGATGGAGAAGACCAGGGCGCCGATTGTCATGCCCAGGGTCTGGCTGTATGAATCTCCCCCCAGTTTTTGGCTCACCAGCACAATGCTTCCCCAGCAAACCGCTGTAACTACTGCTAAAAGTATTCCCATATTCATTGATTTCCTTTCTTTCTGCTGATTCTATAGGTAGTAGTATTAGCATCTTCCCGAAGAATCATCAGTTCAAACAAAAAACCTTTGCCAATGATTGACAAAGGTTTGCTTGCTCTTTATTGTAAGGATCTAAAGTTTTTGTCTCCGCCAATAAAAATTGGAACAGTAAGATGGCGGATCCGTTCCATGATTCGTTTTCCCTTTGCCTCCTCGAGGCCCCCTTTTTGAGAGTAGGAAAAATGCTCTTCCAGCATCGAAAAATCATAATTAGAAGAATATAAGGTCGGCAGACGTTCCATCATGCGGTATTGCAAAATCACTCCGATAATTTCGTCTCTGACCCAATTGGTCATGTTTTCGGCCCCGATATCATCCAGCATCAATACAGGAACGGTTTTCAACAGCTCCATTTTCTCATTGAATGATCCATCCGAGAGACTGTTTTTCATCTCCCGAAGAAATTCGGGTGTATGCACCAATAGCGAAGGAATCTGACGCTCTGCCAGCCGGTTTGCGATCGCACCGAGAAGATACGTTTTTCCGACGCCAAATTTACCGTAAAAATAAATGCCTTTGCATTCCTCGCCAGCCGCCACTTTTTTTACAAATTCAGCAGCTGCCCCAATTGCTTCTTTCCGATCCTGATCAATACTGTGCAGGCGGTCGAATGAAGCTTTGAGAATATCCTTTGGAATAAAATAACTTTTAATTAATGCTGTCATCGATTTTTGCTTTTCATCCTGCTTTTTCAGAAAGCATTTCTCATAAAAGATATCAATCTGATTTTTCTCCGCAGTCAGCACAGGCTGGTAGCCCTGCATCAAATTCGGGCAACGTTCCAGGCCCGGGCAGTTGGCGCATTGATGCCTTTCTTTGGAGTACTCATACAGCTTGGTGAGCCCTTTTTCCAGGTTAACTTCATTGATGCCAGGGTTCGCTTCCATAAAAGAAGCGACATACGGATCTTGGAGTACCTGCTGCTTAATACGGTCAAGCTGTCTTCTAAGCTGGTCGTAACCTTCCATCTTTTTTACAGCGTCAGTAATGGATTCCAATGTTGATCCCCCCTTTAAATATCTTTAAGCAAGTTTTCCAGCCATTGCTGATTTTGTTCTTCTTCTTCGTTGATGTTCGGACTGGATTTCTCTGCCGGCACATTCTCGTCCTTAAGCCAGTCTGGCAGCCTCGGTGCCTTTCTTTGTGAGGTATTTCGTTGAAAGGACGTATTTTTCCGTTCCTGCCAGTCTTTGTATTTCTTTTGCTCGGAACGGGCCAGCGCCATGGCTTCAGGAACAGTTTTCACTTTTTTTCTCGCCCAATGGCTGGCGATTTTTTCGACAAATGACCGGGTCAGCTTAAGATCGTTGGTTTTTAATACATAATCGATCAATACGTTCACAACACCCGGTGTCAACTTTTGCTCGAGAATCAGGTAGCTGACAATATTCAAGTCGGCTTCGGCCGGCCTTGTTCCTGATTGATGCTCGAGGAGCTGATAAGGAGAAACCTCTTCAAAGTATTTTATCATTTTCTCTTCTTCCGAAACAGGCTCGCCACTGACGGTTTTCAAACCTTGCGGCTGAGTCCGGAGGGCCATTTGCGGAAGCTGGTTATTGTTTTCAATCCGGTACCATTTCTGAACCTCTTTCCGAAGGTTTTCTTCGGTCAGCTCTCCGTGGATATGGTAGGCACTCTGAATTTGCCGGCTCATTTCCAGTGGCTCCATCTGGTACACATAGGCCAGCTTCACAATCGCTTCCCGGATCGCAGGCGTAATCACCTCTTTTGGAAGTATAAAGCTGGAAATGCTGGAAACCAGTAAATCAAAATCAAATTCCTCTGCCGAAATCTCCAACGTTCTGCCAGGCCTTCGGTCTGCCAGCCTGCCGTTGGCGCCTTCTTGTATTTCCGAATAGGTGCCGGCGGTCATCTCCGAAGGATGAAGGGAGGCAAATATGTCGCTGAACGATGCGGTAACCTCTTGATATTCATCCACTTCTGTTTCTTCCTGCAGAAAATGATCTCTCATCTCGCAATACTTCGTTTTCCCCAGCCGGTTGTACAAATATATATTCAGCACTCCGTCGTTGAAAAAAGCAGCCGGAGAAAGCGGAGTCTGCAATTCATACAGAAAAAACTTTGATTCATTTTCTTCTCTTTTATATGTTTTCAGCAAGCCGATGGCTTCGAGCTTCTTGCGTGCTGCTATAATGTCTTTCAATGAAAACTGGGTGACATTCATCAGACGCTGATGGGTTTGGGGGTTCTCAACCTCCATCTCCGCATCGCACCAGAATGTCATATATAAACTATAGGCAAAAGCCCCTATTAACGGCTGGTACAGCATGGTCAATACTTTGCGGTCTACATCATGAAGATAGCCGCTAAATTGAACCTCATATGTATCCACCGGGACAATTTCTTTCCAGTGTACACTCATGGTTCTCACCTTTCAAAAAGAATTTCTGTTGTTGCAGAGGATTTAGGACCTTTCGATAAAAAAAAGCGTAAAACCGGTTCTGTCTTACGCAGGTTAATGCTCGTCTTTTTTTATTAGGTCCTTTAGTTCCTGAATAAATACATTAATGTCCTTGAATTGCCGGTAAACGGAAGCAAATCGGACATATGCTACTTCGTCCGTGTCTGCCAAATAATCCATGACTTTTTCACCGACTTCCTGGCTGTTTATTTCAGATGCCCCCTGGTTCCGGAGATCTTTTTCTATATTATCCACAATATTTTCAAGTACCTCCAAGGGAACAGGACGCTTTTCACACGCTTTAATGAGTCCGCGGAGAATTTTTTCCCGGCTAAACTCCTCCCTGGTACCATCTTTTTTTACAACTATGAGCGGTATTTCTTCAACGGTTTCAAATGTGGTAAATCGATAGTTGCATGATTCGCATTCACGTCGACGGCGAATCGATCTTCCTGAATGAACGGGTCGGGAATCAAGCACTTTTGTACCGTTATATTGACAGGACGGACAACGCAATGCAGATCAACTCCAAAAATTAATGTTCCTCTACTATAATTCTATCTTAGACAAAAGGAAGGCGGGTGACAAGAATTAATTGTTTTCCATTAAAGATGTTCCGATATATTCGAGCTTTCCTTTTAGTTCTTCGGTTACATTGGCAATGACTTTTTTGCTGTATCCAAAGTCGACGGGAAGGGCAGATTCGGTGGACACATTGAAGTCAATGGCTGTGCGGTATGGTCTTAGCGTGGTTGCGGTTACAACAACGAACGCTTTTCGGGGAGAGGTCACTTGAAAGGAAAATTCGCCTCTTTCCTTGGATGAACCGAGCAGCTTATAATTCTGTTTCTGACGGACTAATTCTTCCAACGCATCCATGACGCTATTGCGGTTTGCCTTAAAATACGGCGTTCTGAGCAAGGGGTCATAATGTTTTTCAGAAGTTTCTGAATTATTTTTCAAAATGTTTTGCAATCGTCGCAGCATGGTCTTCCTCCTCAGTGTTGTTACTTATAGAATAACATGTAAAAAAAGAGGTGCAAATTACACACCTCTTTTTCATTTAACTTTTTTATTATTGATTTGCGGCAACTTTATTTTTAACTTTGACAGGACCCATTCCACGCGGAACCTCTAAATTTTCACGGCTGTTTGCTTCCAATGCCTGTGAAATATAATCAGCAGCCACATTTGGATCAATTCGATCCCCACAAGTGTATACATCAATGCTTGCATAACCATGCTCTGGAAAACTGTGGATTGTCAGATGAGATTCTGAAATAATAACAACTCCGCTAACGCCGTGCGGTGCAAATTTATGAAAAGCCACCTCACGCACCTCTGCGCCTGCTCTTAAAGCAGCGTCAACAAATGTTTCTTCAATAAATTTCATGTCATTCAGCTTTTCACTGTTGCAACCCCATAGTTCGGCAATTACGTGTCTTCCCATTGTATCCATATTAGCATAGTCCCCCTTAAAAAATTTTCATGCCTTCAAGCATGCGGTATTGAACATCTACCACGGGGGAAAGTTAGTCCTAAGAGGTCCTAACCCTTTAAGTAGAATCCAACGCCTTGGTTTGCTTTATTTGAAGTTCACGAATCATAGTATACTTGTTTTATATTTCATTTGCAATAACCTGATTCAATTTTTCCTCTGAATATTTTATATGAAAAGTATTCGCATACCTTAGACAAATTAAGTACCAGACCACACAAAAAAGAACAGCACCAAATGTGTCGGTGCTGTCAAAGAGACTCCCCTGTGATCAGGAAGGTATCTTGATGTTTTCTTCTTGTTTAAGTCCTGCGGCAACCAAGCCCGCAAGATCGACGACACGGCAGGAATACCCCCATTCGTTATCATACCATGCCAGTACTTTTACTTTTCTATTCTCAATGACCATCGTGGACAATCCGTCAATTATCGATGAATTTTCGTTTCCATTGTAATCTACGGAAACAAGCGGTTCATCACTATAGCCCAGAATCCCCTTCATGGATCCGTTCGCAGCCGACTTCAGTACCTCATTGATCCTCTCTTCTGTTACCTCTGTTTTTAGATCAGCCACGAAATCCACCAGTGACACATTTGGCGTAGGCACTCGAAGCGCCATCCCATTAAGCTTGCCTGAAAGATGAGGAAGCACCTTGGCAATCGCTTTGGCAGCCCCTGTCGAAGTCGGGATAATTGATTGTCCGCACGCCCGCGCACGGCGAAGATCTTTATGCGGGTTGTCAATATTCTTTTGGTCATTTGTATAAGCATGTACCGTTGTCATCATACCTGATTCAATGCCAAAATGGTCATCCAGTACTTTTACTACTGGGGCCAGGCAATTGGTTGTACAAGATGCGTTAGAAATAATATGGTGTTTATCCGGATTGTAATCGCTCTCATTCACTCCCATAACGATGGTTACATCCTCATCTTTTCCGGGAGCGGTAATAATCACTTTTTTAGCGCCGGCCTGCAAATGATAGCCTGCAGTTTCCTGACATTTAAATTTTCCAGTTGCTTCGATCACAAGATCAATCCCAAGTCCTTTCCAAGGCAGTTCCCTTGGATCACGGGAATTGAGCAGCAGAACCTTTTGCCCATTCACCATTAAGTATCCCTCATGGGCAGTGACTTCACCTTTATAAGCTCCATGGATGGAGTCATACTTTATCATATGTGCCAGCGTTTCTGGAGGATAACTGGCATTGATTGCCACCACTTCAAATTCATTGTTTTCCTCCATCATTTTTCGAAAAACCATTCTTCCGATTCGCCCGAGTCCATTAATCGCTACTTTTGCTTTCATGGTATGCTCCCTCCAAATATGTGTTATACTTTTATCTCTCTTTTGCTATGATTAGTATAGCATAATTGATCAAAAAAAGAACACTATTTTATAAAAACGGGCGAAAAAATAACCCTCTGCCTATAACAGAGGGTTAAATGATGTTCCATTCGTGAAGCTGGATCTCCACTTTCTCTTTTAATTCTTCCAATGAACCATTGTTCATGATTACTGCATCGGCAAGCTGCACTTTATCCTTTAGCGGCATTTGCGCCGCGATTCTGCTCTTTGCCTCTGCTTCTGTATAGCCGTCTCGTTCCATCAGCCGGCTTAATTGGGTTTCCTCATCCACAAAGACAAGAAGGGTCCGGTCTACCATATGCGTTAATTCGCTTTCAAATAACAGAGGAATATCCATAACGACACATGGGCTCTCCTTTAAATGAGCTGCCGCCTCATTTTTCATTTCCAGCCGAACAGCTGGATGAACAATCCTGTTAAGCATCAGTCGCTTTTCTTCATTAGTAAAAACAATACTTCCCAGCTTTTTTCTGTCGATGTTTTGGGCTTCATCCAGAATATGTTTTCCAAAGTACTCCACGATTTTTTCATAGGCAGGATGGCCCTTCTCCACAACCTGACGCGCAATAACATCTGCATCAACAACTGGCAGTCCATAGCTTCGCAAAAAATTGGAAACTGTGCTTTTTCCACTCGCAATTCCGCCGGTCAGGCCAATAATCATTTGTTAACATCCCTTCACTACAATTTCATCAAACCAATAATAATCAACAGAATTCCCGGAAGAAACGTCAGTTTTTTCATCCAGGTAACTTTGGAGACCGCAAAACCCAGTTTTATGCCGGCAAGCACAAAAATGGAACTCATTGCTGCCACCGTGAAAGCCGTTGTAATCGGCGGCATATCAATCATGGCCGCCCCAATCCCTGCACCAAACGCATCCAGCGAAAGGGCAACACCGAGAAGCACCGCCTCCCAGCCATTAATGGATCCCGATTTATCCAAATCCGCAATGGTCGGCTTTTTTAAGATCTGTATCATAATTCCGAGCGATTTTATTTCTAATTTTACAATAGTCTTCTCTTCGGGTACAGTTTCAGCCTTTTTGTCAGGCTTGGCAACTTGAAACAAGAAATATGAACCAAGACCCAGCAATATAAGCCCCCCGGCCATTTGACCGGCTTGCGGAGACAAGAAACGTTCGAGGAAATGGCCGAACCCCATGGCCATGAAAAAAGTAATGGCGGAACAAGAGGAAATAATCAGTACCGATTTGATAGGTATTTTGATTTCCTTCATTCCGTAGGTCAACCCCGTACCAAAGCTGTCAAGGCTGACAGCAAACGCCAGCAAGAGCATCGAAAAGGATACCATGACTCTAAAAGCTCCTTTCATACCACGTATTGCAGTATATGAAAGGAGCCTGGCAAGTGTTATTTCTGGCACTTTGAGCAAAAATGGGTGCCCCGCCCGGCTACGACGGACCGGTCGATTTCGGATCCGCACGTTTTGCATGGCTCTCCTTTCTTTCCGTAAACAAACAGTTCAAGCTGAAAGTTTCCGGTTTTCCCCTCTGAATTGGTATAGGAGCGGATGGTGCTGCCGCCTTTTTCAACAGAGTTTTTCAGGATGGATACCATATGTTCGTGAAGCTTCTGCAATCGCGGAAGCGACACTTCATTCGCTTTCCTTTCTGGATGAATTCCGGATGCAAACAAGATTTCATCCACGTAAATATTGCCAAGTCCCGTGATCAGTGATTGGTCCAAAAGCACAGCTTTAATGCTCCTGCTGGTCTTGGAAAACATCTTTTTCATAACAGAAGGAGTCAATTCCGCAGAAAAAGGCTCATATCCGAGCTTTGATAGCGGCTGCTCCTGCTCTTCTTTTCCGATGGGATAAAGATGCATGGTGCCAAATTTCCTTACGTCCCGATACCGCAATTGTGTTCCATCTGTAAATGAGAAAAGCACATGGGTATGTTTGTCCGAGGGATCCTCCAGCTGATTCAGCCCGTATTTTCCTTCCATCCGCAAATGGGACACCAGCACATCATGATCCAGGAAAATTTTCAGAAATTTACCCCGGCGTTCCACATTCTGAATCGTCTGTCCCTTAAGCCGGAGTTTAAACTCATCCAGCTCCGGATGCTTGATAATGTTGCTCCATAGCACACTGACTTCTTTAATGGTTTTTCCCCCAACCAGCCGGTTCAGTGTATTCTTTACATTTTCTACCTCAGGTAGCTCTGGCATTTGTTTCACCTCTAATCAAACGGAAAACAGCCCGGCCGCTGTTTTCCGTTTTTCTTTCTGTCATTTTGCGTCGTACCATGTATCTCCGTAATTCAAGTCCACTTTTAATGGAACGTCAAGGCCAAGGGCCGATTCCATGACTTGAGGAACCAATTTTAAAAGTTTTTCAATTTCGTGTTCAGGTGCTTCAAAGATCAATTCATCATGCACCTGAAGCAGCATCAAGGCTTCAAGCTTTTCTTCTTTTAACACGCGTTCCATTTCTACCATGGCTTTCTTGATAATATCAGCTGCAGTCCCCTGAATCGGGGTATTCATTGCGGTGCGTTCAGCGAAGCTTCTGAGATTAAAGTTTCGGCTCGTAATTTCCGGAAGATACCGGCGACGGTTCATCAGCGTGGACACATATCCATCCTGTTTAGCCTGTCGGACTATGGATTCCATATATTCCTTGACACCCGGAAACGTCTTTAAATACTGCTCGATAAATTCTCCCGCTTCTTTTCTTGTGATATTCAAGCTTTGAGACAATCCGTAGTCACTGATTCCGTATACAATCCCGAAGTTTACGGCTTTCGCGTGCCTTCTCATTTCCGAAGTAACATCCTCCATATCAACATGGAACACGTCCATCGCTGTTTTCGTATGAACATCCATTTCCTTCTTAAAGGCTTCCATCAGATTTTCATCCTGAGAAATGTGGGCTAGTACACGGAGCTCAATCTGAGAATAATCGGCAGACAGGATTTTCCACCCTGAAGTAGCTGGAACAAAGGCTTGTCTGATCTTCCTTCCTGCTTCAAGCCGGATCGGAATATTCTGCAGATTGGGCTCTGTTGAGCTTAAGCGTCCGGTTTGAGTAAGAGCCTGATTAAAACGAGTATGAATCTTGTCGGTCTGTTGATCTACCACTTTCAGGAGACCTTCGATATAGGTTGAGCTCAGCTTGCCCAACTGCCGGTAAACAAGAATTTTCCGGATGATTTCATGCTTGCCTTCCAGCTTCTCCAACACATCCACCGAGGTGCTGTAGCCGGTCTTTGTTTTTTTGATGGGAGGAAGATTGAGCTTTTCAAACAAGATTTCACCAAGCTGTTTGGGTGAATTAATATTAAAGGCGATCCCGGCAAGTTCATGGATGTCCGCTTCGAGTGCATTCAACTGCTCCGTCAGCTCCTGTCCCATGGACTGCAGTCTGCCTACATCTACCTTAACGCCAGTCGTTTCCATTTCACCAAGCACCAGCGATAGTGGTAGTTCCAGATCCGAAAACAGCTCATATTGTTCATTCTTTTTCAGTTCATTCGTCAGCTTTTCCTGAAGCACATAAATGCTGTTGGCTTTACGTACCATATGCTCGGAAAGAACGTTTTCTTCTGGTACCTTTCGCCTGGCTCCCTTTCCATAAACCGCCTCTTCACTATCGGTATCATGGATGCCATAGCGCTTGGCAATCACTGCCACATCATCCCCCGAATCCGAGGGGTTCAGCAAATATGAGGCGATCATCAGGTCAAACGTCACTCCCTGAAGTGAAATATTATTCCAGTCCAGTGCGACGTACGCTCTTTTCGCATCGAATACAAACTTTTCTTTGCTTGTATCCTCCGCCCATTGCTTGAATTCGGGAGAAGACAGGGCAAGGTCTGCTGGAATGTAATACCTTCCGTTTTCATTAACGATCGCCAGGCCGTTTACCGGCGCCCGGTGATAGGTTTCCGGTGTGGTTTCTACGATCAAGGCTGCAGGAGAAGATAAAATTTCACCATTTAACGCTTCCGCTTTTTCAAAATTGATCTCCTCTTTTTCTTCTTCACTCACCATTGCTTGCTCGCTGTCCCCTCCAATCCGTTCAAGCAGGGAGTTAAATCCGAGGTCCTTGAACAGCGGGAGGAGCCGTTCTGCCTCATACCCCTGGTATACGGCATCCTTCAAAGAAACCTCAATAGGAGCTTCGTGCGTAATGGTTGCCAATTCCTTGCTCATCAATGCCTGATCTCTGTTGTCACTCAACTTTTCTTTAAGCTTTGCTCCAGACACCTGATCAATGGAATCCAGTGTTTGTTCCAGAGAACCGAATTGTTTAATCAGTTTGATGGCTGTTTTCTCCCCGACTCCGGGAACTCCCGGAATATTATCGGAAGGATCGCCCATCAGGCCTTTCATATCGATGATCTGATGTGGTGTTAAGCCATATTTCTCTTCCACCTGCTTGAGATCGTAGGCTTCAACTTCAGATATGCCTTTTCTTGTGAGTGTAACCTTCACATTCTCCGTTACGAGCTGAAGTAAATCCTTATCTCCTGTATAGACATTCACATCCCAATCACCTTCTGCGGCCTGTTTGGAAAGGGTGCCAATGATATCATCCGCTTCATAGCTTTCAAGCTCGTACCGCTTGATTCCAAAACCGTCCAGAAGCTGCCGAATCAGCGGGAATTGTTCTGAAAGCTCGGAAGGCGTCTTTTGACGGCCTCCTTTATAGTCTTCAAATGTTTTATGCCTGAACGTCGTCTTGCCTGCATCAAAAGCTACAAGAACATGACTTGGTTTTTCGTCTTCCAATATGCGAAGAAGCATAGTCGTGAATCCATAAACGGCATTCGTGTAAACACCTTTGTCGTTATTGAGCAGAGGAAGTGCAAAGAACGCCCGGTAGGCGATACTGTTTCCGTCAATCAATACTAGTTTATTTGCCAAAATGATACCCCCTGATCAGTTTTTCTGACTATATTGTACCATCGGTTTCCCCGAAAACAAAATAACGGCCGCCTTGCTCTGCCTGCTGGTGAGCAAAAACAAAAAAAGAGAGAACCCGGAATCGGATTCTCTTAAAGGGGGTACTGAAAAAGGATACTTTCATATTACATGGAGACTGTTAAGCTGAAACAAACCCAGTGTTAATAGTTTGTAAATTCACTCAACAAATTCTTTTCTAAAAACAAGTGTGAATGTCGAACCTTCACCTGGTTTGCTTTTAACATGAATTCTTCCATGATGGGCCTCAATCAAATGCTTTACGATGGCAAGGCCAAGCCCTGTGCCTCCGGAATTACGGCTTCTTGCTTTGTCCACCCGGTAGAAACGCTCAAAAATACGGGAGATTTCTTCCTTCTGAATGCCAATTCCGGTATCCGACACACTGAACGTTACCTTCTCACTGCTCTCCTTAAGCCTGATGGTGACCCGGCCGCCTTTAGGCGTGTAATTCAGACTGTTGTTGATAAGATTGATAAATACTTGCTTTAAACGCGGAGCATCGCCTTCAATGGCGGTGTCCCCTTCGACCGAGTACTTCAGTGTGATCTCTTTCTCCTTAGCCTTCGTTTCAAGCATGACGATCACTTCTTCAACAATGGCAGACAGATTGACTTTCTGCAGGTTTAACGAAAACCCTTGTTCCACTTTGGAAAGATCCAACAGGTCCTGAATCAGATGCTGCAGCCGGTCACTCTCCTTCCATATGATCGTTAAAAACTTTTTGCGGATTTCCGGGTTTCCGTCCGCCCCATCCAGCAATGTTTCAGCAAAGCCTTTTAACGAAGTAACAGGCGTTTTCAATTCATGAGAAACGTTGGCAACAAAATCTTTTCTCATTTGTTCGAGCTTTTTCAATTCGGTAATATCATGGAAAACCAGGACCATACCCCGCAGTTTTCCAAGACTGTTTAAAACGGGTGCGCTGTATACATCAAAGTTTTTTCTTTCAATATGAATCGGCAGAACCACCTGCTTGCGGATATTGGTTTCCATAATAAAGGTGTCTTCCACAATTTCCTTGATTTCCTTGTAAGGAAAAACCTCATGAAACAAATGCCCGCTCCAGGAATCGGTATATTCTCTAAAAATCTCTTTAAATGCTTTATTGACGATATTGATGTATCCATCGGAATCAATCAGGATCAGACCGCTGCCCATGTTTTCAATCAGAGTTTTCAAACGGTCCTGCTGTGACTCGTACGATTTTGTCATTTTTTCCAGGTTTCTTGCCAGTACATTTAATGAAAAGTTCAGTTCTCCTACATCACCTTTATACTCATAGGTTCTGGCTTTAAAATTCCCCCGGGCCAATTCTTTCGCCGTGCTGGTCGCTTCTTCCACCGGTTTCACAATGCGGTCCAGCACCCGGATTGAGATAAATAGAACGATCACAAGGCTGAGCAAAAAGCCAAGTGAAAGGCTGAGCCATACGGTTCGTTCTGTTTGGTTGGCCACTTGTTCCGGGATAATCAGCTGTACATAGCCACGGAGATTACCGGAGGAGTCTTCTTTTACAGGGAGAGTGTACAAAAGGCGGTCCATATATTTGGCGGAAACCAGTACATCTTTTTTATAACCGTCCAAGCCCTGTAATGGCTGCCGGGGAACCGGCTGTTCTTCTCTGTCGGTTTGGGCAAGCACCTTGCCTTCAGGGGAAAGATAGACAAGTTTACCATGTAAATCCTTTTCTGCCATATTCAGCTGCTTTTTAAGCAATTCCTGATCATTGCCTCTGACAGCAACCGCCACCAGCTCAAGATCATGCTGATAGGATTGCACCCGCTTCTCCTTGATGGTGTAATGTACCAGCCCTCCCACAATTAAAGCAAGCAAAATAAAAACAAGCATAATGCCAACCAGGAAAAAAGAAAGTACCCGGTTTTTAAAATCCGGCATTACTGAGGAACCTCTAATTTATAGCCCATTCCCCGTATGGTTTTAATATAGATGGGCTTGCGTGTATTTTCTTCGATTTTTTCCCGGAGGTGGCTGATATGAACATCAACTATTCGTGTATCACCGACAAAATCATAATTCCAAACAGCTGACAGAAGCTGCTCACGGGTTAATACTCTGTTTTTATTTTTTGACAGATAAACGAGAAGTTCAAATTCTTTTGGTGTTAATTCCAGTGCCGTTCCTTTATAAAAGGCCTCATAATTTTCCGGGTATACCTCAACCTCGCCGATCGTCAGTTTTTCTGCTTCTTCCTCAGGAGCAGTTTCTTCCACGGCCATCTGCTTTGTCCGTCTTAAGATCGCCTTAACACGGGCCACCACTTCTCTCGGACTAAATGGCTTTGTCATATAGTCGTCAGCCCCAAGCTCCAGCCCCAGGACTTTATCAAACTCATCATCTTTTGCAGTCAGCATGAGAATGGGAATAAAAATCTGCTTTTGCCGCAGGTTTTTGCAAACCTCAAGGCCATCCATCTCAGGAAGCATAAGATCGAGAACCATTAAATCCGGTTTTTCCATCTCTGCCAATTCCAGGCCCTTGCGTCCGTCCATAGCAGTGATCACTTCAAAACCAGCTTGTTCTAAATTAAATTGCAATAATGTTGAGATCGATAATTCGTCCTCGACTACCATAATCTTCTGGCTCATCTTTTCCCACCCTTTTATAGTTACGTTTCACTTGATTCATTACAATCATACTATTTTTTTCTTCAATGCACAAAAGGGTCAGAATAAAGATTTCGTAAAGTTTGTAAAATTTTTATTGAGAGTGGTGCTCATTCTTGACGGGTATTTCCAAATGAAAAAAGACCAGCTCTGCAGCCGGTCTTAGAAATCCCCCTAAAAATTTTCTTAGAAATTTCCTCAGAAATTTCCCTAGAAATTTCCTCAGAAATTTTCCAAGGTATGGGAAGTAATCGATTTTGGAGCATAGGGAGGACAAACTTCAAGTTCTCCTTCAAGCACCTTTTCGTTCTTTTCATTTTTGCCCTCCACCGACATGGTAATAGAATGGGCTGCCTCGTTGATGCCGGTCACCTGGAAAAGAAAATGTACTTTTCCATAATGGTGAACGGGTTTAATGAAGGTAAGGGATTGTTTTTTAATACTGCTTCCTGGTCCCGGCAAATATTTTGATATGGCCGAGGTTACCATTCCCGTCAGCATGATTTGTGGAACAATTGGCTTTTTGAAAGGCGTCATCGATGCATAGTCATGCTGGATGAATAAAGGATTATTATCGTTGGTAAGTCCAAGATATAACAGGAGATCTTTATCTTCTATCGCTTCAGACAACTCAAGCTTCTCACCTGTTTTGATTTCTTCTAATTTTCTGCCCAGTTTTCGTTTTTTTCCAAGCAGCATATAGAACACCCCTTCCCCGAATCAAAAAGTAAACGCTTACATTTTTGATGCTAGAAAAAGATTCGGGAAGTCCCGAATCTTCTATCATTATGCAAGCACGTTCATGACTGCTTTTACAGACTCAGCCGAACGGTCAAGAGCGGCTTTTTCATCTGCTGTAAGTTCCAGCTCAATGATTTCTTCCAGTCCGTTTCCTCCAATAATGGTCGGTACTCCAAGACAGATTCCTTGATAGCCGTACTCACCTTCAAGGTAAGCGATTGATGGAAGAACACGCCTTTGGTCTTTAAGAACAGCTTCCACCATTTCAACCATAGATGCCGCTGGTGCATAATAGGCACTGCCATTTCCAAGCAAATTAACAATTTCTCCTCCGCCTTTGCGTGTACGTTCCACGATGGCATCCAGACGCTCCTGAGGAATCAGTTTTTCAAGCGGAATACCGCCTGCGTAAGAGTATCGAACGAGCGGAACCATGTCATCTCCATGTCCGCCAAGGACAAACCCGGTAATGTCTTTTACAGACAAGTTAAGCTCTTGTGAGATAAAGGTACGGAAGCGGGCGCTGTCAAGGATACCAGACTGCCCGATCACACGGCTTTTCGGGAAACCGGATTCCTTCAATACGGTATAGGTCATGGCATCCACCGGATTGGTTAAAACAATGATAACGGCATTAGGTGAATGCTTCACAATCTCTTGTGTAACACTTTTCATGACGTTTGCATTCGTGTTGACAAGATCATCTCTGCTCATGCCGGGCTTGCGTGCAATACCGGCTGTGATGACCACCACATCGGAATCTTTTGTATCTTCATAGTTGGAAGTACCGATAATGTTGGCATCAAACCCCTGTACCGGACTTGCTTCAAGCATATCCAGCGCTTTGCCTTTCGTAGGGTTTTCAGCTTGTGGGATGTCAACAAGAACCACATCGCCAAGTTCTTTTTGTGCTGCGATAAATGCAGTAGTTGCTCCTGTAAATCCTCCACCGATGACCGAAATCTTTTTGCGCGAATTCACTGCCATTCTATTATCCCTCCAAGGTATTCAGGTTTCTGTCCTGCAGTTCGTTAAATTTTACAAAAGGCCCCGGAAGTCGGGGCCTTTTGTTATTATTTCATCTTGCTGATCAATGCGTCAGCAAACTCGGAACATTTTACTTCTGTAGCACCGTCCATCAGACGAGCGAAGTCATAAGTTACCACTTTTTCTGCAATGGATTTTTCCATAGCATTCGTGATAAGTTTAGCTGCTTCATGCCATCCAAGGTGTTCAAGCATGAGCACACCAGAAAGGATAACAGAAGATGGGTTAACTTTATCCAAACCAGCATATTTAGGAGCTGTACCATGAGTTGCTTCGAAGATCGCATGTCCAGTTTCATAGTTGATGTTCGCTCCAGGAGCGATTCCGATTCCGCCTACTTGTGCAGCCAGTGCATCGGAAATGTAGTCACCGTTCAGGTTCATTGTTGCTACAACATCGAATTCTGCCGGACGAGTAAGGATTTGCTGAAGGAAGATATCAGCGATTGAGTCTTTAACGATAATCTTTCCTGCAGCTTCTGCATCAGCCTGTGCTTTGTTCGCTGCCTCTTTTCCTTGCTCTTCTACAATGCGGTCGTATTGAGCCCAAGTGAATACTTTATCGCCAAACTCTTGTTCAGCAAGCTCGTAACCCCAGTTTTTGAAAGCACCTTCTGTAAATTTCATGATGTTTCCTTTGTGAACGAGCGTTAAGCTCTTGCGGCCTTCAGTGATTGCATATTGAAGAGCAGCACGCACAAGACGCTTTGTACCTTCTGAAGAAACTGGTTTGATTCCGATTCCAGAAGTTTCTGGGAAACGAATTTTGTTAACTCCCATTTCGTTTTGAAGGAAAGAGATTACTTTCTTCACTTCATCAGAACCACTTGCATACTCGATACCAGCGTAAATATCTTCAGTGTTCTCACGGAAGATAACCATATCTGTGTCTTCTGGCCGTTTAACCGGTGAAGGAACACCTTTGAAATAACGAACCGGACGAAGACATGTAAACAAGTCAAGCTCTTGGCGAAGTGCTACGTTCAATGAACGGATTCCGCCGCCAACCGGTGTAGTTAAAGGTCCTTTAATAGCGATTATGTAATCGCGGATCACATCAAGTGTTTCAGCTGGAAGCCATTCCCCAGTTTCGTTGAATGCTTTTTCTCCGGCAAGAACTTCTTTCCAGACAATTTTCTTCTCACCGTTATATGCTTTATCTACTGCTGCTTCCAATACACGAGATGCAGCCGCCCAAATGTCAGGGCCTGTCCCGTCTCCCTCAATAAAAGGAATAATTGCATGGTTTGGTACATTTAATACCCCGTTATCTACTGTAATACGCTCTCCGTTTGACATGTTGCTTGTCCTCCTATCTGTAATCTATCCAAAAACTCTTACTTTTCTATCCTACTAAAATACCGTTCAAATGAGAAGAGGAAGCCCTCTTCTCACCATCTTTTTTTAACGCTCGGCAAGCGGTGTGTATTTCTGCATGGAAGGCCCGGTGTAATCTGCACGCGGACGGATCAGGCGGTTATTCTCATATTGCTCAAGAATGTGAGCAATCCAACCGGATACACGGCTTACTGCAAAAATCGGTGTGAAGATATCATGCGGAATTCCAAGGCTGTGATATACACTTGCTGAATAGAAGTCAACATTTGGAAGAAGGCCTTTTTCTTCTTTCAACAATCCTTCAAGCTTCACAGACATGTTATACCATTTTTCTTCGCCTGTTGTTGTCGTTAACTGCTTGCTCATCTCACGAAGATGCTTGGCGCGCGGGTCACCACTCTTATATACACGGTGTCCGAAGCCCATGATCTTCTGTTTGTTGTCAATTGCGTTTCTTAAATAGCTTTCAACGTTTTCTTCTTCTTTAATTTCGCTGAGCATTTTCATAACCTGCTCGTTGGCACCGCCGTGCAATGGTCCCTTAAGGGCGCTGATTGCAGCAGTAACACCAGAATAAATATCAGAAAGCGTGGCAACCGCTACACGTGCTGTAAACGTGGATGCATTCAGTTCATGGTCTGCATGAAGAACAAGCGCTTTATTAAACGCTTCCACTGCCACTTCATCCGGCTCATTGCCAGTCAGCATGTACAGGAAGTTTGCGGCGAAGCCTAGATCCTTGCGCGGAGCAACAGGGTCTTTGCCTTCCCTTATTCTTGCAAACGCTGTAACCACAGTTGAAATCTGCGCTTGAAGTTTTACCGCTTTTTTGTAGTTTCCTTTTGTTGACATATCTTCCGCTTCGTCGTCATACATGCCTAGCATAGAGACAGCTGTACGCAGAATCGCCATCGGATGTACCCCTTTTAGCGGAAGCGATTTCAATTGGTTGATTAAATTTTCAGATACAGTCGCTTGTTCTGCAAGCTCTGCTTTAAACTGTTCAAGTTCTCTTTCGTTAGGAAGTTTGCCATTCCATAATAAATACACTACTTCCTCAAATGTTGCATGGTCTGCGAGATCATCGATGCTGTACCCTCTGTATGTCAGTACATCATCAATGATTGAGCTGACAGATGAGGTGGTAGCTACTACACCTTCTAATCCTCTTGTTGCTGTCATGGTTATCTCTCCCTTTCTAGAATCTCTTTCTCCTTTAATAGAAAAGCACAATACCAAAAAACTCTTATAAGTAAGAGCTTACATTTCTGGCCTATTAAGAAATGTAGACTATTTAAAGGAATTGGTACATATAAGTCAATTATAAACAATAAATAGTACTTTGTGAATGCTTAAGCCCTTTTTCCTTCTTTATGCAGTGAAATATTCGACAATCTTCATGGCGAAATAAGCAATTCCTGCTCCGATAAGCGGACCTACGGCAACGCCGTTCAGGAATGCTACAGCGAGGATAGTGCCGAAAACAAGAGCTGCTGTGATATGCGGATCCTCCTGGAGAAGGATGATTCCTTTAGAAGCAATAAGTGCGACAAATATTCCCGAAAGTAAGGCAATCCAGGCGAAGGAAGACTTCATTGCCTCCTGAAGCTGCCTGAATCCGATATCGCCGGTTGCAATAGGAACAAGAACAGCAATGGTTATGATCGTGACTCCCCAGTTTATTCCCTTTTGTTGAATCAGCGGGAAAACCTTGTCTCCAATCCCGGTGAATTTCAGGACAAGCAATACCGCCAGCGCTACAATCAGCGACTGGTTCTTCGCGATTACTCCTATGATGAGCAAAATAACCAAAAATATAGTGGACTGCATAATATACCTTCTTTCGTAGTAAGCAATGGACAGGAAGTGGTGGAAATGGTGAACAATGATTATCTGCACCGTATATTTCGTTTCTTTCTCATAGTATGTTTATTTGCCCTCGTCTTAGTAGGCTGTTTTTTTCTCTCCAAAGTAACCTATCCTTTTATCCTGGGGGGAATCATCGCCATGGTGATTAATCCGTTTGTTAACTTTTTGGAGGAAAAGGGGAAAATGCCGAGGGCGCTGGCTGTCTTTGCGGCGTTGCTGCTCCTGATTGGAGCGGCAGCCGGCATCATCCTGCTGCTCGTCCGTGAAATTTTCACCGGGTTGGCTTACCTGGCCCATGTTCTTCCCGATTACAGCAAGGAACTTGTGCAGTATATGGAGATCTGCTTCAAAACAAAAATTTTGCCCTTTTATAATGATATTAACGCCATGTTCAACAACCTTGAAGACGACCATCAGCAAACGATCATGAAGAATATTGACGCCATCGGTACCCACATTACCACAACGGTTTCCAAGCTCGCACAAGAAGCCGTGAATATCGTCTCCGCCCTGGTCGTCAGCCTTCCCACGTTTGTGACCGTTTTTGTTTTTTCCATACTGGCTGCCTTTTTTATATGCAAGGACTGGTACCGCTTTTCCCGGTATTTGCGAAAAATCTCTTCGGACAAGTGGATGGCGAGCACACGGACCGTCTATCTGGAGCTCAGAAAGGCGTTGTTCGGTTTTGCAAAGGCCCAGTTTACACTGATTTCAATGACAGCCTGTATTGTTCTAATCGGTCTGCTTTTGCTGCGGATTGAATACGCCATTACCATTTCACTTTTGATTGGTGCCGTTGACCTTCTTCCCTACCTCGGAACGGGAGCGGTTTTTATGCCTTGGATTGCGTATACCTTCGTATCAGGCGACTATCCTTTGACTGTGGGGCTTTCCATCCTGTATGGGGTTGTGATCATTCAGCGCCAGCTGGCAGAACCCAAAATTCTGTCCTCCACGATCGGACTCGATCCTCTCGCTACCCTGATTGCCCTCTTTGCCGGATACCAGTGGTTTGGCTTTCTTGGGCTGTTAATTGGACCTGCCTTTCTCGTCATCATCCGCGCCCTCCATCAAGCCCAGTTTTTCCACGAAATCTATGCGTTTATCAAAGGGAAAAGCTGACATGCCCGATTAGAGACGAAAAGCATTGGAGGACTTTTCCATAAAACGCTTTTTGTTTTCTGGAAAAGGCTGAAATGATCGAGTCTCTGGGCGTGGAAGCTGGATCAGGAAAAGCTGACATGCCCGATTAGAGACGAAAAGCATTGGAGGACTTTTCCTTAAAACGCTTTTTGTTTTCTGGCAAAGGCTGAAATGATCGAGTCTCTGGGCGTGGAAGCTGGATCAGGAAAAGCTGACATGCCCGATTAGAGACGAAAAGCATTGGAGGACTTTTCCATAAAACGCTTTTTGTTTTCTGGAAAAGGCTGAAATGATCGAGTCTCTGGGCGTGGAAGCTGGATCAGGAAAAGCTGACATGCCCGATTAGAGACGAAAAGCATTGGAGGACTTTTCCATAAAACGCTTTTTGTTTTCTGGAAAAGGCTGAAATGATCGAGTCTCTGGGCGT